>NZ_CP150225.1:4800000-7190617 GCF_037970385.1 Paenibacillus sp. FSL R5-0928 | reverse complement strand
AGACTGTCACTCCTTTAAATCTTCCAAATGTGGCATCAGCCATGAAGTGGAAATGTCGAAGAAAATAGGTTGGTGCTGATATTTATCCCCAGTAGGCAATATGAAGAGACAAAAAAATATGGATAAATTTGATTTGTTCACAACTTTATCCACAGCTTGTTGATAATTAAGAGAACAAACAAATCTATTCACATTCAAAAGTAATACCATCATAGCAAAACGCCCCTTATTTTTCAATGAGCAGGGCTATTTTATCCACAAATTCAAGCACTTGTGTACAATTATTAGGAACACCACTACATATTGTTGATAATTTGTTTACGGTTCGACACTTTACGCCAAAGGTTCGATAATTTTATACACAGGTTGTGCTCAACTGTGAGCAGTCGACTTTATTTTTTGATCACAGGTGGATAACTGTCATATCTTGTGGATTACTTTTTTTCTGGGGAGAGTTGTGGATAAACACCTGAGCTTGAGGGGGAGGAACAAGCCGGTTACTAGGTTGACTTTTGCTCATAAAATGTGTTTAAATATATAAAGGTGTTTTCTGTAAGGATATGTCTCGATATATAAAAATGATGATTCTTGTAGATACTGTCCCTACTATAAGGACGGCTTAGTCCGTTTCTGCTTATATGACAGTAATTAAGTTCCTGTAAGGGAGGTGCAATTATGAGACCGACATTTAGACCAAATGTGAGCAAACGTAGTAAGGTTCACGGTTTCCGTAAAAGAATGAGCACGAAAAACGGCCGTAAAGTGCTGGCAGCTCGCCGCTTGAAAGGCAGAAAAGTTTTGAGTGCGTAAGTTAGGCCACTAAGGGACCACTGCGGTGGTCTTTTTTTACTGCTTTTTATTATTATTGCTCTGCAAAAGTCTAGGATCTCGCTTAATGCGCTAGCTACACTTTGCGGGGCTATTTAACGTATATTGAGAAATATTTTGTGAGAAGTTGAAATTATTTTTCCTACTATATATAGAAGCTTAATTTCAGCACAGTGAATGTGGTCGTTTATGGCTGCTTGCAAATGCCTATACTATTAGAAGAAAAAATTCGGAGGGACACTTAAACCGGATTTTTATGAAGGAGATTCCCGTGCACAAAAAGTTACGTTTACGAAACCGTGCCGACTTCAGTCGTGTATACCGCCATGGGAAGTCATTTGCGAATCATCAATTTGTAGTGTATTGGTTTGGCAAAAAAGAGGTAGAGCGATTTAGAGTAGGTGTGTCTGTTAGCAAAAAGGTCGGAAACGCGGTTGTCCGTAACCGTATGAGAAGATTAGTTAAGGAAATCGTCCGTCACCATGAACCCGAGATTGCAGGTGGCTTAGACATGGTGTTTATCGTAAGAAAAGGAGCGCTTTCCATGGAGTATGCAGAGCTCGAAAAAAGTGTGCTGCATGTGCTTCGTAAAGCCAAGCTACTCAAGGCTTCCCGCAAATAAAGGGTGCTTAAGAGGCTTGTTTATTTGTATTCATAATTATGGTATGATTTACGGTGGAATGGAATGTTTAAGAGAGGGGTTTTGAAGTGTCTCTAATGAAGACTAGACGAGGAAAATGGTTTCTCCTCATCACGGTAATGGTGTTGTCGTTAGCTGTTCTGTCGGGATGCGCTCCGTCGACTGCTGTTACGCACACTACGGAGGATTTGAAGAATGGAGGCTTCTGGCAAAGTAATGTAGTGTATTATTTCGCCATTGCCTTGGACAAGTTTGCAGATTGGTTTAACGGAGAATATGGTTTAGCCGTACTTGTGATGGTTATTATTGTCCGCACGTTGATTCTTCCGCTTACTATTAAACAGGTGAAGAGCTCGCGTGCAATGCAAGCCATTCAACCGGAACTCCAAAAGATCCAGAAAAAATATAAAGACACACCTGAAAAGGTGCAGCAAGAAACAATGCGTTTGTTCCAAGAGAACAAGGTTAACCCAATGGCGGGTTGTTTACCGCTGATCGTTCAAATGCCTATCTTTATCGCTCTCTACAACTCGATCTACTATAATCCACATCTACGGGAGCACACCTTCTTGTGGCTGGAGCTAGGTAAACCGGATCATCTGTTTATCTTACCAGTGCTAGCAGCATTAACAACATTTATTCAAACTAGAATGATGACCAAAATGAACCCAGTGCAACAACAAGGGCCAATGCAGTTCATGATGATGATCTATCCAGTTCTGATCTTCGTTATGTCGTACAACTTCCCTGCAGCCTTGCCACTATACTGGGTGTACAGTAACCTTTACACTATTATTCAGAACTACTTCTTATACCGCAACAACGATAAACACAAATTGGCAATCGCAAGTGCTGTAAAAAGTACAGATGACTCCAGTCCTGCTCCGAAGAGCAAAGGCGGCAACAAGTCATCGAAGGGAGCCAAAAAGTCAAAATGAGCAAAGTCGTCGCAACAGGGAAAACCATTGAAGAAGCTGTAGAACGGGGACTAACCCAGCTTGGAGTTCAAAAGGACCGGGTAACGGTCAACGTACTTGAGCAGCCATCAAGAGGATTCCTGGGATTGATCGGTGCGAAAGGTGCCAAGGTTGAACTAACCTTGATAGCCGAAGCCGCACCGGCATCAGCGGCGAGTGCTCCGTCACTGCCTCAACAGTCAGCAAGAGAGAGCAAACAGGAGGCCATCGGCGGTGTGCCACGCCAAGATTCCGGACAACCGGTGGAGGAAGCTTACCAAGAAGCCGTTCATTTCATTGTGGATGTCGCTAAGAGCATGGGGCTCGAAGTGGAGGTAGAAATCGTCCACACCAAGGAATCCACGATTCTGCAAATTTCCGGTCCAGATTTGGGACTGTTAATTGGCAGAAGAGGACAAACTCTCGATGCTCTACAGTATTTGGCTAATATTGTAGCTAACCGTTATTCCGACAGTTTTATACGGCTTGTGTTAGATGCAGAGAACTTCCGTGAGCGCCGTAAAAAAACGCTTGAAGAGCTGGCTGATCGTTTAGCCGGACGTGTAATTCGCACTCGTAAAGAGGTAGTACTGGAGCCAATGTCTCCTCAGGAGCGCAAGATTATCCACTCCAGGTTACAGGATCATCGGCAAGTGAGTACCCTCAGTAAAGGCGAAGAGCCAAATCGCCGCGTCGTTATAACCTTGAAGTAAAGACTATATGGATGCAATGACTCCTTGACCAATGTAAGGGGTCATTGTTTTTTTAAAAATAAAAGAACGTTTCTATTCAAAAAATATAAGTTTTGGGGTGAAAAACAGCATGCTTAGTGACACCATTGCTGCCGTATCGACGGCATTAGGCGAGGGAGGAATTGCTATTATTCGGGTAAGTGGCCCACAGGCTATTTCCCAAGTGGCACCATTATTTCGCAGCCGAATTCCATTAACTGAAGCGGAATCGCATACCGTTCATTACGGACATATCGTCAGTCCTGATAACGGAGAGAAGATGGAAGAAGTGTTGGTAACCGTTATGAAAGGACCACGTTCTTTTACGACCGAGGATGTAGTAGAGATCAGTGCTCATGGCGGTGTAATTTCTGTAAGAAGAGTGATGGACTTACTTCTGCAGCAGGAGATAAGGTTAGCCGAGCCGGGGGAGTTCACCAAGCGTGCTTTCTTGGGCGGACGTATCGATTTATCGCAGGCTGAGGCTGTTATTGATCTGATTCGCTCTAAGTCTGACCGGGCTTTTTCTGTAGCTTTAAAACAGGTTAGCGGATCCTTATCGGATCGAATTCATGCTTTACGCCACACACTTATTGAGATGCTGGCTCATATTGAAGTGAATATAGATTATCCAGAACATGATGTAGAATCCATGACAGCTGAATTTATTAAAGATAAAAGCAGTGAGGTTATGGAGGGAATAACAAAGCTGCTTAAGACATCTAATGAAGGAAAAATACTTCGTGAAGGGATTACGACAGCTATTGTCGGACGTCCGAACGTTGGTAAATCATCATTGCTAAATGCATTAGCTCGTGAGAATAAAGCGATTGTAACAGATATTCCGGGAACAACACGTGATGTAATAGAAGAATTTATAACGATAAATAATATACCGCTTAAGCTGCTCGATACTGCGGGAATTCGTGAAACGATGGATGTTGTTGAGAAAATTGGGGTGGAGCGCTCCAAAGCGGCAGTTAGTGACGCCGACCTGATTCTACTTGTGCTGAATGCTAATGAAGAGCTGCATGAGGATGAATTGGCATTGATGGAACAAATACACGGTAGACAGTGCCTAGTAATCATGAATAAAATGGACTTACCGTCCAAACTGGATAAGGATAAGTTGCTCTCGTTTTTTGAGGAGTCTAACATTGTACCGATGTCCGTTCTGGAAGAGGAAGGTCTAGACAAACTTGAAGATGCCATTTCGACACTCTTTTTTGGTGGAAAGCTGGAATCGGGTGACTTGACATATGTGAGTAATGTGAGACATATAGCCCTGCTCAAAAAAGCCTATAAATCACTTCAAGATGCATACGATGCTGCAGAACAGTATATACCGATTGATATGATTCAAATCGATGTACGGCTCGCATGGGAACAGCTTGGGGAAATAATTGGCGATACTGCAGCTGACTCTTTGTTAGACCAAATATTCTCACAATTTTGTTTAGGAAAATAAGATTCACGATTTAATATAATTTCAAGGGGGAAACAGGACATGAGTTATGATGGAGGCAACTATGACGTTATCGTCATTGGCGCTGGTCATGCTGGCTGTGAAGCAGCACTGGCTGCAGCCCGGATGGGTTGCAGTACGTTAATGATCACAATTAACCTGGATATGGTTGCATTCATGCCCTGCAATCCGTCCATAGGCGGACCTGCCAAAGGACATGTAGTGCGTGAAATTGATGCGCTTGGCGGAGAAATGGGCCGCAATATAGATAAGACATTCATTCAACTGCGTATGCTGAATACAGGTAAAGGACCAGCAGTACATGCTTTACGTGCACAAGCTGATAAATTCCTTTATCAACATACAATGAAGGAAACTATGGAGAAAACGCCTAATTTGACACTTCGTCAAGGGATGGTTGAGCGTTTAATCGTTGAGGATGGACGTTGTGTAGGTGTAGTTACGAAGACTGGCACCGAATACCATAGTAAGACTGTTATCCTGACAACAGGTACTTACCTGCGCGGTAAAGTGATTATGGGTGAGCTAACATATGAAAGTGGACCTAACAATCAACAGCCATCCGTGAAGCTTTCTGAGAATTTGCGGGAGCTTGGGTTTGAATTGGTGCGTTTTAAAACAGGTACTCCACCACGTGTACATCGTGATACGATCGATTTCTCTAAGACAGAAATTCAACCAGGTGACGATGAACCGAAATTCTTTTCGTTCGAAACGAAATCATCCGATAACGAACAACTTCCTTGTTGGTTAACGTATACCTCTGAGGTTACTCATCAGATTATTAATGATAACCTTCATCGTGCGCCAATGTTCACAGGTATTATCGAAGGAACTGGCCCACGTTATTGCCCTTCTATAGAAGATAAGGTCGTAAGATTCAGTGATAAATCTAAGCATCAGATCTTTTTAGAGCCAGAGGGAAAAAATACATCGGAATACTATGTACAAGGTCTGTCCACTAGTCTTCCTGAGGATGTACAGCTAGCTATCTTACGTTCCATCCCTGGTATGGAAAAGGTAGAGATGATGCGTAACGGCTATGCTATTGAATATGATGCAATGGTACCTACACAGCTATGGCCATCTCTTGAAACTAAACGTCTTCCAGGTCTGTTCACTGCTGGACAAATCAATGGCACTTCCGGTTATGAGGAAGCAGCAGGCCAAGGGGTTATGGCTGGAATTAATGCAGCACGCAAAGTGCAAGACAAAGAACCCGTAATTCTAGATCGTTCACAGGGATACATTGGTGTACTCATTGATGATCTCGTGACTAAGGGAACGAATGAACCATACCGTCTGCTTACTTCACGTGCAGAATATCGTTTGTTGCTTCGCCATGACAATGCAGATCTAAGACTTACACCTATCGGTTACGACATTGGTTTGATCACACAGGAACGGTTTGATAACTTCACAGATAAGAAAGAACGGGTGGAGCGTGAAATTGTTCGTCTGCAAGAAACAAAGGTTAAACCTGTTGATGTAAATCAAGTACTAGCGCAATATGAATCGGCACCTATTGTAGATGGTAGCAATTTGCTTGTTCTGATGCGGCGCCCAGAGCTTGTATATAGTTTTGTTGATCAAGTATCACCATCACCAGAGATGCTGGATGCAGAAATGAAAGAGCAAGTAGAAATCCAAATTAAATATGCCGGATATATAGAAAAACAACTTCAACATGTGGAGCGCCTGCAAAAGATGGAGAAGAAGAAAATTCCAGATGACATTAATTATAATGAAATCCATGGATTAGCGATGGAAGCGCGGCAGAAGCTGACTAAGATTCACCCGATCTCTATCGGGCAGGCTTCTCGGATTGCGGGAGTTACACCTGCTGATATTTCCATTCTTCTTGTATATCTTGAGCATTACAACCGGGTAACCGCGGCGAAAGGATAAGCTATGGATAATACGGAAGTTCAATTCACACAACTATTACAGGAACGAGGCATATCCCTTACAGCAGAACAGTTAGCACAATTTGATCTATATTATAAGGAACTCGTATCCTGGAATGAAAAAATGAATCTCACGGGTATAACTGAGCGAGAGCAGGTATATACGAAGCATTTCTATGATTCTATTTCATTAGCTTTTTTCCTTGATATTAACGAGATCACCAATCTCGCAGATATCGGTTCAGGAGCTGGTTTTCCAGGAATTCCACTTAAAATATGTTTTCCTCATTTGAAGCTAACGATTGTTGATTCGCTCAATAAACGAATTTCATTTCTGCAGCATGTAAGTACGACATTGGGATTAACTGATGTACAATTGATCCATGGGCGGGCAGAGGATGTCGCGCGCAAGTTCACTCATCGTGATGCCTATGATTTGGTTACAGCACGTGCGGTAGCAAGACTGTCTTTATTGAATGAATTTTGTCTTCCCTTCACACGCAAAGATGGGGTGTTCGCTGCAATGAAGGGCAGCGATCCTTCAGAGGAATTAAGCGAAGCTAAGTACAGCTTAAAAGAGCTTCGTGCTGAACTCAGCAAAGTGGAGTCGTTCAGCTTACCAGTGGAGGAGTCGGATCGACATATTGTTATGATCCGTAAGACAGGAGCAACACCAGCTAAATATCCAAGAAAAGCGGGAATTCCTGCCAAAACGCCATTGATGAAATAATGTTTCACGTGAAACATTGCCGATACTCAAAGTTCCTTTAAGAGCATTCCCTTTGAACAAAGGGAATGCTCTTTTTTTATGAAGATGATGATAACAAAAATCGATAAATATCAATTTAGATGAAAATTAGATTTATAAGCTGATTTGGTTGTGCACCTGTAAAAATGCAGGAAAAATAGGTCTTTACGGAGAATATGATTATGTAGAGAAAAGTGATAGAATAGCATAGTAGACTTTAATTTTGTATATAACTCCTTCTCTGTACTCTTGTTCGAAAGAAGGAGAGATTATGATGCCTGTTCATTATAGGTAATTCCATAATATCAGAATGTTTTAGATTGCTGTACGATATGCTTTCCGTGAAGAAGGTCAAGAAGATCGTACTATAACGAAATTAGGTGGTTATGAACGGAATGAAAGAACAATTTACCAAGCTATTTGGGTTTAACGAGCGGAGCAGCGGAGAAGAAATCAAACAAATACCAGTTCATGAGGTCGTTAGCAGTCCTTACCAACCACGGACTATATTCGATGATGACAAAATTGATGAGTTATGTCAGACAATTAAAACTCATGGTGTCATTCAGCCTATTGTTGTCCGTATGCGAGATTCTATATATGAGATCATCGCAGGTGAACGGCGCTGGCGGGCAGTTAAAAAGCTTGGTTTAGAGACGATCCCTGCTATTGTCCGTGAGTTCAATGATTCGCAGGCTGCATCTATTGCGCTCATAGAAAATCTACAGCGTGAAGGTTTGACCTCCATAGAAGAAGCTGTCGCTTATCAGAAGTTAATTGATCTTCATCAATTAACACAAGAAAGCTTAGCACAACGCTTAGGCAAGAGTCAGTCGACTATAGCGAATAAGATTCGTTTACTCCACTTACCTGAAGAGGTTAAGACAGCATTGATGGAACGTCAGATTTCCGAAAGACATGCGCGTTCACTCTTATCACTGGATAGTGTGGAAATGCAATTAAAAGTTTTGGCAGAGATTATTGCAAAAGGATTAAATGTTAAACAGACGGAAGCTCGTATTGCTTTCTATAAACAAGTCTCACAAACTAAAAAGTCAAAACGGGTCTCCTATACCAAGGATGTTCGTCTAGCTCTTAATACAATTCGTCAATCTATTGATATGGTGTCAGGCTCAGGTATGGAAATCAAAACGTCAGAAAATGACCGTGGTGACCATTACGAGATTGTAATCCAAATCCCCAAAAGATAAATTGTTTCAAAAGCTGAAGGCGGCCTTAAAGTGATTGGCCGCCTTTTGTGTGACTTGAACCAGGATGTATTGCTCAGTCCTGCATTTTAGAGTTTTAGCCTATATAAAGTAACATAGTTTGGCCGTTTGTACTTGCGATCTACGAGAAGATTCTTCCTAACTATTCGAGGTGAAATTAGTGTCCAAGATTATTGCCATAGCAAATCAAAAAGGCGGTGTCGGTAAAACAACATCCTCTGTGAACCTAGGTGCCGGTATGGCTACATTAGGAAAAAGAGTGCTTCTAGTTGATATCGATCCTCAAGGCAACACTACCAGCGGCGTTGGCATCAACAAGGCGGACGTAGCGAATTGTATATATGACATTCTCATTAATGAAGTAAATCCTCTAGAAACGATACTCGAAACTCAAAATGAAGGACTGCACATCATCCCGGCGACCATTCAATTAGCGGGGGCGGAGATCGAATTAGTATCAACGATTTCCAGAGAGTTGAAATTGAAAAAAGCCCTAAATGCGGTTAAAAATAATTATGACTACATCATCATTGATTGTCCTCCATCCCTTGGGATTTTGACGATCAATTCCCTTACAGCTGCTGATTCGGTAATCATTCCGATTCAATGTGAATATTATGCGCTCGAAGGGTTGAGTCAGCTTTTAAACACTGTGCGTCTAGTGCAAAAAAATCTTAATCCGCATTTAAAAATAGAGGGAGTACTATTAACCATGTTGGATGCCCGTACGAATCTAGGGATCCAAGTCATCGAAGAGGTTAAAAAGTATTTTCAGGAAAAAGTTTACAGAACTATCATTCCTCGGAATGTTCGCTTAAGTGAGGCACCGTCTCATGGACAATCCATTATTACTTATGATCCTCGCTCAAAGGGAGCAGAAGTGTATTTAGAGTTGGCAAAGGAAGTGATTTCTTATGAGTAAACGTTTAGGGAAAGGTCTGGATGCTCTGATTCCTTCTTTATCTATTAATGAAGATGATAAGGTAGTAGAAATCCCATTAGCTCAATTACGGGCTAACCCTTATCAACCACGCAAGGATTTCAATGAAGAAGCAATCCAGGAATTGGCTGAGTCCATCAGACAACATGGCGTGATTCAACCGATCATTGTACGGAGTGTTTTGAAGGGGTATGAAATCATTGCCGGGGAACGCAGATTCCGGGCTTCGCAATATTGTGGTAAACCTACGATTCCAGCAGTCGTAAGAAATCTAAGTGATCAACAGGTTATGGAGATCGCCCTGATTGAGAACTTGCAACGTGAAAATTTAAACGCCATGGAAATCGCAGTTGCTTATCAAGGTTTGATGGATCAATTTTCACTCACACAAGAAGAGCTATCTCTGAAAGTTGGGAAGTCCAGATCACACATCGCCAACTTCCTAAGATTGCTTACTTTACCGGAAGAAGTAAAAGAATATGTTTCACGTGGAACAATGTCTATGGGACATGCGCGAGCTATTGTTGCCTTGAAAGATCCGGAAGTTATTAAACAATTGGCTGAACAATGCGTGGAACAGCAATGGAGCGTAAGAGAGCTTGAAGAAACGGTGAAAAATCTGGATCGAAAGCCAACGAACGGTACAAAGATTAAAGTTGTTAAACGTGATCCCTATATTGATAATGTAGAGGAAGTATTGCGTGAACGGTTTAAAACAACGGTTAAGATAAAACAAGGTAAGGAAAAAGGGAAGATTGAACTGAATTACTACAGTGCGCAGGACTTAGAAAGACTGTTGGAATTATTGGGTAACTAAATGGGTATCTATGCCAAGAACATATCCTGAGCTATCCGTAATCGGATAAGTAGGGGTATGTTTTTTCAAAATATAAGGATGTATAAAGTAGAGCTGAATATTATCCTTATATTTTCTACAGATAAGGTTATTATCAATAAAGGGTGACAACGTTATTTCTTCTTAATGAAAAAGAGTATGAGACGAGGAGCGGGGTTATGGAAGACTTCGTATATTTGGATCATGCGGCTACGTCCTGGCCTAAACCTCCAGAGGTGGCAGCTGCGATGATGAATGCTTTGCAGTCGGGAGCAAATGCTGGCAGAGGAAATTATTCGCTGGCCATGGGAAGCGGACGGGTGTTGGTGAGAGCCCGGAGTTTGCTGGCGGAGTTGTTTGGGGTTTCTAATGCACAAGACATAGCGTTTACCCAAAACACTACGATGTCATTAAATATGGCGATTAGAGGTACGCTCAAAGCAGGGGACCATGTAATCTCTACAATGACTGAACACAATTCTGTGCGGAGACCTTTGGAATATTTACGTAAGTCACTAGGGATAAGTGTTGATTATCTGAAGGTGGATCGGGCGGGTCAATTGGATTTGAAGGAATTGGGCAAAACGTTTCGACCAAACACTAAAATGGTAATTTGTAATCATAGCTCCAACTTACTAGGTAGTATACTTCCCATTGGTGAAATCGGAGATCTAACTAAAGCAAAGGGTGCTATATTTCTAGTGGATGCTGCTCAAAGTGCAGGCTCGCTTGATATTGATGTGAAAAAGATGAATATTGACTTATTAGCTTTTCCTGGGCATAAAGGATTGCTTGGACCACAAGGGACTGGTGGACTCTATATATCACCTAAATTGGATCTCGAGCCCTTAATGCATGGAGGCACAGGCAGTCAATCTGAGAATAGTGAACAACCCTCTGTTCGCCCAGATCGGTATGAAGCGGGAACGCAAAATGCGGTAGGAATTGCTGGTTTACTAGCCGGTGTTCAAAAGGTAAAATCGATAGGGACAAACGTTATCCACGAAAGAGAGTGGAAGCTGACTCAACTGCTGATGGAGGGGTTGTCCCATATTCCAAACATTAAACTATTAGGACCCACATTAGGGGCTCCGAGAACTGGAATTGTGTCGTTTGTAGTGGATGGGGAAGAATCGGCGAATATAGCCCACCGTCTAGATCGTGAGTATAAAATAGCCGTCAGAGCGGGTATGCATTGTACCCCACTGGCACATAAGGCTGTTGATACACTAGAAAGTGGTGCTGTTCGGGCGAGTGTAGGCGTAGATACAATAGAGCATAATATAAGCAGAATGCTAGCTGCTATGGATGAGTTATATGGCTGATGCCCGCAGCAGATAAATAAAAAGGATGGTCCATTCATGTCTGAAATGAATCAATTAATTAATGAACAGTTGCAGTGGTTTGTGTTTGGTTTCGTAGTAATTATGCTAGTACTGATAGTGACTGTAATCGCCCAGGGAGCTAAGTTGCGGACTATACGGCGCAAATATGAGGCCATGATGGCAGGAAGCGGTGTGGAGGATCTGGAAGGCCTTCTGGTTGATCTGAAGAACCAAAGCGACATGCTGGAAGAAGAACAACGTGAGCAAAAAGCGTTGATAGAAGCTACCCAAGTCAAAATCCGCAGCATGAAGTCAAATATAGCTCTCAAGCGTTATAATGCCTTCGGTGAACGTGGTAATGATTTGAGCTTCTCGGTGGCTATTCTGGATGACAATAGCAGTGGCATTGTATTAACCAGCCTTCATAATCGTGAGAACTCATATATTTACTCCAAGCCTATGCAAAATGGAGAGTCACAATATGCCTTATCGCCGGAAGAGAAAGAAGTTATAACTCTCGCGTTGCAGCAGAAGTAGCATGTAGGTTCCATTGTTTTAAAGCAGAATATAGACTTGTAGCGATAATATCAGATAATCGCATGACTAGACTTAGCCGTGTATTCTGCAATACGAAATACTCCATAAAGCCGCCGACATTAACGATTCCAGTCAAATGGATATCCCCAACCGGCGGCAATTGTTTATTTACGCCAGCTCCTGGTCTGAGGGGGCCTTCAACGACTTGGATGCAGCCAACACTAGTAGAGTGACCTAAGCAGGCATCTATTCCGATGACAAACGGGTTATTATATTTTTCATTAATTAGCGACAAAGTCTCTTCAAGATTGACGGCATGAACCGGTTCCTCAAGGGTACCGTATAAATGAAACAACGGGCTATGAAAACGGGATAATGCAGTACCAACAAGAGGACCGAGAGAATCTCCGGTGGAGCGATCAGTGCCTACACAGATGACGATAATTTGAGTCTCTGGACGCGTGCGTGAAAAGTGAAAAAGTAGCCGATGAGTAATTGCGGAATAGATATCGGGATCTGTATGTGATATTTTTAAACAGGACGTTTCTTGCGCTGCTGTAGCCTTGGATGAGGAGTTCATACCATCTTCCTTTCTAAAGGTGATTCTATTTGTTGGTATCTAGTATATGGATAGAAGAGGGGTTTTATACTACAGCAGCAAGAGATAGGACGATAAACCTATGGAGAGGCTTGACGTATATGCAGGATGAGATGTTAATAGCGTTTGACTCCACCCAGCAGGCGCTTCGTGCTGAAATGCTGCTTGAGTATGCTGAAATAGAAATTGATATATTTCCAACTCCGAAGGAAATCACCGCAGGCTGTGCAATTTCAATTCAGTTTTTTCAAAATGCGCTGGAAGAGGTAAAAAAGATTATAGTTGAGCAAGAAATAGAAATACGCGGCATTTACGGAAAACACAACGAGAACTACATACTGATTTAGGGGTAGGGAGGAGTACATGCGATGAATATGTGGATACTGGAGGCTGATACACCCGGTGCGGATACATTAAAAGATGCCATTCGCTTTAAAGATAAGGTGTGGAATTGGTTTACCGATGCTGATATGTGGGCGGATGTATTATTTGCGGGTCTACGGATTCTTGTTATTTTTCTCTTAACCCGGGTTATTATTAAAATTGTTTCTAATATTATTGATCGTTCGCTTGAGCGTAAAACCGGTGGCAGACTTCTGTCCAACACACGAAGGTTTACTACGGTTGGGGAATTGATGAAAAATGTAGTGACAGTTATCTGTAATTTTGTGATGATCATGCTCGTGCTTTCTGAGTTCCACTTCGATTTGGCACCATTGTTGGCTGGAGCGGGTGTACTTGGTTTAGCAGTAGGTTTTGGGGCGCAAAGTTTGGTGAAGGATGTTATTACAGGTTTCTTTATTATTTTAGAGGATCAATTTGCAGTGGGTGATGTGATTCAAACAGGTACCTATAAAGGAACTGTAGAATTAATCGGACTGCGAACAACCAGGCTGTTAAGCACAACTGGAGAAGTATTTATTATCCCGAATGGATTAATCACGAACGTGACCAATTATTCTCTCTCGAATGCATTGGCTGTAGTTGATGTTCCTGTAAAAATGGAGCGCAGCTTGGAGGCCACGCTAGGTTTGATTGGAGAAGCGTTAAAGGGAATAGAAGAGCGTAACTCTAATGTGCTTGCTTATCCTAATGTGCTCGGTATACAGTCCATGAGTACTTCGGAATATGTAATTCGTATAGCGGCTAGCTGTTTACCCAATGCAAAAGAGGTTGCGGAGAGACAGATTCAGAATGATATTAAGCAGGCACTAGAGAAACTAAGCAGTCTAGAGCAGGCTCAAGCTGCTCAAGCCGAAGAGGAAGCTCGTTTGAAGGCAGAAGAAGAAGCAAAGGCTGAAATTGAACTGGGAAAAACAGAAAATGAGCAGGAAGTATCGGATACGCCTGACACTGGATCAAGACGCCAAATCGCAGCTACACAAGAGGGGAAAAAGGGGGAAGGGTAGTGGAACGTAAAGTTTTTCAGCTTGGAGATATTGTACAGATGAAGAAACAGCATCCTTGCGGATCTAATGAGATGGAGATCATTCGTATGGGGATGGATATCCGCATTAAGTGTACAGGATGTCAGCACAGTGTTCTGATTCCCCGGGCGAAATTCGAGAAGAATATGAAGAAGGTACTGCGTTCTGCAGAGGGAAATACAGACAATAATTAAGCTTGCAAATGGCATGTCTGCATGATACAATTATTTTTGCTGCGGAGAGGTACCCAAGAGGCCCAAGGGGGCTGACTCGAAATCAGTTAGGCGTGTCACAGCGTGCGTGGGTTCGAATCCCACCCTCTCCGCCACTTCAGCATAATATAACATTTTAATGAATCCTTCGTTCCTGTAACGGAGGTTTTTTTGTGTCCAATGAGCTGTTTGCAAAAGATCATAACATGCAAAAAGAAGGGCCCTTTCGGGTCCTTCTTTAAGAGGCAGTACATCAATGATGTTGGAATTTCTCTGTATATAGCTACTAAAGTGATTTAGGCGTTGCTGAGGTTACTGCTTTTTAGACAATAACCCACTACTATTCCCAGCTAACAATAGATGCTGAATCAGATATCCTGTGATTGTGTTCGTCTACGACGGCCAACGGAACCACACCTCTCTTTTGTACTGCCTGAGAATAGTATGGTGTAATGTCGGTTTTTTTATACACATTTATTTTTAATTAATGTACACGTGCTTTTTCAACCTTTTTCCACTTCCGATTTTTGTTACTGGTCTCGGGGAAGGTATCCCCTTTTTCCATTTTAATATGCTGTGGATTCTGAATTTCGGTATGGAAGCTTCGCGCTTCACCTACCTCTGTATACATGCCTGGATTGGGGGCTTTGTCGCCTTTTTCATATTCCGTCTTTTCGCCCATCATTATCGCTCCTTCCTTAAGTGCAGATGAATTCACTGATTATTGTGCGCAGGTAGGGTTTTTTTCATGTAAAAAGAGGGTGGAGGGTTGTCCGGTATTAATATTGCTTGCACTCTGCTGCTCGTTTTGGTATATTAATCAGGTGCGAGTCTATGTTTGTGCTCGTTCCTTGCTCCTGACGTGATTAGGGGCCTCAGACCATAAGGAGGTGAAAATTATGCGCAAATATGAAGTGATGTACATTATTCGTCCTGACATTGAACAAGAAGCTGTTCAAGCAGCAGTCGATAAATTCCAAGGCATCATCTCCAATGGCGGGGAAATTACAAAGCACGAAGTGCAAGGTAAACGCCGTCTTGCGTATGAGATCAAGAAATTCCGTGATGGCGTTTATGTTTTGGTTAACTTCAATGCAGAACCTGCAGTAGTTACTGAATTAGAACGTCTTATGAAGATTTCTGACGAAGTTATTCGTTATCTCATTACGAACGACGTTGCTTAAGATCTTGACAAGCTTTGTAATGAATCGCTCTAAAGGAGGGGACCAGAATTGTTGAACCGTATCATTTTGATCGGACGGTTGACCCGTGACCCGGAACTTCGTTATACTCCCGCTGGTGTTGCCGTAACTCAATTTACGCTTGCCGTAGATCGTAACTTTACGGGCCAGAACGGTGAACGTGAGGCAGACTTCATCCCGGTTGTTACCTGGAGACAGCTAGCAGAAACCTGTGCCAATTATTTGCGCAAAGGTCGTCTGACAGCAGTGGAAGGACGCATCCAAGTGCGGAACTATGAGAATAACGAAGGTAAACGTGTATACGTAACTGAAGTTATTGCTGATAATGTTCGTTTCCTGGAATCTTCACAAAGCCGTGAAGGTGGAAATACTTCAAGTGGTGCAAGTAGTATGCCTGAAGAGCCAGCATATGGTGGCGGTGGTAACGCTGGACGCGGAAATAACAACAATAATTTCTCGCGTAACAACAATACTCAAGATCCTTTTTCGGGCGATGGTAAACCGATTGATATATCGGATGATGATTTGCCATTTTAATTAGGAAGGACTGAAAAGAATATGGCTTTTAAACCAAGAGAAGGCGCTGACAACGACAAAAGACCAGCACGTCGTGGTGGACGCAACAAGCGTAAAAAAGTTTGCTTTTTCACTGTGAACAAAATTACTCACATTGATTATAAAGATACTGAACTTCTTAAGAAGTTCATCAGCGAACGTGGAAAGATTTTGCCACGCCGTGTAACAGGTACAAGTGCAAAATACCAACGCGCTCTTACCATTGCTGTAAAACGCTCGCGTCAAATCGCGTTGCTTCCTTACACAACGGAATAGGACGTTTTATAAAAGCAGTCGGGAAACCGGCTGCTTTTTTTGTTGTGAAAAGCCAGCGTGCGGATTGCGTTTGACGTTCAATCTGGAATGTGTTAAATTACAGCTATCCTATAATAAAAGGGGAAATATTGATGTTGGTGACCGTTCTTAACTAGCAATTTCATAACACTGGATTAGGAAGGCTTTAGCAGGCTCGTCTTTTGGCGTTTACGTGCTCTATTTGAGTCCGTCTCGCACAGATGTCTGTTGTTCCTAACGGTGGATGATTTAGTTAAGAACACACGAAGCGTCATATGGCCTCTTTACGGCTATTGTTCTCTTTGTAATTAACCGTGCTCTTAGAGCACGGTTTTTTTGTTTTTCGGCCACCCTGGCTTTTATAGGGGGACCTTAAAACGACAGAGAACAATAGCATAAAAAGAAGGGCAAGGACTGCCATAGTGGCATTCTTTGTCCTTTTTGCGTTAGGGAGATTTTGTTCCAAAAAATAGTTAGATCAATAAGGAGGATTTGCTGTGAATTTACAAAGTCTAAACACGTTGGAATACGAAATTATTAAAACCGAGCTTAGCCGTCATGCGGTATCTTATGTAGGAAAGAAAACTGTAGAAGAGCTTATGCCTATGACCTATTTGCCTTCCATTCAAAGAGCGATGGAGGAAACGTCTGAAGCTAAAGAGCTGCTGGAGCGGGGGTCCAGTGTACCGATTCCTTCATTAGAGGGGATTGAGTGGATCATGTCACTAATGGGGACTGGATATCTGTACAGTGAGCAAGACTTCACTGCAGTGGCTACATTTCTAAAGAGCTGTAGTCAATTGCGCAAATATATGGCTTCTAAAGAGCAAAGTGCTCCCCGGATTGCTGCTTATGCCTCCTCGCTGCTGGAATTAAATCATGTGCGGGAAGCAATTGACCGCTGTATCCGCTTTGGGGGAATTGATGATGGAGCTAGTAAGGGGTTAGAGCGGGTTCGTAAACGGATTGGCGTAGCTAAAGAACGTCTTCATAAAAAAATTGACGGGATCATGTCGCGCCATCAATCGATTTTGCAAGAGAATATTTATAGTCAGCGTGGTGGACGTTACGTTATCCCCGTAAAGCGGGAGTATCATAAGCAAATAAAGGGATCGGTACTTGATCAATCCACAAGTGGACAGACGGTGTTCATCGAACCAGATGAGATCGCCTCCATGCAGATTGAGCTGGATTTGTTATTAGGAGAAGAGGCACGTGAAGAAGCTGTGATCCTCAGTATGCTGACCAGCATGGTAGAACAGGAACAAACTGCACTGCGCCTAAATATCGAGGTTACAGGCACCTATGATTTTATTTTTGCCAAAGCAAAATACGCACGAACGCTGGGAGCATCTGAGGTTACTCTAAATGATAGGGGTTTTCTAAGGATGAACGGAGGCAGGCATCCCATGCTGCAGGGCATGATTCCAATTAGCCTGGAGATTGGGAAGGGATATAAATCCCTAATCATTACAGGTCCAAATACAGGCGGTAAAACGGTGGTGCTCAAGACCCTCGGGCTGCTGACCCTCATGGCTCAATCCGGGTTGTTGATTCCGGTCGAGGAGGGGAGTGAGTTTACGGTCTTTACGGATGTGATCAGTGTAATCGGAGACGGACAAAGTTTGGCCCAATCACTGAGTACATTTTCGGCACAAATGAAGAGTATTGAGGGAATGCTGAGAGATGCCTCTAAAGGGGTGCTGCTGCTCATTGACGAGCTGGCGGCAGGTACAGACCCTGGGGAAGGAATCGCCCTCTCAATCGCCATTCTGGAAGAGCTGAGCCGTAAAGGGGCGAATATTATCGTCACAACCCACTTTAACGAGCTAAAAGCCTTTGCCGCTGCGACAGCCGGTTTTCAAAATGCACGAATGGAATTCGACAAAGAAACGCTGCAGCCGTTGTATCGTCTGACTATCGGAGAAGCGGGGGAGAGTTATGCTCTGCAAATTGCTAAAAAGCTGGGTATCCAGGATAACGTTATCAAGCGATCGTGGGAGATCGTTGAGGCGCAGCAGCAAAGGCTGCAGAAAGGTGATGGGTCGGCATGGGCAAGTCTTTTTAGCAAAGAGGGAGAGAAAGGGAAGACTGCAACTGTTATAGAGGATTTTGAAAAAGAAGAAACGGCTGTGGAATCACTGAGCGATAAGGAGAAGCAGACCCAATATGAAATTGGTGATGCCGTTCTTGTAACTTCACTGGGGCGGATAGGCATTGTTTATGAGAAAAAAGATCACTTAGGAATGGTCGGAGTGATGATCCAGAAGCAAAAAATGCGGATTAATCATAAACGTTTAAAGCCATATCTATCCAAAGATGAGCTGTATCCTGAGGAATATGACTTTGATATAATTTTTGAGAGCAAGGATACCCGTAAAAAGCGTAAATTGATGCAGCGTAAGCATGTCGAAGGCCTGAGAATTACGCATAAGGATGAAGAATAATGAAATAAAGGGATCTGCCTATGAGGTAGGTCCCTCTTTTTTTATAAATACTATGAAATATGCGTAAATTCAAGCAGGAGTATAGGCCTAAAGCTTAGAAGTTATTGTAACCATTCTAAAACTTTGTTACAGTAAATATTTATTCCATAGCTTAGATGTAGATATACGTTCAACTAGAGAAGGGAAGGAACACATGAAGAATAAGAAGATATGCGGGTTCTTGTTAACAATGCTCGTGATGACTACTGTATTGTCAGCATGCAGCAGAGCAGGTACCAGCAGTAATTCATTATCTTTACATCACAATGAGGTGGTCGAAAAGCCACAGACTGGCGGAGTAGTTACTTATGGATACTCATCGCCGTTTATGGGCTTCTTTGAGCCTGCTTTTTATGAAGGTGAAGATGATTTTCATGTGCTGGAGTTTATTACTGAGGCCATGTTTACGATAGATGATGATTTATCAACGGTTCCTAATATCGCCACTTGGCAAGAGTCCGAGGATCATAGAATATTTACCTTTAAAATCAAACCGGGAATCCGTTGGCATAATGGAGATGAACTGACCGTAGAGGACTGGAAATTTGCGATGGAGACTATTGCTAGTCCAGACTACACCGGATCACGTTATTATAGTGTGGAAATGATTCAAGGTGCGGAAGCCTATCATAAAGGTGAGGCGAAGAATATAACAGGTCTTAAGGTTATAGATCCTTATACTTTGAAAATAACAATGACAGCTGCCCGCGTAAATACGATTGATAATCTATGGCCGTATCCGATGAATAAAAAATATTATACTGGAGTCGCTGTTAAGGATATGCCTGAGAGTGATCAGATGCGAAAAAATCCGATTGGGATTGGCCCCTTTGAGGTGAGCCTTATTGAACCTGGCCAGCGGGTGGAGATGAAGCGCTTTGATCAATACTATAAAGGTAAGGCTTTATTGGATGGTGTGTTGTATAAGGTATTTGATGACAAGGAAATCATCAGCCTGTTTGAACAAGGCGTAATTGATATAGAGAATGCTCCACGAGATACTTATGAAAAGTTGAGTAAACTCGATAATATTAATATTTTACAATCAAATGAGCTTGCTTATGAGTATATAGGGTTTAAATTTGGGTATTGGGATAGTGAAGCTGAAAAAATCGTAATGGATAACCCTAAATTTGCGGATAAAAGATTACGTCAGGCGATGTATTATGCACTTGATCGGGAGGGGATCATTCAATCATTTTCTCATGGGTTAGGCAAGCCTATAGAAACTCCGGTTTCCAGTGCAAGCTGGGCGAAGATCCCTGATAGTCAGATTAATACGTATCCCTATGATCCGGAAAAAGCGAAGCAGCTGCTTGATGAGGCTGGTTTTGTAGATGTTGATGGAGATGGGCTGCGTGAGGATCAAAAAGGAGAAAAGTTAGTTATTAATTACGATTCTATGCTAGGCAGTCATTCAGCGGAGTTACGAACTGCTGCTATTCTGGAGGATTGGCGAAATGTGGGACTTGATGTGCAGCTTAATGGTGGGGCGTTAAAAGAGCTCAACACCTTCTATGAAGCAGTAGAGGCTGATGATCCTTCCATTGAGTTGTTTAACGGGGTATGGGGATTAGCTAATGATCCTGATCCTTCAGGTCTCTGGAGAGAGAATGATTTGTGGAACTACCCACGTTGGTCCTCGGAGCGGAATGAAGAATTGATTCGCGATGGCACAAGTATGAAGGCGTATGATAGAGATTATCGACAACAAATCTATTATGAATGGCAGAAGCTAGTGAATGAAGAGGTTCCAATGATCTTTTTTGCGGAAAGAGAAAGCATTACTGCTGTCAATAAACGTCTACAAGGTGTGCGTGTTGATTCTTTGGGCTCCATAATTGAGCCTAATAAATGGTGGATAAAGGACTAAATTAAAAAAAATAAAAAAAATTACGCAAAAAGTGAAATCAAATTGCTGTTTCATTCGTCATATATATTATGGAGGATGACAACGATGAAGAGACGGATATTAATATGGGCTGGTGCAGCTTTGATAGTCGTTGTCTTAATTACGGTGTGGAGGCCTATCGAGTTGGGCTTTAAACCGGATATTGACGCGGGTTCAGCAGTGCTGCTAGATATGGATAGTGGAGACATATGGGTCAATATAAACGGCGATGTGCCTATGCCACCGGCCAGTGTGTCTAAATTAATGACTGAAATGATTGTGCTGGATCACATAACCTCTGGAACCCTTAGGTGGGAGGATAGAGTCCCTATTAGTGCTTACGCCAGTCAAATGGGAGGTATGAGTCTCTCATTAAAACGAGGAGATTTCTATACAGTAAGGGAGCTATTCGAAGGCATCACCATATATTCTGCTAATGATGCTGCAGTTGCATTGGCAGAATATATGGCAGGATCAGAGGATTCTTTTGTACTTATGATGAATGATAGAGCACGTAGTTTAGGTTTATCTCCTAATACGGTATTTACCAACGCCTCTGGATTGTCGAGCAAGGATCTTGGTATCATTCGTCAGCCTACGCATATCGGTGGCCAGACGATGATGACAGCGAGGGATACAGCCAAATTGGCAGCTGCGCTAATCCATAATCATCCTGATGTACTGAATATTTCCGGTCGTACACAGATGCAATTAAAGGATAAAGGGTTATATGTTAGTAATAGCAACCTTATGCTTCCAGGTATGGGCGGAGCTTACGCATACGATGGAGCAGATGGGTTGAAGACTGGATATGATAGCCAGACGGGATATTGTATTGCGGGATCAGCCCAGAGGGAGGGGCACCGGCTTATTGCGGTCGTTATGGGGGCGGAGACTTATGGCAGCCGATTTGAGGGTGCTGCTAAATTGTTCGATTATGGGTTTTTCCGCGGTTTACATTATGGAGAACGGGTAAAACATATTATACATGCCCTTGGAATTCGAAGTTAAATTTGGAGCATCATACCAGTAATTATCACTTGGTATGGTGCTTTTTCCCTATTCATGTCGGTATTTGTTGTTTCTTTTTATCCATTTAGTGATTACAATAGAAATATTGTTTTATCCCATATTATTTTAAAAACGCAAAAAAACTTTTTTTCTATAATTTAGAATGACCCGAATTTCCTGAAAGGGGGGACAATAAGATAATGGAATAAGGGACAGTAAATTCGTCGCCGAGAGAAATAAAACCATGACTGCCTGAGAACGATCAGGAGGCATTGTAAATATATGGTACGTGTAATTATTCTACAATAAAGAAGGAATCAAAGATGAAAAAAATAAAGAAAAGATACATTGCGCTAATTGTTCTCGTCGTTATTATAGCGGGAGGTTTTCTCTTTCGGAATTCTTTGGCCGTATTAGCTTTTGACCTCTTTTTGTCCGATCGGGTAGAAAGCAAGCTGAAAGAAGAATCTTACCAGCCACTTAAGGATGAGAATAAGGTTAAGCCAGAGCCGGTTGTATACAAAAGCGATCCATTCTCGCTGATGCTGCTCGGGACTGATCAACGCGACAATGAAACCGCACGTTCGGACACGATGATGTATGCTGTTGTTCGCCCAGAGGATTACAAAATTCTGCTTATTTCTATTCCACGTGATACGTATACCGAGATTATTGGGCATAACGATAATAAAAAAGATAAGATTACCCATGCTTATGCTTTTGGTGGGCAGCAAATGGCTAAGGATACTCTGGAAGCACTGCTGGAGCATGATATTCAGTATTATGCCACCATTAACTTTCAAGGGCTCAAGGATGCCGTTGATGCTATTGGAGGCGTTCCGCTGCCAATCAAGAAGGACATTGTAAACAAGGGTAAGGACCATGAAAAGTTTACGATCGAGGGTGGAAAGTCGAATTATAACGGTCAAGAAGCACTTAACTATACACGCTACCGTGAAGATAGTGACTTTAACCGGACCAAACGCCAACAGGTTTTTATTGATGTTGTAGCTAATAAAATGTTATCGATCAGCCAAATCGGCAATATTCCAAAGCTGCTGGATATTATGGGCGATAATTTTAAGACCGATATAGAGCCTTCAATGATCATTAGTCTGGCCAAGAAATTCATGGGCGGCAAAGACATGGATATCTCAAGCTTTACGGTAATGGGCGAAGGAAAACGTATTGACGGACTTTATTATGATATCGTTGATGAAGAGGATTTGCGTGAAGCTAAGGCGCTGATTGATAATTGGATGAATGCAGGAACACCAGTAGATCAACTGATTGAGCCGGGAAAAGCAAGTAATGCACTCGAGCCCAAAGCAACAGCAGTTACGCAGTAATTCTAATTGGAAAGCTAAACTCATATAAATAAATTGCAGCAGCCATAAACATTCTCATGGCTGCTGCTTACTGTCTTCATGTTATAATGAATTGGAACTATTATTTAGCTGCTACGTATAATCACATTGGTATGGCAGTAAAAGGAAGTTAAAGAACCGTAATTCCTTCGGAACTCTTTGAGGAGGATCAAGAGATGAATATTGCATTTTTTTTACTTCCGAAACAGGAGGTGGCCTGCGTAACGCTCGATTCTACGCTGCGCCAAACGCTTGAGAGGATGGAGTTTCACCGCTATACAGCAGTCCCGATTCTTAACCGTAATGGAGAGTATGCCGGCACGGTAACGGAAGGTGATCTGCTCTGGTACATGAAAGAGTCGGAGGGCAAGGTTTCGTTTGAGAACGCTTCAAAATTTTTGCTGAAGGACGTTCCATTACGTATGAATAACAAGCCGGTCTCGATTGATGCGGATATGGAAGATCTAATTAATTTGGCTAAGGTGCAGAACTTTGTACCTGTGGTCGATGATATGAACCGGTTTATTGGAATTGTTCGCCGGAGTCAAGTCATAGAGTATTGCGAGAAATTTGTAACAAGACAATCACAGGAATCATTATAGTCCCAGTGTATTCGCGGTTATAGAAGCTATCGGAACAAGGCCTGTATTTCCGGCGATAACGGAATGCGGGTCTTTTTTAAAGAAAGCTCCTCTCCAAAAAGAGGCATAGTCAGCATGGATTGAAGCATACTTAAGGGGCGCGGGGCGTCCAGTGTGACACCGATTTTTTTATGCTATAATGGAGAATAAAGCTTTTTGCCGGAGGTAGAGAGACGTGTCCAATGTGCCGAAGGATCTGGATGTAGCCAAGCGCGCCAAGGTAATTGAATGGCTGAAAACCGAAGTGATTGATCAAGTTTCACGGTTATTTAAAGCGTTATGGGAAGGCAGTACTACCCGTGTCGGTGACAGTCTGGCTAGCTTGATTATGAGCTCTTATATTTTGGGCCGCAGACTAGGGATTCCTTATCGTTCTTTAGATGACTTGCTACTGGAGAAGCTTAGAAAGCACAAGCAGGAAGGGCATCAACTGGAAGATTGGTACCAAGATATATCTGCTTTAGAAGAACATATGCGTAAGAGGTGAATACTGTTGAAATTTCGCTGGTCATCTGTGGCTTGGAGCGTAGCATACTTACTTTTGCTGCTTAGTTTAACGACTCCACTCCTCATCATCACTACCCTGTTTATGATTGTTCCGGCAGTAGTGTTGTTTACTACACTGAACACGAGACAATTTGTGCTGCATGTATTGCCGGTGTTGCTGATTGTAGGCTTGATTACACCAATTTATCTGTTGATAGCTGCGTATTTCTTAATACCGGCTCTGGTTATGGGGCGCTGGTATAAAAGACATGCCCCGGCCATGTCTACTGTGATCGCAGGTACGGTTACGATTCTTGCACAGTTCCTGCTGCTTTTGCTGCTGGGTACGGCATTATTTAATTTTGACCTGTCTACCTATGTGAACGATGTATTGCAAATGGTTAATTCACCTCTGTCCGAGCTCGGAACTACCAATCCTCTGCTCACTGATATTGGATTTTCAACTGAGGATGTAAACAAGATAAGTCATATGACGGTCCAAATGATCCCTATGACTCTAATCGTAAGCTCCTTCATGATTGCTGTGATTACGCATGCTATTGCCCGCCCGATTCTGAACAGTATGAATTATGCAGTGCCTAAGATGAAGCCTGCACGTGAATGGAGACTTTCGAGATCGTTTATTTGGTACTATCTGATTGGTGTTGTTCTACAGCTCTTCTTCTCAGGGTCGGAGAACAATTTCATCCTCATGATTTCTGCCAATCTTCTGCCATTGCTGCGAATTGGCTTTATGATTCAGGCCATCGGATTTTTCTTCTTCCTGGCGCATGAACGCAAATGGAACAAGATGTCTGCCGTTTTGTTAGCGATACCGGTTATTTTACTGCCGCCGCTGCGCATTATTGGTATTATTGATCTTGCGTTCCCACTGCGGGAGTATGTGACCAAATCGAAACGATAGGGTGAGAGTTCATGCCTAAATTTCTGCAAAGACGCTGGCACGGCTATCATACCGTATGGGCGTTCATGCTGCTGTTGGTCCTTATTATAATTGTCAGTGTTTATAACTGGGCGCTTGGGGTCGCCGGCCTGTTTCTGTCAGGTACTTTATGCTTCTATATGTTGAAAGCGGAGATCTCGTTCCGTCGTAATCTGGTGGAATATATTAATGGGCTGTCTTTCCGCATTAAGCGGGTAGAGGGCGAAGCAGTCAGCATGCTGCCGCTTGGAATCATTCTGTTTAGCGAGGATCGAACGGTGGAATGGAATAACCGCTATGCCGGCGATATTTTCGCACGCAAGTCTTTAGTTGGGGAATCACTGCAAGAATTATTGCCTGATATGCAGTCTTTTTTTACAGGTGCTGCAGCGGGTAAGCGGGAGGTCGGCAAAGAAGGTGTGCTCCATGACACCCGCCTTGAGATCACCGTGGATGAACGATTTTATCAAGCTGTCATTATTCCGAGTGAGCGTATTCTTTACTTGTATGATATCACTGAGCTTGTGGTGTTACGTGAGCGGTATGAGGATGAGAAGCTGGCGATCGGCATAGTGATGATGGATAACCTGGATGAATCCGCTCAAGGAATGGATGATCAACAGCGAACCTCGCTGATTGCTAAGGTGACGAGTGAGATCACTGAATGGAGTAAGCAGTTTGAGGTTTATCTGCGGCGGTTGTCCTCGGAACGTTATCTAATGCTGCTTAATCATCGTAGCCTGCAAGCGTTGGAAGAGAGCCGCTTCGTGATTCTAGATGAAGTCAGAGAAATGACTGCTGATCTCAAGGTACCTATGACACTGAGTATTGGTCTGGCCTTTGGCGCAGACTCTGCAAGTGAATTAGGGGCATTGGCCCAATCCAGTCTAGACATGGCGCTGGGCCGAGGTGGTGATCAGGCGGCTGTAAAAGCAGGCCAACGGTTATCCTTCTACGGTGGCAAGAGTAATGCTGCTGAGAAGCGTACCCGAGTGCGGGCGCGGGTCATTGCGCATGCTTTGCGGGATCTGATGCAGGAGAGCGATCGTGTGCTGATCCTCGGTCATCGGACACCGGATATCGATGCTGTGGGTGCTGCAATCGGCCTGTTAAGGGCTGCGCAGATGTATAATGTAGAGGCTAGCATTGTGATGGAGACTCCAAATCCATCGATAACTAACATGATGGAGCAGATTCGTAAGGATGACGATTTGTATAAGTCATTCATCACAACGGAGCAATCCCTACAGATCATGACAGAGCATACCCTGCTTATTGTTGTGGATACACATAAGGCGTCTATGACGATGGAGCCGCGGCTAGTACAATATGCCAGCAGAATCGTAGTGGTGGATCATCACCGCAGAGGTGAAGAGTTCATTAATGATGCTGTATTGGTATATTTGGAACCTTACGCTTCATCGACCTGTGAGCTGGTGACAGAGCTGCTTCAGTATATCCATGAGAAGGTAAAGATCAGTCCGCTGGATGCTACAATGTTGTTAGCGGGGATCACGGTGGATACAAAGCACTTTGCGCTCCATACGGGTTCGCGTACCTTTGAGGCGGCAGGCTTCCTGCGCCGGAATGGTGCCGATACCGTACTTATTCAGCGCATGCTGAAGGAGGATTTACAGGAGTATATTTCCAAAGCCGAAATTATCAAACATGCGCGAATGGTGTATGACCAAATCGCGCTCGTAGTTACGGCACCAGGCATGAAAATCCCGCAGCTTCTTATTGCTCAGACTGCGGACACGCTGCTTGGGATGACCAACGTAGTCGCTTCATTCGTCATCAGCGAGCGGCCTGACGGCCTGATTGGCATTAGTGCCCGATCACTCGGACGTATGAATGTACAGGTCGTGATGGAGAAATTAGGCGGCGGTGGGCATCTGTCCAATGCCGCAGTACAGCTTGAAGGAACATGTAAAGAAGCAGAAGCCAGATTACTGCAGGTGCTGGCGGAAATCGAATCGAAAGAGGGGTTATTCGAATGAAGGTCATTTTCATAAAAGATGTTAAGGGTCAAGGTAAAAAAGGTCAGGTTAAAGAGGTATCCGAAGGTTATGCTTCCAACTTCTTATTGCCACGTGGATTGGTTCGTCCGGCAACGGAAGGCAACGTGAAGACGCTGGAGAATCAAGCAGCTGCTGAACAACGCCGTAAAGATAACGAAAAAGAAGAAGCACAGCAATTGGGTAAGAAGCTTGACGAGTTAACACTGACAATGAAAGCAAAATCAGGTGAAGGCGGACGTTTATTCGGCGCTATTACAAGCAAACAGATTGCTGAGACACTGGCTTCCACCAAAGGAATTACTATTGATAAGCGCAAGATTGAATTAGGTGAGCCAATTCGCCATATAGGAGTATTTCAAGTAAGCGTAAAATTGCATACTGAAGTAAAGGCCACACTTAAGGTTGAGGTAACGGAGGAGTAACATGGGTGGAGATCTCTTTTTCGATCGGGTTCCCCCGCAGAATCTTGAAGCCGAGCAGGCGGTAATTGGTGCGGTTCTGTTGCAGGATGAAGCGCTCATTACTGCAATGGAACGGGTGAATACTGAAGACTTCTACGATAAAGCGCATCAAATGATTTTTGAGGCGATGGTGCAGCTCGGAGAAGAGAGCCAGCCGATTGATCTTGTTACACTTACGTCCAGACTGCAGGACAAAGGAGAGCTTGAAGATATTGGTGGTGTTAGCTACTTAGCTAAGCTGGCGCATGCCGTGCCTACTGCTGCTAACGTAGAATACTACGCCCAGATTATCGAAGAGAAAGCCATGCTGCGCCGTTTGATTCGCACAGCCACGCAAATTGTGAGCGAAGGTTATACTGGCGGTGAAGATGTAGCCGATATGCTGAGTGATGCAGAGCGGCGTATTCTTGAAATCTCCAACCGGCGGAGCGGCAGTGGATTTATTGCGATCCGCGATGTCTTGATGGAAGTGTTCGACAAGGTTGAGTTGCTTCATCAAAATAAGGGGGGTACCTCAGGTATCCCAACCGGATTTGTGGATTTAGATCATATGACTAACGGATTCCAACGTAACGATCTGATCATTGTTGCGGCTCGTCCTTCTGTTGGTAAGACTGCATTTGCCCTGAATATTGCCCAAAACGTGGCAGTACGCGCTAAAGAAACTGTTGCGATATTCAGTCTGGAAATGTCAGCGCCACAGCTGGTACAGCGGATGATTTGTGCTGAAGCCAACTTAGATGCCAATATTATGCGTACCGGTGACTTCAAGAGTGATGATGATTGGTCCAAGCTGACGATGGGTATTCAGTCTCTATCTGAAGCGGAGATTTATATCGACGATACACCAGGTATCACGGTAACCGATATTCGTGCAAAGTGCCGGAGACTGAAGAAGGAAAAAGGACTTGGCATGATCGTCATTGACTACTTGCAGCTCATTCAGGGTCGCGGTAAAGGCGGAGAGAACCGTCAGCAGGAAGTATCGGATATATCTCGTACACTGAAGCAGATTGCTCGTGAGCTGGATGTTCCGGTTATTGCTCTGTCGCAGTTAAGCCGGGGTGTAGAGCAGCGTCAGGATAAACGTCCAATGATGAGTGACTTGCGTGAATCGGGTTCTATCGAGCAGGATGCCGACATTGTTGCGTTTCTGTATCGTGATGATTATTACAATGCAGATACGGAGAAGAAGAATATTATTGAGATCATTATAGCTAAACAGCGTAATGGTCCCGTAGGTACGGTAGAACTGGTCTTTCTTAAAAATTTCAACAAGTTCGTTAACTACGAGCGAGCACATGCGGAACCATTTGCTGGTTAAACCTGACATGTATAATTCCCGAACGATTGCACAATTCTTTGTGTAATCGTTCGTTTTATTTGACTTTGAAAAAAACCGCTGTTACACTGAGAATTGTCCTTTAGCGGGTTAAATCTGCTTGGCGTCCGGAGGGCCACGTACATAAGAATGACGTATAGGGCCCATATTATGAAAAATAATGGTGCTAAGTAGCACCTACGGAGGAATGAACATGTCAACGGTAGTCGTCGTGGGAACACAATGGGGAGACGAAGGTAAAGGGAAAATCACTGACTTTCTAGCGGAAAGTGCAGATGTGGTCGCCCGTTATCAAGGGGGCAATAATGCCGGTCACACGATTCTGATTGACGGTGAGAAGTTTAAGCTCAGCTTGATCCCTTCGGGTGTATTTTATAAAGAGAAAACTTGTGTAATTGGTAACGGAATGGTTATTAATCCGGCTGCCTTGATCCAAGAAATTAATTATATTCACGAGAACGGTTTTGACACTAAGAACTTAGTGATCAGTGATCGTGCTCATGTCATTATGCCATACCATATGGTGCTGGATGCTCTCGAAGAAGACCGTAAGGGTCCGAACAAGATTGGTACTACACGTAAAGGTATCGGTCCTTGTTATATGGATAAGGCAGCACGCAACGGTATCCGTATTGCTGACTTGATGGACGCTGAGGAATTCGAACTGAGACTCCGCCCCTTGATGCAAGAGAAGAACCAAGTGATTACGCAGGTCTATGGTGCCGAAGCTCTTAACGTAGAAGAGATTCTGACTCAATACCTGGAATATGCAGAAGTGCTGCGTAATTATGTAACAGACACCTCTGTTATTCTTAATGATGCCATTGATGCGGATCGCAAAGTGTTGTTTGAAGGTGCGCAAGGAGTAATGCTTGATATCGATCAAGGTACGTATCCGTTTGTTACTTCATCCAACCCATCTGCCGGTGGGGTATGCATAGGTTCTGGTGTGGGACCGTCCAAAATCAAACAGGTTATTGGGGTTGCAAAGGCCTATACCACTCGTGTTGGAGATGGCCCGTTCCCTACAGAGCTGAATGATGCAACAGGTGATTATATCCGTGAAACAGGTCATGAATATGGCACAGTTACCGGACGTGCGCGCCGTGTAGGCTGGTTCGACAGTGTAGTTGTGAGTCACGCTCGTCGTGTAAGTGGAATCACAGGGCTATCTCTTAACTCGCTGGATGTACTTAGCGGACTTGAGACTGTGAAGATCTGCACAGGCTACAAATACCGTGGTGAGGTAATTACTCATTACCCTGCTAGCCTCAAAATGCTGGCAGAATGCGAAGCGGTATATGAAGAGCTTCCAGGCTGGAGCGAAGATATTACTTCTGCAAAAACGTTGGATGATCTTCCAGCCAATACACGCAGATATGTTGAACGTGTATCTGAGCTTACGGGTATTCCGATTGCTATCTTCTCAGTGGGTCGTAACCGTGAGCAGACGAATCAAGTATTGCCAATTTATATCTAAAACCTAGTTATACTAAGGAGCCTCGTTAGAGGCTCTTTTTTTTGTTCTGAGGACTATATCTCTCTCTTTTGGGGCCTAGATTTATGCCTAGACGTTTCCCAAGGCCGGTTCTAGTCAATACTGGATGTATAGAAGAACATGTACATGATCTACCAGATAGACTTGAACATAGGTGAGAGGAGAAATGAAGATGAAGATCGTGAAGCGTGCACTTAGCGTATGTCTGATTGTGGTACTTGCCAGCACTCTTTCAATTCTAACAACGGGCGTGGTTGTAAATGCTTATATTCAGTCGGTACTGGCTAGCTTCGATATTAAAGTGAATACTCCCGGTCCGGGATTTGGAGGAATGATTCGGAGCATTATTGGCATGGATAACAAATCTGACTCGGATACAGCTAATAAAGAAGTAACCACAGGGAGTACAGTTAGCAAGGAGACCGACAAAAGCACGGATTCGCCAGCTAAAGGCAAGGGTGAGCCCGTAGATGATAATACTCCGACTGATGCCTTACCAGTTATGGGGCAAGTTACAACCGAAAGTTCAGCTGATAACGGAAGTGGAAGTGTTGGTGACCAACAATTAGTAATGACACCTGAGGCACTCAGTGACTTCAAAGATAAGCTTCCATCGGAAGAGAAGGTAAATATATTCAATATTTTGATGTCCAAACTACCCCAGGATGAGATGGCAAAAATTTCAACAGCGATGGAGGATGGATTAACAGAAGATGAGGTTAAAGAGCTGCAGCAGGTAATTGCAAAATATGTTGATGCAGACGAATATGAGAGCATAATGAAAATGCTTACACCAACTACAGAATCTACGCAATAGCATTTGTAATTGTCACTTTATAGACACATGAAAAAGGTTAAAATTTCATATTTGCGCAAAAAACCCGCGTATTTGGCGGGTTTTTTGTTATGTCTAAAGTTGAAATTTTTCTCTAAGCTATGGTACAGTAAACAAGGACCTCAAGAGGTTAATTTTTTGTAACCTCCTTAACAACCTTTTTATAGGTTCATTAGAAGCAGGAATTAAGCACTAGTATACGCAGAAATTTACATGGATGTAATCTATATAATCGAGGTCGTACAATTAGCTTGGCCGCTTTTGTCGGAAGTAAAAGCGGACTGAAAGGGAGAGTTTCATGAAGGGATTTAAGTTCATGCGTCGGATGAGCAAGCTGCAAGATGGACATCCAGCAGAGTCCGAGGCGAATGTTCAACAGAGCCACAATTTCGATCACGACTCCAAACACTTTCAACAAGAGAAAGGTACTCGCAGATTTCGGCGCGCTTGGATTTTGGGATCTGTCGGCCTTGTGCTTCTAGCTACGGTGTTGGTTGGAGCAGAGAAAAGGTATGTAGCTGCTAACACGGTTACCTATTATCAAGTGTTGGTGAAGGGTGAAGAAATCGGAAGACTTACCGATCAGACGCAGCTTAACCAGCTATACGATAAGAAACAACGAGAATATCAGGAGAAATATCCGAATTCAACCATGGTGCTGCAAACAGAGGGCATTACAATAGAAGAGCAGAAGGCATACAAGCCAGAAGTTGATAGTGAGGCGACACTTACTAAACTAGATGGAATGCTGAAGGCTTATGCGGTAGGCGTACAATTGATGGTAGATGGCAAGGCTGTTGGCATAGTTAAGGATCAGGAAACTGCTAATGCAGTGCTTGAAGGGGTAAAAAATCATTATGTCCCACAAGCAGAAGTAGCAACGACGGCTAGTAAGCTAACAAGAACGGCTGCTTCCAGCTCATCTGCTGCAAAAGCGAAGACTCCGGAGCAAGTAGAGTCGGTAGAGATTAGTGAAGATATTTCTATCGTTCCTATCAAAGCAGATCCTAATAAAGTGTTGGATGTGGAGGCAGCGGTCCAGACACTTACCGAAGGTAAAGAGGCGCCCCTTCTTTATACCGTTCAAGAGGGTGATACGATTTCGGGGATTGCCAAACGGTTTGAAATCACCCAAAAAGAGATTTATAGTAACAATCCTAACGTGAAAGAGCTGACGTTGAAGATTGGAGATACACTGAAGCTGAAGGTACCCCAACCAGATGTTACAGTAGTAACTGTGGAAAAAGTGACTGAGCAAATAGTGACTGAGCCGGAAGTGGTTGTGCGTTCGAGCGATCAGCTAGCGGCAGGCAAAAGCAAAGTCGTTCGTCCAGGGCAAACTGGACTTAAAGAAATGGAGTATCGGGTAACGAAGGAAAATGGTACGGTCGTCCAAGAAGAATGGTTAGGCCAGACCGTTATACAAGCCTCGCTGCCAGAAGTTGTTTATCGGGGAACGAAGGTTGTTGGTGAAGGAACAGGCATGTTCAGTTGGCCGGTAAGCGGGGCGACACTGACAAGTAGCTTCGGCGAGCGTTGGAGCCGTGCCCATAAGGGTATTGATATGGTATCTAGCAATCGGAATATAAAAGCTTCTGATGCCGGGACCGTGATCTTTGCAGGTGTGCAGAGTGGATACGGGAATGTAGTTATTGTAGATCATCGCAACGGATACCAGACCTATTATGGTCATTTAAAAAGCATCTCGGTTTCTACAGGCCAACGCTTGGAGCAGGGTGGCAAGATTGGCGTAATGGGCAGCACCGGACGTTCGACGGGTACACATCTGCATTTTGAGATTCGGAAGAATGGCACTGCTGTAAATCCAATGAAGTATTTGCAATAATTCATACTTTGTCCTTTAACTGCTCGATTTCAATCGGGCGGTTTTTATTTTTTTTAATCTACGAGTGACGGCAAAGCCGTTTCTTTTTGCTGGGCAGGGGGATTGCTTATTTCGTAGGATGTGACGGTTAGACAGGTATGTTAAAATAAAGGAATGATCATTAAGTAAGGATAGGAAGGTGAAGCTGGGACATGCAGATGGGAACGATTCTGGTAGTAGATGATGAACAGCCTATTGCTGATATATTGAAATTTAATTTAGAAAAAGAAGGCTACGAGGTTATTTGTGCTTTTGATGGCAACAGTGCAGTGGAGCTGGCATTGTCCAAAAGGCCCGATCTTATGCTGCTTGATCTTATGCTGCCCGGCAAAGATGGTATGGACGTCTGCCGCGAGGTGCGTTCTGCGCACTTGGACATTCCTATCATTATGCTTACAGCCAAGGACGGAGAGATTGATAAGGTACTTGGCCTGGAGCTTGGTGCTGATGACTATGTGACCAAACCTTTTAGTACACGTGAATTGCTGGCCAGAGTTAAAGCCCAGATGCGGAGACAGCATAAACCGTCACCACAGGGGATGGCGAGTGAACCAGCAGAGAATAAGCAGGGCATTTATCATTTTGATCTGTTTATAGATACAGATATGTATTTGGTCTATAAGGGCGGGGAGCCGCTTGACTTGACCCATCGTGAATATGAGCTGCTCTACTATATGATCAAACATGCCGGTAAGGTGATGACTCGGGAGCATTTGCTGCAGGCAGTGTGGGGATTTGAGTATTTCGGTGATGTGCGGACCGTTGACGTGACGATCCGTCGTCTAAGAGAGAAAATTGAGGAGAACCCCAGCAAGCCCGAATATATTTATACTCGGCGTGGACTCGGCTATTTGATGCATAGCCCTAAAAATGGAGGACTGTGATGAAGTGGCGGTCCTTTATCCGGACAATTCAGGCAAAACTTATTATTATTTACGTATTGCTAATTCTGATAGCTATGCAGTTGATCGGGGTTTATTTTGTCAGCTCGATGAAGAACTCGTTAACAGATAATTTCACCAAGGACCTTAAAGCACGTGCTGAGATGTTGTCTATCCTGACTGCTGATAAATTTGGTAGTGAGGCTGGAACCGCAGATGAGGAAACCGCTGTGGAAAGTCTGCGCGGAATGGTCAATAATCTGTACATTAACGGGGCTGAGATTCAGGTACTGGATGCCAGCGGCAAAATCATCACCACTTCCGTTCCCTCGCAGAATGACTATGTCGGGCAGCGTAACACCCAGACAGTTGTGAATCGGGCCTTGCAGGGCATCAGTGATAACGAGGAATATATTATTGCCGATGATAATGTGCGTAAAAAGGTTGTGGCCAAGCCTGTGCTCTCGGGTGACAAGGTAGTGGGCGCAATCTATATTGCTGCTGACATGAAGGATCTATACGCCACGATGGGCCGGATCAATAGTGTATTTATCTCAGGTTTGCTGTTAGCTCTAGCGTTAACGGTTGTTTTATGCGTCATTCTGGCGCACACCATCACGCAGCCTATTAAGGAAATGACGAGGCATGCTACGGCTGTCGCTGAAGGCCGATTCAATCGTAAAATGCCCGTATTGGGCAATGATGAAATTGGACAACTCAGTCAGGCGTTCAATTATATGACCGGTAGATTGCGTGAGGCACTCTCGCAGAATGAAGAGGAGAAGGAGAAGCTTACCTCTATTCTGACGAACATGAGTGATGGTGTCGTGGCTACAGATGAGAACGGAGTAGTGATTCTGATGAATCGGCGGGCAGCGCTGATGCTCGGAAATGAAGGACCGTTGCCGGAAGGTGCCCCTCTAGATAAATTGTTGGGCTTAGATTACGAACAAAGCGGATCTCTGGCTAAAGGCAATGCCCAATCTGCAATGCTTCATCTGACTCATATGGGTGGAGAAGATTCTAATATCGTAAGAGTGACGTTTACTCCGATTCATCGTCGTGAGGGTGGCATTGCCGGCACAATTGCTGTGCTGCAGGATGTCACCGAACAGGAGAATCTGGAGGAATCACGCCGTGAGTTCGTGGCGAACGTTTCGCATGAGCTAAGAACACCACTTACCACTATTAAAAGCTATGTTGAAGCACTGGATGATGGAGCACTTGAAGATCCGCAGCTGGCGGTTCGATTTGTTGGGGTTATTCGCAACGAAACAGAACGGATGATTCGTCTGGTCACGGATTTGCTGCATCTTTCCCGTCTGGATTCCAAGGAAGCTCTTCTTCGAATTCAGCAGACGGATATTACCGAGATGCTGGAGGATGTGGCGGATCGTTTTTCTTTTCAAATTCGGCAGAAGCGTATAGATATAAGTACAAGGGTCCGCAAAGATGTTACCACGGCGTGGCTTGATCGCGATCAAATCGATCAGGTCTTGGGGAATTTGGTCTCCAATGCGCTAAAATATACGCCAGAAGGCGGTACGATTGAACTGGAAGCGTTGAAGAATGAGGATGGAATGCTCTCCATTTCTGTGCGTGATTCGGGGATAGGGATTCCGAAAAAGGATATCGAGCGGATCTTCGAACGATTTTATCGCGTGGATAAGGCACGTTCGCGGAACATGGGAGGCACCGGACTTGGCCTTTCCATTGCCCGGGAAATTGTGAAGGCACATGGAGGCTCCATTTCCCTGCAATCCGAGCTAAATGAAGGTTCAAAGGTAACCTTTACCCTGCCTTTGAACGAGCAAAGGGGGAGTGAGGCATGAAGGAACGAATCAAATCATGCATTCTAGCCTTGCTCGTGCTCGGAAGCCTGGTTGAAAGCTATTATTTGATCTACCGTTTGCCTGGTGCTGATTCAGCAGTGCTTTCTGAGAACCTGTATGTGAAGACAGATAATATGGGTCCGGAAGAGAAGGTAGAGAACCTGTTATACCCTGACAAAATGATCATCCATATGGGAGAAGGCAAACATACGCTTTTTTATCCGGACTCTACGTTCTATAGCTTGATCATGAATCGCTTAAAAGGTCGTGGCTTCGAAAGCTTCCAACGGCACTCGGTACAGGATTATGATTGGGATAAGATCCGCAATGAGAATCCTGGGATTGAGCTTTCATTCGGAGCGGGCATTCCGGTAACGTTATTGCAGCGGGTGATGCAGTTATCGCCAGATTCCCTTTTTGAAGGAGAAAGCATTGATCGCATTTGGATCTATAACATTAAGAATGATTCCAAGGCCCATGCTATTTTCTTCAGTACGAGAGGCGACATCATATACGAAGCGGCAAAAGCGGATTTAACGGTTCAGGATGTGCAGCAGCATGTTGATTTCGGTAAGAATTGGACGCCTTACAAGACCGTAAGCGGGGATTATTATGTGCCAGACAGTAAGATTTCTCTGGTTCAGGTAGACATGCCTTCCGGGATGTACACCATAGAGCAAATGCAGAGTAATCTTTTCTTCGATGTTGGAAGCACTAGATATATTCGGGAGAAGAACGGCTCGGAGATTTATACGGATAGCAAACGGAGCCTTCAGGTGGACCAGGGTAAGAACTGGATGAGCTATAGTGACCCTGCGGCGCTTCCAGCTGGAGAAAGTACCCCTGCCAAGGATGCTTTGGAAGCTGTAGAATTTGTGAACCAGCATGGCGGATGGAATGGGACTTACCGTTTGGAGGCTACAGAGGAAGGCAGACAGGAGAGAAAGGTCTCTTTTCAACAATATTATGGCTCCTATCCGTACGGCTCCTATCCGATAATGAGCAATTCATCATTACAGTATGGTGTAATAAATCTGGAACTGCAGCAGGGAACAGTATCCTCTTATGAACGTTCTCTAATTTATATAGATGAAAGTAAGGCCGTAAAAAAGGTAGTGGAGCTATCTGGAGGTGCGGATCTGGAGTATAGGTTGTCTCTGGTCAGTAAAACTTCGGCAGTGAAGGATTTAACGCCTGCTTATGTGCCTGAGGTGAAGGAAGATCATCTGGAGCTGATACCTGTCTGGAAAGTTACACTTAGTGATGGCAGTGTTCTTACTTTAAATTAATGGACAAGTGGTTCATATAACAATTAGGAGGTTCGGGTATGGATTGGGGAAGAGCTAAAAATGTACTGATTTGCGCCTTTTTAGGTCTGAATCTGCTGCTATGTTACCAGCTGTGGGTCGATTTGCGCGATCAGGTTAGTGCTAATCTTGATTTTACTTCCCTGTCTGCTGAGACCCAAGCCGTAATGGAGCAGAAAGGGATTCGTGTATTGTGTCCCATTCCGGCGTCTACCCCGCAGCTTCCTAACATTACTTATCGTTATTCTGCTGAAGAGCAGACTGAACCACCAATTAAATTAGATGTACCTATAGACAGCAAGCTGATCTATTCTTCCTTCTCAGAGCTTAGCAAGGCGCTTGAGGATAAGATTCCTGACATTTCCAATTATCGCTTTGATTCACAGGAAAGTGAGGTAGGAAAGTTCGTTCTTCATCCGCTGGTTCAAAATCAGTGGTCGTTGTTCCGTGTTAGGCTAGAGTTGATTAACAGTGATCAAAAAATCGTAGCTTACCGCTGGCCGAAGATTGAAATAGGGACAAGCAGCAGCGATAAAGAACAGAAGGTGCTTCCAGCATCGCAAGCACTTAGTAGCTTGATAGAGAAGTATTTTCCGGCAGATTCCGTAGTGAAGGAGATTGAGCTGGGGTATTACGGTGAGCTGTTCAACTCGGAAAGTCAGGTAGCTTCGCCGATGTGGCGGTTTATGCTGGAGAACGGCAATGCCTATTATGTGGATGCTATTAGTGCGGACATCATCAGTCCTAAGACAACAGAGTAGAAGGAGTAAGGAAAATGGGGATTTCATTTACAGTACTGTCCAGTGGTTCTACCGGCAATGTAACGGTGGTACGAAACGGGGAGACAACACTTATGATTGACGCAGGTTTTAGTGCCAAGCGGATCGATGAGCTGTTGGCCATGCGTGAACTAACGGGTAATGATATAGACGGGATTCTAGTTACACACGAACATTCCGATCATATCAAGGGACTCGGGGCCATGGCCCGTAAATACGATCTTCCGATTTATGCGAACACCAATACCTGGGGAGCTATCGAGAAGGGAATTGGTAAAATACCGGAGTATAACCGGATGATCATGGAGTCTGGCCAGCACAAGGATTTCGGCAGTATGCGAGTAGAATCCTTTGCGATTTCTCATGATGCAGCGGAGCCAGTGGGTTACAATTTTTATGATGGAAAAGAGAAGTTATGTGTAGCTACAGACCTGGGCTATGTTAGTGATAAGGTAAGAGATGCAATTTCAGATGCAGATGTATTGGTGCTGGAGGCGAATCATGATATCGAATTGCTGAGAATGGGACGTTATCCGTGGAATACGAAACGGCGCATCCTAGGCGACATGGGTCACCTTTCCAATGAGGCAGCTGGAGCTGCGCTTAGCGAAATTCTTACAGGGCGGACCAAACGGACCTATTTGGCGCATTTAAGCCGGGATCACAATATGATGGATTTGGCAAAAATGTCGGTACGCGGCGCAATGGAGGATCGGGGCTGTTTTTTCAAAGATAGTGAGTTCAGACTGTGTGATACGTATTATGATCAACCTACGCCATGGGATAAGCTGAGCCAGTCATAAGCTGATCAAGTTCAGCGGTCTTGCGATCTAATTCTTGGCGGGAGATTAGGCCTTTTTCAATCATCAATTCGATCATTGCGCTAAAGGCAAGGGTCATGTGGTAGTGTTCATCCTTTAAGTCACCAAGCTTACCGATAAACTCGACTAAATCCATACTTGTTGAAAAAGAACTCATAATTAATCCTCCTTTAATAGTGTGAATTTATAGTGTAATTAGAACTGAAAACTGTAAAAAATTCGCAGGTGTTTTAGCTGAGGAAAATCCCGAATTGCAGGTTGCCTGTGATACAATTAAAAGCGTGATGAGCAAAGCTAAAATTTTAGGGACACTTCTATTTTATTGTAGTCTTTTAAGTTGCAAAATATTCCTAATAGAGAAGATATATTAAAAGATTATCATAATCTAACGATTGATCGAAACTCTTGTGGGGTTAATGGATAAAGTGAAACTTTTTAGTGATATTTGGAGTCTAATGGTTACAGAGGTTTGGTTCGGACGTGGTTGCTATAGGTTCAGGTCTTAACAACAGTGAACGCTTGGCAATAGAAGGGGGAGATTTTCGGTGGGATTGTTTGATGATGATTTCTATTCAACTAAAGTTTCGCGGTCCAGAGGGGATGAAGCATCAAAGGGATCGTTTGCTAACCGTAGACATTCTGTACGCAGATCGCGTAAAGGGCTATCTACCTGGCAAATATCCGCCGTTTGCTCCTTAGTCAGCGCTGTGGTGGCAGTTCTGTTATTCAGTATGTTTACAGGCCAGATGAGTCATGAGACTGCTCAAAAGCCGGTTGTAACAACTGGAAATGTTGCCCCAAGCAGTAGTGATCCATTTGACCGGATTATTCAAGCTGCTGCCACGGTTCGCCCTGCAGTAGTAAGTATTATCAATCATAAAGAAGATAATGAAGAATTAAACATTCTGGATGAGTCCGCACTAGGCTCAGGAGTGATCTATAAAAAGACAGGAAATAAAGCATTTATCATTACCAATAATCATGTCATCGAAGACTCCGGTAATCTCGAGGTAGTTACAGTGAACGGAGAGACCCGTAAGGCAACACTCGTTGGAACGGATAAAGTAAGCGACATTGCGGTACTCTCTATTGATGCCAAAGGAATCGATACCATCGCGCAGCTCGGTGATTCCTCTAAGCTTCGTCTAGGTGAAACGGTCATTGCTATCGGTAATCCGCTAGGACTTGGTGATACATTGACCTCGGGGATTGTTAGCTATACTGAACGGATGGTTCCCGTATCCCTTAATCAGGATGGAGTATATGACTGGGAACAAGAAGTGATACAGACTGATGCGGCGATTAATGAAGGAAATAGTGGCGGCGCGTTAGTGGATCTCGATGGCAAGGTCATTGGAATTAACACGATGAAGATTTCAGATACGGGTGTAGAGGGTCTGGGTTTTGCAATTCCTGCGAATCATGTGATAGATATCGCTAATGAGCTGGCTGAAAAAGGGCATATTGCCCGTTCGTACTTGGGTGTATATTCAGTTGATTTGAACAATCCGTACGTTCCACTAGCAGAAGATCAACGCAATGAATTGAACCTGCCGAACAGTGTTAAGGATGGAGTAGTTGTTCTAGAAGCCGTTGGCCCTGCGAAGGAAGCTGGACTGCAATTCAATGATGTCATTACCAAATTTAATGATCAATCCATCATATCTACCCTTTCTCTTCGCAAGTACTTATATAATCATACGAAGATCGGTGATGATCTGAAAATTACTTACTATCGAAACGGCGAGGCCAAACAGGCAACAGTTAAACTTCTTGAAAAACCACAGGAATAATATGCTGGAAGTCGGTATATAATGATATAGCAGTTACGACAAGTAGAGCGGACTACCCCTTCGATTCCGAGGGGGTACCTTCTTGAAAAAGCGGATAAAAGTAACGTTTTTGGGAAAGCTATTTTTCTAAAACCATGATAATTATGCCAGAAAAAGGATCTATTTAGGGAATAAACACTAAGTGGCAGCCCTTACATTGGAAGGTAATACTTATTAGGGCAAAACCGGATATATTCGGATGCTTGCTTGCCTTTGCTAATCAGGTGTGGTAATATGATATCAATCATACATTTAGTCCCTAATTCTCGCATTGAAAAGGGCTGTCATATTTGGTAATACAACCTTTTTCAATGTGTGAATTTTTTCTTTGTTTGAAGATAAAAAGAACATATTAATTTAAATTTGTGGAGGTAACACACATGCAAACAGGTACAGTTAAATGGTTCAACGCAGAAAAAGGATTCGGATTTATCGAAGTTGAAGGCGGAAGCGACGTATTCGTTCACTTCAGCGCAATCACTGGCGACGGCTTCAAAACTTTGGACGAAGGCCAACGCGTTGAATTCAACGTTGTTCAAGGCAACCGTGGACCACAAGCCGAAAACGTTGTAAAACTGTAATAATAGAAGAAACCGTCCCAGCTTGTGAAAGTTGGGACGGTCTTTTTATATCTAGTTACTCACTATTGACTTACAGGATGGGAGGAACGGCAATGAACTACCGGAAGAAACCTTTGGAAGAAATACCGGAAGAAAATACCGCAATTTGGGCATGTACCAATGAGGGATGCAACGGATGGATGAGGGATAATTTCGCATTTGAACATGCGCCTTCTTGCCGTCTATGTGACTCTCCAATGGTTCGCAGCACGAAGATGCTACCCCAATTGCTTAATTCGAATGGCGATCTCAAATCGCTGAAGAAGGGTATTTCCATCTAACCAATACCTAAATGAGTCAAGCATTTAATAGAACGACGAACCACTCAAGACGGGTAAACCGTCTTATTTTTTTTGCTTTCTTTATGCTAAAATGTGATCTTTGTCACAAATCATTTGAATTTCACCGTTAAATGACTATCTTTATGTGACATTTATCACAAAAAGAAGTTTAAATTTTTGACAGAATATAATTAACGAAAAGGGGAGAAGGAAGGGACAAATATGGATACAGTAATGCTGTCGCGTATACAATTTGCGTCGACGACAATATTCCACTATTTCTTTGTACCGGTATCAATCGGACTAGCGCTCTTGATTGCAATCATGGAGACAATGTACGTTAGAAAAGGTAATGAAGAGTACAAAAAAATGGCGCAGTTCTGGGGAAAGCTATTCCTCATCAATTTTGCAGTAGGGGTAGTTACAGGGATATTGCAGGAATTTCAGTTCGGGATGAACTGGTCCGATTATTCACGTTTTGTTGGTGATGTATTCGGGGCTCCACTTGCAGTTGAGGCATTGGCAGCCTTTTTCCTGGAGTCTACTTTTATTGGGATATGGATATTCGGCTGGGATAAGGTTTCCAAGCGAGTACATTTACTGTCCATCTGGCTGGTAGCATTCGGTACGATGTTATCTGCATTCTGGATTCTAGCGGCTAACTCTTTTATGCAGCATCCTGTGGGTTTTGCGATAAATAATGGACGTGCAGAAATGAATGATTTCTTCGCGCTTATTACGAACGGACAATTGCTGGTTGAATTCCCACACACCGTACTGGCTGCTTATGCAACAGGTGCTTTTCTTGTAACTGGTATTAGTGCTTATAAAATATTGAAGAAACAAGAGGTTTCTTTCTTTAAGAAGTCTTTTCAGATTGCAGCCATCGTAGGGATTATTTCTTCTATTGGTGTAGCTGTTGCTGGTCACGCCCAAGCGCAATATTTGGTTGAAACTCAACCAATGAAAATGGCAGCTTCCGAAGGACTGTGGGGTAAGAGTGGTGACCCGGCACCTTGGACCGTATGGGCAAACATTGATCCAGAGAATCAAATCAGTACTGGAGAATTTCAAATTCCTTATATGCTGAGTTTCCTTTCATACAGTAAATTTTCCGGTGAAGTTAAAGGTATGCTTGAGCTGCAAGCGGAGTATGAGCAAACCTATGGCCCCGGTGACTATATTCCACCTGTACGTACGACATTCTGGAGTTTCCGGATCATGGTTCTAGCAGGAACGTTAATGATTGTATTGGGAATGTACGCTATGTACTTAATGTGGCGCAAAAAAATGGACCGTCCGAACACTTGGTTTATGCGGTTCATGTTATGGGGCTTGTTGCTTCCTCCGATTGCGAATACAGCCGGTTGGGTTATGACCGAATTCGGGCGTCAGCCATGGACGGTATTCGGACTGATGACAACGGAAGACAGTGTGTCGCCTAATATTACAAGTGGTCAAGTTCTGTTCTCCGTGATTTCTTTTACAACGATTTATTTAATTCTAGGATTAGTGTTGGTCGGATTGTTTATTAAAGTGATTAAAAAAGGTCCTTATGCGATGGATAACGATCACGGCGATTCGAATGATCCATATAACGAGGAGGGTTCCCATGATATCTCTTAATGAATTGTGGTTTGTGCTGATTGCAGTTCTGTTTATAGGGTTCTTCTTCCTGGAGGGTTTCGATTTCGGCGTAGGGATGGAAACACAAATTCTCGCTAAAAATGATACAGAGCGCCGTGTTCTGATTAACTCGATCGGACCCTTCTGGGATGGGAATGAGGTATGGCTTATCACAGCTGCGGGTGCAATGTTTGCGGCTTTCCCGGAGTGGTATGCAACGCTGTTTAGTGGATTCTATATTCCTTTTGTATTTGCCTTATTAGCTCTGATAGCGCGTGGTGTCGCTTTTGAATTCAGAGGTAAACGTGATTCATTGGCTTGGAAAAGAACTTGGGATGCCTGTATCTTTATCGGCAGCTTCCTTCCACCATTCCTCTTGGCTGTAGTGTTTGCAAGCTTTATCAAAGGGTTGCCTATTGATGGGGATATGCAAATGTATGCAGGGTTCACAGATATCGTGAATGTGTACACTGTAGTAGCAGGGCTTACTGTTGTCCTTCTGTGCCTGGTGCATGGTCTCATGTTCACAACGCTGCGTACAGTGGGTGATCTACAGGCTCGCGCTCGCAAGTTGGCACAAAAATTGCTGATACCACTCGCAGCTTTATTTACTGCTTTTGTGATTATGACTTATAATATGACGGATATTTTCGAGCAACGTGGAACGGTTCTTATGATTATTGTAGCCCTGGGAGTTATCGCCTTTGTACTGTCCGGTTACTTCATGACGAAGAAGAAGGACGGCTACGCTTTTGGAATGACAGGAGCGGTAATGGCGCTTTCGGTAACTTCTATCTTTGTAGGATTGTTCCCGCGTGTTATGATTAGTTCAATTGATCAAGCTTTTAATTTGACGATCACTAATGCGGCTTCGGGCCATTACTCTTTGAAGGTAATGACGATTGTGGCACTGACCATCCTTCCGTTCGTATTGGGATATCAAATTTGGAGTTACTTTGTCTTTCATAAACGGGTTCACGAGAAGGAGCATCTTGAATACTAATGGATAAAAACTTGCTTGGGTATAAAGGAGTTAAGCCAGTCTTTCTGATTGTAGGCTTCCTTACCCTGGTGCAAAGCTTGTCCATACTTCTGCTGGCTAAATCGCTGGCAGAAGTCATCTCTGCGCTATTTGCGGGAGAACCTCTGAAGGAACAATGGGGCACTGCGCTATTGTTCCTTCTTGCATTTCTTGTGCGCCATGCTTGTGCTATGCTGATGAGCCGTGTCTCTTACCGCTTCGCGGAAGCAACGGGCAGCACTATGCGGAGGGAAATGATGGACAAGCTCTTCCAGCTTGGCCCTAGAATGGTGGGCGGGCGTGGAACCGGGGATCTTGTTACACTAGTGCTGGAAGGCGTAACTAAATTCCGCACGTATCTGGAAGCAATCATTCCTAGAATGGTAGGGATGTCTGTTACACCGGTCTTGGTGCTTATTTACGTCTTTACGATGGACACTACGAGCGGGATTATTCTTACGGTAACTATGCCGATTATTATTGTTTTTATGATTTTGATTGGGATGACGGCCCGTAAGCAAATGGATCGGCAATTGAAATCATATCGCACATTATCTAATCATTTCGTAGACTCACTACGTGGACTAGAAACATTAAAATTTCTAGGGCGCAGTCGTGGTCATAGCGACAGCATTGCTACGGTCAGCGATCGTTATCGCTCGGCGACCATGCGTACGCTGCGAGTGGCCTTTTTGTCATCGTTCGCCCTGGATTTCTTCACTATGCTGTCTGTAGCTTCTGTAGCGGTAAGTCTTGGTTTGCGGCTTGTAAATGAACAAATGACATTGGTTACGGGCTTAACGATTCTAATCTTGGCTCCGGAATATTTCCTGCCTGTCAGATTGGTGGGTTCAGATTTCCATGCTACTTTGGATGGGAAAGAAGCCGCTGAAGCAATGAAGAGCATTATAGATCAAGATGAGGTGAAGGCTGAAGTAATCGGCCCTAACGGTAATCTATCTGTCGGTTCTGCAGCAAAAACATCGGAACAAATATTCACTTGGCATGAGAATAGCGTGCTCACATTAAATGACGTTAGCGTGAAGTATGAGGAAGCAGGGCTTTCTTCGCTGGAAGCGCTGAACCTGCAATTTAAAGGAGCTAGCAAAATTGGGATTATCGGAGAGAGCGGGGCCGGTAAATCTACTTTAGTGGATATATTAGGGGGCTTCTTACACCCTACCTCAGGAAGTATCACGGTTAACAGTACAACGGTTAGTGCATTAACGGATGAGGCTTGGCGAAAACAGACCTCATATATCCCGCAGCGTCCGTATATTTTTAGCGGCACGTTAGCGGATAATATACGTTTTTATTACCCTGAGGCTTCTATGGAAGCTGTTGCCGCGGCAGTGAAAGCTACTGGTTTATCGGGGCTGGTGGATACACTTCCGCATGGCTTAGATGAGATGATTGGTGGCGGCGGCCGTTCGTTCAGCGGTGGCCAGGAGCAACGGGTGGCATTAGCCCGGGCACTGCTTAGCAGCCGTCCAATTATGCTTCTAGATGAGCCAACGGCGCATCTGGATATTGAAACGGAATATGAGTTGAAGGAGACGATGGTGCCCCTTTTTGAAGGAAAGCTGGTCTTTCTGGCTACCCATCGCCTGCACTGGATGCTAGATATGGACATTATTGTAGTAATGAAGCAAGGCCAAGTGGCAGAAATCGGTACCCATCAGGAGTTACTTGCCCGCAAGGGTGCGTATTATGAGTTGATTGGGTCGCAATTGGAGGGAATCCATTGAAACGTGAAGGATGGTTTGCTCCCTATGTATCGTCGTATTTTTGGCGTTTTGTGCTAATTATTGTGCTTGGGGCGTTGACGATATTTACAGCCTCTTCATTGATGTATACTTCAGGATTTCTGATCTCAAAAGCGTCTACACCGGTCGAAAATATCCTGATGATCTACGTGCCGATTGTTGGTGTACGTACGTTCGGAACAAGCCGAGCAGTCATTCACTACGTGGAACGGCTGATTGGGCATGACACCATTTTACGGATTCTTTCTAAAATGCGTGTGCGCCTGTACAATATTTTGGAGCCACAGGCCTTGTTCCTGTCGTCGCGTTTCCGTACTGGGGATATTCTCGGGATGTTAGCTGATGACATCGAATATTTGCAAAATGTATATCTGAGAACTGTATTTCCAAGTGTTATTGCTTTATTGATCTACGGGGTTGCGGTGATTGCGTTGGGCACCTTTGATATCGGTTTTGCGTTATTAATGGCTTTGTATATTTTGGTGTTGGTCGTGGTATTGCCGCTTATCTCTTTGTTGTTCACCCAGAAACGTCAACGTGAAGTGAAGGTAGAGCGTAATCGCCTCTATCAAAAGCTGACTGACGCCGTTCTCGGTATGGGCGATTGGGTCATTAGTGGACGGCAAAGCCAGTTCGTGGAGACCTATGAAGCAGATGAGAAAAAAGTAGCCAAAACGGATGCAGCGCTGCGCAGCTGGGCGCGTCTACGTGCGTTCATCGGGCAAGCAGTTGTTGGAGTTGGCGTGCTTTCAATGTTATATTGGGCCGCCGGGGAGTATGCGGATGGTGCTATTGCAGGTACGTTGATTGCGGCGTTTGTATTGGTTGTTTTTCCTGTGGCAGATGCTTTTTTGCCAGTATCCGAAGCTGTGGAGAAAATCCCGCAGTACCGTAACTCGCTGGAGCGGTTGTCTGGAGTGGTTGGAGAAGAGCAGAATATAGTTTCCGAACAGGCATCTGTAGTCGATGTTCTACCTCAGGCCATAAAAAGTGCTCATATCCAGCTCGAAAATGTGGGTTACCGCTATGGATCAGACGATAACTGGTCGGTTCGTGATCTCAGCCTCGACATCCCACAAGGCAAAAAAATTGCCATCATCGGCCGTAGTGGGGCAGGGAAATCGACGTTGTTAAAGGCTATTCAAGGGGTTATCCAACCTTCTGCAGGTTCGGCTATGATTAATGGAATCGCGGCGGCTGCCTATGGCGATAATATTCCTTCTATTATTGCGGTGCTAAATCAAAGCCCACACTTATTTGATACTACGGTAGCGAACAATATTCGCATGGGTGATCCGAAGGCTTCCGAACAAGCGATTAAAGAAGCTGGCGCATTAGCCAAAATGGATACGCTGATCTCCTCGTTACCAGAGGGATACAATACCTTTGTCCGTGAAGCGGGGCAACGTTTCTCCGGTGGAGAGCGTCAGCGGATAGCGTTAGCGCGTATTTTGCTGCAAAATACACCTGTCGTCATTCTTGACGAACCGACCGTAGGGCTGGACCCAAGCACGGAACGTAATCTTTTGCAGACGATGTTTGAAGCTATGGACGGTAAATCTCTGATCTGGGTAACGCATCATTTGGTTGGTGCGGAGCAGATGGATGAAGTGATTTTTATGGAAAATGGCTCGGTAGAAATGCGTGGAACCCATGCGGAGCTGATGGAAAAAGAACCACGTTACCGCAGATTGTATGAGCTGGATCGTCCAGTGGAGTTTCTAGTGTAAGATGGAGAGTTTGTAGATAACATTTATAGAAATTAGAGAGATATTAGTGAAGAGATTCCTTTTGCCCGTTTGGGGTGAGAGGAATCTTTTTTTTCGGTAGGGCAAGAATATAGACAATGGATGAACAGATTGCTGGAATGGATAGATAGGAGTTCCATTTTCGTGGGAAGTATGGTAGAACAATAGAAGGAGTATAGGCCGCAGCGGCACAGAAAGGGATGCTTGGTTGAATGTATGTAGTATGTAAAGAACATGTAGAGTTAGCCATCGACAAATTTGTGGACGAGTATGAGGATGCACCTGATATTGTGGACTTGAAGGAGACCGAGTTCTCGGACTGGGACCCGCCGGCCAAATGTGCGGAATGTGAGAAGAATGCGGAATATTTAGTGGTCTAAAGGACTGTTAAAATTTATTAAAAACACCTTGCAGTCCCGGAAATGGGCCGCAGGGTGTTTTTTTGCATGAAATAATATATGTGTTAGCCGATTAGGTCTTATGCATCTGCTGCATCTACTATGTCGGTCAGCGAGCTACTTCGGTTGCCTCGGCGGTAGAGAATAGCTGAGATGATGGCGATCAATGCTGCAATAGAGAGTCCCCAGTAGATATTGGAGTAGGCTGCAGAAAGCGGCAGTCCGCGCTGCCATTCTAGTGCGCTTGCGGCCATAGCCACGCTGAAGGCGCCGCTGAAGAATTGCAGCAGCTGGAACAGGCCCATCCCGGAGCCAATTTGTGAAGAAGGCAGAATCCGAGAAATTTCATTGGATACACTACTGGACAGTGTCGTGAAGGCCAGACTCATAATCATATAGATGAACATGACGGCAATCCATGACCGCCCAGCAAAGAAAGCGAATAGGATGGTAGCGGTCAATACGAGCAATGGTGCAAAACGCAAAATCCCCGCATTGCCATAACGGTCAATGATTCGCCCGACGGAGCGGGAGACAAAGATGGCGAGCAGCGAACCCGGAAAGATCACAAGCCCGGCATGGCTTGCGCTGAAGCCGAAACGGTGAGTCAGAATCTGCGGCAGCAGGAATAACGTGGCAAAGCTGCATAGGTAGGAGGCAACTCCGATCAGAGCCAACACGAGATATGAGCGGTTACGGAAAAGCTCCGGCATCACGAATGGATCAGGTGTGCTGCGGATACGGCCAACAAATAAAGCAATGGCGACAATTCCGGCGATCAAGGCAATCCACAACCCGCTGGTCAGGAACAGCAGCAGCCCGGTCGTGCCGACGCCCAAGAACAGCCCGCCAAGCACATCAAAGGAGCCACGGGTGGGTACTTCTTTGGGCAGCAGGATAAGGAACAGCGGCACTAGAAGCAGAATAGCTGCCGTTACAGAGAATAGCCAAATCCAGCCGAGATATTCGACGATGGCTCCGCCCGCGACCGGCCCAAGCCCTAGACCCAGTGAGACGGCTGACATAATTGTCGCCATTGCTTTGCCACGGCGGGCTTGCGGGATATAGCGGGTAAACAGGACAAGCGACAAGGACATTACTGCACCCGCGCCCGAGGCCTGGAGAATGCGTACGATAAGCAGGAAGATAAAGTTGGTGCTGAAAAAGCCGGCAACAGCCGCGAGGCCCAGCGTCAACAAGCCTATAACCAACAGACGGCGAATCGGCAGAAAATCAGAAAGCCGGCTGTACGTGATTGAGGCAATCGAGAACATAATGGAGTACCCGGTGACAATCCAAGAAGCGGACGCAGCCGTAATCCCGAAGGCTTCGGTCACATCAGGCAGCGCCAGATTGAACATAGCCGTATTCATGATGACGAGAACCACAGCGACACTGAACAGCAGGGTCAGCAGGCCTTCTCGTGGAAGAGGCGCTTCCGGAACGGAGGCTTCATGATCCGCATTCGCGGAGAGGTTATTTACAGAAGTCATGTGCGAAGCACTCCTTTTATTATTGTTTAATAGTTCGATTACTTACGAACAATTGAAATATAGCATGCGTTGATATAAAATGCAATTAGGAACACCAATATTTTTTTCGCATTCATCGTACGACAAAAGGGGATAATCATCCGTGAAAATACTATTTCATCCGGACCGCAAGGACATTCAGCTTGCCTCCGTATTGTATGCACTCAGCGATCCGATTCGCTTACATATCGTATCGGATATTCACTTAAATGGAGAACAGGCTTGCAACGGCTTCAACGTCCCGATCGCAAAATCCACTATGTCTCACCATGCCCGTACTTTGCGCGAGTCAGGAGTTGTTTTTACACGAGTTCAAGGAACACAGCGCATGTTGTCCCTGCGGACTGAGGATCTTAATGCACGTTTCCCAGGCTTGCTGGACTCTATATTGAGCGCTTATGAAGCTGGGGGGAAACCGGATTTTGTGATGGAGGAGCAGGAAGAAAGTAAGTAGGGATGGATTGAACCTGCTGAGGACGAGGAATACATGAAATTCTAGATTCAGGCAATCTAGGAATACGTGGGATCAGGAGATCCATAGATCGCATGAAAAATAGGACATTTAGGGACTGCGCAAGAGTAGGCCGTTTTAATTGTCGTTTCTTTTCCACCAAATATGTGATAGAACAGAAGGTACTTACTAAAACTACGAGGGACGCCCAGTGCGCGTCCTTTTGCTATTTCTATAGAGGATTATGACAGGAGGCACTTATGCTTATTCAAATTATTGGCGTAGGAAAATTGAAGGAAAAGTACTTGATCGATGGCATCGCGGAGTATGCAAAACGGCTGACACCATACCTGAAGTTTCAGGTCATTGAGGTGGCAGATGAAAAAGCACCCGATTCTCTAAGCGAAGCAGAGGTCGTGCAGGTAAAGGGACGCGAGGGCGAACGCATCCTCGCGCAGATTAAGAGCGAGGCGCATGTCATTGCGCTCGCGATCGACGGCAAGCTGTGGAGCTCGGAAGAGCTTGCCGCAGAAATTGACCGGCTCGGCACCTACGGGACGAGCCATGTCGTGTTCGTCATCGGAGGGAGCCACGGGCTCTCCGACGAGGTCATGCGCCGCGCGCAGCAGCGCATGAGCTTCGGGCGCATGACGCTGCCTCATCAGCTCATGCGCCTGGTGCTGGTGGAGCAGGTGTATCGCGCGGTGAAGATCAATCGGGGGGAACCGTATCATAAATGACGGCTAAATTTACGTGCGGGAGGAGCGCGGTGCACATAAAGGGTTATTTTTAAAAACAGTCACCGTACGCCTATCTCGATGGGCCTATGATATAATAGTACTCATAATCTATAGTTAATATAGAAGGCTCTAGATAGTTAATATACAAACTTCTCAAGTAAAAAAACAACTTTTTCTGCTTGCTCATAGCTGGAAAAATAGGTCAGATATAACTTTGGAAAAAGAGGTAGGAAAAATGAATATTGCCCAAATAGAAAATAACATTCAAGAAATGATTAATTCTTATACCGAGGAATCATTTATTTATGACTTACTCCTTTGCTACGGTGTTCCAAAAGCTTCTATAACTAGACTTCAAAAAGGCAATTTGAATCTTTCTAAAAAAGCACGAGAAATAGCTTGGAAAAAGAAACTTTTGTTTAAGGTAATCAGTAATCATGAAGACCTACATGAAATCATCGATACTTTAAGAAATGATTCTAAGGCACTAAATCATGACCCTAGATTTGTTATAGTGACAGATTACAAGACTTTGTTAGCTGTTGATACCAAAACAAAGGACACACTTGATATTGAAATCAAAGACGTTATTAAGCATTTCGACTTTTTTTTGCCATGGGCAGGAATGGAAAAAGCCCAACAACAAAATGAAAATCCTGCTGATGTAAAAGCAGCAGAGCGTATGGCCAAGTTGTATGATGAAATAAAAAAAGACAACCCGATGAAGACGGATAAAGAAATTCATAATCTGAATGTTTTCTTAGCTCGCTTATTATTTTGCTTTTTTGCAGAGGACACTGGAATTTTTAAAGATGGACTTTTTACCAAATCAATAGCATCACATACCCAGACTGATGGTAGTGATTTCAACTCCTACCTTAATAATTTATTCAATGTTCTAAACACTAATGAAAAAGAAAGAAGTAATCATCCTGGCTATTTAAATGATTTTCCATATGTAAATGGTGGATTATTTAGTGATAAATATGAAGATTTAGTTTTCTCTAGACGTTCACGTCAAGCTATTATTGAGAGTGGCGAGTTGGACTGGTCCGCAATAAATCCAGATATTTTTGGTTCAATGATACAGGCTGTAATTACTCCAGAACACCGAAGTGGTTTGGGTATGCATTATACTTCCGTGCCAAATATACAGAAAATCATTAAGCCTTTATTTTTAGATAACCTTTATGAGGAGTTTTATAGAATTAAAGAGAGCTCTTCTAAACTTAAAAATTTGCAAAAACGTTTAACTAAAATTAAAATGTTCGATCCTGCATGTGGTTCTGGTAATTTTCTAATTATTGCTTTTAAGGAACTCCGTAAATTGGAGATGGAAATATTTAAACAGTTGAATAAAATCACAATTCAACAAGCCTTTTACTATCCAGAGATTAGCCTTTCACAAATTTTCGGGATTGAATTGGATGATTTTGCTCATGAAATAGCAATTCTTTCTCTGTGGTTAGCCGACCACCAGATGAACGTTGAATTCTTTAAAGAATTTGGTCGAACAAAACCTACTTTACCTCTACAAAAATCCGGAAAAATTATACATGGGAACGCTACCCGTCTTAATTGGGAGGATGTATGTCCTAAAGAAGAAGGCAGTGAGATTTATATTTTGGGGAATCCACCGTATTTAGGAGCTAAAAGACAGGATAATATACAGAAGGCGGATATGGCTTATGTTTTTGAAGGTATTAAAGATTATAAGAATTTAGATTATATTGCTTGTTGGTTCTATATTGGTTCCAAATATATAAAAGGTACAAATGCAGAATTAGCTTTTGTTTCGACGAATTCAATTACCCAAGGTGACCAAATCGCATTACTCTGGCCTCATATCTTCAAAAACCAGGTGGAAATAGGATTCGCTTATAAATCCTTCAAATGGTCAAACAATGCTAAAGGTAAAGCTGCGGTAATATGCGTGATAGTTTCATTAAGGAATATTCAGTCAAAAACAAAATATCTATTTTCTGAATTTAAACAAGAAGCTACAAATATTGGTCCATACTTGAATAACGGCCCTACAATTATAGTATATAAAAGAACTCGCCCTATTTCATCAATCCCTGAGATGGAATATGGAAATATGCCATTAGAAGGTGGTTTTTTAAAACTTTCACCCGACGAAAAAAATAAAATAATGAATGATTCAAAAGAGGTAGAATCATTTATTAGACCTCTTATAGGAGGGGAAGAATTTCTTAAAGATATTTCCAGATACTGTTTATGGATTGAAAACAATCAACTAGTTGAAGCATTAAAAATTAATGAGATCAGAGATAGGATTAATGGAGTAGAAGATTTTAGAAAAGATGGTGGGGAAGTAGCTCGAACTTTAGTTTCACGTTCTCATCAATTCAGATATAGAAAGGAAGCTAAAGAGCATTTTATCTTAGTACCATGTACAACCTCTGAAAGAAGAAATTTTATGCAATGCGGCTTCTTTGATTCAAACTATATATCGTTGAATTCAGCGCAAGTCATCTATGATAGTGATCCCTATATTTTCGGTGTGATTTCATCAACGTTACATATGGTGTGGATTAGAGCCGTTGCTGGAAGGTTGAAGTCTGATTACCGTTATTCTAACGCATTATGCTACAATACCTTTCCTATGCCGACACTTACAGATTCACAAAAAGAACATATTCGTTCTGCAGTATTTAGAATTCTCGAAGAAAGAGAGAAGCACTCTGAAAAGACAATTGGGCAATTATATGATCCTGAAAAAATGCCAAAAGGATTGCTTGAAGCTCATCATCAGTTAGATTCAACCTTAGAGCGTTACTATCGTTCCAAGCCATTTGAATCCGATGAAGAGCGCTCAGATTATTTGTTTGAATTGTATGAAAAAATGATTAAAGCGGAAAAGAGGAATTAAATTGCCTAATATAGTAGAGGTTGCTTATGCCCAAACTGGAAAAAGTTCAAAAATCAATAACTTGGGCATGCGGGATATGCAGGAGCGTGCTTACGGGCACAGATATGCCCAATACTTACTTCTTAAAGCACCACCCGCATCAGGGAAATCCCGTGCTTTAATGTTTATAGCGTTAGATAAGCTCATTAACCAAGGGCTAAAAAAGGTTATTGTTGCTGTTCCTGAAAAGTCTATTGGAGGTTCATTCAGTCAAACTAATCTCAAGAAATTTGGTTTTTATGCTGATTGGGAACCTAATCCAAGTTACAATCTTTGCATACCTGGTGGAGAAAGAGGTAAAGTGCAGGTATTCAAAAACTTTTTAGATAACGAAGAGCAGATTATAATATGTACTCACGCAACTCTTCGCTTTGCATTTGAAGAATTAGATGAGACGAAATTTGACAATGTACTTTTGGCTATTGACGAATTTCACCACGTTTCTGCTGAAGGGGATAATAAATTAGGCGAACTACTTCGTTCTGTTATGCAAAAGTCAAATGTACATATTGTTGCTATGACGGGCTCCTATTTTCGGGGTGACAGTGCACCTGTTCTAGTCCCGGAAGATGAGGCGAGATTCACCAAGGTTACCTACAACTATTATGAACAGTTAAATGGATATACTTATCTAAAATCCTTGGGAATAGGATACCACTTTTATCAGGGGCGTTATACCTCTGCCATAGTAGAGGTGCTGGACACGGATAAAAAAACTATTCTTCATATTCCTAGCGTAAATTCTGGTGAGTCTACTAAGGATAAACACCAAGAGGTTGATTTCATTTTAGATGCTATAGGGGATGTCACTCATCAGGATGAGGATACAGGGGTGTTGTTTGTTAAGCGTCGTATTGATGGAAAGATACTTAAAATTGCAGATCTAGTCGATGATCGTCCTAAAGAAAGAGATCGCATAGTGGGTTATTTGAGAAACATAAAGTCACCTGATGAATTGGACTTAATTATTGCATTGGGTATGGCAAAGGAAGGGTTTGATTGGCCATTCTGTGAGCATGCCTTGACTGTAGGTTACAGAGGGTCTTTAACAGAGATCATTCAGATTATAGGAAGGTGTACTAGAGATAGTAGCAATAAAATACATGCTCAGTTTACTAACTTAATAGCTCAACCGGATGCTGCTGATGATTTGGTAAAGCTTTCAGTCAATAATATGCTGAAGGCTATTACGGCATCTCTATTAATGGAGCAAGTGCTTGCACCAAACTTCAAGTTTAAAACTAAATTATCGGATGACGATAAAGCTAAACCAGGAGAAATAAAAATACGTGGATTAAAAGAGCCAAGTTCAAAGCGAGTTAAAGAAATCATTGAATCAGACCTTAACGACCTTAAGGCGACGATTCTTCAGGATGACACCATGCTTAAAGCGATGCCTGGCAATGTTGACCCAGAAGTAATCAATAAGGTGCTAATTCCTAAAATAATCCAAATTAAATATCCAGAGTTATCTGAGTCAGAAGTAGAAGAGGTACGTCAACATGTCGTTGTAGATTCAGTTGTTAAGAATGGAGAAATCAAAGAAACAGGAGACAAGCGATTTATTAGAATGGCAGGTCAATTTGTAAATATTGACGACTTGCACATTGATTTAATTGATCGTGTAAACCCATTTCAAAAAGCCTTTGAGATACTATCAAAATCTGTAACAGTGCAGGTATTAAAAGTAATACAAGAAACCATCGAGGCTACACGAATTCAAATGACGGAGGAAGAGGCAATATTGCTTTGGCCCAAAATTAAAGAGTACGTTGAGACAAAAGGCGTTCAACCCAATATTCATTCTTCAGATGCATTAGAAAAAAGAATGGCTGAAGCCATAATCTTTCTAAAAGAGCAGAAAAGGAAAATGAAGCAAAATGGATGAAAACAAAAAAAAGCTGCTTGATATTTTTGAAGATGATGATTTTGGTTTACTTGATGTGAAGGCAAAGGCGACGGTTATAAATGAGGATGATCGCTTAGTAGCTTCTTTTCAGGAAGTTTTAGATTTCTATAAACAGAACAATCGAGAACCTACTTTAGGAAGCAGTATAAAAGAAGCATCGCTTTACTACAGGTTAAGTGGTATCCGCGAAAATGAAACAAAACGAAATACATTAACTGAGCATGATGCTTTTAATCTTTTGGAAATAATAAAAGAACAAGATTCAGTAGTTGAGTTCCAAAATCCAGTTCAAATAGTAAAAGAAATAAAATCTGTAATTGATGTTTTAAATGATGATACTTTTGGGATTTTAAATTACGGAGCTGAGGGGATTTTCAATTTGGAACATGTCCCCAAGGAAACAACAATGCCCGATTATGTTGCCAGCAGAAAGCCTTGTAAAAATTTTGATCAATATGAACATTTGTTTAATCAATGCCAATTAGAGATGGCATCAGGCAAGCGAAAGCTATTGCCTTTTAAAAATGAACAACAAATAGAAAAAGGCTCTTATTATGTGCTCAAAGGTGTGCTTCTGTATGTAGCCGATGTTGGCAAGAAACAGATGGAAAAGGGTAAAGTTAATGCTCGCCTCCATTGCATTTTTGAAAATGGAACTGAATCGGATATGTTACTACGATCATTATCTGCTGAGTTGTATAAACACGGTAGGCGCGTTACAACACATGACGATAAACTTCTTAATGCTTTTCATAATGTTTCAGAAGAAGATGAAGAGACCGGGTATATTTATATCCTAAAATCCGAAAGTGATAACTCTGAAATTATATTGATTGATAATCTGTATAAAATTGGTTATTCAAAGATAAAAGTGGAAGAAAGAGTAAAAAACGCTGAGCAAGAACCGACATATCTTATGGCACCAGTATCAATTGTTTCAGTTTATCAATGTTACAATATGAATCCTCAAAAGTTAGAGCAACTTTTGCATAATTTTTTTGGTAGTTGCTGTTTAAATATTGATGTTTTTGATAAAAAGGGGAACAGACATACACCAAGAGAATGGTTTATTGCTCCACTTTCGATTATTGAGGAAGCAATTGAACTTATTCTTAGTGGAGGAATTGTAAAGTACAAATATGACTTTGTTACACAAATGATAGTCAGAAGAAAATAGAATATCACTTTTGGAACTAAGGGTTAATCATTTGATTAGCCCTATTGCTAATTCATTAGAATGAAAATGTTTTAATAAATGTTCTTATGAAAAAAATAAACATATATCATTATTTTGATTACTCTGGTAATTTGACTACAGTTGAGAAGGAGGAGTGGCTACAATTGAATCGAACTATCTAAGCTTCGATAATACTCTAATATCTTAGTTACACATGGCAGAGAAATGTTGAATTAAATTACATCTAAACCTCAAATACTACGTTATGCCCTATTCCTATTTGTGAATAGGGTTATTTGGTATTCCCCCCCTTTCCAAATTTCAATTATATAAAATGGAGGCTTACTATGGAAAAGCAATATCAGCAAAAGGTAATTAATTTCCTCAAAACATCTTTTGATCCTGAGGGTACTAATCACCTTTTAGCAGTAGCTGCAATAGAACAGGAAAGAGTAGAGCATTCTCAATCTACTATTATCAAATTAAGGGTAGCTTTAACCTACCAAGAAGATCAATCTATTAACCCATATTTTGACGGAACCGATATGTATGTCTTATTGAACCCGACCGAAATTCAATTCACCCGAGAGGAAGAGTGGGCAGATGGACCTCCAATAATGGAGGGGAGCCCGATTGAACTAGCGCTAGGCTGGGTCTCTCAATTGAATGTACCATTCTATGTTTCTACAGAAGCACATAAAGCAGCACAAAAGGAAGGGGGTGAAATCTAATGCAGAAAAGTACGAATTACGAATCACTCGTAAGAGAGTGAGGATATGCTGGTTAACCGTATCGAGACCTGCTCAGAGACCATAGACGCTGTGCTACAGATGCTCTTCAAAAAGGACGGTCCGATTCATCTCCTGACCGTCCATGAAGTCGTTGTCGCCATGCACGAAATCCAAGTCAAGTTGGAACGCGAGCTGCTACTTGTTCGAATAGAAAAAAGGCTCACAGCCCGATACTTAGACTGTAAACCCTCCTGAACTCCACTCGCTACAGATTGTACTTCTTCTGCTCCCATTCAAAGACTGATCTCAACAGACCTAGAGCCATCGACTGATCTTCCGCAGAGCGCTCCAACAGCATCTCCACAACCTGGCTCAAAGCGTCCTTACCCTCCATCGGATCAAGGTATCGAAAGAACTCTTCTAACGAGACACCTAACCCACCAACAATCTTCTGCAACGTCTCGATCGTTAGATTCTTCTCCCCGCGCTCCACCTGACCCACATAATTCGTATGTAAACCGGATAACTCGGCTAACTGCTCCTGGGATAAACCCTTATCCTTTCGCAGCCAACGTATCCTATCTCCGACTCTCTTCACCACATCAGACACAAATACCACCTCAAGAAAATCTTACCTGAGGGGCTTCTTAGACTTAACACACTATAAATGTTATTTGACTTAAATATAACATCCATAGATAATAAATATGGTACAAATTACATCTTTTAGTGTGGGTACATTGCCCTAACTATATTTTAAAGTATTACCGGATCATGTTTTATATTATTTTATACTACTTTATCAGACCTAACGGAGGAATCTATCAATGCAAATGAAAAACCGAATCATCATCACTCTTACCGTCGCTACAATGCTACTCACACAAGCTGGAACCGCTCTTGCAGACAGCACAATCAACGTGTATCTGAAAGGAAAACTACAAACCTTCGAACAATCGGCAATCATCAAGGACGGATCAACATTGGTTCCTATGCGGGCCATTTTCGAGGCACTAGGTGCAACGGTCAAGTGGGATGGCAAGCAGCAAATCATCGACGCTACAAAAGGTGACAAAGTCATCCGCTTGCAGATTGGTTGGAAAGGAGCTTGGATCGGGGAAACCAAAGTGGCATTGGACGCTGCTCCACAAATCATAAATGGCAGTACAATGGTGCCGCTACGCTTCATCGGTGAAGCCCTTGGTGAGAAGGTCGAATGGGATAGCACTTCTCGTTCCGTCCTCATTTCAACTGACAAATCCCAGCTTCCGAAAGCGGATAGCGGCGTGTATAAAGGATATGCCACTGTCATGCGGGATGCAATAAAGAGCGAAACGTCTACAGGTCTCAAGATGCCAGACGCTACCTATAAGGTTCTGGAGAGTAACAGTGACGTGTTCTTCGCGACTAATCGGGACAAATTCTCTCTCTACGACAAAGCTAAACAGGTAAGTACTGCTGAACTATCAAAAAATCCAGCCCAGTACAGCTCCACAATTACTGAGGTTAGTCGAATCCGAATCTTTGACGTACAGGAATTGACCGCAAAAAATGGACAGATCACGACTATGGCCTATGGAGAGAGTGAAAGCGGTGGCCTGTTCTTCCAGATTTTCTACGCAGGTTCTAAGAAGCTGGCTAAAGAAGATGTCATCGAAATGGTCGGGATCTCCGCAGGCAAGTCGCAAGTCAGTGTGGTCAATGGTCTAGGCGTTCAGTACGATGCCCCTGTGACAGTTTTTGTAGCTGGTAACATCTTTACTGCGCTAGAAGAGTATCAGTTGCAGGCAGAACGCGGCAAAGGTGAGGCCATCGAGTTCGACGATGAGGCACAGGCGCGTCTGGATAAAGGAACAGTGACGAGTTACACAGGCGAGATGGGGCTTGTGCAGGCTGCTGAGGACGGTATGCTTAGCGAAGTACAGCGTCTAGTCGGGACAAACCATGTCGATGCTAACGCCCTACCCCAAAACCGGACACCGCTGATGGCAGCAGCAATTAAAGGGAACGATGAAATCATCACGTATCTGCTGTCCCAGGGAGCCGACCCAAATTTAGGATATTCCATTACATCACCACTCAGTTCAGCAGCATACAGCGGAAAAGTTTCAACAGTGAAGCTGCTGCTTCAAGCAGGTGCAGTTCCAAATGACTTTGCCCTAAGTACGGCAAAGGACAAAGGATATGCTGACATCCTAACACTTCTGGAAGCAGCTACGAAGTAACGAATCTTTTTAAATTACAAATCCCCATGTCGCTTCTAAGAGGACATGGGGAATCAATAAATAATAGATAGTAGAATGGAGGCGTATCACTTGGCAATTCTTTTTTTTGACATGCTGAGAAACAAGATAGACATGACAAAAGCGGAAGCAGCGGTGAAAAGAGCAGAGAAACAAGACAACAAGCGATTTCGTCAGGATCAGACGTTCTCAGATCGGCAAGTCACGATCAGCACTAAGGCGGAGCTGGAGGATGCTGTAAGTAAGAGATACGGTACCATCATCGTTGTAGGAGAGCTGGCAGAAAACGTGGGCAGAGCCTACAAGGTTAAAAACAAGCTGGAGTTGCTGGAGAAGACACCTTCCGTTCAGCTACAAGCAGGTTTCCTAGGTATCACGGAAACGGTCATCATCACAGCTATTGTAGCGCTGACGGTTGTTCTTGTTGTGGCAATGTTAAAGAATTACAGCATAGATACAGACATCGAGATGAGCGATGCAAACCCCAAAATCAAATTAAGGATGAACAAGTAAATCCTTTTTCAGAAAACCCCGAATTCTTTAGGTCGGGGTTTTCTCTTCCCTCAGATAACAATTTTAATATGTATATATACTTGTGCACCCTTTGTGAAATAACCGTATTCTACGGGGTATTTTTGGATAAGAACTTTAATGGATAAGACGCTTCAGCTTGTTGTCCCAACCCTTACATAAAGCTATAATCAGGTTATCAACAAGAGCATTGGAGGCTTCATATATGACTAAAAAAGAAGAGACAAAAGTGGAACGATTCAATCTGCCATGGGTAGTGAAACAAGTCGAGGGCTTCGAGGAAAAAACAGTACGCAGCATATTCAGCAAGATTCTTAGCCTACTTGGTGAACAAGAAGAGGACCTAAGAGACAGTCGAGGACAGGTATGGTTCGATAAGGAACTGGCTGAATTCATAGTCTGGACGATTCGCCATATCGATAGTCCGTTCTTACAAAAGACGCTCAAACAGTCTGGTAACATTACGGTAGAGGAATCACTTGAATTTCAAAATGAGCTTCTTTCCTACATCGATACAATCGAAGAGCCTGCGAAGTCAAAGTTCAAAGCTATTGCCAATGAGCTTGCCTTGGAGCAATCCCAGGCTCTGTTCGAGAAGACGCTGGAGAATGTAAAGGAGTTGGTAGACTTATACCAACAAATCCCTGCCAAAGACCGAATCGAACTACTCGAAAGGCTCAACCCCGCCATGGGACAATGGAAGGAAGAGCTAAAGAAACGAATTGATAACAAATAGAATATGCAAGGTGCTCGAAGCCGCTGCGAATACGCACGGCTTTTTTTCGTTGTCAAGGAAAAGTTGGCATTGACATCTGGGTCTTGGACCAAACACCAGGATGTTACGATAAATTCAGAAAGCAACCCAATACAAAGCAAGCACAAAAGTACCTGTCAAGGAAAATTTTCAGATTGTGTTTGGGAGGCTGAGGCTATTGCAACAGGCTAGAATCGTAAGTGTAACAAACATCAAAGCAAGATCACACGAGGAGGAAAAACAAAATGCCAACGACAGAAATCAACATTCAGGACCGCGATCCCCAAAGCCCTTATGAGAAAGCCTTCTTTAGGAAGCAAATCGAGTTGGGCAATGTCCAAGCGATAGGTTGCTGTTTCCTTAAGGGTTACAGCGAAAAGGTTCGAGAGAAAAAATATCTTGCACCTCATTTGATTGATTCCGAAAACCAGGTAATTGACTATCTCACTGAGATGGAGCTCCTAAATGCCCACCAAGATGGAAAGGCATGCCTAATCGCTGAACTGACCAACAAAGTTGAAGGCAACTGTATCGACGGTAGTTTTTTTGAGATAACGCTTGCCCGTGATAAAGATAAGTCTAATGAGCAACGTGAGGAATTAGAACTTTACAAGCCATTGTACGTCGCAATCCGCGAGGAAGGGATCAAAGGAGCAGCTCGCATGATTAGTGATAAGATGGCGAACCAAAGATATGCTTTCAAAATTGATTATGATAGCGAGATGGGCGGAAATACAGAGCTGATTATGCTTTTCTTCGAACTTGTCTTTAAAGTTTCTGGGGATTTGGTCGAGAATAAGGAATCTATCTGTCAAGCCGTTCAAAGTAACTTTAATGTTGTTAAATGTCTGGAGGGCAACGATGAGCTACGGTTTACCATTGAAGGCATTCACGGAGAAGGACCGTGTGTTTACACCATAGGGAGTATTATCTCAGTCGCCTCTGACAAATTCGGTCCGGAAATAGATAGCAGAATGGCAGCAATCGGTCTGACCGATTATAAGGTCATTTTCACGGTCAATCGATGGATTTAATATTCCATTCGGCATTGAGCCTCAAGTAGCGTAAGTACCGTAAATGTAGCAACTATCAAATCAAGATTACACGAGGAGGACTAACAAAATGAACAATGTAGAAAATGCGACTGCAGACTCAATACTCAATGAGGTTCTTGAAGAGAGCCCCTACGGTAAGCAGAATTTCAGACCGGTACAGAGCAAACAACATGGTACCAGGGCTTCTGGGGAGCCATGTGTGTTGACAGTCGTGAATACGAAGAGCAGCGGCAAGCGCATTACCTTATCAGGTAATTTGATCGAGAAAACCGGCTCTTCTACAGCTATACAAATTGCCGTGAATGATGAAGGAATTGCTATTGGAGGGGAACTTCCTGATAACGATACCTACTTCACCTTGCGGAAGATTGGAAGAAAAGGTGTGGTTTACTCCACTGAGCTGGTAGATGAAATTACAGCGCTTTTCGAACTCGATTTTAGTGAAAGAAGCAGCATCTCATTTTACGATGTGTCCTACCTTAGCGTGGAAGATACTGAAGTTGCCTTTGTACCGCTTAAGAAATAAGAAAACAGCTTGTCAAGGAAAAGATTCAGCGTGTAATCGGGAGGCTGGATATAACGGTACACGCTAGAATCAAACTTGTAAGGATGATCAACGCAAGAGCAACATTCAATTTACATTACCATAAAAAGGAGAATGAAACCATGAAACATCACTTACTGGAAATGTCGTTAACCCAATGGTTATTGAAACTGAAGGATGAAAAAAAGATTGTAAAGGAGCTCAATGCCATCCTAGAGGAAGAAGGCTGTAAAGTCGAATTTTTTAATCTTAGTTTGGATCGTATTAAGGAAGGCAACCAAGTTCTAATGCTTCCTTGCTATTCCTTCCAACTGAGTTGGCAGGATACCCATAGATTGCTTGATTATTACGACAAAAACCTTGTAGATGTCTTTGGAAAAGATCTAAGTATCATGCCAGATAAAGATGCGGTTCAGTTCTTTAATGCTTGCAAGGGGAATTTATACGTCGATAGCTTCCAAGCACTTAAAGCGACAATTGAAAAATCCGCTTTCTGGTCCCGCACAGTTCTGCGTCCGCTGGGCCTTGCTGACATACCAATAACATGTCAAATTGTTCAGGTGAATTCCCCTAATGTACAACCGCAAATAGCGTCAGTACAGTCAACAGTGAATTACGCTACAACCTTAATGATGCTTCTTGCGAAAGATAAAATTCAAAATCAAAAAGGAGAGATACATTCATGAGTCAAAACCCTTATACAAATGATGATACGATCATTCAAATTCCCGAGATAGTACGAGCCTATGTGGATGAAGGCAAAGAAAAAGGCCAAATCCTTGATGCTGTTAGAAAGGATTTTAAAACTTCCTTTGGTAATGGACAGCGCTCTGCCATCAACTTCAAGGTTGCCGTTTTCACACCAGATGGTGATGCTGTTGAATTGTTCTTTGCACCGACACTGAGTCAGCATCCTAAAAGTAAGTTCGCTCAAACGCTAGCCAGTTTTGGCGTCGTGCCAAAAGCTAACGACAAGCTGGACCTGAAAGCATTCCGAGGTCTGCCAGTCATTGTCGAAATTAAGCACAATGAGAAAGACGGCATCGTCTATTGCAACATCGACAAGATGGTGCGCGATGAATCAGAAGAAGAAGTCGAAGTGGATTTCTTTGTACGTGAGCAATCGGCCGAAGAAAGGGAATCGGTAGAGCGGCTATTCGATGAGGACGAAGCTGAGTAAGACAACAAAGTATGTCCCCTGCGATCCTTTTCAGGGCACTGTACTTCCAACCGAGAGGAGTAACTACATGCTAGAGGTAAAAGATCCATTTGAAATTATTATTGCAGCTCAAAACCTGTTGAGAGAAAATGGCGAAGTCGTGGAACTTCGCATTCTGAATACAAAGAAAGGTACGGTTAGCGGCTACTTCGACAATATGGAGGCTTTGGCAGATGCAGCCCTTCTATACGATGGAGACGTAGAAGGGATATATTCAACACTGAATCCGGTAAAAAGCGATCTGCTGGCGAGAGCGAACAACCGCATGGAAGAAGGGGCCAAACATACAACAAGTGATGCAGATATTGAGCGTCGAATGTGGATCATGATCGACTTTGACCCTGTACGAGCCTCCGGCATTTCTTCATTAGATGTTGAGCATGAGGGCGCGATAGCGAGAGCAAGAAGGGTGCAGAAGATGCTCAGGAAGGCAGGCTGGACCGATCCATTCTTGTTTGATAGCAGTAACGGTGCACACTTGTTATATCCTATCGACATGCCAAATGACGATTATAGTCGGGATATCATCAAACAACTCCTTGGAACACTGGACTGGCACTATAGCGATGCTAAAGTGTGCATCGACACCAGCGTATACAATGCTGCGCGTATTTGTAAAGTCTACGGTACAAAATCGTGCAAGGGGGATGACACAGATGAGCGTCCGCACCGCTTCTCAGGACTATTGGAACAACCTGAAACAATCGGAATCGTCTCCGCCGCGCAGATTGAAGCTATTATTGAGAAGCTGCAGCAACCTAACGCTGAAGCACCAAAAAAAGAAAAAAACGTCGACGCCACACCGATTGATCTAGAAGCTTGGGTCAATCAATACGAACTTGGGATAGCCGTAAAAGGACGCTGGCAAAACAAAGCTGACAAATACGTGCTCAAAACGTGTCCGTGGAATGAGGAACACACAAATCGTAGCGCCTACATCCTCCAATTTGATAATGGTGCTATAGCCGCTGGTTGCCATCACAATAGTTGCCAAGGTAAAGGGTGGCGCGAGTTACGATCTCTATACGAACCTTTGAGTGCTGCAAATGCTTCCGAGAATCAAGTGGATGAAAAAGTGAATCAGGCTCAACTACTCATTCGATTAGGCGAAGACAGTGAATATTTCCGAAACGAGATTGGAGAAGCCTATGCAAAGGTGCCGATCGGTGATCACTTTGAGTGCTTGAAAGTGAAAAGTAAAAGGCACCGGCTGTTACTAACAAAGACATTTTATGAGTTAACTGGTAAGGCACCATCGGATGATGCGATGAAGCAGGCTCTCAGTATTATGGAGATGAAGGCTACATTTGAAGGTGATGAGTACGCATTAGAGCGGCGGGTCGCCAGTGTAGATAACGTCTACTACTATGACCTTGCAAATGAGAACCGACAAGTGGTAAAGGTTATGCCGAATAGGTGTGAAATCATTTCCAATGCGCCTACCGTGTTTGTACGTACCAATAACATGAAGGCACAGGTCAATCCTATTTTTCCAGGGGATCTAAAATTGTTGCTTAATCATGTCAACATCCGAAATGATGATGATCAAATTCTATTCTTGGTGTACACCGTTTCATGCTTTATTCCGAGTATTCCGCACCCTGTACTTGTTCTTAGCGGAGAGAAAGGGGCTTCCAAGTCCACCACAATGCGGATGATAAGGTCAATCGTAGACCCAGCGGCTTGCGACATCCTATCCATGCCGAACTCCAAACAGGACTTGGCAATTGTACTCTCCAATAACTACATGCCAGCGTTCGATAACTTGGATGTACTCTCTGCTGAAAAAAGCGACCTTCTTTGTATTGCCTCCACTGGAGGGGGTGTTAGTAAGCGTACGCTCTTCACAGATGAGGATGAAACCATCTTTCAACTTCTACGCTGTATTGTCCTCAATGGCATCAATATTGTGGCTACTAGGGCAGACCTATTAGATCGTTCTCTTATTGTCGAACTTGAAAGAATTGAACCAACCGAACGAAAAGCGGAGAAAGATGTGTGGAACGCTTTTGAGCAGGATAAGCCTGCTATATTGGGTGGTGCGCTAACGGCACTATCCAAAGCAATGGCTATTTACCCAGACGTTAAGCTAGAATCACTTTCAAGAATGGCTGACTTTACCCAATTTGGCTATGCCATTGCAGAGGCCCTCGGATATGGAGGGGAGAGATTTCTGGAAGCCTACAGAAATAATCAGAACAAGGCCAATGATGAGGCGGTTGGTGCACATCCTGTGGCTGCAGCGGTCATTGCACTCATGAAAAGGAAAGGCAGTTGGCATAGCTCTATTTCTGAGTTGCTTGAACGACTGGAGAGCGTGGCGATTACAGAAAAAATCAACACTTTGGTTCCATCCTGGCCCAAAGCTGCTCATGCCTTGACGCGCAGGCTGAACGAAGTGAAGTCCAATCTGCAACAGATCGGTATTAGGTTTGATATTCGCCATGGTGGAGACGCCAAGATGATCTCGATCGTGAAGGAAGGCGGAGAAATCCAGGGGGTAGAGGGGACCAATCATAGGCTTCCAAGGCCTCGTCCTTCGCTAAAAACCAGCCCCGAGATGCAAGAGATGTTCGACGATTCTGAATAACGGTCCACCTTCTCCCGCAAATTGCGTCAGTACGGACAAAAGCACAGGATTTCCCTGCCGCCATGTTCGGTACTGACACATAGAGCGGTTGGAAAGGGCCGACCCTTGGTCGATGCCGCTGAAGCTCCAACCTATAAATAGATATTATTCCTTAGAATGTGTGATTACTCAAGAAGATTCTAAGGAGATGAACTATTTGTTTAACATTACAAGTCAAGATTCCATTGTAAGTCAATTCAAGAAAGGTACACTATCTCAAGATGGTATGACCTACCTTGTAGAAGAGTTTAAGGAGATACAAGAATCACTTCATCATGACGATGAAAGACCGTTCTCCCTAGTGGAACATGGATACCGTATACTGCTAATTCAGTCAGAGGATACTTATATTCTAACAGGTGGTAACGATACGGTGAATTTACTTGAGACGGAACCAGAATACGTGGAGCTGGTGGAGCTGCCAGATGGAGTTTATATGTACCGAGCCTGCCTGATGCCCGACAACGAGTGCTTTCTGCTGATATACGCGCTCAGAGGCGCTTTAAGACCAGAACTGGAACAGTGGTTTGCGGAGCAATCTGAATGCTTGGCTAAGGAGGATCTCAAATGATTAATTCTAAGCCTAAACCAGCTAAACGTATTGAGGTTATTTCTCTGCGAATGGTACGGGAAAAAACATCATTGCTCTATCCCAATCGGGTGATTCGCTCACCTCAAGATGCGGTTGACTTGTTCCGCCAATTCATCGGTGATTGTGATCGGGAATCTTTCTGTATCCTTTGCCTCAACACTAAAAATGAACCGACCGCTATACATCAAGTATCCTACGGGTCGCTGAATGCCTCAATTGTTCATCCCAGGGAGACGTTCAAGCTTGCGATTCTTGCCAACTCTGCTTCCATTATTGCCTGCCATAATCATCCGTCAGGCCAGCCAGATCCCAGCCCTGAGGACGTTGAGATTACAGAGCGACTGCGGGATAGCGGCTGTCTGCTTGGCATTGATCTACTTGACCACCTTATTCTTGGAGAAGGCATCCAATTTACAAGCATGAAGGAAAGGAGATTGATGTAGATGTCTTATACATTTGAGTCCCAGCGTTACGTAACGCGAGGCGTAAATAATGAGCTCAACCCTGAACTGCAACTGATTCTATGGGCGTTACTGGATGAACAAATCCAAAGCAACGTACAGATGGACTACCTTCAAGTATTTGAATTGACTACTGAGAGCGAGGGAAGTCATATGGTTCAACAGATCCTCCACTCTCAAGAGCAACCGGAACGTACAAAGACCTATAGTTATCCGGGTGTTAATACGCCCCTGCATGACATTACCGTGTGGATAATTGATAGCGGTGAGTACGTGACGATGCTCTTGCCATCAGAATATTGAGAGGGTGGGACAGATGAACCCAAGGGTTATAAAACTCATTATCGTAGCGCTTCAAATAACAATCGAAATCATTAAAAGCAGTAGAAATCATAAATAGAGAGAACAAGTCTGTTTCTAAGGGTGGTAGGCTCTTGTTTCGACGACATACTTCAAAGGGGGAGCTGCTATGAGAGAGGGCTTTAATGTACAGTACGAATTTGAATCCGCTATTGATTTGCTCTCAGATATGGTTATCAACTACATTTCCATGCAAGAGAGAAGGGCGTCATACCGTACAGAAGTTATGCTCTGGCTGGAACCGATCGAATTACTGGAAATGGAAGAACTGGCCAACCATGAACTGACCTCACAACTTCTTGAGACAGCAGACTACCAAATGGTCGCCTGAGAATAGGAGGTCAACCTAATGGAATCAACAGTAGCCCTCTACATTCGGGTCTCCACAGATGAGCAGGTGGATGGTTACAGCATAGATGGTCAGATGGATATGCTAAAGGCATACTGCCGACAGCACAATCTAACGATATACAAATCCTATATAGATGCAGGAAAATCAGCGAAGTCGATTCAGGGCAGACCCCTTTTGCAGCAGTTACTTGTGGATGCGCAGCAGGGATGTTTTCAAAACGTCTTAGTCTGGAAGCTAAATCGGCTTTCACGCAACCATAGTGACTTGCTGCAAATGGTAAAAATTTTTAATAAGAGCAATGTCGGAATAAAGAGCGTGACAGAAGATATTAATACCGATACAACGATGGGCAGCTTTGTCGTACAGGTGCTGAGTGCTATTGCTGAGTTAGAACGGGAACAGATTTGTGACAATGTCCGTTTAGCTGTGCAAGAGCGCAATCGGCAGGGGTGCTGGAATAGCGGGAATATGGTGCTCGGTTACCGGTGGCATAAGAATCCTGACCCTGGACAGCAACAGCTTGAAGTTGTGGAACCTGAGGCTGAGCTAGTCCGAACTATTTTTACCATGTATGCAGATGGATTATGGTACAAGGCAATCACCAATCGACTAAATGCTGCAGGCTATCGAACCAAGAAAGGCCTGGCTTTTGGCATCGCAGCGGTGAGAGGCATCCTGACTAATCCCAACTACATCGGCAAAATACGAATTGGTACAAGCCAGCGCCATACAGGTATTGAGGTACAACTGATGGAGGGCGAACAAGAACCAATCATTGCTTTGGAATTGTGGGAACAAGTCCAAGCCAAGCTACGCAGTCGATCGAACCCGCCATCGAAGACGATCAAACGGCATTTTCCATTGTCAGGATTGCTCAAATGTCCTGGGTGCGGGTGCAGCATGGTTGCGGCACACACGAAGAGCTATAACAAAAACGGGACAATTCGGAAGAACTACTACTATGTGTGCTCGATCTATAGGAGTAAGGGCTCCGCTGCGTGTAGCTTAAACGCGATTCGTGCAGATGATATGGATTGCTGGTTCTCTCAACAAATGCAGGAACTTGTGACTAAACCCCCTTTGCTGAATCAAATCATCGCGGCAGTGAACGATAAGCGGGATCTAAGCCGTAAACCTCTTGAGGATGAAAAGAGAGGTCTGACTAAGGAGTTGGCTGCATTTGATCAGCGGCAGCAGAGATGCTTTGAGTTATTTGAAGAGGAGCATATTCCTCAGGAGGTTCTAGTTACGCGGCTTAAGGAACTCGAAGAGCAGAAGGCTGTTAAGCAAGAGGCCCTGCGAGGTGTTGAAGAAAAACTAGCTAATCAACAGATACAATTGGTAGATAGTAATAAGATTCTTACCGCATTGAAGAATTTGTGGGCGATGGTCCAAACCTCTCCGCATGAACAACAAAAGAAGATGTTCAAGAGCTTATTCGATAAAATCACGCTTCCTGCTGACAGGGATATATCAAAGGCTGTCTTACATGGGAGTGCATCGTTAAATCATATACTACTCACAAATGACATGGAGGAATTACAATGAAAAACCAACAACAAATCAGTTTAAATCAAGGCCGAGTTGTTCTTTATGTACGTACTAATCAAATCGGTAATGTTTCAAATGAAAAAGGCATTAAAGAGCAATTGGACAAGTTACATACCTTTTGCATTGATGAAGGTAAGACCGTTGTAGCTACCTATGTGGATAAAGGATTCAGCGGAAAGAATACTGACAATCGCCCCTCGCTTATACGGCTACTTGAAGAAGCTAAAGAAAGTGGATTTGACGAGGTACTAACGATGGATTTGACTCGGATATCCAGAGATATGAATGGTTTGTTAATGGTTATGGATCTCTTGGAAAATCGAAATGTAGCTCTCAAGACATTGAATGATCGTTTCGATTCCAAAACTGCCTTAGGTAAGTGCATGATCCAGATGTTAGCTGTATTCCAGAGATTTGAATTGGATAGCACTTTTGAGGCTAAGGAACTAGAGCGAGCCTCCTCATGTTAACTACCGCTGACAAGGTGCGTCGTGTTGCTTTATACGTTCGTGTAAGCACGGAAGAGCAAGCTGAGCATGGTTATTCCATTGATGCACAGCTCAAAACGCTGACAGACTACTGTAAGCTCTATAACCATGAAATCTACCGTGAGTATGTGGATAGAGGCATCAGTGGCAAGAGCATGGATAATCGCTTTGAGCTGCAGCAGATGCTTCAGGATGCAAAAAATAATTTATTCGATACCGTCTTGGTGTGGAAGTTTAATAGATTGGCGAGAAATGCAGAGCATCTTTCACAAATCGTTAATATACTGAATAAGAGTAACGTCGCTTTTATGTCCATGACTGAACAGTTCGACACCTCAACATCCCATGGGAAATTCATGTTGCATATCATGGGGGCTGTAGGACAGCTTGAACGCGATACCATAGTTGATAATGTTAAGATGGGTCACAAACAACGTGCTAGGACAGGGAAGCACAATGGTAAGCTACCGCTAGGGTATCGAAGTGTAGAGGACATCGTGAATGGCGTTCGGAGTCGGGAATCAAAGGTAGAGATTGTTCCTGAGGAAGAAGTCATTATTCTCAAGATATTTGAACGATTTGCTACCGGACGAGGATTTAAGTCGATTGCGAACGAACTCAACCATGAGGGGTATGTTACTCGATCGGGGGGAGCCTTCTCCATCAGCGGTGTGAAGGAGATTCTTGACAATCCATTCTTTTTTGGAAGGATACGCTACGGAAGGTATGAAAACTGGAGTGAGAAAAGGCGTAAGGGCCTTAACGCCAAACTGGAGACTTTTGATGGGATTCATCCCGCTATTGTTTCTGAAGAACTATGGAACAAAGTGCAGTATTTACGTAAGAAAAAATCAGTGGTCTCCCTAAAGCGGTTCGATGGAGAGTTCCTGCTAACGTGGCTGATCCGCTGTCCAAAGTGTGGAGCACCGATGGTAGCTAATCGGACTCAGAATCGTAAGAAGGACGGCAGTAAGGTCATGCGCTTATACTACTCTTGCAGCAACTTCCGTAACAAGGGGAGCAAGGTATGCAGCGCCAACAGCATTCGGAAGCTGGAGGCAGAGAATTATGTAATCGAACGGCTTAAAGAAGTATTAGCAAAGCCTCAAATTCTCAAGGCTATCGTGAAAAACATCAATGAAAGGAAAACGAAGCGTGTAAAACCCCTCCAGCAGGAACTTGAGCACCTTCTGGTTAAGATAACAGAGCTGGAGGGGAAGCGGCGAAAGTACTTTGACATGTACGAAATGAACGGTTTAGATAAGACGATGTTCTCCAAACGGCTTGATGACATTGGTGAAGAACTGGAAGGATTACATGTCAAAAAGGCGGAGCTGGCTGCTGAAATGAAAGACGACCATGCTGATCCTGTCTCCTACGAAGTTGTCCGTGCTCTTCTGAATAAGTTCGATAAGCTGCTGGACTCGTCATCCTTAGACCAACGAAAGACGCTCATGCATTTGGTCATCAAGCAAATTACAATCAAGGATTCAAAAACCATCGACCAGATCGATATGAACTTCGATGAGAATACGGTACACCATTTTTTAAACGCTGACCCTTCTGTGACCCATGCAGAAGGGTCTTTTGCTGTTCAGATGAAGCGAGAGATCCAAGGTCGAAGCATCTCTATTTCAATTTGATTGTTCGCGTGATCGTAACTCACAGTCTGCTTAAAAAATGCGTCAGTTGGTTCAAAAGTTCATTTTAAGCTGCTGCGGTTACTTCTTACAACACTGACACTAAATGCAGGTCAAGAGAGGGAGCGGGCAGCGAATGCAATTCAGTGGGTGGTAGGGGGTGTTTAGAGGACATAAAGGATGACATTCCAAAAGGCTTGTGGGAAACTGAATCTAAGAGAATATGGAGGGATGGTAAATGCTTGAATTGACGAAGAAGGAAATTGAGTCAATAGCCAAAACCATTTCAGAACATTTTGTAGAATACACATCCAAGTACGAGTTAACGAAATATCCAGAAGAGCCGTATTTAAAATGGAAGGAAGATTTTTCTGACCCTAAGAACGTTGAACATGATGAAATAAGTCAAGCATTCGAGTGGAAATACGGCCATTGGGGAAAGCCAAATTACGTCCCCGCTCATAAAGTTATTATTGCCAAGTTACAAAAGTATTGGCCTGAGTTTGCTGATACAGGCAAGCAGGAGCTTGAAGACATATTTGCTTTCTGGGAAGAAAAACTGGCAGGACACCAATCCTTCATTACAATAGCATTCTTGTCAAATCTAATATGCTCAAAGAAAGTGGAGCTAATAGATCAGCATAATTTTCGGGCAATGAACTATTTGATGTCCACTGTAAGGCCGGATTGGATGTGGAAGAGGAAGCCTGTAAGCCAAGAGGACATTACGGATTTTTCAACATTCTTACGATCCCTGCTTCCAGCGGTCAAAGAGGCTAAGGGAAATAAGCGGGAGCTGGATAAATTCCTCATGATGTTTGGGAAGCATAAGGTGAAGGGTATTCCAGTGTCCCGTTCCAAAGTGGCCCCAGCAGTTTCCAAAAAGCATGACTGGAGCTCATTCTCATCAGAGGTCTTCGACATAGGAAAGATCACATTACGATCCAATGCCGATCTGCTCTTTGCTCTACTACTCCAATCACTCGATGCAGATGGAACTGGCGATGGGGTCACCTATACAATAGAAGAGATCCAGAAAAGAATACCGATGCAAAAGACAGGAATTGCGGTTAGCTCCAGCTACAACTACGCGCTGGTTGCTCTGTTCGGAAATCAGAGGGGAAGAGATTACTTCACGTTTGAGAATGGAAACTTGGGTCTGTACTTCACAGAGCAGGCTAACGATTCATCCAGGGATAATACGTGCTGGAAGAAATACCTTGATGAGAAGGTCAGTATCAATCCGAAATACGTGAAAACGGGTTGATGGAGGCAGCCGGTAGCTCTGAGCCATATTACATCCTAAAAAAGCGTCAGTAGCGACAGAACACGCAGGTAGTCTTTATTGGCACAGAGAGACTATTTTTTCTCTATCAAATTAATATAATGGGATTCAACGGAGGGTATAGTTTGTTCCACTCCGGTCCAAGCTTTGTAGCTTTGATAACCCAGAACAGTACCGAAAATCTCAACTTCATCTCCATTAAGGAGCTTACCTGAGTCGTCTTTACGAGTAACAAAAATAGTTATTGGCTCTTTAAAAGTTCCAAGTTCCAAATCCTCATTTAGATTGACTCTAAGCTGATTCTCTTCCTTACCAATTACTTGAACTATTGTTCCTTTAAGTTGAACCTGCTTACCCTTATAGGAATCATCCGCTGACCTGGCCAAATCTCTGGGATTTGGCTGGGTTGAATGTGCTTTATATTCTGCTAGTGTTGGAATGGAGTCTACTTTTGCAACTGATGCCAAGGATGAAGGCTGGGACTGGGTATTACTGAACATTGATGCGCCGAATATTAGCAGGACTATAAAGGCCAACGTTGAAAGGAAAAACTGTTTTTTTAATCTGCGTACATGTTTGATAAAGAGAGCGATGAAAAAACAAACAAAAACCGTAACGAGTCCACTCAGCCCAAAGAAAATCATAACACTATAAAATCCGTTACCAATCGATTTCGTTGCCGTAAGGGTTATAAGAGCAATAAGAAAGAACAATCCGGAAAGTGAAGTTAGAACTATCATGAACCATTTTGGAATTGAAGTTGCCTTTTCTTTAGTGGCGACAGCAGGGTAATTCGTACTGAGCAACCAGTTTCCACAAGCTTTACAGTAGTTCCTATGTTCCTCGTTTATTTCTTTACACGTTGGGCATATGTAAGAAGGCATTTTGACACCTCGCAAGTTTTGTATGATTGAATTACATTCGACGAGGTAACAGATATTTCCTTCCCATGTGGGATAATGGACATTTCAATGGAGAGTTGTGAGGTGGTTGGATTGGTTCTCAGTCAGGAAACTGATCTATGGAATACAAGATGCAATATCGTAATCATTTAATTTATATTATCTTTCTTCTTGCTGCTTAATGAATCATAATGGGAAATGAATACATATGCACCAAACAGTAAACTGCCTAGAGGGGGAAGTGTGATGGAAAACTCCGAGTTTCTTTTTAGAAGACTAGAAGAAGAAGGTTACGACCTTATTAACCAGATGATCGAGACTAAGCAAGAAGAACATCTATTTCTTGACTTTAAAGAAAAAAAGGAGGCCTCAAGAGTAGGGCTTTCCGATGATGATAGAAAGAATTTCGCTAAGGCACTTTCAGGATACTCCAATTCGTCTGGTGGAGTAATAGTTTGGGGTATAAGTACCAAAAGAGTAGGAAATGAACCAGACGCTGCGGATGATATAAAGCCAATCTCCTCATTGAAAAGATTTCTCACTGATTTAAATAGCTTAATTAGTGATGCTCTAGTGCCGGTTAACCCAGGAGTGCAGAATATCCTTATAATGAAGCCAGATGAAGATGACACCGGATTTATTGTAACTTATGTCCCCGAAAGTCAACTTCCTCCTCATCGAGCAATGTGCAAAGAAAACAAATACTATGTTCGGGCTGGCGATAGTTTCGTTATTATGGAGCATTATATGCTGGCGGATGCCTTTGGTCGAAGACAAAAGCCAAACGTTGAACTATATTATAATTTTCAATCCGGTGGAACAACTGGAAATAATGGACTGTTCTTAGAACTTGTAATGGGTATTAAAAACACTGGGAGATATCTAGCCAAATTCCCTTCCATTTTAATTGATATGGATAAACGCTTTATCTTAAGTGATTATGGAGTGGATGGAAATTATAACTGGAATATAAAAAAAGTTAAACAGACCAATGAACTTTTGAAGAATGGAGTGCTTTTCGCAGGTACAAAAGATGAGGTAATACATCAGAATTCGCTTTTAGAAGTTGCTATTTATCATTTTCATATATATCCAATTGGGATTTTAGATTTAATTAAAAATCAAAACAATTGGGGGAATATCGAAATCAGTTATGAGATATACGCAGAGAACTTCATTAGTTTCAAAGAGACTATCCAGATACCATTTGTTAAAGTCATAGAAGCGCTGAGGTCTAGCAACATAATAAATGATGATAACGATGACTAGTTCTTCCCACATTTGAGTTTTATTAAATCTCACAGTGAATTCGTTGAGCTCCTAAAGATAAAATTAGTTGCTATTGAGAAAGAAGGATTAGGTTATGATTGATAAAAATCCTCAGGAATTATATCAGAAAATAACAAGATTTGTCGCAAATAATCAACTTCTTGATCGACTTGATTCTACGCTTAATGAATTCAACCCAATCAAAGTGATGAAAGCGGACCAGTTCGAGATAAGACATTCCAATATATTAGCGTGGCTTCTTAACCCTAAAGAAAATCATTATTTAGGAGATATGGTCTTAAAAAAAATATTCGCAGAAATACTCTGTGGAGATGTAATCATTAAAAATCACGGTTTGCAAATAACTGACGTTCTTTTAGGAAGCTTTCACGATGCTGATGTTCTTCGTGAATGGAGAAACATAGACATTGTTGTTATCTCCAAGAAGAATAACCTGGTTCTTTTCATTGAGAATAAGGTCTATGCTGGGCTAGCAGATCATCAATTACAAAAGTATCTTAACATCATCAGAGAGTCATATCCTTCAATACAACACGTCATACCAGTGTTCTTGACATTGAGTGGTGAGGAAGCTCCCCATTCAGAATACTACAGCTTCAGCCACACAGATATATTAGCCATTCTAAGAGCCATTCTTGAATTGAATCAAGATAAGATGAACGAGAAAATATTCGATTTTATCTCCTATTATACTAAGACGCTGGAGGTGTTAACTATGCAGGATGAGCAGTTAATTAGCCTATGTCGAGAATTATACAAACATCATAGAGAAGCCATTGATGCAATTATTAAATATGGAGTGGTGTCCACCTCAACGCTGAACCAAGCAACAGATATGCTCAAAATAAACATAGCCATTACAGACCATTCTAATCATCCGGATTTTCACTTGAGTGATAAGGAGTTTTGGTTTATTCCCACTTCATTAAAAGTTAATATGCCACAAATAGTTGGTTCATGGAAATCGCCGTATCCTTTTTCATATTTCTTTGCTGCAGAAGAAAAAAGACTCTTGCTGATCCTGGAAGTTGGACCGATAAAAGATGGCCAGTTGAGAGTAGATTTAATGAATCATATAGTTCAAAATGATATTGGGAATTTATTTAGAATTAAGGCAAATGCGCTGACGAATATGAACGTGAAGTTTACAAGATTAAGATCTAAAAATATCGAAATAGATGATTGGTCCGACGCTGATCATGTATTTGAGCGAATGAATTCCCTGATGAATCAATTTCAGTTTATCGAAGTTAACAATGTACTGGAGGGCATTCTAAAGGGATTTCACCTAGGCCAAGTGAACGATAAAATCTAAAATCCACAAAGAGAGCAAAAAAATTAAACTACAATACTCCCCTGCTAACTGAGCTGGGGTTTTTGTGTTCTGAACTTTCTGATAGCGTTAGACCATCGAATGCAGATCTCACTACCATACAGCTGACACTACACATAGAAGTGACAGATGGAGTGTATGGGGTGAACTTCTACGAAGACGAAATTTAGCCGTTATAACGTGTAAGGTGAACCGTATCATAAGTAGGGCGAACGATCCCCGAGGCCCGGGGGGTATGAAATTGGCGACCTCTGGGGAAGATCGCTGTGCAGACGAACTTGTATACTTGCAAAAATAACTCCGAAATCCAGCGTTATGCGATTTAGGATTTAAACTATTACAGAGTGGAAGAACTTGGTGAGTTCTTCCATTTTTTGATTTGAACTGTGCGCGGTGCTTGTCGTTCACCCCCTCCTTTTTACTGTGTACTCCTTTCGTAGGACTTTTTTTTGCGTGAAAACAATTAATAATGAAGCGTCTATGCATCTAGTTTTGGTAAATAATCAACAAGGAGCGAACATGAATGGAACAAACGGTTAAGAATAAAGTCACAGGAGAACAAATTACTTTTCTAGAAACGGCAAAGGATACGAACGGGGAGTATTTATTAATCGAAGTTGCACTGCCTCCATTTGGCAAAGGTCCACCTTTGCATATTCATGATCAGTTTGAAGAGCAATTTGAAGTGATTACAGGTAAGCTCACCGTAACTTTAGGTAAAACAAAGCATGTGTTAGAAGCGGGAAACCGCCGTATTGCCCCACTTAAAACGTCACATACCTTTGCGAACGAGCATGAAGAGCCAGTTGTATTCCGCGTTCGGCTAACGCCGCCAAGCAAGTTCGAACAATCGGTTCGCATTCATTACGGGCTCATGGACGATGGATTAACAGATGAGAAGGGCAACCCCAAGTCACTTGCCCATACCGCTTTCGTTTTAACACTACAAAACACTCTAGTCGTGGGTATTCCATTCTGGATACAACGTTCTCTCTTTAAATTCATTATCAAACGTGCCCGTAAAAAGGGAGTTTATGAAGTTCTGAAAAAGTATACAGGAGAGGTGCTGTAAGGAAAATTAAGCGTCTATTTACCGCATAATCTTATAGAATACTACTTTCGTAGGACTACAAACTATTATATTTATCACTATAATGTCCAGAGGAAGTCGAATTATAGTCGTTTTTTTGTTGCTTGGATTTTATCGGGTGAAGGGGGATCAATGTGAGGAAAGTATATCGTCGTTTACTAGTCGCTGTTATGAGTTTCACATTAATTGGAGGCACAGCCGCAGGGGCTGCCGGCATTCAAAGCGAGCCGTCCCTGGACGACAGCCATGAAGCTCTATCAAAAGTAACGGTATTTGCAGGAAGTGGTGAATTTGACGATTGGGATGGAGCGGCATCAGAGGCTTCTTTTCGTATGCCTCAGGGAATCGCTGTCTTGAAGGATGGTTCTGTGCTTGTGGCGGACACCCGGAATCATCTCATCCGTCAAGTGAAGAATGGAGAGGTTTCTACCTATGCGGGCTTAATGCTTGACGCGGAAGACAACGGAACTCCTGAGGGAGCTTGGCACGATGGTGCTAAAGAAGATGCCGTGTTCAACGGTCCTTCGGGCATGGATACGGATTTGGAAGGTAATATATACATAGCAGATACCGAAAATCATCGAATACGAAAAATATCTAAGGATGGGATGGTAACAACGGTTGCCGGTGATGGCATAATCGGCAATGAAGACGGTATAGGTAATGAAGCGGGATTCTATCATCCCCAGGATGTGGCTGTCGCTGCAGATGGAACCTTGTATGTTGCGGATTCGTTAAATCATTTAATCCGGCAAATAACAGCGGATGGTCAAGTGACTACGCTTAACGCTGCATCTGATCGAGTCGTCGAGGTGATTGGCGGCTATGCTGTTCCTGCAGGTGATTATGCAGATGGTAAGCTTTCAACCGCCAAGTTTAATGATCCTACCAGCATTGCAATCGACCATAAAGGCAACTTATATGTAAGTGATACAGGCAATCAAGTAATTCGCTATATTGATCTGGTCAATCGTACAGTGACAACCGCGGCGGGTTTGTCTGCGGGGGAGGAGCCTGTGTATGCGAATGGTAGCCTGTATGTCGAAGGTGGTTATGCGGATGGTGCCGCTACACAGGCACGCTTTCAGTCTCCTAGAGGAATCGTTGTGACAAAGGATGGGGGACTAGTCATTGCCGATAGCTTGAACCACACGATTCGTTATCTTGTTGACGGGTATGTGAGTACAATTGCTGGTGTACCTGCTCAGTTTGGTCAAGTAGATGGCATTAACGGTCATAATCTGCTCCATAATCCGACAGATGTAGCGGTTCTGCCAAATGGCGGCTTGCTCATTGCGGACAGCTATAACAATAAAATCCGTGAGCTTGAGTATTACCAGCTTCCAACCAATTTGCCCCACAATGATCAGGTGAAGGTTGTGATCGATGATACCGTGATCAGCCTTGACGTGCAGCCCGAAATTGTGAAGGGACGCACGATGGTGCCTGTGAGAGCTTTAAGCGAAATGCTGGGCTATAAGGTTGAATTGTTGGATAACCAGCGTACCATTGAATTGACAAAGGGAGACGTAAGCATCAGGCTGCAAATGGGGAGTAAAGTGATTTCCATTAACAATGCGAAGGCGGATGCAGAAGAGCAACGAGAAATTGAGGCAGCGCCATATACGAAAGATGGCCGTTCCTATGTTCCAATCCGATTTTTCAGTGAGGCATTCGGAGCAGATGTGCAATGGGATCGAAGCACGAGGACGGTTATTTTGCGAGAAATCAAGGAAGCCGTAGATGAGCTACCTGTAGCAGATCGTAAGTCGCGCACTGCGGTTCTTGAACAGATTACAGGAACGGTCTGGGTCACTCAGGCGGGCGGTTCTTTGGCTTACCAAGCCTATAAGGGCATGACTCTTCATCAAGGCGATCAACTTCTCACGGAAAATAATACGAGTGCGATATTAAAGACGGTCGACCGTAAGGATGAAATTACGATTAGCGAAAATTCGGAGCTGTATATATCAAATTTAAGTGATACAACCCTTACAAAGCAAACAAGCTTTATGCTATGGAGCGGGCTGGTTTTGGCCAATGTGTCCTCGCTGATAAATGCCAAGGATACCTTCAAAATCCTGACGCCGACGGCTGTGACCAATGTTCGCGGCACAAATTTCATGGTGGGTATCGATCCGGTTACGGCGCTGCCGACGCTTGTTGTAAATAGCGGACTGGTTCAGGGAAGCGGCAACGGAACCAGTCAGAATCCAATTTTAGTGTATCCTACTCAGGTACTGAACTTTTTTCCAGGATCAGATTCACCAAGTGAGCCTGTTATGGTTGACCCATTCAGTCTCGTTGATCAACTTTCACCTGCTATCATCGAATCACTATTGAATCAAAAGCAGAAAATAGATCAGGAAAATGCGGAGATACTGGAGAGAATGAGGAATGAGGCTTTCGGCTCTATCCCTGGTAAAAATTCGGGCGGCTTGTCTCAGCGCGACCTGGAGCAATATCAAAATAATTTGGATAATCTGCTCAGTAATATTTTAAAGCAGGCGCTTGAAAAGAAAGTAATGAATCAAGGAGAGTTGCAGTCACTTATTGATCAGGTCAATAAGCATTCCGATACAAAGATCGACCTAAATAATGTCCTGCCACTTCAATTAACGGATGAGCAAAAGCAGCTGCAGGAAAAACAGAAGCAATTGGAGGAAGAACAAAAAAGGCTGCTGGAGGAGCAAAATAAGCTGCGTGAACTAGCCGCTGCAAAGAACCAATCCTTATTAGATAGGATCAAAGCTGAACAAGAACGAATCGAGCAGGAGAACAAGAACAAACTAGAAGAAGCTCGTAAACAAGCAGAGGAAAAGTTGAAGCAACAACTTTCGGATGCTGCGAAGCAAAAATTCGAGGAGCAGAAAAAAGCCTTGGAGCAGCAAAGACAGCAGCAGGAACAGGCACAGCAGCCGCAGGTGCTGACGCCGACACCGACACCGTCAACGACACCAATGCCAACACCGACACCGACACCGTCAACGACACCAATGCCAACACCGACACCGACACCGACACCGACACCGACACCGACACCGACACCAACACCAACACCAACACCAACACCAACACCAACACCAACCAATACTGCTCCTGAGGTGGTTAAACCCATATCCGATAGAATGGTAAGCTCTAATGAACCTATTGAAATCGATGTGAGTGAGGTTTTCCGTGATTCAGATGGCGATACGTTAAGTTTCACAGCTGATTCGAGCAATATGGCAGTTGCAGAAGTAGCTTTGGATGGAGCTAAATTACGGATTACGCCAACTGGTAACGGATCATCAGAAATTCATATTACGGCCAATGATGGAAAGGGCGGATCGACGGCAGTCTCGTTACGGTTCACGTACTATGGGGAGATACAGGATATGCGGGCTGAAGTCCAGTCTGATTTCATTGAACTCTATTGGGATGAATATGGGGAAGTGGAGATCAACTACCAGGTTTATATGAATGATGAGCTGATCGAATCCACCTCAAACAGTTATGTTTCACTTAGGGGTCTTAAGCCAGAAACGGTTTATAATCTGCGTGTAGTCGCGGTTAATCGTAATGAAGAGATCGTTGCGTTAGCCAATTATTCGGTAACGACACTTCCTATTTACTTTGAGGGCTGAGGCGGCGGTACTTATATTACGGTTGCTTCAACACAAATAGTCAGGCGAATGCAAGTGTTTTTGCCAATAGTCTCGCTAAGCTGAACACTATAAGGCACCCAGATTGGGTGTCTTTTTTTCGTGCGCCCATAGTAGCCTATTTGAATCAACTTACAGGGGATGAAGTAAAACTAATGGACTCCAAAAGCATCATAGATTAAGATTTAAAATATAATTTAATATACAATTTAATATAACTTATACTCCTAACCGAAGAGATTAGGATCTTTCGAACCATCTATAACTCAAAATTTAAATTATATTACAGGTAGGTGCGTACGATTGTCGGCTATGATTAAGAAACTAAAAGATTACATAACGGATCCTCCTATAGAGATTGAAGGCTTCATTGAGCTCTCCATCCCATTGACGGAATTGGTGCTCCGTGAGCATCAAGAGAATGGAATGATCGGATGCTTGAGCCCCGTTAACATCAGTATTCAATGGGATGAAAAGACGGCGCGCATGATAAAGATCGGGGTAGGTAATGCTGCTTATCGGTCTCCTGAGCAATCAGGACGGATTAATCGTGTGCCGGATGAACGCAGCGATCTATACGCAGTAGGCGTTATTTTTTATGAGCTGTTCACCGGACAACTGCCTTTTCTTCCTGAAGACGGTGAAGATTGGAGTAATGTACATATTAGCAGGAAGCCTCAGCCTCATAATCGGTTGGAGGGAGAAGAGCCGCTGCAAAATATTTTAATGAAGTTACTTGCTAAATCTCCGGAGGATCGGTACCAGAGCGCTTACGGGTTACTTGAGGATCTGAAGTGGTGTCGGGACATGCTGAATAAACAAGGATCGCTGACGCCCTTCGAAGTAGGCCGCCTAGACCAAATTGGTTCGCTAGGTCTATCCGATAATTGGTACGGGCGCAGCGCTGTAGTAGAGCAAGTGGAGGCCAAACTTGAGCAGGCGGCTCAAGGGATGAGCGTATTTTCATGGGTGAGCGGCCAGGAGGGAATTGGAAAAACGACATTCGTTCGCAGATTACAGTTAAAGGTCGCTCGGCGTGGAGGCATGTTTATTGAAGGGAGAGCAGAACCTCTTCAGCAAACTGCACCGTATGAACCGATTCTTCAAGCTTTGCGACAATGGGTGGATCAGCTGTGGAGTGAGCCGGCAGATGTCATTTTACAGTTTAAAATAAAGCTGCAGGCGGAGTTTGGACGAGATGTGAGGGAAATCACCTCTATTTTGCCCGAGATTCATTCGCTGTTTGGAACCGAGAAGGAGGTATCGGCTGCCGCGGACGAAGAGAATGGCTGGGATCGTGCCAGAGATCATCTGCCACATCTCATGCAATGCATGGCCGAATGCAAGCCCCCGCTTGTCCTGTTTATTGATAACCTGGAATGGGCCGACCATGGATCGCATGCGGTACTTCAATCACTTGTGAAGCATACGGTACCCGGTTTGTTCCTAATTGCAACGAGCCGGACGGCAGTTGAGCAAGCTCCCACTCTGGGAGAACCTAATTCGAATCACTGCCCTGAGATTACCTGGTTAGTTGAGAGATGGCGTACCAATTCGGAGGAAATAGTGGCCCTCCTGCCACTGACATACGAAGAGGTGATCCAATATGTCTCCGATGCCTTGCATGAAAATTCTGCTCGTATTCGTCTTCTAGCCAGATCTGTCTATAATCAAAGCGGTGGTAACCCTCGGGCGATACGTCTGATACTAGAAGGCTGGCTGCAAGAGAAAAAACTCAGCTTTGACGAGAATAGGCATCAGTGGTCATGGGATCCGGAAGTCATCCGGCAAATGGGAGATCTAGAAGCGAATCTCCGTCTGATGGAGGCGAGCTTCACTAAGCTATCGAACGATACAAAGCAGCTTCTAGCCATGGCTGCCGCGATTGGTTCTGCCTTCCGGTTGTCGATTCTTGCCGAAGCATGCGACATGGTGCCGGATGCCGCTTTCCGTGGGCTACAAGAGGTAGAGGCAGAAGGAATCATCTATCGTGAGGATGAGCAGGGAGACAGACAGGATCGAATCTATTTGTTCGTCCATGAGTTCATTCACCGAATGGCATATGATTTCGATTCAGGACGCAACGCGAACAGGCACCGTAGGATCGGGCAGCTGCTGCAACGCAGCTTTCTTAAGTGGAGTGATAATACTTCGCTGACGGCAATCGATCACTTGAATCTAGCTGTATCGGTTCTGTCAGGGCAAGAGGTTCGGCAGTTGGTTGAGTGTAATCATCAAGCGGGAAAGAAGGCATTAGCTGATGGCCGCTATGTAAAAGGGAAAGAATATGCAGAGAATGGGATTCGCCTATTAACGGAATATAAAGAGCTCGAATCGGGCGAGCTCAATGTTCAACTTCGGTTGGTATTAGCCTGGACGGAGTATATGGGCGGACAAGCCGACCGGGCGAGAGTACTATTGTCGGATTTAAATAAGAACACTAAGGGGATGAGCCGATCGAAGCGTTCGCGCATATGGGTGCCCTTGATTCAATTTCACGCGTTTGTGGACAATGAGGCGGCAATTGCAATTGGAAAAGAAGCGCTGGAGGCTTATGGATGGAAGCTTCAGGAGAATAGCTCCTTGTTGTCCATCGCCAAGGAAGTGACACGGACAGGGCTTATGTTGTATCGAAAACGCAATAAGACTTATCTGTTGTCCGACGCTCTTGATGAAGAGCATACGGAGTTATGCCTGTTATTAGAGCAGCTATTTTTTCCTCTCTTTATGCATGACGCCAGAGCGCTGCTGGAATTCTATGCTCGGTTTATCCGTTACGGGCTTCAGAAAGGGTTAAATGAATCACTTGCCGTCATGATCGGAGGATACGAGCTGATCATACAGAGGGTGCTTCCAAACTATGTGCAAGCGCCTTTAATCACCGAACGGTTATTTTCGGAAATGGTTAATGTCTCCAAGTTCAGGAACCAACATTCATTTAATTTTGCGAGTGGAATGTTTAAGCAAATGGACAAGCCATCGGATGCTTTCATCATGCTGTATAAGTCGATGCGCCAAGGGTTAGAAAGCGGAGAAAGAAATTTCGCCAATCTGGCCCTGATTGCCTGTCTCGTGACATACAGCGGTGACCTGGATGCTTTAAAGGAGTTACTCCAGTATTATGAGGAGAATATGCGACAGTTCGCCAGCGACAAGACACAGGAAATAGTACGGATCGCACAGAGTTACGTGTTAGCACTGCAGGACGAATCCAAGAGGGAAGACTTCATTTCCATTTCGCAGGCTCCGTCAAGCGGAGCTTCGAAGCAACAGGAAGAGGATAATTATGGTTGTGTCTGCAAGCTAGAAGTGGCTTACTTGTCGGGCAATTATGAGGAAGCGTTGTACTGGGCGAAGCGGGGAAGGCAGAACGAGTTGTCACTGGATTGGACAAGAATTCGCAAGCAACGCTTTTATGAGAGTTTGAGCTTAACCGCTTTATTTTTGGAGAAAAACGAGGAAGAACGCAAGAAGATACGGCAAGTTATACGTCGTCAATTACGAAAAATGAAAAGCTGGCGAGGATTTCTGGGCAACACGTCTTCCGCATATCTGCTAATGAAAGCGGAGGACGAACGAATGGCTGGAAATCCGATGGCTGCGGTACACGGATATATGGCTGCGATTGGGCAGGCGAGAGCTGAGAAATACGCTTTAATAGAAGGGATCGCCAGCGAACGGCTTGCAATCTGCTATAAAGATGACTTAATTAGCGGGTCCGGTGCGATGATTAACATGATGGATGCCTGTGCCGCTTTCGCCGAATGGGGTATCACCTCCAAGGTAGCCCAAATCAAAGGCAAATATGCCGATCTGTTGGTTTACCCAGCTGCCAGGCAGCATGAGGAGCAGATCTTGGAGCAGGAAGTGGAAAGCGACCGTAAGCGTATGGACATGTCACAGCTGAATACTTCAGGGGAAGGAAAGGAGGAGGCGAGAACAGGTGAGTATGAGCTTGTGCGACAACTCATTGAGGGGGTTAGCAAGCCGAAGCAGACTAACTGGATGACAAGTCTGCTGGAAGCAGCGCTTCGCCAGTCTGGCGCCGATTGGGGTCTCTTGTTGAGCCGCCAAGGTGAGAGGTTTGCTATTGAAGCAGGCGGATCAGATCGGTCGGATAAGCAGACGGTATCCGGATTGTATGCAGAGAGTGTTTTGAGTCATACTGCGTTGACAGGTAAGCCGCTACTTCTCTATGATGCGATTCGGAGTTTTTGGGTGAAGGATCATTATATTGAAGCACAGCAGCCCAGATCGATATTGTGCCTGCCGATCGCGGTTCCGGGTGATCAAGCTTTCTATTTACTCTACTTGGAAAATCGGCAATTAACAGGTGTGTTTACGGATCGGGACGTAAAGGTGTTAGAGCTTGTCGCGACGCGGATGATTTATGTCGAGCTGCTGGAAGGCGAAGTTGGGGGTGCCGTAGAAAATATTTCGTGGCCTGTCCCAAGTTTCAATCAAACGGAGCTGAGTGATCCACTGACCGACCGGGAGTACGAAATCTTAATAAATATTGCAGAAGGGCTATCGAACCGAGAGATTGGCGAGCGGCTCGGTATTGCCGAAACGACGGTCAAGACGCATGTATCTAGAATCATCGGCAAGCTTGGCGTGAAGCGGCGGGGTCAAGCCGTTGTCCGTGCCAGGGAGCTGCGATTGATAGAGTGACGAACAAGGAAGCGAGCCTTTAAGGGGCTCTTCTTTTCGTTTTTTTGAGGTGTACGGTCTGGAATATCTTGAAGTAGAGTTGGATAGATGGAAGTGATCCCTGTAAATCCTTTGGCGAAGCCGGCCGCCAGCCGTCGAGGAAGAGGATCCACTTCGCGTGCCCTTAAAATTTCGGCTTTAGAGTGTTACGGTGAACCTTATCACAAATAGTGGTAAAGCGGAGAACAGAACTCAATATTAGTTTAAATGACTTGAACTGCATAGCATAACGGTTAAAGCCAATACAATTGAAATAACAAAAATGTAAAAAGAGCCTCCACTTCGATTTTAGTGGAGGCTCTTTTAAGGCTGCTAATCAATGCGCCAGATGCTCGCTCATACTTATGTAAAATTAAATGTTAGCTACTTGGCAATGATAGGCACCCATAATTCCTGCTCAGTTTTGGCTTCAGGAGCCAAATAATTCTCTATACATGAGGAGTGCAGAGTTTATGGTTACCTCAGCTGAGAGCGATATTCAGGATATTGTAGGTATGCTTCGTGACGCTAATGATGAGAAGATACGCGTGGCGAAAAATGTACTTAAAGAATTATTATGAGATACGTCCCTCAGAGCAAATGAGGTCATTTAAAACAAGCGTACAAGCCATTGGCTTGTGCGTTTTGCTGCAGCTTAAGTATAGTTCTTATTTTATGATTAATGGAAATAGTCTGAAGTTTGAGGCGTAACAAAAAATATCTTTAATAAAGAATTTCGCTTTAACTAGCGTACAATTTATGGGTCATAGGAGGAAAAAATGTCTGAATTACTAGCTCCAGCAGGAAATATGGAAGCTTTAAAAGCTGCAATTTCTAATGGTTGTGATGCAATATACTTAGGAATGCAAAAATTTGGTGCACGTGCATACTCATCTAATTTTGATTTAGAAACGTTAAAAGAGGCTGTTACGTATGCGCACCTGAGGAACGTTAAAATCTATGTTGCAATGAATACCATCGTTTTCGAAAACGAAGTTGAAGAGATGAAAGAGCAGATACACGAATTAAATAAAATCGGTGTTGATGGCATTATCGTCCAGGACCTGACTGCTTTTGATTATATCGTTAAAAACTTTGTTGATATGGAAGCACATTGTTCAACTCAAATGGGAATAGACGATCTAGATGGAACTTTATTATTTAAAGAACTTGGTGCTAAAAGAGTTGTTCTGTCCCGTGAGGTCAAGATTGAAAAAGTAAAAGAGATCAAAAGAATAGCTGAAATCCCTTTAGAAATTTTCGTTCACGGTGCTTTATGTGTATCTTATTCGGGAAATTGTCTAATGTCAGGATTGCTCGGCAATCGATGCGCAAATCGCGGAAGATGTGTGGGTTCATGCCGTAAGGAGTATGAACTAATCGATAAGACAACAGATACATCTTTAGGGAAAAGCTATATTCTATCTACTAAGGACTTAAACACCATCGATTATATCCATGATTTAAAAGAAATCGATTCTTTAAAAATAGAAGGCCGAATGAAGGCGCCTACGTATGTTGCTAATGTTGTATCCAAATACCGCAAGGCCTTAGATCATAAAATAACCGAAGAAGACAAAGAAAATCTGAAAAAAACATTCAATAGAACATTTACTAAAGGGTATTTGTTTCACGAAGACAGGAGAAATATTACAAACATCTTAAAACCTAATAACTTTGGTTATGAAATTGGAACAATCAGCGGGATTGTTAAAGACATGTATGAAATAACACTTACACGTCCTTTAAATCAGAACGATACCATTCGAATCAGTCACAACAATGAAGATGTTAATTTAACGGTTGCCAAACTGTACGATAAAGATGGCGAATTAATCAACAAAGCAGAGGATGTCTGCTATATCAAAATCAAAGAAAAGATGTCTAAGGGAGATTTAGTATATAAAACGAAGGATTATTTCTATAACAAAGAATTAGAAGCATCACTGGAAAAAGAATTTAAGCGGTTTGACCTCGATATTAGAGTATATGCATGTCCAGATTCAAAGCTTTTCATAGATGCGGAAGGCTTAGGCTTTAATTATTCCTATGAAAGCGAGGAAATACTGGGCGAAGCCATTAATAATCCAACAACAAAAGACCAGGTAATCAAGCAATTCTCAAGATTAAATGATACGATATTCGAACTTAATCATGTCGAGTATGAGGAATGCAATGCATTTATTCCAGCTAAACTGTTAAATGCAGCAAGAAGAGATATTGTACTGGGCTTGTATGACTTAAAGCTTAACAGCCAGCAGAAAAGAACCAAGGCTTTGGAAGCAAAAGAAAAAATAAGCTTTGCCCCTGGAAAACCATACCTTACGGCCTCTGTAACGACTAAGGAACAGTACGATGCTTGCGTGAGCTGTGGAATTAAGGAAATCTATTACGAAAATGTGGTTAGAAGAAATCAGAATGATTATAAGGAACAAGAAGGACAGCTACTAATTGGAGGATATGGGGGGATTAATCACTATAGAGAAACAAACCCGTTTGTTACGGACTATTCTCTAAATGTTATTAATGCCACTAGTTGCTATGAATTATATAAATTAGGTGCAAAGCGAGTCACTTTATCTTATGAATTGAATAAGGGCCAAATTGAAGATTTAATGAATGCCTATGTTAAAGAAAATGACGGCTATCCTGCACTGGAAATGATTGTATATGGCAGGGCTCCTTTGATGTTTACGAAATATTGTCCGATGAAAAAAATGAATCAATGCAGAATTTGCAAAACGAAGAGCTATGAGTTAAAAGATGAGCACGGAACGTTCCCTATCCTTTCCCATGATGATTGTACAACGACTCTCCTTAACGGGAAGACGCTTAATCTTTTAGATGAGCTACAAGATATCCAAGGAATTGAGGCGCTCAGATTAAACTTCACAGTTGAATCAAAAGAGCAGGTTGTGAAAGTCATTCATATGGCGTCAGGCAAATTAAATGGCTCAATGAATCATGCTGTCTTTAATCAGGAAACAGACACAAGAGGGCATTATAATAAAGAGATTGTGTAGTCGTTGAATTCATTAAATGTTCTAAAATCAATCATAAGGATGACCTTCAGATGAAAGTATTATTAGTTGAAGATGATAAGACGATCGCGTCGGGACTGGAATATCGTGATGGGGCTCGATATGGGAGCCGATGATTACATTACCAAACCTTTTCGGGTTCGCGCTTCTCTCCAGGATCAAATCCGTCTTGCGGAGATACCAGAAGCTGTCCCACGCCGGAGCGGTCATCGACATTGACAATGTGCGCATCCATACGCTGGAAGGCAAAGTATATAAAAACGGTCCCGAAATTTCGCTAACCGCCTTGGAATACCGCTTATTGCTGATCTTTGGCAACCACGTTGGACAGGTCCTCACCAGGAATCAGCTCTTGGAGCAAATCTGGGACGTGGCCGGCGACTTCGTGAATGACAACACGTTAACGGTCTATATCAAAAGGCTAAGGGAAAAGCTGGAGGATAATCCGGAGCAGCCGGCTCTGATCAAAACGGTACGCGGTTTAGGCTATAAGGTTGGTGATTAGATGCTGCGCAATCGGGAAAATCTAATATTATTGCTCGTCATGGGCTCGATCAGCTTATCGGCGATCGTCATTGCTGCTTTCATTTCGTCTGTCGCCGCAGCCCTGGTTATTATTGTATCCGTGCTGCTTACCGGCACAGCTTTATTATTCACAAAACGGAGATATTACGAGCTAGAGAAGCTGTCCATCTATTTACGGGAGATTAGCAGCGGCCAGGCCTCCCTTGACCCTCGCGATAATCAAGAAGGTGAGCTTAGCATCTTAAAGAATGATATTTACAAGGTGACACGCATGCTCTCCGAGCATCGTTCTCTATTGCAGCAGGATAAGCTTCAACTGACCGATGCCATCTCCGATATTTCACATCAACTCAAAACACCGATCACCTCTATGACAGTCATGGCAGATCTGTTAAGCGCCCCTGATCTGCCTCCACTCAAAAGAACGAAGTTCACCCATCATATTCGCATTCAACTTGAACGGATCGATTGGCTTGTTTCATCTTTATTAAAGCTAGCGAAAATGGATGCGGGAACTATCCCGTTCAAAAAAGATCGAATACACATGAAAACCCTAATCCAAAATGCACTGGATCCGGTTATGATTCCGATGGATATTAAGGGACAGACCGTTTCCATCACAGGGGATGACAACGTCTCTTTTGACGGCGATTTCCATTGGACTGCTGAAGCGGTTATCAATATTTTGAAGAATGGAGTGGAGCATACACCTGAGGGCGGTGCGATTACCATCACATTTTCCGACAACGTGCTATTTACGGAAATCGTTATTGCTGACAACGGAGAGGGCATTCCGAAAGAGGATTTGCCTTATATATTCAAACGTTTTTATAAAGGGAAGAATGCTAATGAAGGAAGCATCGGTATAGGGCTTGCGATGGCTCACAGCATCATTGCAAGCCAGAACGGCGTGATTGATGTAACGAGCGACAGCGGGACTGGTACAGAGTTTCGGATCAAATTTTATAAGCATGTGATTTAACAGCACTCCATAAGTGACTAAACTGTCACCTCCAATGTCACTGTAAAGTCATTTTGGACAGATAAAATGATATTCATCAGATGAACGATGGAGGTACAACCATGCAAATGAAGCAGCAGCGCAAGATTACTTTTTTTATCACCATAGGCTACACCCTGATTATTCTTTATTTTATGTTTTTTGCTTTCGGCAGAGCGGATAAGGTAGATCTAACCAGTCAGTACACCTTTATTTTTTTGCCGGACGATTTTTTTAGGGTGCCGGGTCTTTCCGATCTTCTACATCCGACACTGATGGACTTGGTGGGTATTGGAAACATTGCAGCCTTCATACCTTTTGGCATACTGTTTCCGTTGTTATACCGCACCAGCTTTGTTCGCTTCATGACAGGGTTTATCCTGTCCATTCTTGTGGTGGAGACCATCCAGGCACTAACATTCCTCGGCAGCTTTGACACGAACGACGTCATAAAGAACTCATTGGGCGCTGCTATTGGATTCGGGGCGTACAAGATTGGCTTCCGTACAAAAAACTACTGGAGAAATATCACTGCTACGGGAATTGCCAGTGCTGTCTTAATGCTCGGCGTGTGGGGGGTCTTAGGAGTAGCTGATCAAGTGTTCACCAAAGAGTTGGCCCCTTTTGTAGCGATAAACGAATGGGAAGATAGTACCGGAAATCGATTAACGGGAACCAAACAGAACAGTCTTAAGATTGGCGGTCAAGACGTGACACCCCAATATAATGTGTATGGCATCGAAGGTAAAAAGAAGGAAACATATACGTATTCGCTAGGTAATAAGGGAGATCTGTATCTTAGCTTGAATTATGGAATTCCTGATCATAAGGATTTTCAGGGCAGCATTAAGGTTACCGTTGACGGGCATGAGCTCCTGTCTGTATCTGCAGAAGATCAGCTCCATGAGCCGGATATGAGGATCCTTTATCTCACCGGGGCTAATGAGCTTAAGATAACCATTGAGGGGAATGAAACCCTTTGGGATGTTGGATATAGAGAGATGGTATATACCTGGAATTGAGCATCTAGGGAAGGAGGGATGACAATGGAGATTTTAACAATTGAAAATTTGTCCGAAATATACGGCACAGGCGAATCGGCGGTGAAGGCGCTTGATGATGTTTCCTTTTCGGTCCAAAAAGGTGAATTCGTCGCAATTATCGGACCTTCCGGATCGGGGAAATCGACACTCCTTCATATGCTGGGCGGTGTGGATCGACCGACTGGCGGGAAAGTGTATGTTCAGGATACGGATACGTATACCTTGGACGAAACGCAGCTGGCCATCTTCAGACGCAGGCAAATCGGGCTGATCTACCAGTTTTTCAATCTGATTCCCGTCCTGACGGTGGAAGAGAATATTACGCTGCCGCTCTTGCTGGATCAACAAAAGGTAGATCAAAAGCAATTGGCTGATCTTGTGAATACGTTGAATTTGCAGCATCGATTAAACCATCTGCCGAATCAGCTATCCGGTGGACAGCAGCAGCGTGTCTCGATTGGCAGGGCGATCATCGGCAATCCTGCGATCATGCTGGCCGACGAACCCACCGGGAATCTGGACAGCAGGAATAGCATTGAGATCGTCGTTTTATTGAAAATGCTGAATAAGACCTATCATCAGACACTGATCGTAATCACGCATGACGAACGGATCGCCCTGCAAGCCGACAGAATCATTTCGATTGAAGATGGGAGGATTGCCAAAAACGAGGTGATAAGGCGATGAATATTGTCAATACATTAACCATCCGGCATCTGAAGCAGAACAAGAGACGAACACTTGTGACTATTTTTGGCGTAATTATTTCGGTATCCATGATGACCGCTGTCATTACGCTTATTTTTTCCTTTGCGGATTTAATGATCAGACAAACTATCACAGATACAGGGGAGTGGCATATTCAGTATCAAGATATAACCAAGAAACAGCTTGCGGCGATACAGGGCGATGATGCAACCAAAACGGTTGCAATCACAAGAGACCTTGGGTATGCCCCATTAGAAGGGGGACAAAATTCCAATAAGCCGTACTTGTTCATTAAGGAATATGATGTGCAAGGGTTCACACAATTTCAGATTGAAATAAGCAAGGGACGCCTTCCGCACACGGACAAGGAGGTTGTGATCTCCGAGTCTGTTGCAACAAATGGCAAAGTGAAGTACGAAATCGGCGACCGTCTAACGCTTCGCGTCGGCGACCGATTCGAACAAGGGGGCGATCATCCCCTGGATCAGACGGAACCGCTGCGCAGGAAAGACGGCACATTAACCGAGACATTACAGCATAGCATAATTAGGGATTATACGGTGGTAGGCTTCATTAAACATCCGGTGTCGGAAACGGCTTGGGCCCCGGCTTATACGATCATTAGCTATGTCGATGATCATATCATCGGGGGGGACGATCGGGTCGATGCGTCGGTGGTCTTGCAGCGGGTCAATCCGTTCTTGTTCGCACATGCGGAGAAGCTGGCTGAGAAAAACCAAATTGACACTGTCCAATATAATGACGATTTGCTTCGTTATTATGGCTTGTCCAGCAGCGGGGCCTCATCCAGCATGATGTTCTCATTATCGGCAATCATTATAGGGATTATTATAATTGGCTCGGTTGGACTCATCTATAACGCTTTTGCGATATCCGTCTCGGAACGTTCCCGCCATTTAGGGATGCTCGCGAGCGTGGGGGCGACGAAAAGGCAGAAGCGAAATTCCGTATTTTTTGAAGGTATCGTCATTGGTTTGATCAGCATTCCCATTGGCATCTTATGCGGTCTTGCCGGAATCGGAATCGCCTTTTCGTTCATGAACACAATGATTGAAGGGGCATTATGGACTAGTGAAAAGCTGAGGCTTATCGTCACGCCGTTATTGCTCTTGATTACTTGTCTTGTTTCGATGCTGACGATTTTCGTTTCGGCGTATCTCCCGGCGGTTAAAGCATCCAGGGTATCTCCCGTGGACGCGATTCGCCAAACCACTGACGTAAAGCTTACGGCCAAAGCAGTGAAGACGTCGAAGATCATTCGTAAGCTCTTCGGAATCGAAGCAGAAATCGGGCTGAAAAACTTAAAAAGGAACAAACGAAGACATCATGTTATTCTTTTTTCGCTTGTCATCAGCATCGTTTTGTTTTTGACGATATCGTTTTTCACGACTGGCCTGACACAATCTCTGGCATTGTCGCTGGAAGGCATCAATTACGATATTGAAGTGTCGTCCAGTAATGGCGAAAGACTAGATGACCGGTTGATGCAATCGCTTGTATCTCTTGTTGGCGTCACGGAATACAACGTGAGTCATGAGTTAGTCGGGAACGCTTGGGTCGATGCAGCAAGCATCGCCGACGAGTTGCAAGAGAAGGTTAAGCAGGATAAGAGTATGCTGCAAGACGGGAAATACCCTTACGAAATTAAGCTATATGCAATGAATGATTCGAGCCTGCAAGCCTATGCCAGAGCGGTTGGCGCAGATTACGAACAGCTTACGGATCTGGATCATCCCGCCGCAATCGTGATGGATACGATTCATTACAAAGATATAGATACGGGGAAATATATTCAGACGAAGTCCATATATGCGAATATCGGACAACATATCGAGCTAACGAGTTTTATTAAAGCGAGTGGGGAAGAAACGAAGGCAAATAAAGTGATATTTGCCGCATTGACGGATAAGGCACCGATGGGGATGAGCCCGGTAGGCGTAGGCGGGTTAAATATGATCGTGTCGGAACGCGTCATGAATCGGCTGGCAGACGGCGAGGAGCTGGCTAACGCTTCGATGTACCTCCATTTGAAAAGCACGGAACCGGTGAAAACGCAGCAGGAAATTGAAGCGATGAATGAGACCAATCTGAATGTCTACAATGTATATCAATTCAGAATAAGAGAAGAACAACAGATTCTGCTGATGAAGGTCTTTTCTTACGGTTTTATCGTATTAATCTCTGCGATTTCTGTTGCGAACATCTTTAATACGATCTCAACAGGGCTGGCTCTTCGCAAACGGGAATTCGCGATGCTGAAATCCGTAGGCGCGACGCCAAAGGGGTTTGCAAAAATGCTGAACTATGAGAGTGTTTTTTATGGGGTCAAGTCGCTCTTGTATGGGCTTCCTGTCAGTTTCGCCGTGATGGTTCTGATCTATAAAGCATTTGCGAACAAATTCAGCTATGGGTTCACCCTGCCCTGGATGAGCATTCTGTCTGTCATAGTGTGTGTATTTGTCATTGTCAGCTCTGCGGTTGTTTATTCCGGAGCTAAAGTAAAAAAGGAGAATATTATTGATGCATTAAAGCAAGAGAATATATGATTCACTTACTTCACCCAGAGGAGGAGACGTTACCCGACGTCACACACAATCATGCGAGTTGACCGATTGCTCTCCATGCTGCTGATCATCTCCGGTAAAGGTACGGTAACGGGCAAGGAGCTTGCCGAGCATTTCGAGGTATCCTTGCGGACGATCTACCGGGATATCGAAAAATTAGGAGAAGCCGGCATACCGGTTGCCTCGTCCAGCGGCAAGGGCGGAGGATACTATATTATGGACAGCTATAATATAAGCGGCCTCTTTTTAAACCGGGATGAAGCTCATACGTTTGTAGCTGTAATGAAGAATTTACACGGCTTGTTTGGCAGGAACGAAGCTTTTAATGACATTATGCTAAAGGTTGAGCATACCTATAAGCGGGAGCCCGAGAAGCACAAACTGACTCTGGATATGTCCCATTTCAGCATGGAGCAGGAAATTAAAGAATACATTGGGATCATAAGCAAGGCCATCACGGATAACAGGCTGCTGGTGTTCGACTATATCAACAGGGATATGGAATACCTGGAGCGAACGGTAGAGCCAAGCTGGATTGACTTTCGCCATGGAGATTGGTATGTGATAGGCTTTTGCCGGGTCAGAGGGGACTACCGCAGATTCAAGCTCGTGCGGATCAAGCAACTGAAGCAGGGACCGCCTTTTGTAAAAAGAGAGCTGCCCGATGACCGAATCGCCGAGGTCATTGAGCACAGCTATTCGCAGCGGGACATACAGGTTGTGCTCAGATTCACTTCACGAATTGGTGCGCAGCTTCCCGAGTATTTTCAGAAAGAGAAGATTAGCCGGGGTGAAGATGGTTTCTATCTCGTTTCGGATACATTTCCTTATGAGGAGGGCCTGCTGAAATTCATTCTAAGCTTCGGCAAGGAGTGCGAGCTGCTGGAGCCTCGTGAATTACGGGCGGAGCTGCAGCAATATATGCAAAATATGCTTCTATCCTACAATGACTGACGCCCTGGTGTCAGTCATTGTGTTCTATAGTAGGGATATCGGCGGGAGAAATCCATAACGCCCGCTATAACTAGGCTAGGAGTGAACCGACTAAATGAAAGCCAGTATTTTGGACGATGATTTCAATGAATGGGGTACGGAGGACACACGAACAGAACTGATACGGAAGCTGCAAAGATTGGAGGAGGAACGCTATATCCTGCGTGAGGGAGAAAGGTTACAAGACTTTACCAATCTGATGCTGCGGCATATTGGCGATCCGGAATCGGAGCTCCGTGAGCAGATCTATTCCACTTTTCACATATGGCTGAAGCGCGATAATAAGTTCTCATGTGCGGAAATGCAGCATCTTTTGGCTGTCCTGATGGATGACCGGCATCTGTTCTATCAGATTGGAAGCGAAGATGACCATAGCGTACTCACCAGGGCGTTTGCGGTTCTGCCTATCGTTCTTATTGTACAGCGGCACAGGAATAATTCATTCTTGACTCCGGATGAGTTCCAGCATCTAAAGCATTCGCTGCTTCGCTACTACCAGGAGGAGAAGGACCTGCGCGGTTATCTGGCAGTTGAAGGCTGGGCGCATGCCGCGGCTCACGGGGCAGATGCCCTCGAGGAGCTGATCCGCTGTCCGGAAAGCGATAATGCAGTGCAGCGCGAGGTGCTGGGGGCGATTAAAGGGATGCTGCATAACGGTGTCCGGATATTTGACGAGGAGGAAGACGAGCGCATGGCCAGCATTGTGGAGACGATGATTAGCGAAGCACTGCTTCCGCAGCAGGAGATTGCCGACTGGATTCATAGCTTGTCGCTGTGTACGGAATGGCCGGATACGCGCGCGCCGAGAATTGCCAGAGTAAACGGGAAAAATTTTGTGCGCAGCCTATATTTTAGAACGAGGGCCCACAATGACGGGAATAATCTTATTCTTAACGGCGCCATGCTGACGGCTGAAGCTAAATTGAACCACTTTAAAGAGGCTAATTAATACATATGGAGGTAATTAAGTTTGAGTACTCACTACTATTTCAGTTGGTTTAATCATTTTTTTCCAGAGAAGCTGGTCCATTGTTTGCATGAGGATATACAAGACAGAAAATCGCTTGTTATGATTAGCGCTGACCCGTCTGGTTACACAGAAGAGCCAATTAACTTTGATGATATCTCTGAATGGACATGGCTGAATCAGGCTAACATTATTTTTGATGAATATCATTTCATTGATTACCGCATGCAGAAGGAGGATGCCCAGAGGTTCATTCAGAACGCTTCTGTCATTTTTTTATGCGGCGGGTATCCTGTTTTGCAGAAGGATTTTTTGGCGGATTATGAATTATCGGATGTTATTAAAAATAGCGATGCCGTTATACTGGGTGCCAGCGCCGGTGCGCTAAACATGTCTGCTCAATGGTTAAGCTTGAATGACACTGGTCATGAAGTTGAAACAAGTACGATTTATGAGGGGATTGGCTTTGATCATTTTGCCTATGAATCCCATTCTAAGCGTGGCTACGCCACGTTTGTTCAAGGCTATCTGTTCCCCTTGTCTGAAGAGATCGATGTTTATGCGGCAGAACAGGAGAGCGCTATACGTGTAAAGGACGGCAAAATCGAAACAATGGGTCCTTTATATTTAATTTCCCGCTCAAAGATTCAAAAATTGGTTGAGACGCTCTAACTAGGGAGAGGGGCTACCAAAATGAAACGCTCAAATAATAATTAGTCACCTCTCAATATGGACCTGTATCCAGAGTATTCCGGTAAGCGGCGAAGAGATAAACTCTCTTCCGCCGCTATTTTTTTTATATGAACATCATTTTCGCTCTATTTCTATTTCCCATTATTTAAGCTAAAGTTAAAGTTTTCTTTAAGTTTCAGATGAGGGTTAAGTTGCTATGCTAACATAAATGAAGATAACAATTGGATGCACAAGAGGCTGGACACTGTAATAGGGTGTCAGTCGTTTTTTTTCATGTAATTCATTTATTATAGAAATGTGTATAAAATGAAATTTATCTACATTGATCCATTTACACAAGAAGAAAAGCTAATCAATGAGGAAACCTATCATTTCGGCGTACAATTCACGATTCCAAGTAAATCTGTCTGGGGATTAGGAGTGACTGGAATTGGATGGAAGGCGTTAGACGGGGCACCGGAAATTGATGAGTATGCTATGAACTTAGTACCGGCACAAAATGTGACTTATGAGCTTATCTTGCCTGACGAAGGAAGCGGAGAAGGCGGAGAGGGTGAAAATCCGGGATTTCCAGGTTTTCCGGGATTTCCGGGAAGTCAATTCCCAGGCCTTACGGGTTTTATAAAGTTCTAATGTAGTTGTTATCATTTAGTTGGTTCTTATGAAAAGGTTCATCGCGGCGGACTGCTGCGATGAACCTTTTTTGCTGACTGTTCTATCACATAGATCACTTAATTTGCCGTCTTATTGATAAAATCAATCTCATTTCTGATCCCTTTATGGGCGTCATTCCACAGGCCCTTTGTCAGGCGAATGCGCAGCAGACATGTGTTAGGGTCTTCGTCGTTATTGGCTTCGTTATACCAATCGGCGAATATAGTGCGCAACTTAGTCATCATCTCGGCGTTATTCTCGTCACATACCCAGCCCAGGTTCTCACCGATACCATCGGCCGTAAAGTTTTCGACGATGATACAAACGGCGACTTCGGGGTTCTGGGCGATCTGCCGCATTTTGCCTGAGGTCGCATAAGTGACGGTGTAGAACGCGCCGTCCTCATAATAGGCGTCCACTATGCGGGCGGCGGGACGGCTTATACCATTGGCCCCGGGTTCCAGCGCGATGGTAGACAGAGTAATCAGGCCGTCCTTGTTACCCACTTGTTCTTCCAGCAGCTTCATGGCTTCGTCGTACTTGCTCATTATACTACCTCCTAAAATGTCATAAGGTATACATTGTTAAGCTTATCATTGTAAAATATTGGTGCATGTGAAGAATAATACGATAAAAGATTAAATCGCCATCAATCCAAGCTTATACTCGATGGTCTTTTTTTTTATGCCATTTAATCTCCAGTCTACAAATATATCTATTTTTTTTATGTAATAGACATTGTCAATTACCCTGGTCCTATTGTAGAATCAAGAAGTTGTCGAATAATGGTGTAAAATGCCATCCTTGGAACTCACTAGGACGACAGACTCATTGATATTTTTAGAGTAAGAAGGGGGAAGAAACAATGTTATTCCAAGCAGCACGCCGTAAACTCAGTCTGATGATTGTGTTTGCCCTATTAGTAAGCACTCTTACGCCACATATGGTGTTTGGTGAGGCCGCACAGTTCAAAGACATCACAGGCTCTTATGCGCAAAAGGAGATTCATTCATTAACTGAAGCAGGAATAATCTCAGGGTATGAAGATAACTCTTTTAAACCGAAAAAGGCTATGTCACGTGCCGAACTGGCGAAAATCATAGTCCTGTCGTTGGGTCTAGAAGCAAATGCTGATCAAGCCGCACCGTTTAAAGACGTTGCCGCGAACAGTTGGTATCGCGGTTATGTAGGTGCATTGGTAAAGGCAGGCATTACGGAGGGGACATCGGCGACCACCTTCAGTCCTAATGCAAATGTCACCCGTGAAGAGCTGGTCGTATTTTTCATCCGAGCTTTCGAATTGGATGAAACAGCGAAGAAGCTTCCGGTTGATAGCAAGCTGTCAGATATCTCAGAGGTGTCCGAATGGGCAAAAGCGCAAGTATCCCTTGCCTTTAAAAATGGTTTCATCAACGGGGTCCAAGGCAGTGACGGCACCCTGAAATTCAAACCCAAAGAGCATGCGGAGCGCCAAGCTCTGGCTCGTCTGGCTTATGAGTTCAAAACCAATAAGTCAGTATATGTCGAGAAATCCAAACAGCTTCTGGCTGAAGAGGTTAATAAGGGCAAGAGTCCTGAGGTAACACCGACTGCCACCCCGGCAACAACTGACCGCGGGACATCTGTGACAGCACCAGCGCCGGGAGCTTCAGGTCCGGGAACGCCAGCATCGGCAACCCCAGCACCGGCAACCCCAGCACCAGTGACACCAACACCAGTGACACCAACACCGACATCGACACCGACACCGGCAACCCCGGCACCGGCAAATGCTCTCCAGGTTGTGGTGAAGGGGGAGAGTTCAGATGCCATTTATGTGGAAGAGCCAACAGAAGTTATATTCCGCTCATCGATTAATGCGGCAGGAACGGTAATCGCTAGTGTCTATCAAGTAGATGACAGCGGCAAAGTGATTTCCCAAATCATTTCGTTGTACGATGACGGTTTGGAAGCCCATGGAGACAGTCTTGAGGCAGACGGGCTGTACAGTGGCAAAGCAGTATTGACTGAAAGTACGGAGGGTTACATAAATCTGCAGGCGTTTGTGGGAGATGTGCCAAGCAGCACAGTTTTTAAATTATCTGTAATGAAGCATCTTACGGATGAACAGCTTGCACAAACGGAAATCATTGAAAATAATACACAGAGTAAGCTTGATCAACTGGCTACTTCATATGGTAATTTGCAAAAAGCAAAGGAAGAAACTGTGGCTTGGCTCCAAACCCAAGCAGAAGTAGAGCATGCTGGAATTTCGGGTGAAGGAGGAAGCATCTGGTATTTGCTGGACAACGGGATTCTAGGGGGGATATCCGCAGCTCCTGAGAATACAAAAGGGTTAAGCAGCACCGTAGAAGAGGCTGCGTCCAGTACTGCATTGGCGGCTGAGGCGCTAACGCAAAATGTGGAACAAACTGTAGCCACCATAGGAAGCCAGCGGGTTGCTGTAATTTCTCCGTTCTCCGGCACACTTCCATCTTCGACTGTTTATGACGCTGTATATCACAGCTTTGACCAGTCGAGTTACCCTTTCCTTGTGGAAAGAGTAAAGGACACCGCAGCGGGCGTGAATTTCTTTAAAGGACTGAATCAGTATGGCGTCGTGGTCTTGGATACCCACGGAGATACTTATTATGATGAAATAGTGCTACAGAAGCTCCATAATAAATACGGCATTGATTTCAAATACGCTGGACCGCAAGTCATGTTCCTGACAGGAGAAAAGGCAACGACAGAGAGCAAAAAGACCTATGAGTTGGACTTGAAAAAGGGAAGATTGGCTATTATATCCGGTTATTATGCTATTACACCGTCTTTTATTACACGGTACAACGATATGCTTCCTGATACCATCGTATATAATGGCAGCTGCCGCAGCGCGTACAACGATTCCATGGCAGATGCCTTCATCAACAATGGTGCTGGCACTTATTATGGATATACCGATTATGTAAAGCTTGCATATGATCAAGCTATTGCTAAATCCGTATTTACCGCTTTAAACGATGAGAACATGACAACCGAAAAAGCCTTTCAAGCAGCAGTGGCTGCCCATGGAGCAAACGATGGGTTGGCGGCATTCTTCATGAAAGGAAGCAGCATTGGCACTAAGACCGAAGGGGTCATCAACGGAACCTTTGAAAACGGAACTTGGACCGGCTGGAATGGAAACGGCGATGTTCGGGTGATCTCCAAGCTGGGACCGCTTAAACCGACAGAGGGGAACTACATGGCTATTATCAGCACTGGCCTTGGGTATGAAAACAATGATCAAGGAGGATATGACTACAATTCAGATAGTTATATCGAGCAAAGTTTCATTGTTCCAGCGGGTGCAACAACCCTATCGTTTGATTACAATTTCATTTCTGAGGAGCCTAAGGAATTCGTTGGAAGCAAATTCAATGACACCTTCAGAGCAACGGTAACTTCCAGTGTATACATTAATACGGCTTCCCTCATTACTTCTCACATGAATGGCGGCAATACAGTGACGTCCAGTGTCTATGGCAATGATTCTGTTATTATCGGGGCTGAATCGATTAATGAATCCACGGCCTATTGGATTGAAGAGAACAAAGTAGCGATTGATTTCTACGGCGGGGATCATACAACATACATGACGAATTGGAAGCATGTACAATTTGATGTAAGCCAATTTGCCGGCAAGGGCTCCATTGTCCTTCGGTTCCATGTTTGGGATCAAGGAGATAGTATCTACGATACGGCAGTACTAATCGATAATGTAATATTAAAGTAATCAAAAAACGGCTGGATCAGGGGAACCTGACCAGCCGTTTCTTTTGGAAATAAGAATGGACTTGCGTTCGGATATGGATTCCAAATAAAATGTGCATATTGCACATAATTTGTGTTATACTTTATTATGTGCAATATGCACATAATATGGGGTGGAAGAAGGGTGTAAATATGAAGGCAGCAATCGTAAAGGATAAGGGGACGATTCCCGTAATGGGTCATTGTGATTCCCCCGTTGGGACAGAGGGGCTAGTTATAATTAACGTTACGGCCACAGCCTTGAGTCGAGTTAGCAAGTTCCGTTCAATGGGTATGCACTACTCTTCTGAAGTTAACTTTCCAATTGTAGCCGGTATCGACGGTGTAGGAACTTTGAAAGATGGGTCTCGTGTTTACTTTGCGCTGCCTACTGCACCATATGGCAGTTTGGCTGAGCAAACAATCGTCAACGAAAAGCTGACTGTCCGTTTACCAGATGGTATTGATGATCTCACTGCTGCCGCTATCGCCAACCCTGCTATGTCGTCATGGGCTGCATTGGTATTTCGAGCTGGTTTTAAATCCGGTCAAACTGTATTGATTAATGGCGCTACTGGTGCATCCGGTAGTTTAGCAGTTCAGATTGCTAAGGGTCTGGGGGCCAAGAAGGTCATTGTAACAGGACGCAACGAATCGAAGTTGCAAGCACTTGAAGCTGATGAGGCTATTGCATTTGATATGACAGCCGACAACGGTCAAAAAATGTTTGAAAACGCCCTAATGCCAGTTATTGCTGAAGGTGTTGATGTTATATTGGATTATCTTTGGGGCGACAGCGCACTCGCTATCATGTCAGCTCTTGTTAAGGCGAAAACGGATCGTTCAACTCGTTTTGTAAGCATTGGAACTTCATCTGGCCAAGAAAGCATTCATTTACCTTCATCTCTTTTACGCTCATCAACAATCGAACTCGTAGGTAGCGGAGATAAGAGTGTTTCTAAAGCTGATATGCTATCTGCTGTTAGAGGTGTCTTTGAAATGGCTGCCGAGGGGAAGATAAAAATTACCACAAAAGAGTTCGCTCTAGAAGATATTGAAGAGGCTTGGAATGCCCCGCTAATGCCTCGTCCTGTTGTAAGGGTGAAATAAAATGGAAAACGATATTTTTAAAGCACTGATCGATTTAGTTTCCATTATCAATAGGCCAGACCGTGATAAGAAGATGATTGCTAATGCTGGCGTAAATTTGGAAGCAGCAACCTTTCGTGTCTTTGTGGGCATCGTGCATCTCCAACCGACTAGTGTTGGTGATTTGGCCGCCATGATGGGAAAAAACTATTCGAGTGTTAGCCGGCAAATTGATAAGTTAGAAAACGCGGGGTTGGTTCATACGTATCCATCAAGTGCAGATTCCCGCATTCGTGTGTCTGAATTGACGAAAAGCGGGGAGGAAATCAATGCAATGATTAGCCTCACCCGTGAACGCATTTTGCATGAAGCTTTGGATGACTGGACTCTAGAGGAAAAGAACAGCTTATTGAATAACTTAAGGCGTTTATTTGAATCGTTGCAAAGATTCGACTAGTTGCAGATTATGACTGTTCACACACAGCTCAATGTTTATTGCGATGGTGGATATTCGGGTAAAAGGAATTACGGATTCAATGGGGAACCATTCTGAAATCGGATTTACGAGGAAGCCGCAAAAATGCTAAAACGCTACTGACACAACGTTGTCAGTAGCGTTTTTGTATATTAGGGGTATAGCGAGTAGCGCAGTGTTTTGGAGATAGGGTGACCTTGCTCATAATCTTATTATAGAGGTGGAATTTATTCATGAGTAATATCAAATGGGAAGTGGATCCGGACCACAGCTCCGTCGAGTTTTCGGTGACGCATTTAATGATTAATAAAATCAAAGGAGTATTTGAGCGTTTCCAGGCTATCTTAAGTTTTGATCCCAACGAGTTAACAACTATGGGTATTCAGGCTTCCATAGACGCAAATAGTATCACAACTCGCCAAGCGCAGCGAGATGAACATTTGAGGGGCGACGACTTCCTTCATGCTGCCAAGTATCCAACCATTGCGTTTCAAAGCACCAACTGCGTCTTTGCTGGTGAGCGGCAATATGAACTTACAGGCAATCTAACTCTGCATGGAGTAACCCAATCTGTTACTTTTCATACTGTATTTGAAGGACTAAACAAGGACCCACGCGGACGGGAACGTGTAGGATTTCATTCAACAGCCAGTATTGATCGTAATGAATTTGGTTTGAAATTCAACTCGCCTCTGGAAACGGGTGGAATTATAGTCGGAAATGAAGTGAGGATCGAGCTTTGTATTGAGGCAATTAAAATACTGTGAACCGTATCACAAATTAATGTATTTTTACACCAAACGTAGTTATGACAAGGTATAAAAAAATCCCTCTCTGCGTAATAGAGAGGGACAGTAACTATTTAAGTACCAATTCATTAGAGCCTTATTAGATCATAACTGGTTGGTCTGTAAGAGCTGCGTAGGTTTAGTAAGCAGAGCAGGCCTCGCCGCTATCCAAGCCACTGAGAGTGTGGTTATAACACATAGGCCAATCCCATAAATCACCCATTTAACATCAACCAGGACAGGTAACTTGAACATAAGTTTTAGAGCTACAGTCGTTAACAACAAAGCTATCCCTGTACCAGCAGTTCCTGAGACTAAAGATAAAACAAAGTTCTCTAACAAGATTGACCGTAATGTCTTACCATTGGATACTCCCACTGCTTTGATGATTGCAATTTCTCTGCGTTTTCTTAAAAGGCTTATCACAATTTGATTCCCGATGGTAAGTATCGCTGTAATGAAGGCAAATAAAGTCACTATAGAGAAGAATACACTTATCATACGTATCATTGAATTTAAGCTTTCGGAGGCTGTACTTGATACTGAATACGCCATAGCGGATGCTGGAAGTACACCGTTTAATTCAGAGAGTAAACCCGTAGTCAGGGTCCCTCCGTCAATAGAAAACATTACCCGGTTAGGCGCCCCATATTTAGACAATATATCTTTAGTTGTTCTCATACCTACTGTTTTTACGAACCCTGATTCAAAAAAGCCAACAATTTTGAAAGGAATCTTCTTTTCTCCCATTGTAACTTCAACTGTATCGCCTGTCTTAATTCCCAACTGTTGATAATCTTCCAATAATAATGCGGTCTTGTGCGATGAATCATCTTCTATAAGGTCACGTCCACCAATAATGGAATAGGACCTTGATGCAAGTGAAGGGTCAACACCTTCAATGCTCAATTTATTGGAAGCGAAGAACTTATTCCCGTCTGACTTTTGCTGAAAAAGAGAAGTTGCTTCACTTCCGTTAATTGAACTTAAAAGACCGTTCATCTGGACACCCTCTGTCCACTTTTTAATATCGAGAGATTGAAAAGCTTCCTTGACTGCTTCAGACTCTACTAAGGAGCTTGTGATGAGTAGATTTCCTTTGGCCTCGGTCTCTAACTGTTGACTGACAGACTGAGTTAAGTTATCAGCGAAAAGTTCGCTTGATACTGCTGATGCAACACCAACACTCAAGATAAGAGCCAATAGTCCGTATCGTTTTCTTCCAGATGATAAATTATGAAAAGGGATAAACCAACGAGGAGAGATGAGTTTCCTCATGCTTCCAACCACTCTGAAAATGAAAGAGAAAGCAGAAGAACATACCTTCACAAATATACTTACCAATATAATAATCAGTAGAATCCCTAAAAAAGATAGAACGACTCTAGAACTAATGGATTCGGTTGAACCCAGAAAAAGTGTTTTTTGTAAGTAGAATGCTACAACTAGCGAAATCAGTAATAATAAGAGTCCTCTTTTCCAAAAGCGTACCCGATAAGAAGGGATCTGATGGTTTCCTTCAAGCAATAGCTGCATAGGAGAGACGATGAGAATTCCTTTTAGAGGAATCCATGTTGATATCAGTGCCATTAGCATTCCTACTGCGAAGGTAACAATTGTGACTTTCCATGAAAACTCCCAAGACAACGGTATAGCTAACATTTTGCCTACGTAAGAAGTTAACCAAGTACTCACTAGAAGACCTGTTACTATTCCAGTAATAGTTCCTATCGTCCCGATAAGAATACCTTCTGTTAAAAAGGTACCGGCAACTGAGCGAGAGCGTACACCTATTGCCTTCATAACTGCAATATCGCGCATTCTAGTGCTCATTGCCTGCTTCATTGTATTTGAAACTGTCAAAGCGCTGATTCCCAGTGCAAGCAGACTGAACAATTGTAAAAGTAAAAGAAGGGTCTTGGCTTGAGCCAAGCTTTCGTCTGTCCGCTCTTTCGTGTCCGTTAGTGTAGCACTTGGCAGATGCTTCTCAAGTTCTGCTTGCCAAGAAGTCTTTGGTGTGCCCGCTTTCCAATGGATAAGAATTTCATTTGTGCTTCCGGCTGGAGCGTTTAGCAGATTAGCTGCTTCATTCAACGGAAGATAAGCAGCTCCAAAAATATCCGCATCTCCGTAAGACTCTTGAACATTAAGTACTAATCCTTTTACCTTGTACTCATGCAGACTTCCATCAGACGCGCTCGGCAACCAAATTTTTTCTCCAACCTTTACCTGTAGGCGATCTGCTGCATTATCAGCAAGAAGGACCTCATTTGCTTGAAGTGAACGGATGCCAGGATATTGATTTTCCCCATAATAAGGGTAAGTCTTCGTATCAATTCCCTTCAAGATCACGCTTGTTGTTTTATTTTTGGATTGCACCATGCTCTGTCCGACATATGAAGATGAATGGCTGTCGATTTCTCCCATGTCTTGGAATATATCATTCACTATATTGCTCTGTAGTGGCTTAAGGTAGGACTGGACTAATACATCCCCACCTAATAGCAGTTTGGCAGAATTCTCAATAGAACGTGGCGCCAATTCAGATAATAGGAACATACTAAAGAAACTTGCACTTCCAATAATGAGAGACAATATAGTGAAAATTGTTCTTAATTTGTTACGTAATAAACTTCTCCCGGCAGAGCTCAGCCATATCATCAGATATTCACCTTCCTTTACTCAGACAAGGATCCTCAGTTTCAACCCTTCCATCTCTAATGTAAATCACTCGGTCGGATTTTGAAGCAACCTCTGGATCATGGGTAGCAATAATGAAGGTCATTCTCATTTGCTGTTTTAAGCGGAAGATAAGGTCAAGAACTTTCTGTCCGGAATCACGATCTAAATTGCCGGTTGGCTCGTCAGCAATGACTAGAGAGGGCTTATTAATCAGAGCTCTTGCAATAGCGACACGTTGCTGTTGTCCGCCGGATAGTTGATTAGGCAGGTGCTTCATCCGATCGCCCATCCCCACAAGCTTCAACATTTCTTCTGCTTTTTTACGTATTTCACTATGTCGGGTGCCTTTGATGCAGAACATGGGAAGCATTACATTTTCAAGAGCGGTCATTGTAGAGATTAGATTGAAGGATTGAAAAACAAACCCAATTTTTTGTGCGCGATAATCAGAAAGTTTTTCTTCAGATAAAGATTCGATTGACTTACCCTCAAGTGCGATTTTCCCTGTACTAGGCTTATCTAGGGATCCCATAATCCCAAGCAGGGTTGATTTTCCGCTGCCGCTGGGTCCCATAATGCTTACAATCTCACTTTTGTAAAACTTCAGATTTATTCCCTTAAGAACAGATATTATGCCGGCTTCGGATTCGTACTCTTTGTTAAGATTTTGGATGGCCAGAATCGGTTGTTCTACAATCAACTGAATTTTCCTTCTTTCTGTTAATTTTTTTAATAAGTAATATGGTGAAATGAAGAATTAATATCACAATCACTATCAAAAGGCCTTTGAAGTTTGTCCAGTTCCAAGAATGAAAGAGGGAAGTAAATGAAAAAATAAAACGTAACATATACATTAAAGCAATGCTGAAAACAATTAAGTATAAAGAGGAATACGCTAAAAACACTTTCTTGTAAGTACTGCTCATATTGATAATATTTAATCTAAATTTCTCGCGGAAAAGTCGTTTCCTACATACATATCCCAATAATCCTTGTTTTACCAATGTAAAAGTTCTAGTATGCAGGTTGGGAATTCCGAGGATATCTGTAAGTACCCAGAAACCATCAAGACGTAATAATGGATTTAGATTGCTAATAATGGAAAGCAAAATAAAATGGTTGGCAGTAAATAGTATATTGCTCCCTGTTATTATAGATGATAATTCATATATAATAAATATCCATAATTGAAAATATATACCTCCAAGGTCGATCACTACTCGCTCTTTTCTACTTGCTTTCCAAGCATCACTCAAATCCACGAAAAGAACAGGGGCTAAAAAAAACAATCCGATCCCCATATCTCTTGGTTTAACATTATATTTAAAAGCCGCCACTGTATGCCCAAATTCATGGAATATAGCCGAAAACAAAATCATGAAAAAAGTAATAATCCAAAAAAGATAAGAACCTAAATCTGCTTTATTTGCAGAAAGACTTAAATTTATTATGTAGTTGTAGAGGGCAATACTCATAAGAACTCCAAAAATACAAATACCTTTTAAAGAAAAAAGATGCTGAAAGGGTTGGGAACAGCCTTCCAGTCGGCTTGCATTTAATAGTGGAGTACGAAAACGGATGGCCGAGGAATGTTCTGCTATTTTTTCGCTCCCTACAACGATACCCTTCTCAGTTAGAAGATGTTCTAATAAATATTGTAGCTCTTCTAAGCGTGGGGCAACTTCATATTTCTCTAATAATTGCTCAGAAATCTCTAAAAGCGACTTTTTTCCGTCCATACAGTTAAAAATGGTTAAAATCTTTTCTGTTACTTTCATTTGTAGACCATTGTCAAAGTGAACTAAATAGCGAGCCCCCTCTTCCCAAACATCCATTTCATGGATAATATAGGGTATCAATTGGGGATATTTTGTTGCTGCTATCGCATTCATAATTATCCCCCTCTTTCTTTAGACGGTACCCAATTCTTCGAAAAGGTGTTTATTATGTTTGATATAAACATCTATTGTTTCATTGGCATAATTACAATAGGGCTTTGTAATATCTCCATTCCTCATTAAATTGGCATAAGCACAACCACCACCACAAAAGAGAGAGATAGAGCATTCCGTGCATTCCTTGGAATCTGTAATTCCCCGGTCCCATTGCTGATGAGCTTCAGAATTCAGCTCATATTTTGGGAAAAATGATCCAACGGCGGTCTCTGCACGGCCTACAGAGTCGGGACAGGCATAGATAAGTCCTTCTGTCCCAAATGAATAGAAACGTTGTTCGCGCGCGCTGCATTCTTTAAAATGTGGAACACTAGTGACCCCCGAGGAAGTACAAGCATCCATATCGTCCATCCTGCTCCAATCAAAAGATCGGATCGTGTTTCTAATTCGTGAGGTGCGCATGTTTATCACTGATCCCAGTCTTGCGTTGTATTTATCAATAAAAGAATCCAAGTCGCCGAACATTTCATATAGGGCTATCAACAGTTCATGTTCAGGTAAGTGGTCGGGCATTGGTTCACTGAAGTGATTAGTAACAGGCGTGACTTGCCAACCAAAGTGGGGGAACTTATTCCAGCCCTTTTGTTCAATGAAATTAGCCAGTTCGACCAGATGACCCAGATTTTCTTTGTTAACATTTGTCCTAGTAGCAACGGCAAAGCCTCGTTCCAGGGCCATATCAATATTTTGGACTATACGATCAAATGTTCCTTGTCCACCAGCCATGATACGCCGTTTATCGTGAACAGCTTTGGGGCCGTCAAGTGAAATTTGAAAGAAATCCCATTGGTCACGGTAAGGTTGAAAAATATCTAAAAATTGATGCAAGAATGTCCCGTTAGTAATAGCGCACATACGGAAACCATATTCATTAACAGCACGTTCTACCACTTCTTTAACTGTATTTTTAGTCTGCGGAAGAAGTGGTTCTCCTCCATATAAAACCATACGATGTTGTGCTCCTATGAAGCGGCCACGATTTTCTTCCATTTTAATAATTTGAGTAATAGCTTCGAACATTTTGGTTATTTCATCTGAGTCTAATGCATGATTATGGTCATGAATTTGATGGCCTTGATAGCAATAGGGGCACCTTAGATTACAAGCATATGTTGTACAAACATTGAAGGTCATACCCCATTTACTCTTTGCCGTCATTTTTTCCATTGCATCTTTAACTTTAAAAAGTATTTGTTGTTCTTCTGCAAGGCTATGAAAGATATACCCTCTTTTTTTGAAAAAAGTAAGTAGTTCAACCTCATCTTGATTATCTCGTTGCAGATTAGTCTGTTCAATCCGATCTAGCCGTTCCTTTACTAGACCATCCACTACATCTACTGCTCCACTAAGAGAATTAATCAAGATATAATTCCCATTGTTAATAGGATGAATAGAATTATATGTGCTTTTGATCATGATTTAACCTCCTCGTATTGTGCAGCTTCCTCCTGCAATTCGTGTAGATATTGACCAAGCATGTTCTTTGCATCCGGACAACAAGGAAGGTCCAGATCTCCGTATGTTGATAAAGCTTGTGCAGCGCAGCCGCCGCCGCAAATCATTGCTGCAGAGCAGTCTTTGCATTTGGGTATTTGTAGAACATTAAAATTTCTCCATTGGTCAAAAACGGGTTCCTTCGTAAAAACAGGGGAGAACTGGCCGATGCGATATTCTGATTTTCCCACTAAATCCGGACATGCATACATATTATTATCAGGTCCAAAAGCATAGGTTTTTCCTTCAGTAGCCTCACAGTAGACAAGTTGTGGCGAAATAATCCCAACTCTATCTTGTAATTCAGGATCAAGTAACATGCCTGTCCGGAAGAAACGGAACATTTCAGGACTAAGGCCGATCTTCTTTTGTTTTTCAAGTTCTGTAAAGTTAGGGACGTGTCGGATTAAAGACTTTGCAATCTCATAACCTTTCATCAAAGTAGAACTCAGACCTAGACAAGTATGATCTGTTACAGGAGCAAAGGTTATTGAGAAGGAAGGATGCCCGAAGAAGCCGCATTGATGATAGTACTTTATTAACTCAGGTACAGTTTTAATATTAGTTTGATCTATATTAATCCGGATCATAACAGGGATGTTACGGTTTAATAATTCATTAACGCCTTGGTGTATCCGTTGAAATGTACCCTGTCCTCCAGATAAAAAGCGCCGACTATCATGTATTTCCTCAGGGCCATCGACAGAAACCATAACACTTAAACAATCGCGAAAGCGTTCTAAAATGTCGGCGTAAGCTTTCAAGTGATAACCATTTGTATTACAACCGATTATAAAATTTCGTTTTTCCGCTTCTTCGCAGATTTTTTCTACCATGTTCTTGGCGGGAGGTAAGAGGGGCTCACCTCCGAATAGGTTAATTAATCCTTTGTCCATTCCGCTTTCTTTATGCAGAATATCAATTGCGGAAAACGCATGCTCTATTTGTTCTTCGGTAATGAAGCGTGTACTCTCATGAAGCAAATGATCTTCAAAGCAATATGTACAACGAAAATTGCAGGCATAAGTCGGACAAATAATATAATGCATGAATTGATCATAATTCATGATTTGTGATGCTTGGTTTAATCGTCGCTCCTTATCTTCATTATTCTCAAAAATGTAGCCTCTCCTCAATAAGAACTCGATATCGTCTTCTTTAAGCTCAGGCGGGTAATTAGATAGTTCCCAACTCTCTGCTGAATCCAGTAAATCAAGCATTTCTGCAGAGAAAAAATCTACAGCACCTGTCAAAGTATTGATAACAAGGTTTTTTTCATCAAACTCATATCTTAAATGGTATTTATTTACTATCATGATATTTTCACCTCTATACAATTTTGGAATTATTAAAAAATATTGTTTAATTGTATAATTTATTGTGAATCACTTATATTGGGTATTAAAGAATTATTCGTAAAAAAAAGCCGCAGAGAACGGCTTTTTTCATCGACTCAAATTTGGAAACAACAATTCCAGCAACAAAGATTAATGCAGGCCATTTCGTCACGATTTTCCAATGTTTCTACCTGATCAAATAATTCTGTCCATAGATCCTTGTCGTCGTTCACGGAGCGAGTTTTGAATTGATTTTCACTCGACATATGTAAACCTCCTTTATATTATTTTTATCTAGAAGAAAGATGCTTTTAGATAAAATTGTTAACCCAAACCTAATGACATCCATTGATTCTTTAGATACCCTAATAACCCATTTATTTACAATGTTATTCTATAATTTTAAATCTACTTATTATGTGAATTTAGTCACAAAATCAAAACTCTTCCAAAATTTTCGAAATAAATGTATTAAATCTCAGTGAGGAATTTAAGTTGAGGGAATTCCTGCTCACTAGAGATGCGGTAAACTAGATGCCTTGACTACTAATATTTGCATTAAATATTACCTAAATCGTATTTATCGAGGAGGAAATAACAGGAACAAAATTGAAAAAGTATACCCTATAGCAGCACTGACCGGGAGGATGGCATGCAATTTCAACCAATTTATTATAATGGGGAATTATTTCTACCGAAGATCGAATTAAATATGACACCGAACCAATCGGTTGGCATCATAACGGACTTGAAGCGAAAGCAGCTTTTAATGAATCAATTAGGGGATCATTCCCAATATTATTTATTTCGGGCTGGGCAAAACGAGTATATGCGTTTAACGGTGGAGGAACTAATCACTTTTCTAATCAGAGTAACAGAGAGGAATGAGCGTACCGCTTCGTTGATAGATTATTTTGCTTTAAAAGAAGAACGGAAGGTAAAGATCAAGGATCTAAGCTCATCGAAAAGGATGTATGTGACATTGCTGCGTGTCTTTTTTGCGCATCAGCCTACACTTGTACTGGAGGAACCCTATTTTTACTTGGAAGAGCAAGATTGTCGTCAACTCAAACGGATTCTGGATGATCTTTCTCAAGAAAAGCAGATTTTAATTTTAACTTCGAATTTAGAGGATGCCCTTATTTCCTGTGATGCCATTTATCGGTTGAACGAATCGGGATTTCATCCATTGGATATTCGGGACTTCGACGAGGATAAGCAGGAAGTACAGAAACAAGAAGAGGCCAATATAACCTTGCAGAAGATCTCTACCAAAAGAAATGATAAAGTGATTTTATTTAATCCGCCTGAAATTGATTTTATAGAAAGTGTAGAGGGGTCAATCCTTGTTCATGTGGGCGGTGAAAATTATGACTGTGCGTTGACGCTGACCGAGCTCGAGCAGCGATTATTAAATTTCGGTTTTTTTAGGTGTCACCGATCTTACATTGTTAATCTGCAAAAAGTAAGAGAGATTATTACATGGACGAAAAATAGCTACAGCTTGCGATTAAATACAGGTCAAGATGCCGTGGTTCCGTTATCCCGTTCAAAATTGCCTGAATTAAAAGCACTTCTTAACATTTAAAGGGTACCATTCAGGCGCTTACAGCTACATTTCGGCGCGTTTTGATGGCAGGAAGCATGTAATCTGTATATGTTTAAGCCATCAACACTAAGGATGTGGAGTTAATGAATGTTATCCGGGTAGAACGTATCCATAAGAGATTTGGAGAAAAGGATGCGTTAGCAGATGTTTCTTTTTCAATTCCTAAGGGTGAAATTTTTGGTTTCCTTGGCCCGAGTGGCTCAGGCAAAACAACATTAATTAAGATTCTAACGGCACAGTTAAATCCGACAAGTGGACAGGCAAGTGTATTTGACCAGCCGGCGGAGATGATGCAGCAGTCTGCTCAGAAGATGCGTTTTGGCATTTTGACGGATAACAGTGGTCTATATGAGAGGTTAAGTATTGAGGAAAATCTGGAGTTGTATCGTAAGTTATATGATCTTCCCAAATCTGCGGTCGACAAGGTGCTGCAGTTTGTAAACTTAAGCGGGGAGCGCAAAAAGAAAGCTAACCTCTTATCCAAAGGGATGCGTCAGCGTGTCATGCTGGCATGCGCGATTATCCATGAGCCGGAATTATTATTCCTGGATGAACCAACTTCGGCTCTAGATCCGGTAAACACAGCACATATCTATAAAGGCTTACGCTACTTAAATGAGAAAGGAACTACGATTTTTCTGACTACGCATGATATGTCTGAAGCAGAATTGATATGCAACCGTGTAGCGATTCTGTATCAGGGTCAAATCCAAACCATCGGTTCACCGAAGGAACTTAAACGGCAGCACCGGGAGAACGTAATTAGTGTGGACTTAATCAATGGGGAAACCTACGAGCTCCCGATCGATGAGGGGGCGGCTGACCAAATCGCGGATTGGATGAAGCGGGGGCTAATTGACCGGTTAGAAACGAAAGAGCCAAGTCTAGGTGATATTTTTATTAAAATGACAGGAAGTGAGCTACTATGAGTATCTCATACAAACGTGCCCGGGCGATATTTGTGAAGGATTACAAAGAGTTTTCACGTAACTACGCGCTGTCCATTATGCTGATTTTTCCTATTATTATCGCTCTGATTTTCAAGAGGGCAGGTGCGTCTTTACCTGGAGCCAGCGGTTTTCTTTTTAATAGTTCGTTTGTATTGCTAACATGTTTCGCACAAGCCTGCTTGATTGCGGAAGAGAAGGAACGTAACACTTTACGGTCATTAATGATGACACCGGCTACGACCATGGATGTACTAATCGGTAAAAGCAGTTTGGTCTTTGTCATGTCTGCTGTTGTTCTCGCTATTTCTACATTATTATTTGGCTATGAGCCAGCTAATATATGGGCATTTGTGGCAGTAATCTTTCTTTCGATTATTCTGTACACTGCAGCCGGGACGATCTGCGGTTTATTCTCCAAGACGTTGCTTGAATCCTCATTATCTATACTCCCTGTGGCGTTCATATTTATGGGGGCACCGTGGGGAGAAGTACTAGTGAAGGATTATCCGGTCTTCAAAGTGCTGGATTACATGCCAAGCAGTCAGCTTGTGCATCTGCTGGGTCTAAGCAATACAGGTTATACGACGGGCGATGTAGTGAAACCACTCCTCATTAATTTGGCATGGACGGTTGTGCTAACAGTAGTGTCTGTCATTTTATATCAGCGGCGGTTGAAGGACGAGTAAGGGAGCTCTGAAGGGACTTTAGCCAGCCTTCGGTGGGTCTTTGGTAGGGTTGAAACAAGCGGCCGACTGAGACTATACGACGATTATTTTCCAATTGAGGCTGTGATGTTGTCATGACGGGGCCTGCCGGGTAATAAAGATGATTAGAACTTTCAAATTTGGCTGATTTTGGATTGGGAGCCAAGGAAATGGGGGAAAGATCATGGCGGCACAGACAGTATCAGGCATCAGCTCCGTACAGACCATTGCGGCCTACGGCGGTACACAGAGTGATGTCAGTTCTCTGGAGAAACAGCGAAACCGGCTGATGATGGAACTGGATAAAGTGAATGCGGCACAAGGAAGTGAGATGCAGACTCCTTATCGCAGGGAGCAGCTGCAGCGGCAAATCCGGCTGCTGGAGTCCCAACTGGTACAGAAAAGCGGGAGCAGTACCTCCGTAAATTTTGTGCCTGCTTCTCCGCTTCAAGATCACCTCCCCCTTTGGGGAAATGAAGGAAAGGGAGGCCTCAAGGGCATCGGCCTGACTGATCCCCGGACGGCGACGGTGGACGCGGAGGGTCATTTCGACGCGTTAATTTAGGCAAGCGAGCGAAGGTGCGGAAAGCGTCAGGTGATAAACTGACACTCCATAATCATGAGGCTAGCTAGCCGAGCTTCCCCCGAGAAGACCCGCAGCACGGTAAAAACAACAAAATAGGCGAGAGGGAAGCTTCAACACTTCCTCCTCGCCTATTTGTGTTCATGCAGTTGCTTAGGGTTCAACTATTTTATTCTGGTGTTCCTTGGGTTACCCCATGGATATACGAGAGCGTCGGGGAATCGACGGCCCCTTGTCCCGGATTATAGGTGAAGGAGTACTCGATGGTATCCCCGTGTTGCAGGTGATTTACAGGGTAGGTATAGCTACCGTTCCCTGCCGGGGTCATGGCTACGTTTAGCTGCCCACCGTTATTCAACTTATAGTGTAAGTCGGCAAAGGTTGCGCCGTTCACATAGAACAGCAGGTCGTCACCTATTTTCTTCAGGCCCCGCACCTCATCGCCGACAATGATAACACCGGATGATGCTGCCGGTACAACAGTGATGGTGGAGAGGGCTGTTTTATTACCGTCAGCTGTTGTAGCCGTTACGGTTGTTGTGCCTGGAGTGAGTCCCGTCACGAGACCGTTCGGATTCACGGAAGCGACGTTGGTACCTGATACGGTCCAAGTGACCTGCTTATTGGTTGCATTAGACGGGGCAACATTGGCGTTCAACTGCACAGTCTGTCCGACCTCCACCTGCGCAGTGGTTTGATTCAGAGAAATACCGGTAACCGGCACGTTTACCGGATTCTCGCTGTTGCCTTCTTTATAGACACGAACATAATCCACTTGCATTGTTGCAGGAATATCCGACGGATCTGGGGTATGACCGCTGTCGAAGTGCCCGCCGATCGCCAGATTCATAATGATGTAGAAGGGTTGATCGAATGGGGCGTTCGGATTGTTAGGTGCAGCTACGGAATACCATTGATCTCTACTGACTTTAAAGAAGAACTTGCCGTCCACATACCATTTCATATTATCTTCTTCCCAGATCATGGAGTACACATGATAATCATTGGCGAAGGTCTGACCTTCAGGGAAGTGATATTCACCAGCAATATATCTGTTTACAGGCCATTGTCCGCCAAAGTGTATGGCCCCGCTGGTCGTGCCGGGCAAGCGTCCTTTGGCTTCCATAATATCAATTTCCCCGGATGCGGCCCACGCTCCATAAGCGGCATCTTCCGGAAGCATCCAAAGTGCTGGCCAAACGCCGTTACCTGTAGGCAGCTTAGCACGAATATCTACTCTGCCGTACTGGAAGGACAGCTGATCTTTGGTGTTAATCTTGCCGGATGAGTACTGGGCATACCGGCTTGGGTCCTGTGGAAAGGATTTTGAATCGTTCAAAGCTCTGATATTCAGCTTTCCGTCCTGTACAAATACATTTTGTGTACTGTCTGTATAGTGCTGCAGTTCCGCGTTGCCCCAGCCCCAGCTATTCGGATCGTCAGTAATATAATAACCTTGTTCGTAGCTCCATTTGCTCGTATCGAGTGCTGTTCCGTTAAATTCATCCTGCCAAATGAGATTCATGCCCTCTATCGCCGGGTCGTTTGGTGTTCCGATGGCAATGTCATCATGATCGGATACATCCGGACGTGGGGCATCTGGATTACCAATAAAGGTATAGTTGACGTAATTGTTGCCGACACTTCCGCCCGCCTGTCCATTTAATGGATAGCCAATACGGATTTGCACATCCTCTTGGACAGGCTGGAACCAAAGCCCATAGATGTAGTCAGCCCAATATCCCCACTGGTTGGCATCGGACATGTTGTTATAGCCATTGCCGGCGTATACAAATCCGCTCTGGCTGGAATCACTCATAGCAACCCATTGTCCGTTGATGTTAATTTGGTATACGTAATTTCCTAGTTCAGTGCCTATTGGAGCGCCCCCATCAATCTTAGGTAGCGGTACACCTATTACACCTTTTGCATCTGCGGTAAAGGTCGTTCCCTCATAAGGAGTTAAGACATATGAATTTCTTACAGGTTTATTAAAGGTGAGGGTATAAACGACGTTAGCCGCTGAGGTTTTCGATTCTAACTTGACGTTGATAGACTCTGTTACGGTGAACCAGTAGCCACCGCCGCCTTCGGTGAATTGTCCGAAGTTGTTATCATAGATCCAGCCGCTGGCTGCATTATTGTCAATATCAATCCATGTACTGCTGCTTACAGGTTTTACATATACCTTCAGATCTTCAGCTACGGCTTCATAGGTAACGGCCGGATCATTGTTGAAGGTAGGATAAGTAAAGCCTGCACTTCCTGTAAATCCTGCTGAAATCTGCGGCCCTTGTGTAGGGGCCATAGCAGTAATGGTCGTTTTGTTTATGTTTTGAAATACCAGGGTGTAATCAAGTGTAACTCCATTAGCCTTGGAGAACAGCTGAATCTCCGTTGTTGCGGAGAGAGTGAACCAATAGCCATTCAAGCCACCGTCGCTCCAGTGTCCCCAGTTTTGGTTGTAGGTATAGCCGCCTGCATGGTCAATATCCACCCAGTTTCCAGCAACTTTTACTTTTACACCGACGTCATCGGAAACATCATTCCAGGTGGCAGAGCCCCCATTGAATGTGGGCATGACGAAACCATAGCTAGCTTGCCCAACCCCTGATTTTGAGATGACAGGACCGTCTGCCGCTGAAAAGTAAGACATAGAGGTAACTGTGGTTCCTGCTGCCTGCACCTTAGAAGTCGGCAATAGACCAACCCCAGCCAACAGTACTACTGCTAAGAACAAACTAAATACCTTCTGCTTAAAACCACTTTCCGTATTGTAAAGTCGTTTCATACTTGCCCTCCTTTAATAAAATAATGAAGAAACGAAACCGCTTACATTTAGGGTCATCTCTATTCTATCGAATATAATAATCAGCTAAAAGGTACAATTATTTTTGTTATAACCCAATTTTTTGGCTTTTGATTATTTATAGCGCTGTGTCACGGAACTTTTCCTCGCTGTCGTGCTTCCGGCGCATCATTTGCCGGTATTCTGTGGGCTGCATGTCCATGACATCCCGAAATGATCGTGTAAAACTTTTGTAGCTTTCATACCCTACCATGGTGGCTACCTCTACAATTTTATGATCGGTTTCGGCCAGCAGCCGCCGGGCTTTATCCAGGCGCACATCGCGCAAGTATTCTGCAAAGCCTTTGCCGATATTTTTTTTGAACAGGTTAGAAAAATAGGCATAATTAAGCGACACGTGGTTCGATACCATCGCGAGATCCAGGGGTTTATGATAGCTTTCGTGTATAAAGCGTATGGCTTCATTCAAATCTTGCGAGTTGCGATAGCTGCACTTATATTCATAATAAAATTGGTTCAGCCGAAGCAGCTGTTGTTGCAGCGCCTGAATATAATCGCGAATACCCGGATAATCGAATAGATTACGTAAACATTCGATGTCCAGCGCTTCTTCCCCCATGTACGGGCGGATTACACGCACAGATTCCTCCAGCATCTGTACAATGGCACGGCATAGCTGCTGTGTGTATTGGATGTGATAACGTTGCAATGTATCTTTGTGAAATATCATAGAAATGCCTTGGGTGATTGTACCGCTGTTTTTGGTGCCGATTAACTGGAACAGGGCATATAACTCCTCATAGGGAAGCTCCCACTGCTGCTCCAGTCGCTCAATATGTGTTGGCAAGATGCAGCTCTTCTCTGGAAACAGGTAACTGTGGCGATAGAGCTCTAGCGCTTGTGTATAGCTGCGGGGCAACTCCTTCAATCCTTGCTGCGGGCTGGTCATGGCAGTAATGGCATCTATCTGTCCTGCTTTGAGGGCGGCCGGGAAGGCTCCCGTATCTACGGCTGCATCAACCGCGAGAATCAGGTACGGGCGGTGTTGCAGGCATATACACCCTCGTCTGCCATACACACGGTAGGCAAGGGATTCCATACTGTGGCTACTGTCGGCCCCCGGTTGGTTAATCCATAATTCCTCCCGCAGCAGACACAGGCGGTAATTACTCCACAACTCTGGATTCTGTTGCTGGGTCTGGAGAACCCACGCTTCATCAATCATTGCACCCTGCATGAACATACTCAGTTCTTTGCGGTCTGTCTCCCGGGCGCGGCGGGAGATATGCTCCATATTACGCGAGAGCGCCTGCCGTGTTTTTATCTCATTTGCTACATGTTCTACTGCGGTTTGCAGATCTTCACGTTTCACAGGTTTGAGCAGGTAGCCTTTTGCTCCAAGTTCGATGGCTTTTTGAGCATAGGCAAAATCACTATAGCCGCTAATAATCAGGTAATCTACCTCAATATGCTCCTGTTTGCTCTTCGCCATCAGCGTCAGTCCATCCATATCGGGCATCCTGATATCAGTAATCACCAGTTGGATGTTGTGCTGACTCAATATATCTAAGGCCTCAATTCCGTTTACTGCACAGTAAATATTGTCCAGCTGCAGCGGAAATTGACGCAGCATCGCCTGCAGCCCATCACGAATGTGCTTTTGATCGTCCACAATTAGAATATTGATCATGCCCTACCATCCTCCAAGATTCACATTTTCCCAAGGCAAACGTATGGTTACACAAGTATATGCACCCTGCACACTGTCAATCCAAAGACCGCAGTTCTTACCATAATGAAGCTGTATGCGCTTATGCACGTTCTCCAAGCCCAGTCCGTTTTTGCTGGTAACAATCGGTGAATCTGAGTCGCCCCGCAGCACAGCCTGCAGACTGGACAGCATTTCCGGGTCAACACCTGCGCCATCATCTCGTATCTCAATTAGCAGAAGGCTTTCATTTTCTACCGATACGGTAATATGGATACGTACGCTGCCGCCCGAGGGCGCTGCATGATGAACGGCATTTTCGACGATGGGCTGCATGCACATTTTAGGAATTGTATAACGCAGTACCTCCTGCGGGAGATCCGCCGTCAACTCAATGCTGCCACCCTCCATAAAGTTTATGAATCGGACATAGCTGTGTATGTTGGCAAGTTCTTCGCTAAGCGCAACCGTATCGCTGCGCCATTGCATGCTGTATCGCAGTTGTGAGCCTAAAGACACCAACGCTTCGGCGATAGCGGGCTGTCGCTGAACCTCCGCGAGCATACGGATGGATTCCAGCGCGTTATATAAAAAGTGTGAATTGATCTGCGAATGCAGCGAGTGCAGCTGTGCATTTTTGGCAATCAGCTGCTTATCTACCACTTGGGTCATCAAATGTTTGATTTCGTCCAACATATTATTGTAGCTGACGGCCACCTCGTCGATTTCGTCACCGGTTTCGTTTTTATCCAGGCCGGTATCAATTTTCGCATCCAGTTGGCCTTGCCGCACCTTGCGCATAGAAGCCAGCACCCTGTCGAGCCGGCGGAAAATGCGCCGAGTGGTATGTGAAACGAGCAGTAACATTAGCAGCAATACACACAATGTGATCGCTACTACGAGCAAATACCAGCTTCGTGGGCCTTTCATCAGCGCTTGATGAGAGGCAATATCCACTACATAGGCGTTCAGTGGGGCGATGTAGCGATACAACGCGTAGTAAGTATGGTCGCCTACCTTGACCTTAATGGGGCTACTCTGCTGCAGCACATCCAGCCGCTGGTGAATGCTACCTAGAATGTTATCCAATTCCTCACCGGCATTTTGTGAAAAGATATGCTCAGGATTGTATACAGATCGGGAAGAGTCGGCTCCATCCATCACTACAGAAAAGAAATCCCCCCCGCTATCCTCAAGCAGGTCACTGAAAAAGACGCTATGCTGGGCGCGGATTTCCATAATGGTAGGGAGTTTCTGCTGTTGCCCCTGAAGGCGTACCAGCCGGTAATAGGATAGCGTATGCTCTCCATCTTTAAAAGCAAATAAGCGGTATGCCGCACCGCCTTCCTCCCGAAGTGTCACCCAGTAGTCCTTCGGCCAGAACTTGTCATAATGGTAGATTTCAGGCCAAATCTCAAATAGGTTTGGATTATCGACATAGAAACTTAGCTCTCTGATCATCTCGTAGCTTTGAATGATATTATGCATTTGCTCAAATTGATTTTGTCTAAATTTTACGAGACGCAGGCCATCCCCGCGCATATTGGAGTGAATAAAATCTACAAATGCCTTTTGATTCAGCGCAGTAGAGGAAGCGTTCTCAATAATGCCCATTTTGCTGCGCAGTTGTTCGTTAATTCGTGAGACATGGCTGCTGCCGGTAGCCATAGCGTCCTTGTATAGCTGACTTTCCTGTGTGCGGATAAATAAAAAGGATACCACAATCGCAGGGATGGCAATCATCATGCTAAAAGCCAGAAACAACTTTTGGGAGATTCGGGAATTACGGTACAGCTTCCTCATTTTAGTCAGCAGATACTTCATTTAAGTAGCCTCCTACCCTTGTAATATACCATATATTACAAACTGCCCGGTAGGTAACTAGGCTGTTTTGTTAAATGGTTAAAGAAGCGAAAAAGGGAATACCGGCCACCCTTTCGGTGGCCGGCAGCAATCTTAATACGGGCATTATTACTCTGCCATTTTGGATTTTCGCACATCCAGTTCAGCCTGGCGGTATTCCATCACCTTGCCAAAGTTGTAATTCTCGCGGCGGTCAAGGAAATTGTCGAAGATTTTATCAAATTCAGCCTCATTTTTGGCCGTAATTAGCTCAGGGAGTACTTCCTCCCAATTTTGCGAAATACGGGACCAGGCTACCGACACATCAGAATCGCCCTGTGGATCTAAGCCCTTATAGATACCGCTATCAATATCGGCCTGCTTATTGGCGAAGTCTTCCATTTGCTTAATGACAGGAGATTTCTCCGGTCTCCACTGGTTGACGATTACAGGGTTTCGCATCATCCAATAGGTATCCATGATGCCGTATTCTTTCTCCAGCTTCTCAATATCAGTGTCGAGTAATTTTCCCATTTCAGGCTTCAGTTGCGGCTTGCCATCTACCATCTCCCATGTTTCGCCTTCCTTGCCAAGGAATAAATCTCGCTGGCCTTCTTCGCTGGCCAGATAGGTCAAAAAGCGGATGGCTCGTTCAGGGTTTTCGGTTGATTTGCTAATCATCGTCACCATCCAGCCGTCCATGTTGCCAGGGAATAACTTAGGGTTATCGCCCTTGCTGTTCTTTGGCCCATCGACTGCGATGTAGTAAGAATCCGGGTTGCCGCTAGCAGCCAGCATAGGATTGACAGCCGACATACCGGTCCACTCGCGGACCATCATGAAATAGCGGGCGTTGTTTGTTTTTTCCTCTACCTGAGTATCGGAATCCACCAGGAAATCCACATTAATCAACCCGCGCTCGTAAGCCGTACGGAAGGTTTTTAGCCAGGCAATATAATCGGGATCGGTAATGCGGTCGTATACTTTTCCGTCTTTCTCATGCGGAACGGCCAGTAGGTTCTGCAGATATTCGGTCATCCCGTAAGGGACGTTCCCTTGTGCAAAAAAGGGACTGATGGGCTGGCCTTTATATTGGGAGTACTTATCCTTTACCAGTTGCAGTGCGTTCAGAAAGCCCTCTGGAGTGCTAAGGTCCGGGCTGCCCATCTCCTCATACAGATCTTTCCGCACCAGGAAAGTCTGGTTAGCCGCCGTCATGCCAGTTTCATGCATCAGGTTGGGGCTATATGAATCATTCGGAACGCCATAGGTATTGCCATTTTCTTGACGATACCACTTCAGTGTACCGTCCCCGGCCACCTTGAAGAAGTAAGGGTCATACTTGTCAGCTAATTCATTTAAGGCGTAGACATGATCGCCTTCCCACAGCTTTTTGACAGCGGTTTCCCACGAACCCATTGATATCAAGTCTGGCAGCTTGCCCGAGGTCATCATCAGGGTAATATGTTCATTGGCTTCACCGGAAGGTACTTCAAGCTTGATGTTTACGCCTGTTTTTTCCGTTACGTACTTGGAGGTCAAGCTGTCTCCCCAAGTGTGGGCATACCAGTTAGCACCTACGAACCAGGTTAAATCAACAGGGCTGGTATCCAGCTTCCATGCCGGATCATCGGGATTGAGCTTTGCTTCACTCGGGGGCGGCTGTGTACTATCTGTAGGCTGTGGTGTCGGCTTATTTTCACTATTCGCTGAATTGGAACACGCGGCTATGCCTAGCATCAGGCTTGCGGCCAGAACGAGGGTCAACCCCGGCTTAATGAGATTGCGTTTCATGACATAATCATCCTTTCTTTGCTGCTTCTGAATTTTTGTATACCAGTTTCTAGACACTCACACTCTTATCCCTTAATGGCGCCAATCATCACGCCTTTGACCAGATAGCGTTGAATGAAAGGATAGACTATCAGAATAGGCAGTGTGGCCACCATCATGGATGCAAATTTAATAGAGTTGCCGGGAAGTCTTGCGCCGAATTGCGCCATAGCTTGCTGCTGCATGAAGGACATAGAGTTCTCCGCAATGATTTTGTACAGCATGGTCTGCAGTGGCAGTAATTCCTGCGAACGGATGTAGATGACCCCCTGGTAATAATCATTCCAATGATAAACGGCTGAAAAAAGCGATATAGTCGCAATGACAGCCATGCTATTGGGCAATACGATTCTAAACAGGACGCCATAGTCTGAAGCACCGTCTACCTTCGCAGACTCCTCCAGGCTGTCGGGTATGGTGCGGAAGAAGCTCATGAAAATGACCATATTAAAAAAAGTGTACATAGAGGGAATGATGAATATCCAAAAATTATCATATAAGCCCAGCTTCGTCATCAGAATAAATGTAGGGATCAGCCCGCCTGAGAACAGCATCGTAACCAATGCGATTTTAAGATACAGCTTGCGTCCGATCAGATTAGACTTGCTCATTCCGTAAGCAATAATGGCGGTAAACAACACATGCGTTGCTGTCCCGATCACTGTGCGCAGAGTGGTAATGTAAAAACCGTTCATCATTGTCTTATCATTGAACACAACGCTATAGCTGGCCAGCGATAATTCTTTGGGAAACCAGTTGACGGTGCCCAGGGATGCCTGCTGCGGCGCATTAAGCGAGTTAATGAATACAAACCACATCGGGTACAGTGTTAAAAAGCAAACCGCCAGCATCAGCAGGGTGTTGCAGACCTCAAATACTCCAATTTGCCGAAATCTTTTGCGTCTTTCCATACCTCTGTCCTCTCCCTTCTAAAAAATGCTGTCGCCGGTTAGTTTTTTGGATGTGTGATTGGCCAAAAACAACAAACCTAGCGCCACAATAGAGCGGGCGAACAGGACGGCTGTTGAGAAGGAATGGCGCCCGGAGACCAACCCCATGTTGTAGATATACAAGTCTAGGCTTTCCGCCATCCTCATGTTCATATTGTTCTTCAACATAAAGATCTGCTCAAAGTTACTGCCGAGTATCCCGCTGACAGCGAGGATGAACAAAATAGCGATGGTGGGGCGTATGCTCTGAATGGTGATATGCCACATCCGCTGCCGCCGGTTTGCGCCATCCAGCTCAGCCGCTTCGTACAGCCCCGGATCAATGCCGGATATTGCCGCTATGTAGATAATGGCGCTCCAGCCGGTTTCTTTTAACGTATCGGTGAAAAAGGTGATCCACCAAAAGTACTTAGGGTCGCTGTTAAACAGGATTTCGCGTTCCTGGAACCCGAACGCCATCATCAACTGATTGATCACACCGCCCTCGCCCAGCCAATTGAGCGCAATGCCGCCAAAAATCGTCCAGGCAATAAAGTGCGGCAGGTACGAAATGGTTTGTACCGTTCGCTTAAATCGAAGACTCCGTATTTCATTCAGCAGCAAGGCGAACAAGATAGGAATGGGAAAACCCAAGACCAGCTTGATGCTGCTCATTCCCAGAGTATTGCGGATCGAACGCCAAAAACGCTCATCCGTCAAAAAATCCTGAAAATGCTTCAGCCCGACAAACGGTGATTCTAGTAAGGGTTTGGCGATGCTGTAGTCCATAAATGCAATAATGAGCCAGAACATAGGGATATAACAAAAGATAAACATCCAGATGATTCCCGGGATAACCATGCTTTGCAATTGCCACTGCTTAAAAAGCGCTTTCATTTGTTCCGTTCTGTATTGGAACATTTTCCGTGCCCCCTTTCTATTTCATCGTATGAAAAAGCGTATAGGAAAAAAAGCCCATGATTATCGACCCTATCCCATTTTTTTAGATTTGTTTGACCAGCCGCAAAAATTAAGTATGCTGTGATTAAATGAAGGGAGTGTGCAAAGGATGAATAAACCTATATGGGAACAGAATTTCTTAGATAGAAATGCCGATTTAAAGCTATGGAATGTCCGCCTTGGCAACGACTTGTTAGATAATGAGGGTAATCCCATAGACCCAGGTTGGGGCAACGGAGAGCAGCAGTATTACACGGATCATTCCAGCAATCTGTATATCGATGAATTTGGCTTAAACCTGTGCGCGCGCAGCGAATCCATTGAAAAGGATGGGCGCAATTTTGCATATACCTCGGCTCGTTTGGATACAAAGGACCATTTTTCCTTTTGTTATGGCAAGTTGGTTGTGCGTGCAAAACTGCCGGTAGGGCAAGGGGTATGGCCTGCCATCTGGTTGCTTCCGCAGGAACAGGCTTACGGGCCTTGGCCAGCTTCCGGCGAGATTGATATCATGGAAGCCAAAGGCCGCTTGCCTCAGCAAATATCCGGAACACTGCACTACGGAAAGAATTGGGAACATCAAATCGTTGAGGAGTTCTCGCACCATTTTGAAAGCGGAACCATTAATGAATTCCATGATTATGCACTGGAATGGAATGCCAGTTCGATTCGATGGCTGGTAGACGGACATTGCTTTGCCGAGCGTTGCTTGGAGCCAGGCATTATGCCCTTTAACGAGTCATTTTATCTGGTGCTGAACCTTGCAGTGGGCGGCTGGTATGACAATGTAGCGGTTGACGAGACTGCACTGCCAGCGGTGATGACGGTTTCAGGGATATGGCTGTATCCATAATTAAAAATTTTGGAGATGCCCTCTTTTTCGATTTTCAATACCTACATCCCATCTGGTAGAATAGGGAAAACCATATTTCTCTATATTCTAGTAACTTAATTATAAGCTTGGGGAGGTAGACTATGGACAAAGAACTAGTGGCACAGCTGACACAGTGGCATGAAGATGATGAACACCAGAAGATTGTAGACACTCTGATGGAGATTCCTCCAGCGGACAGAGATTACGAGGTAGTCAGCAGTCTGGCAAGAGCGTATAACAATGTGGGATGTTATGAAGAAGCCCTTGAACACTTCGCGATGATTGCGGAACAAGGGCAGAATGATTATCTGTGGCATTTTCGTGTGGGATATTCCTACTATTATTTGAATCGATATGAGGAAGCGGTGAGAGTGCTGAGTATTGCCCATGACCTCGATCCGGATGATGAGAACACGGCCATGTTTTTGAAATTCAGCCAGCGCAAGCTTCGCAAAGAACAAGACGCCGCAGCCAGACGGGCAATCAGAGAACAGCATAATGATTCGGGGACGACTGCAGCTCCTTTTGACGGGATGGATCTCTCCGGCTTTTGGGACGATAGCGATTATGCGCTAAAAGAATATGTTTCTTCTCCGCCTACGGATGAGCTGATTGCTTCTGTAGAAGAAGAACTGGGTTACAAGCTTCCTGCCTCTTATATCAGTCTGATGAAGCAGCACAATGGGGGAGTGCCTTATAATACTTGTTTTCCGACCGAGGACGCGACCTCATGGGCTGAGGATCATATTGCGATTACGGGCATTATGGGCATCGGACGCGAGAAAAGCTATTCCATCTGCGGCGATCTCGGCAGCCCGTTCATGATTGAGGAGTGGGGGTATCCCGACATCGGCGTGGTAATTTGTGATTGCCCTTCGGCAGGCCATGATGTCGTGATGCTGGATTACCGCAATTGCGGGAGGGACGGCGAACCCGAGGTAATTCATGTGGATCAGGAAGATAATTATGAGATTACGTTTCTGGCCCAAGACTTCGAGACGTTTATACGCGGCCTGGTGAGTGATGAGGAATACGACACCTCTGAAGAAGATAAAGAGGAGGATTTGCGCAAAGTAGCCGTAGGCCAATTCTCACCTTTGCTTGCGAAGCTGTGCAGTGATGTGTCTGAGGTAGATCAGCTTGAGCAGAAGATCCGTAAAGTCTGTACCCGAATCGTTGAAGAGAAGGGACACTTCTCCTTTCATGCGGATGAGCTTTCTACTCTGATGTACGATGTGCAGTTCTGGCTGTACACAAGCTCTTATCCAAATACGAGCCGTCAACAATATCTGGATGTATATGAGAAAATGATCGCTTTTGGCGGCGAGTTCGGGCAAGGAGGATACGCTCCGGGATGGATCAGCGACTGGCTGGATGGGCGAATACGGGAAGGGCTAATCGTCCAGGAAAACGGGGTGCTTCGCTTCACAGATCAAGCCCGCTCTGAGGTCATTGCACGGCTGGAAGCGGAAGCTACAAAATAGGAGACGTTGATTCGGGGGCTACTCTCCCGCACGGAGCTCGGTTGATCGCAATCGTATTCAAGGGTCATCCCACAAAGGATGGCCCTTAAACTTGCCGTTTCAGACAGTGCACTCCGCATAATAAGCGAAAGAAATTAAAGCGCTTACTCGTGAAGTATTTATATATAAATGTAATTATTAACATTTTTCGACAACATTCACCTTACTTTTACATGGTAGTTATGATATATTCTGGGCGAATATGGATAACAAAAAAGAAAGGGGAATGAGTATGGAAGCGTTGGTGTGGACATCTAATCATAAGCTGGAGCTTTGCGAATGGGAAGAGCCGCAGATTGCAGCACCGGATGAAGTCAAGATCCGGATTGAGATGACAGGTGTATGTGGAACAGATTTAGCAGTCATAACTGGGAAAGAGGAGGGGGTTCCAGGGGTCATTCGTGGTCATGAGGCAGTAGGGACTGTAATCCAAATCGGCAGCAACGTTGACCGTGTTAAGGTAGGCGACCGCGTAGTTATCGATCCGAATCAAAGCTGTGATGAATGCTATTTTTGCTTGAAGAAACAGCCGCACCTCTGTACGGGCATCGATGGAAATGGGATGCCTATTGCGGGTTTGAATCGAAATGGGACATTCACTTTTTTTTACTCAACTGCACAAACGTTTGCACACCGTCTTCCCGATCATATGAGCTGGGAGACGGGGGTTTTGATTGAGCCGCTTGCCTGTGTACTGCACAATTTCAAAGAAGCCAATGTCACAGCAGACGACAAGGTACTCATTCTTGGATCGGGTCCAATGGGACTGTTAAGCCAAATTGTGAGCAAGTCGAAATCTGCGCTCACGGTAGCGACTGAAGTTAATCCCTATCGGCTAGCTTTTGCCAGAGAGATCTCAGATTTTGCTTTAACCCCTGCCCAATTAAATCAAGCTACCGTAGACAAAATCTGTGCGGGACATAAGTTTGATGTGATTATCGATACGGTGGGCACTCAACTCGAAATGGCGGAAAAGTGGATTGAACGTGGAGGCCGCATCGTTCCTTTTGGAATTAATGCGAAGTATCGCTACACCTTTTCCCCTACTAAATTCGTGCAGCATGCAATAAAAATTATAGCAGCAGGTGAATACCGCTACATGTTCGAGGAAGCTTTGCAGTTTGCCGCTGAAACTCCTGAAATGGAGAAACTAGTGACTAGAAAAGTTAAGCTCAGTGAGCATGAAGCAGCGATAGACGAGTTGATCGGCTATGAATTGAACTCTTTGAAGGTGGTTGGGAGTGAAACCGTAAAGACGGTTTTTGTTCCCTAAACGTAAGACTACAATCAATGAGAGGTGGCACTGTTGATGAGCAATGATAGCAAATTCAGATTAATTAAAGATTACTTGTCTACACAAAAGGCCAAAGACATAGAGCCAATTTGGATGCCCGCAGTGTGGAATGAGTGCCAATATGAGCGTGTTCTCTTAGAAAAAGAGGGTGAAATTTGTGTACACCCGTATGATTTTTTGACAGATCATTTGAATTATCTGGACAGGCTTTCGTGGAGATATCTGCTTAAGGAACGCACAAATCTGGACGATAGCGCGATCTATTCTTCGCTTATTCGCTATTCTACGGCTTGGGATTACAACCATGACGGAAAAATTGAATCGGGTACTTTTTTAAGATTCTTTATTCTTCTGCCTCTGCTAAAGAAAATGGGCATCAATATTCTGTACATGCTTCCAGTTAACCAGTACAGCAAGTTGAATCTGAAGGGGGATATTGGGTCCCCTTACGCAGTGCAATCGTTATTCCATTTGGACGAGAACCTGCACGATAGCCTATTGGATGATATGGAGGAGTTTACGATCCACGATGAGCTCAGCGCTTTGGTAGAGGCTTGTCATTTACTTGATATTAAGACTGTTGTTGACTTCATTCCCCGTGTGACGGCGAAAAACAGTGCGTTCATTACCGAACATCCTGAATGGGTGTATTGGATCAAAATGGATGAATTAGAAGGCTTTGCGCCGCCCGCGATTCCCCAGCTTGGATTTTTTGAGGAGTGTACGCCGGACAAACTGGAGACGGTCTACCGCAGCCAGGAGACAGCAGTATTTCTGCGGAAGTTCACGCCACCGCCCAATGAACTCCATCCAATCCTTTGGCAGCACTTGAAAGAGAGAGCTGCTAAAACAGGAGATGAGCTATTAACTTTGGTAGAGCAAGAGATGGGGATAACGACTGCTCCAGCGCATTCGGATTGGATAAATGATGTGCAGCCGATTTGGACAGACATTACGTTCTTACGCCTCTACCAGGATGTCTCTCCGCAAGTGAGACATCTTATAAGTCCGGATCAGGCGCCATATGTCCTTTTTGATACGATTAAATGCAATGACTACCCGGGAGAGGAGCCGAATCTGGAGCTGTGGGATGTTCTGGAGGAGGCAGTACGGGTTAATCTCGAAAAATATGGGATTGACGGCTTCCGCATCGACATCGGACACGTGCTACCTATTCCGTTGTTGACTCGTATTTTTGACACGATTAAAGAGATGAATCCAAATGCGATCTTAATCAGCGAAGATTTGTTCAATCGCAACCACAAGAAGGCAGCAAACACCGGCTATAACATTATGCTTGGCAGTGGATGGAACGTCATGACACAAATTACTAAAGAGAATCTCATTTCATTCTTAGAAGAGCTGCCTGAGTTGAATATTCATGTATTTGCCTGTGCAGAAACAGCAGATACTCCTCGGATCACCAGCCGTGGTGGTGTAGAGGTTGCTCGGATGATCGCGGTATTTAATCAATTTCTTCCGAACGCAATTCCATACGTGACGACGGGTTATGAAATGAATGAGGAGCAGCCGCTCAACTGTGGTCTTGGAGACAACACGAACGGAGAGGAGATTTCCCGAGCTTTTTTTAACGTTATGCAAATTAATTGGACCAATCCTACACCGATGCTGCCGCTGTTGGCGGAGCTAAGTGAACTCAAGAAAGATTGGCGCCACCTAGTGAAGCCGGAAAACTTTTTCGTGGCTCAATCCCCGGAAGGTATTGTTCTGTACGGGTATATGCAAGGGGATGAAACGCTGCTGTGCTGCTTTAACTTGAGTGCTGATGCTTTCTGCCAAGTTGATTTGAAGGTTGCCGTACCTGGCCGATGCCCAATGACGGTAACACTGGATAGTTCCTTAACGGGTAGCAGCGTAGGTCAGGCGTTCGATTGCTTGCTGCTTGCGCCTAATCAGGCTTTAGTGCTCGTAAACAATCATAGACAATTTAGGTAAGGGAGAGAGGCTGCAATGGAAAAGAACAATAAGGAAGTCGTGGTATGGCATGAGTTTGATGGTCCGGGAGATACCTCGATTGAGGTGCTGGAGGGAATTTGTAAGCTGTATACAGAGCGCTTCGGCGTACAAATTACACCACAAGTGATGAATATTACGGAGCTGACTGCGCGCCTGAACCAAATTAAGGACACCCAGCAAGGTCCGCATCTGGCGATGGTTCCTGCTGACATGTCCTCCTATGTGGAGAACGGTCTTTACTCCGAAGTACCGGGCGGGCTATTTGACGATACGCTGACTGAGGGAGCCCTTTCAACGATGCAAATGAATGGTGTTCAGTATGGTATCCCTGTATTGCGGGGTAATCATCTGGTTGTGTATTACAACCCGTTGATTTACTCTAGTGCGCCGACGACATGGGACGTGTTCGAAGAGGCAGCAGAAAGGTTATCCGCCCAAGGTATCGTACCGATTGGAGCAGACTTACAGCAAGGCTATTGGTTTATTCCGTTCCTCACAGCTTTCGGCGGCTGGCCTGTACAGAATGGAAAGCCGAATATCGTCACCTCTGAAATGAAGCAGGCGCTTCAGTTTATTAGCGACAAGATGGATCAAGGCGTGCTCGTTAGTCTCGACGGCTCTACAGGACTGCTTGAGCAGTTCATTGACGGTAAGATCGGCGCCATTATTTGTGGCGAGTGGATTTATAACCATCTAGATAAACATATGAACAATAGGCTTGCGGTTTGCCAGCTTCCGATCATCGAAGGGCGGCAATCATTATCCATGTCTTCTTCTATTGGCCTGATCTACCCTAATCATTCATTAACGTCCGAGGAGCGGGAAGATATTTTATCATTCACGCGCTTTATGCTGAGTGACGAATGCCAAACTATGTGGACGCTGGGTGTACAGCGGATTCCGGCCCAGGAAGAGGTGCTGAACCGTCTAGCTGCCTCTGCTGCGCCTAACAAAAAGATGATTTTATCGCTTTTGGATCACTCACGGCCGATGCCGACTTATCCCTTCATGATCCATGTATGGGAGGCGTTAAATGCGGGTCTTATCGAGCTGCCCTTGAGCAATCCTGAACAAGCATTGAACAAAATAGAACAGACTATTCAAGCCTCTTGGGGCGCATTTAAAAGCTAATTAGAGATGGGGAGAGCCAAATGAAAACAACGATATTCAGCCAAATTTCTATTGATGGAAAGCTCACTATGGGCGCTGGTAATTCGAGTAAAGAGCTTTTTTCTTTATTTTCCAGTGAGGATATGGAATTTATTCATCTATTCCGGGGGAAGGTGCAGGGAATTATGGTCGGCAAAAATACAATTTTGACGGACAATCCCTTCCTTACTAATCGGTATGAGGAAAATAAAAATCCAATCCGTATCATTCCGACAACTACCTTGGATATTCCGCTAGATTGCAATGTACTCTCGGACCAAGGGAAGACGATTATTGTCACGACTGAGAAAGGACGGGATGAAGAAAAAATCAAACAGATCCGGCAAAGAGGAAAGGAGTGCCTTATCTGCGGCGAGGATAAAGTAGATTTTGTGGAGCTTGAACGTCAGTTGGAGGAGAACTATGGGATTACCAGTCTGATGGTCGAAGGCGGCGGATTCTTAAACTGGCATATTTTCAATCAGGATATCGTCGATGAGATTATTCTAATGCAGCTTCCAATCATCATAGGCGGCTCCACAAACATTACTTTAGTGGATGGAGACGGGTATCAGCAATTGAACTTTGCGAAAAAGTTCAAGGTTGTAGAAATTCAACCAAAAGATAACTACACGCTCATGCGCTACAAAAAGGTGATCTAACCTCAAACTAAGTCATAGACTGCGAATGGCTATAAGTTCTGGAAAAATCGAGAATATGGGGGTTGTGAACGATACATGTCAGAGAAAGAAGATTTCTACAAAAGTGTGTATAAAATCGCTGTGCCCGTTACGCTTCAAAGCTTGCTGATGGCATTGCTTAATTTGACGGATCAATTGATGGTTGGGCAGCTGGGAGATGTGGCAATTGCCTCGGTGGGGATGTCGACCAAAATATACGGGATCATCGCGGTTGTCTTGGCCGGTTTATCGACGGGTGTATCCATATATGCAGCCCAGTTTTGGGGAAATAAAGATTCCAAAAGCGTCTCTCAAGTACTGGGTCTCGGACTGATCACTGGCTTTGCGTTCTCGTTCCTGTTCTCTGCGGCTGTCTTTATCGATTCGCCGCTCTTTCTGAGCCTATTCACTACAGACGTGAATGTAATAGATGAGGGGTATATCTTTCTCCAGATAATGTCGATCGGTTTTGTGCCTGTCATGCTCACGATGATGTATTCCGCGATTTTACGCAGTACTGGCCATGCCAAATGGCCGATGTATGTAAGTCTAATTGCAGTTGGCTTGAATATTATACTGAATTACGTACTTATTTACGGTCATTTCGGTGCTCCTGCGCTTGGTCTGAAGGGCGCTGCCATTGCTACTCTTATCTCTAGGGTCTTCGAATGCTTGTTGATCATTGGTGCCGTGTACCGGTATCGTTTACCGGGAGCTGTCGGGTTAAAGAACTTATTCATTGTTCCTAAACCGCTCATTCGCAAGTTTTTTGGAACGACCTATCCGCTGCTACTGACTGAATTAATCTGGGTATTGGGCGAAACAGCATATGCGATCATTTATAGCCGTATGGGGACGATGGAAATGACTGCGATGACCATTACCTTCCCACTTCAGGGTCTTTGCATTGGCCTATTATCGGGTCTGGCTAGTGCAGCAGGGGTAATGGTCGGCAACCGTTTGGGTGCGAATGAATCTGATATCGCACTCGATCATGCGAAAAGGTTCATTCGTCTAGGCATCATTATCTCTCTGATCGTCGGGGTTATCATTGCGGCAGGCTCGAAGCTGTATGTCTCTGCGTTCAATATCTCCGAGGACGCTAAACAAATGAGCATGTATATCGTTATCGTGTTTGCTGGATTTCTTTGGGTCAAAGTATCCAATATGATTATAGCCGGCGGTATACTAAACAGCGGAGGAGACAGCAAGTTCGTATTCGGCATGGAGTCTACCGCAACGTGGCTGATAGGAGTCCCATCCGGGCTGTTGCTGTCATACATTTGGAAGCAACCTGTCTACCTTGTGTATCTCGTCATCTCGCTGGAGGAGGTTGTCCGCTTTGGCATCGGCTACGCCCGGATTTACTCCCGTAAGTGGATGAGAAATTTAGTTAGCGATCTGGCTGAAAAAGCTATGTAACATACGACCTGATTGAATCGATGCGGAGGATTAATCTCCCCCTAAATTGGATATCTCTTCACTTAACAATGCAAGAGGTACTGCCTCAAGGTAGTGCCTTTTGCATTGTTTTTTAAATATCCAGTTGTTAACTGCCAAATATCTTAACCACTACGTTTTAAAGCACTAGTTACTTTTTTTACTGGTCAACGGCAATATGAAGTTACGGGTAAACTGAAAATTTAGTAAATCTTTAAACGATCTTTAAAGGAACTTAGAAACTTACGTCTTCTGAGATATGCCCATATCAAAAATACCGCTACTAGAGCAATAATGGCGCTAATGGTGATAGACCTTGTTAGGTGATTATTATCGTCCGCATAATAAGCGGAAGCAAGGGTTCCCGACCCATCCTGCTCGTCATCGGAAGAGTCGTTCTGCATCGTCTGCAATACCTCTATTAAATGTTCTGGTGTATGAGGCTCCAAATTACTGGGTAACCCTTTTGATTCTGCAGCTGAGGCTTGTTGTGGAGCAATGATTAGTTCCTGATTGTCTTTCTTGAAGGCAGCTATATATTCATCCCGCTCACGGATTGAATGATCATTTTCGATTTGGGTACTCCGCTCGATAAAACAAGAAACTCCCAGATCTCTTGGGGGATGACCGTTTCAATCAGACTATTGGAAGCCTGCTTAAGCTTAGCGCCATCAATAAAATAAATTTGCATTCCTTCGCCTATAGTAATTTCACTAATCTCCGCATCATTGGCGTATCCGTATCCTTCAGGATCCTTGGACAACCCTTCTTTAATCAATGTTAATCCTTCTGTACTCGCAAAAGAAACAACATCTTCAGCTACGGCCTGAGCCCATGCAGGTGAGGAAATACTCAGAAATAATAAGAATGAAGCTACGGTTAACAGCAGCATTTTCTTAATGGGAAGCCCCCCTAAAAAATATTTCTAGTAGCTGAAAAATACCATATATTCACTTATATGTGAAGTTTCAATGTTTTCATAATCTACAAGTGTATAAACACAACCCCTACCTAAATCTCATTCCTTAGACCGAGAGAGTATCCATCTGAAGCCAGTTATCTAAAACTAGATACTTAAATAAAATGAATTTAACAATGGAATCACCCTTTATATCGTACAGGAGAGGATGGTTATAAGGTGGAAAAAATTATTGAAGTACGGGGTATTAGCAAAGTGTACGTGAAAAGAAAAACGAAGGAGAAGATCCATGCCGTTCGTGATGTTTCTTTTCATGTGAATCGTGGAGAGGTGCTCGGTTTATTAGGGCCTAATGGGGCTGGCAAAACTTCAACCATAAAAATGCTCTGTGGTTTGTTAGAATCGGATGCGGGTTCTATATCTATTAATGGCTTAGATATTTGCAAGAAGAGACTCAAAGCTTTAGAGCATATTAGTGCTGTATTAGAGGGGAATCGAAATTTATATTGGCGTCTTACCGTTCGGGAGAATCTAGAATATTTCGCGGGCAACCGGGGGTATTCTCGGAAGCATGTTTCCAATCAAACCGATAAATTATTAGAGCAATTCAACCTTAAAGAGAAGGAGCATGAGCTTGTCAATGGATTGTCCCGGGGCATGCAACAAAAGCTAGCCATCGCTGTAGCCCTTTTAGCTAATACGGATGTCATCTTGCTGGATGAGCCAACACTTGGTTTGGATGTTGAGGTAAGTTATGAACTGCGTAACATTCTAAAAACGATCGTTAGGGAAGAAAAACGCACGATCATTATTAGTTCACATGATATGCCCGTCGTTCAGGAGTTGTGTGACCGGGCCATTATTATTAATAAAGGTGAAGTTGTGATTGATGACAAGGTGGAGAATTTGCTTAAGTTATTTGAAACAAGGGCCTATTCCATTAAATTGGGTGAGAGATTAAGCCTAAAGCAGGAGAATAAACTGTTGAGTAGATTCCCTTTAAGCACTTATAAAGTAAGCTCCCATGAAAACATCGTAGAAGTGAATTTAGAGCAGGGTCAAGATATCTACGAGTTGTTCGATCTTTTGAAAGAGGAAGGAACCATGGTGGAGAGTATTGATCGTATAACTATTGATTTTGAACAAGTGTTTATTCAGATTGTAAAAGGGGGGAAGACTCATGAAATGGCTCCATTTATTTAATGCTAACTTTCGTAAGGAATATATTGAAATGAAACGATATCTACCAAACACTATTGCGTTAGTAGCCACTTTTTATATTATATTTCTGGGGGCATTTTTTGGAATTATGTTCATAGGTGATCCGGCCAGTTTTGATATGAATGTTCAATATTCAATCGTAAGTGTGGTCTTTTGGAGCTTAACTATGATGACGATGAACTTTATTGGTTATTCGGTAATCACTGAAGCTACGCGTGGAACATTAGAACAGTTATATATGTCTCCCATGGGGGTTTGGAAAATCATGCTCACACGGATCATCAGTCAATTGGGCTTACAGTCTGTTGTTATGATCCTCTTACTCTTTGGTGCGATGTTAACCTCCGGACAGTGGTTGAGTCTTAACCCCATGACAACGATCCCGATTATTGTAGTTACTATGATAAGTATGGTAGGCGTTAGTTTTATGATTGCTGGTTTAGCTATTATCGTGAAACAAATACAAGCGTTTTTACAGATTTTTCAGTTTGTTTTGATGGGACTAGTGTTTGTTCCGTTAACTGTAGCACCGTTTCTAGCTTTTGCTCCTTTCGTCAAAGGAGTGAATATGGTAAGAACAGTGATGCTAGAGAATCTGACGTTAACACAATTGCCTTTATCAGATTATGGCGTACTATTTTTAAATTCGCTGGTATATTTGATTTTAGGGCTCGTTGTGTTTGATCGCTGCGAGAAAATAGCCATCAAAAAAGGTCTTTTAGGGCAATACTAGCGATACAAAGGCTTGCGGAGATGATTTTATAGGATCAGCTCCGCAAGACGATGAATGCCCTGCTCAATCGCTGCCTCATTTACTTTTGCAAACCCTAATACCCATCCTTTTCTTTTGCTATCCAAACAATAGGGTCCAAGAGGGTACACACGTATTCCATGTTGTAGGGCTAACTTTGTCACAGCTTCTTCGTCGAATGTTTCCTCAGCTTCTAATAACATATGTAATCCAGTTTCTACTCCACTGAGCGTGAAGCGCTCCCCTAAGCCGCTAGCCATAATAGCTTTTGCCATGACCTCGTGTCTTCGACGGTACACATTTCTGACTCTTCGCATATGGCGCATAAAATGACCATTTTTAATGAAGTGGGTTAGTGTTAGCTGATCCATAATCGGAAGATGACGGTAAGTCAGCTCCTGCACCTTCGCTAGCTGAGCAATCGCCTCGACTGATCCAACAATAGCCGAAATACGAATGCCTGGTGCAATCATTTTAGAGAAACTCATGAGGTACAAAGTATTATTAGATGCCTGACTAAACAGCGTTGGCAGCGGCTCCCCGCGATATCGAAATTCACTATCATAATCGTCTTCAATGATCCAAAACCGTTCTTGAACGGCCTTATGCAGCAATTGTTGCCGGCGGGGCTCCGACATAACGACCCCTACTGCGCACTGGTGGGAAGGGGTGGCAAAGACCAGCTTGGATTGCGGGTGAATATGCTCAACCACTAGACCATACTCATCAACGGGAATGGGTACCACATTCATACGGCGGTATCTCATTGCCATCCAAGCAGCTGGGAAACCTGGATCCTCTACTGAGACAGTGTCCCCATCAGCTAAAAGTGACTGTGCGATTAAGTCAATACTATGCTGAGCTCCTGAGGTCAACAGAATCTGATTGGTTTGGACATGTATGCCCCGTTCAAGTGATAAATAACGCTGTATTTGCTCACGTAATGGTGTGTACCCGTAGCAGTTACCGTAAGCCCAGCTTGATAAATCCATTTCAGCGGATGCCTGGAGCAGCGATTGCCGCCAGTTTTTTTGAAATTGTTCATCCAAATAGGGTTCATGGGGACTGAAATCAATATCCACTTCTAGCTGTTCTTTACCTCTGAACCAGTCATGTAATTGATCAACAGCTGAGTCTAGCAAGGAGAGTGACGGAGGTGTGGGGCCCTCTGTTTCTATTTCCTTCGTGGACATAGTGACTTGCTTCCACGTACTAACTCGCGTCCCTCCCCGGCGGGAGGTAACTGTATAACCTCGACTTAACAATTCCTCATAGACGATCTGTATAGTTGAGCGGGAGACACCTACGATGTGCGCAAGTTCGCGGGTAGGAATCAGTAATTCTCCTGGTGCCCAGACTCCGCTAGTAATATTATGAATCGCTTGATCAAGCAATTGCTGCCAGATTGGTCTCTTATCATTGCGAATTACTTTCATCATCGTACATACCTCCAAATAGAAACTCCAATCATAAAAAACGAATTATGGATTGCTCTAAACAGCGAATTTTGGATATTTTAATACAATCCATTCATTGATATACTACCGTAACAACGCTGGTATCCGCAATTTAAATAAAAGGAGAGATTCGATATGAATTCGGTTCGTTACAAGACCAGGGAATGCTTAGATCAAGAGAAGATTGAAAGGTTCCTTCACCAAACGAGATTAGGTTATCTGGGGTTGGTTGATGGGAACCTCCCTTATGTTGTGCCACTTAATTATGTATGGACTGAAGGGAAACTGTATATTCACGGGGCTGGAGATGGAAGACGTAATCAGGTCATGCGTGATAATCCGGAGGTATGTTTTACGGTATGTGAGGAATACGGAACTATTACAGACCCGGTACCAGCCAAAACGGATACAGCTTATATGAGCGTAATGATTTTTGGACAAGCAGAACCGATTTCAGATTTGGATGAAGCCACACACGTACTTCAGGAATTGATCAATAAATACGTACCGGGTTATTATAATCGCCCCTTGTCCAAGCAGCATGTGGAAAAGTATAGATCGGCTGTATTTGGCGGTCCGGTTCAAGTTTATCGGGTAATTCCGCATCATATCACGGCAAAAGAAAGTCCTATTGAAGCAGAAAAAATGTATAAAAGGGGCATGGGTACTGGACGAGATGTTTAGCCGCAAGATACCATTACAAATGGTGTTATGCTAACGAGGTCTTTGGCAGCCTTTATGTCCTAATCATATGGGGAGAGGGAGGCTTTTTAGAGGTACTATCTATCAAAGTAGGCCGCAATCCAATGAAGGAGGGCGGCCTACTTATTTTTACATTTATTTAGGTTGTTTACGTCTTCTGAGATAGGCCCAGAACACAAATACCGCTACTAGAGCAATAATGGCGCTAATGGTGATAGACCTTGTTAGATGATTATTATCGTCCGCATAATATGCGGAAGCAATGGTTCCCGACCCATCCTGCTCGTCATCGGAAGAATCGTTTTGCATCGTTTGTAACACATCAATTAAATGCCCGGGTGCTTGAGGCTCCGAAATATTGCTTAGTCCTTTTGTTTCTGCTGATGAGGCTTGTTGTGGGGCGATGATTAGTTCCTGATTGTCTTTCTTGAAGGCAGCTATATATTCGTCCCGCTCACGGATAAGTGTAGGCTCACTCACTTCACCCTCAGCTTCTAGTGAATGAATAGCATAGGCCAAAGTATTAGGATTTCCTCCAAACTCAGTAACTTGATAGGACCCGTTTGAATCCTTTTGAATGATCATTTTAGATTTGGGTATTCCGCCCGATAAAATAAGAAACTCCCAGTTGTCTTGGGGTGTGACCGTTTCAATCAGACTATCGGAAGCCGCCCTAAGCTTAGCACCATCAATAAAATGAATCTGCATTCCTTGACCTACGGTAATTTCACTAATCTCTGCTTCATTCTTGTAACCATACCCTTCAGGATCTTTAGATAACCCTTCTTTAATCAATGTTAATCCTTCTGTATTTGCAAAAGAAACAACATCTTCAGTTACGGTCTGAGCCCATACAGGTGAGAAAAAAGTCAGAAATAAAACGAATGAAGTTACAGTTAACAGCAGCGTTTTCTTAATGGGAAGCCCTCCTTAAATATATTTGTTGAAGCCATGAAGTCCCCATCTCCAGGTTCTATCGTAGCTGGAGCCACCTTTAATGTTGGTGTATAACATGGAGGTTTTTGTGCCCCCACTCGGGTTCATGTGTTGAATCCAATCATTTCCACTATATGTGTCGTACCCATAGATAACTACTGCGTGCCCGCCACCGGTAGCACTATTCCATTTCCAGCTTACATATATAGGACTGCCAACATTATCAATCTGGTTTTTTACATCGCTGTAAGATAGTGCTCCTGTATGATTCCAACTGGAGACACCATAATCATGAATGCCTTCTTGAACAGTTCCATAAGATTCACTCTCGTCTGTTGTACAGCCGGAGGTTCCCTTCACATGATCATAAAAAGAACATTGGCTTACAGAGATTCCGTAATATTGAAGTATGGTAACGCTAGTCGCAGCCCAGCACCAATTATTCTTAGCTTGTGTAGCTGTAGGGTAGCCAATTAAATTAGTCGCATATGCTTGGGAAACAAAAGAAAAAAGAAAGACTGAAACAAAGGTTCCAACAAGCATCAATCTCTTTTTTAAAGATAGTTTCATGAATGGAATCAGCTCCTTATTATGGATTAATATTCCTTTTAATAACACTATTAAAATACCATATATTAACTTATGTGTAAAGTTTAAATGTTTTTTCGTTTTTATAATAGATTCTACACATTTGATATGGAGAGGGGGATACTGATATGGATAAGGAAATATTGATGCTCGTAGGAATACGTGCTCCAATGATCCAAAGCAAGCCATTCATAACAAAAGCCACTCCGCTAAGGAATGGCTTTTCTTCATATACACTGCAATTACTAGTTACAACGGAGGTTCTTCTTTGCTAACTAGGTTTGCTTTCTTTTCAATCATGAGCTTGTTTTTCGTGGGCATAAATAATGTTATAACAAATGCGGCAATGGATAAAATCATCATGAAGTAGTAGGCGTCACTTGCCCCAAGAATCGATGTAAGGGATTTAAAGATCTCAGGAGTAGCGGAGGGATTATTCTGCATCAGTGTAGTTGCATGACTGGTTGCCTGCACTGTATAAATTGTAATTACGACAGCAGTACCAATGGCCCCGGCAATTTGGCGAACGGTATTATTCACAGCTGTACCATGAGTGCCGAGTTGTTTGGGCAACGCATTTAGTCCGGCTGTATTGAGTGGCATAGTAATGAAGCTTAATCCAATTCGCAGACCTATGGTACGAATCATTAGATAAGTATACGTGGTCGATTCAGATAAATCTGTTACCGCCCACATAGATGGAATAATAAACAATAGGCCAATGATGAACAGCGGTTTCGCACCGAAACGGTCGTATAATTTACCGGTGACGGGTGACATGAACGCATTTACGAGTGCGCCCGGCAACAATAGTAGTCCTGCATCAAATGCTGTAAACCCGCGACCATTCTGCAGATAAATAGGCAATAAGATCATATCTGCGTACATCATCATTGTGATTAATACGTTAATAAGAGATGTCATCGTAAACACTTTATTTTTGAAGACCGACAGGTTTAGCAGTGGATCATCCGATTTGATTTGTCGAAGACAGAATACGGCTGTTACCACGACCCCAATCCCTAGAGTTAGGATCACGATTACATCATCCCAGCCTTTACTTCCTGCACTACTGAAGCCGTATAAAATTAAGCCGAATCCGACGGTTGATAAAAGAACACTTACCACATCAAGCTTCGACTTAGACGTCTCAGATACATTCACTAAATACTTGAACGCCAACGCTATAACAATGATGACTAGTGGGATGAGGCCGATAAATAACCAGCGCCAAGAGTGGTATTCGACAACAAATCCCGCAAGGGTCGGCCCAATAGCAGGAGCGAATATCATCGCCAGCCCAAGCAGTCCCATAGCGCTGCCACGTTTTTCAACGGGGAAGATCGCGAGCACAACACTCATCATGAGCGGCATTATAATGCCAGCACCGGCAGCTTGGATCATCCGTCCGATTAAGAGTAGACTAAAGCTCGGCGCTGCTGCACAAAGTATAGAACCGATTAATAAAAATGACATGGCACTTATAAATAATTGCCGTGTTGTAAAACGTTTCATTAAATAGGCCGTAATCGGAATCAAAATCCCGTTGATCAGCATAAATCCTGTTGAAATCCATTGTACGGTTGTTGCCGTGACATCAAAAACATCCATCAGACTACTTAAGGCGACATTTAAAAGCGTCTGATTGAGTGTGGATAAGAAACAACCAAAGATTAAGATGGTTAGTAAGATCCCTTTATTTATTTTCTTAGTGTCTTCTTGCATGTTGCAGTCCTCTCTTCATTGCTTTTTCGACATAGTGTCAATAAAATAAATCATATCAGGATTTATATAGTATTCCTATTTGCAATTTTATTGAAAATGTCGACTAATCGACAGAATAGGCAAATTAGTTGATGAAAGGCCATTTTAACGATAATAGAGGGATGAAATGACTGAACATAAAAGAGTTGACCCACGAGCTATTCGTTCAAAAAAGATGCTTAAGAACGCTGTATTTTCATTATTGGCCGATAATGTGGAGGTTTCGCAATTGACCGTCCAAAAAATCGCCAACCGTGCGGAACTAAATCGCGCAACGTTTTATTTGCATTATGAGGATATTAACGATTTATTGCGGCAGATCGTACATGAAATCTTCGATGACCTATCCATGAAGGTTGAACCGCTATTACAAATGAAGAGCAACAACGAACAGGAGCAGCTGGTCACCTTTTTAAATTATTTTTATGAATACCGGAAAGTTTTTGCTGTATTGATTGAGCATAAAGGCTTCAAAAAACATTTGACCAACCTGTTAAAAAGTACTGTCGAAAAACGAAGAAACATGAGGAACATTGACTCTACTAAGGAGGTAGTCTCCGTTGATATTATTGCAGCCTCACTACTGGGGATTATTATGTGGTGGATTAAGGATGGCAACCAATATAGCGCTGAATACATAGCGGGGCAAATTACCCTGATGTATAAAAGAAGGTATTTATAAGGGTTTTTATGATATATTCAAGTAAAGTTTGAGTCCCTAGCCAATATTCATTAAAAAGGAAGTGCGAACAATGGATTTAGAAACGGTCATGCAAGAGCTTGAAGCTCTCGGCAAGGAACGCACCAAGAAAATATATCTATCCAATGGCGCGCACGAACCGCTTTTTGGTGTGGCCACAGGCCAGATGAAGCCTATCTTCAGAAAAATAAAACACAATCAACCCTTGGCCGAGCAGCTTTATGCTACGGGAAATTACGACGCTATGTATTTTGCCGGGGTGATCGCGGAGCCTAAAGCAATGACCGAGTCGGATTTTGAGCGGTGGATTGCTGGGGCTTATTTCTATATGCTATCGGACTTTGTGGTGGCAGTAACGTTGGCGGAGACGGATATTGCGCAAGAGGTTTCTGATAAATGGATTGCAAGTGAGATAGAGCTGAAAATGTCGGCGGGCTGGAACTGTTACTGCTGGCTGCTCGGAAATCGCCCGGACAGTGAATTTTCCGCAGAAAAATTAGCCGCTATGTTGGAGCTTGCTAAAAATACGATTCATGATGCTCCTGAGCGAACGAAATACGCAATGAACAATTTCATTTACACTGTGGGCGTATCCTATCTGCCGCTTCATGATAAAGCGGTTGAGATTGCAAAGGAAGTTGGCCCGGTGGAAGTCCATACCAGTAGTGCAAAAAGCAAGATTTTGAATGCTTCAATTAATATTCAAAAGGCAGTTGATAAATCGCAGCTGGGCTTCAAACGAAAACATGTAAGGTGTTAGTCAGTCATGGAGTGCTAAGGAGAGCGTATTGAAGGTTGTGCCTGCAGACAGAAGAATTGGCGGCTTGGCTGACAAGCCCTTAATTGTGTGCAATAAAAGTTAATGGAACAATAATAAAGCGGTAATTAATGTTATTGACAAAATATTTGACAATGATTAGTATTGAAAAATATTAAAAATGAAGTTAGCGACATAAAAATTAAATAATTCGCAAGCTATGATTGCTATGGATCACACTATAGCAGGAGCAGCTTCTGGAGAGACCGTGGGGGAATCCCCCGGCGCCGAAGGGTTCACAATCTCAGGCAAAAGGACAGAAGAGTACTAGATAATTCATTTGTTATTCTGATCATCGTCAGAATAAATAAATGTATTTTATTTATTATTCTTATACCTAAGAGATTGGAGCGTATCCAATCTCTTTTTTGTTATCATTTTTACTTGTTATTTTTTTCACATAAGGGGGAGTTCGAAATGGCAGCACAAGAATTAAAGAGAGATTTAGAGAATCGACATGTTCAGCTCATTGCGATTGGTGGAACCATCGGTACCGGATTATTTCTAGGATCTGGAAAAGCTATACAGCTGGCAGGACCATCGATCATTTTTGCTTATTTAATCGTGGGTATCGCTATTTTCTTTGTGATGAGGGCATTGGGAGAACTTCTGTTGTCAAAAGCAGGTTATCAATCTTTTACAGACATTGCCGAAGATTATCTTGGACCGCGGGCGGCGTTTGTAACTGGATGGACCTATTGGTTTTGCTGGATCATGACGGCTATGGCCGATATTATAGCTGTTGGGGTCTATGTACAATATTGGTTTGATATCCCGCAATGGATACCCGCAGTCATTTGTTTAATTATTTTATTAGGACTCAATTTATTAACTGTAAAAAGCTTTGGCGAATTGGAATTTTGGTTTGCTTTAATTAAGGTAATCACTATTCTCGCGTTAATTGCCATAGGGGTAGTTTTACTGGTGATTGGATTCAAAACAACTACCGGAACGGTTGCGCTCAGTAATATTTGGGCACATGGGGGAGTATTTCCAAACGGGATTTCCGGGTTCTTACTTTCATTTCAAATGGTTGTGTTTGCTTTTGTGGGTGTGGAATTGGTGGGGGTATCAGCAGCGGAAACATCCAATCCAGAAAAAACTATCCCATCGGCGATTAATAAAATACCTTTGCGAATTCTATTTTTCTACGTGGGTGCTATTATTGCCTTATTATGCATCAACGCTTGGACAGAACTAAACCCGGCAGAAAGTCCTTTTGTTAAAACATTTAGTTTAGTGGGGATTCCGATTGCCGCGGGGGTTATTAATTTCGTTGTATTAACTTCAGCTGCTTCCGCTTGTAACAGCGGGATGTTCTCAACAAGCCGGATTCTATACAATCTAAGCAGAAATGACCAGGCTCCAGCCAACTTTGCAAAGCTTAATAAAAATCATGTGCCAAGTAATGCTTTATTCATATCCACGCTTGTCTTATCTGTAGGGGCTTTGTTGAGTAAGCTGATTCCGGAGACGGCCTTTGGCATCGTGACAACGATTAGTGCCATTTGTTTCATCTGGGTTTGGGGCGTCGTTCTAATTTGCCATTTGCGATATAAAAAGACGAAGCCGGAATTGCAGGCCAAATCAAAATTCAAGGCACCGTTCACACCTTTTGTGAATTATGTTGTTCTAGCCTTGTTTGCAATCATACTCATAATTATGTTGTTTGCTGATGAAACTCGTCCGGCATTATTGTTGACGCCTTTATGGTTTATTTTATTATTTGTTTTGTATTCGATAAATAGAAGAAAGAGGGAAAGAGATAATAAAATAATCAGGACCGAAACACCTCTCTAGTTTATGAGGAAAGCTTTAACCGGCGCAGAAGCCGTGGTTATATTCAACCGCGACTGGGAAGGGAGCCCTTGCCGGTTTCAAGCGTTCCTACATGGACGTTTGCTTAAAGAATATGCAAAGTTAAACAGAAAACCGGAAGATACTGTTAAAATGGTATCTCCCGGTTTTTTAATTTTTTACAAACTATAATATCATCGAGTTTACAGTTTTTTTCAGTTATTGTTTATTACTATTTCAACTGATATAATTCTTATTTCGACAATAAGTTTACAAGTAAGATAACTATCGTAATGGTAAAATCAATTTAAAAGTGGTGAATTCATGAGAGAGTTCTACAGTCGGGTGAATCGAAAAACCTATTACATATTAATGTTAATGATCATCGTTCTTATGATGTTTGGATTGATACTATCTACCCTAGAGTTAGATGGGATTGATTTTGGTTATATCATTCATTTTTTATGTGTGGCGTTTCTAACGGTTTGTTTATGGATTTACCCTAAGCATGAGACACATACTTTTAGAAAGATTATCATTCTATTTGGATTTGCGTATTTTTATACGCTATTCTTTTTATATCCTCAAACATGGACTACCTATATCCTCATTTGTCTTATTCCTGCACTGTCTATTCTATTTTTTGATTTAAAATTGTTCTATTTTTCCTTCATTATAAATGGGGTACTAATGGTAATTACATTTGACTATATCCTCTTGATTGATAGAGGGGATTTATATACATATTTACATTATGATATGCTAGGCAATTTCATTAATATAATAGCGGTTCAAGTGTTATTATTTTTCATTTTTCAAATATCATTTAAACGGATGAAAAAACAGCAGCTTTATTATGAACAATTACAGCAATCTGAGCGTTTAAAGATGGTTGGACAATTAACAGCTGCCGTTGCGCACGAAATTAGAAATCCAGTGACAGTGGTTAGAGGTTTTTTGCAGTTTTTTGATGAGGATCCTTCATTTGATGATCCTATGAAAAGAAAATTTAAATTAATGATTGATGAATTAAACACAGTAGAACAGATTATCTCGCAATTTCTAACCCTTTCAAAGCCAAATGGAGAGCAAAAATTAGAAAAAGTAGATGTGAAGGATGTACTTGAAAGTGTTACAGGATTGCTCCATTCCTACGCAATGTTATCTGATAATCAAATCGTTACCTACGTAGAAGAAGATTGCATGATTTCTATTAATAAAATTGAATTTAAGCAGCTGCTTATTAATATAATAAAAAATGCTTTAGAGGCTTCGGAAGTTGGTAAATCTGTCTCTATTATGGCGAATAGGAACAATAATTTTATTGAGATAACAATCATCGATGAAGGAAGCGGGATGTCGGAAGCTGAGGTTAAGTCGCTTGGCACTCCTTTTTATTCATTAAAAAGTAATGGAACAGGGTTAGGATTAATGATTTGCTTTAATATCGTAGAAAAATACGGCGGGGAAATTTATTATAGTAGCTCTGAAGGTAAGGGGACAACAGCTACTATCCGCTTTTTAGCTATAAATGATCAGTAATAATGAGCCTTCTTTCAATTGAACAAAGGGGATTACCTCAAGCCTTCGGCTGGAGAGGTAATCCCCTTTTCCTAGCTGCGTTAACGATTATTTTAGAGGGATTTTGATCTCCAGTTGCTTGTTATAATTTTTAACTACATTGCCTTTGGCATCTAATTTATAAGCCCCGGTGTTGCCTTTTTCAAATACGGCTTGATAAGGTCTGATAACTAGATATTCAGCGGCTGAGCGAGGCGCTTCGAACAATAAATCTTCAGAAACCGTATTTTGAGTTGCTGCAACAGAATCTCTTGCAATAGATTCTAATTTATTGCCCAGATTATCATAAATGTCATATCCTAAAGCCTGGCCTTGGGTGGCAACCCCTTTAACCGCTAAAGCGATACGCACAGAAGTCTCTCCCGCAGCAACACGGGTGGTTTTGATTTCAAATTGGTTGTCATTCTTTATAGCAGGCAGCTGAATATTACGCACTAATCCTGCTTGCTTGAGGGAAAATTTAAGTACATACGGGTTTTCGATTCCGTTAAGCTTCACATAGATACTCAATTCAGAGGAAGCCAGGCTTGCCTTTTGTTGCTCGGTTAGCCATCCGGTCTGCAATACAACAACCGCCTTGTTGGCATCTCCGTCACTGATCCAGCGTGGTGTTTTTAAATCGATGCCTCCTGGTTGAGCGAGCTTGGCGTCTATTCCCACAATAGTACCTTCTGCAAGATAGGGTTCGCCTTTATCATTTAAGGTTACTCCTGCGAGCATTCCTGAAAATAGCGATCCCTGACGGCTCAGGTCGATCTTAATATAATTACCGTCAAACTGTGCACTGCCCTTTAAAGTAAGCTGATCGTGTGAATCGGCGACTTTTGTTGTATTCAGGGAAGCTTCAACAGCGGGTTGGGCACTGGATGCTTGAGTTAAAGCTGGCATTCCCAACGCTCCTAGGCATACAGCAGCACTTAAAATTACAGACATCTTCTTAGTCATTTTTTTCATGATATTATCAAGCTCCTTAATTTTTATTTAACTAGCACGTTTATCTCTAGACCGTCAATATAATGCTTCACTGGGTTTCCAGAACTGTCTGTTTTAAATGCTCCATTCTTACTTTGTGGGTTCTCAAACTCATAAAGATAGCCACGGATTGTGAGCATATTAGGGTGTTTCTCAAATGGCTCAGTAAGCAAATCGACATTAAGTGACCTATTGGAAGTCGAGAGGACTTTCTGCGAAATATCTTTCAGCACCTGTCCTTGTTGATCCTTTACTTCAAAGCCCACTAAACTCAATGCTGTATGATCTTCGTCTGTATCCTGTTCCAGCATGAGCGACAGGCGTGTCGTTAATGGACTATATTCCAGCTTTTTCAGGATCAAACTCCATCCTCCAACTTGTGCGCGTATATCAGGTGTGGAAATTTTATTAATCGTAGCCTTCCGCGCAGGAATTTGGAGAACAAACGGTTCATCAATACCGTTTAAGTCAAGGGTTACGGTCAATACAAATCGATCAGGAAAAGGTTTGTTGGAGATCCCCGAATTCGAGGAATCCACTAGTCTAAAAATAGCTGTGTTGCTTTCAGCACCTTCTATCCAGCTTAGAAACGGCATAGCTTTCCAGAGACCTTCTGAAAATTGCTCCAGGGAAGCCCCGTCGATCAATACTTCTGCAGAGGTTATCGCACCTTCCGCTAGAAAAGGCTTCCCATCCGCTCCAATCGTTACTCCGGCTAGCTTACCTTCCAGTTCTTCTCCCTCACGCTTCACCGAGAATGCCAACCGGCTGCCATCAAATACAGCCTCTTCGGCAGACAAGGTGATCCCTTCATGCGTATCACTGCTGTTTAGACGGGAAGTCAGTCCCAGACGCTGGGCCGCTTGTAATCCTATATCATCTGCCCGTTCAAAAATACCACCTATCAAGGGAAGCTGCTTGAGCGCATTGGCCAACGTAGGCGGATAGATAGCCGTTAGCATAACACTTAACAATATCGCCGCAGTCACAGCAGCTGTGATTTTTGGATATATCCGCTTTTTCTTTTTCTTTTCCTTTTCCACAGGATCCTGGACAATGGTGGCCAGCGATGCATAAATCGAATCCTGCCGTGATCGTAGTAAAGGAGGAAGCTCCTGTATATTAGCTTTCCCTAGCTCCCTGATCTGCTTTTCTAAATTGTTATTATTCATTAGCAAGACCCTCCTCCGGCACAGGATGTATCTGTTTGGACAACAATCTCCGTGCGCGATGGAGTCGTGCCCTGACCGCTCCCTCGGAGATGTCGAGCACATCTGCAATCTGCTTAATGGATAAATCGTCATAATAAAAAAGCACGATAGCAAGCCGCAGGGATTCGTCCAACTGATTAATGAAGCTTTGCAGGTCTACGTTGCCTGAATCTTCAAAATGCACATAGGAAACGACCGGTTCCTCGGGAATTTCCGCCACAGCTATAGTTCGTTCTCGCATACGAAGTAACTGATTGCATTCATTAATCAGGATGCGTATAACCCAGGTTTTGAAAAACTTAGGCTGCTTAAGGTTGGCCAACCCTTTATACACCTTCAGTGTTGTTTCCTGAAGAGCATCCGCGCAATCTTCATCTTTTAGCAGAATGGTTTTGGCTAATCTGTACAACTGGGATTCCAGTTGCCTGAAAAGACGGGTAAACGCCTCGTGGTCGCCTTTCTGCGCTTTTTTGATATCCAGTTCGTTTTCCAGCAAATGATTTTTCCTCCTTGAGGGCCCTCTGTATAATTAGATGGAGAAGACATACAAAAAGTTATATTTAGGATAAAATTCATTCTCCTGGACAAATCACTTACCTCGGTAGTGGTATAAAGTCCGTGCAATTCATTGTTTTTGGCAAGGGGAGTTTCAAGTGGATAAACTGAAAAAAATCCAGAATTACCACCTTAACTGAAAAGAAGTAGTGGGGTAATCCTGAATTAAAAAGTGTATACATATACCTTGGTACGCAGTGTGTCCGTGCATGTTATGGTACGGACAGGCTGCATGCCTGGAAGGGCAAAACAAATGCTAATAACCACCGCACCCGGCAGTAGCTCACGCTTGAACTTTTCCGCCAGCCGTTTCATCGCTCCGGGAAATAAGTAACAAAGAACAATATCCGCATGCTCGTAAGAACTGCTATAAATATCCCCACGTACATAACGGAGCCTTCCGTGGAGCAGATTCTGGCCTTTGGCTGCTCGCAGCATACGTGTGCCGAACCTAGTAAGCAGCTGGGATGCCCATAAGGGAATACTGGAATTTTCAATGCCTGTCAGCCTTTTGCCTGGACATTGGCGAATAACATCCATACCAAGTGTTCCCCAACCCGATCCCGCCTCCACAATGCTGCTATATCCCGGAATCCGATTCACCTCAACGGCAACAGCCGAGCGTACAGATTTTGACGTAGGCATCGGCGATATCCCGTTCCTCCAGCTCACCAGCACAATCGACACCATGGATAACAAGGCTGCGAAGGCGATGAGCCAAGCGATGGCTTGAATCACAATCAATACGATCATTCCTTCTTCATCTGCTAGAAGTTGGCTTCAAATTCTCTTACTTTCTCCCAGCATTTCGTTTATCAACTTGATATTTATAAAGATCCTGAATTTCCTTGCTTTCAATATCTTGACCTACATAAAAAATCAGAGTGGGATCATTTACTGGATGGGCATAAGAAAGGTAAGTGCGATGTATAAAATCAAAATCCATCTTACCCAGCTGGAAATCGATTTGATATTTATCTTCTAAATAGATTTCAAATTGCTTTTTTAAAGCCAGAGACTTCCACGGAAGTCCAAAGAATAAAAAGTAGACTCCTATAAGAAATATCAAAAAAATTAAGAGGAAAAGCGACTTTTTACTGAGAATGGTATGTTTTATAATTCATAACCCTCCCTAGCGTTTATTCTACATGAACTTTGCTGGAAATATCAAAATCAACCTCTTCAAGAAATTCAATAACTTCTCCATTGGGACTGTGAATGATCGCGTTTTTTATTAGAAGAGGCGGTTCGCCCAGAGACAGAGAGTCCGGTGCTATAAAAGCTTTTGCCCCATGTGCCAGGGCTTTTTGATACATCTCCTCTACATTATCTACATAGAAGGCAAGATGTAATAACGCTCCGTGCGCTATATCTTCATCAGACAAGGCTTTTTTTCCTTGAGCGGCGATGACTGCATCATTATCAAAAATCTCAATGCAGGTTCTGCGGTCAGGTGAAATCAGCATGGAGGCTTCTTTGATCTGAAAGGATGGCAGACTCCAATGATGACCTAGCTTAAATCCTAAAACGTCAATATAGAAAGAAATAGTTGCTTTATAGTCTTTGGCTTGAATCGCTACATGTGCAAGGCCTTTTACACTCATTTATAATCGCTCCCAACTTTAATATATATTTATTATAGTTGTATTAAAATATGAGATATATATATAAGATAAGTGTTTTGTAGTAATATGGTTATTAAATTTAAGGTATTTTAGTGGAATCAGTTTATTTTATAAAATGAGTTTAGGAGGCGCTTGCTATGGAACAACTTATAGATGACATTGATAAAAAGATTATGCAATTACTTCAGTACAATGCCCGAATGTCCATTTCACAAATCAGCAAAGAGGTTTCGATGTCACAACCCTCTGTTAAAGAACGAATGATCAAACTGGAGGAAAGGAATATCATTTCTGGGTATCATACAGCTTTTAATCTACGAGATCTGGATCGGGGCACAACTACGTTTATTCTATTAAAAACAGAACATTGCCAAGAGATTACGGATTTTTGCAAAAATGCTATGGAAGTTACCGATTTATATCGGATTAGCGGTGAATATAATTATCTCATAAAGGTGCAAACCGCGTCGATTGAGGAGTTAGCTGAATTCCAAGACAACCTTATAAAGTTTGGACCTTCAAAATCTCATATCAGTCTGAAAAATATATTGGAAAACAGGGTGTTGCTCTAAAGCCCATTTTCCAAACACAATATCTAGTAACCGCTTTCATTCCATTGTAGAATGGATGAAAACAACGTTAGCATTGACTCGGATACAAGGGAGCATGGGTATGGAGAGGTTTTTATTTAGTAAAAAGTATATTCCGTTCACCTATAAGATGATGATACCGTACCTCATTCTAGTATTGCTGACAGATGTATTGGTGGGTTATATAGCTTATACGATGCTCGTAGAGTCCAGAACGGAAATGGCGGAAACGAATGTCCGGACAGCTTTGAAGCAGACGAGGAACAATATCGAATATCAGACAGATGAAATCAAACGAATGACTAACTCGCTGTTTCTCAATACGAATTTTCAGAATGCTCTGCAGTTTAGGGGAGATGCATTGGAAAACATGCTCAAAATGAGGGATGACATCGTTCCTTATATGAAAGCCCCTCTGCAATTGTATGGGAACAATCTGAGACTTGTGCTTTATACCGCGAATGAGACGATGCTTGAAATCCCCGGTGATGATATGTCTGTACCTATCGGTAGAAGCGATTATTATATTCTTTCTGATCAGGTTATTGAAAATAAGGAATGGTTCAAGTCGATCGTTGCCAATAACAAAGACAGCTTGTGGCTTCAGGCGGACAGCGACAGTGAACTAAGCAATATTTCGTATTTCCGCAAGCTGGTTTCTTCCAAGGGAGGCCCGTCGATTATTGGTTATATTCGCGTCACGGCGAGAATTGACGAGCTTTTTGGCAATTTCGATACCTTTCCAATTGAACAGGGCATAGACCTTCGCCTAGTGGATAGGGTTAGTGGATTAACGCTTTATGAACAAGGTATTGTCGATGAACATGCGAAGCAAGATGCTTATCTGATCATTAGTGAAGATATTCCGTTGTCTGACTATGCTATCGAGGTACGGGTGCCGCATGCATACTTAAATAAAGATGCTAGCCGAATGCAGAAGGTGATCACCACTGTTTGTTTGATCAGCTTTTTAGTCATGGCGGTGATCGGCTTCCTCGTTGCCCGCATATCAGGCAAAAAAATTAAGCGAATCGTATATTTGGTCCGGTCGTTTCAGGAAGGGAATTTTTATAAAAGAATTGGGTTTGCCGGGAACGATGAATTTGTCTACATTGCTAATAGTTTTAATCAGATGGCGACTAGCATCCAGGACTTGATCCAGAACGTCTATGAGCAAGGTATTCAGAAAAAGCAAGCAGAACTGGATGTGCTTCAAGCTCAGATCAGTCCGCACTTTTTGTACAATACATTGTCGACCATTGGCAGCTTGGCCAATTTGGGCGAAGTTGAGAAGGTTACACAGATGGTACAAGGTCTTTCTAAATTCTATCGCCTCACCTTGAATGAAGGACATGTCTATATCTCTCTTGAAAAAGAGCTGGAGCAGGTAAGGATGTACCTTGAAATTCAGAGGGTAAAGTATGCCGATGCTTTTGAGGTTTATTATGATATTGATCCTGATATTTTACAGGTTCCCATCATCAAGCTGATTTTGCAGCCATTTGTAGAAAATATATTCAAGCATGCTTGGTTTGGGGAGACGATTGCGATCCGGATTACCGGAAAACGGCTGGGTGAACGCATCGAGCTTAAGGTTATCGATAACGGAATTGGTATGCGGGCGGACACACTGCGAAATATGCGTTCGAGCTCATTCCATTCGAGCAGCTATGGACTGAGAAACGTGGAGGAACGAATCAAGCTGAGATACGGCAATGATTTCGGCATTCATATCGGCAGTTACTTTGGGGCAGGAACGACCGTTCAAATTATCTTACCGGTGGATAATGCGGAAATCCGGGAAGTTATGGGGGAGTAAATAGTATGGCGATGGAGATCAACGTTCTGCTGGTGGATGATGAAGTGATCGATTTGGAATGGCTGAGACGGCGGGTGGCGGGCAGTGATCATTTGCCTTTGCATAGCGTGAGAACGGCAACGAGCGGTTTTTCCGCTTTAAAAATGATGGAGCAGCACCGCGTTGATATTATTCTCTCCGATATCCGCATGCCGATTATGTCAGGTGTGGAATTTGCCCGGAAAGCGAAGGAGATTAACCCTGAGGTCCATCTGCTTTTTATTAGCGGACATCAGGATTTCAACTATGCCAAAGAGGCGATTCAATTAAATGCCTCCGGTTATTTGCTTAAACCCGTCGATGATGACGAGTTGAATAAGACGCTGACTGAACTCTGCGCCAAGATTGAGAAGGAGAGGAAGCAGCATATTTCCTTGTCGGAAACACTGACGCTTGTGAATCAGGAGCTGCTGCTGCGCTGGTTTAACGAGACTGCCCCGGGGCAGGTCGAGACGCACATTCACAACGTTCTCACGTCATACTTACAAGGCGCGTCGGCGGTCGCCATCGTCGAGATCGACGATATGGCACGGAAAATACAAACTTGGACGGAAGAAGAGCGGAGTTTATGGAGCAGCGCAGCTAATCAGTTTATCCGGAAGTTCGCGCAAGATCAAAATTTAGGCATGGTCATCACAACCTATGACTATCATTTTGTGATCCTAGCTGCGGTTCAGGAACAATATTTTACCGCTTTGATGGAAGAGCTCATTCGGTCATTCTATCAGGAGTTCTCCTGTTCAATTACGATTGGAAGAGGGATGTACACAACAGAACTGGGTAAGCTGCATGATTCCTATCGGCAAGCTCAGGCTGCTTTAAGTATTAAATGGATTGTTGGGAAAAACAGAATCATCCAAGATGCTTCGGAATGGAGCCCGAAGGAAAAAATCGCCTCAGATTTAGAGGTTATTGTGGACCGGATGCTTAAAGCGATGCTCGACTACGACCTTACCACCATTGATGATTGTTTGCTGAAGCTGTTTGCCGGGGACAGTCCGCTCTCCCAGAAAAACGACATCTACGATATCATTATTCGAATTACCTCCAAGCTTCATGCCGATCTGCAGCAAATGAACGAGCATCTATACGAGATTTTAAATTGGGATTCGCATCATCCCTTTGTGCTGTTTCAGTTCGAAACGGTGCATGATATTCTCTCGTGGCTGAGAAGAAGGTTCTTTGAGTTGTCGGAGCTGCTTTATTTGAAACGGCAAAGACAAAAGCGGAAGTTAATTGATGAAATCACGGAATATGTGAAAGAAAGATTAGATCAAAAAATAACGCTGAACGAAGTGGCCGCCCACTTCGATTTTACGCCTAACTATCTGGGTCATTTGTTCAAGGTTGAAACCAACAGTTTATTCAGCGATTTTTTAAGTGAATTACGGATGAAACGGGTATGCGAGCTGCTCGAAGATCCGACTAAGAAAGTGTATGAGATTGCGGAACAAGCCGGATATAAAAATATTATTTATTTTAACAGACAGTTCAAGCACTACATGGGCATGTCGCCCGGCGAGTACCGGAAGAAAAATAAAATCTAACAAAACAGCGGTGAAATGAAAACCCGGCGATGATTTTTCTGTTATTGGAGAATCGCTGCCGGGTGTTTTTGGTTTATCCGCTAACCTTTTTTTGTCGAATCGTTGAATTAGTATTATGTTTAGTTGTTTCGCTGAATTATCTAAGCGTCTTCGCCCTTTTATAATGAGAGATATAGAGAAGAGAGGGGTGCAAAGATGAAAGGGCATACATTTTGGAGCGATTTGAAAAATTACAGGGTTCTCTTGCTGATGCTGGCTCCGGCGGTTGCTTTTTTCCTTCTGTTTGCCTACGTCCCGATGGCGGGTATTATTATTGCCTTCAAGCATTACGATTACGCGGGCGGTATTTTTGGAAGTGCCTGGAACGGACTCGACAACTTCCGCTTTTTCTTTGAATCAGGCGATGCTTGGCGGGTAACACGAAATACAGCACTATATAACATTGCGTTTATCGTCGTTAATAACAGTTTGCAAATTTTTGCAGCGATTATGTTGTTTGAGGTCGGTGGTAAATGGTTCCGCAAAATCACACAATCGGCGTTGTTCCTGCCTTACTTTATCTCATGGGTCGTTGTCGGAGCGATTGCTTATAACCTGCTCAATTATGATATTGGCACCGTGAATGCTTTGCTCAGAGGTATCGGACTCCAGCCTGTCGATATTTATAATACGCCTTCCTATTGGCCGTATATCCTGGTTATAGTTTCTGCATGGAAAAGTCTCGGATACGGAACGGTAATGTACTTGGCTGCGATTACGGGGATAGATACAGAAATGTATGAAGCGGCCGAAATTGATGGGGCTAATATTTTTCAGCGAATTATGAAAGTAACCATTCCAAATTTGTATCCGACGATTATTATTCTGGTGCTGCTGGCGGTCGGAAATATTTTCCGTGGTGATTTCGGGATGTTCTATAATATGATCGGCAACAACGGCTTGCTGTTCTCCTCGACAGACGTTATCGACACTTTCGTATTTAGGTCACTGATTACTTCGAATGATATCGGCATGTCAGCTGCAGCTGGTGTTTTCCAGTCCGTTCTTGGCTTTGCGACGATCATGTCAGTGAACTATGCTGTCCGTAAATACGACAAAGACCGCGCTCTGTTCTAATCGTATCAGGAGTTAAGTCTTTCATAATGGAGGTAACGATATGAAGCAGCTCGATCGTAAAATATTTTCAGGTATTGGTTATGTGTCCCTGATTTTTCTCTCAGTTTTATGTATTTTCCCTTTTATACTTGTCGTATCTTCATCCTTTACGGAAGAAACCAAAATCCTAACGGATGGTTATCAATTTATACCGACGGCCTTCTCAACCGAGGCCTATAGCATTTTGTTTAAGTATCCCGAACAGATGATTCAAGCCTATATAGTGACAATAGGGGTTACTATACTCGGCACGGTGCTTGGCTTGTTTCTGACTTCGATGACTGCTTATGCGCTATCCCGAAAAGATTTTAAGTGGCGCAATAAATTTTCATTCTTCTTTTTCTTTACGACTTTGTTCAGCGGCGGTTTAGTTCCGTGGTATCTGCTTATGGTCAACTACCTGCATATGAAGGATACGCTGATGGCCTTAGTGGTTCCGATGATGCTCAATGTCTTTTATATCATTGTTATGAAGTCTTTTATGGGCAGCATTCCGGAAGCGATTGTAGAATCAGCAAAAATTGACGGTGCAGGCGACTTTAAGATCTATGCTCGTCTAATCCTGCCGCTATCCAAGCCGGCGTTAGCTACCATTGGATTGTTTCTAGCACTAGCCTACTGGAATGACTGGTACAATGCATTGCTGTTTGTATCGAATGAAAACTTGATGCCGCTTCAATATTATTTGTATAAAATGCTAGGCAATATGGATGGCATGCGCAAAGCGATGATGGGTGCAGGGGCAGTCGTAACGACATCGATCCCAACCGAGAGTTTGAAAATGGCGATGACAGTTGTGGCCACTGGCCCGATTTTGCTGGCTTATCCATTCGTGCAGAGGTATTTTGTCCAAGGTTTGACGATTGGTGCTGTGAAAGGATGAACCCGGGGAAACTCGGTTTATCAATATAATTAAACACAAGGGGGAAGGCTTGAGATGCTGAAGAGAAATAGATTGATAATGCTAGCGCTCGTTTTAACCTTCGTAATGATTCTAAGTGCATGTGGTGGTGGAAACAACAATGCTAATACTTCTGCACAGGCTACAAATAATGCGTCAGAGGGGGGAAGCGACACTACGAACACCTCAGAACCTGCAACTACCTCAGACACCCTTGATACCTCAAAAGAAGTGAAGCTGAAAATGATTTTTGTTGGCCCTAAACCGATAGACTATGATAGCGTTTTTGCTGAGATTAATAAAAAGCTGAAAGAAAAAATTAATGCTACTGTAGAGGGCGAGTTCCTGGATTGGTCGGACTGGGCGCAAAAATATCCGTTGAAGCTGGCAGCAAATGAAGATTTTGACCTCATCTATTCGGCAAACTGGGCTGGCTACAATGACCAGGCGTTGAAAGGCGGATTCCTGGAATTGACTGATGAGCTGCTTACCAAATATATGCCGCAGACTTTAGCAGCCATGTCTGATGTGAGCTGGGATCAGGCTAAAGTAAACGGCAAACTGTACATGGTTCCACAAAACAGAGGGGAATCCGTTGAAAAACTGATTTTGTACCGTGAGGATTTGCGTAAGAAATACAATCTTCCTGAGATCAACAGCCCAGAAGCGTATGCCACTTACTTGAAAACCATAGCGCAAAACGAAAAAGGAATTACACCGTTCACTCCGGAAACAGGAGACTGGAAATTTCATAATTTGGACCGTGTATTGCTGAAGCAGCAAAACGAATGGAATATGTTTGATCTCGACCTTCCGTTTGCTTTCAAATTGACGGATGAAAAAGGGCAAGTATTTAACGTATATGAAACCCAAGAGTTTAAAGATCTACTCGTATATTACAAAGATCTTGCTGATAACAATGCATGGTCGAAAAACGTCCTTAACAGTAAAAATGATCATCAGGCCGATTTTAAAGCAGGCAAAACAGCATCGATTACACACAACAACGGAACACTTGGAGCACTTATGGCTTTGATGCGCCAAGAGAATTCCCCTTATGAAGTAGCTTTGGCTGACATCAACCAAGGCAAGAAGAAATCAGTGGCAATTTCAACACAAAACGGTACTTCGATCCACGCTACTTCCAGAAATGTGGAACGCTCCTTGATGTTCCTCGATCTGATGCAAAATGATAAAGAACTGCACGACCTGATGATGTACGGCCTTAGCGGTGTACATTACGAAGCGGTTGGCGATGACAAATATAAAGCACTTGAAAAGAATCCGAACTTTATGGGCTTCTCTAACTGGAACTTCAACTCGCCACTTAACCGTGACAATGAAGCATTCCCGCAAGAAGCAAACGATCTGGCTAAAGGCTGGGAAGCAAATGTCTATCACTACGCGCTTGAAACCTTTGTATTCGATAACAGCAAAGTGAAAACGGAAATTGCCAACATTGGTAACGTAATGCTCCGTTATGCGATTCCGCTCGAATACGGCGTAATTAAAGATATCGATAAAGGTCTTGAAGATCTGAACAAGCAACTGAAGTCCGCTGGCATTGATAAAATCCAAACCGAACTGCAAACTCAAATTGATGCTTTTTTGGCAAACAAATAAGATAAGGAATAAGGGAGACCTAACAGTCATCAAATGGCTGTTAGGTCTCCCTGTTTAATTGAACTCATCCGCGGGTGAAGTCGCTATCGGACACAGCGGACCCCACAGTCGCTATCAGCCTAAAACATGCCTAGAATGAAGCTCAGGATAAAGAATAGCTGCACTGGAGTCCGAAAGTCTGCTTTAAAGGCTGAAAATCAGTAAACTCAGGAGAACGGATACTCTTTGTGAAAAGGAATAAAAAAGAAGAACCGGCATGAGCTGCCGGTTCTTCTTAATATATAATTTGCGCACAACGAAATAACGTGATAATATGAGAAGACCACTGTTAATCCGTGTATTTTAGACAGATTTATTACATCTTATTTATACATTAATAATACCATGTGGATTAGCAGTTTGTCAAATTTGTATTTTTGCTTCTTGATAACAACCTTGAAAAGGAGCGTGTTAGTAAAAATGTTAAACGAAAAAGATTGGCAGCGAGAACAGGAACGGCTAGATTTGGTCACGGAAGAATTGCAATCAAAGATTGGCGAGCTGGAACCGGAAGTGACAGGATTACGTGAACAGGTAACGGACATCCGCAAGCGGTTTTGGGAGGAAGTTACGGTCAATACGAGCACACATGAGGATTTCGAGGAGACCTTTTACAGTATAAAACAGCAAGAAGCGTTGTTGTCTGAACGGGAGCGTAGTCACCGCCAACGGATGCAGCGTTATAAGAACATGAAACGGCTGCTGCCGTCGCCCTATTTTGGACGAATGGACTTTCAAGAAGAATGGTTGAACTCCAGTGAGCAAATCTATGTCGGGGTGGCGTCTTTCATCGATGCAGAAGGTGTGAATTTTCTGGTATATGACTGGCGGACACCTATTGCAAGTATGTATTATGACCATTCGCCAGGCCCCGCCTCTTACGATACACCGGGAGGACAAATCTCGGGAACGATGATGCTGAAGCGGCAATACCAGATCCGTCAGGGTCAGCTTCAGAACGTGTTCGATACGAGCTTAACGATCGGTGATGAATTACTTCAGCAGGTGCTTGGTAAGGGTGCGGATTCACAAATGAAGAGCATCGTGGCGACTATTCAGAAGGAACAGAATGCTATTATCCGCAACGATAGTAGTCGTATGCTCATTGTGCAGGGGGCTGCGGGCAGTGGGAAAACATCCGCAGCGCTGCAACGGGTAGCCTATTTGCTATATAAACACCGCGATAGGCTCAAGGCGGATCAGATTGTTCTTTTTTCGCCTAACCCGATGTTTAACAGTTATGTATCCACGGTGCTTCCCGAGCTTGGCGAAGAGAATATGCAGCAAACTACCTTTCAGGAGTATATTGATTATTGGCTTGGATCTACGCTTCGTCTAGAGGACCCGTTCGAGCAGATTGAATATGTACTGACGTCCAAAGCTTCTCCAGAGTATGAAGCGCGGCTAACTGGCATGCAGTATAAAGCTTCAGAAGCTTTTCTGCATGCTCTGCAAAACTATGCGTTGTGGTTAGGGAAGGAAGGGATGTTGTTTCATAGTATCTGCTTTCGGGATCGCGAGTTGATTACTGCGGAGCAGATGGAATCGCAATTTTACAGCTATGATAGCTCCATTCGTTTGGCTAATCGCATCGTTTTATTGCGTGAATGGCTACTGCGTCAGTTGGCTTCGCTGGAGCGTCAGGAACAGGAGGCATTCTGGGTTCAAGATGAACTCGATTACCTCGATACCGATCAGTATGCCGAAGCCTACAGTGAGATACTTAAGAAATATCGGCGGGAGGAAGCCGTCTTTGATTTTACGACTCAGTATCTTGAGAACTATGGGGATTTTCCTAATCAGGATCAAGGGGAAGAGAATGTTTTTGACTTTGGTCTGCAGGAAGAAGAACTGCTGCGCCGCATGATTGTGAAGGAGCACTTTAAACCGCTGAGACGCGATGTCAAACGGTTCAAGTTCATAGATACGATTGGGTTATACGATCAGTTGTTTATTGATGAAACCATCTATCGGAGAATGACAAACGAGACTGAGTTGCCTGCTCAGTGGCAGGGGATCTGTAAGCAAACGAAGGAAAAGCTGAGCCGCGATGAACTCTTTTGCGAGGATGCGACTCCATTCCTGTATTTAAAAGAACTTGTCGAGGGGACTCGTATGAACACAGAGGTGCGGCATCTGTTTATCGATGAAGGCCAGGATTATTCGCCGTTCCAATACGCGTTTCTCAAACAGCTGTTTCCCCGCGCGCGCATGACTGTGCTCGGCGATTTCGGCCAAGCGATTTTCCCGCAAGCAACGAATTTGCACGAGGTGGATTCGCCTTTGATCCGGCTTTATGGGGAAGATGAAACGAGCCTGATCCGTCTAATTCGAAGTTATCGATCAACTCGTCAGATTGTGGAGTTTACGAAGGCGTTGCTGCCTAATGAGGAGATCGTACCTTTTGAAAGAGAGGGTGAGAAGCCGTTCCTAGTGAAGGCGAGTAGCGACGTAGAGCGGGCGATAAGAATTAAAGAGGATCTCGCGGCGCTGATGGCTGAAGGGCTCGACTCTATTGCCGTTATTACCAAGACTGCAGCTGAAAGCCGTGCGGCCTATGAAGAATTAAAGAAACAAGGATGCGAAGCTCTGCGGCTTATTACGAAGGAGACGCTCACTTTTGAGAAGGGCATTTTAGTAATTCCCGCTTATCTCGCAAAAGGGGTTGAATTCGATGCCGTACTGATTTATGATGCTTCCACACAGACGTATGATCGGGAAAGCGAACGCAAGCTTTTTTATACAGCCTGTACGCGTGCGATGCATCGGCTTCTGCTGTACACAACGGGTGATTGGTCACACTTTATTCAGCCGTTAGAGGTATCTTTATATGAGGTCGTGCAATGAGATTGGAGAGATAAATGAAAAGCATATTGTATAAGTATATGAGTAAATTTACATCTCTTAACGAAATGGAACAGCAGGATATTGTTGAAGGTATTCCTATTGAGGAATACAAGAAGGGAACGGTACTCCTTAGACAAGGAGACGTTCCCTCAAAATGTTTTTTTGTGTTAAAGGGATGTGTGAGGCAGTCCTCGGTAGATGAATCGGGCAAAGAAGTCACATCTAATTTTTATACGGAAGAGCAAGCGGTTTCGATTTTTAATCGGCATCAAGAGAGTAGACCCTCAGCGTACACCTTAACCTGCCTAGAAGACAGCATATTGGTGGTTGGTGATCTTAATGCGGAACAGGATATGCTCCATAAACACGCTCAGCTGGAAACCATGATACGCAAAATGGTAGAGGAAAACCTGGGTGAGGTTCAGGATGAGTTGACTTCCTTTATTGCTTCCAATCCAGAAGAACGTTACAAAGCTTTGTTACAAAAAAGACCTCATTTACTTACCCGTGTCCCCCAACATCAACTAGCCAGTTATTTGGGGATTACGCCAGAGTCATTAAGTAGAATTAAGAAGCGGGTTCATTCCGGTGATGAATAGCAAAATCGTTATACACTTTTGGGGATTTTTCCACCTCTAAGCAGTAGCCATATCCCAAAGCCTAGTTCTCCTACAATCATAGGAATAGTAAAAATAAAATTAAGTGTTGTAATGACTGCCTCATATTGTGGGAGAAACATTTTGCTTAGATGAATGATAATATAGCCTATTGAAGCAAGCAGCAGCAAGATGCTGATTACTTTAGGAATGACATCGGATTTTAAAGCCACATAGCCCACTATTAACAAATGCCCGCCAAAAACGACTAACCCCATAGACCAAATGAATTGAAATGCATCCAGAAATAACATCATAAATGCTTGAGTTTGTTCGATTGTTAATGTGGAAAAGCCATTTGTGTTTCCCGTGAGCAGCAGCACAAATATCAAGGTTAAGATAGAGATTGCCAATATAGCGGAATAGGTTAAACGGAGCCATGCGCCGAGTAATGAAAGATTTTGGTTGACGGTTTCTAGAAACACATAAAACGCCCAGGCGACCAGAATGTCAGCAATCATAATGATGATCCAGCCCAAGATTTCCCCTTTGAAAAGGTTGTTGGAAGATACGATGTTAATAAATGTGGCACTGGCATCGCCTTGCACAACAAGAGTCCCATGGACAAAGCCATATGAAAAAAATGAAGCAATGGTCATGATGATCAGTGATATTCCAGCTGTTAAAGCGGACTTGCGCTGATTCGACAGGTCTTTTTCTGAGATAGCCATAAGATAGCCTCCTAAAGGACTTTTATTTCATTGTAATTAGGAGTACTATGCCGGGCATTGACTTAAATCAAGACTCTGAATCAATCAAGCGAAGTAAGTATCATTGTTATCGCGTTATCAACAAAGGATCGCTCCGGGCGGGATTTCAAGAGTACAGTAAGCCCTATTAGCGATACGATTAGTGCTTGTGCCAAGGCCTTCGCATTTACACCACCCTTAAGTTCACCTGATTGTATACCGCGTTCAATAGTTTCTTGAAATATGACCGATAGATACATTTGATGTTCTCTTGTAAGGATCTCGAATTTCTCATCATGAGGTGCCAGCTCGACCATTGTATTGATGCAAAAACATCCTCGGTTCACACTGCCTGAATACTCCTCCGCCACCACATCTTCAAAAAAACTACGAAAGGCTTTTTTCACGGATGGATTGCTTTGAAGTTGGGCTCGGACACGAGAAGCATGGGACATCGTATATTTACGTAGCGCAGCTTCGAACAATTCTTTTTTGTCTCCAAAAGCTGAGTATATACTGGGGCGTTGGATGCCCATTCTGGAAGTTAAATCACTTAATGAGGTAGCCTCATATCCCTTCTCCCAAAATAGCTCCATAGCTGATTCTAATACTTTTTCCTCGTCAAATTCACGGGTTCGAGCCATTATAACACCCCTCTTTATATTTGATTTCAATAATTGATTACCGAACAGTATTTTATAATACTAGAACTAGTCGTATAAATTGTCAAATGAAAGTCGGTGGCATCAAATATTTATGTTGACATCATTTGTTTTGTGAGATAAATTTACTGAGCACAATAACATACTGATCGGTATGGAAAGTGTTTGCGATTTAAATTTAACAGAGAAAGGGTGTGTCCAAAATGCAAGGGACTAAAGAGAAGCTTTCGTCACAAGAGACGCATACGCCATCTGATTCTATTCATGCTTCCTCGATGCCTCGTTATATGACACTTTTGTTTGCCGTTGTCTGCGGGATGTCGGTTGCAAACATCTACTTTGCACAACCGTTGCTTGATCATTTGTCGAGAGAATTTGGTATTGATTATTCAACCATTGGTATTCTTATTACTATCACGCAGATTTTTTATGCAGTGGGGCTGTTACTGCTCGTGCCACTAGGAGATTTACTGAATCAGCGCCGCCTGATTATCGGCCAGATGTTATTATCTGTGGTGGCTTTGATTATCGTGGGTACTGCCTCTTCCAGCACGGTACTATTCGTAGGTATGGCCTCAGTGGGACTACTCGCTGTTGTAACACAGACGCTTGTTGCGTTCGCGGCGACAATGGCTGCCCCTGCCGAACGCGGGCGAGTCGTAGGCATGGTCACAAGTGGAATTGTGATTGGAATACTTCTTGCGCGATCCATTTCAGGAATACTTACAGATCTTGCAGGTTGGCGTTCCGTATACCTTGTTTCTGCTGCTTTAATGCTTTGTATGGTGTGTACATTATTTAGGGTGTTGCCAAATGTGGAACGTGAGGTAAAAACACTGTCATACGCTCAGCTGCTTAGTTCAGTGTTTATGTTGTTTGTGCAAGAGAGAGTATTGCGTATCCGCGCTATTCTGGCTTTGCTGATTTTTACTGCTTTCAGTATTCTGTGGACTTCTGTGGTCTTGCCTCTTAGTGCTCCGCCGTTATCACTTTCACATACTGCAATTGGGGCATTTGGTCTGGCGGGAATTGTGGGAGCATTAGCTGCTGCGCGGGCGGGAAAGCTAGCTGATCAGGGTCATGGACAGAGAACGACAGGCATAGCATTACTTCTATTGTTGATATCATGGTGGTTTATCAGTTTTACGGAGCAGTCGCTGTTGGCATTGGTCGTTGGTATTGTTCTGCTTGATTTGGCTGTGCAGGCGGTGCATGTCACCAATCAAAGTATCATACTTACCTTGCGCATGGAGGCACGTAGTCGGCTCACCGCAGGGTATATGGTTTTTTACTCCATTGGAAGTGCTACCGGATCGATTGCTTCCACTCAAATATATTCTCACTATGGCTGGAACGGGGTATGTTGGCTTGGAGCTTCTGTTAGTGCTGTGGCTTTTTTATTTTGGGCTGTAACCTTGCGTGCTACGAATGCCGCGTTGCAACGGCGCCCTGCTTGGAAATAATCGGGGCAAGTCAATAAGGGTGGAGGTTCCGGTTTCCGGGCATGTTATTTAAAACAGGTTTGGGAGGGGATAAGGATGTCTAGAAGAAACAGGAAATATGCAGTGCCGGGAGCCAGCCGCGGAATGCAAATTTTTAAAGCGGAAGTGATGCGCCGCGAGGGGTATGACGTAGATCCGGAGCGGCCTGATGATGTGAAATACGAAGTTGCAAAAGAACTGGGTGTCCCTTTGGAGCACGGTCAAAATGGTCATTTGAGCACAGAATCGGTGGGCCAGATCGGCGGTAAAATTGGTGGATCGATGGTCCGCGAAATGATTCGTCTCGCACAGCAGCAATTGGTGGACCAGGAAAGGCAGTAGCATTTTTCTAATATATGTTGCTGAGATCGCGGGAGGCGGTTTTTGTCCTATATTGTATGGGACTGAGACCGTCCTTTCGGTGTTTGCGTTATTTTATATTTGTATAGTAAAAAAAATCCTGAAATTCCCTAAAACAACCTGATTCATGGTAGAATTTTACCGATGTTCCACGGTATAGTGGAGAAGGATATATCATCATTCAAGTCTGTAGTGGGAGAGGAATTATCAGATGAATCAGAGATATCGCAAACGCAACACGGCTGCTTTTACGGGGGCATCGTATTTTGCATTGGGGGCAGGACTTTTTCTATTCTGTTTGGGAGTGTACAACGACACTTGGGAGCTAAACGTAAAAGGGTATTATTTGCTTTGTATGGTGTTAATTACGATTTCCTGTATCGTTGTGCAAAAGGTGGTTAGGGACAATACAGAGGATAAAGAATTTCGTTTGGATAACCCTAAACACAGGATGAGAAACACAGGGGCCTTCACAATTATGGCTTTTGTGGGTTTGATTATCGGGTATGCGATGTTTTTTATTGGCCTTTACAATGCTCCATTTGAATTAAATGTAAAGGGGTATTACATAGCTGTTATTCTCTTGATTTCTTATAGCGCTATTGGCGTTCAGAAAGTGACGCGGGATAACGCGGAAGATAACGAGATTCTTGCCGAGCAAGAGGTGAGACGGGACATCCAAGGATAAAGAGGGATATAGCCAGCTTTCTCGCTGCCAACAGCAAGCTGCTTCAACTTTACTTACCATCATAAATTGTAAACAGGAGCTTCGTGTATTAACGGAGCTTCTGTTTATTTTTTTGAAATAGCAGCAATAATCTTGCCGATCTGAACATTATGAGGACTATTTGTTAGAACAACATCCTTAGTTTGGATTGTTTTTTACTATACGGTTCTCTATACTCTTCATAATACTTGAAGTAGGAGTGGATAATGGATGATCCGTCTGAAGGATATAGGGAAGTTCGAGGAACTGCCGCAAATGGCCATGCATATTTACAATGGAAACATTCCGGAATTAGAGGCTGCCATTAGAGCAGGCTGGGATATTGAAGAGGGCATCGTCCTTAGCCAATATACTACGTTAACCCCGTTAGATTTGGCGCTTATATCAGAGAGAATGGATGTCATAAAGCTGCTGGTACAGCACGGTGTAAATCTGAATGTGAAGAATAATCCGGCTTTTTTGCTCGCGGTTCGCTATTGCAAAGAAGATATCGTCCGCTATATTGCAGCACAAGGGGCTAAACTGGACAAGCTTAATCAGGTCAAGTCAGGTGCATATTCGCAAGCCTACTATGGCAACAAAAACAATATCCCGCTCATACATGAGCTAGGATTAGATATTAAGCAGCATGGTGGGGGTGTATTACGCAAAGCGGTGTCAGATCATGACCTTAAGACCGTTACTTATTTACTGGATCATGGGGTGGACATTAATTACAACAAATCCGATATGGTCTATCCTTATCAAGCGACTCCGTTAACAGTTGCCACAAGAATGGGTAATCAAGCGATGGTACAATTTTTGATTGAACGTGGCGCAGACGTTACCTTGGCAGAAAAAGATGGCGATCGCCCGTACACCATTGCAGTGAGTAATAAGAATACAGCTTTGGCTGACTATTTGAAATCGTTAGAGCCGGCTGAATTTCATGATATCGAGAACAAGAAGTTTGAGCTGAGAAAATATAAATTGTCTGATGAATTGGTTAGCTTTCTTACTGGAAAAAATCTGCGTCTTGAGCTAACACAAAATGAATATGAAATTAGATATATCGACTTTTTCACATTAACTGATACCATTGAAATGAAAATCGGCCGGCAAAAGCTGCTCCGTCTGTCAGCCGATATAGATAATTACTCTGATCTGCTGCTTATGTGGAATCCGAAGAAAAAAGGCCTGATCGGCTGTTACGACGTGGAACATCAGACGTACGCGGATTTATGTAGTTTTGCAGAATTTCTCACGCAGCCGGAGATATACCTTATTAATTATCTTGAAGGAACATAGTTGTTAATATCTCTTGATCTGCCTATTTCTTTTGCAGGAATCATTCTATTCGTCGTTGAATATATCCCGGTAACCGTATTACGTATTCAAAATACGTAGCCACAGGAGGAGAACAACATTGAAATCGATTACCGTTCAAAGCCTTACGGAAACGTTTAAGCTGGAAGTGCTTGCGGGTGCTAGCTGCATGGACCGTGAGATTACTCGCTCAAAGACACATAGACCTGGCCTGGAGTTCGTGGGTTACTTCGATTTTTTCCCCATGAAGCGAGTACAAGTATTGGGCCGCAAAGAAATCAATTATCTGCTAAAGCTAAGCGTTGAGCAACGCAAGTTACATATTGGCAATATCGTTAAGTATCATCCCCCATGCTTTATTGTGACGACGGGTCAGCAGGAGATTCCTTATTTGACTTTATTCTGCGACCAAGAAGGTATACCACTACTTCGAACGGAAGAGACGACGTCAGAGTTCATCGCAAAGATTGATACTTATCTGGTGAAGGCGCTGGCGCCTGAACTTTCAATTCATGGAGTGTGTGTGAACGTGTCCGGCATAGGGGTCCTATTGAGAGGCAAGTCCGGGATCGGAAAAAGCGAAACCGCTCACACGCTCATTAGAAGAGGTCATCGGTTTGTGGCCGATGATGTAGTTGTGCTTAAGAAGCTGGGACCGGCTACGCTTCTTGGCACACATAATGAAACGACCCGTGAATTCCTAGCGCTGCGCAGTATTGGTCTGATCAATGTTGTACGGCAGTACGGGCGTAGAGCTTTTCAGGAAGAGACACGAATTGTACTCGACATCGAGTTGTCACCATGGCGGGAGAATTCCTTGAATAATGAGCTCGAAATCGAACCCCAGTTCACAGACTATCTTGGCGTGCAAATTCCGCATATTGAAGTTCAGCTTCAGCCTGGCCGCGATGTGGCTGGCCTGATCGAAGCGGCTGCGAATAATTGGTACCTTAAGCAGCTTGGCTATAGTGCCGCTGAAGAGTTCCTGCAGAGGATCGAAAACGGGATGCAGTCGTAAAGGCAAGATAGAAGGCAGCAATTATAGTTACCCATAAATAAATGGTTTTCTGTATACGAAAAACAGGCCGCAGATAAACGCTGCGGTCTGTTTTTCACAGCAAAAAGGGAAGTTGTCTTTTGATTGATATGGCTAGGACATGCGTTATTGGCTGGGCATAGGTTAGAAATGGTATAATTTCTAATAGGTATTTTGAGTGATCGTTAATAGGAGGTATTAATGATGAGTGATGAGTTATTGGCAAAATTGGATGAATGGCATGAGGAAGATGAATTTCAAGAAATCGTGGATGCAATCACGGAAATTCCTGAAGAGGAAAGAGATTATGTTCTGACTAGTCATTTGGGCAGGGCGCTTAATAATCTCGGGCAATATGAAGAGGCTTTAGAGCAGTATCTGAGCATTGAAGAAGAGGGTGAAGGTGACCCGCTCTGGCATTACCGTATCGGGGTTTCTTATTATTACCTGAAAAGATATGACGAAGCTTTAAAAGCGTTTACGATTGCCGATCAGCTGGAGCCTGATGATGAAGACACATTGGAGTTTCTGGGCTGGATCAAACGTAAATTGGCTAAAAAAGCTGCGAAAAAGCCTGTAAGCAAACCTGCTAAGAAGCCTGTAATCGCGTTGGATACCACTAATTTCTGGGATGACAGCGAGTATGCGTTCTCAGAATATATCTCTGATCCGCCTTCAGATGCATTGATTACATCAGTACAAGAAGAGCTGGTCTTCAAGCTGCCTGCTTCCTATGTGGATATGATGAAGTTACATAATGGGGGAATTCCTCATAACAATCGTTATCCGATTCCGGGAACAGGAGAATTTATTACGATTTCTGGTATCCTCGGAATTGGACGAGATAAGAATAAGTCGCTGTGTGGAGCTTCAGGCAGCCGGACTGTGATTGAAAATGGACGTTATCCTGAAGTTGGCGTGGTGATTTGTGATTGTCCTTCTGAGAATGAAGTGGTAATGCTGGATTACCGCGAGTTCGGGAATGATGGCGAACCTGAGGTTATTCATGTAGATCGGGATAACAAATACAAAATCACACGTTTGGCTGATAATTTTGAGACCTTTATCAGCGGACTGGTGAAATAGTCCATTTCGCTGGCTAAGAATACTTATAATCAAATCAAGGCATTCCTTAAGAGGAGTGCCTTTTTCTATTAGGTGATTATTAGGGAAGCGTCTTTCGGACTCAGCTGACCTTAAATGCAGCTTTTTCGCATATTTGGAATGCCAACGGACCGCATAGCAGCTATTGGCATAAAAAACACCCAATATGAACCCGATTCATAGGAATAGCGTCGCTGGAGTCCGAAACTACGCACAAAAGGCTAAAAACATGCCAATAACGTCATCTGGGTCCGAAAGCCTCAGTGGACGAATACGATTCGGCGATTTAGCTGAAGGTGAGGCTGATTCGAAGTCGTTGGGTTTTACTAGCCAATAATCGGTCTTGAGTCAGCTAACCAACGACCCAAAACACAGAGCAGCGGTGCCCCCATTAATGGGGAACCGCTGCTCTGCTGTCTTTTTCTCGGATCATTGCTGGGTGCTAAACACCTTAGATTGCAGGATATCGAGGGCATGGTTAATCTCGGCTAATTCCTCTGGGGGAACCTCTTTAATCCGGTTCAGAAAACGTTCACCGATCCGTTCAAAAGCCTCGTTCATCATCGCTTGTCCAGCATCAGACAACCGAATCATTTGCTTACGCCGGTCCTCGGCGACATCAAGCTTCTCACACAGGTTTTTTTCTGTTAATTTCTTGAGCTCACGGCTGGTATTCGGCATAGAGATATTCTTACAATCGCTGATTTGGCTGAGGGTAACAGGCTGGCTAACCGCAATATATTCCAGAATACTATATTGAACGGGCGTAATGCCTTCCGGTCTAACATCTTTGGTAAAGTCAAATGTTACTTCATGGACTGCTGTCGTAAAGGTAACAATTTTCTGAAAAAACGCTTGTTTGTCCATAAGGATCACCTCTTATTGTAAACATTAACAAAATAATTATCATAATACAATTATCATTTGACAACTAAATAACGGTTGTGATACCATTTTGTTATCAAATGATAATTAAAGAGGTGGAGCAATGAACGTTTTAGTCATCTATACACATCCGAATCATAAAAGTTTAAGTTATGCTTTTTTCAATAAAGTCATTCAGGGAAGTAATGAGAATCAAAAGATCACGAAGATAGAGGTCCTTGATCTTTACGAAGAGCAATTTGATCCTGTGCTGGTCTTTAATGAAAATAAACGTAGAAGAGACATGCATATTGATCCCAAGCTCGAGAAGTATCGGGAGCAGATTCGTCAGGCCGATAAAATTGTGTTTGTGTATCCAATCTGGTGGGGACGTCCCCCCGCGATGTTGCTCGGTTATATTGACCAAATGTTTGCTTCTAATTTCGCTTACAGAGAAAAGGGTGGCCTCATCCCCGAAGGGCTGCTGAAAGGAAAGTCAGTGGTTTGCATTTCCAGCATGAAGGGGCCGACCCTCTATCCTTTATATTGGTTGAATAATTCCCATAAAGTGCTGATGAGAAAAGCATTATTTCAATATTGTGGCATCAAGAAAGTGAAGTTTTTCGAATTTGGGAATATGGAGAGTCCGAAAGGGAAACATGATAAGAAGTTAAATCAGGTGTACCAATATTTTAAAGCTGTGGCTAATTAATACCTCGAAAATATCTGCTCTATGATTATTCAAGATAATACTGGAAGTGGATGTCTCAAGCGATCCCATAGTTGGATGGTTCAAAACAACGGTGGGATCAAACCAAATGTTTTCCACGATATAAATACGCGCATACATTGTAGTCATACATTTCTTCCACCGGCTGCTTTTTTTATTCAGCCTCCTTATTTACTATTAATTGTGAAAGCCTTAATTATATACAACTCGTATGTGATTAAATATAATTAATGTAAAAAAAGCCTATATTATTCTAAAGCAGCTTGTGGCTCAGATGAAGATGGAGAAATAGCTCTCACACCGGTGTGAGGTATGGTGTTGCTGGCTAATTTTTTTTGTTGGCTTTTGAAATAAGGGCTGTTATATTTGAAAATACTATGTAACTTAAGGTTCAGGAACTGGGTATCGACACAATGGAGAGGCGGATTCACATGCAACAAATGTTAGACAGTATGATTAGCGCAACAAATGACTTTCTTTGGTCGAAAATTTTGGTGGTTCTGCTTATTGTTTGTGGAATTTATTTCACCATTCGATCGAAGTTTGTTCAGTTTGGCATGTTTAAAGAAATGTTTAGGGTCCTTAAAGAGTCCAATGAAAGGTCAAAAGATTCCATTTCGTCGTTTCAGGCTTTCTGTATCAGTATGGCAGCAAGGGTTGGGACAGGGAATATTACAGGGATCGCAATTGCTATCGCAATAGGTGGACCAGGAGCTGTTTTTTGGATGTGGGTCATAGCTATTATTGGATCAGCGTCCGGATTTATTGAAAGTACTCTGGCACAGGTGTATAAAGTGAAGGACAAGACTGGATTTCGTGGTGGTCCCGCCTATTATATGGAGCAAGGCCTGAAAAAACGCTGGATGGGCGCGGTATTTGCGGTTTTGATCACGTTATCCTTTGGTCTTGTATTTAATGCAGTTCAATCCAATACGATTACAGTGGCCTTTGAGAATTCATTTGGCACTAATCGGGTGATTCTTGGACTTGTAGTCGCTGCTGCTTTTGCGGCTGTTATCTTTGGTGGGGTTAAACGTATTGCTAGAATGTCCGAATATATTGTAGTGGTAATGGCAGGGATCTATATTGGGGCCGCTGTTATTATTATGTTAATTAATATTACGGAAATACCGGCGATTCTGGCGCTTATTGTGAAAAGTGCTTTTGGATTTGAACAAATCGCGGGGGGATCTTTTGGGGCAGTCATTCTGCAAGGGGTGAAAAGAGGACTATTCTCCAACGAAGCGGGGATGGGTAGTGCTCCAAATGCTGCGGCAACTGCAACAACTAGTCATCCGGTGAAACAAGGGCTGATGCAAGCGCTGGGTGTACTTACAGACACGTTACTTATTTGTTCGAGTACTGCTTTTATTATCTTGTTATCTGATGCGTATAAACAGCCAGGGCTGGATGGAATTAAGCTGACACAAGCGGCATTAAGCGAACATATTGGTTCGTGGGCCTCTGGATCCCTAGCGATCATGATTTTGTTGTTTGCTTTCAGTACGTTAATCGGAAATTATTATTATGGTGAGACCAATATAGAATTCTTGAACTCCAATAAAAAAGTATTACTATTCTATAGATACAGCGTCTTGGCGATGATTATTTTTGGCTCCGTAGCTAAGGTTCAATTGGTATGGGATTTGGCTGATTTATTTATGGGCTTCATGGTCATCGTGAATTTGATCGCTATTCTTCTATTATCTAAGGTGGCCTTTGCCGCCCTGCAGGATTATAAGCGCCAGAAGCGTGCAGGCAAGGACCCTGTCTTTTATAAAGATAGCATAGAGGGTTTGGAGAACGTGGAATGTTGGGACAATTCTTCAGATATAAAAACATAGTAGGGTAAGTATTTGAGGGCTCAGGAAACTGAGCCCTTTTTGGTATAAAGGGGTAGTTAGAAAAACGAGCCTTTAGAATCGCTTCTAAGGCTCGTTTTGTGTACAGAAAATTAAATTACTCCCTCTTGATTTAGGGTTTAACCAGCAGCCCATACATCTAACTCAATTTTTAATTCAGGTAACCCTAATCCTTTAATATAAGCAATTGTCATTGAAGGAGGTGTCATGCCGAATACTTTATTCCAAATTTCATAGAAATGGTTCCAATCGATTTCTTCCGTAGCCCAAATGTTGATTTTGATTACATTATCAGGTGTTAGCCTTTGAGAAGAAAGGACTTCAACAATATTACTCATCGTATTTGTTACCTGTTGGTTAAAATCTGTAGGGATATGATTGTTTTGATCGATTCCAATTTGGCCAGAAAATACATACATTTCAGCATTTCTACTTATTTTTGTTACATGACTATAGTTACCAACCGGTTTAGCAATATTCTCTGGATTATATCTTGTAATAACATTATTATTTAAGTTCATTTTGTGAATTCTCCTTTAAATAGAAGATACATAACGAGATCTAAGTTATATATCTCCGCTGTTTTTTAGTTTCTTTTAATTTTTGACAGACCTATCCTATCAATAATTAATTCTAGAAAAAAACAGCAGTAGAATACCCAATACCAAAAGATAGATATTTTAGCGATCTCTTTTTCACCGGGTATTCCTCCTTCATATTTAAAGTAAGATAAGTTTCCTCAGAATGATATCATTAATCCAAGTGATACTGCAACAATTCCACTTTCGACACAATTTTCTAAGCTTTTTTTGCTGTTATAAATGAAAATAATGAAATATTTTTTGAAAAAAAGCAAAAAAGACTTACATTAATCATTTTTATATTGTTATAATAACAAACAGACCGGTTGGTATGTTAGGGGGAGTACGTTATTGTGGATACAAAATCGCTAATGATTGAGACGGCGACACTTCTTTTTCAGCAAAAAGGATATAAAAATGTAGGCGTGAGTGAAATTTTAAAAGCCTGTAATGTGACCAAAGGAGCGCTTTATCATCATTTTCCAAATGGAAAAGAAGAACTATTAATTGCTTGTTTAAAGGGCTTAAATGAAGCAATTACGATAGATATTGAGGATATTTTTAAAAAGCATTCATCGACGTTAGAAGCTACACAATCCATGATTGACAAGTTAGTTCACAACTTAGAAACTGAGGGCACGATTACCGGATATACCTTTAGCAGTATTGTCAGTGAAATGGCTACGGTGAGTGAACCTGTTCGCCAGGCATGTAGCTTGCTCTATGAGAACATGGAACGAATTTACTGCGATAAGCTTGTAACTGAAGGTTATTCGCAGGAATCAGCCTCCGATATGGCTTTGTGGATGACGGCTTCGATTGAAGGGGCGATGATGTTGTGCCTAACGCAAAAATCTACAACTCCCTTAAAAACTATCGCCAAACTATTACCGACAATATTGAAAGGAAGAACATCATGAATCAAGAAGCAAGATTACCAAGAAACGGTAAGGAGGGGGCATTATATGGTGCAATCATTTGTACACTGACGGTACTGTTTATGTCTTCAATAAATATCATTTTAGGGGTTGGAGAATTTAATGGTGAGGTTGCCTTAACGATTCTTAAGGTGTTTCCGATCATTTGGGTAATTGTCATGATTATTGAGCCTGTTGTTATTGGCCGTATTGCCGAAAAGCTGACAGCTACATTCACACAATCCACAGATAGCTTCAACGCCAAAATCCTATTCCGTATCTTGTTCACCGTACTAGGGATGTCATTTTGTATGACGTTTATTGGAGACATTATCGGAAACGGGTTGAGTTCTCAAACGTTTAATCACTTCTTAGCCAATTGGCCAAGAAATTTCCTAATTGCACTGTTCGCTGAAAGTATATTAATACAGCCGTTTGCAAGATTTGTGATGGTAAAGCTACATGCTTCTCAGGACAAAAAGAAATCCAGCGCTGTTGGCGTAACTATACATGGATTATCAGAACAAAATTCCTAACCTAAATAAGCTCTCAGGCGAAGCGATTCGTTTGAGAGCTTTTCTATTACCGTGTATAATGATGTTTTGGTTGAATAATTGAAACTCAAATCTTTGCCCGATATCTTCGGGTAAGCCCTCCTATATAACAATGAAAGCATAACAATGAAAGGTGATTTTCTAACATGATGATCTATAGTCGTCTTGCCATAATGATGCCCCCATTTCCCTAGCTAGGCTCATATTCTTGTAGTTGTTCGAGGATATAAGCTTGTAGGAGGGCGAAAATAAGATGAAAAAATATGCAGCACCATCGTTACTTTTAATGATTGTTCTTGTGGCTTTTCCGCAAATTAGTGAGACGATTTACACCCCATCGTTACCGGATATCGCAGTAGCACTTGGGGCCACCAATAGTTCTGTACAGTTAACGTTAAGTATATATTTTATTGGATTTGCTTTAGGTGTTTTTAGCTGGGGTTGGTTGTCTGACTTCATCGGGCGGAGATCTTCCATGCTGGCTGGACTTCTTGTATACGGTATGGGAAGCCTGATGTGTTTTTACTCAGAATCCATTCATCTGCTGTTAGTCAGCCGGTTTATACAAGCGTTTGGAGCAGCAACAGGTTCGATTATTACCCAAACCATTCTTCGTGAGAGTGTCTCCGGGAATAAACGGCATGTTATGTTTGCCCAAATCTCGGCGGTCATTGCTTTTACTCCCGCAGTAGGTCCGTTAATTGGCGGATGGGTGGATCAAGCTTTTGGTTTTCGAGCGGTTTTCTTTACATTAGTGATGATGAGTGTGTTGTTATTTATGTATGCTTTTTGGAAGCTGCCAGAAACCACTGATGTTTCCATGAGAAAAAAGGTGGCTATTCTGCCTATAGTCAAAAAAATGCTCGCATTGCCACGTGTATTGGTGTTTGGATTACTAATTGGAGGCATTAACGGAATCTTATTCAGCTATTATGCTGAAGCTCCTTTTATATTTATTGAACACTTTCAGATTTCGCCAGGAGTCTATGGTTTTCTCGGCATTATTGTGGCTTTGGCGTCGATTGTAGGAGCAATGATCTCCAAAAGGTTATTAACCCTCTATGCCCCAGAAAAAATAATCCATATCGGCTGTCTAGTAATGGCGGGCGGAGCCTTGCTATTAACAATCGCAAGCAGTCTTGTCTCGTTGCCGGACATGATAGTGATCGTATGTATTCTAATAGCGCTGTTTGTCCTATTAATGGGTGCAGGGATTGCTTTACCTAATTGTCTAAGTCTTGCTCTTGTTCAATTTCAGGATGTTGTAGGAACAGCAGGCGCAATATTTAGCTTGGGCTATTATTTGCTTGTTAGCTTGGCGACGTGGGGAATGAGCGCTCTTCATAATGGTTCATTACTGACGATGCCTATTTATTTCTTAGGGATTAGCGGCGGAATGTGGTTATTAGGCAAAAAATTTATTGTAGTGGAATAGAAATAACTTCTTAGTCATTTGATTAGTAGGAAGATATGGATCGGGGCGTCCATAAATTAAGGGCAGCAGTCTGGAACTTTTTGAGTTCCGGACTGCTTTTTGTTTGTTAGTCCACTTCTGGCACAATGACTTGGATATGACGAGGGAGAACACTTAGTGTAATAGGCAAAGTTGGACCTTCTTCGCCATCTACATTGGTTCTTACGGTTTCTGGAGAGCTTACACTTACATTGTGGGCTGTGAAATAGACAACGTCTTTATGATCTTTGAGGGTACCCAGCAGTAAAGATATACTGGCTGTAATGGTATTGAATATACTGAGGTCCAAAATAATAAAACAATGAAGCAGACCGTCGTCAACCGCAGCATCCGGTATTAGATTCTCGAACCCGCCGACTGAGTTGGTTAATACGGCGAGAAAGAGTAAGGAGTCTCCTTGCCATATTTGTTCATCATGGTGAATGACAAGGGGGTGGGCTGTAGGGCTTGTAAGTTGTTTAAGACCTTCTTTCAAGTATGCCAATGAGCCGAGTTTGGTTTTATCTTCGGAGGATACAGAGGATAATGATCCGGCAATTGAACCTACAGCAACAACGTTGCCGAATAGGCGGTCATTTAAGCGACCGATATCTACGTTTTTTAGGTTAGAGGAGGCAAGGGTTTGAATGGCTATTTCGGGATTCAGTGGAATTTGTAATGCACGGGCGAAATCATTAGCCGTTCCTAAAGGAACCACACCTAATATTGGGTGGTGTTCCTGATCGATAAGACCATTAATGGTCTCGTGAAGCGTGCCATCCCCGCCGATAGAGACAACCAGGTCATAACCTTCCTCACAAGCAGTGATGGAATAACGAGTGGCGTCTAGTTCTTTTGCCGTCTCGTTGATCGTAACGGAGTAGTCTTTGTCACTTAGGACTCTTGTTGCGTATCTGACATATTGGCTGGCTTCCTCTTTACCGGATGAGGGGTTAATAATAATCATAGCTTGCCGCATAAGGATAATCCTCTCTATTGTGATCTAATAGAAGTTTATTCTTACCATTACCCCAAAGTAGGCCAGCGGAACTCGTTCTCATAAAAAAAGGTGAGCAAGATTGACCTAAGTCATCCTGCCCACCTGTGTATTCAATTAATAGACTTTATCTCCATTAAAAATGGAGTTCTTAACGATAACGTAATCCACATTACGGATAGCCTCTAATTTATTGCCACCTGCATAAGAGATGGAGGATTGAAGATCCTGTTCCATTTCTCTTAGGGTTTCTGCTAAAGCCCCCTTATGCTCAACCGCAATTTTCTTACCTTCGACGTTCTTCTTTTCACCTTTTTGGTATTCTGAAGCGGAGCCAAAGTATTCTTTATAGAGCTTCCCAGCGATTTCGATGGTTTCACCCGGAGATTCTTCATGACCAGCAAATAGTGAACCAATCATGACCATAGAAGCGCCAAATCGTACGGATTTAGCAATATCACCGTGTGTGCGAATGCCTCCATCGGCAATAATAGGCTTGCTTGCAGCCTTGGCACACAAGCGTAGCGCAGCTAACTGCCAGCCGCCTGTACCGAATCCAGTTTTGATCTTAGTGATACATACCTTCCCTGGTCCAATCCCAACTTTAGTAGCATCAGCCCCAGCGTTTTCTAATTCTCTAACGCCTTCAGGTGTTCCTACATTTCCTGCAATAACAAAACTAGCAGGCAGGTATTGTTTAATATGTTTGATCATCCGAATGACTGCTTCGGAATGGCCATGTGCAATGTCAATTGTAATGAATTCCGGAACCAGCTGTTCTTTGGATAATTGTTCGACGAAATCATACTCTTCTTCTTTAACTCCGACGCTGATGGATGCGATTAATTCACGGGAGTGCATGTCTTTGATGAAAGACGTACGTTTCTCCGGTTCAAAACGATGCATAATGTAGAAATAGCCATTTTGCGCCAAGGAGATAGCGATCTTCTCATCAATGATGGTTTGCATGTTGGCAGGTACCACCGGCAATCTAAATTTATGCCCACCGAGGGTGACTGATGTATCACACTCCGAACGGCTGTTTACGATACATTTTGCAGGAATTAATTGAATATCTTCATAATCGAATACTTCTTTCATAATTTACACCTCTAAATGCGAACATTATAGTATTTTGGTTTGTTAATTGTTCGTCCAAATTGTAATGTACCTCATTCTGCGCCGTAAGTCAAAATTCTAGTACATTATGGTGTAAATTGGACATAATTATACGGCAAATTCGTGTACGGCATTCTTTTTCCTCCATTTAAAAAAGCTTGAAGGCAATATAAGCAGCAACGGTCCAGATAATGATCGCGGAGATCTTATTAATGATCCGCATGATTTTGCCACTTGAGTCGATTTGTCCTACGGTTTTTCCGGCTACAGCCAGCCCAAAGAACCAAATCCATGACACTAGGATAGTCGCGCCAGCAAATACAACTTTGTCTACACCTGTGTAACTAAGCGAGCTAGTGCCGATAACGCCAATAGTATCCAAAATCGCATGTGGATTTAATAAAGAAACGGACAGCGCGAACAGGATTTGTTTTTTGGAGGATAAAGGGGTTGCGTCTTGCGCTGACGATGCCGGTGTACTTTTCCAGATAGACCATCCCATATACAAAAGAAATAAAAGTCCTACAGCAAATAAAGCGTTCTGCAGAACGGGGATGGCAAACACAAGGACTGAAACACCTAATACGGCTAATAAAATAAGCAGGGTATCGCATAAAGCGGCTGTAACAATAACGGGAATGGCTTTTTTAAAATGTGGCTGCGAGGCCCCTTGGTTAAATACAAAGACATTTTGTGCGCCAAGTGGAAGAATTAATCCAAAGGCTAGTGCAATGCCATGAAGTAGTGCGGCTAACATAGTTATTATTCCCCCGATACTGGTCATACGTTATAAAATTTACGGACCTATTGGTTTGATTGGTTTACTACAATTTTATGGACAAATAATATGTACTATCATACAGTCTGGGCTTTGCTTTAAAAAGCTGCTTATTCAGAGGGACATTGAATGATCAATTACACTAATTACACCATTAGTAAAAATGTCATCTCAACTCATGACTTTTTGTAACTAGTGAGTCCTTAAGGGGTTACACTATAATAAAGATTAAGTCAGCAGAGTATATAGGGGGAAATGTCTTGTTTAATCTGGTCAAACAGTGGTTCTGGTACGATTGGCTCGTCCTCCTGTTTCGGATTTGTTTTTCTACTTCTTTTTTGGTCACCATGTGTTATCTTTCGGAGGATTTTACGATTCCGTTCTGGATCGCGTTTGTTTGGGGCGTGGTCTCTTTTTCTGTGCCTTGGTTTTGTTTGCAGCTGCACTACAAGTATTATCTGATGGCGGAGATCCTCTTTTCGGGTGGACTTTGCTTATATTTGGCTGCTTTGTTTCCTGAATCATACGTAACTTTTCTGCCTATCGCTTTTATGATTGCCAGCAATAGTGCAGAGAAGTCCTATCGTTGGACAGCTCCGATCACGGTCATTTTGATTCCAATTATGTTATCTAGATTGTCACAACAAATGGATGCTGTATCAATGATTTTTAACATGGGTTTAGTGTATACGCTTGGGTTCGCTTTTCATTTACTAGTGGTGAATCACAAGCAGGGTAGAATTATTAAGGAGCAAAATGCTGTTTTAGAGCAGTATATCTCGCAAGTTGAACGTATGACACTTCTGGAAGAACGAGATCGTTTATCCAAAGATCTGCATGATACGGTGGGGCATTCTTATACTTCAATTATTATGGGGCTAGAGACTTTACGTTCGGAGGTGAACACCTCTGAAGGAGAGCACAAAATAGATGCCTTGTTAAAGCTAACCCGCAATGGCTTGGATGATGTTCGGCGATATTTGCACCATGTGGGCGCTTCGGAGGATGCATTGACGCTTATGCAGTCCCTACAGAAATTAGTGGATGACTTCCAGACCTTCTCCAAGGTTAAGATTCGCTTAAGAACATTCGGAGAGCCGTATACAGTATCTAAGCAGGCCCAAATGGCACTATACAGATGTTTGCAGGAGTCGATAACTAACGCTGCACGTCATGGTCACGCCACTGAAATTGTCATCAGCTTACATTATGAAGAGAAGTTGATTCGGCTGGATGTGCAGGATAATGGATTAGGCTCTGAAGATTTAAAAGCAGGATTTGGTGTGAATGCGATGAAGGAGCGTGCCTCCAACTTGCAAGGACAGGTGTATTTCTACTCTAAACCAGGGGAAGGAACCTTAGTGACCTGCAGTTTACCAAGGCTTGAAGAGATACAGGAGGAAACGGTTCGTTTATTGCTGGTGGATGATCAACCCTATATCCGCGATAGTCTGCGAATTATTCTAGAGCAGGAGCCGGATTTTGCGATTATTGGGTTAGCTGAGAATGGTGAACAAGCAATAAGCCTCTGCGAGCAGGAACAACCTCACGTGGTGCTGATGGACTTAAATATGCCAGGCATGGACGGTGCAGAAGCGACTAAGCTTATTAAGCAAAAGTGGCCAGGGGTACGAGTTTTGATCCTGACTACTTTTCAAGAAGCAGATATGGCAGTCGAGGCACTGCAAAATGGGGCAGATGGTTACTTGTTAAAGTCTACCGAGCCGCAGGAGCTGTTCGAAGGAATACGTCTCGTACATCGGGGCGTAAAGATGATTACACCCGATATTACGAATGTATTAATTGATCACTATGAGATGCATCCAGCTTCAGAGGCGCCGCCGACGGAGAAGAATAATGAATATGGGCTGACCCCGCGTGAGCTGGAGATTCTAGAATGCCTCTCGAAGGGAATGCGTTATAAATCTATTGCCGCTAAACTATATCTGTCCGATGGAACGGTGAGAAATTACGCGTCCACCATCTATGCTAAGCTCGGGGTACGAAACCGTGAGGAGGCAGTCGAGAAGGCTTTTGGCATTTCGGATTAATCCTGACCGAAGTATTTGAAATTGATGGGCACCTTATTGTTTGCTTTCCCTTGTGGGAGTAGGCAGTAAGGTGTTTTTTTTGTCATATGACATTATGGCACTGGTCGATTTTACACCAAAAGCACTAGCATAAGAGTTGCTTAGATATGAACAATTTTTTATTGCAGAGAGGGAGAGAAAAGCATGAATCAAATGATCCGGAAACATGTGAGAAATTTCTGTTTCTTATTAATTACTTTTGCCACAGGGCTATTTTACTTTTGTTTTTATTTGGTGGGTATTACCTTTGGAGTTGCGATGTCCTTCACCTTAGTGGGGATTCCGATCCTCTATTATGTTTTGCGTTCTACCGAGACTTTTTTACAGTATGAGCGAATTCGAACTAAAGTCTATACCGATATCTCCGTTCGCACGCTACCAACCCGATCTCACGAAGAAGGCAGCTTGTGGGAAAAGGTGAAGATGGAGTTGCAGGATAATCATAACTGGAGAGCGATTATAGGGTTGATGTTGCAACTTGGCATCGGCATGGTCAGTCTCATTTGTGCCACTCTTTTTTACTTGACCCCTATTATTCTCCTGTTGTCACCTATCCTGTATTTATTAGATGTATCCTCTATAACGCTATTTGGGATTGAAAATAAAACATTCAACATCTCACTTTTCTTCATGTTGTTAGGTGCAGTGTCTCTATGGATAGGTGCTTATCTCGGAAACAGTCTGGTAAAGATGATCGGCAGGTATACGCGGCGTTTAGTGAAGGATTTTGCTAGAAGATAAACTCAAACAGGAAAGAAGGAAAAATGATGATAACCTCAGTTCCATTTATAAAATTATTCTCACAATCCCTGTGGATGATGTGGGAGAACGTATTTGCTGTCATCACCAAATTTCGTAGTCAGTCCGTGCGTAGATACGGGATATGTAAATTGGTAGTGTTGAAATATCACGGAGAAATTTTGGTCTGCCAAGATGGGCAACGGATACTTCCGGGAGATTGGGTGGGTGAGCTTCATTTGGACAATCGCCAGATCGTGCAGCTGACACGTACGCTTGGCGCAGATCGGGCCGGAATTCGTACGGCACGCATGCTTCGCGAGGCTATGAAGGAGATCAGTCGTGATCTAGACAGCAATCCGGAACTAAGCAAAGTAAATGCGCTAACCGGGATTACGCTGCTTCACCGGGGGATTATTCATGGAATAGGTTTTGAGCAGCGCCCCATCAAGTCCAAATGGCAGCGGCACTGGTTCGGGATATACCTTCGTTTCTTACTGCGCATGCTGCATCCGGAAGGGAAACATCGTGTAGAGGACAGCACAGAGAAGTTATCTCCCATGATGCTTGTGCTTAGTAAGCAGTCCTTGAAAGCGCGGTTTGCCCCGCGTAAGACAGAGGCGGCTTCCTAATGTGGGCCTTCATAATTTTAGCAGTGGATGTGATTGTTCTTTATATGATCGTTCCTTTTGCACTTACCCGAATATTGGGATGGGGGGTTCACTCGGAGGTAGGTGCAGAGAAGGAAATTGCCTTTACGTTCGATGACGGTCCGGATCCTTGTTATACACCTGAACTTCTAGATCTATTAAAAGAGCATGGCATAAAGGCGACCTTCTTCGTATTAGGCAAAAAGGCAAAGCAATATCCGGAATTGATCGAGCGTATGCACAGAGAAGGACACCAAATCGGCATTCATAATTATACTCATACACCCAACTGGATCCACTTCCCCTGGACCAATAGACGGAAGCAAGTAGATCGCACAGCAGACATTGTTGAGCGAATTACAGGAGAGCGGCCTATCTTTTACCGCCCACCTTGGGGGCTTCTTAATTTAGGGGATTTCTTTTTGCTAAGAGAATCTTATCGAATCGTATTGTGGTCTGTCATGGTCGGAGATTGGAAAGCTTCACTGAGTGCAGAACAATTAAAGGATGCCTTAATAAAAAAAATAAAACCAGGCTCAATCATCGTTCTACACGACAGCGGAGATACACCGTGGGCAGATGAAGAAGCGCCCTTGAATATGATCACTGGATTAGAAGAAGTCTTAAAAGAAATGGATAAAAAGGGTCTGAAGTGTCTTCGGATGGATGAACTGCTGAACAAGGAAGTTAGTCATAGTAGAGAAGCTAGATCCAGAGTCAAACATCGGGGTCAGATTGATCTGTAGCTATTGAAATTTCTCAATCATTTTTTATATGGCAAGGGCTATGGTAACATTTAGAGTAAAGCGGTCCGTACCTATATAAATTGTTGAGAAAAGGATGGGGTAGCATGTTGAATGCTTCTTACTGGTTAACCAATATAAGATTAGAACAAGGTTATGTTATTGAGGATGGGCAAGTAGCGGGTACGAATACGAAGATTTGTCATCTCCGCATTGACGGGGATAAGATATCAGAAGTTGTTGGAGCAGACATAGAGCTTCAGAGCCAGCTCCCGAAATATGACTGTAAAGAGTTGTTGATGTTGCCTTCTTTCGAAGAAGCACATATCCATTTAGATAAAACGTATTACGGTGGACCATGGAGAGCGGTAAAGCCTGCGTCCAGTGTTTTCGAACGGATTGAGGAAGAGAAGGTATTATTGCCTAAGCTGCTGCCCATGGCGAGACAACAAGCAGAGAGCATCCTGACGCTTATTCAGGGGTTTGGTGCCACACATGTGCGTAGCCATTGCAATATTGAGCCTGTCAGTGGTTTGCAGCGATTAGAGGCAACTGTACAAGCATTAAATACATTCGCGGGCACAATTTCAGCTGAAATTGTGGCGTTTCCGCAGCATGGCCTGCTGCGCTCGGATTCTGTGCAACTGGTAAAACAATCTCTGGCAGAGGGGGCAACCTTTGTAGGCGGAGTAGATCCTTATACGGTGGATGGAGATATCGAGAAGTCACTTCAGACGATGGTGGAACTAGCAGTGATGAGTAATGCCGGAATTGATATTCATTTACATGATGGAAAAGAAGCGGGAAAGAAAACACTGACGCGGTTAGCTGATCTGACGGAAGAAGCTGGCTTGCAAGGAAAGGTCACGGTCAGTCATGCGTTCTGGTTCGCAGGAGCTCAGCAGCAAGAGGCAGAAGAGGTAGCTAAACGGATGGCATCACTGGGTATGACTATTGCATCCACAGTGCCTATTGGAAGAATGATGATGCCACTTCCGATGCTGCATAGCCAAGGGGTAAAAGTGAAGCTGGCAACAGATAGTCTTACCGATCACTGGTCCCCTTTTGGTAATGGAGATCAATTGGAAAAGGCAGGACGTTACGCGGAGTTGTACGGCTGCAACGATGAATTGGCATTATCTCAATCCCTCGGATTTATAACAGGAGGATTAACACCCCTTGATCCAAAAGGCGAGCAGGTATGGCCAAAGGTTGGCGACACTGCTAGTTTTGTGCTGTTGCATGCCAGCTGTTCGGCAGAAGCAGTAGCCCGAAGAGCGCAGCGCCAAGCTGTCTGGTACGAAGGCCGTCTGGTGAGTGGTTCGATAACAAATAGAGACCTGTGAGGCAGATGATATGCTCCTCTCTAACTATCTGCATCAGTATAAATCGGCGATCCTCTCACTCCCGAAGGGTACAGTGCTAACTAAAGAGGATCTGCAGGTGGATAAGCTTCTAATGGAGCGTAATGGCAAGGTGGAAATGTATTATGCGCCCCATAATGAGTACATTAATCCTTCTGCTAAGGTGATCATTATGGGGTTAACACCCGGGTTCACACAAATGGGTTTAGCGATACAAGAAGCGATCATAGGTCTGGAAGCTGGTTTGCCAGATGAAGAGGTATGTAGAACAGCAAAGGAAGCGGCGAGATTCGCAGGTTCCATGCGGAACACGTTAATTCATATGTTAGATACACTTAAACTGCATCAACACTTGAACCTAACCTCTTGTGAAGAACTATTTCAGCAGCAGCAGACGATCCTGCACACCAGCTCTTTATTGCGTTTTCCTGTGTTCGTGGATAAGAAAAATTATAGTGGGACCCAGCCCAAGCTACTTTCAAATTCATTCCTCAGGGCGCAGGCATTATCTTCCTTGCGTGAGGAGCTGAACATACTGAGCCGGGCCTTAATTATTCCCTTAGGAAAAACAGTGGAAAGTATACTTCAACTCCTTGTGTCCGCAGGTGAGCTAGATAAACAACGCTGCTTATGGGGATTTCCCCACCCCTCGGGCGCCAACGGACATCGATATAAGCAGTTCGCCAGCCATCAAGAACAGATGATGAAGATACTGCATAATCATTCATGGAAGGGCTGATTCAAGCTTCCCATCAGATGATCTACATGAAGTCGAAAAAATAACGAATGACATGAAAAAAGACCGGTGAAGTGTAGGTCAAGCTATCGATCCGGCTTAAATGGCTTTGCTTCAAAGCCACGAATTTATCGCCATCGCCGATTAGCAGATCCCGCTTTAACACGGAAACCGTTAAACTGCCAAAGAAGCCGCTCAAGCTGACCAACATGCCTGACAGTAACCCGAAGATTGGGTTGAGCGGCGTCAGGTAGGGATAGATTAGATAGGAAACTCCTGTCGTGATGACAAATGCGAAAGCGAAACCCTCCCAAGTCAAATACGGATTGGCGGTGGGAACTATTTTACGCTTCCCTACATAAAGTGATGCCAGATAGTGGACCACATCATTGAGCTGCGTTAGCACTACTAGAAAAAGTACAAGCCCGGCTCCATACTCCGGTGTAGCAAATTGAAAGTAGGCCAAGTGACTAAGCCCGAATACCATCAGCATTAGCCCCCATTGCGTGGAGCTGACACTACGCATAAAACCAACCGTGCCTTTATTAATCATTCTGGGCAGTGGTAGGAGCAAGAATACATAAACTGGGATGAAGACAATAAACATTCCGTACCACTCGATATAAATCCAGTAGAACTGTAACGGAATGGATAAGTACGCCCACAGAAATAGCCTGCGGTCGGATTTTCGTGATTTCATCATGGAGAAATACTCCTTCAGTGCAAAGAAGCAGAGGACCATGAGAGACAGCAGAGAGACGAGGGGATTAAATAGGGTAGCTAGGCAAAAGATAAAAAGCATTCCCCACCACGTCTTGATGCGAAAGCCAATGCCCGTATAATCTTTATTTGGCTGTAGCTTCCCTATAACTACATACATCAAGTGAATGGCCGATAGGGCCGCAAAGATAAGAATTATAGTTAATAAAGAGCGGTCGATAACTGATCACCAACTTGTCCTAGAGTAGATTCCATTAATGGGTTCATATGTTATTATGAAGGAAACGTTCAAACTTGATAAGGGGAAAATTGTAAATGGCAGCAGATCCATCGGTCTTTATATTACTGACGAATACCGGGACGCTTTTTACGAAGCTCATTCAAGGCTATACAAAAGCACCCTATAATCATGCCTCGATCTCCTTTAATCGAGAGCTTTCTGAGCTGTATAGCTTTGGCAGGAAGCATCCGAGCAACCCCCTGAATGGAGGGTTTGTGAAGGAGGATATTAAGACAGGTACGTTCAGCAAATATCCAAATACAACATGTGTCCTATATGAACTTCAAGTTACAGCCCGCGAAGTGGAGAAAATGGAGCGGGTCTTGCAAGTCTTTATCCGAAGCCGTCAAAAGTATCTCTATAATATTCTCGGCGTAATTGGCATTGCCCTAAAGGAGCCTGTCGAATTCAGCAACTCTTATTTTTGTTCGCAATTTGTAGCGGAAATTCTAGAGCGGTCGGGTATTAAGTTATGGAATAAGCTGCCTGCACTCGTTACTCCGGATGATTTTCGCCAAAGTGATCGGCTGAGATTGGTTTACCAAGGTAAATTAAGTGAATATGAACCTGAGCGCCTAGGAGGAGACGAAGGATGAATAGCAAAGAAATATTTTCTAATCGGGTAGATTCGTATGTGAAATATCGGCCGAGCTATCCTGGAGAAGCCATTAATTATTTGTACAATACTATTGGGCTCCAACCCAATTGTGATATTGCTGATATTGGTGCAGGAACAGGAATATTCTCAGCATTACTTCTGGAGCGCGGGAGTTGTGTGACTGCCGTTGAACCCAATCCGGAAATGCGTAGAGCTGCGGAAGAGAAGTTCGCAAAGGATAACCATTTCTCTGTATCGCCGGGGTCTGCTGAACATACAGAATTATCAGATCAGTCGATGGATTTTATAGTATGCGCCCAAGCGTTTCACTGGTTTGATAGGGACGCAACGCAATTGGAATTCAAGCGGATTCTAAAACCGGGTGGAAAAGTTATTCTGATATGGAATTCCCGGCTTACTTACGGTACCCCATTTCTGGAGGAATATGAGCAGCTACTGCAGACCTTCGGCACGAACTACACTCAAGTTAATCATAAGAACATTACCCCTGAGATCCTTAGCTCCTTTTTCAAGAAAGGACAGATGCAAGTAGCGCATTTTAGCAATCAGCAGGTGTTTGATTTGGAGGGCTTAAGCGGGCGGCTTCGATCGTCTTCCTACACTCCGGTCCCCGGAGATCCAAGCTATGAGAATATGATGACTGAGCTGCGGAATATATTTGAACGAAATAACCAGAGTGGGCAAGTGTTTTTTGATTATAAGACCGAAATTTATTGGGGCGAAGTGTAAAATAAATAAAAAGACTCAAACCTTAGTGATAACAGGGTTTGAGTCTTTTTTATTTGTAGTTATGAAAGATGTACGTAAAACGTGGTGGACTCGCCGACGAAACTTTTGGCATAAATTTTTCCTTTATGCTGTTCAACAATGGATTTGGCAATCGCCAGTCCTAGGCCATATCCCCCTTGTTTACGCGCCCGGGAGGCATTTGTACGGTAGAATCGGTCAAAGATGCTCGCTAAGTGCTCCGGTGCAATGCCCTCCCCCGTATTAGTGACTGCTAACACCATGTCATTATGTTGTTTTTTAAGGGATAAGGTGACTGAGCCTTTAGGGTTCGAATATTTTACAGCATTGTCCAAGAGGATCATAATCACTTGTTTGATCTGTTCACTATTGCCTAGCACTGTCAGATCAGGCTCGATGTCATATTCAAGGGAGATATGCTTCTCAAAGATTACAGCTTCCATCGTTAAAATGATATTTTCAACCACGTCGCTCAGATTGAATTTCGAATAAATCATTCTCGATCTGGAATCGTCCATCTCGGTCAGGTACAGCAGATCATTGGTCAGGCTGGTCATTCTCTCTGTTTCCGATTTGATATAGTGCAGCCACTTGGACTGATTGTGAATGGTGTCATCACTGTTGGACAGGAGAACATCCGCATTGGTGTTAATAATGGTCAACGGCGTCTTCAACTCATGGGAAGCATCCGCAATAAATTGTTTCTGTTTCTCAAAAGCCTCCTTTACCGGCGCAATTGAACGATTAGCAAAAAAGCGGCTAGCGAAGTACAAGATAATCAGCATCACCGAACCAACTACAGAGAAGGTATAGATTAGATTGGTGAGGATTTTTTGCTCTGCAGTGATGTCCAGAAATACAAGCATCGCCCCATCACTCGTATGCTGGATGTTGAAGATCCATTTGCTGCTATCCAAGGTGAACCTTCCGGTATCTTTACCGGCACTTAGCGCTTCTTGCAGAGCCGTATTATAAAATTCATCGTCCATAGTAAATTTGGAATCTTTCCCTATGAGGTTCGACGCTGTATCTATCTTCAGCATAAATGAGACTGACCGTTCAGGAGGTGGAGTCCCGTTATCCATACGTTTATTATCAGCATGGGGTAACTGGGAACTTCCCTTAGTTGAGCCCATTCGTCCTGTATCACCACCGGGAGACTTGTAGTTTTCCATGATTCTGTGAAGATCCATCTGAATATTGTTTTGGACATCTTGGTACGTAATTACATAAATCGAGATGAAGGCCACCAGCATGATCACCGAGATAGTGACTAAGTTAACAATAAGAAACCGATTTCTGAGCTTCGTGAACATTAGGTCGTCACCTCTAATACATACCCTACGTTTCTGATCGTACTAATACGTACGGTCGAATTTAAGAAGGTCAGTTTTTTTCTCAAAAAAGAAATATACACCTCTACATTATTGTGCTCAGCATCAGAATCGAAGCCCCACAGCTTCTCAATAATTTGTTCTTTGGAGGTTACGGCTTGTTTCCTCAAGATAAGAAGCTCCAATAGTTCACATTCCTTTAGATTGAGCTTGATCTCTTTGCCACCCACGGTAAGCTTCAGATTGGATGTATTCAGTTCAATATCCCCGAACTTTAAAGCATCATCCGGTATCACCTCGCCTTTACGTCTTAGTACAGCCCTTATTCTTGCCAATAAGATCTCTGAGGAAAAAGGTTTGGCGATATAATCGTCAGCCCCATAGTCCAGCCCAGTGACCATATCTGTAATCTCACCCTTTGCAGTAAGCAGGATAACGGGAGTGGGTATCCCCTTTTTTCGCAGCATCTTGAGGACGCTAACCCCATCCATCTCAGGCAGCATAATGTCGAGCAGCAGCAAATCATAGATTCCACTCAGTGCATAATCCAGACCCGACCTGCCGTCATGGACTGCATCCACCGAATAATTATGTTTTTTTAATATTTGAGTTAAGGCTTCAGCGAGATGAAGCTCGTCTTCTACTATTAATATTCTCATGGTTTTGCCATCCCCTACATAGAACCAGTATTTGTTATTGAGGTCATTATATCAGTATTACCTTTATTGAACCTTAATGAAGAGAGACAACAGCGGCCGGAAGTCCAACATACACCGCAGTTACGATGTACACCTGTGTTAAGGGAATGTAAAAGATAATCAATAATTTGTAAAACCATTTAAGATTCATTAAAGGTTTGGGATCTAAGATACATTCATAAGCACACGAGACAACGATAAACAGAAAGGATTGATCACATATGGCGATTGAGGTATTCAACCGTTATGAGAACAAATATTTGTTGGACAACGAAGCCTACTATAAATTTTATAACCAATTGCTTGAATACATGGAACTGGACGATTTCAACAAGCAACATGAGTTTTACTCCATAACCAACTTATATTATGACACGGAGCACAACACCCTGATTCGTAACAGTCTTGCGAAGCCCAAGTACAAAGAGAAGCTTCGTTTAAGAGCTTACGGTGTTCCAAATCAAGATACGAAGGTGTATCTGGAAATCAAGAAGAAGGTATTTGGTCTTGTTAATAAAAGAAGAACGTCGCTCAAATTAAACGAGGCTTATGATTTTGTCGCCACCGGTATGGAACCGGAATTCAAGGATTACATGAATAAACAGGTGATTGAAGAGATCAAATATTTTCTTACACGCTATGATTTGCAGCCCAAGGTGTATCTGTCTTATGACCGAAAAGCGTTGTTCTGTAAAAACAATCGCGATCTAAGAATTACATTCGATACAAATATTCGCAGCCGCCGGTACGATCTGAAGATGGAGCACGGTGTTCATGGCGAACCCTTGCTGGAGCCGGGGCAGTGGCTTATGGAAGTAAAGGCTGAGAACACGATTCCGGTCTGGCTGGCCAAAATGCTCTCAGAGCATCAAATGTACCGTACAAGCTTCTCTAAGTACGGCAACGAATATAAAAAAATGCTGAAGAACAGTAAAACAGAACGGGAGAGTGCCCTCTATGCTTGATTCATTATTTACCGTAGCAACTAGTACAGAGTTAACGTTTACCAACGCACTGCTAACTATTTTTATAGCTATTGTTCTTGGCGGAATCATTAGCTACACCTATATGAAGACGAATGCCAGCGGCTATTCGCAAAGCTTCACACTGACGATGGTACTGCTGCCCGTAATTGTGGCAATCATCATTTTGCTTATCGGCAGTAATGTTGCCAGAGCTTTCAGTCTTGCCGGGGCGTTCTCCATCATTCGCTTTAGAAGTGCGCCGGGCGATCCGAAGGATATCACATTTGTTTTGTTCACCATGGCTTCTGGACTTGCCTGCGGAGTGGGTTCCTTTGGATATGCAGTTTTGTTCACCCTTATCCTATGTGCCCTTATGTTTATCCTTAACCGGACTAACTTTGGCGTAAGAACAACGTCGCAAAAAACATTAAAGGTAACCATCCCGGAGAGTCTGGGATATGAGGAAGCCTTCGCTGAAGTATTCAATAAATATAATGTTGGGTACGAGCTTAAAAAGATTAGAACAACTGAGCTTGGCAGTTTATATGAGCTGGTCTACGCTGTAACGCTGGGTGAGGCTGTGAACCAGAAGGAATTTTTGGATGCGATTCGTACCCGGAACGGTAATTTAGACCTCTCGCTGACCATGACTCCAACTGTTAATGACTATTAAGATAACGAAAGGATGGATGAAAAATGGATAAATATATAACCGGAAGTAAAGTAGGAATCTTGCTATTGTGTGCATTACTTATGTCGGCTTGCAGCACCAATTCCACAACAACACAGTCTGAAGCGGCGGGTACAGCAGCAGCCTCGGGAACAACGATAACTCAGAACGGGGCTGCCACGGGAGTACAACTGGCAAGCGCCAAATTGTCCGATCTGGTGACGTTCGATGAAGAGGATTCTAATACAACTTGGACGGCTGACCAATCGACGGAAATTGCTTTGGCTGGAACAAGTGCGCTTGTTGACGGCACCGGGGCTGAGTCTAAGGATGGCTCAGTGACAATTACTGCAGCAGGAACTTATGTGCTGTCTGGTAAGCTGAGTGATGGACAGATTGTAGTTAATAATCAGGATGAAGGTAGTGTGCACTTGGTACTGAACGGTGTGAACATCACGAACAGCGATAGTGCTGCAATTGATATTAAAGAAGCGGGCAAAGTAATCATTACCTTGGAAGACGGGACGGAGAACTCCGTATCTGATGGAGCAACTTACGTGTATGCCGATGAAACTACAGATGAACCAAGTGCGGCTATCTTCAGTAAAGCGGATTTAACGATTAATGGTACCGGGAAGCTGTCTGTTTCCGCTAACTATAATGACGGAATTACGAGCAAGGACGATCTGAAAATTATGGGTGGCACTATTGAAATTAAGGCTGCCGATGACGGGATTGTAGGTAAAGATCTTGTCGCTGTACAAGACGGAAATATCAGCATAACGGCAGAAGGCGATGGTATGAAATCAACCAACGATACTGAGACGGACAAAGGCTTCATAGCAATAGCAGCAGGAACATTTGATATTACGGCTGGTAATGATGGAATTCAAGCTGAGACTTCACTTGTAATAGATGGCGGAACATACACCTTAGTTACGGGTGGGGGCAACGAGAAGGGTGAAGTGAAAACAGGTGATCAAGGGCAAGGTATGGGCATGAGAGGTGGCCGAGGTCAGGGAACAGGGGATCAAGCACCAGGAACAACAGGAACCTCAATACCTGAAACAAAACCAGAGACGATGCCAGAAACAAAACCGGAGGTACCAACAACGGAAGCACCAACAACGACAACAACGGCAACAACTACAGAATCGGAAACACCAAGTACTAAAGGATTGAAGGCTGGAGGAGATATTAGCTTAAACAACGGAACCTTTACCATCGATTCTGCTGATGATGCAGTGCACAGCAACAGTAACATTGCTATAGCTGATGGAGAATTCAACATCAAAACTGGCGACGATGGAATCCATGCGGATGCCTTGGTGGCGATATCTGGTGGCAAAATTGATATTACGAAGAGCTACGAAGGGATTGAAGGAGCAAACATCGAGATTTCCGGTGGCGAAGCTCATGTGGTTGCTTCTGATGATGGAGTGAATGTAGCAGGAGGTAACGATGAGGCGACTGTAGGCGGCGGCCCTCAGGAGCAGGATCAATTCAGCGATTCTGCTAGCAATATGCTAACGATTAGTGGAGGAACACTAACGGTGGATGCTTCAGGTGACGGGCTGGATTCGAACGGCTCCATCACAATGTCGGGTGGCACGGTTATTGTCAATGGACCTACCAATAGCGGTAACGGTGCACTTGATTTCGACGGTAGCTTTGAACAGAGTGGAGGAATTTTGGTGGCTGCGGGAAGTTCGGGCATGGCACAAGCACCGTCTGACACCTCTAGCCAACATGCAGTGAGCATGACTTTCCCTCAGACCCAGGAGGCTGGAACCTTGGTTCATCTAGAGGACAGCGAAGGCAACACAATCCTGACCTTTGCTCCTTCGAAGAGCTATCAAACGGTGGTGATTAGTTCACCGGATCTGAAGGACGGAGGTTCTTACACCCTCTACTCGGGAGGTACCTCGACTGGTAGTGAAGCGAACGGACTGTATACGGATGGTGAATACACAGGAGGAACAAAAGTAGTAGCGTTCGAAATTACCAGCAGCGTAACTTGGCTAAATGAATCAGGAGTAACAACCGCAAACACTAATCAAGGTCCAGGTGGCGGTGGTGGAAACAGAAGACCTTAGTTTATAAATTGCATATCAAAAGCCACTCCAGCATTATTTTGGAGTGGCTTTTGATAGTTTGAGGTAAATCAGTCGCCGTTAACAGGGATGGAATTCTGTTTAATCGGTTGATTTGAAGTATTGATGATCACATTATGTGAATTAAAAGACAGAATCTCAATCAGCTGCTCTGCCATATGGTTAGCTGTATATTTAAATCCGCCTTTTACCCATTCTATGATTAATCCAAATAGAGCATAGGCGGTATAACTGGAAAACAATTCGATATTAACATTGGTATTAGTGTTATTAACTGCGACTAAGTCCCGCTTGGTGAGCTCCTTTAAGAGGTCGCAAATCCTATTTTGGAACCCTGGCAGAACATTGGAATTTATAATGATGGTATAAAAATTAGAGTAAGAGACCACATGTTCAAAAATCTTGATGCTCGAGGTGGTCAGCTCACTAACTATAAATTTATCGGTATGAAGATAGGGTTCTTTATAAGCCTTAATTAAATCCTCCAACACATCATCAATTAGCTCATTCAGAAGTTCTTCTTTGGTTTGATAATGTTTATAGAAGGTTCCGCGGTTTAAATCGGCAAGGGTAACGATATCGGTTATCGTAATGGTGCGGAAATTCTTTTTTTCCATGATTAATATCAATGCGTTTTTAAGCTCTTTACGCGATTTGCTAGTTCTCCGATTATTTTTAAGCAACAGAAGACCACCTAACTGTCTATTTTCTAATCCTATTTGAACAGAATCCTGCATTATATATATTTATGAACATTTGGTGTCCCATTTGTATATTGATAGTTAAATTTTAGAGGATTAAACTTGAGTAGTATAAATTTTAAGCATTAAAGAGATTTTATATATTGATATTTACATTATAGATAAACGTAAAGGAGACTTCCAACATGAAACTTCAAGACAGAGTTGCAGTGGTTACCGGGGCGGCATCAGGTATGGGGAAATCTATCGCAGAGTTGTACGCTAAAGAAGGGGCGAAAGTGATTGTAGCCGATCTTAATCTCGAAGGTGCAGAACAAGTAGCTGCAGGGATCAACAGTAATGGTGGAGTAGCTAAGGCACTGAAAGTAAATGTTGCCCTAGTTGAAGATATCGATAGCATGATTGATACCGCAGTAAAAGAATACGGAACACTAGATATTCTTGTGAATAACGCCGGTATTATGGATGGGTTTGAGCCAGTTGGCGACATTAGCGACGAGAAATGGGATCTTATCTTTGATATCAATACCAAAAGTGTAATGCGGTCCACTCGTAAAGCAATGCCTATTTTTCTGGAAAAAGGAAAAGGGGTTATCGTTAATACCGCTTCTACAGGTGGCGTAAGTGGTGCCCATGCGGGAGCAACTTATACTGCCTCTAAACATGCTGTAGTAGGCTTGACGAAAAATACAGCTTTTATGTATGCCAACAAAGGGATTCGTTGTAATGCTATCGCACCGGGAGCTACTGCCACAAACATCAGTGCTTCAATGAAAAATATAAATGAATTCGGCGTGAGCCGTACACAATTAACACAGGCTGTGATCCCTCGTGTAGGTACACCTGAAGAAATCGCACAAGTTGCGTTATTCCTGGCTTCGGATGATTCCAGTTTTGTGAACGGAGCTATCATCGCTGCTGATGCGGGTTGGACTTCTGCATTCTAAATGTTGGTTGTCTACCTCTGCCTCAACAATTTATCCACGGAGTCTTAGGGACCCAGATGACGTTATTCGCAAATTTTCAGTCTTTTGAGAAGGGATTCGGACTCCAGAGACGCTATTTCATATAAATCGACCCATATTTGGTGTTTTCGCGCCAATAGCTGCAGTGGAGTCCGATAGCAATTCAAATATGGAATAATGGCGCATTTAAGGTCTGCTGGGTCCGCCAACCAATTTTTTCGGGCAAAATGTTATCGGATTAAACGAAGGAGTGCCCCAGCACGCTACCATTATGCCAAATGATGACCCAAACGGGATGTTACATAAAACTCCGCTAGAGATTAATCTAGCGGAGTTTTTTATACGCTTGATATTTCCAGGGGAACCCTGCAAAATAGAGAGAATGCTAACTATAGAGGAGTTATATGAAATGAACGATGTTATGGTGCGGAATCATGTAAAAGTCATTGGAGCAGGAGAAAAAACTATCCTTTTTGCGCATGGATTTGGGTGTGATCAAAGCATGTGGCAGTTTATTACGCCATCATTTGAGAAAAAGTATCGAATCGTTCTATTTGATTATGTAGGCTCAGGCCATTCAGATTTAAGCGCATATACATCGGATAAATATCATACTCTCCATGGTTATGTACAGGATGTACTAGATGTCATCGAAACATTTGAACTCAAGGATATTATTTTTATAGGCCATTCTATTAGCTCTATGATCGGTTTGCTTGCTTCAATCGAGCGGCCGGATTATTTTGATAAAATGATTATGATCGGACCTTCCCCACGTTATTTAAATGAGGGAGATGCTTATTTCGGGGGCTTTGAAAAAAGTGATATTACTGAGCTTCTGGATATGATGGAGATGAATTTCGCGGGCTGGGCTAGCTTTATGGCTCCACTTGCGATGAATAACCCTGACCCAATGTTGACTAAACAGCTGGAACGAAGTTTTATTTCGGCCGACCCTATTATCGCTAGAGAATTTGCGGAAGTTACATTTTTTTCGGATCATAGAGAAGATCTGCCTAAAGCGACAGTGCCTACACTCATATTGCAATGCTCGGATGATAGTATCGTTCCTATAGAAGTAGGAGAATATTTACATAGACACTTGAATAATAGTACGTTCCGGTTAATGGAGGCCAAGGGCCATTATCCGCATATTAGCCATCCACAGGAGACCATTACTTTGATTAATGAGTATCTTAGGTGAGATGGAGAAGATTATGGTGTTGAAAGGATATTTAGACAATGGATGACCGGTTAAAATATGCGCCGTGCGGATATGTTTCCATTACCCATGAAGGAATGATCCTCAATGTGAATCAAACCTTTTTGGATGGGATGGGATATCAGCAGGTTGATTTGGTAAATAAACATTTTGAATCTATCATGTCTACGGCAAACAAGCTTATTTTTCATTCATACTTCTATCCTTTTATCAATCTGAATGGACATGTAGAAGAGCTATTTATCAATTTGAAGGACAGCAAGGGACAAGCCGTCCCTTACTTGTTAAATGGTAGACGCCTCGAGTGTGAAGGTGTAGAGGTCATTGATTGTATTCTCGTACAGATGGGCAAACGTATTGATTATGAGCTAGAGTTACGATCTGCGAAGAAGCAAATAGAAGAGGCCTATTGGGAAAAAGATCAGGCGCTGGCAAAGCTCAAACAAATCCACCTGGAAATCGAGCAAAAGCAAGCTGAATTGCTGGAGATGAATGCCGTTTTAGTAGAGCTATCTACTACAGACAAGCTTACTGGATTAAAGAATAGAAGGTTCCTGCAAGAAAAGCTGGAAGAGCAGATTGCAGCGTATCACCGTGATCAGGCGCCTTTTTCATTATGTATTTTAGATATTGATCACTTTAAAAATGTGAATGATACCTACGGTCATCAGATGGGTGATTATGTCCTGGAGAAATTGGCGAGTATCCTGAAATCCCAATCTCGTAAAGAAGATATCGTAGCTAGGTATGGTGGTGAGGAGTTTATCCTTCTGCTGCCTAATATAGATTCATCGGATGCCAAGGCTATAGCGGACAATTTGCGGCAATTCATTGCCAGCTCCACTTGGGAGATTGGCAGGGTTACGGTAAGCGTCGGCATAGCTACTTTTGAAGCAACCGATACAGACATCACTCTTCTGGAAAAAGCTGACCATGCGCTTTACGCTTCGAAAGAACAGGGGAGAAATCGCGTTACGCATATTATGGATTTGAGTGAAAGGCTTCTTTAATCGGAGGCTTTTTTGTTATTTATAAACGATACATCCTCTTTGCTCTAATTGCTCTAATAATTCTTTTCTTCTTAAGCTGTGATTCCATCTTAAATCCAGTTTCTCTAATCGTCCAAGTTGTAGAATCGAATCCGGGATTTCTTGCAGATGATTATCTCTTAAATCAAGCTCAACAAGGCTGCTTAATTGACCTATTTCCTCAGGAAGCTGATTAAGTTTATTTTTTCTAAGGTTCAGTCTTCTTAACTTGCTTAAATTACCGATAGATGAAGGCAGCTTAGTGATTCGATTATCACTTAAATCAAGTATCCGAAGTTCTTCTATAGCACCCAAATGTTCTGGTAACATGACCAGTTGATTACCATAGAGATGGATCTCTCTTAGCCCTTTTATTTGTGTGATCGAATCAGGTAAACATTCTAGCTGATTATAATAAAGCCGCAATTCAATCAGACTGCTCATTTCGCCTATACGGGCAGGCAATTGCTTGAGATGATTATCTGTTACGTTCAGATACTTAAGTTTCTGGAGAATACAGAGCTGCTCCGGCAGCTGTTCGAACTGATTATTGCTTAGGTATAGAAAAGAATCCAACCCCTGCAATCCGCCAATGCTCTCCGGCAACACCTTCAGCCGATTATGGCCTAAATCCAGCATTCTTAGGTGAACTAAGCGACCGATGTTCTCGGATAACTGTTCGATTTCATTGCCCGCATAATTAAGTGCCTCTAATTCGTCATGAAGGAAGAGCTGATCGGGAATCTCTTTAATATGATTGTTGTACATGCTCAGTTCTAGTAGCGGATTGCTCTCAAACACGACATCTGGCGTTTCAATAAGTCCTTTTCCGTCAAAATTATATTTCATGAATGGATCTCCTTTGTAATTTGTATTGGCATCAAGCCTATGTGACAACGTTACGATAGAATATAACAGGATGATGATTTATTATCAGTATGTTGGCATACAAAACTATGGAATGTGTTAGAAAGGAATAATGAGATGGAAGCTTTTTTTTGGACTGGCACTCGCTTTTTTCAAGGTTTACCCTCGGAGAAGATCGAGGCGGTCTCAGGATTATTCACTTATAAGGCATATTCTAAGGGGACCCTGGTGTTTGCAGAATCAGATCCGGGGGATTATGCCTACATTATCTATTCGGGGATTATAAGGGTGTACGCTACTACGAAAGGGAAAGAGCATACCGTAGATCTTTTTGGAAAAGGCGATTTCTTTGGCGATCTGGAAGTGATCCATCCCTCCAATATAAGAGTGCTGTCTGCGGTGGCTATGAATGATACTGTATTATTTGAGATTAAACATGAGCTTTTTAAGCAGATGCTTGCCGATTACCCGTTGATTAAGGAGCAATTGATGCTGCTGCAAATGGACCGTTTATTTTTATCGAATCGGTTATTACATGAAATGAAATTTCATGATGCGAGAGCGCGTGCGATATTTACGCTGAGAAGACTATACCAAAGATTTGGAGTAGAGGAGCAAGGCAAACAGCGGATTGATCTTCGATTGACCCATCAGCAGTTCGCGGATATGATCGGAACGTTAAGGGAGACGGCTACCCTTGTGCTTAAAGATCTGCAAGAGCAAAAGATTATTGAGATTCAACATCAGCAGATCACCGTGTTAGACGCGACATATTTACTGGAGTATACGGATTTCGATTGAGAAGAGCCGTTCCGGGATCTTTTTCAAAGAATCCATTATTAAAGGGGTTATGAATATGGCTTGTAATCATTGTGTAGTAAGAGAGCTGAATTTTCAAATCAAGGCTCATGGTGAGCTTAATCTTAGGGTTTTACCTGAGGTTATTCATCACTTGAGTAGAAGGAATACGATACATAAGGTAGAAGAAAATGTGATTACGATTAAGGAAGCTGAAGCGCGAGATCTTCTGGATTTCTGTAACGATCATATGGAGTCCGGGAAAATTGAATTTCGTATAGATGACCAAACATGGAGACCTCTATCCGAATTACCCAATGTACTTGATATGGAGTGGATTGATGAGGTTATCACTAAGGGTCTTGTTACTTGCTACTTCCAACCGATTGTGAACGTAAGGGAAGAGATTTTTGCATACGAGCTCCTATCCAGATTTAAAAAAGAAGACGGATCCCTTATCTATCCTAATGAGATTTTTGCGGCGGCACGGAATCGTGGGCGTTTATATGCTTTAGACAGGTTATGTAGAATGACGGCTGTAAAATATGCTGCACCCTTAAATAAAAAAACGTTTATTAATTTTATCCCTACATCAATTTACGCTCCAGAGTTCTGCTTAAGATCAACCGTTGAACTGGCCAATCAATTAGGCGTCGACCCCTCTCTTTTTGTCTTTGAAGTTGTTGAGACGGAGAAAGTGGATGATCTCGCTCATTTGAAAGCTATTTTGACATATTACAAGGATCGGGGATTTGAATACGCTTTAGATGATGTTGGTGAGGGCTTCAGCACGATCGAGATGTTATTGGAGCTTAAACCTCATTACATGAAGTTAGATATGAAATATGTTCAAGGCGTGTCCAGTGATCCGAACAAACAGAAAATAGCTAAACAATTTTTAGAAAAGGCTTTAGAAATCCAATCTGTTCCTTTAGCAGAAGGTGTGGAGTTTAGAGAGGACTTTGAATGGCTTAAGCAGAGTGGTTATCAGTTGTTTCAGGGATATTTATTTGGAAAGCCTGATCCTATTCCCAAACAGTAATCCTAATGAGTATATATCGGTCCAGAGGATGAGATGAATTTCAGGTCAGAGTCTGAGTACAGCCAACCCCCGGGGTTGTATAATTTAGGTAATTTGAAAAGGGGGACGGGATGGATATGAAATGGCATCAATTTGTAACGCGCTGGGCGGATTCTAGGGGCTTTGATGGACGAGAAATTGATTATCAATGGCCTTCTCCCTCATTTCCGGTCATCAGTATTCGTAGTAATTTAGGGCGATACTCAGGTCAAAAGTATGGTCATGGAAGTAAACCCCGTGTAAAGACAGCTGTTGGTTTAATCGCTATTGGAGATGTAGCTGTCGGATTGATTTCCATAGGTGCGATAAGCGTGGGCGTACTTTCCTTAGGAGCAATATCACTGGGAATGTGGTTAGCGATTGGAGCAATAGCACTTAGCTGGCTTGGCTTCGCAGTGGGAGCGATTGCGATTGCAGGAGTGGCTGTAGGAGCGATCGCAATCGCGGAAAAAGCGTTGGGGGCCATCGCCATAGGGGATACGGCGTTTGGTGCGATAGCGATAGGCAGGATCGCTGGGGGTGCCATAGCTATCGGACAATGGGCATATGGTGTAATCGCAGTTGGCGAACATGGTTTCGGATTAATTCCCATCACGGGCGATGTGTGGAATTGGTTCCGGCGTTTGTTCGGATCGGGGAGTTAATTAGACCTCCAGTCCTAAAGGATCCCATTCTCTTCCGGGATAGTCGATAAATAATATCTATCACATGAGAAAAACTAATTGCAATTACCTATACTCATTTCATACCAATTAATCATGCGATCAGATCTAGGCTTATGTTACTCTTTGAATGTATTCGAAACTTCATAGGCAAACCTATGGAAATGTAGGGACGCAAAGCTATAGGGACTAAGGTTATCATAACTATTGTCAGCCAGCTGCCAAAGAGTGTGTAACGCTTTTTGTTAAAATATAAGAAAGTATAAGTTATACACCTATACTTAATATCTTATATTTCTCGCTTAAACGCTTACCGTCCTTATAAGGACGCCGAAGGCGTTTATGCTTGTTAAGGTTTAATAAAAATTAAGTCTTAATTTTTAGGCGACTTTATACGCAATCAAGCTACTCTTTTGGGGTAGTTTTTTTTGTGCCCATTTTTGGGCACTGGAGAGATTCATATGACATCTGGGGGTAAGAAGAGATGAAGAAAATGATTGCGATCGCTACATCGGCGGCCATGTTGGCCAGTTTTTCGAGTGAGGCAGGTTATGCTTTAGCAAGTGAGGCAAGCAAGGTAAATGTAACAAAAACAGTCGCGCAAAGTAAGGTCAACTTATTAAGCAACGCTTCGGTTATTCCGTTTGAGCTGTACGGCAAGGATGTTCTAAATGCCTATAATGAGGTTTTTAGAATGAATCCAGCAAATATTAAATCCATCACAAATAACGGTGGCAACTACTCAGGCTCGCCTATAGCTAAGGCTATGGATGGGGATATGAGCACGCATTGGGAGACTGGCAAACCGAATAGTTCAACGTTTACGAATGAGGTTGTGTTTGTTTTCAATGAGTCCACTGAATTAAATAGAATGGTCTATGCCGCTAGGCAATCTGGTGCTAGAGGTAAAGGTTTTGCTCAAGAATTTGATATCTATGGCTCCACTACCGATGCGGGTGATTTCACACTCGTGTCTTCTGGAGAATATACAGGCTCAACCGGTGATGTAGTGGAGATTCAGTTCGCACCTACGGCTTTTAAGAGACTTAAATTTGTCTTCAAAAAAGCGAACCAAGATTGGGCGAGTGCGGCTGAGTTTTCTTTTTATAAAGAGGATAGTGTCTCTACTAAAATGAAAAATTTATTTACAGATGATACCTTGAGCCAAGTTAGTACAGCCTTTGATACGGCAGAGAAATTAACAGCTTTAGAAAATGAAGTACAAGCACATCCACTGTATACGCAGTTTAAAGAAGAGATAGATAATGCAAAGATCCTTTTGGAGAACCATCAGGTAGAGGTAACGGCAGCCAAGGTTTCGAAGCTAAAAGGGTATGGTACAGCCTATGAAAATGCCTATAGCCAAGCTTATAGAATGCCAAATGCAAACGTATCAAAAGTAACGGTGAACGGTGGAAGCTACCCAGGTACGAAGCCTGAATATATGCTGGATGACCAGCCCACTACGCATTGGGAAACGAACAAAAACAATGATGCAAGCTTCACGAATGAAGTCGTGTTTGAACTAGCGCAAGCGGAAGTGCTGGACAGAGTGGCTTTTTTGGCTAGAGATAATCGCAAAGGATTCCCAGAGGCTTTTGAAATCTATGCATCAGAGACGAGTAAAGGAGAGACCTTCCAACTGGTATCTAGCGGAACCGCGATTAGTACCAATGATTTTTTGGAATTTAAATTCGAACCGACGAAGTTTAAAAGATTAAAATTTAAGTTCACAAAAGCTAATATTAACAGACCTTTTGCGGCTGAATTTAGATTTTATACAGAAGATAAAGTAAGCGAAGCTGTAAATGGTATTTTCACAGATGGAACGATGAGTGCGGTTGTGCCTGCTTATAATAGCGTCGAAGCAATCAACGAATTAGAAGAAGCGGCAAAAGTACATCCGCTCTATCCAATCCTGAAAGATTCTTTGGATTTAGCTAAGAAGCTAGTGAATGGTGAAGTTCAAACCGAAGGCACCATCATTGAGGCCGAGCAGCGTGGAGATATGAAAAAACATGCTCAGCAAAACCTGAGAATAGGCTTCGGCACGAACAACCAGCCTACAGGACTTGCGGCAATGCCTGGCGAGACCATCAATGTTTATGTGGATGCTGCTTCGGGTGATAAGTTGCCTTCTTTGATCTTTTCTCAACAAGAGGGAGCTTGGAATAGTTGGGCTAGGGGCGTACAATTGCGTGCGGGCAAGAACACTATAACTGTACCTGAAATTACAACGACTAGTGCTTATGCTCATGATGTAACTAAGGGCGGCACCGTTTATATCGTAAATCCCTATACAGCAGAGGAGCAAGGGAAGGCGCCACTGATCCGCTTCGAAGGTTTAGAAAAGATTCCTTTTATGACCAAGACCACGGATCCAGAACAATTCAGAACCTTCTTAACCACATACAAACAAAGATTAGACGAAGATAAAGCGGTTCATCCAAATGTTCAAGATCGCAAACTTATCGATGTGGTAGAAATGGCCAGCGATCATGTTATTTTTACAGGAACTGCGACTGAAGCGTACAACAAATTTATTACGCAAGGAAATAACCCGCTGGATACCGTAACTGGGTATGACACCTGGATGAAGAGCATTTTTGCCTTCTATGGCTTGGATGGCAGTAGTGAGATTCATGATGCCAAGCTAATTCGTGAGAATATTCGATTGATGCAGCCTTATGGTGCGATGTATGCAGCGGGAGATCATACAGGGATCCAACTTGGAACAGTAGGAACCATGTTAGGTGATTTTAACAAAGCTTATCCGGGCTGGGGACTGAATCACGAAATTGGGCATCGCTTGGCTATGGGTGAACGGGAATATGGCGAAGTAACTAATAATATGGTGTCTATGTTTATGTCTGTCGCGGCGAATTCGATAGATAATCGTATACCGTATGAATCAGATATCTATAAATATGTCCTCGAAGAAAATAAAGTGGTTATGAATCAGCAGGGCTTATTTGCACAACTAGGAGCCTATTGGCAGCTGGAGCTGGCACATCCGGGATACTGGACAGAGCTGACCAAGCTATATCGGGAGCGGAAGGTCACCCTTCCCAACGGTGACAATTCCAAGCAGCAGTATTTGGTGGAGTTCTCCTCCGAAGTACTGGGATTAGATTTAAGCAGCTATTTTGCCAGACATGGCTTCACTGTGAATCCTGAGACAAAAGCGAAAGTAGCCAAGTATCCGGCACCGCAAAAGTTATGGTATTTAAATAACTCGGTGATTAATTATGAGGGAACTGGAATAGCGGATAAAAATCTGGCCATTAAGGTTAATATCACACCTAACACCACGGCTAGAACAAACACGTTAAGTTTCAGTATAGATAAAGAGCTTAAGCAAGACTTTTTAGGATATGAAGTGTATAGAAATGATGTATTAGTTGGTTTTACAGGAACTGACCAATTTGTGGATCAGAATGTAGATGCGAGTATCAACTATACGTACAAGATCGTCGGTTATGATAAAAAGCTGAACCCACTGAAGCCCGTACAGGTTAAAGCCTTTAAGCCAGCCTTGTCTATTGAAGATCAGCTCACTTTAAAGCTTAATCAAACCTTTGATCCGATGAGCTATGTAAAAGCGGCTAACTATCTAGGAAACGATATTACTGCAGATGTCTCTCTGAAAGCCAATAACGTTGATGTAACGCAAAAAGGCAACTACGAAATTGTATATGAAGTGAAAAGCGAAGGGGTTACGGAAACGAAAACCACACAGGTTACGGTAACGAGCGACTACGCCTATATTTCCGATCTCAATGCCAATTCAGTCGTTGTAGGCTGGGGTGAATTAAGGAAAGATAAAGCCGTTTCCGGGGGAATCATAACCCTTGTTCGCCAAGGATTGGCTGCGACGTACGCGAAAGGGATTGGTGTTCATGCCAACTCTGAGGTAGTTTACGATATTGAAGGTGAGGGTTACGACTTCTTTGAAAGCTACATTGGGATCGATCAAGCCATGAAAGGGAAACCTTCCTCGGCTACTTTTGCAGTGTATGTGGATGGAGAACAGAAATTTGAGAGTGATGTTTTCCGGGCAGGAACAGAACATCAATTTGTGAAAATCCCTGTGACTGGCGCAAGAGAGGTGAAGCTGGTTACAACAGATGCTAAGGATGGCAATGCTTCAGACCATACGGTATGGGCCGATGCGAAGTTCTCAAATAATTCAAGCAAACCTATCATTACAGTGCCGGAAGAGACAACCTTCGTTAAGCTGAACAGCGAATTTGATGTGTTGAGCGATGTTACGGCTTTTGATACGGAAGATGGTAATTTAATTGGAGCCGTTGAAGTACAATCCAATGGGTTCACATCAAGCAAAACAGGGACTTACAACGTCGAGTTTTCAGTTACAGACTCAGATGGAAACTCCGCTGTGCAGGCCAGAAAGATTGTTGTATACAGCGCTAGTAAATACCTGAGTGATATAGATTGGCAATCAGCAAAAACGGATTATAATGTGGTTCGAAAAGATAAGGCTAGCTCTAACAATCCGATTAAGCTGCTGGTAAATGGTGAGGTCAAAGAGTTCGCTAAGGGCTTAGGAACCCATGCCAGCTCTGAAATCGTGTATAATCTGGCGGGTGCAAACTATGAATATTTTGAAACGTATGTAGGGGTTGATAGAAATATCCCTGAGCAGAGCAACTCCAGTGTAATTTTCAAAATCTTTGCCGATGGGGCAGAGGTTTATAACAGCGGACTGATGAAATTTGGTACAGAAGCCAAGCTTGCGCGGATACCTGTTAAGGGTGTAAGTGAATTGAAGCTGGTGTTAGATAATGCAGGTAACGGAAATGCTTCAGATCACGGTGATTTTGCTGATGCGAAGTTTATGATCTTGAACAACACACCAGAGTTTACCATACCTAAATCTGTCTCAACCAAAGTGGACCAAGCAATTGATATCAATGAAAGCTATTCGGCAATGGATTCGGAAGACGGTGACTTGACGGCTCAAGTGAAGGTCACAGGCCTAGAGCAGGTTAATTTCAACCGGGCTGGAAAGTATCCAATCACTTACACAGTAACAGATAGTGATGGAAATACGACCACGAAGATTAGAACGATAGCCGTAGTAGACATGACGGACTTTACGTACCTGACGGATTACGACTGGAATTCTACTCAGAACAGCTATACTGCACCTTTGAAGGATAAATCTATTAGTGCCAATACGCTGAGATTAACAGATGAGAACAATCAGGTAGTGTCCTATGAAAGAGGAATTGGAGCGCACTCTAACTCGACGATTGTATACGATCTAAGCGACAAAAACGTGGACTATTTCACTTCCTATGTAGGTGTAGATAGACAAATGTACGGTTCTGTTGGTTCGGTGAGCTTTGAGGTGTTTGTCGATGGAGAGAAGAAATTCGATAGTGGGGTCATGGGTTCGAGAGATCCGCAGAAATTCATCGAATTGGATATTAATGGAGCAAAAGAACTGAAATTAGTTGTCACAGACGGGGGAAATGGCAACGGATCTGACCATGCTACATGGGGTGGAGCCAAACTACATTTCGCGAATGGAGATCACTTATTCACTGGAGATCTGGAACAGGCGATTGCAGCGGCTAAAGCAATTTCTCTAGAAGGCTTCACACCTGAGAGCATCGCGGCATTTACGTCCAACCTCTCGACAGCAGAGACAGTGTTGGCTAACTCTTCTGTTACGCAAAGTGAAGTAGACGAAGCTGTAGCAGCGTTGCAACAAGCAACCGAAGGTTTGGTCCAAATAGATCTTACGCAAGAGATTACTGTGGCGGACCCGTATTTAAGTGCTTCGATCAAGACTACATTGGGCGTAACTGGAGAACTAACGCTAGGGGATATGTATAACCTTACAACGTTAACCAGCGAAACCAGAAGAGCCAGATCCTTGGAAGGTTTGCAGTACGCAAATAACCTAGAGACACTTGACATTACTGGAAATGAAATTACAGATTTCTCCCCATTACAAGGGTTAACTAAACTAACGAGCTTATTGGCCGACCCACAAGTGTTAGAGGTAGGAGAATTTAAGGGACCTGTGGTTGAAGTAGCTAATCTGGTGAAAGGGCTCGATGGCAGCAAAGTGATCCCTAATTCCGCTGGGGTAAGAAACACTAGAACATCTAAAGAAATTGTGTTTGATATGAAGGAATGGGCTGCTAATCCGGATGTGTTTACTATTGACCTATCAAACGAGGAGAAAGGAACTTACATGCTGGGGTTAACTTACCAAGTCGCAGGTAATCTCGTGCAAATCATTTCTTTTATTAATAATAATTAAATTCCCAAGAAAACAGGCGGATTGTGGTCTCTATAACCATGGTTCGCCAGTTTTTAAATGAGGGGTTTTTATGTAAAAATATCCATTTTGTCATATGACAAAAGAAATGACAACGCTCACTATAAGCGGTGTAGTCTTTTAACTATACTTAATCAGAAATGCGTCAAATTTAAATGAATACTCTAATTGAAGCTTTTTATACAAAGAAGTAAATAATGTATGCGGTTTAGAGAGAGAGGTGTTTCTGTGAAAATCATCATTGTAGATGATCATCCATTAGTTAGAAGAGGGCTGGCATCTGTCATTGCAATGCAATCGGATATGCAATTTGCAGGTGAAGCTACGACTGGCCCGGAAGCACTTGATGTGATTGAAGAGACAAATCCAGACATTGTCCTCATTGATCTTAAACTTGCTGATGAATCAGGACTGGATGTCATTAAGATAGCACGTACCCGCGGCATGGTTAGTAAATTCATACTGTTGACTTCCTCTGCGAGCAGAGAGGATTTTTTGAGGGCTGAAGAAGTACTGGTAGACGGATATGTACTGAAAGAGGCACTGCCGGAGGAATTACTCTTTGCTATCCAGTTGGTGAACAAAGGGAGAAAATATTACGATCCTGGCCTAATGGAAGAAAAGATGCGAATGAGCGCCAGCAGTCCAACAGATGAATTGACACCAAAAGAGAAGGAAGTCCTGATTCAGCTTGGACAAGGTGCTTGCAATAGAGTGATTGCCACACGTCTTTTTATCAGTGAATTTACGGTGAAGAAGCATGTCAGTCAGATTTTAGCGAAGCTGCAGGTTACTGACCGGACACAGGCGGCACTGTGCGCCAACGCGATAGGATTAACGAAATATGAAATGTCTTATGAGTAGAACGGCAAGATCAGATGTTATAATGGCTTTAACTACTTTGCGAGATTGAGTATTCTGTCTAATTGTAATTAGGGAGTGCTGTTGATGTTTGAATTGCCAGGATACCAAACCTTAGATCTGATAGATAATACCGCAGATATCAGGTTATACAGACTTCTACGTCAAGAGGACGGCCTAAGGGTTATCGCTAAGACAACAATAGGAGAATACCCGGGAGCTGCCATGGTCGATGCTTTTCGTCATGAGTATGACATGCTTAAGCGACTTTGCGGACGTGGTGCAATAGAGGCGTACAGTTTGGAAATTATGGCGGACCGACCAGTCCTTCTCTTAAAAGATATAGAGGGGAGTACTCTTGGGCAGATCCTGCGTATGCCTGTTAATTCACTGGGTCTTCCAGCGCTGCTTCGGATCGCTACAGCTATTGCTGATTGTCTTATGCAAATTCATCGTGAAAAAATAACACTAAATGAACTAACCCCCGCTCATCTAATCGTCAATCCCATTACTTTTGAAGTGAAATTTATTGATATAAGAATGTGCTCTACCGAAAACATCACGAGTCCTTTGTCACCGTTAAGCGGTCGGCCCGATGTTCTGCTTCCTTATATAGCTCCAGAACAAACGGGACGAACCGGAGTCAAACCGGATTACCGTTCTGACTTTTATTCGCTTGGGATCATCCTGTATGAATGTCTCTCAGGCAGCCGCCCCTTTGAGCTGCATGATGTTGTTGATATTGTATATCGTCATCTTGCAGATACACCTGAGCCTCTGCACCGCAAGTTCCCCACTATCCCTCTATCGGTCTCTGATATTGTTGGTAAATGCATGGAGAAGATGCCTGAAGCGAGATACGCCAGCGCATTAGGCATTAAATCGGATCTTGAGGAATGTCTATCCCGTCTAGAAGAATCCGGGCATATTGAGCCTTTTCCACTAGGAAGCTGGGATATCCCAGAGCGGTGGATGGTATCAGGACGCTTCTATGGAAGACATCTTGAGCAACAAAGCTTAAGGGAAGCGCTGCAACGAGCATCACAAGGTGCCGTAGAGACGGTCTGGATTAGCGGGGAGAGTGGTATCGGCAAAACAACCTTTCTAAAGGAGACCCTTAGAAATACAGTCTCTTTGGATGGTTTCTTCGCCAGAGGCAAATTCGAATCCCGACATACCTCACTCCCTTATGGCATCTGGCATCAAGTCATAGAAGAGTTGGTTAGTCAGCTGCTGATGGAAACAAAGCTGCAAGTGGAGGTTTGGAAGCTGCGTATTCTACAAGCAGTGGACAATTACGGTCAGTTGCTGATCGATTTTGTTCCTAAGCTTGAACTCTTGATTGGCCCACAACCCTCCGTGCCTTCACTGCCACCGCTGGAAGCTCAGCATCGCTTTCAATTAATCATGAGCCGATTTATTCAACTCTTTCCTCATGAGGATCATCCATTGATCTTGGTATTGGATAATTTGCAATGGGCTGATGATACGTCGCTGCAATATCTCACTTCGCTTATAGAGGATACGGCAACGACTCATCTGCTAATCGTGCTTTCCTATCGCAATCGGGAGATTACAAGGCTGCACCCACTCAGTAGGCTGGAAAAGCATCTGATTGACCGCAACGTAGCGATGAGCAGAATTTCTTTACAAGCGCTTGAACTCACCGATTTAAAACAACTGCTACTTGATGTTATGCGTTACGAGGCAGCTGACTTGGACGAGCTGGCGCGTGTGCTGCTTCATAAGACAGATGGAAACCCGTTATTTATTAAGCAATTCCTTCAAGATTTGATAGATGATCAGCGAGTGGAATTTGATGAGAATATTCGAAGCTGGAAATGGGATCTCCAGCGTATTACTGAATTAAATGTTCCCGATAACGTAGCTTCATACCTTTCAAGTAAATTGCAACAATTTCCTGAACAGACGGTATATGCACTTAGCAGAGCCGCATTCATAGGCAGCCTATTTGATTTACGTACACTTGCTGATATTACGGAGACCCCGATAGAGGCATTGAGCGAAGCGTTGGCGGTTGCTGTACATGGGCGCTTGTTGCAGCCCGTTAACGGGGAGGAATATCCGCATTATAAGTTTCAGCATAACCGCATTCATCAGGCAGCATATGCCTTTATTTCCGAAGAGGAGCGTTCCGAGCTGCATTGGAAGATTGGTCTGTTATTGCTAGGCCGCAGCCCGCTAAGTGAAGGAACGACCCTATTTGAAGCTGTCCAGCATTTGAATCAGGCACTTACATGGTTAGACCGCCCTGAACAGAGGCTTCAACTGGTAGAGCTGAACTTACAGGCAGGGGTCAAAGCGAAGCAAACAACCGCACATGAGACAGCCTTACAATATATGCTTCAGGCAACGTCATTATTAGCGGAGCAGAGCTGGGAGGCGCATTATGGGCTAACCTTCCGGGTATTTCGTGAGAGGGCAGAGCTCGAATATTTATGTTCCCATTTTGATACGGCTAATGAATTATTCCATCTGTTAATTGATAAAGCTACGACAAATATGGATAAGGCTTATGTCTACGCAATGAAGGTGCAGTTGGAAGCAAGTAATGATAACCACGAAGAGGTGATCTCCTTAGGCCAGCATACCCTATCGTTACTGAAAGTGAAGCATCAATTTGATCCTGGTTATGCTCAATTGACGCTTCAATGGTTACGATTGCGGCGTAGACTCAAGAAGGTCTCACTCGAATCGCTTACTCTTTTACCTCCAATGACTGATGAAGCACGTAGAATCGCAATGTCTACTTTAGATCATTCGAGCAATGCTTGTTTCTACGTCAATCGAGAAGGGTGGCTCGCTTCTTCCTTCACCATGATTGAATTAACGCTTGATTATGGGATGACCCCGGAGGCTTCCATTGGATTCATAGGCTATGCAATGTTTCAGTACTATTACTTCCGTAATGATGAAGAAACATTTAAATGGGCCATGCTGGCATTCAGCTTATCCGAACCCTATCCGAAACAGCATATGACAACCTTAGCCGCGTTCGCCATGTGCTACGATAGCTGGCGGCATTATGATCCAGCTATGCTCCATACATTTACCGAGAAGGCTGGTAAAGTGGGACTGGAATCAGGTGACTTATGGAAGGGCAACCAGAATGTGCTGATCAACTGTGCCTCCCTTTTGCAATTTGGTCATCCTCTCGGCGATATCTATGAGCGATTAATTACTCATTCCGGAGATTTGCTGCGCCATAACAACAGTCTTCACTGTAAGCAGGCTATTGTAGCGGCGGCCATTCTTGTTCGACTGACAGGTTATCGCTCTATAGATGATCCCTTTCCCATCGCGGAGATTAGCGAGCCTGATTTTGCACAGTCGGTTCATGGGGACACCTTTGATTTTATACAAGAAATGGTCTGGATCTATCAGTATTTGACGGGCTATGTATTTGGAGAATACCGAGAAGCCGGTGAGGCATTAGCCAAATCAGCGGCCATTATAAAATCACGCGAAGATGGCTTAGACAGTCCCATGCAGATCATGTATGAATGTTTAGTTTGGGCTCAGTTGTATGAGGAATATAACGCTGAAGAGCAACGTACATATCGGGCAAAAATGCGTAAATGCTTGAAGAAAATGAAAAATCTTGCCATGCGTTGTCCGGGGAATTATCAGCATAAATATCTGTTGATGAAGGCTGAGTTAACTCGTCTATCGCGAGATCCCCGCCAAGCTGAAGCGTTGTATGAGCAATCCATTGAGACCGCCCGGGTCCACGGTCATATTCACGATTTAGCGATGGCGGCGGAATGTTATGGCAAATATGGGCTTCGTCATGGCAAAATGCATCTGGCAAGAATCTATATGACTGAGGCCTATGAGGCTTATCTGCAATGGGGCGCAAAGGCTAAAGCGGCTGACCTGGAGCAGCAGCATCGCCATTTGCTGCATATTAAACGAGAGCCCGGGCTCGATCGTGTGGATTCCCTTTCTGTGGTAATGTCTGCCCAAGCATTATCGGGCGAGATGGAGATGAGCCGATTATTGGCCACGCTGATGCGAATCATGCTCCACAATGCTGGGGCAGAATATGGGGCTGTTATTTTTGATCATGACGGCAAATGGATGGTGGAAGCTTATGGGACCTCAGAAGCCCAGCATATCGAATCTGTTCCACTTGGGGAAGAATCGGGGTTGGTCCCGGCAGCGATTATAGCTTACGCGGCAAGAACACAAGAACAGGTTGTATTACATGATGCGCTCAGTGAAGGGATATTTACACGTAATACTTACGTTAGGAATAATAGACTGAAATCCGTTCTATGTCTCCCCATCATGAATCAGAATAAATTGGTTTGCCTGCTCTATTTGGAGAATAATCTATCGCCGGGTGTATTTACTCCAAGCAGACTCGATGTGCTCAAGCTGCTTGGTTCACAATGCGCAATCTCAATCGCTAATGCCAAGCTATATTCGGGAATCCAATATCTCAAAAAAAATCTGGAGGATCAAGTGGTAGAAAGAACTCGCAGCCTGGAGCGTTCGATGCGGGAAACATCTGCGGCTTTGGCCGAAGCTACTGTTTTTGAGGAACGCAATCGTATTGCCCAAGAGATTCATGATATTGTCGGGCATACCCTTACATCGACGATTCTGCAGATTGAAGCTGGCAAGCGGCTGCTTCAGAAGAAGGAGATAGACAGCGGCTTTCAGCGTCTGGCAGAAGCCCAGGATCTTGTGCGGCATAGCTTGAATGAAATCCGCGGCTCTGTCCATATGCTGAAAGAGGACAGGTATTCTGACCTAACCGTGATGCTGAGGCAGTTGATTAAAGATACAGAACGCAATGCAGGCGTTGTTGTTCATGCAGTTATTTATGATCTGCCGGAAGCCATGTCAACAGCCTATAAAAAGGCAATCTATCATGCTTTGCAGGAGGGCTTAACTAATGGGATCAGACATGGAAAGAGTGCCGAGTTCCATTTTAGTCTGGAGTCTGTTGGAGCGAACTTGCAGTTTAGACTCAAGGATTGTGGGCTAGGGATGAGTCCAATCGTGATGGGATTTGGACTTAGGACGATGAAGGAACGGGTTGAGCAACTGGGAGGCAGCTTATCCATCGATTCAGAAATGGATGAAGGCTGTTTACTGGAGATTGATCTGCCCATGCGAAGGGTTGTGGATAGAAATTGAGCAAAATAAAAATTGTAATTGCCGATGATCAATTGTTGACGCGGGAAGGACTTCGCACCATTCTGGATCTGGAAGATGATATGGAAGTGGTCGGTGCTGCCAAGAATGGAGAAGAAGCTTGCGAGATGGTTGAAGCACTCCAGCCTGATCTGGTGCTGCTCGATATTCAAATGCCAGTTATGGATGGCCTTAGCGCCTTGAAACGAATAAAGCAGGTTCGGCCGAACATCTTCATTCTGATCCTGACTACTTTTATAGAGACTGATTATATTGTAGAGGGAATGGCCTACGGAGCAAGCGGTTATATGCTGAAGGACATGGACGCAGATAAAATGATCGCTTCGATTCATGATACGTTATCCGGGCAATTTATTCTGCCAGCTCCGGTAGCAGCCAAACTGGCGTCGAGGATGAACAGGTTAACAGAGGACTATGAACATTGGCAGAGATCGGGTCTGGATCGTATCAGTCTGACAGAACGGGAAGAAGAGCTGGCACAGCTCATTATCCGGGGACTGAACAATCGTGAAATCGCCGATACATTACATATTGCGGAAGGTACGGCGCGTAATTATATTAGCAATCTTTACAGCAAATTAGAAGTGGTTGATCGGGCCCAAGCGATTGTGCGACTGCAAGCTATTTTGTAATAGTTGTTGCTGTTAACGAATTACTGTCGGGGCCAAATATTCAAACAGCGGGAGATTCCTCAGTATTCCAAATGTAACGGTCAGAATCAACATTATAGCCATCATTGCCTGGCTAAGAGGCCGGATTTGCTTCTTATTAGTAATCCAATACAACATATACAGAGGTGCTAAAATAAACAGCAACGGGTTAAATCTAAACGCTTGAATAACGTCGAACTTCAGCAAGGAAAGAATAACTCTTGTGACTCCACATCCGGGACAATACAATCCAGTCCATTCATGAAATGGACAAGGGATACTAATCTTGGTTAAGGGTATCCATGCTTTGAGATAAACTACGCCGACGAGACTTAAGGACACACCCCAAAATAGTTTAGGATGTGTCCTTTTATAAGTCGTAAACTTATACCAGTTTATTAACATCGGATTGTACCAAGGCATACGTGACAATACCCAGACCAAAGAGTGTCAGGATCACATAAAGCACTGAATTATCAGACGGGTACTGGCCGCGCTGTCTTTGAGCTTCAGCAATATGTTTACCTACCTGATAGGCCCAAATGAAGCTCCAGATCCCACACGTAACCAACGTTAAAAGAAAATGTTTTCCTCCTGTAAATGTATAGTCCCCACTCAGTTCGCCTACCTCATTGGTTAAAACAATAAACCAATATATTGTATAGAGCCCACATGTAATTAATGACAAAATAATGGCGAATGCAACACTTCTGCGACTAATCATTACTCACTCTCCTATGTATTTACATAAAAATTCGACATTTCCATCTTATTGAATTAGGAAAAAATATACAAGACAATATTTGAGAATTACTGTCCGCTGTCGAAAACTAGACAAACTTACTGCTGATATCTAGTGGAAACCTTACCAAATATGAAATATACTTTTGAGGCTATGCACTGGAACCACAACTAGATTTACATTAACGAATGGAGGACACTTTGATGTCTACTTTGCCAAATTGCCCGAAATGTAATTCAGAATACACTTATGAAGATGGTAGTTTGCTCGTCTGCCCGGAATGTGCGCATGAGTGGAGCCTCGACACAGAGGCTGAAAGCAGTGAAGAGAACAAGGTTGTCAGAGATGCCAACGGTAATATTTTAAATGATGGAGATGCTATAACTATTATTAAAGACCTTAAAGTAAAAGGAAGCTCATCCGTTCTGAAGATAGGAACAAAGGTGAAAAACATCCGTTTAGTGGACGGAGATCATGATATTGATTGCAAAATCGATGGTTTTGGAGCTATGAAATTAAAGTCCGAGTTTGTTAAAAAGATCTAAAAAATAAGAATCAGCTTAACTTCAACAGAAGTAGGCGGATTCTTTCTTTTTGATATGGTCATTTGCTCAAAGGAGTGTTATCTATTAATCTCAACAATCTGATTTCGTCCGGCATTTTTTGCTTGATATAAGGCTTTGTCCACAGATTCGAATAAATCATTTAGTTGATTGGTCAGGCTTTCTGTATATTGAGCTGCAAAATTACTAATGGACAGCAGTCCCATACTAACAGTAATTGATAGGGCATGAGCAACATCCTCTACATGTACTTTATTAGCTTCTATTATAGATTTGATATGCTTTGCCAAGTGGTTTGCTTGTGTTTGATCTGTATTTGGCAAATAAATGATAAATTCTTCTCCGCCATAACGCGCCAGAATATCTGTCTCCCTCAGCGTTTTTTTAATTACCTCTACCGTGCTGCAAATAACTACATCGCCAATCAAATGGCCGTAATTGTCATTCACTGTTTTGAAAAAGTCGATATCCAGAAGAATGATAGCAAAAGGCTGCTTGAGTTTCATATTTTCTATGATCTCATGCTCTAAGTGTAACGTTAAGTAATGACGATTATAACAACCGGTTAAGCTGTCCGTTATGGCCATCTGCTTAAGTTTTTGGTTGGTTTGCGATAGTTCATTCTGGATTTCAGTTAATGCAGCATTACGCTCTTGCAGGGTCTCGTTCTGGTGATTGGTCTCGGCTATGAGGCGATGCAGCTCGCTTCTGTCCTGAAAAGTAAGAATGCGTCCAACCCTGATTCCACCTACCACAATCGGCGCGGCAGTAATGTTAATGTATGCATTGAGTGAGTTGTAGAATAGTTCAACCTCGGTTCTCTCCATGGGCTGGTTCAAGTATGTATGAAGGAATAAATCGAAAGCTCCGGAAGTTTGCTCCATGGGTGCGATGGTCGACACGTCAAAGCGAGCACCGGTTAGTAGATTGATTCTTGGGAAAAGCGAGCGATTGATTTCTACTACAGTCTCACTATCATCCAGTACAAGAATTCCTTCTGTAATGGTGTCAATGATATCCTGATGGGCGATGGTTACGAGATCAAATATTTTATCCCGATGAATAGCAATTACGAAAAAAATTGCCGAGATTAAGATCCCCAGAGAGGTCAGCCCCGGAATAACTGGATCAGATTTAAGCAACACCACATTAAGAAAAACATCCAATAATATAAATACCGTTAGCACCAGCACCCCTTTGAGCACATGAGCAACCTGTTTTTTGATCCGCTGTGTAGTGTTTGAGACTAGGGCTGAATAGATGATATACAGAGAAATCATTACGCTGGTGGTTAAGAAGATAATAAGCAGCCAAAAAATCGGACCATAATATCTTTCGATATATCCGCCGTTCATAGGGAGAACAAAATTTCCGTTTGGATTAGCGATCACTACTACTATGATCAATGCTGCGAGAATGTATAGGATCAATGTGTTCTTTTTTCGAAGGAGATGTGAATTCCCGGTGAGTAGTACCGTGAACAGAAGCCAGCCAATCGTTAACAGAACCGAGTCGATAAAAGCGAGCTTTACATAAAACAATTGAAACTTGGGATCGTCGGTAGTTTTGATAGCAAATTGACAGAAGGGCCATAACATCATAGTAAAATGAAATACTAAGTATGCTTTATGTAGGTTAGTGATGGTTACAGACGCAAATATGTAGATGAACAAAGCGAACAAAACAAAAAATAATAATAAATCAATCCATGTCATGATATTCATTTCAGTGACACCTTCTCCCACCCGGTTAACAGTTCTTTCATGTTACCTTGAATTTTAATGGTTTGCCATATGATCATTTGTTCTACGAGAACGGCTATTTGTTTAAGAGTGTTTCAACATATTCCTTCAAAATCCTCTATTTGTAAGCGTGGTTTTGCAAATTTTAAGGATGAGTTTCTCGACAAACTGGGGTTGGACAGAATGATTAGCTTTTTTAACCTTAACTTGTGTTATAATCAAACAAACAATTTAAAGAGGAAATTATAGTTAAGGGGGATTTGTAAGTGGAAATAGGAATAAGCACGTTCGTAGAAACAACACCGGATGTCCAGACAGGTGAAGTGATAAGTCATGCGCAGCGTTTGCGCGAGGTCGTAGAGGAGATTGTGCTTGCAGATCAGGTGGGTTTAGATATATTTGGGGTGGGCGAACATCATCGTAAAGATTATGCGGCTTCTTCTCCAGCAGTTTTGCTGGCTGCGGCGGCCTCACAGACGACACGGATTCGGCTAACCAGTGCGGTTACAGTACTTTCCTCTGATGACCCAGTACGTGTGTTTCAGGATTTCGCTACTCTTGATGGAATCTCAAATGGACGCGCAGAGATCATGGCAGGCCGGGGTTCTTTTATCGAGTCGTTCCCGCTGTTTGGGTATGATTTGAATCATTATGATGAGCTGTTCGATGAGAAGCTGGACTTGCTGCTCAAAATACGGGAATCCGAAAAAATAACATGGAGCGGTGCGCACCGTCCTGCCATTAATAATCTGGGGATTTATCCGCGTCCCGTGCAGAATCCTTTGCCAGTATGGATTGGCAGCGGGGGAAATACAGAATCTGTAATTCGTGCGGGGTTACTAGGATTACCGCTTGTGTTGGCTATCATTGGTGGCAGTCCGCTACAGTTTGCTCCGCTAGTGAAGCTCTATAAGAAGGCTGCAGCACAAGCGGGACATGATGTGTCGAAGCTGCCCGTTGCTTCACACTCACACGGCTTTATTGCAGAGGACAATCAGCAGGCTGCCGATATGTTCTTTCCTTCTACGCAAGCTAGTATGAATGTAATTGGCCGGGAACGCGGATGGGGTCAATACACTCGTGCAAGCTATGATGCGGCACGTAGATTTGAAGGCGCTTTGTATGTAGGTGACCCGGAGACCGTTGCTGAGAAAATCATTCACCTGCGCAAGCAAGTAGGCATCACACGTTTTATGCTGCATGTGCCGCTTGGCACGATGCCTCATAAGGATGTAATGAGAGCCATTGAGCTATTGGGTACCCAAGTAGCACCAATTGTTCGCGCTGAAATATCGAGATGGGAAGCAGAGGTTGAAGCTAAGTAGTAACTATGATCTTACTAAATTATTGATGCTGTTGATAATGGAGGGGGAGATGGATATGACAGAGCACACTATAGCGAGCAGACTTGAAGCATTAGGAATTGTCCTGCCTGAGGCTAGTGAACCCGCGGCAAAATACGCTAACTACGTAATTGTTAATGGCTTATGTTTTGTATCGGGAAAAGGACCGGCGGGCCATCCCAAAGGAAAGCTGGGACAAGACTACACTACCGAAGAAGGCTACCATTTTGCACGTTTAACGGGTATAGAGATCCTTGCCGTCCTTAAGACAGCTTTAGGTTCTTTGGATAAAGTGAAAAGAGTAGTCAAAGTTCAAGGCTTCGTTAATGCAGATCCCCTCTTTGAAGAACATCATAAAGTGCTTAACGGTTGTTCAGATTTAATGCTGGAGGTGTTCGGAGACAAGGGTCTTCATGCTCGTTCTGTATTGGGTGCTGTTTCTGTAAGGGACAATCTTCCGCTCATTATTGATTCCATTTTTGAGGTAGAGGAACCTGTCTAGCGGGCTCCATGAGGGCATACTTAAAAAGAGGACTGTGGTACCGAAAGGTGATCGCAGTCCTCTTTTTTTAGGTGCTTATGCTGTAGCTAGATGCTCACCCCAATATTTGTAACAAAACTAATTACCCTTTTTTTAGTAACAATAGGTGCACATATCAATCAACGAGGTGATGACATCATGAAGTTTCAAAAGAAAGCTATGTTACTTTTACTACTTACATCTATGCTCTATACTGCTCCGGCCTATGCGGGGACAACGCCTCAGACTCCGGTTACAGCCGTCTATCTGGATGATCAACAGCTACAATTAGAGGCTCAGCCCTTGCTCGTAAACGATACAGTACTAGTCCCTATGCGCAAGTTATTTGAAGCTCAAGGGGCAAAGATTACTTGGAATAATGATACCAAGACCGTTAAGGCAACCAAGGGAGACCTGGTGCTGACCTATCATATTGGCGATCAAGCAGCGAATAAAAATGGCCATTCCTTAAGTGTAGCCGTTCCCGGCCAGATTGCCGGCGGTTATACGATGATGCCACTGCGTTTTGTCAGCGAAGCTTTGGGCAGCACTGTGAAGTGGGATACTGCTACTCGTGCTGTTCGTATCTACTCGGCAGTGGATTACGATACGACAATTCTATATGGTGTTAATCTGCGAAGTTTGCCAGACTCGTCAGCCCAATCAACGGTTCAGCAAATGTTGTCGGCAGGAGATAAGGTACATGTGGTTAGAGAAGTAGATGCTTTATGGTTAGAAGTGCGAACGCAGGATAACAAGAGTGGATATATCTCTGCTAAACCCAAATATAGCAATTATACGAGTGCTGCTCTTGTAGAGCGGCAGGGAAACGAGCTGCTTGCTTACGGAGAAAAATATCTGGGAACGCCTTATGAATTTGGCGCTGCTACTGACCAGACGTCAACCTTTGACTGTTCTTCTTTTGTAGGACATGTATTTAAGGATATGTTGGCAATTGACCTGCCACGTGTCTCTTACAATCAGGCCAAAGAGGGCAAAGAGGTTGGAATTAACGAGCTGCGCAAGGGGGATCTGTTATTCTTCAGTGCACGTGGACTTGATATTGGACATGTGGCGATTTACGCGGGAAATAATCAGATCCTACATACGTACTCCAAGGAGCTTGGCGTTCATTATGAAGCCTTAAGTGACAAGTGGAAGAAACGTTTGGTGACGGCTCGCAGATTGTTTTAGCTAGGTAATAATTAGGCTATAATTATCACGGTGAATAAGCATCCGAATACATTTGGGGGATGAAGCAGATTGGCTAAGACCATAGTAGAAAAGTTGAAATCCCCTCTCCATTAAAATTTATTTGCAGGCATAAAGACGGTTTTTGAGTCTCTTTTCCGTCTATGTTATGAGCTTGATGTTAAGGAGGAAAATAGTGACTTGTACGGACGCAGAACTGGTAGATAAGGTGTGTAAAGGTGACATGGATGCATTCAGTGTACTTATCGGCAAATATTCCAATGCAGTATACGGGGTTGCTTATGGTAAATTGGGTGATTTTCATACCGCACAAGACATTGCCCAAGAGGTTTTTGTTAAAACCTATCGCAAATTACCCAACTTGAAGGAGCCTGAGAAACTCGCCAGTTGGTTATATGCGGTTACTGCACGGGAATGCATGGATTGGTTTAGGTCAAATAAAAAGAAAACTGCTTACGAATTCATGCAAAAAATGGAGGTTCCGCAGCTAGAATCTACCGAAGATCAGCTGCTCAGAAAAGAACTCCAGCAAGATGTGTGGAAAGCCTTAAACACCCTATCAGAAGCTAACCGTATAGTCACAATTCTCTACTATATCGACAATTACAAGGTTAGGGAAATCGCCGATTTCCTTGATTTATCCAGCGAAGCTGTTGAGAGTAGACTCCGTAGATCAAGAGCGATCTTAAAAAGGGAGATGTTGAGTACAGTGAATAATAATCTTAGTGAAAACAAATTACAGGACGAATTTAAGAAGAGAGTCTTTCAGGATGAAAGAATGACTGAAACGAATTTTCGCCGTGTGGCTATGGGCCAGAGTGAATTTGATGATATTGATATGCATAAGACAAACTTCTCCAATGTAAATATGGAGGGGACCGGATTCGATAATATTAATATGAGCAGTACCACCTTTAATGACATCAATATGCATTCTGTTAAGTTTAATGAAGTGGGGCTGTGGGAAATAGAGGTTAGTAACAGTGAACTAGGAGAGGCTTATTTCCACGATATTCATTTGTACGGCAAAGGCAATAAGTTTGAGCGATGCCAGCTGAACGGGACATCCTTTGTAGATTGTGATCTTTCGAATGTGGATATAAGAGACTGCAATCTTTCAGGCGTCACAGTAAATGGTATTTCATTAGAGCTATTGTTAGACAGCTATAATAAAAGTAAATAAACTATATAAATCATAGATTTAATTGGAAACCACTTCTTTCTAGGAGTGGTTTTTGAGTTTAGGGTATAATGGATGAAGAGTGTACAGCACAACCTATAGGAGTGAAAAATAGATGAAGCGCATCACCATTTTAATTGCGGATGATGAGGCGGAAATTGCCGACTTGGTGGCCTTGCATTTGCAAAAAGAGGGGTATCATATCCTCAAAGTGTCCGATGGAAGGGCAGCGGTACAAGCCATTGAGTCGCAAACGATAGATTTGGCGATTCTGGATATTATGATGCCGGGGCTGGATGGTTACGAGGTAACCCGCCATATTCGGGAGCATCATCATCTGCCGATTATTTTTCTGAGTGCTAAAACTTCCGATCTTGATAAAATCACCGGACTGGTTATGGGCGCAGATGATTATATGACCAAACCGTTTAATCCAATGGAGCTGGTCGCCCGGGTTAATTCCCAGTTGCGGCGTTCCATACAATTCAGTCAGCCCGCAGCCATAACTAAATCGGTGCTAGAGGTTCGGGGATTGATGATTTCACCGGATGAGCATACGGTTACTCTTTATGGTGAGGTCATAGAGTTAACTCCAAAAGAGTTTGATATTTTGCATTTATTGGTTAGCCATCCCAAGCAGGTGTTTAGTGCGGAGAGCATTTTTCAACAGGTGTGGGGCGATGCTTATTATGAGAGTGGGAACACGGTCATGGTGCATATCCGTACCTTGCGCAAAAAGCTGGGCGAAGACATCAATAAGAATAAATTCATTAAGACGATCTGGGGCGTTGGATATACTTTTAATGGGTAAAGCCAGTGAAGTTTATATATTTTAAGAAAAACTTTATATTTGTCCCGCCTTTTCTTTAAAGTGTCTTCGTTATTCTATTCCTATCAAGGAAATGGGAGGACATTGCTGATGAAGAAGTGGGGCTTTTTGGCGTTGGTTGTATTGTTGCTTGGGTATGCAGCGGCTCGTTATTTACCGAATACGGGCAATTTAGGATACGATGATAAGATCCGCAGAGGATCTATTACAAATAACAATAGTTTAGAGGTGGTAACACAAGATCAGGTGTATCAAGGGGATTTGTTGCTGGTGAATAGACAATACCCGGTACATGAGGATAGTGTGAAACCTGATATCGTGACCTTATATGAGCAGGCGGATCTGGTGCAGGGTTATGGACTGCTGGATACCTCGATTCGTTTGTCTGAAAGTGTAGCGCATAAATTCAATAAGATGGTCAAAGCTGCCGAAAAAGAGGGTGTGAATCATTTTTTAATTAGCAGCGGGTACAGGGACTTTGAAGAGCAAGAAAAATTATATCAGGAAAAAGGCTCGGACTATGCTTTACCGGCGCAATACAGTGAACATAATTTAGGATTATCTCTGGATATCGGGTCGTCCCAAGCAGAAATGAGTAAAGCGCCTGAAGGAAAATGGCTGCAAAAAAATGCTTGGAAATACGGCTTTATTCTCCGCTATCCGAAAGACAAAACCGAGATTACGGGGATAAAATATGAACCCTGGCATTTCCGTTATGTAGGGTTGCCGCACAGCGCCATTATTCATGAGAAAGGGCTTGTGTTAGAGCAATATTTGGATTTCTTGAAGGAGAACAAAGAGATTTCGACAACAGTAGACGGTAAAGCTTATACAGTAAGTTATTTTCCGGTATCCAAATACACTACGATCAAAATTCCACAGGAAGGGCAATATATGACTTCAGGCGATAACATGGATGGCATAATTGTTACTACATATTAATGACTAAAGAGCCGAAAAAAAAGTCTGCTATAAACCTTTTGCTGGCAGCGATATTTATCGTCTATATGTATTTTTTAATCCGAATTATTTTATTTAAAGGTGCACCGGTTAACTTATTATCGCTTTTGGATCAAGCGGGACGTATGTTTGAACATCCAGACAGGATTTTTAATCGGCGTGGCAACTATATCCCTTTTAAGGAGATCTCACGGGGGATGGACAATCTGTCACTTTCAGATCCTTTTTCATCTATTAATTTAGTAGGGAATCTGTTGGCTTTTATTCCATTTGGGATCTTGGTGCCTATGCTGTTATCGCAAAAAGTAAGGCTGTTTCAAAGAGTCTTCTTTCTCTCACTGGCGCTGAGCTTCTGTTTTGAATTCACGCAATTAGTATTGTATATCGGTACCTTTGATGTGGATGATCTTATTTTGAACACTAGCGGTGGGGTGGTTGGTTACTGTATCTATAGACTGTTGACTTCTTTCGGATGGATTGCATCTATATCAAAGCGGTGTTAGTATTTGTGGATATAGATCTAGGGTAGAAGGGGCATCGTATGAAAAAGCGTATTTCGGATATTGTTTCCATCATTGTAGGAGCTTTGTTATTCTCCTTGGCCGTTAATTTGTTTGTAATTCCAAACGAGTTCGGTGAAGGCGGGGTCACGGGACTGACTATGATTACTTACTATTTGTATCAGTGGTCACCCGGTATTGTTAGCTTGATTCTTAATGCTTTATTATTAATTGTGGGGTACAAATTTCTAGACAAAACTACGACGGTATACACGATTATTGCGGTGTTTTTCAATTCATTATTCCTGATTCTTACGAAAAATTGGAATATTGGCAGCGATGAGTTGATAATTAATGCAATATTCGGGGGTATCTTCTCAGGTGTGGGGATCGGGCTGATTATACGAGTGGGTGGAACGACTGCAGGGTCAACCATCATCGCCAGAATCCTACATAAATATTTGGACTGGAACGTGAGTTACGCGCTGCTGCTCGTCGATTTAATTGTGGTGTTCGCTTCGTATTTCATCATTGGAGTACAAAGTCTGATGTTTACGATTGTGATGCTTTATGTAGCCACTAAGATAATGGACTTCATTATTGAGGGAGTAAACCCTAAGAAGGCTGTTACGATTGTGTCCCAAGAGCAGGACAAAATTGCTGAACAGGTTAATGGAATTATGGATAGAGGCGTCACAGTAATATATGGCCGCGGGTATTATACCAAGACACCTAAAGAGCTGCTGTATATTGTGATTAGCAAGCAGGAAGTGACTATGCTTAAGAAAATCGTCAAATCCATTGATAAAGAGGCGTTTATTACCATCCACGATGTAAGAGATGTATTCGGAGAAGGGTTTGTGGAGCTGTCAAAATAATAAGATAAAAAGCTATCCCGGAAGCTATAATGGCTGCTTGGATAGTTTTTTTGATTTTGGGTACGTTATTGTGATGGATATCATTGCAATTATTGGTTCGTTCACATTTTTTCAATTTCCCGTGTGATTGAACGCACACTATGGCATGCGAAGCTTCTATATGCTTTTTATAGAGGAATTAATTTATTGCAGGAAAGAGGGTATTTAGATGTTAGATCAACAAACAATTGAAATCATAAAATCAACGGTGCCTGTCTTGCAGGTTCATGGGAAGACCATCACAACTACTTTCTATCGCATGTTATTTGAAAATCATCCGGAGTTACTAAATATATTTAATCACGCCAACCAACGGGAAGGTAAACAGCAGACTGCACTTGCTAACGCCGTACTCGCGGCGGCAATGAATATTGATCAGCTAGGAAATATCTTGCCTGTGGTAAAACAGATTGCGGAGAAACATCGGGCATTGGGAGTATTACCTGAACATTATCCCATCGTAGGTGAGACTTTGTTAGCTGCCATTGGGCAAGTACTTGGCGATGCGGCGACGCCAGAAATTATTGATGCTTGGGCAAAGGCGTATGGCGTGATCGCAGATGCCTTTATTGGTGTCGAAGCAGAGAAGTATCGTGAGGCTGCCGAAATTCCCGGGGGTTGGAGTGGATTTAGAAACTTTGTGGTTACTAAGAAGGTTAAAGAAAGTGAACTTATTACTTCCTTCTACCTTTCTCCTGAGGACGGAGGGGCTATAGCTTCTTACTTGCCGGGTCAATACATCACGGTTCGTGTTCAGCCTGAGGACGAGGAATACACCCATGTTCGCCACTATAGTTTGTCCAGTGCGCCGGGACAGTCGTATTACCGCATCACAGTTAAACGGGAAGGTGAGGGGCCCGATAAACCGGCTGGTGTCGTATCTACTTTCCTTCATGATGTTGTTCAAGTGGGATCTATATTGGAAGTGAGCTCGCCAGCGGGTGATTTCGTACTAAATAAAGATAGTGATCGTCCAGTGGTTCTTATTAGCGGTGGGGTTGGACTAACCCCTATGGTAAGTATGCTGGAGACGTTAATTGCTTCGCAGCCAGAACGAGAGGTAACGTACATTCATGCAGCCATCAATGGAAGCTTGCATGCTATGAAAGAAATGGTGGCGGATTTGGAGCAGTCCCATCCTACCCTACGATCCTATGTATGTTATGAAACTCCAGGTGAAGGAGATACGTTCCATAAAACAGGTTATATTGATCTAGCTTGGCTGCAAGAAGTAACAGACGTAAACTCTGAATTCTATTTCTGTGGACCTACTCCTTTTATGAAGGCAATATATAAGGCTCTTAAGGAATGGAAGGTGGCTGAAGACAGAATTCATTATGAATTCTTCGGCCCGGCGGGAAGTTTGGAAGCATAAGCTGTAAAACCAAAAGAGCGTCCCAGTCCTAATGACTGTGACGCTCTTTTTTTACAATAGAAGTTTATTTGAAGGCAGCGAATGGGTTAGTTCCCTTTGGTAATATTGAACTGAAATTAAAGGTGTACGTAGGAATTCCAGCCGCATAAGGGGCAATTTCATACTGTTGGTAGAAGATTGCAAGGCCACTCTCGGAAACGTAGAAGTTTGGTTTTTCTGTTAGTCCGCCAGGTGTATCTGGAAAAGCTAGCTCCTTGGTGCTTTCCTTCAACATTTTATCTAGCTTTTGTTTGTAGTTTGGCTCTGCCTTCAGCAGATCCTTCAGTTCTATTTGCTTGCCGTCCTTCAACGAGAAGGTAAATCCTGTGCGGAGGGCTCCACCATGAGCTCCACCAGTATAGCCGTATTGGTCAGTCACGATGCTCAGAACCCCTTCACGGTTAAAGGAGACAACAAAAGTTTGAGAGAAGTCATATTTATTCTCTATAGTGCCATCTCTATGACTAGCCTGCTCTTCGCTCTCTGCGACGAATTGTTCAGCTTGCTTTTTGAAGATTGCATTAATCTTAGTTTGTACTTCATCTGTTAAGCCGCTGATTTTTGGATATTGCACTTTGATACTAGCATTTTTATTACTCTTATCTAAGGTTTCAGAGGTAATTTTGATGTCATTCATTACTTTTTTACTTAGATCAAGTGATTTCAATGAAGGATTATAAACGCCTTGCACTCCTAAATAGTCAGACAAGAGTTTGAATGGAACATAAATCCGGTCGTTGATGACCTTCACATCATGACTGCCGGTCATGCTATAAATGTAATAGCCATTCAGGGTTGTACTAACACCGTAATCTGAGACCTCCATGTCCAGCTTCATGGAATCGCTGCCCACACTATAAGTTTTAGTGCTTGCATTATAGTTAATGGAAAGGCCAAAAGCATCCCGTAGTACAGTTAAAGGGATCATGGTATTGCCGTTTACTATTTTCGCTTGCTGCGATAAGGTCTGGCCTTTATATTTAAGCACTACAGAGGGTTGCTGTGCGGCTTGTTTTACCGTATTTCCTCCGGTAGTTGCGGCTTGAACTGAAGTTCCTCCTACTAGTCCCGACCCTCCAAGCAATACTCCAGCAGCCAAGATGGCTGAGGTCCATTTCATACTTTTATTCATAACTTAATCTCTCCTTCCCAAGGATGGGCTTATGTAGTTGCAATATGATATTTTTTCCTCTATCACTCCTACAATTATACCTAGGTCCTAAATAGATTTGATTACAAAGGCGGTTACAGTGTTGTTGCATAGATATGCAAAAGGTATATACTTTTTAACCATTTTGTACGATTAAGACACTAGCATTAAGAATGTAAAGTAATTACGGTGAGCTCGGGGCGACAATTAAAACGAACAGGCATACGAGTTACTCCTATCCCGCGAGTGGTATAGACCTGAAGTTGGCTGTTGGGCAGTTGATATAATCCGCTTGAATATTTACTTCCGTGAGGCGGGGTATATAAAGCTCCTACAAATGGGAGTCGCACTTGTCCTCCGTGGCTATGGCCAGACAATTGCAGATCTATAGGCAGCTTACAAAAGTCATCGGCGAAATCAGGTTCATGGGCAAGGAGAATTGTGCAAGCCTCTTCCGGGATATGAAGCAGCGCTTGGGCAATGTCTGCTTTTCCGACCCAAGGATCATCTATTCCGGCAATATAGAGCTTGTCCGTACCTTGGGTTAAGACGATATGTTCATTATGGAGCACGTGGAAGCCCGATTGTGTTAGCCCTTTCGTTACAACCTTTCTGGTCCCAAAAGCATCATGATTGCCTAATACTGCATATTGTCCAAAAGGAGCCCGCAACTGAGAGCACAAGGCTACGGCTTCTGAAATATAATCGGCTGAATGATCTAATAAATCGCCGGTGAAACAGATCAGATCTGGATTTACATGTTGAATTTGCTGCGCTAACTCCGTTAAAGCTTGCGGCTTGGAATATACCCCCTGATGTAAATCACTAAAATGAACGATACGAAATCTATCGAAGGCTGGAGGAAGTCTAGGAAGTGTAATGTCTACATATTTGATTTCCAGCCAGTAGGGTTCGATCCAATGTGAATAGATGCCGGATGCACCGGCTGTCCCAAGAAGCCCTAGAGTTACTTGAGCGCTTTTCTGTAGAAATTGTCGTCTGCTAATAGTATTCATAAACAAATCATACGTGGGGATTGTTACTCTACTATGACAATATTCATTTAATAACCCATTGTGACGATAAAACTACATATACATTTTTTTTATATGGGAGATGAAGAGATGAGTATTATCGATGCCTTAGTCCTCGCAGCACCTTATTTCAAAAAGATTCACTCGCAGGATATTATGATTGGAATCACGGACAGGGAGATCTTCCATTATTACGCACCAAGTAAAGTTATTGATCTCGGATTGGTTAAGGGTAACCCTATCCCTCCTGAAGATCTGTCGCTTTCAAATGGACTGAAAGGTATAGCAAGCTCTAACCGAATCCCAGCAGAAATTTATGGAGCTCCTGTAATCTCAACATGTGTACCTATCTACGGAACGGATGATGATGTAATCGGGGTTTTTGCCATTGCCTATACACTAGAGAACGAGAATAAGCTTGAAGGATTCACAGATGAGATTAATGAGATAAGCAGTCATCTAATGGAGATGGTGCAGAGCGTAGCTGCCCAATCTCAGGAATTATCAGCTACTTCGCAGCAAATATTAGATAATACGCGTAGAGCCGTAACGGAATCACAAGAAGTGAATAAGGTTGCCGGCTTCATTCGTGAGATTTCTGAGCAGACGAACCTGCTTGGGCTGAATGCGGCAATCGAAGCCGCGCGTGTAGGAGAGCAAGGGGCAGGTTTTGGGGTGGTTGCTACGGAAGTACGCAAACTATCCGTTAACACTAAAGAAGCAACCCATAATATTGAAAAATCACTGAGTGATGTTCAAAAGTCCATTAAGCAAATGGAGCAAGAAATTGAAGCGATCTCTGCTTCTTCACACTCACAAGCAGAATTGGTCACTGAATTCAGCGGTGTCATTGAGCGCCTGAATAAAGCGAGTAATGAAATGACGTCCTTTATGCAATCCATTATCCAGTAGATAGTGAATGCATAAGATTACTTCACCCAAACCATGCTAGAAGAGAACAGGCGCATTTCAGAAGGGAGCGTATTTCATTTATGAAACAACCCGATTCCAGTCTGCAAGCGAATGACAATGTAACTCAAGCCAAAAATTCTTTGGGCAAGCTTCATTTCTCTGTCTCTCAGGCACTTAGTCATCCAACAGAACAGACTTTGGCACAGGCTGAGAACCGCCTGGCACATACTGAGCAGGCGATTCAGCAAGCTCAGGACTGGCTAGGTCCTCAAGGTGTGGAGTTGGCTGAAGAACTGTTGACCGAGGATAAGAGCAGACTTGCCTCATTGAATAAGCAAGGGAAACGTTCAGAGCGCTAAATGGTCCTGCCGCAACCTGTGAAGCTCCAAGCTTCACGGGTTGTTCTTATGCGCTGTTCCCTGAAAGATGTGGCATAGGAAGAGGGATGTTATACTGGATTGAGAGTTTAAGCAAGGGTTTAGATGGGGGATAAGGGATATGGATGGCAAGCACATCGAAGAATTAACCCGGCAGGCGGAAGTTTTCATTCGACAATGTTACGCTGAACTAGACAAGTCTGAAGCCGAGACGGATCATCGCATCCTAGCCGTACATGAGGAAATTAACCAATCAGGCAGTTACACACATACAAAGGAAGAATTAGCGCATGGTGCAAGAATGGCCTGGCGCCACAATAGCCGCTGCATTGGGCGTCTTTTTTGGCAATCCATTGAGTTAATCGATGAACGCCAAGCAGAGACTGAGGAACAAGTTGCTGAAGCGTTGCTGCGACATCTGGAAAAGGCGAACAACGGAGGACGTATTCGTTCACTCATCACGGTCTTCCGCAGCGGGGAAGATCCGAATCGGCAGATTCGGATCTGGAACCACCAATTGATTCGTTATGCCGGGTACCCTGGCGATGAAGAACACGGACGCGCTGGCGATCCGGCATCGGATGAATTCACAAAAATATGCCAGCAACTAGGTTGGCAAGGAACAGGTGGCGATTATGATGTGTTGCCGTTAGTGATCAGTATTGGCAACGGGCATCCTTACGTTTTCCCTATTCCTGATCACCTCATTCAGGAGGTACCGTTAACACATCCTGAAATTGAACGTTTTGCTGAGCTTCAGCTTCGTTGGTATTCTGTACCCATTATCGCGGACATGCAGTTGGAAATTGGCGGTATTCTGTACACGGCTGCTCCTTTTAACGGTTGGTACATGGAGACTGAAATCGGCTCGCGTAACTTGGGGGATACTGGACGATACAACACTTTGCCAGCTATAGCTGATGTGATGGGACTGGATCGCTCCAGCAACACAACGCTTTGGAAGGATCGGGCGCTTCTTGAGCTGAATCGCGCAGTGCTGCACTCCTTCAAGCAAGCAGGGGTCAGCATCGTGGATCACCATACAGCAGCAGATCAATTTGTTCGATTCCAGCAACAGGAGAACGAGCAGGGGCGTAAAGTCTCAGGACGCTGGTCCTGGCTGATTCCGCCTATGTCACCTTCGTCTACACCGATTTGGCATGATCGTACGTTAAAAGAATATGATTTCAGCCCTCGTTTTCTTTATCAACAATCACCCGTCGCAACCTGCCCATTTCACTAGCTGACGAAGGCAGTATACAGGTCGCAACTTGAGTCTGGATAGAGGCATTTTCCTCGGAAATGTCTCTTTTTGTTTGACTATAGAAAAAGCGCCAAGTTCCCCTCCTAAGGAAACTGGCGCTTTTTAGGCTTTTAAATGATCCAGAAAAATTTGTTTAAGCAGCTCAAGCTGATCGTCGGAGTCTAGATCCGATTCCAGCAGGAGAATGTTTTTTTTCATCGTTAGTTTTCTGGAAAAGAGGGCAAAGCTATTCATGAGCGTAATTAAGGTCTCTTTTACGGGGAGACCCGCACGAATAGAACCGTCTTCTACCCCATTTTGAATGATCCTGGAGTATTCATGCCAAATTTTGCGGTTGAGTGCATTGAAACTTAGAACATCCTCAACAGGCTCACTTGAGTGTGAGGCGTAGCTTTCGAAATTGACCATAAAAATAATACTTAGATGATTCTGATCCTGAATAAAGAAATCAAATAATTTCTCGATTTGTTCAAGACAAGTAAGGGGCAAGTCCGCTACGTATTTAAAATGATCGAGCATAGGCTCCAGCATTCGGGTGGCTACAGCCACTACGAGTTTTTCTTTTCTGGGAAAATAGCGAAATAACGTCGCAATCCCGATATTGGCTTCGCTTGCGACATCTTGCATCGTCGACTTTTCGATTCCTTTTTGTGATAATACTCGTTCTGCGGATTCGAGGATCGTAATTAATCGTTGCTGCTTACCATCGGATCTTTCTTTTTCGTATCGTGTTTTAGGATTCATGAGGGCTAGACCCTTCCATTTTTTGATTGGGATTTTCAATTATTAGTATTATATCCACCGTTTATTGGATTAAGCAAGGAGTGGTTGTAGTTCTTTTGTAAAAATGATATGATGTATATCACAGTGATAGTGTGACTATCATCACTCAAATATTATATCACAATACGATTATAGAGGAGACCTAATTATGAATCGTCTAACTAATAAAGTAGCAATTATTACAGGTGCAGGCAGCGGTATGGGCCGTGAAGAAGCCCTTTTATTGTCCAAAGAGGGTGCTACAGTTGTAGCAACTGATATTAACGAGGCTGCCGTACAAGCAGTTGTGAAGGAAATTGAAGCAAATGGTGGACAAGCAGCAGCTTATGCACATAATGTGGCTTCCGAAGAAGACTGGATCAAGGTTGTAGAAGATGTGATTAGCAAGTTCGGGAAAATCGATATTTTGGTAAACAATGCAGGGATCTCATTCCCGGTTCAATTGCTCGAATCCACTGTTGATCAATGGAACAAAGTAATGAACATCAACGTGAGCAGCGTATTCCTTGGCATGAAGCATGTTGTTCCTCAAATGAAGAACAATAAAGGTGGTTCCATCGTTAATATTTCATCCATCGCAGGTTTGACTGGCAGCAGCGGTGCTGGTGCTTATACAGCTTCTAAAGGTGCAGTTCGTATGCTAAGTAAAGCAGCAGCTGTAGACTTTGGTAAAGATAACATTCGTGTGAACTCTGTTCACCCAGGATTTATCGAAACCCCAATGAGTGCTGAATTTGTAAATAACGAAAAAATGCATAGCTTCTTTATGTCTCAGACTGCGCTGCCACGTGTTGGTCGTGCTTCTGAAGTAGCTGAAGCTGTATTGTTCTTGGCTTCTGATGAAGCTTCTTACATTACAGGTGTTGAGCTGCCGGTTGATGGCGGAGTTGTAGCTAAATAATAGTCTCTAATTAAGAAACATTAAGAAGCCGTCCCATACGTAGATTTTCTCTACGCACGGGATGGCTTCTTTTGCTGTTTTAAGCCCATTTCTACCGAACTTTAGCCTACACCCCTGCATACCATATAGCACTCGGATAGTAGGAGAAGGGTGTGGTGCAGAGATGGGCATCCAGTTAACAGCGCTCCATTATGTATATCTGGCATTTATCGTATTTATAATGGCACTTCTGATCAAGAGACGGGACACAACGATGATCTGTATTGCGGGCATCTTTGTACTTGGGTGGTTAGCCACGGAGACCGTCAGTGGTTCAGTCACAGGTATATTCAACTCTTTTGTATATGCAACCAAGGAGCTAATGGGTACGATCATGATTATTTCGATCATAGTAGCCATGAGCCGGGTATTAACACGCACGGGGATTAACGAGATCATGGTTGCTCCACTTACCCGCTTTTTGCGCACACCGTTCATAGCCTTTTGGGGGATCGGTCTGATTATGATGGTCACCTCATGGTTCTTTTGGCCTTCACCTGCAGTGGCCTTGATCGGGGTTGTGCTGCTGCCGGTTGCCATTCGAGTGGGACTGCCGGCTCTTGGAGCGGCGATGGCAATGAATTTATTTGGCCACGGGATTGCGCTCTCAGGTGATTACATTATTCAAGGTGCACCTAAACTAACAGCAGATGCGGCCGGACTTCCAGTGACCAGTGTCATGGAGGCGAGTGTTCCGCTTGTAATTGTTATGGGCGTGGTGACTACGATAACGGCGTATTGGATGATGCGCAGAGATCAGAAGAAGGGAACTTGGCGAGACGGGCTTATTGCCGGGAAAAGTGCCGGGAGTGCGTTATCTGCAGAGAATGATACGGCAGAGGATCCAGCGGTGATTCATCCAGCATTGAAAAAATGGCTGGCCATCGCCATTCCCATCCTGTTTTTAGCCGATGTAGCAGGCATGTTCCTGCTCGATTTGCAGGGTGGAGACGCAACTGCCTTAGTTGGTGGTACTGCGGTATTCATTCTGGTTGTAGTCACCTTGTTGGCACATCGTAATAAAGGATTGGAGCAAGTAACCTCTTATCTGATTGATGGACTTACGTTTGGCTTCAAAGTATTTGGTCCTGTGATACCGATTGCCGCTTTTTTCTATCTGGGGGATTCGGCGTTTGCTGAATTATTCGGCAAAGTGCTGCCCGCCGCATCTCAGGGGATTGTAAATGATCTAGGGGTCGCTCTAGCTCATAACGTTCCTCTGAACGGCGCTGTGGGTGCAGTAACCGCGACCATAACCGGAGCCATTACAGGCCTAGATGGTTCAGGGTTCTCGGGCATTTCACTTGCCGGGTCCATTGGGAAATTGTTTGCTGTGGCCACACATTCCGATGCGGCGACTTTAACTGCGCTAGGTCAGGTAGCTGCAATTTGGGTAGGTGGAGGCACGCTGATTCCGTGGGCATTGATTCCGGCCGCCGCTATTTGCGGAGTAAGCCCCTTTGAGCTGGCGAGACGGAATGTTAAGCCTGTATTGATTGGGCTGGTAGTCACGACGATTGTCGCCATGTTTCTGGTGTAGAGGTTGGATAACTATAGGAAACCAAAAAAAGGCTGCCGAGAGAATCTCGGGCAGCCTTTGGGTGTGTTTAATGTATCCCTTTCATGAAAGTCTGAATTTTGGAAGAGAATAGGAAGAGGATAAGCGCAAGGATAAGGGCCACTCCACCAATTACTCCAAAGTACATCATTTCGGTATCCGGGGTATAGAACTTCACAATCTGAGCATTAATTGCTTGGGCAGCGGCATTCGATAAGAACCACATACTCATCATTTGAGCGGTAAAAGCCGCCGGTGCCAGTTTGGTCGTTGCTGATAAACCCACAGGGGACAAGCATAACTCCCCGATTACGATGATAAAATAGCTGAGTACCAGCCATAATGGATTCACAAGTGAATTAGCTCCACCGAAATAAGCAGGTACTAGAATCACCAGGAAGGATAAACCTGCAAACAATAAACCAAGCGAAAACTTTTGCGGAATCGAGGGTTGACGGTTACCGAGCTTTAACCACAACCAGGCAAATATAGGTGCAAGAGTGATAATAAACAGCGGGTTAAGCGATTGGAACCAAGCAGGAGAAATGTGTAAGCCTGCAAAATCCAATTGGGTCCGTTTATCGGCAAAACTAGCTAGAACTGTGGAAGTCTGCTCTTGAATCGCCCAGAACATAATCGATGCGATAAATAAAGGAATGTATGCGAGAATTCTTGACCGTTCAACGGCTGTTGTTTTGGGACTGCGGTACATCATAATGAAATACATCGTAGGAATAAGTAAGCCTAATACCCCTACTATTTTTATTAATGTTTCAAAGGTAAGCACTCCGGTAAGAATGCCGATCGTAATCAAAATCGCAAGTACAACTAATCCTACACCAATCCAAGTAAAGATTTTTTTCTTCTGATCTGCAGGAATAGGGTTGTGTACAATCGTACCGGCCAGACCCAGATTTTTTGTGCGAGTCATAATATAAACGACTAGTCCAATAAACATTCCGACTGCGGCAATCGAGAAACCTAGATGGAAATTATTCATGCCTACTGCACCAACAATTAGTGGGGAGAGAAATCCTCCCAGGTTGATGCCCATATAAAAAATGCTGAAGGCAGCGTCACGGCGGTTATCCTGCTCGCTATAAATTTCGCCGACAATACTTGAAACATTGGGTTTCAGTAGACCCGTTCCGAGTACGATTAAAACCATCGAAGCAAAAAACAATGTGGTATTGCCTGGAATAGCCAGTAGTATATGCCCGAACATGATTAAAACGCCGCCGTAGAAAACAGCCCTCGAAGTCCCGAGAAGCCGATCTGCAAGCCAGCCTCCGATGATCCCTGACATATATACAAGCGATCCATAGATAGACATAATAGAAAGTGCCATATCTTCAGGTAATCCGAGACCGCCTTGGCTCACTTCATAATACATGTAGTAGACAAGGATAGCTCGCATGCCATAATAAGAGAAACGCTCCCAAAATTCTGTGAAGAAAAGGGTGAAAAGTCCCTTAGGATGTCCGAAGAAACCCTTTTGCGGGACACTATCTACTATTTTTTGCCGGTCTGTTACTGCCATGAATCAAATCCTCCTAGATGACAAATATCTATATATCATGATGCAAACGCCTCTATTTTATTTATAATTCTCTCCTGTCTAAGACCGCAACCCTTGGGCAGGAAGGTTTTGAATAATGCCATATTTTTTAGTAATATTTCCATTAGATCAATCGAACTTGCTTTTATTGTATTTATTTGACTGCGCCAGATTGAATGGTCTTACTTAGCGATTTATGATACTATTTACTCCTATATAGAAAGAGGACGTGAGCTAATGATCAACATAACGATTCCCAAAGCGGATGTTAGTATTACTAAACAAATTAACCCGCAGTTAAGCAATATTTACGGATTTACTGATTTTCACCTGATTCCGAGAGATTACGGCGGTATCTTTATGTTCTACAATGATCAGGATGAGTTGTTGTTTGTAGGTAAAGCGAGAAAGTTAAGACCAAGAATTAAAAAACATTTTGAAGACACCGTATCTGACATCAAGCAACATCGGGACGAGGTCACCAGAATTGATGTATGTTTAATCGAAAGTCCAGTTCATAGAGAGATCTACGAAACCTATATCATTAATGAACTGAAATCTAAATACAATGTAGACAAAGTGATGTTTAGATAATAGTTAGACTCAGGCGCCGTCCACGTGATGGTGCTTTTTTTGTGTTCTGAGATCAGCTGTGTGAATGAAATGGAAGTAAAGGTGCACAATATACAAGATATTCAAATCCATTACTGTTCACAAGGAGATAGGTCATATTGAAAAATAAGAATTTGATGTTGAAGCTAACCTTATTGTGTATGTTTCTGGTTGTAAGTGTTACACCTACAATTGCTGATGCTGCAGCAGCTAAAGAGAAAAAGAGCTCCCACAAGCAATGCTTAACCCCTTCCGTAATTGAGCTTAAGGATAATCTTAGGAAGTTATGGATCGATCATGTGGTATGGACAAAAAACTACATTGTTAGCGCCTTTGCAGATTCCGAGGATAAGGAGAAGGTACTGGCAAGGCTGTTACAGAATCAGCAGGACATAGGGGATGCCTTTAAACCGTATTACGGTGAGGCAGTTGGAGATAAGGTAGCTCAATTATTGCGGGAGCATATTCTTATTGCCGGAAAAGTCCTAGATGCTGCGAAGGCTGGAAATCAGGCCGATGTGGAAAAATACAATAAAGAGTGGTATACCAACGCCGATGACATTGCCAAGTTCCTTAGTAGTCAGAATCCCAAATATTCTTATGAACAATTAAAGGAAATGCTTCATGAACATCTGGAATTGATTACTGATGACGTGACGGCTAGAGTTAAAAAGGATTGGGATGCCGAAATTGTCGCATTTGATAAAGGGCTGGAGCATATGATCATGTTCGCAGATATTTTAACCGAGGGATTGATCAAACAATTTCCCGATAAATTCAATTGAAATCAAAGCACCCGAAGGGGTGCTTTTTTTATTTTGCAGAAGAAAATAGGTCTTTAGGTGCATTTCAGAAAGTTAGATATAAAGGCTCACTTACATACAAGATAAGTAAACTATAATAGACTCGTGGGCACTCGACATTTTTTGACATTTTTTTATAATTGAGGTGATAAAATCGATGATTTCCCCCTTTTTTAAAAAGAAAGATTCAGTGGATAAGCAATCCAAGTCGGATATGGTTCAAAAGGTACAGTTATTAGATGATCAGGTCGAAGAAATAGAAGAAAAGACCTCGGACGAGACTTTAGCTGGATTGGTTACGACAGGCAAAGCTCAGCTTGATAAAAAATCACTCGATTTGATCTTCTCCGTGGAGCAGATTATTCAGGCCAGACAACATGCGGAGACCAATATTAATGAGCTTCAGGATCGGTTGACCCATTCCAGCAGTCATGTGGAGCGATTAAACCGGGATATGAAAAACCTTAATAAGGTCATTGAGGAAAGAGAAAAGAATGTCCGCGAGCTTGAGCATAAGTTGATTGAGAGAAATTTGAAGGTCGATCAAGTGCTGGAGGATTACCGCGAGCTTCAAACTGCGCTCACAGCTGAGATCGAGGAATTAAAGAGTACCATTGAGCTGGAGCAGCAAAAATATGTAAATCTGATTCAAAAACATAACGAAGCCCATGCAGAGAAACTTAAAAAGATGAATGATCTGGAAGAGAAAATCGGACGGGTTGAGATTGAGAATGCACATTTAAAACAAAAGTACGATACGATTCGCCAAGAAAAGGCGTATCTCTCGGGTATGATCAGCGATTTCACCAATCGGATGACGGTTCCTTTTGGGAGTGGCAGTAGTCTGACGGATCGAAATGATGGAAACGGAGATACATAGGATTCATGGCATCTAAGGAACCGGACACCATTCTAATGATTGAGTTACTGTCGCTTGAGCATGAACAGGCCGGTTATCAGATTGAGGTAGGTCTAACCCGTAATGTTGGGTACGCAAGAAGCAAGCTCACCATAGATGAATTTACATACGAACAATTGAAGGCGCTAGGTCCCTTTTCCGGAGGGAGAATGAGATTGTCGCTGTATCCGAAGTGGGATCCGTTTCGGAATAGTTACTACAGCACGCTGATTATAATGAACAGAGCTTACAGCGAAACATTGTATTTTGCCTGTTCTGAAAATTATGTAAACCAACTTCTTCAATTAAAGCAGCAGGACTATCCTCAAGCAGAAGAGGAGAGGGTAGTTCAGACCATGCTTCCCTCTACAGAACCAGGGCATAGGATAAGCAGAAAGAAGACCAAACGAATTGGACTGGTTGCACTGCTGTGTCTCATGTTCGCTTGTTTGATATTTGTGTTACCTCTGCGAATGGATGGACAACTCGTAGATAGTGCTGAAGCGCTGGAGGAACCCGTATTAGGGGCCGACTCTGAGCCATTACTTTCGGTGCCGTTCGTTACCCTTGCGCAGACGATATCGGTTCATAACCAGCAAGCCGAGCCTACACCAGAACCTTCGGCCCCTCCTCAGGAACAGACATTGCCGTACGAGAAGTATGAATTACCCGAGAATGAATTTTTGTATAGCTTGCCAAAGGGTTATGTTGCCTTGTCATTTGATGATGGACCGTCAAAGTATACGAAAGAGATCGTAGATATTCTAGTAGAACATAAGGTGGCTGCCACCTTTTTATTCATTGGGAATAAGGTAGCTCATAATGCGGAAGCCGTTAGGTATGCTAATGAGCATAAGATGTCGGTTGGGAGTCATTCGTGGGATCATAGCAAAATGACTGCTAATAGCGTTGAGGAGAACCGGAATAACTTGGCGAAGACTAATCAGGCGCTGGAGCAAATTACACAATCGCCGATTACTATTTTTCGGCCGCCATATGGGGCGATCAATGACAAGTTAACCGCCAAGGTGACGGAACAGCAGATGAAGGTATTATTGTGGAATCGTGATCCCGAGGATTGGAACGTCAAGAACCCAGAGGATATTCTTCAATATGTTCATCATGCCGATCCGTCCGGCGGAGTCTATCTATTTCACGAAAAGAAGATTACTGTAGAAGCTTTGCCTGCTATCATTAAGTATTTTCAAGAGAAAAACCTGAAATTTGTTGTGTTTAAATAGAATCAGAGAATCCATGTTATTGCAGAATAAAAGTGGCTGTTACAGGGTTGTGATCACTGTGTTCGAAGGATAACTCATGACCCTGTACGCCGCTTATGCTGACGTTTGGTGAGACTAGAAAGCCATCAATCACTGCGCGGAAATTCACACCTTCTGTATAGGCAACATCGAGCGTCCGGACGGAGGGTACCTTGGCATCTACAGCCCACTGAAAGCCCTGTTGAAAATGTTCAGGGAATTCTTGCAGCCATTGCGGCCAATCCTGCGTTGTCTCGAAAGCATCAGGAGCTGTACCCGGAAGGGAATGGTTCCAATCTCCCCCTAAGATGAGGTAATTCCCTTTGTTATTCTCCTTCTTGATATAAGCCGATAAATACTCCAACTGCTGTTTACGAATCGTTCCGCCTTGGTCAAAAGCTGATAAATGAAGATTGATCAGAATCAGTTCTTTTCCGTTATCAACGGGCAATCTGCTCTCCACAAAAGCACGATCGAGATCAAACTGTTGGCGAGGCCAGGTTTCTTTGCCCGGGAGATCATATCTAATATTACTTGTGCTGTTAAAACGGGATAAAGTTAATAAACCGCTGTTCACCGAGCCCATCGGATCAAGAACTGGAAGCGGTACCCAAGGTACCTTGTAGTTGGTCGCGAAAACATTGCTGTAATCAGCGAACTTATTCCACAAGTAAGAGACTTCATCTATACCGTTGCTACGGGAAGAATCGATGTCGACCTCCTGCAGCATGAACAGGTCCGAGTCTGTAGCTGTCATTAGGGACGCTACGGCCTCAAGGTTTATCTTCGTTTGTTCTCTACTGCTTGAGCGTGACTTTGTTCCGCCATCCATAAAGAAATCTTGGCCTTTATCCAACCCGGCGTAGCCAATATTAAAGGTGGTTACCGAGAAGGACTCTCCCTGCTTCAGTACTTGCTGCGGATTATTGTTTACAGTAAGGGTAGTAATCTCCTGTGGTTTGTAGTCAGTGAGGGTAATATACACTAAAAAACCGCCAAGGATTAGAACGGCAGCTAGAAGGGTGAGACTGATTGCTTTTATTCTTGTTGAACCCATATGATTCCATCGCTCCTTAGATACATGTTCATAGAACAGACTTTAATGGTGTAAACTTCGACACAACCCAATAACTCCCCTTGTTTTAATAAAAAAAATTTGAGACAATGAGTAGTGATGGTCTGAACTTTAACGTTTTGAAAAGAGGATAACGAATGAATATAGAATCCATTTATGGATTAACTTTTGATCAACTGGCGGCATGGCTGTTAGAACGTGGACATAAAAAGTTTCGGGCTACGCAGGTCTGGGATTGGCTTTATCGGAAGCGGATTACAGACTTTTCGGAAATGCTCGATGTAAATAAAGATTGTGTAGAATTATTAGAGCAGAATTTTGTCATTCATACCTTGGAAGAACATGTGAAGCAGGAATCTGCGGATGGAACGATTAAGTTCCTGTTCCGCCTAAAGGATGGCAACCTGATCGAGACAGTGCTTATGAGACAGAAATACGGCTTGTCTGTATGTGTAACCACGCAAGTGGGCTGCAATATCGGCTGCAGCTTCTGTGCAAGTGGGCTGTTGGCGAAGAGCCGGGATCTCTCCAGCGGAGAGATTGTGGAGCAGATTATGAAGGTCCAGCAGCATCTGGATGCGGCGAACCTGGATCAAAAGGTCAGTCACGTCGTAGTGATGGGCATTGGCGAGCCATTCGATAACTTCAAGAACCTTCTCGATTTCCTGGCGATTGTCAAAGATCACAAGGGACTAGCAATTGCGGGTAGAGGGATTACCGTATCAACGAGCGGATTGGCTAACAAAATCGTTGAATTTGCGGATGCGAATACGCAGGTGAACCTGGCGGTTTCTTTGCATGCCCCTAATAATGAACTGCGGACGCAGATCATGAAGATTAACAAGGCCATTCCAATAGAGAAGCTAATGGAGTCTATAGATTATTATTTGGAGAAAACCAAGCGGAGAATTACGCTGGAATACATTCTGATGAAGGATGTAAACGACGGCAGAGAGCATGCGCTTGAACTGGCCGAGCTGATTGGCGATCGACGCCCGCTCGTCAATGTGAATTTGATTCCTTATAACCCGGTGGATGAACACAGCCAATATCAAAGAAGCGAGCGGGAGACGGTGCGGGCCTTTTTTGATACCTTGAAGAAGCAGGGTGTCAGCGTAAGCACTCGTCTGGAGCATGGTGTGGATATTGATGCTGCCTGCGGACAGCTGCGAAGCAAACAAATCAAGAAATCCAAAGCCATGGCTTGATGGACTACCTCGACAACAATATGTTACTTTTTGTGATACAATGACGTGGCAGGTATTAGGAAAAGAGGTTGATTGAGTTATGTTGACATTTACGGGCTACAATGTGGAGAATGTAAAAGATCCTTTCGGTATACTAACCGGTAAACGGTATGAATTTGTCGTTCAACTGGACGTTCCAGAGGATGATGAGCTGTATGTAGAGAACGGAGTATCCGCTAGAGCGATTATTAAGGTGGATGAAGATCAAGTCAGCATCGTAAGTTATGATCTACAGGAGACAACTTCAGGTCAACTGCTCGATTTCGATATGGAAGAGGACGAGGAAGAAGCGTTACTCCTTTTTTGTAAAGAGCATTTGCCAGAATAATTAAGCAGCATTGACCTCCTTGCCCAATGTTCAATTGTGGCAGGGATTTTTTTAAAATATAAGCATTTATATGTTCAAGCTGTAAATTATCTAAATAGGAGTTGTATACATGTCTAATGAAGAAGTGTTCTTGACCAAAGAAGGGTTGGCTCAATTAGAGGAAGAGCTGAAGGAATTGAAAGGCGCAGGGCGTAAGGAATTGGCGGCACGGCTTAAATTGGCGATCAGCTATGGAGACTTGAAGGAAAATAGTGAGTACCATTCGGCCAAGGACGATCAATCGTTCATGGAGACTCGTATTATGATTCTGGAGAAAATGTTGACCAAAGCCAAGATCGTGGATGAGAGCCAAATGGATCTGTCAAAGGTTAGTATGGGTTGTATTGTTATTCTGAATGACATCGAATATTCGGAGAAGATCGAATATAGAATTGTTGGAGCTGCTGAGGCAGATGTTCTTAATAACAAGATTTCCTATGAAAGCCCGCTAGGCAAGGAATTGCTGGGTAAAAAGGTCGGCGATATTGTTAGTGTAAATGCACCAATGGGCATCATTAAATATGAGTTGCTTGAGATCAAAATGATGTAACAATATACCGAAAAGCTCTCAACCCTTTGTAAGGGCTGGGAGCTTTTTTTGTTGGCATGATAGGTTTTGGCTATGAGGTATATTGATTTCATATCTTAGACGTTCTGCGCTGTTGCGCTTATAGTTTGAAGTAAACTACAGCAGAGGAGTTCTATTCATGATCCAAAGTGTGTTATCGACGTTATACCAAGTCATCGTGCCTTTGTCCATTCCTGTGATCGTGGGTGCGCTGCTTGGGCGGTTTAAGAATCTGGATACGAAGCCGTTATTGACGCTTTATCTATACTTTTTAACGCCGGCAATTATTTTAAATACATTGGCTACTGCCGAGATATCCATGAATGATATTTATAGGACGCTCGCCTTTTCGCTTCTAAATCTAATCTTCTTATGGGCGATTGCGAATATAGTGGGCAAATTATTGAAGCTAGATCCATCCGAAGTATCCGGTCTGACCTTGATTTCAACGTTTACGAATAGCGTGAATTATGGACTTCCGCTGGTGTTGCTAGCTTTCGGACAGCTTGGTCTCGATAAGGCCTCTGTATATGTGATCGGACAGATGATTATCGTGAATACGATAGGCGTTTATTTTGCAGCAAGATCTCAGTTCTCGGTAAAAAATGCAGTAAAATCTGTCTTTTCGCTTCCTGCCATTTACGCAGCTCTGTTGGCCCTTCTTCTCCGCATCTTTGGCCTGCATTTGCCTACAGAGGTGGCTACAGGGGTTGCCTTGGTAGCTGGAGGATATTCGCCGGTGGTACTAGCGATCCTTGGCGCACAGATGGTTAAAGTGAGAACCATGCCATCCGCACGCAAGGGCCAGTCTACTTTTTGGACAGGGATGTCGATTCGATTAATCTTAGCGCCGCTAGTGGCTTACCTCGGATTATCGATCCTGCAAATTACCGGGACCTTGTTCTCTGTGCTGCTAATTTTGGCTTCTATGCCAGTTGCCGTCAACGCCGTAGTGTTAGCCGAGCGCTTTAATGCCTCACCGGAGCTGGTATCCAAATGTATTTTGTGGACGACGCTTGCTTCGTTTCTCGTGTTGCCGGTGCTTATAGTGTTAGTGCAAGGTGCGTAAGCCCTTAGAAATCAAAATGATCTGGGTCTGGACCTACCCGTTGATCTTGGTTGAGAGAGTTAATTAGAGTCATATCCTCGTCAGATAAATTGAAATCAAACACGTCTACATTTTCGATGATCCGGTGTTCTTTAGTAGACTTAGGAATAGTGATAATCCCACGTTGCAGGTCCCAACGGACAATAACTTGAGCGACGGATTTGCCATGTTTGGCGGCAATTTTTTTCAGTACAGGCTGATCGAACAATTGACCTTGCATTAATGGAGACCAAGCTTCTAATTGGATTCCTTGCTCTTTGCAGAAGTCTAGCAGCGCTTGCTGATTCAAATAAGGATGTAATTCAACTTGATTGACCATAGGCTTAATCTCAGCATCCTTCAGTACATCTTCAAGATGGTGAATCTGGAAGTTGCTGACCCCAATGGCTTTTACCCGGCCCTCTTTATACAACGTTTCAAGCGCTCTCCAAGACTCTTTATATTTTCCTTTTACAGGCCAGTGGATAAGGTACAAATCCAGGTATTCAAGTCCGAGTTTAGCTAAGCTAGTCTCGTAGGCGGCGATGGTCTCTTCGTAGCCCATATCTGCGGTCCAGACCTTTGAGGTTACGAAAAGCTCTTCTCTGGACAAGTTGTTCTCTTGTAGAGCCTCTTGGATGGCTTGTCCCACGCCTGTTTCATTCTCATAAATTGCGGCAGTGTCAATGCTGCGGTAACCGTGTTTAATAGCGGACTTGATCGCTTGTATCAGTTCTGCGCCTTCTTCTACTTTAAATACGCCAAGCCCTAGCCAAGGCATATTTACACCGTTGTGTAATGTAGTTGTATCCTGTAGATGTTGAGCCATAATAAAGTAACCTCCTAAGATATTTAAAAGTTTGTTTGGGTTGTTAATGGACTGCTGTTTAAGCAGCTTTAGTCTGGAGAGGAGCCTCATCTTTCTTCTCCAGAGCACGGCTCCATGCCGTCAGTAATACTGCGGACAGAACCATGATTGCACCTACCCAAGTGGTATGAATCAGTCCCATATGATCTGTGACGATGCCGCCAAGGTACGCACCAATGGCAATACCAGCGTTAAAAGCAGCAATATTTAATGCAGAAGCTACATCTCGTGCACTTGGCGCATATCGATCTGCAAGCGTAACAACATGTACTTGCAAGCCGGGCACGTTCATGAAAGCTAACAGTCCCATAAAGAAGATCGTAATCAGTGCGGCAACCTTATAAGGTGCGGTAAAAGCTAAGACAAATAAGACGACAGCTTGGACTGCAAACATATAGAATAGAGCATTCATCGGTTTGCGGTTGGCGGCTTTACCTCCAATCACGTTCCCGATGGCAATCGCAATGCCGTATACAAGCAAGATTACGGCGACTGTATTCTCTTTGAAGCCGCTGATCTCATGCAGAAGGGGCGATAAATAAGTAAAGACTACAAATGTGCCCCCATAGCCCAAAGCTGTAATCGCGAAGGCAAGCAGTAAACGCCCATTGGTGACCAGCTTAACTTGCTCACGAAGGGGTGTGTGGGTACCTTTGCGCAGCCCGGATGAAGGAACAAGGATCAGATTGCCGATGAGTGCTATAAGCCCGATAGCAATAATAGCAACAAATGCAGCACGCCAGCCGAGTTGTTGGCCAAGGAACGTACCTAGCGGAACGCCAGTAACAGTAGCTACTGTAAGTCCTGTGAACATGATGGCAATGGCACTGGCCTTACGATCCTCAGGCACGAGGTCGGCGGCAATGGTCGAAGCAATCGACATGAACAAGCCATGGGCCAGTGCGGAAATTACTCTCGCGATTAACAGCAATGTAATCCCGTCCGCAGCCGCCGCAAGACTATTGCCGATAATAAAGACGATCATAATGCTTAGCAGTAAGGTTTTGCGCGATATCGACGTGGTTAGCGACGTTAAGATGGGTGCGCCAAAAGTTACTCCTAAAGCGTATAAAGTAACGGTCAACCCGGCTGTGGTTACCGGTATATGCAGATCCGTGGCGATTAGAGGCAGCAGCCCCACACTGATAAACTCAGTGGTACCAATGGCAAAGGCACTAATGGCTAGAGCTAAGAGCGCCAAGGTGCTTCTTTTTTTATCTAAGGACATTTCTTTCACTCCTACGCTGTGTTAATCACCGGCCGGTAAGTGCTATTATGAAGAGATCTGTCCATTTAGTATAGTACGTACTTTAAAGTGCTATAGGTACTAAAAAGTACCTATAGCGCAACTCGCCAAACCGCAAAAAGCATGGGCACCCTGATCTCGTCAGGTTTGCCCATGCTTTTTTGCTATGCTTGTTATATAGTCCCAATAGGATTAACTAGACCGTTGTTTGAGGTGGCGCCGTTTAGTTGTGCCTTTGTTAGTGGCGTGCCCACCCGATCCTCCACCAACCGCCTGCTGCTGTCTTGTTCCTGGGCTTTCTATAGCGGAGTTTGTTCCACCGGTGCTGAACGTTCCGCCTCCGCTTGCTACCTGAGTTGCGGAGGCATTCTGGCTCCGTTTAGGCAGTTTAACCGTCTGGCTATTGATAACGACCACAACTTCTTTGCGATACGGATATAATAAGAGGGGCTTAGCTTTGCCGCGTTTGTTGCCCCCACTGCCTAGGTTAGTCGCATCACCGCCTGCGCCGACACTTTGTTGTTGGCGTGTATAGGGAGAAGCAATGGCGGCATTATTGCCGCTTGCGCTGCTGCGTCCTGCACCGCTTGCAATTTGTGTAGTGTTGGGGGCGTTCGTATATTGATTGTTGATGACAAAGACTAATCTGTCCACTCCGTGGAGTGGGGTCCTTGTAATTATGCGCCGTTTTCCTTTTTGAATAATGACAACGATCCGGTCTCTTTTATAGGACACCCATATTCACTCTCCCATACTTTGACTTCATTAACATTAATGCAGATGAGGGGAATACGTGATGAATACGGGCGGTATACCTCGAAAAACAATCATTTGCCTAAGTTTACTGCCTACTAAACGGTTTATTTATTCAAAGCTATATTTGATTCCCCATTGCTCCCGGACATTGCTCATAATGTCCATGACATCCAAGGAGAGGTTGAGGGTCTCTTTATGGTTTTTATCTGCAATATACCGCTGCATATCTTCAATCTCGTATTGCAAAGCTTTGGCTGTATCTCCAGCTTCAATCGTCTCTACTGTGCCATCCAAATACTGAATGGTGGCTTTGCTGGCCCGCGGGAAATTGTCTACGGTAATAAATCCGAGTTCTCCTGCAACCACACCCCGTTTAGGCATTTTAGAGCGCATTGTAAGGGAGATTACCGCCATTTCATCTGCAGCATTGTTAAGAATAATGCCGGATTGCTCGTCCACTCCTGTCTCGAATCGTTTTACTGTAGTAAGAATCTCATGGGGCTGTTTGGACAGGAAGAATCTTGTGAAGGACAACGCATACGTCCCAATATCCAGCAGTGCTCCGCCCGCCAGATCTTTGCTGAAGAAACGGTTGTTCACATCATATTCTTTATGGCTGCCAAAGGAGACCTGCACCATTTTGAGGCGCCCGATGATGCCGTCATCAATGAGCTGCCGCAGTTTCTTATACAGTGGCATATGGTAGATGCTCATAGCTTCGGCCACAACCAGATCCTTTTCAGCGGCGAGTCGGGTGACTTCTTGAAGTTGTTTGCTGTTCACCGTGATTGCTTTTTCGCAGAGAACATGTTTGTTATTCTGTAAGCTTTCAATGATGTATTCATAATGATTGCTATGTGGCGTAGAGATGTACACTACATCAATTGCGGGATCTTGCAGCATTTCACTGTAACTGCCATAAGCTTTCGTGGCTCCATATTGATTAGCGAATTGTTGTGCTTTCTCTAAGCTCCGCGATCCAACCGCATACAATGTTTCCCCCGTTTCATTCAGCGCAGCCGCAAATTCGGCAGCTATACTTCCCGGACCTACAATTGCCCACTTTAAGGGATTCATTTCCAGCACCTCACCTGTTTGGATTGTTTGTTTTTATTTAGAGATAACCTTGATTCCATCTGAACCATTCATCTCCATAAAAGTTTTGATATTAAGCACATTTGTGCAATATAATGATAAATGTGCAAAACAATCGTCTACAGTATAGCGGGGGGTTCTAAATCCGTCAAACTGTTGAATATAGCGGGGGCGTTGTAACATGGATCGAAAAGAAGATAAGAAGCTGCTCATTAAAATAGCACAAATGTATTATGAACAGAATTTAACGCAGAGTGAAATCTCTAGCAAACTTGGTATATATCGTACCACCATCAGCAGGATGCTAAAGAGGGTACGTGAAGAAGGTATCGTTACAATAACTATTAATTACGATACTGGCGATCATTTTACATTGGAGCAGGAGCTGAAGGAGCGGTTCGGGCTACGGGAAGCCATTGTTGTGGAGGTAGACCCTGCACAGTCCAGTACGATTAAACGCAAAGCTATAGGACAAGCCTGTGCGAGATGGCTCGAGCAAGTGCTTCAGCCGAAAGATACGATTGGGTTTTCTTGGGGAAGCAGCTTAGCTGCCGTTGTAGAAAGCCTAACACAAGCCCAGAGACCTTTTGTAACCTGTGTACCTACGGTCGGCGGCCCATCAGGAAAGATGGAGAGCGGGTACCATGTAAATAACATCTGCTATCAAGCTGCCCTGAAATGGGGTGCGCGCTCGTTAATGATTGATGTTCCAGCGATCACGGAGCAAAAGGAAACTAGAGATCAACTGATGAATTCGCAGTATTATCAGACCATTGCCAAGGCGTGGGACCATCTGGATATCGCTGTGTTCGGCATCGGATCACCGGAAATGAAAGGGGAAGAGGCGTGGCGCGGATTTTATGGTGATGCAGTGATTGCTGAGCTGGAGAATGGAAAGGTCGCTGGTGATATCTGTTCACGATTCTATGATGGCAACGGGATTCCCGTGCATACCGGAATATCGGATCGAACGCTGACTATTGAGCTGGAGCAGATCAAGCAAGCTCGGTATTCGATTGGTGTAGCGGAGTCACTTGAGAAGGTTACAGGGATCCGTGGTGCGCTAAATGGCGGTTATATGAATGTACTTGTAACGACCCAAGAAACAGCGCAGAAGATATTGGAGTAACAACTACTAAATGTAAACAATTGAATTTCGTGAAAATAACCTGAAAATGGCATGCAAATTGCTTAAAATTTTGCTTGTAAGCACCAGACAGAGCGTGTAAGATATACAAGGTATTCATATCGAACATTTATAAAAATATAAGTTTCACATTATACATTATCCTTATATTTGCTTGTCAACTCATATAATCTTGGGAATATGGCCCATAAGTTTCTACCGGATAACCACTGTAATTATCCGACTATGAGTGAAATAGCGCATCTAGGGTTCCGCTTCCTGACTATGGAAGGACTGGACCGAGCGATGCGGACACTATGCAGTGTTACACCACTAAGGGACAAAAACCCAGAAGGACAAATTCACTTGAGAGAAACGACTCAAGGGATTTGTCCTTTTTTTGTTTTTAATTCAGAAGGAGAGATCAAGTTTACTATGAAGGTACTTCAAGAGCGCATCAGACAAGAGGGTCTTATTTTATCAGATACGGTACTAAAGGTAGATTCATTTCTGAATCATCAGGTGGATACGGAGCTTGCCTTACAAATTGGACAGGAGTTCAAGCGGTTGTTTGGACATTTACCTATCACTAAGATCATCACTATTGAAGCAAGTGGCATTCAATTCGCCATGGCTACGGCCATCGCCTTAGGCGTACCGTTTGTATATGCGAAGAAAAAGAAAGCAGTGACCTTATCTGAAGCGGTCTATTCCGCGCCGGTACATTCTTTTACACGCAAAGAGGATTATATGGTTAGTGTCTCGCAAAAATATATCGGACCAAGCGATAAGGTGCTTATTGTAGATGACTTTTTGGCTACTGGTGCTGCTCTTGTTGGATTGGTTGATATCGTGCAAGAGGCTGGCGCTGAGCTCCTTGGCGTTGGTTGTGTGATTGAAAAATGCTTCCAAGAAGGCCGGAGTCTACTCGAGGATAGAGGGATAGAAGTCCATGCTTTAGCCCGGATCACATCTATGTCACCAGGTGAAGTTCACTTCATTGATAATGAAAGTTCAAAAGAGCCAATCAAGGAGAGTGCGAGATGTTAAGCAAGAAAAAAGTATTTGCGTTAGGATTTCAGCATGTACTGGCGATGTATGCCGGAGCAGTTGTTGTTCCGCTGATCGTAGGAAACGCGCTGAACCTGAATGCCACCCAAATGGCCTATCTTATCGCAGCTGATTTGTTTACTTGCGGGTTAGCTACTTTGCTGCAGATTATGGGCACTAAGTATTTTGGCAGCAGGCTGCCGGTTATTCTTGGATGTACCTTTACGGCAGTAGGGCCGATTATCGCTATCGGCAGTGCCAACAATTTGGCAACGGTGTACGGAGCAATTATTTTATCTGGTCTATTCGTGGTACTGGCGGCCCCCCTTTACGGGAAGCTGCTGAGGTTTTTCCCAACGATAGTAACGGGCTCAGTCGTGACCATTATTGGGTTATCTCTTATTCCTGTAGCTATGAATAGCGTAGCTGGCGGAGAAGGCAGCGCTGATTTTGGGAATCCCCGCAATTTGTTGCTTGCACTGATCACGCTGCTGGTCATTTTAGCGGTTAACCGTTTTACTACAGGATTTCTTCGCTCGGTCTCTGTCTTGATAGGTCTTTTAGTGGGTACAATTATTGCTTATGGAATGGGCATTGTTAGTTTCTCTACAGTAGGTGAAGCCTCTTGGGTAAGTGTTGCACAGCCTTTCTACTTCGGATGGCCTCAGTTCAATCTTACGGCTATTTTCACTATGATCATTGTTAATATTGTTAGTATGGTGGAGTCCACAGGCGTTTACTTTGCGATTGGTAAAGTAACGGATCAGAAAGTGGAACAAAAGCAGATCGTAAACGGGCTGCGTTCGGAAGGTTTGGCGATTATGCTGGGCGGGATCTTTAATGCATTTCCGTACACAGCATTTTCGCAAAATGTAGGTCTGGTCTCGCTGACTCGGGTCAAAACCCGGAATGTTATTTTTGCAGCCGGCGGGATTATGGTTGTGCTTGGATTACTGCCTAAATTGGCGGCTCTGACAACGGTTATTCCCAATGCCGTACTGGGTGGAGCGATGATCGTGATGTTCGGATCGGTTGCTGTTTCCGGGATGTCGATTCTGTCAGAGGTAGATCTGCGTAAGGATGGTAATCTGCTGATTGCCGCTTGTAGTATCGCTGTTGGTTTGGGTTCGGCAACTGTACCTGCGATGTTCGATCAATTGCCTGAATTCGCCCGGATGCTGCTGCAAAACGGTATCGTATCCGGTTCCCTTACAGCGATTGTGCTGAATATCTTCCTCTCGAAGACAAAGGATAATGTTCTGGCAGAAGATCCTGCTGCCCCTATTCTAACGAAAGAAACTCAAGTTTCTTAATACGTCTAATTCATGTTAAAAGACCAAGCTCTGGTGTGCTGAAACCTAAGCTTGGTCTTTTTCTCATGCTCAGAGCTTGTGCATATGCACAAAAAAATAGGTTGTCCCGTCAATATTATTGGGTTTGTAAGCGCAGTATACTCAGTTTAGAAAGCGTTATCAAATTACACACTGTATAGTGTCAAATTCTTATACTAGGGGGCAACTAGAGATGGAAGGCACAGTAATTAACTGGATGGGCGCGATTGCGGGATTGATTCTGGCCGTCGTATTGATTTTCAAAAAGGTTAACCCGGTCTACGCACTCTTTTTAGGCGCGATTGCCGGAGGGATATTAGGCGGGGCATCCATTGCAGAGACAGTACAATATGTCATCGACGGAACGAATAGTGTTATGGGTGCAGTTGTACGTGTTCTCGCAGCTGGTGTGCTGGCCGGGGTATTGATTGAATCAGGGGCAGCCGAACGAATGGCCGAGACCATAGTAGATAAGCTTGGTGAAAAGAAAGCGTTATTATCTATAGCGCTGGCTACTATGATAATTACAGCAGTGGGCGTATTCATCACAGTCGCTATCATTATTGTCGCTCCAATCGCTTTGTCCGTAGGTAAGAAGATCGGCATTTCCAAAACCGCTTTGCTGCTCGCACTGGTCGGTGGCGGTAAAGCCGGTAACATTATTTCACCGAACCCGAACACCATTGCCGTAGCTAAAGGCTTTGATGTAGATTTGGCTCAGGTCATGATTCATGGATTCATCCCAGCCGTTGCGGGTCTGATTGTCACTGTTATTATTGCTAATCTGTTGGTCAACAAAGGTGTGAAAATTGCAGAGTGCGACGTTGTAACTAAAGAGGAAGACAGCACTAAGGTTAAACCTAGCTTTGGCCGTGCTATCGTCGCTCCAGTTGTCGCTATTTTGCTTCTAGCCATTAACCCAATCGGAAATATACTAAATATCGAATTGCTGAAATCATTTAAAGTCGATTCTATGATCATCTTGCCTCTTGCCGGCATTATTGGATTGATTGCTATGAAACAAACGAAGAACATCATTTCTTTTACAACCTCAGGGTTAAATAAAATGACAGGTACAGCCATTATCCTGATTGGTGCTGGTGCTATCGCTGGTATTATCTCGAAATCGGATCTGAGCGCTACTGTTGTAGATGCAATAACGGCTATGGGAATTTCCGGAACGTTCCTTGCTCCAATTGCAGGAATCCTGATGGCGGCTGCTACAGCATCAACCTCTACGGCTTCTATCGTGGCTGCCGGATCATTTGGTCCCGCTATTCTTTCGATGGGCACAGCGCCGCTAAATGCAGCAATTATGGTGCACACCGGGGCTACAGTTATTGACCATCTGCCACATGGTAACTTCTTCCACGTGACCGCAGATTCCGTTAAGATGAACATTAAGGACCGGATGTCACTGATTCCTTATGAAAGTCTCGTGGGTCTGACGATGGCTATCGTCGCCACTATATTATACGGCTTCATCCTATAATTTATATTTGCAACTAGAAGGGACGGATATTCTATGAATAAAGACTTTGTCATCGTATTGGCACCGGATTCTTTCAAGGAAAGCATGACAGCCAAAGAAGCTTGTGAAGCCATGGAAAAAGGCATTCATAAAGTAAATTCTAATATTACTTGTATTCATGTACCCATGGCAGATGGCGGCGAAGGAACGATGCAGTCCTTGGTCGATGCAACGGAAGGTACAGTATATATAACAAAAGTTAAAGGGCCACTTGGCAATGAAGTTAGCGCATCCTACGGAATCACAGGAGACGGGCTGACAGGGGTGCTGGAAATGGCTAGTGCGAGTGGCATTCAGCTGGTATCCCCTGAGACACGTAACCCATTGATTACAACCACCTACGGGACAGGACAGTTAATCAAAGCATGTCTGGATCGTGGGGTCAGCAAGCTGCTGATCGGTATCGGTGGCAGTGCCACCAATGACGGAGGCGCCGGGATGGTGCAGGCATTAGGCGGCAGGCTGCTGGATGCCGAAGGCAATGAGTTGTTATTTGGTGGTGGTGAGCTTGGCAGATTAGCCCGTGTTGATCTGAGTGGATTTGACCCTCGCCTGAAGGATGTACAGGTTGAAGTGGCCTGCGACGTTACGAATCCATTATGTGGTCCGACCGGGGCTTCCAATGTATTTGGTCCGCAAAAAGGGGCTACTTCAGATATGATCAAACAGCTGGACAGTAATCTGCATCATTATGCGAGTGTCATCAAAGAGCAATTGGGTTTCGATATTATAGATATGCCTGGAGCTGGTGCAGCGGGTGGACTTGGGGCAGGACTGGTAGTGTTCTTAAACGGAATATTAAAAAAGGGCATTGAGCTTGTGATCGACTATACTGGACTTGAAGAAAAGGTGCAGCAGGCGGACATGGTGTGGACCGGGGAAGGAAGCATCGATTTCCAGACCCAATATGGCAAGACCCCGCTTGGCGTTGCTGAGGTAGCTAAGAAATATAATAAACCCGTACTGGCCTTCGCGGGACGGATCGGCGATCAGACGGAAGTGCTGTATGATAAAGGGATCGATGCTATTTTTGGCATTATGCCAGGCGCAGCTTCATTGGAGGATGCTTTGAATAAAGGGCAAGAGAACCTGGAAAGAACGGCTGAGAATGTAGCTAGGTTAGCCATGCTGAACCAAGGAAGCTGATTGAATTATAGAAGGTGATAGAGGGGCTGACTGAACGGAGTCAGCCCCTTTTTTCTTTTTTAAGGTAGAAGCTTTCTGAGTAGAATATAAAGGAACAGGAGGTACAGTCATGAAGATATCGAAATCACTCGCAGGACAAATAGCACAAGAAATGATGAGCGTAGTTCCTTATAACATTAATGTTATGGATGAGAGCGGCTTTATTGTAGGGAGCGGAGATCTAAAACGGGTCGGAACTTTACATGAGGGAGCGAGAATAGCCATTCAAAGTGGGCAGGTCTTTGAAGTGTACGAGGATGGCAGCGGCATGAAGCCGGGGGTGAATGAACCCATTATTATAGATCATAAAGTTTTAGGTGTGGTAGGTATTACGGGACATCCAGATGAGGTGAGGCCGTTTAGTAAGCTGGTCAGAGTCACTACTATATTACTTATTGAGCAGGAAGCAAGGAACAAGCTGGAACAGGATGAGCGAGTAAAACGTGTGAAATTTTATCATGAATTATCCTATCGTAAAGAAGCATATGATCTTGAGTTTTTGGAACGGGCTGGCAGTTATGGGCTTGATCTTAAGAAAAAATGCTGGGCGATCCTTGTGGAAGGCGATGTGAACGGAAAAGAATTCAAAAATGTATTTAGGTCTTATCCACATTACTGGAATTTGGAGAATGATAAGGCGGTTTTTTTCATAACGGATGCTTTTCTTTATAAAGAGCTTATAGGAAAACTAAATTCATGTACGAATGTGGGGCGAATAGGTTCTGGCGAAGCAGCGGAGTTAGCTGCATATTCACTTGAACAGGCCCAGGCGGCGATTAGTGTTGGCAGCAGAGTCGACCCGCTCAAGAAACTGTACACTTATGAGGAACTAAAATTCTTAATTCATCTCTCCTATGACGGGGCGGAACGGCCCGGGACGATTTATGCTCTGCTGGATCAGTCGGGCGATAAGACAGGCCTGATTGAAACGCTGCAAGTATTTATTGCTGAGAATGGGGACCATAATCGTACTGTACAGAAGCTGAATATTCACCGAAATACACTGAACTACCGGCTTAATCGCATTCATACATTGACGGGCAAAAATCCACGCAACTACATGGAGTTGTTTGAATTGTTGTGCGGATTGATGTGGCGGAAGTAAACTAAATCCCCCTATTCCAATTGCCATCCTGATTTTATAGGCATAAACTTAGATAAGCTTGTATAGATAAATTAGGACAGGGATGGATAGGAATGAATGAGAAAGTAGTAATGAATGATAAAGTAGTCATGCCATTATGGACCATGTGCCTTTTTATCGTAGTGATGAACACAACGATGTTTAATGTATCACTTCCAACCATTATTCAGGATCTCCAAATTTCTGCTGATCTAGGTTCATGGGTAATTTCGAGCTATTCGATTGGATATGCTTTATCGACGGTTATTTATAGCCGCTTATCAGACGTATTGCCGATTCGGAGACTTTTGACCGTTGGCTTAATTACTCTTGGGTTAGCCTCAGTGTTTGGATTATTTGCGCATGACTTTAATACATTATTGATAACGAGAATAGTACAATCTGCCGGCGCGGGTGCGATGGCTGGATTGGGTCTCGTACTGGCCAGCCGTTATGTGCCTATTGAAAGACGTGGTGCGGCTATCGCCATGATCTCCGCAGGGAGTGCAATGGCCTTTGGGTTGGGCCCTATTTTCGGTGGCGTCATCAGTCAGTATTTTGGCTGGAATGGGTTATTCGGAATTACTTGCCTTGTGCTTGTTGTATTGCCAGTGCTGCTGCGGTTATTACCTAAGGAACAGCCTCAGCCTGCAGGCTTTGATGTTATTGGGGCGGCGTTGACCGTTGTAAATGCGGCAAGTCTGCTGGTAGCCGTAACTACCCAATCTCTGGTATGGTTAGCAGTGGGCATAGTATCTATTATCGTGCACGCTTGGTATTTGAAGAAGGCGAAGGAATCCTTTATTAACCCGCAGTTGCTAAAAATGCCGGGATACTTGAAGCTAGTTACCATAGGCTTTTGTATTCTGGTGCTGAACTTGGGGAATTTGTTCCTGATGCCGCTTGTGCTCGCTAATCTATTTGGTAAATCGGCGTTGATGATTGGTTTGTTTATCGCACCTGGTGCGTTATTATCCGCATTTCTTACCCGTTTTGTTGGACGTTTTATTGACCGGTATGGCAACTTGCGCTTCTTAATCATAGGACATTGTATCCTTGCCGCTGTTATGGCTGCATTTGCGCTGAACCTTTCTGTATCTCCTGTAGTTCTTCTGCTTGGTTATCTTTGCTTCTCTCCTGCCTTCTCGGCGACAATGGCATCCTTAAATAATGAAGCTTCTCGGGTTCTTCCGCGAACTTGGATTGGTTCAGGTATGGGGCTTTTACAACTGATTCAGTTCTTTGGAGGTTCTGTATCTGTTGCGGTCTGTGGGCTGTTGCTGCATGCTCAGCGTGATCTTGCGCCGGCAAAAGCATATGAGCATGTATACGGACTGTTGCTTCTTGTCAGCTTGTGTTCGTTAGGAGTTCTCCTTTTATACAGACGTTCTCATTCCAAAAGTAATACTGGGCAATCTATACAAGCTTAGAACTGAAACGAAAAGGTGATAAAAACGTATCAGATGCTATAGCAGATATAAGGAAGGAATGGTAATAATGGATAACGGGATGAGTGTAGTTTTAATCGAAAAAATGCCAGAGGGTGATCTACGAGTAATTGAAGAGCGTACGTGGAGCATGAATATGATAACTGCACTTGAACATGTCAATTATATAGTGGTGGGCAGTAAGGAATATGAAGCGGTTGAAGGACGGCTGAATGTGGATGAAGGCAAGCTGGAGCTTTTGCTTGTTCCGATGCACACTGAGGGATAGAAGATCATCAGGGAAGGAGAACCTTACGATGGCTAAAGAAGAAAGGGATAAGGAATTGCCTGCATCAAAATTATTTACCGCCGATGGCAAACCCATCCGTGTATTATCAACATCGCTAGGCATAGCCTTATTAGCGAATGCTATGTTTATTCCTGGCGGAGCGGGGGCTAGCGCGAATACTTCTGCGGGCGAACCACAGCTAGTCTCTTGGTCTAATGAAGAGGTTAAAGCTTATTTTGATAAAAATGTGGATTGGAATATTCCCTACCCCGAAGAAGGTGCGAAAGAGGTAGAGGAGCAAGGCCAAGGCGTAGTAACTTCAAACGGGACAACTGTAGTGAATAACTATGGCGGTTATCATTCAGGTTTTGGCTGGACGGATTTGCTTCTGTATCACATGTTGTTTAACAGCGGTGCCAATTACTCTTCCAGAGGATGGGCTAAGGACCGTCCTACCTATTATGGAGGCACGAGAACCACTTATAAACCACCTACTTATAGCAGCGAAAAGTTTCAGAATAAAAAGGTGCCCGGTTCTGTAGTGAAACCTAAAACCTCAACCTCATCCACGGGTTCCATCACGAGAAGGGGTTCCTCTTCGAAGACCGGAATCGGGGGCACTTCCAGTGGCTTAAACTCTTCGAAGAACTCTAAATCAAGCTCAGGCTCGAAATCTTCATCGAGATCAGGTTCAAGCAAGAGTGGTTTCGGCGGATGAGTGATCAGCAGAGCGTGTTTGAGATCCTGGATTTGTCTGATCTGGAGCGGGGCCCACGGGTACAAGCGCTGTATGAGCTTGGGTTCACTTGGGCAGATCTAGAGGAAGAAGAGTATTGGATGGATGCAATAGCTGTGATGCGCAGCGACATTTACAAGGAGCTTGAGGAAGCCTCCGCAAAGCTTTGGGCTATCCTTGATAAGGCGGTTCGGTATATACATCTAAAACGCGATTTGTATGAGCTACTGGGCATTCCCCCTGTTCTTTGGGAGATGCTTGATGGGTCTCCTATTCCGGAAGAAGGCTTAATCAGCCGGTATGCAAGGTTTGATTTTGCGATAGCTCATGATGGAACCATCAAGCTTCTGGAACTGAATGCCGATACACCTACAGGTTATGTGGAGGCTTCCATAGCAACACCTTGGATCTGTGAACAGGCGGGTGTGGCTAGTCCAAATCATGCGATGAAGGAACAACTTGCCGCAGCATGGCAGATAGAACGTCCAGATACCGCAGCTTGTGTTGCTTATGGTTCCCATCTTGAAGATTCAGGTACGATTGAAGCCTTGGTCAGACATAGCGGACTTACTATTCAGTGTGTGGATTGCCTCGACCTGTGGGTCGATGAGGGCATTTTGAAGGATGGGGAGGACCGGGTGATACAGCGGATGTTTGCTCTATATCCTAAAGAGTGGATGGCCGTCGATGAAGGTGGAGATGCACTTGCCTATGCCGTTGAGCAGGGAAATCTTCAGCTTTTTAATGGACCTCACAGTATCCTGTTGCAGTCTAAGGGATTGATTGCAGCTGTGTGGGGAATGTATGAGCTTGGCTTATTATTTGACAATGAAGAGCGTGAGGCGATCTCACGTTATATTTTGCCGACTTATAATAAGCCTGTGTTCTCTGGCAGTTTTGTGTCCAAATCTGTATTTGGCCGCGAAGGCGGTTCTGTACGTCTCTTTGACGATAGTGGAACTCTGGAAATTGAGGACGAAGAGGGTTATGATAGCAGTCAGCTTTTTCCCTCTGTATATCAAAAAAGAGCTGAACTAGCCCGAATACACACCGCCGAAGGTGAATTCCACCTACTGACAGGCATGTTCGTCATTAATGGGAAGCCGTGTGGGCTGCTCGGCCGGGCTGGCGGACTGATTACGGGCAATGCCAGTCATTTTATCGCGTTGGGAGTGAGATAGTTGGATAAAAGTAAGGCTATAAACAAGTCGTCTGCTAGATTAGTAAAGGCCCGGATCGGCGCTTTATGTATGATGCTTCTAACGGTGCTGCTGCTTAGTGCATGTTCCAGTAATCAGGGGAGTGTGTTTGATTCAGGCACTGCCGAAACTTCTGATAGTGTTGCACGGGTACCTTGGGATTACCGGGTTGTGGAGAGTACTGTAGGTGATCTAATTGGCAGCGATATGACGGTGTTGCCGGATAATGAGCTGCTGCCGAATGATGAGAATTATGCTACTGGCGATAAAATATGGACATTGCAGTTCATGGACGCTGAGCTGATCACAGATGCTGACCAGCGCAATGAAGTCCGCCTATCTTCCTGGACGACCATTAAATCGTATCCCGATGAAAAAACAGCAGTAGAGGACCTCACCAACCTTAAGGTATCGGTAACTACGGATGTTGATCTTGTAGGAGTATACAAGACAAAATATAATGAGAAGACAAGAAACTTTGCCGTCCTTGAGCTGCCTTCCGGCAACCGGATCAAGCAGCCGATAGACGATGAGCGTTATGCAGCATTAGAGAAAGAAAAGACCGCTTCCGTAGTCCTTGAGGAAGTACATGATTTCGCCGATTATGACTCGGCATATGCGAAATTTCGGGGGTGGGCAAAGTGACGATTGTTGTTAATTTGATAGTCAGTATATTTGTGATTATTCTTCTGCAATTGTTGGGTATGGTTATCTTTGGCTTGATGACCCCGTTCAAGGATATGGAAGAGCTGAAAAAAGGGAATGTGGCTGTAGCTCTAGCGCTTGGCGGCAAATTTCTCGCCACAGCAATTATCATTGGAGTAGCGGCGTATACGAATACCTCTATTCTGCATATGATCATTTGGTTTGCTGTCGGTTATGTGTGCCTCATCGCTGCTTACTGGATTTTTGAATTGGCGACCCCAAGCTTTAAAATTTCAGAACATCTGGAAAAAGGCAATGTGGCAGTAGGCACTATGCTCTGCTTGGTGTTTATCGGCACAGCGTTTGCAGTCAGCAGTTTGATTGTTTAGTTCAAAAATCGCAGATGGACATGGATAAGGCTGCCCTCAGTAATAACCTCGAGAGGCAGCTTTATTAATGTGAGGAAGGGATGGCAGATGCATTTTTTTCTGAGAATATCCACCAGGATGATGCGTTTACGCAAACGGTCGATCGGTTTGATTATTTTGATCTTTATAATTCTTAGCGCATCGATAGCTTACCTGCTTGAACCGAGTACATTCCACAACTGGTTTAATGCCTTCTATTGGGTCATGACAACGATGGCCACCGTTGGGTATGGGGATTATTTTGCCGAGACTGTAGTTGGTAAGCTATTCACCATGTTTCTGTATATTTTTGGGATTGGTCTTCTCAGCTTGGTTATTGGCAAGGTCATTGACTCTATTGCAGAAGTGCAGAGAAGGAGAGGAGCAGGAACATTGAGCTTCCGGGGAAAGGATCATGTGATATTAATCAATTGGAGTAAGAAAGCACAAGCTGCGGTAGATGAGGTGTTATGCTATTCACCTAAATGTCATATCGTCATCATTGATGAGATAGGACGGCATCCGCTGGAGCATATGGAACAGGTCCACTTTGTAAGCGGTGATGCTTCCAGCGATGAGATTCTCCTTAAAGCTAACATACACGAAGCCCGGGCAGCCATTGTGTTCGGAGACACACGGATTGATGAAGCATCGCTAATTGACGGGAAGTCTCTGCTTATCGCCTCCAGCATTGAGCGCATAGCGCCACAAGTACATACTACCGTAGAAATTATGCAGGAGAAGAATATACAGAATTTCAGGCATGTTCAGGTCAATGAATTCGTTCTGTCGCATGATGCCATTTCTAGATTGGCTGTCCGATCCGCTCTACAAGAGGGGAATTCAGATGTGATTACGCAGCTGCTGAGCCGCCAGTATGGGGATGATATTTATGAGATTCCAGTGAATAGTGCATGGAAGACCTATGGGCAGGCGTTTCAGGAATTGCTCCTTCAAGGTGCAACTTTACTCTCGGATCGTAGTGACCTTAGCATCAATCGCAAGCTGGGCCAGCCTATTCCTAAAGAGGCTAGATTATATATTGTTTCGGATGAAGAGACGTACCGGAGAATTAAAGGTTAGGTCAGAGATAAGCGAGTAAGCGGATTTTCGGGAGAAGGGCTTCTCGGAATTCCGCTTCTTTTTGTTTGCCGTTCCTTCCTTAAGGGTAAGAGATGAATATTATCGTTACTCTACCTTTCGGAAGGAGCCATTGTTAATGAGTGAACAGCAAAAAGTGAACGGAAATAGCAAAAATGAGCAACTGGAACAGTTTCGCAGTAAGGACGAAGGTCACGCTTTAACAACCAATCAGGGATTGAAAGTGTCCGAGGATGAGTTCTCCCTAAAAGCCGGTGACCGGGGGCCAACCTTGCTGGAGGATTTTCATTTTCGGGAAAAAATGACCCATTTCGATCACGAGCGGATTCCTGAGCGGATCGTGCATGCACGCGGATTTGCCGCCCACGGGGAGTTTGAAGTATATAAATCGTTGAAAGAATATACGAAGGCGAAATTCCTTCAAGATCCGTCCGTAAAGACCCCGGTGTTTGTCCGGTTCTCAACGGTAGCAGGATCACGGGGTTCAGCCGAAACTGTGCGGGATGCCCGGGGCTTCTCGACCAAATTTTATACCGAAGAAGGCAATTATGATTTGGTAGGCAATAATATGCCGGTCTTTTTTATACAGGATGCGATTAAGTTCCCTGATCTAGTGCATGCGCTTAAGCCGGAGCCGCATAATGAAATGCCTCAGGCGGCATCAGCCCATGATACCTTCTGGGATTTCATCGCCAATAACCAGGAATCGGCCCATATGGCGATGTGGCTGATGTCTGACCGCGCCATTCCGCGAAGCTTCCGGATGATGGAAGGGTTTGGGGTTCATACCTTCCGTCTGATCAATGAGCAGGGGAAAGCACATTTTGTTAAATTCCATTGGAAACCAGTGCTTGGTGTACACTCTTTGGTGTGGGACGAAGCACAGAAAATATCAGGAGCGGACCCTGACTTCCACCGACGTGATTTATGGGAATCGATTGAAGCCGGCAACTTTCCGGAATATGAGCTGGGCATTCAGCTTCTTAGTGAAGAAGATGAATTCAAGTTTGATTTCGACGTGTTGGACCCTACAAAGCTATGGCCAGAGGAAGACGTGCCCGTGCAGATCGTTGGGAAAATGACCTTGAACCGCAACGTGGATAATGTTTTTGCCGAAACGGAGCAGGTGGCTTTCCACCCTGGACATGTAGTGCCTGGTATTGATTTCACCAATGACCCCCTACTTCAGGGCAGACTATTCTCTTATACGGATACACAGCTGATTCGGCTTGGGGGTCCTAACTTTCATGAATTGCCGATTAATAGACCGGTGTGTCCTTTCCACAACAACCAGCGTGACGGATATGGGCGGCAGACGATTAATCAGGGCACTGTGAGTTATCATAATAATTCTCTGGCCCAAAATACACCGAGACCTGTCCCAGAGGCTGAAGGCGGTTATGTGCATTATCAAGAAAAGGTTGAGGGCCGTAAGGTACGGAGCCGGAGTAAAAGCTTTGAGGATCATTTTTCACAAGCCAAGTTATTCTGGAATAGTATGAGCCCTCCGGAACAATTGCATATTATCGAAGCTTATTCTTTCGAGCTTGGGAAGGTTAAGAGTAAGTCGGTCCGACAGCAGGTCGTAAATATGCTCGCTAACATTACCTCTGAGCTTGCTGTACCTGTGGCAGAAGCCATTGGAGTAGCGGCTCCAGAAGTTGGCGGTTCTGAGGTCACTCAAGCTTCCCCAGCCTTAAGTCAAGCTAATACGAAAAAACATCCCAACACGCGTAAAGTAGGCGTGATTATCGGGGATGGTTTTGATGAAGCTGCGGTAATGCCTGTATTGGACACGCTTATGGGAGCTGGGATTCAACCGGAGCTAATCAGTGATAAGCTTGGATTTATTAAAGGCTCAAACGGCACAGAGCTTGAAGTCATCCACACCTTATCCACTACAGATTCGGTGCTCTTCGATGCGATTTATGCGGCTGGTGGAAATGCAGAGCGCAAGAAATTCCATAAAGATGCAGCGCTATTCCTCAACCAAGCATATGCACATTTTAAACCCATCGCGATGACCACAACACTTGCTGAGCTGCTTGCAACAGATGAACACAGAAGCAGTCCGGGCGTCGTAATAGGCGATGGTGGGGAAGTTTTTGCGGCTAGCTTCGTTGCGGCCATTTCTGCCCATCGTTTTTGGGAACGTATGGAATAAAGTAAATAGATGATAGAAAAAGAGGGGTCTGCTCGTCAGAAGGCGTGTGGATGCCTCTTTTTTTCATCTAATGGTTTCATAAATTTAACATTTGGATTAAGTATGTGATGTATATTACCGTTATAGATAATACTAGGCAATATAAGCAGATGCTTAGGGAGGTGATTTTTTGAGGAAAGAGATAGCTGTTGCTGTAGTGGTACTTATAGGTTTTACAGCATTAACAGCATGCGAGCAAACAGCAACGCCGGCATCAACACCCTCGCCCTCCGCGAATGTTCATACAACAGAGCCACCGAATCCTACGGGTTCGGCTAATAATGATGTGGGGGACCATTCACAGGAATTGGATGCTTTAGAGCAATTTATTGTTACGAAGCTTACCGGCTCGTCCGGTGTTTATACGAATTTAATTGAAACAGAGCAATCCGGGGAAGCGGCAAGCGGCCATGAGATTCTAAGTGAGTCTGCCTCTCTGAGGATGCTGGCAGCCGTACGGAGTGGTGAGAAAGAGCGATTTGCAGAAGAATGGGCGCTGGCTAAGCAAACCTTTGATATGAAGGGCGGTTTTAGCTACCGATATAGCCCTAAACAGCAGAAATTATATCCTGTGAATGCTGCCGTTGATGACTTACGTATCATTCGTGCGCTTTATGAAGCGGGGGATACGTTTAGGGATAAACACTATACAGAGGAAGCGGATAAGTATGGTGAAAGATTTTATAACTATAATGTAAAAAATGGATATATGTATGACTTCTATGATGAAAATTACAAAAAAACCAACACATTCGTTACTTTATGTTATATTGATTTAGGTACAATGCGAAAATTGTCGGTTTCTGGAGAATCTCGTGAATTTTTGTTGAATAATATGAGCGTTATACTGAAAGATGGATATTTATCAGATGAGTTTCCCTTCTATGAAACAAGGTTTAATTATGAGAGTGGAACCTATACTTCGGAGAATATCAATACAGTAGAATCGCTACTGTCTATTCTGGCTTTGGCAGAGGTAGACCAGCAGAAATCCTCCAGCATTGATTATATCAAGCAGCAGGTCGAAGCTGGCACATTATATGGACAATATTCGCGTGAGGGAAAGCCGCTTAACGATATTCGCTCAACAGCCATTTACGCTATTACGGCTATGATTGGTGCCGAGATCGGAGACGATGCACTCTATCGCAAAAGCATTGAAAGAATGAACGAGTTCAGAATAACCGATGCCGGCAGCTCACTGTATGGAGGCTTCGGCGATGTAGCTAGTGGCCAAGCCTATTCCTTTGACAATCTGATGGCATCATTGGCCTATGTCTATTAATTTAAACCTATAGTAACGAAGGTGAATCTGCATGATAAACAACACGGTGAAATCACCTCTGAGGCAGGGGATGACACTCGCTAACCTACCTTTGCCATTGTCCCCGGCTTTTATCACTGCTGTTGGAGTGTTGCTTATAACCATCATAGCCTTATTTACCGCCCCGTATGTCGGAATGGCGGATAATGGTGATTTTTTTCGCAGCATCTATAGTAACGGAATTTATTTCAATCTGCCGGATTATGACGAGCAATACTTTGGTTATTTTGTAAAGCAATATGGAATCTTTCAGTATTTTAATGAGAATGGCGCGACATTATTTTCTTCACAGTCCCTATTTATCCAGCTGGCCATTGGACTTAATAAGCTGTTTTTTAGCAGCGAGGTTTTCGATATCCGGTTTCAAGCAGTCATTTATACGATTTTATATGTTGCGGCGATCTACTTATTAATAGAGGCAATTACATGGGGGATGACCCGCAAGCAGGGCTGGGTCACTGCTGGTATTGCTATTTTTATATTTGGAGATACCGGGTATACCGCTTATTTCAACTCCTTTTACGGCGAGAGCGTCGTGATGATCACGATGATTACTATGTTCGCAGCTTGGTTGTTGTTATATCAAAAAAGATACAATGACTATGTGCTGCTGGCCCTGTTCTTGATCAGTACGATCATCCTGACTACTTCCAAGCAGCAAAATGCGCCAGTGGGTATAATCATTGCGGTTCTGGGGTGTTCGCTCCTTTGGATTCGCAGGGATAAAATATTTCGCATTCTGACAATGGTTTCCCTTGCTTTGATCCTGTTCGCAGGTGTGTTCACCTATTTGAATATCTCGGATGAGTTCGTGAATATTAACCAGTTCCATGCCATGACCCGCGGGGTGCTGAAGGATTCCTCCGATCCGGAGAAGGCACTGAAGTCATTCGATATTGATGAACAATATGCCATCTTGAAGAATAGCATTTACTACGAGAAATACGGAACTATTGATGTGAATTCACCGATTCTCCAAGAGAACTTTTACAGTCGTTACGGATTTGTTTCGATCCTTAAATACTATATATCGAATCCGGATCAGCTTAACTCGATTCTTAATGTAGCTGCTCAAAGTGCATTCTCGATCAAACCAGCGGCGATGGGCAATTACGAGCAATCCGTTGGGAAGGAATTTCGAGCACAGAATCACTTTTTTACTGGATACAGTCAGCTGAAAAAGGCTTTGGCACCACGAACGATAGGTTTTATCTTCCTTTGGACAGTGCTTGTCATCGGTCTGTATATGCCTTCCTTCGTAACAGCCATTAAGGCACGTAATTTTAGAGGATTGCAGCGGATGGTATTGATTGTCGCTACGATAGGCGTTGGTCTTTCAGGCATTTTTGTATCGATTATCGGTGCTGGTGATGCCGACATTTCCAAGCATGAATTCTTGTTCACTTTATCTTTTGATTTGGTGACCTTTCTGACAGTATCTAGTGTGATCGGACGCAGATTCTCCAAAAATCGTAAAAAGCCGGTTAACGAGAGTTCCACCACTTCTAGTCCATATACAAAGTCTCAAAAGGATGTGAGTGTTTGAAGCGCAGAGGGATCTTATACTGTATATTGCTGCTGACGCTGAGCTTAACCATCCTATTGCTTCCCGCCACTCCTGTTCAATCTGCTGCATCGCCACAACAAGTCTTACTGTTCTATGACAGCCTTGCCAAGGGGACCGCTAAGGATGGAAATGTGACTGAACTTCAACGTCTGCTGGCAGCTTACTCGACAAAGGTTACACTTCGAAGCCTAGATCAATACGAGCAGGGGATGCTGAAAAATTACTCCAGAGTGATCATGGTCCGTAACGAAGGGGATATTTCGATCACGAATAAATCCTATATAGAGGATTGGGAGCATTATCAGGGGCAGTATTTGCATATTGGGTACAACCCACCTGCTAGTCTAATGAAGGCGTTACAGCTAACCACTGATGTGATCTATGACGGGAGTGCAGAGCTCGAAATTGGACAGTTCTCCGGAATTCAAGCTAAGGTGCAGGATATGCCTTATATTGCAGCGAGTCAGGCGGTCAAATCCTTTGGGAAACTCTCTTTTGCGGAGGAGGGTCTGCAAGCACCGTACGCTGTGAGTAAGGGGAATGATACATATGCCCCATATTTTGAACAAGGGAATGTCAGTACGCTGGGGATGGCGTATGTTCTGAAGGATTGGCTCCATATCACTGCTGCTCCTAAAATGTACCTTGCGATCAAAGAAATCTATCCTTTCTCCGATCTGCGACTGCTGGCAGAAACGGGTGAGCGGCTGTATCAACTGGGGATTCCGTTTCTTGCAAGTGTGCGGCCTGTGTTCAGCAATACCGATTATCCGGCCATGCAGCGTTATTTAGTGGCCATGAAAAGTGTGCAATCCAGCAATGGAAGCATTCTGGTCAATGCCCCAGTGGTGATGCCAACGATAAGCTCCATTGACCATACGCTTAAAGGAAAGATGAATGATTTCATCAATCTGTTGGCCGAAAACGGGCTTGGGCCGCTTGGAGTCGGGGCGGAAATGCATTGGTCGTATGACAAGGAGTATTCAGAAGCGGGGATGAGCTTTTTTGATTCCGTGGTGTTATATCCGGATGAACAGATTGATTATATGAAGCAGAGCGACACCTCTAAATCCTTTCCATCCTCTTTATATAGCGTTCCGCTGGAATTTCTTCAGGCTTTGCCTACATCCAATAAAGTGATACCGCAATTGCCGATGGATACTGTAATCACCGTCGACATGCCCGAGGATGAGCGTCAGCTTGAAGAAATGCTGCAAAGTCTGGAACGGAATTGGGTTTCTTTTGCTGATTATAAGCAAGAAGAGCACCAGGTCGTTACTGATCAGAACACAATCTCCTCACTAGATGGAATGATTTCTATTAATGGACAACCTCTAAGCCTGGACTATACACCGGAAACAGTAGATAGCGATTATCGCTACACAGAGGAACAGCAAAAGAGCTTCACCCGACTTTTTAATATTCAGAATCAATTTTTTATTGTTGTGATCATGATTTCTCTGCTGCTGTTTGGCGGATTGTTGATGATCGGATACCGGTTATATCGCAGAAAGTTTTTGAAATGAGACAACTAATCGTGATTTGGAGGACCCTATGACGATTTCAGACGTGCTGATGGTGATTGCGGTGATCTGTATTTGGTCTCTGCTGCTGGTGAATGTGACCCTCATTATCGCGGGCTATCTATATTACATTAAATCCGAAAATGAGGACATACCAGAGATAGAGGGTGAATATCCTTTTGTTTCAATTATGGTTCCCGCTCACAATGAGGGGGTAGTGATTTGTAAGACGGTTGAATCTCTGCTGGCGCTGGATTATCCGCAAGATCGGTATGAGATTATTGTGATTAATGATAATTCCTCTGATAACAGTGCTGAGCTGCTTGCGGGCATACAATCCCGAAATCCGGGGCGTCAGCTGGTAGTCATTAATACGGATGCAGTTACAGGAGGCAAAGGCAAATCCAATGCCTTGAATATAGGCTTTACCAGCTGTAAAGGGGAGCTAATCGCCATTTATGATGCCGACAATACTCCGGAGAAAACAGCTTTGCGTTATCTGGTTGCTGAGATCATGCATGATTCCAGCCTCGGTGCGGTGATTGGGAAGTTCCGGACCCGTAATCGTGATGCAAGTTTACTGACCCGGTTCATTAATATTGAGACCTTATCCTTTCAATGGATGGCTCAAGCGGGGCGCTGGAAGCTGTTCAAGCTTTGCACTATTCCGGGAACAAATTTCATTATGCGCAGGTCTATTGTGGAAAGCATCGGTGGCTGGGATGTCAAAGCGATAGCCGAGGATACAGAAATCAGCTTCCGGATTTATATGATGGGTTACCAAATCAAGTTCCAGCCCAAATCCGTCACGTGGGAGCAGGAACCACAGACCCTGAAGGTCTGGTTCAAGCAGCGAACCCGCTGGGCGAAGGGCAATATTTATGTCATTGTCAAAAATATCCCGCTGCTGTTCAATAAATCGGCCGCAAAGGTGCGGTTCGATATTCTTTATTTTCTATCCATTTACTTCTTGTTGCTGCTGTCGTTAATCACCTCGGATGTGCTGCTGATCCTGCATGCTTTGGGTTATGTGCATACTACTATTGCAGGTCTTAGTAATTTCTTATGGCTGCTCGCTATTATTTTATTCGTTGTGGGGACCTTCATTACGCTAACAACAGAAAAGGGCGAGATGAGCTTGTCCAATCTAGGGATTGTAATGTTGATGTATGTGTCTTATTGCCAGCTGTGGATGGTTGTCGCGGCTAACGGATTATATCTATACCTGAAAGACCTCATCTTCAAAAGAGAAGCCAAATGGTATAAGACGGAGCGCTACTAACGAGGCACCAAAAAGTCATATGAGAAAAATGTAATCACAGGAGAAACAGAACATGAAGATAAAAAAACAGCTGGTTATACTGTTAACCTGCCTCTCCCTTTTCTTAATTCCAATCCATCCTGCTGCCGCAGAGACGTTGCCACAGGATCATAAGTCTACTTATACAACCTCATTCACGGGAACAGACTCGTCCTTAACAGGTTCGAGTGCCCAGCAGCAATATTTTGAGGTTCTGGATTATTGGAATGTGGATCAAGTAAAGATCAAACTGCATTTTCAAATTTCACAAATTACCGAAGAGCAGATTTCTAGTGTTACCTTAACGCTAAACGGCAGCCCGTTCTATACGTTTCGTCCGTCACTACAAGACAACGGCGAACAGCTGTTGACCCTTGCGGCGCCCAAGGGGTTTCTGAAAAAAGGGACGAATACGCTGGGCATTCAGGGCTATTTAAAGACAGATCGTAAAGATGACCTCTTTTGTTCGGTCGATGAAACGTCGGATAATTGGCTGCATCTGTTCAATACGTCCAGTGTTAACGTGATTTATACCGCAAAGCCCTTGAGTGGAGGGATCAGTGACTTCAGCGAGCGATTCGCCGGGATAGATACCTTAACGAAGAGTCAGAGTATTCTGACTGTACCGGACAAAAGCACGGCGGCAGAAATGGAAGCAGCCACTTATGCGCTCTCCGGGTTTGTTAAGGGGATTACGTTAAATGATAAGACTATTCCCCTACTTCCCTACCGGGCAGACACTGTGCAGAATAAGGCCGCAGTTGTACTGGTAGCTATGTATGACAGAGTACCAAGCGGGCTGAAAGCTCAGCTAAGCTCCACTGAAGATTTGGGTACGCACGCGTTGCTCCAGCTAGTGAATAAGGATACCCAGCCCACCTTGGTTGTAACCTCGAAGGATGAGAACTTGCTGATTAAAGCGGGTCGTTTGATTGCTAATCCAGAGCTGATCGGGCAGATCACTAGTGATCTGAAAACAGTAACGGATGCTACAGAAGTGTCAGCACCTGCGCTTTCGATTAGCTCTAACATCACGTTCACTGAAACAGGTGATAAACTGACCGGGGCACATCATCAGGAGCAGACGTATTTTATTTCATTGCCAGCGAACCGCTCGATTGCCGATTCCGGTAAAATCAGCCTGGATTTCCGTTATGCACAGAATTTGGATTTTACTCGTTCATTGGTTACCGTGAGCATCAATAATACTCCGATTGGCAGTAAGAAGCTGACCAAGGAACTGGCGAATGGCGATATTCTTAATCTCTCGGTGCCTCAGAACTTGAATATATCCGGAAATTTCTCGGTGACAGTGGCTTTTGATTTGGAGATCGAAGGAGCCAGATGTATTATCGATCGGGATCAAATGCCGTGGGCTTATATCAGTAAAGATTCTGTAATGCAGCTGAATACGAAGGATCGCACAGATCTCTTATTTAATAACTATCCATATCCGTTCATCCGCGATGGGATCTATAATCATGTGGCGGTTGTACTGCCCGAACAAATGGATGATTACGCCTATTTAAGTGTATCGAATATCTTTAATCTGCTTGGTAAATATGCCAGCGGAAATATAGGGAATATCCAGTTCTATACCGATACCGTCAGCACCGATCATTTGAAAAATAATAATATCATCGTTATTGGTGCTTATAAGAATAATAAGGTGATCCGTGATCAGAATGCTAAGCTTTATTTTCAATATAACGGAGATGGAACCACAATTCGCTCCAATGAGAAAATGAGTATTGAAGAGCAATACGGCGCACGAATCGGAACACTGCAGCTGATTGATTCCCCATTTGAGGCGGGACGTGCATTGCTCGCGGTTACGGGAGTCAGCTCGGAAGAGTATTACTTAGGATCGAAGCTGCTCGCTACAGAACGGGACAAGTGGAAGGTGTTTGGCGATGGTGCAATCGTTGATAAAGACGGTAATGTCAGCGCACACCGTTTCAAAACGATCACTGGAGCAGCCGAGGACTCTGTGGCCCAAAAAATAATGGAACGGTCGGATGTACTCAGTTTTATCATTGTGATTTTACTGGTTCTAACGCTGGTGGTTCTATCGCTGATCCTGCTGCTTCGCAAACACATGAAGAAACGTGGTGATAAGCGTGAGACGTAATCGCAGCTTAGTGTCGGACATCGCTCTCTTATCATTCCTGGTGTTATCGTTCCTCTGTATCGTCTTCATTGCCGGGGCGCCGGATGATTACCTCCAGAATATTATCATTTTAACGGTGGCTTTTATTCTGGCCATTGTTACGTATTTTACAACGGTCACTGCAGGGCTGGTCTTGAATCTGGTGTTTATCTTTGCTTACGGATTCTACACGATGTACCAGACGATAACGCTAGGGGAGACGATTAGCCTGAATACTTATTTCTGGTTAATTATGACTCCGCTATTAACGGTCGTTCTATGGGTATTCACTTTAAGCAGCCGTGATTTGCAGGTGGAGAATGAGCAGCTACGCAAAAAGACTGCCAATATGGCTATCGTCGATGAAAACACAAATTTGCGGAACAGTATTTCTTTTCAGACGGATGCTACATTATTTACAAGCATTTCGACCCGCTATCAGATTCCGCTCACCCTGCTAGTGGTGAAGGTGAAGTATTGGAAAGAGATCAGACGGATCATTCCTGAAGATCAGCTGGCAGAAGCTATCTATGATGTGTCTCAGCTTAGTCAGGCGAGTATTCGTACCAATGATGCACTCTATCTGCTAGATAAGGATGAAGCAACATGGGGCCTGCTGCTGTTCACGGACAGCGATGGGGCGAAGATTGTGATCGAGCGGATTAAGCTCAAGCTTCAGGAGTTGAATGACAATAATTTCTCCAGAAAATATAAGGTCAGCCTGGGGCTTAAGATTGGGGCGGTCGAATACCAAGCCGGCACGATTGAGAATCCGCTGGATTTCATTGTTCAGGCCAAAAAACAGCTGGAGTACGACGTGTAGACCAGCTTAAAAATCAACAGTTTCACTATCAGCCTCTGTATGGATGGCGATGAGCACGCTTGCCGGCTCATCGCCTTTATTTATGACCAGATGTGGCACACAGGCATTCCAGCTAAAGGAATCCCCCGCTTGGAACATCCCGAAATCTTCACCTTGCTCCGCATAAACCTCACCTTTTATCACTAAATGGACCTCTTTGCCTTCGTGCGCCTGCGGAGTTTCGCCCGTAGAAGTACCCGGAGGGAAATGGACAAGCACCATTCGTACACCACCTGCTGAGCTTAAATGCTCAACTTGCAGTCGATCACTTCCGCTACTGGTGATTTGCCGCTCCTCGGATCGTACCACCTGCATCCGCTCTTCCTTTTTTAACAGCAAATAAGCCAACGGAACGTTCAGCGCATCCGCAATCAGGCTAAGGGTTGCGATCGAAGGAGAGGTCTTGTTAGTCTCAACCTGGCTCATAAAACCCTGTGACAGGCCAGTAGTTTCACAGATTTGGGCAATCGTTATATGTTTTCTTTTACGGATTGTACGAATGTTTGAACCTATATTCATAAGTAAAGCCCCTTTTAATATTAGTAATAGCAAATATATTTTTATATTAACAAATTATTAATTGACATACTAGCCAGAGGTTTATAATATTATCCTTACAAATATTATTTTTGTATTACAAATATTTTGAAGGAGTGTTTAGTATGAAGGCACCTTATATATATGATGTCAGTCTACCTTCCGGCTACGATGTGAATCGGGTTTATCCGGTTATCTTCACCTTGCATGGCAAAGGTTCCAATGAGAAGAATATGTTCGGACTTGTCGAGCCCTTGTCTGAAGAGTTTATTATTATCGGGATTCGGGGAAATATGATTTTAGGGGCTGGATTTCAATATTATGATCTCAAAAGTCTAGGTCATCCCATCCGTGAGCAGTTTGATCAGGCTGTATCGCAATTGCAGCAGTTTATCGAATACGCCACCGACAAATATCCTATAGATGCTAAACACCGTTATCTGCTTGGCTTCAGTCAAGGAGCCATTTTGTCCATGACACTCGCTCTTACAATGGGGAATTCGCTTCGGGGAATTGTGGCGCTGAACGGTTATGTTCCGGGGTTTGTGAAGACAGATTATGAGCTGAAGAGTGTGCAGGAGGTATCGGTCTTCATCTCGCATGGTGAATATGATTCTGTATTTCCAATTTCAGTGGGGACAGAAACAGCCGCTTATTTCGAAGGTCTAACCCCATTATTAACCTTTAAAACTTATCCTTCGGATCATGGTGTATTACCGCAGAATCAGCAGGACCTGATCGCTTGGTTACTGCAGAACTTAGGGAGTGATAAACTATGATACCTTCTTACTTTATTGCCCACGGTGCTCCTTCTCTGGTACTTGATAACAATGCATATACGAAATTTCTTGGGGAGCTCGCTGAGAGGAATGTCAAACCTAAAGCGATTGTTCTATTTTCTGCACATTTTGAAGAACACACACAGTCGGTTGGAGTTATGGAGACTTTCGACACCATCTATGATTTCTATGGCTTCCCAGATGAGATGTATCGAATGACTTATCCTGCCAAAGGAGACAATGAGGTTGCACAGCAAATTATGTCTCTGTTCCACAAGAATGGGATTGTCAGCAAATTAAATACAGAGCGTGGACTAGATCACGGAGCTTGGGCTATTCTTAAATTAATCTATCCGAATGCAGATATTCCTGTCGTGTCTTTGTCAGTTAATCGAGAGCTGTCCAATGAACAGCAATATTTAATGGGTAAGGCTTTATCTGAGCTGCGTGAGCAGGATATTATGATTATTGGCAGTGGTGGAACCGTCCATAATTTGCGTAGCGTGAAGTGGGGAATGGAGAACGTCGAGAAATGGGCGGAGACATTCGATGACTGGCTGCAGCACAGGGTGGAAGCTTGGGATACAGAGTCACTATTTAGCTATCAGGAGCTTGCTCCCTATGGTATTGATGCAGTGCCGACTAATGAGCACTTTATCCCTCTGATAATAGCTATGGGAGCTGGCGATAAAGGGAAAGAAGCGAAGCTGCTGCACCGAAGTTATCAGTATGGCAATTTAAGTCTTAGCTGTTGGGAGTTTAATTAAGAAGGAGGCATTAATGATGGACTTGGGACTTCGTGGGAAATCAGTTTTTGTAGCCGCAGCAAGTAAAGGGTTAGGACTCGCAACTGCGCTGGAGTACGCCCGTGAGGGGGCGAAGGTAATGATCGCCAGCAGGAGTATGGAGCAGCTTGTAGACGCACAGAAAGAGATTCAGGCAGCCACAGGACAGCAGGTGAACATTGTTCAGATGGATGTGACTGTCCCAGAGGATATCGTACATGCTATTCAAACGGTTGTAGCCCAAAACGGTGGGCTTGATGTTGTAGTGACCAATGCGGGGGGGCCTCATGGCGGAGGTTTCGCTGATATGGAAGACGCGGATTGGAACCAAGGATTTGAGCTCACACTGATGAGCACCATTCGTTTGATCCGTGAATCACTGCCGCATCTGCGCTCTTCTGGGGCAGGGCGAATCGTTAATATAAGCTCGATTTCTATCAAGCAGCCTATTGAGGGACTAATTCTTTCCAATGTTTTTCGCGCTGGCGTGTATGCCTTGACCAAGAGCTTGGCTACTGAGCTGGCTGCGGATCGCATTTTAATTAATACGATCGCTCCAGGGCGTATTGCAACCGACAGGATTCTTCAACTAGACGGCAAACGTGCACAAGCCGAGGGGATCCCTATGGAGCAGATTCAAGAGGAAGCGCTGCTGCAAATCCCGTTAGGAAGATTGGGCACGCCCGAAGAATTCGGCAAGGCTGCTGTTTTTCTAGGCTCTTTTGCGAATACTTATGTTACGGGACAATCTCTTTTAGTCGATGGAGGAATGGTGAAATCGCTCTAACCTCCGGCGTTATGGGTAGGCTTTGAAAGGTTATGGAAATATTAGTAATTTCAATATTAGTTGCTTTGTGCTCTAAATAAGCGTATGATGGAGCGGTGGTCTAAATCGTAAGATTTACGAATTTTCCTACGTTTATTAGGTTATACTATATATAAACCTACAGATCATTTGGATAATTTACCATAAAGGCTCCACGAATTTATTCAGAAGGAGGACGATTAGAATGAGAGAAGGCATACATCCTAAGTACAACCAAGTGATTTTCTTGGATGCAAGCGTAGGCTTCAAATTCTTGAGTGCATCTACTAAATCATCCAATGAAACTATGGAATGGGAAGACGGCAACACTTACCCAGTGCTCCGTGTGGACGCAAGTTCCGCATCCCACCCATTTTACACTGGTAAACAAAGAGATACAGAACAAGGCGGCCGTGTTGACAAGTTCAAACAACGTCTTGCACAAAAGAAATAAGAATCCTTACGGATTGAAGAGGGACAACCCATGTAGAAGCAATCGCTTCGGGGATGTCCCTTTTTTGTGTTCAGGCATGTTAAAATGAGATGAATTTAAAAATATACATGGCGTCGAGGGAGCGATCAGTGATGGAAAATGTAATAAAAGTAGATACAGTCCTAAAGAGTGAGGACGTTCAGGAGTTTAACTTATGGTTCAGCTTGAATAGCCGGATTATACTTAACTCTTTCAGCGTAGTCGCTTACTTTATGATTTTGTTATTAATTACTAAGGATTACAGTACTCAAAGCATCTCAATCCTGGCTGTGACTGCTATAATTCTTGCCGCTGTCTTATGGTATATGACCAAGGCAAGCTTGATCAAAAAATCGAAAAAGGCGTTCAAAACAGATAACCTAATTCAGCAACCGCAAAATTATACGATTTCAGATGAAGGCATATCTTATCTTTCCGAAGCGGGCAGTGGACAAGTGAAGTGGGAAGAGATACATAAGATAGGTGAAACTACGAACTTGTTTGTGTTTTTTGTGTCCACACAGAGAGCGCTGATTATCCCTAAACGTTTCTTTGAATCGGCACAAGATAAAATAACATTTAAGGATTTAGCCAGAAAATATATGTTCTCCAACCGGGTGAAATTTAAGGCATAAGATGTGCTGTTATTGTTGATTCATTTGTATCAAGGATTAGGCTATAATGATAGGAGCGACTTGAAAAATAGGAGAAATATGGCATGCCATGGATTCAGGGATATCCGTATTACTTATTAATGGGCAGTGTTCTAAGTCTGTACATGGGCGTCAGCTCCTATCGGCACCGTAAGTTAGCAGGGAGACGCTATTTGTGGATCTTAATGCTGTTAGTCAGCCTTATATTTGTTGCAACGGCGGGAGAGATTATGTCACCCTCTTTTCAGTCTAGGCTGTGGTGGAAGAATGTGCAGCAGGCTCCGCTTTTTTTTAGTGCGCTCTTTACTTATGCTGTGGTAAAAGAATACGTATCTCCTTCCACAGGGCGCCTGCCCGTGAAGCTTGCCATCTTCTCTATCCCTATTGTTATGGATGTACTTCTTATTTTTACGGATAGCTATCATCATCTGATGCGCAGTGAAGTGTCCGTCCTGACGGTCGCGGGTGTTAGTGGAATTGCTGTAAAGCCTACGCTCCTTAGTATGGCTTTTATTGCGTATGATCAGCTTTTTGGGCTATATGCAGTCTGCTTGCTGGCAGTTTCCCTACTGAATACCCCGAGAGTTTATTTGCGGACTAATATCCTGCTGTTGGCGGGTTTGCTGGTTCCGGTTATTTCCGTCTTTTTACTTCCCCTCTTGAAGATTACCATTACAGGTTTTACGGCGTTTACTTATTTGCCTGCAATTATAGCGGCTTATTTCGCACTTTTTGTTAGCTCCAAATTAACCATCTTCCCTCTAACCAAAAACAAAATTCTAGAGCACATGAAAGATGGCGTAGTTCTGACTGACCGTTATGATAATATCATTGGCATAAACGATGCGGCGAATGCTATTTTATACGACATTACCGGAATAACGAATGATAACTGGATGGGAAAAAACATTGATCTTTTTATGAAGTCTCACAAAGACATTGCAGCTCATTACAGTCAGAGGACGGAAGGACAATTTGAGGTAGTTTGTTCTGGCGCAGGGGAGCTCTGTTATGGGGTTTCTTTAATTGCTACGGAACATGCGACAACAGAGAATAAAGGTATGCTTATTGTGTTTAGTGATCATAGTGAGAAAAAGCGATATGAGCGTGAACTGGTCTATCAGGCAACGGTTGATGATTTGACGGGGCTTTATAATCGCAGGCATTTCATGCAAAGGGTCCAGAATCAAACGATACCGGATGGATTAGGATTGGCTCTGCTGTTATTTGACATTGATGATTTTAAATTAATTAATGATACTTATGGTCATTTAGCGGGCGATCAGGCGTTAGTTGATTTCTCGAATAAAATACTTCAGGTATACCAGAATAAAGGTATTGCTGGAAGAGTAGGTGGCGAGGAATTTGCCGTATGTTTTTTCGCTGAAGATAAACGTGCAGCCTTAAAAGAAGCAGAGGATTTTCGTACAATGATGAGTGATTACACGATAATCTTGAATGAACAGGATAGCATTCATCTTACCGCAAGTATCGGAATCTCTTTTACGGAGCGTAGAGAGGTGACTTTCGAAGATTTATATCGGGAAGCGGATGAAGCGTTATATCACTCTAAGAATACAGGGAAGAACAGAGTTACGTTAGGTCGTGAACCAATCATAAGAGAAACTGTTAAGGGATAAGAACATCGAAGAAGAGGGAGTGGTCTAATGAATCTGACTGTTGATGAAGTGATGAGCAAGCTTGAGGAGATGGGTACAGAGCAGACGAAACGTACCTTCTTACGACATGGCGCAGTGGAACCTTTATTTGGAGTAAAGGTAGGGGATATGAAGAAGCTGGTTAAGGATGTGAAAAAAAATCAGAGTCTGGCAAGAGCTTTGTATCAGACAGGTAATTACGATGTAATGTATTTGGCTGGACTAACGGTCAATCCTAAGAGTATGACGAAGGAAGAGCTTCAAAGCTGGGCTTCGGCGGCCCGTTGGCATGCGGTAGTGGAATATATAGTATCCCCTCTCGCCGCAGAGAGTCCATATGGATTGGAACTTGCGAGAGAGTGGATTCGTTCCTCGGATGAACTAATAGCCGTTTGCGGCTGGAGCACTTATGCAAATTACATTTCAATTACAACGGATGATAAGCTGGACATCGCTGAAATTAGGGAGTTGTTACAACAAGTAGGCGCTACTATTCATCAGGAGCGGAATCGTGTCCGTTATACGATGAATACTTTCGTAATTATGGTGGGCAGCAGTATCACAGAACTGCATGAGGAGGCAGCAGGGATCGCAGCAGGTATAGGTAAGGTCCAGGTGAACATGGGACAAACCGCTTGTAAAGTACCCATGGCTGTTGATTATATTGCTAAGGTTGAACAGGCTGGGAAGCTTGGTGTGAAGAAGAAAACTTGTATTTGCTAAGTTAGATATTTAGGTAACCCTTCAAGGTGAAAGGTACTTGTGGGTTTTTTTATTCCGGGAAAAACAAATGTTTCAACCCTGCGGAAATTGTTTAAATTAGCAGCAGTCAAAATTTACATAGAAGAATAATGAAGCCTTATTCAAGTAATCTTTTGCAATGATGTAGAATAGAAAGGGGTTTATAGTTAGAAGACAGGACGGAGGCCAGTTGTGAACAAACGCCGATTCACTTTGCAGTATAAAATACTGTCAATTACAGTTTTAATCGTGATCTGTCTATTAGGATTTGTTTTTGTCATGCATGGCAGAATCAATGCTCTACAGCGGGAAACCAGCTTCATCTCTCATCAGGATCGAGAGATTACTAATTTAGCTAATCTAATTGAGAAGAATATTTTAGATATGGAAACCGGACAACGTGGATATGTCATCACCGGCGATAACAAGTATCTGGAGCCCTACAATTTGGGTAAGGCTGAATGGGAAGCTAATTATGATAAGCTTTACGTGCTGACTGCTAATGATTCTTTACAGCTACAGCGCCTGTTGGGTATTGAAAGTAAAATTAAGCAATGGATCGAACAATCCGGAAATTATGTAATCCAGTTGAAAAAAGAGGGACAGGACGCCGAGCTCCTAAGATACTTCAATTCCGACGACGGCAAAGATCAAATGGACCGGATTCGTAATCAGATCAGCACTTACCGCGAGACGATGAAGGAGAACACTAACAGCCTGATAGCTAGACAAGCAGACAAGAATAAATTATTGCTAGAGCTTCTTTATATTGCTTGGGCAATTATAGCGGTTACCGCGATGGTCGCTTCGTGGATCAATTCACGCTCTATCGTTAGTACAGTCCGTAAAGTTACCCATACGATTGCAGGTTTGGATTCTGACGAAGATATGAAGACAAGGATAGAGATCACAACGAATGATGAGATCAGAGATCTGAGCGTAGCTACGAATCATCTGATAGATACGCAACAAGAGCGGATATGGATTCAGGAGAAAGCAAACGACCTGATGGCCAAGTATCAGGGGATTACTCGAGTCTCGCAGCTCGGGGACATTTTTCTGTGTAAAACAGCAGAGGTAATAGAGTATCCATACGGTGCCTTATATGTTCGGTCACAAGAGCATGACCAGGACTTTTTAAAAAGAGTCTCTACTTTTGCCGGGAACAGCAATTTCTCGGATTTACAAACCTTCTATATTGGTGAAGGACTAGTTGGACAATGTGCTAAAGAGGCGCGTGTGATGCAAATACAGGATCTGCCGGAGGATTATATCAGTATTGAGTCCGGGCTGGGCGTCTCTTCACCGAAGTCGCTGCTGCTGCTGCCGATTTCTTTTTCAGGTGAAGTAGTTGCTGTGGTGGAAATCGCCGCCTTTGCTCCACTTACGGAATTCCAGATCAAGTTCTTGAAATCTATTTCGAATGCGTTTGGATCTGCCATTAACAGTACAATTAGCAGTATGAGAATCGATCAACTGTTGGAGCAATCTCAACGTCTTAACGAAGAGCTTCAAGTATACACCGAGGAACTACAGACTCAGTCTGAGGAGCTGCAGATCCAGACGGAGTCACTGCATGCAACAAATAGAAAGCTGGAGGATAAGAATCTGCTGGCGGAACAAAAGTCATTGGAGGCGGAAAGAGCTCAAATGGAGCTTAGTGAATACACAGAGTTATTGCAGCAAAGCTCACAATATAAATCGGAGTTTCTGGCTAATATGTCTCATGAACTGCGAACTCCGCTGAACGGCATTCTGCTGCTCTCCGAATTTCTTATGGAGAATCAGTCGGGAGCTTTAAGCGAAGAGGATATTGAATTCTCAAAAGCCATTCATTCTTCGGGACAAGATCTGCTGGCGCTGATTAACGACATTCTGGATTTGTCCAAGGTTGAGGCAGGAAAGCTGAATATTGAAATTGAAGCGATAAATATATCGGAGATTCCAGAGGCAATGATCCAGAACTTCAGTCAGCTTTCCCGCAAAAAAGAGATTCCTTTGCAAATACAGCTCGGAGAGGACTTGCCCCTGCTATTTTATTCAGATGCTCAAAGAGTACGGCAAATTATTATAAATTTGTTGTCCAATGCGTTTAAGTTTACAGCAGAAGGTGCAGTCACTCTGGAAATCCGTTTAGCAACTAAGGGCGAGCTGCTGGATTTGGCAGATTTGGGTACTGGGGTATTTATTGCCTTCGCCATCAAAGATACTGGAATTGGGATTTCAGAAGACAAACAGTCCATTATCTTCGAAGCGTTTCAACAGGCGAATGGAAATACAGAACGTCAATATGGGGGAACTGGGCTTGGTTTATCCATATCCAGAGAGCTGGCTACATTACTTGGTGGTAGAATTACGCTGGAGAGCCAAGAGGGTGCGGGCAGTGTCTTTACAGTGTATTTGCCTTTGCAGCTTGAGGCTCCAAGCCTTGTGGAGGTGGCTGATCATGCGACTGTTATTCAAGAGATGGGAAGTGGAGTGGTCCTTGCCGCTACAACGGCTGCGGATACACGTACTGACTTCACTTCTCTGAATCAAAAGCATGTACTTATCGTGGATGATGATGAACGGAATTTGTTCGCTTTATCAAATACCCTAAGAAAGCGCGGGCTGCATGTAACTACAGCTACTAACGGAGAGAGCGGCCTATATGAACTGGTGCAAGCAGCTTCTATAGACATCGTTCTTATGGATATTATGATGCCAGTGATGAACGGGTATGAGGCAATCAACCGGATCAGACAAATGCCCGCAAAGAAGGATATTCCCATCATTGCACTGACTGCAAAAGCGATGAAGGAAGATAAGGCTAAAATCCTTCAGGCAGGGGCAACAGATTATCTCAGCAAGCCGATTAACCTGGAACGTTTATTAGCGTTGATGCAATTGATTCTAGCTAGCGATTCATGAAATAGATATATGGAAGGGAACAATCACGGGGTGTCCTAGCAGTCATGACAATGGCTGCTGGGGCACCCCTGTTTTGTTGACCTTGAACTAGACCTCCAACTTCGGACAACTCGAGTGAAGTTGCGCGAACGAAGTAACTATAATCTGCTATCGGACACAGCTGACTGTTAACGTTGCTTTTTACCACATTTGTAATTCTAACGGACCCCACTGACGCTATTGGTATGGAAAACACCGAATATGCCCTTCTTTTTAATGAATAGTGGCGCTGGAGTCCGAAAATTTGCTCTGAAGGCGGAAAGATCGCAAATAACGTCAGCTGGGTCCTTGAGTTTCGCGATTATGATCATCTAAAACTCTGCAGCAGGCGAGCAAAAGTGTGCCTAGGCGTTAAGCCGGCTTTCATTTACCTCAAATCGGCTGAAGCGAGTCAGCCAACCTATTGTCTCAAACGCAAAACAGCGATCCTCCCATAATGGAAGGATCGCTGTTTTAATGTCTCATTGGAATCCTTTTAATAAGATTCCAGTGTCTCTCTTATTGTTGCACAGAATCAACTACAACTTTGACAGCTGTGCCGATGGGTGGCAGGCTTCTAGTCAGCACCGGGCTGTAGAATCCGATAACCTTTGTACCTTTAACAAGCTCGCTGCTTTTAACAGCTTCGCCGTCTTTGTTAATGAGTACTGTATCTTCGCTAATGCGCAGCACTACTTCTTTTTGTGACAATTCGCTCAGGCCACTGCCTTTAACAGTGATGCTGATATTTCCCTTATCGTCTTTTTGAACTTCTTCAATAGTACCAGCAGTACCTAGAAGATCATCTTGTTTCTGCTTGTCCAGAACAGTGATCTTGTAAGTTGGTGTTTGTGGCGGAAGACTCATAGTCATGACCATGGAGTGTTCTGCTTTTACAGTCATCCCGATATGGAGATCTTTGAGTGCAATTTTAGTGCCGTCTGCCATCTCAATAACCGTATCTTCCCCTACATTTAATACGATTCCATCCGTACCTACACCTTGGATTTGAACGGATTGGTATTTACCACCATCATAGACAGCTGTAATCACACCAGTCTTAGTCATGTGCTGCTCGGCGGCATTTGTGTTGATCACAATGGAATCTCCCTTCACAGTCATGTTTTGATGAATTACTTCGCTTAAAAAGGAAGCTGGGACATACAAAGTGGAGTCAACCAATTGTGGTGCAGTTCCAAGTGTTGTATACATTTTGTTGATGCTATAACGGTCTTCTCCAGCCTTCACTGTAGTGAATACAGCGCCATTGATAAGTTCAACGGATTTATTCTGTGCATTCCAGGTTAATTCAAATCCAAGGGCTTCAGTAATCGAACGTAGTGGCACCATCGGTTCTTTGCCGCTTGTGCTTTGGAAGCCTGTTTCTTTAATGGTCGATCCGTTGATTTCAATCGCAAACGTCTTTTGATTAACGCTAGCGGAGGTTTGTGTAGCCTCATTTTTAGCAGAAGTTGTGGTGGGTGCAGCATAAGCTGCTCCTGTAGATAGGGCTAGGGACAAAGTTAAAAGAACTGTACTGGTTTTTAAAATGTTGTTCATGGTTGTGAGCTCCTTTTAAAATCTTTTGTTAGTGTTGTTATTATTCTGACGGGACACCCCTCCAAAATGTTGCAGTTTTTTTGCATCCCGATCGTAATCTTCATTCACTGCAAATATAAAAAAAGCATAAGATCCCCCAGCTATATGTAGTAATATGTAAGTATTAACAATCGCTCACATAAGGAGGCGCTATGGAGTCATTCAAAGATCGACTGAGATTCATGAAGGTACAGCAGGACGGGCTTATTAAGGAATATGAGGCTCTGATTGCGGAATATGAAAGTCACGATCTGGTCAACGAGAATGAATACTTGAAGAAGCAATATGAGAAGCATAAGCTTGCTTTGGTCGAGCTAAAGACTCAGGTAGGTAAGCTTCAAGAAGAGAATACTGAGCTAAGAGTTGCGCTAACGGAACAAATTTTAGATGAGAAGCTGGGCATTCTTAAAGTGTCGAGGCAGAAGCTGCAGACTTATTTTGCCTCTAGAAGCCATGCTCATACAGATCGTCTGACGGCTTTTGAAGTGGAGACGAAACGTCATATTCAGCAGCTGTACCATACAGCCTCCAGGCAGCTGGGTGAGGAACAAGCAGAGATATCCAGTCGACTTGGGGCGTTGGCGGCAGAATTAAATGAGCGTGTGCTGGCACAGCGGCAGAGAATGAGGGAAGCGGAACTTCGCCTCAACTCGGGCATGGATAATGGATTACATGATTTTGCCTCGGAAGAGATCAGTGAAGAGGTGCTGAAGCGCCGAAGAAAACAAAATCAGATCGAAATGAAGATTGGACTAAGCTGGATTAACAAGCTGGGTATTCTGCTGTTGATTTTGGCGGTGGGGGCAGGCTTCCGGTATACCTATTCCAACTGGTTCACAGGTTATATGAAGGGAAGCGCTTTTTTTCTACTGGGGTTATTGATGCTGGGAGGCGGGGAGTGGTTATACCGCAAAGGAAAAGGCACCTTCGCTTTAGGGCTGCTTGGCGGCGGGATTTCGGTGCTGTATGGCTCTATTTTTTATAGCTATTTTCTGCTTGATATTATTAGTATATATGTAGGGTTATCCTTGTCTGTACTCGTTACTTTAACTGCGGTACTCCTGTCTTTAAGGTATGAATCACGGAGTATTTGTGCACTGGGCTTAATCGGAGGATATCTGCCCTTATACTCTTATCTGGGGGCGTTTGGCCTTTCGGGCAACGCGGTTTATGTAGCTATGGGTTACTTGTTTCTATTGAATTTATTCATCTTATTGATTTCTTTCCGCAAACGCTGGAACGTTGTCAATTATATCAGCTACTTATTTAATACACCCTCCATGCTCATATTAATAGCTTTGTCGGATAGCAACGGAATTAATATGTGTTATGCTGTTTTGACTTTTGCGATGTATCTGGGAATTACCTTGTGGTACCCGTTCAAATATCGTTCCAAGCTGTCCTGGTGGGATTTCTCTCTCTTAGGATGTAATACGTTTATTAGCTGTCTCACCTTGTATATTTTATTTATGGATGCAGGACTGAAGGATTACAATGGTGCACTGGCGTTGCTTTTCTGCCTGCTGTATCTCGGTCTGGGTCGAGGGCTTGAGAAGCTGATGCCACAGGAAAAAGAAAGCATGCTGCTGTTCTACGCCACTTCACTGACCTTCGGCATATTGATGATTCCATTTCAATTTGGAGCGGCTTGGTGGTCCATCGGTTGGCTGATTGAGGGCGTCGTTCTTACGTTGTATGGCAATCTGAACCGCTTTAAGGGGATGGAAAGGGCAGGCTGGGGCATTATGATGCTCTGCCTTGTAGTATTCTTCTGTCTAAATGTACCGACGCAGTGGGTCGCAGACTATCAATGGACGAATTTTAGAGATGTCTACTTCCCGCTAAAATATGTCTTTATCACAGCAGGCATGCTGATTGTCGCGGTGTTGTATGCAGTTCAGCATAACCGCAAGGATGCTCTTCAGCGCAGCGAACCTTATGAAATCACCTTAGCGTTGTGGTTTAAATATGCGGCGTTATTAAATTTCTGGATTTACGGCTTGTATGAATCGAGAAGATTGTATCATCTGGTTGTACCGGAGGACTTTGCGCATAGAACCTTCTATAATTTACTGCTGTCCGCTGTATGGACCTTGGTTCTGGCGTACGTGCTGCCAAAGGTGAAGGTGCTGTATGACACGATTGTTAAATATTTTGTGAGATTTCTGTTTGGGGTTGGCTACGTCATTTGTATAGTAATTACAGTAGGCCTGCCAAGTCTGCAAAATAATCTCGCGCAAAATACAGCAGCTGATTATATCGCACTAGCCGTACTGATTATCTTTAATATCTTTGTTTGGTTTAGCGGACGTGATCTGCTGATTGCAGCGCTGAATCGCCAGTTTAAGAGTATGGAGATCTATCCTGTTTTCATGGCGATTTATCTACTCGGCATTATCACCGCTTTCCTAGGAGTGCAATTGCAATTGAGTGATGCAGGGTTAATTTTTAGTCTCATTTATCTACTATTAGCCGTTCTGTTTATCATGTATGGCTTCCGCAAAAGGTATGTGTACATCCGGCGCTTCGGCCTTGGATTAACACTGCTGGCTACGGGCAAGCTGCTGCTCTATGATTTGGGTCTGCTGAACACTGGCAGCAAAATCATAGCTTATGCCAGCTTTGGCATCTGCTTGCTCGGTATCTCTTATCTCTATCAAAAGGTGTCAAACCGGATGGAGGAGGGCCAGACAACCGCCGATAATGGTACTAAAGGATAAAACACAGAGAGAATAATAGGAAGGAAGACGGTGGATGTACGAGACTTATATTTTCGACCTGTATGGCACATTAATCGATATTCAGACAGATGAGGAGAAGCCGGAGGTATGGGATCGATTATCGCTCCATTTCGGATATCAGGGGATGTCCATAACAGGAAAAGAGCTACAGGCACAATTTCTGCGGGAGAGGGATTTACAGCTCACCAAAGCCGCGCGGAATTGTCAGTATCCAGATTTCGTAATGGAGGATGTGTTTCGTTCTGTGGCCCGTCAATTGGGTGGAGAACCGGATCAAGCGTGGTTACATGAAACGGTTAGATGGCTGCGGACATTATCGATGATCCATATCTCACTTTATGAGGGTGTGCTTGAAATTCTGCATACGTTAAGAGAACGTGGCAAAAAGGTGTTCTTGCTCTCCAACGGCCAGAAAACCTTTATAGAAGCAGAATTAACGATGCTGAATATTCTTCCTTTATTCGATGGCATTGCCATTTCCTCCGAAGCAGGAGTGAGTAAGCCGGATCCGCTATTTTTTCGTTATTTAGTTGAGCATTATGGAGCGGATCTGCGTTCGGCCATTATGATCGGGAATGATCCCCGTACGGATATTGCAGGGGCACTAACGATAGGAATAGATTCCTGTTACATTCGTACGGCTTCTTCACCCCCCAATACGACTGCGGAGAGTACTCAATCGATATGGGACGGGGATTTGCGGAAGATCCCCGGATGGAACGCTTAGACATACAAAAAGTCCCCGTAACCGGATTCTTACTGACCGGTTACGGGGACTTTTGTATGTCGGGCGTTCGTGTCTAGAGCGCCGGTAATTTATTTAGATTACACCTTCAGCCAGCATAGCGTCGGCCACTTTTTTGAATCCAGCGATGTTCGCTCCTGCAACAAGGTTGCCGGACTGTCCATATTGCTCGGATGCATTTACAGATTGTTCGTAGATGGAAACCATGATTTCATGCAGCTTCGTATCTACTTCTTCAAAGCTCCAGGACAACCGCATGCTGTTTTGTGCCATTTCAAGCGCAGATACAGCTACGCCGCCAGCATTAGCAGCTTTGGCAGGTGCGAATAGCACGCCAGCTTGTTGGAACTGATGAATAGCTTCAAGGGTGGATGGCATATTGGCACCTTCGCCTACTGCTTTTACACCATTCTCAATCAGTTTCAATGCCATGGCTTCATCAATCTCATTCTGAGTAGCACTCGGAAGGGCGATATCACAAGGAATGGTCCAAATTTGCGTGGAATCTTCAGTATACACAGCGTTAGGATGTTCATTCACATATTCACTAATCCGTTTTCTTTCGACTTCTTTTAGGCGGCGGACAGTTTCGAGGTTAATCCCATTTTCGTCATAGATATATCCGGCCGAATCACTACAAGCTACGACTTTAGCGCCTAGCTGTACAGCTTTTTCGATCGCATAGATCGCTACATTACCAGAACCGGAAACAACAACGCGGCTTCCTTCAAAAGAAAGGCCTTTTGCCTTCAGCATCTCGTTTACGAAATAAACCGTACCGTAACCAGTAGCCTCTGTCCGAGCCTGACTTCCGCCGTAACCAATACCTTTACCAGTCAATACGCCAGCCGGATATCCTCCGCGGATCCGCTTGTATTGTCCGTACATGTAGCCGATCTCACGACCACCTACACCGATATCTCCTGCAGGAACGTCTTGGTCAGGACCGATGTAATTTTGCAATTCAGTCATGAAGCTTTGTGCAAAACGCATGATTTCGCCTTCGGATTTACCTTTAGGATCAAAGTCGGATCCGCCTTTACCTCCGCCGATGTGTTGGCCGGTAAGAGCATTTTTGAAGATTTGCTCGAAACCAAGGAATTTGATAATACTAGCATTAACGGATGGGTGAAAACGAAGTCCACCTTTGTAAGGTCCAATTGCACTGCTGAACTGTACACGATATCCACGGTTAACTCTGACCTTACCTTGATCGTCTGTCCAAGGAACACGGAACATAATCAAACGTTCTGGCTCAACCAATCTTTCCAGAATGGCATTTTCCTGATACTTAGGTTCAGCAGCGAGGATTGGAAGCAAAGATTCAAGGATTTCCTTTACGGCCTGATGAAATTCGGGCTCAAAAGGATTACGCGCAACAACCTGTGCGTATACGTCTTCGATATAACGATGTGCCTTGTTGCTGTTTGTGTCTAATTGCTGGGTAGATACAGAGCTCATGAATTCAACCGCCTTTTCTAGTATTCATTTGGTCCAACACTTTTTTTATATTTTGGCACAAGTCAATGTTCCTCACAACTGTTTTTATTAAATAACTTACTTCAAGTGGAACGTTATAGACGCTGGGATGATAAGAAAAGTGTGAATAAACCGCGGTATACTTCGCGTAATGACGCGTTAAAGCGCGAAATATGCTACAATGATTGTGTAATAATTGTAAGGAGATGAAATTTAAAAAAATGAGTGACAAAGTAAATGAGCAGGAGCTAGTAAATGTATTATCTGCCAAAACCAAAGTGGATCCGCAAATTATCCGCTTAGTATTGAAGCATGAACAGACCTTTATCAATAAGGCCAAGGCGAACGCCAAGGGTGAGGTAGACATCGACAGCGATGATCTGGTCGACTATGTCACTGCCCAACGTGATGTGAAGCTGGATGAAATCACAGTAGAGACTATTCTTGATGCAGAAATGGATTACCTGATGGATAAAGGATTGGCAGGTTATATCGACTAACATGGGTATTCGTCCGGCTCGGCTGCTGCTGTTTACAGGCAATAAGAGCCGGAGTGAAAATTAAATAGGCATACGCATTGCTTTTAGTGATTTAGTGTGGTACAATGAAATCAATCATAAATTTAACCCTTAATTCACATATTGTAAAAGGTTATCATTTGTGCGTATGAGTCCTTTTCCAATGTGTGAATTTTTATTTGTTCGTACACTACGTAGGAATAAAAGGACATGTGTTAAATAAAATATTGGAGGTAATATCATGCAAACAGGTACAGTGAAATGGTTTAACGCAGACAAAGGATTCGGTTTTATCGAGGTTGAAGGTGGAAGCGACGTATTCGTACACTTCTCCGCAATCACAGGCGACGGATTTAAATCTTTGGACGAAGGCCAACGCGTTGAGTTCAACGTAACTCAAGGCGCTCGTGGACCACAAGCCGAAAACGTTGTAAAACTGTAGTTTAAAAATCAGGCTGCCCTTAACACAAGTTGAGGGCAGCTTTTTTTATTTTCATAGTATGAATCTGCCCCTAATAGGGTAGCGATATCGTCTCGATTCGATCCAAGGAGGGGTACTTATGTATTTTCGTAAAAAAGCACTGGAGGAACTTCCGCAAGAAGACACAGCAATTTGGTCCTGTACCAAGGAAGGTTGCACAGGTTGGATGCGCGATAATTTCGCCTTTCAATATGTACCTACCTGCTGGCAATGCAACTCTCCCATGACTAGAAGTATGAAGATACTGCCAACGCTTGTGAATACGAATGCAGACATGAAGGCCATGAAGAAGGGCATTTCGATTAAGTAATCGAAGAAGCTAATATACTCAAACAGCTGGACCCTTGGACGGGAGCAGCTGTTTTTTTGTTTGAGTATTTTATTTACTGTGCAGTAATTTCTCCCATTCCGTTAAGGTTATGTTCTCTGAAATAGGCTTCAGATGTTCAGGGACCTCTACGTGGCACATAAATTCCAAGCTGTTGCCGTCAGGGTCGTTGAAGTAGACAGAAGCATTTCCTTGATAAGCCCGGATAAAAGGCTCAACAGAAGTCCGGTTGCGGAACGGAACAGCCTCTACCCCAATCGATTCCAGCCATTGCAGTGATTGCTTCAAGTCCTCGTAAGTGACACGGAAGGCAATATGCCGCAAGGACGGGTGGTATGGGGTTTGAACCTCCTGGCCTTCCCAAAGACCAATCCAGCTCCGACCTTCCTCGATCCAGAAGAATACAGTTTCTTCATCCCGCCAAGCCATTTTCAGACCTAATTTCTCATAAAATTCGATGGATACTTCAAGATTGCTTACTGGTAAATGTGCTTCATATAGTCCTTTGATCATTGGATAGCACCTGCCGATCTGTCGATTTTGCGGGCTAAATTCAGGAATGCTTCTAATACTAGGTGAATGCGATCTTCGATTTCTTGCCCACCCTCGTATCCGTCGTACCCGACCTCGAACCGCTTGCGTTGCAGTCCGCCGATGGAGATCCAGTCTGGTGTATTAATACCGTGCAGGTTACGTACGATGGCTTGCAATTGAAGTAATGAGCTTATCCCTACCGCTCCCCCGGCTGAACTGGCGGATAACACAACTTTACCGTTGAAATGCGCCTGACCTAGATGATCAATCGCATTTTTTAATACGCCACTTACCGAGCCGTGATATTCCGGAGTAACCAAGATTACTGCATCCGCTGCTAACATCTCTTGTTTAAGCTCGTTTAAATGTTCATGCTCTGTGTAAATCTCGTCTGGTGAATAAAAGGGAAGTGGGCGTTTGTAGAGGTCAAACATGGTAACCTTTTCCCCATGCTGACTAATGAAATGGGCAGCATGTTCTGCCAGCTTCGTGCTGGTTGCTTCTTTTCGATTACTGCCTGTCAGGATCATCACTTTCATCTGTATCCACTCCTATGTGAGGTCAATTGCTATAAACCAATGATAGTTGAATCGGCCTCTGTTAACATCAGCACATGGAATGAACATACATAATAAAAACGCTCAGCCATTGTGCTGAGCGTCTAAGACTAAAGTTGTAGAGGAGTTTTGATTCTAGGCGTTATAGCCGCCTTTCAATGCGAAAATGGCAGCCTGAGTCCGATCCGCTAAGTTTAGCTTTCCGAGAACGTGGCTGACATGGGTCTTAACGGTTTTTTCGGTGATGACCAGCTTGCTGGCAATCTCTTTGTTACTCATACCGAGCGCAATCAGGTCTAATACTTCTTGCTCGCGTGGAGTAAGAAGCTCTAATCCGGTGATCGCAGCAGGTGTTGCGTTTGGGTCGTTCGGATCGGAAGCATTAAGTTCCAATTGCTCTAGTGTAGAGGTCGCCATTAGATTCATCAGTTGGCTGGCAGCCTCGGAATGTAGCTCCACTTGCCCGTTATGTACCTTGCGGATCGCAACTACCAGCGCTTCTGGTTCTATATCTTTAAGCAAATAGCCTTTGATTCCTACGCGGATAGCCGGGAGCACATGATCCTGATCCGAAAAGGAGGTCAATACAATGACCTTGACCTGCGGGTGGGAGATCCTCAGTGCTTGAGCGGTCTCAATGCCGTCCATAATGGGCATATGCAAATCCATTAATATGACATCCGGGTTCAATTCAGCTGTTTTTTCCAGTGCCTCGCGGCCGTTGGAGGCCTCCCCAATAACCTTGATATCGGGTTGTGTGGAGAGAAATACTTGCAGCCCACGGCGTACCATTGCATGGTCGTCTACTAATAATAAGTTTATCGTCATTTATAATCACCCGACTTCATGTAGATTGGATGGGCAGAGGTATGATTGCCTCAACCGTTGTGCCTTGATTTTCCACACTGTGGATATGAATACGACCGGAGAGAGCTTCTGCTCTTTCCTTCATAATATGCAGTCCAAGAGATTCATTAGTGTCTGTGTTAGAACGCCGTTTGGCCCCGCCTTTACCTTGGTCGGCAACGCTCAGTACCACCTCGGCTGCATTCAGATGCAGAGATACCTGCGCTTTAGAGGTTTCGGAATGCTTTCGTACATTATTGAGCGCTTCTTGGCCAATGCGCCACAGCCCTTCCTCCACATTGCGGGGAAGTTCGTGAACACCGCTCCGTTGCGTCTGTATCAGCAGCCCTAGCTGCTGGCCATGAGCCTGCAGCGCAGTCAATAAACCGGCTTCCAGTCCGGCAGGCCGAAGCTGCATAATTAATGCACGCATTTCTTTGAGTGCTGACTGGGATAAAGCTTGAATATCGCGGACAGCTTCAGTAGCAGGATGGGAGATATGCTCCTGCTTCAGCATGCTTTCCACGCCTTTGGCGGTCATTGAGAGGGAGAAGAGGATCTGGTTCACGGAGTCGTGCAGGTCACGGGCCAGACGATTCCGCTCGTCAAGACGCGCAATTTCGCGGCGTTTCTCTCCAAGCTGAGCACTTTCCAATGTAGCGGAAATATGTTCAGCGACAGCCTCAAGCACCTCTCCATCCGCAGTTGCGGAAGCTAGTGCTTTGGGTGAGGTGATCAGTAGAATTCCTGCACCTTGTGCGGCAATCTGCCGAAAGGGCACAGCGAGCATCACAACACGCTCCGCAACAGGTTGTTCAGAACAGCAGGACTTCTTAATTTCCTGCTCTTCATCAGGGGTTAATGTCGCAAAGCGTTGTCCTTTTGCGATATCTCCTAGACGTACTTTAAAAGAATCCGAGAGCTGGAAGGGAGCTGTTTCCGGCGTTATATTAGCCGCATAGGCAGCATGGACTTCGAATTGTCCCTCATGCTGCCCGATAATCGCTGCAAAGGGCCAATCGAAATAGTCGCCAATCAGGGCGGCGCTTTTCTCGATTAGAATACTGGGCGAGATACATTGGTTGGCGGTTAGATTTAAAGCTGCGCTGAATTCGCCTAATTTGGCGTACAGATTCGCGCGGCGCTGCTCGGTGCTATATAACTGCATCCGTTCAATAGCACTGCCAATTTGCAAAGCCACGGATTGCAGCAGAGCCAGCTCGCTGTCGGCGTAATGTGCTTTGCCTGGTGCAGCCACATTCATAAGTCCCAAGTAACGCTCACCTGAATGCAGCGGGACGGTAGCGTGGTGGGTGATCCCCAGCGTGTCGCCCCAGTTATACTGCCTGGCGTTACTGAGCCGCTTGCAGCTTAGAATGTTGACGGCATGCTCGAGCCGATCATCCCATAGGCGGCTTAGGCACCAGCAGCTTCCGCACTGCATTGGTTGTTTATTGTCGCGTTGTAGTGCAGGTGGCAGACCTCGATCAGCGGCACACTCATATTCCATGTATTCTTCGCTCAGGAAGATCCAGCCTGCAGTGTTTCCGGTTAACTCAAGTAGCTTGCCCATGACTGTATCGAGCATGGGTCTCAGCTCATTGGAACTGTTCAAAGTCTCCGCAATCGTTTTGAGCGTCAGTAACTCATGAATTCCGGTTTCCTCCGGCATGAAGCTCTCTCCTTTAGCTTTGTTAATTATGTTCTATCTATTGTAACGTAGAATGGTTCATTCATTCTCAAATTTTATGTAATGTTGGCGTAAATAAAAAAGAAGGTTCCTTAAGATCTGATATGACCTTAAAGAACCTCTGAGTATACATGTTAATTTACAGCTGCGGGAGTAGCGGAAGGCGTACAGTGTTCTGGAGCTTCGTGTTCAATAAGTCCATGTTTCTCCCAAGCTCGGCTTTTCCAACGGAAATACATAATGACGGCTCTCACCCACTCGTCCACCGCAGTGGCAATCCACACGCCGGCTAACCCGAGATCAAGTTGGAACACCAGGAAATAACCAAGAGGTAAGCTCATGCAGACCATAGAGATCAGTCCCATATATACAGGGAATTTGGCATCGCCCGAGGCGCGTAAAGAGTTAATGATAACCAGATTGGTTGTGCGCCCAGTTTCCAGGAAGAAGCTAAGCAATATGACCTGCGCCCCCATCCTAATGATGTTCTCATTGTCTGTGAAAAGCCCGAATAGCGGTACCCGGAAGAAAATCACCACAGCATCTATTATTACGGTAACCAGCAGCGCCCACTTTACACTGGTGAATACACGCTTATAGGCTTCATCAGGGCGTCTAGCTCCCACGAGATGTCCTACAACGATGGAAGTTCCCATAGAGACAGCTACACTGAATAAATAAATATAATTGGAAATATTAAGCGCGTACTGGCGAGTAGCCATAGCTTCAGCGCCTAAATAAGTAATATAGAGTGTGAATACAAGCTGGCATGATTGATAAGTGATGGATTCAAAAGCGGACGGGATGCCGATTTTGAGAATTTGCAGCACGTATTTTTTAGAAAGATGAATGTAATAGGTTACTTTCACCCGTACCTCCATCACTCTGTAGAGCAGCAGGAAGAAAAGGATCAGGCAGATAAATCGACTCATCACTGTTGAGATAGCCGCACCCTCCACACCTAACGCCGGAAGTCCGAAATGACCATAAATGAGCAGGTAGTTGCCCACCACGTGAATAATGTTCATCAGCAAGGATACGACCATCGTCTGTTTGGTGAAACCGTGAGTACGGATAGTAGTCGCCAGAGCATTGATTAATGCTTGCAGAAAAATACCGCCACCAACAATATTCATATAGGCTTTGGCGTAAATGAGGATATCCCCTTTTACATTCAGCGCAGTCAGTAGCGTCCCTCCGAATATCAGCAAAAACGTACTTAGAAGAATGCCGACTAACAGGTTTAGGGTAATGGCATTGCCGGTCACTTGAGCGGCTTCCAGAGGTTTTTTGGAACCGAGATATTGGGAGACCACAATAGCTGCACCGTTACCAATTACACTGAGGACTAAAATTGCTATCGCAATGATCTGATTCGCTGCGCCGACACCAGACACGGCATCGTCGGACACTGAACTGATCATAAAAGTATCCACACTACCCATGAGCATAAAGAGGAATAGCTCGAGGAAAATCGGCCAGGTCAGTTTGACCAGGTTGAATTCCTGGTGATTATTTTGCTTCATTGTGCACCTTCTTATATTATGATGTACTTCCTAAAATTTCATAAACAAACTGTAATATTAGCACAGCTTTCATGGAAATGCAGTATTTTTACAGAAAAATGACAAAACGTTTTTAATTTAGGTCGAAAAGAGCCCTTTAACCGCGCATTAGTATCCTCCAGGTAACTACATCACAATAAAGTGCCTACTTCCCTAGAGGGATGTAAGGAACTACAATTTGTACATGACTTACTAAAATATATTAATGAGGAGTGCAAATAAATATGAAATTACAATTAGCGTTGGATTTAGTGGACATTGCGGGAGCGAAAGAGGTTGTCTCAAAAGTTGCCGAATTTATAGATATCGTTGAAATTGGAACACCTATCGTTATAAATGAAGGTTTGCATGCAGTGAAAGCAATTAAAGAGGCTTTTCCTGCTTTGACTGTGTTGGCAGATTTGAAAATCATGGACGCAGGTGGATATGAAGTGATGAAGGCCGTGGAAGCGGGCGCGGATATCGTTACTGTACTTGGTGTTTCTGATGATTCTACCATTAGAGGTGCAGTGGAGGAAGCGAAGAAAACCAATAAAGAGATTCTAGTTGATCTGATCAATGTGAAGGATATCCAAACAAGAGCGGCTGAAGTAGACGCACTTGGCGTAGACTATATCTGTGTGCACTCTGGATATGACCATCAAGCGGAAGGTAAAAATTCTTTTGCAGATTTAAATGCGATTAAGAGTGTGGTTAAGCAGGCAAAAACAGCTATCGCTGGAGGGATCAAGCTAAGCACACTTCCAGAAGTGATCGCCGCGAACCCTGATCTTGTCATCGTTGGCGGAGGCATCACAGGTGAAGCGGATCAAAAGGCTGCCGCAGCAGAAATGAAACGTCTAGTTAGTCAGGCTTAAGATTACAATGGATACAATGAAATACGCACAGCGCATTATAGAGGAGCTCCAGCGCTCCATATCTCAGCTTGATGAAGAAGAGACTGAGCGAATGGCTGAGCTGCTGCTTCAGTCCAACAAGATCTTCGTGGCTGGAGCGGGCAGATCTGGATTGATGGGACGGGCCTTTGCTATGCGGTTAATGCATGTTGGTAAAGAGGCTTATGTTGTAGGCGAAACGGTGACTCCGGGGATTGAACAGGGGGATGTGTTAGTCCTCGGTTCCGGTTCCGGTGAGACGAAAGGGTTGATCTCTATGGCTGAGAAAGCCAAAGGGGTGGGTGCAGAAGTTGTTGCCGTTACCATTGCGCCGGATTCGACGGTTGGACGTTTAGCGGGCTACACAGTGAAGCTGCCGGGATCTCCAAAAGATCCGGCCAGTGGAAGCTACAGCACGATCCAGCCGATGGCTTCTTTATTCGAACAGACGATGTTGGTCTTTTATGATGCTATTATTCTGCGAATGATGGAGAAGACGGGGCAGACGAATCAGCAAATGTTCGGCAAGCATGCTAATTTAGAGTGAACGTACAGAAACGAATGCCTTCCTATAAGGAGGTTATTCGTTTTTGTGTTAGTATGATAACAGGAGAGAGGAGGCACTTTAGGAATGGCAACCGAGATTAAAGATCGCATAAACTTGAAGGAAATTAACTGTGAGAAGGAATTAACGCTTGCGGTGATCGGAGGGAAATGGAAGCTGATTATCCTCTGGCATCTTGGGCTTGAAGGGACAAAGCGGTTCAGCGAGCTGAAAAAGCTAATTCCTCATATCACGCAAAAAATGTTGACCAATCAGCTTCGCGAGCTTGAAGAAGACCAGTTGGTTCTAAGAAAAGTGTACGCTGAGGTTCCACCAAAAGTAGAGTATTCCCTGACTTCATACGGCCAAAGTCTGCTTCCCGTCCTTCGATTGATGTACGATTGGGGTAAGAATTACGGAGAAAACGTGATCTGGAAGGACACGCCGCCGGAAGAAAGATGCTAATCGAATAGTCTAAGAACATTAATAATCCCTGAGAGGTCTGGATCGGCCTCTACAGGGATTTTTGGTGTTTTAAAGGAGTGATGCGGATAATGCTTTAGGCTTTCTGTTCGAATAGCTTAGCAATCTCCACGATAACATTTACCGCTTTTACCATATTGTCCGCAGACGCATATTCGAATTTGCCATGGAAATTCTCGCCTCCGGTGAAAATATTAGGTGTCGGCAAGCCCATGTAGGAAAGCTGCGAGCCATCTGTACCTCCGCGAATCGGGCGGATGATCGGTGTGATGTTAAGGTTCTCCATCGCCTCATGGGCAATATCGACGATATGACGCACAGGCTCGATTTTTTCGCGCATATTGTAATATTGGTCCTTCATTTCAAGCACGATGTTCTCTTCGCCATGGATGCTTTTGAATTCTTCTACGACAGCTGAGAGATAAGCTTTACGTGCCTCGAATTTCTCACGGTCGAAGTCGCGGATGATATATTGCAGCTTGCTGAATTCAGGTGTGCCTTCTATAGAGCTTAGGTGATAAAAGCCATCATACCCGTCTGTATATTCGGGCGCTTCTTCAGCAGGGAGTCTGAGATGAAGTGCCATGGCGATTTTGGCGGAATGAATCATCTTTCCTTTTGCAGTACCAGGGTGAACATTAACGCCGTAGACTGAGATTTTGGCAGACGCAGCATTAAAGCTTTCATACTCTAATTCTCCGAGTGGACCTCCGTCTACAGTGTAAGCATAGGAAGCATTAAAAGCGGCTACGTCAAATTTATGAGGCCCGCGGCCGATTTCTTCGTCTGGTGTGAAGGCAACTCTAATCTTGCCGTGTTTGATTTCTGGATGTTGAATGAGGTAATGCATGGCGGTCATAATCTCAGCAATACCGGCTTTATTATCTGCGCCAAGCAGGGTCGTGCCATCAGTTGTAATTAAGGTGTGGCCTTTGTATTCCGCCAGCTCCGGAAAGCTCGCTGTGGACAATACAACATTCAGCTCTTTATTCAAAAGAATATCTTGACCATCATAGTTCTCGATAATCTGTGGCTTCACATTCGTTCCGGTAAAATCAGTCGCCGTATCCAAATGGGCTAAAAAACCAATGGTCGGAACATCCCTGTCCGTATTCGCAGGGAGTGTCGCCATAACATAGCCATGCTCGTCCACCTGGACTTCCTCCATACCGATTTCCTTAAGCTCTTCAACCAGCTTGTGGGCCAGAACCATCTGTCCCGGAGTGGATGGGCAAGTCTCATTATCTTCATTCGATTGGGTATCCATTTGTGCATACGAAATAAACCGTTCTACAACCTCTTTCTTCACCTTGGGTCATCTCCTCTTTACTATTGTATATATATAGTATCACTTTCCATATAAGGTCTCATCCCTGAGGAAGAAGATTGAGGTAATATTTAGGTTTAATGCGGTAATATTTCTTGTTTCACTAACTTCGCTGAAAGTAAATAACGGTCCGGTGCAGATCCCACATATGAAAAGGGATAACAGGTAATCAACGTGAGGATGGCCTTATCACTTGGCTTTATAGCACCACGTTCGTCCCCGTCAACAATTGTGCTGCCTGTTACTTCATAGGTAAAAGTCCCGTCCGTACTTTCCAGCTCGATAAGATCTCCAGCCACGAGTTCTCCCAGATTACGGAACACTGTATCGCGGTGGCCTGCGAGCACACTATTGCCGGTGGCACCGATAGCTGCGCTGCCTTTATAATGTCCGGCTCCCTTTTTTAGCTCGGGGCTTTCCGTGCCTTCTAGCACTGCGATCTTTTTGTTTAATTTGGGGAAACGAATCTCTCCTATGATTTCACCTTCTGTATAGGAATGAGCGGGGGGCGGCTGTTCCTTGGCTGAACTGACCATTCCCAAGGGAAGAGGGGTTTCTTCGGCAGAACGGGAGTGGGCGACTGTTTCCTCCCTCTTTTTTGCCCAATCATTTAAAGCCTGTTTAGCTTCGATCGGTGCTTTGACCACCTGTACAACCGAGTAAATCAACACAACTAAAGAGAGTATGAAGATTAGCTTCACGGCTAGCAAGACACCATTACGCTCCTTCATACTCTCTCACCTCCAGACTTATGCTGCAAAATGTGGTTATTTCTTCGATTTCAATCTGCGCATGATAATCACGCTGAGTACCGCAATGGCTAAGCTGGCAAGAATCAAGTTATACCAAGGCTCAGCGGTATTCGGAAGCTTGTTGCCAACCTCTGGTGCCCCCAGTGGAAGCTCATCATCAGGCAAGGCGATTTCATTGCTTGGCTGCGGTGTTGCGCTGGTAGTTTGGCTGCCAGCACTTGGTGATGCTGTTGGCTCATTATCGCCTCCACCCAGTGGGATCGGTGCTTCAGTAACACTAATTTCATCTACTACTGTTGAAGCTGTAGGTGTTGGCGATGGTGTTGGTGTCGTTGATTGCCCTGGTGTGGCGACTGCCGTTGCAGTTGGTGAAGCGGTAGTTGTCGGTGAATCTGTCGGTGTCGTGGTTGGTGATGCTGTTGCTGTCGGCGAAGCTTCAGGTGTAGCTGTAGCCGTGGCAGTAGGTGTCGAAGTTGGCTCTATTGTAGGCGTAGTAGTCGCTGTCGGTGTTGGCTCAGGTGTAGGCTGAGCTGTGGCCGTTGCTGTCGGTGAAGGACTAGGTTCAGCGGATGGCTCCGGTCCTCCAGAAGCGGAGAACTCAAAGGCTACAGTTGTGGTTTTACCTTGATATTCGTTCCCTGCTTCCCACGGGAAAATTACATCCATTTGGATTACACTTTGTTCTCCCCCGGCAAGTGAACCGATGGTAACTCTTCCGGCAGCCTCGCTCATCACCCCTGAATAGATGATTACTCCCTCTTTTTCGAGTGTCATTTGGAGAATATCGTATAATTCTGCGTCTCCAGAGATGAATTTGAAGTCCACATAGTAATTAAAGCCCTCACTACCTGCATTAATAATTGTGTATTCTGAGTTCGTTTCATCACCAGGCTGCATATTGTTCATGGTGGTTGTGCTCGTCGTATGCGAATTCACCGTAAGCTTAATGGTATCTTGCGCACTAACTCCGCCAGCATGCCAGATGACTCCTGCTAGAATAGTCAGGATATAAGCAGCTATGAAAGCCGAGCGATATTTCTTCTTCACTTTACTCGCTCCTTTCTCCTGAACCCCATATTAAATTTTGTAGACATCATTTGCGGGTTTCCGGCAAATTCTTCTTTTCTAATCGTATTTTCCATCAAACATTGTCGAAATAAGTAGTATCTCACAGAACCACTTTTTTGTGCGCATGCAGGAATCTCCGTGAAAGCGGAAGAAGAGGATAGAGATCTACCGTCAATTCGTTCGTTATAGCGAATAACTAAAGTATAATCAAAATAATATCTAAACAAAAATGGGATATTAGAAGAAAATTCATCATATTTGATCAAATATCAGTTATATTAATGGATTTACAGCAGTTTTCTCTATTTAACTCTTTATTTTTATATAATTCATTGTTTTAATTGTGTTTTATTGAGAACGATTATGAATGCAAAATAAAAAGGCAAGACATACATCTGGAATAGGGCTCAAACCCCGATACCAGACCTATCGTCTTGCCTTAATTATGATGATAAATTAGATTTCCTTCATAGCTTCGGCTACAATCTCATAAGAGCGTAGACGAGCGTTATGATCATAAATTCCACCAGAAACAATCAATTCATCGGCCTGTGTCTCTTGCAGAATTTCTTGAAGCCGTTCTTTAATTGCTGCTTTATCACCAGCGAAAGAGTAACGCTGCTTCTCAAGCATGGCTGCTTTTTCTTGCATCGTCCATAGCCCCTCCATACTATCAACCGGTGGTTGTAACTTCCCCGTACGTCCGCGGATGATATTAAGGAATTGCTGCTGCTGCGAGGTAGCCAGTCGTCTTGCCTCATTCACAGTATCGGCCGCTGTAATGCCAACTCCGACCATCACATAAGGCTTGTCTAGTGCTGCTGAAGGACGGAAATTGCTATGATAGATGTGTAAGGCCTGTAGTAAATACTCTGGTGCGAAATGGCTGGCGAAAGCAAAAGGTAAACCTAGTTTTCCTGCCAGCTGAGCACTAAAACCGCTGGAGCCCAGCAGCCAGATGGGGATATTCAAGCCTTCACCGGGAACCGCACGAACTCCGGCCGGTCGTGATCCTGCACCTGCAGGATCGAAGTAGGCTCTGAGCTCACTTAACTGCTCGGGGAAGTCACTGCCGTCGCTTCCGAGACCACGGCGTAGCGCACGGGAAGCCGGTTGATCCGATCCCGGGGCTCTGCCCAGTCCTAAATCAATCCGTCCTGGATATAGGGATTCGAGGGTCCCGAATTGTTCAGCAATGACAAGTGGTGCGTGGTTGGACAACATGATGCCTCCAGAGCCTACGCGTATGCTTTTTGTGCCGCCAGCAATGTGGCCAATTAAGAGTGAGGTAGCAGAACTGGCAACACCAATCATGTTGTGATGCTCAGCAAACCAATACCGGTGATAGCCCCATTCCTCAGCATGTTGAGCTAAAGCTAAAGAGTTATGAAAAGAGTCTGCCGCTGTGCCACCCTCCACAATAGAGGCTAAGTCCAGTACGGAGAATCGAATATCGCGCTGTTGCTTCAATGTAATCCCTCCTATAATAAACGCTCAGATAGTCTAGAGCAGTATTTGTAGCTGCGAATAATGCTACTCGCCTAGTATACCATGTAATAAAACTATATACACACTTTAAGTAAGTTATACGCACTTTGTAATGATTAGATAAGGAATAAGTATGTCTTTTAAATAAAATGTAAGCGCTTTAAAAAATCTGTTGTTATTTCTTAACGGGCTTGCTATAATCACATCGAAAAGTTACCTGAAAAAAAGGAAGTAATCGTTATGAAGCCAACCATAAGAGATGTTGCCAGAATGGCGGAGGTGTCGATCAGCACCGTATCGCGTGTTATGAATGCACCGAATACGGTCGTAGAGAGCAAACGGAATCGAGTGATGGAGGCTGTAGAACGTTTGCAATATCAACCAAATGCGTTTGCACGGGGCCTGATCTACAAGAAGTCTTTTACACTGGGCCTGCTGATTCCGGATATTGAGAACCTGTATTTCGCAGGGGTTATTCGGGGAATGCAGGATGCATGCATCAAGCTTGGATACAGTTTAATGATCTGCAATACGGACCGCGACAAAGAACGGATGTTGTCTTACATTGATAACTTCCATGAGAAGCAGGTGGATGGGATCGTGTTCGCCAGTGATGTCCTTTATCCTGAGACACATGACAAATTAGTCGGTTGTAGAATTCCTTTTGTGTTGGTATCCTCGCATTCTGATGAGTACGACATTCCATCTGTGGAGGTAGATGATGAACAGGCGGCTTACGATGCGGTAAAGTTTCTGATTGATTTAGGGCATAAGGACATTGGCATGATTGGTTTTAACCATGATAACTCCGTATCCGGCCCGCCTCGTTATGAGGGTTTTGTAAGAGCGTTAACAGAGTTTGGACTACAACAGAATATTGTGAAGAGCAAGTATGCCAATCACCGGTTCGAACACGCTTATCAAGCGGCGCATGAGTTGTTTACTGATTATCCCGAGCTGACTGCCGTTTTCTGTGTTGCTGACGAATTTGCAATGGGGACGATTTCTTATCTGAAGGATCGTAATATTCTAGTTCCGGGGCAGGTATCTGTGATTGGATTTGATAATTTGCGAATGTCGAGTATGTTCATTCCAAAGCTGACCACAATTGCACAGCCGATTTATGAGTTAGGTTATCGGGCGGCGGAGATGCTGCATGAATTGCTCACAACAGGTGGTGTCCAGGTATTGAATGAAAAGATGGAGCATAAGCTGATTGTGCGGGAATCCACGCGGGAAAAATAAAGGCCCTTTATTTTTGTGACCTTCTTCTGAAAAGCTTTTCAGAGCTATGTATCGGTCTTAATTAAAATTTAAATGTTAGGATAGAAAATAGTATGAATTCTTATGAAAAACATCTCATTTTCCGATTGGAAACGGTTACTAATTATGATAATATAAAAAATGTAAGCGCTATTATTAAATTACATTTGTGATGGAGTTTGATTTTAGGATATTTACCTGTCTTCTGAAAAGCTTTGCAAGGAGGTGATCTGCTACAAGCTGCTAATACATGCCAGGGTGCCCGGATGATTGAATAAGATGTTATCTCTATAACCATTAAAGGGGATGTACAAAAGATGAAGAAGATCTCAGGACGTAAAAAGTCGTTGGCTTTAGTACTGTGTTTATCCTTCACAATGACGCTGAGCGCATGCGGCGGAGGCAACAATAATGCGGCGCCTACAGATCCACCGGCGGCAACAGTCAGCCCAACAGCAGATAACACCGAGAAAGCGACAAACACACCTAGTGCAGAACCTTCGGGTTCCCCGTTAGATTTAGCGATGAAAGGTGAATATAAAGGGACTAAAGTAACAATGTTTGGCCCCTTCGTAGATGCTGACCAAGTGAAATTTGAGAGCAGCATTAAAGAATTTGAAGAGAAGACAGGGATCGATATTCAATACGAGGGCTCCAAGGAGTTCGAAGCTACAATAAATATTCGTGTGGACGGCGGTAATGCTCCTGATATCGCTGACTTCCCGCAGCCGGGACTGCTGGCGTCGATTGCTAAGACGGGCAAGGTTATCGATTTGACCAGCGTGCTGGATCAAGATAAATTGACGGCTAATTACAACAAGAGCTGGCTCGATATGTCTACGATGGACGGAAAAGACGGGAAGATCATGGCGGGGATTTGGAACCGCAGTAATGTAAAAAGCTTGGTATGGTATCCAAAGAAACAATTTGATGATGCAGGCTACAAGGTTCCTGAAACTTGGGATGAGCTGATGGCGCTGACGGAACAAATTGCTAAGGATGGCGATCCTGCCTGGGCTATTGGCATTGAGAGCGGTGCTGCAACGGGTTGGCCAGCAACAGACTGGGTCGAAAATATAATGCTTCGTACGACTACGCCTGAGAACTACGATAAATGGGTAAAAGGTGAACTGCCATTTACTTCACCAGAAGTAAAAAATGCTGTTGAAATCATGTCTAAAATTTGGCTCAACAAGGATTATGTCTACGGTGGCGCTAAGTCCATCGTGACGACATCCTTCGGGGATGCCCCAGCGCCAATGTTCACTGATCCGCCTAAAGCCTGGTTTAATATGCTTGGTAACTTTATTACAAGCTTCTTCCCTGAAACGGCAAAGGTTGATCAGGATTATGATTGGTTCTACTTGCCACCAATTGATGCGCAATATGGTAAACCAGTGCTGGTTGCAGGTGATATTTACGCTATGTTCAACGATCGTCCAGAGGTTCGTGCAGTCATGGAATTCTTCACCACTGGAGAGTCGATTAAGAGCTGGGTACAATCTGGCGGCGTAATTGCTCCTATGAATGACGCTTCCCTTGATTGGTATACCTCTGAATCCGATCGCCGGATGGCGAAGTTGGTTCAGGATGCTTCCACACTGCGTTTTGATGGCTCTGACTTGATGCCAGGTAAAGTGGGTGCAGGCACCTTCTGGAAAGGGATGACCGACTATGTGAGCGGTACAGCGACACTGGATCAAGCCTTGGAACAAATCCAGTCCGGCTGGAACAACTAACCTAATATTTAAAGCGCACAGTAAAAAGAGGGGCAGTAGGAAAAGAGGATTGTCTGCCCCTCTTTTTGTTTTCTAACTAGTGAGTTCGATGCTTATGATAAGAGTTTTGCTCCGCAAAACTTATAGGAGGAGCTGGAGCTATTATGGGTGCACAATCACAGCCACAGCCACAAATGCCAACACAACCACAAGCTAGGCCAACCGTCAGCCTGAAGGCGGTAATGTTGTCCCTAGTAGTGTTGTTAGCGAATATTGTTGTTAACGGCGCAATCTTTTTATTCTTCCGGGATTCCACATTAAATCCGCTGCTAACAGCGGTTCTGGCTGTCCTCTGGGGAGTTCTAGGTGTTTATCTGATTTACTATACGCTGACTTGGGCGGTTGAGCAGTACCCTGATCATATCCGGCGAAAGGTGCTGCCTTATATCTTTATTGGTCCGGCAGTGATTATTCTGGGCTGGTTACTGGTCCTGCCTGCACTACGAACATTATATTTGAGCTTTTTTAATGCTTCTTCAGAAAAATTTGTGGGCCTGAGCAATTATGCAGCGATCTTTAGCGATCATCTGATGGCAACGGCATTGCGTAACAATTTACTTTGGGTATTCGTCGGTACGCTGGCCTGTGTAGCATTCGGGCTCTTAATTGCTATTCTTGCCGATCGCAGCAGCTATGAGAAAATTGCCAAATCGATCATCTTTATGCCGATGGCTATTTCCTTTGTAGCGGCAGGGGTCATTTGGAAATTCGTATATTACTATCAACCGGGTGACGAACAAATCGGGCTGTTGAACGCAATCGTTACTTATTTTGGGGGAGAACCCCAAGCCTGGACGAGTATGCTTCAGCCGTGGAATAACTTTTTCCTCATTATCATTTTGATCTGGATGCAGACTGGATTTGCAATGGTGATTTTCTCGGCGGCAATCAAAGGGGTTCCTGACGACATTTTGGAAGCTGCACGAGTGGATGGAGCAAATGAGGTGAAGATTTTCTTTGGAATCATGATTCCATATATTTCATCAACCATTCTGACAGTGACAACGACCATTATCGTCTTTACGTTGAAAATATTTGACGTCGTCATGGTGATGACAGGAGGTCAATACGATACAGAGGTTGTTGCTACACAGTTCTACCGGCAATTCTTTATGTACCGTAATTTCGGCTACGGCTCCACGCTGGCTATTGTTCTACTGATTGCGGTGCTGCCTGTAATCATAATCAATCTACGTCAGTTCCGTAAGCAGGGGGGATTCTAATGGCTGGAAAAAAGAAGAGAAAAGGCAGCAAAACGATTGTAAATATCGTGCTGGGTGTGATCTGTTTTATTTGGCTGCTTCCGACTCTTGGGCTATTTATTTCCTCCTTCCGTCCGGCTGCTGACATTCTGCAGACTGGATGGTGGAAAGCTTTTCCCCATCAGGAGTGGAAGGCTGGAGAGACGATTCAGCTATCCAAGGACGTGGATCTTCGGGAGCCAATTGAGGTGAACGGTAAAACTTATACAGATGATGAGCTGAAGGCTGGCGTGAAGGCTGATGGCAGCCGGCTTATGTGGGAGAATCGTAGAGCACGTACCGTAAATGAACAGATACAAGGTTGGAAGATGACACCGGATCTCACGCTGGATAACTATAATAATGTGCTTTCCGGTAAGGAATACAAGCTGAAACAGGCTGATGGCAGTGAAACGGTGCAAAAAGGCTCCGGATTGTCACAGGCCTTCTGGAATACGCTAACGATTGCAGTTCCAGCAACAGTTATTCCGGTATTGATCGCTTCTTTTGCTGCATATGCTTTTGCCTGGCTGCGGTTTCCTGGGCGCAAAATCCTTTTTGTCATCATTATTGCAATGCTCGTCATTCCGATACAGGTTGCGCTTATTCCAGTGCTTAAGGATTATACCGCACTTGGGCTAAACGGAAGTTATCTGGGAATTTGGCTGGCGCATACGGCTTTTGGATTACCGCTGGTTACGTACTTTATGTACAACTTTATCAGTCAATTGCCGAAGGATTTGTTCGAATCGGCTTTCATGGATGGGGCAAGTCATTTCACTATATTCAGCAGGCTAATTCTGCCTCTATCAGTGCCTGCACTGGCTTCTATCGGGATCTTCCAATTCCTATGGGTGTGGAATGACTATTTAGTCTCATTGATTTTTATCGGCAATCAACCGTCTGTGCAAGTCATGTCGATGAAAATTGCCGATTTAGTAGGCTCACGAGGCAACGATTGGCATTTACTTACTTCGGCTGCATTTATCTCCATGCTGATGCCGCTCGCTATTTTTTTCCTGCTGCAAAAGTATTTCGTCAGAGGGCTTATGGGTGGGTCGGTGAAAGGTTAATGATTTAGAACCCGAATGAAACTGTGATCAGGGGGAGCTTAGAGAGATGAAGATGAAACCATACGTACATCCGGCGGCGGTATATCCTTACCGGGAGTGGAGTCTTGATGAGGAAGCTTATAGCGAAGAGAACAATCAAAGAAGCGAGAGTATTTTTGCGCTTGGCAATGGATATATTGGCATGCGCGGTAATTTCGAAGAAGGTTACCACGGCAGCTCAGGCTCGTCTGTAACAGGCAATTATTTGAATGGTTTTTTTGATTCGGAGCCCATTGTATATCCAGAGGGAGCCTACGGATATCCATCCCGCAATCAAGCGATGCTGAACGTAACAGATGCCAAGATTATTGAACTGAGTATTGAAGGGCAGACCTTTCAGTTAAACAGTGGGCAAGTGCACCATTATGAACGAAAGCTGGATATGCGAAGCGGGGTTCTGCACCGGCAGGTAGATTGGGAATCTCCAGCTGGTCACCGGGTACAGCTTCATATCCGGCGGATGGTGACTTTGCAGCACAAACATCTGGCGGCGATAGATTATGAGGTTAAAGCGCTGAATTTCAGCGGAGTGCTTACCTTCACTTCATCCATCGACGGCAAGATCCAAAAACCTAAGGTAACGGATGATCCCAGATTGGGCTCGGGAGGCAAGGAGCCCAGTCTGCTCCTGGAGGATACCGGTCATGAACCGGGACAGTCCTTCTTATGGATGAAGCAGCGGACGCGGCATACCCAGTTTGCCTTACTAACAGGGGTAAGTCATAAGCTCGATTCAAGATATGAGGATAAAAGGACCGTGCAGCATGAGGGGCAGAAATTATCCATGCAGTTTGTCGTCCCGGTGGAGCGTGGGGAAAGCGTCTCACTAACCAAATATATCTCTTACCATACCTCTAAAGATTATCCGGAAGACGAACTACTCAGTAGAAGTAATGAAATATTACACTTAGCAGACCATAGCGGGTTTGAAGCACTTGCCCAGGAACAGCAGGCTTATCTGGATCGATACTGGGCACATACGGATGTGGAAATTCATGGTGATCTTGCCCTTCAGCAGGGCATTCGCTTTAATGCTTTTCAACTGCTTCAATCCGTAGGGCGTGATGGGGTTACGAATATTGGAGCCAAGGGATTAACGGGTGAAGGATACGAAGGGCACTATTTCTGGGATACCGAGATGTATATGCTGCCCTTCTTTACATTCACACAGCCGGAGATTAGCCGAAAGCTGCTCGAATTTCGTTATGCCACGTTAGACAAAGCACGGGAGCGTGCAGCGGTAATGTCGCAGAAGGGAGCCTTGTTCCCTTGGCGGACTATAGACGGGGCAGAGAACTCTGCGTATTTCCCGGCAGGCACGGCGCAAATGCATATTAATGCGGATATTGCGTATGCCATTAAGCAGTATGTACTGGCTACCGGAGATTATGATTTTTTGGTTACGAAGGGAGCGGAAATTTTATTCGAAACTTCCCGCTTTTGGTTGGACTTGGGGTACTTTAATCCGGCTAGGGGCGGTGCCTTTTGTATTGATGCAGTAACCGGTCCTGATGAATATACAGCTATCGTCAACAATAATGCATACACCAACTTTATGGTCCAGGATCAGCTTTATTATGCACACGAGATGGCAGGGATATTGTCTAAACAGTATCCGGAGCATTTTGAACGCCTGAAGCAAAAAATCGGTCTGACTGGGCATGAGACATTAGTGTGGCTGGAAGCGGCGGATAAAATGTTTATCCCCTTTGATGAGGGACTTGGCATTTATGCTCAAGACGACACGTTTCTCTCCAAGAAAAAATGGGATTTCGAGCATACACCAGCCGATAAATATCCGCTGCTGCTCAACTACCATCCGCTGGTAATTTACCGGCATCAGGTGTTGAAACAGGCGGATCTGGTAATGGTGATGTTTCTGCTGGGTGACCAATTCAGCTTGGCGGATAAGATCCGGAATTATAATTATTATGAGCCGCTGACGACGCATGATTCTTCATTGTCACCGTGCATCCACAGTATAATATCTGCTGAGATTGGTGATTTGACGGGAGCCTATTCCTATTTTGACCGCACGGTACGGATGGACTTGGATGACATCAACCGCAACGTGAAGGATGGGCTGCACACTGCTGCTATGGCAGGCTCCTGGCTGTCGATTGTGAATGGTTTTGGTGGCATGCGCTTATGCGGCGGGATGTTATCATTTAATCCTAGTGTGCCAGCGCAGTGGGAGAGCTATCGGTTTAAAATAACATGCGCTGGACAGCTATTGGATATTTTTGTGAGTGATACAGAAGTAATCTATACGCTGCTGGAGGGCGAAGAGCTTGAGATTATGCATAAGGGAAACCTTATACAGTTGTCTGCGCAGAAGCCGCTGAGGCTTTCGAATGTGAAGCAGCTTGAAGCTGTTATTTTCGAGCTGGACGGGATAATTACTGACACTGGAGAGTATCATTATGAGGCTTGGAAGGATCTGGCGGATGAGCTTGCGCTTTCTTTTGATCGAGAGAAGCATAAGAGTCTCAAGGGCCTAAGTCGAATGGAATCTTTAGAAGTCATTCTGGAGAGTAGTGGACTGAATTTGCCGCAACCGGTAAAGGGAATGCTCTGCAACAAAAAGAACGAGAAGTATAGACAGCTGGTTCAGCAAATGACGCCTGCTGAGCTGTACCCGGGTATCCACAGCGTGTTGTCCGATTTGCAGCAAAGAGGAATCGCTATCGGACTGGCTTCAGTGAATGAGAATGCGCTGCTGATTCTCGAACGCTTGCAGATCGGGCATTGGTTTCAGGCGGTGGCTGACCCTGGCAACTTGCGTAGAAGCAAGCCAGATCCAGAGATTCACTTGCAGGTTGCGGAGATGCTGGGCATATCCCCGGACTGCTGCGTGGCGATTGAGGATACTGAGGAGGGAATAGCCGCAATTAATGCTGCTGGTATGAAGTCAGTGGGAGCTGGAGTGGCGCTCGTGACCGAGACAGCGGATCTATGTCTGGCTTCCACCGCTGAGATAAGTGTTGAGAAATTGTTAGAGCTGTTTGCGTAGTTACTCTGATAAGCAGCAAACCTCCCGATCATGGGAGGTTTGCTGCTTTGTTTATTTCATTACTTTTCGAACCAGCTTCACTTTATTGCCATAAGGAGGATACACGATTCCGAGGTCGATCCGTGTGCCTCGCTTGACGATGCTTTTACGATGGGAGAAGACCTCAAAGCTATACTTCCCGTGATAACCCCCGATTCCAGAGTTTCCTACTCCACCAAACGGAAGATAAGTGCTCACCACATGTGAGATCGTATCATTGATACACCCTCCCCCGAATGAGACCCGGGACAGCACCTCTTTTTCTACACTCTTATCCTCCGTAAATAGGTATAGTGCCAGTGGCTTTGGATGTTCATTAATGCTCTGAATGGCCTCATCCAATTGATGATATTCCAATATTGGGAGGATCGGACCGAAGATCTCATCTTCCATAGCAGCATCCGTCCAAGTGGCAGGATAGATTAAAGTAGGCTCAATATAACGTTCTTCTGGCACGATGGTGCCGCCCATAATCACCTTGCTCTGATCACGCGCAATGAGGTCGGCAAGTCTTTGCAGCTGGCGATCATTCACGATCCGGCCGTAATCTGTATTAGGCTGTGCATCCTGACCGTAGAACTCAGTGATGTGATGTTTGATTTTGGTGATCAATTCTTTGGCAATATCCTTGTGGACCCATAGATAATCCGGTGCGATACAGGTTTGGCCCGCGTTCAGCAGCTTGCCCCAGACAATCCGTTTCGCTGCAACATCAAGATTAGCGGTCTTATCAACAATAACCGGACTTTTCCCGCCAAGCTCCAAGGTTACAGGCACTAGATTTTTCGCCGCCGCCTCCATTACGATTTTGCCGACAGGCACACTGCCCGTAAAGAAAATATAATCAAACTTGGCGTGGATCAGCAAATTAGTGGTCTCTTTTTCCCCCTGCATTACGCGGATATACTGCGGCTCGAAGGTCTCCTGAATAAGCTGCTCAACCACGGACGAGATGGCAGGTGTGCTCTCAGATGGCTTGAGGACAGCGCAGTTACCAGCGGCAATGGCACCGATCAGGGGCTCAATTAGCAACTGAAATGGATAATTAAACGGGCCAATAATGAGCGTTGTGCCGTAAGGCTCACTTAAAATATAACTTTTTGCAGGAAATAAGTGCAGCGGGGATCGAACCTTTTTAGGCTTCGCCCAACGCTTAAGATGTTTCATCATGTAGCCGATACTGTCCAGCGTAAAGCCGATTTCTGTGGCATAGGCTTCGAACTCACCTTTTCCTAAATCCTGTTGTAGTGCGGTGATGATACGTCCTTCGTATTGTTTAATAATATTTTTAAGTTTTCGCAGCTGCTGGAGACGAAAAGAAACCTCTTTAGTTACGCCGCTATTAAAAAAATCCTTATGCTCTTCAAGCATTCCTTGAATGCTGTCAGTTGTATAGGTTGTCATTAATCTTTCCTCCATCCTTGTAAGAAGTTAAAGCATACTACTCTATGGGAGTCGGTAAAAAGCGAACGGCTCGCCATAACGGAAGGAATCACTGGCTTCATCCAGCTTGGCCGAAGTTTCTTCATTAAGTATAAGCGAGGTACTAAGCAAATTTTGTTCCAGCTGTTCCACACGTGTAGCCCCGACAATAACCGTCGAGACGGCAGGCCGATTCATAAGCCAAGCTAAGGAGAGCGCAGTAGATGAGGTTTCCATTTTCTCAGCAATTTGGCTCACTTGGCTTCCGAGCTTGATCCGGTCATCATCAAGGAATCTTTTGAAATTAGGATCGGTATCTGCTCTGGACCCTGATGGGGCTGAATCGCTTGTATTATATTTGCCTGTGAGAATTCCGCCAGCTAGTGGAAAGTAAGGAATGATCCCTACACCTTGATCCAGGCAGAGCGAAAGAAGCTCATTCTCCGGTGTCCGGTCTGCTAAGGAGTAGCTGCACTGAATTGAAATGTACTTGGTGAAGTTGCGTGCTTCACTAATCCCAATCGCCTTCATTAATTGCCATGCTGTATAGTTGGAGGCCCCGATATAACGGATTTTGCCCGAGGATACCATATCGTCCAAGGTTCGTAAGGTTTCTTCAAGCGGCGTATAGGGATCAAAGGTATGAATCTGGTACAGATCGATATAGTCCGTCTTTAGGCGGCGAAGGCTATCTTCAAGCTCCTGCAGCAAATGGCGACGGGAGGAGCCGCTGCCGTTGGGACCCTCATTTTTAACTAAACCTGCTTTAGTTGCGAGAACAGCCTCATGTCTCCTACCTTCCAAGGCCAGACCAATGATTCGCTCGGATTCTGAGCCAGCGTAAATATTAGCAGTGTCTATGAAATTAATTCCATGATCAAGCGCAGCATGTACAATCTGAATGGAGGTCTCTTGATCCGCACGTTTGCCGAAAGCGTTCGTTCCCAGTCCTAATGCGGATACCTGTAATCCGCTATTTCCAAGTCTTTTAAAGTTCATCCTCAGCACTCCTTATCATCTATTCATTAATCCATTTATTTTTGAGTGAAAAGTTCCAGCGCTGTCTCAATGAAGAGCTTTACAGCAATTGAAGTGTCGGCAAGCGAGCTGACCGCAATTTGGATATCTCTATAAGCATCCGGCTGCAGCTCACGGGTAACCACATTTGGAGGCAGAGATAACAAGGACAGTTCAGACATCACGCCGATCGCCAGTCCCTCCTGAACCATATTAAGAGCTGTTGCAAAGTTATTAACCACATATTTTACATTCAGATGGCTATTACTTCTGCGGAATAGCTCTACAACAGGCGGTTCATATCCTGCTTTGCAAATCAACATGGGCTCGTTCGCTAATTCTTGCACACATACAATGGATCGCTTTTGCAGGGGATGGTCATCTCTAAAAACGGCAAACAATTTCTCTCTATATAATGGAATGGTTTCGAATTCTGCACTGGGAGCGAGCAATAAGCCAACATCAATTTCTTTTGAATCCAGCCATTCTCTGACTTCAGCGATAGAGCCCTCCTGTAGGCTAATCGTAATGTTTGGATATCTTCTAGTGATAGAGCTAATAATCTTCGGTAGAAAATGAGCAGATGCCACAGGAAAAGCCCCAATGCGGATACTCCCTTTTTCAAGACCTCTCTCTGCATAAATCTCCTGATTGACCTTATCAAAGCCCATTAGAATTTCACGGAAAATAACAAGAATACGTTTGCCGATATCCGTAAGCATCAGGCCATTACGCCGATCTCGAAGCAAGAGCTTCACGTCTAATTCGGCTTCGAGGGACGAGATCGCCCGGCTGACCGCAGGCTGGGTCATATTCAGTTCTACACCAGCTTTAGTAAAGCTGCCGCTTTCGGCGATTTTGACGAATAAACGAATTTGAGTATTGTTCATAACAAATATGATATGCCCCTTATGATTATTATTCATTTCATTTATGCTCTTGTTTATTGTATCATTTGTGATGAATCTACACCAAGGAAGTGAACAAATGAATCAGCAGAAGAAAAGTATGATCCTTCTTATTTTTTTGGTGATTGTATGGGGCATTAATTGGCCTATATCCAAAATCGCCTTAGACTACGCTCCACCTCTATTATTTGCAGGTATTCGAACCGTCGTAGGCGGTATTATTCTGATTCTAATTGCACTGCCCAAGGTGAAGGAGCTTCGCTTCAAGCAGCTCTGGCCGATCTATCTGATCTCGGCGGTCCTTAGTATTGTGTTTTATTATGGATTTCAGACGATTGGCTTGCAGTATGTTCCGGCGGGATTGTTCTCATCGATTGTATTTTTGCAGCCTGTATTGTTAGGTATTTTTTCTTGGCTGTGGTTAGGTGAGAGCATGTACGGGCTTAAAATGGCTGGTTTGCTGCTTGGTTTTCTCGGGGTAGCCTCTCTTAGTATCGGTGGAATTAATGGGAGTATCTCCATATGGGGAATTGTGCTGGCTCTAGCCAGTGCCTTAAGCTGGGCATTAGGAACAATATATATGAAACGGAATGCTGTACGTGTGGATATGCTGTGGATGACGGCTATGCAAATCACGATCGGTGGCATCATTCTGCTACTTTCGGGATCAGCTACGGAGAAATGGTCGGATATCACCTGGAGTGGAACCTTTATTGTGGATACCTTGTTTATCGCAATCTTTGTTATTGCTCTGGGCTGGCTAATTTATTTCAAGCTGATTAACGAAGGAGAAGCAGGAAAAGTAGGTTCATTCACCTTCTTGATCCCCCTGATCTCGATAGCAACCAGCGTAGTTTTTTTGAAAGAGCAGATTACCATAAACCTTGTGATCGGATTATTGCTGATTGTCAGCAGTATTGTACTGGTAAATGTGAAGATAGGGCGTGCTGCCAAACAATCAGTCAGTTAAATTTGTTGGATGGTTGTAGTAACCAATCGTGCTAAAGGGCATTATGTCTAATAGGGATTGAACATAAAAAAAGGACACTCCCAAGCTTAGAGCTTCTGGGAGAGTCCTTTTTTAATTAAGCGTATAGCGCGTGTGATTTCAGCTGTTGAAGGCCGAGCTGCAACTACGTAAGTAGCAGAACTAGCACGTTCCACTTCTTCGAGTACCCGGTTTAAGTGACTGAAGAGCGCTCCTAGATCACGAACAGATGACAGCGAGCACCGTCCTTGCAGTTCAGAGAAGCTGGCCGCCTGCAAGTCGCGGGCACGATGCAGACAATCTGTAAGTGAACGTTGGCATTCAACCTTGGATAAGGTCTTCGTACCATAAACAGCTATACAATCGGCTGTTGCCTCCAGCACTTCCAGCATCCAGTCAGAATTGGCATGATGTGCTGGCAGCAAGCAAATATCGTCGGAAATTTCTTTAACATAGGAATGAATGGTCTTTAGATGTGCTGTGGCTTGTATAAGCCCCTTTAGATCACCACGACACTGATAATGAGCAATGGTGTAGAACATTTCCTTCTGTTGTTGATTGCTGGCAGACAGCAGTTTACCTGCTTGCTCCAGCATATTATTATCCTTTGAAGAGTCTCGTCTTATGCCTACGAGGCCTTTTAATGCATCCGAAAGTAGAAGGCTTCCATCGAGTGCCAATGCTTTTACCTTGACGAACCTGTTTGGTGGAACGATAATCATATTGATGATCAAGGCAATGAGCACACCAATAAAGGTTTCGGCGACTCTCCACAGCACGTAATCATTGTGATAAAAGGTAAGGGCCAGAACCGAGGTCACCCCGACCTGCGAAACCGCTTGGATATTCATCCGACAGGCTGTGGCAATTCCGATCCCGATGAGCAGAATTAGCAGAATGGAAAATGCACCTACATCGAAGAATTGGCCTACAATCAGGCTGACAATTCCACCGATAATAATGCCGATCAGGCGGTAGATTCCTTTTTCGAGTGATGCCTTCACACTGGCTTGAGTAATGAGAATGGCTGCAAGCGGTGCAAAGTATAGATATTGGTCACCATATAAACTGTGTACGGCTACCCAGGATAGTGATGCGGCAAGCGTAATTCGTATCATGTAAAGTGAGAATCCATATTTTTCAAGGCGGTCTAGTAACCCCTCGTTCATTATCATTCATCTTCTTTCGCAAAAATAAGAAAACCACACTGGCTTTTCAGTTCGTTTTCATTATAGCACCTCAAAAAGGGCATGGAAGACTGGAATTTTTACAAACTTGTTAAGTTTATGCTTAGCATTTAACAATGTAAGCTATCGCATATAATGGTACAATCTAATATGCTATATCTATTGGAGCGTCGAAGGAGAGGGGAAATTGTCGCTTATTAGCGCTGAGCATACCCATTTCGATTGTTCTCCGCAAGATGCGGGTAAAATAGTATTGTATTACTAAGGTAAGGGAGGTTGTTAGCTATAGCTATTCAGGAAGGTACCATCATTTCATTTGAAGAAGTTACTAAGCAATATGACGACGAAGATCCGGTGTTAAAAGGAGTCAGCTTTGAGATAGAGCGCGGCAAATTCTATACACTACTTGGTCCATCTGGCTGTGGTAAAACAACTATTCTTCGATTGATCGCCGGGTTCGCTGAGCCAACGAGCGGTTCTATCTATTTAAATGGAAAAGTAATTAACCACATTCCCGCCAATGAGCGGCAGGTGAATACGGTATTTCAGGATTACGCATTGTTTCCGCACCTGAACGTATTCGAGAATGTGGCTTTCGGACTGCGCATTAAGAAGCTTAAGAAGGACGTAATCACGAAGAAGGTACAGGAAGCGCTAAGCTTCGTTAACCTTGTGGGTTATGAGCAGCGTGCGATTAACGAAATGTCCGGCGGTCAGCGCCAGCGGGTCGCCATTGCCCGGGCGATTGTGAATGAGCCACAGGTTCTATTGCTGGACGAGCCTCTATCGGCGCTAGACCTCAAGCTGCGCACGGAGATGCAGTACATACTGCGGGAAATGCAGCAGCGGCTAGGGATTACCTTTATTTTTGTAACCCATGACCAGGAAGAGGCACTCGCGATGTCCGACTGGATTTTTGTCATGAATAAAGGAAAAATCGAGCAAAGTGGCACTCCTAATGATATTTACGATGAGCCGATTAACCGTTTTGTGGCGGATTTTATTGGCGAATCGAACATTGTGCCGGGAGTTATGATCGAGGATTATCTGGTGGAGTTTAACGGCCGCCGCTTCGAATGTTTCGATGCCGGGCTGAAACCGAATGAATCCGTAGAGATTGTTATTCGTCCTGAGGATTTGGAAATTTCTACGCTGGAACAGGGTAAACTACGTGTGCGGGTTGATTCCCAGCTGTTCCGGGGCGTGCATTATGAAATCAGCTGTTATGATGAATCCGGGCATGAATGGCTTGTGCATTCTACACGTAAGGCGACTGTAGGCAGTGAAATTGGCCTTTATTTTGATCCGGAAGCGATCCATGTTATGCGTTTCGGTGAAACGGAGGAAGAATTCGACAGACGTCTGGAAGCTTATGGCGAGGTGGAGAGTCATGAAGAATAAGGGCAAATCGTACTATCTCATCCCTTATTACCTCTGGATCGCATTGTTTGTAATTGCACCGGTAGTGCTTGTCATCTACTATTCGTTATTTGATTTGGATGGCCATATTACTCTGGATAATTACGTCAGTTTCTTCACCCCTGTATATTTGAAAATGACGCTGACCTCGTTCTGGTACGCGTTTCTGATTACAGCATTCTCTTTGCTGGTTGCTTATCCGGCGGCTTATCTACTGACAAGAACCAAACATAAGCAGCTGTGGTTATTGCTGATTATTTTGCCGACATGGATTAATTTGCTGCTAAAAACCTACGCTTTTATAGGGATATTCGGTACATTTGGTCCGATCAATAATTTCTTTGATCTGCTTGGAATCGGAGAACAGCAAATTTTGTTTACGGGCTTCAGCTTTGTATTTGTATCTGTCTATATTTTTATCCCGTTTATGATCCTGCCGATATACAGCGCTTTGGAGGATTTGAATTTATCCTTGCTGGATGCGGCACGTGATTTGGGGGCTTCGGGCTGGACCACGTTCAGACGTGTTATTTTTCCGCTGACCATTTCGGGAGTACGCTCAGGCTGTATGGCAGTATTCATACCGGCGCTGTCCCTATTTATGATTACCCGTCTGATTGCAGGCAACAGGGTCATTACGCTGGGCACCGCAATTGAGCAGCATTTCCTGGTCACTCAGGACTGGGGCATGGGTTCTACAGTTGCAGTGTTTCTGATTGCCATCATGGCGCTGTTTATGATTATCACAGGCGGATCGCGGAAAGGGGCGCGGAATGAGAAATAAAAATGGATTCTCTAACCTCTACCTAGTTCTGGTGTTCATTGTTCTGTATGCACCTATCTTCTATTTAATGTACTATTCGTTCAACAGTGGGGGGACGATGCATAAGTTCGAGGGCTTTACGCTGGATTACTACCGTGAGGTGGTCCAAGACAAGCGCCTGATTATTATCGTAATCAATACGCTTGTGATCGCGCTGCTATCCTCGGCTATTGCGACCCTTATCGCTATTATTGGTGCGCTGGCCATTAAAAGTGTGCAGAATCGCCGCGCTAAGAACACCTTGCTGTCTCTGAATAACGTGCTGATCGTCAGTCCGGATGTCATTATTGGTGCTTCGTTCCTTATCCTGTTCACCATTGCTGGCATCAAGCTGGGCTTCGCGTCTGTTCTGCTCTCACACGTTGCATTCAGCGTACCGATTGCCGTATTGATGATTTTGCCGCATCTACAGGAAATGAGCCCTACATTGACGGATGCAGCCCGTGATCTTGGGGCAAGCCGTAAGGATGTGCTGACTAAAGTTATTTTGCCGATTATTAAACCAGGGATATTCAGCGGATTTTTTATGGCGCTTACGTATTCACTGGATGACTTTGCAGTTACATTCTTCGTAACAGGCAACGGTTATTCGACGTTATCGGTTGAGATATACTCTAGAGCTCGACAAGGGGTATCGCTATCGATTAATGCGCTGTCGACACTGATCTTCCTGTTCACCATTCTGCTTGTGGTTGGTTATTACTTCCTGACCCTTAAGAAAAATCGTCATAACACAGCAGAAGCTGTGGCGGAGCCTGTTGCAGAAGCGGGGGTGCCTAGATGAAACAGCTGATAAATGCTTTTCTGGCGATCCTTATCACGGCATTTGCGCTTATATACTTGGGCTCTTGGATGAATTCGAGAGAGGGATATTCGGGTGGAAACACACTGACTATCTATAACTGGGGCGACTATGTTGATCCGGATCTATTGAAGGAATTTGAAAAAGAGACCGGCTTAACAGTCATTTATCAAACCTTCGATTCCAATGAAGCTATGTTGACCAAGGTTGAGCAGGGTGGAACTACCTTTGATGTTGTAATCCCTTCGGATTATGCCATTGCTAAGATGAAAGAAGAAGATCTGCTCATCCCGCTGGATCATAGCAAGATTTCAAATCTAAAGAATATTGATTCACGGTTTATGGACCTTTCGTTTGATCCAGACAACAAATATTCCGTGCCTTATTTCTGGGGGACCGTCGGGATTATTTTCAATCCGGAAATGACCAAGGGCATGGACTTCACCAGCTGGGATTCTCTCTGGGACAGCAGACTGCATAATAGCATCTTCCTGGTGGACGGAGCCCGTGAAGTGATGGGCATGGCTTTGAACAGCCTGCATTATTCTGTTAATGACAAGGATGAGGCGCATCTGCAAGAAGCACTGACCAAGCTCAACAAGTTGTCTCCTAACGTGAAGGCGATTGTCGGTGATGAGATCAAGATGCTGCTGGCAAATGAAGAAGCTGCGGTTGGGATTGTCTGGTCCGGCGATGCTTCCGAGATCATGGACGAGAATGATAAGCTGGATTATGTAGTACCGGAAGAAGGTTCGAATAAGTGGTTTGATAACATGGTTATCCCTCGGACAGCGAAAAACGTGGATGGAGCGCATCAGTTCATCAACTTCATGCTCCGCCCAGACGTTGCTGCTAAGAATGCAGAATATGTAGGTTATTCCACGCCTAACATTCCTGCGCTGGAGCTGCTTCCTGAGGAAACTTCTGAGGATACCCGTTTCTATCCACCTGCTGAAATTACGGACCGGCTTGAAGTATACGACAACCTTGGCAAACGGATGCTTGCTCATTATAATGAGCTGTTCCTAATGTTTAAGATGAATAAGAAGTAAGCTGACTAAAGCTAGAGCTAAAGCGAAACGACATTAAGAGCGTCTACATACGGGTAACCGTGTTAGACGCTCTTTTTCGGTTTGATCATCGTGTAGTCTCAAGACAACAGACAGTTTAGCCGAAAGTATAATATAGTATAATAGTAAGAATGGACAACAGGAAAAGAGGAAACGAATGCCTACTATACTGGTTGCTGACGACGATGCGAACATTCGCGAACTTGTCTGTTTATTTCTCCGCAACGACGGATTCGAAACAGTTGAAGCTGTGGATGGCAAGGAAGCGCTCGCCGTATATGCTGGAACACATGTCGATCTTGTCGTGCTGGATATTATGATGCCAAATATGGATGGTTGGATGCTTTGTAAGGAGCTCCGCAGAGCTAATCCTGATCTTCCATTACTTATATTGACTGCCAGAGGCGAAACCTGGGAGAAAGTGAAGGGTTTCGAATTAGGCACGGACGATTATTTAACTAAACCCTTCGATCCTTTGGAGCTGACGGTTCGTGTTAGGTCATTGCTGAAACGATATCGGATTGGCTCCACGCAGATGATCCAAATTGGCAATGTAATGCTTGATCGGCAGACCTATAAGGTGATGAGAGGCACGGAGTCATTTGCCTTACCCCTCAAGGAGTTCGAATTGCTGTACAAGCTTGCTGGGACACCCGGACAAGTCTATACGCGCGAGCAGTTGATCGATCAAATTTGGGGAATTGATTATGCTGGAGATGATCGGACGATTGACGTGCATATTAAACGCCTGCGTGAACGGTTTGCGACTACCCCTGATTTTCGTATTGAGACGGTGCGTGGACTTGGCTACAGGCTTGAGGTGTACGAATGATTAGATCCATATATACACGCGTTGTACTGACCTTCCTAGCCTCCGTAATCGGGGGCACAATCATTGCTTTGTTTGTGGCAACTTGGGTATTCGAAGATAAACTGAACGAGAACACGCGAATTCCCTTATTGCATTTTGGACAGGATATTGTCAGGGTTTACGAGACCTTCCCATTTCGTGGAGCCAACTCTTTCGTAAGTGGAATGAAGCAGCTTGATTCCTACCACATCCGAATTTTCGATGAAGCGGGTAAATTCCAATCTTACGGAACGCTTAATGGGCACAAGCCGGTCCCTGTAACTATGGAAGAAATAAAAAAAGTTCTCGCAGGAGAAGTATATCAACCTCATAACAGGAATATTTCTGCGCTTCTCCTAGGCTTACAGCTGAGAACGGAAGACGGCACCAAAGCGATGTTTGTGGAGACGCTTAATCCCCCTTCCGTCACTGCCAGAAGGAACTTGGTATTAAATTTCTTGCTCTATTCATTGATAGCTGGAAGCCTCTTGATTCTGGTAGCTGCAATGTTCTTAGTCAGACCGATCAAGAAGCTAACCAAAGCGACCAGACGGATAGCAGCTGGTGATTTTAACGTCGAGCTGAATATTAAACAAACCGGTGAGCTAGGTACCTTGGCTCGCAGCTTTGAAGAAATGATGCACGATCTGCAGCAGCTTGAGCAGATGCGTAAGGAGTTTGTATCCAATGTGTCGCATGAGGTCCAGTCTCCGCTCACCTCAATATCTGGGTATGCGATTGCGCTCAAGCGAGTAGATCTTGCAGAACAAGAGCGAAATCGTTATCTGGATATTATTATCGCTGAAGCAGAGCGGATGTCTAAAATGAGTGACAGCCTGCTGAAGCTGAGTTTATTAGAATCGCAGTCCCAGCAGCTACGGCTAACTACATTCAATCTGGACGAACAGATAAGAAGAGTAATCGTAGCAATTCAGCCGCAATGGTCAGCTCGTAACATCAGCTTCGACCTTGATCTGAAGCCTATTATCCTACTGGCTGATTATGACCTGTTAAGTCAGGTATGGACCAATCTCCTTGGCAACAGCATCAAGTTTTCTAAGGATAACAGTGTAATTAACGTCAGCCTCAAACAAGATATCAACAACGTGACCGTTCGGATAACAGACACTGGCATCGGGATTTCACTTGAGGATCAGCAACGTATATTTGAACGGTTCTTTAAGGCTGATCGATCCCACAGTCGTAAATATGGTGGCAGCGGGATGGGACTTGCCATTGTTAAACAGATCGTAACGCTTCATAAAGGGGATATCCGCGTGGAAAGCGAACCCGGTCAAGGAACGACCATCGTTGTCACCCTGCCAATTATAGCGCCGACAGAGTAATTAGCTTCCAGGCGGTGCCTTGCGAGGGCTTGGATGCATCCCGTATTTTTCATTGCTACAGCAGTACTGGCAAGTTTTCTTGTCTTGTGCTGCCGTAGCATTTTTTTTACCTGTTCATTTTCAGTTCATATTGCCGTCATGAGGGGTACATCTTTGTTAGTTATGATCTCATTAGCGAAACATTAAGAGAGCTTAATAAACAGATTAAAGACAGGAGAAGATGAGGGTGACACAACAAGCGGACAAAAAAACGGGGAATGGACAGAAAAAACATAAACTGCGTAACCTGTTGCTCAAAATACTAGGAGCAATAGTGATCGTGGTCGTACTTTTTCTAGCCGTTGTCTATACAGTTAATGTGATCAGCAACAAAACAGATCAGAAAAAAATACAGCACTATGGTCAGTTAGTCCCTGTTGACGGGAAAAATATGAATGTTTTGATTCAAGGAGAAGGTAAACAGACGATCGTGCTCATACCAGGCTTTGGAACAGGAGCACCAGCACTTGATTTTAAGCCGTTGATTGATGAGTTATCACCATTCTACAAAGTGGTGGCGGTTGAACCGTTTGGGTATGGACTCAGTGATGAAACGAAAAAAGAACGAACCACAGAGAATATCGTTAGTGAAATTCATGAAGCCGTTCAGAATCTTAACATTGACCAATACATTCTAATGGGCCACTCGATTGGAGGTATTTATGGATTGGAATATGCGAAGAAATATCCAAACGAAGTGAGTGCTTTTGTGGGTATTGATAGTAGTGTTCCGGAGCAAGGCGGTATGGATGTTAAATTCCCAATTAAAAAATTAAAGCTGCTTAAAGATTCAGGGATTATAAGATTGGGCTTGCAATTAAGCGGTGACCCTTATGATGGACTGCCATTTGATGATGAAACCAAAAAACAAATGAAATTGATTTCGCTTAAAAATATGAACAATTCCACTACCTTAAATGAAATGGAACATATTTATCCTAACTTTGTTGCCTCCAGAGGCTTAAAATTCGACAAGAATCTTCCCATTATCTTCTTTATACAAGCAAATAATACTACTGTGAAAGACTGGATCCCTCTGCATGAAGGGCAAGTCAAGGATTCTGTGCATGGAAAAGTAATGACATTTGAAGGCGGACATTACTTACATCATTCAAAATCCAAAGAAATCGTGGAGAACCTAAGGGTATTTATGGAAGAAGTTAAATAAAAAGAAGAAAACGCTCCGAACTCCTCATATGAGGGGGCGGGGCGTTTTTTTGGTTGCGATCGAAGATTATTTGATGCCGATTCTCATTCGGTAGCTGATCAGAACCTCTAATGTTCTGCCTTTAAAATGCTGTTCAACTGCGGCGGTGTAATCGGCGATGTCTTGTTCAAGCAAGGTGGCGTCTAGCTTCATTACGGTTTGCACTCCCCCTTGACTTAGGGTTAAACCGATATATCGCTGGGCATCGCAGGACTCTAGGTTGTGGAATACGATTTCTCTGGCAAAAGAGAAGGCCCCACTAGCTTTGATCCGTGACAAATGGCCTTCTTTGTCCCATTTATGTGCTCTCTCCTCATTAGGTAAGAGCGAGGCCAGTAATTCTTCTGTTTTGGAGATTAGCTGGTTGTATCGTTCTTCTACATTTTGCTGAAGAGATAAAGGCCAATCGCAATCGTAGGCGGCAAAGACACCGCCTTTTTTTAAGACCCGGGAGATTTCTTGCAGTGTACTCTCAGGGTCCATCCAGTGGAATGATTGTGAGCAGGTAACTATGTCTACACTATCTGATGCAAGCGGAAGCTGGTTAGAGTAGCCTTGTACAAAAGTAATTGATTGGGGTTCTTCTAATCTGCTAAGTTTATCGATTGCTTTTCCCAACATATCTGGATTGGGTTCGATACCGATTACGCGGTCTGCGACATCGTTCCAGAGAAAAGTAGACAAACCCGTACCGCAGCCTATATCTGCGACGAGTGAAGGGGTGGTACCCAAGTAATCTGTTAGCAATTTGATAATCATCACAGGGGCTTCGGGACGGTAGCGGTCATATTCATCTTGAAACCCCAGAAAGCGGTCGATATTTTGTTTGCTGTTTTTTTCAGGTATCATGTGATCCTCCCTCATAGATCATGTTTATAGGTCTATTGTATAATCACTGGTTCGATAAGCCAAATAATGGCTGGCTGGGAATGTTACGTAGAATAAATAAAATCCCCGGAGAACACCTTTTAGGTGTAGCCGGGGATTGTTAAACTATCTAGTAAATGTTAACGAAGCAGTGCTGGATCAATTGCAGGCACAAGTCCTTCTGCCGCAGCACGATCAAGCAGGGCAGAGATTGCGGCATAGCCGTCATCACCCAGATTCATCGAGAAGTCATTCACGTAGAGATCGATGTGGGATTTAGCCACTTCAGGAGCCAACTCTTGAGCATGGCTAAGCACATAGTCTCTGGAATCCGTTGGATGATCCCACGCATACTGAAGAGAGCTGCGAATCCAGCCGGTGATAGCATCGGCATCTAAATCACGGCGGGCAATGATAGCGCCGAGAGGAATGGGCAGTCCGGTATCGCTTTCCCACCAGCTGCCTAAATCAGTCAGCATATTAAGACCATACGAGGCGTAAGTGAAGCGGGCTTCGTGAATTACCAGCCCCGCATCGATATGGCCATCCCGTACGGCAGGCATAATCTCATCGAAAGGCATTACGACTATTTCGCCGATGCCTCCAGTTACATTTTGTGCTGCCCATAATCGGAAAAGCAAATAAGCCGTAGAGCGTTCGCTAGGCACAGCAATCCGGCGTCCGGCTAGCTTTTCTGGGCGTTTGATCGCATGGGGTCCACTTGCTGTGAGCAGCAGCGGGCCGCAGCCGCGACCTAAAGCGCCGCCGCATGGCAGCAGTTTGTACCGCTCCAGAACCCAAGGCAGCGCAGCGTAGGAGATTTTGAGGACTTCTGGTCCTTCTCCGTCAGCGGCCAGCGTATTGGTAATATCAATGTCGGCATAGGTTACATTCAGCCTAGGTGCATTCGGGACAAGCCCGTGCGCCCAGGCATGAAATACAAAGGTATCGTTAGGGCAAGGGGAAAAAGCGATATTAAGCTCAGTTGTCATTACAGCACCTCCAGTAATATAGCGGCTGCCGCCGTTAATGCTTCCATTGCATCACCGATCTTCCATGCGGCCCGGTCGCGGGGACCGACCGGGTTCGAGATGGCGCGGAGCTCCAGTACCGGGAGCCCCAGCGCCTGGGCGGCCACGGCGACTCCGTGGCCCTCCATCGCTTCCGCGACGGCATGGGGATGCCGCGCGAGATGGGCGGCGGCCGTCTCCGCGGTGCCGGTCGCCGTCGAGACAGTAAGCACGGTGCCCGTGCTTACGGGTAATCCGGCCGCTGTCAGCGCGGCCGAAACCGCTTGCACCGTGCCGCGGTCAGCCGGCACGGACACGCTGCCGAAGCCGAGCTCGGCAGCGCTGCGGAAGCCCTCCGGCGTCTCGGCCCCGAGGTCGGCGGCAATCATCTCGCTGGCTACAACCAGCGAGCCTAAAGGTGCCAGCCCCGGGAATCCGCCGCCGATCCCGACGCTCAATACGCAGCCGTAAGAACCGGCTGCGAGTGCCGCGGCGGTTCCCGCCGCCGCCGCTGCCGGCCCTGCGCCGGCAGCGATAACATGGAACCTGTCGCTGCCTTGCAGGCCGCGCAGGACCGCGTCACGCTCCGCGTCTACGGCTGTCACGATCAGCACGCGTCGTGCTCCAGCCTGCCCTTCCATAGCTTCTTCGGTAGGGGTTGGATTGAACGAACTCATCAGGTCGCCTCCTTTAGGGTATTGAAATCGCTTACTAAAGAGTCATTCGTAAAGACAAGAATACGCCCTTTTATAGGTCAGGTCAAACTTGGGGTGATTTTTATCACTCCCTGTAAAGTGTCAAAGGAAACTTACCGGTCTCTAGACGGAAGTGACTTTTTTAGCGATGAGGTTGACAAGGAGGATGGGAAGATATATAGTTATCTTAACTTAAAGATATTTAATGTAAAGACAAATAAATGGATTGAATACAAGTTTGATTGAAGTGGAGGTGGAATTGATGAGTGATAAACAAGTAAATCTGCGTAATACAGAGAGTGCACCTGACGAAGAACAAGCCGCCTCACTGAAATTGTTCGTAGTCTTATCTAAAGCTTATAAGAGCCTAATGGATCATGCGGTGAAGGATATGAAGAGTTATGGCTTGGCTTCGGCTGAATTCATGGTGCTTGAAGTACTTTACCATAGAACGCGGATTCCGCTGCAGCAGATCGGGGAGAAAATTCTCGTTACGAGCGGAAGCATTACCTATAATATCGACAAGTTGGAGAAAAAGGGACTGCTGAAACGTGTACCCTGTAGCGAGGATCGCCGCGTTACTTATGCGGAGATTACGGATGCAGGCCGTGAACTGTTTGATGAGATTTTCCCTCGTCATGTAGTCTCAATTCATGATTTGATGGGTGGATTAGATAAGGAAGAGAAAGTCCAGGCTATCGAATTAATGAAAAAGCTTGGCAAAGGTGTGTAGGCGCTGCGAACATGACGAATAACTAGGCGCCTCTATAAGGTTGGAAGTAGTTCGGCTCCATCCTCATTCTCCCAACTCCAGTAAGTATAAGTGAAACCCTGCTTTTTTGGGTATATCACTAATAAGATATTTAACTTAACGAAGCCAGGTAGCCATTTACTTAAGATTACCTGATATTTCGACTGGGGGCTTGGCCATGAAATGGCAGGGAAGAAGAGGGAGTTCGAACGTGGAGGACCGCAGAGGCATGAGCGGCGGCGGCAAGATGATTGGTGGCGGGATCGGAGGAATTATCCTTGTCCTGGTCATCACGTTACTCAGTGGAGGCAATGCCGGGGATATCCTGGGAAGTTTGACTTCCACAGGCTCCAGTTCAACGGCCCCTTATGAACAGACCGCAGAGGAGCAAGAGCTTGCGGAGTTTGTATCGGTAGTTCTTGCCGACACAGAGGAGGTTTGGGGTGAGATTTTTCAGCAGCAGGGAATGACCTATACGGACCCCACCTTAGTGCTGTACAGTGGGAGTGTAGACTCTGCTTGCGGAACAGCGACCTCGGCAGTCGGTCCGTTCTACTGTCCGGGTGACGCCAAACTATATATTGATCTGAGCTTTTATGATGAGTTGCAGCAACGCTTCCATGCGCCGGGCGACTTCGCCATGGCTTATGTTATTGCCCATGAGGTTGGACATCATGTACAGACATTACTAGGCACCTCGAAACAGCTCGATTCCCTTCGTCAGACGTTGAGTGAGAAGGAGTACAACAAATATCAGGTTCGTTTTGAGCTGCAGGCTGATTATTTCGCCGGTGTCTGGGCCAATCATGCTCAGGGTATGAATCTGCTGGAGGAAGGCGACTTAGAGGAAGCTCTGGCAGCTGCAAGCGCCGTCGGCGATGATACGATTCAGAAGCAGGCTCAGGGCTATGCAGTGCCGGATAGTTTCACTCACGGTACCTCAGAGCAGAGAAAGCGCTGGTTCTACAAAGGTTTTAACTCGGGTACGATTAAGGGCGGCGATACGTTTAACGCCTCCGAGTTGTAGATAGAAGAGGGGAGAGGAGAGCAGCCCATAGGTTATTCCGGTTCGCCGGGCGCTCTTTTTTACCCAATATCTTAACATTAAGATAATTAAATCAAAGGAATAGGGGAATGTAAAAATGATAAGTGTAGGACTGTTATTAATGAGATTGGTGATTGGACTTGCGTTTATAGGACATGGTGCACAAAAGCTATTTGGATGGTTCGGAGGTTACGGTCCGAAGGGTACGGGAGGCTGGATGGAGTCCATCGGAATCAAACCGGGTGTGACTATAGCGATTTTAGCAGGGATTATGGAGCTGGTGGGCGGATTTATGTTCGCGGCAGGACTGTTAACGCCTGTTGCAGCGGTGTTGATCGCTGCCACGATGCTGGGGGCAATCGTTAAGGTTCATGCTCCAAATGGTTTCTGGTCCACTTCGAACGGGATTGAGTTTCCGCTCACGGTTCTGGTATTTGCGGTAGGTGTGGCGCTTACGGGACCAGGTTCGATTTCTCTAGATGCATTGTTTTTTAACTAAGAAGGGAGTTTATAATAATGACACTTCAAACTGCAGGAATACACCATATTACAGCTTTTGTCGGAGACGCTCAGCGCAATGTTGATTTCTACGCCGGGATTCTGGGCCTACGGCTCGTGAAAAAAACGATTAATTTTGATGCTCCAGAGGTCTATCATTTATACTTTGGGAATGAGCAGGGTGCTCCGGGAACGATTATTACATTTTTCCCTTCACCTGTAGGGCGTAGAGGCAGAATCGGCAGTGGTCAAGTTGGCGTAACGATCTACGCAGTGCCGGTTGGTGCTCTGCAATTCTGGGAACAACGCCTTGCTGAATACGGAATTTCGGTTACAAAAGGAAGTCGGATCTCGGAACCCTATTTAGCTTTTGCCGATTACGACGGTCTGCGGATTGAACTGGTGGAACGTGAGGAAGGCCCGCTCAGTAAGTGGTCCTTTGGTGGGATTCCTACTAAATACGCGATCAAAGGTTTTGGCGGGGCTGTGCTGTATAGCAGCAATCCGTTGCAAACAGCTGAGACACTTGTTCATACGCTGGGTATGGAACATATTGCTGACGGAGATGGATATACTCGCTATAGAACCAATGGGGAGCTAGGTAATATTATTGATTTGAAGACATCACCCGTTCCGCTCGGAGCGGGAGGTGCAGGGACAGTTCATCACATCGCGTGGCGGGCAAAGGATGATGCAGAGCAACTGGAATGGTCGCGCCATGTACAGAGTCATGGGCATAGACCTACACCCGTTCAAGACCGTCAGTATTTTAATGCGATCTATTTCCGTGAAAGAGGAGGAATCCTGTTCGAGATCGCTACAGATCCTCCGGGTTTTGCCCGTGATGAAGCCCCAGATGCGTTGGGTGAAAAGTTGATGCTGCCGTCCTGGTTTGAGCCGCATCGCGCGGCCATCGAAGAAAACTTAACGCCTATTCAAGTAAGAGAAATTGAGGTGAAGCAGGGATGATTCATGTATTCCGTAAAGGTAAAGATATAACTAAACCTACGTTAGTGTTGTTTCATGGTACAGGTGGTAATGAGCAGGATTTGCTGCCGCTGGCTGAGATGTTATCCCCAGATTCATCGGTGCTAGGTATACGGGGCAATGTGCTGGAGAATGGCATGCCACGATTCTTCCGTCGGCTGGCAGAAGGAGTGTTCGATGAAGCGGACTTAGTTTTCCGTACCCATGAGATTAAGAAATTTCTGGATGAAGCGTCAGAAAAATACGGGTTTGATGCCAACAATCTGGTAGCGGTTGGTTACTCTAACGGTGCAAACATTGCTGGTAGCCTTTTGTTTCATTATAAGGACATTTTCCGCGCGGCAGTGCTGTTGCATCCGATGGTGCCATTACGCAATGTGGAGCTTCCTTCTCTTGAAGGGGTGTCTATCTTTATTGGGGCAGGTACGAATGATCCGCTAATAACATCTACGGAAACTCAGGAGCTAGAGGAGATTCTGCAGAAAGCAGGCGCTGAGGTTACAACCCATTGGGGCAACCAAGGTCACCGCTTGAGTATGGCGGAAGCCGAAGCCGCCAAAGATTGGCTGCAGGGGTTTAGTACATCTCAAAATGAATAAAACAATTAGGATAACCGCCTTTTGGCGGTTATTTTTAAGTTATTAGCCCCGAATGAGGTCTTATAAAAGGATTGATCATTTGAGTTCCTTTACGTTAGTATGAAGAATACAAAAAAAGGCCCCCGGGTTGCTTTAGAAAGGTTGACGTAAGGATCATGATTGGAATGCAAAATGCTAATAAACTTGCTGTAGATGGACCCTCTAGGAAGCAGAGATTGCAACTTGCTGTTATTCTGGGCTCCATTACAACCATTGGGCCGTTGTCGATTGACATGTATTTGCCGGCGCTGCCTACACTTGTCGACGATTTCGGTACGACGGCTGCTTTGGTGCAGCTAAGTCTCACCTTCTTTTTATTGGGACTGGCCTCAGGTCAGTTAGTAGCTGGACCACTGAGTGATGTATATGGACGTCGCCGTCCACTGCTTATAGGGATGTTCATCTATGCCGTTTCCTCAGTGCTATGTGCTTTTAGTCCTTCGATTGGACTTTTAATTGTTTTGCGGTTTATTCAAGGTCTTGCTGGTTCAGTGGGTGTAGTTGTCTCTAGGGCGGCTGTGCGTGATCTGTACAGTGGCTCTGAACTAACGAAATTTTTCTCTTTATTGATGATTGTTAATGGTCTGGGTCCGATTTTGGCTCCAGTCATTGGAGGACAGCTCTTAAGAGTGACTACATGGCAGGGGATATTCCTCGTATTATTTGCTGCCGGAATTATCTTCTGCTTGACGATTCTCCTGCGCTTGCCTGAGACATTGCCGAAGGAGCGGCGCTCCAAGAGTGGGTTGAAGGGTACTCTGCTTACTTTTAAGGTGTTACTTGGCAACCGCAAGTTTATGGGTTATGCCTTGTCCCAAGGTTTTGTTACAGCGTCTATGTTCGCTTATATCTCAGGGTCATCTTTTGTTTTGCAAAATATTTTTGCGGTTACTCCGCAGGTATACAGTTTGATCTTTGCTGTGAACGGGATTGGGATTATTATTACAGGTCAAATTGCCGGCAGACTTGCTGGTAAGGTGAGTGAGACGAAGCTGCTGCTTAGCGGGTTGCTGCTCTGTACAACGGGGGGCGTCTTGCTGCTGCTTACGATCCTGGTAGGGGGAGGGCTGATCCCTATTCTAATCTGTCTGTTCGCTGTTGTCTCCAGTGTGGGGATTGTCGGAGCAACCAGCTTCTCACTTGCAATGCAGGACCAAGGAGAAGCCGCAGGCAGTGCTTCGGCTTTAATCGGACTGTTACCGTTGCTGCTTGGTAGCTGTGTAGCACCGCTTGTGGGCCTTGGGGGCGTAGACTCAGCACTTCCGATGGCGATTGTGATTGCCTGTACGGGTGTTCTCTCTATTCTGTCTTATTTTCTGTTGGTCAGACGGGGAAACACCAATTCCTAACAGCTTATCCTTATAACCTTGAAAGCGAGCAATACTTTCAGCAAACTTTCAGCGGGTTTTAACGTTCCTTATCTGCAAAAGGATTATATTGGAGGTAAGGAAGGGAGGGATGATTATGAGTATATCCGCAGTCTCAGGTTCTACATCGTATACCACCTCGACGTCTAGTACTACAGATACCAGCGCGCTCGAGAAACAAAAAGCGAAGCTGGAAGCCGAATTGGACAAGATTGATGCCAGCTCGGATGACGCGAAGACCAAAGAAACGAAAACGAAACAAATTGAGCAGCAGATCAAGCAAATCGAGGCACAAATTTCCCAGAAGTCGCAGAGCAGTGCTTCCGCAGCAAGCAGTAGTGCAGAAGCACCTGCCAAACCTGCAAACAACGCGCTTGCTGCGGCAAGCCCGCAAGAGATCGCTACCGCAACAACGAATAGCCAAGGCAGATTTGATATTCGTGTATAAACCATACTAAGTCGTGTTACATAACAAAAAGGGCATCCTTTGCCGTGAGGGATGTCCTTTTTGTTATGTATTTTTAAGTTTAGACTACAATTTAAATGTTCTTTTATCACATTGTTGGCCAATACTAGAAAGATACCGCTAAAATAAAGTTCCGTCATATTGATCTGTCCAGCTTCGTAATATATTAACTATGCTTATCCTCATTTCCCAAAAAATCTTTAACTGTTGCAGGGGTTAGGGATTTGCTGGCAGTCTAATAGAGTAGGTGTTGATTATCACGGGTCTTCTATTCCAAGAATTGCTATAATGGACTAGTTGTAAAAATTGTCTAGCACAACGTGTGTCAGCGGTAAAGGCAGGTGGGCTCATGCATTCAAAGCAACAGACATTAGAAAGATTCAAAATTGTAAGACTGATCTTATCTATCTATCGGATCCGGGCGGTCAGAGCCCTTTTTCCAGTGGCTATCATAGCGTTCGTATACTGGGAGGGACAACATGAGCTGAGGCAGGTTCATTTAGGACTTATAATGCGTGAACTAAGGCGAGTACCTACGTCTGCTATTTTGCAAATGATTGGTTTTGCACTTCTTTCCGTAGCTGTTATGAGTGCTTATGATTATTTGATTCGGGCACATTTTCGTTTAAAAGTAGGGCTGTGGAGTACCTTTCGGTATGCATGGATTGCTAATACATTTAATAATTTGATTGGGTTTGCAGGACTGGCTGGAGTTGGTTTAAGGACGCTGCTGTATAAAAAAAGCGGAGTGCCGACCTCCGTGCTAACGCCCGCCATTGTATTTCTGTCTCCGCTTATGATTACCGGGTTATCGCTACTTTCATGGGCGAATATCTTTGGTTTACTCCCGGCAACGGCTTTGCTGGAAGAACATCGCTGGCTGGTATTTGCAGTATGGGGTATGGCGCTTTATTTGCCGGTTTTTGTGTTTGTACAGCGCTCATCGCTTTATGCGAAATGGATTAACCGGGGAAAAGGCAGAACATCATGGCTTACAGTCGTTAACTCCGTCGGGGCTTCCTTTCTGGAATGGAGCTTTGCCGGCGTGACGTTTTGGACCATCAGCAGCCATCTCTTGGATGAGGTCCATTTTATAGCTATCTTTGGTATATTTACGATTGCTGCCATTGCCGGCATCTTGAGTATGGCACCCGGCGGTATCGGTGCATTTGACCTTATTGCCTTGCTCGGGCTGACACAGCTTGGCTACCAGACCGATAAGGCGATGGCGGTGCTTGTCATCTTTCGATTGTTTTATTATGTCATTCCTTGGTTGATCGGATTGGTGCTGGCTGCACTGGAAATTGGTCTGCAAGGAAAAAAGGATCAAGATCGTTCAGTTCCAGGGTTCGAACCCTCTCTTAACAAATGGCAGAAGATCTGGGGCTGGCCGGGTCAGTATACCTTTCTGAGCGATCTTGGAATGTGGGCTCTTGGCAAGCTGGTACTAGCTAGCGGGCTTATTCTCTTACTATCTGCAGCAGTACCCGGATTGCTGTATAGGTTGAAGATTACGGAGGAAATATTGCCGTTTCCGGTAATGCAGCTATCTCATCATCTGTCTGTACTTATTGGTTTTATGCTGATTTTATTGTCGCGGGGCATTACATTGCGGGTTCATAGTGCATATGTATGGACTAGCATACTTCTGTTTATTGGATCGTTGTTTGCAGTCACTAAGGGTTTTGATTATGAAGAGGCACTGTTGCTACTTATAGTAGCGCTTATTCTTTGGATATCCAGATCGCGGTTTTATCGGATTAGTGCGCCAATCAGCAGGCAGAGCGCGATCCGGTGGTTTGTCCTCACTTCAGTGATTGCACTAAGCTACTATCTGATGGGCTGTTATGTACATCGTGGATTTCTGAAGCATCTGCCTCCGGGTGTGCAGCCTGAATGGTTGCAGCGGTATAGTCATGTTGCATTTACGGCAGTGGGGGGATTGGTCTTGTCTTGGGTACTGCTCATAATGTGGGTAAACCTCAGGCCCCATCATAAGGAGAACGAGCTGTTCGGGACCTTGGATGTAGCTAAGCTGAAACATTTTCTAGATGAAGTTCAAGGCAATACCTTAACGCATACGTTATTTTTGGGTGATAAGGGCTTCTTCTGGGCTCAGAACGATAAAGTGCTGCTCGCTTTCGCCAGAGTTAGGGATAAGCTCGTTGTGCTGGGTGATCCACTAGGAGAGAGAAGCTTAATAAATGAAGCCATCAGTGAATTTAGACAAGCTGCAGATCAGTATGGTCTGGTTGTAGTTTTCTATCAAGCTTCATCTGCTTTTTTATCGGTCTATCAGGAGCAGGGCTATCGCTTTTTTAAGCTGGGTGAAGAGGCAGTGGTAAGCCTTGATAACATTGCACTCAGTGGTCTGAAGAAAGGTGATCTGCAAAGTGTAAGCGATCGTTTTGAACGGGAAGGCATGTTTGTTGAAATTACAGAAGCGCCGCTTGCTGATAGTTTGCTGAGAGAACTGCGAGCGATTTCGGACGAGTGGTTGAATGGCCGAGCGGAAAAGGGTTATTCGTTAGGCTGGTTTAAGGTCGACTATCTGCAACTGGCTCCCATTGCGGTGCTGCGGAACGCCAAAGGTACAATACTGGCATTTGCTTCTATTGCCCCGGGGTATGATCAAGGATTGACTCTGTCTGTAGATTTGTTGCGCCAGCGGAAGAATGTCCCAAACGGGACGGTAGATTATTTATTGGTTTGTATGTTGGAATGGGCGAAGTCCAAGGGGTATCGGCGATTTAATCTAGGCAACACTCCTCTATCATCCAGTGGGGGGCAGGACCCCGGAGCTCTGAAGGAGGAGAAGCTGGCTCATCAAGTGTTTAATAGAGGTGGGCATGGGCATGGTTACGGTTTTGCCAGATTGCGTCGTTACAAGGAAAAGTTCAATCCAGAGTGGGAGCCGCGTTACTTGGCTTATCCAGCGTCCCTAACATTACCCGTCTTAACGCTGGATCTGGTGAGGCTTGTATCCCGACATCCGGAGCATAAAGCGAATAACTAAAAAAGGTGCCCAACGCCAAACGGCGTTGGGCACCTTTTTAATCAGGTACAAGTGATTTACTTCTTGTCAGCTTCTGCATCCGGCAGAGCCCAGACGGAGACGCTGCCGCCATTGACCGGGAAGGTCGCCCAACCATCCTTTTCAATGGTTATGGTGGCTTTATGGTTATGGGTGAAATCCACCCATGCTTCACCGGCGCGATGTTCTCCTACGAACATTCTCTTCTGGCCATTCTCACCATTACTGATCACAACCGCACAACCGGAGTGTTCAATATCCTCCACGCCGAGCCGTGTCCAGCCAATCGTGTTAGGATGATCGAAATAATCCTTCTGTTCACCATAAGCTTTGTGATAGCGGGTATACAGCAGAGGGTCAATCGCATCTTTTTTACCTGCTACAGGTGTTGGTCCTTCGATCCCATAATAATCCCCGTAAAAGACCACAGGATATCCATCCCGTCGCAGCAGGATAAGCGCGTAAGCACTTTGCTTGAACCAATCATCTACCCAGGATTCCAGGGCTTCGTGAGGCTGAGAATCATGATTGTCAACGAAGGTTACAGCATTGGTGGGATGGGTCTGCACCAGTGTGTCATCAAGAATTTTGGTCAGATCATAGTTTCTGCCCTCCAAGGAAGCTGAATGCAGCTTGTAGTGAAGGGATACATCGAAGAGGTCAATTTTATAATCGACGGTATTCAGAAATTGTCGGCAGGACTCTAAGTCGGAATTCCAGAATTCACCGACGATATAGAAGTCCTTCTCACATTTATTAAACATCTCTACCGCGAATTCTTTAACAAACTCATGGTTGATATGTTTGATGGCATCCAAGCGGAAGCCGCTGCAGTGGAGGGTGTCCACCAGCCATTTTCCCCATTGGATCATTTCTTTTTTGACTTCCGGATGGCTGTAATCAATATTAGCGAACATTAGATAATCATAGTTTCCGAACTCGTCGTCAACATTCTGATTCCACGCTTTATTCTCGCCTACTATGCGGAATACGCCGGTTCGCTCTTCTTTGGCGTCAAAGTCAGTGCCGTTAAAATGATTGTGATTCCACTTAAAGGCAGAGTGTTCATTCCCGCGGCCAGGGAAGGTGAATTTTGTCCAGCCCTCAATCTCGAAAGGTTTCGAAATTTCTTTCATCCGATCATTGGGGTCGACCTCGATGACTTGGAATACTTCTTTTTCATCCGCGCCTGCCTTATGATTCATGACCAAATCAACGTAAACGGCGATGCCATTCTTTTGACATTCCGAAATTGCGTTGATCAGTGCTTGTTTGGTGCCATATTTGGTGCGTACCGTACCTTTTTGGTCATATTCGCCCAGATCGTATAGATCATACACGCCATAGCCTGTATCTTCTGCGGAGACGGCCTTTGTCACAGGAGGTACCCAAACAGAATCAATGCCTACGGCTTTTAGCGCGGGTGCAGTTTCTTTTAAGCGATCCCAGTGTTTCCCGTCCGCAGCAACATGCCATTCAAAAAACTGCATCATTGTATGGTTCCTCATTATTTCTTACGCCTCCATATCCCATCAAGCAAATTTTACTCTCAACACTCTGATTAGTTTTTCAGATAACTCTTATTAAACTTAAAAACAGACTATGAAAAATAAGGCCAGTTGTTGAATGCGCAGGAAGGGACATGATTGTCATTAAACAGGTTTGAAAAGAGTGATTTCTGACTTTTGGGAAAGATGCACAGCGTTGCGTCCATTTCGTTTGGAACTATACAGAGCATGGTCGGCCTCAGATAGCAGTTCTTCTAGAGTAGCATCTGGACTTAGGGCCTCCACAACTCCAAAGCTGGCGGTCACATTAATGGGCCCGATGACGGTATATAAGGTGCTTTGTTCAATATCCGCGCGGATAGTTTCGCAGAGCAATGCAGCTTGCTTAAGCGACGTCTCTGGCAGACAGATCACAAATTCCTCGCCACCATAACGGCCAAAGAGATCTCCCTCCCGCAGATGTCTGCTGCACACTTGGACAATATGCTGGAGAGCTTGATCTCCGTATTGATGTCCATAGCGGTCATTAATGCTCTTGAAGAAGTCCACATCCAGCAAAATCATAGATAATGAACTTCGCAGGCTGGCGGACCGGGCAAGCAGTGCTCGACTCAGCTCCAAAAAATAGGAGCGGTTATAGATACCGGTTAGGCTGTCCATCGTAGCCAATTGGCGCAGCTTCTCCTGAAGCAGTATTCGTTCAGTCACGTCAATCAGCATGATCATCTGTCCTGCTATGTGCCCCTCTTGTTTTTGTACCGGAGAGGAGCGGATTTGATAATAGCAGATCTCCTCTGCTTTGTTCCAAGCCACTTCCCGTTCTTCGCGCAACAGCGGCTCGGCGTCCATCACATAGGAGAAGGCGTCTTTGCCTGCGTTAAGAAACAATTGCGCTAGCGGTTTGCCAATCGATGAGGAGTTGAGCCCCTCTATCATATCCGCGGCTGCACGATTGTAATCGACGAGCATGTCCGAGCGGTCGGTGACAAGCACTCCCTCCCGCATGCTCTCGAAGAGATTCTCACGAGCAATAGGCGCAGCCGTTAACATGCCCCGGGATAAAATAGCCCAAATATATAGGGAGGAGGTCAGGCTCATAATGATCGGGACGGGATCCATACCGTAAGGAGTCAAGCCCATCAGATACAAAAAAGAGCCAAGAGTTGGAAGACTTAACCCGATTATTATTGTGATGATCTGCCTGCGGTATACCCGCTTCATCCGGTTCCACTGCCATATCATGAGGCAAATGGCTGCCAGCAGACAGCCAAAAGTAAAGCTGCCGTGAACGATATACCAAGGTCCCATCACAACATCAACGAGTGGGGTGGGCGTATTTTCCCGTAAATAAATGGATTTATAGAAGAGATGATGGTAATCATTGGTCCAAACCAGCAGCGTTGTAATGAACGGAATGATAAATAACGCCGCCCGTATGCCTTTTTTAAACAGCGTCTCCAGCCCAACGAAATGGATCACCATGATTAGACTAGCTGGCGCAATGAAGGGCATCCCCAGATATTCTAACTTAATCCAGAAGCTGATTTCCTCCAGGGTTTTCCCCGATAACTCTAATGCGAAGCCGAAGGTGTAAATAGCAGAGGTAAAGGAGCTTATAACAAAAGCCCTGATTCCTAAGAAATCAGTTTTTTTATAATAGGCGAAAAGGGCTAATAAGACGCTCAGCACACCTGATATAGCAACAATTACAATATAGTTCGAGATTATAGATCCCATGGGTCTATTGTCACCTGCCGAGGAAAGATATGGATAAATATTACCACATATCTGCGGATATAAAAAAAATACTTCGGGTTTGTAGTCAAAAAAATGTCTCCTAGACAAAATGACGCAATTTAACAGGAGCTATTTTACTAATTGTCTAGTGAGAGTCCAGTGAGCAGCGTGTAACATGTTAGTTAATACTACATGCGATAGAAGTTTTCTTGATCTTATCTATATTACGTCAGTTTATATAACATTATAAACATGGCTTATTTTGAAAAGGGGGGCTGAGGATGTCATCACTAGCGACAAATATTCCTGAGATTCAGCTGGAGAATGTTGAAATGCGTTATCGGACAGAAGCTGCGGAAGTGCTTGCCCTGCATCAGGTGAGTCTTGATATTGCCAAAGGGGAGTTCGTCTCCCTGCTCGGACCTTCCGGATGTGGCAAAACGACGCTGCTTAGACTGATGGCCGATCTCATAGCACCAACAGGCGGGAACATTGTGGTAGCTGGGAAAAGTGCCAGAGAAGCCAGGCTGGCGCAAAAATATGGCATTGTTTTTCAAAGTCCAGTGTTATACGACTGGCGGAAAGTGAAGCATAACATCACTTTGCCACTGGAGCTGATGGGGGTAAAGAAGTCAATCCGTGAGGAAAAGGCGATGGAGCTTCTTGATCTGGTGGGGCTGCAGAGCTTTGCGGATAAATATCCGTGGCAGCTCAGCGGCGGGATGCAGCAGCGTGTAGCGATTGCCAGAGCGCTATCGATGGAGCCGGAAATTCTGCTCATGGATGAGCCGTTCTCAGCGCTGGATGAATTTACGCGTGAGCGATTGAATGAAGAGCTATTGTCTGTCTGGAGTAAAGTGCAGAACACAATTGTTTTTGTAACTCATAGTATTCCTGAATCTATATTCCTCTCTGACCGGGTGTTTGTTCTTTCCCCGCATCCAGGTCGCTTGTCCGCTGTGGTCGAAATTCCTCTGCCACGTCCGCGAACGGCGGAAATGAGAAATAACCCAGAGTTTTTCGAACTGATCGCACGTATTCGCGACAGCTTCGAAGGGGTGTAGTGATGAAAGGGGGCAGTATCTTTGTGCGAGGTCGTCTGCTGCCGTTGTTCGTCTGGATTTTTGGCCTGCTGCTAGTCTGGGAAGGGACTTCCTGGATGTTGCTCCATGTGGTGGAGACGCCGTTAGCACAGTCCAAGCTGCCATATGTTCATGAGGTGTTAGCTACCTTATGGCAGTATGGAGGCACGCTCTTGAAGGAGGGGGCTGCGACCTTCGGTAATGCTGGCGTTGGCTTCCTGATTGGAGCGGTAGCAGGTGCCTCATTGGCGGTGCTGATGAGCTTGTCGAAGACAATAGAGCAATTAACTTTTCCTTATGCTATTGCCTCGCAGATGATTCCGATTCTGGGGTTGGCACCCATCATCTACGGGATTGTGCGCGATGAGCAGACCTCGCGGATTATTATTTCGGGATATATCACCTTTTTCCCGGTGGCTCTGAACATGCTGCGCGGCTTGCGGAGTGTAGATCCATCAGCGCTCGAATTGATGCATTCTTACGCGGCTAAACCTTGGGCGGTCTATTGGAAGCTCAGATTCCCAGCGGCTTTGCCGGGTTTGTTCGGTGGACTTAAGATAGCTGCCCCACTTGCTGTGACTGGAGCTATTCTGGTGGAGCTTATGGGTGCCCAGCATGGCATTGGTGTAATTATGCTGCGCAATCTCTATTATGGAAGCTCTCACACCTATATGTTCTGGTCTACGGTGATTGTGGGTGCCTTGCTGGGGATCGTAAGCTACTGGTTAATCAGTCTGATAGAACGTCTGGTAACGCCTTGGCAGCCTGAATATCGTCCGAAAGGAGGCAGCCGCTAATGGAAACTAACTCCGTTCGGGAGACCACGTTTATAGGCTCTACTGGTAAAGAAATGGCTCAGCCGGCGCTAACGGCTACACAAAAGAATGCTGTAGCCGTTCCGAAACCTGCGGAAGCTACGGCGAGTCGAGGCGGCTCACGAATGCTGAAGAGGATATTTAGTGCAGGGGTGCTGCTGCCTGTACTGGCAGGTCTGTTATTTCTTGCACTATGGGAATTTCAATTCTTTCATAAGATCTTTGATCTGAAAAAATATCAACTCCCGCTGCCTACAGCCATCGCCGAAACTATGCGAGATAATTTCAGCTTGTTGTTGTCCTATACCGGATACACGCTTGCTGAAGCTGTGCTGGGAATGTTGGTTGGTTCTGCTATCGGCTTCCTGATCGCTTTAGTCGCTACGGCTTGGCCGCGCTGGGGGAGTGGAAGCTTGACGCTGGTTGCCGCCCTAAATGCTGTGCCCATCGTCGCCCTCGCGCCCATCATGAATCTGTGGTTTGGAGATGGGGTAGGCTCACGAATTGCCATAGTAACAGCAACTACAATGGCAGCGATGGCGATCAACGCCTATAAGGGCATGGCGGCGATTGATCCATTGGCGCTGGATCTGATGCATTCTTATGCGGCAGGTAAACCGGCAGTGTTCCGTTATCTGCGGATTCAGAGCAGTCTGCCCTATGTATTTACAGCACTGAAGATTAATGCTACTGCCAGTATGATTGGCGCCATTGTTGGGGAATTCTTTTTCTCCTCAAAGGGGCTTGGATATCTGCTCTCCAATTCCATTAAAGTTGCCAAAATGCCACTGGGCTGGTCCTGTATTGTGCTGGCTGCAATTGCAGGCGTGCTCTTCTATTTAGTGGTTGAGCGGCTGGAGAAAGTATTCATTAAGTGGCATCCTTCGCAGCGTACTTAATCTCACCCTCATTACATCCGGCCATAGTGGGAATGGAAAAGAGAAACCGCCCGCGGCTGTATGCATAAACGCACCACGATGCTTGTCCATACTGTGCTTGTTACAAACTTAAATTACGATAGGGGGAGTTCGGTTGATGAACGGGAAAAAACGCAAATTTCGTGGTGGTTTGTTGGCAATCGTGATGATGTTGAGTGTTTCTTTAATGGCGGGTTGCGGTGGCAACAATAATAACTCGGCAGCTGAAGCTACGACTGCCCCTGAAGCATCAGCAGCTCCTGACGCAAGTGCTGCTACTGAACCGGCTGCTGATCCGGTTACAGTGAAGCTACAGCTGAAATGGGTGCCGCAGGCACAATTCGCTGGGTATTTTGTGGCGCAGGATAAAGGATATTACAAGGAAGAAGGCTTGGATGTAGAAATTCTGCCGGGTGGGCCTGATATCGTTCCGGAACAGCAAGTGGCAGGCGGCTCTGCAGATATCGGTGTGGGTTGGGTAGCCAGCTTGCTGCCGAGTCTTGAAGAGGGAATGCCGCTGGTGCAGATCGCGCAAATCTATCAAAAGAGCGGATTGGTCCTGGTTTCCAAAAAATCGGCGGGCATCAACTCAGCCGCTGATCTTAAGGGTAAAAAAGTAGGCAACTGGATGGGCGGCAACGAGTTTGAACTATTAGCGTTATTCGATAAATATAAGTTCGATCCGAATAAGGATCTGAGCTTTACGAAGCAAGGGTTCACGATGGATCAGTTCTTGGGCGATCAGATCGATGCGGCCTCAGCGATGACCTATAACGAGTACCAAGTAGTGTTGGAGTCAGGCATTAAGGCTGAGGATCTGAATGTCATCGACATGAATACGGAAGGCGTTGCGATGCTTGAGGATAACTTGTTCGCCAATAAGGAATGGCTTGCGGAGAACAAAGAGACTGCGGCAAAGTTTGTACGTGCCTCCCTGAAAGGCTGGAAAGATGCAATTGCTGATCCTGCAGCCGCAGTGGACAGTGTGATGAAACAAGCGGAAGACGGCAGTACAACGAAGGAACATCAGCTGACAATGATGACTGAGGTTGCCAAGCTGATTCTGCCTGAAGGCTTTGACAGTGCCAAGATGGGATATACCGATGCGGCGGCGTTCCAGCAAACTGCTGATATTTCGCTTAAATTTGGTGTCATTAAAGAACCGGTTAAGGTAGATGAGGCTTACACGAACGAAATCGTAGAAATGGCGGCAAAATAACCAGTTGAGCTCAAATGTTACAGTGGATGGCCGCCTGATCTGGCGGTCATCTATTATAATCAGCAGTCCATCAGTGCATCTGAAACAGAGAAAGAGGTGCGAGCTATGTCTCTCCTAGTAACGCAGGCTGAAAGAGTTAAGAATTATGTGAATGGAGCTTGGGTAGAATCGTCGTCCGGGCGAGATGAAGAGGTATATAATCCGGCGACGGGTGAAGTGATTGCCTATGTGCCTATTTCCAGTAGGGAAGAGCTGGGTGCAGCGGTAGATGCGGCTGCAGTGGCATTTCAAGTGTGGAAAAGGGTCGCTGTGCCGCGTCGTGCCCGCTACTTTTTCCAATATCAACAGCTGCTGGTGAAGCATTGGCATGAGCTGGCCGAGCTGATCACGCTGGAGAATGGCAAAAGTCTGGAAGAGGCGCAAGGTGAGGTGCAGCGTGGAATTGAGTGTGTGGAATTTGCCGCAGGCATCCCCACGTTGATGATGGGCAGCCAGCTCCCGGACATTGCTACCGGAATTGAATCCGGGATGTACCGCTATCCATTGGGTGTTATCGGGGGAATTGCCCCGTTTAACTTTCCGATGATGGTTCCTTGCTGGATGTTTCCGCTTGCCATTGCTTGTGGAAATACCTTTGTGCTAAAGCCTTCCGAGCGTACGCCGTTACTGGTTAATCGGTTAGCCGAGCTATTTGCCGAAGCGGGTTTCCCGCCTGGCGTGCTGAATGTGGTACATGGGGCACACGAGGTTGTGAGTGGGCTGCTGGAGCATGATGAAGTGAAGGCGATTTCGTTCGTGGGTTCGCAGCCGGTTGCGGAATATGTATATAAGACAGGGACAGCGCAGGGAAAACGGGTGCAGGCGCTAGCTGGAGCCAAGAATCACTCGATTGTGCTGCCTGATGCGGAGCTGGACAATGCGGTCAAAAATATCATTGCGGCCTCCTTTGGCTCGGCAGGTGAGCGGTGTATGGCTTGCTCGGTCGTAGTGGTTCATGAGGATATCGCTGACGAGCTAGTGAACCGTCTGGCTGCGGCTGCGGATGAGCTTAAGATTGGTAATGGCGCCGATGACGGGGTGTTTTTGGGTCCGGTAATTCGCCAGTCGAATAAGGAGCGGACGCTTTATTACATTGAGACTGGTGAAGCTGAGGCAGCCAAGCTTGTGAGAGACGGGCGGAAGGATGCTGCTACGGGTGGTGCGGGTTATTTTATCGGGCCGACGATATTTGATCATGTACAGCCGGGAATGACCATCTGGAAGGATGAGATTTTTGCACCGGTATTGTCAGTGATTCGTGTGAAAAGTCTGAGTGAAGCGATTGGGGTAACGAATCAGTCCCCATTCGCGAATGGGGCTTGTATTTATACAGACAGTGCAAAGGCGGTTCGTGAATTTCGGGAAGAAATTGATGCAGGGATGTTGGGTGTGAATCTGGGCGTGCCTGCGCCCATGGCATTTTTCCCCTTCTCGGGTTATAAGAAATCGTTCTATGGAGACCTGCATGCCAATGGGCGTGATGGGGTGGAGTTCTATACGCGTAAAAAGATGATCACTGCCCGTTATTAGAGAAAATGAGCTGCTGAGAGGAGAAAATGTTATGCAGAGTCTGGGGAACGATAGCGAGCTTGCGGTGAAGAAGGATCAGGAATATTTATGGCACAACATTACGCCTTATAGTGAAAAGAATCCGCCTATGATTGCCGCCTCGGCGAGTGGGTCGTGGATTACGGATATACAGGGCAATCGATTTTTGGATGGGATGTCTGGCTTATGGTGTGTAAATGTGGGATACGGGCGCAAGGAGCTGGCGGAAGCTGCTTACAATCAGTTGCTGACCCTGCCTTATTTTCCTCTGACACAAAGTCATCTCCCGGCGATTGCGCTGGCGGAGAAGCTGAATGAATGGCTCGGAGACGACTACGTGATCTTCTTTTCCAATAGTGGATCGGAAGCCAATGAGGCTGCTTTCAAAATGGCACGCCAGTACCAGCAGCAAATCGGCCAGCATTATCGCCATAAATTCATTGCCCGTTATCGTGGATATCACGGCAGTTCGCTTGGTGCATTATCTGCAACAGGCCAGGCCCAGCGCAAATATAAATATGAACCGCTGGCGGGTGGGTTTCTGCATGTAGCTCCCCCGGACAGCTATCGCCGCCCGGCCGGGATGACTGTGGAAGAATTCAACCTCCAGTGTGCACAGTCCATAGAGGATATGATCATCTGGGAAGGCGTGGAGACGGTAGCTGCGGTGATTATGGAGCCTGTAATTACGGGTGGTGGCGTCATTGTACCGCATCAGGTTTATTTGGATCGGGTGCAGGAAATCTGCCGTAAGCACGGTGTGTTGCTCATTATGGATGAGGTGATTTGTGGATTCGGACGTTCTGGACGTAAGTTTGGTCATCACAACTTTAATGTGAAGCCTGACATCGTAACGATGGCTAAGGGACTGACTAGCGCTTATCTTCCTTTATCCGCGACTGCTGTTCGTAAGGATATCTATGAGGTATTTAAGGACAATAGCGATGACTATGGCCATTTTCGCCATGTGAATACTTTTGGTGGCAACCCTGCCTCCTGTGCGCTGGCGCTGCGTAATCTGGAGATTATCGAGCAGGAGAAGCTGGTGGAACGTGCGGATCTTTTAGGTAAAAGAATAAATACAGAATTTACCGAGCTGCTTGATCACAAGCTTGTAGGTGATGTCCGCAGCTTTGGTTTGGTGACAGGGGTTGAGCTGGTTGAAGACAAGGTCAGTAAGAAGCCGGTTGATCTGAATATTGTGAAAGGAATTATTGCCGAATGTAAGTCCAAGGGGCTTATCATCGGCAAAAATGGCGATACCGTAGCTGGGTTCAACAATGTGCTTACCTTCGCCCCGCCGTTATCCTCCACGGATGAAGATATAGAATTTATTATCGATACCTTTAAATCTGTGCTGAACGGGGGCTAGGTAAAGTGATTTTGTCTGGATATAGAAATTGGTAAGCGCGCAGGGCGACTTGAATGGAGATCCGATTCTCTGGCTGCATGAAGTCTTCACCCAGTAGCTCTGTTATTTTGTCCAGGCGATAATAAAGGGACTGTCTGACAATGAATAAGTTTCGAGCGGCAATTTGTTTGGAGCCATCATGATCCAGATAAACACGAAGGGTAAGCAGCAGCTCGCTGCCTTTGGTTTGGTCGTGGTCGATTAGCGGGCCGAGATAACTGCGAATGAAGTTCTGCAACGTTTTTCCGTCATTTAAGCTCAACAGCAACTGGAATACACCCAGCTCTTCATAGAAGAGTAATGACTTCTGGTAACAGGAGTATAACGATAATGCCTGTAGGGCTTCCTGATAACCGGAATAGGCTCGTTTTAGGCGCTTATGCGATTTGCTGACTCCAATGACGAGCTGCAAATCCTTGAGCTTCTCATCGGAGCGGATGTTCTGCAGGGCTTCAAGTGCTTGTTGAAGTCGCATTTTGCCAGGCATTTTTGATTGGATGTCGAGGGCGATGACGGTGAGGCGATTGTTCTTAAGGGTGATCAGCGGACGTAAAGAATATTTCTCAAAGATGGAACGCAGGATGAGCGAAAGGTGGAAGGTGATGGACTCCCATTCGTTCTCCGAGCTGTTCCATTTTACATCTCTGGGGTTCTTGATCTCTATAAGGCATACACGGTAAGGGAGCTCGTTGACCACGTTGAAATTAGAGCCTATCAGGCCCTTTAAGCGGTTATCATCTTCGATGCGGCCATTGATCAGCTCGTCGACCCATAGATTTTCTGAAAAAAGCTTGCGCTCCTCCATATACCGGGTTCGCAGCAGCTCCTGAGCAATGGACAAAGAGGCGGAATCCAGCAGCAGACAGTCGAATTCCTGTGGTTTGTGATTGCATACCATCAGAATGTAAGCCCAGGTCTGATCCAGCGCACCTACAGGCTTGAGCGCGATGGTCTTCTGTCCATATTCCCGGATATAGGGGGCAGCGTCAGGTTGAATTCCTTCCAGCTCGTCGCCGAAGGCGGTGAAAAAATTCAGCAATGGAGCCTGCTCTTCCGGCGAAAGGGCCGGGAAAAATAAGGGTTTGCCTTGCAGCTGCATATAGACAATTTGTGTGCGGGTGCTTTTGCACAATAATTGCAGCACTTTCAGCGTTCCTTGTGAAGTTAAGGTCAGACGGTGGAATTCACGTGAGATTTTTTCAAGTTCTTGGAGCATCCGGTGATGCCGGTTGATGATAATCGAATGAAGATCCAACGTGATATCTACGAAACGAACCGTGCGGGTGAAGATGATTAGCGGAAAGTCATGCCTATCGGCTAATTCGATCATCTCTTGCGGGATGGTGCTGAAATACGTACCTAACTCAATACATAGGCAAGCTGCATTTTTGTCGATCAGGTTCTGCATAAACTCCAAGGAGGAAGGGAGATCGACACTTGCACCAATCCCCGTAGTCAAAATCATTTCTTCGCCATGAATCAGAGTCTCGAAGTTGGCACTTTCCAGCACATGCACCCAGCGAATGGCACGGCTTAGGCCGCTTTTCCCGCCGATCACCTCGGCTTCTGCGAATAGTGGTCTTTTTAAAGCGTCACGAATGGTTAATACAAGCTCCCAGTCCATAGTTACTCCCCCTCTATCTTCTGCGCTCTGGCCTTCGGTTAATGCCCTGTTATTCTCAGCCTATTCTCACACGTAAAAAATACAGTTTTGAAATTAGACAAAGTGTCTAATGCAACGAAAATTCGAAATGACTATAGTTTGATTAACGGATGTCAGTATATATAACCTAATCAGGGAGAACGTTGAGAGATAATTTCTGTTAAAGCTTATATTACTACAATAATTAAAAGATGTAAGCAAAATATTCAGACAAAACTTGAAATAATGTTATATTATATAACACAAATATGAAAAATTACCCATAAGGAGGGACTAGTGATGGAGCATTCTTCTCCGTTAACAGCATTTACACCTGATATGTTCATGCGTAATTTCGCCGAGGCTGAGCCGCCTCTGACCCATAAAGGTGCCATGGATGAGTCCAATCGCTGTCTATATTGCTACGATGCCCCATGTATAAAAGCATGTCCGACCAGCATTAATATTCCCTCCTTTATCAAACGGATCGCCACTGACAATCTGAAAGGCTCGGCACAGACGATTATGGATTCCAATCCTGTGGGTGCCAGCTGTGCTCGTGTTTGTCCTACAGATGAGCTGTGTGAAGGCGCCTGTGTATTAAACGATGCCTCGGCGCCGATCCAAATCGGACTGCTGCAGCGTTATGCGACAGATTGGGCGATGAACAGCGGAGTTCAATTATTTAAGGCTGGGATTCCTAATGGGAAAAAGGTAGCCGTTATCGGCAGTGGTCCTGCGGGATTGTCAGCAGCTAGAGAGCTCGCCCGTGAAGGTTTTGCTGTTGTGATCTACGAAGCGAAGGCGTTAGCGGGTGGGCTGGATACACATGGGATCGTATCGTTTCGGCTCCCGCAGTCTGTATCTCTTTGGGAAGTAGAGCAGGTAGAGAAGCTGGGTGTGGAAATACGTACAGGTGTGAAAGTCGGAGTAGATGTTTCTGTAGATGAGCTGAAGTCGAATTATGATGCCATCGTTTTGGCAGCGGGTATGGGTTATGTGCCTCCAATAGGGATTGAAGGTGAAAAAATGGCTGGAGTTTATGATGCCATTGCGCTCGTAGAATCCACTAAGACGGGCATTCCTCTACTAGAGCTGATGGGTCAGCGGGTCGCTGTCATTGGTGCAGGGAATACGGCTATTGATGCAGCGACTTGCTCAGTGCGGCTGGGAGCCACCAATGTGAAAATGGTCTACCGCCGGACCCGCGAAGAGATGACGGCTTATGACTTTGAATATGAATTTGCGAAGCAGGAAGGTGTGGAGTTCAACTGGCTTACCTTACCGAAACGTATCGTGGGTGATGGGCTTGGGAATGTAACTGCACTGGAATGTGTGCAGATGAAGCTGACGGAGGAGCTGGGCAAAGATGGGCGTCCAATACCTATGCCGATCGAGGGTTCTGAGTTCTTGATTCCTGTAGATGCAGTTGTAATAGCTATTGGTCAAAAGCGTCGTCTGGATCTAATAGATTCCTTAGGTCTTATGCATGACCGTGGGGTTGTGAGGGTGAATGAGGTCACCTGCCAAACCTCCGATCCGCAGATTTATGCCGCTGGGGACATCATATTTGGTTCAGGTAAAGGCGAGGCCATGGTTGTATCAGCGGCACAGCAGGGAAAAGATGCAGCCCATGCGATTGTTAAACAATTCTCAGGCCAGCAGGAGGTCGTTGTTAGATCTGCCGGCTGAGCGTAGAAATCATATTGGATTTTACATGACAGGGAGGGAACATCAATGGCAGATTTAAGTATTAATCTCGCAGGAATCAAATCACCGAATCCGTTCTGGCTGGCCTCCGCGCCGCCTACGAATACAGGTTATCAAGTGCAGCGGGCCTTTGAAGCAGGTTGGGGCGGGGCGGTGTGGAAGACGCTCGGCGATCCGATCATTAATACCTCATCGCGTTTTGCGGCAGTAAATTTCAATGGGCAACGGGTTGCGGGCTTTAACAATATTGAACTGATCACCGACCGTCCACTTGAAGTTAATCTGAAGGAAATCTATGAAACGAAAAAAAGATTCCCGAATCATGCGATTATAGCCTCCCTGATGGTAGAACCAACGCAGCATAAATGGCATGAGATTGTTAAGCGGGTAGAGGATGTGGGTGTAGACGGTCTGGAGCTTAACTTTGGCTGTCCGCACGGGATGGCTGAGCGTGGAATGGGCGCTGCTTCGGGGCAGCAGCCTGATCTGGTGCAGGCACAGACCACCTGGGTAAAAGAAGTTGCGACGACTCCGGTGATTGTGAAGCTGACGCCTAATATTACGGATATCACCGTCGTTGCCCGCCATGCGGTTAAGGGTGGAGCGGACGCGATTAGTATGATCAACACGATCAACAGTCTTGCTGGTGTAGATATTCATAGCTGGAACACCATTCCGAATGTTGGAGGTCAGGGTGCGCATGGCGGTTACTGCGGGCCGGCTGTGAAACCAATTGCGCTTAGTATGGTGGCCGAGTGTGCCCGTGACCGGGGAGTCGGCATTCCTATCTCCGGTATTGGAGGGATTTCAACCTGGCAGGATGTTGTTGAATTCATGTTGATGGGTGCTACGGGCATTCAAGTATGTACAGCGGTCATGCATCATGGCTTCCGGATTGTGGAGGAAATGATCGATGGCCTGAACAACTATTTGGATGACAAAGGTTTGGCTTCCGTAACAGAGTTAATCGGTAAATCGGTATCCCGGTACTCCAACTGGGGTGATCTGGATCTCAACTATAAGGTCGTTGCCCGTATTAATGAGAACAACTGCATTAACTGTAATAAATGCCATATTGCCTGCGAAGATGCTTCACATCAATGTATTGATATGTTAACTAATACAGATGGGAAAGCTATTCTACAGGTCCGCGAGGAAGATTGTGTAGGTTGTAATCTTTGTTCAATTGTCTGTCCAGCAGACGGCGCGATCGATATGGTTCCAGTGGATACCGGGGCAGCCCCACTGACCTGGAACCAGCGGCAGAAAGTGATCGGGAGTTTGAATGGTACCTATTCGGAAGTGGAGGTGGTGTAAGGATGAAAAAGATTATTAAAAATGGCATCATCGTTACCGCAGCAGATACTTATACAGGCGATGTGGCGATTGAAAACGGGGTTATTACGGAGATTGGCCTTCATTTGGATGTCCCTGGTACGGAAATTATAGATGCCTCGGGGTGTTATGTTTTTCCTGGAGGCATTGATCCTCATACGCATCTGGATATGCCTTTTGGCGGCACGGTTACAGCTGATGATTTTGAGACGGGAACCATTGCGGCTGCATATGGCGGAACGACCACAGTCATTGATTTTTGCTTAACCACCAAAGGACAACCGCTACAGCAAGCCGTAGATACATGGCATCATAAGTCGCAGGATAAAGCGGTGATTGATTACAGCTTCCACCTGATGGTCTCAGAATTAAACGATAAAGTACTGGGTGAGCTTCCGGAGATCATTGAGAATGAAGGCATTACCTCGCTCAAAGTATTTATGGCTTATAAGAATACTTTTCAGGCGGATGACGGCACACTTTTTAAGACCCTTCAAGCCGCGAAAAAAGAAGGTGCGCTCGTTATGGTGCATGCGGAGAATGGAGATGTCATTGAATATCTTGTTGAGCAGGCCTTGGCCGCAGGCAATACCGACCCAATCTTTCATGCGCTGACCCGCCCGCCGGAGCTGGAGGGTGAAGCTACGGGACGCGCAGCTTATCTAACCGAACTGACAGATTCTCAGCTGTATGTTGTACACGTGACCTGTGCGGAAGCCGCTTGGAAGATTGCTGAAGCGCGTAAAAAGGGACTGCGCGTATACGGTGAGACTTGTCCACAGTATTTAGTGCTGGATCAGACGGCGCTGGAAAAGCCTAATTTCGAAGGTGCCAAATACGTGTGGTCTCCGCCCCTGCGTGAGCAGTGGAATCAGGATGTTCTGTGGGATGCGTTATGGAGCGGCAGCTTGCAGACGATTGGCTCTGACCAGTGCTCGTTTGATTTCAAAGGACAAAAGGATCTGGGGCTTGGCGATTTCTCCAAAATCCCGAACGGTGGGCCGACCATCGAGGACCGGTTTACGATTCTATATTCGGAAGGTGTGCAGAAAGGCCGGATCTCATTGAACAAATTCGTAGACATTATTGCTACCTCTAGCGCCAAGCTGTTCGGCTTGTATCCGCAAAAAGGCACGGTCGCAGTAGGTAGTGACGCTGATCTGGTCATTTTTGATCCTTCTGTAGAAAGAACCCTTTCTGCGGACACGCACCATATGAACGTAGATTATAGTGCGTTTGAGGGCTTTGAAGTGAAGGGAGAGCCTGTTTCTGTTCTCAGTCGAGGTGAATTTGTTATTCGTGACAAACAATTTGTCGGCAAAGCAGGTTCGGGAAAATATTTGAAACGCAAACGTTTTGCAGCGGAGGCTCCTCTTCCTTCTAAGGCAGAAATCAGCGGAGGTGTAGTCTAATGTCTGCTTTTGCGGAATATGCCAAAGAACAGCAGGAGATTGATGGGCTGCTTTTTAAAGGGTATACGATTGCCGGCATCCAAGAGGATTTGGACGGTGCCCGAATAAAGTTTGTCAGAGGGGAGCCGGCTAAAAGCTCGGTAGAGCTGTTACTGCTCACAGCGGATGCCCGTAAGTACGTGACAACCCTTGTGGTTGCGGGGTTGAGGGCGGAAGGTGAGCAGGCGGGTTGTTACAGTGGAGAGGTTTGAAGGGAATGGAATTGAAAGCTGAGTAGTGAGCCCACGTAGGATAGGGAACTTGCCGCTCGGCTTTTTATTGTGCCCATGAAAGGGTGCGAGGAGATAACCTACCTGAAAATAGCCGATTATCGTCTCGGAATATACTTTTTGGGGAAATCCTCCCTAAAAAGTAGCTGATTAGGGTCCCAAAATAGACGTTTTAGGGAAAATATCCCTAAAAATCAGTGAAATATGCCGATTTTGCGCAAATTCGCTGAATATTAGGGAAGTTTTCCCTGATTTGCAGTTATAGGCACCTGACAGACCAAAAATCAGGGAGGATTTCCCTAATCTATTTCTTCTGCTGTTGCTGCTCACGCTCTATATACCCATGCCGTAATATGGACATGATATGCAGAGATTCAAAATGTCCCTCAACCTTTATACAATCAAGTAGAGTGCCTTCCAGTGTAAAGCCGCAGCTTTCGTAGACATGGCGAGCCCTGTGGTTGTGATCTCTAACATCTAACCATAGCCGATACGTCTCGGTGTGCTGGAAGATCCAGTCGCTCACGAGATGAAGCGACAGTTTGCTATAACCAAAGCCCTTTGGAATGGATGACGATTCGTTTAATACAAACGGTAAGATAAATATCTTGAAGTCCTGTTACGATGATATAGCCGACTCTTTTCCCGGACTTCTCCCAAATTGTAAGATGCAGGATATCTTGATCCTGGATAGCCGTAATGTGCTCCTCTTTACTCCACTGTCCGATATAGGCACGATTAAGCTCACTTTGTTCAATGGCTAGAACGAACGCTAAGTCCTGCTCGGTGGTAGTTTATAGATCCAACGTTTCTGAATGAATGATCATAACCTTATGCACTGTAGGAATGAACGCAACTTCGTGTATAATTGAGACCAAGTGTTAAGAATTCCAATCGGATGAGGAGATCAGCTGGTTATGTATTTTCTTGATATTATGTCTTGGCTGACAGAGGATAATCTGCGGCATCTGCTGGAACAATATCGTTCGTTTGGGCCCTTTCCGGGCATTGCGTTAACGTTTATGAAATCATTTATACCACCACTACCAACTATTGCGATCGTAGGGTTAAATGGGGCCGTATATGGTTTATGGTTAGGTTTTTTGTATTCTTGGATCGGTCTGGTTGCAGGCTGTGTGACTACCTTTTGGATTATCCGCAAAGTAGCCTCCCATCGTTATTTACGAAAATGGGCAGCGCGGCCCAAAGTAGCCAAAAGCATGACATGGGTGCGGCAAAGCGGATTCAGCTATGTTTTTCTGCTTAGTATATTTCCGGTAGGACCTTTTGTTGTGATTAATATGGCAGCAGGGCTTGCCGGGATGAGGTTCCGTTCGTATCTTCTTGCGCTTACGGTGGGTAAAGCGATTATGGTATTCGCAGTTTCATACATTGGCAATGATCTGGAACGCTTCATTCGCCAGCCGTGGGAGATTATCTATGTTCTGTTGTTTATCGGGCTGTCGTTATGGGGAGTCAAAGCCATCGAAGCGCGTTTTGCTAGAACAGCACAGGATGGGAACAAGATAGCTTAGTATAGTGTCAGAATTAACTTGAATTCCTAAATCTAAATAGAATAAAGGAGGAAATGATGATGAAATATCGTAAGCTTGGCAGTACAGGAATGAATGTCTCGGTGATTGGCCTAGGGACTTGGCAGTTTGGCGGAGAGTGGGGCAAGGATTTCACTCAGGCTGAAGTCGATGCCATGCTGGATAAGGCTGGGGAGCTGGGGATTAACCTGATTGATACGGCAGAATGTTACGGAGATCACTTGTCGGAGAAGTTCATCGGGGATTATCTGGCGCGCCGCAAACGCGAGGACTGGGTTGTAGCTACGAAATTTGGCCATCATTTTCAAGGGCATTTGCAGCGGGAACAGCTATGGCGTGCTGAGGATGTGCTTAAGCAGCTGGACGACTCCCTACGCGCACTCCAAACAGAGTATGTCGACCTCTATCAATTCCATTCCGGAACGGATGAGCAGTTCGATAATGATAAGCTGTGGAGTATGCTCGACAGACAGAAGCAAGCCGGTAAAATCCGTCATTTAGGCGTGTCGATCAGTGCATCGGGCTCGGGGGTGCATCAGACCTCTGCGGCAGCGGATGTGCAGGCAGAGGCCATACAAGTAGTATATAATCGGCTGGATCGTCAACCTGAAGAAGAGATTCTTCCGCTGTGCATCGAGCATCAATTAGGTGTGTTAGCTCGCGTTCCGTTAGCCAGTGGTTATTTGAGCGGCAAGTATAAGCCAGATGCGATTTTTGCTCAGGGTGATGTGCGAGCGAACCATAAAGAGGATGTAAGACAAAAGCAGCTGCGCGCAGTAGCAGAAATTGCTGCCAATGAAGTGCCATCAGGTCTGGATATGGCGCAGTGGGCTTTGGCTTGGTGCCTCCAGCATTCCGCAGTAACCAGTGTAATTCCGGGCTGCAAAAATGTAGAACAAGTCATCTCCAATGCCAGTGCTGCCGATTTGGACATGGTGAAGGGCAACGTGTGATAAGTTAGAATGTTACACGGTGAAGAGTTCTTGGAGCTTCATCTCGGGTGAATGCTTCACGTAGATATGATTCCAGCTGTTCGTGGAAGTATCGTAAAGATAGTCCTGCTTCCATTGCTGGACATGGGTCGCAATACTCCTTACAGCGGATACAATTCTCTCTACTTCCTGATTAGTCATAATGGGATGTAGAGAGATGCGAATCCACCCTGGTCTGAAGGATTGGTCGCCGCTCATGATTGCTCCGGCAATCTGAGCGGATTGCGTCCACCCTAATCCGAGCAGGTAATGTCCATATGGACCTGCACAAGAGCAGCCGCCTCGAGCTTGTATGCCGAAACGGTCATTCAACAGCTGGACAGCAAGGTTGTAATGAATATCGCGCAGTGTAAAAGAGACGATTCCATGACGTTCTGTATGATCTCCGGCCAGCAGTGAGCACTCCGGTATGTCGCTGAGTCCTGCCAATAATTGCTGACACAGCTCGTGCTCTCTCATCACCATATATTGACCGTTTCCATTCATCTGCTCCTTCAGCTTCACGCAAAGTGCCGTGCGAAAAGCCTGTAAAAACCCCGGTGTTCCCCCGTCTTCCCGCATCTCAATCGCATTAGTGTAGCGGCGTCCTCCCCAAGGGTTGACCCAGGCTACTGTACCTCCACCCGGTTCGTCAGGAATACGTCCATTGTTCAGCGCTTCATCAAAGATTAGAACGCCGTTTGTGCCCGGCCCACCCAGAAATTTATGCGGAGAAAAAAAGATCGCATCAAGCTTCTCCAATGGGGAAGGTGGGTGCATATTGATAGGCACGTAGGGAGCACTGGCGGCAAAATCCACAAAACACACGCCCCCATGACGATGCATAGCAGCCGCTAGCTTTGCGTAAGGCGTCTGAATTCCAGTCACATTAGAACAAGCTGTAAATGAACCAATCTTGAAACGGCGATTGGGGTATAATCGCAGCTGGTCTTCAAGCTGCTGGGGGTCAATATTTCCGTCCTTTCCGGCGGGAATGGTAACGACGTCACCAAGCCCCTCCTGCCAAGGAAGAATATTGGAATGATGCTCCATATGGCTGGTGAAGATAACGGGGCGATCTTCCAGCGCGCGGTTATTATGTTCCTGTAGCCATTCCGGGAGCCTTAATCCCATGATACGCTGCAGCTTGTTCACGGCTCCTGTTGTTCCATTGCCGCAGAAGAGCAGTACATCCTGAGGGCCGGCATTTACATGGTTCTTAATGATTTGGCGAGCTTCATTATAAGCCTGCGTCATGATTAGTCCGGTGGTGTTGGAATCTGTATGTGGATTGCTGACGTAGGGACCGAAGGCTTCCTGCAACTTGCGTTCGATCGGTTCATATAGGCGCCCGCTTGCGGTCCAATCGGCATACAGAAGCGGTTGTCTGCCATATGGGGTGGTGATCTGATGCCGAATGCCGATGGTGTGACCACGAAAAGTATCAAAATGGTCTTGTAATGAAGCGGGCGTCTCTGCAGAAGAGGCGTGGATGATGTTTAGCACGGATATTCCCTCCAGCCCGTACGCCGTCAGTGCTAAGTTAATGGGGTGTATTTTCGGCGTGCCAGTAGTTTCTATGGCAACAGTATATGCCTGCATGGGGGATTGGGTTAAAGCCTAGTCAGACTTTAAATAAATAACTGTACATCACTTTCTAAAGCATCTTTTAAATATGCCGCAGCATCGATAATTTCGACCTCTGGCAGCAGTTCCTCGGGCTTAAAGCCCATGATCTCCACAGAAAGCTTGCAGGCATAGAATTTGATGTTTTTTTTACGAGCCCCTTTTAGAAAATGAATCAGCTTCGGTGCGCCTTGTTCCTCCATCATTTCCTCCAGCATCATTCGTCCCAGCCCGCTAAAGTTCAGATGAGAGAGCGGCAGCTGCCCAGGGCCCTTCGGTGTAATAACATCCATCAGCTTCTCGTAGATACTCTTGTCCTCAAGGGTCATTTTCTCCGGATCACGCACCAAAAATAGACCCCAGAATGAAAAAAACATAGTAACCTCGACATCGATATCTCTTGCGGCATTCGCTAGGATCAGTCCAGCCATCGCTTTGTCGTATTCCCCACTGAACATTAGCAGATTGATTTTTTTGCTCACCCTGATAATCCTCCCGTTACTTTTATTAGAATGTCATTAGTATGGTTGTGGTGGGGAGAACTATGCGAAGAAGCTTTCTGAAATTATAAAAAAAAGCCCCCTTTCGGGAGCTTGAGATTTACTAATGTACTTCAGGATCTTTAGATTCTGGATCTGCATTGCGACTGATGTCGTAATAACGGGCGGACAGCCAAATAGCTCCGGTAAATAACACGATGAGTCCAAGGACGATAGAAAAGCGCCAATCGCCTGCCTTGAAATTTAATTGAAGCACCGTTAGTACCAGTGAAACTTGGGTCCAAACCAGTGTTCTTTTGCGAAAAGCCGCAATATCGCCAACCATCTTCGGGATATTCCGAATGATCAGATAGGCAATAACTGCGAGAATAAGGGCGAAAATAGCAGTTACCGCTAATTCAGAAGAGGACAGGACATGCATAGTCTCAGCATCCTTTCGGCTTGCAAAAGTATTAGTTTCAGATCAGAACAATTTCTATTTTTTGAAGATGCCCAGCGGAGCTCCAATTGGTAAGAAGCTACGGCCGAAATGAGCGTTTAGCACGGATGCTCCACATCCGTAAAGGGACACAATACCAATACCAAGCTCAGCACAAGCAGCAAGCTTATGGAAGAATTCTGGAGCGATCCCAAAGGAATCAAAGGTTAGTCCGATAAAAAGAAAATCTATCAATACAAAAATGATAAGCAGAACTCTATTTGCCTCAACGGCACCAATCGTCATAAAGAGTGTGAAGATCAAGTAACCCAAAAATACAAATCCGAGCTGCTTAGGATCTACAGCCTCCGCAAGCGTTGGACCAAATACGCCAAGCTTGATCAGCCAGCTGCTAGCCATGCCGAACCAAAAGAAAGCGTAGGCGCCAAAGGCGGTCATACCAAAGGTATTGTTGTGCTTAGCATCCTGAATGGCGGCGAATAGCTGCGCGAATGCTCCCAGGAAGATAGCCCAAGGAATAACATAGCTAAGTCCTGTTGTAAATTCAAGCTTCTGTGAAGAAGCGACCAATGTGACAATAGCCAGTCCGAATAGCCCGATGGCGCTAGGGTCGGCAGTGACGATTTTGACAGATTGGGTGTTAGGGGATTGCGCTGACATGACAGTAAAAGCCTCCATTATTATATATAGTTTTACGCTCTTAAAAACAGCCCGTAAGGGGCGCTGTTCATAGGCTTGCCTATCATATCATATCGGTATGTGCTTGCCTATAAAACAACACTCATTTTTTGTCGTAAAATAGGGGTCCTGCGTGAAATAAGGAATTGTTTACATTTTTATCTTCCATTATCAAGTTACTTGACCAAACAAACGGAAATATTATGTCAAGAATAGACATTATATGCAGTGATAATCTTCACAATCTATCGAAAATTGATGTATAATAGTCAGTGATAATTATTATCAAATCATATGAAAAAGGCGGTAAGCTTGAAGTGAACAAATGGACATTATTTACCAAGGCGACCCGGTTTTGGAGTTTTTCTGTTATGCTCATCCCGATTGTTTTGGGGACCGTTGGGGCATATGTATGGGAAGGGACATTCCATCCGGTTTTATTTATTCTTACATTAATAGGGGCGATTTCGGCGCATTTGTTCTCCAATATGGTGAATGATCTGTGGGACTTCCGCAACGGAACCGATACAGAAGCAAAGAATTCCGCTGGTGAAATCAGCACAAACTCCGGGCTACTGACAGGTGGGATCCTCTCGGAGTCTTTTTATGCAAGGATGACCTGGAGTATGCTGGCGATTGCCCTTATCTGTGGTGGGATTCTTAGTATATATAGCGGTTGGAATATCCTCTGGTTTGTACTTGTTGGTGCTTTAATCGCTTATTTCTATGTGGCTCCGCCACTGCGTTATGGCTATCGCGGCAAAGGTTATAGTGAGATGGCCATTTTTATTGCTTTTGGGATTATGCCTGTATTAGGCTCCTATTTCGTACAAACCGGTCAGTTTAGCATGAAGCCTGTAATTCTCTCGCTGCCTGTCGGATTTTTAACTACATTATTGTTGTTTAATCACCATTTCCTACATTGGAAAGCGGATGAGCAGGCGGGTAAGCTTACGCTTGTTGTAGTATGGGGAGAACAAAAGGCACTTGTATTCTCACGTGTACTTCTTTTCACTGGCTACGCTTCGGTGATAGTCTGTGTGCTGTTGGGTGTACTTCCTGTTTACGCACTGCTGGCGCTGGTTACAGCTTTCTGGCCGCTGCGCATTTACAGTAGTCTCAAGCAACATAATGCTTCGCCGGCTTATATCCCGCTGATGGGTGCTTCACAAAAAGCCTCCGTACGCTGCGGAGTAGTAATGGCAATAACTTTATTAATTCAAGGCTTGATCTGATACTAATAGATGGACTACAGAAGGAGTGAGCTTTCATGGAAAAGAAGGACAAGGTATTGATGGCAGAAGAACAACAAGTTAAAGGCAATCGCATGGTTCTTGGGGATTTCCACTCCATTTTAGAAGAAGGAAAGGTCTGGAAGACGGGTGGATTTACACTGCCTGACGGATCATTTTGGGCTTACCGTGAGCCGGAGGCTGTAGTTATCGTTCGTAATGACACCCTGTATGTACGTGCGAAGTTATCTCGCGAGAATCATCAAGTGCAAATTCTGGACAATGCCAAGCACATGTATTATTCAGCCAAGCCAGTGGAGATTCCGGAAGCAGGAGAGATTAGCATTGAGCTGCAAATTCGTTGCCGTACACAAGAAACTGCACCTGGGGATCTGTATGATGGATATGTATCGCTGAACCTGCTGGATTTCACGACAGGCGCTGCGCTTGATTTCTTCGCGGGAAATGATAAATACGCTAGTGTATATGGTATTTTGCCGTTCCCGGGTGTACAAGTACCAGAAAGCACTGGAACGAAATACTTCTGCATCTTTAAAGAAGATACGGATTTCAAACCACGGGAATTCAATACGTACCGTATTACCTATCACCGTGGCAATGATGAGGCTGTATTCTATTTGAACGGCAAGGAAGTACGCCGCGAGAAAAATATTCCGCTTAAATTCAATAACTTCACTGTAGCGCTCGGAATTATGACAGAGAAGGATCTGAGTCCTGAAGGCAGTGTGTCTGTACATGGACAAACAGTTATTGCAGAATGGTCCCCAGTGACGGTTACAACAACTGAACAGTAATGCCTTGCAGGCTCATTTGACAGATAAGGGTGTATGGTGTGAATATTAAAAGCTTTCTAAGATTTGTGGAGCTGCCGACGAAGGTAGCCAGTATTATTCCGTTTCTAATGGGAACGTTGTACGCCCTGTACCGGTTTGAGGATTTTTACGTACTGCGTTTTGGATTGATGTTCGTGTCTTTGCTTAGCTTCGATATGGCGACGACGGCGATTAACAACTATTACGATTTCAAAAAAGCTTCTAAAACCCACGGCTACGGCTACGAGACGCATAATGCGATTGTTCATTTTAAGCTAAAAGAGCGCACCGTCGTGGCGACGATTGTGATTTTGCTGGCGCTGGCAGCAGGGGGCGGGATTGCGCTTGTCACTCAGACGGGTTTGCTGGTCTTTTTGCTGGGTGGACTGTCGTTCTTGATCGGTATACTTTATTCGTTCGGGCCGATTCCCATCTCGCGGATGCCGTTAGGTGAGCTGTTCTCCGGTTTGTTTATGGGCTTTGTTATTATTTTTATCTCTGCCTATATCCATACGGATGAGCATGTGGTTTCACTGCTGCTCCAGAACGGCTGGGTCAGCTTGAATATCAACATCGTGGAAGTGCTGTACCTTTTCTGGTTTTCCGTGCCCGCTATTTTGGGGATCGCAGGGATTATGCTCGCTAATAATATTTGTGATATTGATGAGGATGTGGAGAATCGCAGGTATACGCTTCCGGTGTACATTGGCCGCCGCAATGCGCTTGTGCTTTTTAAATATCTCTACTATGTCTCTTACTTGGATCTTGTAGTGCTGCTGATCTTAGGGATTAACCCTATTCTGGTTCTGTTGATTCTACTTACGCTGATCCCGCTGCGCCGAAATATTGCCTTGTTCACAGAGAAACAGGAGAAGGCGAGTACCTTTATTCTTGCCGTCAAAAACTTCGTATTGATGAACCTTGCGCGTATAGTTGTGCTGGGTGCGGCTGTGCTGTTAAATGCACTAATATAAACATTCATATTTTATAAAAAAGCAGTGTCTATCGGGGTTGGAGCTCCTTTTGGCACTGTTTTTTTGCAATTTGCAGGCTTCTTTCTGTTAGAGAAACGTTTCATTCTATGATAAGGTGGCTTTAAGTATAGTAAGTAATCTATAAGGAAGAAGGTTAGCAACGATGGTGCAAAAACTTCGCTGGGGAATCATGGGCTGTGCGCAGATTGCGACAGGTTCAGTGATGCCGGCTATAATGGATTCGGAGACGGGAATGATTACAGCGGTAGCCAGTCGCGGTTTAGAAAAAAGCAGCGCTGTAGCCGCAGAGTTCGGAATAGATAAAGCTTACGGCAGCTATGAGGAATTACTGGCGGATAAGGATATTGATGCAGTGTATATTCCACTGCCAAATCACCTCCATCGGGAATGGGTAATCCGTGCGGCGGAAGCTGGAAAACATATCTTATGTGAGAAACCGATCGCGCTGAACAGTGAAGAAGCGGCTGAGATGGTAAAAGCTTGTAATGATGCTGGAGTTCATTTGGCAGAAGCTTATATGTATCGGCATCATCCTCGGATTGCGGAATTGCAAGAGATTATCTCTAGCGGTGAAATTGGCGAATTACGCTCCATTCGAGGCACTTTTACTTATAATGACGCTACAGATACCTCTAATATTCGCTTTAAATCCGCTTGGGGCGGCGGCTCGCTTTATGATATCGGCTGTTATCCGCTAAGTGCAGCACGACTGCTGTTCGGAGCTGAACCGGAAGCCGTGACAGTACAGGCTATGTTCTCTCCGGAGCATGACAATGTAGATATGATGGCTTCAGGGCTGGTAGAGTTTCCGAAGGGGCTAAGCCTGATTTTTGATTGCGGGATGTGGGCATATAACCGCCAGCTGTTAGAGATTCTGGGGACCGATGGAATGATTGAAGTGCCTATGCCTTTTAATGCTAGAGATGAGGATGCCGAATTTTTTGTGCATACGGGAGAAGGGGTAAGACGGGTTGATGCCACCGGGGCGAATCCCTATACACGGGAGGTCGATGATTTTGCCGCCGCAGTATTTACAGGAAAAAAATTATTTGCACCTGAGGATGCAGTGCTGGGCATACAATTGATCGAGACTTGTCTAGCTTCTGCTAAAAAGCGGGAAAGAATTAGTATGCTATAAGAAGATGAATCCAATATGAATCTATGCAAAAAAACCTCCGGGCGCTCTGCTTTACGCAGCTTCCGGAGGTTTTTACAGTCTCAGCTTTTAAACGGTGCTCAAGAGAATATCATCGTCATCATTGCTATTAAACGCTTCGCGGTCAAATTCACCTTCGGAATTAGCTACTAACAGAGCTGTTACAGCTGTTCCAGTTGCGTTTACAGCGGTACGGCCCATATCGATGAGCGCTTCAACACCTGCAACGATAGCGATTCCTTCAAGCGGCAGGCCGAGAGCAGTTAAGACTACCGTGGTGGAGATTACGGCAGGTCCAGGTACGCCAGCTACACCAATGGAAGAAATAATACTTACTAATACCAGTGTAATATAGTCGGTCCAGTTCAGATCAATACCGAATACTTGAGCGGTAAATACAGCCACAATAGCTGGCCAAATCCCACCGCACGCATTAAAGTTCACAGATGCCCCTAACGGTGCGATAAAGCTCGCGATCCGTGGGGAGACATGAAGCCGCTTCGTAATAACTTCGAGATTGACCGGAAGTGTTGCGTAGCTGCTTCTGGTTGTGAAGGCAACAGTAATGGTTGGATACACTTTGCGGAAGAAACGAATTGGATTCACCTTCGCTACTAATAGAACCAATCCGCCAAAGATAAGTACAAAATGTATAATCATTGCTACGTACGAGGTTATAATTACACTGCCTAGCTCCTGCAATGTCTCCCAGCCATAACGTGCGGTGATTCCGGCAATCAGTGCGAATACGCCATAAGGGGTCAGGCGAATAATGAATTTCACAACCTGATGCAGTATCAGTGTTAGGGATTCAATAAGATCACGTACAGGTTTGACGGCTTCGGGTTTCTTGGAGCCAATCTTGATTATAGCTACTGCTAAGAAGATGGCGAAAATGAGTAGAGGCACAACCTTACCCGTAGCTGCTTCATTAACAGGGTTAGATGGAACAAGATCGAGGATAACCTGGGAGAAGGTCGGGATTTCCCGGGCAGCAAAATCTGCGGGTACATCTTGTTGTATACCTTGGCCGGGATTGAACAGCAGCGCAACCGATAGGCCGATAATAGAAGCGATGCCAGTTGTTCCGAGGAACCAGGCGAAGGTTTTGATCCCGATTTTGCGTAGATACTCCAGATTGGTTAAGGAAGAAATACTGTTTAATACGAGTACGAATACTAAAGGAATGACGAGCATGCGGATCAAGCTGACATAAATGCTGCCGAATGTGCTAATAGCTTTGGTCTCTAAATCGAAGTATTGAAAGAATATACCGGCAATAAGTCCGATGCCAAGTCCGATGAGTACCCGGGTGCCAAATCCAATTCGTTTACGTGCCAGTAGAAACAAAATTGCAAACACAAATATGGAAGCGACAAATCCATACCAGTTCGTTTCGATGGCGGATAATAAGTTGTTATCTATGTTCACTACCAATACCCCCTTAAACCTAGTTTTTTAATGTGATTAATCCTATTGAGATCAATCTATATAGAATTTATAGTAAAGTCAATGTAATTATATGTTAAAAATAATTAATTCCGATAAAAACCATGTGGAAAATAAAAATTGATTGACAAGGCACTATGGCATGAATAATATGGAACTTAATCACAAGCCAATTGGAATCGACTGGACAGCCGGAGATTCAACGAAAGACGCGTAAATTGCGTCCCGTTGAGTCTCTTTTTTTTAACTTTAGAGAAGGGAGAGTTACGGATTTAAGGTACAAGAATGTAATGAAGGGGTCTCTTATTTTATTTGAAAAGGATGGTACACATATGAAAAAGCTTTCGATCTCTTTGGTTGCCGCCGCTATCGTCTTCTCCGCATTGACGTATGCCGCGGTATCCGCTAACAAAAAAACAGCAGAGGCAGCACCCATTCAAGAGAGTAGTAATACAGCAGTAACCGCAGCAGCTTTACCAGTAGCTACTTCTGCGGCAGCAGTTGTTGCTCAGGCAGAAGCTACTGCAGCTCCTGTAACAGAAGCTGTCCAGCCGGAAGCTTCGGCTCTAGCAGCAGAGACAGTCACGGCAGAAGCTACTGCGGTCCCAGCAGCTGTTGATTCTGCGGCGAAGGTTGTTGCTTCAGCAGCTCCAGAAGCGGGCGCAGCTCAGCCTAAAGCAACCGCATCCCCGGCTGCGGACACCGCTAAGACGGCAACAGCTGCAACAACGGTATCTGCATCTGTTAAACCGCAAACCAGCGCGGCAACGCCTGCGCCTACGACTGCTCCAAAAGCAAACGTAACCGCTAAAGCCGTTCAGCCGACCGCAGCTCCTGTTGTATCTGAACAGCCTAAGGAAACCGCCGCTCCTGTAGCAAAAGCAACGGAGACACCTTCCAAAAAAGCTATAACCTTCTCTACAACAGAGGTAGTTAAAGCGACCCCGGCTCCGGTAGTTGAGTCTTCTCAACCGAAAACATCGTCTTCTGCACCTGCATCCACGGTCAGCGCACCAGCAGCTGCTCCAGCGGAAACGGTTCAGGCACCAGCACCGGCACCAGCCGCTGAGGAAGAGGTTTGTCCTTGATGAGCAGCAGGCTCATTCAGGATTCCTTTCAGCCCATTCATCCCATAAACCTATTTAAGGCGAGGTGCACATAATGATACGACCATTAACCTTCAAAAAAATTGTAACGCTGCTGCTGGCAGCCTCCCTGCTAATCCTGCCTACTCAGGCAGGAAGAGCTTATGCTAATCCGGATACCGCAGAAGCAATAACCTCTTCCCAAGGCGGCGTTAACCAGTTTGACTATTTCAGTCATGTCTATGACCGTCTAAATGATGCTAACCATGTATTTAAAACAGCAACGTATGAAGATATCGTTCATCTTTTTGAGAGTGAAGGCACATACGCTGTTCTGGTTGGCGGCGCTTGGAGCGAGAATACACAGGCCGATATCGGCTTTATCAACGAGGTAGCCAAGGAATATGGCATCTCTACGATTTATAACTTTGATACTAAGCTGGACGGGGACACCCTTCAGATTGCAGACAGCAATAATAAATTTGCCTATAAATATGTTGATCTGGTCAACAAGTATTTGAAGAATTTAAATCTGTCTTCCAAAGATGATCCAGAACGCAATGTCAGCTATACCAATAAAAACGGGGAAGTTGTGACTGCTAACAAGCTCGAGTCTCCATTCTTATTGGTATACAACAAGGATCACAAGGATGCACAGGGAAATAGTGCTCCTGTCGTATCCTACCTGGATAAGAGCTATTCGTGGAATGAGTTCCTGACGAACGGAACACTTGATGCGGCGAAGGTTAATGCGTATAAAACATCTGTAAGTGAGGTGCTGGGTGCCGCTTCCCGATATGACACTATCGACGAGTCGGCTTATATCAAGGCTGCATTTAATAAGAACTATGAAGGGGAAAATGAGGGAAAACCTACGATCTTCAACGAAGCGGATGGCACGCTTGTTTATGAACATGTGACCTATCATCAGCTGAAGCAAATTTTAGCGAGTGAGGGAAACTATGCGATTTTGTTAGGTGGGTCGTGGTGCCCTAACACGCAAGCGGTGATTAAATATATCAACGAATATGCCAAAAAACATAATATCAATAAGATCTACTTCTTCGACACTAAGTTGGATGCTGGTGTGACCGTTGCTGAGCCTAATAACAACAGCGGCACTAAGGGCAGTGCAAATCCGCATAATAATAATGAGCTTCAGATTAGAACCACTAATCATCCGTATGCGCAGCTTTATGTTGATCTGGTTCGTACTTATCTGACCAATATCAAGACCGAAAACAATTCAGCTGCCAAACCAACTGTAATTAGTTATGTAGATGGACTTGGAAACACCGTGAGCGGAGACAGACTTCAAGTTCCATATCTGTTCACTTATAACAAGGACAACAAGGATGCAGGAGGCAAAAACTCACCGATTCTAGGGCATGTTGAACTTATGTACAGCTGGACGAATATCCAACCGGATTACGTGCAGGCTAATTACCCAATCGGAGCCAGATACAATAACACTACAACAGCGCTGGATAAAATATTCTCCAGACTCGAAGCTGTGCCGGCAGGACTTACCGGTGTAGCACCAACAGCGGCCGACAATAAGGATGGGCAAATTGTAGGCACCAGTGCAGCATTGGAATTTAAGCTTGCTGGAGACGAGGCTTACACCCCAGCTTCGGGATCAGCCATTACAGGGCTTGCACCTGGTGTTTATAAGGTAAGATATGCCGCTACATCGGGCTATCAAGGGCCAACTTCCGCAGCTGGACCCACAATCATTCCTTATAATGCTGGCGAAGACGTAAGTGTGGAAGTTCCTGCTTACACCCATCAACAAGCAGCCCCGACAGGACTGGTAGGCGTAGCACCTACTTCTGAAGCTAATGATGATGGGCAAATTACGGGTTCTGCTGAAGGACAGGAGTATAAAGGCGTTGGAGAAGCTGATTATAAGCCTGTAACAGGTACAGCTATCACTGGTCTTACTCCGGGCTTCTATAATGTGCGATATGCGGCAAAAGAGGGATACAGCGTAGGTAAAGACGCTACAGTTGAAGTCCCGGCATATGGTGAGCAAGCGGCACCTACAGGATTAGTAGGTATAGCACCAACCAGTGCAGCCAATGACGACGGTAAAATTATAGGAACTACGAAAGCGCTGGAATATAAGCTGTCTACGGTTACCGATTATGTCTACGCATCAGATGTAGAGATCGTTGGACTGGTGCCGGGTATCTATCAGGTAAGATACGCAGCTAAAGAAGGATTTAACGCGGGTAGAGCAGCAGATGTAATCGTTCCAGCATTCACTGCGGAACAAGCAGCTCCAACTGGGTTACAGGGAGCTGCTCCTACCTCAGCAGCGAACAATGATGGAAGAATTACGGGAACCACGACAGCCTTAGAATATAAGCTGTCGAGTGTAACTAATTATGTGTATGCACCAGATAAAGAAATCACAGGATTAATACCGGGCACGTATCAAGTGAGATACGCAGCCAAAGAAGGTTATAAGGCAAGTCCAGCGACTGACATTGTTGTTCCGGCCTATGTGCCTATTTCAGATCCTGGAACAGGTGGAACAGGTGGATCGGGTGGATCGGGTGGCAATTCTACACCGAGCAGCACGACTACACCAAAACCATCGGCAAGCCCTCAACTGGTTGCTACGGCAACAGCAGGGAGTACCGTGAACCTATCAGCAACAGCAGCAACTAAAACGGATAAAACCACAGGAGTGACTACTGCAACGATCACAAAAGAAACGGCTGCTGAATTCGTGAGTCTCGCTAAGAAGGCAGAAGCTGATGGGAAGAAAGCTGTTCTTGAAATTAGTGTTGCAGCTACTTCAGATACTCAAACCGCTGAACTTACTCTTCCAAGAAGCATAATTAATGAGTTAGCCGCCGGAACGAAGGCGGAGATTACCATTGATTATGAGAATGTGGGTACGATTACGTTTGATGCCCAATCATTGGCAAGCATTAGTGCAGCTTCAGATGCCGGAGACATCATTATTAGAATCGCGAAGGTGTCATTAACGGCAGAAGGCAAGGCTGTTCTCGGAGACAGACCAGTTTATGACTTGTCGGTTATAGCGGGTGAAAGCACGATTTCCACCTTCGGTGGGGGCAGTGTTCGTGTCAGCGTACCGTACGTGCTGCAAGCGGGAGAACGGTCAGATGCGGTTATTGTGTATCACATTAACAGCACTGGAAGTTTGGACAATGTACGTGGGAATTACAATGCCGCTAAGGGAACTGTAGATTTCATAACCACACATTTCTCCCAATATATTATTGGATATAATCAAGTGAGCTTTGCAGATGTTCCAGATGCCTCATGGTATAGCCATGCAGTAGGTTTCTTGGCAGCACGCAGTATCACATCTGGTACGGATGCTGAGCATTACAGTCCTAATGCCGCAATAACCAGAGGACAGTTCATTGTCCTGTTGCTTAAGGCATATGACATCGCACCAGATGAGGTTGCCGCAGATAATTTTGCAGATGCGGGCAATACGTATTATACGAATTATCTTGCTGCAGCTAAGCGCCTTGGGGTAGCAACGGGTTCGGGTGATAATCAATTCCAGCCAGAGGTTCAGATCACTAGGCAGGAGCTATTTACACTCTTGTACCGCTCGCTTGTAGCGCTAGGTGAACTGCCATCTGAGAAAACAGCGGCCACGCTTTCCGGCTTTAGTGATGCTGGACAGATCGCTGGTTATGCACAAGAAGCCCTTCAAGCGCTGGTAGAGAGAGGTGTAGTGACCGGAGCGAACGGTAAACTCAATCCGGAGGAAGTCACTACAAGAGCAGAAGCAGCACAGGTTATTTACAATTTGCTATCCAAATAATCAGCGACTAAGACATAGCGGACGTCACGTAAGTAGCGTTCAACTATGAGTGCGGCGACTCGGCTAAGACAGCAGAGCAGCGATTCCTCTTTTATTGGAGTATCGCCGCTCTGTTTTTTTGTTTGTTAGCTGGCTGGTTGCCCTTGCCCTGTCCGCTTGCACGCTTGCCCTCTTGCCCGCTTGATTCAGCAGCTCATTCATTATCGGCGCGACTTTCGGACCCAGATGACGTTATTTTCCACATTCCAGCCTTTGGGGCATAGTTTCGGACTCCAGCGACGCTATCGCTTAGAAAAAGGTGCGTTTATGGTGTTTTTCATGCTGATAGCGACTATGGGGTCCTTTAGCACTCCAAATGTGGTAAAAAGCCGCGTATAAGGTCAGCTGTGTCCGATAGCGTGCTCGCTCTCTTATGCAAAAATGCTACCCCACCAAACGGACTCTGATCTTAGCCCGGTTTACTAAAATAAAGGGAGTGCCTACAGCCATTTCGTGGCATCGGTGGCGCTGCCTTTCGCTATAAATCTCTAGGGGGTGGCCTAATGGTCACTCTTTTTTTAACTAGACATAAGATTAGCAGACTAAATCATGGAAGAGGATTCTACTAAATGATACAATTATTGTAATTACATAAAGTAGTAATATTTCACATTATTGATTAGTTACTAGAAAGGGGACTGAGATATGGGTTTAGCTGACGATCCGGTCATAGCGATTTCAGGTTTATGGATGAACTATACAGACCGAATGGTGCTAAAGGGAATTGATCTTAAGGTATATAGAGGACAAATTATTGGTTATATCGGCCCTAACGGGGCAGGTAAGAGTACAACGGTGAAGATTATGCTCGGTTTGGTAGAAGGATATAACGGTAAAGTGGAGATTTTCGGTAAGGATATTGCTGATGGAGATGTTTCTTACAAGAAACGTATAGGTTATGTGCCGGAGGTAGCCGAATTATATGATAGCCTCACTGCAAGAGAGTATCTAACCTTTGTTGGCGAGCTGTATGGGCTAGGTCGTGCGGAGGCGGACTACAAGGCCAAAAAATTAACCACACTGCTAGGTTTGGAGAAGTCTTACGATATGCGGATTTCTTCGTTCTCAAAAGGGATGAAGCAAAAGGTGCTGCTTATCTCCAGCATGCTGCATGACCCCGATATTTTATTCCTGGATGAACCGCTGAGTGGTTTGGATGCTAATAGCGTGATGATAGTGAAGGAGATTTTTGCATCGCTGGCGGCACGGGGGAAGACCATTTTTTACTCCTCACATATCATGGATGTGGTTGAGAAAATCAGTAGCCGGATCATTTTGATTGATGGCGGGGATATTGTGGCGGACGGAAGTTTTGCGGAGCTGAAGGAGAAAGGCCGCGAAGGGACGCTTGAAGATATTTTCAATCAATTAACCGGATTTGATAAATACCGTGATATCGCTGGTGAATTTGTTGCGGTCATGCAAGAGCAAGAGGTATCCTCTTATGACTGATTTCTTCGTGCTGAGGCTGTTGGATAAGCTGCGGGGTGCATTTATAAGATTTGGAGTCGATTATGACACCATGCGGAGTATTCTGCAGATCAAACTGACCATGGACGGAAGAAGAATGCCTACAGCGCTTGCAGGTATGCAGAAAAAGGAGAACGTTAAAGAAGGTTCGCCTTTGCGATTGCAGTGGATTTACTTACTGTTTGGTTTAATATTAATTCCGCTAACGCTATCCAATGATCACTATATGCTGCAAATGAGCTTAACCTTTGGGATCATTATGTTTTTTGTCTCCACAACCCTGATCTCTGATTTTTCTTCAGTAATGCTTGATTTACGTGATAAAAATATTCTTTTTTCCAAACCCGTCAACCGAACCACCTTAAATATGGCCAAAAGTATCCACGTTCTTCTCTACTTAGGGACAGTTACATTGTCGATCACTGGTCCATCTTTGGTATTTAGCCTATTTAAGCAGGGGATCGCTTTTTTTCTGATGTATGCGGTGACAATTGTCTTGTTAGACTGTTTTATCCTCGTAATAACTGCACTGCTCTACCTGATGATCATGCGGTTTTTTGATGGGGAGAAGCTCAAGGATATTATAAATTATACGCAAATCCTTCTAACGATCGGAATAATGGTGGGCTATCAATTCATCTCCAGGTTGTTCAACCTCACTGAGCTTGGTGCTGCTTATCATCCTGCTTGGTGGCAGTACTTTATTTTTCCGGTTTGGTTCGCGGCTCCGTTTGAACTGTTGCTTGGTGGAGCGAGAGAACCCTATTACTTCATTCTCTCATTGCTGGCTTTGATAACCCCACTTGTACTGATCGTAGCTTATATTAAGCTGATGCCACAGTTTGAGCGGAATTTGCAAAAGCTGGCGGAGCAAGGCTCCGGTGGAAAAGACAAGGGCCAGCTCGCAGAGTGGCTCTCGCGCAGAGTATGCAAGGAACCGGCAGAGGGGATTTTCTTTCGGTTTACTTGGTCCATGATGAAGAATGAGCGCGATTTTAAGCTGAAGGTCTATCCTGCACTTGGCTTTTCTATCGCATTCCCGTTTATTTTTATATTTGGTATATTGCAGAATAGTTATGATGGTTCCCTTAAAGGTTCAAAAGTGTACTTGTTAATCTATTTCTGCACGATGTTAATGCAGACTGTAATACAGATGCTACGCTACTCTACAAGTTATAAAGGAGCTTGGATTTATAGGCTGATTCCTTTACCCGATAGCACGCCTATTTACCGTGGGATGCTTAAGGCGGCGCTGCTGCGGCTAGTCTTGCCTTTATTTGCAGTAGATGCGGTATTGTTCATTCTGTTGTTCGGTGTGCACATTGTACCTGATTTAGTAGTGGTATTATTCGCCATGCTGATTTTCTCAGTCATCTGCTTTCGTGTTTATCCGCGGAGCTTACCTTTTTCAGAGCGTTATGAGGCAGCCAAACAAAAGGATTACACTGGAGTCGCCTTCATGCTTATGTTTTTGCTGATGGGGATGGCGGGTATTCACTATGTCTTCACTTTATTTACCGGAGGAATTTACATCTATCTGTTAGTTCTGGTAGTTTTGAATCAATGGTTATGGCGAAAGACCTTCCCCAAAACCCCATCAACCACAGGTCACATATCCAACTTTCCGGGGTGAGTGAATGCGTCAAATATGGACATTTTTTGCCGACATAAAAAAAGGGTATAAATTCCAGTATTTTCTTAGACAATCGGCTGAATACAAGGTAGAATACATCTAAAGTTGCTTTTCAGGGATAACCTATAATCTTTACGCACTCTTCCATTTATCTGATATTCGTGTACTGATTTTTTACTTGAGAAATACGCTGCAGCGATTACGGTATTCAAAACCGGTGAAGAGGTTAACTAATGGATAAAATGGGAATCCACTATAACGTTTGGATTGTTTTACTATCATTTGCGCTAGCGGCGACTGCAGCTTATTCCGCGCTGAATCTGATCTCGCAAGTCCCTCGCTCGTTTGGGAAAGTTCGTCGCTTATGGTTAATATCGGGGGCATGTGTACTCGGCAGTGGCATATGGTCGATACATTATGTAGGGATTATGGCGAGCCGTTTTCCTTTTAGCGTGAATTATTATCCAGGCAGGGCTGTATTATCGTTATTGGTTGGTGTATTGTGCTGCTATTCGGCATTCCGGATTACGTTTGTGCCACGTTTAAGAAAAAGTTGTTTAATAGTTAGTGGTGTTCTTCTGGGCAGCGGGATCTCTGCTATGCATTATATCGGGATGTCCTCCATGAAGATCGCAGCGGAGATTCATTATGAGATATGGACTCAGACATGTGCTGTAATCCTCGTTATGCTCTCGTCTTTTATCGGATTATTTCTATTTCACAAGTTTAAAGACTATGTGGGTTTTAACCGCTGGAAGTTATACTCTGCTCTCTTTATCGGATTTTCGGTGACTGGATTGCATTATACGAGTGTAAGGGCGACTCATTTTGAATATAACGGTCTGCTAGGCAATACAACTTTTTTTATGGAGACTGATGTTATTCTTTTAATGGGAGTATCCTTGGTAACGCTATTTATGCTTGCGATTTCTGGTGGTGCTGTATTTCTGGACCGGCATGTGCTGGAACGGATGGCTTATTATGATCCACTAACTGATCTTCCGAACAGACATGGCCTGGTACGTTATTTTAAAGATGAATTTTTCGGGAGTAGATCTGGCGCCGTATTTTTTGTGGATCTGGATCGGTTTAAGTCGATTAATGATACGCTTGGACATGATATAGGGGACTTGTTACTGCGAGAGGTCGCTATAAGATTAAGACGCTCTGTAGGAAGTAAAGGCAAGGTCTTTCGTTTGGGCGGAGATGAATTCCTGATCGCTCTTCCAGATTGTACTGTGGAGGATGCGCAAGAGGAAGCAGAGCACATTTTATATGAGCTTAAGAAATACTACAGCATTCAGGGTAATGAGCTATATGTTACTGCAAGCGTGGGGATCAGTATGACCCCTATGCATGGAACTGACCGCTCAGCGTTAATGAAGGCAGCCGATACAGCTCTTTATACCTCTAAGGATTCGGGTAAGAATAAATTCAGTGTGTTCGATCAGGAGATGAACCGCCATCAGCTGCGACGGATGTCGCTGGAGAAGGATCTTCGTAAAGCGCTGGCACGCTCCGAGTTTATGGTTGTTTACCAGCCGAAATGGGATTCGTATATGAACGTTACCGTGGGTCTTGAAGCACTGCTGCGTTGGCGGCACCCTGAACATGGGATAATTTCTCCCGCGGAATTCATTCCCATCGCAGAGGAAACGGGACTAATTGTCCCCATTACCTATTGGATGCTGCATGATGTATGCAGCCAGAACATGCTTTGGCATAAGGAAGAGATAGCAAATGTCGCAGTCTCTATTAATATGTCAGCGCGGATGTTTGAGGGTGGGGGCTTATACGATGTTGTAGAAGAAGCACTCACACGTTCAGGCCTAGAACCACATTTCCTTGAACTGGAGATTACAGAGTCCATTGCGATGAATAACATGGAAGAGACGGTTGCGCAGCTATCCAGACTTCGGGCACTTGGGGTAAGGGTATCACTGGATGACTTTGGGACAGGCTTTTCGTCCCTTGGTAATTTAGATGAGATTCCAGTCAACACACTCAAAATTGATCAGGTATTTATTCGTAAGAGCAAGATGCATTCCAAGAAAGCTATTATCAGTAATATCATTGCGATTGCCACCAATCTTAATATGGAGGTCGTGGCGGAAGGTGTGGAGACACCAGAGCAGATTGAGCTGCTGCAATCCTTAGGCTGCAGAGTGATGCAGGGTTATTATTATGGGCGGCCAATGCCGGTGCATGAGCTGGGCCAGTGGTTTATAGCGAATACAGCAGTATCGTAGCAGATGATCTCAATACATAGAACAAGGGGCTAGCGTCCAAGCAGAATTTCTCTGCTTGGACGCTAGCCCCTTTGCTATTAAGAAACCTTAAATCGTTCAATCAGAATTTGCAGCTTCTCAGCTAGTGAGGACAGGAAAGCTGCTGCAGACTCAACTTCTTCCATCGCGGCAAGCTGTTCTTCTGAGGAAGCGGACAATGTCTCTGCACTGCTGGCTGTCTGATTAGCGACATTTACGATATTCTGAAGGGTTGTAACGAGACGGTCGGAAATTAGCGAAAGCTGTCGAACTGTTCCGGAGATCTGCTGACTTTGTGAGGCCATTCCCGAGACAGACATTTCTATCTCCGAGAAGGACTGGCCTGCCGTGGCAATCATTTCTCTGCCGTGCTCCATCTCTTCTGTAGAGCGTTTCATTGTTTCTCCTGCTTGATCCATCTGATTCACGATGATGTTTACCAGCTGGCCAATTTGCGCAGCGGAATGGGCTGAGCGCTCAGCAAGCTTACGCACGGAATGGGCAACGACCGCAAACCCTCTTCCTTCTTCTCCAGCTCTTGCGGCTTCAATCGCTGCATTTAGGGACAGGAGATTGGTTTCCTCTGCGATGCTGGCAATAGTACCCACGATATTTTCGATTTCTTTGGAATAACCACCCAAGGTTTCAATAATGATTGCTAGGTCGGTAATGCTGTCACTTACGACTCTCATCTGCTGTGTGGTGGAATCCATTGCTTCACGGCCTGTACGGGCTTTATTAGCGTTGCTGACCGCATTATTCATCGCGTTATCTGCATTGCCTGCAATCTCTGTGATGAAGCGAGACAGGTCTTGTACAGACTTATATTCGCCCTCCATATTCTGCAGCTGTGAATTCGCGCTATCGGCAAGCTCAATTGTAACATTGACGCTGTACTCACCGGCCCGGTTGGTTTCCTGTGCACTGGCAGAGAGCTCTTCGGACGAGGAAGCTACCTGCATGGAAGTCTCATTGACCTCGGTAATAAGCAAGCGCAGGCTTTGGGTCATGTCATTAAAATTACGGGCTAATGTACCAATCTCATCCTTGCTGTTGAATAAAATAGGATTATGAGTAAGGTCGCCTTGTGCAACAAGATTGACCCCTTTAGACAGCTTCGTTAACGGACTTATCATTCGGCGGATTAACAGATAAGCTGCTACGATAGCTATAACCAGAATGGAAGCTCCGATAATAAAGGGCTGAACTATGATATCTTGGGTTCTTTCTTGAATTATGGAGCCATCGAAATTAATGGCCATCAGCGCAACTATAGGTTTGGATGGATCATGATCCTGATAGATGGGGCCGTAACCTGTCTTAAGTGAGGTACCTTCGTATGTATAAACCTTGGAGTAGGAGGAATGCTTGGACTCAGTGATATGTTGCTTAACTTCAGCTGGGAAATAAAAAGTATCGCCTGCTTTATAACCTCTAGCTTGGAAGCTTGAATCTGCGGCAAGTACTTTTCCGTCTAAGGATAAGATGAATGCCTCTTTAAAAATAGCCTTATGTGCTACAATCCAACCGATTCGATCCTCTACAGCCTCCAGTTTACTTTGATCGCCTGCCAACAATGCGGAAATGTCTGCGGGGTCAATCAGGCCGGTTGTAATATTAGCGCATCCTACCAATTCGATACCTGCAGCTTCGTCTACTTGCTTATAAGCTGTACGGTATCCGAAAAACCCGATGGATGATCCTACAAGAAGTAAGACGACGAACATCATCCAAGTTAATTTAGTTGCTAATTTCATTCTTCGCACCAACCTTGACAAATTATGTTCTCAGTGATAATAGCTCTCACCTCTACGATTATATCGTATTGATATGCTTATAACCTTACATGGAATATAGTATTTCTGTGTCGGAAATTGGAGAATCATGGGAGTCTGCGCTTTCCAGCATGCTTTCAATGGTTTAGTAGACAAAACCATTGAATCATTACCAGTTCTAGTGGTACGCTTGAGTTATTAAAAACGGATTGGGGTTGAACAAATATGCCACATCAAATAGATCCGTTAATTGATCGTCTTGGACTATCCATGTGGAGAGTACAGCGTAAGATTATGTCTCAAATGTCTTTGCACAAAGAACTCGGACTTACGGTGCCTCAGATGGGTCTGTTAAATATGATAGCGAAAGAAAAGAAGTCGCGGGTGGTACAGCTGGCAGAAAGTATGGAGGTCAAATCCAGTGCAGTGACGGTGATGCTGGACCGTTTGGAGGTGCTGGGTTATATCAAGCGTGAGCCGGATGGGAAGGATCGGAGAGCGGTTGTAGTAACGATCACCGAGAAGGGTCAGCAGGTGCTGGAAGAAGGACATTTCCGGTCCAAAGAACTGCTGGCGGAGCATTTGTCCATACTGAAGCCCGAAGAACTACGCAACTTTGCAGAGTATTACCGTATGATCGAGGATCAGGAGCGTTAGTCAGCTAAGCTTCGGAATGGATATCTTTATAAAAAACAGCAGAGCAGCGGTTCTCCATTATTGGGGAATCGCTGCTCTGCTGTTTTTGTTCGTTGGTTGCCTACGCCCTGTAATTTATTGTTTAGGTTGTTTGTCGGGCAACTGAGTGATATAGCTGTGGGAAAGCTGTAAAAGCCTCAAGGCACGGTTATATTCGTCCTCAGTGGCACTTGGTGTTGTTCCATCGTTATAAATAGAGTACTGAGTGTTGTCTTCAAAGCTGTTACCAGGAATAAGCAATCCTGAGCTGGCAATGAATGAACCAGAAGGTAAATAATATCGTTCTGGCAGCAAATTATAAGTCTGACTGAGTAGATCTTGACCAAAATATACGTTATTCTCTAATGAAATCCCAAGCAGACTTGCAGCGGTTGGCATGATATCCACTTCTCCGCCTACTTCATCAATGGTCTGCGGCGCTACGCCATCACCTGCATGAATAAGCAGAGGGATGTTCATCATATCCGCATAACTGTATTCATGACCATAGATTTCAGTCATCAATTCTTTATCATCATGATCGAGGGAATAAATCGGCAATCCCATATGATCTCCATAAATCATGATTACACTATTGTCCCAGACACCTTTCGCTTTAAGCTCTTCTACAAAATGTCCAAAAGCATCATCCGCATAGTTCTGGGAACGGATATAGTCACCAACAAAAGTACCTTCATAACGCTCTGGCAGCTCCATACGGTATTTTTCTTCCGGAATAGTAAAAGGGTGATGCGCTGACATTGAAATGACTTGAGCGTAAAAAGGCTGCTCCTGTTGGTCCATTTCTTTTAGTTTGTCGGCTGTCTTACTGTAGAGCGTATCATCAGAAGCGCCAAAGAAAAAGACATCATCTTCACCAAAAAATTTGCGATCATAATAATGATCGAAGCCCAGGGAGTCATACAGCTCGCCGCGGTTCCAGAATTCTACGACATTGGTGTGGAAGGTTGCAGTCTGATAACCATTTTCTTTAAGCACACGTGGCAGACTCGGCAGTACCTTATCTACATAGGACATCGTTGCCGCTCCACGTGGAGGGATGTAGAAGGAAGTATTAACTACGAACTCTGCATCCGACGTATTCCCTTGACCAACCATTTGATAAAAATTAGGGAAGTAAAGACTGTCCTTCATCACCTTGTTCAGGTTCGGTGTAATTTCTTGACCGTCTAATTTGAGTCCTAGCAAAAAATTCTGGAAAGATTCCATTTGAATAATAATAAGGTTCTTATCTTTCGCGATGCCTTGAAGTGGAGAACTAGCCGTAGTATTAATCCCCTTCAATTTGTTGATGGCATCTTGTGTAATGTCACTTGAATTGACTAGCTCAGGCTCTTCTTTAGCGAAGATCGTATAGGCTTCATAATTAAGAATTCCCATTTCCTGGGCTTTCTTAATTTCGTTCATGCTGGCCTTATTAGGCAAGATGTTGAACAGGCATAAAGCAAGTGAGACTGCAAACAGAACGCTGTACTTAAGTTTTCCGCCACGGCGGCGGTTGATATTCTCTTTCTTATAGACCCGGCCTTTTTTATTAAAGAAGAAATAAACTCCGAGAATAATGATGTCTGTAAAAATCAGCAGGTAGTATGGATCCATTAGTGAGAATACGCTGTTGCTGACGGCGGTGACTTGATTCACCTGCTCCGCTGCATGGTAAGTCACAATAACACCATAATATTTAAAATACATAATGGCTGCGAAGAAAATGGCTGTCACTAATAAATTTACGGTCATGTAATATCCGAGCTTGCGCTTGGAACCAAAACGTTCAATGATACAGAAGAGCGCCCAAGCAAAGGGGATTTCAGTTAATAATGATTTCCAGGGCAATATATCGTCAAAGATTACGCCCCATGCCAAGAAAGCTTTTAGAATAAAAATTATTGTGAAAAACACAAAAGGTTTAACGATCCACTGTTTAAAGTTAAAGGATGACACAGCTTCGCCTTCTTTCTACATGATAAAACGCTATTTCCCGGCTAGGAAGAAACAGCGCCCCAGACAAAATAATTCCATAGTAATAAAATTTATTATGCAGGGCTAGCTATAGAATGTCAAAAATCGAGAACCTAAGTATAAGCTTAGCGGAGTGCGTAAAGTTAAACACATAGGGTTGAAGCTGACGCTCCTGCTCTCATGCAGGGTTATACAACGAATTCAGGACTAAAATGGCGATTGGGAGCAAAAAGAATATATGGAAAATTAAAGGATGTGATGCCGGATGGGCTCTACAGTAGCTTTATCAGTTAGAACTCTCGTTGAATATGTTTTTCGCAGCGGAAGCATTGAGCCTGGCTTTCATGGAACGGGCGCTATGGTCGAAGGCACAAGAATTCATCAGAAAATCCAAAAGCAATATAAGGAAGGTGACCGCAAAGAGGTTTATTTGAAAACGGAAATTCCTTATGGAAACCTGCTTTATGTTGTAGATGGGCGTTGTGATGGATTGCTTGTCTCGGAGGATGGGAGCTTTACGGTCGAAGAAATCAAGTCAACCTCCGGACTGCTGGATTTACTGGATGAGGGACATGAGGTTCACTGGGCACAGGCGCTGATGTACGCATATATGATAGCTCTGGAGCAAGAGCTTTCTTCTATTCAGGTTAAGCTTACCTATGTCCACCGGGCCACTGATGAGCAAAAAAGCTTGTACCGAACGTTGTCTTTTGAAGAACTGATTTCATTTGTGAATGACACAGTGGCTAGATATGCTCCATACGCCGAGATGATGGTTCGTCATGAGGCTAAGAAGGAGCAGAGTCTTCGGGAGTTGAGCTTTCCGTTCTCCTCTTATCGAAAGGGACAACGTCATTTTGCAGGAGCTGTATACAAGTCCGTCGTGGAAAAGGTCAGTCTGTTCGCTCAAGCCCCCACAGGTATCGGGAAAACAATGTCGACGTTGTTCCCTGTCCTTAAAGCGATGGGCGAAGGACAAGCTAAGGGATTGTTCTATTTAACGGCAAAGACAGTTACCCGTTTTGCCGCGCAGGAAGCCATCTCGCTGTTGCTAACGCAGGGACTTCAGCTGCATGTCATCACAATTACCGCTAAAGAGAAGGCCTGTTTTCGCGAAGAGGGGATTTGCGGTAAGGATTCCTGTCCTTATACGGACGGCTATTATGACCGGATCAACGACGCGTTGATGGATCTGTTAGAGCACGAGACGCTCATGAGCAGAGACACCCTTGCACTGTATGCTCACAAACACAAAGTGTGCCCGTTTGAGTTCTCATTGGATGCAGCTTATGCCTGTGATGCTGTGATCTGCGATTACAATTATATATATGATCCTCGCATCAGTCTGAAACGGCTAACAGAGGAAAGAAAGAGAGAAACGGTACTTCTAGTAGATGAAGCACATAATCTGGTAGACCGGGGACGGGAAATGTTCTCCGCCTCTTTGCTAAAAGCCCCTTTCCTGGAAATCCAGCGCCAATATAAAGAAATGAACCGGAATTTGAGTACAGCCGCTAAATCGGTGAATGCTTTTTTCATCTCCCTTCGCAAAATTTGCAATGAAGAGGGGCAAGGGCAGTGGGACTCGTTCCCGGAGGAGCTGCCGGCTTTGCTTGAGATATTTTCTTTGGAGGCGGAACAGGAACTTATTCACCCGAGCTCCAGTATTGTCTCACTGAATGGGGAAGGAGAAGGGGAAAATGTCCTCTTGGATACCTATTTTGCAGTTCAGGGCATGCTCCGCACCTTTAAGACCTATGATGAACGCTACATTACCTATGCGGAGGTTCGTAGAGGGGATGTCTATCTCAAGCTATTCAATTTGGATCCCTCGCATCTGCTTCGGCAGATGTCCAAGAGCTTTCGCAGTCAGATCCTGTTCTCAGCTACACTTTCTCCATTATCTTACTACCGGGATATGATTGGTGCGGCGGAGGAAGATTACAGTCTAACCGTTACTTCCCCTTTTCAGAAAGAGCAGTGGGAAGTAACCGTCTTACCTGTCTCCACACGTTATCATGACCGGGAAGGTTCCCTAGTTCCGTTGACTAAAGCACTGAGCCAAATGGTCTCTAAAAAGGGCAATTATCTGGTGTTTTTTCCTTCGTACCTCTATTTGCAAAACGTATATCAGGCCTTTACGGAGAATTACCCTGAAATCCGGACATTGATGCAGGATACAGGCATGAGCGAGCAAGCTAGAGAAAGTTTTTTAGCCGCATTTAGTCCAGACAATGGCGAGACGTTATTGGGATTTGCTGTACTTGGAGGAATTTTTTCAGAAGGTGTGGATCTGCCAGGGGATCGCCTCAATGGGGTTATGGTTGTTGGCGTTGGCCTGCCACAGCTTGGTCTTGAACGCAATCTGCTGCGTCAATATTTTAATGCCAGAGGAAAAAATGGCTTTGATTATGCCTATGTCTATCCGGGAATGTGCAAGGTACTGCAAGCCGGAGGCCGGTTGATTCGCAGCGAGACGGATACGGGCATTATCGTGTTGGCTGATGACCGTTTTTTGCAGAGTCCATATATGCATTTGCTCCCCGAAGAATGGAGAGATTATCTTATCCGCTCGTAAGAGGTTATAATCTACGAAAGGGTATTCATAATCAATCGGCAGGGGGAAATAATATGACATTAAAAGTGGGTATTGTGGGTACGGGTTGGTTCTCTAAGGTACATGCTGATTTGCTGGCAGGGATGGATGATGTCCAGTTGCAGGCAGTCTGTGGAAGCAGTAAAGCCAAAGGCGAAGATATGGCACGTCCATACGGAGCTGCTGGATATGGTGATATTACAGAGATGTTGGATGCAGAGACGCTTGATGCTGTTTATATCTGTGTGCCTCCACAATCTCATGGTGCGATTGAACGTTCATTAATCAAGAGGGATATTCCTTTTTTTATAGAGAAGCCGCTTAGTATGACTACTGAAATTCCTGCGAGCTTGCTGCAAGATATTAAAGAACATAATTTATTGACCTCGGTAGGTTACCATTTCCGTTATCAAGAGAATGTCAGACGGCTCAAGGAAACACTACGTGGTGATAAGATCGGTATGGTTATGGGCCAGTGGATGGGCGGCATGCCGGGCGTAGCTTGGTGGCGTGATCAGGAGCAATCCGGAGGACAGTTCACCGAGCAGACTACTCATATCGTCGATTTAGTGCGTTATCTGGCAGGAGAGGTAAAAGAAGTATACGGCATGTTCGGAAACCGAATTATGCATGAGCAGCATGAAGGTGTGAGCGTAGCCGATGTAGGTACCGTATCTCTTAAGCTTGAGAATGGAATCATAGCTAATATTTCAAATACATGTGTACTGCCTGATCCGGTGGGAAGTGTAGGACTTAGTTTCTATAATGATCGGGGATTGCTGGATTGGAACCCGGATCGTCTCTTGGAAGTGCGAAGTGGCAATAGCACCGAATTTGAAAACACAGGAAATCCATATTTAGTGGAAAGTGAAGCTTTTCTGCATGCTGTACGGACAGGTGATCGTTCACGTATTCTCAGTGACTATGAGGATGGATTCAAGACGCTTAAAGTAACCTGCGCGGCTTACGATTCAGCACAAAGTGGACTTCCGGTTAAATTCTAGGTTTAGATCTCTTAAAAAAAGGACATGTCGCCTTAGATGTGCTAAAGAGACATGTCCTTGGCTCAAGCTGGGTTAGCCTAGTGGAGGAATACCGCGAGTAAAGCTGGCGCCACACCTATGGATAACAGCGCGGACAGAATCATCGCAATACTGGAGATGGTTCCGGTCAGTGAACTAAGCTCGAAGGCCTTGGATGTTCCTGTACCATGCGCAGCGGTTCCCAGCGATACACCACGCGCGATTTCATTGTCAATGCGGAAGATGCGGAGCACTGTAGGGCCCATCATTGTACCGAGTATCCCGGTAATGATGACGAAGACTGCAGTAATACTCGGTACACCGCCGATACTTTGCGAGATGCTCATAGCGATCGGCGTAGTCACCGAACGTGGAACCAGACTGGCTGCCAGATCGCCGCTGACATGCAGCCATTTGGCGAGCAGAATAGAAGAGATCACCGCTGTTATCGTCCCTGACAGCACGCCTGCCGCAATTTCGGCGGCGTGCTTTTTGAGCACCTTGAAGTTTTTATGCAAAGGGATTGCAAAGGCCATAGTTGCCGGTTGCAGCAAATCCGTCAGCCATTTGCCTCCCGCATTGTAAGAATCATAAGTAATGCCTGTGATGAGTAAGAAGATAATCATAAGCACTGGTGTAATGATCAATGGAGAGGTGTACACTTTGCCACTAGAAGCATAAATGCGTTTCGCCAGTAGATACACAGCAACCGTAAGACCGAAGAATAACAGAGCGTTTAACATGATCCTTTCCGCTCCTTTGCTTTGTAAATTCTACTGGTAAGTAATCCGGAACTGGCCATTACAACAATCGTACCCAAAATGACCACCGCGAGGATTCGTAAACCATCAGTTTCCAGAATATTCGCGTATTTCATTACGCCAATAGCAGATGGAATAAAGAACAGCAGGAGCTCAGCCAGTAGCCAAGAAGCACCAACTTCAACCCAATTCAGATGAATGACACCAAACTCAAGCAAAAGAAACAATATAATCATTCCGAGTATGCTTCCGGGAATAGGGATATGCAATAATGGGGTTACAGCATTGATTAGTAATGAGAATAGGGTAAGTCCCGCTACCTGCAGCAAGCCTATAACAATCTTTTTCATAAGGCTTCGCTCCTTTCATGATAATGAAAGTTTACATCAATTGTTTTCATAGGTAAAATGAATAGATTGAATAAATGACATTCCTTTTATCTATGGATCGGAGGTTGGAAGATGGATATCCGACAATTAGAATATTTCGTCCAAGCAGCACGAATGAAAAGCTTTACTCGGGCTGCCGAATCCTTATATATTTCTCAGCCAACGATCAGTAAAATGATCCGGAATATGGAGATCGAGCTGGAGGCGGATTTGTTTTACCGTGAAGGGAAAAGTGTCCGGCTTACAGATGCGGGGGAAATTCTGTTCACCAAAGCGCAAAATATCGTGGAGTCGTTCGCCAGCTTGTCTTCTGAGCTGGATAGCTTACGAAATTTGGAGCAGGGCCACATCCGCATCGGTCTGCCTCCAATGGTAGGGGCGAGCTTTTTCCCTTCGGTGATTGGTCAATTTCATAAACGTTATCCGCAGGTTACTATTCGTCTGCATGAGGATGGCGCGAAAAAAGTGGAGGAAGATGTAGAAACGGGCTTGCTGGACATCGGAATGGTTGTGCTGCCTGTAAATACAGCCAAACTTCATTGTTTCACCTTTGTTGAAGAGAAGCTGAATCTTATTTTACCTGTAGGACATCGGCTGGCCGGTGCAGACTTTGTTCCGTTAAGTGAACTGGCCGAAGAGGAGTTTGTGCTGTTCCGGGAGGATTTTACGCTGCATGATCGGATTATTACGGAATGTGTGAAGGCGGGATTTCAGCCTAAGGTAATCTATGAGAGCTCCCAATGGGACTTAATTAGCCGCATGGTGGCTGCCGGTATGGGAATCGCATTGCTGCCAGAGACCATATGCCGGGATATGGATCGATCACGGTTAGTTGTTGTGCCTTTGACGGATCCGGTAATTCCGTGGCAGCTTGCTATGGCGTGGCGTAGAGACCGTTATTTATCTTTTGCGGCACGCGAATGGATTTCTTTTGCAAAGGGACTTTTGCGAGAACAGTATCCCAATGAGCTCCCTGACGCGCATGTGGAGGACTCTGAATAAATAGTAATTCCGTTTTTGTTAGAAGCTCTACAATTTTTCTTTTTTTTGAAAATATGTTTTTTGGTATCATGACTTATGATAGGAGAAGATGTTGATAGAGAGAAGGAGAGAGATGTGACACAAAATCCAAATTCCTCCAAGAATAATCATAGAAAAGATTATAAAGAAGATGAGCTACTTGTAACTATAGAGAGTCTTAGATGTGAATTGCTGGAGGTTGCAGAGCAACGGAGTCTTAGTGACCGTGCTGTTCTAGAGCTCAGTGAGCGATTAGACAGCTATATTTTGCTGGCACAAAATAAGATGATGGAAAATTTGCGCAACCGGAAAGCCGGCATTACATCCTATAGTAGAAGTTCCAAAACCGCCATCACTGTTAGCTAAACTACCAACAACATAGAATTATAATACTATGAAGATGTTACTGATCTAGAGGAGCGTATTAGGCTCCTCTATTTGTCGTACAATCTATTTGTTGTACAATCCATAACTTTCACCTATAATGTCAATTAATAGAATCTTTTCAAGTCAAACTTTGGGGGTGCCGAGTGGAGGGAAAGTTAACAACTATACGCTCAGAAATTGAGAAAAATTTGTCCCGCTCCGGCCATAATCTCGCCTCATTTTCAAAAATTTGTGGCCTGAATCGAGGCAGCCTCAGTGCAATTCTGCATGGAAATCCGCCGAAGCCTATGTCCTTGGGACAAGTAGATGCAATTATAAAAGCCTTTGGTTTTCCAGAAGGTTGGTTATATCCTCTATATGTTGATGAATGCTTCAATGATGAGAAGGTCTCACGCCGTAGAGTGGAGCCTTTTTTGATTCGTTGTGCTGAATTGGGCAAACAGAATTGCATTGATGAAACTATAAGCAGGTTATTAGAGTCTACCAAGCCGCTGGATATCATTTATTCTGTTGCTGATAAATTATTCAATAAAGGCAAAGTTCAGGAATCCATGTTTTTTTACAAGATTGTAGTAGAGAACGAGTCGGATAGTTATAGTGAACGTCTCGCGATCAGTCATTATCGTAATTTTAAATTTTTGCAAACACTTGATATGGAGGAGAAGCTACGCGCAGTCATTAGCTTTAGTCCTTTTAGGGGACGCCTTCCGGAAAATTTGCAATTAGATGGTTTATTGATGCTGACACAGCTATGTTTCGCTCTTCGCAGATGGGAAGAAATGGAGATCTATGCTGATGAGTTGAGAGCTTTAGCCAATGCAGTTTACCGCCAAGAACTGCGGAGGAGCGGAGACAAACGAAGAGAAGAACTCTGTACGGAACGTCCGCTCGTTGTTTATTATGGGCACGGATATTTACTTAAAGCAATTTCGTTGACGAAGCAAGGTCAATATGAAGCTGCGAAGAAATATACCGCTGGTTATGCAGACTTAGGCTGGTTTGAGATGTTGGATGAAGTAGGCCAGCAAGCTGTAGAACAATTCCGATTATTTGCAGTTGGGAACAGTTTCACACTGGAAATGCTGGAGGGGAACGTAAAGGTTGTACCGGACTATGTAGCTTTTTTGGCTGAGCACCCCGGAGAAATATTGCCAGGACTCATTATTATTATGGAATCGGCTAATCATTACAGATTTTCTGTAGATGATGTGCTTAAACGTTTTGCACGGGAAATGTTACGATTTGAACAGTTTGAAGATCCCATTAATATTGACCGATTATATCGGTTGTACTATCAAATAGCCATGTATCTAATAAACAATGGACAATATATTACGGGTGTGGACTATATCATACAGTCTTTAGAGTTATCTATTAAGACTAATAATGGAATAGACTTCATTAAGTGCGTGACCTTATTTGAGACCAATAGGGACTATGCAACTCTAAATCAACAGGAGAAATACAGAAAGCTGATAAGGGAGGTGAGAAAAGATGAAAAAATCACTATTGATGATGGCAGGCATTTTAGCATTGTTTAGCTTCATCATTATCGGCCCAGTTGGTTCCGGAAGTAATGGACCAATCACAACTTATGAGCACGGAGCAGGATTCTAAAGGTTATCCTTGGCAATATTTTATATACAGATACATATACGCATAACTACTCCCTTGCACTCGTGCTGGGGAGTTTTCTTTTTCGTAATAATTGATAGCGTATTCATAATTTGACAAAGCAATCCGGCGAAAATATAATTAGGTAGCCTAAATAATATAGTGTTTAATAATTAGTTGACCTAACTAAAATAGAGGTGAAGGAAATTGGGATAAACGGAGGAAATACAGAAAATACTGAAAATTCAGTCGCACACGGGCTTTTTGCGGCGATGAAACGCCTGCATAAAGCTCAATGGCAAAAGGGCGTTGAGGGCCACAAGCCAAGTGAGATGACTTTAATGATATGCATTGAAAAATGGAATCATTCTGATGAAGAGGGTCTTAAGGTGTCTGAAATCAGCCGACTACTTGGATTCACTCCTCCTACCATCACGCAGCTGATTAACAGTCTTGAAGCGAAACAGATGGTGGAAAGACACGCGGATCCTTCGGACCGAAGAGTTGTACGCGTAAAATTGACGGAACGTGGAAAAGAACTCACACGAAAAGCGGAACATTATCGTGATGTGATGCTTGATAAGCTTGTACAACACTTAGGCGAAAAAGACACTAAACAGCTCACAGAGCTATTGCTTAAAGTACATGAATACGTTGAGGATAATCCACCACCTGATTGGGATAGGCTACAAATGAACGGAGATGAGAAGCTTGATTAAATTATTTAAACAACTGAAGCCTTTTAGGGTAGCTATTGGTGCTGTATTAATCCTTGTATTTTTGCAGTCCATGGGTGATTTATACCTTCCTACTCTGATGTCTGACATCGTCGACAAAGGGATCGTTCAAGGAGATCGCGCTTATATTTGGAAAATAGGTAGTTTCATGCTCATGGTTGCAGGTGGCGGTGCTTTATGTTCGGTAATTGCCAGTTACTTATCGGCAAAAGTGGCGGCTGGGTTTGGTAAAATCACGCGTGCTCGAGTCTTTAATCATGTAGAGAATTTCACTCTGCATGAATTCGATAAGTTAGGTACAGCGTCTTTGATTACACGTACAACAAATGATATTACACAAGTTCAAACCGTACTTACTATGATGTTGCGCATGATGATCGGGGCACCGATGATGATGATTGGTGGTATCATCATGGCAGTATCTGAAGATGCTAAATTATCATTGATTTTTGTAGTCGTTATTCCTGTACTTGTTGGGGCGATCTTCTTTATTGGGATGAAGGGTCTGCCACTGTTTAAAGCCATTCAGATTAAGCTTGATAAATTAAACCTGGTGCTGCGTGAGCATCTGACAGGTATTCGTGTTATTCGTTCTTTTAACCGGATTGATCATGAGAATAGACGTTTCACCGAAGCTAACCGTGATCTTACGGATACAGCTATCAAGGTCAACAAAATCATGGCCGGCCTGATGCCGCTGATGATGATTGTAATGAACTTTTCTATGATTGCTATTCTTTATTTTGGTGGAATTCGAATTGGTGACGGCGATCTGCAAGTTGGGTCCCTGATGGCATTTATCCAATATGCGATGCAAATTATGTTCTCTCTGATTATGGTATCGATGATGTTCGTGTTAATTCCGCGTGCTTCAGCTTCAGCCGTGCGTATCAATGAGGTACTGGATATGCAGCCTGAATTTACAGATCCTACTGAGAGTGAACTGCATACAACAGCTCAAGCTACTAAAAAAGACGGACGCGATTCTTTACGTGGTTTTGTTGAGTTTGAGAATGTATCTTTTTCCTATCCAGGGGCAGAACAGCCTGCACTTTCGAAAATTAGCTTTAGTGCTCGTCCGGGTGAAGTTACCGCAATTATCGGGGGTACCGGATCGGGTAAATCTACGCTGCTCAGCTTGATTCCAAGGTTCTATGATGTTAATGAAGGTGCTGTACGTGTAGACGGAGTGGATGTGCGTGAGATGACACAGGAAGAGCTGCGGAGCAAAATCGGTTACATCCCTCAAAAAGCAGTATTGTTCTCGGGTACGATTAATGAGAACATCCGCTACGGTAAAGAGGATGCTACGGATGAAGAAATCATTCATGCATCCAAGGTGGCTCAAGCCTACGATTTCGTATCCGCGATGAAGGATGGGTTTGACTCGGAAATTGCCCAAGGCGGGAATAACGTCTCTGGTGGTCAGAAACAGCGGTTGTCCATTGCTCGGGCGCTTGTGAGAAAACCTGAGGTGTATCTGTTCGACGATAGCTTCTCAGCTCTTGATTTCAAGACAGATGCCAAACTTCGCGCGGCTCTCAAAGCTGAAACTACGGAATCCACCGTATTGATCGTAGCTCAGCGGGTTAGCACCGTTATGGATGCGGACCGGATTATTGTAATTGATGAGGGTGAAATTGCTGGAATGGGCACTCACCGTGAACTGCTCGAGAGCAGTGATGTGTACCGCGAGATCGTATCCTCGCAGCTGTCAGAGGAGGAAATAGCATGAGCGAACAAAACAGAGAACATAAGCCTGCAGCTCCCCGCGGCCATAAAGGTCCGGGTGGACCGGGTGGCGGTCCTGGAATGAGGATGCCGGCAGAAAAGGCTAAAGATTTTAAAGGTACACTTCGTCGCTTGATCAAATATTTACGCCCACGTATGGTTCAATTGATTATTGTACTAATTATGGCGATTGCCAGTACGGTGTTCAGTATCTTCAGTCCGAAGGTTATGGGTAAAGCTACAACCAAATTGTTCGAAGGTGCTTACGGCAAATTGATGGGTGTAGAGGGTGCCTCCATTGATTTTGGATATATTAATGATATTCTGATCCTGCTCGCGGGATTGTATCTGCTTAGTGCTTTGTTTAGTTACATTCAGCAATATGTAATGGCTGGAGTAGCGCAGAAGGTAGTTTATGACATGCGTGAGCAGATCAACAGCAAGCTAGAGCGTTTACCTTTAAAATATTTTGACTCCCGTACACACGGGGAAATTCTCAGCCGTGCTACGAATGACGTGGATAACATCAGTACCACGTTGCAGCAAAGTTTAACGCAGCTGATTACCTCAATCGTCACTATTATTGGTGTTATTGTGATGATGCTTACCATCAGCCCATGGCTGACTTTAATCACGATTACTACGTTGCCACTCAGCTTTATTGTGATTATGGCGATCTCCAAACGTTCGCAGACTTATTTTGTGAGACAGCAGAAATCGCTTGGTCAGTTGAATGGTCATGTAGAGGAAATGTATACAGGGCACCGGATTATTAAAGCTTTCGGCCGCGAACCGCAGTCGCTTAAAGATTTTGATGAAATAAACGATAAGCTATATGATTCTGGCTGGCGCTCCCAATTTATGTCGGGTATGATTATGCCGCTTATGATGTTTATCGGTAACTTGGGTTATGTGCTTATCTGTGTTGTGGGTGGTATTTTTGTTACTAAAAAAATGATTGATGTCGGGGATATCCAAGCCTTCATTCAATATTCACGTCAGTTCACCCAGCCGATTGCACAAACGGCTAATATTGCTAACATTATTCAATCCACCATTGCTTCCGCAGAACGTGTATTTGAACTTCTGGATGAAGAAGAGGAAGTCAAAGAAGTTAATACTACACTTGTGAAGCTTGATGAAGGTGCTCCGGAAGGCTCCGTTGAGTTCCGTCATGTGAAATTCGGATATAAAGAGGATGCTATTCTGATTGAGGACATGAATATTGAGGTTAGTCCAGGTCAGACTATAGCTATTGTCGGTCCTACTGGTGCTGGTAAAACCACTTTGATTAACCTGTTGATGCGCTTCTACGAGCTTAACGACGGGGAAATTATCATTGATGGCGTCAACATTACCGATATGAAACGGAGTGACCTACGCAGTAAATTTGGTATGGTGCTTCAGGATACCTGGCTCTTCAACGGTACGATTCGTGATAACATTGCTTACGGTCGTGAAGGTGCATCAGAAGCTGATGTGGTGCGGGCGGCCAAGGCTGCGCATGCTGATCACTTTATCCGCACACTTCCGCTTGGCTACAATACGGTGTTAAATGAAGAAGCTTCTAATATTTCACAAGGACAGAAGCAGTTGATTACTATTGCTCGCGCTATTCTTGCTGATCCATCGATCCTCATTCTTGATGAAGCAACGAGCAGTGTCGACACACGGACTGAATTGCTGATTCAAAAAGCGATGAATGCGCTGATGCAAAACAGAACAAGCTTCGTTATTGCCCACCGTCTCTCGACGATTCGTGATGCGGATCTCATCCTTGTCATGAACCAAGGTAGTGTAATCGAGAAAGGCAACCACGAAGAACTGCTGGCACAAGGCGGATTCTATGCGGATCTCTATAACAGTCAGTTCTCTGAAGGGGATTTGGACGTAGGCTAAATTGAAGTGAAGAAAAAAGTATAGTTAATCATAAACCCCTCTTTTCACATGATGCTGATTTTTTATGTGAAGAGAGGGGTATTTTATATGTGATGAGGTGCTTTAATTTTTTCTGAAAAATAAAAAAAGTTTGATTAAAAATTAAAGCATATATATGATAGAATAAAAAATGACCCGCGGCTCATTTTTAAGGCTGCAAGGTAAAGGAGAGGATGAAGGGAATGTCAGGCTACGGAAAATGGGTGGCAGGAAAAAAGACGAAGTGGATTACTCTTCTCGTATGGATTGTGCTTGTAGGTGCACTTACCCTGTTATGGCCTGCAGTGAATTCTCAGGTTGCTAATAATGCGCCTAACCTCCCAGATGATTCACAATCGGTACAGGCAGCAGCTATTGCAGAGCAAGAATTCCCTAGTGGAAGTGGAGTGCCTGCGCTGCTCGTATGGCATAGAGAAGGCGGGCTTTCACAAGATGATTTAGTACATATCACTGCTGTGTACAAGAAGTTGGAGCAGCAACCATTGCCCCATCAGAATTTTGTTCCACCATTAGGACAACTGCCGCCACAAGCATTACAAGCCTCGTTATCTGAGGATCTTAGTACGCTGGTAACCCCAGTGCTTTTTGATAAAACGGCAGATAGTGATCAGCTCGGCGAAGCTGTGACAGAAATGAAGAAGATCATAAACACGGAGACGGGCGGAGACCCCTCTGCTGCTAAGGTAGATGGAAAAGACCTGAGTTTACGTGTTACAGGTCCAGTGGGCATCTCCATAGATGCTACAGGGCTGTTCAAAAACGCAGACGTTTCCTTGTTAATTGCTACGGTTATGCTTGTGCTGGTGTTCTTATTGGTGATCTATCGTTCGCCGATATTGGCGTTTATTCCGCTTATTGCGGTTGGGTTCGCTTATGGCGTAACTAGCCCGATTCTTGGAAAAATGGCGCAAGAAGGCTGGATCACAGTGGATTCACAGGCGATCTCGATTATGACCGTTTTGTTATTCGGAGCTGGTACGGACTATTGTCTGTTCCTGATTTCACGGTTCCGGCAGTTGTTGAAGGTAGAGGAGAGCAAGAGTCGTGCCCTTCTTCGCTCCATTACCGAATCTTCAGGTGCAATTGCTATGAGCGGCTTCACCGTCGTGCTCGCGCTGTTCGCATTATTGCTGGCTAAGTATGGAGCTTATCATCGTTTTGCCATTCCATTTAGCGTGTCGATCTTCATCATGGGAATTGCCAGTCTAACCCTCGTACCAGCACTGCTGGCGATCTTCGGACGGACCTCGTTCTTCCCATTCATTCCGCGCACACCGCAAATGGAGGTAGAACGGGCTAAGGCTAAAGGCAAACCTGTTCCTGAACCCAAGGTTTCCCGTAAAAAGGGCATTGGCGGCTTGGTAGTAACCCGGCCTTGGGCTATCGTAGGTGTGACCGTTATCGGCCTGGGGATTCTGGCTTCATTCTCCAGTGGCATCAAATTTACGTATGATATCCTATCCTCTTTTCCTAAAAATATGGAGTCCCGCGAAGGGTTCGACCTTATTGGCAAACAGTTCTCTCCCGGAGAATTGGCTCCAGCGAAGCTGATTATTGATACCCAAGGAAAAGCGAGTGGAGAGGATCTAAAGGTCATTCTTGGCGGACTTACCTATGTGGACACGGTTTCCGATCCGCAGCAGGGGGCAGTAAACAAAGATATTGTTGGTTTTGATATTGAATTTAAAAGCAATCCTTATTCACTAGAAGCGATGGGGCATATTCCCACCCTTCTTGCTACCGCAGAGCAGGCATTAATCGATGTAGACGTTGCGAACCCTGCGGATCATGTGTGGGTAAGCGGACAGACGGCAACACAGCACGACACTAAAGAGATTGGAGATCGGGATACCGATCTGATTATCCCCGTGGTCATCGGAATGATCACCTTACTGTTGTTGATATATCTGCGTTCAATAGTGGCCACCATCTATCTGGTCGGCACCGTTATTCTCTCCTTCTTCTCAGCGCTTGGCTTAGGCTGGATTATCATTCACTATGTGATGGGAGCAGATGCCATTCAGGGAGCGATCCCACTGTATTCCTTTGTTTTCTTGGTGGCACTTGGAGAAGACTACAACATCTTCATGATCTCGAATATCTGGAAAAAGCGTAAAACCATGCCGCTTAAGCAGGCTATCGCGGAAGGTGTGAATGAGACCAGCTCGGTAATTACCTCTGCGGGCCTCATTCTGGCAGGTACATTTGCTGTATTGGCAAGCTTGCCGATTCAGGTGCTTGTGCAGTTCGGTATCATCACCGCTCTTGGTGTTCTGTTGGATACCTTCGTGGTGCGTCCGTTCCTTGTACCAGCTATTACGACGCTCTTTGGTCGTTGGTCGTTCTGGCCGGGTAAACATCAAGAGGTGGAGACTCCTCAGCCAGATGTAAGTAAATAATGAGTTTATAAACAACAAACAGGGATGTCCCCGAGCCATATTGGCTCCGGACATCCCTGTTTGTTTAGTCTTAGGTCCAGGACATCGCTGGATAATAGTGCTGCTTGTACCAACTAACTGACCTGTATCTAATAGGCTAATCAATAAGTCTGCTGGACGATAATCACTCTAAGTTTTTACTGTAGCAATTAGCATTTAGAAGCGATAACTGTGTTAATTACCCCGCTGCATTGGTTAGCCAAGAGGTAAAGCCAATTCGTCTGCTACATCAGTTAATCTAGTGGTAATAGCCAATTAGCGCGCTGTATTGGCTAGCCCGGCGGTAAGAGTTAACTAGCGCGCTGCATTGGTTAGCCAGGAGGTAAAGCCAATTAGCTCGTTGCATCGGTTAACCTAGCAGTAATAGTTAATTAGTTACTGTGCTTATCGGGCAACAATCCCGTACACACTGCTGGTCCAATCTAGCTACAACTCCGATTGGTTAGTCCTAATACTTAGTTACCAGGCGTGCGGCTGATCATTAGCTCATATTTATCGATGGAAGCACCCAGGATTGCGTCATTACCACCAGCACCACGGTGCGACTGACGGAAGGACTCGCTGGAGGTCCAGCCTTTGAACGCATCCTCATTCTCCCATACGGTGCAGATTTTTAATTCCTCGATACCTTCTTTGGCATTTCCGCGCCATACCTCCATACGTACAAACCCAGGCATATCCTGTACACCATTATTTCCTCCGAAACGTTGAGCAATAGCTTCGCCATGACCTTCTTTTACTTTAATAGTATTAGTTACTACCAGCATGATAGATAAACCTCCGATCAGAAAGTTAGTATATTCTCAGGCCATTGTGAATCGAAAAAATATAACATGAGAACCTTGGAAATTAACATCAAGACCTCAAGGTAACATCGTGATTCTCAAAAGCACATTACACCCGAAAGTACGGAGCAATGGTATATGACACAAGGCACAAGCACAAGGACAAGGCGCAAGGTACAAGGTACAAGGTACAAGGCACAGAACACAATACACAAACCACAAACCAACTAACAAAATAAAAGACCACCCCAAAAGACACAAGAACGCGGGCGCTTAATTGCACTTTGTACACTTAAATTATCCGTCACACCACAAACGATCGAATAAGTGTATTCTCTGCAACTAATTTGTGCGAATCTGGTGAATCGACGAGAATAGCCTTCTTTTAACTGTATAGAGTGCAACTAAAGTATGATTTATCCTCTAATTACGCTGAATAGATGTACAAAGTGCAACTATTATCTATTTAAACGTTAAGTATTGTGCAAACTCAGGTACCTGCCAAAAATCCAAGTGTCTACTGCAAGTAAAGTGGCTACAGCAAGTAAAGTGTCTATCGCAAGAGAAAGTAACTACTGCAAGTAAAGTGCCACCTCAACCATAAAACGTTACTCTAAGCCAAAGTGCAACTCAACTCCAAAGTGTTTACTTAAAACCACCATTACAGCTAGCACCTAATTGCAGTCCCGGTTACCTAATATAGCCCACAAATGAAGTTACATTGCAGAATGTGCAACAGAATAGCCTGAATGTTGTCTGAATAATGCAGTCTGTTGCATTCTGTACAATAGAATCAAGCCCCAATCGCCTAAAAGGAGGGGAGCCACTAAATTGATTGCACAAAGTGCAATCACCCAAGGCCTCATCCTCGTCTAGAGCGATTCTATTGTACAAAGTGCAATTAGATAACGGAGCAGAGCAAGCCTGAGGCGTTATCCCGCACAAAGTGCAATCACCCCAGATCATCCGGCTCCCTACGCGTCCAGCACGATTTTATTGCGGATTGGTGGTCCACAGTCCTGCTGTTTTTAGGAAGACGCGATCCGGCAGCTTCAAAGCTGTCAGTGCCAATTCAGCAACATCTTCAGGTTGCATCATGCGGTCTTCGTCACCGATTTTAAGTCCAGCATTGGAAGCTAGGCCAGTGTTCACGGTGCTTGGGGTCAAGGCTACGACGCGGATATTGTGTTTGCGCACTTCTTGTGCGAGGGCTTCGGTCATGCCCATGAGAGCGAACTTGGATGCGCAGTAAGCAGAACCTGTCGCGAAGCCGCGTTCTCCGGCTGTGGATGAAATATTGATGATATTTCCGCCATTTTTCTCAATCATCGCAGGCAGCGCAGCACGGGTTACGTAATAAGTACCGTAGAGATTAACTTGGATGTGGCGCTCCCAGTCTGCAGGGTCCATTTCTACTAAAGTGCCGAATTTTGCGATCCCGGCATTGTTGATTAATGCATCAAATGCTCCCAGCTCATTTTGCAGGGAAGCAACAGCACGTTCAGCTTCTTCGCGTACGGCGATATCGGCCACGGCAATACTGACTTTAACGTCATATACTTCCGTTAAGGCTGATTTTAGCGCTTCGAGATCACCTGAAGTTCTGGAGATCAGGCCTAAATTAGCACCTTCCTTAGCCAGTGCCATAGCCAAGGCTTTTCCGATCCCTTTGCCTGCACCAGTAATTACAACACTCTTTCCTCTCAAATCCATCTCTATCGTCACTCTCCTTCAAACTTTTTTGAAGCAGCTGCTTCATTCAAGTCTTATTATACCTGAATGCTATAGGGCAATTACAATCGCCCCTAAGAAAACGGGTTGCGAATTTCATGAAACCGAACGCCTTTTTCATGAAAAGTATTATTCATGGAGTTTCGTCAGCGGTACCGAAGCTGGGCCCTCTAAAACCTCGCCATCGTAGGAGAAGCGGGAACCATGGCAAGGGCAATCCCAAGAGCGATCCCCGTTGTTCCATTCGCATTCACAGCCCATATGGGTGCAGGTTCTATCCACCAGATGAAGTTTACCTTCTGGATCCTTATAAGCTCCTACACGTTTGCCATCATGGAACACAACGGCTCCTTCGTCAGCTTCCAAATCAGTTGTCTTTTTATGGACGATTTCCACTTTGCCCGCCACGAGCTCTTTTGCCACATTGGCATTTTGCACGATGAAGTTTTTTAGGCTGGTGCCAGCTTTGAAGCGGGACGGATCGTACAATTCGGTATACGGATTATCTTTGCGCTGAATCTGATCCGAGATGATCTGTGCGGCCAGCGTACCGCTTGTCATGCCCCATTTTCCAAAACCTGTGGCGATATAAATCTCTGCGTTGTCCGAAATCTTGCCGATGTAGGGCACTCTGTCTAAGGTGATTAAATCCTGTGCTGCCCAGCGGTAAGGGATTGTTTTGATGCCGAGCAGATTTCCTGCGAATAGCTCCAAATTCTCATAATGTCCTATCGTACAGATGCCTTGGCCTGTCTTATGATTGTCTCCCCCGACAATGACCAGATTCCTGCCTTCCCACTCTACTGCACGCAGAGAACGGGTGGGTTCGCTTGCGCTTAGATACATTCCACCCTCAAAATCCGTTTCAGGCTGGATCGCCAGACAGTAGGAACGTTCAGCATGCAGCCGCGAGAAATATAATGCTCCTCCATCGTAGAAGGGGAAATGAGAAGCTGAAACGGCGTAGCGGCAGGTGATCCGATACTCGTCCTTTTCAGTAAAAAGCGTAAGCTTATCGTTCTTCTCCACCTTATCTGCCATCATCGTATGCTCATAGATTACGCCACCTTTATCCTGAATGACCTTCAGCAGGCCCTTCAGATATTGCAGCGGGTGAAAGCGGGCTTGTCCTGGTAATTTAATGGCACCACTGGCCATCAGAGGGATAGAGACGTTATCTAGCCACTCTCCGGGCAGACCCAATTGTTCATAGGCTTTATACTCTTCCTCCAGTTGTTTAAGCGTCTTATGATCTTCAGCATCCGCGTACAGAAAAGCTGCCTCATGTTTCATGCCGCAGGATACTTCAAGTTCCTCAGCAGTATTCTGGATCCAATTCATAGCCTCGCTGTTCGAACGATAATAGAGCCGGGCTTGTTCCTGCCCAAAATGTTTTATCAAATGATGATAGATTAGCCCGTGCTGTGCTGAGATTTTTGCACTGGTAAAACCCGTAGTGCCACTTAGAATTTCCCCTGCTTCCAAGAGCGTGACTCTGTAGCCTGCTTTGCTGAGGAGATAGGCTGTTGTAATGCCTGTAATTCCACCGCCTACCACTGCCACATCTGTAGAAATATCTTCAGCCAGCTTTGGAAAAGTCGGTAAATCCGTGGTATCTCTCCATAATGATTCCGGAAATTGTGGAAGACTTTGCGTTATCTTACGGTTTGGGTCCATCTATTATCCCTCCATCTGTACAATCCTCATCTCATTTATTACCACAGTCCTGTGAAAAGAAACTCCCCGTTCAATTGTGCAGTGCATGAATTCAAAGAAACAGTGCCAAAATAAGGGGGGATCCGGGACGTAAAGGACAAATAGGAGGGATGATGTTCCATGTCAGTTCAACAGGATAAGGACAATATTTCTCTGGAATGGATCAAAGACCAGCTGAACGGGTTCGCGGATTTAATCGATAAGACGATCGTTACCTCTTTTGGGCAGGTCGACCTACTTTATATCAAAAGCGTTGCGGATTCGCAGATCCTCAGCCGAAATGTAATCACACCGTTCTATGAGATGGAGAATATCAACGCTTACCAAAATTACATTATGACGTATCCGGGCAGTGAAGAGGCGACTACGAGAGATAAAGCGATCGAGCTTTTGCTCAGCGGTTATATTCTTCTGGGCTTGAAGGATACGTTCTGTTTCTTTGATGCTATGAATACGGAGATTAGTGGGGTTAATGAAACATCTGCAGAAAGCATTTCTCAGGGACCTTCAGATGCACTAACTGAGGATATTGCAGTGAATATGAACATGATTCGTCGGCGATATCAATCCACCAATCTCAAAATGGAGACCATGGTCATCGGCGATGTCTCCAAAACAAAGATAGCGATTCTATACGATGACAGTCGGGTGGATAAGAATGTTTTAAAGGAATTACGTGAGAAAATGGGGACGTTAAAGGTTGATATTTTGCAGGCTACAGGCGAACTTGAGAAGTTTATAAGCAGTGATAAATTAAGAATACTCCCGAAGTCCATTATCACCGAAAGACCGGACAGGGTTGTGTTTAATTTGTCTGAAGGAAAAGTAGCGATAATGCTTGATACTACGGGTTATGCGATAGTGCTGCCGTCTATTTTTAATGACTTTTTCACATCCATGGATGATAAAATCCAATTTCCTATCGTGGGGCGTTTTCTGAAGCTTTTGCGGATTATCGGTGTAGGCATGACACTTTGGCTGCCTGCGTTCTATGTAACCCTCACCTCGTATAATCCAGAAATTATTCGGGTGCAGATTGCACTGCTTATTTCGGGTAGTCGTGCAACAGTACCTTATCCATCTTTTGTGGAAGTGCTTTTAATGCTCATGATGATGGAGTTTCTGACTGAGGCGAGCTTACGGCTCCCCAAGGCGATTGGTCCAACGGCTACAACTGTAGGGGGGCTTATCTTGGGGCAGGCAGCGACGGCAGCAGGACTTGTAGGGAATATCATGATTATATTGGTTTCAGCTGTTGCGATATCCAATTTTCTAATTCCGCTGAATATGATGAGCTTGTCCATACGTGTGCTGAAGTATATTTTTCTTTTTGCCGCAGCTTTTTTAGGATTGGTTGGGGTAGTGGTCTGTGTCGTGGGATTTGCCATGTATTTATGCAAACAGCGCAGCTTCGGACAACCTTATTTCAGATTGTTTTTTCTCGATAATCTCGGCAAGAAGAAGGGTGGAGAGCATTGATGGCCAAAAGCCGTTATTTCTACTGTCTTTTTCTGATGAACAGCCTGATCAACATCATTAATTTTGTTCCAAGGGAACTAATAGACAGACGTTTTGGTGGTGCTTTGATGTCCATCCTAATCGGAACGATCTTGGGCACTTTGTTTGTCTATATATTTACTGTACTGATTGCTAAATTCCCCGGCAAGGGATTTCCGGAAATATTTGACTCTTTGCTTCCTAAGAAGTTAGCCAGACTCTTATTGGTCCTTTTTGCTGGCTTATGGTGTGTGGCCGGGGGAGTTACATTGCTTTCCTTTGTAGATATCACGCTGCGGTTTATCAGTCCGGATTCGAATCCCTATACGGTTGTGATCAGTTTTTTAGTCTTGGTCTGCATCTGCTGTCGCTTCGATTCTTTATCACTCTTGTATGGGCTTGAAATCATTCTCAGCGTAACCTTACCGTTAATTATTTATGGCCTCGTAAAAGCGTTAATCAATCCGGACTTCAATTGGGATTCTGTTCTGCAGGTCACTACATACTTCTGGCATAAGCCGGACCTAATGAGCCTTTCGGCGGCCACCTTTTCGTTTAGTGGTTACTTAAACCTGGCCATATTTAATCGGGTATTTCATGGACTGAAGCTGAAGCATGTCTGGATTTTAGGGGTGGAGGGACTGTTCGTATTGCTCTTGACTTTGTTAGTTCCCATCGGTTATTTCGGAACCGTTGCTATTGATAAACATGTGTATACATGGTTCTCGACGGCCGACAGTATTCGGATGGAATCCTTTATTATTGAACGGATGCTGTTTATTTTTTATTTTGCCTATTTGAGTTTGTCTCTGGTAAGTGTAATTGTTCATTGGCATGGAGGTTTAGAGCTTTTTAAAGGTGCCCTTTCATCTGTAAAAAAACATTCCCCAAAAGCAGAACGCTGGAAAGAGTGGGGCATTCTAAGCTTGTTTAGCGCGATGGTTCTGTCCTTAATGGGGCTGGATCAATATCAACTTAATATGTTTGGTGCCTGGTTTCTGCAAATTCGCTGGTTTGGTGAGATGTTCATCATCGCTCTGCTGTTTTATTGCTATCGCAAAGTTAGGAGGGGGAAGCTGTGAGAAGAGTACTTGCTGGAATTGGGATTACCTTACTCCTTCTTCTTCCTGGTTGTGACTTCAAGGAGATTGATTTGCGGATTTTCGTGTTAGCAATCGGCGTTGACCAAGGTGCAGAAGAAGGGAATTTTAAGATTAGCTTAAAGCTTGCCATCCCTCAGGGGGATGTTACCAAGATTGATGAGAAGATGCAGATCTTGACGGAGGAGTCTCCAAGCATTTCGGAAGCCCTCCGTAGAATGAAATCCAGAGTGGAAAAGGAGCTTGATTACTCCCATTGTAAATCAATTATTTTGGGGGAGGAGGTTGCCCGTAAAGATATTCTCCATGTTATGGATTGGGCCGTGCGACGTAGAGATATACAGCTTATTATTAATTTTGCAATAGGGCGTCCGGAAGCACTTCAAGTGCTGAAGGTAAGACCCGAATCAGAGCGTATCCCATCGAATTCTCTTATCCTGGCTATGAGTGGACAAGGTACGGAGTCTCCATTTATTTCTAGTGTGTATTCCTATCAGCTGATGAGAAATGTTTTTGAGGAGGGGATTGATCCGATCCTGCCGATTATCGAGACTAAAGGGGAAAAGGAGTTTTTAATTGATAAAATTGCTCTGCTGAATAATGAGAAAATCAAAATGGTTCTTACGCCAAATGAGACCCGGCTATATAATCTGCTGTCACGCCCGAATCTGCGGACTAACTTACCCGCCCATTCCGAGGGAATTATGTTTCAATATTACACAGAGAGGTCATCCTCGCACTATAAAATCGTGACACCAGAGCAAGGGAAAGCTACTATTCGTTATCATATTAAGATAAAAGGTATTCTCGAAGAGAGTAGTAGCCCAGATCTGGTGACTCATAGCATGCTGGAGAAAATTGCAGTTGCTGGGGGAAAAGAACTGGAAGAGGATATCTTAGCATTGCTGACCAAAATTCAAGCAAGTGGCCTTGATCCCTTTGGTTGGGGGCTGCATTATGGAGCAAGACACTTTAATAACGATACGGAAATGAAAGTGTGGAAGGAGCTCTATTCTAAACTTGATTTCCAAGTGAAGGCTGATGTAGATATTAAATATTCAGGAATGATTAGGTAGCTTGTAAAGTAACATGTGGATAAAAATGGGATTGACGTTCCCATCTACAAGATTTATACTTGATCTAAAAATAAGTTAGAGGATGATAGGAATGAAAAGTCTAAATTTGACCTCCCAACGTCAAGCCGTTTACGATATCGTCCTTAATTCACATGACCATCCTACTGCTGCGGAAGTGATGAATCGGCTAGTAGAGCAGGGACATAGCTTAGCATACGGTACTGTATATAACTCTCTGCGTTATCTTTCAGATAAACAAATGATTCGTGAGCTTAAGCTTGGTGAAGCTGCCAGCAGATATGACGCACGTATGGATGATCACCAGCATATCATTTGTGAGGTTTGTGGAGCAGTAGATGAGGTTATGAATCAAGTTCCGCGTGAATGGATGGATACAGTGGCCAAGGATACCGGTTATACCATTGGTCATGCCCATGTAGTATTTGGGGGCGTCTGCCCGAACTGTAAGAACAAAAAGAATAATTAGGATAGAGGTGCCGGAGCCCTGTGCCGCGGCAATAATAAGTATATCGGAAGAGACCGCTTTCATTGAGGCGGCCTTTTTTGTTGCATTTATATGACAATTCTCAAAAAAAATGAGAAAAACGAAGAAAGATAGGAGGAAAATCGGTTCCTAAAACAGATATAAAATTATATATTAAGTCTGGTAAATGTATCCTTGCCTAAGACTCAGATGAGAGAGAGATGATGACATCTATGAAAAAAAATGCGGGTATGACTATCCGTACCAAGTTAATTCTTACATACCTAATAATACTGCTGCTGCCCAGTATTATAATAGGCTGGCGAACCTATCAAGCTGCCAGCCAGGAAGTGGAAGATCAACTGGTGAACAATGCTACCGAAAGTGTGCTGGCCGTAAATGAAATCATTAACTCTAATATTCAATCCAAAATAGATGCGATTTCTTATTTTGCCGCGGAATTTTCATCTGAGGGGATCAACAGTGAGGGATCTGGGGGGACTTCCTCTGCTGTAAAAGCCAGACTGAAGGAATATGTGGCGCTGCATCCGGATGTACTGGACATTTATGTGGGTACAAGCAATGGCAAGGCTATTCATGCTTTAGATGCTAAGCTGCCAGAGGGTTATGATCCAAGGCAGGAAAGCGCCTATATTAATTCTCTGAAGCAAGGGAAAGGGGCTGTGATTTCTCCTGCTTTTCAAACCGTAAATAAGGAAACCGCGATTGCGATATCAACGGTTCTTAAGGGCGGTGATGGGGTGATCACAATGAATCTCAACCTGTCTACTTTAGGGGAGCTGACCTCAATTAAGGTAGGGAAGGAAGGTTATATCCTCATCGTTGATAACAGCAAGAAGTTTCTAGTTCACCCTACAGAGGCTATCGGGCAGGAATCGTCCGATGATTTTGTAAAGAAAATGTTCGAGAAAGAACAAGGGGTCTTCGATTATATTTTCAAGGACACGTCCAAAAAGATGACCTTTATGGTCAATGAACTGACGGGTTGGAGAATCGGAGGTACGATCAGCATTGATGAGGTTAACTCAGCAACTAGTGGAATCCGCGATACAGCTCTGCTTGTTATTGTAGTTTCCGTTCTGCTTGCGCTGGTTGTGATCTATTTTAATATTCAATCGATTTTGAGACCGCTTTTCCGGCTGCGGAAAGCAACTGCAGTGATAGCCAAAGGTGATCTGTCGGAAGACATGGGTGTTTTCCGTAAAGATGAAATAGGGCTGCTGGCAGAGAATTTTCAATTAATGGTGATTAGCTTGCGCGAGATGATTATTGGTGTGCAGGAGATGACAAGCAATGTATCCTCCTCAGCGGAAGAACTGACGGCTAGTGCGGATCAGACTGCCCAAACGATTGAGCAGGTAACCATAGCGATTCAGGACGTAGCAGCAGGGACGGAGCGACAGGTGGTTAGTGTACGAAAAGGAATGGAGAGCACTGCTGCTACAGCCAGCGAGGTCGAGCAGATTTCCACATATATGGAGCAAGTATCTACAATGATGGACAAGACCTCACTCTCAGCATCAGAAGGCAATGATTCGGTTATCAGCGTAGTGGACAAAATCAATGGTATCCATGAAACGGTCGGAGAGCTAGGCAGTGTAATTGACAAACTGAATGAGAGAACCAGTCAAATTGAGGGTATTGTTGGCGTTATCACAGGGATTGCCCGCCAGACCAATCTGCTGGCGCTCAATGCTTCCATTGAGGCAGCCAGAGCCGGGGAACAAGGGCGTGGATTTGCGGTGGTTGCTGCCGAGGTGCGTAAGCTGGCAGAGGAATCAGAGAGATCCGCACATTTGATTGCCGAGCAGATTACCGCTATTAATAGTGAAATGCTGCTGGTAACTCATACGATGGAAGACACCAGACAGCGCGTATCCGAAGGCATTGAGGCTGTGGATACTTCCGGCCGTTCTTTCTCCCGTATTCGAAGAGCAGTAAAGAGTGCCGCGGAGAAGATTGAAGCCATGGGCGGGGTTGTGCAGACCTTATTGGTGGAGTCTAATCATATGGAGAAGGCTATTGGGGAAATTCGCGGCATATCGGAAGAGGCGGCTGTGAATACGGAAACTATCGCAACTGCCGCACAAGAGCAGCTTGCTTCTGTAGAGGAGATGGCATCTTCGTCTACCGACCTTAGCCGTCTTGCAGAAGAACTGCAAAAGCTGGCGAGCCGCTTTAAGATACACGCTTCTGGCAATAAGAATGATTTCTGATAGGAGAACCGGCTTTTTATCTTCCCTTTTCAACTCCTTTGCAAGTATACTGATAAACAATAATGTTGGGTTAGGCAATGGAGAGAGGAGAGATAATAGGAAATGGCAGAGCAATTAAAAGGGTTCACTGTCGCCTTGGCGGGTCCACGCAAATCGGAAGAAATGGTCAAGCTGGTTCAGAATATGGGGGGGACGGCAGTATGCCGACCTGCTCAAGGGACTGTATTTCTTGATGATGAGGCATTGCAGGAAGGTTTGAATGCATGGATCAATCAGCCTCCCTACTTGGCGATCCTGACTACAGGGATGGGACTTGATGCTCTCTTCGATATGGCTGAGCGAATGGGGATCGAAGAACGTTTCTTAGAAGTACTTTCTGGTTCTATTATTGCCGCACGGGGTTATAAGACAGTGAATGCTTTGAAAAAAAGAGGACTTACGCCGGAGATTCGTGACGACGACGGAAGTACAATCGGATTGATTCGTGGACTTCAATCCCTGAATTTGCAGGGGAAAGAAGTCGTTCTTCAGCTGCACGGCGATCCAGCTCCTCATATGCTTGCATGGCTGCAGGAGGCTGGGGCTACTACCCGCCAAGTGTTGCCTTATCGCCATACCCCACCTGAGCCGGGCGAACTGGAAAGATTGCTTCTAGAAATCATATCAGGCAAAATTGATGCCGTGGCTTTTACGAGTGCACCACAGTTTCGTTTCCTCTGTCAATTTGCCCGGGAACAGGGAAAGCTGGACGAAATGCTGAAGTCTTTCGAGGATAAAGTGCTTGCTGTTTCTGTAGGGCGGATTACCTCTGAGGCTCTTAAAGAAGAGGGCGTACAGCGTATCATTATGCCTGAGCATGAACGGATGGGAAGCATGATTGTAGAGCTAGGCAAATATGTGGCGGCGAATCGCTAAGTCACAAGTTGCGTCAGCTTTACACGAATGACGTTATCACACAGAAGCATTCCCGCCTGTTATCATGGCCGGGGATGCTTTTTTACCCGGGAAAAATAAGTCCAAAGAGCAATATACCTGCCATCTGCATGGACATTCGCGGCAGTTTTCCTTAGAATATAGGCAACATGTGACGAATAATAACAACGAATAAGGAGGAGGATCCCATGGACAAGAGAAAATGTCTATTACTTGGTGATTACACCCATCCCCGGTTTCATCCACTTCAAGGAGTGGACCAACAAATTAGCGAGATCTTAAATGATTTATTAACCGTGCAATGTTCAGAAAATAAAAAATTAATGCGCATTGAGCATTTAGCAAGTTATGACCTATGTATCGCTTACAATGAATTGTGGAACGAAACAGTCTCCCCTCAACAAACGGCTGGTTTGCTCAGCTATGTAAGTGGAGGAGGAGGACTCATTGTTCTTCATACGGGAGCTTCGTTGACGAAACGTAACGAGCTTGCTCAGCTAATCGGGGGTCGTTTTAACGGACACACGGCTTACGAACCGATGAACTTCAAGGTGCTGGAGCATGACATCACCGAAGGTGTGGAAGATTTCCAATTGGATGAGGAGCCATATCATTTTGAATTTGACCCGTTCACAGAGCGGACTATTCTGCTTCAATATGAATCGGAGGGTCAATGGATTCCAGCTGCATGGTGCCATAGCTACGGTTTAGGACGAGTAGTATTCCTAATGCCTGGTCATCATGAACCCTCCTTCCGTCATCCGGCACTACGTAAACTAATTCTACAGGCGGCTACTTGGGCTGCACGTATTCCGGTCACTAACTAAGGAATGTTGTGTTTTTTTTGAAATACGTACACAGTGGGGTATACTTTAATCATAAACTCCGTTATGTAATGAAACGGAATCTTTGGGAGGAAAGTGCCATGAGTGATTTGTTTAAAAAAGCGATCTCTTTAGGAGTGGGCCTCACCATTGTCAGTAAGGAAAAAGTAGAGAAGGTTGTTGAAGAACTAGTGAAACGCGGGGAGCTTGCTCCTTCGGAATCTAGGGCTCTCGTCGATCGGTTGATTGAACGTGGTGAGGAAGAACGAGGCATGTTCAAGTCTGCTGTACAAGAGCAAGTACAACGCGTGCTGAAGGAAATGAATGTGCCTGTACAAAACGATATTGCCGAGCTGGAAGGGCGAATTGCAGTATTGGAGCGCCGGTTGGCCGAGCTAGAGGGAATTTCCCATCTAGAGGGAACATCGGCGGAAACGCGTTCGGACTAAATGGCAGTACGCATTAGACATGCCGGACGTTACCGGGCAATCGCCATGGCGCTTATGCGCCATGGTTTTGGCTATATGGTGGAAGAGCTGGGGCTCTATCACTTACTATCCCTTCCACGTCGTCTTGTAACGCAGGAAGCACACACAAGCCTTACGCTCGGGGAGAGGATTCGGCTGGTGCTGGAGGATTTGGGTCCAACCTTTATTAAGCTGGGACAACTCGCCAGTACCCGTTCAGATCTGCTGCCTGATTCTATTATTCAGGAATTGGTAAAACTACAGGATAATGTGCCTCCTTTTCCTGTCGACCGCGTGCGCGCGATCATTGAGCAGGAACTGGATCAGCATATGGATGAAATTTTTAACTCTTTTGAGGATACGCCACTTGCTGCGGCATCCATTGGTCAGGTGCATAGGGCTGTACTTCACAGTGGACAAGTCGTAGCTGTTAAAGTTCAACGTCCTGGTATTCTGCGAACGATGAGCAGGGATTTGGAAATTCTCAAAGATTTAAGCACACTTGCTGAAAAGCGGCTCAGCTGGGCGAGGCAATATCAGCTGTGCCGTATGGTAGAGGAGTTCTCTAAATCGCTGCTTGGCGAGCTGGATTATAGCCAAGAGGGACGTAATGCAGAGAAAATCGATCAGCAGATGGATTATGAGGGAGTGTACATCCCGGATATCTATTGGGACTATACGTCAGCACGAGTGCTGACGATGGAATATGTGGTAGGGACAACGCTGAGTCGTCGCGATGAGCTGCTGAGTAACGGCGTTAAGCTTAAAGCCATCGCACAGCAACTTGTGGAGATGATGCTTAGACAAATCTTCATTCATGGTTTTTTCCATGCTGATCCTCATCCGGGCAATGTTATACGGATGGGTGATGGAAAGCTGGCTTTGATTGATTTTGGCATGATGGGTCGGCTGAATGAGGAGATGAAGGAGCAGCTATCTGCACTTATTATCGCTCTAATGCGCAAAAATACGGATGCAATGGTCCGGGCAATTTTGCGTCTTGGAGTCATTCCTGAGGATGCTGATCGAAGCGCGCTGCATGATGATATGGATCGGCTGCGGGATGAATATTATGATGTTCCATTTAGCAAAATGAGTATAGGCAAAGCCCTGAATGATCTGTTTGGCATAGCGCGAAAACATCGTCTAGTGCTGCCGCCAGATTTGACGATGTTAGGGAAGACAATGCTCACGCTGGAGGGAGTTATCAGCAACTTAGATCCAACCATCAGTATTTTGGAAATGGCGGAACCCTTTGGGCGGGAACTAGTAAAGCAGCGCTTTAGCGGCAGTCGTTTGCAGCGCAAGTTTCTGGGAGGCGTAGCGGATTTAACAGAGAGTCTGCTGGAGCTTCCTGGGCAGGCTAAGCAGTTATCCGCGCTGATCAGTAAGGGAAAGATTAAGGTGGAGATTGTGGCACCCGAGATGCAGAATCTGGAGCGTAAGCTGGACCGGGTAGGTAACCGTTTAGCATTCAGTATTGTGATGCTTGCGTTTAGCATCATCATGACAGGACTCATTATTGGTACTGCGATGCGTGGACAGCCTTCAGTGTTATGGAATTTCCCTACAGTGGAGATTGGCAGCGTGGTGGCACTTCTGATGTTCTTATGGCTGATCTATGCGATTTTTAAATCGGGAAGGTTCTAGCTTAAGGGATTTGAATAATTATTCTTCAGCAGTTTCACACAAATGCCTTTCTATCAAGTACAATATAAAAGATAACTTTCTAAGCTTAACTTTACTTCTATTGTATAAAGTGGAATGGAACGCAAATGGAGTGCCGTCTTAACGTCCGGTGGATCGCTGCTGCCCAGAAACCGAACTTTGACCGCACTCTTTTAACGGGTCAAGGGATACATGGGACGGAAGGATGCCGGTGACGGTGTTCTTCCGCTTTTGTTTGAATATAGCTGAATCTGAAGCATATGCCCCAGAACAGGACAGCCTATGCAGGCTGCCTCATACAGGGCTTTTGAAGACGGAAGTTAAGAAAGAGATGTAATCAAATTAAACCGAGAAAATAGTGAGGTGGAGAATTTGCCGGGATTTAAAGATTTAGGAGTTTCAGAATTACTGTGTACATTGCTTCAAGGTCAAGGCATTGTTAAGCCTACGCCAGTGCAGCAGGAAGCCATTCCGCCATTGGTGCAGGGTTTGGATGTAATAGCTAGAGCGAAGACAGGTACAGGGAAGACTTTGGCCTTTTTGCTGCCAATTATGGACAAGATCCATACGGAGCGGGCTTATCCTCAGGCGCTGATTATGGCTCCTACACGTGAGCTGGCTTTGCAGATTACAGAAGAGGCACGCAAGCTGGCGCGTCATACGGATATCAAAATATTGGCGGTTTACGGTGGTCAGGATGTAGAGAAGCAACTGCGCAAGCTGGAAGGCGGCAGACATCTTATCATCGGTACACCGGGCAGACTTTTGGATCATATGCGCCGGGAGACGCTGGATCTTAGCGGCGTAAAAATGCTCGTTCTGGACGAAGCCGATCAAATGCTGCACATGGGCTTCTTGGAGGATGTTGAGACAATCATTACGGCTGTGCCTTATCGTCGTCAGACTATGTTGTTCTCCGCGACAATGCCAGATCCGATTAAACGTCTCGCTGCTAATTACATGAAAGAGCCACTGGATATCATCATTAAGAGTGGTTCTCCAATTCCGCTGGATAATATCAAACAGCAAGTAGTGGAATGCTCGGACCGTAATAAAGAAGAAGCGCTCAAATCCCTCATTGAACGGGATCGTCCTTACTTGGCTATTATTTTCTGCCGGACGAAACGGCGGGTGTCCAATCTGAACGAAGCGCTGCAAGCAGCCGGTTATGAGTGTGACGAGCTGCACGGTGATTTGTCCCAAGGTAAACGTGAAGGTGTGATGAAAAGATTCCGTGATGCGAAGCTGCAGCTGCTAGTAGCGACAGACGTAGCAGCTCGGGGTCTGGATGTTGAAGGTATTACTCACATCTTTAACTATGATATGCCACTTGATGTGGATAGCTATATTCACCGGATCGGACGGACTGGCCGTGCTGGAGGCAAAGGGCTTGCAATTACTTTCGTATCTCCACGTGATCAAGAGGGTCTGGATTTGATCGAGCATGGCATCTCGCAGCGGCTGGATCGCCGCCGTTACGAGAAGGATGAATTCGGCGTTGGCGAATTCATCCCTGTGCAAGGCGGCGGACGCCACGGCGGTCGCCAAAGCGGCGGCGCTGAGGCAGCGCGCACGGGCCGCGGGCCGAAGACCGGCGGCTCTGGCCGCGGCGGAGCTCCGCGCGGCGAAGGCGGAGCGCGGCAAGGTGGCCGTGGCCGCGGTAAAGAAGCAGGCGGCTGGGGCACGCCTGCAGAAGGACGCCGCGGTCGTTCCGATGCGGCGGCTGGCAAGCGTGGCGGCAGCGGTTATGACGCTGCTGCTCCTAAGGGCGGCGGCAAGGCTGCCGGCGTAGTGCGAGTAGGCGGCGGCTATGGCGCCTTCGCCTCCAGAGGCGAAGCGTCTGCCAGCGGCAACGCGGCAACGCCTAGCACCGGTTCGCGCGGTGCGAACCGGAAGGGCGGCCCAAGCACTGGCTACAGTGAGAACGTAGCTAGAGGAGCGGACGGCGGTGCCTACACTGGAGGCACTCCACGTGGCGGCTTAGGCAGCGGCTACGGTGCGGGCCCGTCTAGAGGCGGCAAAGGTGGTAAAGGCAGCAAAGGTGGATACGCCGGTGCCAAGGGTGGCGCTGCTGGCAAAGGCGGCCGCAACAGCGGTGGTGGATCTTCACGCGGTGGCCGTAGCAATGGATCCGGTGGCTTTAAAAGCGGCGGTCGCGGCACTTCCAGATAAAGTTAGTAGAGTTTTATAGATGAAACTTGTTACCATAGGGTAGTTAGCGCTGAAGCTAATGACCTATGGTAACCTTTATTTTATAGCGTGGAACATATTGATTTTTATTTTTAAATTAGGTTCTTAGTGAAACATTTATGAAGGAAAGCCTGTCTAATAGATAAATAGAATGTTCGGCTTCGAGGAGGAAGAACTTACAGATGTCAAAAAAATTTAAAATTATAATCTTGTTAATTGTCGTTATTGCTGTCGGTTGGGGAATAGGAAAGTACACGTCTCCTTCTGCTTCGGAGAGTAACGGTTCTAATATAAATGTGGGGGATAATCTTCAAGGTGAGCCTGGGAATACGGGGGAAAGTGATGGAGGGGGGATTACAGACCCGGCAGTAGCTGATCCATCTGATACTCCAGATTCATCTAATCCATCTGAACCCTCTAATCCGCCTGAATCAGGCGGTGATAATGCGGGTAGTGTTCCAGATCCTATTTCTGCAGAGCCTGATAGTATTACAGTGATGGTAAATAAGCAGTACGGCTTGCCTGATAATTATAAACCAACGGATCTTGTCTATCCTGATGTCCGTTTTACATTCAAAGAGAAAATCGAAAAGCGTATGATGCGAAGTGAAGCTGCCAAAGCCTTGGAGAAGATGTTCGCAGGTGCAGAGGAAGACGGAATTTATTTAGCAGGCGTTTCTGCATACCGCTCACAGGCAACCCAGACGACTTTGTATAACCGTTATGTGGAGCGAGATGGGGAAGAAAAAGCCCGTACTTACAGTGCAGTCCCCGGCTATAGCGAGCATCAGACCGGGCTGGCTATAGATGTCTCGGGAAGTGATGGCAAGTGTGCCGCCGAGAGCTGTTTTGGTGGGACGAAGGAAGCCGAGTGGTTGGCCAAGCATGTAGGGGAATATGGTTTTATCATCAGATATCCTGAAGGTAAGCAAGACATTACCGGATATAAGTACGAGCCTTGGCATATCCGTTATGTAGGCAAGGACATTGCAACTTATATCAATGAGAAGGATATTACATTGGAAGAATATTATGACGCAATTCCGGTATCGAAATAACACAGACGCAGAGAGCAGTCCTATGAAATGGGTAGGGCTGCTTTTTCTATGGCAATACAAAGAGTTCAGAAGTTGCATTCCCTTACAGTTCGGGTAAGATACGTAGTGTAGTCCAAGTACAAGGAAGGAAGGGGAATAAAGATGTCGATCTACAATTTTGCCGGCGTTACACCTTCGGGTAAAGAAGTGCCGTTTGCGGAGTATGAAGGTAAGGTGCTGCTGATTGCTAATACGGCTAGTAAGTGCGGACTTACACCACAGTATGGAGACCTTCAGAAGCTATACGAACAGTATAGCGATCAAGGACTTGTAGTATTAGGATTCCCCTGCAACCAGTTTGCGGGTCAGGAGCCAGGTACGAGTGAAGAGGCTGAGGAATTCTGTCAGATTAATTATGGAGTTACCTTTCCGGTCTTCGCCAAAGTTGATGTTAATGGACCGGATGCCAGCCCGCTTTTCAATTATTTGAAGGAGCAGCAGCCTGGTGCTGGAGACAGCAGCGACATTAGCTGGAATTTCACGAAATTTCTTATTGATCGCAGCGGCAATGTAGTGGCTCGTGTGGAGCCCAAAGAATCGCCGGAAACGATGAAACAACATATTGAGTCACTCCTGTAGACCCTTTATGGGGTTAGTTGCAGAGTGATCTTCCAAGTATCCCTTCGACTCGGTTTCGACCGATGCTCGCGGGGATTTTCTTTTTTTAAAAGGATTAATGGAGATTGCCTTGAATTTTTATTGTGATAAATTATACTTGACGCTTTAAAAAGACCATGTATCCTTTGAAGAGAATATAGCAACTGTGCGAACATGCATAAAAAAGTGGAGTACAGCAGGATAATAACGGCAGGAGGGTTTTATACAAGCATGAAGTTAATTACAGAGGTAGCAGCACAAGCAGGGATCGACGAGCAGCATCTGGAACTATACGGCAAATATAAAAGCAAACTCTCGCCATCCTTATGGGAGGAAATGAAAAACAAGCCAGATGGCAAGCTGGTTCTGGTCACTGCGGTGAATCCCACCCCTGCTGGCGAGGGTAAGACCTTAACAACCATCGGGTTGGCGCAGGCAATGAATGCAGCAGGTGTGAAGACTGTGGCTGCTTTACGTGAGCCGTCGCTCGGGCCTTGCTTAGGGATGAAGGGCGGTGCAACAGGCGGCGGGAAGTCGCAGATTGTTCCGGCTGATGAGATTAATTTGCACTTTACCGGTGATATTCATGCGGTAACTTCTGCGCATAATTTATTGTCCGCAATGATTGATAATCATATCTTCCAAGGCAATGAGCTGGGACTGGATCCGCAGCGTATCGTTTGGAAACGTGTCATGGATATGAATGACCGCAGCCTGCGCAGTATTGTGACTGGGCTCGGAGACGGAAACGGAGCCGTACGGGAAAGTGGCTTTCAGATTACAACGGCTTCTGAGATTATGGCTGTGTTATGCCTATGCGATAGCCTCATTGATCTCAAGAAGCGTTTGAACCGTATTCTAATTGGTTATGACCAAGAGGGACAACCGGTAACAGCCGAGCGAATCGGGGCCGTTGAAGCGATGACAGCGCTGCTTAAGGAAGCAGTTAAGCCAAACTTGGTACAGACTCTGGAAGGTACGACTGTTATTGTGCACGGGGGTCCGTTTGCGAATATCGCTCATGGCTGCAGCAGTGTTATTGGCACTCGTTATGCCCTTAAGCTAGGGGATGTTGTGGTCACCGAAGCAGGCTTCGGAGCGGATCTTGGTGCAGAGAAATTCATGGATATCAAATGCCAACAGGCCGGGTTAACCCCTTCTGCTGCTGTTCTTGTCGTAACTGTTAAGTCCTTGAAATATAACGGTGGTGTGCCTAAAGGTGAGCTTCTAACCGAGAATCGGACGGCGCTGCGCGCGGGATTGGTGAATTTAGAACGCCATGTAGAGAATCTCGGTAAATTTGGAGTCCCTGTTTTAGTTGCCATTAATCATTTTGAAGGGGACAGTGAGGGCGAGATTAACGATGTACTGGAGGCCTGCCGCAATTTAAACGTGCCGGCTGCAATCTCAAAAGTATGGGCGGAAGGTAGTGCAGGTGGACAGGAGCTGGCTTCTGAGCTGAACAAGCTCTTGAATAATAGTGGCACGAGCCACTTTGCTCCTTTGTATGAGAAAGATCTCGACATTTCATCCAAAATCAACAAAATTGTCCGTGAGATTTACCGCGGGGCAGAAGTGAACTTTTCTCCGGCGGCTAAGCGTAGTCTGGCGGTTATTGAGCGGCTTGGGCTAAATGATCTTCAAGTATGTTTGGCGAAGACGCCTTATTCCTTCTCCGACCAGCCTAGACTCCTCGGAGCACCGGAAGGTTTTACGATTGGTGTCCGAGATATTACTCTTTCGCTTGGTGCAGGCTTTGCGGTAGTTATTACAGGCAATATCGTTACGATGCCAGGTCTGCCAGCTAAGCCAGCTGCTGAGGGACTATGGATGGACGAGGACGGAGAGATTCACGGTCTGGTGTAAAAGTGTTTAATAAAGGGCTTCTCCTTGTTGTATTAGAGGGGAAGCCTTTTTTATGCTTCCTTTGGATTCCTGCAAATGCAGATCATAATGTACCTCTCACGTGGCAAAGCTAATGAGGTCGTCGCATTCGGCAGCAGTGGCGGAAAAAACTTAAAATTGTGAATAATTTGAGGATATAGGCGGAAAAGACTTGTAATGTGATAAATATCACAATATAATCAATTTATAAAGTGAAATAAATCACAACTAACCCATTGTTGATCAGATTCCATCATTGATCGGTCATGCAAGTCAAATATATAACCCGATTGTCCATTTGAAGGAGGAAGAAATAATGAAAGTAGCTGTCATTGGATGTACCCATGCCGGAACCGCCGCAATTGTGAATACTGCTCAGCTTTACCCGGATGCCGAGATTACTGTATATGAGCGTAATGATAATATTTCCTTCTTATCCTGTGGAATTGCCTTGTATGTAGGTGGAGTGGTTAAAGACCCAGAGGGGCTATTCTATTCTTCACCAGAAAAGCTTGCAGAGCTTGGCGTAAAGACCAATATGCGTCATGAAGTAACTGCAGTGGATACGAAGTCCAAAACATTGCGTGTACGCAATCTGGAGACAGGCCACGAGTTCGCTGACACCTACGATAAGCTGATTATGACTACAGGTTCATGGCCGATTGTGCCGAAGCTTGAAGGATTTGAACTCGAGGGGATTTTACTTTCCAAGAACTATGATCATTCCAACACTATTATAGAAAAAGCTAAACAAGCGAATAAAATCACCGTCGTCGGCGCTGGATATATCGGCGTTGAACTGGTGGAAGCTTTTCAAATGAATGGGAAGCAAGTTACGCTAATTGATGGTGAAGATCGCATTTTGAGTAAATATCTGGATCAAGAATTTACTGCACCGATCGAACAATCTTTTCAGGATCATGGGATTAAATTGGCACTGAATGAGAAGGTCAGCTCTTTTGCGGGCAAAGATGGTAAGGTAACAAAGGTTATTACAAGCAAAGGAGAGCATGAAACAGATCTGGTCATTCTCTGCATTGGTTTCCGTCCTAATACTGAACTCTTAAAAGGTCAAGTCGATATGCTGCCTAATGGTGCCATTGTGGTCAATAACTATATGCAGACTAGCTGCCCAGATGTATATGCCGCGGGCGACAGCTGTGCGATTCACTACAACCCTACAGGCAAACACGCCTATATCCCACTGGCAACCAATGCTGTGCGGATGGGAACCTTAGTTGCACGCAACTTGGTAACAGAGACCATTCCTTATATGGGTACACAAGGGACTTCGGGCATTAAGATTTATGAAGATAATATCGCTGCAACAGGGCTTACTGAAGAAGGAGCTAAGGCTGAAGGAATGGACGTGGAAACCGCCATGATTATTGATAATTACCGTCCAGAATTTATGCCAACCTTTGAGCAGGTTCAGTTAAAAGTAGTGTTTGATCGCGCCACACGCCGTATTCTCGGGGCACAAATTATGTCCAAGATGGATCTGACGCAATCGATCAACACAGTGTCTGTATGCATTCAAAATCATATGACAATCGACCAACTAGCCTTTATCGATTTCTTCTTCCAACCGCATTACAACAAACCTTGGAACTTCCTGAATACAGTGGGTCTTCAAGCACTGCCGACAACAGTACCAAGCAAAGAGGCTGTAACGGTTTAAAAAGGAACGTTGTTCCTGAGTGATTTATTGAGGAAAAAGACAACCTTATAAAGCTAGAGAAGCAGCGATCCTCCTGTAACGGGAGGGTTGCTGCTTTTTTTGTTAGGTGCAGAATGATTAGCTGCATAGGTAGGTACAATCCAATGGCTTCGGCGATGGTAGCGAGCCAAATGTGTTCAGAAGCTACGATTAGGGTTATTTGAGTCCGATGTCCGATGGCAAGTCAAATGTGCTCGAAAGTTACGAATAAGGTCATCTGAGTCCGATCGTGCTGAGTCAACGCCCACCGCAGAAGCTTTCGGACTCAGAAGCCGCTATATAGCAAATAATCGCTGTTTGAGTATGATTTCGGACTCCAATGCAGCTATTGCATAAAATGAGGTACAACTAGTGTGTTTTTGGTGGCAATAGCGACTATGGGGTCCGATGGCAAGTCAAATGTGCTCGAAAGTTACGAATAAGGTCATCTGAGTCCGATCGTGCTGAGTCAACGCCCACCGCAGAAGCTATCGGACCCAGAAGCCGCTATTTGGTAATTAATCGCCTATTAAGCGTGATTTCGGACTCCAATGCAGCTATTACATAGAATGAGGTACAGCTAGTGTGTTTTTGGTGGCAATAGCGACTATGGGGTTCGATAGCGAGCCAAATGTGCTCAAATGCTACCAATAGGGTCATCTGAGTCCGATGTCCGATAGTAAGCCAAATGTGTTCAGAAGCTACGGTTAGGGTCATCTGAGTCCGATCGTGCTGAGTCAACGCCCACCGCAGAAGCTTTCGGACTCAGAAGCCGCTATTTAGCAATTAATCGCCTTTTGAGTGTGATTTCGGACTCCAATGCAGCTATTACATAGAATGAGGTGCAACTATTGTGTTTTTGGTGGCAATAGCGACTATGGGGTCCGATAGCGAGCCAAATGTGCTCAAATGCTACGAATAGGGTCATCTGAGTCCGATGTCCGATAGCAAGCCAAATGTGCTCGAAAGTTAAGATTAGGGGCATCTGAGTCCGATCGTGCTGAGTCATCATCCCTCCGCAGAAGCTTTCGGACTCAGAAGGCGCTATATAGCAATTAATCGCCTTTTGAGCGTGATTTCGGACTCCAGTGCAGCTATTACATAGAACGAGGTACAACTAGTGTGTTTTTCGTGCTAATAGCGACGATGGGGTCCGATAGCAAGCCAAATGTGCTCGAAAGTTAAGATTAGGGGCATCTGGGTCCGATGTCCGGGTGTGGGCCAAATATGCTCAAAAGCTACGATTAGAGTCATCCGAGTCCGATAGAATGCCGATAGTGAGGTATGACTACAGTGAGGTATAGCTACAGTGAGGTATAGCTACAGTGAGATATAGCTGCATATAAGGACAACTGTGTCCGATAGCTGCTGCGTACGCTCAAATGTAATCCAACGAAACAAGATATGCTGGCTTAGTCGGTCATACATAAACTTCTATTTGTGCACAGGTCGCAGTAAATTTGACATGTCAGTGAAAACTTTCACTTAGTTTTCTCAAAGTGATAATTATCACGTTAATGTGTTTTACGACACGCTACAATGGTCATAAAGGAACAAATTTGAAGTAAATAGATGAAGGAGATAGGAACCATGGCTTATAGCAAACCGCAGCAAATTGCCGAAGTAACTGTAGAGAATGGCATAAAAAAAGCTCATAATCCGCTAAGTACCGTACTTATTCTGGGCTTTTTGGGAGGAGCGTTTATTGCGCTCGGGTTTTTATTGGATATTCGCGTCATTGCTGGCGCACCACAGGAATGGGGTTCCATTGCTAACTTTATCGGAGCCGCAGTCTTCCCCGTTGGGCTGATCATGGTACTCCTTGCAGGTGGAGAACTGCTGACAGGGAATATGATGGCCGTGCCGCTCGCTTTTATGGCTAAGAAGATTTCTTTCTGGGAAGTTGTGAAGAATCTTTTGCTCATTACGATTAGTAATCTGGCAGGGGCATTATTTGTAGCTTATTTCTTCGGTCATGTGGTGGGTTTAACTTCAGAGGGTGTGTATTTAGAGAAATTGGTGGATATGGCTGGTCATAAAATCGATGCAGAATTCTTTCCGGCATTTGTTTCGGGTATCGGCTGTAACTGGCTCGTTGCGCTGGCCGTATGGCTCTCCTATGGAGCAGATAACTTCAGCGGCAAAATCCTTGGTATTTGGTTCCCAACGATGGCCTTTGTTGCGATCGGATTCCAGCACGTTGTAGCTAACATGTTCCTAATTCCAGCAGCTATTTTTGAAGGTTACTATTCATGGGGGCAATACTTCACTAACTTTGTTCCCGTCTGGCTCGGCAATCTAACGGGTGGAGCAATATTTGTCGCAGCTGCCTATTGGATGGCATACTTGCGTAAAGCACCTACGGCTATTCAATCCGTAGATAGCATGTCCGGCAGCAGTGTCAAAAAACACGCTTAAGCTCGTCTTATAGAGCACTCCATAGAACATTCAAGGTCTGCCTTATTGGTGGCGTTAATGTTTTAGGGGTGCTTTTTGTTATGTAGACACAAAAAAATCCGCCGTGATATATCCGCGCTCGGGGGAACGAAATCGGATCACGGCGAATTTTGAAGGGGGAGTGTTTCTAGGCTCTATTACCCTGTCTTTCTAAAAGCGAATCAGTTTCTTCTTGTTTAGTTTGCTTTACGGACGACAGCCACGGCTTTAAAATAAGAATAGATATTAGAGCTAGGAAGGACTGCGGACGTGAACCCCAAGGGAGACGGGATAATTCATGCGATATGTTCGTTTTATCCTCTAGATTTCATGCATACTTTATCACGATAAAACGTCAATGTGTATGCTTGCTCATAACCCTGTTTTGGGATGATACTGGATGGAATAATGACACATATATAACAGGGGATGTACACTACTTATGAAGTTTTTACAGGCATATCCAAAAGAAGTGAAAATATTTCTAATTGCCAGCCTAATTAATGCAACAGGTAGTGCGCTGATGTGGCCGCTCGTTACGATGTATGTATTTGATGAGCTTGGACGCAGCATGTCAGATGCTGGACTGGTGATTCTTATTCAATCGGTTGGTGGGATCGTGGGTCAACTACTCGGGGGCTCACTCTATCATAAGGTAGGCGTTAACCGGCTGATTGTCGGAGCGCTCGCCATGAATGCTTTGGCACTGTTCACCTTGCCGGCAGCTAGTAACAACTGGACGTTATTTATGGTTGCAATGGGACTGGTAGGATTATTTAATTCCTTATCATTACCTGCCATTCAGGCATTTATCGGCTTTCGTTTCACGAAGCAGCGTGGTGAGCTGTTTAATGTTATTTATGTCGCCAATAATATTGGTGTAGCACTGGGTACGGCATTAAGTGGTTTTTTGGCCGATATTTCTTATATGCTAAGCTTTGTGATGAATGGTGTAACCTCGGCTGTATTTGCGGGTTTCTTTTTTGTATATCTGAAGAAAATCGGTGGAGAACCTGCGCATGAGGTAATGGGGCATCAGAAGAATGAACCAGAGAAACAATCCACGTGGAAGCTAATGGGGCATACTCGTATTTATCTTTATATGGGGATCGGTTCTTTGTTCCTGCTTCTCGGTAACTCTATCTGGAATACAGGTGTATCTCCGTTCATTATTTCAGAGGGCTGGCCTAAGAAAACTTATGGTTTTCTCTGGACACTGAACGGTATTTTGATTTTTGCAGCGCAGCCATTGGTAACAATGATTAAGCGCTGGTTCGCGTCTACCTCAACGGCGCAAATGACTGCAAGTGCCCTGTTTTATTTGGGTGGCTATGCGTTTCTTTTGTGGATGCCTAATTATCCTGGTTTAGTGCTTGGAATGGTGCTTGCTACACTGGGAGAAATGCTGATTTCTCCAGCGATGCCATCCTTTATCTCGGATCATGCGGGGCGCAGCGCACCATTTTATTTGGGACTAAGCGGAGGGATTGGTGCGGTCGGGAGAGTCATTGGCCCTTACTTCATGGGCAGACTTTATGATAGCGGTGGTTTGGCACCAACAGCCTGGCTGGCCTGTGCGATGGCGCTGCTGTCTGTAGGATTTTTCGTCATCCATGCTTTATTCAATCGTAAAGGCCATTCATTAGAGCGGTCCGTAGGATAACTATACATAGTGGATTCCAACATCTGCTGTGAATTCTATAGAGGTGCAAGGCAAGGGGTGTACATCTTATGAAACAAATCAACAAGGCAAGGTTAACTATTAGACCATCAGAGATTAAAGACGTGCGAGAACTGATTGATCTGGACCATCTGATTTGGACAGAGGACACTAGCCCGGGACCTATGTTGTGGCGCTCACAAGAGGATTTCTTGCTGAATGCTCCCCCGGGCTCTCAGCTCGTAGCACTGCAAGATGACAAGCTATGTGGATATGTCGGGTTTGGCTGCCCTAGTAGAATGGAGAGCAACCGGCATGTGTGCGAGGTTAATATTGCTGTTCATCCGAACTATCAACGTTTAGGCATCGGCCGGCAGCTCATGGAAGCCATTAAGGGACATGCTGCGGCGCATGCTATTCGCAAGCTTCGCCTGCGTGTATTATCCTGTAATGAATCAGCGATTTCTTTTTACCGGGAATGCGGTTTTGTGGAAGAGGGGCGTCTGCGGGAGGAGTTTTATCTTGGCGGCCGTTATGTGGATGAGGTATTTATGAGCTGCATGCTGACAGGAGGAAATGGATATGGAGATCATCTCGCTTAACGTCGGTCGGCCGGTGACGGTGGATTATCGGGGGAAACCTTTGGAGACCGGAATTTATAAAACGCCTGTAGAAGGATCGGTTCGGCTGCATACCAATGGATTTGTTGGAGATGGTCAGGCAGATCTTAAACATCATGGAGGTCCTGACAAGGCGGTATGCGCCTATCCCATTGAGCATTATTCTTATTGGGAACAGCAGCTTGGAAAGAAACTGGAGTACTCGGCTTTTGGAGAAAATATCACCACGACGGGTCTGCTGGAGACAGAGGTGTGTATTGGCGATGTATATGAAATAGGCACCACTTTGCTTCAGGTCAGCCAGCCACGATACCCTTGCTTCAAAATCTCACAAAAGCATGGACCCGCAGATCTCCCGGCTCAAGTTCTGGATACAGGGTATAGCGGATTTTACTTGCGTGTACTTCGTGAAGGAATGATTTCAACCGGCGATGCAATTGTCAAAAAAGAAAATGGAGACAGCAATGCGTCTGTGGCGCATGTACTGCATTTAATGCAGGTTGGGCTGCAAGAGGAAGCTGCTCTGGCAGAGCTTGTGGAGCTGGAAGCCCTCTCAGCCGTAGTGCGGAACAAGTTTCGAAAACAGCTGGGTATGCCAGAGATCTAGTCTTGGTCTGCTCAATAAAATAAACCTGGGGGCGTGTGCCAGCCAGGTTTATTTCTGCTTGTGTGTTTGTTTAACTTTGCTTACGTAACTTAGCCGAGCAGTTGCCACTCACTACGCAATAAACCATATACGGCGTGATTCACGTAGCCATCGGGCAGCTTTTCTGCCTGTCTGATCACACCTTCGAGCACAAACCCAAGCCGTTCAGGAATTGCCCGGCTAGTTACGTTGGCGGTCGCGCAGCGAATTTCTACCCGCTGCAGCTCCATTTCCAGCAGTGCGTAGTCTACTAGAACTCGGCAGGCACTGGTCATATAACCTTTGCCTTCATAGCCATCACCAAGCCAATAACCAATCCCTACGGAACGGTTATGCCAGTCAATCTGGTGATACCCAATGACACCGGCGAGCTCGCCGCGGACCCAAAGTCCAGCAGTGAAGGCGCCATTGTCGGTGCCTTGTTTTATAGCATTTTTAATGAAATTAAGGGTGTGATCCTGTTCCGTAACGGCATCAACCCAAGGAAGCCATTGCCTAAGTCGTTCCCGCGAGCGCTCCACTAACGCGAATATGTGCCTAGCATGCTCAGGCATGAGTGGCTTTAAGATAAGCTCTTCGTCGATGACATAATTAAACAAGCGGTTGCCTCCTTTTCGGCACAAGGCCTTATGTATGATTATGGATTTTTTCTTATGATTATCATGCTACTCTATCGCCCGCAGAGAAGTCAAAAGGTCTAAAGATGCTAAAAATTGATCCAGGCCATGTGCCCCCTTTTATTGAACAATCTACAGTTAACGGGTATATTAGTAGGAAACATGTTTATACAAGAAGTAGTGTAACACTACAGAACGAAAGGTTGATAGCTGTGGAGAACCGTACTACCCCCTCCAATTTTATTAAAAATGTTATTACCGAAGACCTCCGTACGGGTAAAGTAAAAGAAGTTGTCACACGCTTTCCGCCGGAGCCGAACGGTTACTTACATATCGGACATGCCAAGGCGATTTGGATTAACTTTACACTGGCGGACGAGTTCGGTGGCAAGACTAACCTAAGATTTGACGACACGAATCCTGCCAAAGAAGATACGGAATATGTGAACTCCATTCAGGAAGATGTAAAGTGGCTGGGTTATGAATGGGAAGAGCTGCGTTTTGCATCGGATTATTTTGAGGAAATGTACAAACGTGCCGAATTATTAATTACTAAAGGCAAAGCTTATGTAGATGACCTCAGCGCGGATGAAATTCGCCAATTGCGGGGAACGCTGACGGAGCCAGGACAGAACAGCCCACATCGTGAGCGCGGCATCGAAGAGAATTTGGATCTGTTCCGCCGTATGCGGGCAGGGGAATTCAAAGATGGTGAGAAGGTTCTTCGTGCCAAGATCGATATGGCTTCACCAAATATTAATCTGCGTGATCCTGTCATCTATCGGATTACTCATGCGCATCACCATAATACAGGGGATAAATGGTGCATCTATCCGATGTATACATTCGCTCATCCACTTGAGGACGCTATTGAAGGAGTGACTCACTCCCTTTGTTCGCTTGAGTTTGAAGATCAACGCCCATTTTATGATTGGGTCGTAGCGGAATGTGAGATGCCTTCTGTTCCGCATCAATATGAATTCGGCCGTCTGAATCTCGCTCAAACCATGACTAGTAAACGTAAGCTAAAGCTGCTGGTAGACGAAAAACATGTGGATGGCTGGGACGATCCGCGGATGCCAACGATCTCCGGCCTGCGCCGCAGAGGATATACGCCGGAAGCGATTCGTAAGTTCGTGTTCGAGGCAGGGATCTCCAAGAGTCAGGGTCTAGTGGACCTGCAAATGCTGGAGCACTTTATCCGGGAAGACCTTAAGTTAACTGTGCCTCGCACTATGGCTATACTTCGTCCGCTTAAGGTTGTTATCACCAATTATCCGGAAGGCCAAACAGAATGGCTTGAAGCGGAAAATAATACAGAGAATGAAGAAATGGGCGTACGCCAAATTCCGTTCTCTCGTGAGATTTATGTTGAGCGCGACGACTTTATGGAGAATCCGCCCAATAAATATTTCCGCTTGTTCCCCGGCAATGAAGTACGCCTGAAGCATGCTTATTTCATCAAATGTAATGAAGTCATTAAAGATGAGAATGGCGAGGTTGTTGAACTGCATTGTACGTATGATCCGGAAACAAAGAGTGGCAGTGGATTTACAGGCCGCAAGGTAAAAGGTACTCTGCACTGGGTAGAAGCTAGTCAAGCTGTGCCTGCAGAATTCCGTTTATACGAGCCACTGATTTCTGCTGAAGAAGTAGATGAAGCTGCAGAAGTTGAAGGTCTGGATTCCACGGTTGAGAAAGCCGAGCCTAGCTTCTTGGATCAGCTTAATCCTAAATCCATTGAAATCTTACAAGGTTTTGTGGAACCCGCACTTAAGGACAGTGTGGCTCAGGATAAATTCCAGTTTTTCCGTCATGGCTATTTTAATGTAGATAGCAAATATTCGGCGCCTGGGCATCTCGTATTCAATCTTATCGTTTCACTGAAGAGTTCATTTCAGCCTCCAAAACAAGGCTAACACTTGATTCGTTCAGGTTCTTTATAATAAAACAGGCTCAAACGTCCCGTTTAGGTACGTTTGAGCCTGTTTTTTATATTTTCGCTTATAATATTTCGATGTGAGAGAGTTCTTCCTCATCCTCTGTAGGGGGCCGGTAGCCTCCGCGGTTTACAAAGAGCCACATGAAGGTAAAGCCTAGCGTTCCAAACAGTGTCAAGAAGACACCCGCTTGATACATGCTCTGTGCCCCTAGATTTTGATACATCCACCCGCCGAGAACTCCTCCAACAATACCGGCTATACCGCTCCAAGTCAGTGTGTAGAGCGCTTGTCCTGAAGCACGGTAAGGTCTTGGAATAAGAAGCATGGTCAGTTGAGTGCCTACATAGAAGAAACCACCAAATGTTATGCAGTGTAAAATTTGAATGAGCACTACTTGGAGGGCTGTAGTCGCGTCCGCCATGAACCACCATCGTAGTACGAATAAAGCGCTAACCAGCGCAAGCCAGCCAAGCAGAACAGATATTTTACGTTTAAGGAATCGGTCGCAGAGAACAAATACACCCACTTCCAAAATAGAGGAGAGGAATACTGCGAGACCAATCATTCCCTTGGAGCCGCCTAGATCCGTAATATACAAAGACATGAATGTAGTGTTCATGGTGTTCGGTATGGAAACTAGGATACCAAACAATATGAAACACAAGAAAAAGGGATTATAAATTAGCTTGCTGAAGCCTCTATACGGCATGGGAGCCATGCCAATGGTATGGTTAAGTTTCGGTAATGCAAGAATGGATAACATTGATGCACATAGTAAGCCTGCAAACAGATAGGACAAGATAGATACACCAGCCCAGTCAAGGACCAATCCGGCGGCAATTGCAATTAGTGCCCACCCCAATGAACCCCAAAGCCGAAAAGAACGGAAGCGATAGTTAGTTCCGTCAATATAGCTGAGAATCATCGTATTGCTCTGAGCAAATAACGGTCCTTGGAAGAAATAGAACAAAAGAATGGAAATGTATATCATCTCATATGTATTTGCCCGAAACATAAGCTGGGATAACACTAACGTTCCGATTAACATAAGCAAAACGATTCGCCGGATATTCTGGTATCGGTCAGTCCAGATCGCCCAGAATGGATTTGCAAAGATGGATACTAGCGCACCCATAGAGAATACGGCACCGATCTCTAATTTGTTCATCCCTACATCCAGCAGGTATAGTTGAAAGAAGCTGGAGAAGAGGACCATGGTTCCGTATACAAAAAAATTGAACCATTTTAAAGACGTGAAAGAAGATGGATAGTTAACGCCTTTCCGCAAATGCGTCACTCCTTTCCCACTAGATGTCTTGCATGGATATACTGACCAATATTAGGCCCTTCTATCACTGTAACACGTGTTGAAAAGGGATACAAACTTCCTTTTTTACTTTTTTACATTTTTTTAACGTTTATTTAAATTTGATCCGCTAAGTGACAAAAAACGCATATAACAAGTTTGCAGGTGGCAGAAATGTTAAGAGATCGCTCCTCCTTACTAGGAATATGCCTGAGGATTACCCTATCTACGTCGTACAAAAGCGGATCAACGGGTTTAACTTCAGTTTACAATTCAGGGCTAGGATGGGGTTAAGCGAAACAGAGATGATACACTCTTCTCGCAGAGTCACCAAGAAAAGGGGAGTTTTTGCATGAGAAAATCCGAAGCTAAGGGGAAAACGGCGCTGAAGCCATTCCTCACATTATTAAAAGAGACCAAGCCTTCATACGGCTTATTGGCAATAGCCATTGCACTAAGCATGATCTCGACATTGGTTAGTCTGGTGATCCCAATGTTCACCAAAAATCTGGTGGATGGCTTTTCTTTGGCCTCCGTCAGCAAGCTGCAAATTGCGGGTATAGCGGGTGCTTTTATCGCGCAGACGATCGCCGGGGGAATTTCCATCTATCTGCTGAATTACGTGGGCCAGAAGATGGTTGCAGGTCTACGTGACCGGTTATGGCGTAAATTTTTAGTATTGCCAGTAGCTTATTACAATGATAATCGAACAGGAGAAAGCGTCAGCCGGATGACGAATGATACAGGGATCATCAAAACGCTGATTTCTGAACATCTGGCCAGCTTATTTACCGGAGTGATCTCCATTGTGGGCTCCATTGCTGTGCTGTTATTTTTAAATTGGAAAATGACGCTTGTTCTATTCACCGTTCTTCCACTATCTGCGTTGATTCTGGTGCCGCTTGGACGGCAGATGTACAAAATCTCCAAAGGCATGCAGGACGAAACAGCCTCTTTTACCGCGACACTTAGTGGTGTATTGTCAGAAATCCGTCTGGTCAAATCCTCGGGTGCAGAGAAAAAAGAGTACGAGGCAGGCAAAACCGGAATTATGAACCTGCTCTCCTTTGGTATTCGTGAAGGCAAAATCAGCGCTATGATCAGTCCACTTGTCTCTTTTGTTTTTATGATGTTACTTGTGGTCATTATCGGTTATGGCGGAATGCAGGTATCTTCCGGGGCTTTGACAGCTGGAGAGCTGGTAGCCTTTATCCTGTATCTCATTCAGATTATTATGCCGCTTACTCAATTGACCACGTTCTTTACACAGATTCAGAAGGCTAAAGGGGCATCAGAGCGCATTATTGAAACCCTGGCAGCAGAAGAGGAGGTATATGAGGGCCAGGAAGAGGCGAACGGTGCAGAAGGTCCTATCTCGGTAGAAGATCTAAGCTTTGGATATAAAAATGGTGAGAATGTGCTAACCGATGTAAGCTTTCGGATGCTTCCGGGTCAGGTGACGGCTATTGTTGGACCGAGCGGGGGCGGCAAGACTACATTATTTTCACTGCTCGAACGATTCTATGAGCCTCAGAAAGGTATGGTTAAGTTAGGTGATAAACCAGTGTCAACCTTCTCTTTACGCTCATGGCGGAAACTGATCGGGTATGTCTCACAGGAAAGCCCATTATTGGCAGGTACGATTGCTGAGAATTTAACCTATGGATTGGATTGCGACGTTAGCATGGAGGAGATGCGTGCAGCAGCAGCAATGGCTTATGCAGATGGCTTTATCGATGAGCTTCCTGAAGGATATAATACGGATGTTGGTGAGAGAGGTGTGAAGCTCTCAGGTGGACAGCGGCAACGGATTGCTATTGCTAGAGCGCTGCTGCGGAATCCAAAGATTCTTATGCTTGATGAGGCTACCTCCAGTCTGGATAGCCAATCAGAGGCCGTAGTACAGAAAGCACTGTCCAATTTGATGAAGGGCCGGACTACGATTGTAATTGCGCACCGTTTGGCTACTGTTGTAAATGCTGAGCAGATTATTTTTATGGAAAAGGGCCAGATTACCGGGATGGGAAGACATGAAGAACTGCTGGAAAACCATGAGCTGTATCGTGAATTTGCCACCCAGCAGCTGCAGATGAATAACCTTGAGATTCAAGACCATAAAGAGGAGGCTCCAGTGATACATGACAAAAATACTAGTAGCGGACGACGATCCGCACATCCGCGAATTGGTAGAAGTATTTCTGAGAGCTGAGGGGATGGATGACATCTATGGAGCTTCTGATGGACTGGAGGCTCTTCAGATTCTGGAGAGCCATAACATAGACTTAGCCATTATTGATGTGATGATGCCCAATTTGGATGGCTGGGAGCTGTGCCGGAAGATGCGCCAAACTTATGATTTTCCGATATTGATGCTGACGGCTAAGGGTGAGACCTCCCAAATTGTGAAGGGCTTTGAACTGGGAAGTGATGACTATCTCGTCAAACCCTTTGAGCCAGTGGTGCTTATTGCGCGAGTAAAGGCGCTGCTCAAACGTTACCAAATCTCTGCTGCACAAAGTGTGGGGATCGGCCGGCTGCGAATGAATCGTAAAACCTACGAGGTATCCTCAGAGTATGGAGAAGTCACCTTGCCGCTTAAGGAATTTGAGCTGTTGTTTAAGCTGGGCAGCTATCCGGGGCAGACATTGACTAGAGACAGGCTGATCGAAGAGATATGGGGTTATGATTTTGAAGGGAATGAGCGGACGCTCGATGTGCATATCAACCGTTTACGCGAACGGTTCGCTCCAGATAAATACGGGTTTGTTATTCGTACCATCCGCGGATTAGGCTATCGGCTGGAGGCAGAGGCATGAACCGGTTTAAGGAGCTTCTTAAGCGGATTGGGATGACTTTTATTTACTTCGGTGGCGTTGGGATTAGCTGGAGTGCAGCTTATTTCTTGATGAACTGGATATATGGCAGGGTTGGACGCCCCTCTTCGGAGTATTTGACCCAGTTAATCGGCGTGATGGTCGGAATTGTGATTTTGTTCATGATGGCATTGGTAACCTCCAAGTTATTCCGGGGCTGGGAACGTGTTTTTTATAAATCAATTATCGAAGGTTTAGGGCGTATTGCTAAGGGTGATTTCAATGTGGTACTCGATAATACTAAGGACTATGGTGATTTTGGTGAGATTGTAGAGAGCATCAACGTAATGGCCAGCGAACTGAGTCAGATGGAGACCATGCGTCAAGACTTTATCTCTAATGTATCGCATGAAATTCAATCTCCGCTAACCTCTATCCGCGGCTTTGCTCTTGCGCTGCAGGATGAAACTTTGAGTGTGAAGAGCAGGAGGCACTACCTTAATATTATCGTGGCTGAGAGTACCCGTGTATCTGGGCTCAGTGATAATTTATTGAAGCTGTCCGCGCTTGAATCGGGCAATTTTCCGTTTGAAAATCAGATTTACCGCCTGGATAAGCAGCTTAGAGATACGATTCTGGCTTCTGAACCACAGTGGTTGGAGAAAAATATAGAGGTAGAGGCTGAACTGGAAGAAGTGAATGTATCTGCTGTAAAAGATTTAATGAGCCAGGTCTGGACCAATCTACTGCATAACAGCATCAAGTTTACTCCGCAGAACGGTTACATCCATATTAGCCTTCGCATGGTGGATGAGCAGGTAGAGGTGGAGATTCAAGATAGCGGGATTGGCATCTCGGAGGAAGATCTGCCTCGGATCTTCGAGCGTTTCTATAAGGCAGATAAAGCTAGAACCGCAAGTGGTGGCGGTAGTGGACTGGGACTGTCACTGGTTAAAAAAATCGTTGAGCTGCATGAAGGTAAGGTAACTGTACATAGTCGTCCGGGGGAAGGAACCGCCTTTAAGGTGAGCTTGCGAGTACGAATGAAATAAACTTGCTGTATGTGAAAAACAGCTGAAGCTGGTATTCTGGGTGGATTCGAGGATAACACCTTCCGTCCTGAGAATAATGCCACAAGAGCCGAGGCAGGAGCGACTATTTATAAGCTGCTCGAAGCTCTGTCTCTCTAATAGTGATTGAATAGTTCATCGCTAAGCTTTAAACCAAACGCCGCTTTCCCAGATTGTTCAGTGGGAAAGCGGCGTTTTTTGTATTTATGAAATTAAAAGAGGAACTATAATACCGGGATGGACGTTTATCCACCAATTTGAGACATGCGCCGAGCTGTCGGCGTGTGGCTTTGTGCTTTTTTCTCCAGAGCTAAGGCCATTTCATGGTTATGAGGTTTGTTGCCCAGCGCTTTCCGGAATAAGGCCTGCACAGCAGCAGGATCGCTTATTAAAGGACGGACATTGTATTCATCTGCCCAATACAGGCAAGCTTTGATGTGCCCATCTGCGGTAAGTCTCAGGCGGTTGCAATTATCGCAGAAGTGATCGCTCACCGGATGAATCAGGCCGAATGTACCAGGGGCTCCAACAACCCGCCGATTCTGGGAAGGGCCATTCCCGGAGGGCATTTCTGCCGCTTCCGTTTCCCAACCAGCCTCAGTACAAGCTTCTACAACCCTTTCCAGAGGCAGATAAGTTTGGCGCCAAGCATCAGTAGCGCTGCCAATCGGCATGTATTCTATAAAGCGTACATTTAGAGGACTCTCCAGCGTAAGGGAGATGAAGTCTTTGATTTCGTCGTCATTAATTCCTTTCATCAATACAACGTTAAGCTTTATCGGTTGAAGTCCGGCGGCTTGTGCGGCCTCGATCCCCTTTAATACCTTGGCGACTTCACCGCCACGAGTAATCATAGAAAATCGATCCTGCCGTAAAGAGTCTAGGCTGATGTTTACCCGTGACAGACCAGCCTCTTTTAACAGCGCGGCTTTGGCTGGAAGCATTAAACCATTTGTAGTCAGCGAAATATCTTCTATACCTGGAATCGCGGATATCATCGCAACAAGCTTTTCCAGATCTTTGCGGACAAGAGGTTCTCCGCCAGTTAGTCGTACTTTACGTAATCCAAGAGGGGCTAGCGACTTAACGACTGCGGTAATTTCCTCGTAACTTAGAATCTCGTCCTGCGGTTGGAATTGCATCCCTTCCGCTGGCATACAATAGATGCAACGCAGGTTGCAGCGGTCGGTAACCGAAATGCGGATGTAATCGTGTAAACGTCCAAAAGGGTCCGTCAGCGGCTCCATGGCGTTGCTCCCTTCCTTTAAATCTGGCTGATAAATTGCTCTTAAATTTTCTCGTATAAACGCCTAACGTCACTAACAGGATAGAACGCGAAGATGTTTATACTTGTTTAGAATTTTAAAGATTGCTTGGATTCACGTCAATGAGCAAAGTTCTGGACGACAGGGTTTCATTACATAAAACTGGACAAACTAGATAAGAAGATAACGCATATTGAACAACGAAAAGTGTGACAAAAGTACGACAAATAAAGTTTTTAGACATAGAATGCTCACGGAAAGCGCTTTTAATTTCCGATATAATCTAGGTGCGGATTAGTTTTAACGTTCACTTTTGCGAAAACAGATAGGATACCGGAAACCGCACGTCGGTAATGTGTGTGTGACGGAGAGTGACCGGGAAACCATTGAGGAGGATTTGCAAAATGAGTACACATACTGTTCCATCGCTCACCGTTCCGGAGGCTTTTAGCCGTTGGTTGGAAAGTCGGGGATTAATATATCAGCTTTTAGTGGATTTTTTGGGTAGAAAACCATCACTCTCTCTAGTGGCTCAATGGAGCCGCCATCGCCAGATGAGTGTAGCGGCAGAGATGACAGAAGGCGGTCGGGAGCTGAAGCGCTATTTGAGTCAGGAACCGAACAAGCTGCCAATGATATGCGAGAAAGAGAGCAAAGAATATAAACGGCTTATGCAAGAACAGTCCGTTAGTTCTTTTAAATTGCGCGAAGCAGCGATTTTAGGTCGTTCGGAGGATTTCTGCAACGTGCTTGCAGATGTGTACACCTCCGCTGGAATTGTATTCAATAAGTGTAATGGTGAAGCCGATGATCATATTGCTATTGAGCTCGAATTTATGGCAGTCATGCATGAGCGTATGCTTTACAATAGTTTTTCAATAAGAAGTGCTATGGAGCTGCTTGATATTCAGGAGTCCTTTTTGGAAAAGCATCTACTTCAATGGACACCGCAGTTCTGTCAGAAACTAAATGCAGCAACAGATAGTCCGCTATATCTAGGCCTCTCTCATATGCTTGAGGAGTTTCTGCCACTTGATCTGCAAATGCTTCGTTCCTGGAGAGCTTCATTGGAGAGCAGTGCAGCTACAAGCATTTAATATTAGAAAGCCCGACCTATCCATTAGGCCGGGCTTTTGCGTGCTGAGCATGGGGAAAAGAATCGTTGTGAAGCACTAAATGATGATTAACTGAAGCACCGATAGACTAATTGGGCAATTTCTCCCTGAAATTCTGGGATTTTCAGTCATCAGACTAATAATTAGGGAAAACCTCCCTAAAGTATAGCTGTTTTGGTGGTAATTAAAGAAATCCCCCTTATTATCAGGGAGGAATTCCCTAATTTCGTTCATTTAGAGCGAATATTGGCTTTTTTCAGGGGGTTTTTCCCTAATTAGTTTAAGGTCCACTCCGCACATCGCCCAAACACAGAACGCAGTAAACACAAATGTATGCCGTCCAAACGACCAACGCAGATCACCGCCGTATATCACACATCGCAAACACCCACCATAAATTGCACATCGTTCACCGCTCACCGCTCCTCGTATATCATCCAGCGCTCACGGTATATCGCCCTCCGCTACGCACAAACGCACATCATCCACCGCTCTCCACACACCGTTCAACCTAATGGCATAGAACACCACTAGGCGTGGCGCACAGTCTATTTGCTAAAGTAAGAATCCAATGTACAGCCTATTTTCTAAAAAAAGAAGCTGCCTCATAAGTAGAATTCACTACTTTGGAGACAGCCTCTTGTTTAAATCTAATTTACTTGTTCACATCATAGTTCTAATCAATTACCTTTTTGCTGCGGAATTTCATCAGGAATTCATACACGACTGGCACTACTACAAGTGTCAGCAGCGTGGAGCTGACCAAACCACCGATTACGGTCACGCCGAGCCCCTTAGAGATAATTCCTGCACTGTTTTCAAGTCCAGTAACCAATGGCAGCAATGCACCAATCGTTGCAAGGGCAGTCATCAGGATTGGACGTAAACGTGTGCCACCTGCTTCAAGCAAGGCCTGACGCGTAGTGAGTCCTTCTTTTTCCTTATGAATAACGCGGTCGATGAGGACAATCGCATTCGTTACTACGATACCAATCAACATCAGCGCACCCATGAGCGAGGACACGTTTAAGGTTTCCCCAGCGATCAGCAGGGCAACGAGTACCCCAATCACTGTGAAAGGAAGTGAGAATAGGATAGCGAATGGTGCTAATCCACCGCCAAATGTAACCACAAGCACGAAGTATACGATGGCAATAGCAGCCGCCATAGCAATTCCTAATTGACCAAACGTATCATTGATCTGCTCGGTTACACCGCCGAAGGTAACAGTTACACCATCAGGCAATTCCATAGCGTCTACTTTTTCTTTCACGCTGTTCGAAGCGCTATTCACGTCACTCGAAATAATTTCGGCAGTAACATCTACCTTCATTTTACCGTCCATACGAGTAATCGAGTCAGGGGAGGAGCCATTTTCAATTTTAGCGACTTGCCCGATTGGCACGGAGATGCCTAGTGGCGATGTCAAAGTAGCCTCTTCCATTTCTTTAATGCTCTTGTACGTTTCTTTATCTGTTTCGATATAGACTTTGTAGTTCTTGCCGTCCAATTCTACTTCTGTGAGCACTGGACGTGTGCCTGCTGGACTCAGCTTCATCGCAATTTGTCCGGCTGTAAGTCCAAGGGAGCTAAGCTTCTGTTGATCCGCTACAATCGTATATTGATCGTATGCTTCTTTGAGACTTGTTTCCGCGTCTTTGAAATTAGTGGTGTCAGCCTGTACGATTGAGGCAATCTCATCCGCGACCGGCTTCAGCTGATCCAGTTCATCTCCGAATACATTCACGGTTAGAGTGCTTCCACCCATACCTCCACTCATCAGAGCGGACATGTCACCCCATACACCATCTGGCACTTCTGCGGTCAAACCTTCAATAAGTTTCTCTTTAACAGCTTCGAAATCAGGAGTATCACTATCATAAACGATGAAAAATAGTCCTGAATTGCTGGATCCACCCATACCCATCGGGCTTCCACCGCCGATGGAATATTGCATTTTGTCTATATGCTTCTGCGCTAAAATGTATTTTTCAGCTTTCAGACCTTGTTCTTGAACTTCCTCAATCCGTTGTCCAGCCTTTGGTGAATAAGTAAGCATTACAGTTTTATCCTCTTGGGATGGCATGAAGCTTACACCAATAGGCTTGATTAAGAATAAGCTGCCTGCAAGGAGAAGAACGGCAACTCCAAACGTAACGAGTTTATGAGAAAGACACCAGTTCAGAATCTTTTGATAACCAGCAGAAAGTTTGTCTGGTTTCTCGCTGTGAGTTTTTTTACCTTTCAATCCATTACGGAACAACGAGTGAGCCATTGCAGGAACTAGGGTAATCGCAACTACTAATGAAGCGAGCAGGGCGAAGACCATGGTTAGAGCGAAAGGCAAGAACAGCTCACCAACCATACCACTAACCAAAGCAAGTGGTAAGAACACCGCGATGGTTACAATTGTAGAGGACATGATAGGCACGAACATTTCACGCGTGGCTGCACTGATTAATTCTCTGCCCTTCAGTTTCTCACCAGATAAGGAGAGCCGTCGATATATGTTCTCTATAACTACAATCGAGTCATCGACTACCCGCCCGATCGCGACCGTCATCGCTCCAAGTGTCATCATATTAAGCGTAATGTTCATCTGCCGCAGACACAGCACTGCAATCAGCAGGGATAATGGAATAGAGATGATAGAAATAATCGTCGAACGAATATTCCGCAGGAACACCAAAATGATAATTACTGCGAATAAGGCACCAAACACAGCTTTGGACAACATCGTATTTACGGAGTCCTCAATGGGCTTACCTTGGTCAAGCAGAACAGTAAGGTCAATGCCTTTATATTGTGCTTTTAATTCTTCAGTTTTGTCTTTAACGCCATTTACAACATCAACAGTGTTGGCATCATTGGCTTTGACAATCTGAATACCGATCGATTCTTTACCATTTGTACGGGAGATGGATTCGGAATTCCCCACAACCTCAATCGTGGCAAGCTCTCCGAGCTTCACGGTTGGAAGTCCCATACTTGCAGCTCCGCCAGGAGCAGCATTTCCAGCACCTGCACCAGCAGCTCCGTTAGCAGCACCAGCGCCGGTAGCTCCAGCACCTGCAGCACCTGCAGCGTTAGCGCCAGTTGGCATTACCGGTATGGTCACATTTTTAAGATCTTCAACGGTAGTGATGTTGCCGTCCACGACAACTGCTTTTTGAGCCTTGTCCATCTCGAATAGTCCTAGTGGAACACGGAGGGAAGAGCCTTGAATGATACCTTTAACGGTATCTTCAGTCAGTCCATATTGGCTGAGCTTATCTTGATTGAATTTAAGTGATACTTCTTTGACGTATTGACCAGAGATTTGAATAGAAGCCACACCCTCAACATCCTCTAGGGCTGGGCGAATATCGTTCTCAGCAATACGTGTCAATTCCTCAAGGTCCTGGGTATCCCCATTGGAAAGACTGAGCGAAACGACAGGCATTGAGCTAAGGCTAAAACGGGAAATGGAAGGCTTCTGCACATTGTCTGGCAATGAGACCTCATTTAGCGATTCGCGCACTGCTGCTGTAGCATTATCCAGATTTGTTCCGTAATCGAATTCAATTTGGATACTGGAGGCATTCTCCAGAGAAGTGGAGGTGATCGTCTTTACACCATCCACATTGCGGAGCTTTTGCTCCAACGGTTTGCTGACATCATTAACGACGCCTTCTGGTGCGGCCCCCGGATAAATGGTTGTTACGCTAAGATAGGGTATACTAATATTAGGCAAGGTTTCTTGCTTCATCGTCAGTCCGCTATATAAACCGGCAAACACAATAATTATCGTCAGAAGCCAAATGGCAAATTTGTTCCTGAGCGAGAAATTAATTAAGCTTTTCATAAGTTTCGTTTCTGCTCCTCTCGGCCCTTTTCTTTACGAAATAAGGCGCCATTATAAAAATTCATAATACTCACTATCCATGACTTTCTCTCTACCGAACTCTTCTTAGAGTCAATTAACGAAATACACATGAATTGTGCGGAATTGAGGCAATTAGCTTCCTCAGCTCTTCCAATTCTGCTGTGAGCTCAGAGCAGGATTGGAGGTTGGACAGCATCCCCTGAATGATTGCTTTTCGTGGGTGAGGTATAAGCACTTCACCTTCCAGAATATTGAGCGATTCCAGCAGATCGGCTGCTTCTTCGGATTCTATACTATTTAATTTACTGACCACAGTCTTCATTTCTTTAATGAGCTGTAATGGATTCTTTCGTTTATTCTCCTCATTCTCCGCCATCCAGTTCGCTAAAGTAGCAGAGTTGATTAGTGGAACCTGTTTACTAGTGAGTAAGCCAGACACAATCATATCCATTAGATTCATTAGATGATCTGCCATATCGGCAATGGGTACCTGCGTATCCTTACGAAAAATAACCGCAATATAAGACTTGATGAGACCATGTCCGATCATACATAAATCTCCGGTATAGGGAACGACGTCTTTTCCATAGAGCAACTCCATCTTCACCTGGAACCATCTTAAGAAGGAAGCGTTGTTTCTCCGCAGCCAGTCCGGGACTTCAGTATCAAACCCTTTGCCCGCAACCTCCTGAATTTGACGCTGCAAGAACTCGCGCAATTCGTACACGTGACTTAGCAGAATTTCTATCTGATTCCTAAGCTTCTCACGTGGTGTTCGTCGGGTTTCCTGTTCTTCACGTAACAAGGGATCACGAATCATCCGATAACAATAAAGGAAGATACTGCGCTCCAGTTCTTCTTTTGATTTAAATACCAGATACAAACTGCCCTTCGAAATCCCACATAATTCAGCGATCTCTTGCATGGATGTGGACGAGGAGCCTTTCACAGCGAATAACTGCATGGCGATCTTAATAATTTGTTCCTGCTTGTCAATAGTTTTATCATTCATTAAAGGATTAACCTCCTTTCTGACTACTGGGTTCTATAATTGACTAGTTGGTCAAAATTATTATATTCCATCCAACCAGGCAATACAAATATCGGAACAGAAGGGTTACAGTTTTGTCGTAAATAGACTTTTGCACAGTAATTAGCTAGGAAGAAAAGGGTTCTTCATGTAATATATAAAATGTGTCAATTTCGTGTTGCTTGTATGAATAAGAAGGTAGGTAGAGTATGAGAAGAGGACTTCAATCTATAATTATCATTGGGGCATTCATAGCATTTTATTATTTTGGTTTCGGCATTTTTGGGAGTACTGCGGGAACGATTATTAGTATCTTCTCCACTCTGACAGTTATTTCGATTAGCTTGGCTATTTTTATGGAGAACCGTAATCCTTCTACAACAATGTCATGGATCTTATTGCTTGCGTTGATCCCGGTGCTGGGACTGGTCTTCTATTTTCTATTTGGGCAAAATGTGTTCAAACGCCGTAAATATGATAAAAAGGCACAAAGAGACCTTATGGCCTACGAAAGAATTGAGAATGACGCTTTACGTACGCACCAAGATTGGTCAGTCTTTGATCCCTCGCGCCAAAAACTGTTGCTGTTATCCAAGACTTTAGCACGTACTCCTATTTCCTTTGCATCAGAAACTCGTATCCTCACTAATGGTGAAGAGACGTTTGGTACGTTATTGTTGGAGCTTCGTCAAGCTAAGCATCACATTCATATGGAGTATTACATCTTCCGGGCGGACCACATTGGAACACGCATTAAACAAATTCTGATCGATAAAGCTCGTGCCGGTGTTGCAGTCAGATTTATGTATGATGCCGTTGGCAGTTTTCAGCTTTCCAAAGCTTTTTTGAAGGAAATGAGTGACGCCGGAGTTCAGGTGGCTTCTTACGGAAATTCAACATCCTTTTTTTCCAGCCGTGTGAATTACCGGAATCACCGTAAAATTGTTGTGATCGACGGAGATGTCGGATTCATGGGTGGTCTCAATGTAGGCGATGAATATTTAAGCCGCAGTAAGACTTATGGATTTTGGCGTGACACACATATGTTGGTTAGAGGCGAAGCGGTACGGACGATGCAAATTATTTTCCTGCAAGATTGGATGCACACTACGGGTGAAAAAATACTGGAGCAAGACTACCTCACTCCACAACTTCGCTTTATGACAGGTGATGGAGCCGTACAGATTATTGCTAGCGGACCGGATAACGAACGTCGTGCGCTCAAAAACATTTTCTTCTCCATGATCACTTCTGCCGAGAAATCGGTGTGGATTGCCAGTCCATATTTTATTCCTGATGAGGACATCTTAACTGCACTGCGTGTAGCCGCTATTTCTGGTTTAGATGTGCGATTGTTATTCCCGGCTAAGCCGGATAAATGGATTCCTTTTCTGGCTTCACATTCTTATTTCCCGGCGTTGCTGGAAGCTGGCGTGAAGATTTATGAATATGAAAAGGGATTTATCCACTCTAAGCTGCTTATAGTCGATGGTGAAATAGCAACAATCGGTACGGCCAATATGGATATGCGCAGCTTCCACCTTAACTTTGAAGTGAATGCATTACTGATTCAGACGGAGAGTGTTGCTCGTATTGTGGCTGATTTTGAGCGGGATTTATTATCTACCAGCTTAATTGAGCATGAGGAATTTATGAATAAGCGTATGGTGATCCGTATACTGGAATCTGCTGCTCGACTTATGTCGCCGTTACTATAACCAAAAACCACCGCAGAGGGTGTTGTGCCTCATCTGCGGTGGTTTTTGCTTTAAAAAGTAGTTAAGCCCAAGGTGGTCTGCAACCGGAACAGGATATATTTGAACCAGGTCACTTCGCCCTGATAAGCCTCAAGAGGTAGGGTATACTCATGATCCTCGTTATTCCACAGTCGATTGAAGTAGGCTTCCATCTGGGCATAAAGAGGCTGATCTTGCTTTACAGATACCCACAGATTATTCTCCAGGTTGTAGTCATCCAGATTGCGTGTCGTGAAATTGGTGGAACCGCCAAGAATGATGGAACTTCCAGTCTGTCTGGCAATGAAAAGCAGCTTCGAGTGATATTGTTCTTTGGTCGTGTTGTACCAGCGAATAGAGATTTTTCCGTTCGTGCGCTTGTTCAGGTTCATGGCAACTGGACGGTTAGGAATGCCGATTTTATCACGGCCGAAGGCGTTCTGATTGGGGTCCAGTATCAATCTTACCGTAGCCCCTCGTTCGGTAGCTTCTACCAATTCATCGAGAATTGCATCATCGGCAAGGTAGAACATACCCATCCAAATGGTGTCACCCTCCTGTGCAGATTGGAGGGCTTGTCTTGCATATTTATATACCTTTCCTTCCGTTAAATAGCGGACTCCCATAGATTCTTCAGAGTGCTGGTCCTTATCCTTGGTGAAATCCGGCTCATAAGTGAGCAATGGCCCTGCATCCGAAAGATTGACCGCGGCCTGTTCCGTCTGGAGAATATCAGCAATAATTGGACCTTGTACTTCCAGAGCGATATTGGAATGATAGGCGCTGGCATCATGGATATTTCCTGAGGAGATTAGAGCGCTATTCTCACTAACAACCACCTTACGGTGGTTAGCTTTTACATTGAGTAGCTTCATATAAGAACGAGCAGTAATATCCGGTCCGCCGCTGGCCATAAGATTCGGAATCCGGCCTTCGCCCGACTGTCCGAACCATTGAATAAAGGTACGCCAGACAGCAGAATAAGCAGGCGTAGAATCGCGTAGAGCATTTACATCAGTCATAATCACTTTAATCCCTGCAGCCTTCATCTCTTCCAGGAGATGATTAGGTGCAGAATTGTAATTGGTATTAACCTCATCCGTAATGAAGACGATCTCCATCTCAGGATAAGTAGTTTTTTGTAAAATAAGCTTGTCCGTCAACATTCGACTGACTGGAGGAAATGACTGATCTTTATGGGTATAATCATTGAAAAGAAAGAGGTCAATCACCAAAAATTCATCGGACTCCTCGATAATTTGTAGAATCCTCGAAAGAATCTGACTTTCTTGAGTGCCCGTGGCTGTACCGTCCGAATAGGTTAAGTCGTGCCAGAAGGATACATGATTTGTTTTGTATATGGGGCTTTCAAAGGAAATACCGCTGGGTAGAGGTTTGTGCGTCTGATAAATCATTACGCCGGTTAACCAAAGGAGTAGAATGACGAAAGCCCATAACACCCGTGTACGGCGGCGTGAAGTGGAACGTTTCTTCGTAGTTAAACCGGGAGCGTAGTTTATATCTTTAGGTTTATGGGGGTGAACGGGTTGCTGACGATCTGAATTCATGGAAGTTCCTCCTGAAATTATTGCAGAGCACTTCCTTAGGATTGTGATGCTCCGGTGTATTACCAACCTATTAACACCTAGTGGAGCGAAATGAAGCAGCCCAAATATCCTTAACATTAATAAATAACATTCAGCTAGCTATAATGAGTTTGAACGATTAGTACGAAGTTTATGAAATTAATGATTACTAAACCGGAGAATTGTAATCGCTAACCTCATATTGTAAATTCATCTGTAGGGATATGTTATAATAAATCGAGTTTGGGAATAGGAGGAACGCAGCATGAATCATACGCCAGAAGAGGCCGTGCCATATGATGCGACTAGGCAGTCTGGCGCAGATCATGGCAAGGACCTGCCGGCTGTAGAGGCTTCTGACAAAAGATCTTTATTGCCTACATCGAAGACAGGCGAACGCAAAATTGAACATGTACGCCTTTGCCTAAATGAAGAAGTAGGTGGCGTCGGTGTGACTACAGGGTTTGAACATTACAGATTTCAGCATAATGCTCTTCCAGAGCTGAATTTTGACGATATATCATTGCAGACTACGTTTTTGGATCGCAAGCTGCGTACACCGCTGCTCATCAGCTCGATGACAGGTGGCAGCGCAGCTACAGGAGCGATTAACGCCCGGTTGGCCACAGCTGCACAGCGTCGTGGTTGGGCGCTGGGTGTAGGCTCGGTCCGGGCGGCAGTGGAGCGCTCTGAGCTTACGGCGACCTTTTATGTGCGGGATCAAGCACCTGATATTCCGGTTATCGCCAATATTGGTGCTGTACAGCTGTCCTATGGTTTTGGGATTGAGGAATGTCGCCGGGCTGTGGATATCGCAGGTGCTGATTTTCTTGTACTGCATCTGAATGGGCTGCAAGAGGTCTTTCAACCGGAAGGGAACACTGGTTTTGCCTCTTTGCTATCCCAGATAGAGAAGGTATGCCGTGCACTTGAAGTCCCTGTAGGTGTGAAAGAAGTAGGCTGGGGCATTGATGGAGATGCAGCTGCACGTCTTTATAATGCAGGTGCGGCTTTTATTGATGTTGCGGGTGCAGGCGGGACATCCTGGAGTCAGGTGGAGAAGTTCCGCAGTGTAGATCCTATACGGCGGGCAGCGGCGGAGGCTTTCGCGGATTGGGGTACTCCAACAGCTGATTGTATCACAGAGGTGCGCACAGTTTCCCCGCAGGGCGCTTTGATTGGCAGCGGCGGACTAAAACATGGCGTGGATGCAGCGAAAGCACTGGCACTTGGAGCTGATCTGGCAGGCTTTGGCCGCAATCTGTTAGGGCCGGCTGTCGATTCTGAAGAGGCGCTGGATGCTGCATTGGCACAGGTTGAGCTGGAGCTAAAAATAGCAATGTTTGGTATTGGCGCTCCAGATTTAGCAACTTTACGTGGTACTTCCCGTTTAATACGTAAATAGGATGGTAAATATTGAAGCGAGGAAGTGAGTAAGATTATGATTAAACTGGTCCATATGGATGAGTCGGCCTTTCAATTTTTCTTAGGTCAAGCTACCCGGGATTATGCGGAAGATAAGATCAGCGCCGGTGCTTGGGATCCGGAGATCGCGATGAAGCTGTCTGAGGAAGCCATAACACGCTCTTTGCCAAAAGGGCTGCACACAGATGGTGCTTATCTATATTCTATAGTAGAAATAAGCAGTGATGAACAGGTCGGTTATATCTGGTTTAACGTAAGTGAAGGCCGAGGCGGCCGCGAGGCTTTCATTTATGATTTTTATGTTTTTGAACCGTTCCAGAGTAAGGGTTATGGCAAGCAGGCTATGATCGCACTCGATGAAGAAGCCCGGGAGATGAATGTTACCAAAATCGGGTTACACGTCTTCGGCCAGAACAATCGCGCATTTGAGTTATACAAAAAAATGGGATATATCGTAACTGACATCACAATGTCTAAAGATCTATAGTCCATAAGTGTGAGGACCTCGAAAGAGGTCCTTTTTTGTTGTTCTACTGAATTATTATGTAAATAATTGTGATAAATATATTTGATTTAGGATGATTAGGAAAATATGATTAAAAATAAATTCCTGAAAATGGATTAAGTCATAAAGAGAGAAAGGGGGGGATTAAGGTGAGGCCAAGGACTGTATCGTGGGTGGTTGTTTCCGCAGTAGTATTACTATTACTGGTTAGCTGCAACAGTGGCGATTTACCAGGAAAGAAGAAATCTGAGTCTGAGCAAGCCCAGGCAAGTCCGGTTGCACCGCTAGCCTCTTCAGCCGTAGTTGAAGAACAATCGAAAGTAGCGTTGCCTTCATTGACAGTGGAAAAAAGGCTAGAGGATTTTGATTATATGTGGAAGATTATTGAGGAGAACTATCCTTTCCTAGAGGTGAATAAACGTCTCAATGGAGAGGATTGGCTTGCTAAAAAAGAGGAATACCGCAATAAAATAGCAGCCGTGAAATCGGATGATGAGTTTTTGAGACGAATGAGATTTGTCCTTAGCAGATTAAACAATGGGCATACGAATTTTATATCCAAGGAGGAATATCCTTGGTACCTACATACCTATGTTCAGGCAGGTTTTGGTTATGAACCTTGGATCGACGTGGTTCAACAGCCTAACGTATTGGCCCGTTACAACCAGAAACCTTTAACGGAGCAGCAAAACTCTAATGATATCAATAACGATATACATAATGGTGGAGATGGAGTAGGAGATGTAACAAAAAAGACTTCTGGGAATGTAAAAAAAGTCATTATAGAGCCCGATCGAATCGCTTATCTCGGCATGCAAAGCTTTGACGGGAGTCTCATAGAGATGGACAGCTCCGAGATCCATGATTTTTTAATAGAGGTAAAGGACTATAAGACATTAATATTAGATATCCGCGGAAATGGGGGAGGAAACAGTAATTATTGGAGAATTCATATTGTTCCTCTGTTGATTAATAAACCTATCGAATATAATACTTACTTCCTTTATACAAGAGGCAAATATGCGGAGACCTTTATGCAGGCACGTCAGATCACAGCCGGGCAACAACCTATTTCCGGCATCAAAGATGAGCAACTGCCTAATCTGCCATCTGAGGCTTTAAAGATGTTCAAGACATATAGAAAAATAAATGATGTAGTAACTCCTAATAAATCTGTTGGATTTGAAGGGAAAATCTATTTGCTGGTTGATAGCTCTGTGTATTCATCATCGGAAGGTCTTGCAGCCTTTGCAAAAGGAACCGGGTTTGCAACGGTTGTAGGCAGCAGGACAGGTGGGGATGGACTAGGGATAGATCCGCTTGTTGTTGCATTGCCAAATAGCGGTTATGTATTCAGGTTTTCCTTTGAAATGGGTCTGAATTCTGATGGAAGTTGTAATGAAGAGGTAAAGACTGTGCCTGATGTGGAGGTTGATCCAGATAAATCTAAGCCATTACTGGACCAGCCGGCGATAAAAAAGGTATTAGAGCTTGCGCGTTCGGACACATCTGCTTGACATCCGGTGTTGCTGGCGAATATGTTCTAATATATAATGGTTTAGATCGTATAGCTTATTCGGATGATCAATTTAGCTGAAAATAGGAGTTGTCATATAAATGGCTTTGAAAGCTGGAATCGTCGGTCTTCCTAACGTAGGAAAATCCACATTGTTTAATGCGATAACGCAAGCGGGAGCAGAATCCGCTAACTACCCTTTTTGTACCATTGACCCTAACGTCGGTGTTGTTGAAGTTCCAGACGAACGTCTTGATAAACTGACTGAGCTGGTACAGCCGAACAAGACCGTACCTACTGCTTTTGAATTTGTTGATATTGCTGGTCTCGTGCGTGGTGCGAGTAAAGGAGAAGGACTAGGCAACAAGTTCCTGGCCCATATCCGTGAAGTAGATGCTATCGTGCATGTGGTTCGTTGTTTTGAAGATGAGAACGTTACCCACGTTGATGGAAAAGTAAACCCGATCAGCGACATCCAGACCATTAATCTGGAGCTGATTCTTGCTGATATTGAGAGCATTGAGAAGCGGATTGAGCGTTCCCGTAAGAATATCAAAGGCGGCGACAAGAAATACGCTCAAGAAGTTGAACTGCTAGAACGCGTCAAAGAAGTGCTCTACGAAGATAAACCTGCACGCAGTATAGAATTGTCTGATGACGAGAAGCTTATTATCCGTGATCTTCATTTGTTAACATTGAAGCCAGTGCTGTATGCGGCGAATGTAAGTGAAGATGAAGTGGCAAGTGCTGAGGACAATCCTTATGTACAGCAAGTTCGTGATTTCGCAGCTACTGAAGGTGCAGAAGTGGTTCCGATCAGTGCTAAGGTGGAAGCAGAAATTGCTGAACTTGAAGGTGAAGATAAAGCTATGTTCCTGGAAGAGCTGGGACTGGAAGAATCCGGCCTTAACCGGTTGATTAAAGCGGCTTATAAACTGCTTGGCTTGTATACGTATTTCACAGCAGGCGTTCAGGAAGTTCGGGCGTGGACGATTCGCCGCGGCACCAAAGCACCTGGAGCTGCCGGTGTGATTCATACAGATTTCGAACGCGGATTTATCCGTGCTGAAGTAGTGGCTTACGCGGATCTTGTGGCAGCTGGTTCCATGAACGGTGCGAAGGAACGTGGTCAACTACGTCTTGAAGGTAAAGAATATTTGGTGCAAGACGGCGACGTAATGCATTTCCGTTTTAACGTTTAAGTTGTTTTAAGTGTACGAATGATATAGGGGTCATCTCGAGCAGTGGGAGTTTCTATTGCTGGGATGATCCTTTTTAAAAATATAAGCTTTTTATTAAGGTATTGTGCGTACGGAACTGTAGCCATTTCACAATATCTTTGGTATAATATAAAGTCGTATATCTATTTTTATGACAGTACAAATTTGATGTTATATTTGCGAATTTGAAATTGAATCAGGAGAGGTGAATTCCCTTGTTGGACCGATTGCAATCCCTGGCGGACCGCTATGAGAAGCTCAGTGAACTGCTTTGTGATCCGGATGTTGCAAACGACAGTAAGAAACTGAGGGACTATTCCAAAGAACAATCAGACCTACAGCCCGCATTTGAGGCGTATACTGAATATAAGAGTGTAATGGAAGAGCTTGAAGCTGCTAAGCAGATGCAAGGCGAAAAGCTTGATGATGAGATGAAAGAAATGGTCAAGATGGAAATTGATGACCTTTCCAAACGTCAAGTGGAGCTGGAAGAGAGAATCCGCGTATTGCTGCTGCCTAAAGACCCGAATGATGATAAGAACGTAATCGTTGAAATTCGTGGTGCAGCAGGTGGAGATGAAGCAGCATTGTTCGCTTCAGATCTTTACCGGATGTACACTCGTTATGCTGATGCACAAGGATGGCGCGTTGAGTTAATGGATGTTAACGCGAGTGATCTTGGTGGATTCAAAGAGGTAATCTTCCTTATTAACGGCCGTGGTGCATACAGTAAGCTGAAATACGAAAGTGGTGCGCATCGCGTACAACGTATCCCAGCGACTGAATCCGGAGGTCGTATTCATACCTCTACTTCTACGGTGTCCGTGATGCCGGAAGCTGAGGCTTTTGAGATTGAGATCCATGATAAAGATATTCGCGTGGATACCTTCTGTTCAAGTGGTGCAGGCGGACAGTCTGTAAATACGACCAAGTCTGCAGTGCGTGTAACCCATGTACCTACAGGCATCGTTGCTACCTGTCAGGACGGTAAGTCGCAGAACTCCAATAAAGAAAAAGCGCTGCAAGTGCTTCGTGCCCGTATCTCTGATATGAAACGGCAGGAAGAAGAAGCGAAGTATGCTGGTGAACGGAAGAGCAAAGTAGGTACGGGTGACCGTAGTGAGCGCATTCGGACGTATAACTTCCCGCAGAGCCGGGTTACAGACCATCGTATTGGCCTGACACTGCACCGTTTGGAGCAGGTTATGAACGGAGAAATCACTGAAATTATCTCAGCCCTTTCAATCGCTGAACAAGCTGACTTGATGGATAATATGGATAATGGAGAATAATGCTTTGAACGATGGCGTATATGTCATGTCGGAAGTCAAAAGCATCCGGGAAGCCTTTGCGGAGGCTTCTTCTTTTTTGAGCCGGAGCGGCTGCAATGAACCGCAGCGCAGTGCACAATTGCTGCTGGAGCATGTACTTGGAGTGTCTGGCGCAGCTTATTACATGGCGCTGGCAGATCCTTTTCCAGCTGCGGTTAAGGAAGCGTTTGAGGCGGGAGTTACCCGCCGGGGCGCTGGTGAGCCGGTGCAGTATATCATCGGCGAGCAAGAATTCTACGGGCGGCCTTTTGAGGTGACGCCTGACGTGCTTATTCCGCGGCCGGAAACGGAGCTGCTTGTCGAGGAGATTTTACGTTACGGCGCGGAGCTTTGGCCGGACGGCGTTGTAACGCCGGGCGAAGCGGCGCTGGATAGCGCGGGCGGAGATACGGCCCGCAACGGAGGCGGCGCGGGGGACGTGCGCGGCGCCGCAAGACCGCTGACCGCCGTCGACATCGGCGCCGGCAGCGGAGCGATCTCCGTCACGTTGGCGGCGGAAGCGCCGGCGTGGCGGGTCTGCGCCGGCGATATTTCGCCGGCGGCTCTGGCTGTGGCCGAGCGCAACGCTTTGCGCAATGGCACAGCTGTGGACTTTCGGCTCGGCGATCTGCTCGAGCCGTTCGCGGGGATGGAGACGGATATTCTCGTCTCCAACCCGCCGTACATCCCCGGCGAGGATATCGCCGGGCTGCAGCGTGAGGTGCGCGACCATGAGCCGCGCACTGCGCTGGATGGCGGAGCGGACGGGCTGGACCCGTACCGCCGCATGATGGAGCAGCTGACGCTGCTCCCGGCACCGCCGCGCCTGATCGGCTTTGAGCTTGGCTTCGGTCAAGCTGAGCAAGTCGCTGCACTCCTTGCGGCAGCGGGCCATTGGACGGAGATTATCACCATTAATGATCTGGCTGGAATCCCGCGTCATGTGCTAGGCATAACGAAATAATATTGCCTACTTTGCAGAGGGTTCCTTTGTCCAGGGTAGAGAAATTGTATTTTCAATCCGACTTCCTTTATAATAGTATTTAGCAGGATTTCTCAGGGGATCATAAAGAAAGACCGGATATAGAGTAGGGAGGCAGAGCGTGCTTCAGAAGATTAAAAAGATTGATGGTGCTATTGTAGTCGTTCTGTTATTACTCATGGTGGTCAGCATCTTCGCCATATATAGTGTTACTCATGGAAGAGAGAAGCTGGACGGACATCATATTCGTATGATGATGTATTATGCTATTGGTTTTGTAGCTTTTATTGGAATGACCTTTTTGGATTACAGAATATTAGTGAAATATGCGATATATATTTATTTGTTTGGGATAGGGATGCTGGTGCTCGTCAGCTTTTTGGGCGAGACTAAAAATAATGCACAAGGCTGGTTGACCCTGCCTGGAGGACTGAGTCTGCAGCCTGCTGAGCTGTTCAAGTTGATATTAATTCTTTTTCTGGCGGCCATGCTTGTCCGCAAGAATAAGAGTAAGCTTCTGTTCTGGCGGGATGTTGTGCCACTCGGCCTTCTGACCTTGTTTCCATTTCTTATTGTTCTTACCCAAAATGACCTTGGGAATGCCTTGTCTTACGTTGTGATTCTTGCGGGTCTGTTGTGGATTGGCAATATTAAATACACGCATGCATTAATCGGGCTGGTCATCGTGGCTAGTTCTGCGATTGCGGGAATTATGAGTTATATCCATTATCACGATGAAATTAAAACCTTTCTTACGGATATTGGGCGATCTCACTGGATTGAACGTTTTGATCCTTGGCTTGTTCCCGAAAAGGCAACAGAAAAGGCTAAGTATCATACCACCAATGCTAGAATTGCTATTGCTTCTGGAGGAATGAGTGGTGATGGCTATATGAAGGGAGATTCCGTTCAAACGAATCGTGTGCCATATACCTACTCGGACTCCATTTTCGTGCAAATTGCCGAGGAATTCGGTTTTGTGGGGGCGGCGCTGCTGCTGCTGCTGTACTTTATCCTCATTCACCGAATGATTCTGATTGCGCTGGAGTGTAAGGATAGAGCCGGGCCGTTCTTGATTGTCGGAATTGTCGCCATGATGCTATATCAGATTTTTGAGAATATCGGCGCATTTATCGGCTTGATGCCTTTGACTGGTATTACGCTACCTTTCATCAGCTTCGGGGGTACATCACTGCTCATCAATATGGCCAGCATCGGGCTGGTAATGAGTGTGCGCCTGCACGGGCAAGAAGTAGAAGAAGATTTTCCTAAACCTACTCCTTATGCAGCTGCCAAACAGGTGTAACCACGAAATAAAATAGAACCGTCAGGTCCTTATTGTTTAATAGGGGGCTGGCGGTTCTTTTTGATGGTGGACGGCTTCGTCGGATTGGTGTAATACGTAATACGGACCGTTTCAGGTAAGCTGGCTGGAAGTAATTCGTATTCGTATTCGTATTTGTATTTGTATTTGTATCCTGACTCGGACTCAGATGCCCTTATATTCGAATATTAACTACTTATTGGATAGTATCGGACCGCAAAGACGTTATTTGATCAAAAAGACTGGATTTACTGCAAAATGGCAAGTAATAACGACTCTGGAGTCCGCAAAAGTTCCCGTGGAGCAATAAATCCATAAATAAAGTCTACTGAGTCCGATAGGTTTGGATTATAGAGTAAAATCACGTCAGAGTGTAATTTTAATAGAAAGATATTTTATAGATTGGCTACATAAATTTGGAATTATATTGACGAATGTTTTACAATAGAAAGGAACGACTTTCCCTGAGAGAGGAGAGTTGAAACCTTAACAGAGTAAGGGGCTTGCAGATGCTTCAAAAGTTCAAAAGGATTGATAAGGTAATTGTTACTGTTCTGATTTTGCTGATGGTGATTAGTATTTTTTCAATATACAGTGTAACTAATGGAAGAATAACGCCTCCGATGAAATTGGATGGCTTTCATTTACAAATGCTTAAATACTATATTTTAGGTTTTGTGGTTTTTATTGTGCTCGCTTTTGTGGACTTTAAGATATTTGTTAAACATGCACTTTATATTTATCTCTTGGGCTTAGTCTTGTTAGTGTCGGTTAGTTTTATTGGTAAAGTAGAGAACGGTGCTCAATTGGGACTTGAGATCGGTGGACTTAGGTTTCAGCCTGCCGAGCTGTTTAAATTGGTATTAATTCTTTTTTTATCATCGATCTTAATTCGAAAACAAGGGTCTACCTTAACCTTCTGGAAAGGAATTGTTCCTCTCACCATTCTTACGTTCATTCCATTTGGAATAGTGATTATGCAAAATGATTTGGGAAATGCCCTTAGTTACATCGTAATATTAATTGGACTTTTATGGATTGGGAACATCAAATTGTCGCATGCGCTCATCGGCTTGCTTATAGTGGGTGGGATTGGTCTTGCTGGGATTTTGAGCTATATAAACTATCATGATGAAGCAGTCAATTTTTTTGAAGGCATTGGTAAGGATCATTTAGTGGAGCGGTTTGACCCTTGGCTGGTACCTGATTTAGCGACAGATAAGGCAAGCTATCACACGAAAAATGCCAAATTAGCTATAGCCTCCGGGGGAATGAGTGGAGAGGGATATATGCAGGGCAGCTCTGTGCAGAATAATCGTGTCCCATATACCTATTCGGATGCGATATTCGTGCAGATTGCCGAGGAGTTTGGATTTGTGGGGTCTGCGCTGCTTCTCTTGCTCTTTTTTATTTTGCTGCATCGGATGATATTGATTGCTCTCGAGAGTAAGGAGCGTAGCGGACCATTTCTAATCATTGGAATTACGGCTATGCTGTTGTATCAAATTCTTGAGAATGTTGGAGCTTTTATCGGCCTGATGCCGTTGACAGGAATAACACTTCCGTTTATCAGTTATGGAGGCACGTCTCTTCTGATTAATATGGCCAGCATGGGGGTCGTGATGAGCGTGCATCTTTATGGGCAGGATGTGGAGGAAGATTTGCAGCTGCATAAGGAGCTGGCATTGAAGTTATAAATTTAATAGATTCATAGGTTTGCAGTCTCTTATCTCCGGGCATACTACTAGCATGAGAGTTAAGAGGAGAGGGGCTGCAACAAATGAACGATAATCATATGAATAAAAGAGATTCCTTACGTGTAACTTTTAAGTATACTGCCATTTTAATTTGTTTTTTTATGGTCCTCATGATGGCTTGGGAAGGTCAAAAAACCGATGCTGCAGTAGCTGAAGTATCTATTCCCCAAGAATCTATCCGGTTACGTATTCTAGCTAATTCTGACGGAGCGCAAGATCAGCTGGTGAAACGGCAAATTCGTGATAAAATTGTGGAGCAAATGAACCAGTGGGTATCTGCTCTTGAGGATCCGCAGAGCTTGGAGCAGGCACGTGCTCTGATTAGAAATCATCTGCCGGAGCTTAATGCGCTGGTTGGATCAGAGCTGGAGAAACGGGGCATTGAATATTCCTACAAAGTGGAGCTCGGCGTGGTTCCTTTTCCCACTAAATTATACGGTGGTACTGTCTATCCTGCTGGGGAGTATGAAGCTGTGCGGGTCACACTTGGTGCGGGCAAGGGACAAAATTGGTGGTGTGTACTGTTTCCTCCGCTTTGCTTTATCGATGCAGGCTCCGGAGATGCGGCAGCGCCTGCTGCTGACAAAGGTACAAAAACAGTGTCCGCTGCTGGTGCGGATAGCAGTGCTAAGGTGAAATCGGCAGCTGCAAAAACAGTGCAGGCTGATTCCACGGCAGGAAGTGCTTCATCAGGAGAAACTGCTGCTGAGCCAGAGGTACGGTTCTTCGTCTGGGAGCTGCTGCAAAACCTTTGGAACTGGATCAGTGGATTATGGTCGTAAGACCCCAGATATGTTACTATTTTATAAGCAGATCTATCACGGCTCCCTACTGGGGCCGTTTTTTTGCTAAAGATAAATTATATCTTCTAGAAAGCCTGTGATGAGAATGAATGAACACAATAATCCTTTATTCGCCGTTCAGCGGCGGAGTGGAAATAGAGATGAGACTGTATACTGGAAGTTGAATTCTGTTGAGGGAACGAACTCTGAGGTATTTCAGCCGAATGAAGCTGACAAGCTGGCGATAGCGGAGGCAGCAACAATGCTTCGCGAAGGCGGAACAGTGGCTTTTACAACCGAAACCGTCTACGGGCTAGGGGCGGATGCCCGAAATACGTCGGCAGTTGAGGCTGTTTTTGCGGCAAAAGGCCGGCCCTCTGACAATCCGTTAATTGTACATATTGCGGATACGGCAGCTTTGGACGAGCTTGTTGCAGAGATGCATCCTAAGGCGGCCGCGCTGATGGCAGCTTATTGGCCTGGTCCGCTGACAGTTGTGCTTCCTGTTCGTGAAGGTGTACTGTCGCCTTGTGTGACGGCGGGTTTGGATACGGTTGGTGTGCGGATGCCGGATCATCCGGTAGCTCTGGCGCTGATAAGTGCAGCGGGTTGTCCAGTTGCGGCGCCCAGCGCTAATCGTTCGGGTCGACCGAGCCCGACATTAGCTTCACATGTGATGGAAGATTTGGCTGGATACATCGATGGCGTCCTTGATGGTGGTGCTGCTGGAGTTGGACTAGAGTCAACAGTGGTACAGGTACAGCCTGACGGAAAAGTTGCTGTGCTGCGCCCCGGCGGGATTACTTCGGAGCAATTGGCTGCAGTGGTGGGAGCAGAAGCTGTAAGCTCAGAGCCCGGTAATGCTGAGGCAACTGTTGCCGCTACCACTACTGTCGTGGCTGATTCGGGGGCTGTAAAGACTCCCGTTGCTAGGTCTGAAACCGTTAAGTCTGCTGCTGGTTTCAGTACTGCTGGCGACAGCTCGGCACCGCGCGCGCCGGGCATGAAGTACACGCACTACGCGCCGCGCGGCTGGCTTGGTGTAGTGCGCGGCTCTTCCCCGCAACGCGTGGCGGACGAAGCCGCAAGTCAACTTCAGGCGGCGCAGCTAAACGGCGAGATCACGGGCCTGCTCCTCTTTGAGGAGCATAAGGCCCTTTATCCCGCCGACCCTGCCGCCTGTGTCCTTTCCCTTGGCTCGTTATCCTCGCCGGAGGAAGGGGCCCGCTCCCTATATGCCGCTTTGCGGCGGTTCGATGAAGCGGGAGCGACTTACATCTTAGCCGAGGCTTGCCCGTATACGGGCCTCGGCGCTGCCATCATGAACCGGCTTATGAAAGCCGCCGGCGGATCCGTCATCGACGCCGGATAACCACGGCGTTGCTTTTTCGTATATGACTCCCATATGAAGTCATGATTACCCCCTTGTCCGCATATCGTTGTTGTACAAGATATTTCGGACTTGGGGGGTTAAGCATGGGCTTAGGAGATGTATATACCGAATGGGGGCAGATTGTTACCATTACTATAATGGCGGTTGCATTAGGGATGGATGCCTTTTCGCTCGGTGTAGGGATCGGGATGAAAGGTATTCGTCTGCTGCATGTTCTGCAAATGAGTCTGCTCATTGCTGTTTTTCATATGCTGATGCCTCTCCTGGGTTTGTTGACAGGAAGTTATGTCGGACACTTGTTAGGTCAAGTAACGACTTATGCTGCTGGAGGTCTTCTAGTTCTTTTGGGCGGGCATATGGTGTACAACTCCTTTCGTCCGGATACGGGAAGCTCGCGAGCTATGGATCATCGAACCTTGTGGGGGATGATACTTCTTTCGCTCAGTGTGAGTATTGACTCTTTCTCCGTGGGTGTATCACTGGGGATGTTTGTGAATGGAGTGCTTTTGACCATCTTAGCCTTCGGTGCCTGCGGGGGACTAATGTCGATTCTAGGGTTGCTAATTGGACGGCATGTCAGTCGTGGTCTCGGGGATTATGGAGAAGCACTAGGCGGTGCAATACTTCTGGGGTTTGGCTTGCTATTCATCTTTTGATACAATAACGGCATTAGAATATTTAATTTCATGGGGGTGCAAAACATGCTGCATATTTTATTCGTCTGCACCGGAAATACATGCCGAAGTCCTATGGCTGAGGGGCTTTTACGAAAGCTCGCGAAGGAACGTGGAATCGACCTGGAAGTGCGGTCTGCAGGTGTATCCGCCATTTCCGGTACTTCTATATCAAGACATGCTGCAGCTATACTGCAGGAAGAAGGAATTCATGATTCAATGGAGTCGTCACAATTGACAGGTCAAGCTGTCGCTTGGGCCGACCTTGTGCTGACCTTGACGGGTGGGCATAAGCAGCATTTGCTGCAGTATTTTCCGGATGCTGTAACGAAAACCTATACATTGAAGGAATACGTGCATGATGAAGATGCGGTGACGGAAGATATCAAGGAATTGGACAGCCTTTACGCAGATGCGGAGTTGAGCTTAGCCCTTGGTGGTGAACCGAATGCAACGGATCTGCAGCGGATGATTGAGATTCGCCAGCGTATTCCGAGCTTCGATATTTCTGATCCATTTGGTGGCACGCGTGAGGACTATGAGCTAACTGCTGCTGAGATTCGCACTGCGCTATTCAGTTTGCTGGATAAGCTGGAAACCTTCCGCCATTTGTAAATGGTTGATTTTCAGTTCACTTTGCTTTAAGATGAAGTTACAAATAATCGGTTCCGATGTAACTGGCGACAAATGTGGATCAAACCACGATGGAGCATCGGAATAAACGGCCGGTCGCCTGGGCAAAAGAGCAAATCCGCAGCTACCTGCGGACTGCTCTTTTTTGTTTAAAATAAGCTTGTTTGAAGTTTGAGGAGGTAGAGTGATGGACGAAGTTGTAGAGCTATCATTAACTGATGCCACCGTCACTGTGTTAAGGGAGTTGGCGGAGGCTGGTAACCTTGGGTCAGGCAAAATTGTTGTCATCGGAGTGAGCACAAGTGAAGTTGCTGGTGTCCGGATTGGAACTGGTGGTGCACTTGAAGTTGCAGAACAACTGCTTGAAGGTGTTCGTTTAGTAGCAGCGGAAAAAGGATTTCATCCCGTGTATCAGTGCTGTGAGCATTTAAATCGTGCACTTGTGATGGAACGCTCTCTGCTAGAGTCACTTGGTCTGAAGGAAGTATCAGCTGTACCTATACGAGGTGCTGGAGGTTCGATGGCTACGGCTGCTTATCACGCTATGAAAGATCCTGTTTTGGCGGAAACGATAGAAGCTCATGCTGGTTTGGATATTGGCGAGACACTGATAGGAATGCATTTACGGCGGGTAGCCGTTCCTTTCCGTCCGACTCTACGATACATTGGAGCAGCCAGAGTGAATGCGGCATGGACCAGACCCCCACTAATTGGCGGTGAACGTGCGGTATATCGTGCTCCAGAACAAAGTGGTTCACAGTTTTGTGATTAATGAACTTTAGTTTTATATTTTTTGCAGAAACGAAGACCTAAGTCTCTTTATAGCGGGCAAATCGTTTCTACTTAAATACAACATATCTACACACACTAGGGAGGAAATAAGAACATGGAACAATTGCGTAAGAGTGACCCGGCAGTACTGGAAGCGATGGAACTGGAACTGAAACGTCAGCGTGCCAACATTGAGCTTATTGCCTCAGAGAATATCGTTAGCGAAGCCGTAATGGAAGCTATGGGCTCCGTGCTTACGAACAAATATGCAGAGGGTTATCCAGGCAAACGATATTATGGTGGCTGTGAAGATGTAGATATCGTTGAGAACCTTGCTCGTGATCGTGCAAAAGAATTGTTTGGTGCGGATCATGTTAATGTACAGCCACACTCCGGTGCTCAAGCTAATATGGCTGTTTATCTGGCTGCGCTTAAGCCTGGCGACACTGTTCTTGGAATGAATTTGGCGCACGGCGGTCATTTGACACATGGTAGCCCAGTTAATGCTTCTGGATTGCTTTATAACTTCGTTGCTTATGGAGTACAAGAAGATACTTTCCTAATTGATTATGATGAAGTACGTAAAGCAGCCTTCAAGCACCGTCCAAAAATGATTGTAGCTGGTGCCAGTGCCTATCCGCGTATTATTGATTTCGAAAAACTTGGCGCTATCGCCAATGATGTGGGTGCGCTATTTATGGTAGATATGGCCCATATCGCAGGATTGGTTGCTGCTGGTCTTCATCCGAGCCCGGTTCCTCATGCTCATTTCGTTACAACTACTACGCATAAGACTTTGCGCGGTCCCCGCGGAGGTATGATTATGTGCAGACAGCCGTGGGCAGCTGCTATTGATAAAGCGGTATTCCCTGGTTCCCAAGGTGGACCTTTGATGCATGTAATTGCTTCAAAAGCAGTCGCATTTGGTGAAGCATTGCAGCCATCTTTTAAGACTTATGCTCAAAATGTAGTGAAGAACGCTAATGTTCTTGCAGAAACGTTGATCAGCGAAGGGGTTAACATTGTATCCGGAGGTACAGATAACCACTTGATGCTGCTGGATACCCGTAATCTGAACATTACCGGAAAAGATGCGGAAAAAGTACTAGATTCCATCGGGATTACTGTGAATAAAAACGCAATTCCATTTGATCCTACAAGTCCTTTTGTAACAAGCGGTATTCGGATTGGTACACCTGCAGTCACATCCCGTGGTATGGACGAGCAGGCAATGGTCACTATTGGACGTATCATTGCTAATGTTCTAAAGAATCCGAAGGATGAGGCAAACTTGGCAGAATCTGCCCGTCAAGTGGCTGAGTTGACTGACCAATACCCTCTTTATCCAGAGTTGAAATACTAAATTTTTGCTTCCAATAAGAAATGATTCTGCCTCCATTCATACCCTCTTCCGGGTTTGATGGAGGCTTTTTTGTTGCATATTGTTCACAAATATTACTGCAGTTAATAGATGAAATTGAATGAAATTAATCTTGAAAGTTCATGGAACTTTCAATAAAATTAGTGAAAATAATGTGAATAGTATGAAAAAGCCAAAGTTGCACAACATAATCTAGGTTTTATAAGTGATTGGTTTCCTAATTAAGCCAATCATTACCTTTAAAAACAAGGAAATACAAGGGAATATGTTCAATGTGAGTTCAAGTACCATTCTGAGGTGAAATGCAGCGGCGGGAGTGCTATAATAGACAGGATTTAGCCACTGAGAAGCAAAGCGCTTTCTATGGCTATAGACAAGACTTACAATTACCGGAGGGACAGTAAATGGGAAAATTGGTGATTTGCGATCATCCTTTAATTCAACACAAACTAACATTTATTCGCGACGTTAGAACAAACACGAAGGATTTCAGAGAACATGTTGACGAAGTTGCCACATTGATGGCTTATGAGATTACACGTGATATTCCACTAGAGACAATTACGGTACAGACACCGGTCACTGAGACGGAAAGCAAAGTGATTTCGGGAAGAATGCTGGGGCTTATTCCTATTCTTCGTGCGGGTTTAGGTATGCTTGAAGGTGTACTGAAGCTTCTACCTGCGGCTAAAGTAGGACATGTAGGGCTTTTCCGTGATCCAGACACTCTTCAACCAGTGGAGTATTATATCAAGCTTCCAACTGATGTACAGGAACGTGAGTTGATAGTGATTGACCCAATGCTTGCTACAGGCGGATCCGCAATTGCTGCGATTACCTCACTGAAGAACCGTGGTTGTACACAGATCAAAATGATGAACTTGATTGCAGCGCCAGAAGGTGTTGCTGCAGTTCAGGAAGCTCATCCGGATGTTGATATTTATGTAGCAGCGCTTGATGATCATTTGAATGAACATGGATACATCGTGCCAGGTCTTGGAGATGCTGGTGACCGTCTTTATGGAACCAAGTAATAAGTAATTAAGTATTAAGTATAGTAATGCGAGAATATTTGATGAGAGGGTAGGGGTTATGTCCAAAATCAAAGTAATGACTATTTTCGGAGTGCGCCCCGAGGCGATCAAGATGGCTCCTCTGGTTCTTGAACTGAAGAAGCATCCTGAGCATATCGAATCAATAGTATGTGTAACAGCACAGCATAGAGAACTGCTCGATCAAGTGTTGGAAGTGTTTAATATCACCCCTGATTACGATTTGGACGTGATGAAGGACCGTCAGACCTTGAACGAGATTACTATTCGTGTGCTTGAAGGTTTGGAACCTGTACTGAGGGAGGTTAAGCCTGACCTCGTGCTGGTGCATGGGGACACCTTAACAACGTTTTTAGCTAGTTACGCTTCCTTCCTGCAGCAAATTCAGGTTGGGCACGTAGAAGCAGGACTTAGGACATGGAACAAATTGTCTCCTTATCCTGAAGAAATGAACCGCCAATTAACAGGTGTATTAGCCGATCTGCATTTCGCTCCAACCGATTGGTCAGCTAGTAATCTGAGACACGAGAACAAAAAAGAATCAAGTATTTATATCACAGGCAACACCGTAACTGATGTGTTTCAATATACCGTACAGCCGGATTATCGGCATCCTGTTTTGGATTTTGCTTCAGGAAAAAGACTTATTTTGATGACTGCTCACCGCAGAGAATCTCAAGGTGAACCGCATCGTAATATCTTCCGAGCTATTAAAAGAATCGCTGATGAATTCGAAGATGTCGCCATTGTTTACCCTGTGCATCCGAGTCCTGCCGTTAAGGAACCTGCACATGAGATACTGGGAGGACATCCAAGAATTAAGCTGATTGATCCGCTGGATGTCGTGGACCTGCATAATTTTTATCCGCATACTCACTTGATATTGACCGATTCCGGCGGTCTGCAAGAGGAAGCTCCTTCTTATGGAGTGCCTGTTCTTGTGCTTCGTGATACAACGGAGCGTCCCGAAGGGATAGAGGCTGGAACGCTGGAACTTGTGGGCACGGACGAGGAGAAGGTGTATCAACGGACACATGCTCTTTTGACTGATAATGAGCTCTATCAGTCGATGAGTCGGGCCGCCAACCCGTATGGAGATGGCAAGGCTTCCCAACGGATTGTCAATGCGATTTTGCACCATTTTGGTGTTAATAAGGAACGTCCTGAAGAGTTTCACAGAATGTTCACAAAAAATAAATAATTTCAATTAAACTAATATCTGATCTGATTAAAATCAACATACAGTGAAACTGTACGGTTTATATGGTTTTGGAACGTTTTGCTGTGATTATTTTCATGTTTTCAAGGGTTTTTAGGCAATGTTCAATGAATTGACAAAGACTCAGGAAATTCAGTAAAATTAGTTGGGATTGTAGCCCATGAAAGAACAAAATAGCAAGGACAGCTTGTTACAGACCGCGCTTGTCATTGGAAGTGCAGGCACTTTGCTTGCCGCTTACATTCTTATTGGTTTTTTTGCGGCAAGATGGCTGAAAGACCTGATGGAGGGGCCGAAATATTGGCTCGCCATTGGCACTATAACTGGAATGATTCTGGGAATTGTGAATGTCGCCTTGTTAATTAAAAAATTTTTGGGGGAGCAGAATGGATAATATGACTCCCATGATCAATACCGTCACTAGAGTTACGCTCGTCCTTATGGCAGGACTCTTAATGGGCTGGGTGCTTCATCATGAGACCCGGGCAATTACACTGGGCATGACTCTGGGTCTGGTGGCGGGATTGGTAAACTTTCGTTATCTGGCCGTCAAGGTTCGACGGGTTACGCAGTCGATTGCGAGCAACGAAGGGAATGCCTTCAGCCTCGGTTTTGTTACACGGATTAGCTTCGCAATTTTGGTCACCATGTTCTCGGTCAAGATTGAGCATTTCTCCCTGGTAGCAACTGTTTCGGGCGTATTCATTCCTCAGCTTCTCGCCATTCCTGCGGGGATATATCTGAGTGTGAAGAATAAGCTTTAACCAGATTAAAGAGAAAGGGGGATGATACTATGCATGACATGCCGAAAATATTTGTCGGGGGAATACCGATAGATTTATCCGCCGTGTTGATGCTTCTGATCAGTTGTACAGTGGTATTTGTTCTGGTTATGCTTTCGGTTCGTAAGCTTTCCGTTGAAAATCCATCCAAGCTTCAGAACTTCATGGAATGGGTTGTGGAATTTGTAGAGGGTGTCATAAGCAGTGCCATGGATCTGAAGAAAGGAAAACCTTACATATCTTTAGGGTTGACATTGATTCTGTTTATCTTTGTTTCCAATCTACTTGGATTGCCTTTCTCCGTTGTAACTGAGGCGCATGGACCTGTAACAGTGTTTGGCCACGTGATTGAAGCAACTAAGAACTTGGCGAATGGTGAGCATGCAGAAATTTTATGGTACAAGTCGCCAACTGCTGACATTAATGTCACTGCAGGATTGGCAATCATAGTATTTGTACTGATGAACTTTCTGGGCATTAAGCTCAACGGCAAACATTATTTCAAACACTACATCGAGCCGTTTCCAATCTTTTTGCCACTGAACATTATCGAAAACCTGGCAAAACCTGTAGCGTTGGCTATTCGTCTATTCGCTAACATTTTCGCCGGAGAAGTACTAATTACAGTCATTTTGAAGCTGGGGATTCTCAGTATTCCGTTCCTGGCTGTATGGCAGGGCTTCAGTATTTTCGTCGGGGCACTACAAGCGTTTATCTTTACGATTCTGACGATGGTTTATATCGCACAGATGACGATTCACGAAGAAGAAGCACATTAATGAACTGCTGCGAAGAGAACGGCTATCGTCTGATTTTCCTTCGTGGGAGATATCTTATATCATTAAACACAAATATGAACCGAAATTAAAGGAGGATATTTACAAATGGAATTTTTAGCAGCAGCAATAGCGGTTGGATTGGGTGCACTTGGCGCAGGTCTTGGTAACGGTATGATCGTTAGTAGAACAGTTGAGTCCATCGCTCGTCAACCAGAAGCGAAAAATGCTTTGCAAACAACAATGTTTATTGGTGTAGGTATCGTCGAAGTTATTCCGTTGGCAGCAACAGTTATCGCATTCCTGATTATGTTTACTTAATAAACCGTAGTTACGGTTTGGCGGGGACGGCCGATGCCATCCGCGCCTTACTTTTGTATACGTCCGCATGACGCGGTAACGGAAGGGAGTGACCTCAGTGGATATTGTTTGGACAAACATAGTATTTTCAATTGTCGCCTTTGGGATTTTATATTTCTTGCTTAGCAAGTATGCGTTCAGCAAACTTTTTGCAGTTATGGAGAAACGCCGTGAGCTGGTAATGCAGCAAATGGACGAAGCTGCGAAGACTAGAGAACAAGCGGTCGCGTATGTGGAAGAGCAGAAGCAAGCGCTGAACAGTGCACGCCAGGAAGCTCAACAGATTATTCAACAATCGCAAATCACAAGCAATCTACAGGTAGAACAAACTTTGGCACAAGCCAAAGCAGATGCAGCACGTGTCAAAGAAGAGGCTGTGCGCGATATCGAGAACGAAAAGAACAAAGCAGTGGAAGAGTTGCGCAGCGAAATTGGAACGGCATCTGTTCGTATTGCTTCTAAACTTCTTAAGAAAGAAGTTAGTGCTAGCGGCGAGCAGGAGCAACTTGTGAACCAATACCTCAAAGAGGTAGGAGGCCAATCATGAGCCGCGATACGGTAGTTGCCAAGCGCTACGCTAGAGCATTGTACAGTGCAGCGGTAGAGAAAGGGATTACCCTTGAAGTAGAAGAAGAGCTCAAGGCAGTGGTTGGATTATTACATTCCGACCAAGAGATAAAGCGGTTTATTCTTGCACCGCGCATCTCGGAGTCCGACAAGCTGAAAGTGCTGCGCACAGCGCTTCAAGATAAGCTCTCTCCCATCGTGATGAACATTGTAGAATTGTTAGTAGAGCGAGGCAGAACCGATATTTTTGCCGATCTGCTGGATACGTATATCAAGATTGAAGGAGACGCTCTTGGCATTGGTGATGCTAAGGTATACTCTGTTTATTCTTTAAGTGAAGAAGAAAAAGCAGCTGTAGCTGCAGAATTCGGCCAACTCGTAAACCGTAAAATCCGGATTACGAATGTGGTGGACCCAAGCCTGTTGGGAGGACTGAAAGTTTATATCGGCGATAAGCTGTATGACGGCAGTCTCTCTAACAAATTGGAGCGTCTCGAGAAATCCTTTAATGATAAGCATAGAAGATAGGGGTGAGGATATTGGGCATCAGACCTGAAGAGATCAGCACTTTGATCAAAAGTCAAATTGAGGAATATAAAGCCGATATCGAAGTTGCCGAAGTCGGCACCGTCATTCAAGTCGGCGACGGTATCGCCCGTGTCTACGGTCTGGAAAACGCAATGGCAGGCGAATTGCTAGAGTTCTCCAACGGAGTAGTGGGCATGGCGCTCAATCTGGAAGAAAGCAACGTCGGTGTTGTTATTCTGGGTGAGTACAAGGAAATTCGTGAAGGCGATCAAGTAAAACGTACAGGACAAATTATGCAAGTTCCTGTTGGTGAAGCTCTGCTCGGCCGTGTAGTTAACGCACTTGGTATGCCGCTTGACGGCAAAGGCCCAATTGCTACAACTGAATTCCGTCCTGTAGAAAATAATGCACCAGGTGTTATCGATCGTAAATCGGTACATGAACCGATGCAAACAGGTCTTAAAGCCATTGATGCGATGGTACCAATCGGTCGTGGACAACGCGAACTTATCATTGGTGACCGTCAAACAGGTAAGACTGCAATCGCAATTGACGCGATTATCAACCAAAAAGGCAACGGCATGAAATGTATTTATGTTGCCATTGGTCAAAAGCAATCCACGGTAGCACAGGTTGTAGAAACTCTTCGCCGTCATGGCGCTTTGGAATATACAATCGTTGTAACTGCATCGGCTTCCGAGCCGTCCCCATTGTTGTATATTGCTCCATACGCAGGCTGCGCAATGGGCGAATACTTCATGTACAAGGGCGAGCACGTACTGATCATTTACGATGACCTTTCGAAACAAGCTTCGGCTTATCGCGAATTGTCCTTGCTGCTTCGTCGTCCACCGGGTCGTGAAGCATTCCCAGGTGACGTATTCTACTTGCACTCCCGTCTTTTGGAGCGTGCAGCTAAGCTTAGTGATGAGCTTGGTGGTGGTTCATTAACCGCACTTCCATTTATCGAAACACAAGCATCCGACGTATCAGCTTACATTCCTACGAATGTAATCTCGATTACAGATGGTCAAATCTTCCTTGAATCCGATCTGTTCTACTCTGGTCAACGTCCGGCGATCAACGTCGGTATCTCCGTTTCCCGTGTAGGGGGCTCCGCTCAAATCAAAGCGATGAAGAAGGTAGCCGGCTCGCTCCGTTTGGATCTTGCCCAATATCGCGAACTTCAAGCCTTCTCACAGTTCGGCTCAGATCTTGATAAATCTACACTTGCCCGTCTGAATCGCGGGGCACGTATGATGGAAGTTCTGAAACAAGGTGTGAATCAGCCGTTGTCTGTTGAGCATCAAGTGCTCAGCTTGTACACAGCTGTAAAAGGATATTTGGATGATATTCCAGTTAAAGACGTAAAACGTTTTGAAAAGGAATTCCTTGCTTACATGGATAGCAGTGCTGCTGATGTAGCTCAATCCATCAGGGATACAAAAGATTTGACAGCTGATAACGAAGCCGCTCTAAAAGCAGCGATTGATACCTTTAAAAGAGGTTTCGCTACTAGCTAATATAGATAGACTTTAACGGATTTTACTAAGTGAGCTTTGGCTCTGCCGAAGCTCAGGCTGTGCTTATGAAGTAGCTTTGACTTCGTCAAAGTTAAGAGAGTGCTTACGAAGTTAGCTTTGACTCCGTCAAAGCTTTAAGGTGGTGAAATCATGGCAAGAAGCATGCGTGATATTAAACGTCAAATTAAGAGTGTTCAAAACACAAGACAGATCACAAAAGCGATGGAAATGGTAGCCGCATCCAAGCTGAGAAAAGCTCAGGAGAAGGCAATTGCCGCCCGTCCTTATGCTGAGAAGCTAAAAGAGGTTGTATCGAGCATTGCTGCTGGCACAGAAGGTGTTCAACACCCTATGCTGGTTAGCCGCCCTGTGAAGAAGACTGGTTATCTAATCGTTACCTCTGATAGAGGGCTTGCAGGTGGTTACAACGCTAATATTTTGCGTAAGGTGACGATGCTCATCGCGGAGAAGCATAAGTCCAAAGATGAGTACGCATTGTTTGTTATTGGTCGTAAGGGCCGTGACTTTCTACGTCGCCGTGAATATCCGATTGTACAGGAAGTTACTGAGCTATCGGATGCGCCGAAGTTTGCTGACATCAAGTCTATCGCGAATTCGGCAGTACAGCAGTTTGTAGATGGTACGTATGATGAGTTGTATGTTTGTTACAATCAATTCGTCAATGCTATCACCCAGATCCCAACCGTTGAGCGACTGTTGCCTATGGATGGAGTAGGGAATCAAGAGCATCATGAAGCTTCTGCAAACTACGAATATGAACCTTCACCGGAAGGCGTGCTAGAAGTATTGCTTCCAAAGTACGCTGAAACTTTGATTTATAGCGCAATTCTGGATGGCAAGGCCAGTGAGCTGGGTGCGAAAATGACAGCTATGGGCAGTGCAACGAAGAACGCGTCGAAAATGATCGGAGAACTTACCCTTACGTACAACCGTGCCCGTCAGGCGGCAATTACGCAGGAAATTACCGAGATCGTGGCCGGAGCGAACGCGCAGTCTTAAAATACAAGAAAAGTTAAACCGAGTGCTTAACTTGTCTTGTATTTTACGAGAAACAGTGCCGCTTGCTTAGGGTACATAGTTCCTTAAGAACGGCACTGTAAGTTCTTCTTACAATATAAGAAAGTATAGGTTTTACACTATACAAAATGCTTATATTTCTACGAGAAACGGTTGTCATCTTTATATGACGACAACGTCGTTTCTTCTTGATGTAACAGCTTTCGAGGAGGGAAAAGAAGATGAACAAAGGACGCGTTGTAAGCATTATGGGTCCGGTTGTCGATATTGAATTTGAACGCGGCCAGTTGCCCGAGATTTTCAACGCTATCAAAATTGAAACCGTCTTGGACAATGGTCGTCAGCTTAACCTAACACTTGAGGTTTCCAATCACTTGGGAGACAATCTGGTACGTTGTATCGCGATGTCTTCTACTGATGGTCTGGTTCGTGGACTGGATGCGATCGATCAAGGAGGTCCAATTTCGGTTCCTGTAGGGGAAGCGACATTAGGCCGTGTATTTAACGTACTTGGTAATCCAATTGATAACGCTGGTGAAGTTCTTGCTGAGAAAAAGAACCCGATTCACCGTCTCGCACCAACATTTGACGAATTGTCAACACAAGCGGAAATCCTGGAAACAGGTATTAAAGTTATCGACTTGCTCGCACCTTATGCTAAGGGTGGTAAAGTCGGCCTCTTCGGCGGTGCCGGCGTAGGTAAAACAGTAACAATCCAAGAATTGATTAATAACATTGCCCAAGAGCACGGTGGTATTTCCGTATTCGCAGGTGTCGGTGAACGTACTCGTGAAGGTAATGACCTTTATCACGAAATGACGGATTCCGGCGTTATTAAGAAGACAGCAATGGTCTTCGGACAAATGAACGAGCCTCCAGGTGCACGTCTTCGTGTAGCTTTGACCGGTTTGACCATGGCGGAATATTTCCGTGATGTGGAAGGCCGCGATACGCTGCTCTTTATCGATAATATATTCCGCTTTACCCAAGCGGGTTCCGAAGTATCCGCTCTTCTCGGCCGTATGCCATCCGCGGTTGGTTATCAGCCGACTTTGGCTACTGAAATGGGCCAGCTGCAAGAGCGTATCACATCGACTAAAAAAGGTTCCGTTACATCGATTCAAGCAATCTACGTACCGGCGGATGACTACACTGACCCTGCTCCGGCTACAGCGTTTGCTCACTTGGATGCAACAACTAACCTTGAGCGTAAAATTTCCGAGAAGGGGATTTTCCCAGCGGTTGATCCACTGGCTTCCAGCTCGCGTTTGCTAGCTCCAGAAATTGTTGGCGAAGAACATTACAACGTAGCACAAGGTGTTAAACAATTGTTGCAACGTTATACCGAGCTTCAAGACATCATTGCCATCTTGGGTATGGATGAATTGAGTGAGGATGATAAGGTTATCGTAGCTCGTGCTCGTAAAGTTGAACGCTTCCTGTCGCAGCCGTTCCACGTGGCTGAACAGTTCACTGGCTTTAAGGGCAAATATGTACCAATCAAAGAAACTGTACGCAGCTTTAAGGAAATCCTGGATGGTAAGCATGATGATCTTCCAGAAGCAGCTTTCCTATTTGTAGGTACGATTGAAGAAGCAGTAGAAAAAGCGAAATCGATGTAACCTGAGCTTAGCTAATGCTTTCGATGCAAGCTTTACTTCGTAAAGCTTAGTGCATGCTTTCGAAGCGAGCTTTACTATGTAAAGCTTTAAGGAGGAATGGAAGTGAATACCTTTTTGTTGGAAATTGTCACGCCGGAGCATCTCGTTTACTCCAAGCAAGTGAATAGCTTGATTGTAAGAGGGGTCGAAGGCGAGTTGGGTATTTTGCCGGGACACATTCCGCTTGTGACTCCACTTCAGGTTGCTCCGTTATCCGTCAAATCGGACGGTGTTACGATCTCCATCGCCGTTCATGGCGGGTTCGTTGAAGTGCATAAGGACAAAGTAACTGTGCTGGCTGAAAGTGCCGAGCTGCCAACAGATATCGATGTTGAGCGCGCCGAAGCGGCTAGAGAACGGGCTCAGCGCCGTCTCCAGACTCGGAGCAAACAAGATGATATCGATCACCGCCGTGCGGAATTGGCGCTGCAACGCGCTGTTACACGGATTAAAGTGTCCACTGGAAAAGGACAACAGTAGGATAAAAGCAGTCAAGCCTTATGGTTTGACTGCTTTTTTATTATAGTAATCTATTGAAAAAGGTTAAAATTTCTTCATTATTTTGGATAATGGCGCTGAATTGTTTAAAAATTTGTAAAAGTACTGGATTCTTTTGCCCTTCACAAGTATGATATAAGAGTCGATTTCCGAGTAATACGAACACGGAGGGTTAGCATGGAGGATATATTGTCGGGTGGGTTGTCTAGTGCAGTTGGAACCAGCAGTATGGTCTCAATGATTGTATCTTTGCTCAGTGTTGTATTATCTTGGTGGGCATTGCAGAACCTTAAGCTCGATTTGGTCATAAGATATCCCAAGAGTCCTCAGGGAAGGCTGCTGCACTTGCTGTTGGCCATTGTACTTGGTCGTTTTGTAGCGGGGTTCTTCCTGGATTACCTGAGCTGGAGTGGGATGATCCGATATATGTTTTAAGGGGATGTAGTTTGGTTATAAGTGTCTTAGGTCGCAGTGGTCAAAAGGTGTCGAATAATAAGGTTTTATTATGTCAACACTGAACTTTAAGGAACATGCCCGAGTAAATGGGCGTATTGATGGAGTAGAGAACTTTTTTGCAATTACTTTAATCTAAAAAAATAATTTAAGAAATAATGGACGCGGAGGGAAACCGAAAATGAGCAAATTTATCGTCCGCGGTGGCAACAGATTGACCGGGAGCGTGAAAGTTAGCGGCGCAAAAAATTCCGTATTACCGATCATAGCCGCCTCTCTATTGGCAGAAGAAGGAGTAAGCGTCATTGTAGACGCACCTCCGCTTGATGATGTGATGACGATATCAAAAATGTTGGAATCTCTGGGTGCAGGGGTTACATATCAGAACGATATTATCCAGGTGGATGCTACAAACATCACTTCCTGTGAAGCACCTTATGAATGGGTTCGAAAAATGCGGGCGTCTTTTTTAGTCATGGGCCCACTGTTATCTAGACTTGGTCAGACAAGAATTTCCCTGCCAGGCGGCTGTGCCATTGGTACACGACCGATTGATCAGCATTTGAAAGGGTTTGAAGCACTGGGTGCGGAGATTAGTCTCGGCCAGGGCTACATTGAAGCGAAAAGCAACGGACGCCTGCGCGGTGCCAAAGTGTATTTGGATGTAGCAAGCGTAGGTGCGACCGAAAATATAATGATGGCAGCTACACTAGCTGAAGGCGTGACCGTTATCGAGAATGCGGCTAAGGAGCCTGAGATTGTAGACCTAGCTAATTACTTGAATGGTATGGGCGCTATCGTGCGTGGTGCGGGAACAGGCGTTATTCGTATTGAAGGGGTAGAACGTCTGCATGGGGTCAAACATCATGTAATCCCTGACCGTATCGAAGCAGGTACGTACATGGCGGCTGCAGCAATTACCGGTGGCGATGTATATGTGGAAGGCGCAATTGCAGATCACTTAGGTCCTGTTATTGCTAAGATGGAAGAAATGGGTGTAACCATTATTCCCGACGAGAACGGTATTCGTGTAATCAGTGACAAGCCTCTCAAAGCTGTTGATTTGAAGACTTTGCCGTATCCAGGTTTTCCTACGGATATGCAGTCGCAAATGATGGCATTATTGCTGCGTTCTGAAGGTACCAGTGTCGTTACAGAAACCGTATTTGAGAACCGGTTTATGCATGTGGATGAATTCCACAACATGAACGCTGAGATTAAGATCGAAGGTCGCTCGGCGATCGTTACAGGTAATGCACAATTGGTCGGAGCTAAGGTTTGTGCTACGGATCTGCGTGCGGGAGCTGCGCTTATTTTGGCAGGACTGGTTGCTGAAGGCACTACTGAAGTAAGCGGAACTCATCATATTGACCGCGGGTATGTACATTTGGCTGAGAAGTTGTCCGGACTGGGTGCGGAAATTTGGCGCATTTCCATGGAGGATACTTCAGCGCAAACCGTGAAGGATGAAGTTCTTAAACCGGAAGTATCCAAGAGTGAATCGACTAAAACCGAAGAGGTTAAACCACGCTTTCAGGTTCAACCAACTTGGGTATAATATCACTCATTAGGAGAGACCAGGCTGCAGATTGCAGCTTGGTCTTTTTTTATGGAATCCTCATCTGATGGGGATTTTTTTGTGCGCAATTTAATAGCCTGCGGTCTAGTAATAGATTGAGGACAGGAACTCTCTTTCTCTCAAATTGTGTTCTAGCAGTTGCTGTAATTTCATATCTATAAGAATCACCAGTGATTCACGGAAGGAGCCATAGAGATGAAAGATTTCCGCTACTTGCGAAGAAACAAGACAACGCGCTGGCATTCGCGTCCCCTTGCTCCCCGGCGCAGGCGACTCATTCCCGTCGCCTGGCTCGCAGCGCCTTTCCTGGCGGCGCTGCTGATTCCGCTGGCGGTTGTCCCGCTACACCGGGGACAACCGGCGCCTGTGGCCGTGCCGGCGGTCACGGCCCCTCCGGCGGCGCCGGAGACGGCTGCGCAGGAAGCGCCGCAGCCGAACGTCTCTGTCTATTTGTCGCACAGCGGACAAATAGAGACATTGCCGCTGGAGGACTACGTCCGCGGCGTGCTAGCGGCCGAGATGCCGGCCGACTTTGAGCTTGAAGCGCTCAAAGCGCAGGCCGTAGCGGCCCGCACCTTTATCATGCGCCGCCTGGTGGCTGGCGACAGAAGCGGCGTACCCGTTCCGGAGGCGGATGTAACCGATACGGTAAGCCATCAGGCTTACATATCTAAGGACACGCTGGAACGGCAATGGAAGCTCGGCGGAAGAAGCGCCGACCTCGCAAAGCTGCAGCGCGCGGTCCTTGAGACGCGCGGAGTGATTATGACTTATAAAGGGCAGCCGATAACGGCCTCCTTTTTCGCCTCCAGTGGAGGATATACTGAGAACTCAGAAGAGTATTGGAATGCAGCGATTCCCTATCTGCGCAGTGTGACGAGTCCTTGGGAGAAAGAGATTACCCCAAACTATGCGGTGACTAACACTTTTACTGTTGCTGAGATACTTACTAGATTGGGTCTAGACGATAAAGTCATTCCTGCCTCCAAAGATACTACTAATTCAGGAACTACAACGAAGATTTCATCATCTTCGAGATTACCTATGGAAGTGTTGTCTCTTACCACTGGACATCGGATTAAAGAGATCTCAATTGGAGGCTCTATATTTACTGGACGTGAAGTGAGGGAGAAGCTAGGCCTACGATCCAGCCAATTCAGTTGGAGCCGTAAGGGGAATAAGATCTTGATCACGACCTTTGGAAATGGGCATGGAGTAGGGATGAGTCAGTGGGGGGCAAATGGGATGGCCAAAGAGGGTGGAACAGCTACCCAAATTCTCAAACACTATTATAGTGGTATCTCATTTACACAAATCTCAACTCTTCTGAAAAAATAACTTGAAAGATACGTATAAAAGAGAAAAGCCCGGTAACACTGGTTACTGAGGTGATAACCATATGAATGAACAAGACAAAAACAAAACAAACCAAGATGAATCTCTCAAAAAAACTCAGGGAGATTTACCTGGTGCAAAACCTTCTTCATGGAACAGACTGGTATCTAAACGTTGGGTATTCCCAGCAGTCTACACGGCGGCAGCGGCAATTATACTAACCTTGGTGTGGGTCTATCAGGATGCCGGCCAAAAGCCGCTCAACCAGGACACTGCCGCCACTTCGCGGCAAGTAGGAACTTCCGCTAATGAAGCTGGTACAACAACCGGAGGTCCAGATGCACTTGAAGTTGTTGCTTCAACGGAAAGTATGACTTGGCCAGTAGCTAATCCAGGTGAAGTAGAAGTAGTTAAGCCGTATTATGATGAGAATGGTACAGAGGACAATCACGTTGCCGCTATGGTGCAATATAACGACAAATTTATTCCTAATGTCGGAATCGATATTGCCCGTGAAGACAACAATACGTTCGATGTCAAAGCAGCGCTCAGCGGTGAAGTGACCAGAGTGGAAGATGTTGCGGTATTAGGTAAAGTGATTGAAATTACCCATCAAGGTAATTTGAAGACTGTATACCAAAGTCTTGGTGAAACAAAAGTTAAACAAGGCGATGTAGTGAAGCAGGGAGATACTCTTGCCACAGCTGGTCGCAGTGAGATCGAAAAGAACCTTGGAAATCATGTACACTTTGAAGTGTACGAAGATGGCAAAGTAGTCAATCCATCGGATTTACTGCCACAGCGATAAAAATTTCTATAGCAGGGGGCGAAAGCCCCCTATTTTTTTGTGTATATAGGGATTTTTAAGGTTATGTTTGTGATGAGCCTTTTGTTTACGCGGGAAACGGTTGTTGACCTAAAGGGACAGCGACGGCTTTTCATCATGCTAATAACACGGGTTATTAGGTTGTCCATTAAATAAAATGAGCCCTCCATAGCTTGTCATGTCTTGAAAGCGCGAATATATAAGCCCGCCCCTCATATAATGTACCAAACTATCCACAGTTGGGAGGCGGGAGCGTGCACGATTACATCAAGGAACGTACGATCAAAATCGGACGCTGCATCGTGGAAACCAGGCATACGGTCCGGACCATAGCCAAGGAATTTGGCGTTTCAAAGAGCACGGTGCATAAAGATTTAACTGAGCGTCTGCCAGAGATCAACCCTGATCTGGCCGATCAGGTGAAGCACATTCTCGAATATCACAAGTCCATCCGACATCTTCGGGGGGGAGAAGCCACAAAAATCAAATATAAAAAATCGACGGGGAAAAAACGTGAGGTTGCTGTAGCATCAAAGCCATGAGATTTTCGGAAATTTAAGGAAATATTCAGCTTTAATACATTGTGTACTTCCCCTAAAGTATGGTATTTTTAAATTTAGTACTAACTGCTGTTTTTTCAATTAAAATAACACTTTGGGGGCTCTTTCATTATGTTTAGCAAGGATATCGGAATCGACCTCGGCACGGCCAATGTGCTCATACATGTTAAGGGAAGGGGAGTCGTTCTGGATGAACCTTCCGTGGTCACACTTGAAAGTGATACGAAGAGAGTCCTTGCGGTGGGAGAACAGGCACGTCGCATGGTTGGACGTACACCTGGAAATATTATAACAATCCGTCCTCTCCGGGATGGTGTCATTGCAGATTTTGAAATCACAGAAATGATGCTTAAGTATTTTATCGACCGCGTTGGCGGCCGGTCCTGGTACGCACGGCCCCGTATTCTGATTTGCGCCCCTACAAATATTACATCTGTGGAACAGAAGTCCATACGGGAAGCGGCGGAGCGGAGCGGGGCTAAGGAAGTTTTTATGGAGGAAGAGCCAAAAGCCGCTGCAATCGGAGCGGGAATGGATATTTATCAGCCTAGTGGGAACATGGTCGTCGATATCGGTGGCGGAACGACGGATGTAGCCGTACTTTCTATGGGCGACGTCGTTACCGCTTCTTCGATTAAAGTCGCAGGAGACAAGTTCGATGAGGCCATTTTAAGATATATTAAACAAAAGTATAAGCTGTTAATCGGCGAACGTACGGCAGAGGATATTAAGGTTACAATTGGCACCGTGCGTCCAGGCCTGATGCAGGCTGAAATGGATATTCGTGGTCGTGATATGGTAAGTGGACTCCCTCAGACGCTCACTATTACTTCAGGCGAGGTAAAAGAAGCACTATGGGATCCGGTTTCTTCTATTGTGGCAGCTGCTAAGTCCGTTCTGGAACGTACACCGCCTGAGCTATCCGCAGATATTATTGACCGGGGTGTTGTTCTAACTGGTGGTGGCGCTTTACTTAATGGATTGGACGAGCTCCTCTCGGAAGAATTACATGTTCCGGTGTGGATAGCGGAAGACCCGATGCATTGTGTAGTTAAGGGAACAGGAATAATGCTGGATAATTTGGACAAGGTCGTTAAGAAAAAGTTCTAAGCAGCCGATATAAAAGGTAGCAAAAGATTCGGAAGGGGACTACCTTCATGATAAGAGGATTATATACAGCCGCTGCAGGTATGGTTACACAGCAGCGTAGACATGATACGGCAACACAGAACATCGCTAACTTGAATACAACGGGGTACAAGCAGGTTGACAGTGTCAATCATGCTTTTCCGGATGTATTGATCTCTGCTATGAGTAATGGCAATACCAAGCCAGTGGGGCGTCTTAACACTGGGGTTTTTGCAGAACAGTCGATATCCCAATATTTACAGGGTGATTTAAGGGAGAGCGGCAAGACCATGGATTTTGCTTTATCTACGGATTTGCAAGTAGCTGATCCTGTGACAGGTCAAAATATCTCCTTTGATGGTTCGGGCAAATATGTAATCCCTGAGGGTGAGGTTGTTTATCGTCCACAGGCCTTCTTTACTGTACAGGATGCTGAAGGGAATAATCTGTATACGCGAAATGGGAGCTTCTCAATAAACGCGGCTACAGGAGAGGTACTGAGCAGTGGTGGCTTCAAGGTTCTTGATTCCACAGGCAAGCCCCTTGTCTTGACAGGAAATCAGGACACCCTTAAAGTGGACGGGCAGGGTAATTTGCTTAATCCAGTAACAGGACTTCCGACAGGGACCAAGCTTGGTGTGAGTGTAGTAACAAAGCCACAGGAGCTTGTACGTGACGGTAATGGTGTATTTCACGCTGATGATGTAGAGGCGGCAGATATCCGTTTCTCTAACGGAACAGATAACATGCAAGTACGCCAAGGTTACTTGGAAAGCTCTAATGTAGATCCTACTCAGGTTACTGTGGATTTGAATGCCGCCTATCGGGCTTATGAAGCGAACCAGAAGATTGTTCAATATTATGATGGCAGCTTGCAGAAGGCTGTAAGTGAAGTTGGCAGGGTTTAGGCAGTGCTTAGGAAATGAGCTTTACAGGTAGAGCTTATAGGAGGTTTGATCTATGAACAACTCAACGATTAGTGCAGCAGTCTCCATGTCGAGCCTTCAGCAGCGGCTTGATATTATAGCGGATAATCTAGCCAACATGGATACCAATGGTTATAAGAGCAAGCAGGGCTCTTTTGAGGACGTGCTGACTCGTGTACAACAGCAATCGGATGATTATGACCAACCGGGCCGTTCTACACCCCTAGGCTTTAATATGGGTTTTGGGACTTATGTGCCTTCGATCTCAACGAATTGGGAAGAGGGTCCCCTTAAAGAAACAGGGAGTCCGACCGACTTAGCCATTCAGGGCAACGGGCTTTTTGGTGTTCAGGTCAATGGTACTACGGCGTACACACGTCAGGGTGATTTTCACTTTATTCCTGACACGACTGATGCCAAGATGATGGTATTGGTTGATAACACAGGAAACTCCGTTTTAAATACAGAGGGCAAACCTCTAACGGTTCCTGTAGGTGTGAATGCTGCTATCGATGAATCCGGTCGTGTGTTAACGAAAAAGACGGAGAATGGACCTGTTCAGGTAGCGGGTACTATAATGATAGTAGAACCTAAGACACAGAATGCCTTAAAGGCTGTCGACGGGAATTTCTATATGCTTGCAGATGGAGTTACAGCACAGCAGGCTTTTGTACAAAGAGCGGCAGGCGAGGCATCTGGAATTGGAGTGCGCTCAGGATGGCTGGAGCAGTCGAATGTCGATATGACCTCAGAAATGACAGAAATGATGCAGATTCAACGCACGTATCAACTCGTAGCTCGGGCACTTTCGTCCAGTGATCAGATGTTTGGTCTAGCCAATAACATGCGCGCGTAGAGGTGAAGGAATGGATCGACAGGAAAAAGTTAAATCGGAAGAGAAGAAAGAACCCTCTCCACGAGGGATCTCCAAATGGACCATGATACAATGGGTTCTTATTCCCTTGCTTCTCGTAGCTGCACTTGGAGGCGGCCTGGCCGTCGGTTACGTTGTCCTGGGTAAGAAAGAGTTAAGCGATGCTCTGCAGTGGAGCACGTGGAGACATGTATATGATTTGGTTTTTGCTCCATAAATGAAGATGATTTAACCACTCCCTTGTTATACAAGGGAGTTTTCTTTTTTATGCTGAAAAATGTATAATGGTGGGGGGCCTCGGGCAGCAAAAAGGGCCCTCTCCGCCATGCTGCCGCATCCGGTGGAGAAAGCCCCTTATCTCAACCTCCACTTCTGCAGTTGGTGAAGGATAAATATAGTTTTTACCGAACCTGCCTAATTTTATGCATTTCGGCAAAGAATAAAAGAAAATGTGCAACATCCGAAAGGAGTTTTGTCATAATGCTGGATATCAACCAAATTCAAGAAATCATCCCCCATCGGCCTCCATTTCTGCTGGTGGACAAAATTATCGAGATTGAAATGGGCAAAAAAGCTGTAGGAATCAAAAATGTAACGATCAATGAACCGTTCTTTGTAGGTCACTTTCCGGGCTATCCGGTAATGCCGGGTGTACTGATTACAGAAGCCCTTGCACAAGTGGGTGCGGTTGCTATCCTGGGAGTAGAGGCTAATCGCGGCCGAATCGGTTTTTTAGCTGGGCTGGACGGATTCCGTTTCCGTGGTCAAGTGGTACCGGGCGATACACTTACTCTTGAAGTAGAGATCACCCGTCTTAAGGGCAGCATCGGAAAAGGACAAGCTACTGCTTCCGTTGAAGGTAAGGTTGTAGCCTCTGGAGAAATTATGTTTGCTCTGAGCTAAATATTTTATTTTTTTATAAATATATCTAAAGGAGAGATTCATATGACTCAATTAAGTGCAAAAGCGGCAGACACATTATCCCGCTGGTTGCAGGACCCTTCTGTTGACGAGGCTACAAAGGCAGAGCTTCGCGCTCTGGAGAATGAGCCACAGGAGCTTGAAGAGCGTTTTTACAGAGACTTAGAGTTTGGTACAGGCGGCTTGCGTGGGGTTATTGGTGCGGGCAGCAATCGTATCAATCGTTATACTGTTGGCAGAGCTACACAAGGCTTCGCTAATTATATTCTAGAAAAGCATACTGGAGAAGGCAGACCTTCGGTTGTTATCGCGCATGACTCTCGCCGCTTCTCGCCTGAATTCACACTTGAGGCTGCTCTCGTACTGGCTGCTAATGGTATCGAGGCGCATTTGTTTACTTCCCTTCGTTCAACACCACAGCTGTCATTCAGTGTGCGTTATTTGAAAGCAACGGGTGGTATTGTAATCACCGCGAGCCATAACCCTCCTGAATACAATGGTTATAAGGTCTATAATTCGGAAGGCGGACAGCTTGTACCACACGAAGCCGAAAAGGTCATTTCTTACATACTAGAGGTTGACACTTTTGATGGTGTAAAGCGGATTTCGCAAGAAGAAGCTGAAGCTCAAGGGCTGTTGCACTGGCTAGGAGAGAAGGATGACGAAGCGTTTACTGATACTGTTGCTGCGGTCAGTCTTGCAAGTGAAGAGATTGCCTCTACGCTTGGAAAAGACTTCAAAATCGTATACACTCCGCTGCATGGTACAGGTAATTTGCCAGTCCGCCGTGTACTTGAGAAAATCGGCTTCACCCAGGTGCATGTTGTACCTGAGCAAGAGCAGCCGGATTCTGAATTCTCTACAGTGAAATCTCCGAACCCGGAGGAACGTGAAGCTTTTACGCTGGCTATGAAGCTGGGCGAAGAGTTGAATGCTGACCTTTTGATTGGTACAGATCCTGATGCAGACCGTATGGGTGCGGTAGTTCGCGACAATGAAGGTAAATTTGTTGTTCTGTCCGGCAATCAATCCGGAGCACTGATGATTCATTACTATTTGAGTCGTTTGCAGGAACAAGGAAAGCTGCCTCGCAATGGTGCGGTTGTAAAGACTATCGTTACTAGCGAAATGGGGGCTGCTGTAGCTTCTCATTATGGTGCAACTGTATTTAATACGCTGACTGGCTTCAAATATATTGGAGAAAAGATGACGCAGTTCGAACAATCCGGAGAATACACATATCTTTTCGGATATGAAGAAAGCTATGGTTATCTTGCAGGCAATTATGCTCGTGATAAGGATGCTGTTCTTGCTGCTATGCTTATCGCTGAAGCAGGTGCTTATTATAAAGCTCAAGGCAAAACATTATATGATGTTCTTCAGGAATTGTACGAGCAGTTCGGATACTTCTTGGAAAGCTTGGAGTCCCGTACGCTGAAAGGCAAAGATGGCGTTGCGCAAATTCAAGGAATCATGAATGATTGGCGTTCTAATGCACCACAAGAAATTGCTGGATCTGCCGTAACAGAAATTCAAGATTATTCCCTGGGCTTAAATGGACTGCCGAAGGAAAATGTACTGAAGTATTTGCTGGCTGACGGATCTTGGTTCTGCCTGCGCCCTTCCGGCACAGAACCTAAGATTAAAGTTTATTTTGCAGTAGTGGGTGACTCCCTGCAGAATGCTAAGGATAAGGTTGCTGCACTGTCGAAACAAGTTATGGCTCGCGTTGACGGGGGACAATAATAAATATAGAGTGCCTTCTATATTGTGAATTATATTTTATGTAGAAACGGGTACCGTCTCTAAAAGGATGACGATCCGTTTCTACTTTTGTTAAAAGAGTTTTTAAAGCGAAAGAGGAGGTACTTTTGGTGCGGCAAAAATGGCAACGTTGGAATATTACTTCCCGAAAGTGGCTGTGGATCATAGTTGTGGTTGGCGTTATAGCAGCCTTGCCTGTGGTCTATGATCGACTGCAGACGGAGAAGTCTTCCAAGACAGTAGAATTTGTATTTGATTATCGTGATCTGGTTGATGTAGCCAGCTATCGTGCAAATCCACAAGATTATATTTCCGAGCAGTTAGATCGCCTTAAAGACGCGGGTGTTCAGAGTATGGCGATTTACGAAAGCACACTGGAAGATTATCGTAAGGCGCGTCGTCTGATGATATGGGGTGCGGCTGATATAGCTAATCTTACGGACACGATCATTCCTGAAAATGAGAACTATACCTATATTCTTTTTACCAGTGCTGATTACAGCGATACTTTAGCGCCTGTAATTAAAGAAGCATTTAGTAATCTTGGGATTAATTCAAGAGACTGGAGTTTCCGCGGACAGCAGGGTCTTATCATTGAGACCCCGCTAGAAGATGCTACATTGAAGCCGCTCCAGCCCGATCCATTTACATTGGAGATGCTGCACAACAAGGGATTCAGTATTGTACCTCGTCTTGTGGATTCTCTGACTTATAATGAAGCCACGGTAAAGAAGCTGTTGGATCGTTATGAGGAATTGGGTGTTAAACGGATTCTATTTGAAGGTGAGTCTGTTAAAGGGTTTAATGATGATGCCGATACTGGCAGTATCACTGACTTTGCTAATCTCCTTAAAGAACGTGGAATGGGGATTGCAGCAATTGAGAATATTAAGAAACAGCAAAAGGGCTTTAACAGGCTCGCTTATTTGCTGGATTATAATGTGACACGTTTATATTCCCTTAGTGAGGGAGATTCTGCCTTAGATCCAAAAGTGATTTCGGACCGTTTCGCTCTGGCAACAAAGGATCGGAATATCCGCATGATCTACTTAAACACGATTCCTGCAAGAAATACTGCTAAGGCACAGGTTACAGATACATTAGATAACCTTATTACCAGCCTAAGCGAACCAGGCGGAGCTGTTGAGCAGATTAAAGACAATGGATTTAAACTGGGACAAGCTACGGCATTTGAGGTTGTAGATTCCTCTTATCAACGTTACTTTAAGCTAGTTGCGGTGGTTGGAGCAGTGTCTTTAGTGGCTCTGCTGGTCTCTTACTTCATTCCACAGCTCACGCTTGCTGCCTGGGTGTTAGGTCTGATTGGAAGTGCAGGCCTGATGCTAGTGAAGCCTGAAATGTTTGAACAAGCGCTCGCGCTTGCCGCTGCGATAAGTGCACCAACGCTTGCCGTTGTGCTTGCCATTCGTAAGGTTAATGAAATGGGGCCACCTCTACGGAGCAATCCCCTTACCTATAAGGCTATGAGCCCGCAACGCCGGTTTACACATAGTTTAGTGCTTTATTTTAAGACTTCACTGATCTCTTTGAGCGCTGTGCCGTTTATGATAGCACTGCTTAATAATGTTACTTATAGCCTGGTTCTCAACCAGTTCCGTGGTGTCAGTCTGCTTCATATGGCGCCTATCGGTCTTGTGGCACTTTACGTGCTTTTGTATCGTGGGGATTTTGTCTTTAACAAGACAGGTAAGCTGCTGCGGACACCAATCACATTTGCGATGATTATCATTGCCTTTGTTTTGGCGGTTGTTGGTTATTATTACATGACCCGTACAGGTAACGGTGGCAGTGTGAGTCCGCTGGAAATGGTTTTACGTACCTTCTTGGAAAATACGGTTGGCGTTCGACCGCGTAATAAAGAGTTTTTGCTAGCGCATCCGTTATTAATTCTTGGTGCATTCTTGGCCTTTAGATATCGGAATGCAGCGTTTATCATGATTATTGCTGTAATCGGTCAGCTCTCCATGGTGGATACCTTTGCACATATTCACTCGCCAGTTCTGATCTCGCTCATTCGTGGCTTGCTCGGTCTTGGATTAGGACTGATCATTGGTGTGATTGCCGTAATCGTATGGCAAATTGCAGAAGGGTGTTGGAAACGATGGTCGCCACTCCTAAAAAGATAGTTATTTCCGGTTATTACGGTTTCCATAACAGCGGGGATGAGGCGGTACTGCAATCTATATTGATTGCACTGCAACAACATTCTCAAGCTGCAGGTATAGAGATCGAACCCATTGTCTTGTCCATCGATCCTGAGTGGACTAGCGCCACATATGGAGTGAAATCTGTGCACCGGATGAAGCTGGTTGAAGTCCGTCAAGCTATTTATGAGAGTTCTGGTCTGATCAGCGGTGGAGGTAGCTTGCTGCAAGATGTAACAGGAAGCAAGAGTATTCCTTACTATTTAGGTATTATCAAGCTTGCGCAGTGGATGGGTAAACCGACCTTTATTTATGCTCAAGGTATCGGACCTGTGAATCGTAAGCTTTTCCACCCATTAATCAAATCAGTGTTTCGCAAATGTACCTATATCTCTGTGCGGGATGAACAATCCCGCGAGCTTTTACTTTCTATGGGATTAGAACAGAAGAACATAGAGGTTGTTCCTGACCCGGTGATGGGCTTATCTTTACCTGATGATACTGATGCTGCTGAATTACCAGAGTCTTCAGATTCACTTCCGGTAGTAGGTATTTCGGTACGTTATTGGGAACAAGATCGCAAGGAGCTGGACGCTCTTGCTCAAGGCTTGATTAAGGCGAATCTTGAGAAACCATTGCATTTAAGATTCCTTCCGTTTCATCTTCCATCTGATATTGAAGCCTCACGTTATGTGATGGAGAAGCTGGAAGAAAATATAAGCCAGCATGGGGGTCAGGTCAGTATTTGTGAAGATGCCAGTCATCCGCAACACATGCTGCGGGAAGTAGGGCAATGTGAAGTGCTGATCGGAATGCGTCTTCATAGCCTGATTTATGCCGCAGGGCGGCGAGTTCCGCTGATTGGTATCTCTTATGATCCGAAAATTGATCATTTTCTAGACAGAGTTCGGTGTCAGCCTGTGGGCACGACCCAATCATTAGATGCTGGACAGGTTGCTGCTGAGATAGGCCATCTTTTGGAAACAACAGAGGGATGGAGAAATGAGCGGGAGACGATCCTCTCCTCGTTGATTCAAGAAGCAGGGGCTCCAGCACGGCAAATCGTAGAATATTTCCACCATAAAGGATGATCTAAAGTGAAAGCAGAAAGCGCGGTACCTACAGTTCCTATTTTTGGGATTAGAGTCTCCAAGGTGGATATGGCAGCAACTGTTGCTTATTTGACAGAGGCGGTTCATACCCGTATCCCGCATCAAGTGATTACAGCTAATCCGATTATGGTTATGGCTGCTTTGGAAGATCCAGCTTATATGGAGATAATGAAGTCAGCTGAATTGGTTGTCCCAGATGGAACCGGTGTGGTATGGGCTGCTAATTATTGTAAGGAGCCTGTAACCGAACGGGTAGCTGGGTTTGACCTGTTACATGAATTGATGCAACAGGGTGAAAGATATGGATGGAAGGTATATCTCCTTGGTTCTACACCTGAGGTGATTCAGGAAACCGCTGAAAGGTTACAATTGCAATATCCGCGTGTTATTATTGCAGGATATCATGACGGTTATTTTGGTCCGGAATCGGACGATGAAATTATTGCTGGAATTGTTAAAACCAATCCTGACTTATTATTTGTGGCCAGAGGCGCGGATAGTCAGGAACCATGGATTGCAAAACACAAATCCAAGTTAGGTGTTCCGATCATGATGGGGGTCGGCGGCAGCTTTGATGTAATTTCTGGCAAGAGCAAGAGAGCGCCAAAAGTTTTCCAAAAAATGAGAATTGAATGGTTGTACCGTTTATTAAAAGAGCCTACGCGGTACAAAAGAATGCTTGCGTTGCCGAAATTCGCATTAAAAGTGGTGCGTGAGAAAGATAAAGTAACAAAAGTCTAGTCAAATGCCGATATTCACCTAGAAAATCAGATGAATAGCCTAAAAAAGGGATTGGAATTTGTTTTTGTAACAGCGTATAATTCAATGCGGTAGAGAAATGGGGGTCGACTGATCAAATGTTAATCATATACATCGCTGGATTTATCGTATGCATGGGACTCGCACTTGGCCTCACACCTTTGGTGAAAAAATTCGCCATTAAGATTGGTGCGACAGATGTGCCGAATGCTCGTAAAGTGCACACGAAAATTATGCCCCGCCTTGGCGGATTAGCTATTTTTCTGGCGTTTGTGTTAGGCCTGCTTGCCGTATTGCCGATTATTCCATATGAGTTCACTCCGCGGGAGGCCAACTTCATCAAAGCGCTGCTGTGTGGCGGCGGACTGATTGTACTTATCGGAGGGTTGGATGACCGATTTGAATTATCAGCAAAGTTGAAGCTGCTGGGCCAAATTGTCGCAGCATGTATTGTAGTTTTCGGTTTTGGTATTACTGTAGATTTTGTGAATATTCCATTTAACAATACGTATTCTTCATTGGAAAGCTGGATTGCTATCCCGCTTACGATTTTCTGGATTGTTGGTGTCACCAATGCTGTTAACCTGATTGACGGGTTGGACGGGCTTGCTGCTGGTGTATCAGGGATTGCGATTGCTACGATTGCGGTAATGGCTTTCTTGATGGGGAACACGATGGTTGCAATGTTATGCCTGTTGCTTCTGGGTAGCATAATCGGATTCTTGTTCTTCAACTTCCATCCCGCCAAGATTTTTATGGGGGATACGGGATCGCTGTTCTTAGGCTTCTGCTTAGCTTTACTTGCTTTGCTAGGGTTTAAACAGATTGCCGTGGTTTCGTTTATTACACCTTTGCTTATTATTGGTGTACCGTTGTCGGACACGTTCTTTGCGATCGTGCGCCGTAAGCTGCAGAAGAAACCAATCTTTGCACCAGATAAAGGTCACTTGCATCATTGCCTTCGCGAGCTAGGCTTTAGTCATCGTCAGACTGTGCTCATTATTTATGGTATTGCTGCATTTTTCGGAGTTTTAGCTGTTATTCAATCCTCTGCCGCTCTTTACGAGGCGAACTGGGTTACCTTTGTAGTCATCTGCATCATGCTCTTCTTCTTGCAGATCGGTGCGGAAGTTACAGGTTTGATCGGTAAGACTAAACGTCCGCTGATTGATTTCTTTTTAAGAATTCGTATGAAGGCTAATCCGGAAAGAGGTTCCAAATCTTAATTTATTAATGGTATTATTCTAATATTTTCTATAACTAACAAAACTCATCCCTTTTCGGATGAGTTTTTTGTTGTTTTCCCTAAAAATATCGCTTCCTATGACCGATAAAGAACAAAGTGAAGGTTTACGAGAATTTATACTCAAAGGAGAGATATAACACATGCAACGCTTTAAGAGACCGTTCGTTTGGCTGATGCTGGCGGCTTTGATCGTTTCTATGTTCCCAGGTAAATACACGCCCATAGCGGCAGCGGCTACCACGAGCTCCACGACTTTCTTCAGTCCGGATGATCTCACATTACGTAATACTGTTCTGTTGAAACAGGATGTTGTAGCAACAACAGCTAATCCTAATCCTGAGGGACTTATTGACCGTTCTAGTGTTTACAAAGTAAGTAGCCCTACCTTTTCAATTACAGGAACCTACTCTCAGGTAACATCTTCCACGATGAAGGTTACTGTAGAGCAGCTTACAAAAGATAGTCAATCTAATAAATGGGTAACAGATGCTACTCACCTGACTACGGGAGCGGTAACAACAGATACCAATAGCCCGGATAACCGTTTTGTAGCATCTGGTCTTGTTTTGTATACAGGTTTTAATAAGGTGACCTTTTCTGGTATGCAAGGGAATCTCCAACGTTCAGAATCATTTTATGTTCTTTATGATAAAGTTCCCTATGTAACAGAATTAAAAGTTTTGGGTGGTCCTTCCGCGCTTAATTTAAATGAAGGAACACAAGTTGTCGTACCAGTATCTACAGTTACTCTTCAAGGTAAAGTAACGAATGCCACTAAAGTCAGTGTCTCCGTGAATGGAGGAACTGCATTACAAACTTCCCTATTGGAAGACGGAACATTTTTCACCCCCGCGCTGAACTTGAGTCCGGGATTAAGTACGCTTAAGATTGTTATTCAAAATGCTTCGGATTCAATAACAATAGACAGATCCGTATATTTCTTTGATAAGGATCAACCGTACGCTTCTTTGAACATCAACCACGACAATGCGGACTATAATATCTTAAATGATAATGTGCCTACGTTGACTGCTGATTTGACTCCAAGTGTTGCAGGTTTTACTGGACAGATCTTAGTTCCATATAACGTGGCTCCGTTTGCAACAAATGCTGTGCTAACTCTTAATAAAGGTAATAGTTCCGAAAAAGTTGTAACGATTAGTGCTGTGACAGAAGAATTAACAATTCCTGGTCCTGATGGCGTTACGCCAACGTATAAATTGGTTAAATTTAAGACTGCAGCTGATTTAGAAATCTTGGCGGGTGTAAATGACTTTAAATTGTCTGTAGATTATGGCAGCCACAGCAGTTCTCATCTTTATTCATATAAATTTTTGAAAAATGAGACTGTTATAACAGAAATGTACTACCTTCCTGGATATACAGGCTCAGGTGATCTCACCAATATCTCTAAATTGCCTTTGAATGGCCAACAGTTAGAGACGGATAGTTTCTATATAATGGCGAAGACAAATAGACCAACAACCCCAGCAGATATAACTGCAAACTATTTGCCTTTGAGTAATAAACCACTATCCATAGATTATGTAACTGCAGGCACAGGAACAAATGAATATATTTATAAAATATCAGGGTTCTCTAATGGTCAACAAAAGGTACAATTCCGTTATAAAGGATCAGAATCCTTCTATAATGCTGATATTTCATATGTATCGAAAAACTATATATATGTAAGTAATCTGCAAGATGGTCAGACCTACGAATTCGATTCCAGTGTAGAAAAAAAACTTAATGTCGCTGGGGAATATATCGGGTTCGAAAATATAGAAAATGCACAAGTGCAAATTAACGGTACAGACAGTAACTCATTATCTAGCAATCCTTTTAAGCTTGAAGTAGAAAAAAACTCAACAGTAAATAAAACAACTTTTAATTTCACTGTGACAATCAGTCAGACGGGACCACTGGTATACGGTGAGAATAAAATCGTGTTTACTGGAGTCTCAAGAGATAATGCTGGTAACCAACGTATTATCAAAAAAGAACTTAAAATTTACATCATTGATACCAACATTTCTGGGATAAAACAATTCCATCCTACTTTAGGGGATAATCGTTTACCTTTTACAACTACAACCCTTTCTAATGAAGTCGAGCGTAATGCCATGCTGGCATTGCCGGCTGAGATTGTATATAAGGATGAAAAATATACAACAAGCAAAGATAAATTCGACTTGGTACTACAAGGTAGTGGTGCTACAACGCTGAATCTTTATCAGGGCTCTACTTTGGTGTTTACTTCGACGGGGCAAGATAAGCTACTAATTGACGGTACGGAATCCGCTGGACCTATTGGTCCTAAACGTTATCCTGATGAAGTGGCTGCAAATGGTCTGTATTATGACTACATTGGCAGTGCTAAAAACTTTATTTTAAGATTACGTGACATTAAATTTGATGCCCCAGGAAGTCAAGTTTATACCCTAGAGCTTATTAACAAAACAGGAGCAAGAACTACACAACGTCTTGAAGTAGTGCGGGAAGTTGCTCCATATCGTCTTCTGTCACCTGTAGCGACGGTAGGTGAGCAAATTGTTGTTAACAAAAACTTTGTTCGTTTTGATATTGAGGCTGAAGGTGCCACTAAAGTAATAATTGGCAAAGAAGAAGCAATTAAACGTACGGATTTGCCAAATCAAGATCGCTTCACCTATGATTATGTGGGTTTAAAAGCAGACAAATCGAATCCTATTAAGATACAAGTGGTTCGTGCTAACTCCACAATAAGCGATACCATAAATGTGTATTATGCCAGTGCTGTGCAGATTGATACACAATATATGGCGGAGAAGGTAGCTACGAAGTATAGTGTCTTTAATAAAACCTTGGAATTGAACTTCCCTAAAGGTACGATTATGAAGGGATATACTAGCTCTGGTGCTGCAAAATATTATCCTAATACAAAACTGTTGTTTGGTATCGCGGATCCCGCTGATGGCGTTGTTGAACGTAAGAATGATTACGGGAACATTATCAACGTAACGGGTAGTGACGACAGAACCGAAGGCGGGGGCGGGCAGCTTGTGATTCCACAGGATCTTGCTCTACGCTTTACATCAACCGTCTCTACTAATAACTTTTCGAGAGTATCGGATATCTATTGGCTTAGTGGTGGTCTAGGAAATGATGGCGTTAATCTTGAGACCAACGGGGTTACCCCACATTTCGTGGATGCAAGTGGAAAGACTGGATACTTTACACAGTATAGTCAAACGAGAAAAATCGTACCTTCCCAACGTGGTGAATTGACGCTTACTTTCAACTCCAGCATTGTGGATGAAGTGGGATCGACTATTACAGTATTCCGATATACAGATTCAGGTAAGTGGGAGAACTTGGGCGGGGTCGTAGATACGAAAAAACATACCATCACCGTTCCATTCGATGAATTTGGTTATTACACTGTTATGAAGCTGCGCCGTGGTTTTGTTGATATTACGAATCATCCTTGGGGCAGAAATATAATGAATGGATTGTATTCCAAAGGATTCATGACTAACCTTCGAGCAGACGCATTCGGGGCCGATGATTTGACCACTCGTGGTGAATTCGCTACATTGTTGGTGAAATCATTAAGTATTCCTTTGAACTATGATGCTAATAAACAAACCTTCTTTGATATTGTGCCAGAAGCCGTCGCGGCCACATGGGATTTCAAACACATTGAGACAGCTGCTAGGGCAGGTATTGTTACAGGCCTCAGTGATGGCTTCTTTGGGCCTGATCAAGCCTTAACACGTGAACAAGCCGCAGTAATGATAGCTAGGGCGTTGAAACTCAAGATGTCTTTGAATGACAGTAAACTGCTGGCAAGCTTAAGCAAATCATTTGTTGATACAAGTAACATGGATTTCTACTCACGTCCTGCAATTGAAGCTATATCTAAAGCTAAGATTATGGAAGGAAGCGCTGTGACCGTTACCGGCCAAAAGAAGCCCGTCTATAACTTTAACCCGAAAGGTAAGTTGACTAGAGCAGAGGCCGGAAAGATTACTGTGGCACTCTTACAGAAGAGTACAAGCATCTTCCCTAAGAACTTTAACTAAAGATTAAAAAAAGTGCTCCGGCTTGCGAAAAGTATTCGTAGGTCGGAGTTTTGATGTAAAGATAACAATTACCAGCGACATAAATTTTGTAATCTGCACCGATTTACGATACAATAATGTAGAAAATATTATTTTCTGAAAGGTGAAAGCCATCGATGAAACCGATTTTATCAAAAGCACAGTTGGATTACATGAAAGCCAAGAATATGTTTGAGAATAGAGCAAAAGTGTTGGAGAAGGAAATTGCAGCTAAACGGGCACTACAGGAGATCACTCAAGAGGTCATGGAAGAACTGGTGCAAGCAACAGGATTCCACGATTCATACAACGAGCTTGTTGTTACTGAGAATGCTCTGATCGAATGGTCTCATACTACAATCAAGCATGAGAAGAGCTACCGCGAGAACCGCGCAGCTATTGATGCAATGTATGACAATGTGAACTCGAGTCCTGAGAAGCGTCAGGAATTGATCCAATTATCTATGAAGATTCGTTAGAAACAATGTAATAGAAGCAAGCGTCGGCAACGGCGCTTTTTTTGTTTTTTGTAGGAATGTTTAAATTAATAGTACAAGTGTTAATGATTCTTAGTAAATATTGCATAATGACGTTTAGAAAGCGACTATGATATACTGTTTTCCGTAGGCACCCATGATTAACAATAGTTAGTAGAACATACATATGTATCTTCTAATGGGATCACACCGGAAAATATAAAAAAGAAGATTTTTTTTGAGAAACCGCAACTTTTTCAAATCTTCTGCGTTTAAGGTGTAGAGTCATTTACACAGAGGCTGAAATTAACCGCTGGTAAAGCCAATTTAACAAAATGGAAAAATTAGCTTTACGTGACTTGAGGCACATTGTATAATACTTAGGTATAATTAGGAATCTAGTATTGTCATGTCCTAAAATCGTTTACCAGTTTCTGTGATACCCGTCACAGACATTATTTATACTTAATTTGCTCAACTCGGGAAAGGGGGTGCATCGGCTAATGAGTGACATGAGCTACTCAACTAAAGAAAAATCTCAGTTTATGAACGTCCAAGGAGGAGAAAAAAAGGTTATGAAGAAAATTTTATCCGTAGCATTATCTACAGCAATGGCATTCTCGATGTTTGCCTCTGTAGCGTTTGGTGACGCAGCAACAACTCCGCAACAAAAATTTGATGCTTTGGCAGCGAAAGGTATTCTCAACGGATACCCAGATGGTCAAGCTCACCTTGAAAAAGATCTTACTCGTGCTGAGTTCGCGAAGATCGTTACTAAATTGTTCGACCTTACTGAAGTAAGTAACAAATTGTCTTACAAAGACAAAGGTTACAACGCATCGAACTGGGCAGTGCCTTACATCGAAGCTGTTACTGCAGTAAACTACATGCAAGGTAAAGATACTGTTAAAGGTATCTTCGATTACAACGGTAAAGTAACAGTTGAAGAAGTTGCGGCTGTATTGTTCCGCGCTTTGAAATTGGAACAACCAACTACAACTGATAACTCTGCATCCGCATGGGCTAAAGGTTATGCTCAAGCAGTAATCAATGCAGGTTTGGTTGCTAAAGACACTAACTTCAAAGCTAACGCTAGCCGTTCTTTGGTAGTTGAAACAGCTTATGCTGTTGATCAATTGAGCCAAGCAGCTACAATCGTTTCTGCTGAAGCATTGAGCCCAACTAAAGTAGTTGTTACTTTCTCTGACAAAACTACTACAACTGTTGAATTGACAACTGCTCTTGTAGCAGGCGTTGAAACTACAATCAACTTCAAACACAATGATCATGATTACACTACAAAAGTAACTTTGGCAGCTCCTAAGGTTGTTTCCGCAGAAGCTCCAAATGCTAAACAAGTAGTAATCAAATTTAACCGTTCAATCGATGTTGATACACTGGCTGAATCCAGCAAAGTTATCGACGGCGTAGTAAAAGTAACTAAAGTGGGTAGTGATGTTAACGAAGTAGCTAATGCTAATGTTACCTTCAACGCTGACAACACTGAAGCTGTTATTACCCTGCCAGGAGTTAAATTCCTTAAAGGTAACTACACTGTAGTTCTTAACGATGCTGTAACAACAACATCTGGTGAAGCTATCCCAGCTTACACACAACTGATCACTGTTGCTGATACAGTTGCTCCAACACTTGCTTCTGCTAGCTCTACTGCAAAAGCAACTACTAAAGATGTATACGTGAAATTCAGCGAACCAGTTAAAACTACTGGTATTGTTGCTTACGTAAATGGTCAAGTTGCTACTGTAACTGTAACAAATGATACTTACACTGAGTATAAATTGTCTGCAGGAACATTGGATAGCGGCAAAACTTACGATGTATCGTTGCTTAACGTTACTGACTTTGCAGGTAATGTAGCTAATCCTAACCCAATCAAAACTACTGTAACTGTAGTTTCTGACGTTGCTGCTCCAGTAATCAAGAGCGTAACTCCAGTAAGTGACAAGTATGTTGAAGTTGAGTTCGACAAAACAGTTGATCGTGCTTCTTTGGTTGGTAATGTTCGCTTGTTGAACTCCGTTGGTGAAAGCCAAGGTACGTTCCAAGTGTTGACTACTGACAATGGCAAGAAGTTCACCCTTCAAAGCCCATTGACTAGCTTCCCTTCAACTGGAACTTTCACTGGTTCTGTAGTATTCGGAGCTTCTGTAAAAGATACTCTGGGTAACATTTTGGGAACAGCTGCTAGCCAAGCAATTACCTTTACTAAAGACACTGTAGCTCCTACTGTAACTGGTGTTACTTACACAACTACAGCTGTTAATAAAGGTCTGGTTCTGAAATTCTCTGAAAATGTTGTATACAAAGGTAAAGGCACCCTGCAACTGATTAATGATACTACTGGTGAAGCTACAACTGTACTTCACAATTCTAGTCTTGTTAAAGGTAGCGGAAGTACTTTCACTATCACTGGTGTAAGTGTACCAACTGCTGGTAGCTACACATTGCGTATTCCTGCAGGATTGTTCGTAGATAAATCCTACAGTGCAAATGAACTGACTGCTGCAGTATTGCCTGTAACAATCGGATCTACTTCAACTGACGATAAAGCTCCAGAATTGTTGGTTGTTAATGGCGCTGCTCCTATCAAGTTCTATGATAGCAAATCTGTTGGTGATGACACTTATGGTGATGCTTTGATCACTGTTGATCTGTTTGATGCTAGCGGTTTGAAATCATCCACAATTCTTGATAAAAACAGCTACACATTGAACAATGCTGGTCTTCCAAGCACTTCTTACGTTACAATTAAAACATTGAACGAAAAAGGCGAAGAAGTATCATCTGCTACTAACCCAACTCGTGCTCGTGCATATGTATATATCCCTAGCTCCAGCATCACAGAAACTAAAGACTATGTCTTTGCTGTGAATGGTGTTACTGATACTGCTGGTAACGTAATCGATGGTACAGTTGCACAACAAAAAGGTAAGCTGACTAGCAGAATTAGCCCTGCGTTTGATTCAGCTGTAGTATCCAGCGGAGGTTCAACTGAACTGATTCTCGGATTCTCCAAAGACCTGAATGAAGCTACAACTGAAGCTGACTTGAAAGCGAACCTGGAATTCTACATCAACACTGATGTTAATTCTAGCAACAAAATTTCATCAGATAACATTCTTTCTATCACTCCGATTAAATACGGATCTGATAAAGGAAAATGGTCTGTTAAATTCTCCAAGAAAATCATTGATTCCGCTGCTGGTGCTAAAGAAGAACTTGATCTTAACGCCAACGGTGTTAACAGAATCATTGTTAAAGTTAAGAAAGACGCTGCAATCTTCGATGCTGATGGCAACAAGATCAAAGGCGAAACAGAAATCTCCGCTAAGTAATCTCCGATTACCGAAGCACAGAATAGCCTCTTCGGAGGCTATTCTTTTTTTATAGGTTTTTATCCCCAATAATGAGGAGGAACTTCTTTGAAATCGGTATGGAAAGTAACAACCGCTGCTGTATTGCTGGCTGGTGGTATATGGGCTGGGTCTTTGCTAAACATTACTGCTGAAGGTGCAGGTGTTGGTTCTCAGCCTGGCACAACGGATGATCCTGTAGTTACTAAAAGCTACGTCGATCAGCAAATTCAGAAAGCACTTTCAGGTGGTGCAGTGACGACTCCGGTAGCGACTGCTACACCTGCGCCTAGTGCAACCACAGCGCCAGTAGCTACACCTGGTCAAAATAGTAGTAATGAATCTGTGATTGTTGATGTGAAGCCTGGCCAAACTTTAATTGCTTCTGCAGGCGCTGAATTTATCGTTCGCGCGGGTAAAGCAGTAATCGTTTCACAAGATGCGAATGGTGTGGCCGATTTAACAGATGGTAAAGATCTTACAAATGGACTAGCTGCACCATCTAACCACTTATTGTCCTTCCCTCGTGATGGTCGTGGTATAGCTGTTCAAGAGGGTCAAACCCTTGGTCTTGTTGTGATGGTTCGTGGTGGATATACCTTGAAATAATGTGTAATGATATATATTCATAATGCCCGTAAACGGACTTAATCATACCTTCAAACTGTTTTCCAAAGTTACAAATCATTGGCGCGATTGAAGATTAAGTGATGGACGCACAATATTCCTGTAATCTTACAAATTCACAGGAGGTGCTGTAACATGGCACGTAATAATCGTACAGTCGTACCTGAAAGTCGGACAATGCTGAAACAAATGCAATATGAAATTGCAGCTGAATTTGGTTTATATGGGGCTCATTATGGAGGCGGGGCAGACACGGAGTTTGCTTCTGAGTTAGGAGCAGTCGGAGGTAGTGGTTCTGGCCGTAGTCAGTACCTTGGGCATCTGAGTTCAAGGGATAATGGGTCTGTTGGAGGAGAAATTACGAAGAGACTCATTAAGCAAGCTGAACAGTCTCTTTTTCAATAATATCAGGGGTTAGGATACCCTTATTCCTTATCTGATATTGCTTTTTTATAGCGTGAAATCAATATTCATACTCTCACGGGGGGCTCTGTGTTTAATTGACACCACCCCCTAAATAAGATAATATGACTTTTGAGGAAAGCCTTAGACCTTTTCCATATGGAAAAGGTTCATTTTTTGAAGAGTTTAGTGAATGCAGGCATTAAATTTTGCGAAAATCCTTCATAAAAAGAAATCAGGCAAACCTGAATTATTTATATTATTTAGTTTTATTATTTGGCCTGTTATCATTAAGGAATCCCTTATACAGTGTCAGACTAACCATATGGGAGGTTGTTATACTTGTCTATTAAAGGGCGTCATTTGTTTACTTCTGAGTCCGTTACGGAAGGGCATCCGGATAAAATCTGTGACCAGATTTCCGACGCAGTATTGGATGCATTTTTAGTTAATGATCCTAATGCACGTGTAGCCTGCGAAGTAGCAGTAGCAACAGGTCTTGTACTGGTGATCGGGGAAATCAGTACCAAATCAGAGTATGTTGATATTCCTGCCATCGTACGCAATACCATCAAAGAAATTGGATACACACGTGCAAAGTATGGTTTCGACTATAATACATGTGCTGTGTTGAGTTCTCTTAACGAGCAGTCCGCTGATATTGCCCAAGGTGTTAACTCTGCTTTAGAACACCGTGATCCTGCTCAAGTAGCTGAAGAAACAGCTAATATTGGTGCAGGCGATCAAGGGCTCATGTTTGGTTTTGCTACGAACGAGACACCTGAACTGATGCCACTTCCGATTGCCTTATCACATCGTATTGCACGTCGTTTATCTGAAGTTCGTAAGAACGGAACCTTGGACTATCTTCGTCCAGACGGCAAAACACAAGTTACGATTGAGTATCAAGATGAAAAACCTGTACGCGTAGACGCTATCGTAGTATCTACACAACATGCAGAGGAAATTTCTCTTGAACAAATTCAGGCGGATATTAAAGAACATGTTATTTTGCCTGTTGTTCCTGCGGAACTGCTTGATGCAGAAACCAAATACTTTATTAACCCAACCGGACGTTTTGTTATTGGGGGTCCTCAAGGGGATGCTGGTCTAACTGGCCGTAAGATTATCGTCGATACATACGGCGGATATGCTCGTCATGGCGGCGGAGCATTCTCAGGTAAGGATCCAACTAAAGTGGACCGTTCTGCGGCTTACGCAGCTCGTTATGTAGCTAAGAATCTTGTAGCTGCTGGTTTGGCCGACAAATGTGAGATCCAACTTGCCTATGCCATCGGTGTAGCTACTCCTGTCTCGATAAATGTGGATACATACGGAACAGGTAAAATCAGTGAAGAGAAAATGGTTCAACTGATCAGCAACAACTTTGATCTTCGCCCTGCGGGCATCATTTCTATGCTTGATTTGCGTAAACCGATTTACAGACAAACCGCAGCTTACGGTCATTTCGGACGTACTGATGTTGATCTTCCATGGGAACGCGTAGATAAAGCAGAATTGCTAAGAGATCAAGCAGGGTTGTAATTCAATCATACGGTCTTATAATATGTTAGCCCGCAAGTTGGCCATGGTGTCAGCTCTGCGGGCTATTTTGCGTGCGAAAACGAGCAGGGCTAGTGAATCTAACCATAGAGAAGTAGACTACTAAACTTTGCCAGCCTTTTAGCCGAAATATAAGAATATACATAAAGACGATAGTATGGCTTGAGAGGAGTCTATCACGGAATGAAAAGAAAAATTTCAATATGGACGGCACTTATTCTAGCGGGAGAGTTAGTACTTGGTTCGGGTTATCCTGCTATTGGAATAGGGAATTCAGCAGTGTACGCTGCATCAGAGTTTGGTATAACAGTCTCGCCAGCGCCTGGAGCAAGTTATGTAAATATCGGATCATCTCTTAGACTGAGCTTTGATCGTCAAGTAAACCCGCAGTCAGGTGAAATTACCATCACGGGTCAGGGTGATAGCTCACCTTTTTTAACGATTCCTATTGGTAGTTATGGTCTAATTGGTAGTTCAAAAGATTACGAGCTTAAGCTAAATCAACAGTTTACTTCAAACAAGACTTATACAGTGACAATCCCTAAGGGGTTGTTCAAGGATAATGATGGTAATGAGTCAGGTGTTACTTCATGGGCATTTACCACTGCGCCTGAGAGTAATACAGCGATTACGGCAGGCAACTTTTCACCTGCTAATAATACAAGAGTGGATGCAGGAGCCCTTAAGGAGCTAAGTCTAACCTTAAATAAAAACCTGTTAAAAGGTGGAGGTTCCATCCGGATTTTGTCGTCTGCAGATAATGCAACCGTACAAGAGTTCAAAATTAAGGATGATGATACTAGAGTTAACGTTCAGACTGATGCTAACTCTACTACAGTTAAACTAACATTGGATAAAACATTGGCCTCCGGAAGTAACTATTATGTTCTTATAGATTCTTATGCTTTTAAGGATGTTGATAATCGAACGTATTCCGGGATTTCAAGCGGTGATGTGTGGAGCTTCTCTACTAAAGGTGTGGCAGAGATTCCAGTGACTCCTGCACCGGCAAACGGATCAGGTGGGGTATCTACCACTGGAGCCCTACAGCTTACATTTGATCGTCCTATGATGCCTGCAGCTGGAACCATAACAGTATCTCCAGGTGCAGCTAACGATGCTAGAACGAGATGGCTTAATGTAAACTCCCCAGCCGTTACAGGAGGAAGCAGCAGAACTATAACATTACTTCCAGCATCAGCAGCATCACCCTTGCTAAACAGTACGCAGTATACGGTGACGATACCGCAGGGAGCTTTTTATGATCAAGACGGAAATGTATTTCCAGCTTCGGGTGCGTATACCTGGACATTTACAACGGCTTCTTTGACAGGACTTAATGTCAGCGCGCTAAACCCAGCTGACCGGAGTGAATCCATAGCTAACAACAGATCATTTTCTGTCACATTCAATCGTAATGTGAATTATAACAGTGCTGTGGAAAATGGTGTAGCGCTTTATAAAAGTGGTGGCGCACAGGTTCCGGTTACTGTTAACCGGAGTACAACTGCTGCAAACGAATATGTAATTACGCCTAAAACAGCTTTAGATAGCGACTCAACCTATTATATTGATATTGCTAAAGGAGCTTTTGTAGACGCTATTGATGCTAATGCTATCTATGATGGACTAAGCGGCAAAAATTCATGGAGCTTCCGGACCTTGTCTCAGGACAAAACAGCTCCACAGCTCACATCTGCATCACTCGAGAACAATCGGACCATTCGTTTAAAATACAATGAGAGTCTTAACTCTTCCATTGCACTGTTGATCTCCAGCTTTGGTGCTACGGTGAATGATGAGAATCGTACAATTGAAAGTGTCTATATCCAGGGAGACAGCGCCTATGTGGTACTCAGTACAGGGGTAGCGGTTGGACAGAACGTGAAGGTTAGCTATACAGGGGGTCTGCGGACCATTCAAGATCCAAGCGGAAATGCAGCCAGCACCTTTAGCTCAAAGCAGGTTACTAACACTATCGAGTCCTCCATGCCTACACCAAAAGATGGACGGATCACAGGTAGAACTGTAGCGTTGAATTTCAATGACTCTTTAAAGGCAGTTTCCTCTTACGCACATAGTCAGTTTCTAGTGACTTCAGATGGGGGATCTCTAGGGGTCAACTCCATAAGCTCCAGCGGGAACACTGTATATTTAGGGTTAAATAGCGATGCTTCTAATGGCCAGACCGTTCGTGTCTCCTATTATGCAGGCTCTTATCCTTTGCAGAATTCTTTTGGACAAAATATTGCGGATTTCACAGATTTCTACATTCGCAACAGCAACGATACAATTCCACCCGTGTTCCAAAGTGCAACCGGAGGTGGCAATAAAATCCTTCTGAATTACAATGAAGGCTTGTCAACGACAAACCTCCCGATGAACAGCCAGTTCTCTGTGCTTGTTGGCAGCACTCCTAACTATGTTACGAATGTATCCGTCAGTGGCTCACAGGTCATGCTAACGCTCCAGAGTGCTTTGACGGTGAATCAGAATGTTACGTTATCCTATGTTCCGGGGACTACCGGAATAAGCGATTTAAATGGAAACCGTGCAGCTTATATTAACCTGCAGCCTGTGTCCATCTCGGAAAATAGCGGCACTAGCATACCTGAGATTAGTTCTGCCACCATCAATGGCGACGAGCTTACGGTTACATTCAGTAAAAACATGCAGGCATCTGGTTCCCTCTATGCTAATCAGTTCGGAGTTAGAGCAGATGGAAGCAGTATGGGTGTACAAAACTACACTTTGTCAGGGGATATTTTAAAAATAACAACATCCTCAGCAGTAAAAACCGGGCAAACTGTTGATTTGTCTTATATGTCAGGTTCAGTTACGATCAAGGATTTAAGTGGTAATATACTGTCCTCCTTCTCTTCACTTTCTGTTAAGAACCTAACCGGCGTGAGCACCGGAACGGGAAATCGTCCATCCTATCTAGGGACGATTGCAACAAGTGAGTTTGGAAAAGAATACGCGCTGCTGAAGAGTGACTCTTCACAAATCGTGGATGACCGTTCGTTATACAATCAATCTGTAAAAAGATATACCTTAAACACAGATCGCCTGACGGCCAGTTTTGAATATCTGTATAAGGCAAGTAGTGATACATTAGCTTTTGAGGTGCCTGCTACAGAACAATCGGCCTATGTGACTGTTCCTTTAAAGCCTTTGCTTGATGCTGTAAATCGCAGTAAAACCACAAAATTTATGATACGTTATGGCGATCACTTATATAGCGTAGGATTAGACGATATCGATATGAACGGATTAGCGACAAGCTTGATTGCAGACAGTAAAAATATCTCGCTGGTGTTCCGCTTAGAAAAGGTTCCGGCAGGTACGTTCTCCCCATTTGAGCAAAAGCTAAAAACTATGGGGATGCAGAGCGTTACTAGTCTTATGGATGTCCGGGTGACTGCGATAGTAAGCAGCAATTATTCTAATGCTAAGGCATTATCGGTACCTGGAGAATACACTGTGCGTACAACTTCTTCATTGAACAATGCGCAGACATCTGCTGCTAGACTGGATCTTTCCTATTACGATGCAGCCTATCTGCCAACAAAAGTAAGTACGGTAGGTAGCTATACGATTATTCGTGCTCGTACGGAGGGTAATCAGGTGTTAGGAACTTTTATATCAACCCGGGCCTTCTCAGATATGAGTAAGCATTGGAGTAATTCGATCGTAGCTGAGCTTAGTGCAAAGACTATCATCGATAGCAGTTACGGGACTACATTTAGTCCAGAAAAAAAGATTACCCGTGCAGAGTTTGCAGTAATGCTTAGCCGGGGACTTGGTTTGCTAGGCGATCGCGAGACCGCACAGCGCTTCCGGGATGTGCAGCCTTCCACACAAACGGGAGACTATATTGGTGCAGCAGCTAAGGCTGGTATTATTACAGGCAACACGGATGGCTCCTTCCGGCCTAATGATAATATCACTCGTGAGCAGATGGCAATCATGATGATTCGCGCAATGGAATACACCAAACATCCTATTACATTAAGCGGCACTTCTGCTTCAACGCTGGCTCGCTTCAAGGATAAGTCCAAAATTCAGAATCAAAGTGCAGAATTCGTAGCTAAAGCTGTGCAATCGGGGATTATTTTGGGAATGACCACAAGTGAGTTCCAACCTCAGGGTAATGCCACTCGTGCACAAGCTGCTGTGATGTTGCATCGGATGCTGAAGCAAACAGATTATTTATAGAATAAATAGATTGGTAAAGCCTGGCATTCTGCTGGGCTTTTTTTATGTTAATAGTTTGTGTTACGAGACTCTATAAAGCTTGAAATCTCTCAATTTCGCAACTTTTTCGCTTATTTTCAGTCTATTAAAAGAGTACTAGAAAAATAGGAACCAGTTTCCAGACTTTTGATAACGGACTTGAAGAGTAAAAAAGAGATGGGAGAGTTACGTCGAAATGAATGAAGTTTTCATGGAGAAGAAGAGTAGGGAAGTTGTTCGGGGAATGAAATTATCATCTACTAAAAAATGGGTTGCCGCTTCATTAGCAGGTGTGTTGTGGATTATGCCGGTAATTGGCAGTGAAGGCTTAGCTATGTTTGGTCATAGTTCCACACCAATTGCTGCCGCAGCCACATCTAATTTTAAAGTAAGCAAGCTGGGAGAAGAAGTAATTACTTCGGGCGCCATTATGATGAAATACAAATATACGGCTACACGTTCAGGAGCGAGCGCTTCTGGCTTGGCGGATGTTATTCGCGTTGACCTCAACAATCCATATGTTTCTTTAGATGTTATGACTGGTAAAGGTGGAAACCTGACAACACGTCAAAGTACTGGCGGGATGGCTAAAGAAACTGGAGCCGTGGCTGCAGTAAACGGAGATTATTTTAATACAGGCGGGGAAGGCGCTCCGATTGGTGGACAAGTATCCAGTGGAGTCTTGGTTTCCACCCCTTCGCAATTGGATGGAATGTATGCCTTTGCAGTGACTAAAGATCGTAAGCCTCTTATTGATGAGTTCAGCTTTGAAGGAATGATAACCGCACCTGACGGCGCACAGTTTGAGATATCCGGTATCAATAAAGGTGCTTATAGTCCTGAAGGTGGGAGCTCGACTTATAGCCATGCTAATGCAATGTATATCTATACGGATGTATGGACCGCACTCGATCGTCCCAAAAACAGCTCAACCACACCGACAGAGGTGCTCGTTGAGAACGGCGTAGTTACTCAAATATCTGAAAATGCTGCGCTTCCTACAGCGGTTCCAAAGGGAGCTTATATTTTGCGGGCCCATGGCTTAGCCGCACGGTATGTTACTGCCCATCTGACTGTTGGACAACCGGTAACAAGTGTGTACTCCCTGAAATCCAAGACTACGCAGCAATCGCTAGATCCTGCTAATCTGCAAACAATGATTGGTGGACATACGATTCTTGTAAATAACGGAAAAGCTGCAACGTTTTCTCGCTCGACTAGCAGTATTGGCGGTTATCGTGCACGTACAGCTTTAGGATACTCTCAGGATGGACGTTATGTATATATCATAGCTACTGAAAAAAATGGCAACAGCTCAGGAATGTCATTGACCGAGCTGCAATCTTTTATGACCAATATTGGAGTCTGGAAAGGGCTTAACTTAGACGGAGGCGGCTCTACAACGATGGTAGACCGGCCTCTCGGTGAAACCTCAGCCACACTAACCTTTAATACAGAGTATGGCACAGAGCAGCGCAGCATCGTTAACGCGCTTGGTGTTTATACTAACGCACCACAAGGTGAAGTAAAAGGAATTAAAATTAGCGGAAGCACTTCACTATTAGTTGGACAAAAGGCTACTTATTCGTTAAAAGGTTATGACACTTACTATAACCCTATAGATGTAGCAGCAGGCAATCCTACTTGGACATCAAGTGGAGGAAGCGCAACTGTAAGTGCAGGAGAAGTAACGGCAGTGAAGCCAGGCACCGTTACCTTAACGGCTAAAAGCGGCGTAGCAAGCGCTTCTACAACCCTTACAGTCTTGGGTGGAGATGATCTATCCAGCATGAGTGTGGGCACTGCTACAGCGCCACTGACAGCTGGGACAACTGTATCTGTCCCTGTAAAGGCCGCTACGAAGAGTGGAGCAACCATAAGCGTTCCAGATTCAGCGCTGAAGTGGGAGTTTGTAGGTTTTAAGGGAGTAGTGCAAAATGGCAAGCTTACTGTAAACTCTGTGGATGCAGGGGTTACTACAGGTTACGCTATTGCTCGTTATGATGGATTTAGCACAGCGGTTGTATTATCGACAGCAGCAGCTACAACATGGGAAGATTTCGAGAAGGTAAGTTATCCAGTCAACTTTACTACCAATGTGCCAGCGGTACAGGGGACTGCAACAATAGTAGACGGATCGGCTGAAAGAGTAGGCTCCAAGGTGCTGTCACTCAGTTATGATATGACGGCTGGCAGCGGTAAAATGTACGCTTATGCTCAACTTAACGGCACAAGTGGAAAAGCCGTTCCAGCGCTTGCAACTTCGATCTCAGTTGATGTGATGGGCGATATGAGCTTAAACTGGCTGCGTGCTGAGTTTGTAGACAATGGTGGAGCTACAGCCTATGTAGATCTTGCGAAGATTATCGATTGGAACGGTTGGAAGAACATAAACATAGACTTGTCAGGATCAGGGATTAAATTCCCGGCTACGCTGAAGAGACTTTATGTAGTCAATGTAGAGGAAGGCCAAGATGAACGGGCGAAGACAGGTACCGTTGCTTTTGATAATATCACCTTCACAATGCCTTCACTTTCCAGTGATGCAGGGTTACCAAAGGGTACGGCTTCGATGAGCATCGGCTCCAAAGCAATGACCGTAAACGGAAATAAGAAGGCTATTGATGTAGCTCCAATTGTGAAAGACGGCAGTACTTATGTGCCGATCCGTTATGTGCTGGATGCTTTTGGAGGGAATGCTACCTGGGATCAGGTGAATAAGAAGATCATGGTGTTGCGCGGAGCCAAGGCACTGGATCTGACGGTAAATAAAAAGGAATACCTGTTAAATGGTAAGCGACAAAGTGCTGAAGTAGCACCTATTATTTTACAGGGTAGGACTTTAGTACCTCTGAGACTGGTTTCTGAACAGTTAGGATTAACTGTAAAATGGGAACAGAAAACGAAGACCGTAACTATCGAATCGTGATATGTTAATATATAAGGAAAACCTTAATACGATCCGATAGAAAAGGGGCAAGCATCCGTGGAATTTCAAGCCGATGCGATTGATCGCGTTATTAAAAATACCATCGACGTGATGGAGAGCAGCAAGTATCAGATTTTTGAAATATTGCAGGTTGCACGTGATGAACTTGCTGCACTCAACAAGGAACTGCAGCGGGTCATGGACGAAACGGATGAAACATTGAAAAAGGTAGACAAGCTGGAGCTACAGTATCACCGCTCCAGAATCCGGCTGACAGAGGTCAGCCGGGACTTTGTCCGCTACTCAGAGAAGGATATCCGTATTGCTTATGAGAAGGCTACGGAGCTTCAGCTCGAACTCATGATGACGCGTGAGCGAGAGGTCTATCTTCGAAGCAGACGTGATGAATTACAAATGCGAGTGCGCAGTGTCGAAAATTCTGTAGAGCGTGCAGAGTCAATTGGTTCGCAAATGAGCGTAGTGCTCGAATATTTGTCGGGAGAACTAGGCCAAGTGACGAGAATTGTCGAATCTGCGAAGAACAGACAGATGATCGGACTCAAAATTATCCTGGCTCAAGAAGAAGAACGGAAGAGAATTGCCCGGGAAATTCATGATGGTCCCGCTCAAATGCTGGCAAATCTAGTCCTTAGGACGGAAATTGTAGAAAGAATGCTGGTAAAGCAGGAATTTGGGCTGGTGCAGGACGAAGTAGTAGATTTAAAAGGGCAGGTACGTAACAGCCTGGAAGAAATGCGTAAGGTTATTTTTAATTTACGACCGATGGCTCTCGATGATTTGGGCTTAATTCCGACTTTGCGGAAATATGTGCATGATTTTGAAGAGAAGACGAAACTGCGGACGACTTTGGAAACCCGAGGACAGGAACACCGACTATCTTCAGCGATGGAGGCGGCGGTATATCGTCTGGTTCAGGAAGCATTGTCTAATGCAGCAAAACATGCCTACCCAAGCTTCGTATTGGTGGAGATTACATACCAAGCGCAGTTAATTAAGATTGTGATTAAAGATAACGGATTAGGCTTTAATGTACAAAAGTTAAAAAATCAGCAAGGTAATCGGGAAAGCTTCGGGCTAGTAGGTATGCGGGAACGTGTAGAACTGCTTGAAGGAAGAATGGAAATTGTATCAGCCGAGAATCAGGGGACAACAATCGTGATCCATATTCCGACGAATGTGGAGAAGGGGAAGGAGTAGTGTGATGGAGAACTTAAACTCTAGTAAAACGCCCATTAAGGTTCTTTTGGCGGATGATCATCAGCTTTTTCGTGAAGGGCTGAAACGCATTTTGAATATGGAGGAGGATATCGAGGTCATAGGGGAGTGCGGCGACGGTATTCAGGTATTAGAGTTTTGTAACGGTACTAAACCGGACATCGTATTGATGGACATCAATATGCCTGTTGAGAATGGTGTAGAAGCCACTCAAAAACTTCGGGAAATGTTCCCGGAGGTTAAGGTAATTATTTTATCCATTCATGATGATGAGAGTTATGTATTTGAGACCCTTCGTAAGGGCGCCAATGGTTATTTATTGAAGGATATGGAGGCCGAATCCCTTATTAATGCCATTCGTTCGGTCTGTGAAGGACATGCCTTTATCCATCCAAAGGTTACTGGAAAGCTTATCAATCAATTGCGGCGTATGACTTACCTTAACGAGACTGGCGTAACTACAGATACAGTGGTGAAGGAAGCTGGTGTTAAATTTATTGCTGGCGACAACAATCCTCTAACCCGTCGTGAAGCAGAAGTGCTTCGTCTAATGGCTGAAGGTAAGAGCAACAAAATGATCGGTGAATATTTATTCATTAGTGAAAAAACAGTTAAAAACCATGTTAGCAGTATTTTGCAAAAAATGGAAGTGGATGATCGGACTCAAGCCGTTATTAATTCGATTAAATATGGCTGGGTAACCTTGTAGAAGCTTCACAGTAATACGTTACATATAGGAAAGAAATTAAGTAGACACAGCTTGCTTCCCTGATGGGTGTTCTAGGCAGTCACCGACCTTTTAATGCCGGCATATAGTGTTGGTATACAGAGGAGGTGCATCTCCATGGTAGCCCAGTTGATATGGATTGCGGTTGTTTATGTATCCGCTGCAGTGATGATTCATATGTTGCATAACCGGCAGAAGGTGCGTAAAACACCGCAGTCCGGAAAATGGATTCATTATATTTTTATTACCCGCAATCATGAATCTGTTGTGGAATGGTACATTCGGGCACTGACATTTCAAGCTCTTCTAACCGGAAAACGATTGCGAGTAACGTTCATGGATGATGGTTCGAGCGATGGAACACTTGGGATAGTTTCCAAAATGGCCGCTAGTGGCTGCTCTATCGATCTTGCAACATCTTTGTACTCTCTTCAGATGAGTGAAGAATTGCAGCATGAAGGAATTGTAGTAGACTTGCGGCTGTCAGGGCAGTCTGTATCGCTGCCTTTTATGGGGATGGCAGGAAGTAGGGGATGCGAATCAAAGCGCAACAGATCTTAAGTAAATATGTAAGTAACGGGTGAAGCACACTCTCCAAGAACTGGGGGAGTGTGCTTTTTGCGTTTGGGGAGACGGAGTCGTGAATTTGGGATCAAATATGGAGTTGCTAAGTACAAGCGAAAGGTAGGAGGGATTATTATGCAAGTCGCTGTATATGCTGTGGAATGCAAGGGGAGCTGGAGGGTTAGAATTTCATTAGATCTTAGGGTAGATAGATGGTGGTGGTCTGTAGCTAGATCGGAGAAGAAAGATGGGAGTTCCTTAGCGGCGAATAGATTGGTTCTGCTTTCTTCTGCGTTGCCGCTAGGTTGGGCTGTGAAGCTCCGGGACAACTTTAAACAAAGAAGCGCAACGGGAACCTGGGGGATTAAGGAGTGGGGGCAATATATTAATAGTATGCTTGAGGCTGAGTTGAGAGAGGAGAAAGAGACAGGGGGACTGTGGGAGGCACAGTGGCTGAATGATGGAATATTCATATGGAAGCCTAATGAATCAAGTTTCGGAATAGATCAGGACAATAAGAAGAATGAAAGATACGATTGGTGTGAAAAAGAGGATTTTCAATCTGGATTACTAGAATCTGATTCAGAACAATTATTGCGGGCTGTGGCCGGGCGCTCTTTATTGGAGCCGGAAGTAGAAGCGCTGCTGGCAGAAGAATTGCCAGAGCTAGGGGGTTGCTGGCGCCAGGCGGCACAACTGGCGCATCTACAGGGGCGGCTGTTGCTTACAGCCGCCGTAGGCAGTGCGCCCCCGGCTGCGCACGGGGCGGGCCCGCCAGCTCCCTGCGGGTGCTGGCGTTATGGTGCGTGCGGCGGCTAGGCTGCCGCACTTATTGTGGCGCGGCGCTGTCGCTCGCCGCGCGGTTTCGCGCTGCCTGCGTTGCGGCAGCGTCCCCACCGGCCGCACGGCATGCGCCGCGTGCGGGCTTATGGGCTGCGCCTATTGCGAGGCCTGCCTCGCGCTTGGGCGCAGCCGGGCTTGTGCGCTGCTGCTGCGCAGCGCAGCACTTCCGGCCGTGCGGTGCACGGCCGCCCTTGACCCCGCCGCGGCCGCAGGCCGGTGGGGGCTGAGCCCAGCGCAGGCGGGAGCCGCTGGCGCTGCGCTGGGTTTTCTGGCGGAGGCGCGCAAGCGCTCCGCCAGTACATGCCCAGAGCGGTTTCTGCTCTGGGCGGTGACGGGAGCGGGGAAGACGGAGATGATCTTCCCGCTCCTAGAGGCCGTGCTCGCCGCCGGAGGGCGGGCGCTGGTAGCGACGCCGCGCCGCGACGTCGTACTTGAGCTCGCGCCGCGGCTCGCCCGGGCTTTTCCGGCGGAGGACATCGCCGTACTTTATGGCGGCAGCGCAGATCGCTGGGTGAGCGGTCGCTTAACGCTCGCTACCACCCATCAGCTCCTGCGCTTCCATCAAGGTTTTGATCTCGTAATCATTGACGAGCTGGATGCGTTTCCCTACCACAATGATCCTATGTTGGCCTATGCCGCTGAACAAGCCTGTAAAGTGGACGGCTCTTTCATTTATTTATCAGCTACACCACCACAAGAAATGCAGCGTTTGGTCCGGTTAGGCAAGCTTCCACATGCGAGAGTGCCTGTCCGCTTCCATGGTCATCCCTTGCCTATCCCGCAGCATTTGAATATGCCTACTGTTCTAACCTGTCTGAAGCGTGGAAGTATGCCAAGATCGCTTATACAGAATCTTCAAAAATCACTGGACAGAAAAGCACAAATTTTTCTGTTTGTGTCTCGCATAGCTCATATCGAAGGCTTGCTGGTACTGCTTCGTCGGAGCTTTCCTGGCGTGGTTATTGAAGGCACCTCGTCCAAGGATTCATTTCGGGCAGAGAAGGTGACTGCTTTTCGCAACCGTATCATCTCTTTGTTAGTAACTACTACGATCCTGGAACGGGGAGTTACCGTGCCACGCAGTGATGTGTTTATTTTGGATGCAGACAGTGGCCTTTTTGACGAAGCTTCTTTGGTTCAGATGGCAGGCCGTGCCGGACGTTCTAAAGACGATCCTGATGGGCATGTTGTATTTGCCTCCCCACAGTGGAGCCGATCCCAGCGTGGAGCGATTGCTCAGATTCGTACTATGAATATCATCGCTCACCGCCAAGGATATATCAGTAAAGGTGGGGCTATATGAATCCCAAGCTTACAGGGTTACGAAAATCCCTGTCTTTCCTTCTTACCTCCTCCGCTCCTCAATGTCTAACTTGCGGGAAGTACAGCCCACAGTCCTCACAGCTGCCTGGTATCTGTAAGAATTGTGCGGAATCCATTCCTTGGATACGCACTCCACGTTGTTTGATATGTGGGCGGCATGTAGGCTGTCCAGACTGCACTCGCAGCGCTGAACCCACGCCAATTGTTTGTAACCGGAGTGCGGTAGCCTACACAAACGAGATGAGAGAATGGCTTGGTCAATACAAATATCGCGGGAATGAACGATATGCTCCTTTGCTTGGATTCATGCTGGATAGAGCTTATTTAACCCTAAAGGAGGAAAAGCAGCAGGGGGCTTCTTCATCCCAGAAGGCATCGTTTTTTCATCTTATTCAACATAAAAGGTACATAAAAAACAGCCTTTGGTCAGCTGATTTATTAGTTCCGGTACCTGTCAGTGATTCCAGGCTTCTAGAACGGGGCTTCAATCAAGCCGAAAGATTGGCCAATGTTCTATCTCGTCATAGGAAGATTCCTCAGCTACCGCTACTAATTCGTACGCATCATACGGTTAAGCAGAGCTTTAAAGGACGTGCGGAGCGACTGGCAGATATGAAGAATGCTTTTGGAGCGAATCCGGCAGTCTCCACACTATTTAAGGATTGGCTGAAAGATAACTCACCTATAAGCCGTCCTATTCGAATTATTATTGTTGATGATATCTATACAACGGGAAGCACGATTCGTGCTTGCGCCGAAATTCTAAAACAAATGGTTTCAAACCATGATTATGCTGCGGAAATCTATAGCCTAACCTGGGCGCGTTCCTAAAACGCGGAAAATGCATGATTGTGAACAGCTATATCCATTCCATTAAGGATTAGTTGCGGTTGGTAGCGTTTCTTCTGTCCCATAGACGAATTCCTTGCAATCATGTAATCTAGGAGCATAAGAATATTATGCATTGCACAGAATGTACGGAGAGGAGCGGCTGCTTGTTATGAATCTAGACAATTGTCCAAGGTGCGGCCGGTTGTTTGTCAAGAATCTTATGGGGTTGTGCCAGGCCTGTATCAAAGAGCTGGAGCATGAATATGAGATCTGCGTGAATTATTTACGGGAAAACAAAGGAACCAACATTCAGGAGCTCTCCGATGCTACGGGGATTTCTATTAAAGAGATTACCCGCTTTATTCGAGAAGGCCGGATTTCTATAGCTAATGCACCCAATATGATGTACCCTTGCGAAGTGTGTGGTACACTGATTCGGGATGGCCATATGTGTGACAGCTGTCGTAGTCGGCTCAGGAAAGATCTCACGAATGCTGTCAAGGAAAATTCTGCTGAGGATACTACTAAAAAGACATCTGATGGTGCATATCGTGCCATAGATAAGCTGCGTGACCTATAAAATCTGCAAAAAAAACGTTTGCAGCTATAAAGAATGTTTCAGTCTACGCCGATAAACTTAGTAAAGATTATCGGCTTTTTTATATTAGAAGGAAGGTGGAAGTTATGAAAATTAACGAGACCGGACGAATTAACGCGATTAATCCGTATCAACGCAGCGCGGAAGCGCAAAGGCAGGAACAAATGAAGAAAAGCACACGCAAGGATGAGGTTTCGATCTCTGATGAAGCGATTCAACTCTTGCAAGCACAAAACACTGGCAAGAATGATCCAGAACGCGCACTTAAGATCGACAATCTAAAGCAGCAGGTCTCCGCAGGTACCTATCAAGTTGATGCATCTAAGCTAGCAGAGAAACTCGCCCCTTACTTTAAGCAATCCTCCGAGAATTAGGTGAAAACATCCATGGCATTGACGACATTAATAGAACTATTGGAGCGGCTAGATGGAGTGCATGTTCAAATGCTGGATCTGGCCGCTGAGAAGAAACAGACAATTATGGATAACAAGGTGGATGCGTTAATAGACATCCTTAACCGTGAGTCCAAACTAATGAAGGTAATTGGGCAGCTCGAGGAAGAGCGAATATTAGCCGCATATACCGTTTTGCAAGGCGTGGGTATTCGTTCCAACCTAAACCTGAATCTAACGGAGCTGTCCAGGCTTATCTTTGACCCTGAAGACAAGGCACGACTGCTGCATATTCAGCAGAAGCTTTCGGGCACTTTGCATCGCCTGAAAGAAGCCAATGACCTAAATCAGAAGCTGATAGAGCAGTCGCTTACATTTATAGATTATTCTTTGGATCTGTTGGTCGGAAGACCAAATCAGGATATTACTTATCATCGTCCGTCCGACAAAGGCAACAACGTAAATCGGTCGGGGATTTTTGATGCACGAGGTTAGAATTGTACTGATGAAGTGTTCTGCCAGAGCAGAACATAAGGAGGAGTAAGAAGCATGACATCCACATTTCACTCGATAGAGACGGCGAGACGCAGCCTTTTTACTCAGACCGCAGCTCTTAATACAACTGGACACAATATCGCTAATGCGAATACCGAAGGTTATACTCGTCAACGTGTTAATATGCAAGCCTCTTTACCTATTGAAGCGTACGGATTGTTAAAATCTACCGTTCCAGGTCAAATGGGTACAGGGGTGGAATTCTCATCTATCGATCGGATTCGAGAAATGTTTCTGGATGATCAGTACCGTGGTGAGAACGCTGCTTTCGGCAACTGGAGTCTTCAAGCGGATACGCTCTCTAAGCTGGAAGCTATCGTTAATGAGCCATCGGATACAGGCATTCGTACAGTTTTGGATAACTTCTGGAAATCGTGGTCGGATCTAAGTAAGAACCCTGAAGATCCAACAGCCCGTAAGATTGTAGTGCAAACTGCACAATCTTTGACGGATGCTATGAACTATATGAGCACGCAACTGAATAATCTGGAGCGGGATCTAACCACTAATATAGATGTTAAGGCAAAAGAAGCTCAGGGTTATCTGACCGCTATCGCAGATCTAAATAAATCGATCTATAAGATTGAGGGTATGGGGGATCATGCAAACGATCTACGTGATCAACGCGATCTGATGGCGGACAAGCTCTCCAAGATTGCTAATATTACTGTTGTAGAGACGGAAGCAGGTTATAACATTTCTTTGGGTGGACAACCTCTCGTAGAGGGTGGAGAAGTAACTGCAACCGTAGATGGCGCGTTTCTTAATAATGCTTATGCCTCCGGAACTTTGAAGGGCGGCGAGGCTTACGGAATGATTTTTTCCAATAATACCTATGTTGCCGATTACAAGAAACAGCTCAATGATTTGGCGAGCACTATTGCTACAGGTGACGTTGAAATTACAGTGCCAGCTGGCTCCAATCTTCCTGAGGGCACAGTGTTGACTAGTGATGCCAAGATTACACAAGCTGACGGTACCGTAGTTACTTTGACCGCTGGTCAGGCCATGCCTAAGGGCGCAACAATGTATGAGGACGCCAAGACCATTGTCAAAGGGTTAAACGGACTTCACAAGTTAGGTTACGCGATGGATGGAAGCGTCGGACGCGATTTCTTTGTAACATCAGGTGAGGCTGGAACGATCAAACTGAATCCGGAAATTGCAGCTGACGTAAATCTATTTGCAACTTCGCTTCGTACAACTGTTGATGCGAATGGAAATACGCAAGTCGTTAAAGGAAATAACACCTTGGCGCTTCTATTGACGAACCTGAAGGATAGTAAATTTACTAAGCCAGACGGTAGTGTGAGCAACACTGTTGGTGGGCTTTTCAGCTCTATGGTTGGTCAACTTGGTATTCAATCCCAAGAGGCTGCACGTCAGACGGATAACTCAGATTATCTCGTAGAGCAAGTTAACTCCCGTCGTCAATCAGTCAGCGGTGTATCCCTAGATGAAGAAATGTCGAATATGCTAGTATTCCAGCATGCTTATAGTGCCGCAGCGCGTTTTATGACTACTTTTGATGAACTGCTCGACAAATTGATCAATTCCACCGGCACAGTCGGCAGATAAAAGGAGATATAGCGTATGTTGAGAGTAACCTCTAACATGATGAATTCACAGCTTCTGCTTAACCTAAATCGCAATGCACGTACGATGAACGATACACAGTTACAGCTTTCCAGCGGACGCAAGATCAACAAACCTTCTGATGATCCGGTAGGGATCACATATTCCCTTCGCTATCGTGCGGAGCTTTCATCCAACGAACAATATACTAAAAATGTAGATAGCGCACTTTCATGGCTTGATTATAATGATACAGTTCTAGGACAGGCCGGAGATGTTGTTCAAAAGATTCGCGAACTGTCCGTACAAGCAGCGACAGGAACTAATCCGCAGTCCGCGCTTGATAGTATTAATGAAGAAGTGATGCAGCTAAAAGAGCAGCTTGTGGATATCGCTAACAGTACACTGAACGGTAAATATATCTTTAATGGTGAGCAATACTCCACCAAACCTTATGATTTTGCTAAAGGTGCAGATGGTACCTATGATGTGTCTAAGCCGGTTACTACGGATCCTGGGCAGATTCAATTTATTGTCGGTGAAGGTGTACGTATGCCGATTAGTATGACCGGTAATGATGTATTCGGTAATACGGGAGATTCAGATAATCTGTATACAATCATTAATAGTATTTCTGCGGGATTAAAGGCTGGTGATCTTGGAGCCATATCGGGTCAATTAGATAACATCGACACGCGTATGGAAACCATCTTGACGGCCCGTTCTGAAATTGGTGCCAAAACCAATCGAGTGGAACTCATGCAGGAGCGCTTAAGTGACTTGAATGTCAATCTGACGGATCTGCAAGCTAAGACAGAGGATGCGGATTACGAGGGATTGATTATGCAGTCGAAAATCCAAGAGAATATATACAATGCCTCTTTGTCAGTAGGTGCAAAGATTATATCTACAACTTTGGTGGATTTTATAAGATAACGGAGGTGCTTCTCGTTGCTGCAGCCGATATTGCAAATTCGTCAGACTCCCGCAGTTATTGGTATTGATGCAGACTTGGGTGCTTTTTCTATTACTCAGCCTAAAGCGGAAGTTAATATATCTACAACAGCGGGGAAATGGGATATCCAAACGTTTAAACCTGAGCTTTCTATTGATCAATCTCGAGCTTGGGCGGCATATAATGGTGGTAATATGCTCGAAATGAACAAACGAATTTATTCTGGTATCCAGCAACTATATCTTCAAGGAATCGCAAGGAAAGTAGAACAGGGAAATCAAATGGCAGAATTTTTTAAACCTGGTAACTCAATTGCTGAAGTGTATGGTACTGATACTGAACCCAATTCGTTTCCTGAAATGCGTGGTCCGGCATCCTTTGACAATGTCGATGTGCGTGTGAAAACTAGAGCGCCTCAAATCGAATTTTCGCCTAGCAAGGTAAATATTCAGGTAAACATTCATCGTCCGGAAATAGAATATACTCGTGGTAAACTGGATATCTATATGCAGCAATATGCATCTTTGAGATTTATTCCTCCAGAAGTGGATGCTCAGATGTAATATGAGATGCCGTAGCAACTTGGACAGACCGTCTTTGGAAGACGGTCTGTTGTCTTTACTATAATAGAATTTTTTGAAAAAGTTAGTTTCTTCATGCTAGGTCGGTGAAAGAATATTGCTATAAGTAATGCTAACAGAGCAATTGAGATTAAACTGTTCGTCTTCGGGGGAAGTTGATTTTTGTTAAAGGAGTGGGTAATTTTGATTATAGAAACACTGTCTTGGGGTAAACTTGAAGTAACTGAAGAACAGGTATATCATTTCAATAAAGGAATCCCCGGTTTTGATGAAGAAACTGATTTTGCATTAATTGCTATGGAAGATACTCCTTTCTGGTATTTGCAATCTATGAAAGAAAAGGAGTTATCATTTTTGCTTGGAGATCCCTTTGCCTTTTATCCATCTTACGAATTTGAACTACCTGATGATGAGACTGAGGAACTGGAAATCCAATCTGATATTATTGTTCGTTGTATTATTACATTGAAGGATCAAGTTGATAAGTCTACTATTAATTTATTGGCCCCAATTGTGCTTAATCCTGGTAATCGAAAGGGCAAGCAGGTCGTTCTTCACAAATCATCCTATCTCACCAAGCATACCTTATTATCAGAGAAATCTGTTGAAGATGGAAAGGGTGGAGACTAATATGCTTGTACTTTCTCGTAAAAAAGGAGAGTCTATCATCATTCAAGATCAAATTGAGCTGACTATCTTAAGTGTAGAAGGAGATACAGTAAGGGTAGGTATCTCCGCACCTAAGCATGTGGATATTTTTCGGAAAGAGATATATCTGTCCATTCAGGAAGCTAACCGGGAATCTGCTGCTCCTGTCCAATCTGATTTGAACGCATTGATGGATCGGTTACGTAAAGCGAATAGTCACTAATATGTGATCGAGTATACCTGAGCTGCAAATTGCAGACTCAGGTTTTTTGATTTGTGAGAAATAAGTTCGAAAAAAATTAAAATACTCTAAACTATAGGTGACTTCAAGTCGATATAAGTTGTAGATGCTGAACGGGTAGGGCGGCCGACCTTAAGGGTTCAACATTACCACAAGGATGTGGATTAACTTATTTTCAGGGAGGAAATTTATTATGATTATCAACCACAATATTGCAGCAATGAACACTCACCGTCAACTAGGTGTAAATACTGCCAACACAAACAAATCCGTTGAGAAACTATCTTCCGGTTTGCGTATTAACCGTGCAGGCGATGACGCTGCAGGCTTGGCGATTTCCGAAAAAATGCGCGGTCAAATTCGCGGTTTGGATATGGCTACTAAGAATGCACAAGATGGAATCTCATTAATTCAAACAGCAGAAGGCGCCTTGAATGAGACTCATAGCATTCTGCAACGTATGCGTGAATTGTCAGTTCAATCTGCGAATGATACTAACACAGCTTCAGACCGTGGCGAACTTCAAAAAGAAGTAAATGAATTAGCAAAAGAAATCACACGTATCGCTAATACAACAGAATTTAACACTAAGAAATTGTTGGATGGTTCTGCTAGTACTGGTGGTACAAATACTGATGGATTGAATCTTACATTCCATATTGGAGCAAACAAGGGTCAAAATATCTCCTTGAGCATTAATGCTATGGATGCTTTCACATTAAAAGTAGCTGGTGGTGGAGCAAGTAACGCTGCGACTAACTCGACAGCAGGCGCATTAGCTAGTGATGGTATTGATATTTCTACACAAACAGCTGCTAATGATGCAATTACTGTTATCAACACTGCAATTGAAACAGTATCAGGTGAACGTTCCAAATTAGGGGCATACCAAAACCGTTTGGATCACACGATTAATAACTTGGGAACGACTTCCGAGAACCTTTCCGCAGCTGAATCACGTATTCGTGATGTGGACATGGCTAAAGAGATGATGAACCAAACTAAGAACAACATCCTAGCGCAAGCAGCTCAAGCGATGTTGGCTCAAGCTAATCAACAACCGCAAGCCGTGCTTCAATTGCTTCGTTAATATTTGAATTGAAGGGAAGGGCTTTATATAAGCTCTTCCCTTTTTTTAAATGTGATTCTTCAAAATATTAGATTTCATTGAATTATAGGGAAATATTTGAGTCACTATAAACTATGTAACATCATGTGTCGATAATAGTAGTAGTGTTATTCCTGAAGGGCGGCCGACCTTGAAGGAATAACATAACCACAAGGATGTGGAATCATTTAATTTCAGGGAGGAAATAAGATTATGATTATCAATCACAATATTGCAGCAATGAACACTCACCGTCAACTAGGTGTAAATACTGCCAACACAAACAAATCCGTTGAGAAACTATCTTCCGGTTTGCGTATCAACCGTGCAGGGGACGATGCTGCAGGCTTGGCAATTTCCGAAAAAATGCGTGGTCAAATTCGTGGTTTGGATATGGCTACTAAAAACGCACAAGATGGAATCTCTTTGATTCAAACGGCTGAGGGCGCACTGAATGAAACACACAGCATTCTACAACGTATGCGTGAATTGGCTGTTCAGTCTGCAAATGATACTAATACCGCTTCAGATCGTGGAGAACTTCAAAAAGAAGTAAATGAACTGGCTAAAGAAATTACCCGTATTTCTAATACAACTGAATTTAACACCAAAAAATTGCTAGACGGTTCTGCAGCTACAGGTTCAGGTGTAACAAGTGCAGCCGATCTTACATTCCACATTGGTGCCAATAAAGGTCAAAATATTAGTTTGTCCATTAAGGCAATGGATGCTACGACACTTAAGGTGAGTGGAGCATCAGCAGCCAATAGTTCAGCAGTCGCTGGTAATGGAGCAACTACAGTAGATGGTATTGATATTTCTACACAAACAGCTGCAGATGCTGCAATCACTGTTATCAACACCGCAATTGAAACTGTTTCTGGCGAACGTTCTAAATTGGGCGCATACCAAAACCGTTTGGATCACACAATTAATAACTTAGGAACAACTTCTGAAAATTTATCCGCAGCTGAATCTCGTATTCGTGACGTAGACATGGCTAAAGAAATGATGAATCAAACTAAGAACAATATTCTTGCCCAAGCTGCTCAAGCGATGTTGGCTCAAGCTAATCAACAACCTCAAGCAGTTCTTCAATTGCTTCGTTAATAGTAGGCAGAATGATAGAAAAAAGGGACTCCATATGGGGTCCCTTTTTTCTATTATTCTAATGTTTGATAATGACAAGGCCGATATATAAGATAACAGAATTTAAGAGTTTGAGAGGATAATAATATGGATAAGACAATTACTTTATGCATGATTGTAAAAAATGAAGAAAAATATCTGAAAAGATGTCTTGAGAGTGTAAAAGATAAAGTGTCAGAAATCGTAATTGTTGATACCGGGTCAACGGATGGAACTCTATTAATAGCAGAAGAATATACTACGAAGATTCACCATTTTAAATGGGTTGATGATTTTGCAGCTGCTCGGAATGAATCATTAAAATATGCTACTTCAGAATATATTTTGGTACTGGATGCAGACGAGTACCTGGAGTCAGATGCAGATTTGCAGAAAGATATAAAGCCTGAGTATGACTATTTTTTATTGAGAATATATAATGATGTTTCCTATGGCAGGGCTTTTACTCATACTGCGGTACGACTCTTTGCAAACAATAGAGGATTACACTACAATAACCGTCTACATGAACATTTAAACGTATTGGATGCTGAAACGAATTATAAAAGCCAATATGGAGAAGTGATTATTCATCATACTGGTTACACTGATGAAATTATGCAGGAAAAGGAAAAAACTAAACGGAATTTACCCCTTATGTTACAAGAAGTTGAGGAAAATCCTGGAGCTTACAATTTGTATAATATGGGAAAAACTTATTTATCTATTAATGAAAATGCAAAAGCAATTGAATATTTTCAGAGAGCCTATCCACTAAGTTCTGGACGTCTGTTTTTACCTGAACTTATTACTAAACTGAGTTATTGCTTAGGTGAACTCAATCAATATGATGATAGCTTGAGAATTTTAAATGATGCAGTGAAAGTTTATCCACTTGAGACAGATATGCACTATATGCATGGTAAAATATTCATGAATGCAGGTTATATTAAAGATGCTGAAATAACTCTTAAATCATGTTTAGAGTTTGGCGTAGACCTTGGTGTGAATGTTACAGAAGGAACCGGGGGCTACATGAGTCGATTCGTATTAGCAGAACTATATGAAGATCAAAATCAATTAGATGAAAGTTATAAATATATAGTAGAGGTTCTGCAGGAGAAAAAGACTTTTGCGCCTGGATTGAGTAAGTACTTTGAGATTGTGACTAAATCTAATATACCACTAGACGATGTGTATCAGAACATTACACAGCTGTACAACATATCGAATATTAATGATTTACAGCTTTTACTAGACGTTCTGTATGGGTTACGACATCCTTTATTGAATAGATTCATATCAATGTATAGCATTACTGCTCAACCGAATGTTGCAGCTTCGGCAATGCAATATGACAAGAAATATATTAAAGCTAAAGATATGTGGTTGGGTATGGATGATATACAGCAAGAAAATGCAGTAGACATTCTTTTACTGTCGTTTGTATTAGATAATGAGGAATTATTTAATCTGGCTAAGCCTCATCTAAACTTCAGTGAAAAGGAAGAAAAACTCTTTAGAAAAATAATAAGAAAAGAAGTGATTTCATCTAATAAAATGACTTCCTATACAGAAAAAATTCTTGGGGATATTGCCTCTCATTTACTTAAACTTCAGGAATATGAGTGTTTGCAGACCCTATTAGAATATATTGCGGAGACTTCTTTGAAGAGTAAAATTAATAGCTACAGTCTCTTGATATCTTATGGCTTCAATGAGGTTGCTATTGATCTTTTTGTTAAGCTATTTAAAAAAAATCCTAATAATGTAGAGATTATACGATTATTAGGCGATTTGTGTCTTTCCTGCAACTATATGGAGGATGCCCAGCTTTTTTATTCCAAGCTTTTAGAGTTAGCGCCAGATTACGGTTCTTATGAAAGATGTTATAGATTATATGAAAAAATGAACGATCGTGTTGGTATGTCTAGAACGATAGATAGCATTAAGATTAAATTTCCTAGATCTTTGTGGGTGATTTAAATTCTCGTATTGATGTACTCTTAATATTTTGAATATTTAACCGATAAAAATAATATAAATATGCATCGGAGGTTGTTCTATGAATCTGCAATTTTCCTTGACCAGTAACAAATATGATAATTCTGTTATTGATCAGCGCCAGGTTAGTGAACGTAATATTCAAAACCAGGACACTAGATTAGTAAACGCAGTGAAGAGTGGAGAGAAACTATCTGTTCTGGAGAAGCAGGGGGTTCAGATTCCGGTAGGACAAGAGCAACTGATACGTAATATAGATAGGGCTGTTAAAGCACTGGAGGGACCCTCTACATCCTTAGAAATCAGTGTTCATGAAAAAACACATGCTATTATGGTGAAGGTAATTAACAAGGAAACAGGTCAACTTATACGTGAGATACCTCCAGAAAAAACGCTGGATTTAGTGGCTAAGATGATGGAGATCGCTGGGATATTAGTAGATGAAAAAGTATAAAGAGGAGGTTTAAAGATGCGGGTTTTTGGATTTGGATCCGGTATGGATATTGATTCAATTGTTAAGGAGATTATGACGGCCAAAAGGGCTCCACTGGATAAGCTTAAACAGCAGAAGCAAACCTTTGAATGGCAGAGAGAAAGTTATCGTGAGATCAATAGCAAACTGGTGGATTTCAAAATAAATAAATTAGCTAAATATAATAAGGGCGAAGAGATGAATCCTCAAAAAGCAGTATTAACTGGAAATAGTACTGCTATCAGTGCGAAGGCGAATGCAGATGCAACACCTGTTCCTATGGAACTGTATGTAGAACAACTTTCTACGCGTACTACGATCACTACTACAGGTATAACAGGTAGTTATGCCAACGGGTATAAATCAAGTACTCTGTTAAGTGCCTTGCCAGGAGGAACAAGTAATGCCGATGCACAAGGCAATTATACATTAACAATTGGTGATGCTGAATTTATCTTTAACAAGGATTATTCAATATCTCAGGTTTTATCGAGAATTAATGCTGATGCAGGTGAAAAAAAAGCGAATGTAGTTGCAAGTTTTGATGAACTGACAGGTAAATTGATTCTCTCTGCAAAAGAATATGGTGACAAACAGATTGGTGCTGTAGGTGGGAATTTATTGAGTTTGTTCAATGCAGCACCTACGGATACATTAAGTATAACTGATGGAAAAAAAGGAATTATACATGTTAAATCTGAAGGTGAAGCTTCCTTTCAAAAAGTGGAATTCGATGGTAATAAAACTAGTATTAACGGAATAAGCATCTCGCTTTTAAGTACTTCAACTGAAGCGACTTCATCTAAAATATCAGTTCAGGTGGAACCTACCAAAGCAATTGAATCAATTAAATCATTTATAAATGACTACAATGAGTTAATTGAATTGATGAATAAAAAAACTAGTGAGAAAACTTATAGAGACTTCCCTCCTCTAACGGATGAACAAAGAAAAGAAATGTCAGAGGATGATATCAAAAACTGGGATGCAAAGGCTAAAAGTGGTCTTCTTAAAAACGATACAATTCTGGCGGCAACGGTCGCAAGTATGCGTGAGATTATTTCTGCAAATTTGGGTGACCTTAGTAAAATGGGAATCGATACTGGTCAGTATTTCGAAGGCGGTAAATTAGTTCTTAAAAGTGAAGATGACCTGAACAAAATATTGGAGAACAATCCTACCTTTGTTACTCAGTTATTTCAAGGTTCGGGTGAGCAAAAAGGTATATTCTCACAAATTTCCACTAAAATTGATGGACAGCTTCAAAAGCTAGTTGACAAAGTTGGTACATCTAAATTTTCAACGAGTGTTACAGATGTGTTTAAAACAAATAGTATTATGGGAGATATGTTGAAGAATTATAATAAACGGATTGATGATATGACTCAACGTATGAATGATCTAGAGACAAGATACTATAAACAGTATGCTGCCATGGAACAAGCAATGAGCAAGTATAATGCACAATCAACAAGCTTGACTAATTTTATATCAGGGTAATATAACCGATTCAATCTATTATTAATTAAACTGGGCAGACCTGATGTTAGCAGGACGATGTTATCCGGATATCGTTTAAGCCTAACCTCTGGGCTGCCTTGTATATTTTTTCAGTAAAACACTCGTGATTATCAGATAACATCAAGCAATGAATGGAGAAAACCAAAGTATGGAGAAACAGCAGATTCAAGAACTTATTGAAATTGGAAAGATAAGTGACGCTAAGAGACTACTATCCGAGTTTGAACAGAAGAGTAATGAAGGTGAAGATATTGAATTGTATACGATTAGGGCTTCTATAGCTGTAGCGGAAAATAATCTACAAGAAGCTGAAGGTTACTTATTGGAAGGATTGCTTATTGATTCTGAATACGTAGATTTACTTTTTAATCTCGGATATATACACAAGTTGCGCCATAACTTAGTCCAATCTAATTATTATTTTGGTCAAGCACTAAGAGTAGCTAGTGAGGCTGAACTAGTTAATATAATTGAAGATTTTATTGAAGATAATAGACATGTAAGTTCGTTAACCGAAAGGCCTCTTGTGAGCATTGTTGTCCTAGCGTATAACAAGTTGAGCTACACAAAATTATGTGTGGAGAGTATATTGGAGTATACGCAAAATGTTAGTTATGAGTTAATTCTTGTAAACAATGGCTCAACAGATGAAACCAAACAATATTTTGATTCATTACCCTCGGTAAAACCACTTCATCTAATTAAAAACGTAGGTGTTTCTAATGGATTTAATGAAGGAATGAAAGTTGCCGAAGGTAAATATACAGCTTGTGTATGTAATGATTTTATTTTTACCCCTAGGTGGTTAGAAAACTTATTAATATGTATAGAGTCAGATGAGAGAATAGGCTATGTGTCACCTGGGGCTAGCACGATAAGTAATCTACAGCAAATTAATGGTGAATATAACAATATTGAGGAAATGATTCAATTCGCAGAACGCTACAACCATTCAGATCCTCGTAAATGGGAAGAAAGGGTAAGGCTGCTCCCATGTGTACTTATGGTAAGAACAGAATTGCTAAGAGATATTGGTTATTATGATCCAGGGTTTTATTATGGAGAATTTGCCGATGATGATATTAGTTTTCGTATACGAAGAGCAGGTTATAAATTGATATATTGTAAAGACACGTTTACTTATCACTTTGGTTCTGTTACGGTCCGCGATGATCAAATTAACAATAATTCCATGAGTATAAGCAGAAATATTTTTATAGAAAAGTATAATCTGGACTCATGGGTTGATGCTGCCTTTAATCCACGACTTCTTAATCAGGTATCAGTTAAATTATCATGTACCAATGCCTCGATTTTGGGTGTGAACACTAAGTGTGGTGCTAATCCACTGCAATTGAAAAATATGTTACGCGAAAAGGGAATTTCTGATGTGCATATAACAAATTACTGTTTGGATCAGAAATACTTGCAAGATATCATGACGGTTTCAGATCACTACATTATAGGGGAAATTGATCATATTGATATTAAACTACAAGCTAAGAGTTTTGATTATATTATTTTCGAATATGATTCGATTAAATTGAACGATCATCCTCTCGTCATCGAGAGATTGAGTAGTAAGCTTAATCATGGAGGGCAATTAGCGTTATGTTTGAGCTATACTGAATTTAACGAAACTATTATGAATAGGGATATCGAGTTACTTCAAAATACTGGTCTGACGATTTCTTATTATAAGGTCACAGGTAAAGACAATTCCTCTGGGGTGGAATTGGAGATTATCCTTAGAAGGGATGTTTAGCGGGTGAAAGCAGTTATATTAGCAGGTGGGCTAGGCACAAGATTGAGCGAAGAAACAGTAGTTAAGCCCAAGCCAATGGTGGAGATTGGTGGGGCTCCAATGCTTTGGCATATTATGAAAGTATATTCGAGCTATGGAATTAATGAATTTATTATATGCCTGGGTTATAAAGGATATTTAATAAAGGAGTTTTTTGCGAATTATTATATGCATACATCGGATGTTACATTCGATTTCACAACTAATGAAATGCAAGTTCATAAAAATAACTCGGAATCTTGGAAAGTGACATTAGTTGACACAGGTGAACAAACCCTAACGGGAGGAAGGCTAAAGAAAGTCCAACAGTATGTTGGTGATGAAACTTTCTGCTTTACATATGGAGATGGTCTTTGTGACGTTAATATATTAGAACTTGTAGAATTTCATAAAAATAAAAAAAATCTCTCAACAGTAACAGCGGTTCGGCCACCGGGAAGGTTTGGGGCGTTTGAGTTTAAGAAAAATGAAATTATAGGATTTCAGGAAAAACCAATGGGAGATGGAAACTGGATTAACGGGGGATTTTTTGTCCTTGAACCAGAGGTTTTTGAATTAATAAGTGGTGATAATACAACGTGGGAAGAAGAACCTATGGAGATGTTGGCGAAATCTGGAGAACTATCAGCCTTTATGCATGAGGGATTCTGGCAGCCAATGGACACTCTAAGAGATAAGAACAAGCTAGAAGAAATGTGGAACACAGGGACTGCTCCTTGGAAAGTGTGGTAATTGATGCAAACTAATTTTTGGGACTCCAAGAGAGTACTTATTACAGGACATACAGGCTTCAAGGGTAGTTGGTTATCGTTATGGCTTCAGCATTTAGGAGCTGACGTATACGGATACAGTAGTTCTTTACCAGTGAGTGAGCCACATTTATATGAAATTGCTCAAGTTTCAAAAAATATGGACTCTATGTATGGTGATATATTGGATTACGAACGGCTACAATCATTTATTCAAAAGATTCAACCTGAGATCATCTTCCATCTTGCTGCGCAACCTTTAGTAAGAGAGTCATATATTAAGCCAATTGCTACATTCTCTACTAATGTTATGGGTACGGTTCATTTGTTAGAAGCAGCTAGGCATACTGAATCAGTCCGAATAGTTATTAATGTAACCACAGATAAATGCTACGAAAACAGTAGTAACTCTTTACTGGGGTTTATAGAGAATAATCCTGTTGGTGGTTCTGATCCTTATAGTGCGAGTAAGGCATGTTCTGAGATTGTTACAACCGCCTATGAAAGATCATTCTATAGGAATATTAGTAAATTATTGTCATCTGCTAGAGCGGGAAATGTTATAGGTGGTGGCGATTGGGCTGCTGATCGTATTATTCCAGATATGATTCGTTCTATTACTAATAAACAACCATTAAATATCAGATATCCCCAAGCTATCCGACCTTGGCAGCATGTATTGGATTGTTTGAATGGGTATTTGTTGTTAGCCCAAAAAATGTGGGAATCAGGAGAAAAGTATATAGGATCGTGGAATTTTGGCCCTGGTGAATCCTCAATTATATCTGTTGCTCAGCTCATTGAAGAATGTAACAAATATCTTGGGAATAAATTAGAGGTGTTATATGAATCCGATACTCAGCCATATGAAGCTAAAACGCTGGTCCTCAATAGTGAGAAGGCTGAAAAACTGTTAAATTGGGGTATAAAGTTGCCTGTTAAACAATCAATTGAATGGACGATGGATTGGTATACAAACTATATGAGTAATAGTCTTAATGATTTAACGTTAAGACAAATAAGTAACTATGAAAAAATAAAAGCTGCTAGACTTTCATAACATAAGGGGATATGAATAAATGTCAACCAGAATATGTCGTTTTTGTGGTACAGAACTAAAGACCACTTTTCTAGATTTGGGGATTTCCCCTTTGGCAAATTCTTATGTGAAATCTATAAATCAGATGGAATACATGTATCCATTAAGAACTTATGTTTGTGATCACTGCTTTTTGGTTCAGGTAGAGGAATTTGAGTCTCCAGAACATATATTTAGTGAGTACGCTTATTTCAGCAGCTATTCGGATAGTTGGTTAAATCATTGCCGCATTTATGTTGAACAAATGATAGAACGGTATCGTTATACAAGTGAGACACGTGTAATTGAAATTGCTAGTAACGATGGTTATCTATTACAGTATTTTAAGGAAAAAGGGATCTCTGTATTAGGGATCGAGCCTGCAGCAAATGTTGCGAAATCCGCTATTGAAAAAGGGATCGATACTTCGATAAATTTTTTCGGAACTAAATTAGCAAAAAGCCTAAGGGAAGCAGGGAAGATGGCAGATCTCTTGCTCGGTAATAATGTACTTGCCCATGTTCCTGACTTAAATGATTTTGTCGAAGGAATGCAAATTCTATTACAGCCCCAAGGGACTATAACGATGGAATTCCCTCATTTGCTTCAGCTCTTAGAACATAAACAGTTTGATACTATATATCACGAACATTATTCCTATTTTTCATTTACGACTGTTAGTCGACTTTTTGCTAAGCACAATCTTTCGATCTATGACGTTGAGCAGTTGGAGACTCATGGTGGTTCTATAAGAATTTATGCATGTCATTCAGAAAATAAAGAACTTGCGATCAGTCCGGCTGTTTATGAAATGCTGGAAAAAGAATTAGTATATGGTATGAGAAATGTAGAGACGTATACAGGGTTCTATACAAAGGTAGTTCAATTAAAGAGACAGATTATGAGTTTTCTTATTGACCTTAAGAATCAGGGGAGCACTATTGTAGGGTACGGTGCCCCAGCTAAAGGAAATACCTTAATTAATTATTGTGGTATTGATCGTGACTATTTGGATTATACAGTGGATCGAAGTCCATACAAACAGGGAGCTTTTCTTCCAGGATCGAGGATTCCTATTTCTTCGCCAGATCAGTTGAAGTTGACTAAACCAGATTATGTATTTATTCTACCTTGGAATTTGAAAGAGGAGATCATGGAACAGACCTCTTTTATCCGTGAATGGGGCGGTAAATGGATCATACCAGTACCGGAGGTATCTATTATTGAATAATCAGGGAATCACAGGGAGTTATATTCATACGAAATATTATGATGAAGAAGAAAAACTTTCAATAACTATAGATCCAGATGGGGATTGAAATGTATAGCAACAGGGTAAATGGAGGCAGATTAAATGCACTTTACAGAAACTACATTAGCTGGATCCTATCTAATAGAATTGCAGTTATTAACTGATTCGCGGGGGCATTTTGCAAGATCTTGGTGTCATGAAGAATTCGCGAGTCGAGGATTGGAAAACTCTTTTGTACAGTGCAATATTTCATATAATAAAAAAAAGGGAACCTTAAGGGGCTTACACTATCAGGCATTTCCTTATGAAGAAACAAAATTAGTTCGCTGTACTAAAGGTTCCATTTATGATGTTATCGTTGATATTAGGCCTAACTCACCGACCTATAAACAATGGTTTGGTATAGAATTATCAGAGACTAATTATAAAATGCTTTATATACCCAAGGGTTTCGCACACGGATTTCAAACTTTATCTGATGATACTGAAGTATTTTATCAGATGGGCCAAGTTTATAAAGATGAGTACGCGCGCGGAATAAAATGGAATGACCCGGACTTTAATATAGTATGGCCGAAAGAAGAAAATGATAGAATAATTTCTGAAAAAGATTTGAATTATGATAGGTATAAGCAATGAAAAAAATTATCGTAACTGGTGCAAATGGATTTATAGGAAGTCATGTACTAAATGAGTTGGCAGTAAAAGAGGATCAAATCTATGCAATTACGTCAAGTCTTGTAAACAAAAAAAACACCGATAAAATTACTTGGCTGAAGGTCGATTTACTCAATGACGATCAGATGAGGGAGATGTTTACACTAATAAATTCTCCTACGCATCTTTTGCATCTTGCATGGGACACTACACCAGGTCAGTACTGGAATTCGTCTGCGAATTTTAAATGGCTAAAAGCGAGCTTATCACTATTTGATATGTTTTGTTCTTTAGGAGGAAAGAGGATTGTAGGTGTGGGATCCTGTGCCGAATATGATTTGAGTCAGGGAATTTGCAGTGAGCTTGAGACTCCTCTTAATTACAATAGTATATACGGATCTAGTAAAAATTCATTATTTCATATGTTAATGTCGTACCAAAAACATTATGGAGTTTCTAGTGCATGGGCACGGGTGTTTTATTTGTATGGCCCTCGGGAACATGAACTTCGTCTGGTTCCTTCTGTTATTTTATCCTTATTAAAAGGTGAACAAGCAAAATGTACACATGGGCAGCAAATTCGTGATTATCTGTATGTTAAGGACGCTGCAAAAGCGTTAGTTAATGTATTAGATAGTGAGCTTAGTGGTCCTATTAACATTGGTTCAGGTAAGCCAATTAGATTGCATGAAATTGTAAGTAATATAGCGGATATTCTAAATAAGAAGGAACTTATTCAGCTTAATGTAATCCCAGCTTCAGTAGATGAACCGGAAATTGTGTTGGCTAACGTAGAACGGTTGAGAGAAAATATTGACTGGAGTCCTTCTGTCACTTTGGTACAAGGAATATATGAAACCGTAGAGTGGTGGCAATCCTATCTTTTTGGAGGCAAGAATGGTGACGAGAAATAACTGTCCAGTATGTGAATCAACAAATCTAAAGAGCATCATAACTCGTGAGAATATACCAGTGTTTCAAAATCTATTGATTAATAGCTTAGAGAGCGCAAAGCAGATTGTAAAAGGTGATCTAAACATTCTCCAATGTATAGACTGTGGTTTTGTTTATAATAGCTCTTTTGATTCGGATAAGGTTGTTTATGGTAGTGATTATGAGAATACTCAGTCCTATTCGTTGTATTTTGAAAAGTATTTAAATGAACTTACTTCTAGCCTTGTTAATAAAAACGGCGTAAGAAATCTAAATGTTGTAGAAGTAGGTTGTGGAAAAGGTATTTTTCTAAGAAAAATAGTTGAAGCTGGCAATAATTATGGATATGGATTTGATCCGAGTTATATTGGACCTGAATTGGAGCTAGATGGGAAATTGAGATTCGAGAAGAGGTTGTACGATGAAGAGTGTGTTCATATAAAGGCGGATGTTGTTATTTGCCGGCATGTTATAGAACATATTTCGGAGCCACTAGTTTTACTAAAGACAATTAGAAAGGCACTAATTCATTCTCCTAATGCTAGAGTCTTTTTTGAAACACCATGTGTAGAATGGATTTTTAATAATAAAGTAATGTTTGATTTTTTCTATGAACATTGTTCTTATTTCAATAAGAGTTCTCTAGCTAAAGCATTTGAATTAGCTGGATTTGAAGTAGTGAATATTGAACATCTATTTAATGGTCAATATATGTGGTTAGAGGCTAGGCTTGTGGAGACTAGTGAGAAATTCGATGATTTCACATCTATAATGGATATTGTAACAAATAGTATGCAGTTTTCTCAGCATGAGAGGGAATGGAAGCAGAAAGTACAGGATCGTCTCGCTCAGCATTCTGGAAAGGGTGAAATTGCGATCTGGGGTGCAGGTGCCAAAGGTGTAACCTTTTTGAATTTAATTGATCCAGATTTGAAGTATATTAATTGTGTAATAGATGTGAATCCAAATAAAGTAGGCAAATATTTACCTGGAACAGGTCATGAAATAGTTGGTATTAACGTATTACAAGACAAAGAGTTATCAACGGTAATTGTAATGAATCCTAATTATTTGGAAGAAATTAAACAGATAATTGTACAGCAGCATTTAAATATAGAGCTAATAAATATTGACTCTTGGAATGATTGAAAAAATTCACCTTTTAAAACATGTTAATGGAAAGGAGCGATTCTAATAGAACTATCCCTCCCTTTATATAACTTTAAAGAGTATACATCAGCTCAACTTAATCATTTTTTTCCAGACAAACAAATAGTCCATTTTCAAGAAGTTGGGAACTCTCTATTTGATCTTGCCTTAGATCGTACAGAGTATTGTTTTTCCAAGATAGCTTTGGAGTCTTACAGGAAAAATGGTACTACATTCCTCAATCATCTGCATTCTGATCAATACACTATATTTCTTTGGTTCTTGTCGAATACCGTATGGAAAGAAAGTGGAAATACGACATTAGCTAATAAAATTTTTTATATTAATAAAGCACTTCATGGATTTAGTTGTATGTACGATACGAATTTACCAAATATTTTTTTGCTCTTTCACACTGTGGGAACGGTGCTGGGCAAGGCTGAATATTCCGATTTCTTAGTTGTTGGGCAAGGTAGTACGGTTGGGGCTCAAAATGGGATCTATCCGAAGCTGGGGAAAGGTGTATCGTTACTGCCTTATTCCTCAATCGTTGGTAATTGTATAATTGGCGATAGAGTTTCAGTAGGGATTGGTGCATCAGTTTATGAAAAGAACATTGAGAGTGGAATGGTTGTTTATAGAGAAATGGACGGATCTATTAGATGTAAATTTAAACAAAGTTGTTGGGCACAGCAGCATTTTTTAATAGATATATAATAGATATATAACAGAGAAGATACAAACATTACTCGAGGTTTAACCAGTATTAACAAATTCTTGAGATTATTCGGAAAAAGACTGCAATAACATTGATCAAATGCCGATATATAAACTAAATACTAGTTCCCTCGTAACTATTGAATACGGGGTAGTAGTTATTAATGCCTATAAACTTAATGTAATAGAATGAAAAGGATTAAAAATGGACTTTTAAGTAAAGGGTGACACAAATGATAAATTCTCCTTATGAAAAATACCGTCAGTCATCGGTAAAAACATCGACCCCCTCACAGTTACTGATTATGTTATTTGATGGAGCGATTAGATTTGTAAGGGCGGGTATGGAAGGAATCGATTCAGTTGACTATCAAAAGACAAACATTAACCTGGGTAAAGCGCAGACAATTGTTAGTGAATTGATGTCAACACTGGATCCTACCTATGACATATCTAAAAGTTTGTATGATCTATACGAATATATAAATCATTTGTTGATTCAGGCGAATGTGAAGAAAGACAAGGTTCCTGCAGAAGAGGCGTTACAGTATTTGACTGAGTTCCGCTTAACTTGGTTGGAGGCGTCAAAGCTGGTACCAGCACACGAGAAGGCCCATGGATAATTGTATCTTAGAGTTAAACAAGATTACTCAAGATATTATTAATAGACTAGATAATTGTTCATATGAAGAATTAAATGATTTCGTCGAACAACGTCAAAATTTGATAGATCAGCTCGAACAGCAGGTAAGAAAACAGTCGATCGGTGTAATCGAGCAGCATCAGTTACGAGAGTTGTTGGAAGCCGATCCTATGATAATTGCAAGAATGCAACAACTTAAAAGTGAGGCAGCTAAGTGGCTTCAACAGAGAGAACAGGCCAAAACACAACGCAACGCCTATGAGGCCGCCTACACCCCAGACAGTTTCCTTATGGATCGCAAAAAATAATTTATCAGTGTTTCACTATAGGAGTAGACGGGTATTAAATACCGTCTGCTCCTTTTTTTGATCATTGTACCGAATCTATTTCTTGTTTATGGAAAATTTAATAGTTTATTTTACGTGGTAAATTATTGAATGTAAACATTTTCTTTTCCAATTGACAATAAAGAAGTTACGGTGGTATAGTCGAATTGTGAGCAAGACTCACGTTCATCTGATGACGAAGGGAATGTTTAATCAATGGAAGGTAAAGTAAAATGGTTTAACGCAGAAAAAGGTTATGGTTTTATCGAGACTGCAGACGGTGGCGACGTATTCGTACACTTTTCCGCGATTCAAACTGATGGTTTCAAGACATTGGATGAAGGTCAATCCGTAGAATTCGATATCGTTGAAGGTGCACGTGGACCACAAGCAGCTAACGTAATCAAATTATAATCATCCGGCGAAGCCGAACTACATATAAGTAGATGGTTAGCAATTTAGACAGCGCTAGCAAGGATCTTGGAATCTTCCAAGATCCTTTTTTTGTGCGTTCATATGTGTCTAGTATAGCCAATCCTAGTAAAGAAAATAGCCTATTTTGTAAATTCATTTTATGGAAAATGTTAGAACTCTGCAAAAGGTGGGTAATAGATATACGTTGAGCTGTTTATCTTACCTCGACACACACTATGTTAGCCTAGGTTACTACATTCACGAAGAAATTCAATATAGCCTAAGCTATCAAAACAATTAGGAGGGTGATTAGCAGGATGAAGAAGATGTGGCGCGGTCTTATGACCGGAATATTAGGTACTAGTATGTTATTGGGGTCTCTCGGCAGCGTATCTGCTGCAGCTGTACCTAAGGATATTCAAGGCCACTGGGCGCAAGGTCAGCTGCAGGAATGGCTAGATAGAGGTTACCTTGGAGGCTACCCAGATGGAACGGTAAAACCAAACAAAGCAATTACGCGTGGTGAGTATGTGACTATGGTAAATCGCCTGTTAGGGTTTACAACTAAAGCAACAGTAACTTTCAAAGACATGAAGAGCACAAACTGGAATTACAGTGAAGTGGCTAAAGCCGTGGAAGCTGGATATATCGGAGGATACGAGGATAATACGTTCCGTCCTAATAATCCGCTTACAAGAGAAGAAGCAGCTGTAATTACTGCAAAATTACTTAAATTGAGCACCAATACAACTTCGAACAAATTTAAAGACAATGCACAAATTGCAGCATGGGCAAAAGGTGCTGTAGCAGCCGCAGTGGAAAAGAAGATTGTTAACGGTTATCCAGATGGAACCTTCGGTCCTAAGAGATCGTTAACACGTGCCGAGGCTGTAGGTATTATCAATACTTCAGCTATCTATTATCCTGGTAGTGGCACAGGTGGTGGTGTAACACCTACACCAACTCCAACGGCTACTCCGACACCAACAGCTACACCAACCCCAACTGCTGCTCCAGGTGGTAGTACTGGCGGAGGTTCTGGCGGTGGTAACGGTGGCGGCGGAAGTAGCACAGCGCCAACAGTAAGTGGGGCAACCTACGGTAATGTTGGTTCGGTCACAGCGGATGTATACCTGACACCTTCCGTAACTGGTGCAGTATACTATGTTGTAGCTCCTTATAATGCTGATGTAATTGCTCCAACTGCATTGCAGGTGGAAAAAGGACAAATTAGTAACGGGACTGCAAGTGGTATCCATGGTAGTGTTGCGACTGTAGCTAACACAACGGTTACATTCTCTGTTTACGGATTGAATCCTGGTACAGAATATGCAACATATATCACGCTTGCGGATGCAGCTGGTAACTTGTCTACTGTAACGACAGTTCGGTTGACTACTGCTCAAGCTACTGCTAGCTCGATTTCGCTTTTTGAGCCAGGACAAGTTAGTACAGTTACAGCAGATGTATATATTAAATATGGTACGACAGGTGGCACTACAACACCAGTTAGATATGTAGTATTGCCAGCAAATGAGAAGGCACCTACTGCAGCACAGATTGCTTTAGGCCAAAATGGTAGCGGTACTGCACTGGCTGCTCCATGGACTGACACACTTACGTTTACTCCTGGTGTAAAACGTACACAGACCCTAACTGGTTTAGCAGCAAATACTGCCTATAAGGTATATGTTATTGCAGGATCGGGTTCTCAATGGTCTCCTGTAGAAATCATTCAAATTCATACCAAATAGCCTGACCTTATGTGATTTCATTCGGAGAATATAAGAGTGGGATCCGTACTATAATAACGACAGGTTTACTTTTGGTCCGGTAGGGCGATTGGTTGCTCTCACCGGACTTGTTTTATTTGTGAACGCTATGACAACATTTGTTATCTAAATGTAAGGGCTGTAAGGAATTGCTTTTTACTTAGCGCTTACAATTTGGTATAATGAAGGTGTAACTAAAGGAGGAGTGGCCATGCAATTCACCATTCGAGGTCAACAAATTGACGTGACCGACGCTTTGAGAGAGTATGTTGATAAGAAGCTCAGCAAACTTGAGAAGTATTTCGAAGCACCCCCTACCTCTGAAGGGGCTGTGACGCTTGGCGTAGTTCGCGGCCTTCATACGGTGGAAGTAACCATTCCGCTTGCTGGCGTGACGCTTCGTGCGGAAGATCGCAGCGATGACATGTATGCTTCCATAGACGCCGTTGTGGACAAGCTGGAACGTCAAATTCGCAAACACAAAACGAAGCTGAATCGGAAGTTCCGTCAAGAGGGACTCAAAACGCTGTTTGTGGATGGAGCTAGTGCCGCTGTTGCTGTAGAAGAACAAGATTATGATGATTTAGAAGTGGTTAGGAACAAACGCTTTACGATGAAGCCGATGGATGTGGAAGAAGCGATTCTTCAAATGAACATGGTAGGACATAATTTCTTTGTGTTTTCCAATATCGACACCTCGGAAGTTAGCGTAGTTTACAAACGTGATGATGGTAAATATGGACTGATTGAACAGGGCTAAGATACGATGATGCCAGTTATGCTCTAAGTATAAAGGGCCTCGAGAGTTAGTCAGGACTTAAGAAATTTAAACCGAGCCCCTATTCGCTTATAGCGAATAGGGCTCTTGTGCGTATATATGAAAAATGTGGCTGTTACACCTTGTATTGCGGCATCTCTTACAAACTGTTACAATTTATGAAGCAGCGGAATCGAATTTATAAATGGCCCTTTCAATTTTGTGAGGATGGGCTCGGTTCCACCATCTGTGTTGCATGAAAGGGGTTAACCATGCTAGGACTTGTAAAGAAAATATTCGGAGACACAAACGATCGTGACGTTAAACGTCTCATGAAGACAGTCGATGTAATTAATGGATTGGAGCCGGAATTTGTAGCACTATCCGATGAAGCTTTAAAAGCTAAGACGGAAGAGTTCCGCGCCCGTATTGAGAAAGGCGAAACCTTGGAAGAAATTCTTCCTGAGGCGTTTGCAACCGTACGTGAAGCTTCCAAACGGACGCTTGGCATGCGGCATTTTGATGTACAGTTAATTGGTGGTATGGCTCTGCATGAAGGCCGAATCTCCGAGATGAAGACTGGTGAAGGTAAGACTCTAGTAGGAACATTGCCGGTGTACTTGAATGCTTTGCTTGGTAAAGGCGTACACGTTGTAACGGTCAATGACTATTTGGCTCAGCGCGACAGCGCACAAATGGCACAAATCTATAACTTCCTGGGCATGACGGTTGGGGTTAACCTAAGCGGTATGGACCATGCTGATAAACAAGATGCTTACGCCTGCGATATTACGTATGGCACGAACAACGAATTTGGTTTCGATTATTTGCGTGACAACATGGTGCTTTATAAAGAACAAATGGTTCAGCGCCCTCTTTATTTCTGTATTATTGATGAAGTGGACTCCATTCTTATTGATGAAGCACGTACACCTCTTATCATTTCCGGACAAGCTGAGAAGTCTACTGAATTGTACTTTGCAGCAGACCGTTTTGTGAAAAAGCTTAAAGCTGAAGAAGACTACACAGTTGATATCAAAGTGAAGTCCGTAGCCTTGACTGAAAAAGGTGTAGCTACTGCTGAACGCGCTTTTGGTATTGAGAACTTGTATGATCACAGTCATGTAACCTTGAATCACCATATCGTCCAAGCCCTGAAAGCAAACGTAATTATGCGTCGTGACGTAGACTACGTTGTTAACGAGGGTGAGGTCGTTATTGTTGATGAATTTACGGGACGTTTAATGTCAGGCCGTCGTTATAGTGACGGTTTGCACCAAGCGATTGAAGCGAAGGAAGAAATCGAAGTACAGAATGAGAGCATGACGCTTGCTACGATTACTTTCCAGAACTATTTCCGTATGTATCGCAAATTGGGTGGTATGACAGGTACAGCTAAAACTGAGGAAGAAGAGTTCAAGAAGATTTATGGTCTTGAAGTTCTTCAAGTCCCTACGAATAAACCGAATCAGCGCGTAGATATGCCAGATGTCGTCTACAAGAGTGAGAACGGTAAGTTCAACGCTGTTGTGGCAGAAATTGTAGAGCGTCACAAAAAGAACCAACCTGTACTTGTTGGTACAGTATCGATTGAGAATTCAGAGCTCGTATCTGAAATGCTGAAGCGCAAAGGCGTTAGACACCAAGTGCTTAACGCGAAGCATCACGCTGCTGAAGCTGAAATCATTACACATGCAGGTCAGCCAGGTACAGTTACGATTGCTACCAACATGGCAGGTCGTGGTACGGACATCGTTCTGGGCGAAGGTGTGACAGATCTTGGAGGTCTGCATATCATTGGTACAGAGCGTCATGAATCGCGCCGGATTGATAACCAGCTGCGTGGTCGTGCGGGTCGTCAAGGGGACCCAGGTTCTACACAATTCTACTTATCCCTTGGTGATGAGTTGATGAAGCGTTTTGGCGCTGACAACGTTTTGAGTATGATGGATCGCCTTGGGTTTGAGGAAGATCAGCCGATTGAGAGCCGCATGATTACGCGTGCTGTGGAATCTGCTCAGAAACGTGTTGAAGGTAATAACTTTGATATTCGTAAAGTCGTATTGCAATATGATGACGTGATGAATCAACAGCGTGAAATTATTTATAAACAACGCCGTGAGATTCTGGAGTCTGAAAATATTAAAGATATCGTACTTGAAATGATCAAGCCGGTTATTGAACGTATTGTTCACGCACACTGCAGTGACGATATTCCTGAGAACTGGGAGCTGCAAGAAGTTGCTGATTACGTAAACAGCAAGCTGCTTGAAGAAGGTGCTTTGACTCGCGATATTCTGTGGGGCAAAGAAGCAGAAGAGATCATTGAGTACATCTTCGAACGTGTACTTGAGAAATATGCTGCTCGTGAAGAACGCCTGGGTTCAGAATTGGTGCGTGAATTCGAGAAGGTAATCGTGCTGCGCTCTGTAGACAGCAAGTGGATGGATCACATCGATGCGATGGATCAATTGCGTCAAGGGATTCACCTGCGTGCTTACGGTGGTACAGATCCACTTCGCGAGTATCAATTCGAAGGTTTCGAAATGTTTAATACTATGACGGCTACGATTCAAGAAGAAGTAGCTACTTATATTATGAAGGCTCACATCGAGACAAATCAGGAGCGTCAATCCGTTGTAGAGGAAAATAAAATTTCCACTAACAGCGAACCTGCTGAGAAACGTCCGGTACATGTTGAGGCTGCGGCTGGTCGTAATGATCTTTGCCCTTGCGGAAGCGGCAAGAAGTACAAGAACTGCCACGGTCAAAACGCATAAGACAAACGTTTAGTAGCGCTCATATTCAGGTGTTGAAGATGTAAGTCTTTAACCCTGATCTCTATGGGTATACTAACCATAAAGAGCGGCTGGGCCCGGGGGTATCCCCCGTTTACGGCCCAGTCGCTTTTTTGGATATTTAGCACTTGAGTGAATGTGGAATGGAGAGAAGGTTTGGAACTGGAAAAACGGAGTGTTGCCTTTGTTTCGGGATTCCAACCGCTATGCGGTTATCAATTCAAGGAATCTGGAAACAACAGCGATCGGAAGTCCAATCCTTCTCGGAATGGCTGAACATTCACTCATTACTAACTTTCCAATAGCGAGGACCGTAACAACCTATTTTGAAAGGTGAAGTGACCATATGATTGAAGCTAATGTAAAGCAGGATCTGCGTGAAATAGGCAAGAAACTAACTGACCTTAGGGGGTCTCTTTGACTTAGATCTTAAGCAAGAGATGATCTCGAACTTTGAAGAAAAAATGGCTGCTCCAGGCTTCTGGGATAATCCAGAGCAGGCACAGAGCGTGATCGGCGAGATGAATGCCGTGAAATCGTCCGTGGATCAATACGAGAAGCTGCAACAAGAATACGACGATGCTGCAATGATGGCGGAGCTTGCGGATGAAGAGGGCGATGAAGGTCTTGCGGCAGAGATTGGGGAGACGATCAGCAGTTTAGGCAGTAAAGTTGATGAATTCGAGCTGCAATTGCTACTTAACCAGCCGTATGACAAGCTGAATGCTATTCTTGAGCTCCATCCGGGTGCGGGCGGTACGGAATCCCAAGACTGGGGCCAGATGCTGCTGCGGATGTATACCCGTTGGGCTGAAAAACGTGGATTCAAGGTTGAGGTGCTGGACTACTTACCGGGTGATGAAGCGGGAATTAAGAGTGTCACACTACTTATTAAAGGCTTCAACGCCTACGGATATCTGAAAGCTGAAAAAGGTGTACATCGGCTAGTACGGATTTCTCCGTTTGACTCTTCGGGCAGAAGACATACTTCTTTTGTATCCTGTGATGTCGTTCCGGAAATTGCCGATGATGTAGAGGTTGAGATTCGTACGGAGGATCTTAAGATCGATACGTATCGTGCAAGTGGCGCCGGTGGACAGCATATTAATACCACAGACTCCGCGGTACGGATTACTCACTTACCTACGGGTGTGGTGGTAACCTGTCAGAACGAACGTTCACAGATCAAAAACCGCGAACAAGCGATGAAAATGCTGCGTTCCAAGCTATATGAGCGCAAACTGCAAGAGCAACAGCAGCATTTGGATGAGATTCGCGGTGAGCAATCCGATATTGCTTGGGGCAGTCAGATCCGTTCCTATGTATTCCATCCGTATAACATGGTTAAGGATCACCGTACTTCCGTGGAAACGGGGAATGTTGGCGCTGTGATGGACGGAGATATTGATGCATTCATTGATGGTTACTTGCGTAGCCAGATCAAGATTGAGGCAGAATAAAAGAGAGTTTCGGGGAAACGGATACCATTCATGGATTAGGATGGGATGGCCGTTTCTTCTTTCGTAGAGCAAGATGACACTTTAAGGAGAGCCTTTGAAATGCAAAAAGTCAATTCACGTAATAAACCCCCACTGATTCCTCTGAATGGGCCACTCCGACATGTGGTGGATACGATGTTAATTTTGCTCGGGTCGCTAGTTACAGCGCTGGGGTTTAATCTTTTTTTTCTGCCTAATCATATTGCTTCTGGTGGTGTATCCGGTCTGTCTGTATTGGCTGAAGCTTGGTTTGGGGCTGAACCGGCATTTACGCAGTGGGCGCTTAATATTCCGTTGTTTGTACTCGGGGTAATCTTCTTGGGTAAACAATACGGAGTTCGCTCGCTGCTTGGGAGCTTTGTGTTGCCGCTCTTTATCTTGTTGACAAAAGATTTGCCTGCACCTACCACCAATCCACTCTTAGCCTCCATTTATGGCGGTATCTGTGTGGGGGTGGGGTTAGGTCTTGTGTTCCGCGGACGGGGCTCGACAGGTGGACTTACTATTTTGGCGCAGATTATTCAAAAGATATCCGGTCTCAGCTTCTCGATTTCCGTAGTGCTGCTGGACGGGACGGTCATTGTGCTGGCTGCTTTTATACTCGGTATGGAACAAGCACTATATGCACTGATCGGTCTGTTTGTTACAGGTAAGGCCATTAATGCGATAGAGGTAGGCTTCCGTTATACAAAGGTGGCTTACATAATCTCGGACAAGACGGAAGAAATATCTGAGGCGATTTTGAATGATCTGGATCGGGGTCTGACGAAGCTGGATGCACATGGCGGTTATACTGGTGATGAGCGTACGGTGTTGATGGTTGTAGTAGGCCAGAATGAGGTTTCCAGATTAAAAGCGATTGTTCAATCGGTAGATACTAGTGCTTTTGTGATTATAACTGAGGCGCATGAGGTGCTGGGTGAAGGGTTTAAAAGAGAAGTGTAATTTCTCCTCAAGGAGAAGCTATGCTTCTCTTTTTTTGTAAATACAATTATATTTAGGAATAAAGAAAGTTAACACTATGTGTTGTATTTATATTAATTGAGTCGTATAATAATACATATTTCTAAGACGGTATGCATTATATTATTTATTATAATTCATGATAAGCAGGAAGTGGGGATGACAGTGGAAGGCAAGCTGAGAGCGGCGATTGTTGGATCAACGGGTTATGGGGGCGTAGAGCTGATTCGGCTGCTACAAAGTCATCCTAAGGTAGAGATTACTTCGGTAATTTCCTCATCAAGTGCAGGGGATGCTATAGAGGAAGGTTTTCCGCATTTGACGGGTATCATTGATCGAAGGCTGGATGGCGTTGACCCGGCTCAGATGGCTGAGCGGGCAGATGTGGTATTTACGGCGACGCCGTCGGGTGTGAGCGCAAAGCTGGTACCGCAGCTGCTGGAAGCTGGACTTAAGGTCGTGGATCTGTCCGGTGATTTCCGATTAAAGGATGGTGCAGATTATGAGCACTGGTATAAACATCCCGCTCCGGCTGATGAATATCTAGAGCAGGCTGTATACGGACTTTGCGAGGTGTTTGGAGAGCGTGCGGCTGGGGTTGATTTTATATCTAATCCAGGCTGTTATCCTACTGCTACACTTCTTGGACTAATTCCTGCAATTCAGGCAGGTTGGATTAAGCATGACAGTATTATTATTGATGCGAAATCAGGAGTTACTGGAGCAGGACGCGGAACAAGCCTGATGGTGCACTACGCAGAGATTAATGAGAACTTTAAAGCTTATAAAATCAATAAGCATCAACATATACCAGAAATTGAGCAGACACTAACAGAGGTTGCTGGAGAAAAGGTAACGGTAACGTTCACCACACATCTCGTGCCGATGAGCCGGGGAATTATGAGTACGATGTATGCAGGGATGACGGACAATTATACGGAGCAGGATTTTGTGAATTTATACCGTGAATATTATGCGGGCCGGCCATATGTGCGGGTGCGTGATATAGGTGTGATTCCGGCGACAAAAGAAGTTAGCGGCTCTAATTATTGTGATATCGGATTTGCAACAGATACTCGTACAGGGCGGGTGACCATAGTCTCCGTCATTGATAATGTTGTAAAAGGTGCGGCAGGGCAGGCAATACAGAACCTTAATTTGATGATGGGATGGGAGGAAACCCTTGGCCTCGGCTACACACCTGTGTATCCATAAGGATCAGCGGTACAAATAATATGAGCGAGATTGAGTTATTTACCACCTTGGAGGGTGGAAGCATCACTTCACCTAAGGGTTTTAAGTCCGGAGGATTGCATTGTGGATTAAAAAAAACAGATCGCAACGATCTCGGAGTGATTCTGTGTGAAGTTCCGGCAACGGCTGCGGCTGTGTATACGACGAATGTTTTTCAGGCGGCTCCGCTGAAAGTGACTCGGGAAAGCCTTTCGAACGGAGTATTGCAGGCGGTTATCGTGAACAGCGGGAATGCCAATGCCTGCACAGGCGAACAAGGTGAAGCAGATGCTTATGAGATGCGCGCTGCTGCGGCTAAGCATTTAGGTGTGGCCGTTAATGATGTGGCAGTTGCTTCGACTGGAGTTATCGGTGAACTGTTGAAGATGGATTGCGTACGTAGCGGAATTACTGCAATACCAGAGAAGCTGGACGGAGGAGCTATTGGCGCGGAAGAATTCTGCCAAGCTATACTTACCACTGATTTAGTTAAAAAAGAGATCGCCGTGAAGGTGCTCGTTGGCGGTGTAGAAGTTACAATTGCCGGAGCTGCAAAGGGTTCAGGGATGATCCATCCTAACATGGCTACCATGCTTGGCTTTATGACCACGGATGCTGATATTGCAGTGGAGGATTTACTTAGTCTTTTGCGTTCAGCTACGAATGTTACTTTTAATATGATTACAGTCGATGGAGATACTAGCACCAATGATATGTTAGTGTCGATGGCGAGTGGGCTTGCCGGTAATGAGAAGCTGACAAGGCTGCATCCGGATTGGGACGCTTTTGCTGCTGGATTCACTTATGTGTGCCAGACGCTTGCCAAAGCGATTGCTCGAGATGGCGAAGGTGCAACTCACCTGATTGAGGTTCAAGTGAATGGGGCTGTTCATGATGAGGCGGCGGCAGCGATTGCTAAGACAGTGGTTGGTTCTAGTCTAGTGAAATCTGCTATTTTTGGAGCGGATGCGAACTGGGGACGGATTATTGCTGCGGTTGGACGCGCGGGTGTTCCGGTATCGCCGGAGCATGTGAACATTTCGTTAGGGGATATTGAGGTGCTTTTGCACTCGAAGCCAGTTGCTTTTGACGAGGAAAAGGCTTTGGCCTATTTGCAAAAAAGTGAAACTGTGCTGATCACTGTAGATCTGCATGATGGAAGCGGAAAAGCAACGGCTTGGGGCTGTGACTTAACTTACGATTATGTGCGTATTAACGCCGCATATCGCACTTAATTTATGGCGTGTTAAGCCCATAAGGGAAGGATATCGATTATATGACGCTAAATAGCGAGCTTGAACTTATAGATGTTTTAGATGGTAGTGGATTGTTTGTAATGAAATGCGGCGGCAGTACGCTTGCGGCTCTACCTGATTCTTTTTTTGAGGATTTGCGAGATTTGCAGGAGGAGGGCATTCAGCCAGTAATTGTTCATGGTGGAGGGCCAGCCATTTCCGAGAATCTAGCGAAACTGGGCATTGAAAGCAGCTTTGTGAATGGCCTGCGAGTAACCACCGAGGAAGTACTAGATGTTGTAGAGATGACGCTGGCAGGGAGTATAAACAAGGCGATTGTCCGGCGAATTCAAGGGAGTGGCGGTCTAGCTCTGGGGCTTTCGGGCATCGATGGCAATATGATTATTGCTAAACCAGTGGCGAACAGCGCCGAAGTAGGTTTGGTAGGAGAAGTAACGGAAGTTAAGGCTGAGATCATAACTGGTATTGTTGGGATGGGTTATATTCCTGTCATTGCACCTATCGGAGTAGATGCAGCAGGTCAGCGCTACAATATTAACGCAGATACGGCAGCAGGGGCAGTTGCTTCCTATGTGGAGTCTCCCAAAATGATCGTCGTCACAGATGTGCCAGGCATCATGAGTACAGTGGAAGGTGAAAAGATTGTGCTTCCCTCCGTTACTGTACAGGAAATCGAAGCCTTGATCGAAAGTGGGGAAATCTACGGTGGCATGATCCCTAAAGTGCGGGCAGCTATCGATTGCATTCAGGGCAGCGTATCAGAGGTTATCATTGTGGATGGAAAAGAACCGCGGGTGCTTAGTCGAGTACTGCAAGGTGAAGCGATAGGTACACGTATTATTCGTTCGTAGAATCATAGATAAATACAAATTAGAGGCGCAGCCTGTTCACAGGAGCAGCCGATGGGAGAGTGACTTAGAATGAGCAAGCTTACACAAGCGGAGTTGGATTCGCAAGCAGGGGCACAGCAGACCGATACAGTAGGATCAGGTACACCGGATGTTACAGCAGGCAAGCTGAGTGCAGTGTTCCCTTCTTACGCCAGATATGATATCAGCTTAGTTAAAGGCAAGGGTACCTGGGTATGGGATGATAAAGGCAATAAGTATCTGGATTTCACCAGTGGATTGGCTGTGACCAGTCTAGGTCATGCTCCTGAAAAAGTCGGCGCTAAGCTGAAGGATCAGATTGATACGCTCTGGCATGTCTCGAATCTGTTCCATATTCCGGGACAAGATAAAGTTGCCAACCTTCTGACAGAGAATAGCTGCGCTGATCAAGTATTTTTCTGCAATAGCGGGGCAGAAGCGAATGAGGCTGCTATTAAGCTGGCCCGCCGTTACCATCAGAAGATTAAAGGTGTCGACCGTTATGAGGTTATCACATTCGAACAATCCTTCCATGGACGTACACTGGCAACACTAACAGCTACAGGCCAGCAAAAGGTAAAAGAAGGCTTCCTGCCGCTTCCAGCAGGTTTCAAGACCGTACCCTTGCATGATCTCCCAGCGTTAGAAGCTGCTATCGGAGATCATACAGCTGCTATCATGCTGGAGATGGTACTTGCAGAGGGCGGCGTGCTTGAGGTAGAACCTGAGTTCTTGAACGCTGTAGTGGCCTTGTGTAAGAACCACGGATTGCTTCTGATTGTAGATGAAGTACAGACAGGTATGGGACGTACAGGCAAGCTGTTCGCTCATCAGCATTATGGAATTGAACCGGATATTTTCACCTTGGCAAAGGGGATTGCTAGCGGGTTCCCGGCAGGTTTAATGCTTGGCAAAGGATATTTGCGTGAAGCCTTCTCAGCGGGCAGCCATGCGTCCACCTTCGGGGGAACACCGCTAGCAACAGCTGTTATGGCAGCGACGATTGAGACGATGCTGGAAGATGAGCTTCCACAGCGCGCCGAAGATATGGGTAAGTACCTGACAGGTCTTTTGAAAGAGAAGCTGGCGGACTGTTCTTTTGTGAAGGATATCCGTGGTAAAGGGCTGTTGATCGGGATTGAATGTCAATCCCCAGTAGGCGATATTGTACTGGCTGGACAAAAGAAAGGCCTGTTGTTCGTGACAGCCGGTCCTAATGTTCTTCGTCTGCTGCCTAATCTATATGTAAGCAAAGAGGAGATCGACCAAGCGGTGGACATCCTATGCGAACTCATTCATACTTATGCTAAACAAGCAAACGGGGAGGTAAGCTCATGAGTCAGGGCGTACAGAGTAATAAACACACCATTGCGCAGCAACTGAAAGGCCGTGATTTACTGGAGCTGAACGACTACAGCCCGGAGGAAATTACGTATCTGATTGATTCGGCGATTGAGCTGAAGAAGAAGCAGAAAAATGGCGAAGAATTTCAGCCGCTGAAGGGAAAGACGATTGGACTTATTTTTGAAAAATCCTCTACACGTACGCGTGTGTCGTTTGAAGTTGGAATGTATCAGCTGGGAGGGCATGCCCTTTTCTTGAGCAAAAATGATATCCAGCTTGGACGCGGAGAAACTGTTGGTGATACAGCGCAAGTAATGTCGCGTTATCTCGACGGGATTATGATCCGTACCTTCGGCCATGACAAGGTTGAAGATCTCGCTCGTTATGCTTCTATTCCTGTAATCAACGGTCTAAGTGACCTGGCACATCCTTGCCAAGTGCTGGCGGATTATCAAACGATTTATGAGCACAAAGGAAAGCTCAAAGGCCTGAAGCTGGCTTACATCGGCGATGGCAACAATATGGCGCATTCCTTAATGATTGGCGGAGCTAAGCTGGGCGTGGACGTATCTATCGCCGGACCGGAAGGTTATGAGCCAGATGCCGCGGTTGTCGCAGAAGTTCGTGAGATCGCTAAAGAAACCGGAGCGAAGATTGTGGTCACTCGCAGCCCGCAAGAAGCTGTACAAGACGCTGACGTCATCTATACAGATGTATGGGCGAGTATGGGCTTCGAGGAGGAGCAAAAGGCACGTGAAGCGGCATTCAAGGACTATCAGGTCAATGAGGAGCTTGTAAAAGGCGCTAAGAGCGATTATCTCTTCCTGCACTGTCTGCCAGCCCACCGTGAGGAAGAGGTCAGCACAGGCGTGATTGACGGCCCTAACTCGGTGATCTTTGATCAGGCTGAGAACCGTCTGCATGCGCAAAAAGCTTTAATGGCTGCGTTGATGAGTTAAGGAATTTAAAAAATATAAAATATAAATCACTATATAAATTGAATTAATGTTGGGCGAAGTTAGACTTTGGACGATGGAGTAATGGAGCGGAATTTTTGGAACTGTAGGAGCGTAGCGTTCGCCTTTATCATCAGATTTTATCCGCACAATGCGGTTTGAAATAAAAGAAATCTGATGATAACAGCGACCGGAAGTCCAAATATTCAGTGTAATTGCGATTTATCGTCAGAGTGCTGGCAAAGGCACGTTTATTTTAATTTATATAGCCCACACGAAAGGAAGTTGCCACACCATGGCTAAAGAAAAAATTGTACTCGCCTATTCCGGCGGATTGGATACATCCGTTATTTTGAAATGGCTTAAAGAAACCTATGACGCGGAGATCATCGCCTTCACAGCCGATATCGGCCAAAAAGAAGAGCTCGACGGTCTGGAGGAAAAAGCACTTGCTACTGGCGCATCGAAAGTATACATCGACGATCTGCGCGATGAGTTCGCTAGCGATTTCATCTACCCGATGTTCCAATCTGGCGCACTTTATGAAGGCCAATACTTGCTCGGAACTAGTATTGCTCGTCCATTGATCGCTAAGCGCATGGTAGATATCGCCATCGCTGAAGGCGCAACGGCTATCGCGCACGGCGCGACAGGCAAAGGGAACGACCAAGTCCGTTTCGAGCTTGGCGTAGCTGCATTGGCTCCGAACATCAAGGTGATCGCACCTTGGCGTCTAGAAGAGTTCCGCAATCAATTCCCAGGTCGTGCGGAAATGATCGCTTATGCGGAAGCTAATGATATTCCGGTACAAGCCTCTGCGGCGAAGCCGTATTCGATGGACCGTAACTTGCTGCATATCAGCTATGAGAGCGGCGTACTGGAAGATCCTTGGTTTGATCCAAGTGCACCAGAGAACAAAGGAATGTTCCTACTGAGCAACGCTCCAGAGGATGCTCCGGATGAAGCGGAATATTTGGAACTCGATTTCGTTAAGGGAGACTGCGTAGCGCTGAATGGTGAGTCCTTAAACCCACTTCAAGTGATGGAGAAATTGAACGAGCTGGGCGGTAAACACGGTATCGGACGTGTGGATATGGTTGAGAACCGTTTTGTCGGCATGAAGAGCCGTGGTGTGTATGAGACTCCGGGTGGAACAATCCTGTTCGTCGCTCATCGCAAAATGGAGTCCATCACGATGGACCGTGAAGTGATGAACCTGCGTGACAGCCTGATCACTCGTTACAGCACTTTGGTGTATAACGGTTTCTGGTTCGCACCAGAGCGTATTGCACTGCAAGCTCTTGTAACACAGAGCCAGCAAAATGTAACAGGTACTGTTCGTCTTAAACTGTACAAAGGCAACATCATCGGCGCTGGAGTGAAGAGCCCAGTCAGCCTGTACAACCCTGAAATTGCAACGATGGAAGCTGATCCTACACAAGCTTATGATCAAGGGGATGCAACTGGTTTTATCCACTTGAACGCATTGCGCCTTAAGGTTTCTACAGGTGTAAATGGAGCTTCGAAATAGAACGATAACATAAACTTAAACGGGCAACCCCGAAGGCCGTTCCTCCCGTCAGGATAGGAGCGGCCCTCTGGCGTCCAAGAGGAGGAAACAACAGGTGAGCAAGCTTTGGGGCGGACGGTTTACTAAAGGAACGAACAAGCTGGTGGAGGAATATACGGCTTCCATTGGCTTTGATAAGGCTTTGGCCAAAGAGGATGTGCAAGGCAGTCTGGCACATGTCACGATGCTGGGCAAATGCGGAATCCTTCCACAAGAAGACGTGGAAACAATCAAACAAGGTCTGAACAAAGTGCTGGACAAGGTTAATGCTGGAGAGGTTGTTTTCTCAGTATCGGATGAAGACATCCATATGAATATTGAAAAACATCTGATCGAGGAAATCGGTCCAGTTGGTGGTAAGCTGCACACAGGACGTAGCCGTAATGATCAAGTGGCGACGGACATGCACCTTTACTTACGTGGCCGTGTAGTTGAGCTAGTTAGTTTGCTGCATGAGCTGCAGGAAGCTTTGATCGAACAAGCCAAAGATAATGTAGAGACCATCGTCCCTGGTTATACGCATTTGCAACGGGCACAGCCGATCCTGTTTGCTCATCACTTGCTGGCTTACGTATCGATGTTCCGCCGCGATGCAGAACGTCTGACGGACAGCTACAAACGGATCAACGTGCTGCCACTCGGAGCAGGAGCGCTTGCGGGAACGACCTTCCCGATTGACCGTCATTTTGTAGCAGAACAACTGGGTTTTGACAGTGTGTATGAGAACAGTCTGGATGCTGTCAGCGACCGCGATTTCATCGTGGAGTTCTTGGCGAATGCTTCCCTTATCATGACACATCTATCCAGACTCAGTGAGGAACTGGTCCTGTGGAGCAGCACAGAGTTCAGCTTTGTAGAACTGGATGATGCTTTCTGCACAGGCAGCAGCATTATGCCGCAGAAGAAGAACCCTGACGTACCAGAACTGGTACGGGGCAAAACAGGCCGCGTTTACGGCAACCTGATTGGCTTGCTGACGGTGCTGAAATCATTGCCGCTGGCGTACAACAAGGATATGCAGGAAGACAAAGAAGGCATGTTTGATACGGTTACTACGCTGACTGGTGCACTGCAATTGTTCGCGCCGATGATCTCCACTATGAAGGTGAACAAAGGTCGTATGCGTGAAGCGGTGAACACGGATTTCTCGAATGCAACGGATATCGCCGACTTCTTGGTAGGCAAGGGGCTTCCTTTCCGCCAAGCGCATGAGGTAATCGGGAAAACGGTACTCTACTGCATCAACGAAGGCAAATTCTTGTTGGATTTGACCCTGGAAGAGTTCAAGCAATTCTCGCCGCTTTTCGACGAGAATATCTATGCTGTTCTTCAACCGGAAGCTGTAGTTAACGCTCGTAACGTTTATGGCGGCACAGCCACCGTTCAGGTGAAGGCTGCAATTGAACGGGCAGAGCTGGCATTGCACGAAGCTAATGAATGGGTTGTACAACACGGAGACGCTATATTGTAAACCGTATCCATATCAAATCTCGCCTCAGACCTTTATAGGTGGCAGGCGGGATTTTTTTATTATCTAAATGAACTATGACTGGATTAGCAGTGTTCTTTACGGTTATCCTTAGGTTAGGATAGGAGGGTTCGTAGATATGAACAGAAAGCAAATCCTAGACGAGCTTAGATCGGAATTAAAAGTAGGCAATCATATTATTGGAGTAGCCACCGGTGCTGGTATAACAGCAAAGTATGCGAAGCAGGGTGGTGCTGATTTCATTCTGATGTTAAACTCGGGTAAATTTCGCCAGATGGGGAGGAGCTCTCTCGCTGGTATTTTACCATTTTGTAATAGCAATGATATGGTGATGGACTTTGCATCTAGAGAGATCATACCGTTAGTCAGAGATATCCCTATTATTTTTGGCCTCAATGCAACTGATCCGACAAAAGATATGGAATCCTATATAAGTGAAATAAAGAATAGAGGCTTTGCCGGCATTAATAATTACCCCACGGTTGGTTTAATAGATGGTCAATTTGGAGAAGCGCTCGAAGAAGAGGGGAATGGTTATCTACTTGAAGTAGAAGCCATAAGAATAGCCCATGAGAAGGATTTGTTTACCATTGCTTTTGTATTTGACGAAATCCAGGCAGCACAGATGATTGAGGCTGGAGCGGATATTATTTGTGCGCATCTAGGTCTAACAGAAGGCGGGTTATTAGGCGCTAAGAAAGTATTCTCTCTGGAAGCTGCCAAGGTTAAAGCGGACAAGATATTTAATACATGCAATGAGCTAAAGCCAGATTTAATTAAGCTGGTTTACGGTGGTCCGGTGAAAACGCCAATTGATGTGCAATATATGTACAGCAATAATCAAAATCTGATGGGATATATCGGGGGCTCTGCTTTTGAAAGAATTCCATCGGAGAAGTCCATTACTAATATAACTAAAGCTTTTAAAGTGTCGGGGACGCTGGATGAAGATGATTTTATGGTCAAAATGTTAGATGGCATCACAAAGCACTATGATTATGTTGAATTTGTAAAAGAATACGTAGCTCAAAATTATAGGAATGAGATCTTGTTTGCAGATTTAGCTAAGGTGGCACATGTATCCCGAAGTTACTTGAGCAGTTTGTTCACCAAAAAAGTAGGCTGCAGCTTCCAAACGTATCTCGTGCAATTTCGGATGGATAAGGCGGCGGAAATATTACATAGAGACCATATCCAGTTATCTGAGTTAGCGCCATTAGTTGGATATCAAGACTATGCGCAGTTTAGTAAAATGTTTAAAAAGTATAAAGGGTTCTCTCCAAAACAATATAAATCTAACATAAACACAAAAACATAAGACATAAAAGCGTTTTCATCCATAAATCAAAGAAGTATGATTAACTCATAAGTTGATCATGCTTTTTTTTGAAATATAAGAAAGCATAAGTTTCACATTATACATTATCCTTATATTTCTTGTTGCAGATATTTGAGGAGGAGGTTGAAGAAATGAAGACGATTGCTATTGCCGGAACTTTTGACACCAAGGGTGAAGAATATCTCTACATTAAAAATTTACTGGAAAGCTTGGAGCTGGGTACGTTTACAATTCATACAGGTGTGTTTGAGCCCACGTTTACACCGGATATCTCTAATAGAGAAGTAGCAGCAGCCGCGGGTGTAAGTATAGATGAGCTCGTTGCCAAAAAAGATAGAGCACTAGCAACAGAATTATTAGCCAAAGGTATGGAAAAATTAGTACCTGAATTATATAAGCAAGGCAAATTTGATGGAATTATCTCCTTTGGGGGCACTGGAGGCACTTCACTTGTAACACCGGGTATGCGGGCATTACCTATTGGTGTACCTAAAGTGATGGTTTCGACCGTAGCTTCAGGGAATACTGCTCCATATGTAGGCACTAGTGATATTGTCATGATGCCATCCGTAGTGGATGTTGCCGGGCTGAACTCTATTTCAACAAAGATTTTTACTAATGCAGCTTTCGCCATCGCCGGTATGCTTAAATTTGAGAATAAACAAGTGATAGAGAAAAAACCATTAGTAGCTACAACCATGTTTGGGGTAACAACTCCCTGTGTGACGGCAGCCCGTAACTATCTTGAGACTAGAGGCTATGAAGTGCTTGTATTCCATGCAACAGGTGTAGGTGGCCAGTCCATGGAAGCGCTAATCGAGGCTGGTTTTATTGAAGGTGTATTGGATCTGACCACAACAGAATGGGCGGACGAAATTATTGGTGGTGTGCTAAATGCTGGACCTCATCGGTTAGAAGCTGCTGGTAAACATCATATTCCACAGGTTGTCTCGGTAGGTGCGCTTGATATGTGCAACTTTGGCCCTTATGATACGGTACCAGCCAAATTTGCTGGACATAAGTTTTATAAACACAATCCAACAGTTACTCTGATGAGAACAACAGTAGAAGAAAATGAAGCCATCGGCAAAAAGCTTGTCGAGAAATTAAATATGGCCAAAGAGAAAACGGTGTTAATGCTGCCGCTTAAAGGGATATCCGGCATTGATGTCGCAGGGGAAGCTTTTTATGGGGTAGAGGAAGATCAAATGTTATTTGATACCTTAAGAAATGGTGTAAACAGAAATGTTGTCGAGGTTATCGAAATGGATTGTGCCATTAATGATGTGGAGTTTGCAGAAGCAGCAGCGCAGAAGCTAATAGATCTCATGAGCAAATAAGATTTTTATAAGATAAATAAATATTTAAATGGAGGCGTTACACATGAACAAAAATACAAGAACTGAAATCATGGCGAAGTTTAGAGAAGAAGTGGCAAATGGAAAGATTCTTTTAGGCGTGGGGGCTGGCACAGGAATTACTGCAAAAAGCAGTGAAGCTGGCGGAGCAGATATGCTGATTGTTTATAATTCAGGAAGATACAGAATGGCAGGCCGTGGATCACTGGCAGGGTTATTATCTTATGGGGATGCCAACCAAATAGTAGTCGAAATGGGCTCGGAGGTATTGCCTGTTGTAAAAAACACCCCTGTATTAGCAGGCGTATGCGGAACAGATCCATTTAGAGTAATGGAGGTTTATTTAAAACAACTTAAGGAACAAGGTTTTAGCGGCGTACAAAACTTCCCAACCGTAGGTTTGATCGATGGCGTATTCAGACAGAATCTAGAAGAGACCGGCATGGGATATGGTTTAGAAGTAGATATGATTAGAGCTGCGCATGAATTGGATATGCTCACCACTCCTTATGTATTTGATCCTGAGCAAGCAAAAGCCATGGCAGAAGCCGGCGCAGATATTTTGGTGGCACATATGGGCTTGACTACCAAAGGTACAATTGGAGCTAAGACTGCTCTTACATTGGATGATTGTGTAGAAAGAATCGAAGCGATTATTAAAGCAGGGAAAGCAGTAAATCCAGATATTATGGTAATTTGTCACGGCGGACCGATTGCAGAGCCAGAAGATGCGGCGTACGTAATTGAACGGACAGAAGGCATAGACGGATTCTTTGGTGCATCGAGTATTGAAAGATTTGCTGCTGAAAAAGGAATCACAGAACAGACTGGATTATTTAAAAAAATCACCAAACAAGCATAATTGCCTTCGGCGTCCTTATAAGGACGGTAAGCAATTAAGCGAGAAGAACCCTCCGAAGAGGGCAATCTGAGTAGAACAGATATTAAGGTGCAGCTTATGGCTGCATCTTTTTGTGGTCTATTAAGTACAGCTAGTTACTTTTTAAAGGTAGCCATGCCAGCACATCGCGGATTTTGGCATCCCAGTATCCCCATTCATGTGTCCCCGGACCTTCTTCATAGGTTAAAGAAAGTGAGGTTGCCTGGCAGGCATCGCGGAATCTCAAGTTATCGGTATATAGGAAATCTTCTGTGCCACAGCATTGATACAACACTGGTTTTGGTCCCGTGGAGCGGTTCACTTCCTCAAGCAGCCAAAGAAGGTCTTCCGGCGTTCCAGCGGTATCTTCTTTTCCGAAGATCATTTCGTATTCTTTGCTTTTAGTGGTAGCACCTTCCCCGTTCAAGAAATTATGCGCCATATCAAGTGCTCCAGACAAACTCGCTGCTGCTGCAAAAGATTCCGGTTTACGCAGTCCCAGCTTAATCGCTCCATAACCACCCATCGACAACCCGGCTACAAAGTTCTCCTCGCGTTTATCGGAAAGCGGGAAAAATGAGCGCGCCAGCATCGGCAACTCCTCACTAATGAAGGTCCAATAACGGCCCCCCATGGCCATATCTGTGTAGAAACTGCGGTGCACATTTGGCATTACCACAGCTATCCCCATCTCCGCTACATACCGTTCTATGGAAGTCCGGCGTAGCCAGATCGAATCATCGTCAGACAAGCCATGCAGTAAATACAAAGTAGGGTGAAGATCACCTCTTGTTACATTACTCATCCCGATTTGTGTAGTTGTTTTTTGCGGCAAAATTACAGTCATTGAGGTATTCAAACCTAGTACTTCAGAATAAAATTTGCACTCTATTAAAGCCATTTCATTCATCTCCTCTCTTTCCAAATCATAGCATAGACCAAAAGGGAGAGATATTGTAGAAATATCTGAATTATAAGGGTTTTGAGGATTGCTGTAGCTGGATATGAGAGAATATAATGGAAGTAGAAAATTTAGGAAAAACGTGCAAATACGAAAAGTATTTTCATAGGCGAGAGGCGGAAAGTAGGATGAAACCGGGCCTAAAGCAGGAAAAAGGATTTACATTAATCGAAGTGCTGGCAGCTATAGTTATTTTATCGATAGTTTCACTGGTGCTTACGTCTTACTTTACTAACGCCATGAGTTACTCTAAATCGAACCAGAACAAAACGATTATGGTCAATCTGGCGCGGAATGCACTGTTTTATGTGGAGAAGCAGGATTTTAAGGCGATGAAGGAATTTTTTACGCAAGGGGAAGATGCGATAGAGGCTGAAAAATGCACCATAGTTAATTGCAGCTATAGTAATCTATTCTCAAACATGACAGCTTTGGCAAATGTTCTGAATCCAACAGTTAATGATATTCGTTATAAGATCAATATTATCTATCAACCGGAATTAGTCGATCATCCGTCCACTACTCCAATTGATAAATCAGCTGTAAAGGAGTATTTAATACCCGTTAAAGTTGAGGTAAGACGAGTAGAAAATAATGAACAGCCCGCTTATAACGTAATGCTGGAGGGATACATAACTGATGAAAGAATTCGCTAAACGACTTAGGTCGGAACAAGGTTTTACTTTGGTGGAATTAATTGCGGCACTGACTGTATTTGCTATGATAGTCGGTCTAATCTCTGGAGTTACTATGTATGGATTTCGCAGCTATCATAAAATCTCAGTTCAGAACGCTTTACGGGACGAAGCGGATCTGATCATGTCCTCTATTATTACTGAACTCTATACATATAGTCCTGAAAGGCTACAAAATATATCTGGTGGAATTGAACTAATAAAAGACGGGAGTTCTCCGCGTGTGATTCGGGTATCAGGAAATGAAATTGTTATAAATGGTAAGGAAAGTGGAGCAGAATCTGGTTCTCCTATCGCGGTACAATCGAATATGGCAGGTTCTATCATAACTGCTTCCACATCAGATGGTAGATCATGTAATGTAGCCTCGCTATGCAATTCTGGTCTGATCCAGATTAAGTTGGTATTAAAGTATAAGGGAAATGATTCGGATAAGATGGAATTGGAAAGCCAATTTGGATTTTAGGAGGAAAACAGAGATGTTGAGGCGGGCAAGCCTTCGATCGGAACGAGGTTCGGCTTTGGTACTTGTGATGTTTATCGTCCTGTTGCTCACTATTTTAGGAGTTACGGTGCTTAGTGCTACGATTGGAGGAGCTAGGCGTACCGAAACTCGTGAGAATGATGTACAAAGCCTTCATTTAGCGCAGAAATCGATTGATGAGGCGATTGCCTATATTACAGCAGATTTAAATCAGAAAATACAAGTTAGTAGTAATACTACTCAGGCACAGTTTGATCAAGAAATAGAGACATTTTTAAGGGGCCTCAATTCTAATAAAGGAGCTTTTGTTACCGATACAAGTTTACAGGGAGCTAGCAATGAAATCACGGGAATTACTCTCGATGGCAGTTCTACAAGTAGTAAGCATGTAGTTACGATTAAGGCCAATGCAACGGTAAACGGCGTGTTAAGGACGTTGCAACAAAAGGTTGTGATTACGACATTCCCAGATTTTTTGAATTATTCATTGGGTTCTGAGGGAACGATCTATTTGAATGGTGCTCCTTATATTCAGGGGAATATTTATGCTGGAAATCAATTAAAAGTTAGCCAAGTGGCTAAGTATAGACATAACGCAGATTTGGAAAAACGCAGTCTATTTCCGTTAGTCGATGGAGAAGCTCATATTCAATCAATGAACGATCTGCTTTATTCCAGAACGGGTGATATTTTTGAAAAGGTGCCGACAATTGATGATGCCGACTATTCTTCACTAGATAATAGGGTGAAGACGATCGTTGAAAAAGCAAAGATCAAAAAGAAAACGACGTTTGTCCAAGTGAATGTGGAGGATTCCTTCCTAGATAAAGTTGCTGAAGCTTCAGGGTCGGCTGGAAATAAGAAGGTATTCAGCGATAGATATTATGGAGTGGCTGGATCAAATAGTAGTGAAGAACCCACTGCTAGAGGAACAAGATTAATTAACACGCTTCAGCAACCCGGAGGCATTTCCACCTTATGGATGCCTATGTTAGAAGATTTTGAGGACATTGCAACTGGTGATACAGATGAAGAGAAGGAGCAGGAGAAACATAGACTTTTCGAAGAAGCGAAGCTATCACTGAAGCAAAACCTTGAGAGATTGGAGAGAAGCACGATCTTTATAGGGAATCTAAAGTTGGATGGAGTAATGTTAAATCAGATAAGGGATATTTCTAAGCTTAATCTAAGCACTGGGGCTCATTGGCTTATTGTAAACGGTGATTTAACAATAGATAGTTATTCAACGGCCATTGTCCAAAGCAACATTTTGGTGACAGGGAATTTATATATCAGAGGAAAAGCTGAATTTGATTCTACTATGTTTGTGCTTGGAAAAACTGATATTGTGGATGCCACGATATCAGGAATACCAACTGCAGGTAGCGGAAGTAAAGAACTTGTATTGATCTCAAAGGGAGCTATACTTATTAATCGGGTTGAAGAGTTTAAAAATGAGGCTACAAGATTAAGAGCCTTTTTTTATACGGATAGTACGGCAGAGTTGTACGGTGTGGGCTCTATATTTTCACTGGATGGTGGCTTTTTTGCTAAAGGAGATTTGATTATCAATGCGGTTGTTGGCAAAGTCAAGAAGGAGACAGGATCTGCAAACTTTAATTTTGATATCCAGACGGAGGTTGAGTCTCCTCGTTTTATTGTTAATTATAATGAACAAGTATTCGAAGATCAAAATGTGGGACTGCCACGTGTGAATCAAATAAACATTAATGTAGGTCCCATCGAATTGTCGCCTTCTGGAAATTAAAGGATAATATGAATTATAAAAGCAGCCGATCAACTTCTGATCGGCTGTTTTTACATAATATAGATTTTGATGTGATTTAGTAGCGATTTTCTATAGTATCTTGTGTTCCAATAACCGTTATCGTATAAAACGCTTCAACTGTCTTTTTACTTTGGGTAATATAATAAGCTCTAATAATAGCCTCTCCTTTACTGATACCACGATAGACCCCATTCTGTTCTTGCAGAACAACTGGTTTAGAAGCATCCTCACTTGATTTGTTACTTACTATCTCCCATTGCAGTTTGTGTAAAATGCTATCAGGTAGATTTCCATAAGGAGTTATCCATAAGCAGGGTAGCAAATTAAGGGATTCCCCGACTGCGATTTTTCCTGATTCCGGGTGGAATAATAGTCCAGGATCAAGAGGCACACTTATTGTATGAATATTGCTGATAGTACCAGCGGCTTTGACCTGGATCTGAATATTTTCATGAGAACTTAAGCCCTTTAATATAACGTTCTTCGTGGAAGTTGTTATAGTTGAGACAGGAGTAGGATTATTCGCAGCGACAAATCCAGCATATTCAAGATCATTCCGGTTAACCAAACTCCATTCATACTGCTCTTTACTTGCGCTGTCAGGATCAGTAATTACCTCTAAATTAATTGTTTCTTCCTGGAAAACACTCTTAGATCCTTTGATTGTTAAGGACTTAAGTCCAACAGTTATTGTTTTGAAGGTATTAACGCCACCTGTATTCAAATCAGTAGTTACAGTAAGATTTACAGTATATACCCCTGATTTTGTTGCTGTAAGATGAGCCTGGTCGTTATCACTATTAAGAGCTACATCATTAGTTGGTAATCCATTTGCATCCACGACGCTCCATGAAAATTGGGTTCCCGTTTCTTTTGTTAAGTAAGTAGCGTTGAAATCTATTTTCTCATTTACAAGAGCACTGTTAGGTCCAACAATATTTAATTGTGGATCGAGAACAGTAACAGTAGCTTTTCTAGAAAGATTACTTCCATCGTTAGCAGCTACTGTAATTTCAGCAGAGCCAACCTTTTTACCAAACACGACGCCTAATGGACTAACACTAACAATATTATCGTTGCTTGATGTCCAGATCAGTTGATTAAATTTCTCCGACGGCTTGATAGTCAGAGAAAGCTTTTGGCTATCTCCTAATAAAAGTTGTGCTCCACTTAACTCTAAAGTAGTTATTCTGTCGATGGCAGTAATCGTCATCTCAGAAAATTTAATGATCGTACGCACTAGCGGATTAGAAGACGGTGTCGGCGTTGATGATGGTGTTGGTGTTGGTGTTGGTGTTGGTGTTGGTGTTGGTGTTGGTGTCGGTGTTGGTACAGGAATTGGTCCCGTATAGGGTAGGATATCAATATAGCATGATGCAGTACTCAGAGAAGCGGCAATTACATTGCCATATACATTCCCATTGCTGATGTTTAATGCTGCTTTAGGAGCCAGGATCGCCCCTTTTATTTCTACCCCCGATATATTGACCGTTGTTGCATCTGGAAAGTTATATAGGATGTTGTTACCTGTTGTATTCTGCGGCAGATTAAAGGCTTTGTGAACATTAACAGTTGGACCAGTAATAGTATAAATCATAGTAGAGCCTGAAGAAGCGGTAACATCAGTCCATCCTGCCTGATTAAAATAATCTGCTGTAAAGTTAAATATGTTGACTGAATGATCTCCTTTAATATATAAACCGTTATATTTTAGCTCTGTTGTTCCATTTTGCGGAACCGCAGCTAGTTGATTCGATAGATTCACATAATATTGTTGAGCTGACGCAAAATCGATAAGTGTATCGGTAACCTTCCTGTATGTTCCTGAGATGATGCTGCCACTATCAACTTTATTGAATTCTCCTTGGTGAATGATATTTCCATATACAGTACCATTGGTGAAATCTAGGTTACCACCAGTAACTATAGCATAAGGTACTTTGTTGCCGTTGGACATGTTAATGTCCACGCTACTGGTAGTAGTATCACCCCCAGCTGCCAGATTACCCCTCAAAGAAGCAGTCACTGTGGCTTTTCCAAATATAAAAGCATTATAATCACCAGCAATTCCAAGCCCGGAGCCAGTTGCAGAAACCGATGGGTTGAAATTAGAAGTAGCGCTAGATGATGGACTAGCCGTGACAACTGCTGTCGCCGTTGGAGTAGGAGATGCAGAAGGAACAGCATGAATATCTACGAAGTCAACTAAGGCATTATTGAATATATATCTTGCTGCTACATTTGCTGATACATTAATAGTGAATTTGATGGGTTCATTAGAATCGGGTTGGAACGTCTTAATCCCATTCACGTTCTTCAATGTATAAGTAATGTTATTAAGCGGCTTCTCTAATGTTAGTCCTGTTTCTACACTACCAGAAGGATTAGTCATCCCATCAGGTAAACCTGATGCTTCAAGTTTAATGTTCGCTGGTAGAGTATCACGGAAAATAATATTAGAAATTATTTGATGATCGTAGGCTTGATCGATAGTACTTACTTGATCAAAAGGAATAGGCTTGGCTTGAATGATATAAGTGATAGTAAAAGGTTCGTTTTTTGCTACTTCGCCGCTAGTGCTAACATTGGTTGACAATTCCCGTGATAATTCAAGATTCGATCTTGCCTCCGAAATGGTAATATCAATATTTTTGGGAGCTGCGTAAGCGCCTTGCTTATCACGCGCTGTAATTTCTATTGTGAGTTCACCACCGCTCGGCAGAGGGTTTGGAAATACCTGATGAATAGTTTCTCCTGAAAGAATTGCCTTCTCTGCCATCCCTGTATTAGGTAGATAAGTATCCCCGGACTTAAAACGAATAGTTGTAAATAAATCACGATCTTTTAAATCGGGATCTTCGACAACATAATCTATTAATAGTTCATTCTGGTAAGAAGGCTTTATTTCACCTTGCTGAGGTGTTGATACAGTGATCTCTGGCGCATGATTTGCACCAATATACGCGCGATACATTGTATTGACGAAGAGCTTTTGCTCCCATTCCGGAAATTTAATGCTGGATGTTCCGAATACATGACCGGTACCTGAGTAAGTGACATTTCCTTTTGAGTATGTGTAATAGTGGTTCCAGCTATCATCGATATCGCGCGAACTCCCGGTTATGTTATACCATGGGATGACCGAAGCATCCTCCAGATCCAAAGTGAAGTATTGATTATGAGTAGTTGCTACTTGTGGTGGAATAATATTTGTCTGCTCATTATTTGCATTGATAGTACTTAAGTAGAAAGGGTACTGGGTCAGCAAGCCATCATTGATTGGTTTGACTGTAGTTGAGGGACTAGGAGCTTTTAAACCTAAGTTTGTTTCCGGGTCGATCTGACCCGTGATTTTTTTGAATTTTTTAACCCAATTACTTTTATTTTGATATACCGTATCATGTGTGAACATAACGCTTTGTTTAGTAACCTCGGTAAAATCAATAACAGCCTGGGTTGCAAGGTCACTTAACGGGGCTTTGTCATTATAAACATCGCGAAATCCAAAAATGAGCATATCATATACGCCGTTTAATCCATATTTATTATCTTTGGCATACTGAGTCGCAATATCGGTGTTGAATTCGGAAATGGTCTTGGTTGTAATTTTTAACTCGTAGCTGCTATTACTTAGGAAGCTTTGCGTCATATTTTCAGGATTGCGTAAACTACTGCTTCTTTCATTAGCAGCGATAGTAGGCAACACCTGAAGAATATTAACGATTGTTTTCTTGCCAAGGAAATGAATCATACCACTATCAAAGTCTTTTAATTTGTTCGGATTTAAGTTATCTACGATTTCTAGCTTCCAATATAGAAGCCCGGAGTATGTATTAGGAAGCTTGTATACAATTTCACCATTAGGATCTTGATTTAAAGTCTGTACAGCTACGACGTCATTTTCAGTCATTTTAATCGACTTATCTACACTGACATACAATTTAGCTAGAATGGGACGTTCGTTGAGATTATTTACATTTGATACGTTGAATTTAAAACTAAGATTATTTCCGGGTTTATAAACATGTTCCTGATTCTGGCTGTAATCAATAATGTTAGCTTTATTAGTAATTTGAATACGAGGGCGTTGCTTTAAAAGATCCTTCTGAGCAGAAGGATCTTTTTTCAAATTTTCGATCCATGTATTTAACTCATTGTTATCGACGAACTTAACATTTGATTTGGGTGTTAATGTCCGGTAGGTATTGAAGGTGTTGTACAATATTCCGCGCTGGTTAGTTGTTTGCATATCAAACGGCTCTTTGTTGAGTAATACGTAAAGTCCTTTATTAATAAAATAATCGGTGATTTCTTTCGCTTTTAAATTAGTTATGTCATTCATAACTGCTTTGGTATTATGATCTTTTCCGGAGACCCCACTTGTACTGTAAGTTCCCTTCCCGATATATACTGCATCATATCTCCCGTCCAGATCATCCCGCAGCGCCACAAAGCGCTTCATACTCATCGTGTCAATGGTAAGGTTAGATATTCCCGTTTTTAGAGACGCAAGCTCACTAACCCCATTCTCCGTAACCTCCAGCATACGAATTTGGTATTCATTTGAACTGGCATCGACATTCATAAAGTGATTTTTGATCGGCAGAACAAGCAGAAGGAGAAGCAGGGTAGTTACTGTAAAAATAAAAACTTTTTTGTTGCTTTCAAGTTTCATTGTCATCTCTCCCTGATTGTTAACTATTGGCAGATATGGTCGTATTCCGTCTCGTATATGCTAGATTCCGACAGCCTTTTTCATTCCGTGTCGTTGTAAAATTATCCAATCTATGTTATATACATTCTAGGACATTCAGCATTGATAGACAACATAAATCTATTGAAATATACCTATTAAATTATAACTAAAGTCCTAGTTAGATTGAAAAATACTCAAAATTGACAAATTTATGGAAGGCGTATTTATGGTAATTATATCTTTCGTTTTTGAGCGAATTTTGCTGGGAGTTTGATTTCTATTTCTATAAAAAATATCCATTATTTCAGCCGGCATAAATAACGGCATACGGAGATGAATAGACTTGGCTATCGCGAAAAAGAGACTGGGAGACTTGCTGGTAGAAAATAATATTATTTCGCAGGACCAGTTGCTTGAGGCTCTCGCGGAACAGCGTAAGAGCAAACGTAAGCTCGGCGATCTGCTAATCTCTCAAGGCTATATTACGGAGCAGCAGTTGATTGAAGTGCTTGAATTTCAACTCGGCATCCCGCATGTCAGTTTATTTAAATACCAGATAGATCCCGCAATCACGCAGATAATCCCTGAAAGTATGGCTAAGCGATATCAGGTGCTTCCATTTTTAAAAGAGGGCGGCAAGCTGATGGTTGCGATGGCGGACCCGCTGGATTATTTTGCGATAGAAGATTTACGTATGAGTACTGGCTTCCGGATCGAACCCGCTATTTCTACGAGAGATGAGCTGCAGCGGGCGATTGCGCGTCACTATGGCATGCGCGATTCTATGAATCAGATGCTGGTAGAACTCCCGACACAGGAAGAAATAGAAGAGACAGAGATTACAGATGAGGACTCCCCAATCGTACGTTTGGTCAACCAGATGATTCAGCAGGCAGTTGCTCTGCGGGCGTCTGATATACATATGGATCCAGGTGAAAATAATTTAACCATCCGCTACCGCATTGACGGAACCTTACGGACAGAGCGGATTATTCCTAAGCAGATGCAGGGCTTTATCACCGCCCGTCTGAAAATAATGGCCCGCCTGAATATTGCAGAACGGCGTTTGCCGCAGGACGGACGGATCAAAATGCAGTTCGATTACAAAATGGTAGATATTCGTGTGTCTTCATTACCAACGATGCACGGAGAGAAGATTGTGCTGCGGTTGCTAGATTTAAGCACAGGGGTCAAATCCATAGATGCTTTGGGATTCAGTGAGGGGAATGCAGAAGCTTTTAAGGAGATGATAGCTCGTCCTTATGGGATTTTGCTGATCACAGGACCTACCGGTAGCGGAAAAACAACAACTTTATATTCAGCGTTGAATCAACTTAATGTAGAAAGCGCAAATATTATCACAGTCGAAGATCCAGTGGAATACCAGCTTGAAGGAGTAAATCAGGTGCACGTAAACTCGGCTATTGGACTAACCTTTGCAGCTGGGCTGCGTTCGATTCTTCGACAAGATCCGAATATCGTAATGGTTGGTGAAATACGGGATGCGGAAACTGCAGAAATTGCTGTTCGCGCCTCATTAACGGGTCATCTAGTGTTGTCTACTTTACATACAAACGATGCGATTAGCTCCGTCTCCCGACTGCGGGATATGGGGGTAGAACCTTATTTGATCGCTTCTTCGCTGATTGGTGTGGTAGCACAGCGGCTGGTGCGCAAAATCTGCACTGACTGCAAAGAAACCTACAAACCATCTGAACAGGAAGCAATTATGCTACGTAGCTTAGGACTACCTGCGGAAGAATTACAGCGTGGACGCGGCTGTGGTAGCTGTAACAATTCTGGCTATCGTGGACGAATAGCGATTCATGAAGTACTCAGTATTGATGATCACTTACGGCAGCTCATAACAAACACTGCCTCAGTAGAAGAACTGCGTGCAGCAGGTAAAGCGCGTGGGCTTGTTCAACTGATGGATGACGGACTGCTCAAGGTCAGTCAAGGAATTACAACGCTTCAAGAAGTCATGCGCGAGACGGTCTCACATTAGAGGTTAACAGGGATTTAGCATTCTGACTTAGGGGGAGCGGCTAATGCCAACGTATACGCGGGATATTAGACAACTATTACAAACGGCTTACTCCTCCAAAGCTTCTGACTTACATATTTCCGTAGGATCACCGCCGGTTATTCGGATGGATGGAAAGCTGCACTCGCTTGAGGGTGAATCCGTGGCTGCTGAAGAAGCGGCAGATATGGCCAAAACGCTACTTGGTAATGAACGTTTTGAAGCATTTCGGAATGCGGGCGAGTTAGATTTTTCATATCCGCTTGATGGTGGGGTAAGATTCCGGGTGAACGTTTATCGTCAGCGGGGCGAGGTTAGTATCGCCGCCCGGGCCATTCCTGCAGAGATTCCGAGTCTGGAACAGTTGTCGATGCCTTCGATTTTAACTACTTTATCGCTTAAGCCACAAGGTCTAATTTTGGTTACAGGACCCACAGGCAGCGGCAAATCTTCTACGCTTGCAGCTATGCTGAATTATATTAACCAGACGGAGAGCAAACATATAGTGACTCTGGAAGATCCGATAGAATTTCTACATAACCATGGAACCTGTCTAGTGGATCAACGTGAAGTGGGCTGCGATACCGCAAGTTTTGCTAATGGATTACGTGCTGCCTTACGTCAGGATCCGGATGTCATTCTCGTTGGTGAGATGCGGGATTTGGAGACCATTTCAGCAGCAGTTACGGCCGCAGAAACAGGTCATCTTGTGATGGCTACCTTACATACAACAGATGCACCACAGACGATTGACCGAATTATCGACGCTTTTCCGGGACATCAGCAGGGACAGATTCGTTCACAATTAGCATCAGTGCTGCTGGCAGTAGTCAGTCAGCGGTTGTTCCCAAGGGCTGGAGGTCGGGGGCGTTTATGCGCTACGGAAATTTTGCTCAATACACCAGCCGTAGCCAATCTTATTCGTACCGAAAAAACACATCAGATCAAAAATGTGATGCAAACGGGACGCTCACAAGGCATGCACACATTGGACATGAGCATCCGTGACTATTTATCGCAGGGGCTTATTGATCCAACAGCAGCTAAGGCGTTTATGGCGGAGGTGAGCAGCTGATGCCTCTTTTTGAATATCAGGTGAAGACATCCGCAGGCAAATCTATCAAAGGGAAACTAACGGCAACCGATAAACCTACGGCGATGGAGGAGCTACGCAAGCGGGGACTTACGGTATTTTCACTGATTGAGCGCAAAACCACGATTTTATCGATGGACATTTATATTGGTAATCCCGTTAAGCCGCTTCATTTCATCATTTATTGCAGGCAGTTTGCCACGCTTATGCGGGCGGGGGTATCAATTGTGGATGCAACGCGTATTTTGGCAGAGCAGACCGAGAGTAAGCCACTGCGCAAAGCGTTAGTAGATGTTAATTCCAGCCTGATGCGCGGGATATCGTTCTCACAAGCCGTTCAGGATCATAAAAAAATCTTCCCGCAGCTATTTGTCAGCATGATCCGTGCCGGTGAGGAATCCGGTGATATTGAGGGGACGCTGGACAGGTTGGCTATGTTTTTTGAGAAACAGCACACCACGACAGAGAAGATAAAATCAGCGCTTACGTACCCGATTACCGTAGGGGTTATGGCGATTGCCGCGGTTATCTATCTACTTTGGGCGATTGTGCCGCAGTTTGTAACGATGTTTGAATCGATGGATGCCGAGCTTCCGGCAATTACACAGATGGTCTTGGCACTTAGCAAAAGCATTCAAGGTCAATGGTATTTCTGGATACTCGGAGTACTTCTCCTAGTGATAGCTTTTCAGATTACAAAACGTACGGAAAAGGGTGCTTATGCCCTTGATTATGCCAAGTTAAAAATTCCTGTGTTCGGCAAGCTGAATCAAAAGGGCTCGATTGCTCAGTTTACGCGTACTTTTTCTTCTCTTTATGCCAGCTCTGTACCGATCCTACAGTCCTTGGTGATTGTTGAGGAGGTAGCAGGAAATAAGGTCATCGGGAAATTCATCCGTAGTGCAGGGGATTCGCTGCGACAAGGAAATCCACTATCTGACCCGCTAAAAAAAGCCTGGGTCTTCCCGCCACTAGTTACACAGATGATCGCGATTGGCGAAGAGACAGGGGCACTCGACACAATGTTGTCCAAGGTAGCTGATTTTTATGAGATGGACGTGGAGAATACCGTCGACCGTCTGAAATCGCTGCTTGAACCGCTGCTGATTGCTTTTTTAGCTGCTGTTGTAGGTGTCATTGTAGCTGCCATTATGCTGCCGATGTTCAGTCTGTACGGTAATATGTGAACCTCTTGGTTCCTTGTATATATTGAGAGGGGTGACGCCGGGGAGGCGGGGCAAGATCCACGAACTTACGCTGGCGATTAGACGACGATGGACGAGCTGTTTCCGTAAGCACAAGAAAGATGATGCTGGATTCACTGAAATGAAGAATATAGGTTTTATCACTCACACACCACTTAGAGGGGGAAATCAAATGTTAGCACAAGCCATTAAGAGAAGATTAAGCAAAGAGGAAAATCAAAAGGGGTTTACGCTGATTGAGTTGCTGGCGGTTATTGTTATTTTGGGGATTATTGCGGTAATTGCTATACCTTTGATTGGAAACATAATTTCTGACGCTAAAGAGGATTCGGATATTGCTACTGCTCGTCAAATTTATGATGCTTCAAGATTATATATCGTTGGTGCGAAGGATGGACAATTCAGCAATTCTACAACTGCAGTAAGTGTAACTATAGCAGATATGCAAACTGCAGGTTATTTAGATAATAAATTAAGTCTTCCAAGTACGAAGGCTACAATTTCATCAGGCACAGTTTACTATACAGATAAGGGACAATTGGATTATATAGTGATTGCACCGAAACCTAAAGGATCGTCAGAAGTTACGGCAGGGAGTACTACTGAAGGTAAGTTTTCAGCTGAACAGGTATTGAAGTCTAAAGTTAAGTAATTGAATTACAGAATTATCTGTTTTTGCCCCTAAGGAATCGGACTTCCCGATTCCTTTTTAAAATCCAGAAGCTAACAGAGGACAACCATGACGATATTTATCGCAAGTTACATCACATTACTGGGTCTGATTCTAGGCTCCTTCTATAACGTAGTGGCGCTGCGGGTGCCGGCCAAGGAATCCTTGCTTAATCCGCCGTCACATTGCCCGAACTGCAACACGCGGCTGAAAGCGCGGGATTTGTTTCCGATGCTAAGCTACCTGCTGTCAGGAGGCAAATGCCGATACTGCGGGACAAGGGTATCGCCATTATACCCGCTTGGAGAAGCGGCAACGGGTTTGCTTTTTTTATGGGTGTATTTGCAATTTGGCCTGACGGGTAAGGGAATCATCGGGTTCATTCTTGTGAGTTTAGCGGTTATCGTGACGGTTGCGGATTTGAAGTACATGCTGATTCCCAATAAGGTATTGTTGTTTTTTTTACCGCTGCTGCTGATTCTTGTACTGTTATTTCCGGATGGACCGATATGGCATCATCTGCTAGGAGCTGTGCTTGGGGGAGGGGTTCTTATCCCTTTTGTTCTATTAGGTGGCATGGGGGCTGGAGATGTGAAGTTATTTGCGCTGCTGGGTTTGGTGATTGGTTTTCCGAATGTGATTTTGGCTTTTTTTGTGGCTTGTCTGCTTGGGAGCGTGGTGGGCGGACTGCTGATGCTGCTCGGTGTAATCAAACGTAAACAGCCGGTACCCTTCGGCCCATGGTTAGCTATAGGAGCTTTAATTAGTTTTGGATATGGCTCATACATCATCAGCGCGTATCTCTCGCTTATCGGATAGGAGGACATTGATCACATGCTTGGATTAGGCCCCAAAGTGGCCGGACTTTCAATTGAAGCTGCCGGAATCCGTTATATTAGTTTTAAGAATAAACAGTCATGGGAAGTCCGTAAAAAACGGTTTCTCCCGCTCCTTCCAGGCATGATCATTGAGAATCAGGTGGCGGATAGCGAGGCGCTTTATGATCGGGTAAGGCAGTGGGTGAAGAAGGAAGGGTTACGGGGCAGTAAGGTTTCTTTGTCCATTCCCCCTTCACAGATCATTATCCGTAAAATGAGTATTCCTAGTACCAACGACAAACAGGTAGAACAACTGGTGAAGCTGGAAGTGGAGACGGGACTGCATTTACCTTTTGAAAATCCTGTCTATGACTATGTAACGCTCGAAGTGGATGAGGAGCAAAGTCACCTGCTCGTATTTGCTGCTCCGCGAAAATCGATTCAGGATTACGTAGAAGTTCTGGAGCGGGCGGGTCTTCGGATAAGCAGTGTCGAAATTTCGGCAACCGCCTTGGCGCGTGCTATAACCACTGGGCACGGGGAGAGCTTTGCGGAGACGATGCTGATTAATATGGAGCCATCGGTAATGGACATTTATATGTTCAGAAACGGGAATCCGGTCTTCATTCGTACGATAAACTTACTTGATCTACATAAAGGAAGAAATTTAGCGGGAATGGATCTTTTGACAGACAGTGAAACCTTGGCAGAAACAGCTGTCGCTGTAGAAGAACATTTATCACCCGAGCAAATGGTGGAAATCACTGCGGAAATCTCCCGTATGCTCAGCTTTTATCAATACAGCTTGCATGACGGTTCCACTCGTATCAACAATTTAGTGATTACGGGCACTCCCTCGATTCGTAAACAACTGGACCTAGAACTCCAGCAGTCCCTAGCTGAACTTGTAATAACACCAATAAGTCTGGAACAGATGGCTAGTGCTGCTGTTTCTGACCCTGAACTAAATGATTACCGCGTAGCTGCCGGGACCGCTCTAAAAAATAGCATCAACACGGATACGATTGATTTATTGCCGAGAGAAGATCGGGAGACGTTGCTATTTCCTTATGTCACGATGGGGCTTGTAGCGATCTGGCTGCTGGGGATGATCGGAACGGGGATTTATTTTTCGGCCAATAAGGGTCAGATTTCTAATGGTAAAGAAGAGCTGCAAGGCCTGCAGGATCGCAGTTTAATGCTCCAAGTAGAGCTCGCGAAGCTTAAGAACAGCGGACCTGGACAGCTAGATCGGAAAGCAGCCATCACAGTGCTTCAGGACAATAAGGTGATTGTAGTCCCTATCTTGGACGAATTAGTGGAGGGATTGCCTAAGGAGGCACTAATCCGTGATATTAACTATACCTACCGGACCTCTATAGATCTGACTGTAAATGTATCCACTATGGAGGATGCTTCCAACTATTTAAGACAACTTCGCCAAATGTCTTTTACGACCGATGCCTCTATTCAAAAGCTTACTGAAGGAGCCGCAGATGCCATTTCATACAATACGTATACGGCTATTTATAAAGTGAACTTAGCAGCGGCTAAGCTTCAAAACAGTGAAACGGATGCCAGCCAAGGGGAGGTGAGCAGCGATGGAACAGATCAATAAGTATCGCTCGCCGATTGTTCTGGGAGTGCTGATTTTGTTCCTGATATTGTTTGCGTTCTATATGCTGGGTGTTCAGCCGACCAATAAGGAAATTTCCGCACAGAGCAGCGAGATCGGTCAGTTGGAAAAGGAAGCAGAAGTCCTCCAAACCAAAATCAATGAGCTGAAGGGCAGCGGCACTGAGGGAGATCTAGAACAGAAGGAATTACTGGGGGAACTCCCAAAGGGCGATGACAGCGAAGGTCTGATTGTTGATTTGCGGGAGGTTAGCACGTCCTCACAAGCGCGGCTAAAGGATCTTAGTTTTGTTATGGATGAGGCTAATCCGATTCAGCAAATGACAGGTTCAGCTGAGGTGTCATTCCCGACGGTCAAACAGATCAAAATGACTGCAGTGGTGGAAGGGACATATTCGGGGATCCGGCAATGGATGGATGAACTACAAGCCTTACCTCGTATTGTGAATGTGGACTCTTTCAATTTTCAGCAATCCTACGAGGATCGTACTAAGAACAATACGGAGAGTATTTTGACTGCTAACGTAGCTTTTACAGCGTATTTTGAGGCCACCGCAGCAGCATCCAATTAGGGTTCTTGTACTACTTTATTTAACTATATTACTCCGCTTTTCCTGTGAATCAGGAGGGTGGAGTTTTTTTATATTTTCAAAAGAGTTGTAATACGTTTTCATTCCTCTGTTTATTGGGTATTTTAGCTTGCGGGGTGCATAAGCTGAAACAGTGGCGATCGCCTGTATTTTTCAGATGAAAGAGGAGGAACTTCAGATGAACAAAAAATGGATGCTTGGTTCGTTGGCCCTTTCTTTAGGCCTTTTATCAGCAGGTAGCGGAGTTATGGCAGCTTCATCATCAGTGGGAAGCTCGGCAATAAAAAATGTGGCTGTGATTGGCACAGGAAAAGAAGGCCCAGCTACTATAAACAATTTGACGGTAAAAAGTGTGGTACCGCTTGTTGTACATGCCAGAGCAATCTATTTCTATACTAGCCGTGGGGGCAACTTTTTCCCGATGGAAACCTTCATGTATAAAGCGCAAGAGTACCGTTACCTTTCCAATGATATTGGGACAAAGGCGAAGCTGATGAATTACATAAAAAAAGCCTACACGCATAATGCAGCAGCTTATTATGTGCAGACTCAATTTTTGGAGCATGAAGGTAGAATGTCACAGGTGAATGCAGATTTTGGAAACTCATTAATGTTTGAAAAAGCCACCGCCCGAATGCTCTCCAAAACTGCAACAACCGCTGAATTTGACTTAACAGTTCCTTATTCGAGCGGGCAGGAAGGCAGTGAGTCGGTGTATGTGAAGCTGAAAAAGGTGAATGGATACTGGAGAATTGATACGTCACCGGATATTCTTTTTTGAGGAAGGTTTAGGGTAGAAGAGGAAGAGCAAATAGGCTCTACGCTTGGGCGCGGATAAGGTCAGAGGTATAAGCAACACCAGCGAATTTACCTTTGCGAGTGATAATGACACAATCATTTTTCATAGGGTCTGGGCGGTTCATAGCGAGGCTCAATACCGTATCGAGTGGAGTGGAAATGTCAAGAATGAGCGGGGTTTTGTTCATAAGCTTCATGGCAGGTTCTCTGTAGAACAGATCTACTCCGGATCTTCCTGTAGCTTTTAAAAAGAAACGTTCGCTCATCAACAATCCGAGGGGTTCATTCATAGCATTGCAGACGACGATACATTTGGATTCTGGATACTGAAACATGACGCGAAGAGCTTCTCTGCAAGTGCGTGAGGCAAAAATAGCGGGAGCACTGCGGACAATACCAGTAAGATCATTTACAAGGACTGTTGTCATAGGATGTTCATCCTTTCTGATTATGGGTCTACTTCTAATGTACCCCTGAATCGTAAATTTCAAAGCCGGGTAACGTAAGCTACAGGTAAAATAGATTGCTGGCAAAAATAACCGGTCAGACCTTAGGGCTCTGACCGGTTATTTGTTGTTAGCTATTCACTACGGACGCCATCCTCCACCAGCTGCTTTCGGGGGACATCCGGGATTATGGATTTGCTCACGCCTCCACGATTAATGGCGATTAATCGTTTTTGTGCGTAATATACGTCGCGGGACAGTTTATTCACCTCAGTGGATTTACCGTCAACATACTTTGTAATGTAGGTTTCAACAATATATCCGGTTTTCCCATTTTGAATAACGCGTGAGCTGCCACGAGGCAGTGAAGAATCGTTTACGTATTTATCGACTGGAGGGAGCACCTCTACTGTTTTTGAATGAACTTTGTAAGTGACATTTTGCGGAAACGTGCCGAACAGCTTTATGGTCAGTGATTTACCCTGCACAGCTGCTTTAATTATGAGATATTTGCCAGTCGTATTGCGAAAACGAAAGTTGATATAACCTTCAGCGAATGTTGCGTCCTGACCTTTGGGCAAGTAGTTGACGGGCAAAGAATGATTACGGCGTTCCACAATTTCTAGCCCTATACGCAGTGCGGCATTGTAAAGAGTGCTCGACACTTGGCAGATCCCTCCACCAACACCTGCTTGCAGCTTGCCGTTCACAATCACCGGCGCTTCACGGAAGCCGTAATTCACCTTTGCTTTTTCTATAGCTTTTCCATAATCAAAGACGGCTCCAGGCGGGAGAATGGTTCCATCCACAGCTTTGGCAGCAGCTTCTACGTTGTAGCTTCGTCCAGGTCCACTTGCACCTAGAGAGGTGCTGAATTGCATTACTTTTCGCTCGATACCTTGTTCCTTTAATTTCTTTAATGTTATGTCAGGCTGCAGGATTAACAAAGGGACTTCCATCGTGATTCCCTTCTCCAACAGGGTATTCAGATGATTGAAGCTGGTGGGGGCAGCTGCTCCTAAGGAAGTCTCCAGAGCTGTCCAATCAACCTCCAGGGAAGTTTTCTCAGAAGTATATACGATTCGGTCATCGCCTGTAATTCGCCGCGTAGCGTCCACTGGTTCACCAAAGGACTCCTTCTCCCAAGTGGGACTTAGAATTTTCTGGAATTGTGCGATTTCCAGATGAGTTTCAAGCTTCCACAGCTGAGGGAAGTTATAGCGTGCCTTTACCCGCTCCCAAAGCGTTCCTTCGGCAAGCTCTTTTAAGCCCTGCTGAAAAGCAGCGGCTTCATAACTCAACCCAGTCTTACTAAGAGTTAGGGGTAAATCTGCATTGCCCTCCACTTTTAGCACTAGAGGGACGGATTCGAGGGCACGCAGCCGCTGATCCAGCTGGGAGCGGACCTCGGTGAGGGTCATGCCTCCGACCTGCCAGCCGGCAAGGGTTGTACCCTTTGGAAGCGTAGTTTTGCTGCCATATAGATGAAGCCCTCCGTAAATGCAGGAGCCGATAAGGACGAGTGCGATGACCACTATGAGGGCAGCATGGATTTTTTTCATAATTAATCTCCTTTTGGGGATTTGGATTGCGCTAAGCAGGCGCGGCCCTGTAACAAAACTTAAAGAACACTTCGTGGGATACCGATAATAACTTAGTAAGAAACAAGTAGTCTCTAATAAAGGGAGTTACGACATCTGATAACAGGCACCGTTAGGTGCTTTTTTATATGTATATGTCCAGTCACTACAAAACTTTCGAATAGTCGTGCAGTTACGGGGTACTCAATCAGTTACAGATTTGTTACAATAGATACATTGCGGAAATATTGAAGTTTATGGAAACTTGAGGTGGACAATGTCGATTCGCACAAGTGGAAAATGTCATAATTGGGAAGTGAGAAAATGATTGAAATGCAAGATGTATGGAAAACGTACCCTAACGGAACTCACGCACTGCAAGGAGTTTCAGTGAAAATCGACCGCAATGAATTCGTGTACGTTGTCGGCCCTTCCGGCGCGGGTAAATCTACTTTTATGAAATTGATTTATAGAGAAGAAGTGCCTACCAAAGGACAGATTTCGGTGGGAGGTTTCAATATAGGAAAGCTAAAACCACGCAAAATCCCTTATGTCCGCCGTAATATCGGCGTTGTATTTCAAGATTTTCGGCTTTTGCCCAGAATGACGGCATACGAGAATGTAGCTTTTGCTATGGAAGTTATTGAAGCACCGAAAAAAGTCATCAAGAAACGTGTGAATGAGGTTCTTGATTTGGTTGGGCTGAGAAGTAAAGCGAATCGTGAGCCCTCACAGCTTTCTGGTGGTGAGCAGCAACGGATCGCTATTGCACGGGCTATCGTCAACAATCCTTCTGTTATTATTGCGGACGAGCCTACAGGTAACTTAGACCCCGAGACTTCATGGGGCATTATGCAGCTGCTTGACGAGATTAATTTTCGCGGAACAACGATTGTAATGGCTACCCATAACAGAGATATTGTGAACAAAATGCGCAAACGGGTGCTTGCGATTGAGAATGGAAACATTGTCAGAGACCAAGCGAGAGGGGAATATGGTTATGAGTTTTAAAACCTTCTTGCGACATGTGCGGGAAGGCTTCAAAAGCGTATTCCGTAATGGCTGGATGTCGATCGCCTCAATCACTTCGATTGTTGTTTCTCTTTTTGTTCTAGGTGTATTTATTCTTCTTGTCCTCAACGTAAATTCTGTAGCTGATGAGGCAGACAGTCAGGTACAGATCAAAGTGCATCTAGCTTTGAATACAGATCAGAAGATGCGCGAGACCCTGCAGACTGAAATTGGCAATATGCCGGAGGTCAGCAAGATTACGTTCATCTCCAAGGAACAGGGACTTAAAGATCTCCGCGCAGATATGGGCGAGGAGGCAGCAGAGCTTCTGGAAGGGTTCGATGAAGACAATAACCCGCTTCCAGATACCCTTCAGGTAGAGGTTATTGAACCTACAACCGTTGCTTTTGTGGCTGAGAAGATTCAAGCCCTTAATAAGACACATACGGAGCAGCCTATCTACAAAGTGAAATATGGCAAAGGCTCGATTGAAACATTGTTTAAAATCACGCGTGCCGTACGCAACATTGGCTTTATTTTTGTAGCGGGGCTGGCACTTATGTCTATGTTCCTCATCTCCAATACTATTCGGGTAACGATTCTTGCCCGGCGTAAAGAGATTGGGATTATGAAGCTGGTAGGCGCGACAAATTATTTTATTCGTTGGCCTTTCTTTATAGAAGGGGCATTAATTGGACTCATTGGATCATTGATTACTTCGGGCGTTTTATATGCCGGCTACAACGGTTTGGAATCTTCGGTACAGGGAGATCCTATGCTCGGATTGCAGCTGATCCCTTTCAGTGATATTTGGCTGCTGCTCGTAGGTCTGTTAGTAGGACTAGGCGTGCTGATCGGCGTCTGGGGAAGTACGGTTTCTATTCGTAAGTTTTTGAAAGTTTAATTTAAGAGTGAAGGATGGGGAGTGCGAGTTGAAGAAGATTGCCGCCGGACTAGCCGTAATGTTACTAGCTGTCACTATATTCCAACCCTCTGATGGATATGCCAAAAAAACAAGTGTTGCCGAGATCGATAAGCAATTAAAGCAGCTGCAACAAGAGGTGCAGGAAGCTAAGGCGCAGCAAGAGAAAGCGGAGTCCCAAACGCAGGAAGCGCAGCACTATAAGAATAAGACAAATATTAATTTACAATATGTATTGCAGCAAGTGGATCAAGTTAAAGGTAAAATGACCGAAATCTCTAACAAAATTTCCGATACAGAAGAATCCCTTAACGTTACAGCAACGGAATTGGATGAAGCAGAGGCACGAGTGGCCTCAAGAGAAGAACTCTTAGGATCCCGTGTCCGGTTGATGTACACGGATGGAGCGGTGTCTTACCTAGATGTTTTGCTCTCATCGACAAGCTTCTCTGATTTTCTGGGCCGCACCGATTCGCTTAAGATGATTGTGGATCAGGATCAGGAGCTGTTAGTCCAACACAAGCTGGACAAGCAGACAGTTGTAGAGAAGAAGCAGGAGCTTGAGGGGCAATATGCTCAAGCCAAGCAGTTATACACCTCCTTGGAAAATCAGAGAAGCCTGCTGAAAGAGAAGGAAGCGGAGAAGCAGGAGCTTATCGCATTTTATGATAAGCAGATTCAAGAAAGCGATGATCTAAGTGAAGAGCAGAACGAGAAGCTGGTTAAGCTGGCGAGCGAACGTTCTGCTTTGGAAACCCAAAAGGATAAGATTAAAGCTGAGGAAGCGGCTCGCAAAGCAGCAGCCGCCAAAGCAGAAGCAGCACGCCGGGCAGCAGCAGCGGCCAAGAAAGCTGCAGCTAGCAAGGCAAGCAGCAGTTCAAGCTCCAGCTCCTCAACCGCGTATGCTGGTGGAGATGGACCCTTCCTGCTGCCTGTAGGTTCGGCAAGAATCTCTTCCTCCTACGGACCACGGACACACCCAATTACGGGTGAGAAGGGGAAAGTACACACCGGGGTAGACTTTGCAGTTCCACAAGGAACCAATATTCATGCGGCTGATTCCGGAACGGTAATCGTAGCTGAATGGTATAGCGGCTATGGATATTGTGTAATTGTTGATCATGGCGGCGGAGTTTGGACCCTCTACGGACATATCCGTAAAGGTGGTATCAAGGTTAGCCCTGGGGATAGAGTCAATCGTGGGGATGTGATTGCTGAATCCGGTTCTACAGGTAATTCGACGGGCCCCCATCTCCATTTTGAAGTTCGGATCGACGGCAAGACAGTAAATCCGATGCCTTATCTCTAATTTTTAAGAACTTATAACTCATATTATTTGAACGTACGGCATATACTGGAAGAGATACCGTACCTTTCAGGACGGACTTATGGAGTTGTTTGCGAGATGGACAAGAAGGGACGGTGGGAACATCATGTTAAAAAAAAGCACAGCGGCGTTTATGATTATCGCCGCCCTGCTATGCGGTAGTCTGGTGACCTTGGGCGTGACGGGTTATAGTCATGTTATTGGACAAGCTGCAGGAGAAGGACTGGCCTCAGCATTGCAGGTTACTGGCCTTCAGCAGAAGGAATCCCAGAAGCTTGGAACTGCTCTCAGTCTGATTGAGAGCAATTACTACGAGACAGTAGATCGGGAGAAGCTGATAGACGGTGCTGTCAACGGTATGATGGAAGCGCTGGGCGATCCTTATTCCAACTATATGGGTAAAGAAACAGCTGAGAAATTCGAAGAAAGCATTGAGGGTTCCTTTTCAGGTATCGGTGCGGAGGTCTCTTCGGATAATGGCAAGGTAGTCGTGGTCTCTCCGATCAAGGGCTCACCTGCTGAGAAAGCTGGGATTCAGGCCAAAGATGTTATCTTGTCCGTTAACGGTGAATCGCTGGAAGGTATGGAGCTGAATGCAGCTGTTGCCAAGATTCGCGGTCCTAAGGGCAGTAAGGCCACTTTGAAAATACAACGTTCCGGCGCTGTAGAGCCGCTGGAATTTGTTCTTACCCGGGATGATGTGAAGCTCGAAACAGTCTACGCTACCATGGAAAAGGACAATGTGGGCGTAATCGAGGTTACGCAGTTCTCCTTGAATACCGCAGAACGATTCAAGGAAGAGCTGGAGAAGTTAGAGAAGCAAGGCATGAAGGGACTTGTTATTGACGTCCGCAATGATCCAGGTGGTGTTCTTCCGATTGTTATTGAAATGGCAGAGCAATTTGTTCCAGCTGGCAAATCTATAGTGCAAATAGAATACAAAGACAAAAAACGCGAAGTTAGCACCTCAAAAGGATCGAGTAAAGCTTATCCAGTGGTCGTGCTGATGAATAAAGGTAGCGCAAGTGCTTCGGAAATATTGGCGGGTGCCTTGCAGCAGTCGGCAGGAGCTAAGCTAATCGGTGACAATTCTTTCGGTAAAGGCACCGTGCAGACGAGCTTTGACAAACAGCTTGGAGACGGCAGCTTGCTGAAAGTTACCATTGCCAAATGGCTTACGCCAGACGGCACATGGATCCACGGCAAGGGCATTAAACCGGATATCGCGGTAGCGCAGCCGGATTACTTCTCGGTGGCTCCAATTAACAAAAGCGTGGCGCTGCAATATAATATGAACAACGCTGATGTGAAGAGTGCACAGACGATGCTGGACGGTTTGGGTTACAAGCCTGGACGTAAAGATGGCTATTTCGATGCTGGCACTAAGGACGCAGTGAAGAAGTTCCAAAGTACAGCAAAGCTCCAAGTCACAGGCATAATTGACGCCAAGACAGCGGAGGCGCTGGAAGCAGCGCTGATCAAGGTCATTCAAGACCCTGCTCACGACAACCAACGGAATAAAGGGATTGCTGAGATTCAGAAGGAAATTAAGGCGGCAGCGTCGAAAAAGTAAGAAGGCTGAATTCAGCCTTCTTTTTTTCTTTTAGATAAGAAAATGCCAACCGACGTAGAGGAATTAGAATATATACAAATCAGTCATCGGACGAAAAGGAGTGTGACGAACAGTTTGAATGTGATTCAGGAACTGTTAGGAAGCTTGGGCACTGCGTTCTTACACTTATTGATCCAGCCGTATTACTACATTGCTATTATATTTATTGCGTTATATTACCGTAGGCAGGTGGCATTAGAACGAAAGCTGATACATGTAAAATTACATAGCTGGGGTCAGGAAACGTTGCGGACGGTATGGAGTGGTTTAGTCATGGGTTTGGTCGTCTCTATAGCAGCCGTTCTGCTAGGAATATCGTTATCAGGTACCGCTGTAGCCTGTATTTGGGTAGTTAGTCTCGTGTTGTCGCTACTGCGTGTGCGGTATTTGTGCTTTGCGTATTCTATAGGCTTGTTAGGTATCGTTCAGTTTGTAATTTCTTTCTTTCCAGATGCTTTAGATAGTGGAACGGTAGGGAATATTACCACCGCCATACGGGAGATGGATATTCCTGCTTTGCTAGTGTTAGCTGCGCTGCTGCACATGGCGGAGGCACTGCTGGCCCGCAGACAAGGGGCCAAGCTTGCAACGCCGCTCTTCCTGAAGGGAAAGCGAGGCATGGTCGTTGGCGGCTATCAGCTGCAGGCCTTCTGGCCGCTGCCGCTGTTCCTGCTGATCCCATCGGGAGCAGGAACGGATTTGCCATGGCACTCGCTGCTGGGCGGCAGCCTTGGCATCGTCTCTTTGCCCGTCATCATCGGCTTCAGCGAGATGACGCAGGGCATGCTGCCCGGGCGCAAGGCGGCCCGCACTGCAGGACGACTGCTGATCTACAGCATCGTCCTGCTCGGCTTAAGCCTGCTTGCCGCTTGGTGGAGCCCGCTGACTCTGGTCGCGGCGCTCGCAGCCATTGTGCTGCACGAAGGGTTAAGCTGGTACAGCGCTCTGGAAGAGCGCAGCATCAGCCCCATCTTCGTGCATCCACCGCGCGGCCGCAAAGTGCTGGCCGTGCTGCCGGGCAGTCCCGGCCAGGAGCTGGGCATCCTGCCCGGTGAGATCTTACTGAAGGTCAACGGGGTCCTGTTGACCGATGCGGCGCAGCTACATGAGGCGCTGCGCATGAATCCAGCGTTCTGCAAGCTGGAGGTGCTGAACCGTGAAGGGGAGAGCAAATACCTTCAAAGCCCGATCTATGATGGGGATCACCATCAGCTCGGTATTATTTTGGTGCCGGAGACGGATGGGATGATTACCGCTGAGGCGAAGCCTTCCAGCATCTACAGCATCATCGGGATGAAGACAGGCATACGCAGCCGGAACCTTCCGGACGGCCAACTTAAACGAAAAAAAACCACTGAAGCCAAGCGGGAATCAGCGGAAGGATAACTAGAAGATGCCCCATCAGCCATGAAATGGTGAATGGGGCATCTTTGTTTTGATTAGATGGTAGTTTCGCGTGCGAGAAGTTGCTATCGGACCCAGTTGCCCCTAATCGCAGCATTTTCGCTTTTTTAGAATGGTAACGGACCCGAAAGCCACTATTGGCATTAAAAACACCCCAAATGAGCCTCTTTCTGAGGAATAACGTCGCTGGGGTCCGAAACTCTGCTCAAACGCCGATAAAATTGTAAATAGCGTCGCTGGAGTCCGAGCCCGCCCGCGCCAAGGAGTAACGTCGCTGGAGTCCGAAACTCTGCTCAAACGCCGATAAAATTGTAAATAGCGTCACTGGAGTCCGAGCCCGCGCCAAGGAGCAACGTCACTGGAGTCCGAGCCCGCGTCCAAGGAGTAACTTCACTGGAGTCCGTAAGAAAAACTAACTTTGGCAGCGGCCTATTCACATGTTATATGTTACTAGTTCAACCCCGCATGTTCTTCAAATAAAAAATTGCAATTTGCGTACGATCGCGGAGCTCTAATTTGCTTAATATATCCGTTATGTAATTTTTGACGGTACCTTCGCTTAAAAAAAGCTGTCCGGCGATTTCTTTGTTGCTATGCCCCTCAGCGATAGAAGCCACTACAGCCAGCTCTGTTTTGGTCAATCCGAACGATTCCAGTGGCTGTACCTGTGGCAATTCTTGCCGTGCCGTAGGCTGCAGAAAGGTTGCCAGCTTGCGGGCGATATCAGGGTGGATAAGCATGTTCCCATCAAAAACCGTTTTAATGCCCTGGATGATCCGGTCTGGCGGTATGTTTTTGAGCAAATATCCACTAGCTCCGTTACGCAGTGCTTCAATGATATATTCATCGTCATCGAAAGTGGTCAGCATCAATATCGCAATTTGCGGAAAAGCCTGCTTAATCTTCTCCGTTCCTTCAACGCCACCGCAGCCGGGCATGCGGATATCCATCAGAGCTACATCGGTCTTTAATCCTTTTTGAAGTAATTCCAAGGCCTCGTTACCTTCACAAGCTGCTCCGGCAACTTCAATATCTGGGTCCATACCTAGCAATACTTGCAGACTTTGGCGAATAAAGGGGTCGTCGTCAACAATCAACACTTTAATCATTAGCATGGCTCCTTTCGTTATACAATCTCATCTTGCTTATAAATGGGCAGCCGTGTAACGACTGTAAAATGTGGCGCCTGCCTTAGTTCGAGTGTTCCGCCGATCAGATGAGTGCGCTCGTACATTCCTTTCATCCCGTCTCCACCACTCCCCAATAATTTGCGGAGCTTCTCTTCTTCTGGAAGTGATCCATTGTTGCTAACCTCCATAGTGATTCCTGCTTGCGCGTAGTCAATTTTGATCCGGATGGACGTTGCTTTTCCATGCCGCAAGGCGTTGGTTATAGCTTCACGGGCGTTTTTGTACAGGATTACTTGAATACTGGGATAGAGTGGATAAGGTATGCCCTGTACTTGGTATGAGGTCTCGATCCCCGTCTCACGTCCAATTTCTTCGAGCAGCCGGTCTAACGCATAAGCTCCCTCAAGCTTCGGAGTGTAGTTGATACGTTTAACTGCGGACCGCATATCGTCCATGCTGGCCGACAGCTGGTCACGAATCAGTTCCATCATTTGCATTCCGCTCTCGGGAGAGGTAGGCAAGGTCTGGAGGGCGGCCTCCATCATCATTTTAATCCGGATTAGCCGGTGGCCGATATCGTCATGGAGCTGTCGTGAGATGCGGACGCGCTCTTTGGATTGGGCAGACTCTTCTACTTGCGCGCTGAACTCCAGCAGGCGGTTGCGAGCTTCATCGAGCTCGAAATGCTTTTTGCGTAACTCATCATATAGAAGAAGAGTGTCTTCGCGCCTCTGGCCAGCTTTTAATAATAGCTTATTTAGGTAGGCAGTGAGCAGAAATGAAAAGTTAATGTAAGTCACTACGAGCGATGGAGAATTCTGGAGTGCAACGTTCAAAGCTATCAGATGTACACCTGTGAACACATAAGGCACTGCTTTAGGCTGGAGTCTGGAATAATAAAGCAGTGCTGATATAGCGGGGAAAATCATCATGCTGCCATATTGATAACATAACCAGGCCGTGAACAAGATTTCAATGATACTAATCAAAGCATGAATGGATCGAGGGAGCTTTGGCACCATGACCACAAGGAATAGAAGCATCAGGATATGCAGCGTGAAGATTCCATAATCGTTATATTGATAGACATAAATGGTAATAAACGCAGGGATTAAGATGAGTCCGTAACGCAATAAGTTTAGCTCTCTGGGCACGCCTTAGTCATCCTTTATGTTTTTTAATAATCTTAGCATATTATCCCACTACTTCAGGAGATGACTTTAGTCACCTTCAAAAAATGACCTTTCGTACATCCGTAAAAATTCAACCTAGAATAAAATTGAAAATATAGAAGCACACACGACAGGGGAGATAAGAGATGGCAATCGCGGTGTTGACCGATGTGGTGAAACGGTATGAGAACAAATTAACGGTAGATCATGTGAATGTTACGATTCAAGCAGGAGAGATCTTTGGCCTGCTAGGGCCGAATGGGGCGGGCAAAAGTACAACTATAAGTATGATTTGCGGCCTGCTAAAGATTGATAGTGGAGACATTGTTATTGATGGGTTATCAGTCTCTTCGTATGCACTGGAGGTTAAGAAAAAGATCGGCTTAGTTCCGCAGGATTTGGCTTTGTACAATACAATGACAGCAGCTGAAAATGTAACTTTTTTCGGAAGATTGTATGGCTTGCGGGGAAAATTGCTGAAAGAGCGGGTGGCGGAAGCTCTTGCTTTCACAGGACTTAGTGACCGGGCCAAAGAAAAACCAGCCACCTTCTCCGGAGGGATGAAGAGACGTTTGAATATCGCTTGTGCCATCATGCATCATCCAAAGCTGATTATTATGGATGAGCCGACCGTAGGGATTGATCCGCAGTCTCGTAATCATATCCTTGAGTCGGTCAAAGAGCTCAATCGGCTTGGCTCAACCGTCATCTACACTAGTCATTATATGGAAGAGGTTGCAGCCATTTGTGATCGGGTAGCGATTATGGATAAGGGACATATCATTGCTTGTGGTACGGAAAAGGAGCTGCGGGAACGGGTTTCTCAGGAAGAAAAAATAGTGGTCAAAGCAACGAACATCACCCCGGAGCTAATCAATGAGCTTAGTCTACACCCGCGGATCACGAGAGTGGAAAGTAAAGAGGGAACGGTAGAAATGTTTCTCCCCTCCTCACAGGATGAGCTGCAGGATATCTTATTTATTTTTGCTAAACATGAAGGGGTTATTGGTTCTTTGAATATAGAGGAGCCGGATCTGGAGACATTATTCCTTAGTTTGACAGGACGGACATTGCGCGATTAAAGGAGGGAGAGAACGCTTTGAGAAATATTTGGACAATTATGATTTATGAGCTTCGCAGGCTGTTTATTTCACGCTCAATCATCATTAATATGTTTCTGCTACCGCTGCTTTTGATCTTTCTGCTGGGTGCCTCCCTTTCCAGTGTAATCGGTGATAAGGCAGCGTCTGAGATTGATCCAGTACGTGTTGGTATAGTTAATCTTTCTGGAGAAGGATATGAAAGCTCGGCGATGATAGACAGCTTTTTGAAGACGCCGGAGCTTAAGGATATCATCATTCCGGTCAAAGTAGGGAGCCGAGAGACAGCGGAAAGCGGCTTGCGTACCGGAAAATATGGTTATGCGGTTATTGTTCCTCCAGGCTTCGATAAAAAAGTACAAAGCGGTGATACTGCACAGCTAGAGTTTATTCTGGGTAAAGATCGGACAGATAATATGGTTGCGGGGACGGTATTCGATAACTTTTTGAACAATATTAACTATAAGCAGTCCGTAGCTATGACGCTGGGTCCAGAAGCTTTGACTGTTACTGCACCAAGTTCGGGGGAGCAGCCTTCTGTTAAGGTTGGGGCGCTCAGTGAAGGTGGCCGATCCTATACAGCCTCCCAATTCTATGCGGTATCCATGATGCTGATGTTTCTGCTATATAGCGGTTTGACCGTCAGTACCTCTCTTTTTAATGAAAAAGAAAATCATACCCTCTTCCGAATAACTTCAATGCCGGTAAAAGGTTCTGAGCTGTTTATTGGTAAAATGTTAGGTGTAGGGGTTGTAAGTGTAGTGCAGTGTGCAGCGATTATTATCCTGACTCACTTGTTGTTTGGTGTAAATTGGGGCAATCGTCCGGGCTTGCTGCTGCTCTTCTGTCTCTTAATGATCATTGCTTCCATGACGTTATCGATTGTCATTTCAATGTTTAGCAAAACTAAAGCAAGTGCAGGAAGTATTATTAATGTTATCACTGTGGTCATGACCTTTATTAGTGGAGGGATGGCTCCACTTCCGGAATCATGGGTGAACTCCGTCGGGGTATTTACCCTGAATCACTGGGTGCTACAAGCTGTTCTAAAAATGATGCTGCATGCAGAGGTCTCAGAGATTTTGCCGAATCTGCTGGTCATGTCGATCATCTGTCTAGTTCTATTCAGTGGAGCGGTTATCTCGTACCGGAAGGTAGGTTACCATGGATAAGATCTTAACGATTGCTTGGAATATGGTGAAAAGAACGATCGGTTCTCGGAATGGGCTGCTTACGTATATTCTTCTGCCCTGTATTGTCGTGTCGGTGATAGTAGCAATTAGTGGAAGTATGGGTGAAAGACCGGCTACTATTTTATATTCGAATATGGATGATGGTGCAGCAGGTAAACATTTGCTTACCGAGCTGGAGAATACCGGTGATTATAAGCTTGTGGAGAAGACAGATGAGGATAATTTGAGGGAGAGTATTATCGATCAGAACGGAGAAGCCGGTGTTTTGATACCGCAAAACTTCACCTCCGCACTGCTTGCTGGAGAAGAGCCGCAAATTAGTGTGTATGAGCTTAAGGCTACCGAAACATCAATTATGGTAAAAATGAAAATCCGTGTAATTGCTGATGAAATGCGAAACACTGCTGGACTAATTGGAGCAGCTCGGGCTGAGGCTACTGGCTCAGACTCACAGTTTGCTGCCGTAATGCAGAGAGCAGAGCAACATAGTGTAGGCAGTATAAGAACGGATTATGATTTATATCCCAAAGAGGGCTTAAGCATCGTCACAGGATTTACTTTGATGTTCTTAATGGGGCTGGTTACAAGTTCAGTGTCACTTATTATGGATGATCGAAGAGAAAGAACGATGAAACGTATGTTCAGTGCCCCGGTTCGTTCGTATGAGATTGCCCTCGGTAATTTTCTGGGAAGCTTCATCGTTGGGTTAATTCAAATCATTGTAATACTTGCCTTAGGCCGTTATGTGCTGCAGTTTGACTTTGGGTTACCGCTCTACTTGTATTTCTTGGTTCTTGCAGCATTTATGCTCGTTTCCATGGGTTTAGCTAGTACGGTAGCAGGTCTGATTCGCAATCCCAATAATACGGGCATGCTTAATTCGCTGATCTTGACCCCGACATGTATGCTTGGAGGCTGCTTCTGGCCGTTATCCATTATGCCGGACTATATGCAGAAGGCAGCTAATTTTGTACCGCAAAAATGGGCGATCCAAGCGATCGATATCGCTGCTACAGGTGGGGGCTGGAATGAATTATGGCTGCCCTTTGCCATCTTGGGCCTTATGGCCGCCGTGCTGCTGGCGATTGGTTCTGCTATTCTTCGTCCGAGTGAAGCCGGAATTAACGCTTAAGAAATTTCCAGAGAATATAGATATGCATAGCTTGGACTACTCTATTCAGGTACAATAATAGGTATCAAATGTCCCTAGTTCTTAATATGTGCAAAAGAGGGGATTTCTAGGAGGATGAGCAGATGAGCAGCAATAAATTGGCTTGGACATGGCGGGTGAAGGAAGAATGTTTAGAGGAGTATGTAGCTATGCATTTAAATCCTTGGCCAGAAATTTTGGAGGAGCACAGTAAGGCTGGTATTTCTAACTATTCCATCTTTCAGAATGGCAATCAATTTTTTTACTGTTATGAGTGTGAGGATAGTAAGGCGGCTTTTGATTACATTGCCAAAAGTGATGCCTGCAACCGCTGGAATGCGATTACCTCTAAGATGGTTGAAGGGTCATTTGATTTCAATGATGAGGTGCCTATGCAGCCCTTACGTGAAGTGTTCTATCTGAAATAAGTAATTGCATTCTAGAACAAATCAAATGTGCATAATTATATTATCGGCGCATCTGGTTTACAGTTATTTTAAATATAGGTATAATATAATTTATAAAGTTAAATTGAATAATTATTTGTTTTTTGGAGGAGCCTGTCAACAAGGGCTCCTCTTTGTCTTTTTTTGGCTTGGAGAAGCTCCTGGTTGGCAGTTCTTATATACAACAAGGGAGTGGATAGAAAGATGGAGTTTGTTTTATATCTTATGCTGATCATATTGTTCACCAAAGTAGCTGGTGATCTATCTGTGCGGCTTGGGCAACCAGCTGTGCTAGGCAAGCTTATTGTGGGAATCATACTGGGGCCTGCGGTACTGGGCTGGGTTCAGGATGGAGAGTTTATTCATTATATCTCTGAGATCGGTGTTCTACTGTTAATGTTCATAGCAGGGCTTGAGACGGACCTGGATCAATTGCGCAAGAACTGGAAATCAGCTTTTGCAGTAGCCGTCGGTGGAATTATATTACCCTTTTTGGGTGGGTTCGCCTTAGGAGAAATGTTTGGTTTTGCTTATCATAATGCATTGTTTATGGGCGTTATTCTTAGTGCAACATCGGTCAGCATATCGGTGCAGGTGTTAAAAGATATGAATAAGCTGAACACACGTGAAGGCTCTACAATTCTGGGGGCTGCTGTAGTAGATGATATTCTGGTTGTTATTTTGCTCGCTGTTCTGATGAGCTTTTTCGGTACAGGGGCAGACGTTTCTATTGGTCTTCTAATTGGGAAAAAGGTGTTGTTCTTTGCCGTAGCGATTGTTGCCGGCTGGTTTATTGTTCCTCGGGTCATGAAATGGATGGCTCCGCTGAAGGTGACAGAGGCAGTTATCTCAGCAGCGTTAATGATTTGTTTCGCATTCGCCTATTTTGCTGAAATCATGGGGATGGCAGGAATCATTGGTGCCTTTGCGGCTGGGATTGCTATCTCGCAAACTTCCTTTAAGCACACGGTAGAATCCAAGCTCGAGCCGATTGCTTATTCGATTTTTGTGCCGGTCTTTTTTGTAAGTATCGGACTTAGTGTTTCCTTTGAAGGGGTAGGCAGTCAAATAGGCTTCGTGATCTTGCTTACGGTGGTTGCCATTCTGACCAAGCTGTTTGGTGGCGGTCTGGGCGCGCGTCTTACAGGCTTTGATAACCACTCGTCTGCCATTATTGGGTCAGGGATGATTTCACGGGGGGAAGTTGCGTTGATCATTGCCGCCACAGGGCTGCAAAGCGGCTTGTTACAGCAACAGTATTTTACTTCGGTCATTATTGTTGTCATTGTAACTACACTTGTAACGCCGCCACTATTGAAATTTATGTTCCGTGATCCAGTACGTGCGGAAGGGAAATAAACCATAACAAAAGGGAGTCCTGTTGGCCATTTATATGGCTAACGGGGCTCTTTTTTTATGCTCACGTTCAAGTTGCCATCATCAAGAAAAAGTACGGGGATCTGTCTGCAGAAGGGGAAAGTTCCCCGTCTTAAGACTGAGTACGAAACCAGCCGTAGGGCTGTTTTGACTTCAGCCAAAAATGACTAAACTAAATCTCGGGATGGAAATTAATACATAATCAAACAGACATAAGGGGAGTGCCAGAAATCATGTGGAGTGGAAGGGGAAAAAGAAAATGAAATGGTTAACAAAATGGTCGTTCGGTAACAAGGCTGCGGTGGGGCTTTTAGTAGTCATGGCTCTTGTGGTGGGAGGGATGAGCTACACTTCGTTACCGATGGAATTTATGCCAGAGGCGGATAATCCTCAAGTGACTGTAACTGTGCTGGGTCCTGGCCAGGATACACATGCTATGGAGACTAATGTAACGAAGCCGATAGAAGCTGGGGCCGCTTTTGTGAAGGGGAAGAAGGAAATACTGTCCACTTCCGGAGACGGATATGCGCAGGTGAATATTTTTTATGATTCGAAAACGAATATGAAGGATGCTGCACAGGAGGTCCAGAAGGTCGTCGATTCATTGAAGTTCCCGGAAGGGGTAATGGCTCCTTTTGTACTTCAGTTGAATACCTCCATGATTCCTGTATCCCAGGTTACCCTTGCTTTTGACGAGGGCCTGACTAAAGAGAATCTTAAGCTTGCGGAAGAAACTATCATTCCAGAGATGCAAAAAGCTGAAGGGGTAGCGAACGTTGCTTTATATGGTAAGGTAACTCCGCAGGTCAGTGTTAAGCTGGACCCAAAATTAATGGCTGAGAAGGGAGTCACGACTCCACAAGTATTAGGTTTACTTCAAGGACGTAATGTATCGGCATCCCTTGGGGAGCAAACAATTGGTGGGCAAACCGGTAATGTTAACGTAGTTTCTACGATAGATAGTATGGATACTTTAAAAAAGCTTCCTGTATCTGCGGGCGTTAAACTGCAGGATATCGCTGCTGTCGAATTGAAGCAGGATCAGGAAAGTGTCAGCCGTTCGAATGGGAAAGACGTTCTATTCGCCATAGTGACCAAAGAGGCTAATGCGAATGCAGTCAGTGTCGGAGATAACATTCAGGCTGCCGTAGATCATATTAATAAAACCATTCCTAATGCAGAAGCAGCAGTGGTATTCAGTACATCGGATATGGTAGTTACCTCGGTGAACAGTATGATGCGTGAGGTATTGCTAGGTGCATTATTTGCGACGATTGTGATTCTGTTGTTCCTGCGTAACCTGCGGGCTACTCTGATTACGGCAGTATCCATTCCGCTTTCGTTAGCGGTCACCTTATATCTGCTGAACATTTCCGGCATAAGCTTAAATATCATTACACTCGGGGGAGTCGCGGTTGCGGTAGGCCGCTTGGTCGATGATAGTATCGTGGTGATTGAGAACATTTACCGTAGGCTGCAAAAAGAACCCCTTTCTCGTGAAATGATTATTAGCGCAACTGGGGAAGTGGCTAGAGCGATTACCTCATCAACCATCGCTACGGTAGCAGTATTTCTGCCGATGGGTCTCTTACGTGGTAGTTTGCAAGCTTTCTTACTGCCGTTTGCTTTAACAGTGACCTATTCATTGCTTACTTCACTCGTAGTAGCTTTGACGGTTGTTCCTCTTTTAAGCTCATGGCTGCTGAGAAGGACATCAATGAAAGAACATGAACCTTCTAAATGGTTTATCCGCTTTCTGGACTGGAATCTTCGCCGTAAATGGGTTAGCTTATCGTTGGGTCTCCTGCTTCTGATTGGCTCCATTGCTGCTTATGTGACTATGCCAAAAGGGGCACTCGATGCATCAGATGCCAGCTATGTTTCTGTTCAGATGAATTATCCGAAGGATGTTCCTGTCAAAGATATTTTGGAAAAGGGAAAGCAGTTAGAGCAAGATTTGATGAAGCAGCCACAAGCAGAAACGGTAATCATGCAATCAGGCAATAGTGCGGACGCCGCTAAGTGGGGGAATGTTACCTCTGAAACCTTAGTGGACTATACCGTTGTTATGAAAAAAGGTGCAGATGCTCAGGCTTTTATCGATCATGTTCGTGAGGTAAAAGATTCATATACTGGAGCAACGCTTGTTGCCAACCAAATGAGTATGATGGGGTCCAGCTCTACCAGCGAATATATTGATATTGTCGGAGATAATCTTGCGGATATTACTACTGTAGCAACAGATGTTACCGCTAAGCTGAAGACCGTAGAGGGGATTCAAAAAGTCAGCAGTAATATGGAGGATACCAAACCTGTATTTTCCTTTAAGGTAGATCCGGCGCAAAGTAATGCGCAAGAGATTTCAATGCAGCTGTCAGCGATGCTTAATCCGATTCCAATGGGGCAAATTGAGCTCGATGGTGACGCAGCAGGTGTAGTGTTAGATCCTATGGTTCAGCCGCAAACGGAGCAGGATTTAAAAGCACTGACGCTCATGACGGCTGAGGGGCCGAAGCCACTGTCTCAGCTCGCAACTTATGAGGTTCGGAATGAGCCGGCAATGTTGTTCCATAAAGATGGGAAGCCGTATGTACGAATTACAGCAGAGGTTGATCCGAAGAAGGTATCTGAGATCGGTGCGAATATTAAAAAAGAAACCGATAGTCTTACACTTCCGAAAGGCGTGACCTTATTTGCAGGCGGAGCGTCAGTTGATCAGTCAGAGGATTTCAACGACCTGGGTATGACGGCATTAATCTCCATCGGGTTGGTGTATCTGATTATGGTACTCACCTTTAAAACCCTTCGGGCTCCACTGGCGATTATGTTCTCCTTGCCACTAGCGGCGATTGGTGCAATTGTTGGACTTATCGTGTCCGGTGTAACGCCTGACTTCACTGCTCTGTTCGGGGCGTTGATGTTAATAGGTATTGTTGTTACGAATGCCATTGTGCTCATTGACCGGATTAAGCAAAATGAAGCCAATATGAGTATTCACGAGGCTATTCTAGAAGCTGCCGGAACACGGATGCGTCCGATTCTCATGACGGCGATTGCCACCATTTGCGCCATGACACCGCTGCTGTTCGGCCATGCCGAGATGGGCAGCATCGTCTCGCAAAGCTTGGCGATTGTGGTCATTGGCGGCTTAACCGCAGCAACACTGCTTACGCTGATTGTAGTGCCGGCGATTTACGAGTTGTTCTACTTCCGTAAATCGGCAAAAGAGCGTAAAGGAGCAGAAAAAACTAATGCTCCGGCACTTTAAATAAGCAAACGGCAAGCCTCCGGGTTAATGGGGCTTGCCGTTTTTTTGTTTTGTTACAAATCCTTATAATTATGGAGTTAACTTGTCTACACTAATCGGATAGGTCTGATCCAGCATCCATTTGCCTGCTTTGGATTTCTTCAGCGTTGTGACAGAGGTGGAGCGGTTATCCTGAAACTCAGGACCCTTAAGCTTGATGCTCGTCTGAACCATATATACGGCTGTGGTATCCTGGGTATAATGAATGATTTTGGCAGATTCCAGAGTGAACTTTAGATCATAGACTGTGAAAATTTGGCTGAAGAGCTGTTTGGTTTGTTCGAGAGCAGGGGACTCAGGATCAATAGTAGATAGCACACCTTGAATATTCTCTGCATTGGTATAGTCCAAGTTGCTCTTAAGCACAGCTAATATATCCGTTTCATCCGACTTCGTCACAGCTGGCTTAGCGTTCAGCAGTTTATCTGGGAGTATATATTGTACGCCTTTAATCTGCAGGTTGTTGATTTTCCAGTCTTCAGTGCTGGCAGTACGCGTTAAGCTATAAATATATTCAGAGGTATTGTCTAAGGTGAATGGACCGCTGAGGTGTGTAGTCGTTTCAACGGTGTGAACCGTAGCCTCTGTGGGTTGAAGGCTGATAACCTCTAATTGATCAAGTGAAGTGGTCGAATCGTATTGTTCCATTTGGCTCTTAATCTGTGGCCCGATGACCACAAGAGGAGACTTGCTATCGATTAGGCTCATGAACCCTTCATAATTCTCATTGTTGGTATAGGTTACGTATTTTTCAAAAAAAGCATTGATTTCCTGCGGGTTTACCTGGTTAGTCTTGCCTGTAATGGTTACTGTCTTCGAGTGTGCATTCCAGGAGACTTCATTACCTGTAGCCTCCCCAACGAAGCGCAGCGGAATGTAAGTGGAATTATTGATGAGCTTAGGGGCAACAGAAAGTTGGGTTATTACACCATTGACGCTGGCCTGCTTGCTGCCTAGTTGCAGTGTAATCGTAAGCCCTTCCTTAGTACCCGTTATGGTACCTGTGGTTTGATTCCAATCGATTGAAAGTCCTAGTTTTTCAAAAACCGGGCGAAAAGGAACGACAATTGTACCATTATCATTGAAGGGAGCCTGTCCCTTCAGTGCGAGCTGTTGCTGATTGATCTGAATGGAGATTGGCTTCTCTGCGGCATGGACAGGCCATGCGATAGCGGTAGAAAGAAGAGTTGCTGCGATTATGCTGGATATGGTTTTCATCTTGTGATTTCTCCTTTGAGTTATGAATGATAATTTAATGGTTATTAGAGGATGACTCCACTAAGAGCCAGAGTAACCTTTGCTTGGAATAAAGCGTACTTTACTTTTTGCTTATCGAATTGCCGATTTAAGTTGAGTAAATCGAGCTTGTTCTGATCTGCCTGAGCTGCTGAAATTAATCCGCTATTTAAGAGAGTATCATTATCCTGGGAGACGCGTACGAGCTCCAGTTGCTGCTCTTTCAGCTCTGAATATTCAAAATCAATTTCATTGGCTTCCGGCCTATAAGTTGCCAGTTTTTCTTCGAGTTGTTGTTGTACTATATTTTTGTGTGAAATCTGGCTGGCCCATAGAACAGAATAATAAGTGACGAGTCCGGCATCGAAAGCTTTGACGGCATCAAGATTATCTTTGGCGAGTGTGATTCGTGCATCTTCCTCGCGTAAATCATAATTGCTAGAGAGGCTGACTACAGTGTTCCAATTCACAGGCTCTGGTGCACTGGAGATGACATCATCCAGCAGGACTTCTGAATAGGATGATAATCCTAACTCAAGCTTAAATTGTTCTAGCTGAGCTTCATAACTCCTAAGGTTACGTTCAAAAGCAGATTTTCGTTCCGCATTTTTACGATTAAAATCGTCCAAACTTCTCTTAGACAGTAGACCATGCTCGTATGATCGCAAGGTATCCACAGAATGTTGAAACCAATATTGGCTTTCTTGTTTGTCATATTCAATCGTTTTTTTTAGAGAAGAGAGTTGATAATATTTCTGCACAGCGTAGTAGCGGATGAGGGCTTCTGTTTTTTGAAGTCGTAACTGATTAATTACTTTATCTGTTTCTAATGTGCGCAACTGGTCACGAAATTCCTTGAGCTGCGCTGTTTTAGTCTCTTGATTGTAACTGTTTTGGCTTTCAGTCTGAGCGCTAACCCATTGATTCAGAGATGTGTTAATCATAATTTGAATGAGAATGGATTGATTAACCCCTGCCTGTTCTTCTTTACTTAAATCAGAGTAACCAGGAATACTACTGATAAAAATATCAGGATTTACTGGCAGCAGTCCGCTAGTTATGACTACATTTTTTTGTTCCAGCTTTTTCTTTTCAGATGATACATACGAGAATTTGGAATCCGTTTCTGCAATATTCCATTGTGAGAGCTTGATATCTACATAGTTAGTTAATGCTAGCTGGATTGTTTCTTCCATGGAAAGCAATTTTGTTGCACTAGATACCTGCGTATCAGCATGAGCTGTAATGGAATGCGGCAATAGAAGTAATAAGAAGGAAAGTATCAAGAGAGCTGTTTTCTTTAACATTTAGCTGGCAACCTCACTATTCCTTTAAGTTGATTTTTTCAAGAACAAAATCAATGATCTTCTTGGAGTCGGTAATAACAGAGGCTTGCGCTATCATCCCTACACGAAGCTCTCCACGTTCACCTCTGCGATTAACAAGTGGGTCATTGGATATCGTTGCTTCCACCAAATAGTAGCTTAGACCGTCTTGCTGAACAATTGAATCTGTGCTGATAGATGTAATCGTACCTTTTTGGGAACCGAAACTTTGTTTAGGGAAGGCTGAAAAGCTGAAATCAACTTTATTGCCAATCGCTATTTTTCCTGCTTCTGCGTTAGGTACGGCGATGCTCATTTTATATTTTGACTCGTTGCTAGGAATAATGGAGATCAAGGCTTCGCCGGATTGTACCATGTCCCCGATGTTGGTTTCTTTTAAAATATTAATGGTCCCAGAAATTGGTGCTATGAGCAGTCTTTTGTTTCGTTCAAGCTCAAGTTGCTTAATAGCCTCTTGCAGCGTAATTAAGGTTCTTTTATTTTCTTCTATTGCTGAATGAATCTGTACAATACGGTCAAGTTTCAACTTTTCCAATGAGGTTTTTTCGGTTGACCGGTTAAGTTTCTCTTGATTCAGTAGATCATTTTGCTGCTCAGCCAGCTGTTTCTTTTGCATTTCTAAAGTTTTTCGTTCTGAAACTGAGGGATCATGCCCATTTATTAGCAAATCGAGGCTGACCTCTATCTCAACCAATTGTTGATTGTAATTGGTGATATTGCTTTCTGCGCTGAGCACGGCTTCGGTTTGGAATTGGTTGATTTGCAAATATGAACTTTCATATAGATGCTGTTCATCTGTAATCTGAGATTGAGGCACAAGGCGGTCCCCCAAGCTGAGCGAACGGTTGTAGATTTCTTTTTTCTCAGCAGATTGTTTAGATAGTTGCACATATTTAATTTGGTATGTATTATATTGTTCCGTCCGTTTGGTATCTGTAGATGGAAGCAGATTTTGATTCTCTTTGATGGATTGCACAAGCAATTTCTCGTTTGTAATTTCAACATTCAGCAGTTTCTTTTTTCGTTCCAGTTCAATTTTATTTTGAAGAGATTTATCCAAACTGGATTCGGCACTAAAGGCAGAAGATTCTTGCAAACCTATATTCTCGTGAATGGCAGCTGTAAGCTGATCCTGGGTTCCTTGATAGGTCTGCTGCTGCTGGCTGTATTCAAGGAGAAATTGTTCTACCATGTCATAATAGTAAACTTCGTCTGCATGTTCAGAAGAAAATTGATTGTTTAAATTGCTAATGCTTTGTTTATAAAGCTCGAGATAGTGCAGTTTCTTAGTGAGCTTATTGATTTCGGAGTTACGATTGGATAATTCTATATCGAGTTCTTTATGCTCAAAGGAAATTAACTGCTCGCCCTGCTTAATTTGCATCCCTTCATGGATATATACCTGTTCCACTTTTCCCACAGATGAAGTCTGAATGGTACTGACTTTTTCATTGGGCCTAACTACAGCAGAGGCTTTGGCGACTTCATCGATCTGGCCAAAATAGGACCAGACCAACGCAGACCCCAATAGAATAAATAAGATAAGTATGAAAATAGAAATCACAGGACTGGTCTTGGATTCCATGATTTCTCTGCTATCGGTCATTTCTGATAAGTTATGTATTTGTGCGCTCATACGAGAGACACCTCGCCTACTCCTGCAGCAGCATATTGAATGGTGTGATCTTGTTTTTGTTCAACCCCGGGGAGTTGATCTTTCCACAAGCCGTAGTACTTTCCACGGTAATCTAGAAGCTCCTGATGTGTCCCATACTCAATAATCCGCCCCTGATCCATGACATAAATTCGGTCACAACGCATGATTGTACTCAAACGGTGAGCGATAATAATCGTAGTCATGTCTTCAAAAGCATTGATCGTCTCCGATACTGCCTTCTCCGTTGTAGAATCCAGGTTACTAGTGGCTTCATCCATAATAAGAATATCCGGCTGTTTGAGCACCGCTCTGGCGATAGCCAGTCGCTGCTTCTGTCCTCCGGAAATATTGGTCGCATTCTCTTCTAACAAAGTGTTGTAGCGGAGTGGAAGCTGATTGATGAATTCGTGAGCCTGTGCGGTTTGGCAGGCGGTAACAATCAGTTCCAAATCCATATCCTGATCGACACCCAGACATAGATTTTCCCGAATTGTTCCGCTAAAAAAGAAAGTATCCTGTGAGATATATGCGATCCGCTGTCTTAAGCTATCTAAATGAATATCTTTAATGTTGTAGTTGTTAATTAAGATATCGCCTTCTTCGTGTTGGTAAAATTGCATAATTAATTTGATTAGTGTGGTTTTACCCGAGCCGCTCTCACCGACAAAGGCAATTTTCTCACCCTGTCTAAGTGTCAAATCGATATCATGAAGTACAAGGGAACGTGTACCGTATCTGAAGCTGACACGATCAAATTTAATATCACCTTTTAATGAAGCAGGTTGAATCTTCTTGTCCTCATCATTATGCTTCTCCGCTTCCAAATCAAGAATTTCTCCTAATCGGTCAGCAGCGACAATGGCCGTTTGCAAAGTGGGCTGGAGGTTGATTAAGTTCTGGATGGGTTGCAGGAAGTAAGCCAATAACGAGTTATAGGTAATCAATTGGCCCATTGTCATATTGCCTTTTATCACTTGTCTTGCTCCGACCCACAGTATGGCTACTCCTCCAACGAGTTGTACAAAACTCTTGAGGGAGGCTTGAATGTTATTGAAAAGACCAAAACTGAAGACAGATCTCAGAAATGAGATGAACTTCTGTTCAGTTTCATAGCCCACTTTCGATTCTGCATGATAGGCTTTAACTGTCTCGATACCATCTATTGATTCAACAATATAGGAGGTGAGCTGAGCATTTTTTTCCATCTGTTCGCGGTTTAAACGGTCAAATGGTTTGTGGAAGCTCCAAACCAATACCAGATACATTGGCACCATAAGTATAGTAATTCCGAATAAAAGAGCACTTTGCGAATATAGAATAATTCCACCGGCAATAACCATGATAATATCGATCATGATGGTTAGTGTTGCGCTGGAAATGGCATCTCGTACTTTCGAAGCATCCATAAGCCTTGATATTATTTCTCCTGTCTTACGTGTACCAAAAAAATTCATTGGGAGCTTTAACACATGGTGGTAATAGCCAAGTATGAGTGAAATATCGAGTTTTTGGCTCAACGTCAGTAAGATATGGCTACGAAAGGCATTTAATAATATTTGAAATATGTAGAGAATGATGACTCCAACAGATATTATGTTAAGTGTCTTTTTTAATCCAAAGGGTAGAATTTCGTCTAAAAGAAATTGGAAATAGAATGCAGCAAGTATACCTAAGATAGTGTAGAGTATAGATGTTAGAAAAATTCCTCCTAGCATTCTTTTTTGAGGAATCAGCAATCCAAAGAAACGAGCAAATAGACCTTTTGTTTGGTCCCCTTTTTTGAATTGAGGAGTGGGTACCATTAAGATAAGGACACTTGTCCAGATTTGGAAGAAATCTTCCGGTGTATATTTAACTATGCCTTGGACTGGATCCGCAACAATTATTTCCTTATTTGATATTTTATGGATTACAACATAGTGTAATAATGTCTGATCTATAATGACATGGGCAATAGCGGGAAGTGGGAAGTTTTCGAAGAAGGCTTCATGGCTTCCCTTGACTCCTTTTGCTGTAAACCCAAGTTTTTCTGCTGCTTTTATGAGTCCATATATATTGGTTCCCATTTTATCAGTTCCGGCTACTTCACGAATTTTAGTGATTGGATATTTGAGACCGTATTGTTTGGAGATAGTTGCTAGACAGGCTGCACCGCAGTCTTTAATATCAAGCTGTTTAATACAATAGTATTTCTTAAACAGAATAAACCCCACCTACTATTAGTGATTTGTACATATTCATTGGGATCAACAATATCTTATCCATGTAGAGAATGATTTCGTAACTGAAACAAAATCTTTTTGTAAATAAGCCTCACTAGAAGATTGCTTCTCTGACCTAATAGAAATCATAATAAGCTCCAAGTGAATGATATTTATTCTCTTGGAGCTACTAAATATTCAGGAAAGTGTTTTATATATTTTTATTAGCAATTCCTGCGGAAATTACAATGATACTAGATGTAGTTAAGGCAGTATAGCCAAAGGCGCATGCTGCTACTACTGGAAGACTAACTGGTGCTGTTGCCGCAACTGCTATTAAAGTGGCTCCAGCAATAACTCCACCTATACCAGTTGCAATTTGTCCCCAAAGAGCACCGCCCTGAATATCGTACAATTCAGATCCTTTTAATAATTCAAAACCACTACTTGAAATTTCCAATTCAATCCCCCCTTATCCAAATATTGCGACTCCTACGCCTGCTACTGCAGCAGCTAAACCTAATGCAGGAAGAGCTGGTACTGTGGCAATTGCTCCTAAGATTGCGCAGCTACTAGCGATTGCTGGTACTCCAGCAGCAGCAACCCCAACGCCCACTACTGAAGAGGCTACGCCGACTGCTTTAGTTAACCAGCCACCACCATTAAGATCCATCAACGAAGATAAATCAAGTTCTTCAAACGTACTATGATTAAAACTGAGTTCCATTATGTCACCTCCTTTAATCATGATTTATATTAAATCGGGAGTGAATGATCAAATGAAAATCCCTGATTTAATTCCATATTCATTTTTCGTGTTTGGCTAGAAAATTCAATCCAATTAATATGAGAGCGATAAATCCTGTGAAACAAAAGGGTATCCATATGGGACCATTAGTAATCCTATTCATTTTGGCTATCAATATAATTCCTGAGCAAATAACTGAAAAATACACCTTCCAAAGCTTAATATTTTGATTTCCCAGTCTAAGCTTATTCCATTCACTGATGATAAATAGATTCAAAATCAAAAGAGTTCCTAATACAGTAATTGTAGTATCTTGAAAGGTATCGATATAATAAATAAAACTCAAGATAGTGAAAATTAATGTGATACTAAAACAGAAAATCACTATTTTTTTTTTCATAGCCGGCTCCTCATTTTTATAAAATAGATGGATTTACACCTACATAAATGTCAATAATCATTTTTTCTAAGGAAGCTTCAGAGTTATCTGAAGTGTACACATTATAAAATGCTGTGATTTGTTGAAGTCCCTTATCTGATATGTACTTTATAATAGATTCATATGTACTTTGTACTCCAACAGGGTTCCCCATGAATCTGCAGGATAGGGCATTAACTAAGTGGAAAATTTTTTTGTGTTTATAAGTTTGATCTGATGGAAAAGGCTTATTGAGAGGAATCATAATCTCCATGTCCATTAAATATTCCCCATTAACAATCTCCGCCGAGAATGTGCTCGTAATAAGGGGTCCTGCTTTCACTGCTTGATATTTTTCTATTATTTTTGCAGTTTGAGCTATTTCTATTTGTAATTCTTCTTGATTCATCTTCTTTCTAACGGAAAGGACATTTTCAAGCAAAATTTCTTGATTTTTTTGAATTTCAAACAATTCAGCACCTCCTAAAAAAGATCATAACTATGTGAATTTTCACAAACCTATCGTAATTGTTAAACTCCCTGATGAGTGGATTAATAACTTTATAGTAACTAGAATATCTATTAAGATACATATCCCTCAGTATATATTCCCTTTTGAGTTAATCTGTGCTAAAATATATTTTTTTTTACAATAATTCCACTTTATTTAACAATTTTTTATCTTTTTGATCTAACACAAACCTCACGACTTATGTCATTGTTTTCTTTTGAATGGAGTGTTATGCTCTGTTTAATTAATACCATAAGTTGGGAGAATGGTTTGTTTGGATATTCTTGAATGTGAACGAGCTTGGTTTACGGTAGATGATGTAGATAAAAAATCTAATAATTCCTTGTGTGAATTTTGCCAACCTTGGAGTAACCTCAAAACAGAAAAATCCTTTTCTGTAGAAGAGCTGGTTCCCTACGAGGTATTGGTTGAAGTACTACATTCAGAATTGGCGAAAGTAACGGAATTTCTCTTATTGCCCTTTGTTTTTTTCTTAACAGATCAAGCCGGCAATATTATTAATATTGTTACTCCTTTCGAAGCGTTTCAGAAGAAAGTAGATCATTTTGGAATTAGGAGTGGAACTAACCTTTCGAAGCAATTCTCTGGAGTAAATGCAGTTTCACTAGCGATGGAGGTTAAATCAATTGCAGTAGTGCGTGGAGAAGAGCATAGTATGCCAATGTTTAAAGAGTGGAATTGTGTATGCGCTCCTATAATGATAAATGGTTGTATATGTGGATATATCGACATTTCATTTGAAGCCGAGAGGCAAATTGGCTTTTCGATTCTCTTTATTAAACAATTATCCGAAAAGATTGTTCTGAAGTTGAAGGAACGAAGCCCAAAGTTAATTGAGTACAGATTTCAGGAAAAGTGTGATTCGTATCGATTATCGCCCAGAGAAAGGGAGGTAGCGTATCACTGGTCACTAAGAAAAGGTGCGTTGCAAATTTCCAATGACCTTAATGTGAAAGAGGGGACTGTGCGGAATATCGTTAAGAGTATTTATAGTAAGATGGATATCAGCGAGAGATGGGAATTGATAGAAATACTTAAGTTGTAAATTTTGATGATAAACATCAAAATACTCGTTTGTACATAAGATATAAAAGCCATCCTCCGAAATTAATCAACAACGGAGGATGGCTTTTATCTGTCTAGAACATTTTTTTGATAAGTACTTAACCGCAAGAACAATTCAAAACTGGCTTACGCGCAGCCTGTGTCTCATCCAAACGGCTAATCTCTGTGGTATGCGGTGCGTTGATTACAATTTCTGGTGTCTCCTGCGCTTCTTTCACAATCTGAATCATCGTATCGATGAAGCCGTCGAGCGTTTCTTTACTTTCGGTTTCCGTCGGCTCGATCATCATGCATTCCTCAACAGTCAGAGGGAAGTACACGGTTGGCGGGTGGTAGCCGAAGTCGAGCAATCGTTTAGCAACGTCTAAGGTGCGCACGCCATATTGCTTGAGGTTTTTGCCGGACATCACGAATTCATGCTTACATACACCCGGATATGGGATTTCAAAATACGGCGCCAGACGGTGCATCATATAGTTCGCATTCAGCACAGCATTTTCGGATACCTCACGCAGTCCGTCTGGACCATAGGTGCGGATATAGGCATAGGCACGAACCAGAATACCAAAGTTTCCGTAAAAAGCTTTCACGCGTCCAATGGATTCAGGACCACCGAAGTTAAGTGAGAAGCGGCTATCTTCATTCTTCACCACAGTAGGTTGTGGCAAGAATGGAATGAGGATAGATTTTACGCCGACTGGTCCGGCCCCAGGGCCACCACCGCCATGTGGGGTGCTCATTGTCTTATGCAAGTTCAGATGCACAACGTCAAAGCCCATGTCGCCAGGGCGGGTAATGCCCATAATGGCATTGGAGTTGGCTCCATCGTAATAGAGTAAGCCGCCTGCTTCATGCACGATCTCAGCAATCTCGACGATTTGGGTTTCGAACAAGCCCAGTGTGCTTGGGTTAGTTAGCATTAGTGCGGCTGTGTCGCTACCGACGGCTGCCTTCAGTGCTTCAAGATCGACCATTCCTTTATCTGTGGAAGGGATCGTGATCGTTTCAAGTCCTGCTGCTGAGGCACTAGCAGGATTGGTTCCGTGCGAGGAATCCGGCACGATAACCTTAGTACGCGTCTCGCCGCGACTTTCATGGTAGGCGCGGATCATCATGAGGCCGGTCCATTCACCATGAGCACCTGCGGCAGGCTGTAAGGATACTGCATCCATGCCCGTCAGCGCGGACAGATCATTTTGCAGGGTATACATTAATTCCAGTGCGCCTTGAATACTCTCTTCCGGTTGGTAGGGATGAATTTTGGCGAAGCCGGAGAAGCGGGCAACATCTTCGTTAATCTTCGGATTGTATTTCATCGTGCATGAACCGAGTGGATAGAAGCCATTGTCTACACCAAAGTTGCGACGTGAAAGAGAAGTGTAGTGGCGGATGACGTCTACTTCAGATACCTCTGGAAGTACGACGGGTTCGCTACGGAGTAAATCTGATGGAATCAGGGACTCCAAGGTTTCTTCCTGCGGCACATCGCATAGTGGCAAAGAATAGGCCGAACGGCCAGGACGGCTTAATTCAAAAATTAGACTTTGCTCCGGTTTCATAAACAGCCCTCCAGTGCGCTAGCGAATTGGTCGATTTCGGTTTTGCTTCTTTTTTCCGTTACGGCAACCAGCATATGTCCAGCAAGTTCAGGATAATCACGACCCAGATCATAACCCCCAAGATAACCTTCCTTCAGCAGCTTCGAATTAATAGAGGCCACACTGCTGCCTTCAGGAAGCTTCACGACAAATTCGTTAAAGAATGGGGAGGAGAAGGCAAGTTCAGCACCTGTTAGTCCGCTGAGTTTATTAGCAGCGTAATGGCTTTTGCGAATATTTAGCTCGCCTACTTCACGCATGCCTTCTTTGCCCATAACGGACAAGTAGACGGATGCGCAGAGAGCCAGCAGCGCCTGATTGGAGCAGATATTCGATGTCGCTTTTTCACGACGAATATGCTGCTCACGCGCTTGAAGTGTAAGAACGAAGCCACGTTTACCGTTACGGTCTACCGTTTGGCCAACGATCCGGCCTGGCATGCGGCGCATCAGGTGATCAGCTACGGCAAAGAATCCGCAAGTTGGACCCCCGAGAGAAGCTGGAATACCGAGTGGCTGAGCATCACCCACTACGATGTCGGCTCCAAGTTTGCCCGGAGTTTCAAGTACACCTAGAGCTATTGGGTTCGCGCTGACTACAAGAAGACCTTTAACCGCGTGAATCAGCGGCTCAACCGAGCGAAGATCCTCGATGCTGCCGAAGAAGTTAGGCGATTGAATAAGCACTGCGGCAGTATCTCCATCGATAGCTTCAGCGAGTTTAGCTTGATCGGTAACACCGTCTTTATAGTCAATCTCCACCACCTCCAGACCCCAAGCATTAGCCGAAGTACATAGCACTTGTCGAGCCTCAGGATGAACGGTACGGGAGACGATTAATTTTTTGCGTTTGGTAGCACCAGCTGCGAGAACCGCTGCTTCGGATAAAGCTGTAGCGCCATCATACATACTGGCATTGGCAACTTTCATACCGGTTAGTTCGCAAATGTAGGATTGGAATTCGAAGATCGCTTGCAGCTCACCTTGGCTGATCTCCGGTTGATAAGGAGTGTAGGCAGTGTAGAATTCAGAACGGGAAATGACATGGTTGATGACCACAGGGATGTGATGATCGTATAATCCGGCGCCGAGGAAGCTGGCGTGAGAATCAAAGTCGGCATTTTGGTCAGCCAAACCTTTCATGTGGCGCAGCAGGGCGTATTCATCGAGTGGTTCAGACATCGGCATAGTGCCTTGGTAACGTACCGCTTCAGGAATATCGGAGAACAGCTCATCTATAGACTGAATCCCGACGGCCTCCATCATCTCTACGCGGTCCTGTTCTGTCATGGGCAGATAACGGTGCTTCATTAAGGTTTCACTCCTTGGCTTTTTTAAAATATAAGAAAGTACAATTTTCACGCTATACTTTATCCTTCTATTTCTCGCTTAAAAGCTCACCGTCCTTATATGGACGCTAAAGGCGTTTATACTTGTAAAAAGGGGCCTTGATCACTACAGCCTTAAGCTGCTTGCCGCGTATCTCTACGTAAACCTCTGTGCCTATTTCACTGTAAGCAGCATCAATCAAAGCCAACCCCAGGTTCCGTTTCAGCGTAGGGGACTGTGTTCCGGTTGTGACCTCACCAATCTTAACCCCATCTGCCCAAACAGGATAATGGGAGCGTGGAATGCCTCGATCAATCATTTCTAGGCCGACAAGGCGACGGGGAATCCCAGCTTCTTTTTGCTGTATTAGTGCATCGCGTCCGATAAAGTCTATTTTGTCCAGCTTCACGAAGAACTGTACTCCTGCTTCAAGCGGGGTGATGTCAGCGGATAGCTCCTGACCGTACAGTGGTAATTTTGCCTCAAAACGCAGGGTATCCCGTGCACCCAGTCCAGCAGGTGTTAATCCGTGAGGCGCGCCTGCAGCAAGCAGTCCGTTCCATAACGTTTCTGCACCTTCCAGCGAAGCGTAGATCTCGAAGCCATCTTCACCGGTATAACCCGTACGGGAGATAAGTACCTCTACACCGCAAACGGTGGCGCGTTCGATGAAATGGAAAGGCTTGAGTGTTGAAATAGGAGCATCAGTAACTTCCGCGAGAATGGTCTCTGCCAGAGGACCCTGCAAGGCGAGCAAAAGCGTCTCGTCAGAGACATTAGTGAGCGTGACTTCGCCGAATTCAGAGGTCAAATTCTCTTGCAGCCACTGGAAGTCTTTGTAGATGTTGGAGGCATTAACGACGAGCATATAATGCCCTTCGCTTAGGCGATACACGAGTAGATCGTCGACAACTCCGCCATTTGGATAACAGAGCAGTGTATATTGTGCCGCACCATCCGTGAGACGGCTGACATCATTGGTTGTCATTTTTTGCAAAAAGGCTTCTGCACCGCTCCCAATCACCATGAATTCACCCATATGCGAGACATCGAACAGCCCAGCCTGCTGGCGAACGGCTTCATGCTCTTTTACGATACCTGTAAACTGTACTGGCAGCTCCCAGCCACCGAAGTCAATGCATCTGGATTCCGCATAAGCGGAATAGAGATCATAAAAAGGTGTTCTTCTCAAAGCATCCATGTCGTCACTCCCCTTGATCTGATTACATACGAAAAAAGGACAGGCAGAAGCAATCATGCATAAATGCACAAATCGCTTTCTGCTCTGTCCTTTGTACCTGAGAGTTACCCTGCCGTAACTAGCTTGCAGGTTTCCCCGTTGGTGATCTGACGCATCTAGCCTTGCGTCTGATGCTCTCCAGAGATACGTCCGACAAAGGTCCTTTTGCCTGAGAGATTCACCCCTGTTAGGGCTTACTCCTTCGGCGCCGTCTTCAAGTGAGACAGTCTCTCCCTATGCCATCATCCGCAACTATATTTATTTCAAATATAAGAAAGTATATGGTTCACATTATACATTATCCTTATATTTCTCCGAGAAACGGTTATTGTCTATAAAAAGACGACAACGTCGTTTCTTCTTGTATGTCTCCATTAAACGGGTATAGTCGGGCGCTGTCAACAAGAAAACGTCGAAAAAATGACAAATTTAAATTTCCTGTTAGTAATATTGACATTGTGAGCCGGGATAACTTAGGCTATAACTAAATTTAGAACTCCAAATTGGAAATGAGGCGGCTTGAAATGAGTGAAGTATTAGACAACCTTCTTTACAGCGAAGAGCATGAATGGGCACAGCAAGTAGAAGGACGAGTAGTACGTGTTGGGATTACGGACCATGCTCAGCATTTATTAGGCGACATCGTATTTGTTGAGTTTCCTGAGGTAGGATCAACCATTTCGGCCGGTGACAGCGTAGGCAGTATCGAATCCGTTAAGACGGTATCGGAATTGTATTCGCCCGTCTCTGGGACGGTTACCAAGGTGAATGATGGATTAGAAGCTAGTCCGGAGCTTATCAATGATCAGCCATATGGCGGGGGTTGGATTTTTGAGATTGAAGTTGATGGAGAATATGCTGATGCTGTAAAAGGTCTGTTAGATGCAGCCGGTTATAGCGCGTTAGTTGCTGAATAATTGGAAATTGGGGACGGGAAATAGTCTGATCAAGTGTGATGTTTTTAGCAGCAAGTTTCTGTGATTTGGGGACTTGCTGTTTGTGTTTCTTATGTAGATTGTGCGAGTATTCGTAAACTCAATCGAATGGTTTGAGGGTCTAGTGGAGTATGGAATTAGGGAAAACCTCCCTCATTTTAGACGATTATAGCGTGAGAGTTAGGATTTTAGGGAATTCCTCCCTAATTATCTCGGTAAAACCACTATATCAGACTAAAAAGAGTAATAATCAGGGAGAAATTCCCTCATTCCGCGATTGGATACGATATTAGGTGAAAAATCAGGGAGGTTTTCCCGAATTAAATTAGGTGAAACCCCATTATTGGTCAATGTGGCAATTGAAATGGCCTTAGCCGCCGAACTTAGCTCTGAGCACAAACAACTATATTTTTATTCCACCTCTTGAAGCTGTCGAAGGACAATGATCTCTACGCGTCGATTTTTCTGTTTGCCTGCTACCGTAGTATTATCTGCTGTTGGTCGGGTATCGGCATAACCTGCATATTGAAAAGTGTCCGGGTTCAGTCCTTCATTATCTAAGAAAAAGCGCAGCACAGAAAGCGCACGAGCACCCGATAGCTCCCAATTGTCGTTATAACGTGAAGCTGATGACACTGGTGTATTATCCGTATGTCCTTCAATGCTGATCGTTGCCCCGATATCTTTGAATAAGCCAGACAACTGCTGAAGAGCAGGAAGGGCTGGTGACTTCACATCTGCTTTACCCACATCAAAAAGAAAACGGTCGCTGAGCGTGATTTCTATGCCCTGCGGTTTGTCGGCTACAAATATTTGTTCACCGAGATTATTCTCCTCCACATAGTGGGTGATCACACCCATTAACTCAGCAAGCTTCGCCTCTTGTTCTCGAAAAGCCAACTCCCGTGCTGAAGGTGTTTCATTCTCCGTTTGTTTATCAGAACCGTCATTTGGTTTTGCAGTTGCGTTCGCATTCCCATCTGTACTCTCTGGTTTGTTGTCAGGGGTCTTTCCAGCATCTAAAATACCATCTCCGCCTTCAAGAACAGTGCTGCTCGACTTGAAAGTCTGGGATAAAGAGCCGGTTACGATATTGTATTTGTCAGTGTCCAGGCTGCTCATCGCATACAATATAACGAAAAATATAAGTAAAAGCGTAATTAGATCTGCGTAAGTAATCATCCAACGATCACGGCTTTCTCGATTCTCTACCCGCCGTTTGCGCCGGTCTCTTTGTCTCATATAAAACCTCTTGCTTCTGCACGGTCATCTGTGGTGGTATCTGAAATGAAGGAGTTCAGTTTTTTACGCACCAGCAGCGGATGATCCCCGTTTTGTAGAGAAAGAATGCCTACTAGCAGCATCTCCATGCTATGCAGCTCACTTTGGCTGCGGGATTTGATTTTGGAAGCAATGGGTAAAAATATTAGATTAGCGATGGCTACTCCGTACAGTGTTGCAGTGAACGCTACTGCGATAGAGGTACCTAGATTTGATGGGTCTGTAAGGTTGCCCAGTACCCTAATGAGTCCCATAACTGTACCGATGATCCCCATCGTTGGAGCATATCCGCCAGCGGCTTCAAAAATCTTGGCGTAGCTTTCATGCTTCAATTCTTTCGCATCCATTTCCAATTCCAAAATCTGTCTTACCTGCTCAGGGTCAGTGCCATCGACGATAAGCAACAGTCCTTCGCGCGTAAAGGAATCGGGATGTGCTTCCGCTTGTTTTTCGAGCATTAAAACGCCGCCGCGGCGGGCCACTGTGGCCATTGCGATAAGCTCTTCTGCCTTCTCTTCATCACGTTCAGGATTGCGGCCAAAAGCCATGCGCAGAGCGGTGGGAATGGAGCGTAGCTTAGCTGCCGGGAAGCTGATCATTACGGCGGCAATCGTACCTCCAAATACAATCAAAGCTGCATTAAGCTGCAGCAGTCCGGAAAGGCTTCCGCCTTCCCAGAGGTAGCCGCCGATTAGCGCAGCCAGTCCGGCCACTAGGCCGATTATTGCGGTAATATCCATGCTTCAAGCTCCTAACATTTCTGTGTATTATGGTTTGCATCGATCTAAGCAACACTGTATAATGAACGGGAACACATATTCTTATCTTCCATATTTTTTACTATCGTATGGAGAGAGAAGATTCAGACAACAATTATAATATATTAATCTAGTTTAGACGATAGAGGGGAGACGGGCAAATGAGTGATATTGTCGTCAGTACGAAGACTTTTGAATTGGAGTCCGAGTATACACCCCAGGGCGATCAGCCTCATGCCATAGATGAATTACTACAAGGCATCCGGCAGGGTAAGAAGCACCAGACGCTGCTGGGAGCGACAGGTACAGGGAAGACCTTTACTGTCGCGCAAGTTATTTCCAAATTAAATCGCCCCACGCTGGTTATTGCGCATAACAAGACACTGGCTGCCCAGCTGGCAAGTGAGTTTAAGGAGTTTTTCCCGAATAATTCGGTAGACTATTTCGTCAGCTACTACGACTATTACCAACCAGAGGCGTACATTCCCTCCTCCGATACTTATATTGAGAAAGATTCCAGCATTAACGAAGAGATTGATAAACTTCGCCACTCCGCGACAAGCTCCTTGTTCGAACGGCGTGACGTTATTATTGTAGCGAGTGTGTCTTGTATTTACGGTCTCGGTTCACCAATGGAATACGGAAGCTTGCTGTTGTCCTTGCGGGTTGGGATGGAGAAGCCGCGCAATGAGATTCTGAGCAGACTGGTGGATATTCAATACCAGCGCAATGATATCAATTTTGTACGCGGAACATTCCGTGTACGTGGTGATGTGGTTGAAATCTTCCCGGCATCTCAGGGTGAACATGCGATTCGCGTTGAATTGTTTGGCGATGAGATTGAGCGGATCACTGAAATTGATGTTTTAACGGGTGAATTGATCGGTGAACGCGACCATGTCGCCATTTTTCCGGCTTCTCACTTTGTTACCAAGGAAGAAACGATGCGTGTAGCAATAGTCAATATTGAACGGGAGCTGGAAGAGCGGCTGACCGTGCTTCGTGACGCAGGCAAGCTTCTGGAAGCGCAACGTCTGGAACAACGGACACGTTACGACATTGAGATGATGAAGGAAGTGGGTTTCTGTTCGGGGATTGAGAACTATTCCGGGCCACTAACCTTCAGGGAGCCAGGAGCAACTCCATATACGTTAATGGATTATTTTCCTGATGATATGTTAATTGTCGTAGATGAATCCCATGTTACCCTTCCGCAAATTCGGGCGATGTATAACGGTGACCGGGCGCGTAAGACAGTGTTGGTAGAGCATGGTTTCCGTCTGCCTTCTGCGCTGGATAACCGTCCGCTTCAGTTCGAAGAGTTCGAAGATAAAGTGAACCAGATCATTTACGTTTCTGCGACACCTGGACCTTATGAAATGGAACACTGCGAAACTATGGTGCAGCAGATTATCCGTCCGACTGGGCTATTGGATCCAATCATTGAGGTTCGTCCTACAGAAGGCCAGATCGATGATCTGATTAGCGAAATCCGTGACCGGGTCGAACGTGATGAACGTGTACTCGTTACCACTTTGACGAAGAAGATGTCGGAGGATCTGACAGACTACTTTAAGGAAATCGGTATTAAGGTTCGTTATATGCACTCTGACATCAAAACACTGGAACGGATGGCGATCTTGCGGGATCTTCGTCTCGGTACGTTCCATGTCCTGGTAGGGATTAACCTCCTGAGAGAAGGTCTCGACTTACCGGAGGTATCTTTAGTTGCAATTCTCGATGCCGATAAAGAAGGGTTCCTTCGTTCCGAACGTTCACTAATTCAGACGATTGGCCGTGCGGCTCGTAACTCTGAGGGTCGTGTAATCATGTATGGTGATCGGATCACTGATTCGATGGAGAAAGCGATGAGCGAAACATCGCGCCGTCGCGCCATTCAGATTGCTCATAATGAGAAACATGGCATTACCCCAACCACCATTAATAAAAAAGTGCGTGACATCATCGAGGCGACGAAGGTTGCTGAGTCTAAAGCCGATTATCTCACAGGTGTGGGTGGCAAGATGAATAAGAAAGAAAAACAAAGTCTGATCCAGCGTCTGGAAGCTGAAATGAAGGACGCTGCCAAGAACCTGCAATTCGAACGTGCGGCAGAGCTGCGTGACGCATTGCTGGAGCTTCGGGCTGAGTAATAAACCATCAATGCATCACCGATATTTAAAATAGGTATTGAACGGTGCTGTCCTAGACCGTTCTTTTTGAATCAATAGAGGGTCGCGTATCCAGTAATGTTTATGGCACTTAAACGTATCCCGCAGGGACAGCGCCCGCAATGTACTTGGCACTTACGCGTATCCCGTAGGGACAGCACCAGGCAATGTACTTGGTACTTATGCGTATCCCGCAGGGACAGCACCATGCAACGTCTATGACAGTTGCATGTACCTGTCTTTAGTTAGTGCGGTAACGTCCAAGTGGTCCCGTAGGGATAAGCGCTCTGAGCATTATAGTCACTAAGTTACGTCCCACCATACTCCTTCTCCAGAAAATGCGGGTGTCCAGAGGGTGCAACCCTTGGGGCCCTCCCTTGGAAGGGAGGGTTTGGGAGGGATCGAAAGGCTTTGAAAAGGCTTTGAGAATATTTTGAAATAAAGTTGAAATAGTTTTTTAAAGGAGAGGTTCCGTTGGCGAACGAAAATATTGTAATTAAAGGCGCGAGGGCGCACAATCTCAAAAACATCGATGTGACGATTCCACGTGACCGTTTCGTCGTGCTGACGGGACTGAGCGGCTCAGGTAAATCATCGCTTGCATTTGATACGATTTATGCTGAAGGACAACGGCGTTATGTTGAATCTTTGTCAGCTTATGCACGTCAGTTTTTGGGACAAATGGAGAAACCAGATGTGGATTCAATTGATGGTTTGTCCCCGGCGATATCTATAGATCAGAAGACAACAAGCCGGAACCCACGCTCCACGGTAGGTACAGTTACGGAGATTTATGACTATTTGCGGTTGCTCTTTGCACGTATTGGTCATCCCCATTGCCCAGAGCATGGTATTGAGATTACCTCCCAGACCGTTGAACAGATGGTAGACCGGATTATGCAGTATCCCGAGAAAACTCGGTTGCAGATCCTGGCGCCAATCATTTCAGGACGTAAAGGTGAGCATAAAGGACTCTTCACAGATATCTCTAAGCAAGGCTTCGTACGTGTGCGTGTGGACGGGGAACTAAGAGATCTGTCTGAGGATATTGAACTAGAAAAGAATAAAAAACATACAATAGAAGTTGTGGTAGACCGGATCGTTGTTAAAGACGATGTGGAGACCCGGCTGACGGATTCACTGGAGACGGCGCTTAAGCTTTCGGGCGGTAAAATCCTTGTGGATATCATCGGCCAGGAAGAGCTGCTTTTCAGCTCTAACTTTGCTTGTCCAATTTGTGGTTTTAGTATTGAAGAGTTGGCACCACGGATGTTCTCTTTCAACAGTCCGTTTGGAGCTTGTACAGAGTGTGATGGACTTGGCATGAAGATGGTGGTCGATCCAGACCTGCTTATTCCTGATGCTGAGAAATCCATCGAAGAAGGTGCTTTTTTAGCTTGGACTGGAAGTACTTCTAATTACTATCCGCAATTCCTAAAGTCGGTTTGTGAACACTTTAAAATTCCACAGAACGTTCCGGTAAGCAGTCTGACACCTGATCATATGAATAAATTACTGAACGGTACAGGCAGTGAGAAGGTCCGCTTCCGTTATGAAAATGATTTCGGTCAAAAGAAAGATGCGATGGTTGCTTTTGAAGGGATTATACCTAACCTCGAGCGGCGTTACCGTGAAACTGCTTCGGATGGTATTCGTGAATTTATCGAAGGGTTTATGAGTGCTAAGCCATGTCATGTATGTAAAGGTAAACGTCTGAAAAAAGAAATATTAGCTGTGACTATCAATGATCATAATATTTCTGATGTTACGGACCTTTCAATAGGAGACTGCCAGCATTGGTTTGAAGAGATAAAATTGAGCGAAAAAGAAACAGCCATCGCCAACCTCATTCTAAAAGAGATCTGCAATCGGCTTGGATTCCTTGTGAATGTAGGCTTGGATTATTTGACGCTTAGCCGTGCAGCGGGTTCGCTTTCCGGTGGTGAGGCGCAGCGTATTCGGTTGGCTACTCAGATCGGTTCAAGTCTCATGGGTGTATTGTACATTCTGGATGAGCCAAGTATTGGCTTGCATCAACGGGACAATGATCGCCTGATCTCTACGCTTGCGCATATGCGTGATTTAGGCAACACGCTGATTGTTGTAGAGCATGACGAAGATACGATGATGGCAGCGGATTATATTATTGATATTGGTCCGGGCGCAGGTATTCATGGTGGACAAGTTATGGCTCAAGGGACGCCAGAAGAGATTATGAAAGATCCAAATTCATTAACGGGTGAATATTTAAGTGGACGTAAATTTATTCCGGTTACCGCTAAACGCCGTCCTACCGATGATCGATGGGTAGAAATACGTGGTGCTAAAGAGAATAACCTGAAAAATGTGAATGTGAAGATTCCATTAGGTGTATTTACAGCGGTGACAGGTGTATCGGGTTCCGGTAAATCCTCGCTTATCAACGAGATTCTTTACAAGAGTTTAGCACGGCAGCTGAATAAGGCTGTGAAGGTGCGTCCTGGTCAGCATAAAGAAATTCGTGGACTAGAAAATCTCGATAAGGTTATTGAAATCGATCAGTCGCCAATCGGGCGGACACCGCGCTCCAACCCAGCAACTTATACAGGTGTATTCGATGACATCCGTGACCTATTCTCCAAGACAAATGAGGCTAAGGTACGTGGTTTCCAAAAGGGACGCTTCAGCTTTAACGTAAAAGGCGGACGTTGTGAAGCTTGCCGTGGAGACGGGATCATTAAGATTGAGATGCACTTCTTGCCGGACGTATACGTCCCTTGCGAAGTATGTAAAGGCAAACGGTATAACCGGGAAACACTAGAAGTGAAATATAAAGGCAAAAACATTTCAGATGTGTTAGAGATGACGGTAGAGGACGCAACAGAGTTTTTTGTAAATATCCCGCGTATCCATCGTAAAATGCAAACACTGATGGATGTAGGACTTGGTTATATTAAGATTGGTCAACCGGGAACCACTTTATCCGGTGGTGAAGCACAGCGGGTAAAATTGGCTTCTGAGCTCTACCGTCGCAGCACGGGTAAAACACTTTATATTTTGGATGAGCCTACGACAGGTCTGCATGTAGATGACATTGGTCGTCTGCTTGAGGTATTGCATCGTTTGGTGGATTCCGGAGAATCGGTTCTTGTTATTGAACATAATCTGGATGTAATCAAGACTGCGGATTATATCATCGATATGGGACCGGAAGGTGGTAGCGGCGGTGGTACCGTCCTGGCAACAGGAACACCGGAGAAGATCATTACTGTCACAGAGTCTTACACAGGTAAATATCTGAAGCCGGTTCTGATTCGTGATACAGAGCGGACCGAAGCGCTTATGCTTGAGACGGCGGAAACCAAATAAACAGTAAGTAATATAACCTATGTATAATAAGGCCTCGGTATCTTGCCGGGGCTTTTATTGTAGGTTGTAAGCAATAATTTCTTGAAGGGAAACATCTGACAACTAACAGCTAATAGCTAACCTCGTCCTCTAGAATGGAGTCAAAGCGACTTAAGGCGTTGTGGGATTATCTGGTAATTGTGCGAAAGATGGCTCATAGATATATGATGTGATATTTCTAGCAAAAGTTATACGAATTCTATAGAAAAAATGGATTTAATAATAGGCAAGGTAGGCATATGTAGGACATGTTCGTAGTAAGATTCAATGAGGAGTATTCTGTTGATAGGGTTAACAAGTAATTGATTAACGTTAGGGCCAAAAGTTCCTTGAAAACCGAATAATTAATCATCATATCACTCTATCAAATAACTGTTTGTTAGATTAGGGAAAACTTCCCTGAAAATCCGAGTTTTTAGATCATATAAGGTGAAATCCGGGAAAACCTCCCCAATTATCGGGTGAATTTACTCATATACCCGGTTTTCTAATGATTTTTAGGGAGGAATTCCCTGATAACCACAAAATGAACTGTTAATCGGACAATTTTAGGGAGAATTTCCCTAATTCATTAAAAACCTAAATTTAGAGCCCGGAATGTTAAGTTCTAAGTTCTAAGTTCTAAATTTCAATTCACTGCTCAATTTATTTCATCTCTAAAGCAGTTAACGGACTTTCTATTGTAACCTTCACGACGAAAGAGATGATTGGGCTCACAGCACTTTTTCACTATGTTGCACCCAATTGTCAGTGATTAATCTCATCAATATTACGGATTTTGCAGGGATAAAATATATTTTTTGCGACAAATACATAATTTTTCTACAAAACCTATTGCATCGCCCAAATGGTAGCGATAACATAGAAGGTGATATGGGGATTACTGGATCTTGCTTGACAACATTTTTGAGGAGGTAAGGTTATGCTGCTTGCAGAAGTTGCCGCGCAAGGACCGTCTAAATTTCATACCTTTGATGTGTTTATGATTTTATTTACCATCTTGATTTTGGTCGGGGTTGTTCGACTATTGAAAGCTCCCCAGAAGAACAAATTTGCCATTGGTTTTGGAGCCGTTAGCTTGCTGGTTTTTGTGATCTCTGACTATGCCATGGTGATGCATTGGTTAAGTTAATGAAAGAACTAAATTGAACAGCTTTGCACCAAAAGACTCCTTTAACGCCATGGGCGCATTGAAGGCGTCTTTTTTCAAATTATATAATGTTAAATTTATCCATTTGCAAAGAGAGGGTCTGGTGAGGAATGAGGAGTATTGGGGAGAAGCTGGTGAGGAAAGGATTGGGTCTATTACTGTGCGGCGTAGTGCTGTCGGGAGTATGGAGTCAGTCGGTGTTTGCTTTTGATAGTACTAGTAAGGTGGTTAGTAAAGCAGCGGCAGAAGATCCGATACCTGGAATTATTAAAAGTATCACTCCTTCTGTTGTGGGCATTATCGGCAAAGATGAGAGTGGCGGGAATAGTGGCCTGGATGATCGGTACAATCTGACGCATGGCTCCGGCATCATTGTGAAATCGAACGGATGGATTATAACCAATGCTCATGTAATCAAGGATCTGCAAAATGCCATAGTAGTCACTTCGGACTCCAAAACCTACAGCGTTAAAGAAACATATCTGGATGAAGTTAGTGATCTGGCGCTGATCAAAATCAATGCCACCCATTTAAAGCCCGCCAAGTTTATACCAGCGAATAGCAAAACAGTGGTTGGGGAGAAGGTTATTGCTATCGGAACACCGATTAGCTTTTCTCTACGAAATTCAGCGACTGTAGGCGTTATAAGTGGTCTTAACCGTGAGGTAGATGCGGCTTATCGTCTTATCCAGAGTGACACAGCGATTAATCCCGGAAATAGCGGAGGGCCGCTAGTAAATATGAAAGGTGAGGTGCTGGGAATCAACAGCCTGAAATACTCAGCGGTGGGTGTGGAAAATATGGGGTTTTCGATTCCAGCGAATACTGTGCAGTATATTATGAACCAGCTTTTAAAATATGGTGAGGTCCAGCATCCGAGTCTGGGGCTAGAGCTGGAGGCAAGCTGGTCTACGGTTGTGGGATTGCCAACGCTGGACCCGCTGTCCGTCACGAAGGTGGTGTCTTCAGAAGCACTCAAGTCAGGGATTGCTGAAGAGGACGTCTTATATAGCATCGACGGGCATCGTGTGGTCTCACTAGTTGATATTAATGAATTGTTCAAAAGCTACCTGCCGGGAGCAACTGTGCGGCTGGTTATGCAAAGCGATGGGGATATCGTCGTCCGTAAACTCGTGCTCACTCAAGGTGATCCGTTGTTAAGCGGAGATGATTATGAAACGGATGGGGACGAGCACGCGGAAGAGTGATCAGCAAACTGGAGAGGGGGACGGTAAATGGGCTTAAAAATTTTAAAGCAAGGATTTTGTGCGATGTTGGCCGTATTACTGCTATTTTCTATATTACCCATACAAACAGCATTAGCTTCAGAAGGAGACAAGCAACAGCTGAGTCTAAAAGTTGGTAGTACTTCAGCTACGGTGAATGGTAAGAAGGTGGCTATTGAGCGGCCTTATAGGGAGAACGGAACGGTTATGGTCCCGCTTGGGGTTTTTAAAAAGACGTTTGGCAGCAATGTTTCCTTAGAGCAGAACGATGTTGTAAAAGTAACCTACGGTACTCATTCAGGGGTGATGACGATTGGGAGTGATATCGCTTGGAAGGATGGAATCAAAGTTAAACTGGGCTCAGCGCCCCGGATGGTTTCAGATGTGCTGATGGTACCGCTACGTTTTATGGCTGATGTGTTAGGTGCGACCCTTACTCAAGGGAGTGGGGGTGAGCTTATGGTTACCCTAGTTCCTGTAGACAACGAAGAAGATACGCCAGAGGATACTGGGATTGACAGCGATGTTGGTAAGACTCAAATTGGAAACAGCTATTTTCAATGGACACTGAATTATCCCTCTGGGCTGATCGCTGGAAATAGCGGTGGGGATGAAAGTGTGGCTACCTTTTCAAGTGCGGACAATCTATATTATGTGGAGATTCATGTAAGTGACCAGGCGGTTGCGGTAGATGCGGAAGGGCTGCTGGAACAGCTGGTTCGGGAGGTCGAGGCAGGTGGGGAGTTGATATTGGATCGGGAGTCGTTCCCCAAAGCCGCGATACCTTATGCTAGATTGATCAGTAAAGATTCCAGTGGAGCGCTCTGGGAAAGTAGACTGTTATATGCTGAAGGTCGACTCTACGAGATTTATTTGACGGATAACAAAGCAGTTAATTATAAAGATTTTGCTAAATACACAGGATTACTTAACTCTTTCCAGCCTTCTTTTGATACTAAAAACAAAAAAATCCGTGATCTTTCTACGGTCAAAAATGGATTGCGTGACGCGTACAATGAGGACTATGGGATTTCGCTACAGGTTCCCGCAGATTGGAGTAAGGATGACCAGCATCTCTATTACGAGAGTAAGCAGGGAAGTCATCTGAGTGTGGCAGTTACCTCGGCACCTGCTGGTTCTACACTAGAGAGCTGGGCTGAAGATCTGAAAATGAAAACTAAAGAAAACTTTGTAGCGGATGCTTATATTCTGAAAGACAGCAACAAGTCGGAGATCTCGGGCGTATCCGCACAAATTAATGAGCTACAGCTAAATTACGGAAACGGTGTTACTACAGAATATCAAGCTCTCATACTCAAAAATGGGTATCGTTATTATTTTGAATATGTAACAGCTGCTGGGCAAGATGACGATAAGGCAAAATTCAAAGCCATCATATCCTCTATTGACATTGATTTTGATCTGCTGAAGGAGAACTTCGGGCGACTCGCTAGTGATGATTATAAGACGCTCAAAAATAAGACATTAACCAAAGTATCCAAAACCTACGGTTATGCCATTGATATTCCAAGTTTATGGACACCTTATCAGGATATTTTTGAGACACAGTCGATTGAATATCGCTTCAGCGGAGGACGTCTACAGATCAACTCAAAATCCGAGGGTTCAGTAGATTATACAGTTAATGTTCTCAAAGATGCTTATCAAAATAAAAATAATGATCCCAAAGGCCCTCGTATAGAAAGTGTAGTGGAGTCTACCTTTGCGGATGTCCCTGCTACGATCATAACTGCACATCAAATCAAAAATGGTATCCCTCTTCGCAGCAAGCAGGTTGTGTTTGGTAAAAATGATGTGGTCTACATGATTACCGTTACGCTGAATGATGCCAATGCCACTGCAGAACAGCAGGCTCTATTAGACAAGACGTTACAATCGTTTCGGTTTACAGGCAGCAAGTAGTTAAAAGAGTACCAATGTCGTAGCTGACACACGAATAGAAGCGTATAATTCAATCAGACGAAGAACGTCCCAGTTGCCGATTTGGCTTGGAGCGTTCTTTTTTTGTATAAAGAGGGAAAAGGGATTGGACCCAATGTTATCTTAGTTGGGCATAATGTGAATAACTAAAGGGTGGATTAGTGTATTCGATTTGATACAACATTCTATTGTATGTCACGATATTCCTAGTGAATTGTTGTAAATGTTGCAACTTTTTGTGCCAGTTGTCGATACTAGAGTGTGAGAATGATGCATTATGTACAACATTTAGTTGTCGAAGCGCTGAATTGGGCAATAAAGTTGCATGTTCTACAACATTCACGGAGTAAAGAGCAATAAGCAAGAAGTCAGCTTCCTGACAGCATTATGACTTTTATTCTATATAAATGTTGGTAAACGCATGGCGCTCAAGTGTGATATTTGATACAATTATCAAGTTAATCAACTAGAAATGACCCGTCAAATGGCGGTTTGGGAGGATATAAATGAAAGAGCAACAAATACGCAGAGAAGACGTGGAGCTATTGGCACCCGCAGGTGATTGGGACTGCATGCGTGCAGCGGTAGCAAACGGAGCGGATGCTATCTTTTTTGGCGTAGAGAAGTTTAATGCACGGGCCAGAGCGAACAACTTTCGCATGGACGAGCTGTCGGAAATTATGGCGTTTTTGCATAGCTATGGTGTGAAGGGCTTTTTGACCTTTAATATACTGGTTTTTGAAAATGAATTGTCTGATGCAAAAGAACTGATTGATGCATGCGTGGATGCTGGCGTGGACGCAGTAATTGTACAAGATTTAGGTTTGGTCAAAATGATCCGCGAAATCTCACCGGATTTCCCGATTCACGGATCGACACAGATGACCATTACTTCGCCGGAAGCGGTCGAGTTTACTAAACCTTTTAGTTTGGAACGTGTGGTATTAGGTCGTGAGAACAATCTGAAACAAATTCGTACGATCGGGGAGCAAGCCCGCCTGCCGATGGAAGTATTCGTACACGGTGCTTTATGTGTTTCCTACTCCGGTCAATGTCTGACCTCTGAAATGTGGGGCGGACGTTCTGCCAACCGCGGTGAATGTGCTCAGGCTTGTCGCCTGCCTTATGATCTGATGGTGGATGGTGAGGTAAAACCTATGGGAGACGTAACTTATTTGCTCTCTCCTAAGGACCTGGCAGCAATTGATCTAATGCCTGAGCTGATCGAGGCGGGTGTGACTTCTTTTAAAATCGAAGGTCGCCTCAAAAGCCCGGAATATGTAGCGAATGTAGTTAGTAAGTATCGTAAAGCGATTGATCGGTATTTTGAAGGCGATCTGTCTAAACCTTCGAAGGAGGAGGTGCGTGAGCTGCAACAAAGCTTCTCCCGCGGGTTTACACATGGTTTCCTGGATGGAACGAACAATAAGAAACTGGTAGACGGGACTTTCCCAAAAAGCCGTGGTGTATATTTGGGGACTGTTGAGCAAATTCTGCGTGACGGAGTGGTCTGCCGTATTCATGCACCGCTTAAGCGTGGGGACGGAATTGTTTTTGACGCTGGGGATCCGACGAAAAAAGAAGAAGGCGGTCGTGTCTACGACCTTCGTCGTAAAGGTGTGAAGCTGGAAGGCGAAGCCGGAGAAGGTTGGATCATCGACATCGTAGCCGGTCGTAATGATGTAGATCTTCGTCGTCTAAATGTCGGTGACCGCATTTGGAAGACAAATGACCCTGCGTTAGATAAGGCGCTGCGCCAGACTTATGAAACCGAAAAGCCGTACCGGGTATTTCCGGTACATGTTAGAGTGCAAGGCTGCGTCGGCGAGAAGCTGACGACTTGGTGGACGGACATTCAGAAGAACGTTACCGTCCGTGTGGACTCGGAGCTCGCGCTGGAAGCCGCGCAAAAGCGTCCGATGGATACCGCGCTGCTGGAAGAACAATTCGGCCGCCTGGGCGGGACCGTGTTCCAGCTTGACGCGTTGGAGTCGCATCTGCAAGGCGAAGTCATCGTCCCTATGCGCGAGCTGAACAGCATCCGCCGCCAAGCGGTGGAGCTGCTTGCGGGCGAGCGCCCGAAACCGCCCGTCTACGTGAAACGGGCGATCGAGGTTTACGGCGACGCCACCCGCAGGGGTGTCGCTCCGCAGCGCGCTGGTGAAGCGGAGCTCACCGCGCTGTGCCGCAGCCTGCCGCAGGTGCAGGCTGCGCTCGAGGCCGGCGTGAGAAACATCTACGCCGACTTCGAGTTTATCAAGCAGTTCCCGGCAGCGGTAGATGTGGTACGGGCTGCAGGGGCCAGCATAGCGCTGGCCACGCCGCGCATTCATATGCCGGGCGAGAACGGCTACCACGCGAATATTCTTCGCTTGCAGCCGGATGCTGTGCTCGTGCGTAATACAGGCGCGTTGTATTATTATCTGCGCCGCCGCCAGGAGCAACCGGATGCTGTGCATCCACGCCTGATTGGCGATTTCTCATTGAATATCGCCAATCATAAAGCAGTGGATTTGTTCCTTGAGGCAGGCTGTGACATAGTAACGCCATCCTATGACTTGAACATTCAACAGATGGTCGATCTGCTTGAGCACAGCGATACTTCCCGGATGGAGGTCGTTATCCATCAGCATTTGCCGATGTTCCATACTGAACACTGTGTGTACTGTACCTTTATGAGTGAAGGCACTGACTATACGAACTGTGGTCGTCCTTGTGAAGAGCACCGTGCTTCTTTGCAAGACCGTATTGGAATGTCACATCCAGTTCGTGTGGATGAAGGCTGCCGTAATACCGTCTATAACGCTGTTGAGCAGTCTGGTGCGGAGTATTTGAACAATTTCCGTGACCTAGGAGTATCTTCATACCGTGTGGAGTTCTTGGAAGAGACGCCAGAGCAAGTGGCTGAGGTAATCAGCCTCTACAGCCGCGCTCTGCGTGGTGAAATCTCTGGTACGCAGGTATGGAAGAGCCTAAAGGCTACTAACCAACTTGGCGTAACGCGTGGGCAATTGGTGAACGCGAAGTAATAAGAGTTAAGAGTTAAAGATAAGGGCTAAGTAACTACCAGGTAGATGCTGGTATTGCTTAGCCCTTTTTATTAGATTTGATCTCGTCCTCATCCTAATTTGCATATACTAAATAATAGTATATTATTGGGGCAGCAAAGTATTTAAAATAGCAATTTGATTATAATTCCTACCCTCTTATTTCATTGGAATAGATATACAAATATAACAAACACTCTGACATAAATGTGCTGTAACTGCTATAATTGAAAGAAATATGCCATTTTAGGGTACTTACAGATATGTAATTGAAAAGAGTATATGATAGAAGGAGTTAATGTGATGAAGATCCGTAAAGCGATTATTCCCGCCGCAGGTCTCGGCACTCGTTTTTTACCTGCAACTAAAGCAATGCCTAAAGAAATGCTACCGATTGTAGATAAACCGACGATCCAATATATTGTTGAAGAAGCTGTTGCTTCCGGGATCGAGGATATTATTATTGTAACAGGGAAAGGTAAACGTGCGATTGAAGACCACTTTGATAACTCTTTTGAACTGGAATTTAACTTAGCAGAGAAGCAGAAGTGGGAGCTGCTTGAATCTGTTCGTAAATCTTCCGAAATGGCAGATATCCACTACATTCGTCAAAAAGAACCAAGAGGTCTCGGACATGCAATTTGGTGTGCACGTAAATTCATAGGAAACGAACCGTTTGCTGTCCTGCTAGGCGATGATATTGTTGAAGCGAATAAACCTTGTCTCAAACAGATGATAGATGTTTATGACGAGTATAAATCTTCTATCGTGGGTGTTCAGCCTGTTCCATGGGAAGAAGTATCACGGTATGGTGTTGTAGATGCTTCGCCTTTGGCAGAACGGGTATATAAAGCTAATCGTCTAGTAGAAAAGCCAAAGAGAGAAGAGGCTCCTTCTAATCTAGCAATTTTAGGACGATACATCTTAACTCCACGTATCTTCGATATGCTAGGTGAGCAGCAGGTAGGTGTAGGTGGAGAGATCCAACTTACTGATGCGATAGCACGTCTAAGCGAGGTTGAACGAATTATTGCCTATGACTTTGAAGGTAAACGTCATGATGTGGGTGAGAAAATGGGCTTTATCCAGACTACCATTCATTATGCACTTCAACACGAGGAGCTTAAAGATGACTTGCTTCGTTATATGAAAGAGCTTGTCGAGAGCGAAGCAGCTAAGGTCGGGCTATAAGTAAATCTCATATAATCTAAAAAAAAGGCGCGCCGCTGTTATTACAGTGGCGCGCCTTTATGGTTTCTTTCTTTTATTAAAATTGTGAATTTGTAATGGCCTCAACTTGTGCTGCTTCCGCAGGATCAGCTGCGATCAGCGAATCGTATAGTGCCTGATCCTCGCCACCAGTTTTCGCCAGTGCAGCAAGGTACCAACGAGCAATCTCACGATTGGTTGCATCAGCGAAATCTTGGCTTAAGGCTGTTTTTAAGATGGAGGCTGCAATTTGTATCTTTCCAGACATATATTGCATTTTCCCTACCTTCAGTGTCACATCCGGAGTAAATGTCTTCGAAGGATCATTATCCGCAAGTACATGATCGTAGGCCAAAAGCCCAATAACAAAGCCAGCTTTCATGTTGTCTATTCTATCTGGATTATCTTGTTGTGCATAAGCTGCCTGCCCCAAATCAAATGAACGGCTGATGAGTGAACTGTACCAATTTATATCCCATGGAGTTTCACTGTTCATAATATCCGTGTAATTAGCATCTGAATTAAGCTTGAGAGTGGTCTTCGCCGCATCCTCTTGTCCGGATAAAAGTTGCATTTTGCCAACGTTTAAAGCAATAGTTGGCGTTACTGAGAAAGGACGCCCTTGCAGTTGTTCTGGTGGAAGAGTCTTCAGATGTTCAATCCCAGCTAGAACGTGGTTATATGCTTCTTGCACTTCATTGAAATACTCTTGTTTCTTTGTCTCATCCTTTTGATTAAGTGCTTGCTGACCTAAGGCAAAGGAACGGCTGATTATTGCATCATACCAATCGATATCCCAGTTGAACTTATCTGCGTTGTCACGGTAAATACCCAAGGCGACGTCGCTTTGACCTTTCAGATCGTAGTAGCTCACTAATTGGAGCAGAAGATTTTTGTTGTATGGCTCATCTTTGAGTGCGCGAGTTAATACACTGTATGCCTCGTCAAGGAACTGTTCCTGTTGTGTTTGACTAAATACCTGCTGATCCAAGGCCGATAGATAAATTGTCGATTCTGGATGACTTGGACGTTTGTTCAAAGTCTCAATCAATGGGGCTCTAAGCTCTTCGTAGGAAGTGCTATAACTTCTCAATTGTTTAGCTTTCAAAGCAGAGTTACTGGAGCCAATATAGCTGATTGACAAGAACACTAGGAACAAGGTTCCTAAAGAAAGCACAGCGAGGTATCCAAAACGGATGCCCGCTTTATTCCAATTTTTCCGCAGTGGCTTGCTATCCATAACGGAGGCCATTCCGGCAAGGCCAATAAAAACTAGTATGCCCATAAAGGCATAACTCATGTTGAAATCAAGTAGACTGTGCACAAGAATAGATAGAGCAATAATTAGATAGAAGAAACCATTCTCAAATTCGTTTTTATCCCGTTTTACATATCCACGAATATATTTATAGAAGATATACAGAATGAAGCTCATAAATATGATAAATCCAACAATACCTACTTCAATGAGGAATTGTAAGAAGAAGTTATGCACCTGCCGGCTTGTATAAGGGTTGTTCTGATAATGCTCATACAGCGAGGCCCAGCCTCCTCCACCAGCACCGAGGATCGGATAATCCTTAACTACCTTCAAGGCATCCTTATAAAAAGTAATCCGCTCGAGTACGCTATGTTGCTGGAAATTGATGTTCTCGAGGCGAGTCTCCATATTGTCAGGTAAGATGCTTTTTGCACTCGTACCGATAAGCAAGAAAGCTACAATAGCAATTAGAGCGACAGATCCGAGCGGAATCCAAAGACCTGTCCGTTTACGTGACGACACTTTCTCCAATTTCATATGTAACCATGGAGATACGAAACGTTGGATCATCCAGCCGATAATGGCAACAACTATTGAAGCACCCAGCAGGTATCCCCAACCCTTTAAGGCAGCGGATGAAGTGAAATTTGTATTTAACTCTAAGCCCAGATTGGTCACTGGAGTTGTAATTAGTAGCGAAGCAATACCAGCAACTCCTAGATGCAGAATCCAAAGGATTTGCTGTGCAGGTTTTAGGAATAGAAGTAGGAGTATGAATACTACAGGTAGCAGGACTAAGCCGCCACGAGATAACGTCAGTAAGATAGAAACAATGATAGGTACCAACATAAAGCTGTGTGTTAACGTTCCATACCAATTTTTAGAGCGAATAAGCGCGAATATCGCTACAAATAGAAAGGCCATCAAGAAGGCAGCGTACGTATTTGCGTACTGAAAGATCGAAGTCAGACGAAGTCCGTTAGAGTCAGTCATAACAGCATCTAAATAGACATCATTTCGGACGGTGTTTGAGAACCAACCTATAAGATCTCCTGCTAATTTACCACTGCCTAGCCAATTTAAAAGTCCAAAACCCACTATAAAATACGCAATCGCTAATATAGCATTTTGAATGACAACATTTACTTGCTTTTGCTTCATGAGATAAAAGGCTATAATGAAAACTGCGGCATATGTACACTGAATGAACAGCATATTCATCGCCGTATAATGCGAAACTGCGACAAACAGTGACAGAGCATAGGTCACAGGGAGCAATAATGCTGCCCAAGCTACTAAATCACTCTGCTCTTCAAGCTTGAATTTTTTGTAGTTCAAGCCAACACAGACTAGCAGCATCAGTGCGCTTAATAGTGCGGATACGTATATTGGCTTCTCGTAATCTACTAGCGATCCATTAAACAATCCCACTTGAAATGGGGTCCAACACAAAAATAGAATAAAACCAACAACTAATGCCCAAATCGGACTTGCTATCTTTTCAACATTTCTCGACTGAGCGGCGTTTTTACCGTATACTGGTTTCGACACGTTATAATCTCCTTTTCCTGTAATTACATGAGTATTAATAGCATACATGTAGTATTTTACTACAAGACTAGTAAACAGTAACAGTTATTCCTAAAGAATAATAACACTAATTAATGAACGAGGCGATCAATTTTGAAAGGCATAATATTAGCAGGAGGTTCTGGGACTAGGTTGTATCCACTAACAAGAGCTATATCAAAGCAGATGCTTCCGATTTACGATAAACCTATGATTTATTATCCGCTATCAGTTTTGATGTTGGCGGGTATAAAGGAAGTTTTAATTATATCTACTCCTCGAGACTTACCTTTTTTCGAAAATTTACTAGGAGATGGTTCAGCTTTAGGAATGAAGTTGATGTATAAAGTTCAAAGTGAACCCAATGGATTAGCGGAAGCGTTCATTTTGGGTGCTGATTTTATTGATGGTGATGCTGTTTCTCTTGTATTAGGAGATAATATCTTTTATGGTCTTAATTTCTCTAAGATATTGCAAGAATCCTCTAAACTAGAAGAAGGAGCCTTAATATTTGGCTGCTACGTAAATGACCCTAAAGCGTACGGTGTGGTAGAGTTTGATCAGGATAAGAGAGTGATTTCAATTGAAGAAAAACCACGAAATCCTAAATCGAATTTTGCAGTTCCTGGGCTCTATTTTTTCGACAAAGATGTTGTGCAAATCGCGCGTAACGTAGAACCATCTGCAAGAGGGGAATTAGAGATAACTTCTGTAATTGAAAAATATCTGGAGCAGGATAAATTAAAAGTTGAACTAATGGGAAGAGGTATGGCATGGCTAGATACGGGAACACATGACTCCTTACTGCAAGCTTCGAATTTTGTAGAGGCCATTCAGAAAAGACAAGGGCTTTATATATCTTGTGTTGAAGAAATAGCGTTTCGCATGAATTATATTGGGAAAGAACAGTTAGTAGCATTGGCGGAGCCTCTTTTGAAAACTGATTATGGAAAATACTTAATTGATGTTGCGGAAGGTAATGTCTGAGATTGTTATATATAATTAGCAGAGGGGCACTATATAGTGAGATTTAGTAAAAAAAGACTTGCGAAATTTGGAATTGTTGGAGTGATATCTCTTTTTATTTTTTACGCTTTTTTCATATTTTTTATTCAACCATCTAACAAAATGAAATTGGAGCTAACTGTAAAGAGTGGAGAAAAAGATTATTTTCAAGTGTATTTTTTAAAGAATAATGAGCAGTTAAATGAGGAACAGTCGGTAGTTGCGAATTATAATAAAGTGGGAAAGTTTGAACCACTTAAGTTCCCTTTAGATGATGATGTTCAAAAATTAAGATTAGATTTAGGTACAAAACCTGGAGATTTATTTATAAGCAATATATCTATTAGCTCACCCTTACACTCTTATGAAATCAACATGAAAGATATTGATTTAAAAAACAGTAATCAAGTAGAAAATTTAAAATACGAACAAGGAAATTTGTCTGTTTCAGTTTTAGGAGAAGATCCTTATATTGAATTTGTTCCTTCGAACGAGATAAAAGAAAATATAATAAAAGATAATCAAACAGTTCAGCAACTTCTTGCCTTTGGTATAGCATTATTAACTGCTATTATTTTTTTAGTTTTTGTGAAATTACGTTCTGATATCAAATATTTATTTCAAGAGCTGTATTACAATAAGAAGATGCTCTATTTCTTATCGGTAAATGATTTTAAAACAAAGTATGCAGGTTCATATTTGGGTGTGATTTGGGCATTCGTACAGCCAGTCGTTACTGTTTTGATATATTGGTTTGTTTTTGAAGTTGGATTTAGATCGGGTTCGGTACATAGTGTTCCTTTTATACTATGGTTAGTGGCAGGTATTGTTCCGTGGTTCTTTTTTGCGGAAGCCTGGGGAAGTGCGACAAATTGCCTAATGGAGTATAGTTATTTAGTAAAAAAAATAGTTTTCCAAATTAGATTACTTCCTTTAGTGAAGATAACATCTTCTTTCTTTGTACATTTATTTTTTGTTATTCTGACCTTTATTATCTTCCTTCTGTATGGTGTTAATCCCTCTATGTACGCTACACAGGTAGTGTACTACTCATTGTGTACGATCTGTTTTGTCTTTAGTTTATCGCTCATTTCGAGTTCCCTCATAGTCTTCTTTAAAGATTTAGGACAAATTATTAGCTTGATATTACAGTTTGGTATGTGGTTAACCCCAATTTTGTGGAGTTCAACTATGCTTCCGGCCTCTTATCGTTGGATACTTAAAGTGAATCCTGTCTATTATATTGTCGAAGGATATCGTGATGCTCTAATTAATAAGGTATGGTTCTGGGAACGGTATAACCAATCTATTTATTTTTGGTTACTCACATCGATATTGTTCTTAATAGGTATTACAATTATGAAGAGAATGAAACCACATTTTGCAGATGTGCTTTAGAAAAGGTGAGGGATATGAGTAAAGAGTTGGCTATTAGAGCTGAAAATATAACAAAAGTGTACAAGCTTTATGAGAAGCCTGTACACCGTTTAAAAGAGTCTTTGAGTATTCGGAAAATGACTTACCATCGTCCCTTCTATGCACTTAACGATGTTAGCATGGAAATATATAGAGGCGAAGTAGTTGGTATAATTGGAAAGAACGGATCAGGGAAGTCTACAATTCTAAAAATTATTACTGGTGTGTCATCACCTACCTCTGGAGGGGTTTGTGTTAATGGCAAAGTCTCTGCATTATTAGAACTTGGTGCAGGATTTAACTTGGAGTATACAGGTATAGAAAATATATACTTGAATGGTATGATGATGGGGTTTGGTCGAGAGGAAATGGATGCAAAATTAAATAGTATTCTGGAATTTGCAGATATAGGTGATTTTGTTTATCAACCAGTTAAAGCTTATTCCAGTGGTATGTTCGCAAGGTTAGCTTTTTCAGTAGCTATTAATGTGGATCCAGAAATATTAATAGTCGATGAGGCGTTGGCAGTTGGTGACCTGAAATTCCAAATAAAATGTATGGAAAAGTTTAGTGAGTTTCGAGACAAGGGTAAAACTATATTATTTGTTTCTCATGATATAAACAGTATAAAGCGTTATTGCAACAGAGCAATCTGGTTGAATTCAGGAAGGATCGAAGCACAGGGCGACACCGACTTGATATGTGATCGTTATACCGATTATCTGAAATACGGCGAAAAATCTACAAAATCTAATGAAAATGAGGATAATAAAGAAAAATTAAAACTGAATGATGATATGATAGGTGTTATCGAAAGATTTCAGATTATTGATACTAATGGTAAGGAAATTGATGAAATCGAATATAACTCCAATTTCAATTTAAAGATTGATTTTGAAATGAATACTGATAATTTAGATATAGTTATTGGGGTAGCTATTCATACTATCGATGATATCTACGTCTGCGGTGTTAATACTTTATTAGATAAAGAAAAAGTTTCTTATAAAAAAGGAATAAACACTATTTATTTGGAATACGAAGGATTTAATTTATTGGGTGGCAGCTATTATTTTGATGTAGCAATTTTTGAAAACAATGCTCATGTACCCATTGATTATAGAGCAAGAATTAAAGAGTTTTTTGTAAGATCTGCTTATATAGGTGAGGGTATTTGTGTTCTTCCGCATAAATGGAAAATGGATGGTGATTGATAGTGAAATATGATTTCGATTTGGATGTCTCGTCTAAAAACTCTTTGTCACTTATTATAAAAAAAATCAGACCAGGGTCGACAGTATTAGAATTTGGTCCTGCTGCTGGAAGAATGACAAAATATTTAAAGGAACAATTAAATTGTAAAGTTTATATTGTTGAGATAGACGAAGTTGCTGCAAAGAAAGCTTCATTTTTTGCTGAAGATGTAGTAATAGGTAATATCGAAGATTTTAAATGGTTTGAGCAGTATGAAAATGTGAAGTTTGATCACATTATTTTTGCTGATGTATTAGAACATCTCTACAATCCTCAGATTGTTATGAACAAATGCGTAGAACTCCTAAAAATAGGGGGTTCTTTGTTGATTTCAGTTCCCAATATTGCCCATAATAGTGTCATTATTGATTTGCTGCACAACAAATTTGAATACAGAAAAACGGGTCTACTTGACGATACTCATATACGTTTTTTCACATATACCAGTTTAATAAATATGATATCTACCTGTAATTTAGCTGTTAAGTGGGAAGATGCAATTATAAAACGCGTGGGTGAAACAGAATTGGGTAATTTTTTTGATGGGTTACCAAATGGTGTTGTTAAATTCCTGAAAAATAGACCCTTATGTGATTTATACCAATTTGTTATGGAACTACAACCCCAACAGGAGAATTCTAGCAAAATAAGAAATGTTGTAACTAAGGGAGATTACTATTATTCGCAGCTATATGTTGATTGCGGTGATGGTATCACAGAAGAACAAAGCTTAACGATAAGAGCGAATGCTTCTTCTCGAGAGTATGAATTTGATTTAATAGGATACGAGGGGATCGAAAGATTGCGATTTGATCCATTGAATGTGAATTGTATCATTAATATAGAGGAAATCGTTTGTATTGATAAAAACGGTGAGCAACTAGTTATAGATAGATATGGTAATAACGCGGATTTTTCAGATGGGAGTACGTTTTTGTTTCTTCATGAAGACCCACAAATTCTCTTTGATTCACCACGAATGGAACTAAGTAGAATTATCGTTAGACTGAGTTGTATAGATTATGAGTTTAGTAAGCCTGATTGGTTATTAGGAAAACTCAGAGGTTCTGAATATAAAATACAATCGATAGAAAAGGAATATACTGATCTCCTGTTGGAAAATTCGAATTTAAAGCTGAAAAATAAGCAATTTGAAGTTCTTCTTGAAGATAGTCTGGAGAAGAGTAAAGAAAGTATAGAGGAATTGTTGCAGAGAATATCAAGTGTAGAAGAAAGGTCAGACAAAGAATTAATCTTGAGGAAACAAGAAGAATTGAAGGTTAGTCAAATAACTGAAGAGTTAAATATGAAAACTGAAGAATTGAACGTGAGAGTTAATGAACTCAATAAAATATATTCAACAATTCTAGGAAAACTAATTGCTAGAATGATTAAATAAACGAGATTGGTGTGATAAAAGTTGAATGAAGCTACAAATTTAGTACAGAATATTATCGAACGAAATCATATCAAAAAAAATATTTTAAGGCAAACGACTCGGTTAAATTCTTTAGAAGTTGAGAACGCATCTGTAGGTACGCACGGACTATTAGTTTCAGAAAATAATAAGTCAGTATTTATTAATTTCAAACTTGAAACCAGTAAGAAATATTATAAATTAGTATATAATATTTCGAATACAGAGACTACTGGAGAAGTTATATTACATGTGAAAGGCAATAATCAAAGGCATGAAAAGTACCATCTAGGAACATTTTATGGAACTCCCATTGTGTATTTCTTAAAGTGTGATTTTGATGCGGAGATTATTACATTGGAAATAGCAGAGGCTTCTTCTTTTACTCTCGGTCAGTTGGAACTAATTCAGATATCCAATTCTGAGTATAAGGCGAATAAATTGAAGCAATATACGGGGAAGTTACGCAGGGTTGTTAGTAAACAACCACATCTGAGAGCAAAATTCTTTAAAGAATTGAAGGAGAACGGGCTAAAGCAGGCTATCCAAAAAACGAAGAGTAAACTCTATCAGAACGTGGATAGTTACAATAATATTCAAGTGAGCGGTCAGGATTTTAAAAGGGAAATCTCGTTAAAACAGAGTAATACTGTTTTATTTGTTTCTCATGATGCGCAAAATGCGGGGGCATCTATCCTTTCTCTTAACATTGTAAAAACGTTAAAGAAGGTTTTTAATAAGGATGTTATTGTTTTGTTACTAAAAGGCGGTCCACTTGTTAATGAGTTTTCCAAGTATGCTACCATAATTAATTTCAATCAGAATTCTCTCTCCTACTTAGAGAATGAAGAAGAAGTTAACAAAATAATTAATGAGTTTAAGGATAAAGGAGTAAATATTTGTATCTCTAACTCCGTTGTTTCAAATATCCTTACTAAATTAATGTTTGAACATGGTATAAAGGTTATTTCACTTGTCCATGAACTACCCACTTCTATAAAGACTTATGATTTTATAGAAGCAGCAAATTATGCTGTTCAATATTCTGACAAAATTGTGTTTCCAAATAATTTTGTTAGAGAGTCTTTCGCAGATTGTTTTCCAGTAGATGAAAAGAAGGTACATATAAGACCTCAAGGCATATATAACAAACGTAGAGGTGCTTTGGATAAACAGGCTGCAAAAAAGAAACTTTGTGAAAATTTGAAGATTGAACCAGATTCGACTATCCTCTTAGGCGGGGGATACGGTGATCTTCGTAAAGGGTTTGATATTTTCTTCTCAATAGCAAAAGAAATGTTAGTGGGGGAGAATGGAGGAAAACTACATTTTGTATGGGTTGGGCAAGTCGAACCAATACTGGAAAAGTGGATGAAACATGATGCGGAAATCTTAAAGTTAGACTCATATATCCACCAAATTGATTTTCAAACTAATCTTTCCCCGATCTTACAGGGAGCTGACTTATTCTTACTTCCTTCACGGGAAGATCCATTTCCTTCTATTGTATTAGAGGCAATTGATAATGGTACGCCTACAGTTACTTTTGAGGGGAATGGCGGCATGGGGGAATTTATTAAAAGGTTAGGTGTTAGACCAGCCCCATATTTGAATACTAAAGATTTTGCATCAGAGATTTATAGGATTTTAGGCGATGAGCAATCATATGAAAGTATAAAGCAACTTGGGCTGGAATTAATCGAAAAGGAATTGGATTTTTCAGATTATGTTAACCAATTGTTGCATATGACACAAGGTGAGGAGACTTTTAGCAAAGAGGTTTCTGTAATCATCCCCAATTATAACTATGAAAATTATATCGAAGATAGATTGAACTCTATTATTTATCAAACAGTGAAACCAAAAGAAATTATTTTTCTGGATGATATGTCTACTGATAATAGTGTGCAAGTGGCAGAAAGAATACTAAAGAGATCTAATATTCCTTATAAGATAATAAAAAATGAAGTGAATGTGGGTTGTTTTGGCCAATGGATCAGAGGAATTAAAGAGGCTACTGGAGATCTAATATGGATTGCTGAAGCTGATGATTTATGTGAGAGTAATATGCTAGAGAAGTTAATCCCATCATTTGATGATGACGAGGTGAACTTGGCTTATTGCCAATCTGAAATTATAGATGGAAACTCTACTAAAGTTGGCTATATTTATTCTGAGTATACAAAGGATTTGTCATTAACTAAATGGGATTCTTCATATTGCATTGAAGGTAGAGAAGAAGTAGTCGAGGGGCTGGCTATTAAGAATACCATCCCTAATGCTAGTGCTGTATTATTCAGATCTTCTGCACTTGAGGGACTGGAAGAAATGCTATGCGATTATAAGATTGGAGGAGACTGGTTAGCGTATTTATATGCGCTAAAATTAGGAAAGATCTCTTTTGTTTCCGATATATTGAATTATCATAGAAGACACTCTAGTAGCATTGTAAGCAGAAGTGAGCAGAAGCTTGAATTGTTTAAAGAGATGTTAGCTATCAAATTATTTATTTTAGAGAACTTTGAGATCCCCGGATTTATAGTAGATAGATTTCTTCAACATATTCCAAATGAATATGCAAGATTAGGCTGTAAAGGTTATGAGAGTAAGGATATACTGAAAAACGATGTATTAGCTGATAAATTCTTGAACTTAGAAAATGAAGCTAGAAAGAAAGTTAATTCGGTTAATTATTTACGTATCAAAAAAAGGATACTATTTGTTGCTCCTGATTTTGAGGTGGGAGGAGGACAAATGTTGGTTGTTAGATTAGCCAATTTTTTTGCTTCCTTTCAAGATGTGTATGTGTACAATGCTAGACCTTGGTTAGAAGATTCAATGATGTCAGGTATGATTTCAAAAAATGTGAATGTTTTGAAAAGTAATGGTAACCCGGATGAACTGAGATCATATATTAATGATTTGAAAATTGAGGTTATAAATAGTCATATTTGGTGGTCCGATAAAATTACCTATCATGCAATTCAAGGTAATCAAAATATTAATTGGGTGTTAGCTATGCACGGATGCTACGAGGCATTAATAGAAAATCCTGATTGGGATAATGATTTTTCAAGTCTAGTTAAACCTGTTCTTGATCGAGCTAACAGTATTATTTATGCAACTAATAAGAATAAAAGAGTATTTGATACTGTTGAAGTAAATAATATCGATAAGTTATACAAAGTGTATTATGGATATCAATTACAAAATATCGGTTTAAAAGATAAGACGGAACTTGGTATAGCAGAAGACGATTTCGTATTTGGCCTTGTATCTCGTGCAATAAAAGAAAAGGGTTGGGAAGAGAGTATCACCGCTGTTATTAACTTAAATGAAGAACTTGAAAGAAAGATTCATTTAATTTTAGTAGGGCATGGTCAATACGCTAATGAGATGAGAGAGAAATATAAAGATAATAAGTTCATCCATTTTATCATGGACTTGAAAAAACCATCTGAATGGATCGGATGGGTAAAAGCATTTGATGTAGCAATCCTTCCGAGTTATTTTATATCTGAAAGTCTTCCCAATTCTATCATTGAATATCTTGCTTATGATAAGCCTGTAATATCTACTAATATTGGAGAAATTCCAAAAATGTTACATTCTGTAAAAGAGGATAAATATGCAGGTATCATACTTGAACTTAACGAGGAAAGAATAGTTGATGTTCAAGAACTTACAGATGCAATGCGAGTGATGGTTACAGACTCAGGACAATACTCTGAATATGCAAAAAATACGAAATTATTATTCGAACAATTTAAAATGAGCAATTTTGCGTCTGCGTATTTTAGATTGTTCTGATTTTCCCCCTTTTATAAAGAGGGAGAGACCGACGAAAGGGTTGTTTAACTTATGAATGTTTTTATATTGGGCGGGGCTGGATTTATAGGGGCACATCTAACGAAAAAAATGTGTGAAAGTAACTATAATGTTACTGTGTACGATCGACACATCACCGATAAAAGTTTGCCAGATGTTGAATTCACTGCAATAGAAGGGGATTTCTTGACGGAAGATCACTTTGATAATTTACTGGAAAACCAGGATGTTGTTATACATCTGATAAGTACGGTATCTCCTTATTCTTCCATGTTAAATATTACCGACTCCTATAGGAATGATGTTATAAAAACCTTAGAACTGCTTGAAGCAGCGAAGAGAAAGAGGATAAAGAAAGTGATTTTCTTGTCCTCGGGAGGAACTGTTTATGGAGATTTCAATGAGGTAGATCTTCTAAATGAAGACAGCAACTCTCACCCTTTGAATCATTATGGGATAATGAAACTTACTATTGAAAAAATTCTATTAATGTACAATCAACTATATGATATGAATAATATTATTTTGCGTGTAGCCAATCCGTATGGTCCTGGACAAGACCCTGAGAAGAAGATTGGTGCTATTTCAGTGTTTTTAGACACTATATTAACTCGTAATACTATTACCGTTTGGGGCGATGGTTCAACGGTAAGAGATTACATTGAAATATCAGATGTGATTGAGGCAGTTATGTCTGCTGTGGAATATATTCATACAGAGCATAGCGTTAAACCTATTTTTAACGTGGGCACAGGAATTGGTACAAGTATTATTGAGATAATCAAACAGATTGAGATTATCACTAAGGTTAAAGCACATGTGGATTACAAAGGCATGAGAGATATTGATGTGAAGCGAAATGTACTCGATCCAAGAAGAGCTAAAGAATATCTGGGATTCGAGTCTAAAATTAATGTTGATCAGGGGATAAGAAAACTGTTGTCCGAACGCGACAAGTTTTTAAGGGAATAAATCATGAATGTATCTATCGTTATTCCTAATTTTAATGGCGAAAAATTTTTGATTGACTGTCTGACTACTTTAAAAGAACAATCATATCAAGATTATGAAACTATATTGGTTGATAATGGTTCGACAGATGATAGTATTAAACTTGCACTAGAAATAATGCCGGAAATTAATTGCCTATTACTAGATGAGAATAAAGGATTTAGTGCTGCAGTAAATCAAGGGATTTTAAATAGTAAAGGTAAATATGTGGCCTTACTAAATAATGATACTCTTCTAACGGTCAAATGGCTTGAAAATCTTCTCGCCTGTATTGAGAGCGATGAAAATGTTTTTTCTTGTTCCAGTAAAATGATCCAATTTCATGATAATAAACTCATAGATAATGCTGGTGATGCGTTTACTGTGTTTGGATGGGCATATCAAGAGGGACATGGTGAAAATATAAATAAATACTTGGATAATAGGTACATTTTTACTTCTTGCGCGGGTGCGGCAATATATAGACGGGAAGTTTTTGATAAGATAGGTTATTTTGATGAGCAATTTTTTGCATATTTAGAGGATGTGGACATTGGTTATAGAGCTCGTATAGAAGGTTACGATAATTTATATTGCGCAGAATCAATTATCTATCACATAGGAAGTGCTACCACAGGAAACGGATATAATTCTGTGAAAGTAAAATTATCTGCCAGAAATAATGTATACCTGCTCTATAAAAATATGTTAGGGATTCAACTGCTTCTCAACGCCCCATTCCTAATTGTAGGGCATTTATTTAAATATCAATTTTATAAAAAAATTGGTTTTCAAAAGGAGTATTCTGAAGGAATACGTCAAGGTATTACCAATAGGAAAAACCTTACCAAAACTGAATTTAAAATTAGTAATATGCGTAATTATGTTAGTATACAATGCTGGCTTATTAAAAAGGGTTTGCAATACGGAATTGTGAAAATTAAGAAGATGTTAAAATTGAAAAATGATATCTGATAATATTTATAGAAGAAATAGTTCCTAGGATATCGTACTCACTAGAGTAACATTAATAATTTAGCGATCAATTATGGAATGATATTTTAATATTATCTGATTGTGAAAAAGTGTGTGATTTATAGTGAATTAATGTTTTTTATTTATTTTACGCTATAGATTTTTTCTTGTTTAATAGAATAATTCGGATAAATAGAGAAAGAAGGTGGGTACAAGAATGAGTAGGAAATTAAAGCCTCAAAATATTTTTTTGATTTTAGCATCTATTTTTGGACTGATATGGGTGGTGTTTGTTCCTCCATTTCAATCAGCTGATGAATTCGCCCATTTTTATCGGGCTTATGAAATTTCAGAACGTAATTTAGTAACTGAAAATATTAATGGTGAGATCGGAAATTACCTTCCTATTGCAATTAGGGATTTTGAAGCTGCGGTTGGAGGAGGGACCATCACACGGAATTATGAAAACAAAGCAACGATTGAGAGTTTGAAAAATGCTGCTAAAATTCATGTTGTTCCTGGTGAAAATGATTTTTTTCTTTTTCCAAGTTCCGCGGTTTATCATCCAATAGTATATTTACCACAAGCAATTGGGATCAAATTGGGAAATTTACTGAATTTTAATTTATTATTTACTTTCTATTTAGGTCGACTTTTCAACCTATTTACGTACATAGCGATGACCTATCTCTCGATAAAATTAATCCCCAAGTTGAAATACACTTTTTTATTGCTCGCTATTATGCCGATGACTATTAATCAAGCAGCATCCCTTAGTGCAGATGCGCTAACAAACGGAGCACTATTTCTGTTTTTCGCCTACCTCATGTATTTAATTTTTGATCCCAATATTAAATTTATTTCTAGAAAACAATTTATTTCTTTATTAATAATAACTTGTATAGTGGCGGCTTCTAAGAATGCATATTTCCTCATTTGTCTTTTGGTATTTCTATTACCAAAAGAAAAGACAGCCAGTTTCAAGCAGTATATTACTTACGTCGCTACTATAGTAGCTTCAAGTTTACTTGTTCTGTTGTCATGGGGGCTAATATTAAAGAGTATTAAAGTAACTTTTCCAATTGATCCTATGATGCAATTGAGTACAGCTTTGCATCACCCTTTTGATTATATTCATAAATTGGTAAATACTTTTATCGATTTTGACTATTTATATGTTCAATTTGTTGGTGTTTTTGGTTGGGGAGAGACTTCTGTACATTATTTCAGTGCCATTATCTACCTATGTATGCTCGTGACGTCTGTAATTATTGAAATGAAAAATAGCGATAATAATCTTCTTCATATTAAGAAAGGATTTATTTTGTTTGCAGTATCATTACTAACTGTAATTATTATAGCATCCACGTTATATCTTACATGGACGCAAGGTGAGGATAATGTCATATATGGATTGCAAGGAAGGTATTTTATACCGATATCCATAATATTTCTGTATTCTATTTATTTATTGACTCCAATTATTAAAAGGATACGGCAACAATATATCTACATGGCTTTGATCTTTATTGTTTTGTTGTTATCCTTGCAAAAAGTTGTGCATCGATTTTGGTAAGGTATTATTTTCCTGGAACCAGTTAGAACAACACATCTTAAAGGGAGTAAGTATGAATAAAAAGAAAATCCTATTGATAATACCTGCTTATAATGAAGAAGATAATATTTTGCGGCTTTTAAACAATATCAAAGCAACTAACATTCCGAATTCAGAGATATTAGTCATTAATGATTGTTCAGCTGATACTACTAGTCGTATGTGTAAAAATATAGGGGTTTCAGTTGTGGATCTTCCGTGTAATTTGGGTATTGGTGGAGCAGTTCAAACGGGATATAAATATGCTCACAATTTTGGTTTTGACATTGCTATTCAAGTAGATGGGGATGGTCAGCATAATCCTAAATATATTTCCAAATTAATAGAGCCCTTATTAAATGATGAAGCTGATTTGGTAATTGGTTCTCGTTATATTGAGAAAACGGGATTTCAAAGTTCAAGGATAAGAAGAATTGGTATAAATTATTTTTCTAATCTTTTGTTGCTCCTTACTAATCAAGTCATTACTGATCCGACATCTGGATTTCGTGCTTGTAATAAAGGTGTAATTGAACTTTTCTCGAAGAGATATCCTACAGATTATCCAGAACCTGAGTCAATAATGTATCTAAAGAGAAACGGGTTTTCTTTGAAGGAAGTTCCTGTGGAGATGAAATCGAGGCAGGGAGGAAAATCGTCCATCACAAAATTGAAATCAGTATATTATATGCTGAAAGTCTCTTTAGCTATACTTATTGATAAAATGAGAAAGCAAATTGTATAAGAAGGAAGTAAAATATGATATCTTATAAGCTTCAAGTTATTTTGTTAATTGGTTCTGTTCTTTGCTTTGTTCTTCTTATCAATATGATTCGTAAATATCGTATTGAGTTGAAGTACTCAATGTTATGGTTATGTATAATGTTAATTGTCCTTGTTCTTTCCATATTCCCCAGTTCGTTTGAAACGATTGCTGGTCTGATGGGTATAGAGATACCTGTAAATGCACTGTTCTTGCTTTCTATTTTTGGAGTTACTTTAATTTTATTTTCATTAACTATAGTGATATCGAGGTCAACAATAAAAGTGAAAGAATTATCACAAGAAATTGGGTTGCTTAAGTACGAAGTGGAAGAGTTAAAACGAACAAAAAATAATGAAAAATGAGGTGATACTACGTTACGTTCATCTGGTATAATTAATGCTTTGTTGCTTTTATTTAACATTGTCATGTTAGCTTCGGGACAAATTTTCTTTAAATTAGGACTAGAGAAAATGGGAGGGGTTAGTTTAAATAATGCATGGAAAGCATTATTTAATATCCAAATTATAGCAGGTCTACTGCTATATGTTTTTGCAACATTAGTTTGGTTTGTTGTTTTATCTAGAGTGCCTTTAAGTGTTGCTTACCCTGTACAAAGTATAGCTTATGTTCTAGGCTTACTCGCTGCTCTGTTCATATTTAATGAACCAGTTTCACTTATGAAATGGCTAGGAATGATAGTAATAATGGTTGGCGTTTTTGTAATAGCAGTGGATTAATCTATATGGATATTATTTTTGATCAGGTGAAGATATATTTATTTTTTTATCCAAATACAGCGTAATATAAAGATTATTATTTTCACACCGTGAAGACTTAAAAAATCCTTGTGACTGAAACCGATGGACATAATTCTCAATGAAAGCTAGTGGTTAACACAGGTAATCACATGCCGAAGAATTAGGAAAACTGGAACTTTAGATGTAAAGGAGTTTTGTGATTATGAAAGTTACACCTCTACAACTACAAGGCGCTAGTATACTAGAACCTGTGGTCCACGGCGACAACCGGGGTTTTTTTATGGAAAGCTACAACGAAGAAATCATGCACAAGCTTGGCGTTAACTATCAATTTATCCAAGATAACCAATCTCTTTCTGCAGAGGTTGGGGTGTTGCGTGGCTTACATTACCAGTTAAACCCTAAAGCTCAAACTAAATTAATTCGCGTCTTATCCGGTGCTATTTATGATGTTATCGTCGATATCCGTCGTACTTCTCCAACATTTGGGCAATGGGTGGGAGTAATTCTTAGCGAATATAATAAGCGTCAGCTACTGGTGCCTAAAGGCTTCGCGCATGGTTTTTGTACGTTAGTGCCTAACACCCAAGTATTATATAAGGTGGACGAATATTATTCCCCTGAAAATGATCGTGGCATATTATGGAATGACCCAACCTTAGGTATTGATTGGCCGACTTCTAGTCCGATATTGTCGGATAAGGATCAACGTCATCCATTACTGAAAGATGCGGAAATAAACTTTGATTAACAGTGGTAAGCAAGAACTTGAATATAATCTCAAAGAACAAAAGGTGGGCTATAAATGAAACTGCTAGTTACTGGCGGGGCTGGGTTTATCGGCAGCAACTTTGTGCTGTACATGTTACAACAACACCCTGATTACGAAATTGTTAATGTGGATGCATTGACTTACGCAGGTAATCTGGAGAACCTAAAATCGATCGAGAATCATCCGAACTATACGTTCGTGAAGGCTGATATTACAGATGTTACTGCGATGGATGAACTGATTAGCCAGGGTGTGGATGTCGTTGTTAATTTCGCGGCTGAATCGCATGTGGATCGGAGTATTTTAGAGCCGGAAGTGTTTGTGAAGACGAACGTACTTGGAACACAAGTACTTTTGGATGCGGCGAAAAAATACAGTATCACTAAGTTTGTTCAAGTATCTACGGATGAGGTATATGGATCACTGGGTGCGACTGGATTATTCACCGAAGAAACTCCTTTGGCTCCTAACAGTCCATATTCAGCAAGCAAAGCAGGCGGAGACTTGCTAGTACGTGCATATCACGAAACGTTTGGACTGCCAGTGAATATTACCCGCTGCTCAAACAATTATGGCCCGTACCAATTCCCGGAAAAACTTATTCCGCTGATGATCTCCCGCGCACTTGCTGATCAAGCGTTGCCTGTTTATGGCGATGGAATGAATATCCGCGACTGGTTGTATGTTGAGGATCATTGCAGCGCGATTGATCTGGTTATTCACAAGGGTGTGAACGGCGAAGTCTACAACATTGGTGGTAATAATGAACGTACGAATGTGCATATTGTAAACACGGTATTGCAGGAACTAGGCAAGCCTGATTCTTTGATTACTTATGTTCAAGACCGTCCTGGTCATGATCGCCGTTATGGTATTGATCCAACTAAGATTATGAATGAACTGGGATGGAAGCCGAAACATACATTTGAAACAGGTATTAAAGAAACTATCCAATGGTATCTCAATAACCGCGAGTGGTGGACCCGTATTCAATCTGGGGAATACCAAAAATATGCTGAACAGCAATATGGTGATCGATTAGGTGACTCATTGTAATTTTGATACGGGGGTAAAATAGCTATGAAGGTACTTGTTACAGGTGCGGCCGGACAACTGGGTCAGGACGTAGTTTTACTGCTCCAGCATCAAGGTCACGAAGTGTTGGCTTGCGATCGTCAGGAGATGGATATTACTGATCTGGATCAGTGCATCCAAGTTATTGGCGGTTTTGGACCGGATGCGGTTATTCACTGTGCTGCTCATACGGCAGTAGATGCGGCAGAAAGTGATATTGATGCAGCTTATTTAATTAATGCTACTGGAAGCCGAAATGTAGCGCTAGCTTCTGAAAAAGCTGGAGCCAAGCTGGTGTATATTAGCACGGATTATGTGTTTGATGGTATGGGAGCACAGCCTTACCATGAATATGATAATACAGACCCTAAGAGTATATACGGCAAATCGAAACGTGCGGGTGAGGTACTCGTTCAATCCCTCTCCTCTAAGTATTTCATCGTACGAACATCATGGGTGTACGGCAAATACGGGAATAACTTTGTCAAAACAATGCTAAAGCTTGGTCAAGAAAAGCCAATGCTTCAAGTTGTCGATGACCAAAAAGGTTCGCCTACTTATACAGTCGATTTAGCTCGATTCTTGCTTGAGCTTGTTCAAACTGAGAAGTATGGTGTATACCATGCGTCAAATAGCGACTCTTGTACCTGGTTTGAATTTACACAGGCGATCTTTGTAGAGGCCGAGGATATTTTGGGTTTCAAATTCACTGCTACGCTTGAACCCTGTGCCACGGAACAGTTTCCGAGACCTGCACCACGTCCTCGGAATTCGGTGATGGAGCATCTGTCGATACGTACGAATGGTTTTGAGGACATTCGGCCTTGGCGTGAAGGCTTGAGAGATTTCCTCTTAGAGCTAAAAGAATAGAATAACACCAATTGAAACTCCCAAATCGTTTATAACGATGCGGGAGTTTTTTGTGTTCTTTCGTTATAATAAGAAGGAAGCAGGTAGTTAATTAGAAATTACAAAGTCGAGGATACTCATGAATAACAAAACAGTTAGTGTACATATCGTGACCTACAACAGTGCGGATGACATTATAGATTGCTTAGAGGCAGTAATGGCACAGGATTATCCTATTGAGAAAATTGTTGTTGTGGATAATGCGTCTTCGGACGATTGTGCAGAGAAAGTGAATATGTTCTTTAACGCGATCGATAAAGGGGCTTTTTCAAGTAATTCACTAGAGGATTTAGAACCTTTCAATTCACAAGCTAACATGAAAGCGCCCACGAGCCTGCTACTTATCCAAAATCAAAAAAACACAGGCTTCGCCCCAGCCCATAACCAAGCTATAGCTACTACAGAAACAGATTATGTCCTCGTTCTCAATCCGGATTTGACGCTGGCTCCAGATTATATCTCTAGACTAATCGCACAAATGGAGACCAATCCTTTAATCGGCAGCGCCACAGGAAAGCTTTTGTTAAAGGCTGATCACGGATTAGTGGATAGCACTGGTTTACGGATGAATACAGCGCGGCGTGCATTTGATCGTGGTGCGGGTGAGCCAGCAGAACAATGGACACAGTCGGGGACAGTATTTGGCGTTTCTGGGGCGGCGGCGATGTATTCTCGACGGATGATCAACGACATAAGTGTTGATGGCGAGTTTTTTGATGCAGATTTTTTTGCCTATAAGGAAGATGTGGATGTGGCTTGGAGGGCGGAGTTATTCGGCTGGCGGGGATATTATGATGCTGAGGCAATTGGGTATCATGAACGTGGGTGGAAAACGTCTGGCCGCAGTACCAAACCGATGTTTATCCGACGAATATCTTACATTAATCGCTACAAAATGATCTACAAGAATGAATCGGCTCGAACTATGCTGAAGACAATCTTGGTTTCTCTTCCCTATGAAATTGCCGCTCATGGTTATATGCTTCTGAGAGAGCCAAAGTTAATCGTAGCATGGAAATCCTTTTTTACTCAGCTCCCAGCGTTGAAAAAGAAACGAAAATATATACAGACCGTCGTAAAAGAGAGAAAGAAACCCGTAAATTGAACAGTATCTGGTAAAACCTCCCTGAAAGGTCATCTCCTCTCAGGGAGGTTTTATGTTATAATAATTGTCGGTAGATTACTATATTTGTCAGGAGCGTTACGCAGTGAATGTAGATGTAAGCATACTTATTGTCAATTACAACACGTGTCGCCTGACGATGGACTGTATCAGGTCGGTATATGACTCAGAAACGAACTATTCCTATGAGATTATTTTGATAGATAACAATTCCCATGATGATTCGGTAGAGATGATTGGTAGAGAGTTTCCAAGTGTCATGTTGATCGCAAATAACGACAATGTCGGTTTTGCCCGTGCAAATAATCAGGGGATGGAAGCTTCATCCGGACGGTATGTACTATTGCTCAATTCAGATACGGTGGTACGCAGGGACACGCTGGAGACGATGATCTCCTTTATGGATGGTCGGTCCGATGTTGGGGCGTCAGGATGTAAGATTATTTTGCCAGACGGGTCGCTGGATAAAGCGTGTAAGCGTGGATTTCCTACACCGTCAGCTTCCTTCTATTATGCTTTTGGTTTCAGTAAGTTGTTTCCAGATCGACCGAAGTTTAACGGTTACCAGTTAGGTTATCTGGACCCTGATCTTGATTACCAGATAGATTGTCTGGTGGGTGCGTTTATGCTGCTGCGGCGGGAGACGATTGATCAGGTGGGCGGATTAGATGAAGAGTTTTTTATGTACGGTGAGGATTTAGATTGGTGCTATCGTATTAAAGAGGCTGGGTGGGAGATTTATTATTATCCGAAGACCTCCATCGTACATCTTAAAGGCGGCAGTGCCAGACGTAGACCGTTCAAGATCGTCTATGAATTTCACAGGGCAATGATTTTATTTCATCGTAAGCATTATAGTAGGAAGTACAACAGTATTATAAATGGAACAGTATATGCTGGTGTTGGTGTGAAATTTGCTCTGTCCCTTTTGCGGAATGCCCTAATCTTTCCTAAAGCAGTTCCATCACCTGCACAGAGTCTTAGCTCTGCTACGGAAACAGGCGCACGTAACGATAAGAATACTGAGGTGAGATTATGATTCGGCGGAATCAGAAATTTTTGACACAGCTCTATATGGTTGCTGACTTTCTTGTCATCCAACTGTCCTTTTTAGCGGCTTGGTGGATCAAGTTCAAGAGCGGATGGATGGAATCCTATAACACGCTGCCTGTAGAGTCTTACGCTTATTGGAGTATGATTTATGGTGCAGTAGCTGTCTTAATCGGTATCCTTTTATCGCTTTATTTGCCTAAGCGTAAGAAACGTTTTGTCGATGAATTTATTAAGATTTTCCAAGTGCATATCATGAGCATTTTCATCCTGCTCGGTCTAATGTTCTTCGTGAAAGAAATTGACATCTCCCGTACATATCTGGCTATTTATATGGGGTTTAATGTTCTTTCCATTATGCTTTACCGTTATGTGCTGAAGAAGATGCTTAAATCTTTGCGCGAAAAAGGATTGAACCGCCAGTTCGTACTTATCATCGGCGCAGGTACTCTTGGTAAAAGATTCTACAACAATTTGGAACAATATCCTGAGCTTGGATATGAAGCCATTGGCTTTTTAGACGATTACCATACTTGGGACGGGATTGAGGAGCAACGGTATAAACCTATCCTGGGAACGGTCGATCAGTTATCCGGAATGCTGGAGATGCTGCCTGTGGACGAGGTTATTCTAGCCTTGCCGCTCGATGCGCATTCTAAATATCCTTCGATTATTGCGGCCTGTGAAAAAGCAGGGGTACGCACATTGATTATTCCGGATTTCTTTGATTATTTACCGGCGCGTCCTTACTTTGATAACTTCGCAGGTATGCCAATGATTAATGTTCGTGATATTCCACTGGATATGACGGGTAATAAGATGGCAAAACGTTTGTTTGATATCGTGTTCTCTCTATTCGCGATTATTATGATATCTCCCGTGATGCTGATCGTAGCTCTCGGCGTACGTCTTACCTCACCGGGACCGATTATATTCCGGCAGGAACGTGTGGGACTTAATCGGCGTAATTTTATGATGTATAAGTTCCGTTCAATGAAGATGCAGCAGGACGGGGAAGAGGATACAGGTTGGAGTACGCGGGAAGATCCTCGTAGAACTCGATTTGGAACCTTTATCCGTAAGACAAGTCTGGATGAGCTTCCGCAATTTTTTAATGTATTACTGGGTCATATGAGTGTAGTTGGCCCACGGCCAGAACGACCGTTTTATGTAGAACAATTCCGTGATGAAATTCCGAAGTATATGGTGAAGCACCATGTGCGTCCAGGAATTACGGGCTGGGCACAGAGCAATGGGCTGCGCGGGGACACTTCAATTGAGGAACGGATTAAGCACGATATTTTCTATATCGAGAACTGGTCCTTACTGTTCGACATTCGAATTATTTTCAAAACGATTCGCAACGGCTTCGTTAACAAAAACGCATATTGAGACCTGCACTTATTTAGATTTGTGAAATTTTAATAATACCCCGTTTTGCCACTGGCAGAGCGGGGTATTAATTTTCTAATCTAAACTTTGTAAAGGAAACTCACAACTATGAATAAGAAAAAGATTATTGCAACCGTAGTAATGATTGTCGCACTAATAATGATTCTTGTAATAACGTTGAACAAAGAGGAAGAGCAACCCGTGAGCGGCTTTGAAGCGCACAAAATCGTTGCACATGCCATGGGGGGAATCAACGGCTATGCGTATACCAATGCTTGGGAGGCATTTGTCGCTAACTATGAACGGGGCACTCGCGTATTTGAAGTTGATTTTTTGCTATCGAAGGATGATCAGTTGGTTGCTCGGCATGAATGGACAGGCAATATGAGCAAGCTTTTAGGTCAGTTGGAGGTTCTCCCTGCTAATAAACAGGGTGTGGCACTAGATTACGAGGAATTTATGGACAGCCCCATCCTGAATATATACTCTCCCCTTGATATTGAGAAGGTGCTTGATCTAATGCAGAATTATCCAGATGCTTATATCGTTACGGATACCAAAGAAATCCAACCGGATCTTATAGAGAAGCAATTTACATTGCTGACCCAAGCGGCGCAGCGTCGGGATCCAGCGTTGTTGGAGCGGATAGTTCCACAGATCTACAATCAGCCGATGCTTGATGAGATCAATAAGGTGTATTCTTTTCCAGAAGTGCTTTACACCTTGTACCAATCTAAGGATACGGATGAACAAGTTATTGAGTTTGTTAAAAAAACAGGTGTGGATATTACGATGCCAGTTAGCCGGGCCACCAAGAGTTTTGTCAAACAGTTAAAAAATATCGGAGCTCGTGTATACGTTCATACAGTGGATGAAGAGGATGAGATTAGAGAGTTATCTCGTATGGGTGTAGACGGATTTTATAGTGATTTTGTGCCTGAAAATGATTTGAATAACCTCAAAGGTATGCGCTGAAATCTTTCTCCACTCATTACCACTAATATATCCCCACAAAGTGATGCTTTCCTCAGATGCGTATTCAGGTACTTTGCAGGGACCCCAAATTTATATACGAAAAAATGTTCGTATTTTTGTTCGCTTTAAATTGACACACCTCCTGTGCTGGCATAGACTAGATCTATATCTTTTGCGGCGGCAGGAGTGTTTTGTCTTGCCCAAATGACAATTAAGGATGATTCTCATGAAATCAGTACAGCAAATGATCAAACCTTGGCGGCATGTGTTTAAGTTGGACCCGGATCGTATGATTTCTGATGAGGATTTGGAGGCCGTTTGCTTGTCCGGCACGGATGCCATATTGATAGGGGGCTCTACAGGAGTAACCTATGAGAATACAGTAGATCTCTTATCAAGAGTAAGACGTTTTGAGCTGCCCTGTGCACTCGAGGTATCCGAACTTGAAGCTGCTGTACCCGGATTTGATCTTTATATGATTCCTATGGTGCTAAATACACCCGATCCAGCTTGGATTGTAGGTCATCATCGTCGAGCTATAGAGCGTTATGGATTTATGATCCCATGGGATCAGCTGCTAACGGAAGGTTACGTCGTTTTGAACAGTGATTCTTCAGTTGCGCGGATTACAGGGGCCGAGACAACCATTAATGCTGAAGAGGCGGCTGCGTATGCCCAGGTTGCGGACAAGCTGATGTCTCTGCCAATAGTATATCTTGAATATAGCGGTAGATTTGGGGAGATGGAGACAGTACGTATAGTGCGTGAGATGGTGGAGCAAGCCCAACTATTTTATGGAGGCGGCATTACTTGTGAGGCGGAGGCCGAGCAGGCAGCAGCTCTATGTGATACAGTAGTTGTCGGCAATATTATTTATCGGGATGTAGAGCAGGCAATTCGTACGGTATTAGCTGTTAAAAAGACGGTGCAAGAGCAGTTCGAGTAGCGGCTAGCTTATGGACTACTTATGATTTGTAATTTCATTTTTGGAAAGGAGCATGTTACACATGCAACTTATTAACATACAAGACGCGGTCAGCCGATTGAATCCTCCACAAAGGCAGGCTGTCGAAACTACTGAAGGACCCCTTTTGATTATGGCTGGTGCGGGCAGTGGGAAGACGAGAGTGCTGACTCACAGAATTGCCTGGCTGATTGCTAATCGAAAGGCGCCGCCTTGGGCGATTTTGGCGATTACATTTACGAATAAAGCTGCGAGGGAAATGCAGGAACGTGTATCTAAGCTCGTTGGACCTGAGGGAAGAGATATTTGGGTATCTACCTTTCACTCCATGTGTGTTCGGATCTTGCGGAAGGATATTGAGCGGATTGGATTTACCTCCAACTTCTCGATTCTGGACTCTACAGATCAGTTATCAGTCATTCGTAATTGCATGAAGGAACTGAATATTGATACGAAAAAATTCGAACCGAAAGCTGTACAAGCCATAATTAGCGCATCTAAGAATGAGTTGATAACTCCGGCGCAGTATGAGCAAAAAGTCGGTGATTATTTCGAAGGTTTAGTTGCTAAGGTTTATAAAATGTATCAAAGACGTTTGAGAAGCAATAACTCGCTTGATTTTGATGATTTGATTATGAAGACTATCGAATTATTTAAGGAAGTTCCCGAGGTTCTGGATTTTTACCAAAAGAAATTCAAATACATCCATGTGGATGAGTATCAGGATACGAACAGAGCACAATACATGTTGTGCCGCATGCTGGCAGACAGCCACCACCGCATTTGTGTGGTAGGGGATAGTGACCAGTCGATCTATCGCTGGCGTGGTGCGGATATTACGAATATTCTTAATTTTGAAGAGGATTATCCGGAAGCGAAGACGATTCTGCTAGAACAGAATTACCGTTCAACCGCTAATATCCTGAATGCAGCCAATGGGGTAATCGCGCTTAATAGTGGCCGTAAACCGAAAAAGCTGTGGACCGATTCCGAGGAAGGCGCCAAGATTAAGGTGTACCGGGCGGATTCCGAGCATGACGAAGGATATTTTGTAACCGGAGAAATCAGCAAAAATGTGAAACAAGGTCAAGCCTACCAGAATCACGCGATTTTGTATCGGACGAATGCTCAGTCACGGGTAATAGAGGAAATTCTGATCAAATCAGATATTCCATATCAAATCGTTGGCGGGATCAAGTTCTATGATCGTAAAGAAATCAAGGATCTGCTGGCGTATCTACGTTTATTGTCTAACCCTGATGATGATATCAGCCTGACGCGTATTATTAATGTTCCTAAGCGTGGATTAGGAGATACAACGGTTGGTAAGCTGGCAGCTGCGGCTGGTGAACGTGGTGTTTCTATTTTCCGAGTACTGCAAACGGTCGATGATTTGGGCTTTGCTGGACGGACACGGAATATGCTAGTAGAGTTCTACGATATGATTGAAGCTCTGCACCGTATGGTGGAGTTCTTGTCTGTAACCGAATTGACGGAAAAAATACTGGAGATGTCGCAGTACCGTTTGGAGCTGCAAAATGAAAATACACTCGAGTCACGCTCGCGGTTAGAGAATATCGATGAGTTCTTATCGGTGACGATGGAGTTTGAAAAGAACAATGAAGACAAGTCGCTGGTCTCCTTCCTCACGGATCTTGCACTTATCGCAGATATCGATAGTGTGAACGATGATGAAGAGGATCGTAGTGATGCGGTTGTGTTAATGACGATGCACAGCGCCAAAGGTCTGGAGTTCCCGACGGTATTTATCGTCGGAATGGAAGAAGGCGTGTTCCCACACAGCCGTGCCTTTCAGGACAACGACGAGCTGGAAGAGGAACGCCGGCTTGCGTATGTAGGGATCACCCGCGCGGAGAAACAACTGTTTCTCTCTTGTGCGCGGATGCGCACGCTCTTTGGGCGGACGACGGCGAACCAACCGTCCCGCTTCTTGGAGGAGATTCCGGAGGAACTGAAGGAAGATACCGTTAAGACTCAAGACCGCTTCCAGCGCGGAGGCGCGGAGGTAGGCGGTGCTTACGGCGGACGCGGCTTCGGCAGCGGTGGCCGTGGGAACTTTGGCGGCCGAGGTGGCGCCGCCGGAGCTACACCGGCAGGCGGCGGAAGCACGGCGTCAGCGGCGGCAAGCAAGAGCAGCGTGACCGTGACCTCCGGAGGCGCACAGCGTGCTACCGGAGCAGGGGCTGCTGCAGCTGGCGATTACAAAGCGGGTGACAAGGTCTCCCACGGCAAATGGGGCACGGGCACCGTTGTATCTGTTAAAGGCAGCGGGAATGACACGGAGCTACAGATTGCTTTTCCGGCACCCGTGGGTGTGAAACGTCTGCTTGCGGGGTTTGCACCGATTACCAAAGTGGAATAATAACAGACAACGATTAACGAACGGATATTTAGATCACGCTAACTTTAGGAAACTTATTGACGGAGGGATGTACCTGCATGGATGCTATGCATGTGATGGAAGAGCTTGTTGCGGAATTAAATAACTATAATTACCACTACTACACGCTGGATGCACCGCTAGTCAGCGATAAGGAATACGATGTTTTATACGACAAGCTTGTAGCACTGGAGGCTGAGAGTGGCTTCGTACTACCGGATTCGCCCACACAACGTGTAGGTGGAGAGCTGCTTAAGGGTTTCACGCCGCATCGGCATCTGGCACCGCTTTGGAGTCTGGATAAAGCACAGAATATTGAACAGCTGCGCAGCTGGAATACCCGGGTGCTCCGGTTAGTGAATGAATACAATCTCAAGAATCCAGACAACCCTCTTCCTGATCCTTGTTATGCAGTAGAACTGAAGTTCGATGGCTTAACGCTGAATTTAACCTATCGTAATGGTGTTCTCGAACAGGCATCGACGCGTGGCAATGGTGTAGTTGGCGAAGGAATACTTGCACAGGTGAAGACCATCAAATCCGTTCCATTGACGATTCCCTTCAAGGATGGGGTCATTGAGGTTCAGGGTGAAGGGATTATGAATCTGTCTGTGCTGGCTGATTATAATACAAGGGCTGCAGAGCCGCTGAAGAATGCGCGTAATGCAGCAGCAGGTGCACTGCGTAATCTTAATCCGAAGACTACTGCGGACCGCCGTTTGAACGCTTTTTTCTATAATGTAGGCTTTGCAGAAGGTGCGGAGTTCGCTGATCATCAGGAAATGATGGATTTTCTGCGGAATAACAAATTTAAAGTGAACCCATACCTGACCTACTGCAATGATTTTGATGATGTAACTGAGCAGCTTGCTGGAATCGAGGAGAGTCGTTCGAGTCTCGATTACCTCATTGATGGGGCTGTAATTAAGGTCACGGATTTCAGAATCCGTGAGGTGCTTGGATACACTGACAAGTTCCCGCGTTGGGCAGTAGCTTATAAATTTGAAGCCGAAGAAACGACGACCGTGCTGGAGTCTGTTAGCTGGAATGTAGGTCGTACAGGTAAAGTGACTCCGCTGGCTCGGGTTGAGGCTGTAGAGCTTGCTGGAGTTACCGTTCAGAACTGCACCCTGAATAATGTGGGTGATATTGAGCGCAAAAACTTGAAATTCGCCTTAGGTTCGCGGGTCTTTATTCGCCGTTCCAATGATGTTATCCCAGAAATTCTCGGCAAGGTAACAGAGGAGAATGACGGTGGAGAGATTATTTTCCCTGAGGATTGTCCAGCTTGTGGATATCCGTTAGAAATGCGCGGAGCACATCTTTTCTGTAACAATAAACTGAATTGTAGGCCGCAGATTATCAGTCGGATCACCCACTTTGCTTCGCGTGATGCGATGGATATTGAGACATTCAGTGAGAAGACGGCGGGTCAGCTCTATGATGAGCTTAATGTACATGACTCTGCGGATCTGTATGAACTGAACTTTGAGCAGCTCGTACAGCTGAACCGTTTTGGTGAGAAAAAAGCACAGAATTTGCTGCAAGCTTTAGAAGATAGCAAAGGTAGAGATCTTGCTTCATTTCTCTTTGCGTTAGGGATCCCTAACACAGGTAAAGCAACGACGAAGATGTTGGCTGATCATTTCCGCGATCTGGATGCCGTGATGCAGGCCAAAGCCGAGGAGCTCGCTGAGTTACCAGACATTGGTGGGATTGTCGCCGAGAGCATTGTCAGCTTCTTCGCAGATCCAGTTGTAGTAGCTAATGTTTCCCGCTTGCGGGCGTTGGGTGTGGAAGCGAAGGCTCCTGAGGCGCCACGTCCTGTTAGTACCGATTCCTTCTTTAGTGGCAAAACGGTCGTATTGACCGGTTCCTTGCAAAAGCTTACCCGAGATGAAGCAGCTGAACGTCTGGAAGCACTCGGAGCAAAGGTGTCCGGAAGTGTGTCCAAGAAGACAGATTTAGTTATCGCTGGTGAAAAAGCTGGCAGTAAGCTGGCTAAAGCGCAGCAGTTAGGCATTCAGGTCATTGAGGATGAAGATGAGCTAATTCGCTTGTTGGATATGTAAGTAACAAACTATATTCGATTCCAAAAGGTTCCGGGTTCCATTTCGTTTAAGTGCGAGAGGAGCAGGGGCCTTTTTTGCGTGGATACAACTAAACGTTTCTTTTTTAGAAAAAAATTCGGATGATCTGCTAATATATAGGCTATAGATATTTATTACTATATTTGAAAGGAAACCCTTCCTGTGAAGAGAGAAACGATATTGTTAGTAGATGATGAGAAGGAAATTGTAGAACTGTTAACGATTTATCTCTGTAATGAAGGCTATAGACTGCTAAAGGCTTATGATGGAATGGAAGCGCTGGAATGTCTGCAGAAAGAGGAAGTTGATCTAATTATTCTTGATGTCATGATGCCTAAAATGGACGGGTTAGCTGCATGTATGAAAATCCGTGAAGAGCGGAAAATGCCAATTATCATACTATCAGCCAAAAATACAGATATGGACAAAATCTCCGGCCTGAGCCTCGGGGCAGATGACTACGTGGGCAAGCCGTTTAATCCCTTGGAGATTGTGGCACGAGTAAAATCACAGCTGCGCCGTTATCACGGATTTAATAAGGATAGTAATACGTTGGGAAACGACAGCAAACTAAGCTTTGAGGATCTGACTATAGATACGTCTAAGCATGAGGTGTATGTAGACCAGCAGAAGATTAAACTGACTCCGCGGGAATTCTCTATTCTAGAGCTTTTGGCGAGACACCAAGGTCAAGTGCTTAGCTTGGAGCAAATTTACAATAAGGTATGGAATGAACCTTTTCTAGATGGCGGTAACACAGTGATGGTACATATTCGTAATCTCCGAGACAAAATCGAAATCGATTCGAAACGCCCACGTTACATACAAACCGTCTGGGGAGTTGGCTATAAATTGGACGGACCTTCCTGAAAGGATTAGGTGAGGCTTCTTGAATTCTAAATATATAACGACGATTCGCTGGAAGTTTATGTTCGCTTTTTTGCTGAGTGTGCTTTCGGGCGCTTTACTGCTCATGGCAGGGTACCAACTCGTCAACTTTATGATCTATCTAAATCCGGCTTCAGAGTCGGCTCCCTATTCACGCATACTGCGCTGGATTATTAATCATATTGGTTCTATGCCACTAATGACAGCAGCGGGTATTATCAGCTTTTTATTATTCTTTTTTATCTACACTCGTAAAGTTGTGCTGTATCTGGAAGAGATCACGAAAGGGATTCGAGAAATTACAAGCTCCGGGATGTCCCATAGAATTGAAGTCAGAACCACGGATGAGCTGGGTGTGCTGGCTGAGAATATTAATGAAATGGCTGAGCGTTTGCAGCACTCCATAGAGGAGGAACGTAAAGCTGTAAATGCAAAAAATGACTTGATCACAGGTGTTTCCCATGATTTACGCACCCCGCTTACCTCTGTCTTGGGTTTTCTGGAATACATCGAACAAGATCGATGTCAGGAAGAAGCGGAAATACGGTATTACGTGGATATAGCCTACAACAAATCCCTGGTGCTGCGTAAACTGATCGATGATCTTTTTGAATACACACGTGTAAATAGTGGAGAGTACCCTTTGGTTATGCAGAGATTGGATTTGAAGGCTTTCATACGGCAGCTGGCGGAGGAGTCGGTTCCTGAACTAACAAAGGCGGATATGGTCTATGAGATCGAGGACGTTGCTGATGAGTTATGGATAGAGGCTTCGCCTAAAGAATTAGTACGTGCTTATGAAAATCTGATTACTAACGCGATCCGTTACGGCAGAAGCGGCGGAAAATTGGAGATAGGTTTCAGTAAAAAGGAAAAGGATGCTGTGGTCCGTATTAGCAACTTTGGAGACAGGATTGCGGAAAGTGATATCCCTTTTATTTTTGAACGATTCTATCGGGCAGAAAAGTCGCGTTCACAGCATACAGGTGGCTCAGGGCTTGGACTTGCGATTGCCAAAAGTATCATCGAACGCCACAATGGCGTTATTTATGTAGAAAGTACATCTCTTCGCACGGATTTTATTACCCGTTTCCCATTCTTCATAGAATCTTAAGAAAACTCTGGCGGGTTCTTAAGATTTGGAAGTTATCCTTGTGGCACAAGGAGGGAACTACCATGCCAAAACTTCGGACGGTTCGTATCAGCTATTTATATATTTTTATGGGTTGCGCTCTTTTGAGTGCTGCCTTTCTTTTTGTTGTCCAGCGGGCTGTCGCTTTGCTGTATTCTCATTATTCGGGCCAATCAGAAGCCTTTTTTGTCCGGCTTATTCATTGGGTTATTAATCATATGGGTCAAACCCCTAGTGCCATCCTTCTATTTATTCTAGTCTTCGGTGGGCTGTATGTTCTTCGTTCACAGAAAATAGCTGATGATTTGCGCTCGCTAGTGGTGGGAACCTCGGAGCTGGCAGACAAAGGAGTCGCTCAGAACATCAAGGTTCTTTCTGGAGGAGAAATAGGTGAAATTGCTGCTAACCTGAATCGAATGCAAAGAATAGAAGTTCCAAATAGAGATGCAAGCTCAAAGCGGATAGAGGACACACTAGCAGTAGCTTTATTAATAAGGACTAGGGCGATCCTTCGCACCCTCCGTGAGGTTGAAGAGAATGAGGCGGAAGCACATACACTTCTTGCAGCAGCGAATGATGAAGTGCGCAGTATGGAGCGGTTCCTGGAGAACCTGATTATCGAATCATGAGCAGATGGAATGCACGCACCCGGATATTGCGAGTAGGGTACCTATTATTTGATGTGAGTGTTATTAGTACGGTATTGGCGCTTTTGATTTTGTTCTATGTATACCAGTATGGGGGGGGCGTACTTAACCGGCATGAGGATAGGCTGCAATTGCCAGAATCAAGCCTCATCACAGCTTCAGATGGAACAGTTATACGAATGACTCCGCTACCGAGCTCGGGTTATAGGCTTACAGCAGAGCTTGAGGAGATGCCGGCTTTATTAATAGATACTTTTTTAACAGTAGAAGACCGCCGTTTTTATAGCCATCAAGGGGTCGATTATAAAGGGATATCACGCGCTTTCTTAAAAAATATCTTGGACATGAGTTTATCAGAAGGTGGCAGTAGTATTACTCAACAGCTTGCTCGCAATCTTTATTTGAACAGAGATAAGAACATGCTGCGCAAGTTAAATGAAACCTCTATTGCTTTTGCCTTGGAGCAGCGACTGACGAAACGTGAGATTTTGCAGCTGTACCTCAATCAGATTTATATGGGGCGGGGACAATATGGAGTAAAAGCAGCAGCGAAGCGTTACTTCGGCGTGTCTGATCTGAAAAAATTGGAGATCTGGCAAATAGCCACTCTGGCGGGAATCCCTAAAGGACCCTCTATTTATAACCCAGTAGACAATAGTGCATTATCCAAAACGAGAAGAAATCTAGTGCTAAAGATGATGTTCAATCAGCGACTAATCACGTATGAGCAAATGCAGGAAGCTCTGAATAAACAATATCAGCCTCCAGCTGCGGTCGAAAATGGGGTTGCCGGAGTGTATTATGTGGATGCCGCCCTTAAGGAAGCGGCTCAGATCACAGGGAAATCCGTAGAGGAGCTTCGTACAGGCGGCTACACTATAGTTACAGGTTTGAACATCAAAGCACAGCAGGCACTTGAGCAGGCCGTTCTCAAAGAGGCTTCATTTCCACCTGACGGAAAAGATCAGCAGGTAGAAGCAGCTATGACCATAATGGATCATCGTACAGGAGAAGTAGTGGCGTTGATTGGTGGGCGAGATCAAAACGAGGGCAATTTGAACAGAGCTATTATTGATGCACGTCAGCCTGGTTCCAGCTTTAAGCCGATCATTGATTATGGACCTGCACTCGAGAGCGGGAAATTCAACTCGAATAGTGTGCTGTCCGACCGTAAAGTTGCTTATGGCAGCTATAAGCCTGAGAACTTGAACGGTATATACCAAGGTCAGGTTACAATGAACACAGCTTTGCAAAAGTCCATCAATGCACCAGCTGTATGGCTATTGAAGCAGGTTGGAATCTCTTCTGCGCGGCAATTTGCCGCCAAATTAGGAATTGTACTGACGGAGGAGGACAATCATTTATCTATAGCTTTGGGGGGGCTTCATAATGGGGTTTCTCCACTAAAAATGGCCCAGGCCTACAGTGTCTTTGCTAGTGGAGGCAAATTTAATGCGGCTCATATGGTGCGCTCCATAACGGATTCAAAAGGGAAGGTCTTGTATACTCATCCCTCTGAATCACGTCAGGTAATCTCGCCGCGTACCGCAGAAGCGATGACGGCTATGTTACGCAATGTTGTTAATGAAGGAACAGGGAAAAAAGCGCAGATGAACAGACCAGTAGCGGGAAAGACCGGTACGACCCAATTGGACTTGGCTGGCGTGAGCAAGAAAGCCAATCGGGATCTTTGGTTTGTAGGCTATACTTCGGAGTGGACAGCTGCGGTATGGATGGGTTTTGATCGTACGAATCAGGATAATTATATGACTGAAGGCAGCGGGAAGGCTGCCGCTCTATTTTCTACAGTAATGAGTAAAGCCTTAAGTGATCATTGAGAAGTTATTGCGCCGCCCATTCTTCTAATTTCTCATCTCTAGGAAGCAGCAAGGCAAGAAACCCAAGCAGCGGGAGGAAGCCGCAAGCGATGAACACTTTAGCAATCCCGATACTATCAATGAGGTTGCCGAGGACTAATGAGCCGATCCCGCCGAGTCCAAAAGCAAGTCCCGTGATCAGACCTGAAACTGTGCCAATGTTGCCCGGATATAGCATTTGAGCATAAATGACGGTAACCGAGAAGCTGGACAGAAGTATGAAACCGCCAATCAGCAGCAATACAGCCGCCCATAATGGACCTACAAAGGGTAGAGCAAGCGCAAAGGGGACGGTTCCGACCATTGACAGTAAGATGAGATTACGCCGTCCAAAACGGTCAGCCAGCGGACCCCCAAAAAATGTACCCACTGCGCCAGCAGCCAAATACATAAAAATATAGATTTGGGCTTTATCCAGTGTCATTTGATATTTGTCCATTAGATAGAAGGCGTAGTAGCTACCGATAGAAGCGCCATACCAAGACCTAACAAAGACTAGGAATACAAGAATAATCGTTGCTGTTCGTATGCTTTTTCGGCGGGCGGGGTCGATTGCTCGTGCTGTTGATTTTTTATGAAAGGTATAACCGGCATCTAGCATTTCTCTATACCAGCGAGCTACATAGGTCTGAACAGCGATTCCGGCAGCCGCGACGATCGTGAAGCCTAGGGCACCAATCTGGCCAAAGGGGATGAATACCCATTTCGTAAGCATTGGACCAAGGGACTGTCCAGCATTGCCGCCCACTTGAAAAATAGATTGCGACAATCCCTTTCGCTGACCTGCGGCCATATGAGCAACACGCATACCCTCTGGGTGGAAGGTGGCTGAACCGAATCCGATCAGGATAACCGAGAATAAGACCAGAAAATAGCTATTGGCATAAGCCAATAGAAGTACACCTAAAAATGTGCTGCACATACCTAGTGGTAATAATATAGGACGGGGTTTACGGTCTGCAGCATATCCGATGACGGGTTGGATTACTGATGACGTCATATTTAAAGCGAATGAGATCCATCCAATCTGGGCGAAAGAGAGCAGTAGATTATCTTTGAGAATAGGGAAGATTGCTGGAATGACTGCCTGTATAGAATCATTAAATAAATGAACAAAACTGACAGCTAACAAAATTTTATAAATCGTTGCCTGCTGCAGATTACGCTGCTCTTTGTCCTTGCTGTCTACCGTGGACGCAGCGTCTGTAGGTTTGGTCTTCATTTTGACTCCTCTCTGTACTGATAGTTAGAAGGTAAGATTGGCGAATACGATAAATTCTATTTAGCCACAAATAATGGATGAATGGTATCAATTTGTGTTGTATCGAAGTTATTTATACGAATGATTTTTTTATTTCAAAAAAAGCTTGCAAACTCAATGACAGCATGGTATATTATCTCTTGTGCTTACGACGCATCGCACATACGAAACACAAGCGATGAAAAAATAAGTTGACAAGATAGAAACAAACATGATATACTCTAATTCCTGTGCGAGAGACATTGAATGTCGAAATGCCAGGAGCAAGTTCTTTGAAAACTGAACAAATGGAACACGTTAATTTTTAAAAAAAGATTCATTTAATGAATCGTCAGTTTCAAAATGAGCATATCGCTCTTTTCAATACTAATTGGAGAGTTTGATCCTGGCTCAGGACGAACGCTGGCGGCGTGCCTAATACATGCAAGTCGAGCGGAGTTATTTTGAAAGCTTGCTTTCAAAATAACTTAGCGGCGGACGGGTGAGTAACACGTAGGCAACCTGCCCTTCAGACTGGGATAACTACCGGAAACGGTAGCTAATACCGGATAATTTCTTTTTTCTCCTGAGAGAAGAATGAAAGACGGAGCAATCTGTCACTGAGGGATGGGCCTGCGGCGCATTAGCTAGTTGGTGGGGTAACGGCCCACCAAGGCGACGATGCGTAGCCGACCTGAGAGGGTGAACGGCCACACTGGGACTGAGACACGGCCCAGACTCCTACGGGAGGCAGCAGTAGGGAATCTTCCGCAATGGGCGAAAGCCTGACGGAGCAACGCCGCGTGAGTGATGAAGGTTTTCGGATCGTAAAGCTCTGTTGCCAGGGAAGAACGTCCGGTAGAGTAACTGCTACCGGAGTGACGGTACCTGAGAAGAAAGCCCCGGCTAACTACGTGCCAGCAGCCGCGGTAATACGTAGGGGGCAAGCGTTGTCCGGAATTATTGGGCGTAAAGCGCGCGCAGGCGGCTATTTAAGTCTGGTGTTTAAACCTTGGGCTCAACCTGAGGTCGCACTGGAAACTGGGTGGCTTGAGTACAGAAGAGGAAAGTGGAATTCCACGTGTAGCGGTGAAATGCGTAGATATGTGGAGGAACACCAGTGGCGAAGGCGACTTTCTGGGCTGTAACTGACGCTGAGGCGCGAAAGCGTGGGGAGCAAACAGGATTAGATACCCTGGTAGTCCACGCCGTAAACGATGAGTGCTAGGTGTTAGGGGTTTCGATACCCTTGGTGCCGAAGTTAACACAGTAAGCACTCCGCCTGGGGAGTACGGTCGCAAGACTGAAACTCAAAGGAATTGACGGGGACCCGCACAAGCAGTGGAGTATGTGGTTTAATTCGAAGCAACGCGAAGAACCTTACCAGGTCTTGACATCCCTCTGAATCCACTAGAGATAGTGGCGGCCTTCGGGACAGAGGAGACAGGTGGTGCATGGTTGTCGTCAGCTCGTGTCGTGAGATGTTGGGTTAAGTCCCGCAACGAGCGCAACCCTTAACTTTAGTTGCCAGCAGGTAATGCTGGGCACTCTAGAGTGACTGCCGGTGACAAACCGGAGGAAGGTGGGGATGACGTCAAATCATCATGCCCCTTATGACCTGGGCTACACACGTACTACAATGGCCGGTACAACGGGAAGCGAAGCCGCGAGGTGGAGCCAATCCCATCAAAGCCGGTCTCAGTTCGGATTGCAGGCTGCAACTCGCCTGCATGAAGTCGGAATTGCTAGTAATCGCGGATCAGCATGCCGCGGTGAATACGTTCCCGGGTCTTGTACACACCGCCCGTCACACCACGAGAGTTTACAACACCCGAAGTCGGTGGGGTAACCCGCAAGGGAGCCAGCCGCCGAAGGTGGGGTAGATGATTGGGGTGAAGTCGTAACAAGGTAGCCGTATCGGAAGGTGCGGCTGGATCACCTCCTTTCTATGGAGAATCGTTCTCTGCAATGAGGACATTCAAATCGGAAGCTCAGCTTCCAAAACTAATTAACGTGTATCCATTTGTTCGGTTTTGATGGAATTTGCGGGGCCATAGCTCAGCTGGGAGAGCGCCTGCCTTGCAAGCAGGAGGTCAGCGGTTCGATCCCGCTTGGCTCCACCAACAAACTTCATCTATTTGTTATGTCTATACACTTGATCCTTGAAAACTGGATACCGAAACGAATTTGCGTTTTAGAACATCTTTTAGCAACTTGTGCAAACAAGTAAATGTTATTAGTGAGATTTTTCTTCGGAAGAATCAAGGTTAAGCTAATAAGAGCACACGGAGGATGCCTAGGCGCCAGGAGCCGACGAAGGACGTGGCGAACAACGAAACTGCCTCGGGGAGCTGTAAGCAAGCTTTGATCCGGGGGTGTCCGAATGGGGAAACCCAGCTGTGGTAATTCGCAGTTACTCATACCTGAATACATAGGGTGTGTAGAGGCAGACCAGGGGAACTGAAACATCTAAGTACCCTGAGGAAGAGAAAACAATAGTGATTCCGTCAGTAGCGGCGAGCGAACGCGGAACAGCCTAAACCTAAGAGCTTGCTCTTAGGGGTTGTGGGACGTCTCACATGGAGTTACAAAGGAATATGGTAGGTGAAGAGGTCTGGAAAGGCCCGCGATAGAGGTAAAAGCCCTGTAACCTAAACTGTGTTCTCTCCGAGACGGATCCCGAGTAGTGCGGGGCACGTGAAACCCCGTATGAATCCAGCAGGACCATCTGCTAAGGCTAAATACTACCTGGCGACCGATAGTGAAACAGTACCGTGAGGGAAAGGTGAAAAGCACCCCGGAAGGGGAGTGAAATAGAACCTGAAACCGTGTGCTTACAAAAAGTCAGAGCCCGATCTATGGGTGATGGCGTGCCTTTTGTAGAATGAACCGGCGAGTTACGTTTAACATGCAAGGTTAAGCCGAGAAGGTGGAGCCGCAGCGAAAGCGAGTCTGAATAGGGCGATTGAGTATGTGGACGTAGACCCGAAACCGTGTGATCTACCCCTGTCCAGGGTGAAGGTGCGGTAACACGCACTGGAGGCCCGAACCCACGTACGTTGAAAAGTGCGGGGATGAGGTGGGGGTAGCGGAGAAATTCCAATCGAACTCGGAGATAGCTGGTTCTCCCCGAAATAGCTTTAGGGCTAGCCTCGGTATAAGAGTAGTGGAGGTAGAGCACTGATTGGGTGCGGGGTCCGCAAGGATTACCAAGCTCAGTCAAACTCCGAATGCCATATACTTATTGCCGGGAGTCAGACAGTGAGTGCTAAGATCCATTGTCAAAAGGGAAACAGCCCAGACCATCAGCTAAGGTCCCCAAGTGTGTGTTAAGTGGGAAAGGATGTGGAGTTGCACAGACAACCAGGATGTTGGCTTAGAAGCAGCCACCATTGAAAGAGTGCGTAATAGCTCACTGGTCGAGTGACTCTGCGCCGAAAATGTAACGGGGCTAAACACACCACCGAAGCTATGGCTAGATACGTATGTATCTGGGGTAGGGGAGCGTTGTGTAGGGGTTGAAGGTGTACTGAAAAGAGCGCTGGACACTACACAAGTGAGAATGCCGGTATGAGTAACGAAAAGATCAGTGAGAATCTGATCCGCCGAAAGCCCAAGGTTTCCTGAGGAAGGCTCGTCCGCTCAGGGTAAGTCGGGACCTAAGGCGAGGCCGAAAGGCGTAGTCGAAGGACAACAGTTTGAAATTACTGTACCACCGTAATCCGCTATGAGCGATGGGGTGACGCAGGAGGGTAGTGACGCGGACTGATGGATGTCCGTCTAAGCAGTGAGGCTGATGTGTAGGCAAATCCGCACATCATTAAGGCTGGGCTGTGATGGGGAGCGAAAATTATAGTAGCGAAGGTCATGATCTCACACTGCCAAGAAAAGCCTCTAGCCAGGAGAAGGTGCCCGTACCGCAAACCGACACAGGTAGGCGAGAAGAGAATTCTAAGGCGCGCGGAAGAACTCTCGTTAAGGAACTCGGCAAAATGACCCCGTAACTTCGGGAGAAGGGGTGCCCCGGTAGTGTGAATAGCACGAGGGGGCCGCAGTGAAAAGGCCCAAGCGACTGTTTAGCAAAAACACAGGTCTGTGCGAAGCCGCAAGGCGAAGTATACGGGCTGACGCCTGCCCGGTGCTGGAAGGTTAAGGGGAGTGGTTAGGGGTAACCCGAAGCTATGAACCGAAGCCCCAGTAAACGGCGGCCGTAACTATAACGGTCCTAAGGTAGCGAAATTCCTTGTCAGGTAAATTCTGACCCGCACGAATGGCGTAACGACTTGGGCGCTGTCTCAACGAGAGATCCGGTGAAATTTTAATACCTGTGAAGATGCAGGTTACCCGCGACAAGACGGAAAGACCCCATGGAGCTTTACTGCAGCTTGATATTGAATTTGGGTACGATCTGTACAGGATAGGTGGGAGCCGTAGAAATCGGAGCGCAAGCTTCGGTGGAGGCGCCGTTGGGATACCACCCTGATCGTATCTAGGTTCTAACCTAGTACCCTTATCGGGTACGGGGACCGTGTCAGGCGGGCAGTTTGACTGGGGCGGTCGCCTCCTAAAGAGTAACGGAGGCGTTCCAAGGTTCCCTCAGAATGGTTGGAAATCATTCGCAGAGTGCAAAGGCATAAGGGAGCTTGACTGCGAGACCTACAAGTCGAGCAGGGACGAAAGTCGGACTTAGTGATCCGGTGGTACCGCATGGAAGGGCCATCGCTCAACGGATAAAAGCTACCCTGGGGATAACAGGCTTATCTCCCCCAAGAGTCCACATCGACGGGGAGGTTTGGCACCTCGATGTCGGCTCATCGCATCCTGGGGCTGAAGTAGGTCCCAAGGGTTGGGCTGTTCGCCCATTAAAGCGGTACGCGAGCTGGGTTCAGAACGTCGTGAGACAGTTCGGTCCCTATCTGTCGTGGGCGCAGGAAATTTGAGAGGAGCTGTCCTTAGTACGAGAGGACCGGGATGGACGTACCGCTGGTGCACCAGTTGTTCCGCCAGGAGCATGGCTGGGTAGCTACGTACGGACGGGATAAGCGCTGAAAGCATCTAAGCGTGAAGCCCCCCTCAAGATGAGATTTCCCAATTAGTAAGACCCCTTGAAGACGACGAGGTAGATAGGTTGGAGGTGGAAGTGCAGCAATGCATGGAGCTGACCAATACTAATCGGTCGAGGGCTTATCCTATACTTAGAATGCAGATTCGTTTCGGATTCAGTTTTCAGGCGATTAAGCCTGTAACACGCTTAGAAATTCATTGTCACTTCTGGTGATGAACCGAATTTCACGCGGCAGCGTCTGTTTCACAGACGCATGTTTGGTGGCGATAGCGGAGGGGTTCCACGCGTACCCATCCCGAACACGACCGTTAAGCCCTCCAGCGCCGATGGTACTTGGACCGAAGGGTCCTGGGAGAGTAGGACGTTGCCAAGCACAAATAGACCACTGTTGATAACTCGACAGTGGCTTTTTTGCGTCTATTATAGATTGTGGAAAACTTGTGGATAATTCATTGGAATTTGCAGAAAACTTACGCACATGTGGATAGATGATTAAAAGGCAAAAAATCACCGAATGGTGTGGATTAAGTACATATTTATGTAGATCTGTCAACAGAAAACCTAAGTAATACACGGGTTGCTGTGGATATAGTCGGATTTATGTGGATAGAGGGATTGATAAGTGGATAATTATTTTAACTTGAATAGGACAAGATTACAAGACTATTTTTGAAACTGCTTAAAGCTGTGGATAACTAAAAAAAGTTCGAAAAATATCCTTATAATTCGCACACAATACACTCTCTTGTTATACTAACCATAAAAGTAAATTCATAAATGGTGAGGTGAGTTTTGTGGATATCAGACAGTTGCACTCAGAAGAGTTTAATCTAAGCATGGATTTATCTGAATATGCTTTTCAATACAAGCTGCCCAGTGAGAAAAGGGCTAATGCTAAGGAAAGATTTAAAGCAGAACGCGTATGGGGTGCTTTTGAAGAAGGTACTTTGGAAGCCAAACTTACTCTTCTTCCATTCCAAGTGTACATACAAGGTAGATTAGTACCTATGGGAGGGCTCGCTGGGGTAGCGACATGGCCAGAGAATCGCAGACAGGGACATGTGGCAAAGCTCCTAGCGCATACGCTGCAAACGATGAATGAGGCGGGGCAGACATTATCTTTTCTGCATCCGTTCTTGATCCCCTTTTATCGCAAATTTGGTTGGGAAGTTTATTGTGAATATAAGAAATACTCCATTCCTGTTGCCAAGTTTCCCAAGAAGGTTGAAGTTGAGGGCAAGGTAAGACGCGGTGTTAAAGATATCGTAGTATTGGACAACTTATACAATCGTTTTGCAGTTAGATATAACGGAACACTTAAGCGTGATTTGGACTGGTGGGAGAACTCTGTTCTGGATGATGAAGGTCAGACTGCGGTATTTTATTCACAGCTTGGGGAACCTGAAGGATACGTATTATATAAGATAGAAAATAGAGAACTGGTCATTGATGAATTTGTGTTTTTGAACGAACAGGCCCGGCAGGGGCTGTGGACATTTCTTGCGAATCACGATTCAATGGTGACCGGTGCATCGCTAAAACTGGTGCCATCCGATGATATGTTACCCTTTTTGCTGCCTGATCCGCGTATAGAGCAGGAGAACTATCCTTATTTTATGGCGCGTATTGTGAATGCTAAAGTATTTGTGGAGAGTTATTCTTTTAAGCGTCACAGCAGTCAGAAGAAACAGGTTATCTATATTGAAGATAAATATGCACCATGGAATGACGGGTTGTGGGAATGGACGGTCTCCGAAGAGGGAGCAGCAGCTTTCTTGCGTATAGAGGGTGAACGGGATGCAGCTGACTTAAGCTGTGATATTGGTACGCTGACGATTCTAATGTTTGGATATAAAAGCCCAGCAGAGCTGGCTCGTTATGGACGTGTGACTGGTAATCCGACGGCTCTGGAATGGCTCGAAGAAATCATACCGCAAGCTGAAACCGCACTTTTTGATCATTTTTAGAAAATAATTAGGCTCTCCCCTTCGAAAGATGCTGGGAGAGTTCTTTATTTCCGAATACATTCGCTGAAAAAAGTGAAAAATAAGAGAATCCTCTTGGAATTAGCACAGAATATGTTATAATATTAAAAAGTCAAAGAAAGTCAAAGTCAACGCACCTGATGACATACAGTGCGATCCTCTGAATTCGTGAAGTTTTCTTCAGACTTATATGAATGAAGTTCACTAATGAATGTCATTAAGGATGCGGGCCGCAAGCGATATTATGAAGCTTTAAAGAGCACTGGAGGATGAGTGATGCGCAATATCTCTGATATTATTGAACAATATCTGAAGAATATTTTGCATGAAAGTCCCGAAGGTACGGTGGAAATCCAGCGAAATGACCTGGCGGACCAGTTCTCATGCGTACCGTCACAGATCAATTATGTTATTAGTACACGCTTTACACTGGAAAAAGGCTATGTGGTGGAAAGTAAGCGTGGTGGCGGGGGATATATTCGTATTCAACGTTTTGAATTGCCGCCCAACGTGGCACTGCATGCCCATTTAAACCATACTATAGGTGGCGGGATAGATCAGAACGCTGCCGAAGGGTTGATTTATCAACTGGAGGAAGCTGGTTTTCTAAGCAAGCGTGAGGCGTGTCTTATGCGCGCTGCTGTTTCTCGGGATTGCCTAACGGTTAAGATTCCATATCGGGATGAGATTCGGGCCAAGATTATGAAGGCGATGTTAATCTCTTTGTTAGGCAAATAATTGTCAATCATAAGGGAGGGGCTTTCGCTTATGCAATGTCAGGAATGTGGCGTCAAGCCAGCAACACTCCATTTCACCAAGATCGTGAATGGAGAGAAGACAGAATTTCATATCTGCGAGAGCTGTGCGCGGGAGAAGGGTGAACTGATCCCGGGAACTGCTGGAGGATTCTCCATTCACAGCTTGCTGTCCGGTCTGCTTGATCTTGAAGGGGCCGGTAAGGAAAAGACGGCTGCTACGAAGACTACGCAGAGTCTGCAATGTGAGAATTGTGGGATGACGTACTCGCAGTTTAGCAAATTGGGTCGTTTTGGCTGCAGCTCCTGTTATAAATATTTTAACAGTGCACTGGACCCGCTCTTTAAACGGGTGCATGGCAGCACTTCGCATGTAGGCAAGATTCCCAAACGTGCTGGAGCACAGATTGTGTTCAAACGGCAAATTGATGAATTGAAGCTGGAATTACAGCAAAGTATCGCACAGGAGGAATTCGAAACTGCGGCAGAGCTGCGGGATCAAATTCGCCAACTTGAAAAAGAAATGGCACAAGAGTAAAGTCTTTGATATATAGGGGGGATATGACATGTCAAGTCTCCGATTTACTGAACAAGCGCTTAGTGATTGGATGCGCTCGGGAGGCAGTCACTCCGAGATTGTAATTAGCAGCCGTATGCGTATTGCACGTAACTTAGAGCATCTTCCATTCCCTATGCTTGCTTCCTTAGAGCAATCGGAAGAAGTATTAGAGCTGCTGGCCCCTGTGTTTCATGGGGAAACTGCTGCCGAATTCGGATCTTTTCAACTGATAAAGCTTGCTGAAGTGAATGAACTGGACAAAAAGGTATTGGTCGAGAAACATCTCATCAGTCCTAATCTGGCTAATGATTCACGTGGCGCAGCTGTGATATTAAATGAAGATGAGTCGGTCAGCATCATGATTAACGAAGAAGACCATCTGCGGATCCAATGTCTGTTCCCGGGTCTTCAGGTAAGAGAAGCATGGGAACGTGCGACAGCCATCGATGATATCTTCGAATCAGCTGTTAATTACGCTTTTGATGATAAAAGAGGATACTTGACCAGTTGTCCCACCAATGTGGGTACAGGGCTGCGTGCCTCAGTAATGCTGCATTTGCCAGCACTAGTAATGACCCAACAGATCAATCGCATATTGTCAGCAGTGAATCAAGTGGGATTGACTGTAAGAGGAATTTATGGTGAGGGCAGCGAAGCAGTAGGGAACATCTTTCAAATTTCCAATCAGATTACTCTCGGTCAAACGGAAAGTGAAATCATCGAGAACCTTCACAGTGTAGTCACCCAGATTATAGAGCATGAACGAAATGCCCGTGAAAGGCTGCTGGTAGATTCCGCTTTAAGAATTACAGACCGAGTGAAAAGATCTTATGGGATTTTGTGTTATGCAGCTCTAATGGAGCTTAAAGAATCCGCACAACGGCTGTCTGATGTGAGACTTGGGGTCGACCTTGGCATACTGGAAGGCCCTTCGATTTCCGTGCTTAATGAGCTTAACGTTAAGACACAGCCAGGATTTCTGCAAAAAATGTTCGGTGACGAGATGAACGCTACTGAACGGGATATGTATCGGGCGAAACTGCTCCGAGAAACACTGGGAACACAACATTAATATAGATATTTATTATTCATGGAGGTGCAGGAGATATGATGTTTGGAAGATTTACGGAACGCGCACAAAAAGTGCTAGCGCTAGCGCAGGAAGAAGCTGTTCGTTTAGGACACAACAATATTGGCACAGAACATATTTTGCTAGGACTTATTCGTGAAGGAGACGGCATTGCTGCTAAAGCATTAATCGCTTTGGGTCTGGGTCTTGAGAAAATCCAGGATGAAGTGGAGACACTGATTGGCAGAGGCCAAGAACAACCTACGAACATTGCTTATACTCCTCGCGCCAAAAAAGTAATCGAGTTGTCGATGGACGAAGCCCGCAAGCTGGGACATACGTATGTCGGCACTGAGCATATTCTGCTAGGACTTATTCGTGAAGGAGAAGGTGTCGCGGCTCGTGTGCTTAATAACCTCGGCATCAGCTTGAACAAAGCTCGTCAGCAAGTGCTTCAGCTTCTGGGAAGCAGCGAGGCTGCATCCAGTCATAGCGGAACACCTGCTAATGTCAGCACACCGACTCTAGACGGCCTAGCACGCGATTTGACGGCTTATGCGAAGGATGGCAACCTGGATCCAGTTATCGGTCGTAGCAAGGAAATTGAACGTGTTATTCAGGTACTGAGCCGCCGGACGAAGAACAACCCCGTGTTGATAGGTGAACCTGGGGTTGGTAAAACAGCTATTGCTGAAGGCTTGGCCCAAAAGATCATTAATAATGAAATTCCAGAAACACTGCGCGACAAACGCGTAATGACGCTCGATATGGGTTCTGTAGTGGCTGGTACTAAATATCGCGGTGAGTTTGAAGACCGCCTCAAGAAAATCATGGATGAGATTCGCCAAGCGGGGAATATCGTACTCTTTATCGATGAGCTTCATACGCTGATCGGTGCTGGTGGCGCAGAAGGTGCTATTGATGCATCTAACATTCTTAAGCCGGCTTTAGCCCGCGGAGAACTTCAGTGCATCGGTGCGACGACGCTGGATGAATATCGTAAATATATTGAAAAAGATGCAGCTTTGGAGCGCCGTTTCCAACCGATTACGGTGGATCAGCCATCTCCAGAAGAAGCGGTACAAATTCTATTTGGACTTCGCGATCGTTATGAAGCACATCACCGTGTGAAAATTACGGATGAAGCTATCGTGGAAGCTGTAAAGCTGTCTGATCGTTACATTCCGGATCGGTTCCTGCCGGATAAAGCCATTGACCTTATCGATGAAGCAGGGTCTAAAGTAAGGCTTCACTCTTACACTATCCCGCCAAATCTGAAGGAACTAGAAATGCGCTTGGATGATATCCGCAAGGAGAAGGATTCCGCTGTTCAGAGCCAAGAGTTTGAGAAAGCGGCTGCCCTGCGTGATACGGAGCAAAAAATCCGTGAAGAGCTTGATACGACTAAGAACCAGTGGAAAGAAAAACAAGGACGCACCGACTCTGAAGTTACACCTGAAGATATCGCACAGGTTGTCGCAAGCTGGACGGGGATCCCTGTAAGCAAGCTGAAGGAAGAAGAGACCGACCGTCTGCTTAACATGGAGGCTCTGCTGCATGAACGAGTGATTGGTCAGGACGAAGCTGTTAAGGCTGTCAGCCGGGCATTGCGCCGGGCGCGTGCGGGTCTTAAAGATCCGAAACGTCCAATGGGCTCGTTTATCTTCCTCGGTCCTACGGGTGTAGGTAAAACTGAGTTGGCACGTGCGCTTGCTGAAGCTATGTTCGGCGATGAAAATGCGGTCATTCGTATTGATATGTCGGAATACATGGAGAAGCACTCCACGTCCCGTTTAGTTGGTGCCCCTCCTGGATATGTCGGCTATGAAGAAGGCGGCCAATTAACAGAGAAGGTACGTCGTAAACCATACTCTGTAGTACTGCTTGATGAAATTGAAAAAGCGCATCCGGAAGTATTCAACATTTTGCTGCAAGTGCTTGAAGATGGTCGCCTTACCGACTCTAAAGGCCGGGTAGTTGACTTCCGTAATACACTTATCATTCTGACCTCTAACGTAGGCGCACAGGCAATCAAGAAGAATTCGACACTTGGATTCACGGCTGTGCAAGATGCAGGAGCAGAATACGGCAATATGAAGGGCAAGGTTATGGAAGAGCTCAAGAAGAGCTTCCGTCCAGAGTTCTTGAACCGGATCGACGAAATCATCGTCTTCCACTCACTCGATGAGAAACATATCGCTGAGATCGTTACGTTGATGTCTGATGAGCTCCGCAAGCGCCTGCGTGAATATGATGTTGATTTCGTACTCACGGATGCAGCGAAGGCCTTCTTGGCTAAAGAAGGTTATGACCCAGCCTTTGGTGCACGTCCATTGCGCCGGGCAATTCAGAAGCATATTGAGGACCGTCTTTCTGAGGAATTGTTGAGAGGAAATATCCAAAAGGGTGATTCCCTCAATATTGATGAGGTCGGCGGAGAACTTGTGGTGACTAAAGTGGACGCTCCAGTAGCGCCAGCGCTTGAAAAAGAAGTAGAATCCGAATAAAATAAACAAGGCTTTCGCTCCTTATTTATAGAGGAGCGGAAGCTTTTTTTATTGGAAATAGATCAATTTTAAATATACATTTAATGCAAATACCGAATGACCTTTCGTTAAAGGGGTAGAAATGGTAAACTTTCATTAGAAGAAAATGATCCGAATTGTAAACAGTTCGGACCGTAAGGAGAACAAATGGCTAAAGCAAAAACAAAATTTTTTTGCACCGACTGTGGATACGAATCGCCAAAATGGTTCGGGAAATGCCCAGGGTGCCAGGCTTGGAACTCCATGGTGGAGGAAACGGAAAGCGTAGTCAAAACACAGGGAATGAATGCCCCTATTTTTCATAGTAAAGAAAAGGCACAGTCGATCATAAGTATAGAAAGTGACAAGGAACCGCGCATACTGACAGGTATAGGTGAGCTTAACCGTGTTCTCGGTGGGGGGATCGTACCAGGATCGCTGGTACTAGTAGGGGGAGACCCAGGAATCGGTAAATCTACGCTCTTATTACAGACCTCGCACGCCCTTACAACACAGGGATTGCGAGTACTGTATATCTCGGGCGAAGAATCGGTAAGGCAAACTAAGCTGCGCGCGGATCGCCTCGATGCGTTGTCAACGGAGCTTTATGTACTATGTGAGACAAATATGGAAAGCATAGAAGAAGCGATCGAACAAATCCAGCCACAATTTCTTGTCATCGATTCTATTCAGACCGTATTTATGCCAGAAGTAACGAGTGCGCCAGGCAGCGTGACCCAGGTTCGGGAGTGTACGACAAGATTTATGCGTATCGCTAAGATTCGTGGAATTGCAACAGTTCTCGTTGGTCATGTTACCAAGGAAGGGGCTATTGCTGGACCACGGATGCTTGAACATATGGTGGACTGCGTGCTGTATTTTGAGGGTGAGCGGCATCATACGTATAGACTTTTGCGGGCTGTAAAAAACCGCTTTGGCTCTACGAATGAAATCGGCATTTTCGAAATGGGTGAAGCGGGGCTTACCGAAGTAGAGAATCCATCGGAGCTCTTTTTATCGGAACGTCCGCTTGGCGTGGCTGGTTCTACTGTGGTGGCTAGTATGGAGGGAACTAGACCTGTGCTTGTAGAACTTCAGGCACTTGTTGCTGCCACCCACTTCCCTTCCCCACGGCGAATGTGCACAGGCATGGATCACCAGCGGATGGCACTTATTATCGCTGTACTCGAGAAACGGATGGGCATGTTCCTGCAGAATCAGGATGCATACCTTAATGTTGCCGGGGGAGTAAAGCTGGATGAACCGGCGATTGATCTAGCTGTAGCTATTAGTATCGCCTCCAGTTTTCGTGATATTTCAACAAAACCTTACGACGTTTTCTTCGGAGAAGTAGGACTTACCGGTGAGGTAAGAGGCGTTTCGCGCGCGGAAATGCGCGTTAAGGAGGCCGCAAAGCTTGGCTTCCGGCGGGTGATTATGCCTGAGAAGAGCATGAAGGGATGGAAGCACCCGCAAGATATCCAGATTATTGGCGTCAGTACCGTAGCAGATGCACTATCGGTCGCGTTAGATTAGGGGGCACAGGGATATGAAAGAATATAACCAATTAGAGAATATGAATGATCTGCTCAGACTGGCGGCACCGGGTACACCTTTTCGGGAAGGTTTGGAGAATGTGCTGCGCGCTAAGACAGGGGCACTTATTGTCGTAGGGTACAGTCCTGAGGTGATGGACGTAGTGGATGGCGGATTCTCCATTAACTGCGATTTTTCGCCCAATTATTTATATGAGCTAGCTAAAATGGACGGAGCTATTATTCTAAGTGAGGATTTAAAGCGTATATTGTATGCTAATACACAACTTATACCGGATTCCTCTATCTCATCCATCGAGACGGGGATCCGTCACCGGACCGCGGAGCGGGTAGCCAAGCAAACGGGTAAGCTGGTGGTTTCCATTTCACAACGCCGCAATATCATCACGCTTTATCAAGGCTCGATACGTTATGCACTCAAAGAGATCGGCGCAATTTTGGCAAAGGCTAACCAAGCGATTCAGACACTCGAGAAGTATAAAGCAGTGCTCACGCAAGGACTGACGAATTTGTCAGCTTCAGAATATGAGGGCATTGTTACCGTTGCTGAAGTAGTGGGTGTTATCCAGCGTGTAGAGATGGTTCTGCGCATAAAAATGGAGATCAAACGTTATATCAACGAATTGGGCAACGAAGGACGCCTGATCAGCATGCAGATGGAAGAACTGGTTGGAAATACAGAGGAAGAAGCATGGCTTCTATACAGAGACTATGCTAAGGAAGAGCAGGAGGATAAAATCCGTGAAATTATCGCCGGTCTCAAACGGATAAGCGATGATGATTTGATGGATGACAACCATATTGCCCGTATACTGGGTTATTCTTCTACGGCAATTACCTCTGAAGAAGTGGTGACTCCACGTGGTTATCGCCTGCTTAACAAAATTCCGCGGCTTCCGAATGTGATCATTCACAATCTGGTGGAGCGGTTTGAAATGCTGCCTAATTTGATGTCCGCAAGCATAGCTGAATTGGATGAAGTGGACGGAATTGGGGAGGTGCGGGCCCGTAATATTCAGGATGGGCTCAAACGTTTACAGAAGCAAGTTCTTATTGACAGGCAAATGTAAATAACATACAATCACGTAATATTGGGGACGTTAAAGGCCAAAGTTAGAAAATTGAGGTGAAGAAATGATACAAAAATCAATTCCGAGTCTTTTTACGATAGGTAATTTGATGCTCGGAATGTTTGGTATCATGATGGCGTTTGACGGTAAGATTAGCATGGCCGCTATCATGGTTATTATTGCTATGCTGTTAGACGGCTTAGATGGTCGAGTAGCTCGCGCTCTAAAATGCGAAAGCGAATTTGGCAAGGAGCTGGACTCCTTATCTGATGTCGTTTCTTTCGGAGTCGCACCGGCCGTTATTTTGTACGTCTCAAGCCTGCAGGATTTGAACTCTGCATTAGGCTGGACAGTAACTGCGATTTTTCCGGTGTTTGGTGCTTTGCGCTTAGCCCGTTTTAATGTTCGTCCGGGGGTTCCGGGTTATTTTATCGGTTTGCCAATTCCTGCTGCAGGTGGTGTACTGGCCACATTAGCTCTTTTTAATAAAGATGTTTCGGCTCCGTTTATGATCGTTGCTACACTGCTCTTATCTTATTTGATGGTCAGCACTGTTAAATATCCTAATTTCAAAAAGATTGGATTGCCGAAAAAAGCGGTGGTTGGAGCGCCAGTGGTTATTGTTGTTGCAGTGGCTGTAGCTGTAGTGTTCCCAGAGCAAATCGCTAAGCTGATCTTTGTCTTACTTGGAATTTACGCACTATACGGCTTTAAGCAAAATATTGATCGGTTGACTGCCAGACGCCGTCATCGTCGTCGTAGCCGTTCAGAGGATAAAGTGTATCACTCCAAGAACGGTTAATCGGTCCATAAGGTAAGGTAACTGAATAAATTATGACCAAAGGTTTTGTCTTCCCTAAGGGATGGCAAAGCCTTTTTGCATTTCCAGCGCTACCCCAAGTTTATCGTCTTGAAAATTGGAACATACTGGTGAGGAATAGATCCATTTAGGATGAATAAAAAGGAGGTGCGTTAGGTTATGTGGAAAAAAGTGATTTTGTCTTTTGCCTTAATATGTGGTGCTTGGTCAGGTTTTTCGCTATACCATGCGCTCGAAAGAGGATTCCCCAAGGGGATGGAAAAGCTGGGTGAAAGCTTACCTGTAGAAGGAAGCATTTTATTTACGGTGCTGGGTGCCATTATTTTTTTGTTTGCGGGGTCTTTATGCGCGGAATGGGGAGGTTCAAAACTTCGGGAGGCGGTTCACTACTGTTCGCGTATTCCAATGAATGAATTAGCTGCAAGTGCAGCTGGGCTTACAGGGGGGCTTCTGTTATCTCTTCTGTTATACCCTGCAATGATCTGGCTTGGGAAAGCTGGGCAGCTGCTGCAAGTGCCAGCTACGTTAGCTTTTGGATATCTGGGGCTGCGGATCGGTTTGGAGAAAAAAGAGGAGCTAGCTGCACTGTGGACATCTGGACGCTGGGGTCAAGCGGCTGAGCCGGAAGGCCGCGGGCTTGAGGAACATAAAATCCTCGACACAAGTGTTATTATCGATGGAAGAATCGCTGACATTTGTAAGACGGGATTTATTGAGGGAACCATTGTCATACCTGAATTCGTACTAGAAGAGCTCCAGCATATTGCTGATTCTTCGGATTTGTTGAAGCGGAACCGGGGACGGCGTGGGCTTGATATTCTAAACAAAATTCAAAAAGAGCTTGATGTGAAGGTATTGATCTATGAGGGAGATTTTGAAGAAATCTCTGAGGTTGACAGTAAGTTAGTGAAGTTGGCGAAGGTACTGCAAGGTAAAGTAGTCACTAATGATTTCAACTTAAATAAGGTTTGCGAATTGCAGGGCGTTTCCGTACTGAATATTAACGATCTGGCGAATGCTGTGAAGCCAGTAGTGCTGCCTGGTGAGGAAATCGTAGTTCAGGTCATTAAGGATGGCAAAGAGCATGGGCAAGGTGTAGCCTACTTAGACGATGGAACGATGATTGTTGTAGAGGGCGGACGGGAATATATCGGGACTACGATGGAGGTTCTGGTCACTAGCGTGCTGCAAACTTCGGCCGGACGAATGATATTTGCTAAGCCAAAACTTTTGGAAAAAGCGCAATAAGTGAAGATAAAGTGTATGGGGACTGTCCTATGGGTTGGAAATGCCCGCCAAACACGTTATGATGGGATTATACGTGAAAGACAGGAGCCAGATTAATGTCAAACAGTGTGGGCGTCGTCATTGTGGCGGCAGGCAGAGGAACGCGAATGGGAACTGCGGAGAGCAAGCAATATTTGTTACTGCAGGGGAAGCCGATTATCGTTCATACGCTGGAGGTATTCCAGCAGCACGAATTGATCTCTGAAATCGTGCTCGTAACCGGTGAAGAGGATGTTGAACGCTGCCGGGAATGGATACAGCTCTATAAGCTGGACAAGGTTAAGGCTATAGTAACTGGTGGATCTGAGCGTCAGCATTCCGTACATAAAGGGTTGTTGAAACTTACGACACAGTGGGTAATGGTACATGATGGTGTTCGTCCGTTTGTACAGCCGAATGAAATTGAGGCTTGCTACGAACGAGCGAAGCAGATGGGTGCTTCGGTTCTTGCTGTACCCGTCAAGGATACGATCAAACAGGTGGATAATGAAGGACAAGTACTGTCTACGCCGGATCGGCGAAGTCTGTGGGCGATTCAAACCCCGCAGACTTTTCGTCTTTCTGATTTGCTGGAGGCTTATGCAGCGGCGGAACGGGATGGCTTTCTGGGCACCGATGACTCCAGCTTGGCGGAGCGTGCGGGGATTCCGGTTTCTGTGGTAGAGGGAAGCTACAGAAATATTAAGATTACGACACCTGATGATTTGGATTATGCAGAATTCACAGAAAGAAACAGGGGAGAGGGACAATCATGATCGCTGTAGGACAAGGATTTGATGTGCATCAGCTGGTAGAGGGCAGGCCTTGTATTATTGGGGGAGTTACGATTCCTTACGAAAAAGGATTGCTTGGGCATTCCGATGCAGATGTACTGCTGCATGCAGTTAGTGACGCGATTCTAGGCGCACTTGGACTTGGTGATATCGGCAGACATTTTCCGGATACAGATCCAGCCTTTAAGGACGCAGATAGCTTGAAGTTATTAGAAGAGGTATGGGCACTTGCTCGTGAGCGAGGATATAAGCTGGGAAATATCGATTCAACAATTATCGCCCAAAAGCCTAAGATGGCTCCATACATTCCACAAATGACCGAGATTATCGCACGTGCGCTTAATGCCGACCCGTCCAAGGTGAATGTTAAAGCTACTACAACTGAGCAGCTTGGTTTTGCCGGACGCGGCGAAGGAATTGCCGCACAATCTATTGTCTGTCTACTCCAAGATGTGATATCATCTTGAGATGGTCTAAGTAGTAAATTAAGTTCAACCATATGAAGCGGAGGGAATACAATGACGGATGAAGTCCGGGTGCGTTACGCACCGAGCCCTACGGGACATTTACATATAGGTAACGCCAGAACGGCGCTGTTTAACTATCTGTTCGCCCGTAATAAAGGCGGTAAATTCATTATCAGAATTGAAGATACAGACGTAAAGCGCAATGTCGCTGGTGGTGAAGAGAGCCAGCTTAAGTATTTGAAATGGCTGGGTATGGATTGGGATGAGAGCGTTGATGTGGGCGGAGAGTACGGACCTTATCGTCAGACAGAACGTCTTGACTTATATCGTGTACATTGGCAGGATTTGCTGGACAGAGGTCTGGCTTACCGCTGCTATTGCACAGAGGAAGAGCTGGAAGCGGAACGTGAAGAACAGACTGCTCGCGGAGAAACGCCTCGTTATTCTGGCAAACATCGTGATCTGACTGAAGAGCAACGTCTAGCTTTTGAAGCTGAGGGACGAGTTGCCAGCATTCGCTTCCGTGTGCCAGAAGATCGTACGTATGCGTTTGATGATCTCGTAAAAGGCAGTATTTCTTTTGACACAAAAGAAATGGGTGACTTTGTTATTGTGAAGAAGGACGGAATTCCGACCTATAACTTCGCGGTAGCTGTTGACGATCATCTGATGGCTATTACCCACGTATTGCGTGGAGAAGACCATATTTCCAACACACCCCGCCAGCTTATGATCTATGAAGCGCTTGGCTGGGAGCCACCTTTATTTGGTCACATGACGCTTATTGTTGGCGACAACCACAAGAAGCTCAGCAAACGGGATGAATCCGTTATTCAGTTTATCGAGCAATATGATGAATTGGGTTACTTGCCTGAGGCTCTGGTTAACTTCATTTCTCTGCTTGGCTGGTCTCCAGAGGGAGAAGAAGAGATCTTCAGTAAAGAAGAACTTATTTCTATTTTTGATGCGGACCGTTTGTCCAAAAGCCCGGCTGTATTTGATAAAAACAAGCTGGCGCATCTGAATAATCATTATATTAAGCATGCTGATCCTAAACGGATCTCTGCGCTAGCTATTCCACATCTGCAAAAAGCGGGTAAAATACCTGCTGAGCTGAACGAAGAGCAACAAACATGGGCGGAAAGCCTTGTCGCGTTGTATCAAGAGCAGATGACTGCAGCTTCTGACATCGTGGCGCTATCGGAACTGTTCTTCCGCAGTCACCTAGAGTTAGAGACGGAAGCAGCGCAGGTTCTGGCTGAAAGCCAAGTCCCTGAGGTATTGTCTGCTTTCCTGGCTAAAGTTGAAGCCTGTCAGGATTTCAGTGCAAGCAACATGGCTGTTCTGATTAAGGAAGTACAGAAAGAAACAGGTCATAAGGGCAAAGCACTCTTTATGCCAATTCGTGTGGCTCTGACCGGACAAACGCACGGACGTGATCTTAATATAACCATTGCTTTGCTCGGCAAAAATCGCGTTATCGAACGTTTGAAATCACAAATTAAGGGCGCTTAAGGTCGTATTTCATACGACTAAACCCCCTTGTCAGTATCTTGTCTTTTGCGCTAAGATAGAATTATATGATAATAGCTGTGATCAGGAGAAGTACGTCCATTGAAGACAATTGCCAGAGAGAATAACCGAGAAAGGGACACCCTTTCGGGCTGGGAGTTATTCATTTGTCCGGGGCAGAACATGCGCCTGTGAGCTGCACGGTTGAATGACCTTTTTAAGGCTCATTAGATCGCGCCGGGAACGTCGCCGTTAATGATGCCAAGTGGAATGAAGAAATTCTGCCGTTTGTTACAATAGCGGCTCATTTGATTCGTTCAAGCAGAGTGGAACCGCGGTTAAACGTCTCTGCAGCATTATGCTGCAGGGGCGTTTTTTGTCTAAATATAAGCAAAAATAATTTTCATACAATACTCTTTGTCTTATATTTTTACGAGATAACAAACCAAGCGAACACTCACAGCATATGTATGATAAGGATGATGGGCCTGGAGACAATACCTTTCTTGTGTACCTGTAAACAGGAGATAAGGAAGTTAAGAAGAGAGGAACCGTGATGTTTAAGCATATTAAGTCGGACATTCGGGCGGTATTTGACAACGATCCTGCTGCCCGCAGCTGGTTCGAGGTTGTCTTCACATATGCCGGCTTGCACGCCATTTGGGGTCACCGGATCGCCCACTCTTTTTTCAAACGCCGCTGGTATACAATGGCTCGTATGGTTTCGCAGTTTAGCAGATTTATGACTGGTGTTGAGATCCATCCCGGAGCTGTCATCGGAAATAGGCTGTTTATTGACCATGGTATGGGGATAGTTATCGGAGAAACCTGCGAAATCGGTGATGATGTTATAATCTATCAAGGGGTTACGCTTGGAGGAACCGGAAAAGAAAAAGGTAAGCGACATCCCACGGTTGGCAACAATGTAGTTATTGGTTCCGGTGCGAAGGTTTTAGGATCTTTTCGTATTGGTGACAATTCAAATATAGGTTCGAATGCTGTTGTGTTGCGTGAAGTGCCTAACAACAGTACAGTAGTAGGGAATCCAGGTCGTGTGGTAAAACGTAATGGAGAACGGGTATCCGATCGGCTCGATCATACGAAGATGCCTGACCCGCTTGTCGATTCACTGCGGTTTTTGCAGAAAGAAATCGAAGAAATTAGGGAAAAGCTTGGCGCAGAAGATAAACAAAAAACCGCACAGCGGATAGCAGAAGCTCAGCAGTATATTGGTGACTATGAAATTTAAGCATCCCGGTATTAAGGAATCCGGATGAACAGAAAGGGCTGGAATAAGGATGGCTTTACAAATATATAACACAATGACACGCAGCAAGGAGCAGTTTGTGCCCCAGAGACCGGGCAAAGTTAAGATGTATGTGTGTGGTCCAACCGTTTATGGATATATGCATATCGGAAATGCTAGACCTATAATTGTTTTTGATATGGTCCGGAATTACTTGGAGCAGTTAGGTAATGAGGTGCGTTATGTTACGAATTTCACGGATGTTGATGATAAACTGATTCGCAAAGCCGAAGAAATGAACACTACTGTAGCAGAGGTAGCGGAAACTTTTATTGCTGCTTACCGTGAGGATCTGGAAGGGCTTGGTGTTAAACCGGCAACCTTGAATCCCCGTGTAACGGAAAGCATGGAGCTGATCATTGGATTTATTAAAGAGCTTGAGGAAAAAGGATACGCATACGAAAGCGGCGGCGATGTATATTACCGCACTTCAAAATTTGAAGACTACGGTAAATTATCTCGTCAGAATCTGGATGAGCTGCAGTTTGGTATCCGTGTTGAGGTGGACTCACGTAAGGAAAAACCGGAGGATTTTGTGCTTTGGAAAGCAGCCAAACCTGGTGAAGTGCACTGGAGTAGCCCTTGGGGAGACGGACGTCCCGGCTGGCATATTGAATGCTCGGCTATGGCGCGGGAGTTCTTGGGGGATACGATCGATATCCATGGTGGTGGACAAGATTTGCAGTTCCCGCATCATGAATGCGAATGCGCTCAGACTGAAGCTCTGACTGGTAAACCACTCTCTAATTACTGGATGCATAATGGATTTATCAACATTGGTGATGAGAAAATGTCGAAATCGCTCGGTAATGGCTGGCTTGTAAAAGACATCCGTGAGCGTTTTAAAGCAGGAGCTATCCGCTATTTTATGCTATCGACCCATTACCGCAACCCGTTGAATTTCTCAGAGGAATCTATGACTTCCGCCGAAAAGAGCGTTGAACGGATCACGCTTGCAGAGAGTAACGTTAAACATCGGCTTGAACTCGCTGCTGATGGTGCTCAAGGTGAGGTCAACTCAGAGATTAATGATAAGCTGTCGGCTATAGTGGCCAATTTCCATGCTAGAATGCAGGATGACTTTAATACGCCTGATGCGATCACGGCTATGTTCGATTGGGTGAGCCTGGCAAACCATACGCTTGCGAATAACGAGGCTGCTCCTGCTGATTTTGCTGCATTACTGCAAGCTTTTGGCGAAATGAATGCTGTGCTGCGTTTGACGCCTGAACTGGAAGAGGAAATTGCAAGTGAAGAAGTTGAACGGTTGATCGCCGAGCGGGTTGAAGCTCGTAAGAATAAGAATTGGAGCCGGTCTGACGAGATCCGTGATGAATTAGGCCGCTTGGGCATATTGCTTGAGGATACTCCACAAGGAATGCGGTGGCGTCGTAAATGAGTGAGGAACGCAAGTTTGATAACGGATGGTTTCCTTATGAGCCTTCCAAACCTGCGCGACTACTTTCGCCTATTGTTCTAGCTTATGTAGGAGATGCTATCTATGAGGTGGCTGTTCGCCAGTATTTAGTATCTCTTCCGAATTTGCGTCCGAACCATTTGCATCGTTCTGCTACAGGGCTGGTATCCGCTAAAGCACAGTGTGCAATTCTGAACTTTTTGGAGCCTAGTCTCACGGAAGAGGAGAAGGATGTCGCCCGTCAGGGGAGAAATGCGAAATCGGGAAGTGTTCCTAAGAATGCGGATGTGCTTGAATACCGTCATGCTACAGCTTTTGAGTGCTTGATTGGTTACTTGTACTACACAGGACAACAGGAGAGAATAGAAGAAATTGTGCACAAGGGTATACAGTTTATGTTGAAACAGCCGTGATAGGCTTTGGCGAAATAGAAAATAGGAGAAGTGAACATGGAAGAAGAATTGAAGACTGAAGAGGAAATATTGGCAGGGAAGCATTCTGTGCTTGAAGCGCTTCGTGCTGGTCGTACATTAAATAAAATATGGATCGCAGAGACAGCCCAGAAGCATCTGACAGCACCCATCGTTGCCGAAGCCCGGAAAGCGGGAATTGTCATTCAGCATGTGGACAAGCGTAAGCTGGATCAACTGGCACCAGGTGTGCAGCATCAAGGGGTGGTTGCACAAGCAGCACCATTTGCCTATGTTGAAGTGGATGATTTGTTAGCTATAGCAGAAGCCAAAGGAGAACCGGCATTCCTTATTTTGCTTGATGAAATTGAAGATCCTCATAACCTGGGTTCGATTCTGCGGACGGCGGATTGTACTGGAGTACATGGGGTAATCGTACCTAAACGCCGTTCGGCTCAGATAACTGCGACCGTGTCCAAAACATCCGCGGGTGCTGTGGAGTATGTTCCGGTTGCCCGGGTTACAAACCTGGGTCAGACCATTGACCGTCTAAAAGAGCAGGGAGTCTGGGTAGTAGGAACAGACGTGGATACCGATCAGAATCTATACCAATCCGATATTTTCACGGGTCCGGTAGCTGTTGTAATCGGCAATGAGAATAAAGGAATGGGACGCCTGATTCGTGAAAAATGTGATGTGCTTCTTAAGCTGCCGATGGCCGGAAAGATCAATTCATTAAATGCCTCTGTCGCCGCAGGAGTCATTATGTATGAAGTGATACGCCGCCGGCAACAGCAGGGATAGCTATGGCCGACTGGCGCGATGTGCTGCTTGTGGATGGATATAACATGATCGGTGGCTGGCCGGAACTTGTGGCACTGTCCCAGATTGGTATGCAGGAAGCACGCGACCGCTTGATGGATTTGCTGGCAGATTACCAGGCTTTCTCTGGACGAAGAGTTATTGCTGTTTTTGATGCATACCGTGTTCCGGGGTTGGGAAGGTCTTTTGTCCAGGGTAAGGTCCAGGTGTACTTCACCAAGGAAAAAGAAACCGCAGATGAATGCATTGAGCGACTGGTTGGGGAATATAGCAATCGGCGCCGGCAGATCTATGTGGCTACGAGTGATTTTATAGAGCAGCATATTATTTTTGCACAAGGTGCATTGCGAATTTCGGCAAGGGAATTGCATCTGGAAATTGAAGAGAATCAAAAACAAGTAAAAAAAGCTATCGAACCTGGCGGTGTCAGTTCTACTCGTCATTCTTTGGAAGACAAACTGCCTCCCGATGTGCGCAGTAAGCTGGAAAAATGGCGCAGACAGTGAGATCGAGGAAGAATCAGGAAATATTTTATTCCAATTTATGCTATTCTAGATTGATTTTGGACAAACTCCGGTTGACGGTGGAAGGTAACATAATATATACTGATCCTATATTTCGCGAAGTAACGATGTGTCTTGCGTTGCAGCCGGGGGGATTCTTGGTGAGTGTCGACCTCAAGGAAATAATGCTGTCTGAGTATGATTTCATAAGTGATGAAGATATTGTCGAGGCTTTCCGTGGTGGCGACAGTGGCGCATTAGAACACTTGATTAATAAATACCGTAACTTTGTACGTGCTAAAGCCCGCTCTTATTTCTTGATCGGGGCAGACCGTGAAGATATTGTACAAGAAGGAATGATTGGTCTATACAAGGCTATTCGTGACTTTAAAGGTGACAAGCTCTCTTCATTCAAGGCTTTTGCTGAGCTCTGCATTACACGACAGATTATAACGGCTATTAAGACGGCCACTCGTCAGAAACATATTCCGCTGAACTCTTATGTTTCCTTGGACAAGCCCATTTATGACGAAGATTCTGATAGAACACTTATGGATGTCATTTGTGGAACACAGGTTCTAGATCCAGAAGAGCTAATTATTAATCAAGAAGAATTCATTGGTCTTGAAGATAAGATGGCGGAGATTCTAAGTGACTTGGAGCGCAAGGTTCTGATGTTGTATTTAGACGGAAGATCCTATCAAGAGATTGCTGAAGATCTTAAGCGGCATGTAAAGTCTATTGATAACGCTCTACAACGAGTAAAAAGGAAATTAGAAAGATATCTAGAAGTACGTGACAATTGATGATATAATGAACAAGAGAGGGCTCGGACATCGAGTTCTTTTTTTTAGTCTTTTTGAAATCACTCGGATAGAATTAGGTGCTTGCACCATAAATTACTATTTGAGCCGATTTTAGTCGTTGCCGTTGAAGGTAGGTTTATACACAGACGGAATACCCCATAATGGTAAGGAAGACAGCGAAGTGTGAGGAAGAGATAGACCCAAAGACAGGGTACGGCCATATGACTACTAAACCCGGAATTACCCAGTGCAGAACGGAATTCTTTCGTTGACACAGACCTTGACATTATGCTAAAGTGTTTTAGGTAGGCCTAAATTCGCGGCTTTTTTTTAGGATCAATATTTGCGTCTTCTAATGTGAATTGGAAGGACGTCTCGGGAGGTGCACATCATGCGGGTAATTATCACTTTGGCTTGTACAAGTTGCAAACAAAGAAACTATGCGACTACCAAAAACAAGCGAAATCACCCCGACCGCATGGAGATGAAGAAATTTTGCAAGTATTGTAACTCGCAAACTCCTCATCGCGAAACCAGATAGTCTGTGGAGGTGTAGTCGGCATGAAACGTAGTTTCAAGTCTATGTTTTCCTTTTTCACTGAGAGCTGGAGTGAACTCAAAAAGGTTCGCTGGCCAAGTCGTAAAGAATTGACCAACTATACATTGATCGTTCTCGGTACGATTGTAGTTGTCGCTATTTACTTCTGGGTTCTGGACATCGGTATTTCCGCTGTGATTGAAGCGATTATTTAGAGAGGTCCCAGGTGGCTTGATATGGAAAAAAGATGGTATGTCGTTCATACCTATTCTGGGTATGAGAATAAGGTCAAAGCCAATTTGGAAAAGCGCGTTGAGTCCATGGGCATGGAAGACAAAATATTCCGCGTTCTTGTTCCTATGGAAGAAGAAATCGTAAACAAAGACGGTAAGAAAAAAACCGTTATGCGTAAAGTTTACCCCGGATATGTTTTGGTGGAAATGGTTCAGACTGATGATTCCTGGTATGTTGTCCGCAATACTCCGGGCGTTACTGGATTTGTTGGTTCGACAGGCTCAGGGTCTAAACCAACAGCTTTGCTTCCGGAAGAGGTAGAACAAATTCTGAAGCATATGGGCATGGTTGAACCTAAAGCGAAGATTGATTTCGAAATCAAGGAATCCGTACGTATTATGGTTGGTCCGTTTGCGAATTTTGTGGGCTCCGTGGAAGAAATTTTGGCTGACAAGAGCAAGATCAAAGTGCATGTTAACATGTTTGGACGGGAAACCCCGCTAGAGTTGGATTTCACTCAAGTGGAGAAAATATAACATAAGCTAGGGTTTCTTGTGGGAGAGCGCTATTGGCGTTCGAAGACCACTATTTTTGCAAGGAGGTGTCACTCATGGCTAAAAAAGTTATTAAAATGGTGAAACTGCAGATTCCTGCAGGGAAAGCGAATCCAGCGCCTCCAGTAGGTCCGGCGTTAGGTCAAGCAGGTGTCAACATCATGGCATTCTGTAAGGAATTTAATGCTCGTACTGCCGACCAGGCTGGCTTGATCATTCCGGTTGAAATTACAGTATTTGAAGACCGTTCCTTTACTTTCATCACTAAAACTCCTCCGGCTGCTGTTCTGCTTCGCATCGCTGCTAAAGTAGAAAAAGGATCCGGCGAACCAAACAAGAAAAAAGTAGCAAAAATCGGCCGCGCTGCGGTACGTGAAATTGCTGAAACAAAAATGCCTGACCTTAACGCTGCAACTGTTGAAGCTGCAATGCGTATGGTTGAAGGTACTGCCCGCAGTATGGGTATCACAATCGAAGACTAGTAGTTTTCGAAGAATCGGTCATTCGTGACCCGCAAGTATGTGGGAGGAATTTCCGCTAACACCACAAAGGAGGAACATTTTCATGGCTAAACATGGTAAGAAATACCAAGAAGCTGCTAAGCTGATCAACAGCGAAGCAACTTACGAGCCTTCAGAAGCTGTAGAGCTTGTGAAAAAGGCAGCGACTGCTAAGTTCGACGAAACCGTTGAAGCAGCAGTTCGTCTGGGTGTAGACCCGCGTAAACAAGACCAAGCAGTTCGTGGTGTTGTTGTCCTGCCTCACGGCACTGGTAAAACACAACGCGTGCTTGTATTTGCAAAAGGTGAAAAAGCGAAAGAGGCAGAAGCTGCTGGCGCTGATTTTGTTGGTGATCAAGACATGATCAACAAAATTCAACAAGGCTGGTTTGAATTTGATGTCTGCGTAGCTACACCTGATATGATGAGTGAAGTCGGTAAACTGGGTCGTCTGCTTGGTGGTAAAGGTCTTATGCCTAACCCTAAAGCTGGCACAGTTACATTCGATGTTTCCAAGGCTGTGCAAGAAATCAAAGCCGGTAAAATCGAATACCGTCTCGACAAAGCAGGTCAAATTCACGCGCCAATCGGTAAAGTGTCCTTTGATGCTGCACAATTGAACGATAACCTTAAAGCTCTTATCGACGCTTTGAACCGTGCGAAACCAGCTGCTGCTAAAGGTGTATACCTTAAAGGCATCTCGATTTCTTCTACAATGGGACCTAGCGCTCGTGTGAACACAACCGTCTTCAGATAATTAAGGGTTGACTCTTTGAGTCAATTTTGATAATCTATAACAGTTGTGAAACTTAAGGTATCAATCTTAACCTTGAATATGCTTACCGTAGACAGTAGGTGCCTTAGTGCTTAATTTCCTACCGAGGTGTTGTGATAGAAACAAGAAGTAACGAGCTCGCTCGTATAACTTTCGTTTTATCAAGCCTTCGTGATTCTGCGGAGGCTTTTCTACTGCCTGCGTAGGAGCGGTGAAGCTTTCCTTGGAAAGAACGCCGACACATAAATTTTCAGGAGGTGTATACATTGGCAAATGCAAAAGTAATTCAAGCAAAACAAGACGCGGTTGACGTCGTTACTGCAAAACTGCAAAACAGTCTTTCGACTGTTGTAGCTGACTACCGTGGATTGAACGTTTCCCAAGTGACTGAACTGCGTAAGCAACTTCGTGAAGCTGGCGTTGAGTTTCAAGTCCTGAAGAACACATTGCTACGTCGCGCAACTGCTGCGGCTGAGTTGAGTGAATTGGATGAAGTTTTGACTGGTCCAACAGCTATCGCATTCAGCACAACTGATGCAGTAGCACCAGCTAAAATTTTGAACGATTTCGCCAAGAAAAACGACGCTTTGAAATTGAAAGGCGGCGTAGTTGAAGGTCGTGTCATTGACGCGGAACAACTGAAAGCACTGGCTGAGCTTCCATCCCGCGATGGTTTGCTGTCCATGCTGCTTAGCGTACTTCAAGCTCCAATGCGCAACTTCGCGCTTGCAGTTAAAGCTGTTGCTGAAAAAGAAGAACAAAGCGCGTAAGCCTTTGACTCTTGCAGCATAATCAATACCACAAATAAATTTAAATATAAAATGGAGGTTCAATCATGAGTAAAGAAGCAATCTTGGAAGCAATTAAAGGCATGAGCGTATTGGAACTGAACGACCTGGTTAAAGCAATTGAAGAAGAATTCGGCGTAACTGCAGCAGCTCCAGTAGCAGCTGGCGGTGCGGTAGCAGCAGTAGCTGAAGAGCAATCCGAATTTGACGTAATTTTGACAGGCGCTGGCGCTTCCAAAATCAACGTTATCAAAATCGTTCGCGAAATCACTGGTCTTGGCTTGAAAGAAGCTAAAGATCTTGTAGACAACGCACCAAAAGCAATCAAAGAAAAAGTAAGCAAAGACGAAGCCGAAGCTACTAAAGCAAAATTGGAAGAAGCAGGCGCAGCTGTAGAAGTGAAGTAATTCCTTCTATTACTGAAAACCCCTTGAACTTGTTCAAGGGGTTTGTTTTATAAATAGAGTTAGTAGGGCGTTTATACCAACTGCTAACATAATAGGAAAGGGAGGAAAGAGATGTCGCAACATTATTATTCGCAGCAGCCGGAAGTACGTCATGACAGACGTAGCATTGATACCGTACTAAGAGGCAAAAGCTTTCGTTTTACGAGCGATGCCGGTGTATTCTCTAAAGGAGACATCGATTACGGTAGCCGAGTTCTTATTGAAGCTATGATAATTCCGGACGGTTCAGCGGTGCTTGATGTAGGTTGTGGTTATGGGCCGATTGGCATAAGTGCAGCATACCTAGCTCCCAAAGGACATGTAACCATGATTGATATTAACAGTCGTGCGGTAGAACTGGCGCGTGAGAATGCTCAGCACAACGGAATCCGGAATGTTACGATAATGGAAAGCGATGTGCTCGGCGCATTGAATGATCAGCAGAAGTTCGATGTGATTCTAACTAATCCTCCGATTCGTGCAGGAAAAGCTGTAGTGCATAAGATTTTTGAAGATGCGTATGAACATTTAAATGAGGGTGGCTACCTGTGGATTGTGATTCAGAAGAAGCAGGGTGCTCCATCCGCAGTGGCAAAACTAGAAAGCTTGTTCTCAATGGTGGAAGAAGTAGGGAAAGACAAAGGCTATCGTATTATTAAAGCGCAAAAAAAAAATACAATAGGTTATTGACATGTGATAGTGATAATGGTATTATTATAAAATGTCAGTATTAAGATAGGCTCCATGTCTTTAGTTTGCTGAAATGTCAAGCAATATATTGTCGCCCGGCTAGCGCATGCCGCACGGCAAGTTTTTGCGAGTTGGTTGTCTATGCTCTAACGTAGCAAATGCTGCGTGGTAATAGATAATAGCGCATAAACTATTGCTTGGTGACGTATAATATGTACGTTTTGGGCAAATCTACTTGATAAGGAGTATTTTGGTCATGGATAAATGCGCTCTTTTTTCGAAGATTTCGATAAGGGCTTTTCTTTTATTTATGACTGAATCCTTGTAGTATGGTTCCATTATACGGTTCCAAACAAGGGTTCGCAATCAATTTTTAAGTGAGTAGACATGAGGGGTGAGTAAAGTTGGCAGGACATCTTGTTCAGTATGGTCGACGCACTCGGCGGAGCTATGCGAGAATTAACGAGGTACTCGAGGTCCCGAACCTGATCGAGATCCAACAAAAATCTTATGATTGGTTTTTGGAGGAAGGATTGCGGGAAATGTTTCAGGACATCTCGCCGATCCAGGATTTCACAGGTAATTTGGTACTAGAGTTCATTGATTACAGCCTGGGTGAACCGAAATATACGGTTGACGACGCTAAAGAGCGGGACGTAACGTATGCGGCTCCTCTGCGTGTAAAGGTGCGGCTCATTAATAAAGAGACCGGTGAGGTTAAAGAGCAGGAAGTGTTCATGGGAGATTTCCCGCTGATGACGGAGACCGGCACTTTTATTATTAATGGTGCGGAACGGGTTATTGTCAGCCAGTTGGTTCGCTCTCCAAGCGTCTATTTCAGCACAAAAGTGGATAAGAACGGCAAAAAAACCTACACCGCCACAGTAATCCCGAACCGCGGAGCCTGGTTGGAACTTGAAACCGATGCTAAGGACATTATGTATGTTCGTATCGATCGGACTCGTAAAATTCCTGTTACCGTACTTTTGCGTGCTCTCGGTTTCGGTAGTGATGCCGAAATTCTGGAATTGCTTGGCAATGATGAATATATTCGCAATACGCTGGATAAAGACAACACGGACTCCACGGAGAAGGCGCTTATTGAAATTTATGAGCGTTTGCGTCCGGGCGAACCGCCGACACTAGACAATGCCAAAAGTTTGCTGGTTGCGCGTTTCTTTGATCCAAAACGCTACGACCTAGCTAACGTAGGCCGTTACAAAATCAATAAAAAGCTACACATTAAGAACCGTCTTTTCAATCAACGTCTTGCTCAGCCTTTGGTTGATGACTCTACTGGAGAAATCCTGGCAGAATCCGGCCAAATGGTCGATCGTAGATTGCTTGATGAATTGATTCCATATTTCGAAAAAAATGTTGCCTTTAAAAACTACCGCGTTACTGGTGGAGTTATGGACAGCGAAGATATTCCTCTTCAAACAATTGACGTATTCTCGCCAATTGAAGAAGGCCGGGTTATTAAGCTGATCGCTAACGGCAACATCGACAAATCTGTTAAGCATATTACTCAAGCTGATATTATATCCTCAATCAGCTACTTTATTAATTTGCTTCACGGAATTGGCAATACCGATGATATCGACCACTTGGGTAACCGTCGTCTGCGTTCTGTAGGTGAACTCTTGCAGAATCAGTTCCGTATCGGTTTGTCCCGGATGGAACGTGTTGTACGTGAAAGAATGTCGATTCAGGATGCTAATGCGATTACGCCTCAGGCTCTGATCAACATTCGTCCGGTCATCGCGTCTATTAAAGAGTTCTTCGGTAGCTCCCAGCTGTCTCAATTTATGGATCAGACGAACCCGCTTGCGGAACTTACGCATAAACGTCGTCTGTCCGCCCTCGGACCTGGTGGTTTGACACGTGAACGCGCGGGCTTTGAAGTTCGTGACGTCCATCACAGTCACTACGGTCGGATGTGTCCAATTGAAACGCCGGAAGGTCCAAACATCGGGTTGATCAACTCCTTGTCCACCTTTGCCCGCATCAATGAATACGGCTTTATTGAAGCTCCGTATCGTTGGGTGGATCCGAAGACTGGTAAGGTGACTGAGCAAATTGACTATCTGACTGCTGATGAGGAAGATAATTATGTAGTTGCTCAGGCTAACGTGTTGATCGAAGAAGATGGCACCTTTAAAGAAGATATGGTAATCGTTCGTTACAACAAAGACTCAGACAACATTACAACGATGCCAAGTAATCGTGTCGATTACATGGACGTTTCGCCTAAACAGGTTGTATCTGTCGCTACGGCGCTCATTCCGTTCCTTGAGAACGATGACTCCAACCGCGCACTGATGGGATCTAACATGCAACGTCAAGCCGTTCCGCTTCTAATTCCAAAAGCTCCGCTGGTCGGAACAGGGATGGAACATAAATCCGCTAAGGATTCTGGCGTATGTATCGTTTCCAAGTATGACGGTATTATCGAACGTTCTTCAGCTAATGAAATTTGGCTGCGTCGCGTTGAGACTGTCGAAGGCAAGGAAGTTAAAGGCGATATCGTTAAATATAAATTACACAAATTTATGCGTTCTAACCAAGGTACCTGTATTAACCAACGTCCTCTAGCTAAAAGAGGGGACATTGTTAAGAAGGGTGATATCCTGGCAGACGGTCCTTCCACAGAAATGGGCGAACTTGCTCTTGGCCGTAACGTAGTCGTTGCGTTCATGACTTGGGAAGGTTACAACTACGAGGATGCGATCCTGTTAAGTGAAAAGCTGGTTAAGGAAGATGTATATACTTCGATTCATATCGAAGAATACGAATCTGAAGCTCGCGACACTAAACTGGGGCCTGAAGAAATTACGCGCGATATTCCGAACGTCGGCGAAGAAGCTCTGCGCAATCTTGATGAGCGCGGAATCATCCGCATCGGTGCGGAAATCAGCGCTGGTGACATTCTGGTGGGTAAGGTTACTCCTAAGGGTGTAACTGAACTGACAGCAGAAGAACGTCTCCTGCACGCTATCTTTGGTGAGAAAGCTCGTGAAGTACGGGATACCTCTTTACGCGTTCCTCATGGTAGTGATGGTATTATCGTGGACGTTAAAGTCTTTACACGTGAGAACGGCGATGAGCTGCCTCCTGGTGTAAATCAATTGGTTCGTGTCTACATCGCTCAGAAACGTAAGATTTCTGAGGGTGACAAGATGGCCGGACGTCACGGTAACAAGGGTGTCGTTGCCCGTATCCTGCCAGAAGAAGATATGCCGTTCCTTCCGGACGGTACGCCAGTACAGGTTGTTCTTAACCCTCTGGGCGTTCCTTCTCGTATGAACATCGGACAGGTGCTTGAGGTCCATATTGGTATGGCCGCATTGCGTCTGGGAATTCACATTGCAACGCCGGTATTTGACGGAGCGCGTGAGTACGACGTGTTTGATACGATGGAAGAAGCAGGTATGCAGCGTAATGGTAAGACTGTACTGTATGATGGCCGTACAGGTGAACGCTTCGAACGTGAAGTTACTGTTGGTGTCATGCACATGATCAAACTGGCGCACATGGTTGATGATAAGATTCACGCCCGTTCAACAGGACCTTACTCACTAGTTACGCAACAACCATTGGGTGGTAAAGCTCAATTTGGTGGACAGCGTTTCGGGGAGATGGAAGTGTGGGCGCTTGAAGCTTACGGTGCTGCATATACATTGCAAGAAATTTTGACCGTGAAATCCGATGACGTGGTTGGTCGCGTGAAGACGTACGAATCCATTGTCAAAGGTGAAAATGTACCGGAACCAGGTGTTCCTGAGTCGTTCAAGGTATTGATCAAAGAACTGCAGTCCCTGGGTATGGATGTTAAGATTCTTAGCGGTGACGAGCAGGAAATTGAAATGAGAGAATTGGACGATGAGGACGAGACGTCAGGCGACAAACTAAGCCTCAATTTAGAAGGTTCAGAAGTCGGAGTAGAATAATCAAGCTGGAGCTTAAAAGTTCCATTTTATAAAGGACCGCACGCCCTCTTTTGATGTAACAGTCAGAAGAGGGCAAAGCGGTACTAAATCAGGATTAGGTTAAGGAGGGTTGCTCCTTGTTGGACGTTAACAATTTTGAATTTATGAAAATCGGACTCGCTTCTCCGGAGAAGATTCGTTCATGGTCCCGCGGAGAAGTTAAGAAACCGGAAACCATTAACTATCGTACATTGAAACCGGAAAAAGAGGGTCTTTTCTGTGAGCGTATCTTTGGACCACAAAAAGACTGGGAATGTCATTGCGGTAAATACAAACGTGTCCGTTATAAGGGCGTAGTCTGCGACCGTTGTGGCGTTGAGGTTACCCGTGCTAAAGTTCGTCGTGAACGTATGGGTCACATTGAATTGGCTGCTCCGGTATCTCATATCTGGTATTTCAAAGGTATCCCAAGCCGCATGGGGCTTGCACTAGATATGTCTCCAAGATCACTTGAAGAAATTATCTATTTCGCATCTTATGTTGTAACGGATCCAGGTGAAACTCCACTGGAAAAGAAACAACTTCTGTCCGAGAAAGAATATCGTAGCTACCGTGAAAAATACGGTTACGGGTTCCAAGCCGGCATGGGTGCTGAAGCTGTTAAAAAGCTTCTTCAAGATATCGACATCGATAAAGAGCTGGAATTCCTCAAAGAAGAACTGCGTACGGCCCAAGGCCAACGCCGTAACCGGGCGATCAAACGTCTGGAAGTCATTGAAGCATTCCGTAACTCCGGCAACAAGCCTGATTGGATGATCATGGATGTTCTTCCGGTTATTCCTCCGGAGCTTCGTCCGATGGTTCAGTTGGATGGTGGCCGTTTTGCTACGTCCGATTTGAATGATCTCTATCGCCGTGTTATTAACCGGAACAACCGTCTGAAAAGACTGCTTGATCTCGGTGCTCCTGACATTATCGTGCAGAACGAAAAACGGATGCTCCAGGAAGCTGTCGATGCTCTCATCGATAACGGCCGTCGGGGACGTCCGGTAACCGGTCCTGGTAACCGTCCACTTAAATCGCTCAGCCATATGCTGAAAGGTAAACAAGGACGTTTCCGCCAGAACTTGCTCGGTAAACGGGTTGACTACTCTGGACGTTCCGTTATCGTTGTAGGACCGTACCTCAAGATGTATCAGTGCGGACTTCCTAAGAAAATGGCGCTAGAATTGTTCAAGCCTTTTGTTATGAAAGAATTGGTTAATAAGGGCCTTGCCCACAACATAAAGAGCGCGAAACGTAAAGTTGAACGCGTAAGTCCTGAAGTTTGGGATGTACTCGAAGAAGTAATTAGAGAACACCCAGTGCTTCTAAACCGCGCACCAACACTTCACCGTCTCGGTATTCAAGCATTTGAACCGATTTTGGTGGAAGGTCATGCTATTCGTCTTCACCCACTCGTATGTACGGCGTACAATGCCGACTTTGACGGTGACCAAATGGCGGTGCACGTTCCTCTGTCTGCAGAAGCTCAAGCGGAAGCACGCATTCTCATGCTTGCATCTGGTAATATCTTGAACCCTAAAGACGGTAAGCCAGTTGTAACACCTTCCCAGGATATGGTCCTTGGTACTTTCTACTTGACCATGGATAACAAGGAAGAAAAGGGTAGTGGTATGATTCTGCGTACCGTTAACGAAGCTGTATCAGCTTACCAACGCGGAACTGCAGGACTTCATGCTCGTGTTGCTATTCCGGCTAAAGCACTTGGCAAAACATGCTTTACGGAAGAACAACAAAATGCAATGTTGATTACTACGATCGGTAAGATCATCTTTAATGAAATCTACCCAAGTAGTTTCCCTTATATCAACGAAGCAACCAAAACCAACTTGCTGCACGGCACACCAGAGAAATACTTTATCTACGAAAAAGGCGCGAACATTCGCGAGCTGATTGAATCCGCTCCAGAAGCCAGTGCTGTAGGTAAAGAATATCTGGGTCTGATAATTGCTCGTTGTTTTGAAACTTATCACACAACCAAAACTTCTATGATTTTGGATAAAATTAAACAGCTCGGATTCACTTACTCCACACGTTCTGGTGTTACAGTTGCCGTGTCGGACGTTATTGTTCCTGAGGAAAAGGTTACCATCCTGAAAGAGTCTGAAGCTAAGGTTGATGTGGTTGCTAACCAATATCGCCGTGGTTTGATCACCAATGACGAACGGTATGACCGTGTTATTGAGATCTGGTCGAAGACTAAGGATGATCTTACGAACATCCTGCTTAAGTCGATGGACCGTTTCAACTCTATCATGCTCATGGTTGACTCTAAAGCGCGTGGTAACAAATCGCAGATCACTCAGCTGGGTGGTATGCGTGGTCTGATGGCAACACCTTCAGGTCGGATTTTCGAATTGCCAATCAAGGCGAACTTCCGTGAAGGTCTTACCGTCTTGGAGTACTTTATCTCCACTCACGGAGCGCGTAAAGGTCTTGCCGATACCGCACTTCGTACCGCTGACTCAGGGTATCTGACACGTCGTCTTGTTGACGTTGCCCAGGACGTTATTGTCCGTGAAGAAGATTGTGGAACCGATAAAGGCTTCACAGTTAGTCGTATTCAGGATGGTAAAGAGGTTATCGAGGATCTGTATGACCGTATTGAAGGTCGTTACTGCTTCGAAACTGTTCGTCACCCAGAAACAGGCGAAATCATTGTTCACCGCAATGATTTGATTGACTCCGATAAAGCGGAGGCAATTGTAAACGCAGGTGTAACTAAGCTGCAAATTCGTTCTGTACTGAGCTGCCGTGCCCGTCATGGTGTTTGTAAGAAATGTTACGGACGTAACTTGGCAACTGGTAAACACGTTGAGATTGGTGAAGCAGTTGGTATTATTGCCGCACAATCTATCGGTGAACCAGGAACCCAGCTTACAATGCGTACGTTCCATACCGGCGGTGTTGCCGGTGATGACATCACTCAAGGTTTGCCGCGTATTCAGGAGTTGTTTGAAGCTCGTAACCCTAAAGGTCAAGCTACAATCAGTGAAATCGATGGCGTAATCAAGGAAATCCGTGAAACCAAAGACCGTCGCGAAATCGAGGTTCAAGGTGAAGCTGAATCCAAGACTTATTCCATTACTTATGGTTCACGTCTACGTGTTAGTGAAGGCCAAGAAATCGAAGCCGGCGATGAGCTGACAGACGGTTCGATTGACCCTAAAGAAATGCTGCGTATCAAAGGGATCCGTGGGGTACAAAACTACATTCTGCAAGAAGTACAGCGTGTATACCGTAACCAAGGCGTTGAGATCAATGATAAGCACATTGAAGTTATGATCAAGCAAATGCTTCGGAAGATCCGTATCATTGACGCAGGTGACACAAGTCTGTTGCCAGGTGCATTTGCGGATATTCATGAGTACGAAGGTGCTAACAAGGAAGCTATCTTGTCTGGTAAAGAGCCTGCTGTTGCTAAACCAGTCTTGCTCGGTATTACCAAGGCGTCTCTTGAAACTGATTCCTTCTTGTCAGCTGCATCATTCCAAGAAACTACTCGTGTCCTAACAGACGCTGCTATCAAAGGTAAAGTAGATAAGTTGCTTGGACTTAAAGAAAATGTTATTATCGGTAAGTTGATTCCTGCAGGTACTGGGATGAACCGTTACCGTAACGTTAAGCTAAGTGATCCAAATGCAGAAAGCGAACTTGAATCATTAGAGACGGTTCCTGCTGAATAAATTAGCAATCATGGTAGTGTGCTCATGTCATACCTACTCATAGGGATGGCATGAGTGTTCTGCTGTGTATAATTTCTATAAAAATTGTTGCTGAATTTCTTGACACCATCTATTGATAATGCTAAAATGTCTAAGGTGCGTGAGTAGCCATGTTATCCTTGTTCATTGGAGGTAAAGAGAATGACTGATGATAGAGGACTACAGGATGCTCAGGTCAAGATCGGTACCAAACAAACCGTCAAGGCGGTAGAGTTGGGCCTAGCCGCAGAAGTCTATGTGGCAGAGGACGGAGATCAAAGGCTTACTTCCAGGATAGTTTTGCTTTGTAACAAACAAGGTGTTAAGATCACATATGTGGATACGATGCTGAATTTGGGCAAGGCCTGCGGAATAGAAGTTGGCGCTGCGATGGCAGCCGTCTTAAAACAATAGCTACAGAAATGTTTTTGTACTGGGGTGAACACCAGCGGCAAGAACTTTTCATTTGTCTTTTTATGAACCGCCTGGGTCTGTGGGCTTAGAGTTCTTAAATCGACTATCATTTCAGGAAGGGGGTGGCAACAACATGCCAACAATTAACCAATTGGTTCGTAAAGGCCGTCAAGCCAAAATCGAAAAATCTAAATCTCCCGCTCTTCAAAAAGGGTATAACGCCCTCAAGCGTGAGGCTACAAATTTGAGCGCTCCGCAAAAACGCGGTGTGTGCACTCGTGTAGGCACAATGACTCCACGTAAACCAAACTCAGCGCTTCGTAAATATGCCCGTGTTCGTTTGACGAACCGTCTCGAGGTAACAGCTTATATCCCGGGTATCGGACATAACTTACAAGAGCACAGTGTTGTATTACTTCGCGGAGGTAAAGTAAAGGACCTTGCAGGGGTTCGTTACCATATCGTTCGTGGTGCTTTGGATACAGCAGGTGTAGCTAACCGGATGCAAGCTCGTTCTAAATACGGTGCAAAACGTCCTAAAGCTAAGAAGTAAGATAACAATATCTGAATAATAAACATTTAAGAAAGGGGGATATCCATGCCACGCAAAGGTCCAGTTACAAAGAGAGACGTATTGCCAGATCCGTTGTATAATAGCAAGTTGGTTACTCGTTTGATTAACCGCATTATGCTGGGTGGTAAAAGAGGTGTCGCTCAAAGCATTCTGTACAATTCATTCAAATTGATTGAAGAACGTACGGGTAAAGATCCGATGGAAGTTTTCGAAGCTGCCATCAAGAATATCATGCCGGTTTTGGAAGTCAAAGCTCGTCGTGTCGGTGGTGCTAACTATCAAGTACCTATCGAGGTTAAACCAGAGAGACGTACTGCTCTGGGATTACGTTGGCTCGTAAACTACTCTCGCAACCGCGGTGAGAAGACTATGGAAGAGCGTTTGGCGGCTGAGATCATCGACGCTTCCAACAACACAGGCGCTTCTGTTAAGAAACGTGAAGATACACACAAAATGGCTGAAGCAAACAAAGCGTTCGCTCACTACCGTTGGTAGGATTAAGGTCATTCAAATAACTTATATTTTGAAGGGAGATCCATTTCATGGCTAGAGAGTTCTCCTTAAAAAATACACGTAACATCGGGATCATGGCGCATATTGATGCTGGTAAAACAACTACCACAGAGCGGATTCTTTTCTATACAGGCCGTACGCACAAAATCGGTGAAGTTCACGAGGGTGCTGCTACAATGGACTGGATGGAGCAAGAACAAGAGCGCGGAATCACGATTACGTCCGCTGCTACGACTGCTGCGTGGAAAGGTCACCGCATCAATATCATTGATACCCCAGGACACGTTGACTTCACTGTTGAAGTTGAACGTTCCCTGCGTGTATTGGATGGGGCAGTTGGTGTATTTAGTGCAAAAGAGGGCGTTGAGCCTCAGTCTGAAACCGTATGGAGACAGGCTGACCGTTATAACGTTCCCCGGATTGCATATGTAAACAAAATGGACATTATCGGTGCGGATTTCCTTAACGTAATCGAAACTATGCGTGATCGCCTTCAAGCCAACGCAGTTGCTATTCAATTGCCAATTGGTGCAGAAAGTGATTTCACTGGTATTATCGACCTAGTTGAGCAAAAAGCACACATGTTCAGAGATGATCTGGGCCAAAACATCGAAGTAACGGATATTCCGGAAGAATATTTGGCCAAAGTTGAGGAGCTGCGTCTCGAGTTGATCGAGAAAGTTGCTGAACTTGATGAGGATCTGACTATGAAGTATTTGGAAGGCGAAGAAATTACAATTCCGGAAATTAAAGCTGCAATTCGCAAAGGCGTAGTTGAAGTTAAATTGTTCCCTGTAATTGCTGGATCTTCCTACCGAAACAAAGGGATTCAGCTTATGCTGGATGCTGTTGTTGATTACTTGCCATCTCCTCTTGACGTTCCAGCTATTACTGGACATCTTGATGACGGTACAGAAGCTGTTCGTCACTCTTCGGATGAAGAGCCGTTTGCAGCTTTGGCATTTAAAATCATGACAGACCCTTATGTTGGTAAACTTACGTTCTTCCGTGTTTACTCAGGTGTACTTGAGTCCGGATCATACGTAGTTAATGCAACTAAGAACAAGCGTGAACGTATTGGTCGTATCCTTCAAATGCATGCGAACAGCCGTCAAGAAATTTCCATCGTGTATTCTGGCGACATCGCAGCTGCTGTTGGTTTGAAAGATACCAGTACAGGTGATACACTGTGTGATGAGAAGAATCCAGTAATTCTGGAATCAATGAACTTCCCTGATCCAGTTATCGAGATCGCTGTTGAACCAAAAACTAAAGCTGACCAAGATAAAATGGGCGTTGCTCTCGGAAAGTTGACTGAAGAGGATCCAACTCTTCGTGCTCACACTGATGAAGAAACAGGCCAAACAATCCTGGCTGGTATGGGTGAACTTCACTTGGACATCATCATCGACCGTATGCGTCGTGAGTTCAAAGTAGAAACCAATGTGGGTAAACCACAGGTTGCTTACCGCGAAACGTTCAAGGCACCTGCTCGCGTCGAAGGTAAATTTGTACGCCAATCTGGTGGTCGTGGTCAATACGGTCACGTATGGGTTGAATTTGAACCCCTCGAACCAGGTACTGGTAGCAAATTCGAAAGTAAAGTTGTTGGTGGCTCGGTTCCTAGAGAGTACATCGCTCCTGCACTTGCGGGTATTGAAGAACAAATGAAAAACGGCGTACTTGCTGGCTTCCCGCTAGTAGACGTTAAAGCTACCATCGTAGATGGTTCTTATCATGATGTCGATTCCAACGAAATGGCATTTAAAATTGCCGGTTCGATGGCACTCAAAGCAGCTAAAGACAAGTGTAAGCCTGTCCTGCTTGAGCCAATCATGAAAGTAGAAGTAACTGTTCCTGAGGAATATATGGGTGATGTAATGGGTATGCTGAACTCCCGCCGTGGCCGTATCGAAGGTATGGATTCCCGTGGTGGAGCGCAAATTATCCGTGCTAAGGTGCCTCTTTCCGAAATGTTCGGATACTCTACAACACTTCGTTCTGGTACACAAGGACGTGGCGTATTCTCAATGGAGCTTTCTCACTATGAAGAAGTTCCTAAATCCATTGCGGAAGAGATCGCTGCAAAGAACAAAGGCGCTGAATAATTACCAGTTTTAACTTGCCGTCCCGGGTATAAACACTCAGTCATCTAAGATTACACGTATGCGGGCGGCTCAAATATAAGGAACCCCACATTAAGGAGGAACTGTTCAAATGGCAAAGGCAAAGTTTGAACGTAACAAACCGCACGTTAACATCGGTACTATTGGTCACGTCGACCATGGTAAAACGACTCTGACTGCTGCAATCACTACTGTATTGTCCAAAACTTACGGTGGCGCAGCTATCGCATTCGATCAAATCGACAAAGCTCCTGAAGAGCGCGAACGTGGTATCACAATCTCCACTTCCCACGTTGAATATGAAACTCCTAACCGTCACTACGCTCACGTAGACTGCCCTGGTCACGCCGACTATGTTAAAAACATGATCACTGGCGCAGCGCAAATGGACGGAGCTATCCTGGTTGTATCCGCAGCTGATGGCCCAATGCCACAAACTCGCGAGCACATCCTGTTGTCCCGTCAAGTAGGCGTTCCTTACATCGTTGTCTTCTTGAACAAATGCGACATGGTTGAAGACGAAGAGTTGTTGGAATTGGTTGAAATGGAAGTTCGCGACTTGCTTAGCGAGTATGACTTCCCAGGCGACGATACTCCAATCATCCGTGGTTCTGCTCGTGAAGCTCTGCAAAACCCAGATGGCGATTACGCTAAAAAAATCATCGAAATGTTTGAAACAATCGATGAGTACATTCCACTTCCTGAGCGTCAAACTGACAAGCCTTTCTTGATGCCTGTCGAAGACGTATTCTCCATCACTGGCCGCGGTACTGTGGCAACTGGTCGCGTAGAACGCGGAACAGTTAAAGTCGGAGAAGAAATCGAAATCGTTGGTATTCATGAAGATACTAAGAAATCCGTAGTTACGGGCGTAGAAATGTTCCGTAAATTGCTGGATTCCGCTCAAGCTGGGGACAACATCGGAGCATTGCTTCGTGGTGTTGACCGTAACATGATCGAGCGTGGCCAAGTATTGGCTAAGCCGAACTCCGTTAAACCACACACTGAGTTCACTGCTCAAATTTACGTTTTGACAAAAGAAGAAGGTGGCCGTCACAAGCCTTTCTTCACTGGATACCGTCCACAGTTCTACTTCCGTACAACTGACGTAACTGGTATCATCAACTTGCCAGAAGGTACTGAAATGGTTATGCCTGGTGATAACATCTCCGTAACCGTACAACTGATCTCCCCAATCGCTATTGAAGAAGGTACTAAATTCTCCATTCGCGAAGGTGGCCGTACAGTTGGTGCTGGTAGCGTAGCTTCTATCCAAAAATAATAATTCGACTTCTATCTGCGGGTAGATTCCGAATTACAAACACCCCTGATTCTTCTTGCGGAGAATCAGGGGCTTTTTTTTATTTTTTTTTTTTGAGAAAGATTTATTATTCGACACCAATTGATAATAAAGCATAACAATATGATCTTTTTCTACATAATTCGTCAAATTACAACAATCGATTGTTTACAATTATACTAATCTTAGAGTAAAATGAAGGAGGTATAATAATGTAAAATAATAGGAGTTGTGGGAGGGTGTTAATATGGGGAAATGTCCTTTTTCCTTCATGCATGCGTTAACTGCACGTAATAATAATGTGGATTCTCCTGCCTCTCGTTCCTTAGACTTCAAGGATCAGAATCATTCTGTTGCGGAGTCTTTTCATAAACTGGAAGGACATGGCGAACTTAACGAGCAGATGAGGATGATTGATCTAACTGAAGCAGATCTGAACTTACTACGCAGGGTGAAACCTGTTGTTGAGCAGAATATAGACTATATCATTGATCAATTTTACAATTCTGTATTAGGTGTAAATAAACTCGAAGCTATTATTTTGGAACATAGCAGTATAGATAGGTTAAAAACTACTCTGCGTGGTCATATCCTAGAGATTTTTAATGGAAAGGTTGACGATGAGTACATAGCAAAGCGTCTAATGATCGCTAATATTCATAAAAGAGTAGGGCTTGAGCCTAAATGGTACTTATCTGCTTTTCAGAATCTTCAGAACGTATTTATACGCGTTATATATAATGAAACAAACGATGACAATATACGCCTTCGAGTGGTTCAGACGGTGACTAAACTGCTTAATCTTGAGCAGCAATTGGTGCTAGAAGAATATGAGAAGGAGAATATAAGAGAGAAGGAGGAGCAATATTTATTAGTAAAAAATGAATTGAAACAAAAAATTTCAGAGTTTAGCGTTGAACTGATAGATTATAGCATCGATACTAATGCTGCTGTGAAGCAGCCAGTGGCAAGCAGCAATGAAGTAAGTAGAACATTCCAACGTACGGCTTCATCCGCTCTGGAGTCACAGGGATTAGCTGCAGATGGGCATGAACACTTGGACGATTTGACTGAGCAAATTAATCTCATATATCAGACCACCAGTGAGATGGAAGACTCGATCATTGAGTTAAGCGATTCCTCTAAACAAATTCAAAAAATCGTGAACTCAGTAAGGGAAATTGCTGATCAGACTAAAATCCTCTCACTTAATGCAACGATTGAAGCCGCAAGAGCTGGTGAGCATGGTAGAGGGTTTAGTGTGGTTGCTCAAGAAGTTAGCCGGCTTGCGGAGGATACTAAGAATACTGTGATTCAGATCGTAGAGCTAACAAATAAATCAGGACTCCTCACTCAGCAGGTTGTAGAAGAGATTCGTAAGGTGCAGGACTTAACTAAGAATGGGAAACACCAATCGGTCGAGACTAGTCTTTCGTTCTCTGATATTGTAGACGCTATGCGTAGCAGTACACAGGAGATTGTAATAGTGGAAGAAGAAATAAGAACCTTAATCCAAACCATTGAGGGGATCGGAACTGCAACGGCTCAGACTGCTTCCTCCGCAGAGATTTTTAAGTCTGCGACAGCGAATCTTTAACATATATATAGTAGAAGAACAGCGCATGAAAAAAATATGCGTTGTTTTTCTATTTTTGCTTGCAATACTGCTGCCTATTATATATAATAATAAATGTTGTTCTGAGACGTTGCGATGATGTGAGAGGTTACTGACACACCCGGCCCCTTTGCCATGGGGACGAGGTCAGAAAATTTTCACGGAGTATGTCCGATACCAAATTGGGCGATAGAAGGAGGGACTAAAATGGCAAAGCAAAAAATTCGTATTCGCTTGAAAGCATACGACCACAGAATTCTTGATCAATCCGCTGAGAAGATTGTTGAAACAGCAAAACGTTCGGGTGCAGGTGTGTCCGGGCCGATTCCGTTACCAACTGAGAAGCAAATCATTACTATTCTCCGTGCGGTACACAAGTACAAGGATTCCCGTGAACAGTTTGAACAACGGACTCACAAACGTTTGATCGATATTGTGAACCCAACACCACAAACTGTGGATGCCTTGATGCGCTTGGATCTACCGTCCGGTGTAGATATCGAAATCAAATTGTAATTCTATTTTAAGTAACTTAGGAAAAGAAAAGAGGTGTCAACATTGAAAGGTATCTTAGGAAAAAAACTCGGTATGACTCAAGTGTTTACTCCAGAAGGTAACGTAATTCCTGTTACTGTTATCGAAGCAGGACCTTGTGTAGTACTGCAAAAGAAAGACCTGAATATCGACGGATATGAAGCAGTGCAATTGGGCTTTTCTGATAAAAAAGAAAAACGCTCCAATAAGCCTGAACAGGGTCACGCCAAAAAGGCAAATGCAACACCTAAGCGCTACGTTCGTGAAATTCGCGGTGTTGATCTCGGGTCTCTCGAGGTTGGACAAGAACTGAAGGCTGATATCTTTGCTGAGGGCGAATTTGTTGACGTAACTGGTACATCTAAAGGTAAAGGTTTCCAAGGTAACATCAAACGTTGGGGACAAAGCCGCGGACCAATGGCACACGGATCGCGTTACCACAGAAGACCGGGTTCCATGGGTTCTATCCAAGCTAACCGTGTTCCTAAGGGCAAACGCCTTCCAGGACATATGGGTCACACGACTATTACGGTTCAAAAGCTTGAAATTATCAAGGTTGATGTTGAACGTAACGTATTGCTGGTTAAAGGCGCTATCCCAGGTCCTAAAAACAGCTTCGTGAAAGTTAAACAAACCGTTAAGAAATAATTATTGAAGAAAGGAGGAACATGAAATGCCAAAAGTAACACTTTTTAATATTAGTGGCAACGAAGTTGGTGAAGTGGAACTGAGCGATACAGTATTCGGTATTGAACCGAATGAGCACGTTCTACATGAAGCTGCGCTTATGCAAAGAGCTTCCCTACGTCGTGGTACACACAAAGTAAAAGGACGTTCTGAAGTTCGTGGCGGTGGACGTAAACCTTGGAAACAAAAAGGTACAGGTCGCGCTCGTCAAGGCTCCATTCGTTCTCCACAATGGAAAGGCGGCGGCGTTGTCTTCGGACCAACACCACGTAGCTATTCCTGGAAACTGCCTAAGAAGGTTCGTCGTTTGGCGATCAAATCCGCTTTGTCCTCGAAAGTACTCGAGAATGACATTATCGTATTGGATAGCTTGACAATGAATGCTCCGAAAACGAAAGAATTCGCAGCAATCTTGAACAATCTGAAAGTAGATCGTAAAGCGTTGATCGTAGCTACTAGCTATGATGATAACGTAGCACTTTCCGCTCGTAACATCCCTGGGGTGAAATTCGTAGCGGCTGACGGCATTAATGTTCTTGACGTACTGACGTACGACAAACTGATCATCACTAAAGAAGCAGTTCTGAAGGTAGAGGAGGTGTTCGCGTAATGAAAGATCCTCGTGATATTATCAAACGTCCGGTGATTACGGAACGTACTTCCGACTACATGAGCGAAATGAAATACGCTTTTGAAGTGGATATCCGTGCTAACAAAACCGAAATCAAAAAAGCTGTCGAGGCTATTTTCAAAGTAAAAGTAACAAATGTGAACACAATGCGCGTACCTGGCAAACTGAAACGTTATGGTAAATATTCTGGTTACACTCCAGAGTGGAAAAAAGCCATCGTTAAGCTTAGCCCGGACAGCAAACCGCTTGAATTTTTTGAAGCGGTAGAATAATACTCTGTTGAAGTAAGGAGGGAACTACAGTGCCAATCAAAAAGTACAAACCGACCTCTCCGGCAAGACGCGCTATGTCCGTGTCTACGTTTGAAGAAATTACAACAAACCAGCCAGAGAAATCGTTGCTTTCTCCGCTGTTCAAACATGCGGGACGCAACAACCAAGGTAAAATTACGGTTCGTCACCATGGCGGCGGACATAAACGTAAATACCGTATTATCGACTTCAAGCGGACTAAAGACGGCATACCAGGTAGCGTTGCTACAATCGAGTATGACCCGAACCGCACATCTAATATTGCTTTGATCCACTATGCTGATGGAGAGAAACGTTATATCATCGCTCCTAAAGGTCTAAGAGTTGGGGATAAAGTAGAGTCCGGTCCTGCGGCCGACATCAAAATTGGTAACAGTCTTCCACTGGAAAACATTCCAGTAGGTACAGTTATCCACAACATTGAGTTGAAACCAGGTAAAGGCGGACAATTGGTTCGTGCAGCTGGTACAGAAGCTCAATTGCTTGGTAAAGAAGAAAAATACTGTTCCGTTCGTTTGTCATCCGGTGAGGTTCGTAAGATCCTTAGCGTATGCCGTGCAACTATCGGTTCCGTAGGTAACGAAGATCACGAATTGATCAAAATCGGTAAAGCTGGACGTAGTCGCTGGCTCGGCCGTCGTCCTGAAGTTCGCGGGGTAGTAATGAACCCTAACGATCACCCACACGGTGGTGGTGAAGGTCGCGCTCCAATCGGACGTAAATCGCCAATGTCTCCATGGGGCAAACCAACCCTTGGTTACAAAACGCGTAAGAAAAACAAGGCATCTGATAAATATATCGTTCGCCGCCGCACTAAATAAGACGCTTCTGGCAAGTTAATAAAGCGCGAAGCGTCGATTCGCGGTTTGAAGAACCGGATGAAGGGAGGATTCACACATGGGTCGCAGTTTAAAGAAGGGGCCGTTTATCGATGGCTACCTGCTTAAAAAAGTTGAGGAACTGAACGAGGCTGAAAAAAAGGTTGTAGTTAAAACTTGGTCCCGTCGCTCAACCATTTTCCCTCAGTTTATCGGACATACGTTTGGTGTATATGACGGCCGTAAACACGTGCCTGTATACGTAACAGAAGATATGGTAGGTCACAAGTTGGGCGAGTTCGCGCCAACACGTACTTACAAAGGCCACGCGGGTGACGATAAGAAAACAAGAAGATAATAATAAGGTCTCTGTTTGAAAGGAGGTTAAACAATGGAAGCAAAAGCACATGCAAGATCGGTGCGAATTTCCGCTCGTAAAGCGAAACTGGTTGTTGACTTGATTCGCGGTAAGCAAGTGGGGGAAGCAATTGCTATTCTTCGCCACACTCCGAAATCCGCTTCTCCGGTCGTTGAAAAGTTGCTTAATTCGGCAATTGCGAATGCTGAGCATAACTATTCTTTGGACGTGAACAGTTTGTTCGTTAGCGAGGTTTTCGTTAACCAAGGACCTACTATGAAACGTTTCCGTCCGCGCGCCATGGGCCGCGCAAGTCGGATCAATAAACGCACGAGCCACATTACACTGGTGGTATCTGAGAAATAAGGAGGGATAACACGTGGGTCAAAAGGTAAATCCAATCGGACTCCGAATCGGTATTATTCGCGATTGGGAATCTAAATGGTATGCAGGAAAAGATTTCGGTACTCTTCTGATGGAAGACGTCAAAATCCGGGAATACCTTAAAGGCAAATTGAAGGATTCCGCTGTTTCCCATATCGAGATCGAAAGAGCGGCTAGCCGCGTGAACGTTACAATTCATACAGCTAAACCAGGTATGGTTATTGGTAAAGGCGGAGCAGAAGTAGAAGTACTTCGCAGCGCAGTTACAGCAATCGCTGGTGGCAAAAAAGTACACATCAACATCAATGAAATCAAGCACCCTGAATTGGATGCAATTCTTGTTGCTGAGAGCATTGCTCAACAATTGGAACGTCGTGTATCGTTCCGTCGTGCCCTCAAACAAGCGATTCAAAGAACTATGCGTTCTGGCGCAAAAGGGATTAAAACTCAAGTGGGCGGACGTCTTGGCGGAGCTGAGATTGCTCGTTCAGAAGGTTATAGCGAAGGAACAGTTCCACTTCATACGCTTCGTGCCGATATCGATTACGGAACGGCTGAAGCACATACAACTTACGGTCTTATCGGCGTAAAAGTATGGATCTACCGTGGAGAAGTTCTTCCCCCAGCTAAGAAACAAGCTGCTCAGGAAGGAGGCAACTAATCATGTTGGTACCAAAACGCGTAAAACACCGCAAGCAACAACGCGGACACATGAAGGGTATGGCAAAAGGCGGTACTGAATTGAACTTCGGCGAATTCGGCCTGGTTGCACTTGAACCGTCTTGGATCACTAACCGTCAGATCGAAGCTGCTCGTATCGCGATGACACGTTATATCAAACGTGGCGGTCAAGTTTGGATCAAGATTTTCCCAGATAAACCTATTACTCAAAAGCCTCTCGAGGTTCGTATGGGTAGTGGTAAAGGTAACGTTGAGAAATGGGTAGCCGTAGTTAAACCGGGCAAGATTATGTTCGAACTCGGAGGCGTGTCGGAAGAAATCGCTCGTGAAGCGATGCGTCTTGCCGCTCACAAGCTGCCTGTAAAGACTAAGTTTGTGAAACGTGAAGAATTGGGTGGTGAAGCAAATGAAAGCTAATGAACTTCGCAACTTAACCACTGCTGAGATTGAACAAAAGATCGCTGGATTCAAAGAGGAACTTTTTAATCTCCGTTTTCAATTGGCAACTGGCCAATTGGACAACCCAACTCGGATTCGTGACGTGCGTAAGGAAATAGCTCGTGCTAAAACCGTGATCCATCAAAGAGTGCTTGGGATTAGTTAAGTGAGACGGATCGCAGATCCGTATTCAGGAAGGAGGCTAACTAATGAGTGAAGAACGTAATGCACGTAAAGTGCTAATCGGTAAAGTGGTCAGTGATAAAATGGATAAAACCATCGTAGTTGCTGTTGAAACCTATAAAAAACACAATTTGTACCACAAACGCATCAAGTCTACGAAGAAATTCAAAGCACATGATGAGGGAAATGTTGCAAAGATTGGCGATACCGTAAAACTCATGGAAACTCGTCCGTTGTCTAAGGACAAACGTTGGAGACTAGTTGAAGTGGTAGAAGCAGCGGTTATCATCTAAGATAATCAAGAGAGTTTTTCCGGAAGGAGGAAATTATAATGATTCAACCATTTACACGTTTGCATGTGGCTGACAACTCTGGTGCGAAGGAACTGATGTGTATCCGCGTACTGGGTGGTACTGGACGCCGTACAGCAGCAATCGGTGATTTGATCGTTTGTTCCGTTAAACAAGCAACACCAGGCGGCGTTGTCAAAAAAGGTGATGTTGTTAGAGCGGTAGTTGTTCGTACGAAACGTTCCGTTCGTCGTAAAGATGGATCTTACATCGCATTCGACGAAAATGCAGCTGTTGTTGTTAAAGACGACAGAAGCCCTCGTGGAACACGTATCTTTGGACCAGTTGCTCGCGAACTTCGCGATAAAGACTACATGAAGATCGTTTCCTTGGCACCGGAAGTTATCTAATAAACACGGCACCAATAAGTTGAAGGTTAGTTATAGGAGGTGTAATAAATGCCTAGAGTGAAAAAAGTTCTGGAATCCCATAACAATAAACTGCACGTGAAGAAAGATGACGTGGTGCTTGTGATTAGTGGTAAAGACAAAGGCAAAAAAGGCCGTGTCATCGCTGCTTATCCTCGTGAAAACCGCGTTCTGGTAGAAGGCGTCAATATGGTGAAAAAACACCAAAAGCCGAACCAGCTGAATCCACAGGGTGGAATTATTGAGCAGGAAGCTTCGATTCATGTGTCCAACGTAATGCACATCGATCCGAAGACCGGCAAAGTAACCCGTATCGGTTACAAAGTTTTGGACAATGGTAAAAAAGTTCGGATTGCTAAAAGATCCGGAGAGATTATCGACTAATCTAGCCCTTAAGAAAGGAGGTTAAATCTTCATGGCAGCAAGAATGAAAGAACGTTTTCTTAACGAAATTACACCTGCTTTGATGCAGAAGTTTAACTATACAACTGTTATGCAAGTGCCTAAGATCGAGAAGGTTGTCATCAACATGGGTGTGGGTGACGCTGTTCAAAACTCCAAAGTACTTGATGCTGCAGTTAATGACATGCAGTTGATCGCTGGTCAAAAACCAGTAATCACTAAAGCTAAAAAATCCATCGCTGGTTTCAAACTACGCGAAAATATGCCGATTGGGGTTAAAGTAACACTGCGCGGAGAGCGTATGTATTACTTCTTGGACAAATTGTTCAACGTAACACTTCCACGTGTACGTGACTTCCGTGGTGTTTCCACTAAAGCCTTTGATGGCCGTGGTAACTACACACTTGGTCTTAAAGAACAATTGATCTTCCCCGAGATCGAATATGACAAAGTGGATAAAGTCCGCGGTATGGACATCGTTATTGTAACGACTGCTAAGACGGACGAGGAATCCCGCGAGCTGCTGGGTCAGCTGGGAATGCCTTTCGCAAAATAAAGTCGGTTAATCCATTTTCTCCGAAAATGTTTAGGAGGTGTCAGGCTAAGTGGCAAAAACTTCGATGAAAGTTAAACAACAACGTACGCCTAAGTTTAAAGTACGTGCATATACACGTTGCGAACGTTGTGGTCGTCCACATTCGGTACTGCAAAAGTTCAAAATTTGCAGAATTTGTTTCCGTGAATTAGCTTATAAAGGCCAGATCCCTGGCGTGAAAAAAGCAAGTTGGTAAGAAGTTTATAAACGGGAAGGAGGTTTACACACATGACTATGTCTGATCCTATTGCAGATATGCTTACTCGTATTCGTAACGCTAACATTGTGCGTCACGAGACGGTAGAAATGCCTGCTTCTACTATGAAGAAACAAATCGCTGACATTTTGAAGCGTGAAGGTTTCATCCGCGATGCGGAATTCGTTGAAGATAGCAAACAAGGGATTATCCGTATCTTCTTGAAATACGGCCCTAACCAAGAGCGTGTTATTTCTGGTTTGAAAAGAATCAGTAAACCAGGCCTTCGCGTATACACGAAGAGCAATGAAGTGCCTCGTGTACTCGGTGGTCTAGGAATCGCGATTATCTCCACATCTAAGGGAGTTATGACCGACAAAGAAGCTCGTCAATCAAAATCTGGCGGAGAAGTTGTCTGCTACATTTGGTAATAAACGTCACAAGATAAGGAGGTGCAACACATGTCTCGTATTGGTCGCAAACCAATCGCAGTACCTAGCGGTGTAGATGTCACTTTGGACAACGCCGTTATTACAGTAAAAGGTCCAAAAGGTTCTTTGACTCGTGAGCTTCATAAAGACATGAAGGTTACAGTTGAAAATAACGAAATTACCGTTGTTCGCCCGTCGGATAACAAATTGCATCGTTCACTTCACGGCACAACCCGCTCCGTTGTCAACAACATGGTAGCAGGTGTGACTGAAGGTTTCTCGAAATCTCTGGAACTGGTTGGGGTCGGATATCGTGCAAGCAAATCCGGAGATAAAATCGTTCTGAACGTTGGTTATTCCCACCCGGTTGAAATTACACCGGAAGCTGGTATCGAGTTCGAAGTTCCTGCGAACACGAAGATCATCGTTAAAGGTATCGATAAAGAACGCGTTGGCGCATACGCTGCTAAAATCCGTTCCGTTCGTGAACCAGAACCGTATAAAGGTAAAGGTATCAAATATGAAGGCGAGCGTATCATCCGCAAAGAAGGTAAAGCTGGTAAGAAGAAATAACCAGTTTAAACTTAATTGTAAGATACCCCGTGCATCTTAAAGTGAAGCTGTTTACGGCAAACTGAAGGGAGTGAAAGGGAAGTCATGATTACAAAAGAAGATAAAAACAAGGCTCGTCTCAAAAGACACCTGCGTGTTCGTAAGAAGATCCAGGGAACTACTGAGCGTCCACGTTTGAACGTATTCCGTTCTTCGAAACACATCTACGCTCAACTGATCGATGATGTTAAAGGGGTTACTATCGTATCCGCTTCTACACTTGATAAAGATCTGAGCGCTAATATCGGTAATGGCGGCAGCGTTGAAGCTGCAGCGAAAGTTGGCCAATTGGTCGCTGAGCGTGCCAAAGAAAAAGGCTATGCAGTGGTCGTATTCGACCGCGGAGGTTACTTGTACCATGGACGGATTCAAGCATTGGCTGATGCAGCTCGTGAAGCTGGTCTTGAATTCTAGAATAATTCTTAAAAGGAGGTTAACGACTTGCGTGTAGATCCGAACAGTTTAGAACTGACAGAAAGAGTTGTACACATTAACCGTGTTGCAAAAGTTGTAAAAGGCGGACGCCGTTTCAGCTTTAGTGCACTTGTTGTTGTGGGCGACGGCAACGGCTACGTCGGTGCTGGTATCGGTAAAGCCGGCGAAGTTCCGGATGCCATCCGTAAAGGCATTGAAGACGCCAAGAAAAACCTGATTCACATCCCAATCGTAGGAACTTCGATTCCCCATCTCGTTACTGGACACTTCGGCGCAGGACGCGTGTTGCTGAAACCAGCATCAGAGGGTACTGGCGTTATCGCTGGCGGTCCAGTTCGTGCGGTATTGGAATTGGCAGGCGTTGGCGACATTTTGACAAAATCACTGGGTTCTTCGAATTCCATGAACATGGTCAATGCAACTTTGGAGGGACTTTCCCGTCTGAAACGCATTGAAGAGGTCGCGAAACTTCGCGGCAAATCTGTCGAAGAATTGCGCGGTTAAGGAGGGGAACGTCAATGGCAAAATTGCAAATTACCCTCGTACGTAGTGTAATCGGACGTCCAGAAACACAACGTGTTACTGTTAAGACGCTCGGCCTGCGTAAACTCAACACGACAGTGGTTCACAATGACAGTCCTGCAATTCGCGGAATGATCAATAAAGTGAGTCACTTGCTATCTGTAACTGAAATTGAAGGCTAAACGCCTCGCATAAATTAACAAACATAAGGAGGTGCAAACGATGAAGTTACATGAACTTGCTCCAGCTCCTGGTTCCCGCAAAGAACGCAATCGCGTTGGTCGTGGTCCTAGTAGCGGAAATGGTAAAACTTCCGGTCGCGGTCACAAAGGTCAAAACTCACGTTCTGGCGGTGGTGTTCGTCCGGGCTTCGAGGGTGGACAAAATCCGCTCTATCGTCGTCTGCCTAAACGTGGTTTCGTCAATCCTACCCGTAAAGAGTATGCGATTGTGAACCTGGAAGATCTGAATAGCTTTGCAGAAGGAACTGAAGTGACTCCGCAGTTGTTGCTTGAAACTGGTGTTGTCAAGAATTCCAAAAGCGGCATCAAGATTCTCGGCAACGGTGAGTTGACCGTAAAATTGACTGTACAAGCAAATAAGTTCTCTCAATCTGCGGTAGAGAAAATCGAGGCTGCCGGCGGTAAAACCGAGGTGATCTAATGTTCAAGACGCTTAAGAATATCTGGCATGTTGAAGATTTGCGCAAAAAGATCCTGTTTACCTTGTTCATTCTGATTATCTACCGTATCGGTTCGTTTGTTCCGGTTCCTGGTGTGAACAAAGATGTACTGCAAACAGCAAATCAGAGTGGTGACGCTTTGATGGGACTCTTGAACACCTTTTCGGGCGGAGCGCTCAAAAACTTCTCGATATTTGCGATCAGTATTTACCCGTACATTACAGCATCCATCATCGTGCAATTGCTGTCGATGGATGTTGTTCCTAAGTTTGCTGAATGGGCTAAACAAGGGGAGCACGGGAAAAAACAATTGGCGCAAATCACTCGTTACGGTACAGTGATATTAGCCCTGATCCAAGGTTTTGCTACGTCGATAGGGTTTAACCGGATTTATGGAACTCAAATGATGCCGAATGCGACATTTGCTGATTACTTGCTGGTTGCCATTATCTTGACGGCGGGTACTTCTTTCTTGATGTGGCTTGGTGAACAGATTACCGAAAAGGGAATCGGGAACGGGATTTCGATCCTGATTTTTGCGGGAATCGTCGCCGCCATTCCGGGGTATATCACAAGTACGGCTAACTCAAGTTTTATTCAGCCGGATCAGGTGTTCCTGAATATTCTTAAAGTCGTTATCGTGCTGATTGTGATTGTAGCGATTATTACAGCAGTTATCTTCGTACAGCAAGGTATTCGGAAGATTCCTGTTCAATACGCTAAACGCGTAGTCGGCAATAAAATGTACGGTGGACAGAATACACATATCCCATTGAAAATTAATGCGGCAGGTGTAATTCCGGTAATCTTCGCCGTATCATTGCTTCAGTTCCCAGTTGTTCTCTCCAGTTTCTGGTCAACACATGCCTGGGCACAATGGATTACCAAATATTTGGCAACCGATGCTCCGCTTGGTATGCTTCTGTATGTAGTGATGATCATCGGGTTCACGTTCTTCTATACGTTCGTGCAGATGAATCCTCAACAGATGGCCGATAACATGAAGAAGAATGGTGGTTACATCCCAGGTATCCGTCCTGGTAAAGCTACAGAGAAATATCTGACTAGAGTAATGTCTCGTTTGACTATGTCAGGCGCGTTGTTCCTAGCTTTGATCTCTGTACTACCGATGTTCTTCGGTGCTATATCTGGATTGCCCAAAGAAGTTCGAATTGGTGGCACTGCGCTGCTTATCGTAATCGGTGTGGCATTGGATACTATGAAGCAGATCGAGAGCCATTTGATCAAACGCCATTACAAAGGCTTCATCAATAAATAGGTGATAGGTTCCGGTGAAGCTTAAGTTTTTATTCTTCCCGGCACCTATTATGCTGTTTCTTGCTTGGTGGCGAACTTTTGGGGGGAGAGAGAAATCGTGAACATTTTATTCATGGGCCCTCCTGGGGCAGGCAAGGGAACACAAGCGGCAGAAATCGTTAAAGAATTTGGTATTCCTCATATTTCGACAGGAGATGCTTTCCGTTTGGCAATCAAACAGGAAACTCCGGTAGGATTGAAGGCCAAATCATTTATAGATCAAGGTTTGCTTGTACCAGATGATGTGACCATTGGGATAGTCGAAGAACGGTTGCAGCAGTCCGATTGCGAAAAAGGATTTCTATTGGATGGTTTTCCAAGAACTCTTTCGCAAGCGGAAGCGCTGGATGATATTCTTAGCCGTTTGAACACTTCTTTGGATCATGTCATCAACTTGAATGTTGACCGTGGATTGCTAATGGCGCGTCTTACTGGACGTCGTATCTGCAGCGTTTGCGGAGCATCCTACCATTTAATCTTCAACCCGCCGAAGCAAGATGGCATTTGCGACATTGATGGCGGTGAGTTATATCAACGTCCGGATGACAACGAAGAAAGTGTAGGCAAGCGCCTGGATGAGTATGATAATAAAACAGCGCCGCTGCTTGCGTTTTATGATAATAAAGGTCTTTTGCGTCAGGTAAACGGGGAAAACGAAATTAATGTCGTTACTTCTGAAATCGTGTCTTTAATGCGGGGTTAATGTAATGATCATTTGTAAATCCGAACAGGAACTTGCCTTTATGAGGGAAGCTGGTCGAATTGTTGCCGAGAGTCACCGTCTTATTGCTCAGGCCATTGAGCCTGGCATTACAACGGGCGAGCTCGACAGAATCGCCGATCAATACATTCGCAGTCAAGATGCTGTGCCGTCTTTCAAAGGCTACAACGGTTTTCCTGCCAGCATTTGCGCTTCAGTCAACGAACAATTGGTGCATGGATTTCCAGGTAAACGTAAACTGATCGAAGGCGATATTGTTACGCTGGATATCGGTGCAGAGTACCGCGGTTATCACGGTGATTCCGCCTGGACCTACGGTGTGGGCAGCATTTCCGAAGAGGCTCAGCGTTTGCTGGACGTTACGGAAGGCTCCTTGTACGCGGGACTGGCGTTAGTTAAGCCGGATGTGCGCTTGTTTACAATCTCCCATGCTATTCAGCAGTACATCGAAGAGGCTGGTTTCTCAGTCGTACGTGAGTATGTTGGTCATGGTATTGGGGCAAAACTGCATGAAGAACCGCAAATTCCGAATTATGGCATAGCGGACCGCGGACCACGTCTGAAACCGGGTATGGTGCTCGCGATTGAGCCGATGGTAAACGCAGGAAAGAGACATGTCAGAACACTGGAAGATAACTGGACTGTCGTTACGGTTGATGGCTCACTATGTGCTCACTTCGAGCATACAGTAGCAGTTACTCCGGACGGCATGGAAATTTTCACAAAACTGAATGCGTAGGTGATCTCCTCTTGAATACTGTGAGCAGCCCGCAGGTTGGTCAATTAGTGAGAATTCTCAAAGGCAAAGATGCCGGAGAGGCAGCCGTTGTTATCGCAGTTGTTGATAGCAGATTTGTATACATTGCAGATGGAGACAAACGTAAGTTTGATGGGCCAAAGAAGAAGAATATTCTTCATCTTGAGCTCATACCCTTCATCAGCAGTGAGGTTGTGGACAGTTTGAAGGAAACTGGGCGGGTAACAAACGGAAAGCTGCGATTCGCAGTCATGAAGTATGCTGGACCCACCGGAATAAGTGCTGATGAGAAAGGAGACTAACTGTGGCTAAGGAAGATGTCATTGAAGTAGAAGGTACTGTCCTTGAACCGTTGCCAAACGCAACGTTTAAGGTTGAGCTTGAGAACGGTCATCAAATACTTGCCCATGTATCCGGTAAATTGCGGATGCACTTTATCCGTATTTTGACCGGAGACAAAGTGGTCGTGCAGTTATCGCCTTATGATTTATCAAAAGGTCGTATAACTTACCGTAAATAGATGGGAACTACGAAAAAAGTTTTGCTTCGCAAAACTTTGAGGAGGTAATTAACATGAAGGTAAGACCTTCTGTAAAGCCCATTTGCGAGAAATGTAAAGTAATCCGCCGCAAAGGGACTGTTATGGTGATTTGCGAAAATCCGAAACACAAACAAAAACAAGGTTAAGAAGGGGGTGTAGCGTAAAATGGCTCGTATAGCTGGAGTGGATTTGCCACGTGACAAACGCGTTGAGATCGCCTTGACTTATATTTTCGGAATCGGTAAAACGACTTCTCAGAAAATTCTTAATGAAACAGGCATTAGCGCTAATACACGTGTCCGTGATTTGACGGAAGATGAAGTCAGCAAACTGCGTGAAACGATCGACAAAACGGTTAAGGTTGAAGGTGACCTGCGTCGTGAAATTTCCTTAAATATTAAACGTCTTACTGAGATCGGCTGTTACCGCGGTGTTCGCCACCGTCGTGGATTGCCTGTTCGCGGTCAACGTACTAAAACGAATGCCCGTACCCGGAAAGGCCCGCGTCGTACGGTAGCAAACAAAAAGAAATAATAAGGGGGGATAAGAGACAATGGCTAAACCGAAAAAAGTCGTACGTACCAAACGTCGCGACCGTAAAAATATCGAATCCGGCGTGGCACATATTCGTTCCACGTTCAACAACACCATCGTTACCATCACGGATCCTCACGGAAATGCAATTTCCTGGGCAAGCTCCGGCGGCCAAGGATTTAAAGGTTCCCGTAAGTCCACTCCATTCGCAGCGCAAATGGCAGCTGAATCAGCAGCTAAAGCAGCTATGGAGCACGGCATGAAGTCGGTTGAGGTTATGGTTAAAGGACCGGGCGCGGGCCGCGAAGCAGCCATCCGTTCCCTTCAAGCTGCAGGGCTTGAAGTTAACCTTATTAAAGACGTAACTCCGGTTCCTCACAATGGATGCCGTCCGCCTAAGCGTCGTCGCGTATAGTGAAATCAGTATTGTGAATGTGGTATAATTCTGACGCATCTGCTAATAATAGGTGTTTAGGCATACTACATGATGCACCTGATGGGGTGACAGTTTCATATAGGAGCGACGTTGAAGGAGGGGTAAACTCGTGATAGAAATCGAAAAGCCGAAGATTGAGACCGTAGAAGCTAATGATGAAGGTACCTATGGGAAATTCGTAGTTGAACCGCTGGAACGTGGGTATGGCACGACTCTGGGGAACTCGCTTCGCCGGATATTGCTTTCTTCGCTTCCAGGAGCCGCAGTGACTTCGGTCCAAATTGACGGCGTTCTGCATGAGTTCTCGACCGTTCCAGGCGTAATGGAAGATGTGACGGAAATCATTCTGAACCTTAAAGCCTTGTCTCTGAAGATTCATTCAGACGAGGAAAAAGTGTTCGAGATTGATGCTGAAGGGGAAGGCATCGTTACCGCAGGTGATATCCGTGCGGACAGCGATGTTGAGATCCTCAATCCGGATCTTCACATTGCAACGCTGGGACCTGGTGCGAGACTTCATATGCGTATTTTTGCAGGCCGTGGTCGCGGCTATGTCCAAGCGGACCGGAACAAACGTGACGATCAGCCAATTGGTGTTATTCCAGTTGACTCCATCTACACTCCAATTTCACGCGTTAACTACGGCATAGACAATACACGTGTTGGTCAAGTGACCAACTACGACAAATTGACGCTTGAAATTTGGACGGATGGAAGTATCAGACCGGAAGAGGCTGTAAGCCTCGGAGCCAAAATTTTGAACGAGCACCTCGTTCTGTTCGTAGGTCTTACGGACGAAGCGAAAGACGCCGAAATTATGGTTGAAAAAGAAGAAGACAAAAAAGAAAAAGTACTTGAGATGACAATCGAAGAGCTTGATCTTTCTGTTCGTTCCTACAACTGCCTCAAACGTGCTGGTATTAATACCGTACAAGAGCTTACCACGAAGACTGAAGAAGATATGATGAAGGTGCGTAACCTTGGTCGCAAATCTTTGGAAGAAGTTCAGGAAAAGCTTGAGGAACTTGGTTTGGGTCTCCGCACAGAAGAATAGCTGCAGATTGCTTTAGTAAAGGAGGGAAAACACAATGGCATACCAAAAATTGGGCCGTGATTCCAGTGCGCGTAAAGCGTTATTTCGCGACATGGTAACGGATCTGTTTTTATACGAGCGCATCCAAACAACGGAAGCTAAAGCGAAAGAAGTTCGTTCTATCGCTGAAAAGCTGATCACTAAAGCTAAAAAAGGTGATCTTCATGCTCGTCGTCAAGTAGCTGCATTTGTTCGCCGCGAGACTGTTGATGGTGAACAAGATGCAATTCAAAAATTGTTCTCTGACATTGCTCCTCGTTACACTGAGCGTCCAGGTGGATACACTCGTATCCTTAAACTAGGACCTCGTCGTGGCGACGCTGCGCCTATGGTTTATCTTGAATTGGTAGACCGCGCGTAGTATCACAAGTATTGATTTCCGATGCTTCCCTTTCATCCAGCCCTCTTTGGAGTAAAGATGGGGGAAATATCAGCGTTATTGTGCTGCAGAGGCGCAAGACTCTGCTGTACTAATAACCGTGGGAATCACCTTGGTTCAATTGAAGGAGCTCCCGCAGGGGCTCTTTTTTTTGAAATTAAGGATCCTATAGGACTCTTTTAGTTCTATATATGAAAAATGGATGCCGTCCTACTAGGGACGGCGAAGCCATTTCTTCAAATAGAAGATCAGACAGTGCTTCGATCGACGTTCTGCTGACCGGTTTAAAAAGGAGAACGGAATGCGTAATCTATTGATGAAGGTCAATTATGACGGAACGAATTATGATGGCTTTCAGACCCAGCCTCAGGGCAATACGATTCAGGATCGGCTGGAGCAAGCCATACTCCATCTGACAGGTGAGAAGCTTAAGATTACTGCTTCAGGCCGCACAGATGCCGGAGTACATGCCTATGGCCAGCCTTTTAACTTTACAACCTCCTCTCGAATCCCAACTGAACGTTGGTGTCTAGCGCTTAATGCCCGGCTGCCACAAGACATCGTGGTTACAGAGGCTAGGGAAGTTCCGCTAACGTTTCACTCTCGTAGAGGGGCTAAGCGTAAAACTTACCGATACACGATTAATGGCAACAGGTTTCCAGATCCGTTTCAACGGCGCTGGCAGCTTCACCATCCAGTGAAGTTGGACATTCCTGCGATGCAGCAAGGCTTAACGCAAATTATAGGGACACATGACTTCACTTCGTTTGCATCACGACGGTCTACGAAGACTTCTCATGTACGAACGATCTTTGAAGCTCATATGGAAGTAGATCGCAGTATGTGCCGACCCTCTTCATCAGATCAAGGAGTTATCCATACTTATATAACGGGTAGTGGATTTCTTCAGCACATGGTTCGCATTATTATGGGGACTTTGATCCATGTGGGGGAAGGTAAAATACCTGCTGATAAGGTTGCTGAAATATTGGCAGCATGTGATCGATCACATGCTGGTCCAACAGCTGTGGCCATGGGGTTAGCTTTGTGGAGTGTTGAATATGACGAGATTGAAGGTGAATAGTTTTTTCTATAAATTTCTTCCTAATTAATAGGCTAAATGTTTAAAAATCACTTGCACTTGTTATGTTTATACTGTAATATAAAAGTTGTGTTTTCTTGATGGCTATCCCACAGCCCCGATCAGGAAAATGCCAAGAAAATGCTTTGCTTAACTCACATAATCGTAATTCAATGAGAAACAAGATATACGAAACAGAAGATTTTCGTACGAGAACAAGGAGGAAACATTCATGCGTACCACCTATATGGCGAAGCCGAACGAAGTTGAACGCAATTGGCACATTATTGATGCCGAAGGCAAAACACTCGGTCGTTTGGCCAGCGAAGCCGCTGCTTTGATCCGTGGCAAACACAAACCGCAATTCACTCCACACGTTGATACAGGAGATTTCGTTATCGTAATCAACGCTGAGAAAATTCACTTGACCGGTAAGAAATTGCAAAACAAAAAATACTACCGTCACTCGATGCACCCAGGTGGTTTGAAAGTTACTAATGCTGAAACTCTGCTGAACACTAAACCAGAACGCGTAATTGAATTCGCGGTTCATGGTATGATTCCTAAGACTCGTCAAGGGGACCACATGAAGCTGAGATTGAAAGTATATGCAGGCGCCGAGCATCCACATGCAGCACAAAAACCTGAAGTTTACGAACTTCGCGGATAAGAATAGAGGAGGACAGTTTCATGGCACAAGTACAATACTATGGGACAGGTCGTCGTAAACATTCGGTAGCACGTGTTCGCCTTGTACCGGGTGAAGGACGCATTGTCATTAACAAACGTGAGATGGACGAATATTTCGGTGTGGAAACACTGAAAATGATCGTAAAACAACCTTTGAACCTGACTGAAACACTGGGCAACTACGATGTAATCGTTCTTGCACATGGTGGCGGCATTTCCGGTCAAGCTGGAGCAATTCGTCACGGTATCTCCCGTGCATTGCTTAAAGTTGACCCTGAATATCGCGGTGCATTGAAGAAAGCCGGCTTCCTGACTCGTGACCCACGTATGAAGGAACGTAAGAAATACGGCTTGAAGGCTGCACGTCGTGCGCCTCAGTTCTCGAAACGTTAATATCCCTTGTGTATCAAGGAATTTCAGCCCTTGGCCTTTATGGTCAGGGGCTTTAATTTTGCCCACAAAAAGTGCCGTGACCATATTTTGACCATATTTATATTTCCTGACCATTCGTGACCACATCAGAAGCAGTAATTTGTTCGTCAAGCTCCATGAATTTTTCGAAGCGGTCAGCTGTTTTCTCTTTCGCCGACTTGGTTACGTGCGTGTATATGTTCATGGTCATTTTAATATCAGAGTGTCCCAAGCGCTCCTGCACTTCCTTAATGCTTGCTCCAGCCTCAAAGAGTAGCGAAGCATGGGTATGACGCAAGCCGTGGACTGTGACAGGGTGGAGCTTGTGTAAACGGATGATCTCAGCAAGCTTGTCGTTAGGGTAGGCTAAGCGAATAGGTGTTTCATCTTCTCGTGCGAAAATTAAACGATCATCTTTTGTACCGATGGGCGTTACAGTGCCTCTATTTTGCTCTGAGCGGCGTTTTCTCAGTAACCCTATACTAGTGTCGTCTAAACTAAGAATACGGCGTGAAGCGGCTGTTTTGGAGGTCAGGGACATAAAGCCTGTCTTATCCTGAAACAAAGTCTTGTTTAATGAAAGTTGTTTATTCCTAAAGTCAATATCATTCCAACGAAGCGCCAGAATCTCCCCCTTGCGTGCACCAGTGTAGATCAGTAAATGAAACATTAAATGATCGCGCTGTGAGCATTCCGTTTTCGCTAAACCAAGGAACTTTTTAATCTCATGCTTTTCCCAAAAATTCCGATTCATCCCGTCCTCATCTGCCAGATGGTCATTTTCCTTCATGGGGATTACCACACCTTTCATGGGGTTGGTTGTACGAATGTCCATACGGATCGCATACTCAAATATCTGATTGGCATACATCTTCATGTTATCAATTGTTTTAATTTCCTTTGCCATCTTGTTAATAACATCCTGACAATAGGAGCGAGTGATATCCCGCATCTTGATTGCCCCAAAGTGAGGGAGCAACTGCCGCTTAAATTTAGACAAGACGGCTTTTTTTGTGCTGGGCTTAAAGTTGGGGGAATTGGTTTCGTACCATTGTTCATAGACTTGCTGGAATGTTGTTGTTTTATCTTGAGTAACGAAACTTCCTTCAGCAACTTCCTTCTCTATTTGTGCTGCATCAAGCTGTGCCTCTTTTTTCGTTTTGAATCCTCGTTTTGTCGAAGGTTTTTTCTTTCCGGTGTTTGGATTAATCTCTCCATAATACTTATACAACCATCGTGGGCCATCTTTAGTCATGTACTTTTGAAAGCTTGCCATATTGTTCCTCCTTACGAATATATGTTCTATTTTTGGGTATATTAAATCGCCTTGCGGCGAGAAAGCGCAAGTCTAATAAAAAGAATGGTAATCTTCAGGGATTTCGCAACGGAGTAAAAAGCTCTTCATTGTTTCGTTGTACTCAGGTATTCTGGAGCCTATGAGTAAATTTAACGCGAATTGGTTTGCTTCCCTTTCGATCCTGTCGATTGAAAACAAAGTATTTGCTTTTAAGTATGGTGTATTTATGTTTGGATGTAGCATGTAGTGCCCAATTTCATGTGCTAATGTGAAACGGGATCCGAACTCATCTAGATTATTATTAATATGTATCAGGGGTACTCGATTAAAATAATGAAAGTAACCCCAAACCTTACCTAAATCTTCATAAGATATTATGATTCCACGTTGGGATGCAATTATAAGAGGATCGTTAGATCCACAAAGTTTTATCAATCGTTTTGCTTTACTCTCCGGTAATTCCATCTAGTTGTCCCCCAGTTAGTTTCTATATTTTTTAGGAGTAAACTTCTTTTTAGCGATTTGTTTGGCAACACGTAGAGAATTTTCAAATGAAAGTCTTAGTAGCTCTCTATCATTGTCGTCCATTTCTAAAGGTTCCCCATGATAGGAAATAGCACTGTCACTATCCAGTCTTGCCATCATCTTTTCTAATTCCTCAGCTATGTCCTTTTCATCTTTTGATGTTAATGCATAGTATGAATTACTCTGATGAGTGGAAAGTTCATCCGTTTTACCTAGTAAATAATCAGGTGATGTTTTAAGAATGTCAGCTATCATATTAAGGTCCGAGCTGGAAGGAACAACACGTTCATTTTCAATATGTCCAAAGTTAGAGCGCCCCATTTTCAATTGTTCAGCAATTTCAACTTGCGTTAATCCTAATTGTTTTCGACGACTGCGTATTCTATTTCCTAGCGACATAATATACCTCCAGATAAATTTTTTCGAAAAAAGGGTATTCTAAATACTTGACGGTATTATAAATACCGTCTATAATCAAGTTATTCGTTTAGGAGGTGAAATTAAAGTTGATGGATATTAAGAAAAGAGAAAACTTAAAAACAAAACGTTTGGAAAAGGGTTTGACTCAAGATCAATTATCTAAGATAGTTGGTGTTTCTAAAGAACAAATTAAAAGCTTAGAGTATGGTCGTGTTAATCCAAGTTTTAATTTAATGATTAAAATTTGTACTGCGTTAAATAGTAAAGTAGAAGAACTTTTTTGATCCTTAGGGGTATTTATAATACCTATTGTTAGTATATATTCATTTAGGGGTATCGTCAATACCTTTGTTTAATAATGGAATTTTTTTTAATAAAAAGGGTATTTAAAATACCGCGAGAGGAGTGATTATCTTGGATATCAAGCTTCTCATAGATGAGGAAGCTATTAAAAATTTTGCCAAGCAGGAGATAAAACGAATAATACAATCTTCTGAGGGCAGTTGGTGGGATATGAAACGTCTTGAAGCAGAAACATGTCGTAAACGTGATTGGTTACTAGCTAACATTCTTCTAAATCCTTCTTTTAAGCAGGAAATGAAGTTAGTTTCAAACGGGGGAGAGGGTGGACGATGGATGTTTAAAGCGCATGGGATGAGGCAATTCCTCGATCAAAATTTTGAAGTCCTAAATTGCACCCCTTCAAAACTGGCGCGATAATATGTGGCTATCATAACCACTTATACACAATCTATTCACAAGGAGGAAATACCTTGAAACTTACAGTCAACATGCTTCGCAATGTATGCGCTATGTACCTGACACTTCGCGATCAGGCAGAAGCTGAGGGATTAAGCCAAGCAGCTGAAAACGCCACTAAGGGATATCGTTTCTATCGCGAATTACTTAACCAGGTGTACGAAAAACGGCCATCCGGGGTAGGAGCCGGACAGCCGTCACTTAGTTGGAAAATAACAATTAAGACAAGAATACCACTGCCGGGAGGTGTTGGCAATGGCAAAGAGAGTGCGATCTGTGGAGCGGACGGAACTTCGTAAGAAGCTTCGCGATCTTTATCTCGATCAATCAGCTTATCTTTTGAATCACAGTAAACCATCTACGGCGATTAATTTTAAGATCGACAAAGCAAAAGCCGCACTGGCCAAGGTGGACCATAGATCTATTCATAAAGATACTCCACAGCGTCCGGGGGTTCGGAAAGCGAGGAAGCTATGAAGGATGAAGAATTAGACTGGCACATCGAACAAAGCAATAAACTGCGGGATCAGGCGAAGGCATACGACGAAGACGCACCAGGTGCAATGGTTGAGATCGTTCGCCTCTTAACGGCAGCCTATGATCTTATGGGTCGGATCTCCGCACAGATGGACGGAGACTATGAAAAAGTCTATACCCTACGTCAGAACACATTCACGTTAGCCAAATCTCAGGCAAAGAAGGGCGATAAGATTTTGACTGCTGAACTGGCCACAATGGAGCTTCGTAATCTTGAGGCTGAAGCCTACGAACAGAAAATGTTCTGGCGTAACGAAAGGGAATCCGTAAAAGAAAAAATATACGAACTTAGAATGCGTGTCCGAATTGATATGCAAACAGGAGGTATGGCTAATGGGTAGCTTTGATTTTCGCCCGGTTCCCAAACCGGAACATAAGCGTGCTAAGCGTAAGCAGGGCCAGGAGACAGCCATTACAGCTAAGGTAGACAAAGAGATATACCGTCGGGCAAGCGAGGAAGGGTATACCGTCTGTGAGCATTGCGGCTGCAGCGTACCGAGATTTCGGTTTGAGAGGTGTCACATGCTCAATGCCTCCCAATATGGGACAGGCCGGGCTCCCTGGAACGTGGTTATCTTGTGTGGTCCCCGTAATGACAACGGGAGTTGCCATCATTGGGCAGATGAGACCATTGAAGGGCGAGACTGGAAGGCACGGAAGCAAGCAGAGCTTTACCTTTACTACACGGCTGGAGAAGGTCAGCAATATTGGAAATAAGGGCATGCATTGTGTCCGGCGGATGTCCTATGGAAATCCATCGGATAACAACCGGACAACGCGCGGACGTCCGTAGTATGTCCAGGCATTGTCCGTGCAGGAGGCGGTGAATAGCAATTGAGTGAGTCAACAGAAGCCCAAAGGTTATGGATCAAGAGCTATCAAGCGACGGATCGAGACCCCATTACACGACGATTTTGTCGTTCAACTGGTCTTAGTACCCCTGCCGCAGTAGGCACACTACACATGCTCTGGTGGTGGGTGTTGGACTGGGCGCAGGACGGAGATATCAGCAAATACCACGACATTGATATCGCTGATGCAGTTAGTTTCGAAGGTGAACCAGAAGTACTCATGAGAGCTTTGATAGATGCGGGGTATGTCGTCGAAAACCAGTCTGGGCGCGAGATTGCGAACTGGTTCAAAATCGGTGGACAGATCATTGAGTCCAAGAAAAAGGATGCTGAACGCAAGGCCGAAGCTCGGGAGAAGAAGCGGTTAAAGAAGGAGGGGCTTTTGGATGTCCAAGGGACGTCCACTGGACATCCATCTGACAGTACAGGGACATCCAATGGAGTTCCACCAGAAGTCCGCTCTATAGATAAAGAATTAGATTTAGATTTAGAACTAGATATAAATAAAGATTTAAAGATATACGGTGATGCAGATCCAAATCAAAAGTCAGATCAAGAGCCAAATCAAAATACAGAAACGAAGTCCAAACAAACCGCCGACGAATCGAAAGCGACGAACGAGGCGCCTACAAGCGGGAAAAATGGTTCAAAAGGGCGGCAAAAACCCGTCTACGAACCGGACAGCCCGTACATGAAAATGGCCGTGTACTTCAAAAGTAAGCTTGACGAGCTGGCAAAAGTGTTAGAAGTAGATGATCTGGCACCGAAAGCGAACATGCAGACGTGGGCAGACGATTTCCGGAAGTTGGTAGAACTGGACAAGCAAACTGACAAGCGTCTGATCGTGGATGTAATGGACTGGCTGCCAAAGCATGAATTTTGGCGCAAAAATGTGTTAAGTGCAAGTACATTTCGGGATAAATGGACGACGTTGCTTGTTGAAATGCGCTCTGGTAAAACATCTACGTCCAATAAGGGTTCCGGCGGCGGGGGCCGAGGTTACGGCAACCAAAAGCAAGTGATTCCGATTTCACAAGATGATGGGACGGCCGGAACGCCTTCAACATCGGAATTTGATGCCATGATGAAGAAGGCAGCGGACCTGAAGGCTTCAAAACTTCGGGAAAAGGAGGCATTCAATAACCGATGAGCTACCTTTTACGCGCTCCTGGGATGCACCGCTGCATCTGTGGCTGGGAAGGTAAGCCCCAGCGGGATAAGAAGGCTAAAAACCCCGTTGATAAATGTCCGCAATGTTCAGAGAAAACCGCACTCATACCTTTACGGGAGATACCCGGATTCTGCTTCTGTTGTGCTTCCACAAACGGGAAGCTGCAAATTATAGATCATACGATGGTCCGCGAATGCCGCATATGTGGCGCAAAACTCAATTTACACACGGTAAAGCCGTGGATATGGGAGGTCAAAGGGATGGAACAAGCAGTAAATAAGCTTAGAACGGAAATGGAAGCGTCGAAGAACCCCTATGTGAAAGTAGTTGGAGAACATCTACTCAAGGTGTTGGAGATCAATCCTGCTGCAGCTGAGAAGGTACTGGCTGAGGGTAAGAACATTGCGGGAGCGTTAACTGCAATGAAAACTGAAGCTTCTAAGAAGAAATTTGATGGCATGGCAATGCTGACGGATGAAGAGGGTTATGCCATTGCGTTGAAGTATTTCGGATTTACCGGAACGATTCCCGCTCCTGCAGTAGCACCGGCTCAGGCAGCTCCTGTGCCGCCACCCGCTCCGGTTACCTCACCGCCAACGCTTGGCATTTCTGTTGATGATCTGTTTGGCGATCTGTAAAGGGGGAGCGGGAGAATGAATGTAGCATCAGAAGCACACACAGCCCATTTCGGACCGATCAGCAAAGAAATGATTGATTATGTCGAAAACAAAGTCCTGCTTCATAGTCGCTATTTATTCACTCAAACTGTTTTGCGTGTTCAATATGCTTATTGTACTCATTGCAATCAGCGCCATCGTCCAGAAGAACCGTTAAAGCATTGTCAGAAAGCGGTTTGTCCTCACTGTAATTCTCAATGCACGGTAAAGAAGAGTCATGTTGGCCGCAAATACTTGCAGGACAAGGCCTATGTTGTTTTCTATGAGAAATCAATTATTGATCCTCAAGTAATGACTGCAGTCGGGTTTTACGTTAGGCGGGACTATAGCGGCGATTACAAGAACGTTACAACCTACTATAAGGCATCTTGCAGCTATGTGTTCAAGGCGAATGGTGAAAGCACCATGTACTATACAGGCTATTACAGTGACACTCAGTGGTATAAGAGGGATAACATCACCTCTGAATATCCGTTATACAAAAATGGTGTTCCGTGTTACTGCTCTCTGGACAGTATTAAAGCGGCAGTGAAGGGTACGTCAATGCAGTATAGCACCTGGGAAAATTATTGGGACGGCAGTGACTCAGATATGACCAAGTTTTTTGGCTTGTATTCTAAGTATCCGTGTATTGAATACCTCACAAAGCTGAAATTTGAATATTTTGTCTGGGCGAAGCTTTATGATATGCGCACTTATGATGCCATCAAATGGAGCGGCAAAACCATAGAAGATGTATTACGGCTCCGCAAAAAGGATCTAAAGCAGTTCATCAGCAATAAATCGACCATTCTGGAGCGGGACGGAATAGGGGCGCTCACGTTACGGCTCTACCAGTTGACTCTGAATGACAGCAATCGTCCCGATTTTGAAGAACTGAAGCGTATTGCAACGAACGTGAATCCGTATTTTTCCCAAATGAAACCAATGTTTAAATTTCAAAATGTAAGGGCGTGCGCTAGATACATCGAGAAACAATTCAAAAAAAATCGTCGAGTCTTCTATGACCAAACTAGTGTCGTGACGATGTGGAAGGATTACATGGAAGAGTGTAAGACATTGGGGTTTGATTTAAAGCGGTTGGAAATCGTGTTTCCCCACAATCTAGCTACCGCACATGACAGCACCATGTCTCAGGTCAAAATCCAAATGTCGGAAATTGAAAAGCGGCGAATTGCCCAACGGGCGCAGGAACTGGAAGTTTATCGGTTTGCTTGGAGAGATTACATCATTCGTCCTGCTCAATCGGGTCAAGAGATTATTGACGAGGGAAAGGTTTTGAGCCACTGTGTTGGCGGTTATGCGCAGCGTCATGCGAAAGGGGAAACAAGTATCCTGATGATTCGCAAATACGCTGATCAGGATACACCATTCTTCACATTGGAACTGAAGGATGGACAAGTAAAGCAAGTGTACGGTTATAAAAACCTTCGCATGAGTGGAGATTTGATAGAACTCATAGATGCTTTTAAAGCTGAAAAGCTCGTTAAGGGTAAGAGAAAGACCAAAAATTCAAATAAACCGCAGGGGGTAGCAGTATGACGCAATTATCTTTGAGAACACCAGAAGTCATTGCCATTGAGATTATTAGTATTCGGGACCACGTTCAGCGGACGGCCATACATGGGGCTATCGAAATCGGCCGTAAGCTGACAGAGGCCAAGAAGATGCTGCCACATGGAGCATTTGGGGATTGGTTGGCTGATCATGTGGGATTCTCTCAATCGCAGGCCAATAACATGATGGCCATCTTTGACGGCTATGGTTCGCAGCAGCTTGACATGTTCGGAGAGAATTTGAAATCCCAAACGTTTGAGAATTTGACACCGACTCAAGCACTGGCCTTGCTGGGCGTACCCGAAGAGGAGCGGGAGGCATTTGTGGTTGATCAAAAGGTTGAAGAGATGTCCACCCGTGAGCTGCAGGAGGCAGTAAAAGATCGGAAGCAGGCCATTAAGGAGAAGGAAGCAGCCGAAAAAGCTGCTGCCAAGGCCGAGAAGGCAGCGGAGCAGGAGCGGAAGGCCCGGGAGAAGCTGGAGACCCAGCAGAAGGACCATGCTGCCATTGTCCAGCGCCTGCAGGAACAACTGGACACCGCACAAGCCGCTTCTGCCGCTGGTGATGAAGGTGCAGCTGCTGAAGCAGAGGAAGCCGCTGAACAGCTCCGGGCAAGCCTGTCCAAGTCAGATGAACAATTGATTGAATCTCAGAAGCGTGTCAAGGAGCTAGAAGAGGCTCTGAAGGCGAAGCCCGTAGAGGTGGCTACAGCAACGGAGACGGTATTCGAAACCTCGCCGGAAGTACTTGCAGAGTTGGAAGCACTCCGGAAGAAAGCCGCTTCAGCTACAGGTGAAGATACGGCAATGTTCAAGGTACATGTCAAGAGCCTACAGGATAGCTTTAACGCAGTTATCGGGGTCATTACAACGTTGAAGGGAAAGGACACTGAGGTTTCAGATAAGTGCGGGACTATCCTAGTTGGAGCAATCGAGCGGATGCAAAAGATGTTGGTTGTCGTTACGCAGAAAGCGTCTGAATAATGTTCTTTTTCTTTAGTATCAATGATCCTGAGGCAACCGCCATTGAAAACCTCTTAGGCGAGAGCATTCAGATAATGAGGCAATACCATTGCTATCAAACACATGTAGGGCAAATAACTCATTATTACGCTCTGACCGCTGATTCACTGTATGACTTATCCATTGCTGAGGATTCGAATTATAGCCGTATATTTGCTCGTTATGATCGTTCCATCATGGAGCGGGACAATGATTATTTCCGCGGGGCTGAAAACTCGCCCCTGAATCGCATATTTCGCAGAGAGATTTAAGAAAGGGTGAATAACATGAATTGGGATAAGTTTATCAAGGATCTCCGAGAGTCGAACGATTTGGCCAAAGCGGCAGCCGAAGCTATTCCAGACGGCGGAAGTGCAAATTTAGATTCAGTGTTCCTCTGTGTTCCGCGCCAGTCTGAAAGAAAGGTGTTGGAAGCCATCCGAAAAGCCGGGCTCTATTGCCGTTCTAAACGGCGTTGGATTGGAGAGGGGTATATGATCAACCCGAACAGCGGAGGGCAAGCAGATAAGCGCTGCGAGGCTGTGACAGTGATGTATAAGGAGTTAGCTGGGCGAGGGTGGGACGTTCTCACATACCGCCAAGCGGATTAGGAGGAGCGATGTTCTTCTTTTTTGATCCACCAGCTCCATCGGTTTCCAAAGACAAGTACCGTCCAGGCGTGGTTTGCCAGATCATCCGTAATGATAAGCGACATGAAATCATGCCGAAGCTTTATCCGGACAAGATAGGCCGGGAAGTCATGATTACGGAATCGGCTACCGATCCAGCTGGCTGGGTATGGGGGTATGAGATTCAAATAGGCAGAAGGCCGACAAGTACTCAACCCTACCGGACAGACTGGCTTAAGCCTTTGAGCTCAAAGCAGGCGGCACTGGTCCTGCGGCTTGCGAAGTAGAGGAGGAGGCCGATGTTCTTTTTCTTCCAAGAGGAGCGGCCACCATGTGAAATCATAGATTACAGAGTCATATATAACCGTTTGAAGGACAAGCCAGCGGGAAAATGGACGCGGGAGCTTCATCAGTTCTCCGTCCTCTACCTTTGGCGACAAAATGATCCTAGGGAGGTATAACCAGTATGAGCAGAGCTATTAAGTTTCGCGGTAAGTCGAAAGAAACAGGCCAATGGGTGTATGGAGGTCTGGTGCAGGTGAGTATCGCTGGATCTTTGGCAATAGCCACTTTAGACAATAAAGGGCACCTTAAGCTGCATGAAATTATCAAGGGGACTGAGGGTCAATACAGCGGCTTAAATGACCGGAACGACCGTGAGATCTATGAGAAAGATATATGCAACGCCGAAGAAATGCTATTTCCCCTTTCTGGTACTCGGACAGGGATCGTGAAGTATCATGATGGTTCGTTTCTGCTTGAAAATATGGACGGTAAGGACGGAGACTACCTGTTTAGTGAAACGGCTGAAACTACGGTCATAGGAAACATTCACGACAACCCGGAATTGCTCGGGGGAGAGGCGGCGAATGCATGACATCAGAACGGATAGAAGAGATCAAGCCCTATTTCACGAATGAGCAATTAGATGAATTGAGTCGTGAGTATCGGACGATGCCTACAGATGGCGAAGGATATGCCATTGAACCAGAGTACGAAGGGATGATAGCACGTGGCTATATTGTAAAGCTAATATCTGATGTGAAAACCGCTCGGACTGCTCTAGAAGAGGTAGAGCGTAAGCATGGCGATACAGGTAATGCACTTGAAATAAAACGCATGCTTTTGGAAAAGGCAAATTACGAAGCTGGACGTCAACGAGTATTCAAGGAATCGGCAGAGAGGAAGCTGGTAGAGGCACAGCAGACCATAGCCCAGCAACAGGGAGCATTGGAATTCTACGCTTTAGAGGATAACAACAACTGGTGGATTGGCGGTCTGGATGAAGTAATGCCGTCAGAAGTGATGAAAGATGGCGGAGCTAAGGCACGTGCAGCCCGAGGAAATAAGGAAGGAGACACAAACAATGCGGACACTGTTTGAAATTGTGGAAGACGCTAAGGATGGTAAAAGTCCAGAGAATAATGAACTCCTTTACGCTTTGTTGGTGTACTGCTCCATGTTCAATATTGAGCATCGTCAGTTGCGGGAAGAATTGATGCGAGACCAACCACAGCCGCAATTTCTACGAGACATGAAATTAAAAAGCATGTTCGATATGTTTAAAACTGCTCTTGAAAAGTCGCCTAAAGAGTACCTTGGTTGGAACAATGACCCGGCCAACAAAGATTATCTAAGGCAGCGGGTTGAAGGGGAAAAGCTGGTAGATAAGATTGTAGGCCAAAGTCATGAATAACTGGCATTTTGCAAATAAGGACAAGGCAGTAGAGCAGGCAGCTGGAGGACAGGGAGAGATAAAGTGTTCTCAGCTTACACCGGAGGAGCTGGCAGCATTTAGACAGGCTAATCCTACTCTCTTAAATGCTAAGAAGCCAATTCCAATATTTGAATACAACAAGAGGAGAGCGCTGCGCGATGAAGGTTAAGGAAGTTCAAGCTGCATTAAAGGCAGGTGAGCGATTTTTTAAAGATTGGAAATTGAAAGATCCGGTTGAAGTGATTGCTTGGGGGAACGCATGGGTTAGATATAAGTCGCCTATCATGGCTCACTGGATATCAACCAACATACGGACGTTCGCTATGGGCTTAGATGGAGTATATAAGCAAGAAGGGGAGTGTTCTTGTGGGGGCGGTGGTACAGATGGAGTTCTTTCCCGGCGTGACGGCAGCGGACAAAGTGGCCACAAGAGAATTGCTAAAGAAATATCCGAAAATGCTCAGGAAAATCGGTGTTTACGGGAAAAAGGAGTCTCTGACGGAGCTGGAAGCAAGAGAATTTAAGGACTTTTCTCGTAAGGTGAGAGAGATCGATAGAGCGTTTGAGCTTATTGAAGACGATGAGGTGATGGCCATAATCAAGCATCGTTATGTAAACGCCCGTAAGCATAAGCTTACACTGCTGAAATATACCGCGAATACTAGCACTGCAACCATAAACCGGCGGATCAGGGTTGGTGTTGCGACCATAGCCGATCATCTGAAGCTGGCCGGGATCATTTGATGAGCGTTAGACGCAAACTGTGAACTAATAGGGCACCGAAGTGCCCAACAAGTTTCTATTATTTTTCTGGTGTGAAAGTAAAGGTTTCTTTGTACTTTCTATGATGGGTTTCGTTGTTTGAAGGTTTTCCGTACCAGCTAATTTCGATTTGAAGTTCCTTTGAATCAACTGAAATAGGGAAGTTAGAAAAGTCGACTAACTCACCATGTTTAAAATTCTTATGATGATCGTCTGAAATGCTTAATCCATACTTTGTTTGGGTATTTGGTTCATCTCTATAGGAGTTAAATACGACATTTTCTAATCCAGCTCCGATATTGGTGATGATAATGTTGTACATTTCACTTTCATTTTCACGAGGTTTTGACATCTTGGAGGTATATTTCTCAACTTTTTTGATTTCAACTTTCCACTGATCAGATTGTTTTGATGTAGGTGTTTTGTAGAGATCATTTGATGCTACGGCAGCATATGGAGAAATTCCAACGGCTATAAAGCAAAAAACAAAGAGAATTATTAGTTTTTTCAGCATTGTTGCCTCCTGTGAAATAAACAATTTTTGATTAGTATCTCTTTAAGAAGAAAAAATATTCTATTGCACAGTACGAAGAAACTGTAAAGAAAGGGCATTTACCTTATGCGTAAAATCATCTGCAAATTGCTAGGACATAAGATCCTCAACAAGAGAGGTATTTGGCACAGCTATTGTCTACGATGCGGTAAAGACAAGGTTTGGGGAATGGATTGACGCATATAACGAAGGAGGATAAACGAAATGAAAGATGCCACAGTAACGATCGGTTATGAAAGTTTCCAAGCTATCAAGACTAAAGCAGATAGATATGAAAAGCTAGCAAACGCAAATGAAGACGCTGAATCAAAGGAACGTTCGTTTATTGACCAATTATGTACCTGTATTGAAAAAGCGAACGAGTGCCGGACAGCAGAGCAAAAGCAGTATTATGTCGCGCTAGGTATACGAGCAATTTGCGAACACTATGAGTACGACCTACTGGCAGAGTATGGAGAATTGGATGCAGGGCAAGCGTATTGAACATTACGAATGCACGGCGAAATTATGATACTAAATTGATACTAAGTTGAGACTAATATGATACAAAAACAGACTTACAGTAAGGGACATAGGACGGAACAACGTCCGGGTGTCCCTGCTGCCCCTTATCGCTGGCAGGACTCGTCAGAGCTGAATCAGTGATGATGCCCGTTGCAATAGCAGCAGATACCATGGGGCGGAACTGTAAGCACAAGTAGCCAGTAGCAGTTATAGCGGCGGCCTGATGCGGGGGAAGAGAGTTTAATATCACTCTCAACGCGCTCCGCCCGGGCGCGTTATGAGCATAGGGGATATGTTACGGCAACTACCGGACGTCACCATGCAAATACGGGCATTACATTATGAATTGAGTAAGGCGCTGCAAAGAGAGCAACAATCCACCCAAGCCGTGTGTGAGTCGCGGTTAGCAGCCCTTTACTGAGCGCATAATGCTCAGGAATAATCCCAAGCGTTTGGGAATTTAATATGCAGGAGCGGGTCGCTGAAATGCGGCTCTTTTTGTTGTACACCAGTTTAGGAGAGGTGAAGCCGATGGTCAATGTGGTGCAGTTAAAGATCGAGGCGCTGGTTATTGCAGATGATATGAACACTGCAGGCTTCTTCAAAAGGATTAAGCTACGAGCTCAGATCAGGCAGATTCTTGATGAGATCGAATATCAGGAGGGCAGATTGCAGTTTGCAAACAGACCTTACTCAAAACCCACGGCTATGCTGCCACCCAAACAAGGGAAACGGCATCCCGTTCATGATCTTAGCTGTGCTTGTGGGTGCTGGAGGGATAAACGAGCCCGATTTATCGGATTTTAGGTTGGAAATTAAGATTTGGGTCCTTCCCGGGGCGGGGGTGGGGTGCGGGTGCGTGTGAGCCCGATCTTTGACTATTTTTTATTGAAAAAAATCACTGTGCACTGTGCATCTTGAGGGGGTGTTTTTGGCTTGGATTCCATAGTGAAAATGATTGATAAAACCTTATGTATCAGCGCATCGTACACATCTGAACTGTTTGGGGTCCACCGGAACACACTTGCACAGTGGGTCAAGTTGGGAATGCCTAAAGCTACCAATGGCTGGTACCCTCTAAAAGAGTGTTTTGATTGGGTGCAGAACTATCGCGGAACCTCGGATTCCGAGGATGAAGATGAAGCCACACCAAAGACGACAGCGGGGAAGAAGCTTCACTATGAAGCGAAATTAAAGGAGCAGCAAGCGGAAGCGGCAGAGCTGAAGAATGCTATTTCCAAGGGTGAATATATCCCTAGGGAAGAAGTTGTCAGTGAACTTCAACGTTTCTTTACAACGTTGAAGCGTTCTATGACTGGCTACAGCCGCCGGATTGCAATGGAGATTGCACCATTCGTTGATCCGGATCAGGTGCGCGTCATTGAACAAAGCATCAATGACACGACAAATGCAGTCCTTCTGCAGATGTCCGTCAGGGGTGTTTACAGTGCCAGAAAAGGCAAAAAGTAAATGGCCTGATTGGCTGGCATCAGCCTTCCAGGTTCTTCGACCACCTGAAAAGTTAACAGTTTCTGAATGGGCTGATCGGTACAGAGTTTTAGACAGCAAAAGTGCTGCTGAACCGGGGCAATGGTCCACTGATCGGACGCCATATCTGCGCGGAATCATGGATTCTTTTACAGATCCTCGCGTGGAGGAGATTATTTTCCTTAAACCTACGCAGGTCGGAGGAACTGAATGCCTAAATAACATGTTGGGTTACGTGGTTGCTCAGGACCCTAACCCGGCCCTTGTCGTTTATCCGCATATTGAATTAGCCAAATTCACATCAGAGAATAGGCTGCAGCCAATGATGGAGCTGAGTCCGGCACTGCAGGAGAGATTCCACAGCAATCAGAGTAAGGATCTGGAGCTGCAGTTTGATGGGATGTACGCCGTTATCGCTGGGGCAAACAGCCCTGCATCCCTTTCCAGTAGGCCAATTAGGTTTTTATTCATGGATGAGGTGGATAAGTACCCGCGAACATCTGGTAAAGAAGCTGACCCGAGATCGCTTGCTCGCGAGCGGACGAAGACCTTTCCCTTCAATAAAAAAATCATGCAGACTTCGACGCCGACATTGCGTAATGGTCCGATCTGGCAAGCATGGGAAGGGGCAGACGTCAAACTGCAATACTACGTCCCATGTCCGCACTGCGGCCAGTTTCACACGTTCAAGTTCAAGCAAATTAGGTTTGACAAGGCGCTTGAACCGGAGGATATCAAGGCTACCGCCTATTATGAATGTGAAAGCTGTAATGGGATTATACGTGATGCTCACAAGCCAACCATGCTGCGCGCTGGCGAATGGCGAACACCGGAAGGTTCCACCATGAGAAAGCGAAAAACTGGATTTTGGATGAATGCAATATATAGCCCATGGGTTAGATTCGGAGACGTTGCTTCTGAATTCATTACATCCAAACGCGTTCCTGAAGAGCTGATGAACTTTATTAATAGCTGGCTGGCGGAACCTTGGGAAAACACTCAAATCAAACTAAATAGCGATAAGGTGCTGGACAAAACTAGCGGATATGACGAAGGGATTGTTCCAGATAGGACTATTTTGCTGACCGGAGGTGTGGATGTTCAGAAGGATCGTTTTTATTATTCGATTCGTGCTTGGAGTGAGGGCATGACGAGTCACAATATCCGACATGGTGTCGTTGAAACATGGCCACAAGTCGAGGATGTGATGAACATTTCTTATTGCAGCCGGGACGGAACGGAGTATTTCGTTAACCTTTGTGCGGTTGACTCGGGTTATAACGCCGATGACACCTATGATTTTTGTGTTAAAAATAGCGAATGGGCCGTTTCTATCAAGGGTGCAAACAATCCATTGCCAGCAAAGTACAAGCTGACAAAGATTGACCGGGAGGAAAAGGGGATGTATGGAATATCCCTATACCTGGTTGATGGCGGATATTATAAAGATTTCATTTCGAATCGTTTGGTCCGCAAGCCAGATGAAACTGGTGGATGGTTTGTATATGAAGATTGTGATTTGGAATATGCGGAGCAAGTCACCGCTGAGGAGAAGATCAAGGAGAAGCGGGGGCGTGTTGAAATAGAGGTGTGGCGCCCGAAAACAGCCCATGCCGATAACCACTATCTTGACTGCGAAGTGTACGCTGCTTTTGCTGCTGATTGTTTGGGTATCCGGTATATGCGGTATGAAGAGCCGGAAGAGGCACCCAAGCCTCAGACAGAGAAGCCGACAGAAAGTAAAAAGTCTTGGCTACAAGGGGGTGATTCGTGGTTATGACGGAAGAAGAACGTTTAGCTTTGCTCCGTGAACAGCTGGTAGAAGTGAGAAAGGCAATCAGCGCTATACTCGGTGGTGCACAGGAATATCGTATTGGCAGCCGCAGTATTAAGCGGCCGGATCTTGGGCGGCTTTATGAAGAGCAGACAAGGCTAGAAAAGGAAATTAGCGCCATTGAAGGCGGCGGCGGTATTTTCCGTGTCGCTTATTTTGAAGGGAGGTGAACAAACTGAACTGGTTAGACCGATCTATTGCGACGGTAAGCCCACGGTGGGCCTATAAGCGTTTGGCTTGGCGTAATGGGATAAGCGTATTCGATGCAGGGGGGCGCGGGCGGCTCAATCAAGGTTGGAACCCGTCTGCTTCTCCAAATGAACAACAGAAGCGGGGAGAACGTGCTTTAATCCGCGCAAGAGCACAGGATTTAGAACACAATAGCGATATTGCCGGGGGGATTCTGCAGGCGTTTCAGCGTAATGTGACCGGGACCGGGATCATGCTGCAGGCTAAAGTCCCTCATACTGTTCTTGGGAACACTCAAGGTGAGATCAATCGGAACATTGAAGATCTTTGGAAGGAATATTGTAAGGCGGAAAACATTGATATCACAGGGACTCAATCGCTGGAAGAGATGGCCGATATGATAATTCGGCGCTTTTATGTTGATGGCGGAATCTGTATCGTCAAAGTTTATGTCAAGGACAGTGAGTATCCATTTAAGTTGCAAATCCGATCGGTTGACGAGCTGAATTCATTAGTTCAACCAAGTGAGGGTAAACGAATTGTAGAGGGAATTGAGCTAGACGACTACAATCGTCCGCTAGCTTATCACTTCAAAAAGGTATCGGATGGCTATTTTATGAACCCGGCAGAAACGGTTCGCATTCCGGCTAAAGATGTAATTTTTCTTTTCGAGAAGACCGATCCGCGACAAGTGAGGGAAATATCTAAGCTCGTTACAGCCTTGCCGCGCATCAAGGATGCCAACCAATTTATTGAAGCTGTATCTATTAAAGAGCGTGTGCTTGCCTGCATGTCCGTATTTATTAAGAAGAGTACACCGCAGAGTGGCTTGGGTCGTGGTGTCCGGAGCGGAGGCGGTCAAGAGATTGATTACAGTGGAGTGTCGCTTTCTCCCGGAATGATTGGAGAGCTAAATCCAGGTGACGAGGTACAGACGGTCATACCAACAGGTCAAGCATCCAATACCAAGGAGTTTATTACGACGCTGGTCCGCATGATTGCCGCCGGTCTTGGATTAAGTTATGAAGCGGTCTCAAGGGATTTGTCACAAGTTAATTATTCCTCAGCCCGGCAGGGACTGATTGAAGATCGTAAACTGTATAAAAAGTTGCAGAAAATGATCATTGATCGTGTGCTGCGGCCCGTATATCTGGAATTTTTGGAATCCATGTACCTGAAAGGGAAGATTGATCTCCCGGGATACACGAAGGACAAGAGCATTTACACTGCTCATGTGTGGGTTCCGCCGGGCAGCACCTGGATTGATCCGAAAAAGGAAGCGGACGCTAATAAGACGGCGCTTGACTCTAACCAGGATACGCTTGCCCGTATTTGTGCGGAGCGGGGTGAGGATTGGCGGGATGTAGTGGTACAGCGTGCCGCAGAGATTAATCTTATTAATGAGCTGATCGGGGAACGGTCAGGAAAGGAGGAACAACCTAATGAGAAACAGAGTCCGGACGATGAAGAAGAGTCTTCCGACGACGCTGCATAGAGCTGCTGGACCGCCTGAGAATCAGTTATCTCGTACGCTGACCTTCAGCAAAGATAGCATTAATGAAGAAGATCGTACTGCTGAGCTTTCGTTCTCGTCGGAAGCACCATATGAACGCTATTTCGGTAGTGAAATTTTAAGCCATGACCCCGGAGCGATTGACCTACAGAGGTTAACCGACGTCGGGGTTTTGTTATTTGCACATGGCCGTAATTCTAGATACGGCAATATGCCGATTGGAGTTATTCAAAAGGTATGGGTGGACGACAACGAACGTAAGGCAAGGGCATTAGTCCAGTTTGATGATGATGAGGACAGTGACAAGGTATTCCAGAAAGTAAAGAAAGGGATCATCAAGGGAGTATCTGTAGGGTACGAAGTGTCTTCGTGGGAGGAAGTTAAAGCCGGAAAGGTATCAGCCAATGGCCGCCATGCTGGACCTGCTTATGTGGCACTTAAGTGGCAGCCATTTGAAATCAGTATTGAACCAACTCCGGCAGATCCGTCCGTTGGTGTTGGGCGTAGTTATAACCAAAATGAGAGCGAGGATGAAGGAATGAAGGGACTTAAAATGCTGGCTTTGGCCGCACAGGGATTAATGTATGCACCAGATGGTGGAGCGGGAATTGGCGGCGGCGCTGGAACGCCTACACCACCAGAGTGGGATGGGCAACGAGCAGCTGCACCGCCTGGAATTGATCCAGCAATATCTGCACAACAAGGGGCGACAGCAGAACGATCTCGGGTCACAGAAATTAATTCTCTATGTCGTAACTTCGGTATGGACGCAACACCATATATTGAAGACGGCAGCACCGTGGACAAAGTGAAGGATGCGATTCTTCAGAAACAGATCGCGGACAAGGCGCCACAACGGTCAGCCATTCAGGTAGGAGCGGAAGATCAGGACAAGTTCCGAGCAGCCGCAACGGATGCGTTGCTGTTGCGGGCAGCGCGTACAGTTTCAAAACCAGCAGCGGGGGCAATGGAGCTACGTGGTTTGCGCTTGCGTGATCTGGCCGTCGAATGCTTGATTCGTGCTGGTGAATCTGGAGCACATCTGCTGCGTGATGAAGAACTGCTGAAGCGTGCGCTGAGCCCAGATACTACTTTCCAAGGCATTATCTCTAATGCCGCTAATAAAACGCTGTCTCAGTCGTACCAAGAAGCCCCAACCACATTCCAGTATTGGACAGGAAAGGGTAGCAACTCCGATTTCAAGGCAGCAGAACATTACCGCATTTCCGAAGCTGGGAACTTGGAGCTGACATCGCAAAATGGAGTTATCCCTTATGATACAGCGATGAAAGATGATAAGGTCACAAAAGCAGTGCTGACATACTCCAAACGGTGGGGCTTTACCCGGGAAGCGTTTATTAATGATGATTTGAGCATGTTGTCCCGGGTGCCTGCTGCTTACGTAATTGCGGCTAAGCGTGGTGTAAACAAACTTGTTTATCAGCTATTGGCATCCAATCCACTGATTTTTGATAACAAGAACCTATTCCATGCAGATCATAATAACTTGGGGACGGCAAGCGTGATTAATACTGTCTCTATGAGTGAAGCCCGCAGAAAAATGCGTACACAGAAGGATCAGCGAGGCATTTCTACACTCAATATCGCTCCAAAGTATTTACTTTCTCCTGCAGAGTTGGAGACTGCAGCCGTACAATACTTGCGTTCTGAAGCTGATCCGGCGGGAGCTCATAGCGGTGTGGTTAACGTATTCCGGAATTCGTATGAGGTGATTGTTGATGCGGAGCTGGATCAATACTCTTCTACCGCCTGGTATCTAGCTGCTGATGCGAACATTGCGGATACTGTGGAGGTAACTTATCTACGTGGTCAAGAGGAACCGACCCTAGAAACAGACATTCCTTTTGATCGGTTGGGTATGGATTTCCGTATCTATTTTGATTACGGTGTAACGCTACTGGATTCCCGAGGTTTGTTTAAAAATGCTGGCGTAGCTCCAGGGGGTGGAGAATAGTGTTGATTTTAAAGGAACCACTAAACTATGGGGGCAGATTGTTTGAGGTAGGTGAAGACGTTAGGGGACGTTTACCTTTGGAACTCACTCAGCAGCTACAAGAAATGGGGCATCTGGAAGAGCGCGAGGAAGAAAAATCGGAGGACGAAGTAGATACTTTGTCTGAAGACTCAAAATCACAGCGTGGGACTAAACGTGGTTAGCTTCAAAGATTACGTTTCCCAAGATATCGGCGTGTTCCTTAACGGCGAAGAATTTGCAGACAAATTTGTAATCGACAAAAAAGAAGTTATCGCTGTACTTGATCAAGCCATTGACAGCGATCACCCCCTGGCCTATGCCGAGGGGGTATCTTTGGTTACTCATGTGCTACATGTGAGTGAGGCAGAATTAGGGTACGCTCCCAAGCCTAACGAGATGATGGTTATTAACGGTCAGCGGTACCGCGTGGACCGCGTAGGTGACGATATGGGCCTGCTTACGATCTCATTGGAGGCGAACATTGCATGATAGATGTTCAAGCAGAGGCAAGAGGCATCCGAGAGGCGCTAAGAAGGGTGGGGTCATTGGATACGGATGTACGCAAGTCCTTTTATTCGGCGCTCAACCGGACCTCTCAACGTCTGAAAACTGAGTCTGGCCGCAAAGCAAAGGAAACGTACATTGTGAAGTCCAAAGCGGTTACAGATCAGGTGGTGCTCAAGCGGGGCAGCGTCAGTAATCTATCCAGCGAACTCCGCTGGAAGGGCGGTAACATTCCTCTGATGCAGTTCAAAACAAATCCTAAGGCACTTTCCTCCAAACGTCCGCGTGCCTTAAAAGCTGCGGTTAAGCGTGCAGGAGGTAACAAGAAAGTGGATGGTGCATTTCTCGCTCGTATGAGAAACGGGCATATCGGAGTCTTCCGACGTAGCGCACGTCGCCGCCTACCCGTGGAGGAATTATATGGTCCGGCAGTGCCAGTCATGCTCAATAATCTAGAAGTTACTGAGTACCTGGAGAATGTGGCCATTGAAGAAATGGACAAACGGCTGGAGCATGAGCTTAACCGCCGTTTAGGAGGTGGAACGTCATGACGCCAGTCATGTTGATGATGGCTATCAAGGAGTTTTTAAAAAAAGAACTGGCCGACGAAGCGGCGACGATTCCAGCGGTTCATCTTGGAGCGTTGCCGAGCAAGACTGCAGAAAACCGGGATGATCCAGTATTCCCTCTTATTATTGTTCGCCCCATGGAGGGTGACAGCGACGATAAAGAAAGCCGAGCTCAAGTTAAATTATTGTTTGGGACACAGTCCGATGATGATTCCGGCTTTGTTGATGTCCTGAACCTCATGGAGCGGGTCCGTATATTGCTGATGAGGCAACGGGTTATAGATAAAAAATTCCGGATTGAATCCAATTGGAAGTGGCAGTTTTTAGAGGACCAGCCGGAACCGCAATGGATTTGCCAAGCGGTGACAACCTGGACACTTCCGCAAATTAGACAGGAGGTTAAACACTTATGAGTGATGTTAAAGAAGCAGCCAAGAGTAAACCTGAGAGCGCACCTAAAGCGTCTGTAAAGGTAGAGAAGCAGAGTCCTACCTGCATTTATTTAGGTCCGAATCTCCCAGGTGGACGTCTGCTACAATCCACCGTATTTCGTGGTGGTATTCCGGAGTATTTAAAACCACTACTTGAGGAGCTGCCGGATGTAGAAGAATTAATTGTTCCAGTAGACATTATGTCGGAGGTACAAGAACGCATTGGCAAAACTGGTACAGCTGAATATGTAGCCTATCAAGCGATTTTGAAAGGAGTGAACTAAAACAATGGCATTTAAACACGGTATAAGCATTATAGAGCAAGCCACATCCGTACTTGCGCCAACGCAGGCGAGCAGCGGAATTCCGTTCGCGGTAGGTACAGCTCCTGTTAACCTGGCATCGGCAGCAGTGCCCGTGAACACTCCCGTACTAGTTCATACGTATGCGGAGGCAGTGGCTGCACTAGGATACTCGGACGATTGGAAGGAATACACGCTTTGCGAGCTGATTTACTCTCACTTTGCGTTATATGCCATGGCTCCAATGATCTTGGTCAATGTGCTTGATCCAGCCACACACAAGACAACAGTAGAACCGGTTGCGATAAGCCTTGCAAACCGAGTGGCTACATTAGCTGTAAGCGGCGTAATGCTTCCAACACTGACAGTTAAGTCCTCGGATGGGACCAAAACCTTTCTCAAAGATAAAGATTATACAGCGGCTTTTGATGACGCTGGGCATGTGGTTATCACCACCAAGGCAAGTGGTGATATCGGGGCAGCAATTGCATCATTACAAGTGGGGTATGACAAACTCAACCCTGCAGCCGTTGACGCAGACGACATTATTGGTGGGGTAACGCTTGACGGTTCCTATACTGGATTTGAATTAGTGAATCAGGTATACCCACGCTTTGGTATTCTACCTGATTTGCTGGTTGCTCCGGGTTGGTCACATAAACCAACAGTGGCAGCCGTAATGAAAGCTAAATCAGGTAACATTAACGGCAATTTTAAGACAATGGCTTTGACCGACATTGACCCAGCACAGCCATACACTGACGCAGGAGTTTGGAAGTCGGACAACAATTATACTGGACCATTACAAATTCCAGCCTACCCTCTACTTACGCTGGGAGATAAGGTTTTTCATTACTCTACTCAACTTGCCGGACTAATTGCAGCGACAGACGCGGCAAATGGCGGTATTCCGTTTGCCTCTCCATCGAATAAATCACTTCAAGCGGATGGAACGGCACTAGCTAGCGGAAAAGACATTTTTCTGGGGATTGATCAAGCTAGTTATCTTAACAGTCTAGGCATAATGACTGCATTGAATCTTGGAGTAAGCGGTTGGAAGTCTTGGGGTAACTACACCGGAGCGTTTCCAGGCGTGACAGATCCAAAAGATAGTTTCATCCCGATTCGCCGTATGTTTAACTGGGTTGGAAATAGCCTGATTCTGACCTACATGCAAAAGGTTGATGACCCGATGAATAAGCGCCTGATCGCTGCTGTAACGGATTCGGCGAACATTTGGCTAAATGGGCTTTCAGCATCTGGTGCGTTACTAGGTGCACGCGTTGAATTCCTTGAATCCGAGAATCCTGTAACAAGCCTGATGTCTGGGAAAATCGCTTTCCATGTATATATCACGCCGCCAGGTCCAGCGCAGGAAATTGATTTCTTGCTTGAATACGACACAACTTACCTAGCTGCAATGTACGCAGCGTAAAAAGGAGAAAATAACATGCCAGAAAGATCAGAACGGGTTATTGATTATTCAGTGTTTTTAAATGGTTCAGAATACTTAGGGACGGCAACTGCTGACCTCCCTGAAATTGCATTTTTATCTGAAACTACCAAAGGTGCTGGGATTGCAGGTGAAATTGATGCTCCTTCTCCAGGGCAAACAAGTGCTATGACGCTTACGTTGAATTGGAATACTGTGGAGAAGGCATCCCTAAAACTTTTAGCTCCTGTGGTTCACGCACTTGACCTTCGAGCATCAATCCAGAAATTTAATACTGCAACGAACGAGTATATGGAATCAGCACTCAAAGTCACCATTCGTGGACGCCCTCTAAGTGGTGGATTGGGTGGTCTTGAGGCTGCAACAGCAATGAGCTCGACAAATGCATTTTCTGTGAATTATCTCAAGGTCTTTATTGATGGGGAGGAGATTCTGGAGATTGATAAGCTTGCTTACATTTACAAGGTACTTGGTGTAGATTACTTAGCCAAAACACGAGCTAATCTGGCATTGTAAATTATAAATCCCAAACGCTTGGGAATTTGAGGAGGAACATGGAATGTCAGAAGAAACACAAGGTGCGGCAGAGGTATATACCTTTACCAAGCCGTTTACATTTGAAGGGCAAGAGGTTAAAGAAATTACACTTAATTTCGATGATCTGTCAGGAAACGATATTATCGCGTGTGATCGGCAATATCGCGCAGAACAGAAAGGCGGCACGTCCTTTTCTCCTGAATTAGACAAGGTATATCAAGCATATGTAGTTGCTAAGGCTGCTGGTGTGCACGTTAGCTTAGTTCTTGCATCCAAAGCAAAGGACTTTACAGCGTTGACATTGAGGGCTAGAAATTTTTTGCTGCTGTAGGCTGTGGAGATAGTGAGGGAATTAAAGACCTCGCTGTCTCTTTAGCCATGATTACCTATACACCAGTCTCTTACTATTTGAGCTTGCCGCTTGATGAACTCAGGGACTCGGTGGAGCGGGTAAATAGATTACGGAAACGGAAGGGGAGTAAATAGACCGTGGCAGGAAGAAGCAGAGAATATGATATCGCCTTTCGGTTAAACGGGCTCATGGATCCCTCGTTCCGTCAATCCATGGGCAATGCTGAGCGTCATATCGAGGAACTAGAACGCGCATTAAGGGAAATGTCTCGGCGCGGAGATTTGGACGATGTACGGCGTGATGCAGATCGAGCAGATGATTCTTTACGAGATTTGAGGGACAGTGCTGGTGGGTTTGGTGATACACTGCGACAAGTGGGTGAGTACACAGGAGCATTTGCCTTGATTCAAGGTGCTGCTGGCGGTATGCAAAATATCGTAGGAACCATTGCTGATCAGTCTGACGCTATGGCTCAGCTACAGGCTGCGACTGGGGTAACTGCTGAAGAAATGCTTGCGATGAAAGATAGCGCTGAATCCCTTTATAATGATCGTCTTGGCGAGGATTTCAACGATCTGGGTGCTGCTCTTGCCACAGTTCGGCAGGTAACGCAGGCTACGGGCGCTGAGTTAGAAAGTACGACTAAAAACGCCATTGTGTTTAGAGATGTGTTTGGCGAGGATATTACCCAAAGTATCAAGGCATCAGACACGATGATGAGAAACTTCGGTGTCACCTCAGAGCAAGCGTACAACCTCTTGGCTCAAGGAGCACAGAATGGACTTAATAAGTCTGATGAACTTATTGATACTGCTAACGAATACAGTGTGTACTTTAAAACTTTGGGTTACGATGCTGAGGAGATGTTTGACCAATTCGCAGCTGGACTAGATGCAGGTGCTTTTAACCTAGATAAAGTTGGAGATGCAGTTAAAGAATTCGGTATACGGATTAAGGATGGCAGTGAAAGCACACAAACAGCAATGGCCATGTTGTTCGCACCGGATGATATAGAAGAGTTTACGCAAAGGCTGACAAAAGGATCTAAGAAGTCTGCTGAGTACATGGAATTACTCAAACATGTATCCAAAGATACTGCTGCTGAATTAGTCAAGAACTTGAAAGAAGGCGGCACTAAATCAGCAAAGGCTTATGAAGCTTTGCAAGGAATCATGGGTCAAGGTATTAATATTTTAGATGGAATTTCTGATGGATCAGTCAAAGGTAAAGACGCCATGCAACAAGTTATTGATAAGCTTGGCGAGATTGAAGACCCAATTCAAAAAAGCACAATCGGTGTGGCATTGTTTGGTACTCAGTTTGAGGACATGGAGTCCGGTGTTATCGCTGCCTTAGGCACTGCCCGTAAACAGTTTGATATGACTAAAGCCACAATGGAAGAAGTGGCAAAGGTCAAATATGATACCTTGAGCAAAGACTTTCAGGCAGTGGGTCGGCAGCTCATGACTGAGCTTGTGATTCCGATCGGCGAGGATCTTATGCCAGCACTTCAGGGATTCGCTGACTGGATGGGCGATAATACCGAAATATTAAAAGCTATTGCACTTGCAGCACCAGCGGCGTTGATTGGTAAGTCTGTAACCAAAATCGTTAAGGGTTTTGGGACGATTACGACAGCGGCTGACGGAGCTGGAGGGGCTGCAGGAGGCTTCACAAAAGCGTTGGCGCTATTAACTAATCCTGTCGGACTTGCTGTTACTGGTGTAGCTGCTCTTTCTTTAGGTGTTTTGGCTTATAAGAAACATCAGGAGAATGCAAGACAAGAACTAATTCATATGGGCGAAACACTCAAAGAGACAGGTGAACAGTACCAGGAAACAAAGGATAAGGCTAAGCTTACAAATGAACTAATTTGGGAATATGATCAGTTATCCCAAAAAATAGGTAGCAGCGCAGATAGTTCTGAAGAGTTGGCAGCACAGCAAGAAAGAATGGAAGAAATAACAAAAAAGCTGCAGGAGCTGCATCCGACAACTATTAGTCAATATGATATTGAGAATGGAAAGCTCCGCGAAAAGGCTGGTCTCGCTAAAGAAATAGTTGATGCTGATGAAAAGTTGGCGAAACTACAGCTTGAAAAAGAAATTGCTGAAGCTGAACAAAAGTTGCCTGATACTTCAAATCTAATTCAAGATTTAGAAAAACAAGTAGCTGCTGCTGAAGCTCAAAATGATGCCATATCTGAAGCTATTCCTAAGTTCAAAGAGTACTCAGAGCAATTTGAGCGATTAATGATGATGCCCGGAACTGAGGAACAAAAAAAACAAATTGATGAGTTGGTTCAGAAAGCGAAGGAAGCTGGCGAAGCAGTTGGCATATTTATCAATAACTCAACAGATTTGAATGGATTAGACTCATATTCTAAACAATTAGCTTCAGAGCAAGTGATTGCTCTTGAATCCTTAATAACTTCTTCCAAAGAATTAGAGAACACAAAGCAGAGCTACCAGGAACTCTACGATAAGCAGAGGAAGTTAATAGAGTTAAATCTAGGTGGGACCTTAGGGGAATACGCTCAAAAATTCGGCAGTCTAGCAGACGAAGGGAAATTAAAGTTTAACGAATCGGTTACAGCGGCTAAGAACCTTAATGACCAAATGAGTTTGATCCCTTCAGAGAAAAAAATAAACATTGAATTTTTGTACAAACATACTGGTCAATACGTGCCGGAAGCATCCAAAAACGTAACAGATATAACAAACTCTCTATTGCCTAAACAATTTCGAATGGATCAATATGCAGAAGGAGGTATTGCGACAAAACCTAGTATTTTTGGTGAGGCTGGTCCAGAAATCGCAATCCCAATTAACAATAAGCAACGATCTCGGTCCTTACTCGATATGGCTAATGATTTAATGGGCTATAACAGTAACTCAGGTGAAACGGTAATTCAGGTGAACAACGCTCCGGCGATTACCATCCCAGGGGTCGATCCATCCATCATGCAATCGGTAAACGATGCGATAAAGCAAGCGAATAACGCTTTGGAGCGGCGCTTAAATGAAATCGTTCAACAGCAAAGGCGGGTGAGTTTTCAATGAACAAATATAGAACTTTACAAGGCGATACCTGGGATGGTATCGCTTTTAAGTTGTACAAGAATGAAAAGTTAATGACATTGCTTATTAATGCAAACCCAGAGCATGTAGGAACTGTTGTATTTTCAGGAAATGTAATTTTAGTTGTGCCAGATATGCCAGCAGATGCCTCTGAGACGCTTCCGCCGTGGCGCAGGGAGAACTAATATGGAACTAATGCAAGACGCTCGCAGAGCAGTGCTAGTGTTATCATACAACGGCAAGGATGTTACGAAGGACATCGCCAAAGCATTAACTGATTTTCAGTTTAACGATGCGGCTCCAGGTACGCTTGATAATCTCTCTATTACTTTGGAAGACAGAGAACGGAACTGGCAAGGTCCTTGGTCACCGACTGAAGGTGATCGGATTACAGGAGAGATTCGCACAATCAACTGGGATGGTCCAGGCGAGATTAAAAAACTTCCCCTAGGCTCGTTTGAAGTTGATTCTTTTGATTTTAACGGCCCTCCAGATACGGTAGCTATAAAAGCTGTGTCTTTACCTGTGAGTGCAAATATTCGGCAAGAAAAGCGCTCAAAATCTTGGGAAAAGGTGACCCTTAAAACGGTAGCTGGGGAAATCGCCAAACGTGCGAGTTTAAAATTATTATATGAATCCATAGACAATCCTTCCTATGATCGCCTTGAACAGTCTCAACTTTCTGATCTTGCTTTTCTATTAGAAACAGCAAACAAGGAAGGTGTTGCGATTAAAGTATCAAACGGAGCACTTGTGCTATTCGATGAGTCCGCTTATGAGAAAAAACCAGTTATTGCAACGATTACACGTGGAGAAGATAACGTAAAAGGTTATGGATTCTCATGGGGAACAGCTTATACAGCCTATCGAGCATGTGAAGTGTCTTATACAAACAATAAAACGAAAAAGACTGTAAAGGTAACCTATACACCGCCCGGAGCTCCCAAAAGTGGGCCTATACTTAAGATCAACGAGCAGGCTGATTCTCAGGCATCGGCTCTCAAGTTAGGCCGAAAAAGACTGCGTGAGAAAAACAAGGAGGCAGGAAGAGGGACGTTAAGCCTCATGGGAGATATTCGAATGGCAGCAGGTCTGACAATCAATATTAAGGGTTGGGGGCGATTTGATGGTAAATATATTATCGTCTCTGCCAATCACGCTATAGGCGGCAACGGGTTTGCGACTGACTTAGAAATTAGAAGGGTATTGGGGTGGTAGTATGATTGTAATTGGTCAAGTTTCAACGCAAATGCAGTAACAGGTAGTGTGCGGGTCGCCTTTCCAGATCGTGATGGCTTGGTATCTGGTGAGCTACCTGTTATTACGCAGGGAGGCTGGGGGCAAGAGAACGCCGTGCCACAGCCTGGAGAAACTGTGCTATGTGTCTTTTTGGATAACAGTCGTAGCGCTGGTTATTGTCTAGGTACTTATTACGGTTCAGAGGATAAGATGCCCGGGACAGCTGATCAGCGTGGTATATGGTTCGAGGATGGTAGCTATGTCTATTATGATCGCGCTACTAAGACTATTAACCTCAAAGCAGCCAGCGGTGTACAGATTGACGGAAATCTGAACGTAACAGGCACGATAGCGAGTGGGGGTAAGACATGGGAAGCCAAGATTATGTAATGTCTAAGATTGGCAGTCTTGGTCCGGTTGTATTTGTCGTTTCAGAAGGGGCAATACGTACAATTGATGAGTTCAGGCGCGATACTAGTGGACGTTGGGCACAGCATGATATCATCGGTAAAAAGCCTAAAAAGGAGTGGCTAGGACCGGGAATTGACTCGGTGTCGTTTTCGGTGCAGTTAGATGCGCGGCTCGGACTGAATCCCCGAAAAGAGCTGGACCGACTTACTGAGTTGGAGAGGGCAGGCAAGGCACTACCGTTGATTATTGGACGTAGGGAGTGGGCACTGGTCTTTGGGTGATTACGGACATGTCACAGGCCTGGGAATCCATGGATAATATCGGCAACGTTCTCGCGTCGACTGTGAATATTACGCTGGAGGAGTATGTGAAATGATCTATACCGTTGATATGACTCAGCCATCGACAATCAATTTTGCACCAATAAGTAAAGCTGAGGAAGTGGCTCAGAACATCCGAACAATATTAACCACTCCTCTCGGAAGTTCGCCACTTGCCCGTGACATCGGGATTGATTACTCCATTATTGACGAGCCTGGACCGATTGCTGAAGCTAGAACTGTTGCAGAGGTAACGACAGCTATAGCCATACAAGAGCCGCGAGCACAAGTAGTACAAGTATCCTTTAATGGAGCGTTGTCTGATGCTCTGACAGGACACTTAAAGCCTGTGATCAAGTTTACACTGGCAGAAGGAGTGGAGTAACTTGGTGGAATATGTAGATTTGCCGGAGATCCTTTTTACTCCGGAAGATGCAGCAAAGATTGAGAAGAACATTATAACTGTATATGAGGGGTTAACCTTACGCACACTGCAGCCCGCCGATCCGGTGAGGCTGTTTTTATCGTCTTTGGCTACGGTTATCGTCCAGCAACGTGTATTGATAAACCAGACGGCTAAAAGCAATTCGTTGCGCTATGCAACTGGAATTGTATTGGACTACAAAGGTGCCGATTTTGGTTTAATCCGGTTGGATGCTGCCCCATCAATTACTAACTTGCGCTTTACCCTCTCTATTCCGCTGGCATCAGTAACAACCATCCCTGCGGGGACGCGAGTCGGGGCGCAAGGTGGGGATGGATCCATATATTTTGCAACAACCGAGTATTTGGAGATTCCGGCAGGCACTACAACTGGTATGGTGACAGGCGAGTGTTCGACGGTAGGCACGGCAGGCAACGGATTTTTGCCCGGTCAGGTCAATGTATTGATGGATCCCTTACCGTTTGTTCAATCGGTTACCAACACTACCGAGAGCAGTGGCGGAGCAGCAATAGAAACAGACGAAGCCTTTCGTGCACGCATTCGAACTGCACCAGAATCCTATAGTACCGCTGGTCCACAAGGATCTTATGAGTTTTGGGCTAAATCTGCATCTGCTGCCATCTTGGATGTACATGCTTATTCTCCGTCTGAAGGCAAGGTTACAATTGTTCCCTTACTCGTTGATGGTGTAATTCCAGGAGAGGATATGCTCGAAACTGTGGCGGAGACGCTAGAAGATCGCGGCATCAGACCTTTGACTGATCATGTGACAGTCACTGCACCGATATCTGTACCTTATACCACCACACTGACTTACTATATCAGTCGTAACCGCGCATCAGAAGTTACAGCTATCCAGACAGCAGTTACATCAGCGGTGGAGGCTTACCAACACTGGCAGAGATCAAAGCTTGGGCGACACATTAACCCCTCTGAGTTGATTGCCCGCGTCATGGCTGCCGGAGCGCTGAGGGTAAATGTCACAGCGCCAGTTTATACACCTCTGACAGCTATTCAAGTTGCACAGCAAGGTATAACGACATTGACCTATGGAGGGCTCGTTGATGATTGATATCCAGAAGCTAAGTCTGCGAGATATTCTGCCACCGAGTATCGCCAACGATCCGGCTATTGCTGCAGCCGCCGCAGCATTGGATACAGAGTTACAGGTGACTACATCGGAGATCCGTAAGTTAGACATTCTCGGACGATCTGAGGAATGGAGCAGCGAGGAAGTTGACGAACTGGCGTGGCAGTACAAGCCTCCTTACTATGATCCGGAGTTGCCTTTGGAACAGCGGCGTGAGCTGGTTAGAACAGCCATACAATTTCACCGTAAGAAAGGAACTCCTAGAGCTGTTGAGGATCTAGTTAAGCTGCTCTTTGGTGAGGGGCGTGTAGAAGAATGGTTTGAATACGGAGGGCGACCTTATCATTTTCAAGTCATAACCAATAACGCTGACGTAACAAACGCCCGAGCTCAAGAGTTCATTCAAGCGGTGGATTCTGTGAAACGTCTTTCAGTGGTTTTGGATCGGGTTACAATCTCGCAAACAGAAGATTTAGAATTATATTTCGGTGGAGCCTTGCACATCGGCGAAATCATGAGAGTAGGGGAATAAATGGGCGCATTTGGGAGTTTTACTCTAACAAACAAGGGCAGGACGCTTCAGTCAAAAGCCCAAGCCGGATCAAAGCTAAATTACACAAGGATTGCCGTCGGGAGTGGTCAACTCGGTGGGCAGTCTATTTTATTGCTTAATGGACTTATTGATCAGAAAAAATCATTACCTGTAACACGACTGAGAATGCAACCACCAAACAAAGCTGTCATTGGTACGGTTCTATCAAATCAAGACGTAACAACAGGGTTTTACTTCCGGGAAATTGGTGTATTTGCTCAAGATCCTGATGAGGGAGAAATCCTATATTGCTATACTAACGCGGGAACCGATGCTGAATATATACCTGCTGTTGGCGGTAGTAATGTAATAGAAAAGACCATTGACTGCATTGTGGTAATAGGTACAGCGTCAAATGTATCAGCTACAATCGATGATTCTTTGGTATTTACAAGAGAATCTGAATTTAACGCTAAGTTTGACGCATCCGGAGGACATAAACACACAGGAGCTGCAGGTGATGGTCCTAAACTCACCTCTGCTAGTTATGCGGGAGGATCTGTCAATGATGCCGCTATGGGTACACGCACTGCAGATCCTACAACAGCAACAGCTTATGGTTTAGTAGGTTCGATCACTCAGTGGTTCTCTTGGATTACTAAGTACTTCAAAGCCATCACAGGGAAAGCAAATCCGTTTGATGCTCCAGACATCACACTAGCTGCAACTAAGACGCACGTTGATGACACTACAAGGCACATCACAGCCGCAGAGCGTACTGCTTGGAATGCTATGCCAGGTACTGCTGACGCTAAATACATTCCAAAAACCGACAGAAATGTGGCTAATGGTGTTACAGCTTTAGATGCGAATAGAATGGCGGTTTCAGATGGTAATGTGTTATCTAGTAGAATATCTGAACGCGTTCTTGGATTTTCATTCTCAAACAGCGTAGCTAATCAAAGAATTGACTTATTTACAACTGGTGCATTGTCAGGCTACATTGAGGTGACTGTGACGGCTAGTTGGAATGCAGTGAACGCAGCTGGTAAAATGACGAAGCGTTTTAATGTGGTTGCTGCTGCTGCTACTACCCTAAATTATCAGAGCACGCAATACCCAGAAGTAACGGGTCTTATCAATCAGCACATATCTCTATCTGATATTAGTTGGGACGCCACTAACTCTCGTTGGAAAATAAGTATAGAAGCACGACATGCGCCAGGGGCTGCTATTGCCTTTGCTGTATCTGTAAAGCATGCGAGCCCTACTGCGCCACCAACGTGGAATCTGAGTGCAGTTTACAGCGGCGCAGCACCTACTGCACTACCTGTAGCAGTACAGACAATTCCCGATGACACTGTTCTCCAATCGGGGCAAGAGTTTCAGAAGTACAAGCTCACTGATAACAGCGGAAAGGTCATCCGTCTCGCCCCTAGTACGGACCTAAACACGGTTAACCGAAACGGGCAGTACGATGGTTACCCTCTGATAAACGCGCCAGGTAACAACACAGGTGCTTGGTTCTTTATCGAAGTATTCGCACACTCACAAAACCCTGACACTATCTTTTTCCAACGAGCAACTACGTTCTCCACTGTCCCTCGCACTTACATTCGAGAGTGCTATAACAGCGTTTGGGGTGATTGGATAGAAGAAGAAAACGCTAGTCGCAAGAACGTGGCGAGCGGATACGCTGGGCTGGGTTCGGATGCTAAGTTTATGGATGCTCAGATTCCTCTGTACTTGGCGCGTAAGGCGGGCACGCTTGCTGACGCTACGGACTTGAACGCTCTAGGTGAAGGAGAGTACTGCTGCCCTAGTAACGCCAGCGCGGCGACTATGTTAAACCTCCCAGCAGCAGTTGCTGGGCAGTCCTTTTTCCTGAAGGTCACCAAACACGCAGGATTTAACCAGACATTCACGTCTTACTCACCCGGTGCTAATATGCGTGTGTTCACACGTAACATCTATAACGGGACCATCTCCGAGTGGTACGAGCTAGAGCATTCCGGCAAAAAAAACGCCAACAACGGGTATGCCGGGCTGGATGCTACTGCAAAGGTACCTCGTGCCAATACCTACAGCTCTTTAGGTGGCGCAGGTGGAATCTCCGATCTAAACACAGCATATACGGCGGGTGTGTACAGCATACTTTCGGGTGCTACAGGTAGTCCAGCTCCTTCAGAGTACGGTCAGCTTATGGTTCATGTCAGTCAAGGAGACCTGCATAACAACACTACCAACTGGATATGGCAAATATTCTACAGTACACTAGGCGGTGTGTGGGCACGTCGGAAAGTAAATGAGGGTGCGTGGGCGGCTTGGGTTCCTATGTGGAATGGCTATAACGACTCCCCTATAGTTATGACTAGAGCCGCAATAGCAAACAATACCGACTTTAACAACCTAACAACTAACGGAATTTGGTCACTGTACCAAGCAGGCGGGACGATAACTTATGTCAATTCTCCAAACATTTCTTTTGGTATCTTGTTTGTGTACAAAGCGGACACTAGCACTAACTACATTAAGCAAGAAGTTATTGATGTTACTAACGGAAACATATATACCCGAACAAAGAGCACTATATGGTCTGCTTGGAGGATGTCAGAAACAACCGACAAAAAGAACGTAGCTAACGGGTATGCGGGACTAGACAATAATGGATTTGTAAGTGTGAATAATCTGCCATATGGTGGAGTTGTGAATTTACTTGGGGACTCAGGCAGATTTATGGGTACTGATGGTGACCCAAGATCATTACAGCTCACCGCCTCATTCGCTAATAATTCTTTCTTTTCTCCTTATAATGGGACTACAGTCGCTAGTGGTGGCAGGTTCTACCATGATAATTCCACTAACGGAGGGACAAACGGGGCGTTAACAGATGAGGTCATTAGTCTCATAGCGGCTTTAGGTCTAGGGGGGTTAAGATATGGCACTGAATTTAACATAGCCTCGTTTACAATGGGTTCTGGGATAAGTAATGCAGGGAGCGTTTCAGGAACATATTTAATGACTGTGAACAACAATTTTCCTGCTGGTGGGGTCGATAAACTATTTACTGTGTCCTTCTGGATAAGGGTTAAGTCCGGTAAAAATGCCGTCATAACCAAAGAAGCAAGGTTACGGAAAAATGGTGTTACTATGTCCGCTAATATTACTTTGACTCCTGCTGATGGATGGGTACACATCGAAAAAACAATACCCTCGGCGAATGGATATTCGAATGCTGCTCCTAATATTTTCGCAACGTCGGGTGACATAGTGCAGATAGCTATGCCTGTGGTTGTTGCGGGCGGTATTGGTGTAGGCGTCCACACTTCGCCTGTTATGGGTTCTTCGTTAGGTTTCGTCCCTTTGCCAGCGACTTCATACACTGCTGCTGATATTTTATTAAAGTTGCTTACAGTAGATGGGGTAGGTAGTGGGTTGGATGCGGATTTACATGCTGGAAAAAACATGGGAGAAATCGCAAACGGTACCTTAACCTATGCTGGGTTAACTAAAGGTACAGCTCCAGCGTTAACAGCAAGTATCGCGGGTGGTGTCATAACATCTCTTATAGCTGGAGATCGAATATCTTTTAAAGCACATGCAGCTACAACAGGTCCGGTTACACTCAATGTAAATGGTCTGGGCGCTAAATCTATCAAAAAGCCAAACGGCAATAACCCGCCTTTGGCTCTTGGTGGTGTCTATACGGTTGTATACGATGGAACGGCTTTTATCTTACAGGGTGAAGGGGGTGAATATGGAACAGCTACAGCAGCGGAAGTCCTGGCTGGAAAAACGATAGGCACAGAAAACGGACTGGTAAACGGGACAATGCCTGATAATCGTAGTATTGCTAAGGATGCCGCAGGGACTACTTTGGTCGGTGGGGATTTATATTTAAATACACCGGAAGGGTATTATAATACAACGTCTTCTATCCATTCATATGACGGTAACTTAGCAGACCCTAGCAATTGGAGAAGTGACAGAACGATGTTCGGAAAACAGGGGACTATGCCTGTTATAGCTGGGGTTGATGTAGCTTCGGGTGTGGGGAGATGGGGAAACGGTGATCTAGCTGTCTACCCACTGGAAGGTTATAGAAAAGGCGGGATGGGTGCTGGAGAAATAAAAGTGACTGTAGCCCAACTGAATTCTGCTGGACTACCACAAGTTGCCTCCGGCACGATTGAATCTGGTGATCTTGAGACGTACACAAGGGCTGATGGTAGCACAGTTATAGCCGCATCACTAATCGTTTCGGGACTAACCTTCAAGCCCACAGTGATCATTATAAAGAATGGTAATGCATCCAACACAAACAAAGACCATATCGTGTATGACGCTAGAATGGATGCGAACTACAGAATCACAACACTAGGTGGAAGAACATCAACTCCAGACCTTAACATATTCAGGGAGGCATCACCTGTATATGTGAACAGTACGGGTTTTAAACTACCAGTTATAAACGGATACTATCCTTATACATGGATTGCAATACAGTAGACGTAGACAAACCGCTAGATATTTTATTGGGAGGGATTATGATGGAAATTGGCATGAAAATATACTTTGAAAAAGCAACAGGAAACGTGGTAGTAAATACGGGTGAACAGGTAGGTAGGTTGGTAGTGGAGACAACCGAGGATCAGGACTTTGCAACATATAAGGCACTGGCTGAACGGGTCCGCGATACTATTGGCGTAGTAAAGCTCAAATATGGTCAGTTTCGTCGAGAGTTCGCTGAGTGCAATGGCTACCGCGTTAATCCTGATACGGAGGATTTGGAGTTTACCTATCCTGGGGGAAGCTTAAGCAGATGTGTTAATTAAACGAATCGAAATGGTAGAGGGAGAAAATGCTAAAACGGTTCAGGAGCTAGAACAAACCAATAAGAAACTTGTAGAGACCTTGGAAAGACTTGATCAAACCGAAACACAACTGCAAGAAGCGCAGCTTGCTCTTACAGAAAATTATGAAGAGTTACAGACTGCCAAACAAGAGGCGGCAGACGCACAATTGGCGCTCACAGAGCTTTATGAGCTAGTACTTGCCGGACAACCCGTAGCACCTACAGAACCTGTAGTGGGAGGTGAAATAGATAATGGCTAAAATATATGCAAGCTTGATCCGTAAAGGACTTAAGAAGTTAGAGCAAGTACCGGAGATTATCCGTGAGGATGTCGCAGCAGAGCTAAAAGAATAGATTAAATTACTAGCGCCACATAGTAGGCGTTTTTATTTTGCCCTCGGGATTCCCGGGGGCTATTTATATTGAGGGGGAAACGGGAGTGGAGCCTACAACAATCGTAGCAATGATTGCGGCAGTAAGTGGGGTTGTCTTGGGCTGGACGGGGAAAACCCAAGCATTTAAAAAGGATGTTGCACAAGAGGCTGGTAATGGTGCGTCACTTCGTACTGACGTTGAGTATATCAAACGGGGCGTGGATGATATGCGTTTAGAGCAGCGAGCCCAGGGGCAGAGATTTGATTTACTTTCAGAGCGTGTAACGCGTATTGAAGAGGCTTCTAAATCGTATCACAAGCGGCTTGACCGATTTGAAGAAAATAGAAGAGGTGATTTGTAATGGAATGGAATGCAGTTATGGAGTTTATTAATCCCGAATTAATGGCTGTCGTTGTAGCTTGTTGGATCATAGGCTATGTTTTGAAAAAAACGCCGAAAGTGCCAGATTGGAGTATTGTATACATCGTTACGCTGATGGCCATCGTATTTGCTGTACTGATGTTAGGGTTTGTCATTACAAGCTTTATACAAGGCATCCTATGTGGTGCTGTAGCTGTATATGGTAACCAACTGGTCAAGCAGTCTCGTAAAGCGGGTGATGAGTAATGAGTCGCAAAATTTCGCAAGTGGGAATTTCCCTTATCAAGTCTTTTGAGGGCTGCCGTCTCACGGCGTACAAGCCTGTGCCTACTGAAACATACTGGACAATCGGATGGGGTCACTATGGTCCAGATGTTAAAGCAGGTATGACCATCACGCAGGCACAGGCTGACAGTATGCTTCTATCCGATCTGGCAAAGTATGAGGCATATGTTAATGATGCGTCGTACGTGCTTATTACAGCGTGGCTCAGTCAAAATCAATTTGATGCACTCACAAGTTTTTGCTATAACTGCGGCAACGGCAGCTTAAAAAAACTTTGCGTAGGGCGGACGATAACAGAGATCGCTCAGAACATTACTAAGTACAACAAAGGCGGCGGCAATGTTTTAGCTGGTCTAGTAAGACGGCGTAAGGCGGAACTCGATCTGTTCAATAAAGAAGACGTATCAATCAAAAAAGAATCCCCAAATGCCAAGGAGGACGACACTTTGGAACTGACTAATTATCAATGGACAATGCTGCAAACACAGGTTAAGACTCTCCTGACAGCTGGTACAATCAATGACAAGACTTGGCTTGATAAGATCGACAAAAAGACGTTGACGACATCTGAGCTTGCTTGGCTGTCGTTTACTGTTGCTAAAAAGTAAATACTCAAACGTTTGAGATTATGAAAAAGCCCTACTAACCTAAATAAGGTCAGTGGGGCTTTTTTGTTATATGGATTAACGGCGTCCACTGGCTTTAATTAGTGCTGCAATCGAGAGGACCAATGCAGCCACAATTACTATCCAGGTAATCACGTTCAACATAATTTATTCCTCCTTTAGAGGGGCCGCAGCCCCCCCCGTTACTTAAAGAAAATCTTCGAAACTGACGGTGACTGTTCAAGATCAAAAAGCTCATCTTCAGTCACCCAAATTTCATTTGATCCCCCAAAACTCCAGAGAACTATAGCTAATCTCGCCATTTCCGTATTTCCTCCTGTGTATGCCCGGCTTACTAATTGTATCGTTCAAACCGTTTATGTTATGATTGGGTGGAGAGCAAGGGGTGCAACCCTTACTCTCCGGGAACCTATTTACGTTTGCGTGGTCCGCGGCGTTTTTTGGTTCCTTTCTTTTTGTCCTTTAGCAGCAGCGTTGCGGTAATGAGTTGAATGATTGCTGTAAGGAGCGTAACCCAATCTTTCATGTGCCTTGTTCACCTCCTTTCTATCTTTATTATACAACGAAATTCGTTGAATGTCAACGAAAAACGTTGAACTATTTATTGTAATAGTGTATATTCTAGTTGAGGTGAAAAGGATGCTTAGGTTAAAAATTAAACAACTAAGAGAATTAGAAGATCTGAGTGTACGTCAATTAAGCGAAGCAACTGGTATACGTTGGAACACCCTAAGCGATATGGAGAAGAACACTGCTAAACATTGGCCGCCTGAACACTTAGAAACGCTCATGAAATACTTCAAGTTAAAGCACATCGATCAATTGATTGAATACGTGGAGGAACCCGGAGAATAACCGTGGCTCCTTTTTTTTACATTGATTTAAGAACGTATGTTTGGTTATAATACAAACGAATGTTCTTGTTTTGGAGGGGAAACAATGCTCAGTGACACAGCACGGAAACTGCTCATGATCATGACTCACTCAGCGAATCATCATGCTCATATGCCGAGTCTGCCTGAACTGGAACGTCTAAGTGGACGTATGCCAGTACCAATTAAAGCGGCTTTACTTGAATTGATACAAGAAAACTATATCGAGTGGAATCCAAACACACCGCCTGAGACAGCAATCATAATTGAAGGATGGGAACGCACAGATTCTCGTTTTAAAAGGCTTGGGACAGTGAATAATGAGATTCAATGGGGCATGGATGGCGGAAACATCGAATATTGGACTAAGTACTAGGAGGATTTGGGATGGCTGGAAAATTAGAAGCTAATGGACTATGGGAGGGAAGTCGAATGATTATGCCTGAGCACAAGCAGCGTATTCTTTCTGATTCGCGGCAAGAAGAGGTTCGTAGCAAGCCTGAGCTAGATCCTCAAGCGATAGAAGAGATCCAACAAACAATAACTCAATCAATGGAGGATCATAGCCCAATCACACTAGCGTTGTTTGATCCGATTGAGGACAAATCAATTCACGGCATAGTTATGAGGGTTGACCGTCAGCTGGGTCAGATAAAGTTTCGTCATGATGATGATTGGGATTGGATTAAAATAGAGGATGTTGTAGGTGCTAATACATAGAAAATTCCCAAGCGTTTGGGATTATGACAAAGCCTATTAAACTATATATTGTTTGGTAGTTCTTTTTTTGTTTATTGGGACATGGTAAACTTTAGGAAAGTGATGAGGGGGATACAGATGCGCCGAGGTGTATTTGTTTTATTGTTTTTAATTCTATTAACTGCTTGCGGATCTTCAAAAAGTGGGCTTACCGTTGATGACCTAGCGATAGTAAAGGTAGATGACCAGAAAGCAGTTATTAAGTATGGGATGAGTCGCGCTGATTCTGAAAAGGTTCTGGGTAAAGGCGAGAAGATGACTATTGGCGATTCATTCACGTACAATTCTGGTGTGAGAATTATGTATCGAAATGATAAAGTAGCAGGCATTTCTTTAACCGATGAATCAGCCGATGCTTATGAAACGGTTAGTGGTTTAAAAATTGGAATGCTGAAAGATGAAATCAAAGAAGTTTATGGAGATCAACATCAAGGCGATTATGAAAAAAACTTAGATTATGTTTACGATTCAATCAGTAAGCAGTTTTTAAAAGAATCGTCAAAGAAGTCTGACGATAACACAAAAGTCTATGTAATTTCAGCTATGTTCAATGATGACGGATATGCAGATAGTATTATGTTATTGGATCGGCAAATGGCAATGCTAATGAAATAAAGTATTAATAAAAATCCCCTGCTATTATACGGCAGGGGATTTTTATTTTAAATCAATACGGAGACTATCCTTGTAAAGATAGCCCCTAGGGATTCCCGCGACCACCTGCTCCGTAATGCAAAATGATTTCAGTCGGTTCCCCTCCGCCCATCATCAGGCGGTTTTATGAGCGCTTCTCAATTCCGAGACTATGCTTCAATCCTTCTTGCAAAACCTGGCTGAAATTAAGGTGTTGCCGCTCAGCTTCATCATTCAGCCACTTAGGCACGGTCAGCGTCTTCTTGATAGCTTTGGACTCCATAGCCGCTCTAACAGTAGGCATCCATACCATTACGTCCAAAGCAGCCTCTCCAGCTTCTGCCTGCTTTAAGATTATGTCCAGTGTGGACGGATCGGGAATGGAATCCCCGTCTTGCTCCATCACATACAAAAAACCCTCTAAGGCTTCCCGCGCTGCAGCGTATGCTTCTTCGGCAGTGTCCCCAGCCGTCAGGCATCCAGGCAAATCAGGAAAACGAACAGATATTCCTTCGTCTGCAGTGTCTAGCAACGCCCAGTAGCGATAAACATCTTTCTTACTCATTTATATTAACCTCCTTGGGGGAGAGGGGCTTGCGCCCCTACAACCCTGCTGATTTAAGAATACTCTTTTGTGTCTTGGGAGGAAAGCTGCTTCTAGGATGCGGCACCGTTATTTTACCGGGCTTACTTGGATGTTTGTAGTAATGATGACTTCCATGTACTCCGACTAAGTACCATCCGTCTCCTTCGATAATTTTTATAATTTCCCTTGAACTGTAAACCTTCATCTCAACCCTCCTTATACTTCTATTATACACGTATAAATAACACGTGTCAACGTATAGATAACACGTATTTAATAATCGGATAACTTCTTCTTGTCTATATGGCTTCTTCCGTATCACCAACACTGGCTTAGCATATCCAGAAAGTTGGATGGTGACAAATAACAAATTCATATCAGTCGGGGGTATAATGATATTGTGAAGATACCATTCCGAGATATTTGAAAGTGGAGGACCCAGCTTTTTATGCCTGAGTCCGCGACCATATTTTGACCATATTTGTATCTGAACTAATCGGAATTAATAGGAACTGAAAACGAGAAACTTCCTATTATATGCGGCAATCTGAACTAATAGGAAGTGATTATTTAAGAACGTAAGAAATACGGCTTGAAGGCTGCACGTCGTGCGCCTCAGTTCTCGAAACGTTAATATCTACAGAATTCAACCCTTGGCCTTATGGCCGAGGGTTTTATTTTTTATTGCCCCTTTCCACAAGAAATGGGCTTTTTTTGCATCTATTTACTAATTCTAACGGTTGAAACGCATTGACTTCCTCAGTAAAAGTTATATACTATTTCATATAGAATTAGTTGGTTTTATTACTTCTTTTACCTCATTTATTCATACGATTAATATTTTGGATGGAGGAATACCTTAATGAACCTGCTCGAGAAAGAGGATTTAATCAAAGTTAAGGCCGAAGAATTAGAAACTGCTTCACCCGAGGAAATTATCCGCTGGGCTGTAGAAACATTTCCTAACATTACTTTTGCCTGCAGCTTTGGTGCCGAAGATGTAGTGCTAGTTGATATGCTTCACAAAGTTAGTCCTTCTACAGACGTCTTTTATCTCGATACAGATTATCATTTTAAGGAAACCTATGAGACCAGAGATTTGATGGCGGATAAATACGGGCTGGAGTTCGTACGAGTGTCTCCACAAATCACTCCGCAGGAGCAAGCACTTCAACACGGTGATGCGTTATGGACAGTAGATCCTAACCAATGTTGTGGGATTCGTAAAGTAGAGCCGCTGACTCGTATCCTATCTCAATATGAAGCTTGGATTACAGGCATTCGTCGTGACCAAGCGCCTACCCGTGCTAATGCCAAAAAGGTTGAGTATGATTATAAATTTGGTTTGGTTAAGTTTAATCCAATTGCGGATTGGACAACTGAGGATGTATGGAACTATATTCGTGAAAATGATGTAATTTATAACCCTCTACATGACCGTAACTATCCAAGTATCGGCTGTGAGCAATGTACACGGCAGGTTATGCCTGGTGAAGATCCGCGTGCTGGACGTTGGGCTGGATCAGAGAAGACTGAGTGCGGATTACACAAGTAAGACCTATCCCCGTGAGAACCCAGAAGGAGAGACGATAATGACTTCAATACGTCCGCATGGCGGAACATTAGTTAACCGTGTAGTAGAGGGTACAGAAAGAGAAGAATTGCTGCAGCTTGCACGTGAATATAAGGCGATTGCCGTGAACACCTGGACTTTATCTGATTTGGATCTAATAGCGGTAGGTGCATTTTCTCCACTGACTGGATTTTTGAATGAACAAGATTATCACTCCGTAGTCAAAAACATGCGTTTAGCAGATGGCACAGTGTGGAGCATTCCAATAACACTTGCTGTAGAAGAGGATGTGGTCTCTGGTTTAGCTATTGGAGACAAAGTATCTCTAATCGGTGAAGAGGATGGCGAGATCTACGGTTTATTGGATATTGAGAGTCTTTATACGGTTGATCAAAACCTTGAAGCGCAAAATGTATTCAAAACAACAGACCCTGAACATCCAGGAGTAAGTAAGCTGTTGGCCCGCCCGGCTACCTATGTAGGAGGACCAATTACAGTGCTGAATAGACCACAGCCAGAAAAGTTCGGAGAATTTTATTTTGACCCTTCAGCTACACGTAAGATATTTGCAGACAAAGGCTGGAGAACAGTTGTAGGCTTCCAGACGCGTAACCCAGTTCATCGTGCACATGAATATATTCAGAAGTGCGCTATGGAGGTTGTAGACGCTCTGTTCTTAAACCCGCTTGTGGGTGAGACGAAGTCTGATGATGTACCGGCAAATGTACGAATGAAGAGCTACCTGGCGCTTTTGGAGAATTATTATCCTGAGGATCGTACCTTTCTAGGTGTTTTCCCGGCAGCCATGCGTTATGCAGGTCCGAGAGAAGCGATTTTTCATGCTATGGTTCGCAAAAATTACGGCTGCACCCATTTTATTGTCGGACGTGACCATGCGGGTGTAGGTGATTACTACGGAACTTATGAAGCACAAGAAATTTTCGCGAATTTTACCGCTGAGGAACTTGATATTACTCCATTATTTTTTGAACACAGCTTCTTCTGTAAAAAATGCGGAAATATGGCTTCCAGTAAAACCTGCCCGCATCCTGGCGACGATCATATGACTTTGTCGGGTACAAAGGTACGGGCTTTGCTTCGGGAGGGTCAATGTCCACCTCCTGAATTTACGCGACCTGAGGTTGCGCAGATTCTAATTGAAGGCATGACTCAAGAGTAACAGCTTAATCATCGTTAGCTAGTACTATTTGGCCTTCTTGTCCCATATAGATGAGTATTATCTATCGGGACGAGGGGGTCTTTGTTATGTCTGGCCGAAAACACAGTAAAGTCTCGGTCTGGATCTCATGGAGCAGTATCAAAAAATGTATGCTGGGCGCGACACTGCTGGCTATAATGATCGGCATTATAGCGTATGACATGCCTACTGCCAAAACGTTAAATTATTGGAGTCTGCCTTTGTCTGGTAAAGTGATCGCTATCGACGCTGGACATGGGGGAGCAGATGGAGGGGCAGTTAGCCGGGAAGGGCTAATTGAGAAAGACATTAATCTTGCGGTCTCTCTTTATTTACGTGATTACCTGCAACAGGCAGGGGCTATTGTTGTCATGACCCGTGAAGGGGATTATGATTTAGCTCAGGAGGGCACTAAGGGCTATTCTAAGCGCAAGACTGAAGATCTTAAGCAAAGAGTAAGAAGCATTGAGGAGAAGGGCGCAGATCTTTTTATAAGCGTTCATATGAACAGTGTGCCTTCGAACCGGTGGAGCGGGGCGCAGACCTTTTACTATCCCAATCACAAGGATAATAAAGCTATAGCAGAGTTTGTACAGAGTGAGCTGAAGACTACCCTGGAAAATACTGATCGTGTAGCTAAGACTGTAAATACTGTTTATCTATTAAAAGCATTAAAAATACCTGCGATCCTTGTAGAGGTCGGTTTCTTGTCGCACCCTCAGGAATCAGTTCTGCTCGGAGATGATGTTTATCAACGCAAGGTAGCGACTAGCATATATCGTGGCATTCTTCGTTATGCTTCCGAGTAGCCGGGACTACTCATCAGGAGATGGGTAATGCTATAATAGACAAAAACTCCGGAAGAATTCTCCTCCGGAAAGGAAACAGAGGTGCTTTCCATGCTGACTAGGGAACATATCCAGGAAATACTGCAGTCATTAACAGACCCGGAAACCGGAAAAAGCCTTGTGGAACTACAGCTGATCCGTGACATTATGATTAAAGAAGATCGTATTTCTTTGTCAATCGTATGTCTTGATCCTGAAGAGCAAAGTCGCATGGACCTAGAACAACAGGTTCGTGAGTTGCTTGAAGCGGGTGGAGTCAATAATGTACATATCCGGCTGCGTGATGCAACCGATTATGAACGTGCTCTGCTTCGCGGAGAGAGTGCTGGGGAAGAGCCATTGGCTGATGAACCGGGGAAACTTAAGGGACATGCAGCAGGCCTTGACGATCATGAATTAATCAATGAGAACTCTGGTGTTAACTTTATCGCCATTGCCAGTGGTAAAGGCGGGGTTGGAAAGTCTACGGTTACTGTGAATTTGGCAGTAGCTCTGGCTAGAAAAGGTAAAAAGGTTGGATTGATTGATGCGGACATTTATGGGTTTAGCATCCCTGATATGATGGGAATCGAAGAGGGCCCCGTTGTAGAAGAGGGAATCATTATTCCTGTGGAACGTTTCGGAGTGAAGGTCATGTCTATGGGCTTCTTTATCCGTGAGAATAGTCCGGTAATTTGGCGGGGACCTATGCTTGGCAAAATGCTGCGCCAATTCTTTGGTGATGTGGGCTGGGGAGAACTTGATTATATGCTGCTTGATCTTCCTCCAGGTACAGGTGATGTGGCGCTTGACGTACATCAGATGCTCCCTCACAGCAAAGAGATTATTGTTACTACCCCTCATGCTACCGCAGCGTTTGTGGCGGCTAGAGCGGGCTCTATGGCTCTGCAGACAGAACATGAGATTATTGGGGTCATTGAGAACATGGCTTATTATGAGTGTAAAGACTGCGGTAAAAAAGATTATATTTTTGGCAGAGGCGGAGGCGCTCGGCTTGCGGAGACACTCCATACGGAGCTGCTTGCACAAGTTCCATTGGGCGCACCGGACAACCATATTTCTGAACCGGATTTCTCACCTTCTGTATACAAGGAAGACACAGCAACTGCGTTGTTGTTTGCTGATATCGCCGATAAGCTGATTGCGAAATATGAGCACTAATTATTGTGCATAAAAAGAGGCCGTCCCACGTTGTTAGGTGGGATAAGGCCTCTTTTTTGTTATGTGCTTGAATCATCGCCGCTACCGCTGCCACTTTCACCACCGCTGCCGCTGCCTTCCTGTTTATCGCCGCTTTCGCCGCCCTTTTTCTGTTCCTTCGGCTCGAGCTCGTCCTGAACGACCTTTTTAAGTAAATTCAATACCTCCATCCGGAATAATGGAGTCTGCATAGATTCCTGGATGGTCTTCATGGATTGCTTTCGGTAGTCAGGTGTTTTGGTGAGATTAAGAAACATGGTCATCATTTCTGGAGACTTCATGATTTCTTCGACGGATTTTTGATATGTGGGATCTTTAATTAGTTGCAGGTGCAATTCTTTGCTTTGTGATTGAATGGCTTTAGCAAAATCGCCTGCGAACTTGGGATCAGTCATAATTTTCTCGATTTCCTTTTGATATTCCGGTGCAGTGAGGGTATCTTTAACAGCGGTTTTTATATCCTCTGTTGTTTGAAGTGGCATCATTTTCATACTCATTCCGCTGGTGCCTCCAGAACTGGAATTTGATAATGATTCCTCAACCGCTTTTTTCCCATCTTCACTTTTTAATATATCAATAACCATGGTCTTCATTTCTTTATAACTGCCCTGACCAGAAGAAGAACTGCTCTGCTCACTTCCGCAAGCCGTTAAGGCCATAACAAAGCTTAAAGCCAAACCCACAGATCCGATAAATCTCCATTTCATTGGCGCTGCCCTCCTTTATTAGGATTCTCCAGTTGTATTATGCCGCATTAACACACATTTATGTTGCTGATGTAATGGTGTTTTGTCGGTATCCTTGGTAAAATAAATCTGACATAGGGGAGGTGAAGTGGCTGAGTATAAAAAAATGGTTTTATTTATTTTGGACAACCCTTCTAATAGGAGCGGGCGGAGCAGTAATCGCAGGTCTGGCACTGCAATTCGTGAACGGTCGAATTGATTTCAAAAGTGTCGCTGATTTCTTTTTATACCCGCTGATACTATTCGGCTACGGTATGCTTGTCAGTGTTTATGCGCAACTTGGTTTTTTTGCTTATCTAATTTTGAATTACATGGGCAATGGTGTTTTCCCACCAAAAATTTGGAAATACATACAACTGGTGCTTTCTGTGCTTGCATTGCTTGAACTGATTTTTTTGCGTACCGTCGTTGGCGGGGAAAGAAGTGTCTTGTCTGATCTAATACTAGGAATCTTTATTTTGTTAGCTGCCATTATTGTGTCTTATTTCAAAGTGAAAAGTACAAACATCTCAGCTTGGATTCCAACCCTCTTTTTTATGACAGCTATTTCAATTGTGGAAATTATCGGCGTGCTCCGTATAGGTGTTGATAGTGCGACAGTGTTTATTGTTGTTCCGCTCATCGCCTGTAATGCATTCCAAATTTTGATGCTTCACCGTATTCTCAAGCCGGCAGCCGGATAAAGGCTGGGGCGAATTCAGCAAATCATGAACCCCGTGCTCTGGCCTTCAGAAGACGGGGTTTTTTGCTCTAATGTATTCTAACGATTAAAATCCGCTGGAGGAGGTTAATCTTAAAGAACAATAGAGCGGATTCTTTGTGTGTAGCAACGCTCACAAAACTAAGTAGATGCTTCCGAAGCGAGTTTTGTACGTAGTAATACAAAGCGTAGCATCGCTCACAAAACTTTCAGGAGGGGAATATATGGACATCAAGCGCTATATGATAAAAGACACAAATGAAATCCAGCTTAACAAGCTGGACCCGGACGATACAGGTAATTTTAAATCAAAAAAAGAAGCAGAAGCCAAAACAGAGCAGTTAAAGGAACGGTTGGCAGAGCTTCAAGATATTCTTTTTGCACAGAAAAAGCATTCACTGCTCGTAATTCTGCAAGGGATGGATTCCAGCGGTAAGGATGGAACGGTTAAACATATTTTTTCAGGGATTAATCCACAAGGCTTTATAGTGACCAGCTTCAAGAAACCTTCTCTGGAGGAAGAAGCTCACGATTTCTTATGGAGAGTGCATCAAAAGACACCCCCTAAAGGCTACATCTCTGCATTTAACCGCTCACACTATGAAGATGTATTGGTACCGCGGGTACATGGGGGATTGAAAAAGGATGATTTGAAGCGCCGCTTTCGTTACATACGGCAGTTTGAGGAGATGCTGGTGGAAGAGGGAACGACAATTATCAAGCTTTTTCTGCATATTTCAAAAGAGAAGCAGCTTAAGAAAATCAAAGAACGGCTTGAAGATCCCAAAAAACACTGGAAATTCGACGCAAGTGATCTACAGGAGCGGGAGTTTTGGGATGATTACCAAGAGGCATATGTAGATGTTTTTAAGGAGTCTAGTATTGATAAAGCACCCTGGTACTGGATACCAGCCAATCATCAATGGTACCGCAACTATTTGGCCTTATCCATCGTTGTAAAGACACTGGAGAGTCTGGATCTGAGCTATCCGAAGCTGAATACCCCCACACCCGACATATCGGAGCTCATTTCCCCGCGTCATTAATATTTGGATAAGACCAACATCTATTGCGGTACCTAAGATTGGGAGGAGCGTTACAGCCCGGCAGCATCCTCTAAGGCACTATTTAGTGAGGCTGAGTCACGAACCTCTTTACCCTCTGCGTTGCTTTGGCTGATCAGCTCAGAGACGGTAACGAATTCATAACCTTGTCTGCGGAGCTCATCGATAATTTGCGGAAGAGCTTCGTGAGTTTGTTTGCAGGAATCACTGGCATGCAGTAGAACGATATCACCAGGATGTGCTTTAGTCGTTACACGCTTCACGATATTGTCTACACCTATGTTCTTCCAGTCTAGAGAGTCTGTGTCCCACTGGATGACTTTGTAACCAAGATCATTGGCCACTTGCAGAACTCTTTTGTCAAAATCACCATTAGGCATACGAATTAGATTGGGTTCTTTACCGGTTAATTCTGTAAGCACAGTGTGAGCCGTTGTGATCTGAGTGCGAATCTCTTCGTTACTTAGAGTGCTGTAATTGACGTGTTTATGGCCATGGCTGCCAATTTCGAATCCTGCGTTTTTAATGCTTGTTACAATATCCGGGTGAGTCTTACTCCATGGTGACGATAGGAAGAAGGTGGCTTTGTCCACTTTCTTGTCTTCAAGTACCTTCAAAATTGGTTCGGGTCTCTTTTCCCCCCAGCTAATATCGAAGGTTAGGGCAATCAGCTTCTTCTCTGTTGGCACACTGTAAATGGCAGAAGGTCCAGCTTCAGAAAAAACGGTGATATTACCCCTCTCGACATAGACAACTCCAGCAGCAAGAAGCACAGCGGCGAAGATATAGATGAACCTTTTGATCTTTTTGCCGCTGAATACATAAAAAGAATTCATTAATGACAGCGCTCCTCTCCCATGCGAAATGCTTGTTTGTTCTAAATGTATGCTCGTACCGCACGGTTATGACCTAAGAAACAGAGATCACAATTTCAGGAGGTATTTATGTTGTCGTTCTTCACGTTTGTTAAAGATATTAAATCGATCCGCAAGGCTTTGCTGCTGTCCTGTCTGCTCTTCGTAATAGGAGCGGTTGTTGGCTGGGTAGCGACAAGTAGTCTGGAAAAACTATTGGTTCAGCAATTGGAAGGGCTAAGTGAGATCAGTGGGAACTTAAGAGATACCTCTAATCCGCAATGGAACTTCTTTGTATTTATATTTCTGAATAACGCCATCAAGGGAGTGGTTATTATTTTCCTGGGAGCGTTGTTCGGCATATTGCCAGCTATATTCTTATTTATAAACGGAGCGGTAATTGGCTACTTGATACATTTATCCGCACTGCAAGGGCAGGATTTGTTCGATTTAATCGTAAAAGGATTGCTGCCACACGGGATTATAGAGATTCCGGCAATCATTATCGCTTGTGCCTTTGGACTGCATTTTGGCGGGAAAGTGATTTCAAGTTTATTTCGATCTACAGATAGAAAAGAGGAAAGAAGCGCAGACTGGTCTGCATTCATGCGTCAAACACTTACGGCTTCTATATGGACTGTAATCCTGTTATTTGTTGCAGCCATTATTGAAAGTACAATTACTTTTTCACTTTTATCATAAAACTTCCGGGAATAGAGCATAACATTAAGGGCGTTCATCCAAGGATTGCCTAAAGGTAAGGAGTATATAATCGAGACGAAACCATAAAGGGAATTTTAATAATTATGGTTATAAAAAGAGGACTCCGGTTAATCTAGTGTAAGAGGATCTTAAGGCAGCTTTCTCCATGAGATGTACTTACTGATTATGCAAAAAGGTTTTGGGGGTTTAGAGAAGGTGTTAATTGCAACTTCATGAAGGAGGCCAAGCATATGTTGGGAATGTTGTTTAACGAAAAGGAATGCAAGGAACTGGATTATGTTTTGAGAAAAGAACTAGATGAGATGCTGTTAGATTTGAGTGATCAGCGCTTGGACCAAAATATCAGGCACGCCATCGCTAATAGATATAAGACTGTATTCCGGATGTATGCTCGCTTCGCTCCTCAGAAAGAGCTTTCCAAGTATGCATGGGGTGGGCGTTCTTCTCAGTATAAACACTGAAGATATACGAGAATTGCTACAGTTTTATAAAGTTTTCAGATTATTTAATAAAATAGCTTGACTAAAAAGGAGTGCTCATGATAAATTATATCTCGCGCTCCTTTTGCTTGTGTAAAAGGGAAGCGGAAGGCAAGAAAAATTGAAAAAAAGATTTTTCAAAAAAAAGACTTGCCAAACAGCTTAACACTGTGATATATTATAAAGGTCGCCGCTGATAAACAACGACGACGAAATGAGAGACATTGATCTTTGAAAACTGAACAACGAGTGAGTGGGAAATCACGTAAGTGAAATCCAAATTAGAGAATTAATTTTCTCGTCAGATGTTTCAAAATGAGCATATCGCTCTTTTCAATACTAATTGGAGAGTTTGATCCTGGCTCAGGACGAACGCTGGCGGCGTGCCTAATACATGCAAGTCGAGCGGAGTTACTTTGAAAGCTTGCTTTCAAAGTAACTTAGCGGCGGACGGGTGAGTAACACGTAGGCAACCTGCCCTTCAGACTGGGATAACTACCGGAAACGGTAGCTAATACCGGATAATTTCTTTTTTCTCCTGAGAGAAGAATGAAAGACGGAGCAATCTGTCACTGAGGGATGGGCCTGCGGCGCATTAGCTAGTTGGTGGGGTAACGGCCCACCAAGGCGACGATGCGTAGCCGACCTGAGAGGGTGAACGGCCACACTGGGACTGAGACACGGCCCAGACTCCTACGGGAGGCAGCAGTAGGGAATCTTCCGCAATGGGCGAAAGCCTGACGGAGCAACGCCGCGTGAGTGATGAAGGTTTTCGGATCGTAAAGCTCTGTTGCCAGGGAAGAACGTCCGGTAGAGTAACTGCTACCGGAGTGACGGTACCTGAGAAGAAAGCCCCGGCTAACTACGTGCCAGCAGCCGCGGTAATACGTAGGGGGCAAGCGTTGTCCGGAATTATTGGGCGTAAAGCGCGCGCAGGCGGCTATTTAAGTCTGGTGTTTAAACCTTGGGCTCAACCTGAGGTCGCACTGGAAACTGGGTGGCTTGAGTACAGAAGAGGAAAGTGGAATTCCACGTGTAGCGGTGAAATGCGTAGATATGTGGAGGAACACCAGTGGCGAAGGCGACTTTCTGGGCTGTAACTGACGCTGAGGCGCGAAAGCGTGGGGAGCAAACAGGATTAGATACCCTGGTAGTCCACGCCGTAAACGATGAGTGCTAGGTGTTAGGGGTTTCGATACCCTTGGTGCCGAAGTTAACACAGTAAGCACTCCGCCTGGGGAGTACGGTCGCAAGACTGAAACTCAAAGGAATTGACGGGGACCCGCACAAGCAGTGGAGTATGTGGTTTAATTCGAAGCAACGCGAAGAACCTTACCAGGTCTTGACATCCCTCTGAATCTGCTAGAGATAGCAGCGGCCTTCGGGACAGAGGAGACAGGTGGTGCATGGTTGTCGTCAGCTCGTGTCGTGAGATGTTGGGTTAAGTCCCGCAACGAGCGCAACCCTTAACTTTAGTTGCCAGCAGGTAATGCTGGGCACTCTAGAGTGACTGCCGGTGACAAACCGGAGGAAGGTGGGGATGACGTCAAATCATCATGCCCCTTATGACCTGGGCTACACACGTACTACAATGGCCGGTACAACGGGAAGCGAAGCCGCGAGGTGGAGCCAATCCCATCAAAGCCGGTCTCAGTTCGGATTGCAGGCTGCAACTCGCCTGCATGAAGTCGGAATTGCTAGTAATCGCGGATCAGCATGCCGCGGTGAATACGTTCCCGGGTCTTGTACACACCGCCCGTCACACCACGAGAGTTTACAACACCCGAAGTCGGTGGGGTAACCCGCAAGGGAGCCAGCCGCCGAAGGTGGGGTAGATGATTGGGGTGAAGTCGTAACAAGGTAGCCGTATCGGAAGGTGCGGCTGGATCACCTCCTTTCTATGGAGAATCGTTCTCTGCAATGAGGACATTCAAATCGGAAGCTAAGCTTCCACAATAGGACCTTCGGGTTCGAACACTCACTCGTGTTCAGTTTTGAAAGAGCAAGTCTCTTTCGCATGCGTTTGGTGGCGATAGCGGAGGGGTTCCACACGTACCCATCCCGAACACGACCGTTAAGCCCTCCAGCGCCGATGGTACTTGGACCGAAGGGTCCTGGGAGAGTAGGACGTTGCCAAGCGGACAACCAATTCATTGGTTGATTCACAATGTTATATATGTTATATGGGCTTTTAGCTCAGTTGGTTAGAGCGCACCTCTGATAAGGGTGAGGTCGGTGGTTCGAGTCCACCAAGGCCCACCATATAACATTATAGAGTAATTTTATGGGGCCATAGCTCAGCTGGGAGAGCGCCTGCCTTGCAAGCAGGAGGTCAGCGGTTCGATCCCGCTTGGCTCCACCATAAATTTTTAAATGAATAATTTTTTTAACTTGATCCTTGAAAACTGGATACCGAAACGAATTTGCGTTTTAGAACATCTTTTAGCAACTTGTGTAAACAAGTAAATGTTATTAGTGAGATGATTCCAAAAGAAAATGTCATCGTATGATATTTTCCTGCGGAAAAATCAAGGTTAAGCTAATAAGAGCACACGGAGGATGCCTAGGCGCCAGGAGCCGACGAAGGACGTGGCGAACAACGAAACTGCCTCGGGGAGCTGTAAGCAAGCTTTGATCCGGGGGTGTCCGAATGGGGAAACCCAGCTGTGGTAATTCGCAGTTACTCATACCTGAATACATAGGGTGTGTAGAGGCAGACCAGGGGAACTGAAACATCTAAGTACCCTGAGGAAGAGAAAACAATAGTGATTCCGTCAGTAGCGGCGAGCGAACGCGGAACAGCCTAAACCAAGGGGCTTGCCTCTTGGGGTTGTGGGACGTCTCACATGGAGTTACAAAGGAATATGGTAGGTGAAGAGGTCTGGAAAGGCCCGCGATAGAGGTAAAAGCCCTGTAACCTAAACTGTATTCTCTCCGAGACGGATCCCGAGTAGTGCGGGGCACGTGAAACCCCGTATGAATCCAGCAGGACCATCTGCTAAGGCTAAATACTACCTGGCGACCGATAGTGAAACAGTACCGTGAGGGAAAGGTGAAAAGCACCCCGGAAGGGGAGTGAAATAGAACCTGAAACCGTGTGCTTACAAAAAGTCAGAGCCCGATCTATGGGTGATGGCGTGCCTTTTGTAGAATGAACCGGCGAGTTACGTTTAACATGCAAGGTTAAGCCGAGAAGGTGGAGCCGCAGCGAAAGCGAGTCTGAATAGGGCGATTTAGTATGTGGACGTAGACCCGAAACCGTGTGATCTACCCCTGTCCAGGGTGAAGGTGCGGTAACACGCACTGGAGGCCCGAACCCACGTACGTTGAAAAGTGCGGGGATGAGGTGGGGGTAGCGGAGAAATTCCAATCGAACTCGGAGATAGCTGGTTCTCCCCGAAATAGCTTTAGGGCTAGCCTCGGTATAAGAGTAGTGGAGGTAGAGCACTGATTGGGTGCGGGGTCCGCAAGGATTACCAAGCTCAGTCAAACTCCGAATGCCATATACTTATTGCCGGGAGTCAGACAGTGAGTGCTAAGATCCATTGTCAAAAGGGAAACAGCCCAGACCATCAGCTAAGGTCCCCAAGTGTGTGTTAAGTGGGAAAGGATGTGGAGTTGCACAGACAACCAGGATGTTGGCTTAGAAGCAGCCACCATTGAAAGAGTGCGTAATAGCTCACTGGTCGAGTGACTCTGCGCCGAAAATGTAACGGGGCTAAACACACCACCGAAGCTATGGCTAGATACTATGTATCTGGGGTAGGGGAGCGTTGTGTAGGGGTTGAAGGTGTACTGAAAAGAGCGCTGGACACTACACAAGTGAGAATGCCGGTATGAGTAACGAAAAGATCAGTGAGAATCTGATCCGCCGAAAGCCCAAGGTTTCCTGAGGAAGGCTCGTCCGCTCAGGGTAAGTCGGGACCTAAGGCGAGGCCGAAAGGCGTAGTCGAAGGACAACAGTTTGAAATTACTGTACCACCGTAATCCGCTATGAGCGATGGGGTGACGCAGGAGGGTAGTGACGCGGACTGATGGATGTCCGTCTAAGCAGTGAGGCTGATGTGTAGGCAAATCCGCACATCGATAAGGCTGGGCTGTGATGGGGAGCGAAAATTATAGTAGCGAAGGTCATGATCTCACACTGCCAAGAAAAGCCTCTAGCCAGGAGAAGGTGCCCGTACCGCAAACCGACACAGGTAGGCGAGAAGAGAATTCTAAGGCGCGCGGAAGAACTCTCGTTAAGGAACTCGGCAAAATGACCCCGTAACTTCGGGAGAAGGGGTGCCCCGGTAGTGTGAATAGCACGAGGGGGCCGCAGTGAAAAGGCCCAAGCGACTGTTTAGCAAAAACACAGGTCTGTGCGAAGCCGCAAGGCGAAGTATACGGGCTGACGCCTGCCCGGTGCTGGAAGGTTAAGGGGAGTGGTTAGGGGTAACCCGAAGCTATGAACCGAAGCCCCAGTAAACGGCGGCCGTAACTATAACGGTCCTAAGGTAGCGAAATTCCTTGTCAGGTAAATTCTGACCCGCACGAATGGCGTAACGACTTGGGCGCTGTCTCAACGAGAGATCCGGTGAAATTTTAATACCTGTGAAGATGCAGGTTACCCGCGACAAGACGGAAAGACCCCATGGAGCTTTACTGCAGCTTGATATTGAATTTGGGTACGATCTGTACAGGATAGGTGGGAGCCGTAGAAATCGGAGCGCAAGCTTCGGTGGAGGCGCCGTTGGGATACCACCCTGATCGTATCTAGGTTCTAACCTAGTACCCTTATCGGGTACGGGGACCGTGTCAGGCGGGCAGTTTGACTGGGGCGGTCGCCTCCTAAAGAGTAACGGAGGCGTTCCAAGGTTCCCTCAGAATGGTTGGAAATCATTCGCAGAGTGCAAAGGCATAAGGGAGCTTGACTGCGAGACCTACAAGTCGAGCAGGGACGAAAGTCGGACTTAGTGATCCGGTGGTACCGCATGGAAGGGCCATCGCTCAACGGATAAAAGCTACCCTGGGGATAACAGGCTTATCTCCCCCAAGAGTCCACATCGACGGGGAGGTTTGGCACCTCGATGTCGGCTCATCGCATCCTGGGGCTGAAGTAGGTCCCAAGGGTTGGGCTGTTCGCCCATTAAAGCGGTACGCGAGCTGGGTTCAGAACGTCGTGAGACAGTTCGGTCCCTATCTGTCGTGGGCGCAGGAAATTTGAGAGGAGCTGTCCTTAGTACGAGAGGACCGGGATGGACGTACCGCTGGTGCACCAGTTGTTCCGCCAGGAGCATGGCTGGGTAGCTACGTACGGACGGGATAAGCGCTGAAAGCATCTAAGCGTGAAGCCCCCCTCAAGATGAGATTTCCCAATTAGTAAGACCCCTTGAAGACGACGAGGTAGATAGGTTGGAGGTGGAAGTGCAGCAATGCATGGAGCTGACCAATACTAATCGGTCGAGGGCTTATCCTATACTTAGAATGCAGATTCGTTTCGGATTCAGTTTTCAGGCGATTAAGCCTGAGCATTTACGCTGTAAATGCCCGTTTGGTGGCGATAGCGGAGGGGTTCCACACGTACCCATCCCGAACACGACCGTTAAGCCCTCCAGCGCCGATGGTACTTGGACCGAAGGGTCCTGGGAGAGTAGGACGTTGCCAAGCGGATATTCCCTGATAGCTCAGTTGGTAGAGCACTCGACTGTTAATCGAGTTGTCACAGGTTCGAGTCCTGTTCGGGGAGCCATGCTCTCATAGCTCAGCAGGTAGAGTGCTTCCATGGTAAGGAAGAGGTCACCGGTTCGAATCCGGTTGAGAGCTCCACAGATTTGCAAGGCCCGTTGGTCAAGGGGTTAAGACACCTCCCTTTCACGGAGGTAACATGGGTTCGAATCCCATACGGGTCACCAACTTTTACTTGTACTTACCCTTAGAGGGTCCCATAGATATGGAGGCTTAGCTCAGCTGGGAGAGCATCTGCCTTACAAGCAGAGGGTCGGGGGTTCGATCCCCTCAGCCTCCACCATAATCTTCCTAAGAGATTGTGGGCAACATAGAGGTACCATCAATGGGGATTAGCCAAGCGGTAAGGCAACGGACTTTGACTCCGTCACTCATAGGTTCGAATCCTATATCCCCAGCCAAGTGCGAGCCATTAGCTCAGTTGGTAGAGCACCTGACTTTTAATCAGGGTGTCGAAGGTTCGAGTCCTTCATGGCTCACTTTTATTATTATCATGCGCGTGTGGCGGAATGGCAGACGCACCAGACTTAGGATCTGGCGTTTCACGACGTGGGGGTTCAAGTCCCTTCACGCGCACCACTTATTGCGGACGTGGCTCAGCGGTAGAGCATCGCCTTGCCAAGGCGAGGGTCGCGGGTTCGATTCCCGTCGTCCGCTCCATAATTTTGCGCCCTTAGCTCAGCTGGATAGAGCGTTTGACTACGAATCAAAAGGCCGGGAGTTCGAATCTCTCAGGGCGCGCCATTTTTATTATTAAGCAATTATAGTATTTATAACGGGATGTAGCTCAGCTTGGTAGAGCACCTGGTTTGGGACCAGGGGGTCGCATGTTCAAATCGTGTCATCCCGATTTTCACCTTTGCGGGTGTAGTTCAATGGTAGAACTTCAGCCTTCCAAGCTGATAGCGTGGGTTCGATTCCCATCACCCGCTCCATAATTTTATAGTAACGGGATGTAGCTCAGCTTGGTAGAGCACCTGGTTTGGGACCAGGGGGTCGCATGTTCAAATCGTGTCATCCCGATACTCAGCTTAATCGCTGCTCAAAAGCTCTTACTTCGGTAAGGGCTTTTTTGTTATGTATTGAATAAACATATAAATACAGACTAAGAACGTATGTTCTATTATTCCTCCAAAAAAAATCGGACTTCCGGTGGAATTCCAATCCGTAGATAATAGTTTCTCCATGATTCCTCTTGTTCGGGGCTTCTGCCCGAAGAAAGTAATTTTACAGCAAAGACATTAGCTTGACGTTCAAGCTTCCCAGGAGAGAAATAGGAGCTTTCCTCCAGAAAAAAGCGATTGATCCCCTTGTGAAGCCGATCATGCCCTAATTCATGCGCACAAACGAAGCGCTGCCATTCTACAGGCAACTCATTATGAATGACGATAAACCTTCTTCTTAGTTTTCGATAATATAATCCCTTTGTGCCAGTCCCCAGGTTCATGAAGCGAATTTGAATGCCTAGTGCTGCGGCAAGCTCGAACGGGCAGTTGGTTTTATATTTTTTAATCAGACTATTGATCAGTTCATCCATGTTCTTCACCTGCAGCATGTTAGTATAGTTATTTAGTGTCTTTGGATTTTTTTCTCTTATTCATCTGTTTGGCTTCCCAGAACAATCCGGTTAGTACATCTTTTATCCTCTGTTTATCTTCTTTGTCTAATGGAATCCCATCAAACATCAGCTCTCCATCATCCTCTAGCATTTTTCGAAAGTCTCGTTTATCTTTGCTTGTAGCCCAATCTGGGACAGCCTCATCGCTTGAAAGAGTCTGGTCCTGCAAATACCCTGCCTGATCCATTAGCTCCTCGTAGGGGACACCAGTAGCCTCGGCAATTTTGCGTAACGTGGTTGGTTTAGGAACCCCTCTTAATCCATTCTCAATCCGGGAAATTTGCGAACCGCTAATTCCGGCTGCTGCTGCTAATTGATTAATGGTGAGTCCCTTTGTTTCCCGAAGATGCTTCATATAATCCCCGAATTCCTGTTTCATCTCAACTCACTCCTTATTGGCTGTAACCTTATGATAATAATATAAGCCATTTTTGCCAATAGGTAAACAACAAAGCGTATATTATTGCCAAAAGGCAAGATAATGGAGGGATATACGCTCTTTTTCGATAAAAACAGCCTAAAACGGGGTTTTACGAGATTGGTAAAGAAGTGGTATATTATAGAAAAAATACGAACAGAATACGAACAAGATTTATTTTATCACATTGGGCTGGAAAATTCCGCAAATTAAATCTCATTCAGTTAAACCCAAAAGGAGTGCATAAATGATGAACATATCAACTTTACCAGAGTTGGACCGTCGCCGAACCCAGGTCGCTATAGAGAGCATGTTGGAGAAATACCGTATTTTTAAGACCGTTACATTTGAAGCTAAGGAAGCAAGCACAACCTATTCATACACAGAAAGATTCCATGGTCCTACTAACACTGTAACTGATCAGACTGCTGCGATAGCTTCTTATAATGTGGACATCCCCGCCGCAAGGAGAGCTTATTGTTCCGCAATAGACTCTGTGGTAGAGAGACTCGATACGAGAGAACAGCAGCTGGTACGGGAAAGGTATATGAGAAGAGACGAGATGTACGATTATACGATTTACAATCATGTGTTTGATCCACCGGTAAGTAAGGACACTTACGTGAAGATACGCTCGAAGGCTTTTTACAAGATGGCATTAGCGTTAACGGATCTCGGTTTACTATCTCTGCAAACTTTAGTAACAACAGCGCCTAGGGTAAAGAAAGAGAAAATGAGTATTACTTAATAGAAATAGAATAGTGTGATTAGTAAAGAAGACTGTATCGTCCGAGTGGATGATGCGGTCTTTTTTTGAATTATAAGAAAGTATAAGTTTCAGGATGTACTTTATCCTTATAATCCTCGCACAAAAACTTGCCGTCCATAAAAGGAGGGACGAAGGCTCTTAAGCTTGTCTTCAATTATGTTCCTCCGAAAAACCGCTCTATACCATCCAAAAGCTAGCCAAAACCTCGTCCGTTTACCCTCTCCGCAAGGAAAATATGGGGGTATGATTATAACATGGCAAATGAAGCAAAAGAACACCGCAAGAGCATGAATGCTCTGCTAATAGTTCCGCCCTAAGGGTGATGAGAACAAACCTAGCGGTGAAAGATTCTTCTCGCATTTGCCTAATGAAGAAGGGATATTATCCAACCTCGGATAGTATCCTTTTTTCTTAAACTAGTTGAGGGGGTGTCTGCTTAATGTTCATGCAGTTGAAGGTTAACACCATCAAAGATCGACGAACGATCGCAGATCAGAAAGGAATGGAGTGATGTCGGTACAACAATTGCGAGAACACATTACAAGTACACTTGAACGGTATTTTCCTGATGTGCCTGTATATGTAGAAGGAGAAAAACCTCAAACAGCCTATTTTCATCCCGGACTGATCTCAGCAACACTGGATCGGCAGCGGGAGGGCAGGTATTTAGCGGTCTACCGTTTTGGCATCCGTTATGAGCAAGGCAATTTGCTGGAAGCTGAAAGAATGGCAGATAAGCTAAGTGAGGCGATGGCAGAGATGGAGCAGGATGGTGGAGCTTTTCGTGTAGTTAGGCAAGCTTGGGAAGCTGGAACTGAGGGGCATGGGCCGCTGTTTACAGTTGACTATATGTTGTATTTGCAAAACGACAAGCCTGACAGCATTAAGATGGGACAAATGATTGGAGGAGAACGATTGAAATGAGTACTAAAGGGAGTAACGGGAATGGGTTCAGTAAGGAACAGATTGTGAATTCCTCACTTTTTACGCCGAGGGAAAAGGATATATTGAACGTTATTTTGCAGGATGGCAAGAACTATACGCTCGAAGAAGCAAAGCAATCTATGGGATTGTTCAAAAATAAGGAGGTAATGAACTAATGGCAGGCGGAACATGGACAACGCAAAATAAGGTGCGCCCTGGGGTATACGTAAATGTAGCATCAAATCAAGGTGCCATCGGCAAAATGGGAGAACGCGGGATTACGGCATTGGCGCTTGCCCTATCTTGGGGAGAACCGGGAGTAATCATGAAGATTACCCCGCAGGATGATGTGAATAAGCTGCTAGGAGTTGATTTGGAACATCCAACTCTACTGCCAGTGCGTGAAGCGCTGAAACGGGCGGGAACCTTGCTGCTCTATCGATTGAATGAAGGCGTTAAAGCGGCAGTCACAAATAACGGTCTTCAGGTAACAGCTAAATATGGCGGTGTACGCGGAAATGATCTTTCGATTGTGATTGAGAAAAATATAGAGAATGTTGCTCTTTTTGATGTAAAGACTTTGCTTAATGGAACAGAACTGAACAAGCAAACGGTTGGAACGGCTGAGGAGTTGGTCGCGAACGATTATGTTCAATTCCAGAAAAATGGTGCAGAAGGCTTGAAGCTAATTGCAGGCATGCCGCTTACAGGGGGGGCTAACGGAACCGTGACGAATGGAGCACATAGTGACTTCCTGTCTGCTCTTGAGGTGCAAGAATTCCAAACCGTGGGTCTAGTATCGCAGGATAGTGCTCTCAAGGCACTCTACAGTTCTTTTGTGAGACGGCTTCGGGATACAGAAGGGAAAAAGGTACAGGCTGTACTATCCGATTATGCGGCTGCAGGTCATGAAGGTGTGATTAGCGTGAATAATGGGGTAGTACTGAGCGACGGAACTACGATTGATAACGTCAATGCCGTTGCTTGGGTAGCTGGTGCTACAGCAGCAGCAGCTGTTAATGAATCGCTGACTTATCAGGGTTATGATGATTCGGTGGATGCTGATGTAAGACTTAGCCATTCTGAGACTACAGCTGCGTTGCTAAAAGGAGAGCTTATCTTTACTTACAGTGGCGGACGGGCTGTGGTGGAACAGGATATTAATACATTTACCGCATTTTCACCGGACAAAGGCAAAGCATTCTCCAAAAATCGTGTACTTCGCGTGCTGGATGGAATTGCAAATGATATGAAGCGTATTTTTGAGAACTACTATATCGGTAAGGTCGCGAATAATGAAGATGGCCGTGCTCTTTTCTGGTCACAGTGTGCGACTTATATGAATGATTTGCAGGATATGGGTGCGATTGAGGGCTTTAACGCGCAGACAGATGTTGTAGTTGTGGCTGGTGCAGATAGTGACAGTATCGTGCTGGATGTGGCTGTGAAACCGGTAGATTCCGTAGAAAAAGTATATATGAAAGTGAAGGTGGTTTAAGATGGCATTTTTAAAAGCTAGTGATACGATTTCCGGCCAGGAGGGCCGTGCTTATGCTGTGATTGGTACGCAAACTGAAGAGATGTTCTATGTGAAAACTCTTGAAGCTACAGTAGAAAAAACAAAAGCAGAAGTGAAAACACTGGGCCGCCGGGGTGTTCAGCATAAAGCGACTGGATGGTCGGGCAGCGGTTCGATGACGATTTTTTATATGACTAGTCGTTTCCGCCAGATGATGCTCGATTATATGAATACGGGTGTTGATCAGTACTTCGATATTGAGGTTACGAACGAGGATCCATCGTCCAGCGTGGGGGCACAACGGATTATTCTAAAAGGGGTGAACCTCGATAGTGTCATCATGGCCTCACTCGATACAGAGTCAGACGCTCTGGAAGAAGAAGTTAGCTTTACCTTTGAAGATGTGCAGATTGTGCAAGCTTTTGGTGCTCCGGCAGGTTCCGGGCTTTAATTAAGACAACTAGATAGAATGGAGTAAGCAAGACCCGAACGTAGAATGAGCGACGGGTCTCTTCTCTGTCTATTGGCAGCTAGTAGCAGGAGAAGTATCTAAATAAATAATTCTAGGAGGAAGACAATGAGCGAATTAAGTTTGTTTTTTGCCCAAAATGTAGCATGTGACACGACCGAGGAGTTTGTGGTATCCCAGCGTTTTAAGGATAAGGAAGGAAATGCGGTGGCCTGGAAGCTGCGCAGTATGACTGAGGATGAGAATCAGGAATGCCGCAAGGCCGCAACCCGCAAAGTCAAAGGGAAAAACGGAGTGTATACCTCTGAAATTGAGCCTAACGATTATATGGCGAAGCTGATGACCTCAAGTGTAATGCATCCGGATCTAAAAAATGCTGAATTGCAGCGTTCTTATGGCGTACTTGGCGCTGAAACACTGCTGCGTAAAATGCTGCTTCCGGGTGAATTCGCGGCGTTGGGTGAGCGGGTGCAGGCCTTAAATGGTTTTGGCACGGACATGAACGAGCTGGTGGATGAAGTAAAAAACTAATCAACGAGGGCGATAGTGAAGCCAATTTTGCTTATTACGCCCTCCATGAGCTGCACATTTTACCCCATGAGCTGATGAAGCTGTCTTCCCGCGAACGCGCCGCAATATATGCGATGATTGCTGTTCGTGTGGAGAAGGAGAAGCGGGATCAGGCACGGAGTAAGGCGAGGAAGAGATAGTTAGGGGGTGAGAGAATGGCAGGTGTACAAAATAATATAGCTGGAATACAGCAAGTTTCCAATCAATGGATCAATGATATAACCAATCAGATTACAACACAGGTCTCGGCAAATATTTCAAATTCCTTTTCAGCAACCTTAAACCGTATCAGTATGAAAATAGTCAATAAACCCGTGTACAACATCACTAATAATTACAGTGCAGCTTATACCAGAATTCAAGCTTCTATTGGAGGTGCGGTTCAGGCTCAGGAGAGACTGAATGATGCGGCTGATAGAGGGGCTGGAGGAGCTGAAAAGCAAGCAGGAACCTGGGAAAAGCTTACGGGGGCCTTTGAAAAGGCTAAGGGTATGGTGGAAAAAGTTAAGGGTGTCATGGAGAAGGTGCTTGTGCCAGCTGCTGAGCAGCAAAAGTGGGAAGATCTTTTCAAAGCAAAAACCGGAAATGCTGATGTTGGTGTAGCTATGTTTGATAAATTCAAGAAGAGAGCGCTAGAAACCGGACAGGACGTCAGCAAGTCTATGGAAAGTGTCTTGTCGTTTTATCCTAAAACACAAAATACGGACCAGCTAGATAAGCTAATGGATTATTCCACAAGGCTTAGTATGATGTCTCCAGAAGGTAAGGATATTGGCGATACTTCATCAGCTATTAATTCTGCATTTGATGGAGACTCTAGTGACTTAGCATCGATGCTTCAGGTAGATGAAGAGGAGCTTGGTGGACTCGACCTAGTAGCCAGTACGGGGAACATGGGCGCTTTTTTAAGTACTTTGGGAGATATCATGACAACGGCAGGTATGACGAGTACTTCGCTGCAAACCATGATGGATTCACCCGTAAATCAGTGGCAGACACTTCTTGGAAACTATAACAATTCCTTAGCTGGCATGGGACAAGGGGCACTTGCAGCATTTTCTCCGCTGTTAAGCATTCTTAACGATGCGTTCTCAGAAGGAACCTTTCAGCCTATTATCGATGGGATGGCCATTGGATTGGCTATTATAGCACAAGGTTTTTCACAAGTTGTACAGGGAGCCTTATTCCTTTGGAGTGTTCTTAGCAGCACGTTGCCTTATGTAGTACCCATTCTTTTGGGAATTGTTGCTGGGATTATTGCTTATAAAATTGCTATGGGTGCAGCAGCAATCGCAACAAATATGTCAGCAATTGCGACTGGGATCGCTACCGCAGCGCAAGGGATTTACAACGCTGTGTTAAATGCCAATCCTATTGCGCTTGTAATTGGACTTGTTATTGCACTTATTGTGGCTTTTTTAGGAATTGTTGCAGCTCTTCAGCCAGTAAGAGATTTTCTTGCCAATATGTTCAGGGCTCTCGGACAGATCGTTGCAGATTTTGTAGGTTATGTGATTGATCTATGGACCGGATTTATTAATGGTATCATTGATGCTGCCAATTTTTTATTAGGTGGTATTAATAAAGTAATTGGGGCTGTTGGTAAATTTATAGGTATAGAATCAGAGATTAATCTTCATCTTGAACGGGTTGACAGCAGTCAATTTAAACAGAACGTGGAGATGAGCATTGAAAATACTTTTGATACGGCTGCGAAATATACGCAAGAATTTGATGTTAACAAATTTAAAGAAAGCCTAAACGTAGGGGGGAATACGAATAACGAGACTACAATCAATCAATGGAATACTACTCATCAAGATGATTCAACGAAACCTCCGAAATCGCCTACCATTCCTGAGGTTCCAGTAGTTCCTGTGACGAAAACTCCTGCGTTAAATACGCCTTCCGCTGTAGGTTCTTTTCAAAATGCAGGAGTACCTGGTAATCTGAACACCGTCAACCGTGTGAACGAGCTCGGCTCCATCAACGACACCGTAGACATCTCCAGTGATGATCTGAAAATGCTCCGCGAGCTGGCCGAGATTCAGGCGATCCAGAATTTTGTGGAGCTTACGCCGACGGTGCAGGTGACGACCGGAAATATTAACAATGCCGGAGACATTGATACGATTATCAACAAGATCGGGCAAAAGCTGAACGAGGAGTTTGTCTCTACGGCGCAGGGGGTGTATACGTAACGTGGAAGAGTACGGGATTTTTTTGGGTTTTAATAATCAGGAGGATGCAATCCGGCTGCCAGTCAATCCAGAGACCTTGGAAATCAAGGAGAGTGGAGATGGAAAAAGCTATACCATTATCGATCTGGGTGAGATCAATACGATTGCTTATCCGAAGCTTACGGAGATCACGATTGAAAGTATTTTTCCGGCACAAAGGTATCCGTTCGTATTGGTGCAGGAGGACGGGCTGAAGAGACCTTTTGAATATGTGGAGCTTATTAAGAAATGGATGACGAGTCGTCGGCCCATTCGGTTTGTGTTCTCCGGTGTGAGGTATCCCGATGATACGAAAAAGGATAAAAAGAAGTTAAACAAACCACAGAAATGGCTAGAGGAATCTTCAATTAGTGAGGATGCATCTTTAAAAATTGATTTTGCTGTGAATATGGCTATGAGCATCGAAGGTTTCACTTGGAAGCTTAGTGCGGGTACGTCAGGGGATATTGAATATTCGTTATCTCTCAAAAAATACGTATTCTATCAGGCGGTAGCTGTGAAGGTTGTTAAAGGTGAAGTGAAGGCGGAGCAGAAGAGGGCCAATGAAAAGGCAAAGCCTACTACCTATACCTTAAAAGCTGGAGACAGTCTATGGAGCATCGCTCAAAAAAACCTAGGAGATGGCTCGAAGTACAAAGCCATTCAGAAGCTTAATGGCATTCCGGATAGTGAGCTGAAAAAGCTGCCCATCGGTAAAGTCATCAAGCTGCCGTAGGAGGCTGTTATGGAACTGCTAGTGAAGAATAAAGAAGGGAATATATGGGATATTTCTGGCATAGTCTCAGATATTTCTTGGAAAACTGCACGGTCAGGTAAACCGTCAACGCTAGAGTTAACGCTTGTGGACAACGGAATTTATCAGCTCCCCAAGTTCGGGATTAGCAACGGTGATATTATTCAGTTCAGTAAAGATAATGTAGATGTATTTTACGGATTTGTGTTCAGCATTGATACGGGCTCGGATCAAGAGATTAAGCTGACTGCCTATGATCAGATTCGTTATTTGCTGGGCAATGGTAGTTATGTTTTGCAGGATGTTACGGCTAGTGATGTGATCAAGAAAATAACAACGGACTACGGATTAAAGACAGGTGTGCTGGAGGAGACAGAGTACCGGATTCCTTCTTTAATTGAAGATGACAAAAAGCTGTTGGACATCATTATGGGAGCCATCGGCAGTGAGCTTCAGTTTAAGGGGCGGCTGATGGCTTTTTACGATGATTTTGGGAAGCTGACGCTGCGTAAACCGGATTCTATGCTGCTTAACCTGGTGCTGGGAGCGGGGCATTATCTGTACGATTATTCGCTCAAAAAAAGTATTGATGACGATACGTACAACACGATTTTTCTGTACAAGGACAACGAGGCATCGGGCAAACGCGATTTCTATCCGGTCAGTGACAAGGACAATGTGAAACGCTGGGGTATCCTGCACTTGTATCAAAAGGCTGATGACAAAGCGAATGCTGCACAAATTCAGGAGAAGGCAAACAATCTGCTGAAAATGCACAATCGTGAAAAGCTTAGTCTCTCCATACAGGCGATTGGTGATATGCGTGTAAGAGCAGGCAATTTCATTTATGTCCTATTGGATGAATTCGAGACTCAATTGTTTCTGGTGGACCAATGCAGCCATAAGATTTCTGGAGGGGAGCATACAATGTCCCTCGATATTAAGGTGGTGTAGAAATGATGTTAGATATTATTAAAAAAGCAAGTCTAGGAGCCGTGGGAAGTACAAATCCCGTGGCTTTTTCTTATGGAACGGTAACGGTGGCAGCTCCTTTGCAGATTCAGGTGGATCAGCGGTTTGTTTTATCGGGGAATGCGTTAGTGCTGCCTGAATCGGTAATGGAAAGCAAGATCGACATCGAGGGCAAAAAAGTAATACTTCGGCGAGGATTAGCGAGTGGGGACCGCGTATTAATGGTTCGAATGCAGGGCGGACAAAGCTACATTGTTCTGGATCGGCTGGTGAGTCCGATATGATCCCGGCGATTGGAAAAGCTGGACCGATAACGGCCCTGCTTGAGGGGGAGGTCAACCTTGAGCGTGGGGAAAGTCCTAGTCTTACGTACCGAATGGATTGGGAGAGAAAAAGGATTACAGGCCAAACGGATGGACTGGAAGCAGTTCAACAGGCAGCGGCAAAAATTTTGCGAACCGATCGGTTTGAACATCTGATTTACAGTTCGGATTACGGAACAGAGTGGCGGTTGGTGCTTGGCAAGGATCGGCTGCTGGTTAGAGCTGAAATCAGACGTATCGTTAGTGAGGCACTACTTCAGGATGAACGAATCCTTAGCTTAGAGAATATTGTTGTTTCGTTTACCGGAGATAATCTAACTTTTGACTGCAAGGTCGTCACACGTTACGGAAATTTTCAGCTGAGAAAGGAGTGGAATGAGGATGTATGAGGATCAGACGTATGAGGCTCTTTTGGAGCGGATGCTGGACCGGATTCCATCAGGATTGGATAAACGCGAGGGCAGCATCATTTATGACGCGTTGGCTCCAGCAGCCGCTGAGTTGGCACAGATGTATATTGAGCTGGATGTGAATAATAATCTGTATTTTGCAGATACGGCTACCGGAGAGTACTTGGAGCGAAGCATCTCCTGGTCAGGCATTGTAAGGCGTGAAGCCAGCAAGGCACAGCTGAAAGGGATTTTTTATAAGGCGGATGGAGGATTGTTGGATGTTCCACTCGGCAGCCGCTTCTCACTCGAAATGCTGAATTATACGGCTGTGGAGAAGTTATCTCCTGGAGTGTATCGCTTGGAAAGTGAAACCGCTGGAGAAGAAGGAAATCGATATTTTGGCTCTTTACTGCCAGTGGATTATATTTCAGACCTAGCGCGCGGAGAAATAGCTTCTCTTCTGATCCCTGGGGAGGACATTGAAACGGATGATGCGCTACGCCAGCGTTATTTGGATTCAGCCAGACGCCCAGCTACTAGCGGAAATAAATATCACTATATGGAGTGGGGACTGCAAGTTCCGGGTGTAGGAGGCGCACGTGTTTTTCCATTATGGAAAGGTCCTAAAACTGTGAAGGTGATTATTGTGGACGCCGAAAAAAAACCTGCATCCGAGCTGTTGGCGGCTCAGGTGCAGCAATACATTGATCCGGTCTCAGGAGCGGGTGAGGGACAAGCACCGGTAGGGGCTGTGGTGACCGTGGCGCCGGCTGCGGGCAAAAACATCAGTATAAGCGCCAAGGTAACCCTTGCTTCTGGCTATGCACTGCAAGCTGTAAACCAAGGCTTTCAGGTGATGCTTGAGCAATATCGCAAGGAGAAGGCTTTTTCAGCAACCTATATCAGTCAGTCTGTCATCGGGGCATTATTGCTTGCTACTGAAGGAGTCGCGGATTACACAGAGCTGAAGTTGAACAGTGGAGCGGGCAATGTGATGTTGAACGAAGAAGAAGTACCGTTGTTCGGTAACGTTCTACTGGAGGTGTAGCATGGGTTATCCAGAGCAAATTGATATTTTTCAAGAAAAACTTAATAAAAAAGCAAACGGTAGCAGCTATGTTATCGAAGAGAGATTACCGCTTGTAAATGGCGTTTACAGTGGTCTTCTAGCGCATGACAATATTAATAATCAGACCATTGCGGTGTACACAGGGTCACAGTATTCCGGGATCGAGCTACGCAATTTCACTGTGTCTTTTCCGGATGAGGCGCCCTGGCGGCGGTTGATTAAGATTTTTGCCGATGTGCCTGAGGTATATGTGACTTACGAAACCCCCGGCGATACGGTTGAAGCAGAGGATATTAACGGTTTGCAGGTGAGTCTTACCGCTGTCCAAACTGAAATAGAGCGTTATAAGAACAAAGGCCAGATTGACGGAGGATCATTTAGAAGAGAGGTGTAAAATGGCACAGACCATACAAATAAAGCGGGGTACAAAGGCTGAGCTAACGAGTTATGGCGTGTTGAAGGCAGGTGAGCTTGGTTTTTGCAGTGATACTAAGGAAGTTTATATTGGTGACGGCACGTCCAATTCCATGGTCGGCAGGGCGCTGTCAGGGCCAGAAGCTTCGCGTCCGGTTGCAGGATCCGTTGGTCGTTTGTATTACGTGACTACGGGTTCGAATAGCGGATATTTATATTTTGATGATGGGGCAGCATGGCGGCGGGTGAATGCGCAGAAGCTTACCGATCTGACAGGTACAATTGATGATATCGCTGATGGAGCAACCTATGCGAAGGTGCTTAAAGCGGATATTAGTGCGGGACATATCAATAAAGTATCGGATGGGACAAATGTAAAGACTGCCGCTGAGATCAAGACTCACATTGATGATGTGGCCAAGCACCGGACGATCAATGATGCGGGGACTACGATTACAGACTTGTGGTCTGCGCAAAAGATTAAAAATGAAATTGAGCTGGCTAAGCATAACATCGAACCGCAAGCATCGGTAAAAGACCAGAACCTGCTGGCTCCACCTGCCAGTCCGGTTGAGGGGGATCGTTATATTATTCCAGCAGGGGCAACCGGGGCATGGGCGGGCAAAACGAATCAAATTGTTGAATACCAATCTGCCGCTTGGGTATTTTATGTTCCTGCCGTAGGTTGGACCGCTTACGTCGATGATGAGCAGAAGATTTACAGCTGGAACGGCAGCGCATGGGTACGTACCGGTGGTGCACTACAGACCATTACAGCCGGGAACGGGCTGATTGGTGGGGGTCAAGCCGATGCTGTGACGCTGAACATTGGTGCGGGCAATGGGATCACGGTCACTGCAGACGCGATTGCGGTTACCGCTGGAAAAGGAATCACCGTGGATGCAGCCGGTGTAGCTGTAAGTGTGGATGGAAGCAGTATCGTTTATGATGCTGCGAATGGCAATAAACTTACCGTGGCCAGTATTGATGGCGGAACATTCTAGGGGGCGGGACAATGGCTCTAAAAACATTGATTCAAATACGCCGCGGCTTGGAAAGCGCCATTGGAGCGCTGGCTATTGGTGAGCTTGGGTATTGTACAGACAGTGGCAAGCTGTACATTGGTTCTGCCGCTGGCAATGTCTTACTGGTAGCCGCGCAGAGTACCGGGGATATGCTGAAAAGCATTTACGATACGAATAACAATGGCAAGGTGGATTTTGCGCAACAAGCGGATAGTGTAGCTTGGGCGGGGGTAGCAGGTAAACCAGTGGTATTTCCTCCGGCGGCGCATACACATGATTATTTGCCCAAAGGCCCCCTAACCTGGAATCAACTGAAGGGGGTGTAGAGGATGAGTTACGGCAGCTCTTTATACAGCGAATTGTTATATTCCGCAGATAAAGATTCGAGCCATCCGGGTGAAGTCGAGGCGCCTGATCTAATGCAGTATTTACCGGATTATTATAAGGATGTCCGCGAAATGGAGAAGCTTCAGGAGACCATCGGGCTAGAAATTGGTGGACTGAAGGTAGGTACTATAGATGTACTGGATCAGGCGTTTATTGAAACGGCTACAGTGAGCCTTGGGCGCTGGGAATCCGAACTTGGACTCAGCAGCGATCCATCCAAGTCTTATGCCACTCGTCGAGAGATGATTAAGGCAAAGCTGCGTGGAAATGGAACGACCACACCGGAAATGATTCAGCGGACGGCGTCAGCTTTTTCAGGTGGAGTGGTTGAAGTAAAGGAAGTGCCTGAAGAGTACCGTTTTGAGATTCATTTTGTGAGTACACTGGGGATTCCTCCGAATATGGCAGGGTTGATTCAAATCATCGAAGAGATTAAACCTGCGCATTTAGCTTATGAATTTGTGTTCAGCTATACCTGGTGGGACTCTGTTAAGGCTTTGACTTGGGAGAGTGCTCACAGTAAAACATGGAACGAATTAAGAACTTATAGATAGGAGAGTGACATATGCAAACCACAGGAAATTTGGGCTTAAAGAAGCCAGAGGGAACAGATATCGTTGATATTGCCGATCTGAACGGGAATATGGACATTTTGGATAATGCAGTGAATGGTAAGGTCGATAAAGTAACAGGCAAACAGCTGTCCACGAACGATTACACCGCTGCCGAGAAAACGAAGCTGGCGGGGATTGCTACGGGAGCGAATAATTATGTGCATCCTAATCACACGGGGGATGTCACTAGTACTGGTGATGGAGTTACGGCTATTGCGGCTGGGGTGATTGTAAACGCCGATGTTAATGCTTCAGCCGGAATTGATGCTTCGAAGATTGGGACTGGCGTGGTCTCGAACGCAGAGTTTGGGTATTTGGATGGGGTGACTAGTGGGATTCAGGGGCAGTTGAATGGTAAGGCGCCGTTGGTTACTACGCCTCAGCAGACGACAGCGGATATTACGTACTATGTACGGACGGATGGGAATGACATAAACAACGGTTTAGCCAATACGGCAGCAGGGGCATTTAAAACAATCAATAGGGCTATCGGCATGATTCCTCAAGTTGTTAATCATACTGCATCTATAAATGTTACATCTGGAACCTATGCCGAAGATGTGAGGATTAGCGGCAAAGTAGGCGGTGGTCATGTTCAATTTATGGGTACTTCTGTAACTATCCGCTCCTTCGTGGCTGAACGGTGCAATCGTATTGTTATAGACGGTTTTTCTGCTAATACCACAACCTCAATGGGTTTTAATGCGTATGACGGTGGAAACATCGACATTAAAAATTGCTCCTGTGGAACTACCGCTAATTATCCGGGCATTAATATTGCAGGTCAAAACGCAGACATTAGAAATTCTTCGGTATCTGGACGAAACTTTGGAATAATAGTCGGAAGTGCTTCGATTGTTACATCACTCGAAAACACGGGGCAAGCGAATGGCGTAGGTCTTTACACTAGTCATGGCGGTTCAATCTATAAATATGGCTCACAGCCATCAGGAATAACTCCCGAAGGCTCATTAAATGGTATCATCACAAGTGGAGTTCTTAACCCATGGGGAGATAATACAACGAATTCCAGAAGTAATATTGCGTGCGGCGGTAGCGCTACACAAACAATCGTACCGAACACATTCACTAAACTTTTATTCCCATCGGTTTACTATGATCGTTTAGGTGAATGGAATGCGACCACCGGGGTTTTCACTGCAAAAGCTGCTGGTATATACGCTATTGATGTTATGGCTACATGCACATCCGTACCCTTGCCATTTGTGGTTCAGATTCAAATTTATAAAAACGGAGCGCGGGATCAGTGCATTGGAAGAACCGTTGCGTCAGCTAGTGGGCAAGACGTTTCCGTCCTTGGGGTTTCTAATACAGATCTTAGCGCTGGGCATACGCTTGAATTTTACATTTATCATTACGGAACATCTAACGTTGGGGTAACTGGTGACGGTCTTTTCAGTCATTTGAGAATAGTTAAAGTTGCATAGAAAAGGGGATGAGGAACAATGAATATAGCACAAGCAATTATGTATCTATACCCAAACGCCGACCCAATAAAAGATTTCATAGTGCAAGATAATGGAGCTGAACCCGTATTACACGAAGGCGTACACGGACGGACACGCTACGAAATCCGACCATTAGATGAAGACGAAACCGAGTATATAGAAGGTGTACACTATCGTTATGTAGTGGATTTTAATCGACTAGTCGAGGGTGAAGACTATGACATTGTAGAACGTGGCCCATACATCGCAGCTTGGAACCTAGACGCCCCGCAACCAACGGAAGAAGAACTGGAAGCGGCGTGGGAAGCATATCTAGAAGCAGAAGCTAACAAACCACCAGAATTAAGCGAAGTCGAGCAACTCCGTGCTGAGAATACTGCTTTGCAAGACAGGCTTCAAGATGTCGAAGTCATTATGGCTGAATTACTCAGCATATAAACCCAAAAGGAGGTGAGTTGTAATTATGACAATGGATTCAATAACAGCCGCCAAAATCCGCTTGATGGCCAATGCCTGCATCACTCGTTTTGATCGTGAGGAGGGTCCGATAGAGAATATCATTTCTTCCTATAACATGCAGCCGGATAATGAGATTTTGGTTAAGGATCAGATTATCCAGAAACGATCAGAATTTCATTTTGCTGAAAACGATTCGACTGAGCAAGCTTCATCAGCCAAATAATTAGCACGCATCCACACAGGAGCGTGTTTTTTTGTGCCCTCGGTGGTGCCGGGGGCTATTACGCATCAACATCATTACAGAAAGGAGCGGACGAATGGGCGAAGGGGATATTGCGCAATTGGAGAAGCTGCTGCCGCTGGCAGATAAGTATGGGCTGGCTTATATTGTTGCTTTCATTTTGATGATCGTGCTGATGGTGTTATTGCGTGCGATTGTCAAAGGGAACCTTGTACCGCGAGAAATGCTGGATCGGGCAGAGGAGGATCGGGATCGTCTGCAAGCGATTTTGGATAAGGAGCGCTCGGAGTTTATGCAGCCCACACTGGACGTCTTAAAGAAACTGAAGATTGACCATACGGAAGACAGGGGGAGTTAGGAATGCTGTCACAATGGATTCGGCGGCTGCTTCTCCCCCGGCATGTTGATAAAGAGATGGAGCTCCGTAGAGCCTCTACCAGCGTTACACTGACCATAAGTCATTATAAAAATGTCTCGCAGGAAATTCAGGAGGAGATTGATCGTAACCGGTTCGCCAAATATTTAGTTTATGATCGAGGGGATCATGATGCACATGATTGAATTTTTATTATTGGTGCTATATGGCACTAATACGGCTTGCGGATTATACATTATTCATCGCCACAGGCAATATTTTTACGAAAGATTCCAAAAAGGTGTGGTCAGCGTGTTTATGCTGGCTATGCTTTTTTTCTTATTGGCTTATACATTCAATATGCTTATCGTTCTACTATTCCGTTTGGCAGAATTACTAGGAGTGGACATGGCAACATGGCTGACTTGGCTTAATTGTAGCTGGGCTATTGCCCAATTCGGTACAACTGGTGGAATTATAATATTAGCGATACTGACACGTTCCGGGAAATACGACCAATTTATTTATCTGAAAAAGATAGACAGAAAAGAGGAACTTCATGCTGACAATAACTCAGGTGAAAAATAAATCAGCCCAACGTCTAACCAACCTACACCCCGTAGTCCGTTCCGCTGCTACTGCTCTAATCGAACGTTGCTACAAACTCAACATCCCCATTCTCATTACGCAGGGACTTCGCACAATTGACGAGCAGGATGCTCTATATGCCCAAGGCCGCACCAAGCCCGGAGCGATTGTCACCAATGCACGTGGCGGATATAGCTATCATAATTTTGGATTGGCCGTAGATTTTGCTCTTTTGCTGCCGAATGGATCTAGTGTGTCTTGGGATATGTGCCGGGACGGCAATAACAACCAGATCGCAGATTGGCAGGAGGTTGTGAAGGAGGCAAAAGGGCTGGGCTTCGAGTGGGGAGGCGACTGGACAAGCTTCAAGGATTACCCCCATTTTCAAATGGCGTTTGGGTTAACACTCACACAGTTACGAGCAGGGACAAAACCCTCAACATCTGCGGTGGAGTCAGCGTATAAGGTCATCAATCGGAAGGAGGAGGGAGAATTGAAGAGTGATGTTATTGCTGTCGTAAAGGTTAATGGGGTTAAGGTTGCAGATGGAGTGCTTGAAAAAGGCATCACCTACGTCCCTGTACGTGTTATTGCAGAAGCGCTGGGTGCTCAGGTAGGTTATGATTCTGCGACTCGAACGGTTGAGATTACAAGTACCCGCTAAGGAGGGAAAAGGATGGAAACTGGAACAATTTTAGATGATGTTATGGCGTTCGCCTCTATATTAGCAGTATTCGTACTGGCACTGGTTCAGTTGGTCAAAAATAGTATCAACATCCCGCGTAATGCAGTACCGATTATCGGACTATTGATAGGTTTGTTCATCGGCGTAGTAGCGTATCCTTTTACCGAACTTGATTTAGTGCTTCGCCTTTGGGCTGGGGGTCTTGCAGGCTTATCTGCAACCGGGTTGTTTGAACTAGCTTTTAAGGATCGCCCGGGCACGACGAAAGGGTAAGCGGATAATAGGTACGAATCATAAAAAGGGCTGTTCCAAAAAGTCTGAAAAAGACCTAAGGAAGAGCCCCACTGTTTTTCTCATGATATTACATAAATAAGATTCAGAACGAAAGCGTGCTGCCGGGTTGTAAAGAATATAGTCCTGTGAAACCTTCTTCTTTTAATATAGAAGCTACATGGTCGATATGTGGTTTGGGAGCATGGACGAGCACTGTCCGGTGGCTGGGAATCGTTTGGAGCATTTTGCGAATGTCCGGCAAGCCTTGATGGACTTTATAGCGGATAAGTGAGACTGTACAGCGCACGCTGCTAGATTCTTCGATCATAGCTTGCTTAACGAGACGATGTCCAAAGCTTCCTGCCGCTAAATGTCCCGTAAAAATCACATGGTTGTCAGGAGAAACAGAGAGTTGATGAAAGTATTCTTGCGCTTTTGCCGACTGCATCATCCCGTCATTGGTGAATACGATAGCTCCCTTAAGATTCAACATTGCCTTCGCGCGTTCGTCCGAATTAGATACAACACACAAGTTTTTTCTGTTAAAAAGCGCATTTGCGCGCGGAATAGCGTCCTCTTTCAGCCATTCCACCTTGTCGCTTAATGCTCGTAAAGGAGCGACGAGTGCTTCTTCAACGATCAATTGATGATCTGGAAAACATTCATTTGCCCATACGATCAATTCCTGGCTTCTGCCATGGATAGGCACAGGAAAGAGGACTGTACCCTCTTTTTGCAAGGTGTTGTGGATGGCTATCTCTAATTGCTGTAATTTTACAAGCTGCTCATCAGGATCTGCCCCATAAGCAGCATCGATAATGGACAGATCAGCCACATTTTTAGCTTCGGCTTCCATAATTGCTGGGGTGTCTGCCGTGAGCAGCTGTGACTCCTCCGTATAATCCCCTGAGAAAAATACAGTTTTGTCCTCCCATTCTAGGCCCAGCCAAACCGAACCTGCTAAATGCCCGCTACGTCCCCATTGAACTCGAAGGTTAGGCGCAAGCGTCAGCCAAGTTTGAGGGGAGACATACTCCTCTAAATACTTGAATTGAATAGCTTCTTTATCCGTTTCCTCATAGGGGAGCGGGGCGGATTGAGCTGCCACATATTTATCCCAGGCCTCGAAATAATCAGGAAGCTGTAATGAGGTGGATCTAGTAGTCCATACCTTACCTCTGTATCCGTGTTTATAAAGTAAGGGCAGCGCTATGGAATGATCCTCATGAGCATGAGACAGAAATACTGCCTGCAAATGTGGAATAATATCCGTATCAAGTAGGGGGTATTCACCGGGGCCTTCTTTTTTTACGCCACAATCGAGCAGGATGCCATTTCGTGAATCCTTGCCCTGCAAAAGATAGGAGGAACGGCCATGCTCTCCGGCCCCTCCCCAAATCGTTAGTCTGCTCATTGTTGTCTCCGCTTTCTATCTGGGCTTAAATATTCTAAGACTAATAGTAGTAGGGTAGTAATGCCTACAGAGATAACAGCCATGGCCATCCCCATGGCTACCGCACCTTGTTCAAACTGGGCAAAAATATAGGTTGCCGAGGTCTGCATTGAAGGTGGCAGAATGAGTAATGAGGCTACCAGTTCCCGGTTGGAAATGGTGAAGGTCATCATCCAGCCAGCTACCATCCCCGGAAGGATGAGGGGAAGCAGGATACGGCGGAACACATACAGCTTACTTCCTCCGAATACTTGTCCCGCTTGCATCAGAGAGGAATCGATCTGCCCATAGCTTGCTTTTACATACTGAACAGTATAAGGAAGGAAAAGTACGACATAAGTCAGTACAACCATCCAGTAGGTATTATAGAGCGGGATAGGCATCCAGCGGGCATTCCACAGCAGAATTAGCCCTACTACAATTACAATTCCCGGGACTGTATTTGGAAGCAAGCTGAATAAATCTGTAATTTTCTGCTTGAATGTAGCCCCTTTTCCTACCGTTAAGGCAAACCAAGTCCCGAGAATAACAGCGATACTGGAAGCAACGATAGCTAATGTAAAGCTATTTAATAAGGCCTCAAGTCCTTGCGAACCCGGGGATAACAGCTCTGCATAATGTTTTAAGGTTAGATTGCTCCAGGATACACCTTCTCCCCGAAGCTTCAATAATGAGGCTGTTATGATAGAGAAATAAGGAATGCCGATGGATGCCAGAAGCAATAGAAGAACATAACCCCAGCTAAGAAACCCTACGATTCCTGTACTCTTATAACGGTTAGTACGAGTTCCTTTTCCACCGATCAGACGGTAAGAGTAGCGGCTGCTAATTACAGTTTGGATGTACCACATGACAAGGCAAACTCCGAGCAGCAAGGAGGCTAGTGAAGTAGCCTTACCGAAATCAATCGGCCAACTGGAGATATATTTATGGATCTCAGAGGTCAGAACGTAAAAGCCGATCCTACGGCCAAAGGTCGCAGGGGTACCGAATTCAGCAATTGTTTTAACGAAGATGAGCAGTGCTCCAAGCCCATAGCTAGAGAGCAGTAAAGGAATAATCACTCTTTTAAATCTGTAAAAGAAGGGGGCGCCGTGAACAGAGGCTGCTTCCTCCAGATTGCCCCCGATCTGCAAAAGCGCATTGCGCAGCAGCAGATACAGGAAGGGGAACAGGTGAAGGCTCATGATCAGCACCATACCCCCATAACTAAAGAAATACGGTGTAAGCACGGAGGAGGAGGGCAGAAATTGCTCCATATACCCACCCGTCTGCATAAACAACATCCAGCCCATAGAACCAATGTAAGGCGGCGTCATAAATGGAATTAACAGCACGACATCCAGCCAGTTGTGACGCCCTAAGTCGGTTTTTGCCATAATCCAGGCTAGAGGCAGCGCAAACAAAGTAGTTAGCAGAATAACGCTTACCCCAAGCCCGATAGAATTCAGCAGCACCTCTACTAGGTCATTGCTCCCCATAATGGTTCGTAGTGGTGCGGCTATGTCGAGATGCCCCTCTGGATAAATACTGGTCCAGAAAATGAGCAGGAGTGGCAGCAGCACGAGCACGGTTAGTATAAATAAAGCCAGTCCACCGCTCACCCATTTAAATGAGCGCAAAGAGTTAGTATTCATTACGCTTATTTAAAAATTTGTGTGAAGGTCGAGGAAACTTCATCGCTGTGCTCATTCATCCATTCCCAATTCACATCAAATGTTTTGATTTCTTCAAGATTGGCACGATTTTCTGCCTTCACGTCAGTTCTGCCTGGCAGCAAATAGGCTTTGGCAACAAGGGCTTGCGCTTCATCGGAGAGAAGGTAGTCGATAAAAGCCTTAGCGTTATCTACATTCGGGCTTGTCTTAATGATCGCAGCCGGACGAGGGCTGATTACAGTTCCTTCAGCAGGATAGACGATATCCACAGGTTCTCCGTCAGCTTTTGCTTTATAAGCCATGTAATCTACCCCAGCAGCAACGACGGATTTAGCACCGGTAATCACCGGATCAAGTGCCTCTTGATTGGCGCCTGACATAGCTACTTCATTGCTTTTATATTGTTTAAAAAGATCCCAGCCACTGTCCCCCTTAGCACTTAAATACCCAGTCATGAAATCAAGAGCCGAGCCGGAAAGTGAAGGATCGGGGATATTGACTGCACCCTTCCATTCCGCTTTGCTGAGGTCATCCCAGGAGGTCGGCGGTGAGCTTACTTTTTTGGTATTGTAGACGATACCGAGTGCGGATGCACTGTAACTGAAATAGTTACCTTCATCTGTATCTGACCAATCGCTAACCAGCTTGTCTGCATTAATCGCTTCTTTATATGGAAGTAATAATCCGTCGTTTTTCATTCCTTGCATGGACGGAAGAGAGGCGAGGACAACAACATCAACGACCGGATTGGATTTTTCTGCTTCCATGCGGGCAAGTATTTTTCCTGTAGTGCCTTGGAACATTTCAACTTTAACGCCAGTTTTGGCTTCAAAGCCGTCTTTGATTTTATTGGCTAAACCTTCAGGGCCTGCACTGTAAACGACAAGATTGCCGCTTAGTGTCTTTTCTGTTGGTTGTGGGGCTTCAGTTTGCGTCGCCGCCGCAGTATCGGTTTGGTTGTCGCTTGCGTTAGCCGCAGGGGTGTTCGAGGAGCCGCAGCCCACTAGAGTAATGCCAAGTGCGGTTGTTAGAAGAAGTGAACTTAACCCTTTTGTCTTTTTCATTTGATTCAATGTAATTGCCTCCCTAATATTGTTGTGTGCATCTTGCTGCATGGAACAGCATCATATAGAGCCATTCCATGCAGTGGACGCTTAATTCAGATGATGGATTTGGTGCTCTGAAGCGTACAGCTGAATCTTTTCCCCTACAGGTAGGCGCCGATCATGATAAGCGGTCCAAGTCCCATTTTGCTCCATGTTCAGAATGATCTCATAGCGATCCCCCATATAACTCACATGCTGAATAGTCCCTGTAAAAGGAAGAAAGGAAGCATCCTCCTGAGACCAGCGTAAATGTTCTGGACGCAGCATCTGTTTATCCGGAACGATCCAGTTGGATTTTCCAATAAAGTGTGCCACAAAGGGATGACTCGGTTTACGATAAATGTCCTCAGGAGAACCACTCTGTAAAATAGTGCCACCTTGCATTACAACTACTTCATCTGACATAGACATCGCCTCGGTTTGATCATGCGTCACATACAGGGCTGTAATGCCCATGTTTTTCACCAAGGAGATTAACTCCTGCCTCATTTCATCTCGCAAGACCGCATCTAGCGCACTTAATGGCTCATCGAATAATACAAGCTGAGGGCGCATGACTACGGCTCGGGCAAAAGCAACCCGCTGCTGTTGTCCACCGGACAGCTGATGTGGAAAACGCAGCTCCAACCCCTCCAGCTTGACCGATCGAAGCGCCTCCTGTACCCGAACCCGTAAATTCTTTTTTTGTTTGGAAGCTCGAAGTCCGAAGGCTACATTCTCGAACACAGTCAGATGCGGCCAGAGGGCGAAATCTTGAAAAACCATACCAAAGTTACGGCGATGAATGGGGTGGCTAATTCTTTTGCTGCCTGAAAAAATAAACTCATCATCGATCAGAATTTCTCCTGCATCCGGTGTTTCCAGCCCAGCAATCAGACGGAGTAGTGTCGTCTTTCCACAACCTGAAGGACCGAGTAATGTCGTAAAGCTTCCAGCGGGAATCTTCAGATCTGCAGCTTTCAGGGCATGCACATCTCCGAATTTCTTTTCCAATCTGTGGATTGTAATTTCCTTCATTCTATCTACCTGCCTGTTCTTAAGCTTGTTCTTAGTGTAAAGGTAAAGAATTCCCGCTATATTTGCTGAATGTAACTGTGATATTAACTTTTTTGCCGATTTATTTTAACATTCATAGAATTCTTCTATGTTACCGTTTAGGAAAAGGCGAGGGAGTGGAAGAGAATGAACCTTAATCTAATGAAGCTGGAAATTGTAGAACTGCTGTATAAACATAAAAAAATTACCACGGTAGCAGATAAACTCGGACTAAAGCAGCCCACTGTTACGTATCATTTGAAGAATTTAGAGCAGCAATTGGGGGAGAAGTTATTTGAATCCAGAATGGATAAAATGATTCTTACGGAGAGTGGCAAAGCGTTTCTTCACTATGCGATTAAAATCAATGCGCTTGCAGCGGAAGCGGAGCGGGTGGTAAAAGAGTTCAGTCAGGCAGGCCGGGGGACGCTGAAGATTGGTGCCAGTTATGTTCCAGCTACATATATTCTTCCAAAAATATTGGGGCTGTTTGGCGAACAACATCCGGGGATTACCATTTCTTTATCGGTTAAGCCTTCACCGGTGATCAAAGAAATGCTTGCCAGTCATGAGATTGATCTTGGTATCTTGTCTACGGAATCTTTTTATCTGCCTGATCTGCATACTCAAGCCTTATGTGAAGATGAGCTTGTCCTTGTTTTTGCACCTACACATGATTTTGCCGGATTTTCTAATTTAAACTCGGCGATGATCGCTTCAGCGAGCTTTATTTTGCATGACAAGGAATCAAGCACACGCCATTTGACGGATAAATGGTTTGAACGAGAGGGAAAAGAATCAAAACCGCATATTTTGCTCGATTCACTGGAGGCGATTAAGCAATCGCTTATGAGTGGACAGCATGTCTCATTTATTTCACGACTTGCTGTGGAGGACGAGGTAGCCAGAGGAAGATTGCTAATGCGAGCCATTCCGGATTATAATTTTGAAAGACATATTTATTATTCGTATAACCGTGATCGTCATTATTCTCCTTTAATTGGACTGTTCATTGACCAGCTCCGCACAATCCGAATATAAGCATACATAGAGAATATACGATAGAGCCATTATATATATGAAAGAATACATAAAATATAAGGACTGTATAAATTCAGAAATTGGTGTATAATCTTAGGTACTGTGTCGCTTTACAGCACAAAAAAGTTGCAGATTTTCAAACGGTTTTATTGTATGATATGAGGAAGCTTTAATAGACGATATTTAGACAGACAAACTTAACACATTGATCCGGAAGAGAATGGGGGGAGCAGCATGACCGAACTTACGACTACCGTCAGCAAAAGCAACTCTAACAATCTGCTGCGACGGGACGTACGGTTCTTGGGGAACATTTTAGGAGAGGTCTTGGTTCACCAAGGCGGTAACGAACTGCTAGAGATCGTGGAGAAGATCCGCGAGACCAGTAAATCGCTACGCTCACTATTTTTACCTGAACTGCATAGTGAATTTAAGGAGTTAATCAATTCTTTGGATCCGGAGAACCGTCATCAGGTAATAAGAGCGTTCGCCATTTATTTTCAATTGGTGAATATTGCCGAACAGAACCACCGGATTCGCCGTAAACGTGACTATGAACGTTCAGCTGGGGAGACAGTTCAACCCGGTTCTATAGAAAGCGCTATTCAAGAGCTTCGTGAACGTGATTTCTCTCATGAGGAAGTCAACGAGATTATTGAAGGATTGTCTCTGGAACTTGTAATGACGGCACATCCAACGGAAGCCATGCGCCGTGCGATTCTCGATATTCATAAACGGATATCCGATGATGTTATGGGTCTTGATAACCCTACTCTAACTTTCCGTGAACGTGAACAGCTTCGCGAGAAGCTATTGAATGAAGTGATTACGCTTTGGCAAACGGATGAGCTACGTGACCGCAAGCCGACAGTACTCGATGAAGTGCGCAATGGAATGTACTATTTCCATGAGACTATTTTCCATGTATTGCCGGATGTGTATCAAGAGCTTGAACGCTGTCTGAGCAAATACTATCCTGGACAGAATTGGCATGTGCCAACCTACTTGCGTTTTGGATCATGGATTGGTGGAGACCGTGATGGTAACCCATCGGTAACCTCAACAGTCACTGCGCAGACTTTACGCATGCAGCGTAAGCTGGCCATTCGTGAATATCAGCGGATTATGCGTGAACTCATGAAATATCTAAGCTTTAGCACAAGTATTGTTAAAGTGACGCCTGAGCTAGTAGAATCCATCGAAGCTGATCGTGAGATCATTAACCTAGGCAAGATGGAAGAATGGCGCAATGACAACGAACCTTACCGAATTAAACTTAGCTACATGATCTCTAAGACACAAAATGTTTTGGATGATGAGAAAAAAGATACTCCTGAGCGTTATGCTACACCTGAGGAGTTCATAGATGATTTGAATGTCATTGACCGCAGTCTACGACATCACTATGCCGACTATGTGGCCGATACCTATATTAAAAAGCTAATCCGCCAAGTGGAGCTGTTCGGATTCCATACGGCAACTCTTGACGTGCGTCAACACAGCCAAGAACATGAGAATGCCATGACAGAAATTTTGGCGAAGATGAACATTTCGCCGGATTACTCTAAGTTGACGGAGATCGAGAAGATTGATCTGCTGGAGAAATTGCTGAATGATCCACGTCCGTTGACCTCTTCTTACCAGACTTACACTGAAAGTACAGAGGAGTGTCTGGCGGTTTACCGGACGATCTTCGCATCGCAGGAAGAGTACGGCAAACAATGTATCACCAGTTATCTGATCAGTATGGCGGAAGCTGCAAGCGACATTCTGGAGGTTATGGTCTTCGCCAAAGAGGTAGGACTATTCCGCAAGGATAACGACGGTACAGTTGTATGTACCCTGCAAGCTGTGCCACTTTTTGAAACGATTGATGATTTGCATGAAGCACCGCAAATTATGCACACACTGCTCAGTATGCCGATCTACCGTGATGCGGTAAGAGCAATGAATGATTTGCAGGAAATCATGCTTGGATATTCAGATAGTAATAAAGATGGCGGCGTGGTTACTGCTAACTGGGAACTGCGTGTTGCCCTAAAAGAAATTACAGCGACAGCCGATCAGTTCGGAATCAAGCTAAAGTTCTTCCATGGTCGTGGTGGAGCGCTCGGCCGCGGGGGTATGCCGCTTAACCGCAGTATTCTTGCTCAGCCAGCTTCGACAATTGGCGGCGGGATTAAGATTACCGAGCAGGGAGAAGTAATCTCCTCCCGTTACTCCATGCAGGGGATTGCTTACCGCAGTCTGGAGCAAGCAACATCTGCGCTTGTAACAGCAGCAATTAGTGCGAGAGTGCCACAAGCGGATCTTTATGAAGAGAAATGGGAAGAGATTGTTGCCCGGATTTCTGAGGTCTCGCTGAACAAATATCAGGATTTGATCTTCCGTGATCCGGATTTCCTGACTTATTTCAAAGAATCAACACCTCTGCCTGAGGTTGGAGAGCTTAATATCGGTTCCCGTCCTTCCAAGCGGAAGAACAGCGACCGTTTTGAAGATCTGCGTGCAATTCCTTGGGTATTTGCATGGACACAAAGCCGTTATTTGCTCCCAGCCTGGTACGCTGCTGGAACCGGACTGCAGAGTTTCTATGAGGGTAAGGAAGAGAATCTGAAGATAATGCAACATATGTATGAGAACTTCTCATTCTTTACTACACTGATAGATACGCTGCAAATGGCTATTTCAAAAGCGGACTTGATTATTGCTAAGGAATACGCCAGCATGGGCAAGAACGAGGAAGCACGTCAACGGATCTTCGGCCAGATTGAAGATGAATTTAATCTGACCTCTGAGCTGATCCTGAAGATTACAGGCCAGCAGGATATTCTGGATAACGTTCCTGTGATTCAAGAGTCGATCAGACTCCGTAATCCATACGTTGATCCGCTTAGCTACCTGCAGGTTCAATTGCTATCCGAGCTTAGAGCGCTCCGTGAAATCGATGGAGATGATAGCGAACTGCTTCGCGAAGTATTGCTTACCATCAACGGCATTGCCGCCGGTCTTCGGAATACCGGCTGATATAGTCTTAACAACAAAAAGTCCGCCCTATTTGGGGCGGACTTTTTTTGCCTAATACAAGTTGTTGTGATCATAAACTGTATATTGCTGCTGTGAACTTTACTTGTGCCTAAATATTGGAGAGTCAAACCCGATATTTTTTTTATTACCCTACCCAAGTAACCGAGATGTAATCGGAGGTAAATAACGTGGCACTTATTACTTCGGTGATGGAGCAGCGTAGAGAATATTTGGAACTGTAGGAGCGCCAGCGTTCGCCTTTATCCTCAGATTTCGACCGCTATATGCGGTTTATAATCAGAAAATGTGAGGATAACAGCGACCGGAAGTCCAAATATTTCTCGGAGCCGCACTTAATCGCCTATACCAAGTTGTCCAGTTTTTAACTCAGTTTACATAGAAGGTTACAATACAATCCTTGATTTTTACACAAACTTGAATTACGATTTAATTGCTTGTACCGTGGATATTTGCGAAGAAATACCAAGGGCGGCAAGTCTGGGGGAGTTAACAGGTGGAGAATTTGGAAGGCAGATTGACAAAGCTCGCCTTGAAGGGCGACCAAAGGGCATTTGCCGAGCTTGTGGAACTATATAAAGACAAAATATATCATTTAGCTTACAGGATGTTGAACAATCGCCATGAGGCGGAGGATATTGTTCAGGAGACCTTTTTGCGTGTGTATAGGAATTTGGATCGTTATGATGATAAACAGAAGTTCTCCACATGGATTTACCGGATTGGAACGAACCTCTGTATTGATAGATTGCGTAAACGAAAACCAACCTATTCGCTGGATGCTGAAATGAACGATCAGGAGGGCCTTGATGGCTACTCGTTGATTCCGAGCGATAATGTGACACCTGAGACCGAACTATTGCTCTCTGAGACGCAGGGGCTAATCTATGAGGCGATTGACAGTCTGCCTGTGAAATACAGGTCGGTGATGATTCTGAGGTACCTGCAGGATCTGTCACTTCAGGAGATTAGTGATGTCCTGGATATGCCCGTGACCACGATTAAGACGCGTGTACACCGAGGCCGTGAATTTTTGCGTAAAAAATTAGGCCCGAAAATGTAAAAATAGATTTTTTTTATGAAACATCTTTTCGAGAGCGACGTATGTAAGTTAAGCAAGTCTTATGTGTCCTGACCCTTTGTCTTAGGATAATTAAATAGCACTCATGAAAGGATTGGCTCCTATGGAATGCAAACTGGCCGTCTCTATGATGCATGACTACTTGGATGACGACTTGCCCGAACAGCAGCAGAGGGAATTGAAGGAGCATCTTCTATCCTGTCCAGATTGCCGTGCAAAGTTTAAAGAATTGGAACAGACAGATATGTTGATGTTCTCCCTAATGCATCAGAATCCTGTAGCTTCAGATGATCTTGTGAGCCGGATAATGAGTTCATTGCCAAAGACTAAGAAAGAAAAAGCCTTTATTACCTGGATCAAGAGACACCCTGCACTTACAGCGGCATCTCTATTCCTTGTCGTTATGCTGATGAGCACCGTAACTTTTTGGAGTCCAGACAGACAGCTTGTAGTTAGAGGTGTTGATTTGGATCAAGTGGTCATCAAAGGGGATACTGTAATTGTACCTTCCGGCAAAATAATTACCGGAGACCTTACCATAGAGAACGGTAAAGCACAGGTATATGGAGAAGTGAACGGCAACGTGACAGTCATTGACGGATCTCTATATCAGGCTTCAACAGCTCATATTTCTGGGCAAGTCAAAAGCATAGACCAGGCAGTAAGCTGGTTCTGGTATAAAGTGACGAACATGTTCTCTGAAGTTGCCTACCGTTAATGCGGGCAGTGGTTACCTTGAGCAGGAATATTAATTAGCGCCTCTTTTTCCGGAAAGATGGCGCTTTTTTGTTTCCTTAAATTGGGTGGTTTCGGAAAGGATTGAGGGACTAAACTTGCAACTGAAGCCCGAACGTTATAACCTAGATATGATACAGAGCTAACAGACATTTTACATAAACCCAGCTAATTTGAAATGACGGGGGTTTTAGGCAATGAGTTATTTTACTGAGCTAACATGGAAAGATTCCATTAAAGATATAATTGATATCCTGATCGTCAGTTACATTATTTATAAAGTGCTTAATATGGTACGCGGGACGCGGGCGATTCAGCTTTTAAAAGGGATACTGGTTCTGGTCTTGATTTGGGCGGTAAGCACAATCTTGGACTTGTATACACTTAAATGGCTAATGAATCAAATGTTTACTTTCGGGGTCCTAGCTGTCTTTATCATTTTTCAGCCGGAACTACGAAGGGGACTTGAGCAGCTTGGACGGGGCAGATTTTTCGGACGGGCTGGAGAAAGTGACGAAGAGATCAGTAAGTTAATCGGCGAAGTGATTAAAGCCGTGAATTATTTATCTCGTAGAAAAATAGGGGCGTTAATCGTTTTTGAGCGGGAGACGGGGCTAAACGAATATACAGAGTCAGGTATACCCATGCGTTCCCTGGTCAGCTCCGAATTACTCATTAACATCTTCATTCCCAATACACCTCTGCATGACGGAGCCCTTATTATGCAGGGAAATCAGATTGCTGCGGCTGCTTGTTACTTGCCTTTGTCCGAGAATCCTTTTATCAGCAAAGAACTGGGAACCCGTCATCGCGCTGCTATAGGAATAAGTGAGGTTGCGGACTCAGTGTCTGTCATTGTCTCAGAGGAGACAGGGCAGATTTCCCTTGCAATTAATGGCCAGATCGTGAGAGACATTAAGGAAGAATCCATGATATCGAAGCTCCATCAAGAGCTTAGTGTAAGTTCATCGCTGAAGGAGAAGGGTTCAACTTTCTGGAAACGGAAGGGGGACAAGAATCATGGATAAGTGGATGAACAATAACAATTTCAATAAGATTCTGGCCCTTGTGTTCGGGATCATTTTGTTTACGATGGTTCATGTCGATACTGCGCCTTCTGGACAGACAACAGTGGATATTAAAACAAAAACTATTGAGAATGTGAAGATTGAAGTGACCGGCCTTGACGAGGATAAATATGTCCTTGAACCTTTGGCTGTCGACAGTGTGAGTCTGGAGGTAGCGGGTAAAAATTCCGATATCTCCTTTCAGTTCTCGGATGACTATAAAGTAATGCTTGATCTGACTAAGGTCGAACCTGGAGATACCACGTTGCCACTTTATTATAAACTGCCAAAAGGTGTATCCCTGGTAAGAATGAATCCTAAAGAGGTTACCGTACATGTAGAATCACGGAATACAAAGTCTTTTCCCATATCCTTGGTTACGAAGGGGAAACCTGCAGAGGGCTACCAAATAGGCACCCCGGTCCTGCAGCCTACAGATACTGTCGAAGTCACACTTGCTGATAATGAACTGAGCAAGGTAGCTAAGATACAAGGAACCATTGAGCTTAACGGTGAGAATGAGACATTTAAAGAGAAAAAATTGAAGCTACACGCTTATGATAAGGATGGAAATGAAATTAAAAATGCTGTAATTGAGCCTTCTACTGTATCCGTGGAATTGCCGATTACCTTACCGTTTAAGAGTTTGCCGCTGGAGATTGGCTTTACTGGACAACTTCCGGATTCTCTCGTATTATCCAAATTGTCACCTGAGCAGGAAGCAGTCGTAGTGTATGGACAAGCAGAGGCTTTGGCAGCTTTATCAGCCTATGAAGCCACTGTTAACCTTAGTGCAATAGATTCTGCTGGAACGAAACAAGTAAAGGTCGATTTGAAGCCTCCGGCTGGAACGGAGAAAGTCATGCCCGAAGCTGTGAATGTTTCATTAACCATCTCAGAAATTGCTGAGCGGACGATTGAGGCGGTACCTGTCAAGCTTCAGGGTGTGGGGGATGATCTGGAAGGAAGTATTGTTAATCCTTCAAGCAAGGAAATAGCGCTTACCTTAAAGGGTGCGCCTGCTTTACTAGATCAACTTGATAAGAAAGATATAGGGGTTGTGGCTGATGTTAGCGGTCTTTCGGCTGGAACTCACGAGGTTTCTTTGCGGGTATCGCTGCCCCAGTTTATCGCACTAGCCAATGCAGGGGTGCCACTTACTGTGACCGTGCAGCTGTTATCACCTGCAGCGCCAGTTCCTACACCTCATCCAGATACGGGGGGGGTAACTACTACTCCTGAGCCAAGTTCTGAACCTGTTATAGGTGATGAGGAACCTACGGAGAAGCCCACTCATAGCGGAGAGGCTGGAGCAACACCAACGCCTGTACCAACGGATACCAATCCGGAGAATAACGGCACAGCTAACACAAGTACGAATTCCGAAAATCCTGTAGGTACGGGTGGGACGTAATCTTTTGAGCCCAGTGGTACACCAAAATAGTATGCAAATCATATGATAGTACATTAAGCTAACGTAGCGTATTCAAAGGAGAAAAATAATGGGGAAGTATTTTGGAACAGACGGTGTGCGGGGAGTAGCAAACCGTGAATTGACTGCAGAAATGGCTTATAGCATTGGCCGTTGTGGAGGTTATGTACTAGCGGGTAACTTGGATAAACCGAAGGTTGTTATCGGAATGGATACACGTATTTCCGGTCCTTTATTGGAATCCGCGCTGATTGCGGGCTTATTGTCTATTGGAGCTGATGTAATCCGTATAGGCGTAGTTAGTACACCTGCTGTTGCCTATATTACGAGATTGTTAAAAGCAGACGCAGGCGTCATGATCTCAGCTTCTCACAATCCGGTAGAGGATAACGGCATTAAGTTCTTTGGTGGGGATGGCTTCAAGCTAACAGATGAAACCGAACTGCAAATTGAAGAGCTTATGGATGCGGAGGTAGATGAATTGCCTCGTCCTATCGGTTCAGGTTTAGGTATGGTTACCGTAGATAATGACGCTAAGTATCTTTATCTGGAGTATTTGAAAACTACCATTTCTCAGGACTTTAAGGGAATCAAGGTTGTACTGGACTGTGCGCATGGCGCAGCGTATGAGCTTGCTCCAAGACTGTTCAGAGAGCTTGGCGCTGAGGTGATCTCTATCGGGGCTGAGCCAGATGGATTGAATATTAATGATGGATTTGGTTCGACACATCCAGAGACTTTGCGTGAAGAAGTCTTACGTCATGGAGCTGATTTGGGACTTGCTTTTGACGGAGATGCAGACCGCTTGATCGCTATTGATAATAATGGTGATGAAGTCGATGGTGACTTTATCCTTTGTATTTGTGGCGATGCGATGAACCGTGCAGGTAAGCTGAAGGATAGCACGATTGTATCAACCGTTATGAGTAACATCGGATTTTATAAAGCTACCGAGAAATTATCCCTGAATACCGCTAAGACAGCTGTAGGGGATCGTTATGTTATGGAAGAAATGCGTCGTGGAGGCTTTAATCTAGGTGGAGAACAGTCTGGACATGTTATTTTCCTGGATTACAATACTACTGGTGATGGTATTCTTACAGCTATTCAGCTGGTAGACACACTTAAGGCTACAGGCAAACAGCTTAGCGAAGTTAAGAGTATGATGACTAAATACCCGCAGGTGCTGGTCAATGTTCGTGTACAGGATAAGACTAATTACCCTAATAACGTAGCTATAGAAGCGGCTATCGCTGAAGTAGAAGGCAAGCTAGGCGACAATGGCCGTGTGCTTGTACGTCCGTCAGGTACGGAATCTCTAATCCGCGTTATGGCAGAGGGACCGGATAAGGCAGATCTGGATCTTTATGTGAATCAAATTGTGGAAGTAGTTCAACGCGAATTGGTATAATCCATTACCTTAACTATAAGGCTGGTGCAGTGAGCGAGAGCGATTCGGATTCGTTGCACCAGTGTTATTTTATTTTAGGATTGGATCGTTTGAACTGGTTTTGTAAAATTTAGGTTGGTGCGCCATTGCCAAAGTACTACAAGGTGCATATAATAGATTAAGTGTCATTCTAGAAGGAAAGCGGGGATTGTGAGGTTAGCAATAGCAAGCGCCAGAGCTTGGTCTAGCGCGGGGGAGAAGGGAAAGCTGCTTACTTGTTATGTAGGCTATGGCTTGAACGGATCACGGCAGACGTAAGCTGACGAGGTGGAGGTGTTCGAAATGTTCGGCGGGGACCTCCCGGTGATGCACCAGAGCCGTAAATGGATACGGAAAATGAAAGGGCGACCTTTCACACAACGTTTTCATGGGTGCAACAAATTATATTATTCATGTGTGCGCGCATCAGAAGGAAACACGTTATTTCTGCCACGGCAGAGGAGAAGGCTGTGCATTTCATGAACATTAGAATGTAAGTGACAGTTTATTTTGTTGATCCTAAAATACAACAGAATATTTGCTTTTTCTCAAAAACATGCCGCACGGCACGTTTCTTTCCTTATGCCGCCACATTACGATAACTCGGACGGGGGAAATTATAATGTGTGGTATTGTAGGATATATTGGTAATCAGAATTCGCAGGGGATCTTGGTTGAGGGCTTGAAGAAATTGGAATATCGTGGATATGATTCCGCTGGTATTGCTGTATTTACCCAAGAAGGACTGCAAGTAGTGAAAGCTCAAGGCCGTTTGGCGAATCTGCAGTCGAAGCTCCAAGACAGCCCGCTGGCAGGTAGCGCAGGTATCGGACACACACGCTGGGCAACTCACGGTAAACCATCCGATGAGAACTCACATCCACATACGGATAACAGCATGAAGTTCTCGGTAGTTCACAACGGTATTGTCGAAAACTATCTGGATCTGAAAGAAGAGCTGATCGCTGGCGGATGCCACTTTGTCTCTGAAACAGATACAGAAGTTATTTCACATCTGATTGCTCGCGAATATGACGGGGATATCGTGAAGGCTGTACAAAAAGCGATTACGTTTATGCGCGGTGCGTTTGCATTAGGCGTCCTGACTGAATATGAACCAGATAAACTGGTGGCTGTTCGTCAAGCTAGCCCGCTCATTATCGGTCTTGGCGAAGGAGAAAACTTTATCGGGTCAGATATTCCTGCACTGCTTGAATATACCCGTAACGTATATATTTTGAATGACGGCGAAATGGCTGTGCTGACAAGAGATGCTGTCGAATTGATGACGATTGAAGGCAATTTTATTTCTCGGGAAATGATTACTGTCGATTGGGATGCAGTTACCGCAGAAAAAGGCGGCTACGAGCATTTCATGTTGAAAGAAATACACGAGCAACCTAAGGCTTACCGCGACACCATGCGTGGTCGCATCAATGCGGAAGGCAACAAGGTTGTATTGCCTGAATTGAACATGACTGAAGAACAAATCAAGAACATCCGTAACATTCAAGTCGTTGCTTGCGGAACAGCATACAACGCAGGTGTGGTAGGACGTACTATGATCGAATCTTTGGTTCGTATTCCGGTTGAGAATGATATCGCTTCGGAATATCGTTACCGTTCCCCAATCGTGACTCCAGAAACTTTGGTTATCGTAGTCAGCCAATCCGGTGAGACTGCAGATACTTTGGCAGCTCTGCGTGAAGCGCAAGCTAACGGGGCACACGTATTGGCGATCACTAACGTTGTGGGCAGTTCTATCGCTCGCGAAGCAAATGATGTGTTGGTAACCTTGGCGGGTCCGGAAATTGCAGTAGCTTCGACCAAAGCTTACACTTCACAATTGATCGCATTTGGATTGTTTGCTCTTTACTTGGCTGAAGTTCGTGGAACACAAACCGAAGCACAAGTTACTAAGATTCTTGCAGCTATGCAATCTCTGCCAGAGCAAGTGGAAGAGATCCTAGCTCAAAAAGAAGCGATCAAAGGTTATGCTGAACAAATTTCTGAGCACAAAAACTTGTTCTTCATCGGCCGCGGCGTAGACTACGCTGTTGCTCAAGAAGGATCTTTGAAGCTGAAAGAAATCTCTTATATTCACTCCGAAGCTTATGCTGCAGGTGAATTGAAACACGGTACATTGGCTCTGATCGAAGAAGGTGTTCCAGTTATTGCCCTGGCAACTCAGGAAGCTGTACTTGAGAAGACCGTCAGCAACATCAAAGAAGTGAAAGCTCGTGGCGCAGACGTGCTGGCAATCACTCACCAAGAGCATTTGACTGACCTGCTTAGATCAGTTGATCAAGTGTTCGTGATTCCAAAGACACTTCCAATGCTGACAGCAGCTTTGTCCGTAGTGCCTCTGCAATTATTGTCTTATTATGCTTCTCTTGCGCTGGGTCATGATGTGGATAAACCACGTAACTTGGCGAAGAGTGTTACTGTGGAGTAGGTTTGGTGATATAAAAGTATAGTTGTTGTCAAAAAAAAATAAAGTATTAGACTGAGATGCTTCATTAAGCTAACTGGCAGGATAGTTTAAATATCCAATATACGGTATTATTTAAATTATATCGTTAGTAGTGTTTTTTATATGCATCGGATACATTCATTTCCAAAGGATGGTTCAAAACAGTCAAACAAAATCATGAGAAGGTATAAGCCGCTGTAATGCGGCTTATACCTTATTTTGATGGAATTCACGATCAAGCTTAATTTTGGCCCTCGGGTACATCATAAGATAATCGATTTACGGGTCGGATTAACAACTTTATCAAGGTGATTTTCCATTACAAGAGGGAGGGATATTGTATCGGTCATAGGCCGGTGGAATAGTCGAAGAGGTACGACCAGAAGTTTCAAAAGTGAAACAGGGGTTATCCCTTTCAATATTGTATCTGACTTCATACGAGCTAATATTTAACTGCTGGCTACTCAGAAAATTGTAAGGTAATATCGCCGTTATTTGTATAAGCAGATAATTTTTTTGAACCATTTTCTTTATTGGCAGGCAAATTGCTATCTCCTTTCTTTACCTTGCTTAAGATCGCGAAATCATCATATGACCCTAGAATTGAACCGCTAATATTTCCGTTTTTTGTTTCAAGGGTTATAGCCGTCCCTGCATTCAATTTGTCCAGTTGGATATTTCCGTTATTTATGTTTACTTCCACTGTCCCCAAAAACGCGATTGTTGGTAATACAATACTTTCATTTGATGTTTTTAAAGTCAAATTTTTTAAAGTTGCATCAGGTATCCATACCTGAATAGTTCTGGTTACTTGCGAGCCTTTTCCTCCGATATAGTCATTCCATTCCTTATTACTGTCACTTACCATTGATAGTTCTTTATCATCAGATAGATCAATCTTGTAAAAATCTTTCTCACTTTCATAGTAAACAATATGAATTTGTTCATCTTTAGATTGGAGGATAGTTATTTTTTTGTCCTTTACATCAATTGTTAAGGTATCAATCTTTTGGGCAGGGATGATGTAATTTTTTTCCTCCATGGAAGTGGAGTGGGAGGAGCATCCTGCCAATGATATCAATAGTGTCACCAATATGCCTATAGTAGTTAGTAATTTTTTTGCAGTACTTTTCATTATAAAATGCTCCTTTGTTAAATCATTTTTCTTTTTAATATAGCCAGTCCTACGAATACCAATCCTAAGCTGCTCTGCAAAAAAAATTGCGATATGCAACTAAGCATTAGAGCTAAACATAATGATCTTGAAAAAGTCTACCCAAATATGTTGCAAGAGTTGGATCGGATCATTTTTGTATTTCGTTGCGTTTATCAGTCGCATATGTTTTAATCATCATAAACTTTTGTGTTACAAAAAGGTCAAGAGGGTAGATATGAACAACTATTTTACAATTAAGCAAGCAGCAGAAATCGTAGAGATGACCAGTGAGACCTTGCGGCACTATGATCGTATTGGGTTAGTCAAGCCATGCCATAAAGATGAATTGTCGGGATATCGATACTATTCCGAGCAGGAGCTCGTAAAGCTGCAAACCATTGAACTGCTCAAAGCAATGGATCTTACTTTAATGGATATTAAAGATATATTGCAGCAGAATGATCTCTCTAAAGTAATTGATTTTCTAAAACAGGCAGAAAAAAGAGCAGACGATAAAATTGCTCGTCTGCAGTATGCAAAATCGAAAATTAAACGTGCCTATCTACATTATGAAAATAAGTTCCACAACGATTATAGTCAAAGTGAAAATTACTTTGTCAGACACATAGAGGAAAGGGTAATTATGTTTTCGAATAAAATGGAAAGCCCCACACTTAAGAATTTATGGGACTATCACAGACATTTCTATCAACAAATTGAGACTTCTCTGCATTCACAATTTCTGTTTGAAGATATGGCGGGAATGTTTACGACTGAAGGAATAACACGGTTATTTGCTGTTTGCTTGAAATATCCGTCTTTAGAGGGGTTAACTGTGCTACCAGAAGGGGACTATCTGTGTGCAAACTGTGCCGAAGAGAATAAGAATGCTGTATTACAAAATTTACTTGAAAGGGCAAAGACGGAATACGATGTGTGTCCAGATTTTGTTCTTCATAACATTATTGTGACTGGAATATTGCAGTGGGATTATCAGATACAACTGTTCATTAAGAAACGCACATGTTAGATTAAAAGTCGCTAATTTAGCGGCTTTTTTTTGATTAAGCAATCACGTTTCTTGCCCCAGGCTGAGGACAAGAACGTTATACTTCGCCGATTAGCTAAATATTTAACTATTGTTCAATGTTATCTATTTAGCTAACTGGCAGATTAACGCTATATGCCTCTTAGGATTTGTATGCTTAAGTGAAAAAAGTATTATCATGAATTCTCTAATGTGAATAAATACAAATTCCACTTCAGTTAATCCATTTTCTATACATATTTTTAATAGTATATTGAGGTAAATAAAGTGATTATTCACTTTGATAAATCCGAAATTTCTTTGTTGGTATTATTTTATGGCTTCGTAAGGATTGCAAAACCATCGAAATATGGGAGTTTAAAACAGATGTTGTGCCGTAGTTAGTTTTATGAAAGGAAGGTATAGGGGTGAGTATTTATTACGCTCCAAGCTAAGAGGATATCACTAAGGATGCACTCCAAGAGTTATTTCTTTCGGTAGAATGGGAGTCTGGCAAGTATCCAAACGAGCTTTTACAAGCAATCGGAGGGTCTCATTCAATTGTTACCGCTTGGGAAGGAGGAAAGCTTGTCGGTTTAATAAATGCTTTGTCAGATGGTGTTTTAACGGTATATTTTCATTATATGCTTATTAATCCGAGTTATCAGAGTATAGGTATTGGTATAGGTAAGGAAATGATGAATATAATGCTTGATAGATATAAAGGGTGTAAAACAAAAGTATTAATTTCTTATCCTCATGCAGTGAATTTCTATAATAAAATTGGCTTTAATACAGAGGATGGAGCTACACCAATGTTTATCTCAGAGTTGATATGATTAAACTAATGGGTCACGATAGTTTAATCGCAACAAGAAGGCAGCCGATCAGAGGATCAGCTGCCGTTTTTATTGAATTAAAAGGGCAGGATAACTAAGTAATTTCGCGAATACTCAACAGATGGAATTATCACAAAGTTCCCAAATAAGACGTTATAAGAAATCGGCGAGAAACTATAAGGAGCAGAAAACATGAAATGCCCTCACTGTAACAACGAATTAAGTGAACTTCCTTTATGTTACGGAAGTGAAGCACCATATTATTTTTACACTGTACCAGAAGAGAAAAGAACAGAATTAATTAGAGATTTTTGTGTAATTGATGAACAGCATTTCTTTATTAGAGGACATATTGAAATACCAATAATTGATAGCAAAGAGAAATTTATATGGAGTGTGTGGGTTTCTCTTAGTGAAGAAAACTTTCTGAAGTCTAATGAATTATTGCACGTAGAAGGAAGGGAGACGGAAGAACCTTATTTTGGTTGGTTATCGACTGAACTTTCAATATATCCAATAACTACATTATCGTTAAAGACAATGGTGCATACACAAGAGGTTGGTGCTGTTCCGTTAATAGAATTAGAACAAACGAATCATCAACTTGCAGTTGAACAAAGAGAAGGAATTACAATGGAGAGAGTTAAAGAAATTGCTCATTTAATAAATCATAGTCAGTAAGAGAAGAATTTGAAAGTATAGTCGAAGAAGCTGCCGACATCTTATTAAATCATATCTACGCCGCTCTGCTTGGTCTGCTAAGGATTTTCGGTGAACCGTAATTAGCAGACAACCCTGCAAGGCTAAACTCGGTGCGTAATGTCGTTTAAGCTAACAGGAGACTTTTGTTCAATGAAACAGAGACAGTCTAATATTTTATTTTCTGCTGACAATGACACGTTAGTCCCGATGATGTGAATAATCATCGGGACTTTTTTATTAAAAAGGCAAACTTTCGGAGGGTATATTCTTGAGGCAGGCTAAGCTAACTGAACTTTTCTTTCATAAGTTTTCGCCCGTAAAACACTCAACGTCACCCCGTACTCCTATTAGGGAGTTAGCGGGTGGCGTTTTTTCATGCCCAATTCTACAGATGTAGTATCAACAAGGCGTGCCCTAAATCATTACACCTATAAAGATCACGGGTTAAATTGCAATCAATTTCAGCTGATGGAAAGTTAGCTTTACATACACACTTCAATGTGTTATTCTTACGGAAAGTTAACTTTCCATAATTGCTTCAGGAGGTAAGATATTGAAAAACAGGCTTGAAGAGATTAGAAAAGAAAAAGGTATTAAACAAGAAGAACTAGCGGATAAATTGGAAGTATCCAGGCAAACGATTGGTTCACTTGAAAATGGCCGGTATAACCCATCCATCATTCTTGCATTTAAGATTGCGCGATTTTTTGAAATGAGTATTGAAGATATTTTCATTTACGAGGAGGAGCTGGGTAATGAAAACGGCGAGTAAATGGGTGTTCTTAACAATTGCAGGTGCTACTATGGTTTATATGGGTGGATTTATTTTAATCGACGAGAAGCTAAAAGGAATTTCCGGTTTGCTCATTGGTGTGGGTTCAGTCCTTGCAGTGCTTGGAGTAGGAAATATGGGGTATTCGTTATGGCTTAATAAGCCTCAGAACAAAGTAAAGAATGATGAGAAAGTTAGAATGAGTAAAATTGAGGCTAATGACGAACGGAAAATAAGAATAAGAGAAAAAGCCGGTTGGAAAACTAATATTGTTAACTTTTACATCCTAATGGCTCTAACTGTTGTATTTAGTTTAATGGGAGTAGATCAAACTGTAGTCACTGTGTTATGTGGTGTTTTTATTTTTCAAATCTCCTTAGGAATCTTCCTGTTTAATTATTATGCTAAGAGAATGTAGTTGATATGACGTAACATCAAATAGACTATTCGAAAATATTTTTTTAGGAGAGAATGACATGGAAGTATTTGCAGAATATTTAGCGCAGATTGATAACCCGCAACATCGGGAAAGAATGGAAGAAGTTTTGGCTTGGGTAGCTGGAAAATTTACTGATTTAAAGCCAAAAGTTGCGTGGAATCAGCCTATGTTTACCGATCACGAGACTTTTATTATTGGCTTCAGTGTATCCAAACATCATTTGGCGGTTGCCCCTGAAATTGCAGGAATTAATCGTTTTTCTGATGAAATTGTGCAGGCAGGTTATGATCATACCAAGCAGTTATTACGCATCCGATGGGAAAGTCCAGTTGATTTCTCATTACTTGAAAAAATGATCGAGTTTAATATTTTGGATAAGGCAGACTGTTCAACTTTTTGGCGGAAATAAAACGTATTATTTAGCGTTCAATTCATTTTAAGCAAATTTATATGTGGAAGCACCGGAGGACAAGTCACTTTAATACGTGATTTGTCTTTTTTATTTAAATTCTCAGCGTGAAATATTCAATATTTTGGAAGGTGGATGGAATGTTGAAAGCGAATTTATACACGTTAGTTCAACCTGATGAATGCTGAAAAATGGAAGTGAGACAAATGGCTACTGTAGGCGAGAGCCAATTCAGATTGGAGGATGAAAATGCTACTAAACGATGATCAACTATTAGAGCTATTAAGAGGTCAGGGTGTTCCTGAGATTCTTGAGATTAAAAGAACAAAACAAGAAATACGCAATCGAGCAGCACTCAATAAAATAGAAGTGTATACGAAAGACAATAAGGTTTTGTCGTTATTAGAGAAAATCACAAAGTCAGATCATATTCCATATGAAAATATGATTTATAATCATTACTATACCAAGGATGTATCTATTCCGAGAGTCTTTTTTAATAAATATGATACAGTCGGACAAGAGGGGATATTGTTGATGGAAGATCTGACCCCGACACATACCAATTTAGCTGACTGGGAAGTACCTATTGATTCTGATAAATTAGCAAACATTATTGATGTGATCGTACAGTTTCATTCTGCTTCTTGGGGGACAAGCGAGTTAGCTCATCCCGAGCATTTGAAAAGTATAGAGCATTATTTAAAGCATATTTCGTATTTGGAGAGAGACTATCTGGCTTTTAGAAAGCAACAGACTTATAACCTTGGGGAAGAACAGTTTAGTATTTACGAGAAGAGTTTACTTAGCTTGCGTGAAAATGCCCAGAAACATATTAGTCGTATATCCAGATATCAAAATACAACATGCATCCATGGTGATCTAAATGTTGGCAATTTATTATATCCGAAGTTCAGCAGTTCAAGGCCGTGCATCATTGATCTTGAAGCAGTGAAGGTTGGGCTTTGTACGGAGGATCTCGTTATGTTATTTATCCACGATTTGTTTCATGGCAGTGCCGAGACTACACGTATTTTTGATCTGTATTTTCATTCAATTAACAATAAAATCAGGAACGCATACACGTACACACAATTTGTGGAGGACGTTAGATTATCGATTATGGAAGGAATCTTTTTTCCAATAAAGTTATTTGTCCATGAAGGAATTAAGGATGAGGAGCTTATATGGAAGTCGATAAATGCTTATAAGAATCTCGTCGAAATATAGCCTGAACTTAAAAGATAGTTGGAATTCTGTTGTTAGAATAGAGGTGAATATAATAAAACATACAAAGATATCTTTAGTTATTCTATTCGTTCTGTGTATAACTTTAGTCACCGGGTGCAATAGCCATTGGGTTCAGAAGTACGGAAAAGGTGATTATTGGGAAACAATTATTGAGCATAATGAATCAACAGGTGAGATAAATTACGAAATCAATTATATAGGGACTGAACCTACCATAAAGATTTTTATATTTGAGTATTCAAGTGAGTATTTTAATACTAAGGGAGGTTTCGGTAAGAGTAAGACAGAGGGTGGTTTGAAAATGAAAATGACTGAATTTTCAAATGAATTGGATTTAAATAAACAGACAATAAAGTTAATGCTAACATGGAACAATAAAGCAGAAGAGATAATACTCGAATAGATTTTCGAAGAAGAATACATATCAGCTAACATAGAATTCACGCTATGAGCTCATTTATGTCTGTGGAAGACCCAAGACTATGCTGAAAGGAAGTGGCCCTCGTTGTTTTTTCTTCAGATGTCTGGATACCCCGGATCAGGAAAGTCTTCATTAGCCAGAGTAATAGCGCAGCATACTTCTGCTGTTATTCTTGATCACGACATTGTAAAGTCTTCTCTTATGGAATCACTTGGAGCAAACACTGGGTTCAAGGAAGTTGGAAAAATTTCGTATGACATTGAATGGGCCTTGATAGATTTTCACTTATCTCAAGGTCATAATGTTATACTCGATAGCCCTTGTTTATACTCTGAGATGATAGAGAGAGGATTGAATCTGACCCAGAAATATAATGCGGAATATAAATATGTAGAATGTTTATTAAATGACTATGACGAGCTCAATAATAGACTGCGAAATAGAAAAAGAATGATTAGCCAGATTGAAAGAGTGCCTTCTGAAGAGACATTACTTAAAACTATTGAAAATGCTAAAAAGCCCTCTAATGTCAGAATACATATTGTTAATACAAAGGAACCGATTGAATCCTATATTAAAAGTGTCATTGAATACTTAAATGCTTAGCGTAAATTTTGAGGAGGGGAACAGATGGATTTTGAAAAAGCAGCCCATTTCATTTGGACACATGGCAGATTATTAGAAAGAAGGGTTTTTGAATATATTTTCCACGGTGGATCAATAAGCAATGTTGTGACTTCTCTAATAGCCTACCAGAACGAAGATGGTGGGTTTGGAAATGCAATAGAGCCAGATTTACGGGCACCCGGTAGTCAGCCACTTTTCATGGAATTTGCACTACGTTTCTTATATGACTGTAACATAAAAGACGAAGAACTCTCTCAAAAAGCATGTGATTATATTTCAAAGCATGCTGACTTAAAAAAAGGGATTCCAACAATATTTCCTTCATCATCGAACTATCCAAGAGCAGAACATTGGAATAACCCTCTTTCTCCAGAGCCATCATTTAGCAGACTTACTGGTCTTGTCGGGCTTCTTAAATGGCAAGGGATAGAACATTCCTGGCTTGATAAAGCGACAGAAATTTGTTTGGAAGATATTCACTCACAAGCCTATGATGATGCGCATACAATTTTAACTGCATTTTATTTATTGGAAAGCTTACCTCAATCGGATTTTATCAAAGGATTATTTCAAAAATTATCTAAGGAGCTTATTACTGCCAACTTTTTTTGCTTGGATGCCGCATCCCACAGTTATGGACTCTCTCCTCTAGAATTTTCGCCATCACCAACTTCTTACTGTAGCAGCATATTTTCTGATGAAACCATTCTTGATCATTTAAAAGTATTAGAATACCAACAGGAGGATGATGGAGGATGGCAGATAAAATGGGAGCCTCCCGGTGAAACAGCGAGGTTGGAATGGAGAGCCTATAAGACGCTAAAGAGTTTGATGATACTAAATTCATACAATAAGATTAATCTATAAATTGAGCGCGGAGATAATAAACAATGCAAGGAGAGAACCTATGAAAAAATTAAGGAGAATCATAATTCCGTTATTCTTAATCTTTTTATTGGGATGTAGTGATGAGGAAATTAGCGATAATTCAAAAAAAGAATATAGCAAAGCTGAACAATTTATTACCGATATGGGCTATCTGATCATTAGTAATGAAGGAATTGTTTCTGAATATTTATTAGATAAAAAACTGCTGACGGAAATGCCATACATACAATATTGGAGTGTTCAAAGTGTTGATCCAATCGATTATATAGGTAAGGAAATAACTACAAGTAAGTTAATCGTTAAAAACCACCCCTTAGATAATGAGAAGGATAATACAAAAAAACAAACCCTGATTTTTCTGCTAGAAGCAGACGATGAAGTGATAGGAGGCTATAGTTTTCCTGATTTCGATGAATTACATATGGGTTGGGTTTACACCATTGATGGAAAAACACTCGAAGAATTGACCGGAGAAGCTTTCCCGAAATGGTCTAAGGAGTGGAATTTAAGATATAAATAAAGGTTTGGGAGTATTTATAAAGGAGCAGATATGAAAAAACTAATCCTAGTACTTGTAGCTGTGGTTATTATTTCGAATGCGATATGGAGTTATTTATATTTCAATAAAGAGGTCGAAACAAATTTAAACACTGGTGTTCAAGTATATACGCTTAAGGGTACAGGGGATACATGGGATGTTTTAGATTACAAAATAATAATTTCATCTAGCAAAATTTTACGGGGACATGGGAAGTTAGTGTTCAAGGGAGACCCAAGCGCTTTAGTGAATAGTAGCTATTATAAGTATGAAGTCAATGAAAAAAACACTAATAATAAGGATGAAACAGTTCTTGTAAATGAAGCTAGGTCAACGGATGGACCCGTTTCAATATTAAGTAACACTGATATCGGGTCTATAACAGGTCCGTATTCGTATGACGAATTAAATAAAAATAGACAAAATTATGAAAACACCACTTTATCTATTACATGGAATGATAATGAAGGGGAGATTCATTCCGAAACAATAAGTTTAGATATTGAGAGTGAAATTTCTCTTAAGGATGATCTTTAAGGGTGATAAGTCCAAGAGACTAAGATTGAATCTCTACGGACTGAAGGAAGATCGTCTACGCCCCAAAAGCCTGCCGGTATTTCACAGGAGACATGCCTTCAAACCTTCTGAACACTTTAATAAAATAGCTGGATTGGGCAAAACCGGACTGAGTCGCAACCTGAGCAATGGAGAGTCCTGTGGAAACCAGTAAAAGCTTGGCTTTAGCCAGCCGACAATCGGTTAAATAACGGTTTGGAGTTTTGCCCATAACCACCCGGAACAGCCTTAGAAAATGATAGCTGCTGTACCCGGTCAATCTTGCCATCGATTCCAGAGACCAAGGGCTGGCACATTCGACATGAATGATATCTGCAGCACTCCGGATGGACTGTCTAACCTCGTGCGGTACTGAGCCGTGAAGCGGCTCGGAGTTCTGCAGCAATTTAACTAGAAGCTCATACAGCAGAGCAGATAGTCTTGGCTCGCTACGGGTCACGTAGGAAGCGCTCAGTAGGTACATTTCCTCGAATAGCTCGTCCAGCTTAGCATCCAAATCAAAAGTGAACAGGTATGCACGGGACTGGTCCACTTCCTCTAATAAGGGGAGGACGATTTCAATATTAAAATGAACCCATCGGACATCCCAAGGCTCGCCTGGGTCAGAGCCGTATTGCTGATAAGCCCCTTTTGGGTACAGAAAACCTCGTCCTCTACTCATCGGAATACGTTCGCCCTCATGGAATACATAACCCTCCCCACCAAAGATCAAATGCAGGTTATAACTCCCCAGAAACCCTTCGCTTCTTCTCTCTGTATGTTGTGGAAAGTGAGTGTAATGTCCCAAAAATTCAGGATAACAGACATATTTTGAAAAAGCCGGTGTCGGCAAATACCATTGTTTCTTCATGTTTGGCAGCACCCATTTCTGTAGCGCAACAGAGCGCAAGTTGGATTAAGGCAATAAACGCAAGATTGTTATATGATAGCAATATTTTGTTATATAAGACCTCTTATCATTGATACTACAATAGAATTATAAAATATTGAAAGCATATTTTTAATACTTTGGAGGTAATGATGAAGAAACCTGTCGCAACTGAAAAATTCGAGCTTGGCGTTTGTTATTATCCGGAGCACTGGCCAGAAAACATGTGGGAGGACGATTATCGCCGGATGCGTGAACTCGGCTTTACGATCATTCGGATGGGGGAGTTTGCTTGGTCTATTTTTGAACCCACAGAAGGGGAGTTTCAGTTCGGGCTCTTTGATCGGGCGATTGATCTAGCACATAAATATGGTCTTCAGGTTGTACTTGGTACTCCGACGGCAACGCCTCCAGCTTGGTTGACTGATAAATATCCAGAAGTATTAAATGTAACCTACGAAGGTGTTACACTTCAGCATGGCATGCGCCGCCATTATAATTACAGCAGTCCTAAATACCGGGAACTGTGTGCACGTATTGCAGAACAAATGGCTGAACATTACGGCAATCATCCGGGTGTAGTTGGCTGGCAAATTGATAATGAGCTCAACTGTGAGATCAGTGAATTTTATTCGGAGAGTGACCATAAGGCCTTCCGGGAATGGCTACAGCAGAAATATGTTACGCTTGAGCATTTGAACGAGGCATGGGGAGCTGTTTTTTGGAATCAAAGCTATAGTGACTGGTCTCAGGTCTATCTTCCACGTCCGACTCCAGTACCGAAGCAACCCAATCCTCATCAGGCATTGGATGAAAAACGGTTTATTTCGGACAATACAATTTCTTTTGCCAAAAACCAAGCGGATATCATTCGTAAACTTGCCCCTAAGCAATGGGTAACCACGAACGGTCTGTTCGGTCATCTCGATAGCCATGAAATGACGGATGAACTGCTGGATTTCTTCAGCTATGATTCCTATCCTCAGTTCTCTACTATTTTTTATGACCCGAATGAGCGGAATCCGCTGAATGATAGAGGCTGGGGACTGTCGTTATCTGTTGTTCGTTCGATATCCCCGAATTTCTGCATTATGGAGCAGCAGTCGGGCCCGGGTGGCTGGGTGAACCGGATGGATATGCCTTCTCCAAAGCCCGGGCAGATGCGGTTATGGACTTATCAGTCGATCGCTCATGGGGCAGATATGGTGTTATATTTCCGCTGGCGGACAGCTACGATGGGCAATGAAATTTATTGGCATGGAATCAATGACTATCATAATCAGCCTAACCGGAGAGTGCGGGAAGCGGGGCAGATCGGTCAGGAGCTGGCAGCAGCAGGTCAAGCGTTTATCGGTACTCATAATCAGGCTAACGTTGCTATTGTTCGTGATTATGACAATGAGTGGGATGGAGAATACGATGTTTGGCATGGCCCGTTTATGTGGAAGAGCAATAAGGAGTGGTACAAGGCTCTTCAGCGGAAGCATATCCCGAATGACGTGCTCTATTTGCGCAAAAAAACAACGCTGGAGGAGCTTGCAAGGTACGACGTGCTTATCTATCCTCACCCAGCGATTATGACAGATGAGACAGCGTCTCTGCTGGATGAATATGTTCAACAAGGCGGCAAACTGATCTTCGGCTGTAGAACTGGCTATAAGGATGAGCGCGGTCAATGTTATATGCGTCCTTTCCCAGGTACTGCTAAGGATCAATGCGGGATCACAGTTGAAGAATTCACAATGGTTAAGGGCAGTCGTCAGCCAACAACAATTAGCTGGTCGGGCGCGACCGAAGTCGTTACAGGAGCAGATGACTTTAATGATATTCTCAAAATAGAGGAAGCTTCGGTTGAAGTGATGGCGGTTTACGCCTCTGATTATTATGCGGGAAAACCGGCGGTAACTAGAAATCGTCGCGGCAAGGGTGAGGTTTGGTATTACGGAGCCGTATTTAACGAACAGGCAGCGGCTGAGATCATAAATTTAATGGATCTACAATCGCCAGCAAATTGGCTGAAGCTCCCAGAAGAGGTAGAGCTGCAAGTCCGTACCGGAGCTTCTTCCAGTTATGCTTTTTTGCTTAATTATAGTGAGACTCCTGTCACGATCCATCTTCATGAGACCAAAACAGATTTACTGAGCGGCACAACATTGTCGGGCGAGGTGCTTCTGGAAGGATTTGGGGTATTGGTGTTATACTAACGTACACATTGATCTCACATTTGAGTAGATTTGGATAATTCTCTCTTTTCGGTTATACTTTGAAGTAGCAATTATATAGTTACGGGAGCTTGGTGGGACCAGGCTGAGAGGATAGTTATAACTATCGACCGTCAAACCTGATCTGGATAATGCCAGCGGAGGAAATGGAGCTCTATTTCTATTTGTCTACTCTAAGGCCTCATCTTATACAGATGTGGCCTTTTCTATGTGTGGGGAGTAGACCGTCTCCGCTTGATCAAATCACCTTATAGGAGGAATTGAGATGACAAGCGAATTGAACAACGATCCAATCAATTTATCAGCTTTTCCAGCAAGTCAAAAAGTGTATGTAAAGGGTTCACGGCCTGATATTCAGGTGCCTATGCGGGAGATCTCACTTAGTCCAACTGCGGGCATAGACGGCGAAGAGGAGAATTCCCCAATTCATGTCTATGACACAAGTGGGGCTTACACGGATGCTAATATTCATACTGATATTCGTCAGGGGTTAGAGCCCAATCGTCTAAGCTGGATTGAGGAACGAGGGGATGTGGAAGCGTACGAAGGAAGAACCGTGAAGCCTGAAGATAACGGGAATGCAACGGGAAAAGCTGTGGCGGAAGTGTTTCCAGCGCTCCATAGAAAACCTTTGCGAGCGAAAAAGGGGCGTAATGTCTCTCAAATGCATTATGCACGCAAAGGGATTATTACTTCGGAAATGGAATACGTTGCGATTCGTGAGAATGTGACACCGGAATTTGTAAGAGATGAAGTAGCCCGCGGCCGCGCCATCATTCCAGCGAATATCAATCATCCAGAGAGTGAACCAATGATTATTGGGCGTAATTTTTTGGTAAAGATCAATGCCAATATTGGAAACTCCGCAGTATCCTCATCCATAGAGGAAGAGGTGGAGAAAATGAGATGGGCTACCCGCTGGGGTGCAGACAATATAATGGATCTCTCCACAGGTAAAAACATCCATACGACACGCGAGTGGATCATCCGTAATTCTCCTGTTCCTATTGGAACGGTGCCTATTTATCAAGCTTTGGAAAAAGTGAATGGGAAAGCGGAAGATTTAACGTGGGAAGTATACCGTGATACGCTCATTGAGCAAGCGGAGCAAGGGGTTGATTATTTTACCATTCATGCGGGAGTTCTGCTTCGTTATATCCCGTTGACGGCACAACGTATGACAGGTATTGTTTCAAGAGGTGGCTCCATTATGGCGGCATGGTGTCTTGCGCATCATCAAGAGAACTTTTTATATACACATTTTGAAGAGATATGTGAAATCATGAAGCTGTACGATGTTTCTTTTTCCCTAGGCGATGGATTACGTCCGGGTTCGATTGCTGATGCGAATGATGAAGCACAATTTGCCGAGTTAGAGACGTTAGGTGAATTAACAGCTATGGCTTGGAGTCATGATGTACAGGTGATGGTAGAGGGTCCAGGACATGTGCCGATGCACTTGATTAAAGAGAATATGGATAAGCAACTTGAAACTTGCAACGAAGCCCCTTTTTATACGTTAGGTCCACTGACTACAGATATTGCTCCGGGGTATGATCATATTACCTCTGCTATAGGCGCAGCGATGATTGGTTGGTTCGGTACAGCAATGTTATGTTACGTAACTCCGAAGGAGCATCTTGGCCTGCCTAATAAGGAAGATGTACGTGTAGGGGTCATTACTTATAAAATAGCGGCACATGCCGCAGATTTGGCGAAAGGGCATAAAGGAGCACAAGACCGGGATAATGCTCTTTCGAAAGCCCGTTTTGAATTTCGTTGGCGTGATCAATTTCATTTATCGTTAGATCCTGAGCGAGCGCTCGAATATCATGATGAGACATTGCCTGCGGAAGGCGCTAAAACAGCTCATTTCTGTTCCATGTGCGGGCCGAAATTTTGCAGTATGAAGATCTCTCATAATATCCGGAATACGACGAGAATTGAATCAGGAATGCAAGAGAAGGCACAAGAATTTCTCCAAGGCGGGAGCCTCATTTATAGATAACTTTTTCTGCTAAAAAGAAATACCTAAAAGAAGTCGTCATTGGCGGCTTCTTCTTTTATACTTTGAATAGATAGGAGTTGATGAAATGGAAGCGATTCGTTCAGAGGAAGTCATTTTAGAGGATTTAAGTAATAGTTTCTATCATTTTTTTGGATTGAAAGTCCTTCATGCTACCCCAATAAAACGTGGCTGGTTAAATCTTAAATGGAAAATCACAACGGATTCAGGGCAATTTCTACTTAAACAATACAACAAAAAAAGATATAAATTGTATAACCCAGAAGAGCTGAACTTTGCCTTTTCTCAACAGAAAAGATTGTATCTACAGGGGCTCCCATGTCCCGGATTGTTGGCTTATAACAATAATGTTTTACTGGAATCAGATCAGGGAGAAACGTTTATGGCAATGGAATATTGTGAAGGCCGTGTCATAGAGCCGGGTAAGATTAATATCCATCAAATGTTTGATTTGGGTCGTGCCACAGGTAAAATGCATCGTTTATTAAATGATGGGACCATTAGTTTGAAAAGAACCCCACAATTTATTCCACAAAGCCCTGAGGAACGTTTAGAACATTGGAATGTACTCCTACAACAATCAAAGGAAATGGGTAAAACCTCACTTATCACTGACCTAGAGATACAACTAAGAGCGACTGAAGAAATAGATCCGGAAATATTCGAAGGACTTGAAGCTGGATGGGCACATCGTGATTTATGGGTTGATAATCTTTTATTTCAAGATAGCCAATTGTCTGCAATTCTAGATTTTGATCGGTTCAAATATGATTATCCGCAGCTAGATGTAGCGCGAGCAGTGATGTCATGTGCTCTAGATGAAGATTTAGATGGAGCACTAGCCTCAGCATTTATTGACGGATATCGTGAGGAACGAACGGTGGAGCAGGGGGATTTAACAAAATCATTGCAGTTGTTGTGGTATATGGAAAGCCCGTGGTGGATTAATGCCGCGATGGACAAACATAGTGTACCTCCAAAACGTTTTGCAAAAGAAATGAATTGGCTGGCTAAGAACCTGAACAATTTACCTGCTATCTTAGGGAACTTATAGTGAAAACGATTGAATTATAGCCTAAAAGATGCATTGACCAGCCAAAGTTTGGCGCCTATAATCTTAACAAGGAAAATCCACCACATATAGAGCTATTTGTAAACGCATTCAATGAGCTTTTTCCTTATTTATCATGGAAGGAGGAGATCAAAACTATCAAGTATTTCTTTTTTTCTCATTTTTGCAAACGTTTGCACCACACGATAAGCATAAAAATCGTAGCTGCACTAAAAATTATGAGGAGGTTATTTACTTGGTATCCAAACAATCCAGGCGTTATATTTCGTGGTTAATTATTTTTTCGCTCATTTTTAGTTTATTTGGTTTATCGGGTGGAGCATCGGCCAGCAATACGGATCATACAGTCACCTATACCAATCCTACAGCGACAGCTGTGACCTTACATTGGACTACGAATAACTGGGCTAATACTACGGACACGGTGATGACCAAAAATGGAACCACGTTCACCGCCAACCTCAATGTTCAGGAAGGTGCCACCCTTATTTATTGTTATCACATCACGGCTCCAACGGATAGTTGGGACAATAACGGCGGGAAGAACTGGACGGTGGTTATTCCGGTTGCCGGGAAATACGAAGCAGAGAGTGCATCCCTGTCTGGTGGTGCAAAAGTAAATACGAATCACATCGGATATTCGGGCACTGGTTTTGTTGATGGATATACAACTACAGGAGCAGCCACCACTTTTAACGTCCAGTCTTCCGCAGCAGGGTCCTATAATGCCACACTTCACTATGCTAATGCATCTGGCAGTGCAAAAAAGGTGTCCATTTATGTCAATGGAATAAAGGTTACACAGACAACATTAGCAAACCTGGCCAACTGGGATACATGGGCAGACCAAATAGAAATACTCTCCTTACAGGCAGGAAATAACACGCTTGCTTATAAATATGACTCGGATGATAGCGGGAATATTAATATCGACTATGTGACCCTTTCGGCCGGAGCTACCCCAACACCAACGATAACTCCTACCCCAACAGTGACGCCAACACCTACGGTAACTCCTACACCAACGGTGACACCAACACCTACGGTAGCTCCTACACCAACGGTGACGCCAACACCTACCGTAACTCCTACACCAACGCCAACACCAACACCTACCGTAACTCCTACACCAACTTCAGCGGGGCTAACCGTTCACTTTAAGAAACCAGCAAGCTGGAATGCAGCGATCCGCATCCATTACTGGAATCTGAATCCGGCAACCGTTCCGACTAGTGGAGCATGGCCGGGAATACTGATGAAATCGGACGGAAACGATTGGTATAGCTATACTGTTCCAAATGCTACAGGTGCAAGCCTGATCTTTAATGACGGCAATGGCAAACAGACGGCTGACTTATCTCGCAGCATAAAAGAGGGCTGGTATAACTCAGATAATGTATGGTATGACGCCAATCCAGACGTTCCTAAGGTTCCGGTGATAACCGTCTCTCCTGTGCCCAAAACCTATGATTCTGCCCAAACGGTGACACTATCCAGTACAAATAGCGGCGATAAAATTTATTATACGACCAATGGCTCGACACCTACGACAACCTCAACGTTGTATACGACTCCAATCCAAGTACCTTCATCTTTGACTATCAAAGCATTCGGCGTTAACTCTATAGGGCAAGCGGGTAATGTAGGCTCTTTTGCTTATGTGATTGATCTGAATGCCGATTTGCAAGCTCCGATTATCACTGCGAATCTGCCTGTTGGGAATTCGAGCTCAGCGGTTTCCGTATCTTTTAATATAAAAGACAACAAGGCGGCAACAACTACAGCATATTACACAGATAATGGTACGGAACCAACAACGAGTTCAAAAGTCTATATCTCAGGCAATGCACTGACATCTCTTGCAGGACCGTCTATCTTAATTAACAAGACGACAACCTTAAAATTTCTTGTGATCGATGGTGCCGGAAATGAAACCAAACAGAGTTTTGTTTATAACATTGGTAATAAGGGCGATTTTCGTGAAGATACGATTTATTTTGTAATCACTTCCCGGTTCTATGACGGTGATTCCAGTAACAACGAGCATGCATGGGAGGATGCCAAGGCAGGAAATCCGGACTCTGATCCAGCTTGGAGAGGGGATTTCAAAGGACTGATTCAAAAGCTCGATTACATTAAAGCCCTAGGCTTCAGTGCCATCTGGATTACACCTGTGGTGCAGAATGCCAGCGGTTATGATTATCATGGGTACCATGCAATTAATTTTGCAAAAATAGATCCAAGATATGAATCCGCAGGGGCTTCTTATCAGGATTTGATCAATGCGGCGCACGCTAGAGGGATAAAGGTTATTCAAGATATTGTCGTCAATCATACCGGTAATTTTGGAGAAGAAAATCTGTTCCCGATGTTCAAAAAAGATCCGGCGGCGGCGGACACCGTGAGTAACATGCTCAAAATTACGGATAAGCTGCCAGCTAACTATGATTCCATGACCCCTGATCAGCAATATCAGGCAAGACTTGCCTTAATGAAGACTGCGGAGACTAACAATAACATTTACCATACGGAAAAAAGTCTTTCTTGGGAGTCTTATACCGTCCAGACAGGACAGATTGCGGGAGACTGTGTGGACTTAAACACAGAAAATCCTCTAGTGAATCAGTATCTAATCGACAGCTATAATCAATATATTGATATGGGTGTGGATGCTTTCCGGGTCGATACTGTAAAGCATGTAAGCCGGTATATTTTTAACAAATATTTTGTGCCGGCATGGAAAACAAGAGGGGGCTCAGACTTCTTTGTCTTTGGGGAAGTGGCTACTCGGTACAGAGATGTGTGGAACAGTGGAATCCCGGCGATATCAACACCATTTTATACTTGGAAAAGCTCAAAATCCTATCCGGGTGACGGTCAAAATGATTACGCTTCCAACAAGCTATCGGTGGAACAAGAGTGGGCAGATAACTCTACTACAGCAGGACAGCCTACCTCGAACAATGCTTTTTTAACAGGAAATACTTATCATACGCCTGACTATTCGATGAAATCGGGTATGGATGTTATTGATTTTCCAATGCACTGGGCCTTCAAGACTGCTCAGGAAGCATTCAGTATGAGAAGCGGTGATCAATTCTATAATGATGCTACCTGGAATGTAACTTATATTGACTCTCATGACTATGCACCTGACCAGGCACCAGAAAATCAAAGATTTGCCGGCACACAGGACACTTGGGCTGAGAATCTCGCTCTGATGTTCACCTTCCGAGGAATACCTGCGATCTATTATGGTTCTGAAATTGAGTTTAAAAAAGGATCAGTCATAGATGTAGGTCCAAATGCACCGTTAAGTACAACAGGCCGTGCTTACTTTGGCGATCATATTGAGGGTAGTGTTACTGTTCAAGATTACGGTAAATATACCAATGCTACTGGCACACTTGCAGACTCGTTAAATTATCCTCTGGCGAAACATATCAGACAACTTAATTTAATCAGAAGAGCTGTTCCTGCTTTGCAAAAAGGCCAATATTCTACAGAAAATGTATCAGGTGATTTGGCATTTAAAAGAAGATACACTGATAGTAGCAAAGGAATCGATAGCTTTGCTTTGGTTACGATCTCAGGAAATGCAACATTCACCGGAATTCCTAACGGAACTTATGTGGATGCGGTCACTGGTGATACGAAAACCGTTACCAACGGTGTGATCACAATCAACTGCTCCGGTAAAGGAAATGCGCGTGTATATGTATTGAACGGTAGTGGTGGAATCGGAGAGTCAGGAACCTATCTGAAGTAGACCCTTGTATCCATTTCATAGTTAAAAAGAAGCAACATCAGCCCGGATTCCGCAACTGGTGTTGCTTCAATTTCATATATGTGGAGAGATATTATGCATACTATAGACGTCGATTTAGTAGCAAGATTAATAAATGAACAATTTCCTGAATGGTCCGATTTAGAGATCAGGTCTGTAAAATTCAGTGGGCATGATAATCGGACTTTTCATTTAGGTGAACAGATGAGTGTGAGATTACCAAGTGCAGCCGCTTATGTTCCTCAAGTGGAGAAAGAACAACTATGGTTACCTTTTTTAAAGAAAGGACTGACGTTACCTATTTCAACACCATTAGCAAAAGGGACACCTACCAAAGAATATCCTTGGCCTTGGTCTATTAATAATTGGCTAGAGGGAGAGACTTTATCCCATGAGAACATTAATGATCTCAATCAATTTGCGAGAGACTTGGGAAGCTTTTTAATTGAATTACAGTCTATTGATGCTAGTGGGGGACCTTTAGCCGGAGAGCATAATTTTTATAGAGGTGGGTCCTTAGCTGTATATGATGAGGAATCTAGAAATGCGATTGAGCATAATAAAGATATTTTTAATGAAGGTCTATTGAAAAAGATCTGGGAACTGGCATTAGACTCTGAATGGGAGTCAGAACCAGTTTGGGTTCATGGTGATATCGCACCTGGAAATATATTAGTCAAAGACGGACAGCTTTGTGCAGTCATTGATTTTGGCATATTAGGGGTGGGTGATCCTGCTTGTGATGCTGCAATGGCGTGGACTTTTTTTGATGAGGCTAGTAGAAGAATCTTTAAAAAGGTATTAAACATGGATGCACAAACGTGGAATAGAGCAAGAGGGTGGGCTTTATGGAAAGCACTGATCACCTATAATGGAAATCGATATTCTAACCCAACAGTAGCGGAAGAATCCTTGAATATTATCAATTTAATAGTAGAAGACATCGAATTGTAGAAATTGAACTACATAAAACATGTAAACTAAACCATAATAGTCAATAAGTACGAATGAGCATCAGTCAGATGATAAAGTGTTGTATTTAAATCCGAAAGAAAGGAATTTGTATGAACATTTAGCGACTGACAACGATTATCATATTAGAATTATTATAAATAACTTGACAGGCCTTAATTTGGTTAATTATAATAATTATAAATAGTATCCACTCTATTCATAAATTAAACCCAAAGGAGATTAAACAATATGTCATTAATCGGAACAGAAGTACTACCATTCAAAGCAAGCGCATTTCAAGATGGGAAATTTATCGATGTTACAGAAGAAAACTTCAAAGGTAAATGGAGTGTAGTTTGCTTTTACCCAGCTGACTTCACATTCGTATGCCCAACTGAACTAGAAGATTTGCAGAACCAATATGAAACCCTCAAACAACTAGGTGTTGAAGTATATTCCGTTTCTACTGACACACACTTTACACATAAAGCATGGCATGAAAGCTCCGCAGCAATTGGCAAGGTGAAGTACATTATGATCGGCGATCCTTCCCATGTGGTTTCCCGCAACTTTGATGTATTGATCGAAGCTGACGGTCTTGCTGATCGTGGTACATTCATCATTGATCCAGACGGTGTTATTCAAACTGTTGAGATTAATGCTGGTGGTATCGGCCGTGATGCTAGCGCTCTTGTTAACAAAATTAAAGCAGCGCAATATGTACGCAATCATCCAGGTGAAGTTTGCCCAGCGAAATGGTCGGAAGGTGCAGAAACTCTTAAACCAAGTCTCGATCTTGTAGGTAAGATTTAAGGAGCGAAAGCTAAATGAAACTAGATCAAGAAATAAAAGCTCAACTAGCGCAATACCTAGAACTCTTGGAAGGCGATGTAGTACTGAAACTCAGTGCAGGCGCTGACGAGGCATCACAAGAGATGACTGAACTAGTTGATGAAATTGCCAAAATGTCAGCTAGGATTACGGTGGAAAGAACCGAACTATCTAGAACCCCAAGCTTTAGTGTAAATCGTGTGGGTGAAGATACGGGTGTAACCTTTGCCGGAACTCCGCTTGGACACGAATTTACTTCATTAGTATTGGCTCTGTTGCAAGTTAGCGGAAGAGCTCCTAAGGTTGAGCAAAGTGTAATTGATCAGATCAAAGGCATTAGTGGTGAATATAAGTTTGAAACTTATGTTAGCCTGAGCTGTCATAATTGTCCTGATGTTGTACAAGCACTGAATCTTATGAGTATCTTTAATCCGGGCATTACCCATACGATGATTGACGGTGGAGTATTCAAAGAAGAGGTAGAAAGCAAAGAAATTATGTCTGTTCCAAGCGTCTACCTTAATGGTGAATTTTTCGAAAGTGGTCGTATGACGGTTGAAGAAATTTTAGCTAAAATGGGCAGCAGTGTGGACGCATCAGAGTTTGACAATAAAGCTCCATATGATGTGCTTGTTGTCGGCAGCGGCCCAGCTGGTGCAAGTGCAGCCATTTACGCGGCACGTAAAGGTATTCGTACAGGTATTGTTGCTGAACGCTTTGGCGGACAGGTTAACGACACGCTTGGTATCGAGAACTTTATTAGTGTGAAGTACACTGAAGGTCCTCAACTCGTAGCTAAACTTGAAGAGCAGGTAAAAGAGTATGGCATTGATGTGATGAAATTGCAGCGTGTCAGACGTCTAGACAAAAATGACTTAATTGAAGTTGAACTCGAGAACGGCGCTGTTCTAAAGAGTAAGACGGTCATTCTGTCTACAGGTGCTCGCTGGCGGAATATGGGCGTGCCTGGTGAAGCTGAATTCAAGAACAAAGGTGTAGCCTACTGCCCACACTGTGATGGTCCTTTGTTTGCAGGCAAAGATGTTGCAGTTGTTGGCGGCGGTAACTCAGGTATTGAGGCAGCTATTGACCTTGCAGGTATAGTGAAGCATGTAACGGTTCTGGAATTTGCTCCAGAGCTCAAAGCTGATGCTGTACTGCAAGATCGTCTTTACAGCCTTCCTAACGTTACTGTTCTTAAAAACGTGCAAACTAAAGAAATTACCGGAACTGATAAGGTAAATGGTATTTCTTATGTTGATCGTGCGACAGAAGAGACTCACCATGTTGAATTGCAGGGTGTATTTGTACAGATCGGTCTGGTTCCAAATACAGAATGGCTAGGTGACACAGTTGAACGTACTCGCGTAGGTGAGATTGTTGTAGATAGCCATGGTGCTACTAGCTTACCAGGAGTATTTGCTGCTGGTGACTGCACTAATAGTGCTTATAAACAAATCATTATCTCGATGGGATCCGGTGCAACTGCAGCGCTAGGAGCATTTGATTATCTGATCCGTAACTAATCGATATTATTAGTAACAGCAAGAGAACGAAAGCCCTCACTTTTCACAAAGTGGGGGCTTTTTTTTATGTTATCCGTCTTTTGTGAGAGAGAAATGGGTGTTTGTAAACTTTTTTGGAGGATTTTATGAAGATTTTCGCGAATACATATCTAAAATATGAATTAAGCAAAATTAAATATTTAGATTAAATGCATGTATGTAAGGCATGATCTGCTTAGACTTGGTGCGCTATAAATAACGTTTTGCTGGAATGGAGACTATATTTCTGTGATTAACAACATTGAATCTTTAGACAAATTTATCTCACTTATACCTATTATAAAATTATCGATCCCGGCTGATTTATCAATAGCGATATGTGATTTGGAACGGTTCGTTGCTTATTTTCCTGGCGACACCATAAATTTAAACATTAACGAAGGACAATCTTTAAACAAAGAAGAACCGCTTTACTTAGCGATACAAGAGAATCGTACCTTGAAGTCCGATGTTCCAGCCCACTTTTATGGATTTGAGTTTACAGGTACAGCAACACCTCTTCACGATCAAACGGGACAAGTCATTGGCGGGATTGCAGTTCAGATTCGAAGACAAAGTGAATTAAAAGCCATTGTAGAACAAATCTCGGAATCATTATCCCAAGCCAATGAGCAAATTAATAATATTTCCTATGGCGTAAGTTCACTTTCGGATCACTCTCAGGAACTACTCATTCAATCTCAGCAGGCTGGAAAAGATGTAGAGAATACAACAGAAGTCCTATCCATTATTAACAGGGTTGCTGATCAAACGAATTTACTTGGGCTGAATGCTGCAATAGAAGCAGCGCATGCAGGTGAGAAAGGTAGAAGTTTTGAAGTCGTAGCCAAGGAAATCCGGAAATTTTCAAGGGAAACCGTTGCCTCAACGCAAAACATAAATAAAACCATGTTACAGATCAAGGGAATTACGAATCAAATGGCTAATTCGATAGAGAAGATAGCAGCTATCGGCCAAGAACAGGCGGCGTCTGTTCAGCATACTTCTACATTTATTGAGGAAATAAAGATAATGTCCCAAAAACTTAACGAGTTTGCTAATAAATTATAAAAAGAGATTCAGTAGCAGTATTTTTGTCGCAATAAAAGAAAATTTTAAACGTATATTTAAAATGATGAATGGTATAGTAAGATAGTAATGAGTAATCAACATAGGAGGAATAAATTATGTCAACGCCGCACAATGCAGCACAAAATGGTGAAATCGCCAAAACAGTATTAATGCCAGGAGATCCTTTGAGAGCGAAGTATATTGCAGAAACCTATTTGGAGAACCCAACCCAATTTAATACGGTACGTAATATGTTTGGATATACAGGAACTTATAAAGGCAAAGAGGTTTCTGTAATGGGTTCGGGAATGGGAATGCCAAGTATCGGTATTTATTCTTATGAACTATACAAAAACTATGGTGTGGAAAACATCATTCGTATCGGTAGTGCTGGAGCATACACAGATAAATTGAATTTATTTGACGTGGTGTTGGCGGATAGCGCGTGGAGTGAATCTACATATGCCTATGTGCAAAGCGGTGTAGAAGGAGATATCCAGCTGCCAAGTAAAGAATTGAACGAAGTCATTGAAGCAGCGGCTACACGTATTAACAAGCCAGTTCTGACGGCGAGAATTCATTCCAGCGATGTATTCTATCATGAAGACAATGTGCCTGGAGTTAATGAATTTTACAATGAACATGGCTGTGTTTGTGTAGAAATGGAGAGTTATGCGTTGTTCCATAATGCGAAAGTGTTAGGTAAACAAGCTGCATGTATTCTTACCATTTCTGATTCGTTAGTTACTCATGCTGTAACCACGGCAGAAGAAAGACAAAATTCTTTCAACGGCATGATGGAAGTAGCTTTAGAAGCAGCGATTTCTATTTAATAAAAAAGATTAAGTAGCTTAAAAAGTTCTACGAGCAAAAGCTTGAGAGCCTATTAAATTCAGGATTAAGTCCTGATATTTAATAGGTTTTTTTCTCATTTGTAAGGTTGTGGAAATGGATAGGTGAAGCGTGTAAATTATTGTTGTTTTTAATCAAAATTTAATGTTAAATTCGTAATATTTCTCTCGGATTATACCGATATAAAAATCAAACCAAATGGCTACAAATCTTAGAAAAGACATCTAATCTCCATATGGTGGAAGTATTTATATTTTGGTGTAATGCCAAAGGGGGAAAATTGTGATTAAGCGGAGTGGCAATCTTTTATTAGCAATAAGTTTAGTATTCTCTATCGTCAGTTCTCTGTTTATGCCTGCAGTAATTTATGCAGCACCCAGCAATAGCAATATCATAGATCAAAGCTCCACATCAGCTGGAAATTTGAGCAGTGTTGCATTTGGTAACAATGTTTTTGTAGCGGTGGGCCAAGGAGGGATATCTACATCATCAAATGGCGTAGATTGGTCTATCTCCAATAAGGCGGGGAACCCCAAACTAACTTCTAGTGTGTTCGCTAATGGGCTGTTCTTAGCTATTGATGGTAGCGAAAAGGCAGTATACAATTCACTCGATGGTGAAAATTGGACAAAAAAAACGTTAGCTATCACTCCGGAAAGGTTGAAAGCGGTCAATGGAAAGTTTTTTGTATGGCAGTCAGTATATATACCTGGCACCAATCCACCTTCTTATAATGTAACTCTTCTACAATCCTCGGATGGCATTAACTGGACAGACACAGGAATCACTTCTACCAATGCAATATTCGGAATGCAAAGCTTAACGGATATTGCTTATGGCGACAACAAATATGTGGTCTCTGCTAACAATGCTGTCTATTATACCTCAACGAATCTGATCAATTGGACAACGGTTACCTTAACCGATCTTGTGATCAACCACTATAATTCTAGCTGGCCTTATGTTACGAATGTAATCTATTTAAATAATCGTTTCTTTAGTTATATCGTGACTCCTTATGCTAAAAAAGTATTCACCTCTACAGACGGTGTTAACTGGACCGTTGATGCCTCATGGGATAATAAGCAATTTTATGGGGGAGGTTCTTTAAATGGGAGCTATTTGTTGTTTGGGCAGGGCGTAATTTATAAATCTCCTGCGGCTCCGCTGGACAGCAGCCAGTGGACATCTTCGGATACCCATACAACAATGATGGTGAACAATATGGTTTACGGAAATGGCAAATATGTTGCCTCAGGGGGCAGCGGCTTGCTGGTTTCTTCTGACCTCTCGGCGTGGAGTAATGTCAGCGGTAATCTGAAAAGTATTGCTAAGGATGGTAATGGCAATTATGTTGCCGTCTCATCCGGGGAATATGGCTCTATTTACAAATCTACTAGCTCCGCAGTATGGAACGATGTCACACCCTCTAAGCTGCCGGGAATGAATGCGGTCACTTATGGAGCAGGGAAGTTTATTGCAGTTACAGATAAAGAAAACTACAATCTTAACGCCAAAGTGGTGACCTCGACCAACGGTGACACTTGGACTACGACAGATACCGGAGTGCAGGACAATCTGACAGGTATTGCTTTTGGCACAAATCAGTATATTGCAGTTTCCGATTATGGCGGAATTTATTCTTCAGTTAACGGAACCTCATGGACAGAGAGATTTAAAAATGGGGATTTTGCATTTAATACAGTAGCTTACTTGAATAATCAATTTGTAGCTCTTGGGATGAAATACAATAGTACTACTTATGAGCAAGAGAGCGTTGTTATCGCAAAATCATCGGATGGAATACAGTGGAATGTGCCCCTAGAGATTGGGTTCCCCAATACTTCTTTAAAGGGAATTGCCTATGATGGCAGAGCTTATATTCTGGTTGGAGAAGATACAATTAGCCAGCAGGCAGTAATTCTAACCACTGAGGATTTGGTAACTTTTACGAAGGTTACAATATCAGCTAGCGCACTAAATAATATCAGCTTTGGTAATGGAAGTTTTCTGGCTGTTGGATTGAAGGGGGAGTTATTCTCTTCGGCAGACGGATCCACGTGGACTCAGGAAACATCAGATCTTACTTCTAATCTTAATGGCATTATTTACGATGGTACTAACTTTAAGGTCGTGGGGGATTATTTCACTAAAATGACCTTGAACCTAGGACCTACTCTTGCATATAACATCACCGCCTCAGCGGCGACCTTGACGCCTGTCGTAGGTGTAGATAATGGGATTACGCTGACCGTGAAGAATTCGCTGGGCGATACGGACACTCTGTTTACCGGAACAAAAGAAGTGACGGTAACGGGTTATGGTGTTGCACCGGACGGAACGTACGGAAGCTTAGGAAGCACCGCTTTGGCAGCTTCACCGAGCAAGATCAACGTTGATTTCGTTGCGGGTGTAGCACAGGTGAACCTGAAGCTGAACAAAGCGGGAGCACAAGCTGTTGTGTTCAGCCAAGCAGGCGTAGCCACGCCAGCGGCAACGGCGCTGAACATTGCACCTGTCGCAGGTAGTACAGCGACAATGAAACTGACCACAGGCGTAAGTGCGCCGCAGGCCAATGGCGGCAGCTTTGCGCAGCAGCCAGTGATAACACTGCTGGATCAGTTTGGAAATGTAAACATTGGCGACAACAGTACGATTGTTACTGTTTCGAAGAAGGACGCAGGGAGCTGGACATTGACGGGAAATACGACATTGACGGCAGTAGCGGGCGTCATTTCCTTTACGGATCTGGGAGCCACGAATGCAGCTGGAATCACCGGAGCCCAACTGGCATTTGATGCGACAGGACTTCCACAGATCACTAGTGTAGCGTTGAATCTTCCACAACCACAGGGAGCGCAAAGCATCACTGCCTCAGCGGCGACGTTGACACCTGTCGTAGGTGTAGATAATGGCATTACGCTGACCGTGAAGAATTCGCTGGGCGACACGGACACTCTGTTTACCGGAACAAAAGAAGTGACGGTAGCGGGTTATGATGTTGCGCCGGACGGAACGTACGGAAGCTTAGGAAGTACCGCTTTGGCAGCTTCACCAAACAAGATCAACGTTGATTTCGTTGAGGGCGTAGCTCAGGTGGATCTGAAGCTGAACAAAGCTGGCGCGCAAGCGGTTATGTTCAGCCAAGCAGGTGTAGCCTCGCCAGCGGCAATGGCGCTGAACATTGCACCTGTCGCAGGTAGCACAGCGACAATGAAGCTGACCACAGGCGTAAGTGCTCCGCAAGCCAATGGCGGTAGCTTCGCGCAGCAGCCAGTAATTACTTTGCTGGATCAGTTTGGGAATGTAAACATTGGCGACAACAGTACGGTTGTTACTGTGTCGAAGAAGGATGCAGGAAGCTGGATGTTGACGGGAAATACGACATTGACGGCAGTAGCGGGCGTCATTTCCTTTACGGATCTGGGAGCCACGAATGCAGCTGGAATCACAGGAGCCCAACTGGCATTTGATGCGACAGGACTTCCACAGATCACTAGCGCTACCGTGAATCTTCCACAACCACAGGGAGCACAAAGCATTACCGCCTCAGCGGCGACGTTGACACCTGTCGTAGGTGTAGATAATGGGATTACGCTGACCGTGAAGAATTCGCTGGGCGACACGGACACTCTGTTTACCGGAACAAAAGAAGTGACGGTAGCGGGTTATGATGTTGCGCCGGACGGAACGTACGGAAGCTTAGAAAGCACCGCTTTGGTAGCTTCACCGAGCAAGATCAACGTTAATTTCGTTGCGGGTGTAGCTCAGGTGGATCTGAAGCTGAACAAAGCGGGAGCACAGGCTGTTGTGTTCAGCCAAGCAGGCGTAGCCTCGCCAGCGGCAATGGCGCTGAACATTGCACCTGTCGCAGGCAGCACAGCGACAATGAAGCTGACCACAGGCGTAAGTGCTCCGCAAGCCAATGGCGGTAGCTTCGCGCAGCAGCCAGTAATTACTTTGCTGGATCAGTTTGGGAATGTAAACATTGGCGACAGCAGTACGGTTGTTACTGTGTCGAAGAAGGATGCAGGAAGCTGGACGTTGACGGGGAATGTGACGTTGACGGCAGTAGCGGGTGTCATTACCTTTACGGATCTGGGAGCTACGAATGCAGCTGGAATCACAGGAGCCCAACTGGCATTTGATGCGACAGGACTTCCACAGATCACTAGTGTAGCGTTGAATCTTCCACAACCACAGGGAGCGCAAAGCATCACTGCCTCAGCGGCGACGTTGACACCTGTCGTAGGTGTAGATAATGGCATTACGCTGACCGTGAAGAATTCGCTGGGCGACACGGACACTCTGTTTACCGGAACAAAAGAAGTGACGGTAACGGGTTATGATGTTGCGCCGGACGGAACGTACGGCAGCTTAGGAAGTACCGCTTTGGCAGCTTCACCGAGCAAGATCAACGTTGATTTCGTTGAGGGTGTAGCACAGGTGAACCTGAAGCTGAACAAAGCTGGCGCGCAAGCGGTTATGTTCAGCCAAGTAGGTGTAGCATCGCCAGCGGCAACGGCGCTGAACATTGCACCTGTCGCAGGTAGCACAGCGACAATGAAGCTGACCACGGGCGTAAGTGCTCCGCAAGCCAATGGCGGTAGCTTCGCGCAGCAGCCAGTAATTACTTTGCTGGATCAGTTTGGGAATGTAAACATTGGCGACAACAGTACGGTTGTTACTGTGTCGAAGAAGGATGCAGGAAGCTGGACGTTGACGGGGAATGTGACGTTGACGGCAGTAGCGGGTGTCATTACCTTTACGGATCTGGGAGCTACGAATGCAGCTGGAATCACAGGAGCCCAACTGGCATTTGATGCGACAGGTCTTGCAGAGATCACTAGTGCAGTTATTGACCTTACCTGGCCTGAACTTGCTGCGCCAAGTATTGAGTCTGTAACGGCAGGAAACGGACATATTCGAATTACTTGGAGTCCCGTATATGGTACCGATAGTTACGCTGTATATCAGTCTACAGCTTCAGGTGTTTATGGAGCTGAGGTAGCTACTATAAGTGGCTCTGAGAACAGTTACGATGCTGTAGGATTAATTAATGGAACTGCTTATTATTTTATTGTTAAAGCTGTTAATCCTGATGGTATCAGTGCGGCTTCCAATGAAGTAACTAGAACGCCTCAGGTTCCAGCGCCGGGCGCGCCAATACTTCATTCACCTGTGGCAAGTAATGGCATCATCGGCTTAACATGGGATCCGGTGAAGGGTGCGATTGGATACACTATATATCAAGGTATCACTTCCGGAATCTATGAGACACAAGTGGCTACAGTAAGCGAGTCCGTCTACAACTATGATGTGACAGGGTTAACTAATGGCCAATCTTATTATTTCGTAGTTAAGGCATCTAATCCGGGCGGGGAGAGTGCAGCTTCTAACGAAGTCAGCACGAAACCAAGAACATCACCATCTGCACCTACGGGCTTAATAGCAGTAGCGGGAGATGGCGAGGCGACTGTGACATTTGCAGTTCCTGATTCGAACGGGGGAACTCCAATTACGAATTATGAGGTTACTGCTTCTCCGGGTAATATCGTAACAGTTGGGGCAACAAGTCCAATAACGGTAACAGGTCTAGCGAATGGAACAACTTATTCGTTTACAGCTAAAGCGATTAATAGCGCTGGTAGTAGTGTAGCTTCTGAAGTTTCGAACTCCGTGACACCAAAGTCATCAACGGAGGTTGAGGTTACACCTACACCGCCAACACCAACACCAACACCAACAGAATCACCGACATCAACACCGACTGCACCACCTGCAACAACTGCACCACCTGCAACAGCAGGATCCACTGCTACAGCTACAGCTACACCATCTAGCAGCATGATTGAGGTATTGGTGAACGGTAAGGTTGAAAATGCCGGAACAGCAACGATATCTGAGCATAACGGGCAGACGGTTACCACGATTGTTGTAGATCAGGCAAAAATAGAGCAACGCATCGAAAAGGAAGACCAGAATGCAATTATAACTATCCCTGTGACTGCGACTTCAGATGTGATTATTGGCGAGCTTAATGGTCAAATCATCAAAGATATGGAGCAGAAGCAGGCGCTGTTAATCATTCGTACTCCAAAGGGTACTTATACAATATCAGCAGCACAGATTGATATCAGTGCAATTTCAAAACAGTTTGGCACAGACATTGCTCTACAAGATGTGAAGGTGCAAATTTCAATTTCTGTTCCGACTGCGGATGTACTGAAAAGAATAGAAATGCTGGCAGCCAATGAAAAGCTAACGCTGGTAGCTCAGCCATTAGATTTCACGGTGAAAGTTACTTACGCTGGGAAAACTGTTGAACTCACTAAGTTTAATACCTATGTGGAAAGAACTATTCCTCTTGCGGATGGTGTAGACCTTAAGAAGATTACGACTGGGCTAGTGCTTGAAGCAGGGGGGACGATCCGCCATGTACCCACACAGATTGTTGCCATTGATGGCAAAAACTTTGCGAAAATACACAGTTTAACGAACAGTACGTATTTTGTAGTTCAAGATCCACAGAACTTCAAGGATGTCGTCACCCACTGGGCTAAGGACATTGTCAATGAGATGGCTTCCCGTAAGGTTATTAATGGAGTCGGTGACGATTTGTTTAACCCTAATCAGGAGATTACACGTGCAGAATTTGCGGCGATTATCGTACGTGGATTGGGATTGAAATTGGAGAGCGGAACAACATCCTTTACGGATGTGAAGGTCTCAGATTGGTATAATGATGCGGTGCAGACAGCTTACTCCTATAAGCTAATCAACGGTTTTGAGGATGGAGCGTTCCATCCTACAGACAAGATTACTCGGGAACAGGCGATGAGTATTATTGCTAAAGCTATGGTGATTACCGATTTGAAGACAAAACTTCCTGCCAAAGAAGCAAGCGAGCTGCTGAGCATTTACACGGATGCGAATGAAGCATCAGGCTGGGCGAAGAGTGGCATTGCAGACAGCCTGCAAGCAGGAATCATCACGGGCAGAAGCGGAAATGTACTTGCCCCACAAGCCTTCATTACGAGAGCAGAAGTTGCGGCTATCATCCAAAGATTGCTGCAACAATCAGATTTGATTTAATACACGGTACTGATTCGAGAGGATCCTTCATGCAGGAAGAGCTGCGGAGGGTCCTCTTTATTTTATTAGGTCAGAGACAATCATTTGTTGCTTTTTTATTGACAAGAAGAAAAATCCAGTTAATAATAACATATGAACACATGCTCATATGTTATTATTAACTGGAGCTTTTGAATGTAACTACGCAGGGCTACGAATACTATCTAGCTGAAGGTAATAGGAGGTTAAGCATGATGAACAAGAAGAAAAGACACAATCATCAGGTCGAGAATGCACACAGGCAACAGGCCAATCACGATCACAGTAACCACGACCACGCTCATGAAGGACACAGTCACTCTCATGAAGGACACAATCACTCGCATGGCGCTCACGGGCATCATCATTTTGATCCAAGTGGAAATAAAAAAGGGCTTATGATTGCGTTAATCATTACGGTTGGAATTATGTTTTTGGAGTTTTTTGGAGGGTTAATTACCAACAGCTTAGCCCTGTTATCGGACAGTGGGCATATGCTAAACGATGCAAGCTCTCTAGCATTAAGCCTAGTAGCGGTCTGGTTCGCAACCAAACCTGCTTCTCCGAACAAAACGTACGGATTTCATCGATTTGAAATTTTAGCGGCACTTTTAAACGGAGTTACTTTATTTGTAGTTGCTGGATTTATCATTGTAGAAGCTTATGGGCGATTTTTTGATCCGCCGACGGTTGCCAGTGGTTCTATGATGCTGATCGCAAGTATTGGTCTTTTAGCCAATGTAGCTAGTGCATGGTCGCTTATGAGAAAAGGGGATGTGAAAAATAATATTAATCTCCGTAGTGCTTATCTCCATGTGCTTGGTGATGCTTTAGGTTCGGTAGGGGCGATTATTGCCGGTTTAATTATGATGATTTTTGGCTGGTATGTTGCAGATCCTATCATAAGCGTTCTGGTTGCTCTATTGATTCTTAGAGGGGCATGGGGAATTATCAAACATACCGTTCATGTCCTTATGGAAGGCACACCGATTACAATTAATCCAGCTGAAGTAAAGGAAATCCTCGAAAGCATTGAGGGGGTTAGAAATATTCATGACCTGCATATCTGGACCATAACTTCGGGCTTAGATTCACTCAGCTGTCATATCTTAATTGAAGAGGAAGCAGATGACCAACGCATTTTGCAGCAAGCGATTCGGTTAATTGCCGATCATTTCAAAATTCAACATACAACCATTCAGGTTGAAACTTCCGCTATAGTTCATGAAGAATTGAAAATCTAATCAATGATTTATTTTTTGAATAGAATAGGGGGGCTATAGTATAATAAAAATACGAGGAAAGGGGTGATCGGTGCATGGATAATCTGACTCACGAGCATGAATCATGCAGTACGGATGAGCGGAAAAGTCATCACTCAGATAAAACTAAAAAGAATTTGATTAGCCGGCTCAATAGAATTGAAGGTCAAGTTAGAGGGCTAAAAGGGTTAATTGAAAAAGACACCTATTGTGATGATGTGCTGCATCAAATCTCCTCGGTCCAATCTGCATTGAACGGCGTGGGCAAGCTTTTGCTGGAGCATCATATGAAAAGTTGTGTAGTGGAACGTATCCAGGATGGTGAGAACGAGGTACTGGATGAGCTATTAGTTACCATCAATAAATTAATTAGATAATTGATCAATCGGAAGGATTCCTTGGAATCCTTTTTTATTTGCTCAAATTGGGTATATATAGAGTAGGGGACTATCCTAATTTATGATTTCGAGAGGAGTATGTGTTATGGCACATCAAAACTACAAAGTGTGTATTGAAGAGTGTTTGAAATGTATGGTAGCTTGTAATCACTGTTACTCAGCTTGTTTGGATGAGGATCATGTGGGGATGATGAAGGAGTGCATTCGCCTGGATCGTGAATGTGCTGATATATGCGAGTTCGCAGCTCATGCGATGTCGATGAACAGTAAATATGCAAAAGAAATTTGTCTGGCTTGTGCAGAAGCTTGTGAAGCCTGCGGCAACGAATGCCAAAAGCATGATCATGAACATTGCCAGCAATGTGCAGAAGCTTGTTTTGCTTGTGCAAGAGTTTGCCGTGAAATGGCGGCATAAATTAAAGCTTGAAACTGAAAGGGCTGCCGCGGCAGTCCTTTATTCATGAATAGGAAGCCAAATCTAAGGGCAACTAGTGAGGTTTTGTAAAATTATTAAGCAATATAGGTAAATATAGTGTTAAAATTTATTGAAATAATACCTTTATAATCAAGAGATATAGATGCCATAGGGGATGGCTGAGAAAAATAAACAGAATGAGGGGGATGTTAACAACGTTATGATCAATCTTAGTCCAGAACGACTCCAGCAAGTTAGCTACATAGGGATTACTGAAGCTGATTTAGAATTATTAAAAAGCAAGGAGAAAGAATTCAAATTAATCGTTAGCTCATTGGTTGAGGAACTGTATAAACAGATGACGATGGAGCCAGAATTGCTCCACATCATTGAGCAGCACAGTACACTGGATCGATTAAAAGAAACACAGCAGTGGTATTTTTTATCCATGGCCTCTGGTGTGATCGATGAAGCATTTATTGAAAGACGTTTGCTTATCGGGAAAATCCATTCTCGTATTGGATTAACAACGAATTGGTATTTGGGGACGTACATATTATATCTGGATCTGGCTACTGCTTATTTTGAACGGATATTACCAAACGAGTGGAAGCCTGTTATTCATGCCTTAACCAAGATGTTTAATCTCGATTCACAGCTCGTTCTTGAAGCCTATGAAGTGGATGAAAAAGCAAAAATTGAAAACTTGCTGGAGAAGCAAAATCACCTGCTTACAGGAGTGAGTTCAGCCGTTCAGGAGCTGGTATCTTTGATGGTTCAATTAAAGGATAGCAGTGAATCGATAGAAAGTTTAGCTAGTAAAAATGCTGATTATCAAGAGAAAACGCATCAAACGGTATTATATTTAGACAAAGAGGTGGAGTCTATTCATCAAGTGGGTACGATGATTAGAGAAGTGGCTGATCATACGCATCTTTTAGGCTTAAATGCGGCTATCGAAGCCGCCAGAGCTGGGGAGTTTGGAAGAGGGTTTGAAGTTGTGGCTAATGAAGTTCGTAAGCTAGCCCGCCGCTCAAAGGATTCATTGGTAACCATTGACCAGAAACTAGACAATATCAATGCCACCCTTTCCAAGGTGAAAAAAGAATCGGAACATAACTCAATGTATTCCAAGGATCAAGTCAAAAGCTCTCAAGAGCTGGCTTCCTTCGTGAACTTAATTGAAAAAGTGACTGCTGAGTTAGAGAGCTTGAAATGAAGCTGCCACGGATTGAAACACTCCTTCAGAAAATTCTGAGGAGTGTTTTTTTGTTTGAAATATAAGAAGTTATTAGCGGTCTAGCTTAGACATCAGTTTTGGAGACACCGTTTAAGCTGGGCACATAATCAGCAGCCTTATCGATGTTCACCATCTGAGCGGCTTCATTGAAATTGTTGTTATTCTCCGCATTGTTTTTCTTACTTGGTTGATGTTTACCTGGAGCTTCTTTGGGATTGGCACTATTTTTGGGCATGACATTCACCTCCATATTCTTCACCTAGTATGAGAAGGTAGTTTGAATTTTATGCCAGCAGTTGACAAGTGTATCATTAAAAGATATAGTTCATTTAATGATATATCTTTTGATGATACATATGAGGAGGTGATTAAGTGTCAAGAACGGACTCATTGGAAATGGGAGAGCTCACAGACACTGCATTTTATATTCTCTTATCTTTAGTCGAAGCCAAACACGGATATCTAATTATGAAATCGATCGAAACGATGACGAACAATCAATTTTCAATTGGGCCTGCTTCCATGTATACAACCATTAAGAAGCTGTTAGCGGCTGAATTTATTGAGCTGTATAAAGAAGAAGAGGATGACAAACGAAAAACGTATATTGCAACAGAAAAAGGGATTGGATTGCTAAGAAAAGAAGTAGAGCGCCGAAAAGAAATGATTAGACATGCAGAACAAATTCTCAAATAAAAGGTGGGGAATAGGCATGAAGAATACAAAATATGTGACCAGCGGGGGCTTAGCTTTTACTGAAAAAGGTGATATGCAGAAATTGAGTAAGTATGCCAAAAGGGGCTGGCTCCTGGAAAGCTTTGCACCATTTGGTTATAAGTTAAGAAAGGGAGATCCCCAGACTTTTGAGTACAGTGTAGATTATCACACGAATGTGGATGAGGAGTATTATTTGATTTTTGAAGATGCCGGATGGACCTATGTCTGTTCTGCCGGAAATGGGTTTCATATCTTTCGGGCAGCTGCAGGTACGGCGCCTATCTACTCAGACACTGGGACCCTCATTGACAAATATGAACGTGAAAAGAAAACGATGAGCAAAGCAGCCTTGCCATTGCTTATAGCTTTGATTGTTTTTATCTTCCTAGCGATCTTGGGCGTTAATGGATGGTTACCTGAGATGGTGAGGAATATCAGCCTAGTGTTAGTAGTGGTCACACTTTGTATGTTGGTCTTTCCGGGTCTTCCATACATTGCGTATCGACTTAAATTAAATAAATTACGAGAATAGCGAATGAATTTTTATCTAAAGGATGTTTGCACAGCCATGAATGAAGTTGGTTGTGGGATCATCCTTTTTTAGTTGAGGAGTGAGAACAAATCTAAGTCTCAGATATATAGTACTAATGATCTATTAATGGGATTTATTATATATTAATTCCATATTATGTATTACAATGATGACGAATACGAATTAGCTTGCTGTTTTCTTTCAAATTACCACAATTGAAGAGGAGGCAATGAATGATGAAGAAGAATGCAAAGCTTAGGTTGAGTTGGAGAAGCCTTATTGTCGTATGTTTGATAATTAGTATTCTTCCTGCCGGTTCCGCGTTTGCAGCAGTGAACAAACCTTTTCCGCAACACACCACCTACACGAGTGGATCTATCAAGCCGAACAATGTAACCCAGACCAGTATGGATAATTCAGTGAAGACCAAATGGGATGCGTGGAAAACGGCCTATCTCAAACCAGCTGGCACTGGCAAATATTACGTTAAGTATAATTCAGATGGAGAAACGGTATCTGAAGCACATGGTTACGGGATGTTGTTCACAGTTTTGATGGCTGGTTATGACAGTAATGCTCAGACTTATTTTGACGGCTTATATAATTATTACAAGGCTCATCCAAGTACAATTAACCCTTATTTGATGTCCTGGAAGCAAAATAGCAGCTTTCAAAACATTGAAGGAGAGGATTCGGCTACAGATGGAGATATGGATATAGCTTTCTCATTGCTGCTTGCGGACAAGCAGTGGGGAAGTAGTGGTACGATCAATTATTTACAAGCTGCAAAAGATATCATCAATGCGATTATGGACAATGAGATTAACCAGACACAGTGGACGATCCGTCTAGGTGACTGGGCGAATAGTGGCTCGTATAATACAGCAACTAGACCTTCGGATTTCATGCTAAATCATTTAAAAGCATTCCAACAGGCTACAGGAGATACCCGCTGGACGAATGTTATCGATAAAACGTACACGATTATAAATAGCCTTTATACGGGTTATAGCTCTAGCACTGGACTCTTGCCTGATTTCGTAGTTTACTCTGGGGGTGTGTATAAACCTGCTGCGGCGAATTTCCTTGAAGATGCCAATGACGGGAATTACAATTACAATTCTTGTCGTACCCCATGGCGGATCGCAACAGATTATTTGATTACTGGAGACAGCAGGGCGCTTACGCAGCTTAATAAGATGAATAGCTGGATTAAGACTAAAGTAAGCAGTACACCTGGTAGTATAAAAGATGGGTACAAGCTAAACGGAACCGTATTTGGAAGTTACAACAGCGGTGCCTTCTATGCTCCATTTGGGGTCAGTGCGATGACCTCATCAACTTACCAAAGCTGGTTGAATTCTCTCTGGAGCCACACAGCAAGCAGTGCTGCAGAAGATTACTATGAAGACAGCATCAAGCTGTTTTCGATGATCGTTATGTCTGGCAACTGGTGGACCTATTAAGAGAATATTTAGGTAGAAAAAGGCTGCCCCCAAAACGTTCATGCCCAAAACCATAAAAGCCAAACAGAACAGCGATTCTCCTAATATTGGAGAATCGCTGTTCTGCATTTTTGGTCAACTGCAGCTTGCTTCAGTAGATTATGGGCAAGTGAAAGCCACCCGATCTCTAACGTCACTTTTTTGTGCCGCAAAGCAGAAATCACTGGAATCCCCGAGATCCCCGCAATCTTCGTTTGTTCTTCGGTTATCCAAATACACTTTGCGGTTTCATCATTCGGCGTACGGCGGAGCATCCTTTATTTGATAACCAATTGAATCAAGGGGCGTACCTAGTGATGCTCCAAATGATGCAATAAGCGAAGCACTTATACAGCAATTAGGGAATTTCTCCCTGAAATTCAGAGATTTCTGTTCATAAGACATATAATTAGGGAAAACTTCCCTAAATTTTGGCCGATTCAGTAACTAATAAAGAAATCTCCCTGATTATTAGGGAGGAATTCCCTGATTTTGTCCTTTTAGAGCGAATATCGGCTATTTTCAGGGAGTATTTCCCTAATTAGTTTACACTTACGCTGCACATCGCACACCATTTCCCTATTTTTGGGACAACCTTTCTGAAGACTTTGCGGCATACAGATAAGCAGTACCGCAAAAGAATTGTGGTTTTAGCGAACGTTGTTTTCGGTGAAACGTCCTGCCAGTTTATATACAATTGGATTAAATAGGAAAATGTAGTTCCTTATATCTAAAAAAGGCAGGTGATAATATTGCTCTCAGACAAGAAACAATCTCTACTATTTATTATTATCGTATGGGCAATGGCGTTAGGGATGTTACTGCTTCCGGAATCGGCACAGGGTCTGTATGGGTTTACTCCTTTTTTCGCAGTATGTATCATGATGTTTCTGATTGTGAGAGATGGATACAGTGCTGAGGGATGGAGAAGGTTGGGCTTCAAATTTAGGGGAGGCAAAGAATACATATTGGCTTTAGTTATTCCCTTAGGTTCACTGGGAGCGGGTTATGCTGTCTATTGGATGGAATGGACTTCAAGCTTAATTCCTCCAGATTCATGGATCGAGATTGTTATATATTTGCTCGTTTACATTGTCCTTGGTTCGTTATCTGCTTTGGGGGAAGAGATCGGTTGGAGGGGCTGGCTGCTCCCGCGTTTTCAATGGATGGGAAGAGTAAGTTCTAGTGTAACAATGGGCTTAATCTGGGCTATATGGCATTATCCGGGGATTCTTGGGCCGCGTGCTTATCATTCCTCTGGAAGCCGCTGGCTCGTGGTGGTGCTCTTTACCTTATCTGTTATGTTTGCGGGCATCATTATAAATGAACTGCGTCTGTCCTCCGGTAGTATTTGGCCGGCAGTGCTTTTACACGGAACTAATAATGCTGTAGATAGTGTTTTGCACAATATTACTGTCAGTTCTTCACCTATGTTGGAGTATGTGGCCGGGGAGAGCGGTTGGGTTCCAATGATTTTATATGGGTGCGCAGCTATATGGATTCTGAATCGAAACCACAGAGTGAAACAGCAAAAAGCCAGAATAGAGCTATAATTCAATGCGGACATTTAGAAGGGAAGGAATATCATGCATAAAAGTATATAATTTCCTGTGTGATTCATATAAAATGGTAGGGGAATACCAACTAAGAATAGAGATATGTATAATTTTGTTCGTTCGGGGGATTTGAAATGACAGTAAAACTCCGCCAGTTATTCATATCAGGGTTACTTTGCATTTTTGCTTTTCTTATTATTCATTTTGTGGGGGTCATTCACTCTAATATCTTGCTTGGCGTTGGTCTGGAGCAGAATGAACGAGGGCAATATTATATTGCTGAGGCAGACGTTTTTAGCGAAGGGTATAAACAGAATTTAAGGGAAGGGGATATCTTATTACGGGTTAATGGGAAACCGATTGACAAAGTGGACGAAGCTGTTAGATATGGAAGCTTAACTCAGGTTCAATCCGTTGACCTTCTTCGTAACTCCAAGGGGGGTGCTCCACTTGCTTTGCATTATGATATTGAGAATAAATCCTCCATATATCATACGTTTACCCAGCTTGTAGTCCCTGGAGCGACATTTGTTTTTTTGGCAGTGTTAAGCCTTCTATTATACCGCAGGAGAAGCGGGGAGCGCTCAGCAGAGCTGCTGATTTCATTCTTTTTATTAGTCGGAATAACTTACTTTGCGGGATATGCTTCAAGTAGATCTGATCTTATAGGTAGAATCGCGATGGGTTGCGTGTTGCCTTTAATTCCACTGGTTTTTATTCACTTTCTCCAAGTATATCTGAAACGATTTGGTGTGTTAGTTTTATCTACTACTGTAATCAAAATATACTACGGCCTGGTTATTTTATTAAGCCTATTTTCCACCTCCAGTCTAATGGTTTACTCATGGGATAGATCCTTGTATTCCTTTATAAGGTTAATTATTATTGGGTTCTTTGTTTTCGGGATTTTTTACAGCATATTTAAGCTGCTACATTTATACATTACTTATCGAAGCACAGCGCTTAAATCGATGTTTAAAATTATGCTTACCGGACAAATCCTTGCGTTTACACCTTTTGTTCTCTTCTCAGCTGCACCCATTGCTGTTGGGGTCAACTTGATTCCTTACGAAATTACTACGATCTTTTTGTTTTTGATGCCAGTTACTTATTTTTATCTGCTGACGGCTAGGCAACTATTTGATATTGATTTCGCTTTTAATCGGTTTAAATATTATTTATTAATTGCTTTTTTTCCGGCGCTAATGATTGTAGCCGTACTTGCGATCATTCAGAGCAGGCAAGAGTATGATTGGATCAAATGGATTCAGATGTTTTTGGTTGTATATTTATCTATTACAATTTTTTTATTCTTTAAGGAGAAAATAGATTATTATTTCCGGCCTAAACTGTTCCGTGAGCTTTATCATTATCAAGGTAGTCTGGAGCGATTCTCGAAGCAAATCTCCAAGGTGATGAAGCGGTCTGATTTGGAGGCTGCAATTTACAAGGAAATCAATGAGATTTTACCGGTTAGTCGGTCTGCTTTTTTTGAGAGAGATGAGGATATGAGTAACCTCGAACAAATAGTCGACAATTCGGGCCAAGAGATCAACATAGAATTTGTATCGAAATCTCCAGTTTTTAAGGTAGGAGAAGTAGTTCAACTCAAACAGGGGATCTTACTCGTAATCGGACGTCACCAAAAAAAATTTCATCTCCTCTGGATTGATCATAAGAAGAACCATACAAAGCTTAATTCGGATGAGCTTAACTGGTTAAATACCCTCGCAAATTATGCGAGTATTGTCTATGAGAATTTATATCTTATTGAAGGCTTGATTGAAGACCTTGAAGCAGAGATGAAAAAAGAGCTGCATGCAGCACCATGGGTTCTACGCCTGATCTTTAACTTATCAGAGAAAGAACGCAGAAAGCTGGCGGCGGATTTACATGATTCTGCTCTTCAGGATCAGCTCATTTGGCTTCGCAGGCTGGAAACACTGATCTCCGATCATGATATTGACGCGGATATTTTGCCAGAGCTGCTTCAGATTAAAGAGGGACTTCTGGATGTGATATATCAGATTAGGGAGACCTGCAATGAACTGCGTCCGCCGCTGCTAAGAGAGACCGGAATTGTGAAGGCACTGGAACTATTGTTTGAGTATGCCCAGCTGCAGTCTAACTACATGATCACCTTTACATCCAGTCCGATTGGTGAGCTAAGTGATGATCTGGTGATTGCGTTGTATCGAATAGTACAGGAGCTCCTGCGGAATGCCGGGAAACATGCCAAGGCGAATCAGATTGAAATTGAGCTGGACCAGCAAGAGCATCTCTATTTCCGATATAAGGATGATGGGATTGGCATGAATATAGTTGATATCAGGGAATCTTTTCAGCATATGGGCCTGTCCGGCATCAAAGAACGTGTTGCGAGCTTAGAGGGGCAATGCACTTTTAACTCGGAGAAAGGGAAGGGACTGGAGGTTATTATTTATTTACCGACAATGGCTTTTGTAGAAGAAAAGCACAGAGGAGGCGATGACGATGATACGTATCTTGTTGGTTGATGATCATCCTTCAGTCGGAGAAGGAACCAAAACTATGATTGAGCAGGACGCGGATATGGAGGTTACTTTTGTTTTGTCAGCGATGGAAGCTTTGGATAGGCTGGAGCAACAAGAATTTGATGTGATCTTATGCGATCTCAACATGCCTACGATCAGCGGACTTGAATTCGCCAAAAGAGCCGTTCAACGTGATCCTGAATCTAAAGTGGTGATTTATACCGGATATGAGATCAGTGCTCATTATAATCTTTTGATGGAGTCAGGGGTCACAGGATTTATCTCTAAGACAGCTTCCCGAGAACAGTTGTTAAATACCATTCGTTGTGCACTGAGGAATGAGGCGGTCATTCCGGTGTCTTTACTTAAACAGCTACGAAGAAATGATATCAAGATTTCTAATCACCGGGATAATCGGCTGCTTGAAGAAGTGTCCATTAATCAAAGAGAACAGGAAATACTCCAAGAAGTAGCTAGTGGAAAAAGCAATAAAGACATAGCCAGCAAGCTTTTAATGTCACAAAGGACTGTGGAGTATAACCTGACGAGAATCTTTGAGAAGCTTAGTGTACATTCCAGATCCGAGGCTATTGTTGAGGGTAAACGACTAGGTCTTGTTAGGATGGAGACTTTCTAAGTTGAACAATCATAAGAGTGATGGAGACAGCGAGGGTTCCCAGTAGAAGAAATATGTCTCCTTCAAATTGGCCACCTAAGATCATCATTGCAATAAATTGAATAACGGCGACGATCAATCCGATCTGAAAAAATCGGTATTTTCCTTGCTTGATCGCAACATACATCTGAATGATCCCTACATTTAATAGAACATAAATAACAACGGCAATCGCTATCCACAGCCATTTAGCTTCCTCTGTTCCAGCAAATGTGGACCACATCGCTAGTGGAAGGGCATAACAATTAATCCCTATTAGAGCAATGGCCCATACAACCCAATACATAGTTTTGTTAGTTTTATTCATGGTGTTAAGCACCTCACTTTGACATCTTGATCGTCATTACCTGTAATTCATAATTCTGAACCATTCTGGTATTTAGATGTATTATTCTGAAAAAATCAAGGAGGAACATCCATATGATTGACATGAACCAACTATTTTTGATTACAGATATCCCAGGTTACTCGCCGCAAATCAGCCGACTTTTATCCATGATGAACTATGCAAGATATACAACATTAGAAGCCGTTAAGGGTCTAACTGTGGAACAACTGGATTATTTATTGGATGCTCAGAGTAACTCTATTGGAGCGTTATTATTGCACTACGCTGCTGTAGAATATGCATATCAAGTGGCAACGTTTGAGCAAAGAGATTTGTCTGAAGAAGAGCTAACAAGATGGGGACCAGCATTAAATTTAGGCGACGAAGGACGAGCCAATATTAAGGGGAATGACCTAAGCTATTATTTAGATCGCCTAAATGAAGTTAGACAAAAGACTTATGAATTATTCGCAACCGTCGATGATAATTGGTTATATACTGAAGAGGAATTCTGGCATAACAAACCTGCGAACTACTATTTTATGTGGTTTCACGTTTTTGAGGATGAAATCAATCATAGAGGCCAGATTAGGCTGATCCGAAAAAGAGCACTAGCTTAAGAAAGGAGGCGCGCGAATGGAGTACATAGAGAAAAATATAAAGCCTTTATTTAAGAAATATCCGCTGCTCTCGAAATTTGTATTAACAGTGGTGATTATAGACATCGTTTATTACGCCGGCAAACAAGTTGGAGGATTAGCTTATTACCTCATGCACTAATTTCTTTTGAAAATAAGCCGAATAGAAAAGGCGAGTTCCACTCATTTTGAGTGTGAATTCGCCTTTTTATATTGCCTAACCTAAATATCTGCTGTAGCTCTGACTCTTCCATGTGGCTATCCAGTTCATTATCAGTTCACACAAATTTGTTAGGATATGAAACATCAAAAGAGATATAGAGCATGACCAGGAGAGGAAGAGAAACAAATGAAAATATTAGAAGTTAAACATGTAAAGAAATCATATACTTTGTACGGTAAAGAAAAGGTGCCAGTACTCCATGATGTGAATCTAAGCTTTGATACAGGTGAATTCGTCTCTATTCTAGGTGAGTCTGGCTGCGGAAAGTCCACACTGATGAACATCATTGGGGGAATGGACTCCGATTATGAAGGCGAGGTCCTTGTTCGCGGAAAGAATTTAAGTACGATGACCGAAAAGGAAATGGATGATTATCGCAAGAACAATATTGGCTTCGTTTTTCAAAATTTCAATCTGATCCCGCATCTGTCAGTTTTGGAGAATGTTACAGTGGCGATGCAGATGACGGATACCAGTGAGAAGGATCGTAATAAACGTGCTATAGATATTTTGACTGAGGTAGGCTTGAAAGAGCACCTGAAAAAACGTCCCAATCAGCTGTCCGGTGGACAGAAGCAAAGAGTGTCCATTGCCCGCGCGCTAGCGAATAATCCTGATATTATTTTGGCAGATGAACCTACAGGGGCCTTGGACAAGGATACCGGCGATCAAATTTTAGCCTTATTGGACAGCATAGCCAAAAGAGGGATATTGGTCATTACCGTGACCCACTCACAGAAAGTAGCCGACTCTGGTACCCGTATCGTAAAGGTTGAAGAAGGACGGATTAAAGATGATATTCAGTTAAAGGACCGCTCCTTGATTAGTTACGATGGAGGAGAGGGGTCATCCCGAAATCTCAGTTTATTTGCATCTTTTAAAATGGCTCTGCAGAATATGAAGCTCAACGCCAAACGTAATGTATTGGTAGCTTTGGGTGGGTCTATTGGTATTTTAAGCGTACTGTTGATGCTTTCCTTAGGGAATGGAATTACGAACTATATGAATGACGAAATTAATTCAAGTATGGATCCTTTACTCGTGGATATAACTAAACCCAGTGAAGAAGCTAAAGGCATGCAAGGTCCAGAGGCAATGATGTTGCCGGGCGAAACGTTTACGGCTGCCGATATTGATACCATTCGAAATATTCCAAATGTTGATTATGTAGAAACCATCACTTCCATTTCGGGCAAATCTACTATGGTTTATGCAGATCAGACGGTTAGTCTTACACAATTAACTACCTTAACGGATGCTTTTGATAAAGAGACGATTACCGCAGGGGCTTTTCCAGAGGACAAAGAGATATTATTACCCGTGAAAACGGCAAGTAAATTAAGCGGAAACGACAGTCCAGAGTCTTTGGTAGGGAAGTCGATTCATCTATATATTAATGAAATGGATGCTAAGCATAAACCGGTCACATTGGAACAAGAAGTGACTATCTCTGGTATTTATGAAAGCACTGATCCAAGAGCGCAAATGCAACCCACGGGTTATCTTCCAGCGCAGACTTTGGAGCAAATGTATGCTGACAAGGGGATTACAATAGGTCCAATTCAAGTTAATGCTTTTGCAACCGATATGAAATATGTGAATGATATTAATGCAGCCGCTGTTGATGCTGGGTTCTCAGGTTCTCAATCGGCAAAAATCATGGAGCGAATCACAACTTATGTGAATATGGCTACTATAATTCTCTCTGGTATTGCCGGGATTTCACTTCTCGTATCAGGGATCATGATATTGGTTGTGCTATATATCAGTGTAGTGGAACGGACTAAGGAAATCGGGATTCTTCGGGCAATTGGCGCAAGGAAAAAAGATATTAAGCGTATATTCTTTTCTGAATCAGCTTTATTAGGTGTATTCAGCGGTATCTTTGCGGTACTCTTTGCCATTGTCATTAGTTATGTGTTAAATATTTTCTTGGACAATGCTTTTGGAGTGAAACTTATTAATCTATCCGGTTATTATGTGTTATTTGGGATCGTTGTGAGTACCCTGATTAGTATTATCGCCGGTTTGATGCCATCCTCTAAGGCTGCCAAACTGGATCCAATGGAATCTCTACGATATGAATAAATAGGTTAGCGGAGAGGATAATTGAGAGATGAACACGATTCTAGTGGCGGATGATGATTCTCATATCCGTAGATTAATACGATTATATCTTGAAAAAAACCAATTTTCCGTAGTGGAAGCAGCAGACGGTCAAGAGGCATTAGACATTCTAGCGCATACAAAGATCGATTTGGCGATTGTAGATGTAATGATGCCGAATGTAGATGGTATTGAATTGACCGAAGATATCCGATCTTATATCGATATTCCAATTCTGATGGTTACAGCTAGAGGAGAATCTAAGGACAAAGTCAGAGGATTTAATGCCGGATCAGATGATTATTTAGTCAAACCGTTTGATCCCATAGAATTGGTCCTGCGGGTAAAATCACTATTAAAAAGATATCATTTAACCTCCTCGAGTGTGATTCAATTAGGCGCAGTGATGATTGATCTGGGGAATTTGACCGTTGTTGCGGCTCAGAGAACGGTGGAGTTGAAGAAAAAGGAATGTGAGTTGTTATTTGCTCTGGCGGGTTCGCCAGGGCAAATATTCACGCGTTCTCAGCTCATAGAAAATATTTGGGGTGTCGATTATGAAGGCGACGAGCGTACGGTAGATGTGCATATCAAACGTCTGAGAGAAAGACTTGAATCGATTCCCGAGCTAATTATTTCTACGGTAAGAGGACTTGGATACCGTCTGGAGTTGGCCTAAATGTTGAAAAAAAGCCTGCGTCTGCGTATTGTCATTACGTTCATTGGGATTGTGATCGTCAGCTTAATGATCTCTTTTTTGCTAAATGTACGGTTTTCCGAAAATAATGTGACCCCAAACCATATCTTCATTAGAGTAGCTGGAGACGTAGCAAAAGTGCTTAACCTAATCGATGATCCGGAAAAAGCACAGGCATTTACTAAACTACTCAATAAATATGGTGTCGATATTGCGAAAGTGAGAGTGAATGAGTGGAGTGATGCTGATTTTACAGTGGATAAGGAGAAGGTTGCCGCTCTATTTAAGCCAGATTCCTCAGACGCGGTGATGCTTAGTGATAAGTCTGGTGTTGCTATTGTTGGCATTCCCATCGTAGATAAGGAGAAAGCTGCGCTCATCATTAAAATTGATTTTTCGTCGAGCTTGATCACATTCAGACGTAACGTATTTTTTACACTTCTAACGGTTTTAGTCATCGGAAGTTTACTGATTCTCTTGATGTCCGGTTTCATTGTGAAGCCTATCAAACGTCTGACGGAAGCTGCTAAGAAAATGGCATCAGGCGATTTATCTGTACGATTGACGCATAAAAATCAAGATGAGTTCGGGGAACTGATGGAAAGCTTTAATCATATGGCTAGTGAGCTGCAAAAGATAGATTCAGTTCGTGATGATTTTGTCAGCAATGTCTCTCATGAAATGCAGTCTCCACTTACGTCGATTAGAGGGTTTACTAGAGCGCTGCAAGATGGTGTCGTTCCAGTAGAAGAGCAAAAAGAGCATCTGGATATTATTTATCAGGAAACGCTGCGCTTATCCCGCCTAAGTGACAATCTGCTTAGATTAGCCTCGCTGGATTCAGAACATCATCCGGTTAATCTCACCACTTTTCAGCTGGATGAACAGTTAAGAAGAGCGATCGTTCTGGCGGAACCCCAATGGGCACAGAAAAACATTCAGATAGAATTAGATTTATTGCCCTGCGAAATTACGGTGGATAAAGATTTGTTTGATCAAGTCTGGCAAAACCTAATCAATAATGCTATAAAATATACAAGCCAAGAGGGTATCATTCATGTCGAAATCGAGCGTTCTATAGCGTTTGTGAAGGTTTCTATTAAAGATTCTGGTCAAGGCATACCAGAGGCAGCATTGCCCCGCATTTTTGATCGTTTTTATATGGTGGATAAAGCGCGGAGCAGCGTTCATAAAGGGAATGGACTTGGATTATCCATTGTATTAAAAATTCTAAAAATGCATGATTGTAAAATAGAAGTGGAGAGCAGGGTTGGGGTAGGAACCCAGTTTATCGTCTCGATCCCTATCTCTCAACCCTATGAATAGTTAATGAGCTGAAGCTTAAGGCAAACTTTGAGGGGGATGATGATGCTAGAGCGAAGTCCTATCTATTTACGCGAATTGAAGTTTACGGACTGGAATGATGTCCATGCGTATTGTTCACAGGAGCGGGTGTGTCGTTTTCAAGCTTGGGGTCCAAATACTGCTGATCAAACTCATTCATTTGTGAACCAAGCACTAGAAGACTCTCAAAAAGTTCCCAGAACTCGGTTCGCGCAAGCCATAGTTGCAGTAGGAACTGAACATTTGATCGGCATGATTGAATTAAACATTAGAAGCCATACGGACAGAAGCGGTGAAATCGGCTATATTGTCCATCCTGATGCCTGGGGACAGGGAGTCGCTACAGCAGCGGCCAAACGGATGTTAAAGTTCGGTTTTGAAGAACTGCAACTACATCGAATATACGCGACCTGTGACCCTAGGAATAGTGGATCATCCAAGGTGCTCACCAAGATAGGTATGACCTATGAAGGAAGATTAAGGGATGCTTTACTTATTAAAGATGGGTGGCGGGATTCTTTGATGTTCAGTATGTTGGAGCATGAGTGGACGGTAGCCCGCTAAAAATTAACTCTTGCTTCCCACTGGTAAGTTCACTAGAATATAAGTATTAGCTTATATACTTTCGAAAGGAGGAGAGAAGGAATGCAGACAATAACGGAAATTGCTGAAGACTTGAAGCTATTCGGAGATAAGACCCGATTGGCAATGCTTTCTCTTCTGAAAGAGCGGGAATGGTGCGTGTGTGAATTCGTTGATATCTTTGACATTTCCCAGCCGGCGATTAGCCAGCATTTACGGAAATTGAAAAGTAGAGGAATCGTTAGGGAAAGCAAGCGGGGACAGTGGGTACATTATTCGTTAAATGTCGAGGATAAACCACATCTTAAGGCTGTTCTTCAACAGATGCCTAGTACCAAATCGATATTGGCTGAACTGAATAAAGAGGCTAAAGAGCCATGCTGCGACTAAATTTCAGGTAAGGATTTTTTTGATTTAAATATAACCATATAGTTATATAATGATGTTGGATTGAAGTCACATGCTTATATAGGAGTGTTGAAAAAGATGTGGATTGGCAGTAAAAGGGGGATGGCACTTTGGCTATTGTAGCTATCCTTATATTTTTAGTAACTTTAATCCTTGTAATCTGGCAGCCCCGGAATTTATCGATTGGATGGTCAGCCTGCGGTGGCGCGATCATAGCTTTGCTAGCTGGGGTAGTCAGCTTTAATGATGTTCTGGATGTAACGCAGATCGTGTGGAATGCTACTTTAGCGTTTGTGGCTATTATTCTGATTTCTTTAATTCTGGATCGAATCGGATTTTTTGAATGGGCTGCTTTACATATGGCACGGGCTGCCCGCGGGAATGGCAGACGAATGTTTGTGTATGTCATTGTTCTTGGCGCGTTAGTGTCTGCATTTTTTGCGAATGATGGAGCGGCTCTGATTCTTACGCCTATTGTGCTTGCGATGGTAAGGGCGCTGCATTTTGATGAGAAAAAAGTATTTCCGTTTATTATCGCCAGCGGTTTTATTGCCGATACCACCTCACTGCCGCTCGTGGTCAGCAATCTGGTCAATATCGTATCGGCGGATTTTTTCGGGATTACGTTTATGGAGTATGCAGGCAAGATGATTATACCTACGCTGTTTTCACTTGTGGCGAGCATCGTGGTGCTCTATTTCTTTTTTCGCAAAAGTATTCCCAAGCACTTTAACGATTCACAGCTAAAAGATCCGCATGAGGCGATTAAAGACAAAAAAATGTTCCAGCTGTCATGGATTGTATTGGTTGTTCTTTTGGTAGGGTATTTTGTCAGCGAATTTTTGGGTATTCCGGTATCTGTGGTTGCGGGGATCATAGCTATTTTGTTCCTGCTTCTCGCGAGAAGAAGCCCTTACGTCAAGGTGAAAGAAGTGATTACAGGAGCGCCTTGGGCGATTGTGTTCTTTTCCATTGGAATGTATGTCGTAGTATATGGACTTCGAAATGTTGGGCTGACGGATTTACTTGCTAAGATGATTGGGTCTATTGCTGATCAGGGCTTATTTGCCGCAACGATGGGTATGGGCTTCATAGCTGCATTGATCTCATCGCTGATGAATAATCTGCCTACCGTTCTGATTGACGCGCTTGCCATTGATGCGACGCATACCACTGGAATCATTAGAGAGGCTTTAATATATGCGAATGTTATAGGTTCGGACTTAGGACCGAAGATCACTCCGATTGGCTCACTCGCCACACTGCTGTGGCTACATGTACTTTCGGCTAAAGGCGTGAAGATTTCTTGGGGAACGTATTTTAAGACAGGTATTATTTTAACCATTCCAACGTTATTTATTACGCTTTTAGGTCTTTATATGTGGTTGTTAATTAACTAATTTGAATAGGGGAAGATCAAGATGAACAAGAGAACGATTTATTTTTTATGTACAGGGAATTCCTGCAGAAGTCAGATGGCTGAAGGCTGGGCTAAGCAATATCTAGGAGAAGGATGGAGCGTGTACAGTGCCGGTATTGAAGCTCACGGTCTAAATCCAAAAGCTGTACAAGCCATGAGCGAAGTAGGTATAGATATCACGGGCCAGACCTCGGATATTATTGATGCTAATCTGCTGAACAACGCGGATCTGGTCATTACCTTATGTGGAGATGCTGCGGATAAATGTCCAATGACCCCTCCGAAGGTCAAACGGGAACACTGGGGCTTCGATGATCCGGCAAAAGCGCAAGGGACGGATGAAGAGAAGTGGGCAGTGTTCCAGCGTGTGCGTGACCAGATTGGAGATAGAATCAAACATTTTGCGGAGACTGGTGAATAAGCAAAGGGAGGAAGTAACCTATTCTTTTAACTTAGGGTATTTCACCACTGGCCATTTCACTTTCCGTAAGGCATCGGTCACTTCGGGTCCAACGTTCAAATTACTTTGAACCAATTCATGGGGAGTGAGAGCCATCCATTGGTTCAGAGAGACGTCGGCAAAACGATCACTTTTGAACATTTCGAGGAACCACAACGATTCTTCTCCTGTGTTCTGAATATAATGTCCAAATGCAAAAGGAACATACCCAACATCGCCAGCCCTGTAATTAAAGGTACGTGCCGCACCGTTTCCGGCAAACACAGTCATCCGTCCTTTTCCGGTAAGATAATATTGCCACTCATCGTTGTTGGGGTGCCAGTGGAGTTCTCTCATTCCTCCAGGTTCAATCTCTACCAGTGCAGCAGCCACGGTCTTGGAGATCGGAAAGTTGCTGGAATCAACGATTCTGACGCTCCCGCCAGGAGTCTTCAATGGAGGCTGTGCCAATAGCGAATGTTTGAAACTCTGTGGAATTTCTCCGTAAGGCGACTGCACCTTTTGTCTTTGTAATGAGCCGGGAACTTGATCCTGATAAATGTAAACCTGTTCAGTGGGGATGGAGTCAAAGGTCTCGGCAGGTATTCCAAAGTTAGCTGAAAGAACCTCTTTGGGCGTATGGGCGAACCAATCGGAAATAGACAAGGTATTCAGATCAGAGAAGCTTCCGTCGTCGAAGACAAGGAGAAATTCACAGCCTTCTTCAAGACCTTGTATAGAGTGAGGAATACCCGGCGGAAAATACCATAGATCACCAGGTCCTACATCTGCTATAAAGTTCCGCCCATTCTGGTCCACAGCAGTAATCCGAGCGCGGCCTAACAGCATATAAGACCATTCCGCTTGCTGATGCCAGTGAAGCTCTCGTACTCCACCGGGGGTCAGGCTCATATTCACACCTGCCAGTGTAGTTGCGATAGGGAGTTCTCTGACGGTTACTTCTCTGGACCAGCCACCATGATTAAGCTGCATATGCGCATCGGAGAAAGAAAATTTCAAATTGGGAACCAGGCCCGCATCAGTCACCGGAGGAACGAACATATCCGGATTCTCAAGATCCCGCATAACATCGCGGGGGCCTTTATCTAATCCCCCTGTGCCATCGCTTCGGATGGGCTGGGGGATGTTTGTTTTTTTTGCCGAATCCTGTCCAGCAGAAGTCATAAGCTGTTCTCCTTTCTTGTTCCTTAAGAGTTCAATGAAAATATATGCGGAATGCTGTCTTTTATGATGGATAGCAGAAGTGGTACAAGTTGACATGTGTAGGGTCATCATTGATTATTACTAATAGAGGCTAAGGTTCTAGATGAACTGGAGAGGGGTTTGTGATGATTCACATCAAGGAGTCCTTACAACGATTAGGGAAAATAAAAGCTTATGTAATAGGTCTTTTAGTGATTATGTTCGCCGCGGGATCTGCGGTTACACCTACATCGGTGTCAGCAGCTGTCCAGTTAGGGACACAGGTAATGCCACTGTCATACGGGGGATATTACGTGCTTTTTCCAGGTAAACTCGCCCCTTATTTCAAAGCAGGTAAATTAATGGTGCCGATTCGAGCCTTCTCCAATGCGATTGGCGCAGATTTGCTCTATGACGCTCTGAGCAAGAGTGTTACTGTTTCACTGTTGGACCGATCTGTAGGAAATATTAAAGCAGGGCAGCTAGAGGCAGATTTTAATGGGGAGACCGTAGAATCATTAGGCGTTGCTCCAGAGGTAAAGGATGGCACTCTGTTTGTTCCGGCTTCCCCTATTTTAGAAGGGCTTAAGTCTTTTCGCTGGGAAGTGCAATTTAATAATGTGAATAAATTAACCCTTGGCATTGGAGCCAGAAAAGGGGAGGAATGGGTGAAGCCTGAGGCAGATCTTGCCCTTGCTCCTTATCCACTCGAAACGACAGCACATCCGTATCCTTTATATCCTACTATGCTAACGCAGGCTCAATCCGGGAAAGAATATAGATTAACCTTAGGCGTGCAAAATACCTCCGGATTCATCATCCCTAAAGGAAACGCGGAATTAGAGCTGGTGAGTGTGGACAGTAAAGGAAATTCTTTTTATCAAACGTTGAAAGGACCTGATTCTTCAACCTCCAAGGCGGCATTATTATCATTTTCCGTTTCCATTCCAACAGAGGCTGAATACGTCATTTTCAGGTCACGCACATTGAGAGCGCAATAAGGCAATTACTATAGATTATTCAAACAAGCTAGACAGAGAGCGGGTAAAGAAACAGATGACAGGTAACAAAGAGCAGCAATATCGCTTCAGCGAAGCACCGATTTGGGAATTGCAACGAACATATTATGAAGAGCAGGGATTAAAGGCTTGGAATAATGATCAGGTCCCGCAGTACATCACGAGTAACCCTATGATTGCAACAGCATACGCAGAGATGATCTTTGGATTCCTGCAAGACCGGGCTGGACAAGGGCATCTCTCAGAGACCGTTACGATTCTAGAACTTGGAGCGGGAGCAGGCCGGTTAGCGTTCCATGTGCTTAAAAAGTTGTGTGAAATCGTAGACTACGCAGATATTCCTCTACCTCCTTTTCGTTATGTGATGAGCGATTTGCCTTCCAAAAATATATCCAGCTGGCAGCAGCACCCGAGCCTACTTCCTTACGTGAAGCAGGGTATTTTGGACTTCGCACGTTTTGATGCTGTGCAGGATGTAGAACTACATTTAGTACACGCTAAGCTCAGCATTCGGCCGGGTGATTTACAGCAGCCATTGGTGATTGTGGCAAATTATTTTTTTGACAGCATTCCGCAAGAATTAATTTATGTGGATGAAGGAAAAATATATGAATGTGAGGTTTCGATCCAGTATTCGGCGGAAGTTGATCCGGATAACCCCTCCGATGCGCTCGGCAAAATCATCCCGCAGTACCATTATCGGCGTGCGGCTAGTTATGAAGAGGAGACTTATCCCTATCATGACGTTATAGCGCTTTATCAGCAGAAGCTGGAGGATTCACATATACTCTTTCCGGTGGTGGGGCTCACTTGTCTGGAGCGGCTTGCGCGGCTCTCTACAGAGGGATTCGTGCTGCTTACAGCGGATAAGGGAGACCATCGCTTAGAGAACTGGGAATTTGCAGAACCTCCATTGCTGATTCATCACGGAAGCTTCTCTTTGACTGCGAATTATCATGCGATAGAACATGTGCTGAAACAAAAAGGGGCGCATTCAATATTCACCAGTCATTACTATAAAAACCTGAACATCGGCTGTATTCTTATGCTTCCAACTCCGTTGAGCTATACAAATACTCGGCTGGGTTACAAGCGGTTTATAGAACGTTTTGGTCCCGATGATTTCTTTAGTATGAAGGAATGGATGGATCAGCAATTAGATACGATGGGGCTGCAGCAAATTTTGGCCTTTTGGCGTTTGGGTGGGTATGATGCTGAATGGTTTATCCATAGTGCTGAACAGATTTCGGAGCTACTGCCCAGTGCCAGTGATGAAGAAATGCTGGATTTACAGCGAGGAATACAGTTGATGTGGACTGGCTATTATCCGTTGGAACAGAGTTATGACCTGTCGCTAGATGCTGGGTTACTGCTGTATGAAATGGATAAATTCGCGGAAGCATTGGTTTACTTAGAACGCTCTATGCATGCCAATACGGAAGAACCATTAGCATCAGTGCTTTATAGCATGGCAATTTGTAACTACGAGCTAGGAGCTGAAGCTGCTGCATTGGAATACGCGCGTAGAGCTTTGGCTGCAGAGCCTGACAATGAAGTAGTATTGGAGCTTCTAACGGCGCTGAGCGAGGAATAAGCACATTTACATAGGGTTATCTTTTTGGTATCCTATACAAAATAATCAAACGCGATGACGAGAAGAGTACATGAAATCATTCCTTCACAGAGAGCCCTGGATGATGAGAACAGGGTAAGGGGGATTTTATCGAAACAAGCCTCTGAGCGGCATATCGGAACCGGACTAAGGGGATGGTATGACGGGAGCTCCTGTTATAGAGCTAGAGTATAAGCACTGCGTAAAATGTTTTGCCGTACTTGATGAGATTAATATGGTGACATATTAATGAACCTGGGGTGGTACCGCGAGAATTTCGTCCCCAAGACCATAAGTCTTGGAGGTGAGGTTCTTTTTATTTTGCAGATTAAGCAGGCGGATATCACTTATAAACAGGAGGTAACACCAATGAACGAGGAACCGGAAGTATTAGCAGAGAGTTACATCGACAGATTGATTCAAGAAGAGCTGGGAGCAGGGACTTACAGTAGAGATATTTGCACGAGATTTCCACCTGAGCCTAACGGGTATCTGCATATTGGCAGTGCGTATGCTATTCACACGAACTATACGACTGCGAAAAAGTATGGCGGGAAGTTCCATTTGCGCTTTGATGACACCAATCCTTTAAAAGAGGATCTGGAGTATGTAAATGCCATCATCGAAGATATTCAATGGATGGGCTATCCACCGGACCATATTTTTTATGGATCAGATTATTCTGAGAAAATATACAATAGCGCAGTTACGTTAATCCGAAAAGGAAAGGCTTATGTCTGTGATTTATCACCTGAAGAGGTGACAGCCTATAGAGGGACGCTTACGGAGCCGGGAAAAAACAGCCCGTTCCGGGAGCGTTCTGTAGAAGAGAATTTGCGGTTATTTACGGAGATGAAAGCTGGAGATTATCCGACGGGAGCCAGAGTGTTGCGGGCTAAAATAGATATGAGCTCACCTAATATCAACTTACGTGATCCGGTGATTTACAGAATCATTCATGCGGAGCATTATAGAACGGGTAACGAATGGTGTATCTATCCGATGTATGATTTTGCCCATCCTATACAAGATGCTATCGAAGGGATTACGTATTCCTTATGCTCGATTGAATTTAAGGATCATCGGCCGCTCTATGAGTGGGTACTGAATGAGCTGGATACCCCTGAGGCTCCCAAGCAAAGAGAGTTTGGACGGGTGAACATCACCGGAGTTGTGACGAGTAAACGGTATATCAGACAGCTGGTTACAGGCCATTATGTGGACGGTTGGGATGACCCAAGACTTCCTACGCTTCGCGGTTTACGCAGAAGAGGTTTTACACCGGAGAGTATCCGGAATTTTGTGAAGGAAATTGGATTTGTCAGAAATAGCACCATTGTGGATATTGCCATGTTAGAGCATGCGCTTAGACAAGATTTGAAGGCAAAGGTTCCAAGTGTGATGGCTGTTCTTAAGCCTTTAAAAGTGGTCATTACTAATTATCCTGAGGATCATAATGAAGGGCTGACGATTGAGAATAACAGTGAAGATAAGTCACTTGGGGAAAGAGAGGTTCCTTTTTCACGAACCCTTTATATTGAACAAGAAGATTTCATGGAGGAGCCGCCAAAAGGTTATCACAGGCTGACTATGGGGAACGAGGTAAGGCTAAAGGGTGCTTATTTCATTAAATGCAACGAAGTAATCAAGGACGAAGTTACCGGAGAAATCCTAGAGCTTCGCTGCACCTATGATCCGAGAACGAAGAGCGGAAGCGGGTTTAATGAACGGAAGGTTAAGGCAACCATTCACTGGGTATCGGCAGATCATGCTATCAAAGCTGATGTTCATCTATATGAGCGGCTGCTGAAAGATAACGACGGTCCTAAAGAAGACGGTGAGCGCTGGGACGCGTATCTTAATCCGGATTCCTTGACGATCCTGAAGGATTGTTTGCTGGAGCCATCGATGGGCAACGCAATGCCAGAAGATAAATTTCAATTGATCCGGCATGGATTTTTCTGTGTGGATACGAAGTACACCACGGCAGATAAGCTGGTGCTGAATCGGATAGTACCGTTGAAGGACACATGGAAGAAAAATTCATAAGCAGCTTAAGCTAGGCGAAGATCGGGTAATTTCTGATCATCGTCTAGCTTTTTTTGTTATTGGTCATAAGTATTATAAGCAAATGAAAATTCCATATGAAACATATTTACATTTTTCAGAAATAAGCATATACTTTAAATATAAGTTGCACAGGGGAAACTTTCGTGTATATAGACAACTTTTTCAGGGCAAGAGGAGGAATTGAAATGCTCGAACAAACTTTAGTAGAACAACCACATATAAAACAACATAAGAACTCTGTTTCAGCACAAGCCGTACTTAACGGGGAGATCAAAGGGATTAAACGATTACTTCCTTTCCTAGGCCCAGCTTTTATCGCTGCAGTTGCTTATCTGGATCCGGGTAATTTTGCCACCAATATTACGGCAGGCTCCAAATATGGATATCTTTTATTGTGGGTGATCGTAGCCTCTAATCTAATGGCTGTACTAATCCAAGCGTTATCCGCCAAGCTGGGGATTGCGACAGGCAAGAACTTGCCTGAGATCGCTCATGATCGTTTTCCGAAGAGTGTATCTATCTTCTTATGGATTCAAAGTGAACTGGTGATTATAGCTACGGATCTGGCAGAGTTTATCGGGGCGGCATTAGGATTATATCTCTTATTTGATATTCCCATGCTGCCAGCAGCACTGATTACTGCGGTGGGCTCATTTGCTATCTTAGAGCTGCAACGCCGGGGATACCGCTCCCTAGAGGCAGGGATTGCCGCGATGATCCTTATAGTCGTATTAGCCTTCGCTTTTCAAGTTATTGTAGCTAAACCGGATATGGGAGCAGTTGCCGTAGGCATGTTTACACCTAAGTTTGAAGGGGTGGACAGCATCCTTTTGGCCGCAGGAATTCTAGGTGCAACCGTGATGCCACATGCGATTTACCTGCATTCATCACTTACACAGAACCGTATCGTCGGGGTGAATGAATCGGAGAAAAAACAGATTTTCAAATTGGAATTTATAGATATTATTATTGCGATGATTATCGCAGGTGCAGTAAATCTGGCTATGGTAATTGTCTCCGCGGCATTGTTTTTCAAAAATGGTCTCGTGGTTGAGGATCTGGATGTCGCGTTTCAGCAATTTGGTCACTTAGCTGGGCCAGTAACGGCGATCTCGTTTGGGCTGGGACTACTCATTGCGGGACTGTCGAGTTCCTCCGTAGGGACTATGGCTGGCGATGTGGTTATGCAAGGCTTCATCAACAAAAGAATTAACCTGTACTTGCGCCGTGCGATTACCATCATTCCCCCACTAGCGATCATTGGTTTTGGTGTGAATCCAACGAAGGCACTCGTAATAAGTCAAGTGATTTTGTCCTTTGGGATTGCGTTCGCGTTGATTCCACTGGTTGTGTTTACAAGCAACCGCCAGATTATGGGCGGGTTAGTGAACCGCAAAATGACAGCCACTCTGGGCTGGATTATCTCCGGTCTGGTTGTATCGTTGAACTTGTTCTTGGTCTATCAAATGCTCGTATAAGGAAGCAGTCAAAAGAGCCCGACCCACAAATCTCCTCAGATCATACCTGAGAGATACATGGGTCGGGCTTTTTTTTTGGAGGGTTGTTCCAGCCAGTTATTTAAAATAATCTGCTACGCCTTCGGCGATGGCTTTAGCCGCTTTTTTCTGATAGGAGGTCTTGCGGACAATGGACTCGTCTATAGGATTGGTAAGGAATCCAAGCTCGACCAAGGTAGCTGGAATCCGATTCTCCCTTAGGATGTGATAATCGCCAAAGGACAACCCGTTGCTCTTCAGACCGATGCCTTGCCCCAGCCGGGTTTCAATCGCCCGCGCGAGCTTCAAATCATCCGCTTCTGAATAAAAGAAGGTCAACGTTCCGGACACATTTTTAGGTGAAGAATTATAATGAACGCTTACAAAAGCGTCAGCACGCAGGGCTTGGCTCATCTGAACACGACGTGCTAACGTGGGCTTTTGATCGTCTCGGGTGCGAGTCATCTCTACCCGTGCTCCTTTAGCAACAAGAGCATCCCGGACATAAAGTGCAGTGTGCAGATTCAAATCCTTTTCCATGGTGTTATATGTAGTGCCGAGCATGCCCGGATCACTGCCGCCATGACCAGGATCGATGACGATCAGCTTTCCTCGTAGTCCGCCTTTATGCTGGACGGTGCTTATGCTGCTTGTACTGCTTGGTGTGCTTCCGCTTCGGATATATTGCTCTGCCACCCAACCAGTTTCACCGCTGGCTGTGCGAATTCGAGCCCAGCCGTTCTGATGAAGAAGGAGAGTGACTGTATCCTTGGCTTTTAAAGAACCGAGCACCTTATATTGTGTTCCTGGGCCACTTCGGATGCGTAGAGAATCAGCCGTGACTGTAGCCTTTGAAGTTCTACTAGAAGCATTGGCTGATGTTGACGAGGCAGTATTGGTTTTAGTAGCAATAGACGTTCCAGAAGCGCTGGATTGCAGGGAGTTGCTGTTCACCTTTTTTAGGTAATAACCCGCTACCCAGCCAGAGGTGCTCCCCGCCTTAACCTTTAACCATCCGTGCTGCTCATCAGTCACAGTAACCCGAGCCCCATTCTTAATTGATCCTACAACAGTTGCATTCTTAGCCGGTTCATCGCGTACATTTAAAGAACTCGCATATACCTGTGCGGTATAACTTCCTGCTGCTGTCTTTGCTTCAGCAGACTGTGGCGCTGCTATACCCAAAAGGCAAGCTGTGAGCAGGGTGACACCTATCATTTTGTTCATAGTATCCTCGCTTTTTGAGAGTAGTCGTAATTCCTTACCCAATTTACGAGGTTTAGAATAATATTTTTTGAGAATAAGGCCTCTTTTCTGGTGGTCTAAAGACTTGTATAATTATTACATATCGGGAAAGAGGATGAAGGAGCATTGCCGTGACTAAACCAAAGCTATTCATTGGATCTTCCAGGGAGTCTATACGTTATGCAAGAGCGATTCATGAGCAGCTGAAGAGGGATGCTGAAGTGCATCCTTGGTATGCCAACGCTTTTCGTGCGAATGAATACACCATGGAGGCGTTGGAGAGAAATTTGGATGAGAGCGATTTTGCCGTATTTGTGTTCTCGCCAGATGATGTCGCCAAAATCCGTGGTAAATATTATTATGTGACCCGCGATAATACGGGGTTTGAAATGGGTTTGTTTTGGGCTAGATTGCGGCGCAGCCGTGTTTTTTGTCTAGTACCTGATCAGGTAACTGCGCGTGATGATCTGATCCCTGGAGAAAATGTAGAAGAATATCATCTGCTATCTGATTTAGCAGGAATTACATCGTTAGAGTATGAAGTGCATCACGATAATCCTACGGCTGCTGTGGATGTGAGCTGTGGTAAGATTATTGATAGTATTCAAGAGCGTGGAAGATTCCGTGACCCGCTTAAAGATTTAGAGCAGCTAAAGATGGATTTAAGGCGCAAGGAAAGTATCCTTCATTTTTTTTGGCAATATAATAGTAATGTGACCATCTCCGAGAATGGAGAGAAGTATCACGCACTTAGTGAGGCGATACGCAATTCCTTTTTACCTCCGAAGCATTGTCGTGTAATCGGTGCAGCTATCTGGCAGGCACAAGCGAAGGAACAACTAGTTCAGGTGGGGGGGAATGTCGGACGCGGTCACTCCTATCCCTTGTCTGTAACGAAAGGGAATGAGAAGCAGCCTAGTGTGGTAGATGCATTTTTATCGAGTAAATGGACTTTTTTTCAACGCACGGAAGTTGCAGAGGTATATATCCTATGCTATCCTCTAGGTAAGAAGTATGTTCTTTCCGTTCATTTCTCAGGAAGTGATGGATTATCTGCAGATGATCTTAAGGCGGTAGTTGGGAATAATCAGGATTTATTCCGTACCATCAATCATTTAGTAGGAGAGGATTCAGCATGAAGAGAATAAAAGGTATTAACAGCTTATCTGATGCTGTTCTCCGATCTGCGAGTGGTGGGAGCAGGAGTGCAGGCGGCGATGACAAAAGCACCAAAAGAAAAGCAGGCTCGAGTCATTCTGCTCAGCAGCCAGCTTCAGCTCAGATTTATACTGCACCTTCTTTGGACGGCGGAGACGACGAGTATAAGAAGCTTATCAGCGGAAAAGTAGATAATAATAAACCATCCTTTGCGTGATTTTTTTATAAAAAGGGGGCCTCAGCCATTGGCTTGAGGGCCCCTTTTTGGTATTCCATTCTAACGGTTGTTCTTCTTGGCGATCTCACGCCGTACGACAGGTGCAACCTCTGTTGCCAAAAGCTCAATGGCTTTGGCTACCTTAGCGTAAGGAAGGCCGCCGATATCGAGCTGAGTCATAAAGCGGCTATGACCGAACAGCTCATGCTGATAGAGAATTTTTTCGATAATTTGCTGCGGGCTGCCCACAGCCATCGTGTTATCAGCAGATACATATTGCCCAAAGTCATCACGAGACACCTTGTACTCTTGACCCGGTTTTGGACTGATAGAGTTACGGTAACTATAGTAGTAAGGGTAATATTCGTCCAACGCCTGCTGTGAGGTTTCAGCAATGTAGCCGTGGCTAGTGATCGCAATCTTTAGATCCTCAGGTGCATGTCCTGCTTGAATTCCGGAACGCCGATAGGTTGCGGCAAGCTCTTGAAAAGGCTCTGGACTGCCGCTTAGGATGGCGATAGCCATTCCGGTCCCGAGCATCCCGGCCTTCTCCGCGCTTTCTGGAGAACCGCCTACACCAATCCAGAGTGGAAGATTCTCCTGTAATGGACGTGGAGCAATCTCCGAATCCTTCAGCGATGAACGGAAGGAGCCCTCCCAGTTCATAACTTCATGTTTGTTAAGCTCCAAGAGTAAATTGATATTCTCGGAGAATAGACGGTGATAATCTTCAAGCTCATACCCGAAGAGCGGAAAAGACTCCACAAAAGCACCACGCCCCGCAATAATCTCTGCACGTCCATTCGACAGCAAATCAAGTGTGGCGAAATCCTCGAACACCCGTACAGGATCAATGGTGCTTAATACGGTTGTTGCGCTCGTTAGTTTAATTCTGTTAGTAACCTGAGAAATGGCAGCCAGTACGACTGGCACCGAAGAAATTACAAAATCAAGACGATGATGCTCACCTACACCAAATACATCAAGTCCCGCCTCATCTGCCAGCTTAGCTGCAGCTACAACTTCGTCGAGACGTTGTTTTGGACTGATCTTCTTCCCTGTATGACAATCCGCTACGATGTCTCCTAAGGTATAGATACCAAATTCAAAATCGGATGCTGGTGCTGCGGTTGCTTCGTTACTCATGCTCACAAACCCCTTGTTATTCATATATTTGCTAAAGCCTGTCCGTGTATGGAGGAATGTGATTATTATAACACAATGACTTACAAAATGTAAGTTTGTGAGTAAATGTTTTGATTTATTCTGTTGTTTTTGACAAAATGGAATAATAATCCATAAGGGTTATATCCTGCTCGTCTGATGTTATTATATTTGATTTTAAGAATCTATCCAAATGAGGCAGTTACTTATATGAGGAGGAGTTTGGTGCCTGGGACATGACATGTATGTAGCCCAGACCGATGGGAAATTGGTTGCTATTGATCTAAACGGTATGATTATTGTGCAGAGTAAAGGGACGTTAACTGCTTTCAAGGAGCCTCAGGCTCTGAAAATGAAATAATCGAAGCCACAACGGCTCTCCGATAACCATCCGGCAGAGTCGTTTTTAGTGGAATGATTCCACAATCCCAGTGCGAAAAATACAAATCTATTTTATGATAATAAGGTTATATGATGAGTAGACTGTAAGTTAACCAAATTACATAGAAGGACCGAGGGATATTATGGAACAGCAAGCGGTTTGGGCGATAGGTACTTTTCTGCTGATTTATGGACTTATTATTTCCGAAAAGATTCACCGTACCATTCTGGCGATGTTAGGCGCTATCGTCATGATAGCGATGGGCATTGTGGATCAGGAGACGGCACTGCAGCACATCGATTTTAATACTATAGGATTGCTTGTAGGAATGATGATGATTGTAGGGATTACCGCAGAGACGGGGCTCTTTAAATACGCAGCTGTGAAATCAGCTAAGTTGGCGAAGGGGAAGCCGAAGAGAATACTGATTGCTTTGTTTGTGATTACCGCAGTGGCTTCAGCCTTTTTGGATAATGTGACGACAGTGCTGCTTATGGTGCCAGTCACCTTCAGTATTACAAGACAACTGCGCATACATCCGCTGCCTTTTTTAATGTCACAAATTATCGCATCTAATGTAGGCGGAACGGCAACCTTGATCGGAGACCCGCCTAATATCATGATTGGCAGTGCTGTTAAGGAGCTGACCTTCATGGCTTTTATTAGCAATCTGACACCCGTGATTATCATCATTGTTTTGGCGTATATCCCGCTGCTGTTATTGATGTTCGGTAAACAAATTAAAACCACACCTGAATTGCAGCAGAGCATCATGGACATGGATGAGAAGGTTATGATTACGGATCATAAGCTGCTGCGAAAATGTCTGATCGTACTGGCAATTACGATTGCCGGGTTCTTTTTACATCAGGCGTTACATTTGGAGTCCGCTACAGTTGCACTGGCCGGTGCATTTTTACTGCTGCTGCTGACCGGAGGGGAACATATGCTGGAAAAAGCTTTTCACAGCGTGGAGTGGATTACGATCTTCTTTTTTATCGGACTGTTCGTGTTGGTGTCAGGGCTTGTAGAGACAGGTGTGATTGCAGAGCTGGCAGCAAAAGCGATTGAAATAACGAATGGTGATGTGCTGATGAGCTCAATGATGATTTTATGGGTCAGCGCCATTACCTCAGCATTTCTGGATAACATTCCTTTTGTAGCAACTATGATCCCTCTGATTCAGGAGATGGGCAATATGGGGATCAGCAATTTGGAGCCGTTATGGTGGAGTTTGGCCTTAGGGGCTTGTCTGGGTGGCAATGGCACATTGATTGGTGCGAGTGCTAATTTGATCGTAGCGGGTTTGGCAGGTAAAGAGGGGTACCCGATTACGTTCATGAAGTATTTGAAGGTCGGTTTTCCTTTGATGCTGTTGTCCATTGTGATCTCCAGCGTGTATTTATATTTAAGATATCTGATGTAAGCAGCGTTATTAAGAGCCGGGGGAGCGATATGCTTGAAGTGATATTTTGAAACGGCAGGTAGAAGTTGTGGAGGAAGTAGAAGGAGTAGAGGAAGTAGAGGAAGTAGAGGGAGTAGAGGAAGTAGAGGAAGTAGAGGAAGTAGAGGAAGTAGAGGAAGTAGAGGAAGTAGTGGAAGAAGTGGAAGAAGTGGAAGAAGATGCAGGAGTATAAGTAACAAGTGGAGGCAAAATGCAGATGTTGAAGCGGTGAACATATGTTGAAGTGACGGTGGGAGCATATAAGTGTATTTTGTACAGTTATAACTCATCGAATAAATTGTCCCCAAAAAATAGCTGTATTCAGTACACTTATTTTCATGATTTCCTCAGCTAAAGGTGATTTTTCTGGATTTTAATTGTATAGAATACAGTTATATTCAGGACACCCCCTTTTTTATACGAAATAAGTGTACAGAATGCAACTAAATCAAAGATTTGATCTAGATTCGGCGATATAAAATATACGGGGGGATCCGGAGGAGTTATTCCGAGGTTTACCCAAAGTCGACTTAACGCTACGCAATGCAGATAATCAAGCAGGCAGTGATTCTCCAATATCTGGAGGCTCACTGCCTGCTTGTTTTTTACATTAGAAAGGGCTGCTTAAGGAGTATGACTTCCAAAATACTGGTAACTTCCTTTGGGATATTGATTCCACTCGCCCTCAAGTGAATACTGCTGTGATCCAGTGTATATACCAGATTTACGGACAATAGTTCCACCTGTGGAGAGGAATTGCTGATTAGAGGTAGGGTCACCGAGAACATCTACGATTTGGCCGTTTTTCTTCAGTACTAATGCTGTAATATTATATGTTTTTGGATTATATAGACTCAGCTCATCATTGTAATAGGAGATATTCATTAAATCAAATGCGTCCCCAAAAGTAGAATCTATAAACATATAAGGCATTGCTACAGATACAGGAAATAGTGGCCGGGAATAAACCTGTTTGGTTTGGGTGGCTTTCATAAATTGGTGGACTTCAAGGGTGTAACCTTCTGCTTTTCCTGCGGGATTACCATTTCCTTTATAGTACAGCTCAACTGCGATTCTGCCGTCACCGCCGTCCAGATACTCTGAGAAGAATAGCTCGGAGGTGCCCTGTGAAGCCACACTTATAGATAAAACAACCGCTTTGCCATCAGAACCTACTATCCATACCGTTCCTGGACTTGTAGGACCATTCCATATAGCTCCATTCAGAGTTGCAGGTGCGCTCAATGAACCTGTGCTGCTTTCTGTATACACTTTAAATTGACTCTGATTAGGAATCAGCTTGGAAATATCGAAGGAAATATTGGACACACCTTGCTTGGTGGTTATTGGCACAAAGCCGTTGTTTACAAGCTGGGCTGTAATCAAGGTGAAAGTTGAGGTGGTTGAACCTCCTTTATTATCCATTGCTGTGAGGGTCACTAAACCACTCGCTGAACTATTAGCTGCCGGAGTTACCGTTAGAGTGTTGCCATTAATACTAAGTGTACCAGCATTTACGTTATCTATAGAAGCTGAATAAGTAAGCATGTCATTGTCTGGATCTTGAAAAAGCTGGGCCAGATCAAATATACGTGGTGCCGTGATACCTGGTGTTAAGAGTTGAGTAGTGATTCCAGATATCGCAATTGGTGGCTGATTAGACGTTACAGTGAATACAAAAGTAGAAGTGTTAACGCCACCTTGGCCGTCCATTGCTGTTATTGTAATCATGGCCGTACCTGAATTGACCGGCACAAGGTTGAGATGATTCCCATTTACAGATACAGTGGCAACGCTAGCGTCAGAGGATGCAGCTGCGAATGTAAGCGGGTCGCCGTCCGGATCAATGAACACATTACTGATGTCGACGTTTTGGACACCGTTTGTGATCAGAGCAGATATTGGATCAATATTATTTTGCGCGACTGGTGCATGGTTCACCGGAGTCGGCGCCGGAGTAGGCTCAGGAGTCAGCACCGGAGTAGGACTAGGAGTCACTACCGGAGTAGGACTAGGAGTCGCTACGGGAGTAGGCTCAGGAGTCGCGACCGGAGTCGGACTAGGAGTGGCCACCGGAGTAGGCTCAGGAGTCGGCACCGGAGTAGGCTCAGGAGTCACTGCCGGAGTAGGGCTTGGAGTCGCGACTGGAGTAGGACTAGGAGTCACTGCCGGAGTAGGGCTCGGAGTAGGCGCCGGAGTAGGCTCAGGAGTCGCTACCGGAGTAGGACTAGGAGTCGGTGCCGGAGTAGGCTCAGGAGTCGGTGCCGGAGTAGGCTCAGGAGTCGGATCGCTCACGGCGTTAGCAGACGTGGACGAAGTATACACAGGAGCAACGGCTCCAGATGTATTTTGAACCGTTTGGATATTATTTTGAATGGCTGTGTAATTTGTTATGAAATGTGAAGGCAGACTGTTGCCAGGCAACTGCAGATTTTGAATAGACAAGGAGGGATCGATGGTGATCTTAGCGCCGCCTTCAACTATTTTTAAGGTTTGCAGGGAACCGCTACCATGAATAGTAATTGGAGTTATAGAATCCACAATGATCTGCCCAATTTGGTCCTGAAAAGTTATACTCGAAACGCCATTTTTAATCTTCAAATCACCGGTAACATTGCCTTTAATAACAACATCATTTCCAGAAATATTGAGCAAAGAACCGGAGGGTAAGCCGGAGGTATTTAGTTGAACCCCTTTTTGTACAATTTCAAGCTCTTGCAAACCATCTACATGACGATTCAAGGAATTGAACTTAAGGACAGCTCCTCTTAAAGCATCATGGTTGTTATCACCCATTAATTCTTTGAGTTTACCTTCAATGAGGTAAGGCGTGCCATTGATCGTTACGAAATCCCCATCTATACTGTCGATCGTTGCAGTTTGTTGTTCTTCTTTAAAAATATTCAGCAGAAAAGAAGCCATATCCTGCCGCTGAACAGTACCTTTGGGGCTGAACATATCTTCGGGAGAGTCTATAAGTTTAAGGCGTAATGCGACATCGGTATACTCTTTTGCCCAATTGCTAATTGTGGATTCGTCCTTAACCTTGTTGGCTTGTCCGCCTTGCGCTCCAGTTCCGCGGATGGCACGTACAAATATAACTGCAAGCTCTTCTCTAGTTACAGGTCTGGATGGATTAAAATTACCTGTAAGATCACCCTCCATAAATCCTGCCTTTTTAACAGCCTCAATAGCGGACACACTCCAACTGGAATCAGATACGTCTCTAAAGGAAGAAGCGGAGTTTACTGAGGAATCTAGCTTTAAGGTCTTCGCTAAAATGGCTGCCAGCTCTTGGCGAGTCATTGTCGCAGTGGGTCTGAATTGTCCGTTGGGATCGCCTTTAAGCAAGCCTAGACGAGCAGCCTCGAGGATTGCGGCACTTTTCGTCTGTTGTATTTCGGTTAAATCAGAGAACGGTGGAGTGATTTCAGCTGCAGATGCGTAGAGGGTACCACCGAACAAGGTGTTAAGGGCAACAAGTGTTGCTCCCCATTTTAATGATATGCTTTTCAAGCAAAAGCCCCTTCCTTAGAACCAATTTGTCATAAGCTTACTTCATTATATCGACGCAAAAGTTAGGTTTTTTAATACTTTCATCCTACTAAAAGTGATTTAATTCATTGCTTTTCTAACTTATGAACTAGAAATAACTCCACTTCTGTTCCATAAAAGGGCTTGTTTTTTGTTGACAGCTTATAAAATCGATGATATTTTAAATATTATAATTCCAATTGATTTACTTTGAATAATGATTGCCGACTGTTCCTACAGAGGTATTGCGAATGTAAAAACGCAATGCCTCTGTTTTTTTGTCCATACAGATTAAAGGAGGGGTCAAGGTGGGAGAAGCGTTGCTGTCTATTTCGAACCTAAATAAACGTTTTGAGTCTGCCGGTGGTCATGTTCAAGCACTCCATAATGTAGATCTCCATGTACAGGAGGGCGAATTTATTACAGTCATCGGCCCCAGCGGCTGTGGAAAAAGTACACTATTACGCATCGTAGCCGGTCTGGATAGCGGGTACACTGGCAGCGTCACCCTGGAAGGGGCGGAGATTGGGGGTCCTGGGATCGATAAGGGTTTTATTTTTCAGGAGCATCGCCTCTTTCCCTGGCTTACCGTTGAGAAGAATATTGCCTCTGATTTACCGCTAGGGAACAAGGAAGTCAGGCGGAAGGTCGATGAATTGATTGATCTGGTGAAGCTAAATGGATTTGAGAAATCTTATCCCCGCGAGTTGTCGGGAGGGATGGCCCAGCGGGTAGCAATAGCTCGTGCACTTCTGCGCAATCCAAAAATACTGCTGCTGGACGAACCGTTTGGTGCACTGGATGCATTCACTCGGGCCCATATGCAGACGGTATTGCTGGACATTTGGCGGGCTAACCAAACAACCATGATTTTTGTGACGCATGATATTGATGAGGCTGTGTTCTTGGGTAATCGGGTAGTGATTCTAGAGCCGCGTCCCGGGAAAATACGTAAAATTGTACCGATAGATTTACCGTATCCACGGAAAAAAACAACGACCTCCTTTCAAGAGCTGCGTTTGAAGGTGTTGAATTATTTTGAAAAGGTAGATGAGCTAGAGCTTACAGACGGAGCCGGAATATAAAATAGGTCGACCATACCCATGGAGACTTTCGAAGACATTACTATTCGAGGGTCTCTTTCTGTTTATTTAAAGTGATTGTAAAGCTGAAAAAAGGTGGGTTCAAAGTATGACAAATCGGGCTGTAGCCATAAGAACTTCCGGAAGACCCGGAAAGGTGGCAACACTAGGACTTGGTCTTTTGCTGCCGGGCAGTGTGCTGATTCTGTGGCAGACGCTCGGGCATTATGGAATGATCTCGGAGATGCTGTTCCCTACGCCGTATACGATTGCGGAATCTTTTGTAACTTTAGCGGCTTCAGGCGATTTGTGGCCGAACTTTAGGATCAGCTTGATCAGAGCTTTTTCTGGATTCCTGCTAGGTGGTGGACTGGGTCTGCTGTTAGGACTTCTCGTAGGTCTGTTCCGCAGATCGGAGAAGCTGTTAGATCCCTCCTTGCAAATGATCCGTATGATTCCCAGTCTGGCGGTAGTACCGCTGTTCATTTTATGGTTCGGGATCGGTGAGGAGTCGAAGGTGCTATTGATTGCTAAGGGAGCTTTTTTTCCACTTTATATTAATACGTTCATGGGAATTCGCGGCGTGGATAACAAGCTATTTGAAGTTTCCCGGGTACTTGGCTTCAGCCGGTTGAAGCAGATTGGCAGGTTAGTACTTCCAGCAGCGCTGCCGAACATTATTCTTGGAGTTCGTCTCTCTCTAGGGCTTTCTTGGCTGGGGTTAGTAGTGGCAGAGCTTATTGCATCTACCTCAGGCATTGGATACATGATGTCCGATGCGCGTCAATTCGCGGACACTCCAGTGGTGTTCGTGGGAATTATTATTTTTGCCGTAGCTGGATTGTTGAGTGATTCCATTGTCCGTTACATTGAACGACGGTTGTTGAGATGGCAAGACAGTTATCGCGGATAACCTTGAACGCTCATTAAACAAAAGGGGGATGCACCATGAGCGATGGAGTAGAAGCTATTATCAAAAATACTAAAAGAGCCAGAGAAACGCTGGATAGCAGCGGCACAGCTCCTTTATCCAAGAAGACACCGAAGAAACCCGCAATACAAGTTGCATGGAAACCCTTGCTCTCTGATTGGGGAATGGGTGCAATTATCCCGGTGGTGACGTTAGTCCTTTGGCAGCTGGCAGGGAGTACGGGGCTGGTCTCAGCAACCTTTTTGCCGACTCCGCTTTCGATTGCAAGAGCTTTTACCGACTTGTTGGTTACTGGAGAGTTAACTCATCATCTGGGTGTCAGCATGGGTAGGGCGGGCATCGGATTTCTTATTGGAGGTGTGTTGGGTCTTCTATTCGGCGTACTGACTGGCTTGTTCCGCAGTGTGGAATATGTACTCGATCCTAGCGTACAAGTGCTTAGGCTTGTTCCCCATTTGGCTATAGCACCGCTCATTATTCTCTGGTTCGGGTTTGGAGAGATATCTAAAGTTGTGATCATTATGACAGGCTCTTTTTTTCCGCTCTATATTAATACGTTTATGGGCATCCGCAATGTGGACAATAAATTGTTCGAAGTAGCTCGGGTATTAGGATTCAGTCCTTATCAGAAGCTGCGCAGGCTTATACTCCCGGCGGCGCTGCCCGGAATTTTGTTAGGGCTAAGGTTGTCGCTGGCTGTTGCTTGGATTGGTTTGGTTGTAGCAGAGCTTATTGGATCTCAGTCAGGTATTGGGTTTCTTATCAATGAGGCGAAGCAGAACTCTAATACGGAGGTTGTATTCGTAGGCATTATTATTTTCGCAATTGTCGGTAAGCTGATCGATTCCTTGTTCCGGATTATTGAACGAAAGTTCCTGTTCTGGCGCGATAGTTACGAAGGCTAAACAAACTGAGGAGGTCTTGAACATATGAGTGGATCGGTGAAAAAAGGATCGGTGAATTTGGTGGCAGACGTGCTCGTTATCGGAGGAGGTCCGGCAGGAACGTGGGCAGCCCTTACTGCATCGGCGAAGGGGGCCAAAGTAATCCTTGCAGATAAAGGGTACTGCGGTTCAAGTGGGGCAACGGCACCGTCGGGAACGGGGGTCTGGTATGTGAAACCGGATGAGAAGCTCCGGAAAGAGGCAAAAGCAAGTCGTTATGCGCTTGGCGGTCAGCTGGCTGAATCTCGCTGGGTGGACCGGGTGCTGGATCAAACCTATGCCAATATGAACAAGCTGGGTGTTTCCGGTTATCCATTCCCTGTAGATGAGCAGGGCAATCAATTCCGAAGAAGTCTGCAAGGACCGGAATATATGAAATTAATGCGTAGGCTGGTGAAAAAGGCAGGCGTTAAAATTCTAGATCACAGCCCAGCTTTGGAACTCCTGGCGGATGAGCATGGCGTAGCTGGAGCGGCTGGAGTTCATACCCAGAGTGGAGAAACCTGGACTGTTCAGGCAGGAGCAGTCGTCATTGCTACCGGAGGCTGCGCCTTCCTAAGCAAGGCACTTGGCTGCAACGTGTTGACCGGAGATGGCTATCTCTTCGCTGCTGAGGCTGGGGCGAATCTGTCCGGCATGGAATTCTCCAATGCCTATGCGATCTGCCCTACGTTCTCTTCGGTGACCAAGACGGCGTATTACAGCTATGCCAGCTTTTATTATGAGGATGGAAGCATTGTGGAGGGAGCCGGTTCCAAGAAAGGCCGTTCTGTAATTGCCCGGAATCTGTTGGCAGGTAACCAGGTGTACGCCAAGCTGGATGGGGCACCAGAGGATTTAAGACCGCTGCTGCGGGTGGCGCAGACGAACTTTTTCCTTCCTTTTGACCGCCAGGGAATTGATCCGTTCAAGGATGCGTTTCCGGTTACTTTGCGGCTCGAAGGCACGGTTCGGGGGACGGGTGGCATCCATATTACAGATGAAAGCTGCGGCACAGGTGTTCCCGGACTTTACGCGGCAGGAGATGCTGCTACCCGCGAGCTGATTTGCGGAGGTTTTACTGGCGGAGGCAGCCATAATGCGGCGTGGGCGATGTCTTCAGGTTCTTTTGCTGGTGAAGGAGCTGCTGTCTATGCACAGAGTCTGGGGTCGCACGCTGCGCAGCGTAGTCCAGTCGGCTTATCATCATCACCACTGGTGCATCAGGAAGTGAAGCCGGGAGTGGCGGCCCAAACGGCAGAGTATGTGTCTGCTGTACAGGCTGAGGTGAAGCCGTATGACATCAATTTGTTCCGGACAGAACAAGGGCTGACTTCTGCACTAGATCGTCTCGATGGGTTGTGGAAAGAGCAACGAAGCCGCGAAATTCAACGCACGCCAGAAGGGGTCAAGGCACGTGAAGCCGAAGCCATGACCGCAACAGCCCGCTGGATGTACAATTCTGCACTTGCTCGTACAGAGTCGAGAGGCATGCATAAGCGTGAGGATTTCAAGGCTACAGATCATGGCCAGCATCATCGTTTGATCAGCGGCGGATTAGATCAGGTATGGGTGAAGACGGAAGCCGTGGCTAAGGAGGGTGTTCTATCGTGATTGAGGTGATCAGCGCTGCCAGATGTGTAGAGTGCAACCAATGTGTATCTGTCTGCCCGACTAATGTTTTCGAACGGGTAGAGGATGGCATTCCTGTTATTGCCCGGCAGAGCGATTGCCAGACTTGCTTTATGTGTGAGCTGTATTGTCCTGTCGATGCTCTCTACGTTGCACCAGACTCAGAGAATATTATTGGTGTGACAGAAGCGGAACTTCAGGAGCAGGGACTCCTTGGCGGTTATCGTGAAAAAGTAGGCTGGGGTAAGGGCAGGCAGCCGGTGGCAAGCCATGACTTTATGTATAAATTGGCGTCGAGGGCAGGGTTCTGAGCTTGATTAAGATTTAAATAAATAGCATAAACCTAGGGGGAGAAACAATGAAACAAGCGTACAGAGAGATTCAAGGGAAACGTTCAAGGAAGATTCGGTTTGCACTTTTAACTACAATTATGATGGCCATGCTGGTGCTTCAGGCTTGCGGAAATAATACGGGCGGCAATGGAGCATCTGCCTCCGGGGGATCAAATACGGAGAAGGCGGGAGAAGAGGCCACGAGCAATGTTCCAGCGGTATTGAACTTTGGGTTTATCGGTTCCAACAAATTGAATGTGCCTGGCGGCGCAGAGGGTTGGGGCTTTTATAAAGGGATTATTCAAGAAGAGTTGAAGAAATACGGCATTACTGAAGTGAAGCTTACTGGCTTTCCAAACGGTCCGGATCAGACAGAATCCTTGATTAGTGGTCGGCTGGATATCGGCAGCCTTGGAGATACACCTGCTATTATTGCCTACGCTTCTGGAGCCAAGACCCGTCTGATTTCACAATCTTCCGCGAACACGATCGGTTATTTGATCGGCAAGAAGGATGGGCCCAAGACGGTGAAAGATTTGCAAGGTAAGACTATCGCAATTCAAAAGGGCTCCTTCATGCACCGCTATGTTGTTGGATTACTACAGGAAGAAGGAGTAACCGACTACAAACTCGTGCATATGCTCATTCCTGATGCTACCGCAGCTTTAGCCCGTGGAGATGTAGATGCTACAACAAATCTAGGCGTTCCTGCGCTGAAGCTGATTGACCAAGGCTACACTCACTTGGATGATGCCTCGAAGCACCCGAACCTGCTTGGTTCTAGCGCAACAGTTGTGTCTGAGGATTATCTGGCGAAATTCCCTGATTTTCCGAAGGCATGGAACGAAGCTAGAGAGAAGGCCTTGGCAGACTTGAAGCAGCATGAGGATGAGTATTATCAATTTCTGGCTGAAATCGGAGATACAACGCCTGAGCTGGCGAAGCAAGTGAATCCGATTAGTGATATCAAGGATACTGCGTTCACTGATGAAGGAATAAAGCTGCTGGAAGGTACCAAAAACTTCCTCGTCGAAGAGAAGTTAGCGAAAAAAGACTTCAATATTAGCGATTGGCAGTTGAAATAAAGTTGCTTAAAGGCTGCTTTAATTGAACTTAAGATTCTTCTATAAAGGTAATTGAGTGACTGCGGTGAATGTTTGGATTTTCGGCCGCCACTCCGCCACTCCTCCCTTTAGTGATTTTTAAGTTCAACTAACTCAGCTAATGGTGTAGGAGGAAAAAAGATGTCGCAGCTTAAGAAGGAAATGACAGTGGATGTCCTCGTGCTTGGCGGAGGTCCTGCTGGGGCGTGGTCGGCATGGAGTGCAGCCTCGCAAGGTGCAAAGGTAGTCCTGGCGGATAAGGGCTACTTGGGCACAAGTGGCGCAACTGCACCGGGTGGAACAACGTTGCTCGTTATCCCTCCCATTGCCGAGCTGCGGGAGCAGGCAGTGCAGGCCAGACTTAAGGCCGGCGGATATTTATCGGAGAATGCCTGGATTCACCGGGTGCTGGATCAGGTAGAGCAGAACCTGGCTCAAGTGGAGCAGTGGGGGTATCCGTTTCCGAAGGATGAAGAAGGAAACTCACTGCGTACCCATCTCCATGGACCAGAATATATGCGGATTATGCGAAAAGTTGTGCGCAAAGCAGGGGTCACAATTCTTGATCAGTCACCAGCGCTGGAACTTCTTCACGATGAACACGGTGTTGGTGGAGCGCGTGGGATCAACCGCCTGACAGGAGAGTCCTGGGAAGTGAAGGCAAATGCCGTTGTGATGGCTACCGGAGGTTGTGCTTTTCTCAGCAAAGGCCTTGGTTGCAACGTGCTGACAGGGGAAGGATTGTTGATGTCCGCAGAGGTGGGAGCTGATCTTTCGGGCATGGAATTCAGCCGCCAATATGCGCCAAGCTTTGCGGACGGAACCGTAACACGTGGCCGCATGCTGGCTTGGGCCACCCTTTATGATGCGGACGGTCATCCGTTGCATAGAGGGGATCGGACCTTTGGCAGCATTCCTGAGCTGATGCTGAAGGGTCCGGTTTACGCTTCGCTGGATCTGGCAGACACCGCGGAGAAACAGGATTTTCTGCGCAAAGCGCATCCGATTTTCTTTATGCCGCTGGAGCGGGCGGGAATTGATGCGTTTAAGCAGAAATTCCCGCTCACCCTGCGCTATGAGGGCACGATGCGCGGCACTGGGGGTCTGCGCTTGAGCGGCACGGATTGCCAGACGACCGTGCCCGGACTCTATGCGGCCGGAGATGCCGCATCTCGCGAGAAAGTGACCGGCGCCATCTCCGGCGGCGGGGCTTATAACGCTTCCTGGGCCATGTGCAGCGGAAGCTGGGCTGGACAGGGAGCCGCGCAGCATGCGCTGTCCTGCCGAGGACAGGCGAACAGCCGCAAGCTGACCGCAGCGGGACGCTACGGGCTGGCGGCTGGCGCCGATGCCTCGGAAACGCTGGAGGTGAAGCCGCTAATCGCGGCAATCCAGCGTGAAATCTTGCCGCTGCAGATCAATTATTTCCGCAGCGAGCCGGGCATTTCTTCAGCCTTGAAGCGGCTGAATGCCTTGATGCCCTATTTGAACGGGCAGGCTCCTGCCAGCGTTCAGGGCATCGTGCAATCGCGTGAAGCCGCGGCTATGCTCGCGGTCGGCAGGTGGATGTACACCGCAGCACTCGCCCGGAAAGAGACCCGCGGACTGCAAAAGCTAGCGGAATATCCGGAGCTTGATCCGCGCCAGACTCACCGGCTGATCTTATCCGGCATTCAACATATAAGCGTCAGTACAGAGGCTGTGCCCCATGCTCATGAACTGAATGCGCTGAAGGAGGGGCAAGCGATATGATCGAATTAATCAGCTTGGAGCGTTGTGTTGGTTGTAAGCTGTGTACGAAAGTATGTCCGACGAACGTATTCGAAATGCAGGGGAAGATTCCGGTCATTGCCCGTCAGGAAGATTGCCAGACCTGTTTCATGTGTGAAGCTTATTGTCCTGTAGATGCTTTATACGTGGCACCACAGGCGGATCAGCTGATCGGTGTAAATGAGGAGGCGCTGATTCAGTCAGGTGTGTTGGGAAGCTGGCGTGCTGAAATTGGCTGGGGACCAGGTGCGAATGGCTCGATGGCGGAGAGGGATACGACTCCTTATTTTGAAGTGTTTACGGAGCAGTACCGTACATGAATAAGCAGAGGCTTAAACCCAAAAAATCCGCCCGAAAGCTGGGCGGATTTTTCATATATTAGAAACTTACAGCAGGGCCTCGATAGCTGGTTCAATATCCAGCGGGTCCACCGTAGATTCGAATCTAGTGACAACATTGCCTTCGCGATCAATCAGGAATTTAGTGAAGTTCCACTTGATTTCGTCATTGTTCAGAGCCTCTGGATCTTTGTCTTCAAGCATGCTTTGCAGCAGCTTTCCTGAAGAATGGTTGATATCGAACCCTTCAAATCCAGCCTGTTCTGTTAGGTAGGTGAAAAGAGGGTGTTTAGCTTCGCCTTTTACGTCAACCTTTTCAAAGAGTGGGAAGGTTACCCCGTAATTAATTTGGCAAAATACATTAACCTCTTCATTGCTGCCGGGTTCTTGCTCTCCAAATTGATTGGAAGGAAAGCCGAGAATTTGGAGGCCACGTTCCTCGTACCGCTCATAAAGCTTTTGCAGATCTGAATATTGGTGGGTAAATCCGCACTTACTTGCTGTGTTCACTATCAGTAGTACTTTACCTTTGTATTGCTCTAGCTCGATATCTTTTCCCCGAATACTGCGTGCTGAATATTGATAAATGCTCATGGCTGCTACATCCCTTCAGTTATCTATGCTTTTTGAAAAAGAACAGGAAATATTTATAATAATTAAATTGTAAACAATTCAATTATCGCTGTCAAACAATACAGCTTGAAGGAATTGGAACCGTAATTGCCAGGTTGGAATAGGATAGATAATGGGTATGGATCAGTCAAACAAATTTATTGCGTTAAAGCTACTCTGCGTTCCATTATTATCTTGCATCGGGAACGTTTTTTGATTAAGATAGCAGAAACCAGCGCAAAAGCCGCGCTGACATAGATAAGGACTATGACGAAGAGAGTAAGCATTATAGCGGATCTTAACAGGGAAGGCGTGCCGGAGACTGAGAGCACCCTCATGAGACGATTAATGCCGAAGTTCACTTCCGAGTCGGCCCCTGAAGTAGTTTGTCACAGGTTGTGGCAGGTATGAGTAGGGAGGCCCGCGCCCCGCGTTACCGGGTGAAAGACAGAATTAATTCTTAGTCAGGGGAACATGAGATTCTATTCCTTTGTGCTAGTATTCGGGTTAATTCTAAATAAGGGTGGTACCACGGCTCCTCGTCCCTTGCGACGGGGGGCCTTTTTGCGTTCCAAATTATAACAAAAAGAGGGAGTGGAAGGGTAATGAGTAACGTGGAATTGGATGTTCTTAGAGGTCGTCTGGATGAAATTAATGGGCAATTGCTGGAGCTGATCTCCGAGCGGGCTAAGATTGTTCAGGAGATTGGAGTTGTTAAAGAAAAACAAGGTGTCCCTAAATTTGATCCAGAACGGGAAAAACAGATGCTGGATAAGCTCGTAGCGAGCAACAAAGGCCCTTTCACTAACGGGACGATCCGTAGCCTCTTCAAACAAATTTTCTCAGCTTCTCTGGACTTACAAACAGATGATCATAAAAAAACTTTACTGGTAGCCCGCAAGAGCCACAAAGAGGATACAGTGATTGTTCTGCCGGGAGATGTAACGGTTGGCGGTGCTTCTTCACTGATGGTAGCCGGTCCTTGCTCCGTGGAAAGTGAACTGCAGACTCGCACCGTAGCTGCCGCCCTGCAAAAAGCCGGAGTACGTGTAATGCGTGGCGGTGCCTTCAAGCCTCGGACTTCACCTTATGATTTCCAAGGGCTGGGAATGGACGGTTTAAGAATATTACGAGAAGCAGCAAATGAATATGGACTGCTGACCATCAGCGAAATTGTAGATGCAAGACATATTGAAGAGTCGCTTGATTATGTGGATATCATCCAGATTGGTGCACGTAATATGCATAATTTCGAGCTGCTAAAAGCGGTGGGAGAAGTCGACAAGCCGGTGCTGCTGAAACGTGGATTGGCTGCCACACTCGATGAATTCATCCATGCAGCGGAATACATCATGTCTCGTGGAAATACACAGATCATGCTGATTGAACGTGGAATTCGCACCTATGAAAAAGCGACCCGCAACACGCTTGATATCTCAGCAGTGCCAATTCTCAAACAGGAATGCCATTTGCCAGTATTGGTTGATGTAACTCACTCGACAGGCCGCAAAGACATCCTTATTCCATGTGCGAAAGCCGCACTCGCAGCTGGAGCTGACGGCATTATGGTGGAAGTGCATCCTGATCCTGCAACCGCATTGTCTGATGCCGCTCAGCAGCTGAACATTGATGAATTCAACACCTTCTTTAATGAAGTGAAAGCTTCCGGATTGTACCGGTAATCTAGAAATATAGAATTTGCATGATATTTTAAGGATTCGCTAGAAAATGAGGTGTATAAGCGCTTACAAGTCTAACTAATCTTTTTGTGAAGGTGAAGGTGGGTCGAGTACAATAAGCAACATTAGCGTTGCACCGGCCCCGGGTCTTTTCTGACAAAAGATCCACACATTTTAATAGTCACAGGAGGAAAATAGATTTTGAAGCAGCTTACCTTAAATAATGGGTGGTTTTCTAACACTCGAACCGATATTTTATCGGGGATGACCGTAGCCGTTGCGCTGATTCCTGAAGCGATCGCTTTTTCGATCCTGGCGGGAGTAAGTCCGATGGTTGGTTTATATGCCTCTTTTTGTATTGCGATTGTAACGGCACTTGCCGGGGGCAGACCCGGAATGATCTCGGCGGCTACGGGAGCTATGGCTCTGTTAGTCGGAAGTCTCGTACTAGAACACGGAATAGAGTATCTGTTCGCGGCAACTGTACTGGCTGGTGTGTTTCAGATATTGATGGGGATGCTAAAGCTGGGGCGGTTTATCACGTTTTTGCCACAGCCGGTCATGACAGGGTTTGTCAACGCGCTGGCGATACTGATTTTTATGGCACAGCTTACCCATTTTAAAGGACAAGGCTGGGTGATGTACGGACTGGTAGCTCTGACCTTGCTTATTATCTACATGGTTCCTCGGTTTACCAAAGCCGTACCTTCAGCACTTGTAGCGATCGTTATCGTTTCTGTTCTTAGCATCGCTCTTCATCTGGACGTAAGAACCGTAGGCGATATGGGGAATATTACAGCAACTTTGCCACTATTCCATCTCCCGCAAATCCCGTTCACGCTGGATACTCTGCTTATTATTTTGCCATATTCACTTTCACTGGCCGTAGTTGGGCTATTGGAATCACTGATGACTGCCACCTTAATAGACGATATTACGGGCACAGGTAGTGATAAGAACAGAGAGGCGAAGGGACAGGGGCTTGCAAATGTAGTCACTGGTTTTTTCGGAGGGATGGCAGGCTGTGCGATGATTGGCCAATCGATGGTTAACATGAAGTCAGGAGGACGCACGCGTCTGTCCACGTTTGTGTCAGGAATCTTTTTATTATTCCTAATTATCGTACTTGGCGATGTGGTGAAGCAGATCCCGATGGGCGCGCTCGTCGGCGTAATGATAATGGTCTGTATCAGCACCTTTGAATGGGGCTCACTCAAAACTTTAACCCGTGTTCCGCTAAGCGATGCGCTGGTTATGATTGTGACGGTGGTCACCGTGGTGGTTACAGACAACCTTTCTATTGGGGTTTTGTTTGGGGTTCTGCTAAGTGCTTTAACGTTTGCTTGGAAAATAGCTTCGATCCGCCTAACTGTTCAGGAAGCAACCTCTTCCAAGACATATGCGGTTTCCGGCCAGCTGTTCTTCGGCACGACAAGCCACTTCATTCATGAATTCGCCTACGAAAGCGATCCGGATCATATTATTATCGATTTTTCACACTCCCATGTGTGGGACCAATCCGCTGTCCATGCCATAGCGAAGACGATGAGCAAATACGCCGAGCATGGCAAAAAAGTCACCATTACAGGACTTAATGACCAGAGCTCACAGCTGGTTCAGCGGGTGGGATTATCATTACAGTAGGACATACAAAAAAATAACGGATACCCTCAAAAAAGATTGCGCTATGTGCGTGATCTTTTTTTTATAGCAGATATTTTCTGAAAGAAAAGGCCAGCAAGGTTTTACTTTGGGTTTAAAATAATATAAAGTATAAAGTGGATAATATTTATCCGCTTTATACGCGGACGGTATTATATACAGTTTGAATCAAGCTATTTACGTAAATCGAGGTGCTGTACATGCATATGAAAACAGGGGTAGAACAGTCGGTATATGCACTGGTTCTACTCAACATGCTGCCGGATAAGGCGGTGCTATCTGGGGAAGCGATTAGCCAGCAGCTCGGAGCATCGGCGACCTATTTTCAGAAACTGTTAAGAAAGCTGGTAACCGCAGACATCATCACGTCTGTTCCTGGCATTAAAGGCGGTTTTAAATTAAAGAAAAGCCCTGAAGATATTCGTGTATATGACGTTTACCTCGCGGTGGAAGGCCAGCAGTCGTTGTATTCATCGAATGGGATTCTGGTAGACATGTTGGATTTAGAAAAAGAAGACAGCTGCTGCCTGTTATCGAATCTGATGGAAGAAGCTGAATCCTCTTGGAAAGCTGTATTAAAGCGAGAGACTATTGCTTCGTTGTCGGAGGAAATGCGTGCTGAACGCTTTAAAGATAAGATTGCAGTCTTAGAGGAATGGGTCAGCAATAAAATGGTCATCTAACCAAAGAAGGGATGTATTCGCATGAGATTAAGCGTATTGGATCAGGCACCCGTGACAAGCGGTAACACAGCGGAAGGTGCCCTGAATAAAGCAGAAGAACTGGCTATTTTAGCAGATGAGCTGGGATATAGCAGAATGTGGATGGCAGAGCACCATGGCGGAAATACTTTTGCTAGCTCAGCTCCGGAAGTAACGGCTGCCCGTTTAGCCGCCAAGACCAACCGTATTCGAATCGGCACCGGCGGTGTAATGATGATGCATTATTCTCCTCTTAAGCTGGCGGAAGTATTTAAAACGTTAAGTGCTTTTTCCCCGGGGAGAATTGATTTCGGTGTGGGACGAGCTCCTGGTGGCGATACAAGCGCCATGTACGCTTTATCTGAAGGCCGTGAGTTAATGCTGCATAATATGTATGACAAGCTTGGCATTACCATGCAACTGCTTAGTGATCAGATTCCGGAAGATGAGCTATATGCCAAAAATCTCGCTGCTCCAACGAAGGTGGCGCTCCCTGAAGTATGGTTGTTAGGCTCGAGCGGCAATAGTGCGCGAAAAGCTGCACAAATGGGAGTCGGATACTCCTTCGCACAATTTTTTAATGGTGCGATGAGTAATGAGATCTTGGACCATTACCGGAATAACTACCAGCCTTCTATCTTTATGGACAAACCAGAGATCAGTGTATCCTATATGGTGACCACAGCAGAAACGAAGGAAGAAGCTGAGTATGAAGCGTTACCGCAGGATATTTTTCGGTTGATGATGAGTAAGGGCCGGATTACTCAGGTGCTGACACCAGAAGAAGCTCAGAACATTTCGTTATCGGAAATTGACCGGATGTCAATCAAGGAAGGGCGCAAGATTCATTTGGTTGGTGCGGTTAAAGACATCGCCGTACGTTTGCAAGAAGAACAAGCACAATATGGATTCCAAGAAGCAATGATATGCAGCATCCCACATTCGCAGGAGAAACGGCTAGAGGTTTACCGACTACTGGCGCGTGAACTGCTAGGCTCTTGATTCTTGATAGCTAACCTTAACCCGCATTTCATGCGGGTTTTTTGTATGCCAATTTAGCTTTTTGATCGATGCATACCCTCAAAAGACAATAAATTAACCCTACCGCCTCCTAAAAGTAACATTTGAATGCCTAACTTCATCTATGATTAATGAAAGATTAAATTATAAAAAGAGGCTAGGAAGTGATCAAGAGATGTTTCCTTTACATAAATCCATTACGCTGACAGCCTTGCTTCTAATGAATCTGCTTGCAGGTTGCCAACATCAGGTGGACCCATCCCCCCTTCAATCGGGTGACTACTACCACACCTCAAGACCGAAGCCAACAGACACCGCTGCTAACCTCATTAAGCTGGAGTGGAGGCTGGTGGATACAATGCCCATAGTCTCTCAACTAAGTGCTCCACCCACAGGCGCTACTTTGATTGCAGAGAAGAAGCTGGATGATTTCGGAGGAGTCAAAGTGAGTGTGTATACGATGGCTAGTGACGAAGACTATGTGTATGCCAGAACTTCTACTTCCAAAGGACAATACAGTCTAGGGGCGATAGGAACTTATAATTATCGTCAACCGGAGGATATCAAGGTAGAAGTAGTGCGGTTGTTTAGCGAAAAGGTGCTGAAAATCACCGGAGGACTAGGAGCAAATAACTCGCTCAGTAACTATTATTTAATCGACGAGAGCGGTAACCCCTCGGGTTTGCTGCAAATAGATACCGGACATTCCAAAGAACTGGATGTTGATCAGGATGGATCTTTTGAAGGGGTAGCCGCACATGGAAGTCCGATGAGTGCCTATATTTATCGCTGGAATATTGATCACGCTGAGGTAACATACGTTAATGATGCTTTAAAGGCAGACTCCGTGGTGCTAACGGATGAAGGAATATATGAAGCTTCTAATATCGGGGACAAGCAGAGCAGAAGATTTCGGTTGACCGTAGAAGGACTGATCTCAGAGCGGTAACGCCATGACCACTGCTGTTGAAATATTTCCTGCGACCATTTACCCCAAACCTCCGTATAGACGGTTAAGCTTGAATGATTATCCATAATCTAGGAGGGGTATTGGATGAATATGCAAATGAATCCGAAATTGAAACAGCTGCGCCCGGGAAAAATAGTCAGCGGGATTGCAGCGGTGCTCATTGTATTGTTGATTGGCGCGAATTCTTTCGTATCAGTGGAATATGGGCATGTAGGTTTGTACAAAACCTTTGGTAAATTAAATGACAATACATTGTCACCCGGCATTCATTTTAAAATTCCGTTTATCCAAACGGTGATTCAGGTCAATACACAGGTAACGAAGGCGGAGACCGATACTTCAGCCTCTTCAAAGGATCTTCAGCCCGTGTCCACACATGTGGCGGTGAACTATTCCGTAAATAAGGCTTCCGCCTTTAATCTGATGAACAATATCGGAGGTAATTTTGATAGTGTAATTATCAATCCGGCCATTCAAGAAATCGTTAAAGAAGTGACAGCCAAATATCCAGCAGAGGATTTGATTACGCGTCGTGATGTAGTGTCGAGTGAGATTAGTGAGCACTTAACCGCTAGGCTGGCAAAATATGACCTGATCGTCAACGATATTAACATCGTTAACTTTAAATTCTCGGAGGCATTTAACCAGTCGATTGAAGCAAAGCAGGTCGCCCAGCAGCAGGCATTGAAGGCCGAAAATGATCTCCGGCGGATTGAAATTGAAGCGAAGCAAAAAATCGCCCAGGCGCAAGCAGAGGCTGAATCTTTAAGACTTAAGAAGCAAGAGGTTACACCTGAGCTGGTGCAGCTGAAGCAAATTGAGGTTCAGGAGAAAGCGCTGGAAAAATGGAACGGCGTGCTGCCATCTGTAACAGGGGGAGCCACACCTTTTGTGGATGTTCAATCCCTGACTAAATAATTCATTATTGGGTTTCTGATTTATTTCACAATTTGCTTTATGCCAATAGCGGCTCGAACGCCAAGATGCCTCCCATTTACCTTATGTAATTCCGGGATTGGCTATACGGACACTCCCTAGTTTATCAACAACTGCTCCTCTGATAGGAAAGCCCTACTTCTATAGAAGTAGGGCTTTTTATACTATTAATATTGATAAAGCATCGTAGGAATTTGCCAGCCAGCGCCAACTGACCAAAAGAAGACATAATCGCCACGTTTGATTCGTCCGTCCTCGACTCCGCGTTGAAAGGCGATAAAAGGACTGCTTGTGGCTGTATAGCCGAACTCGTCGCCTACATAAATGAACTTCTCTGCGGTTAGTCCGAGTCCGATTTGGATGAGCTCGATATTTTTCAGTGAGAATTGTGAAAGACAGAATGCAGAGATATCGTCCGTAGTCAGGCCGTTGCGTGAGAGAAGCTCTTTCATATCCGCTATAGCTGCGTCTACACACACTGTACCGTCAAAAGGGGTCCACCGTATCCGAATCTGCTCTGGGGTCATACCCTCTTGATAAATATTCGACAGGCCGCAGGCCGGGAACATAATATTCTCGGAGCCCTCAGAATCGGTGTAATAAAGGGAATCTATGAAGCCTGCATGCTCGTTGCTGCGCTCCAGAATCACTGCTGCTGCGGCGTCCCCAAAGTTAGGGTAAGTAATTTCATCATCTGTATTGCAGTTCACTGAACTGTAGTCGCTTCCTACGACGAGTGCGTACCTGATGCTGGGATTGGCTTGCATATAACGACTTGTCTGCTCCACGGCAGATACCATTCCTGCGCAGTTAGCATTGGAATCCTGCGTAATGGTCCGGTGTTTACCTTGAAGCATACAGTGTAGTAGAAGTGCATTGGTAGGATAGGTGTACTCTGGCGTCTGTGAAGCGAACATGATCATGTCCATATCCTCACCTTGCAAATTCGCTTCGCTAAGCACTTTTTGGGCAGCCTTTAATCCCATCGTCAGGGCATTTTCACCCTGTTCTTTTACGATGTATCTCCGGTCGCGACCCATGACTTCTAGGAATCGTTTGATGTCCTTGCCCATACTCTGAAAATGCTTCAGATAATATTCGTTATCTACGATATGCTCTGGGTGGTAATAAGCAGCTTGGCGAATCGTTATATGTCCCAAGTGGCGCCTCCTATGCTTCAATAATTTCGTAATTTTCTAATTTCGTAGCCCGTGCCACTCGGCTTAGCTGCATTTTTAGGACAGGGCTTTTGGCAATAATAAAGGTTACTTTTTTAAATCCGGATTGTTTATACAGTATGTAGCATTGCTCAAGCATGGGAAGTGTGTCCTTTGAGGATACATTCAATGTCTTGCAATCTAGGATGATCTCATATTGTTTCGGGTCGAATGCACTTATGATTTGGTTGTATTCATTAATGAAACGTCCTGCATCTTCTGGCGACATAGTTCCTTCGACTTGTACATTCAGTTTTTGATCTGCAGCATTTGTGGCGAAATTGAAGTTTCCCATTTTTGATTAATCTCCTCCTAAGTATTATCTAAGAAAAATTTTGATGAATAGGATAAAAAAACCTATTTATCTAAGACTATTATCGTATTTTTAATTGGGAAAGTTTAGGGGATTAAACCTTTATTTTTTTAAAAAGATAATTTAGGGAATGATAAACTACTTAAAATCCATAAAATCTGCACAAATTAAGGTTTGAGGTAGGCATGCTCACCCTGTTTGCTTTGCAAAGCAGAGTTCTATTGGTATGATTACAGAGATGAAAAAAACTACTATCCAAATCATGGAGGAATAATAAAAATGAGCGAAATTACACTATCGGGGATTATTGATCATACACTGCTTAAAGCAGATGCACGGAAAGAAGACATTATTAAATTGGCGGAGGAAGCTAAAACTTATAAGTTTGCTTCTGTCTGCGTAAACCCAGCTTGGGTAGCTACTGCCCATGAAGTGCTGAAAGATACGCCTGAGGTTAAAGTATGTACAGTTATCGGCTTCCCGCTGGGATCATCGACAACAGAGAGCAAAGCATTCGAGACTACCGATGCTATCGCTAAAGGTGCTGGCGAGGTGGACATGGTCATCAATATCGGAGCATTAAAAGATGGCAACGATGAGCTGGTTAAACGTGATATTGCAGCCGTTGTAGATGCAGCTCGTGGCAAAGCACTGACAAAAGTCATCATTGAGGCTTGTCTGTTAACGGAAGAAGAAAAAGTTCGTGCCTGCAAGCTATCTGTTGAGGCTGGAGCAGATTACGTAAAAACATCCACTGGATTCTCTACAGGCGGGGCAACGAAAGAAGATATCGCGCTTATGCGTGCTACAGTTGGACCTAATATTGGTGTAAAAGCTTCCGGTGGTGTACGTAGTGCAGAAGATGCACATGTAATGGTACAAGCAGGTGCAAGCCGTATTGGAACTAGTGGTGGTGTAGCGATTGCTAAAGGCGAAACAAGCCAAAGCAATTACTAAGCCGAGGGGCTGAATCGGAAGCGGCGAGTGAGGAGGACAAGCTCAATCGCCGCTGTCCTGATTCAAGCTATTAACCGATCAGTTTGATTAGGAATTGTGTTTTATACATAAGGTTGAGGTTTTTATTAATTTATATTGAAAGCGTTATCCAGTAGGTAGAGGACACTAGCAGAAGCATTTGACCAAAGTACAATAATTCACACCGGAATAATGAGATTTTTTTCTTTTCAAATGATGTGGTTTGTGAGAGAATGAGTACAATTCAAAATTGTTAATCATTTCTATACTTAATTATAGGGGAGGAAATACCTATGTCAGAAGATCGCAAGCTGTCGTTTGAAACTTTGGCTGTCCATGCAGGCCAGGAAATTGATCCAACTACTTTCTCACGTGCTGTACCGCTTTATCAGACCACTTCCTACGGGTTCCGTGATGCTGATCATGCAGCCGATCTGTTCGCGCTTAAAGAATTCGGCAATATTTATACTCGGCTGATGAACCCAACTACGGATGTATTTGAACAGCGTGTGGCGGCACTTGAAGGTGGGGCAGGTGCGCTTGCTACAGCTTCCGGGGCAGCGGCTATTTCCTTTTCCATTCTAAATATTGCGGGCGCTGGGGATGAAATTGTATCTGCTGCAAGCCTGTATGGCGGAACTTATAATCTTTTCTCGACAACACTGCCTAAGCTTGGTATTAAGGTTCATTTCGTAGATTCGGATAATCCTGAGAACTTCCGTGCTGCGATTACAGATAAGACCAAAGCTTTGTATGCAGAAACAATCGGCAACCCACAGGGAAATGTTCTGGATATTGCGGCAGTTGCAGCGATTGCCCATGAACATGGGATTCCTCTCATCGTAGACAATACGTTCCCAAGTCCATATTTATTGCGTCCGATTGAGCATGGCGCGGACATTGTTGTCCATTCAGCAACCAAATTCATCGGTGGACATGGTACATCCATTGGTGGGATTATTGTTGACGGTGGTAAATTTGATTGGAAGGCAAGCGGTAAATTCCCAGGTCTTACGGAGCCAGATCCAAGCTATCATGGAGTGGTTTATACGGAAGCGGTGGGCCCGGTTGCTTATATTATTAAAGCCCGCGTTCAATTGCTTCGCGATTTAGGGGCGGCGATTTCTCCGTTCAACTCTTGGATGCTGCTGCAAGGTCTGGAGACTCTTCATTTGCGGATGGAACGTCATAGCCAGAATGCGCTGAAGGTAGCACAATATTTGGAGGCACACTCCGATGTGGAATGGGTAAGTTATTCGGGACTTCCTACGCATCCATCTCATGAATTAGCGCAAAAGTATTTGCCTAAAGGCCAAGGTGCGATCCTTACTTTTGGTATTAAAGGTGGAAGTGCTGCGGGACGTAAATTGATTGAGAATGTGAAGCTGTTCTCTCATTTAGCGAATGTTGGGGATTCCAAGTCATTGATCATCCACCCAGCAAGCACAACACATGCACAACTGTCGGATGAAGAGCAAATCACAGCCGGAGTAACGCCGGAATTGCTGCGTTTGTCGATCGGGACGGAATCCATTGATGATATTATCTATGATCTGGAGCAAGCTATTGCAGCCAGTCAACAATAGAAGTTTATATTTCGAAAAGCATTACCGCTCTGCGGTGATGCTTTTTTTGTTGCCTAAAAAAGTTGGAATATTCATCGGATTTGGCAACGCTTGCATATTTCAGGTGTGGCTCCCGTATTTATAAGTGAGGTAATGAAATGTCGGTCGCTTATGTTATATAGCTTGGCATACCGGCAGCAATCCAAAGATAAAGGGTGGGTGCGAGGATGAAGGGTGAACGTCAGCAGGATGGTTTGCGGAGTAGTGAAGAGCGCCCGTTCAAGTTCATGTATAAGGCTGGTGATCGGACTGTGGGAATGGAAATGAGCCAAGCTGGGTCCGTAGCCTCGGCTGCCGCAGAATTTATCGCTGGAGTAGAGCAGAGGGATGTCATTGAGCCTTTGAAGCGGTCTTATTATAAGCGGCCGGGGGAACCATCGACATTCCTAGTGCTGCGTGAAGGAAGAGAAGAACGTCTTGCTGGACGGGAAGGAACAAGGACTGCTCAAGCGGGCCCTTGTTTGATACGGAGTGAGGAATGGCTGCTGGAACCAGAGCTGTTCTGTCTTTATGAGAACTGGTTATCTAGCGAGGATGAACTGCAAGCAGCCCGGATTCTGCAGCGAATCTCTTATCGTCTGCGCGCAGCTGCTGCCGAACTGCTCGAATCGCCGGATGGCGAATGGGCAGCGGTCACCCTGCTGCATCCAGAGTCGCTTGCGGTGGCGCAGCCCGCCAAGCTTGCCGCGCTTCAGGACGCGCAGCTCGAAGCGCTGTTCGCTGCGGTGGCGGAGAGCCAGCGGCAAGGCGGCGATTGCCGCCTTGACCTGCTGGTCGCCTACACCGCAAGCGCAGCCGAATTCGCCGCGAAGCGCGAATTCATCGAAGACGTGGCCGATCAGACACTCGGCCACGCTTATGCGGCGGCATGCCGCATCGGGGTGCTGATCGCGCCCGATGTGGAGCCTGCCGCCGCTGCGGAAATCGCGCGTATCGCCGATTTCCTAGTGCTGGACGGCGCGGCGGGCGAACACGCGCCGGAAGAGACCGCCGCGGAGGACTTCGCCCTGGCGGCGGGGAAGATCTTTGCCGCCGTGACGAGCGTGAAGCCGGCGGCGGTGGTGCTCGCCGCGGGGACACCGGCAGCGTCGGCTTTGGCCGATCTGTATCAGATCGGGCTCAGCGGGATCTTTTGCAGCGCCGGTCAGCGGACCGAAGCGCTGCTGAGAGCGGCCTGCCTGATCTGGATCGCCAGGCAGCGAGAAACGCTGGATACTGCCGCCGGTGGAAGGCAGTAAGCTTTTTCTGATGAACGATACGGTGCAGTTCATATAAGAATCGTAAAAAGACTTCAGAGCAGCGATTATCCGGTTATCGGAGAATCGTTGCTTTGTTTTTTTGGTCGTTAGCTGCCTGCTTCAACAGCGTATATATAACCCATTACTCAATCACTATACTCAACCTCCATGCTCAATACTGTACCCAACCTCCGTACTCCCACCCTGTGCCCAACCACCGTACTTAAACTAATCTTCACTCATGCTTTGCATTTAAACTCCGCCTCAACCTCCTGAACTCCCACCCTGTGCCCAACCACCGTACTAATACCCTGCGCTCAACCTCCGCACTTAAACTAATCAGCACTCAAACTAGGCACTAACCTCCGCCCCCCTCAACCCCCGATGCTTAAGGACCCAGATGACGCTATTTGCCTGATTTCAGCTTTTTAAGCATGGTTTCGGACACCGGAGACGCTATTCGTTAGGAAGAGGTACATATTTGGTGCTTTTCAAGTCAATAGCTGCAATGGGGTCCGTTAGAATACCAAATGTGTTTAAAACCAGCGATTAGGGTCAGCTGAGTCCTATATAGCTACTCAAACTAACTGCACGCAAACTCTGTACTATCACCAGTAGCTGCAGCGCAACATTAGTTTTGGAACATTCACATTTGTTTCCAGCATCTTCTTACATTTTACATAAACAGGATATTGACAGTGGAGGCTCGAATTTTATTAGCATCTTACTGAATAGGAGTGCTGTAGATGTCCACGAATTTTAGAGTTGGCTTGCAAAAGGTCGTAGATCATTCTTACGATATTGAGATTGGGGAAGGTCTTTTTGGCGCTCTGATTGAGGATTTAAAACGTGGAATTGTCGAGAATGTAAGCAAATTCGCGATTATTACAGATTCCAAAGTTGAAGCCCTGTATGGGCAAGCCTTGCTGGAACAACTGCTTCAGAATGATTTTCAAGCGGAGCTTTTTTCTTTCCCTGCTGGAGAGAAGTCCAAAACCCGAGAAACGAAGGCAGAGCTGGAGGATCGGCTATTAAGCCGTTCTTATGGACGAGATTGCTGTATCCTTGCCATTGGAGGCGGGGCGGTAACGGATTTGGCAGGTTTTTTGGCTGGAACATTTGGTCGGGGAGTGCCAAGTTTGAACTATGCAACTACCCTTTTAGCAGCAGCGGATGCTTCTATTGGTGGTAAAACGGGCGTGAATACACCGGTTGCAACCAATCTAATTGGTGTTTTTCATCAGCCTAAAAAGGTCTACATCGACCTAGCCACTTGGAGAACGCTTCCGGTACGTGAGCTTCGCAGTGGTTTGGCTGAAACAATCAAACATGCCTGCATCGCGGATGCTGACTTTTTTGAGTTTCTTGAACAGAATATGGAGCGAGTTGTCTCCTTAGAAGGCGAACTTGTATTAGATCGAGAGGTTTGCGAACGGATTGCTTTTCATAATTGTGAGATCAAGTACAGCGTGGTGGAAAAGGACGAACTGGAGAGCAACCTGCGCCAAATTCTAAATTTGGGGCATACTGCTGGCCGAGCGTTAGAGGCTTTAAGTGGTTATGAATTATTACATGGTGAAGCTATTGCGATTGGACTCGCGGTTCAGGTGCAGCTGGCAGAGCAGTTGGGGTATGTAACGGCTGACGAAACTCAGCGTATGATTGCTTTGTTGAAGAAGGCGGGACTTCCGACTGAAATACCAGCAACCATTACAAATAGAATGCTGATCGATAAGATGTATACGGATAAAAAGGTTCGCAAAGGGCGTATACGGTTTGTGTTCCAAGCTGGAATTGGAGTGATGAAGTCTTTTGAAGGTGGAGCTTATTCGACGCCAGTCGAAGAGCAAGTCCTATCCGAGCTTTTAAATAAAATACGCAGTTAAGATAGGAAAACGTTATTTTAAATTTATGACGAATAGCCCAGAAGGTAGGGTTTACTTTTTCGTTCAAGGTGGTATTATTAAAATATAAGTTGCACTAAGGAAATATAGTTGTACTGTTGCAACAATGATTATCATTCTCACTACTCATAGTTATCATTCATGCTGTCCCGGCTAAGCCGGGGCAGCATGTGTCATTTTAGGGGTCTTAAGAATGGCTCTCATTATCATTTAGACAAAACAAAGCGTGTGCTCCCGAAGCAAGTTTTGTTGCGAAGAGAAGTCAATGAAGTAATCCTACACAAAACTTTCAGGATGGTGATTATTATGCAAGCAACATCAAAACATTTACCCCAGCAAACCTCAATCTCCGGCAGCATGAAGAAACCAGGCGCTCCAAAACGCCGGTTCGATGTGAGAGCCATGCTCAGCAACTCCGAGATGCAGGCTGCGCTTGGCAGCGGAGTGCTTATGCTTTTTGCTTGGGCTATGGGTAGCTGGTCAGAAGTTTTCTCTATAGTACTTTATGTTATTTCGTATACCATTGGTGGCTGGAACAAAGCCAAAGAAGGCGTTGAGACGCTCGTCAAAGAACGTGATCTCGATGTGAACCTGCTGATGATTGCGGCTGCACTAGGCGCAGCTACCATTGGGTACTGGAATGAAGGTGCTATGCTCATCTTTATTTTTGCGCTTAGTGGAGCACTTGAGAGCTATACGATGGAACGGAGTAAGAAGGATATTTCCTCACTTATGGCCTTAAAACCAGCCACAGCCATGCGGATTGAAAAAGGAAGCATGAACGAGGTAGCTATTGATCAGTTAGTAATCGGAGATCTGTTGCTTGTACGTCCAGGGGATCTTATTCCTGCAGATGGTAAGGTGTACAGAGGAGAATCGGCAGTAGATCAGGCTTCCATTACAGGAGAGTCAGTGCCTGTTGAAAAATGTGCCGGCAGCGAAGTATTCGCAGGTACGGTCAATGGAGAAGGTCCTCTTTATATTGAAGTAACGAAATCAGCAGAGAACACACTTTTTTCCAAGATCATTAAGATGGTAGAAGAAGCAGAGACGGATGTTCCAAATTCACAGCGATTCATTAAAAGACTGGAAGCCATCTATGCACGGGTAGTTGTCGCCTCGACTGTGGCTCTTATTTTCCTTCCACCCTTTTTGCTGGACTGGAGCTGGAGCGCAACCTTTTATAAAGCGATGGTTTTTCTTGTAGTAGCCTCGCCTTGTGCGTTGGTCTCATCGATTATGCCTGCGATGCTGTCGGCTATTTCCAAAAGTGCGCGAAAAGGGATTTTATTTAAAGGCGGGGTCCACCTCGAAAATATGGCCCGGACCTCTGTTGTAGCTTTTGATAAGACAGGGACCCTTACAGAGGGAACTCCGCAGGTGACAGACTTTATTGCAGCTGAAGGCTACAACCGGGAAGAATTACTGGCGATTAGCGCATCCATTGAGCATATGTCCCGCCATCCATTGGCGGAAGCCATTGTGCGTAAAGCTGAGGAAGAATATCTGGAGCTGCGAGGTGTGCAGGAAAGTAAAACCATCACTGGCTGGGGAATTGAAGGTCAAGTTGACGGGCATCTCTGGAAAATTGGTAAGTCCAATTTACTGGATGAGCTGACTTCGTCTGCGATGGATTCTGAGCTAGCATTCTGGAGAACTAAACGGCAGCAGTTGGCGGAAGAGGGGAAGACTGTCTCCATTATTTTGGACGGTGAGCATATTGCAGGTATGATTGCATTGCAGGATACAGTTCGCCCACAAGCAGAAGCTGCAGTGCGGAAGCTGCAGGAGCTGGGGATTAAAGTGGCTATGCTTACGGGTGACCGGGAAGCTACAGCAAAAGTTATTGCGGCTTCAACCGGAGTAGATTTAGTATTTGCCGACCTTTTACCAGAGGATAAAGTAAAGCATATTAAGGCGCTTCGTGAAAAGCACGGTAATGTTGTGATGGTGGGTGACGGTGTGAATGATGCGCCTGCTCTGGCTACAGCGACTGTTGGCATGGGTATGGGCATGAAAGGCAGTGGTGCAGCGCTTGAGATAGCCGATGTAGTGCTTATGAATGATAATATTGAAGAGATCGCCTCGACCATTTCATTGGCACGGCGTTCACAGCGTATTGTGAAGCAAAATATGATTTTTGCTGTAACAGTAATCGCGGTTCTGATGATCAGTAACTTTGTGCAGGGCATCGCCCTTCCTTTTGGCGTGATCGGTCATGAAGGCAGTACGATATTAGTTATTCTTAATGGGCTGCGATTGTTGCGGTAAGAGGTCAGTGATGTTATTGCGCATTATTTATTGCCAAAAATTAAATTGTTCACAAATGATTTTTTCCTGAGGGAGTCTGGCTTATTGACATTTTTGCTTTCAGTTAGCATAATTAAGACTACATTATAATTATTTTAAATAAGAAGCGACGTCACTGCCGTCTAATTCAAGGAGGATATAGATATGTATAAATCAATAATTGTTGGAACCGGACCGGCGGGGTTGACTGCTGCTATCTACTTGGCTCGTGCCAATTTGAACCCACTAGTAATCGAAGGACCCCAACCTGGCGGACAATTGACCACCACTACAGAAGTGGAGAATTTCCCGGGATTTCCTGATGGGATTATGGGTCCAGACTTAATGGATAATATGCGTAAACAAGCTGAACGTTTTGGTGCGGAATTCCGTACGGGTTGGGTGAACAGTGTAGAACTTGGAGAACGTCCTTTTAAGCTTAATGTTGAAGGGTTGGGTGTTCTTACGACGGATACCTTGATCATTTCCACTGGCGCTACGGCAAAATACCTCGGTATCCCAGGCGAACAGGATAATGTGGGACGCGGTGTGAGCACCTGTGCTACCTGTGATGGATTCTTCTTCCGTAATAAAGAGATCGTGGTTGTTGGCGGTGGTGATTCTGCGCTTGAGGAAGCGGGTTTCTTGACTCGTTTTGCCTCCAAAGTAACTTTGGTACACCGTCGTGAAGAACTACGTGCTTCCAAGATCATGCAGGATCGCGTTCGCGATAATGTTAAAGTAGCTTGGAGCCTGAATCGTACTCCTCTGGAAGTAACTTCTGGAGATAAAGGCGTGAGTGGACTAAAAGTGCTGAACAATGAGACAGGACAAGAAGAAATCATTGAAGCAAGCGGAGTGTTTGTGGCAATTGGCCACCATCCTAACACTGCATTCTTGGGTGGACAAATCACAACTAATGCTGAAGGTTATATCATGACTAATCCCGGTACTTCTGAAACTAATATCCCAGGCGTATTCGCTTGTGGTGATGTGCAGGATACCCGTTATAGACAAGCGATTACGGCAGCAGGCAGTGGATGTATGGCAGCTATGGATGCTGAGAAATACATTGAAAGTCTGGAACATAGCGCGGTCATTCTGTAATTTGGTATAGAAAACTCCCAGTGCTACAATAAATAACATAACTGTAATCTTCCATAGGAGGTCTAATGATGGAAAATGTAATTGTATATACTTCAACAAATTGTCCACATTGCCGTCAGGTGAAGAGCTTTTTGAGCGAAAAAGGCGTAGCCTATGAAGAACGTAACATCGAGCAGAATGATGATTACGCACAGCAGGTTTGGGATATGGGAATGAGAGCTGTTCCTGTAACTGTAATTGGTGAGTACAAAATCGTGGGGATGAACAAAACTCAGTTCGACAAAGCATTGGCGACTGTTAATTAAATAAGATTTCTGCGAAGAAATTCAAAAGGTCGCTTCCATTTTGGAGGTGACCTTTTTGTGGTCTAGGTATACAAAAATAGCCTGACGCTTATATGCGCAGGCTATTTTTTATGATGTAAATCGCAAAGTTCAATTTAAGCTTGAGTGAAAGAGGTAATGATCTGAAATAGGACGTATACAGCAACACCGCTGCCGATCAGAATGAATCCTGATTTCTTTTTGGCTTGAAAAAAACGGAGCACACCGAGACTGATCAAAGGGGCAATAATGAGCAGAAAAAGCAACACAGTGATGAACATCTGTGCCGAGATATCAGACGTATCAACATAGGTCATGGACTCGCTCTCCATTTCAAAAAAGGGGTTGTAGTGATAAATGTCACACTAACTTATCCTTTATTATATAGGATTTAAGTTGCTTTTACTGCACTTTTGATCCACCTAAATGCGGCAATTTTACGTCAATTCTATCCGCTTATGAATTTCACTCGTGAAACTGTCCCGCAAAATCGTTGTCCATTAGACTACATTAAACGGTGACCCGAATATCGCCTAGAAAATGCATAACCGCAGAGAACCCCGCGCCTATCATCGTGCCCCGGCTGCCCAGCTTAGAGAAGGTAATCTCGAGCTGCTGCTTATGATAAGGAAGCGTACGCTCCGCGACAACCCCGCGAAGAGGCTCCCCTAACCAGGCTTCTGCTTCGGATAAAGCTCCACCGATGACAATCAGCTCTGGATTAAAGCTATTGATTAGATTCGTTACTCCGATGCCGAGATATTCACCCATAGATGAGAAGTGGCGCAAGGCGTCTTCTTGTCCAGCGGCTGCATAACGGACCAGTTCTTGTGTAGTATGAGCAGGGAGGGAGAACTCGGAATGGTCATAGGTTTTCTCCGAGGCATATAGCTCCCAACAGCCACGACTCCCACAACTGCACGGCTTGCCTTTTGCTTCAATCGTCATATGTCCGGTCTCGCCGGCATATCCTCGTGCACCTTTGTACAGCTCGCCGCCAATAATAATACCGGATCCGATCCCTGAACCCGCACTGATGTAGAGCAGATGTCTAACATCTTTTGCCGCCCCAAAGTTCAGTTCACCTTGTGCACCTGCGTTAGCTTCGTTATCAATAGTAACTGGAACCGCGAATTCCCCCTCCAAAATACCCCGCAGGTCGACCATTTCCCAGCCAAGGTTGGGAGCAAAAAGAACAACCCCGTTCTCATCCACCATCCCGGGGACACCTACTCCGATGCCGACGATACCGTATGGGGATTCAGGTGCTTTATCAATCAAGTCTGAGATTATTTTTTTCATCCGTTCCAGTACATAAGGCAGCGCATGATTATCCAGAGAGAAATCGCTTTCGAAAAGAATGCCACCACTTAAATCACATAAGACGGCTGTCAGCTGCTTCACTCGCAGCTCTATGCCGATTACGCTGCCAGCCATGCTATTAAAATGCAGCATTAGCGGTTTACGGCCGCCACTGGATTGACCTGGTCCAACTTCAGTCACTAATTCTTGAGCGCATAGCTCTGCCACCAGATTGGATACGGTAGCTTTATTCAGTCCGGTCATCTCTGAAACCTTGGCGCGCGAGAGCGGAGAGTTCCTTCGAATAGTATGTAGTACGATCGATTTATTGATTTTTTTGACCAGCGCCTGATCTCCGGTAACCTTCACGAATCACACATCCTTTTTAGCATAGTTCCCTTTTGTTGTATGCCACTTAGTCTAGAGTGATGTGCTGGAAATTGCAATACATCGGCAGAAAAGAGGAAATCTATGTTTGTTGGATTTTTTGAATATTAAACGGATAGGCAAGGGAGACTTAAAGAGGCGGAAATTTTATAAAAAAACTTTGTTTAACCAATATACAAAGTCAAAAAGATGTGTTAAGATGATGCTGTAAACGCTTGCTAGCGTAGCACAATATGAGGAGGATTACACAATGGCTTATTTTGAGACAGTGAACAAAATCTCTTACGAGGGAAGCCGTTCCACCAACCCTTATGCATTTAAATTCTACAATCCTAAAGAAGTCGTAGCCGGCAAAACTATGGAGGAACATCTGAAATTTGCAATGGCTTATTGGCATACATTAACTGCTGGCGGTTCTGATCCGTTTGGCGCTGAAACTGCAATTCGCAGCTGGGACAAATTGAGTGGTCTTGATAAAGCTAAAGCTCGCGCTGAAGCAGCATTCGAATTTATGGACAAGATGGATCTGCCTTACTTCTGCTTCCATGATGTAGATATCGCACCAGAAGGCGCATCTTTGCGTGAGTTCTACAGCAACATCGACACTATCGTTGATATCCTTGAACAAGGCATGAAGACTTCCGGCAAGAAATTGCTGTGGAATACAGCTAATATGTTCACTAACCCACGTTATATGCACGGTGCAGGTTCTACACCTAACGCTGATGTTTTCGCACATGCAGCAGCACAAGTGAAGAAAGGTCTGGAAGTTGGTAAACGTCTGGGCGCAAGCAACTATGTATTCTGGGGCGGCCGTGAAGGTTACGAAGAATTGCTGAATACAGATATGGGTCTTGAACAAGATAACATTGCACGTCTGTTCAGCATGGCTGTAGATTACGCTAAGGAAATTGGTTTTGATGGTCAATTCCTGATCGAACCTAAACCAAAAGAGCCTACTAAACATCAATATGATTTCGATGCAGCAACAACAATTTCGTTCTTGCAAAAATACAAGCTCGACAAGCACTTCAAGCTGAACCTTGAAGCTAACCACGCTACGCTTGCAGGTCATACTTTTGAACATGAACTTCGTGTAGCTCGTATTAATGGCATGCTTGGATCACTTGACGCTAACCAAGGGGATACACTGCTTGGTTGGGATACTGATGAATTCCCAGTTAACATCTACGATGCAACACTTACTCTTTATGAAGTATTGAAGAATGACGGTCTTGGCAAAGGCGGAATTAACTTCGATGCTAAAGTACGTCGTCCTTCCTTCGAGCCAGAAGATCTGTTCTTGGCACACATTGCTGGTATGGATACTTACGCAAAAGGCTTAAAAGTTGCTGCTAAATTGATCGAAGATCGCGTATTCGAAGACTTCGTTGACAAACGCTACAGCAGCTTCACTGAAGGCGTTGGTGCAGACATCGTTTCAGGTAAAGCAACATTGGCTTCTTTGGCTGAATATGCTTTGAACAATGAGAACCCACGTCCTAACCAATCCGGACGTCAAGAATACCTGAGAGCTACCCTTAACCAATACATCTTGGCTGAGTAGTTTTTACAGGGAGCTTGAAGCTTAAGCTTTGAGTCTAGTTTGAACAAATGCAACGGGGGTTGCTGAAGAGAGCATTCTTCGGCAGCCCCCTTTTTGTAGCCAAAACTAAGCGGATGCTTACGAAGTAAGTTTTATTCGAAGTAACTCAACGTAGTAAACGCTCATAAAACTAAGCAGATGCTTACGAAGCGAGTTTTATTGCGAAGAGAATCAAGAAGCTAAGCTCCATAAAACTTTTAGGAGGTCAAAAATGAAATACGTTATAGGTGTTGATTTGGGGACTAGTGCAGTGAAGACTGTTCTAGTGGACCCGCAGGGGAAGGTGGCTTTTGAGCATTCCGAGTCCTACCCGCTAAGCAGACCCCAACCGAACTGGAGTGAGCAAAATCCTGAGGATTGGGTAAAAGGTACGCTGGTCAGCCTGCGCCGTCTGATTGAAGTATCAGGCATAGACCCGTCACAAGTAGACGGTCTAAGTTTCTCCGGACAAATGCACGGATTGGTACTGGTAGATAAAGAAGGGCAAGTGCTGCGTCCAGCTATTCTTTGGAATGATACCCGTACTACTGCACAATGCCGTAAGATTGAGAAGACGCTTGGAGCGAAGTTGATCGATATCGCTAGAAACAAAGCATTGGAAGGTTTTACACTGCCTAAGATTCTGTGGGTTCAAGAGAATGAACCAGAAGTATTATCACAGGCGCATCAGTTCCTGCTGCCAAAAGATTATGTGCGTTATCGGTTGACGGGTGATTATGCAATGGATTACTCCGATGCTGCCGGAACGTTGCTATTGGATGTAGGCTCTAAAGAATGGAGCGCAGAAATCGCAGAGGCTTTTGAACTTCCGCTTTCTCTTTGTCCTAGATTGGTAGAATCCTTTGAACAGACTGGAACCTTATTGCCGGACATTGCTGAAGCATCAGGTCTTTTATCTTCAACGAAGGTATTTGCTGGTGGTGCAGATAATGCTTGTGGCGCGCTTGGAGCGGGTGTATTGGGAGAAGGCCGGACCATGTGCAGTATTGGTACATCTGGTGTAGTTCTTTCTTATGAGAGCAATAAAGATTTGAATCTCGAAGGCAAAGTCCATTTCTTTAACCATGGTGAAAAAGATGCCTACTATATTATGGGGGTTACACTAGCTGCTGGTCATAGCCTTACGTGGTTTAAAGAAACCTTTGCGGCAGACAAAAGCTTTGATGAGCTGTTAAGCGGAGTTTCCTCTATTCCAGCTGGCAGCGGCGGCCTGTTATTCACTCCTTATATTGTAGGAGAACGTACACCACATCCAGATGCGAATATTCGCGGAAGCTTTATTGGTATGGATTCAGGGCATACGTTGACGCATTTTACACGTGCAGTATTAGAAGGCATTACCTTCTCACTGCGTGAATCCATTGAGATTGTACGTGAGTCAGGCAAAGAGATTACAGAGATCATTGCAATTGGTGGTGGAGCTAAAAATGAGGCTTGGCTGCAAATGCAGGCTGATATTTTCAATGCATCTATCGTGAAGCTCGAAAGTGAGCAGGGTCCGGCAATGGGAGCAGCTATGCTGGCGGCTTATGGAAGTGGATGGTTCACATCCCTTGCGGAATGTGCAGAAGCGTTTATCCGTCCTGCTGATGTATATAAACCAGATCCGAAACAAACGGCAATCTATGATGGTTTATTCAACCTCTATCAGGAAGTTTACGGCCAGACCCGCGAATTGAATAACAAGCTGGCTGCATATCGCCAATAAAGCGCCATTTATCTATCTGTCTGATATAAAAAAAGGTCTTTCGCATCTGGCGGAAGGCCTTTTTAAAGACCATCTTCTTTATAGAGGTGATGAACGGCAATATTCAAAAATGTTGCCGTTTTCATTTTTCTTCTGTAAAGTATGGAATATCTCCAAGGTAGTGGCAGCCTGTACATGAGATAGTGAAGGTTTCGGGGGGCGAAAGGCCATGTTTCAATGGTTTGTTAAGGTGCTGAATGACATCAAAATCCGCAATAAGCTGCTGCTTGCTTTTTTACTGACTACACTTTTGCCGGTATTACTGGTAGGTGGTTATCTTACGATTGAGATGAGGACCATGGCGTTTGAGAACGCACTGGAGCAAGCTTCAATTAACGTAGATCGGGTAAAAAAAAGAACAGAAGAAGTCATCGGTGTATCGCAAGATATAGCGTATCGATTGTCCAATGATGCCCGGCTGAAAAAACTCGCCATACGCCAGTATGTAAGCACTTATGATGTGGTTGAGGCTTATCGGGATTACACTGATATGCGTGAATACCTAAGATTATATAAAGACATATCCAACATACGTTTATACACTGATAATGCTACGCTGCTTAACAACTGGGAGCTGATCAATCCTTCGTCTGCCATTAAGGAGAGCCAGTGGTATCAGAGAGCACAGCGGTACGATAGCCTCGTCGGTTGGGAATATATAGAGGATGAGCGTGATCAGCGGAATTATTTAAGCCTTGTCCGCAAAATCGAGCTGGAGGGCTCCAGTAAAATTGGCGTGCTCGTTATTAATGTAAACAGTCACCAGCTAACTTCAATTCTGAGCCAGGAATCATTTGATACCATGATCGTGGATGATCAGGATAACATCATTGCTGCGAACCGGAGCGATCGAACAGGAAAGAAACTGGCAGATGTTTCTTTTGATACAAAGCTTTTGGGGCAAGGAAGCGGGAGCTATGAGGCAGAAGTAGATGGTGAAGCCTCCAAAATAGTGATAGAAGAACTTAAACCACAAGCCAGCCGTAACGCCCTGCGAATTATTTCTGTTTTTTCTATTGATAGTATAGTCAAAGAACCTAATCGGGTGATTAAGCTTTCGATTACCGTGATTGCCGTAAGCGTTTTATTGGCCTTTTTAATCATATATAGTTTCTCTTCGTTATTTTCACGTAGATTATTGCAGTTAAGCAGACATATTAACCGCGTTAGTACGGGTGATTTTGACACTTCATTAAAAATTGATGGCAAAGATGAGATTGCTCTGCTAGCTCGTCAGTTCAATTCTATGGTGCGGAGTATTAACGATTTGATGTTCGAGGTACAGGAATCTAATGACCAGAACAGTCTGCTGGAACAGAAACAGAATGATATCCGTTTTAAAATGCTGGCAAGCCAGATCAATCCTCATTTCTTGTTCAATGCGCTGGAATCTATTCGTATGGAGGCCCATATGAAAGGGCAAGTGGAGATTGCACGGGTAGTGCGTCTTCTTGGCAAAATGATGCGCAGTAATCTGGAGGTAGGCCGAAGTAAAATTTTGCTTAGCCAGGAGCTTGAAGTGGTTCGTTGTTATTTGGATATTCAGCAATTCCGTTATGAGGATCGTTTGAAATATCAATTTATTGTAGACCCTGCCGTCGAATCGCTCTACATCCCGCCGCTGATTGTGCAGCCGCTTGTGGAAAATGCGGTGATTCATGGGCTGGACAACACGATGGATGGAGCAATGGTTACGGTGAATATCAAGCGTGAGCAGAATCATGCGGTCTTTACCATTACCGATAATGGAGCCGGGATCACTCCGGACAAGCTGGAGCTGATCCGTTATACCCTTGAGGTTCGTGATGAGCAGGAAGAGGCACGGATCGGGCTGCGCAATGTACACGACCGTTTGAAGTTATCCTACGGTGTTGAATATGGACTGAATATCGAAAGCCGGATGAATGAAGGAACATCTATTACGTTTCGTATTCCAATGGAGGACATAAATCTATGATCAAAGTATTGATTGTTGATGATGAGCCAAAGCTGCGGGAAGGCCTTCGGGCTCTAATCCCTTGGGAAGAGCTGGGGTATACGGTGGTGGCTACGGCCGCCAACGGCTTGCAAGCTCAGGAGAAATATCATATTTTTTATCCGGAACTGATTGTGGTGGATATCCGCATGCCTGGTATGGACGGGCTGGAGTTAATCGGTGAGCTGCGTGAAGAAGGCTCGACCAGCCATGTGCTGATTTTAAGTGGTCATGCGGACTTTGAGTATGCCAAACGAGCCATTTCTTACCGCATTGACGGCTATTTACTGAAGCCGGTGGATGAGGAAGAGCTGATCAACTATTTGGAGGAACTCAGAGTCACGATCGCTCAGGAAGATCGCTTTAGCCGCTGGAATGAAGAGGAGCCTGCCCGTAATCGTGAAAGCCTGATGCGTGCATTGCTGCAGCCTTCAACTGCGGAGGAGGGGGTGAATGATCCTGCTAAGCATGCGGCAGCACTGGGTCTTAAACCAGACCGTGTCGAAGTGATCCTACTCGAACTACTCGCGCCTGCGGGCGGCAGTGAGGAAGGAGAGCGGGCTGTTAAGGCCGCGGTAGAACAGTATTTTGGCAGCAGTGAAGAGCGGATGTTTTTCACGATGCCGCCATATATTGGATTCCTGCTGCAAGAGCCGCTACCAGGAGAGCAGGAACAGGAGCGGCTGATGGAAGAGCTTTCTTCCTTAATTTGTCGCGAGGGATACGACTTCAGCGCAGCAACGGGAGGCCCTGTAGCAGGACCAGAAGAGGCGGCACAGTCTTTTCAAGTGGCGCGTGAACTGCTGCGCCGGGCATTCTTTTACCGCAAAGGGATTCTAATCAGCGCCGATCTCTCCGGTATGTTGTTTCCTGGAGTGGCGGAGGCGTACGCCGAAGAAGGGCAGGATGCGGAGAGCCGCCTAATGCTGGCTGTTGAAACCGGAAGCCGCGCTGCCATTGAACCGCTAGTGGATACGATCTGTGCGGAGCTACTGGCTGCGGGCAGTGAGGAGCAGCAGATCAAAGATACATTTGTGCGGATTCTCAGCACGGTGTTGGCCCGTCTCGAACCGGTCTATCCAGAGATTCGCAGCAATGCCGCTAAGCATTCCCCGCCGATCGGTGAGCTCTACCATAGTCACTATCTGGTAGACCTGCAAGAGCAGGCCGTCAATTTCATGGCGGAGATCGCCGATCAAATGTCCAGTGGCAGCAAAGGGAATGAGATCAAAAAAATTACGGAGCTAATCAACCGCCGTTACAATGAGAATCTTAAGCTTGAGACCTTATCCGAGTTATTTAATTACAACAGCGCATATCTAGGTAAAATGTTCAAGAACACTACCGGTGAATACTTCAATACGTATGTTGACAAAGTGCGGATTGAGAAGGCGAAGCAATTCCTAGCACAAGGCATGAAAGTATATGAGGTGGCCGAGAAAGTAGGGTACATGAACCCCGATTACTTCAACGCCAAGTTCCGTAAATATGTAGGGCTCTCCCCGAGTTCTTTTCGCAAAAACATCTAAAATAGAAGCCCAAAAAGCCACAGTTGCAGTTCAGGTATAACCTGAGCTTTAGCTGTGGCTTTTTTTTCTTAAATTAAAGCTACTTCACTAATAATAAATCTAATCGTTGCTGCAATTCTTGATTTGCAGGGTCTTTTAGAAGGGCTAGAAGTAACTCTTCAATTTGATCCATCTTTTTAAAAGGTTCATTTTGCACATATTTGTCATGTATTCTGGTTTCCAAGGTATATCCATAATCGAACCCTAATGTTGAATACGTCGAAAGGGCAGCAATTTTACTCGCTTGCTCTACAGCAAGAATGCTTGGTGTTGAGGATCGTTCTAATTCCAGTCTTAGACCGTCGAGTTCTGATGTCAGATTAAGGTCCAACCTATCCATTAATCTGTTATGACTTACGTTGTTATTGAATTGAAATAAATTTAGTGTCAATAATACTGCGGCGATAATCAATAATAATACCTTGATGTTTTTGTTTTTCATTGCTCTCCTATTACCCTCCTTCAGGAAAAGAAATTGCAGGTACAACAGATAATGTCGACTCGGCATGTGCATATAAGGAATATGTATCTGAAATAGTTGAAGTACTGATGTATCAGGTAATATTTTCTAGCTAAGAAGATATTAAAGTAATTAATTTTAATTGAACCATACGGAGGTTTTCGTTGAGGAGCAGGGCAGGGGTTACGGGTATACTTGTTACGCCTCATCTGAGAGCACATTACAGTCTTCATTCGCGGGTATGACGGACTCCAGAGTCGTTATTTGGGCTATTTCGAGTCCAATTTCGATTTATCGGACTCCATGTACGTTATTAGCTGCAAATGTTCTCCAAAAGGTGGTTTTTTAAGTGAATAAGGTCTTTATAGTCCGCCTAACACAATAAGATGTGCAATTTGCTTAAATAAGGTCATTTCAGACCGCGCCTTCGCTTCCGGCCACGTTCACTTATAGAACGTTAGCTCGGGGCGTTTTTTAATTATGGGGTGAAGTATTAATTGTGTGAAATAGACAGGGGATTAAGCATCGTATTGATTTATGAAATTAAATAATTTCACTTGATTTTATTTTCAGTAAATTCATGATTATTTTCAGTGTTTTCAACGATGTATCCGCTTTATTTTGGCTCTAAATCTCTAATTTTCACCTGATTTTAGGTCGAATTTATAGGGTACTGCAATCGCTTACAGAGATTTAGAATATAGACATAGAGAGGAGGGGCTTTATGAAAGCGGACACAGTAACTTCTCAAATCCCGCCGGATACCCGAACACGCAACAAAAAGCCTGCTTCAGGAGGACGGTTTTGGAGAAGCTTTAAGAATCAAAAGTACTTATGGATGATGTCGATACCTTTTGTGATCTGGGCATTCGTCTTCAGTTATCTCCCGTTATGGGGTTGGACGATGGCTTTTCAAAAGTACAAGCCCGCACGTGGCTTTTTTGAACAAGAATGGGTAGGTTTTGAACACTTTAAGACACTGTTCAGTGACTCGCAATTCCTTCTGGCGCTGCGTAATACGCTAGCGATGAGTGGAATGGGTTTGGTCGCAGGCCTTATCTTTCCGATAACGTTTGCAATATTGCTTAATGAAGTGCGTCTCGGTTTCTTTAAACGATTTGCTCAAACAGTCTCGTATTTGCCTCACTTTGTATCATGGGTGGTTGCAGCAGGGATTGTAACTAAAATGTTATCTGGTGAAAATGGTATTGTAAACGATATCTTGTTAGGAATAGGATTCATAGACGCACCTATCCAGTTTATGGCCCAGGGCCATCTCTTCTGGGGAATCGTTACCTTATCGGATATTTGGAAAGAGACCGGATGGAATGCCATCATCTACCTTGCAGCTATCGCAGGTATTGGGCCTGAATTGTACGAAGCAGCCCGAGTAGACGGTGCCAGCAGACTTCGTCAGGTATGGCATATTACACTTCCGGGTATTCGCCCAACAATTACTGTACTACTCATTATGTCGATTGGTAATTTGCTCAATATCGGCTTTGAGAAGCAATTCCTGCTTGGAAACAACCTCGTTACCGACTATTCTCAGGTGCTAGACCTGTATTCACTGAAATACGGACTGGGCATGGCGAGATATTCCTACGGTACAGCGATCAATATATTCAACTCAGTGATCAGTGTAATTCTACTGTTTACGATTAATGGAATCTTCAAACGCACAACAAAAGAGAGCCTTCTGTAATACAGAGGGCCCTTCAACCCAATCGTGGCAGCAAATTGCCCTTTTCATGAAAGGAGAGCGTTACCGTGGGAGAATCAGCTATCACCAGAAAGTCATGGTCAGACCGGATCTTTGATTTCTTTGTATATTTTGTAATCCTGTTCGTAGTTGTAATCACGATTTATCCGTTTTTGAACGTGCTTGCAATCTCACTAAATGATTCAGTGGATAGTGTGCGCGGTGGAGTTACCATCTATCCCCGCCAGTTTACTTGGGACAATTACTTGAAAATCTTCACCTTCTCGGGATTAATCACCGGGTTTAAAATATCCGCTTTGCGGACAGTTGTCGGTACTCTATTCGGACTGATCAGTGCCTCGATGCTGGCGTTTACGATCAGCCGCCCTGACTTTGCAGGCCGTAAATTCGTTTCCACATTCTTGGCAATGACCATGTATATCTCTGGAGGAATGATTCCTATATACATGCTGATCAAGGATCTGCATATGATGAACAGCTTTGCAGTTTATGTCCTACCTGGATTGGTCAGTGCTTTTAACGTTTTCGTCATCCGCTCCTTTATCGACGGCCTGCCATATGCATTGCAGGAATCGGCGAAGCTAGATGGAGCCAATGACTTTACCATCTACTTCCGGGTCATTTTGCCACTGATGAAACCAGCGTTAGCAACAATTGCGCTGTTCCTAGCAGTAGGTCAATGGAATGCTTGGTTGGATACTTATCTGTACAATGGTTCGAGCCCTAACTTGACCACATTACAATTCGAACTGATGAAGGTTCTGCAGACCACAACCAGTGGTAACGGAGGCGACTACCGCTCCAACATTGCTTCGCTGGCTTCCAATCAGGTCTCACCGGAGTCGCTCAAAATGGCGATTACGATTGTCGTAACCGTACCGATCCTGTTGGTTTATCCGTTCATTCAGAAGTATTTTGTTAAAGGTATGACACTTGGTGCTGTGAAGAGCTAATCACAGTTCAACGGGGGGAGCTTAGTCTCCCCTATGCTTAAAACCTATTGTGTATCCGTTTTCTTTTGGCAAGCTGGGTAAAGTATTAACAGGTCTTCACCTGTGATACGATAGATAAACAATTTTAAGGAGGGTTTATTTAATGGGAAGTAATAGAAAGATAAAAGCCAAAGCTACGGCATTAACGCTCACTTCTATTATGCTGCTCGGTGTGCTTGCAGGCTGCGGCGGTAACAATGGCAACAACGGTAATGCTGCAGCTGGAAATACAGGCGGCAACGCAACTAATGCTGGAAATGCGACCAATGCGGCTGAGGATATTTCCCCGCTCACGATGACATTCTTCAGTGCAGACCCTAACCCGAACTGGACAGGTATGCAAGATGAAGTTGGTAAAGTGATTACGGAAAAAACGGGAGTAACCCTAAATGCTGAATATGCAGTTGGTGATCCTCAACAAAAAGTAGCCTTGATCGCAGCGAGCGGTGAATATCCGGATTTGATCAGTGCTAAGACTGATGTCAGCAAGCTGGTGGATGCAGGCGCAATGCTTGATCTAACAGACCTGATTGAAAAATATGCTCCGAATATCAAAAAAGTATTGGGCGAAGAAGGCATGAAACGTTCACGTTACAGTGACGATGATCATGCGATTTATGCCATCCCTACCTATGCAGGTGTAGACAACAAATATTTTGATGCTGGTGGCGGATTTGAACTACAGCACCGTGCTGTTAAAGAAGCTGGATATCCTGCAATCAAAACTGTTCAAGATTATGAGAACGTAATCAAGGCTTACCTGGAAAAACATCCTACCGATGAAAATGGTAACAAAAACATCGGCCTGACTCTGAATGCAGATGATTGGTACATGTACATTACAGTAACTAACCCAGCATTTATTACTACTGGTTCTCCTGACGATGGTGAATATGCGATTGATATCGACACCCAAGAAGTAACTTATCACTTCCGTCGTCCGGCTGAAAAAGAATATTTCCGCTGGCTCAACCACATGAACGATATCGGATTGCTTGATCCAGAAAGTTTCGTTCAAAAGTATGATCAGTACAAAGCTAAAATCGCTACAGGCCGCGTTATTGGTTTGATTGACCAAGACTGGGGTTATGGCGATGGAGAAAGAGCATTGAAAGCTGAAGGCAAGCTGGATCAAGGCTATGGACACTATCCTGTAACCTTGTCTGAGGAGTACAAAGAAACCTCCTTCTGGCCTACAGGCTTCATGGGTGGTAACGGAATTGGGATCAGCGTAGATGCTAAAGATCCAGTTCGTGCAATTAAATTCCTGGACTACCTAGCTTCCGACGAAGGTCAAGTATTGGTTAACTGGGGTATTGAAGGCAAACACTACAATGTTGTGGATGGCAAACGCGTCATTCCTGAAGATGTGAACGACCGTAAATATAATGACACTACCAACTTCCAAAAAGAAACTGGCTTGGGTAATGTCGGTTCAAACTACGCATTGCTGAGCGCTCACTATGGCGACGGTGTATTGGATCCATCTGGTAACTACTACACAACTCGTTTCCCTGAGCAAGTAACCGTAGGTTACAATGCGGTTGAAAAAGAAACACTTGCTGCTTACAAAGCAACAACTTGGAAAGACCTCTTCCCTAGTGAAGATGAGTTCAAAGTTAAACCTTGGGGCGCGGCATGGAACATCACGATTCCTGGGGATAGCGAAATTGTCGTTCTTGACAACAAGCTGAAGGATATCAGTTGGAAACGGATCCCTGAAGCAATCTTGTCTAAACCAGCTGATTTCGATAAAGTTTGGGATGCTTACATGGCTGAGCTAGATAAAGCTGGTGTAACGAAAGCTGAAGATTTGCGTGAAGAGCTGGTTAAACAACGCGTGAAACTTTGGAATGATTAATTATTAAATTTCGTCTAATACAATAAAAGCATGAAGATGGCGGGAAGTCCGAACGAAAGTCCGGGCCTCCCGCTGATTGCTTTTCACCGGTCATAACAGGACAGGAGGAATATACATGGGAGAGAGCAAGAACTCCGGACAGCATGAGTTATGGTACAAGCAGCCGGCGGCTGTATGGGAAGAGGCGCTGCCCGTAGGTAACGGCAGGCTGGGCGGCATGGTCTTTGGTGGAATCGAAGAAGAACGGATTCAATTAAATGAAGACACCTTATGGTCGGGTTTCCCGCGGGATAAAGCCAATTATGAGGCACTGCGGCATTTAGCCCCAGCCAAACAGCTAGTAGCAGAGGGAAAATACAAGGAAGCAGAAGCACTGGTGGACGCCAAAATGTTAGGCAGCCGGACGGAATCCTATCAACCACTTGGAGATTTGCGATTGAAGTTTAATTTTGCAGGTGCTGTAGAGGATTACCGGAGGGAACTTGATCTGGATCGGGCGTTGGCTACGGTATCCTATACTGCCGATGGTGTAAGGATCGTACGTGAAGTATTGGCCAGCAGACCGGATGAGCTTATAGCTCTTCATATCCGTGCGGAGGGGGGAGAGGGCCAAGCTACTCTGCCAGATTTCTGGGCGGATCTGGCATCACCGCATCCTTCCCACTCGGAGATTACTCCGAATGGCATGCTTATTATGACTGGCCGTGCCCCGTCGCATGTGGCTGATAACTACGTAGGGGATCACCCGCGTGCCGTATTATATGAAGAGGGCCTTGGCATAAGTTTTGCTGCGGTTATGGAGATCCAGACGGAAGGTGGGGCTTGTGTAGCGGAGAACGGCTCGCTGTTGATTTCTGGCGCGCACTCCATTACCCTTCGTCTGGCTGCGGCAACCGATTATGCCGGGTATGACCGGATGCCGGGAAGCGGTGGCAAGCTGCCAGCGGAATTGTGCCTAGAGCAGTTAGCTTCAGCCTCAAAAGGATACGCAGAGCTTAAGCAGCGCCACCTAGAGGATCATCAATCCCTGTTCCGCCGTGTGCAGTTGACGCTTGCATCTGCTGCCTCCCGGGGAGAGCTTCCGACTGATGAGCGACTGGCACAATACCGCGAAGGACAGACGGATCCTGAACTGGAAGCGCTACTGTTCCAGTATGGCCGCTATCTTATGATTGCTGGCTCACGGCCGGGGACACAAGCTCTGAATCTGCAGGGCATTTGGAATCCCTATATTCAGCCACCATGGAACAGCAATTATACGACAAATATAAACACCGAAATGAATTATTGGCCGGCCGAGTTATGCGGATTGGGCGAATGCCATGAACCTTTAATAGATTTTATTACGGAGCTTAGCGTGGCTGGCAGCCGTACAGCGAATATTCATTATGCCGCACGCGGCTGGACAGTACACCATAATACCGATTTGTGGCGGATGACTTCTCCATCAGACGGTAAGGCGATGTGGGCTTTTTGGCCGATGGGCGGGGTATGGCTCTCTCGCCATCTATGGGAGCGTTACGCTTTCCGTCCAGATGAGGACTATTTGCGCACAGCTTATCCCTTATTTAAGGGAGCCGCATTGTTTTGTCTGGATTGGCTAGTGGAGCTGCCTGATGGAAGATGGACGACAGGTCTGTCTACCTCGCCAGAGAATGTATTTCTGACTGCTGAAGGCATACCATGCAGTGTCTCGGCTGGCTCAGCCATGGATTTATCGCTCATCGCTGAGTTGTTCAAGCACTGCATTCAGGCTGCTGACATTTTAAATACCGATGTAGAGCTGCGTCAGGAGCTTATGCAGAAACAGAAGCAGCTTGCCCACCAGGGGATCGCACCGGACGGAACTGTCCGCGAATGGAATGAGGATTTCGCTGAACAAGAGCCTGGGCATCGTCATGTTTCTCATTTGTATGACCTGTACCCTGGGAACGTAATTAGCCCTTCCTCCACACCAGAGCTAGCGGAGGCGGCAACATTCACACTGAAGAAACGCATAGAACACGGAGGTGGCCATACAGGCTGGAGCGCAGCTTGGTTGCTTAATCTTTATGCGCGTCTGAAGGATGGCGAGAGTGCGGTTAGCTGTCTACGTCGCATTTTGCAAGATTCCAGTTTGCCGAACCTGTTCGGTAATCACCCTCCGTTTCAGATTGATGGAAACTTCGGAACTACAGCCGGGATAGCAGAAATGCTCTTGCAGAGTCATCAGGAGGGTCTGGAACTATTACCTGCTCTTCCAAAGGAATGGTCTGAAGGCAGCGTGAAAGGTTTGGTGGCACGTGGTGGCTTTGTCACGACTATAGAATGGAGCGGGGGCTGTTTAACAAGGGCAGAGGTTACCTCGACTCATGGCCGATCCTGCAGAATTGTTCAACACCAGCCTTTGCTCATTCAAAAACCGGATGGTACACAGATTGAAGGAGCGGGGCTGGAATTTGAAACAGCAATCGGAGAGACCTATATCATTACACCCCTAAAGAAATAATCCATATCGGTCTGGCTTAGTGGCTGTTCTCAGAGTAGAATTATTCTACAGAGAACAGTCTTTTTTTGCCCAAGTCATCATTATCTATTAAATGGAGGGTTTTGAATAAGTCTGTAGGAGCCGGAGGATCAGAATAATTATGTGGAAAAAACGCTTCACGTTGGCAAAAGTCATTCTTGGAGGAGTGATTATTTGCGCAGCCATTCCCCCGACATTGTATTGGACCTGGGGGTATGCTTATGCGGCCACGACTTCACCGACCGTTCGTTCTGTGAGTGAAATTGCCCAGAAGCTAACCGGTGCGATGAATAATCGTAGAGAGACTATCACTTTTACTTATGAGGGGAAAACCTCGAATTTAAAAACACAGATACAAACGGGTCTAGATCAAGCGATGAATAGCGATCCCTATTTGTATTACATCATAGACAGCTACGGATACACTTATCGAGGGAGCAAAAGCTCTGTAAAGGTTACGGTAGAAGTGAAATACTTGGAAACGCTGGAGCAGACCGCTTTTGTGAACAAAGAAGTAAAGGCAACGTTCAAGAAGATCATTACACCGGGCATGAATAATCATCAGAAGGTTAAGGCTATCCACGACTGGGTGGTGCTGCGTCTGAAGTATGATACCTCTTATCGTAAATATACGGCTTATGAAGGTCTGAAGAGTGGCAGTGCCGTTTGCCAGGGGTATTCGCTGTTGACCTATAAGCTGCTCAAGGAAGCGGGATTCAGTAATAAAATCGTTGAGGGCACTGCAAAACAGCCGGGAGGACGCAGCCAGTCTCATGCTTGGAATCTAGTGCTGCTCGAAGGAAGATGGTATCATCTCGACACAACTTGGGATGACCCGACACCTGATAAAGCCGGCGTGGTAAGCACCGCGTATTACTTGAAGACTGATGCACAAATGCGTCAGGACCATAGCTGGACGAAGTCTTATCCGGCAGCCTCGGTTGCCTATTATAAGACCTTGTCAGCACTTGTAGAGCGTGGAGGACAGAGCGCCGGGGTGTATAAGCAGCTTCAGAAGGACCTTAATTATGAGCTGTATGCCGAGGAGCGGATTGTATGTTCAGCAGCAGATTTAATTCAGCTGGCGAATAAGGCTGTCGCTTCAGGAGAGGGATCTTTATTATTCCGTTATCACGGTAGTGGAACCCAGCTGAAGAATGATCTACAGGAATTATATAAACTTGGACTAGAGGAAGTGTCTTATTCTAGCACTTCTTTTGATAATACGGGTGATCTTAAAGTATATGTGACTTGGGAATAGGCAAAGGACTAAGTAGAATCAGAAGCTGAATATGCTAGATTGCTTTATGCAAAAAGGGATATCCCGCAGCCTTTCAGGCTTCTGGATATCCCTTTTTGCGGAGACTATTTATTCTGGGTGAGTACTAAGATCGCATTTATCCAAAGGAATAATATTACTCTTGCGGAAGAAGCGATAGCCGGCCCAAATTAAGACGAATAATGGCAGGCTGATATAAGAAACGGCAATACCGTACCAGTCGATGCTTCCACCTGAGAAGGCGCCCATATTCTGGCCAAGGATGGCTACCACACAAAGTACTAAGGCAAATATAGGTCCAAACGGGAACCATCTAGCCCGGTAAGGCAGCTCATCAAGGGAATGATCTTGAGCTATAAAGGCGCGTCTGAAACGATAATGGCAGACAGCGATGCCGAGCCAGTTAATAAATCCACACATACCGGAAGCATTAAGCAGCCAGTTGTATACGGCACCGTCACCAAAGAATGATGCCAAAAAGGCCAACATACCGACAGCTGTGGTCACGAGCAAAGCTCCAACGGGAACACCGCGGCGATTAAGCTTGCCTAGAGCACGTGGAGCCATTCCATCCTTAGCCATAGCGTACAGGACGCGGGTGGAGGCGTACATTCCCGAGTTCCCGGCTGACAATACGGAGCTGAGAATGACAGCATTCATGACGGATGCGGCAATAGCAAGCCCAGCTTTATTAAATACGATCGTAAATGGACTGACTCCGATATCATCAATACCACCGCGTAGCAGATCTGGATTCGTGTAAGGAATCAGCATTCCGATTACTAGTATAGCGAGGATATAAAAGATTAATATACGCCAGAATACTTGGCGAATAGCAATAGGTACGTTACGGCGAGGGTTCTCACTCTCACCTGCTGCAACACCGATTAGCTCTGTGCCTTGGAAGGAGAATCCCGCAGCCATAAAGACACCGACGAAAGCGAAGAAGCCACCGTGGAACGAGCTGCCCCCGATCTGGAAATTGCTGAAGCCTACGGCTTTTCCGCCCATGATTCCGAAAATCATCAAAACTCCGACAATAAGGAAGGCGATAACAGTAATAATTTTGATAATGGCAAACCAATATTCTGATTCTCCGTATCCACGAGTAGACAGGAAATTAAGACCGAACATCAGCAGCAGGAACACGAGACTCCAGAGAAAGGAGGGACTGTCCGGGAACCAATATTTAATAATGACGGTGGCGGCAGACAATTCTGCTGCAATCGTAACCGCCCAGTTATACCAGAAGTTCCAGCCGATGGCGAACCCAAAAGCGGGGCTGACGAAACGCGTGCCGTAAGTGCTGAATGAGCCCGAATCCGGTAAATAGGTAGCGAGCTCTCCCAGACTGGTCATGAGGAAATAAACCATAACACCAACAGCCGTATAGGCTAGAAGTGCTCCACCGGGTCCGGCTGAAGCGATAGCGCCACCACTGGCGAGGAAGAGTCCAGTACCAATAGATCCTCCAAGCGCAATCATGGTCAAATGCCTTGCTTTAAATGATTTTTTTAGCTCAGGCGGGTTACTTACGTTGCCTTGTGCTAGATTTTGCTGCTTGCCCTGCATGATTTGACACTCCTTATGATCTAATCTTTCAATTCATGAACGGGGAGTGCTGAGCTGCTTCCTCCCGCAGAGCGGGAGAGTGTATTTGGTGGTCTCCATAAGGTTATGGACAAACACTAAATATACAAATTCTGTAAACACAAAGAAACCGCAGACTATATCTGCGGTTTCCATCTATACAGCTCCGCATCATACTCCCTGTGAAGATAGCGCAACACATTATGACCTGCTGCTTATGCAGGTTATACAATGTGACAGTTCCGTGCCTTTCGGCAACGGCCCCAGCCTGCACCGCTGTCAGAGCGACAGTGCAAACTTCGGCAGATATTCCTTTCGACGCGATTCATAGACGGCTCTAACGTCTCCACGCGCGTACTCTTTATATCCGCGACCTCTACCTCATCTTAGTATGACGAGGCTATCTTTACTTCATTCATTTATAAACAACAGGAATTAGTATAAAGCAAGTTCGCAAGTCAAGCAATGACAAAATCCGGTAGGGAATGTTAGCTGCGACGACGCTCTGACATTTGCTGCCAAACGGTACCGGCAGCAGCTTCACCGGAAGCGATACGTTCCAAAGCCATTTTGGCCTGAAGTCCAACCTCAAATTCCGGATCTTCCGCCGCAACTGACAGCGCTGCTTGGGCATCGGATGTGCCCACCTCATAGAGGAAACGAGCTGCGCGCCAGCGGACAAGCTTACTCTTATCCGTCAGTGCCGCCGTCATCACAGGTGTGGCGGCAGGATCGCCGATGTCGGACAGCGTATCGCCTGCCGTACGTCTCACGGCTGGCGCGCTGTCTGCCATCGCCTCATAGAGCAGCTCCATCGCTTCGGGCGTGCGAAGGTCGCCTAGATACACGACCGCAAGCCTGCGAATATGCAGCTTGGGATCGTGCAGCGCCGCCTTAAGCTCTGGCAGGAGCTCCACCGTCGGCGTAAGATCCTCCAGCGCGGCGTAGCGCACGCGCCAATCCTCATGCTTCAGGTCTCGCAGCAGCTCATCCTGACTGCGGGTTCGTCTCTGCTCGACGAACTCGCCTTCGGCTCCGTGCGCAATGGCTTGCTGCACGAGGGAGTCGAGGCGCTCCTGCGGATACGCCGCTTCAACCTCTTGCTCCACCTCGCGTGCAATCTCCGCGGGCTCGCCATAACGCACGCCGTAATCAGTGAGCTTGCGCTCTTTAATCATCACGGCGCTAGCCACATCCATAACCGCCTTCGTGAAGCGGTTTGCTAAGGAGATGCGCTCTTCATTCGCGCCGGTCTTAACGCGGATTTGCAGCGGAATTCCGCGGAACATCTGGACGAAGACTTGGGCTTCGCCGAAATGAGCGCCAGCGTTCTCATCGGCAAGATTCCAATCGTCATTTAAGCCTTCGCTGTTGCCGAAGCGGTTCTGGACTTCTCTTAGAATCGCTGCCCAATCCGCATTGCCCTTGCGTTCGAGCGCTGCAAAGTCAGCAGCATGATAGATGCTAATAACGCCCGGTATCGTTAACATTTCGCGTGCCCAGGCAGGTGCGGAACGTTCACTTTCTGGTGTATAGGTTCTGCGGATTCCAGGTTCCAGACTTTCGTCCAAATGAAGCTTCATCGTATTTGGACTTGGAGTCGGTTCAATAAAAGTAATCTTCATACGTAGCTCCCCCTTGAACGGTATATGCACCGCCATACTTTATACACATATTATCTCATTTCTGGCGTGAAACACAAAAGGGTGCTTAGATATTTTGCGGAAAAAGGGCGCACCCTTACCAAGTAACTTGTATATTTTGCAAAATACTCTGCCGTTCAATATAGTTGTATTATATTCGCTAAAGTAAAGCGTGCTCGGCAAACTTCTAAAGATGAGGTGCTCTATGGTTAAATTTCGCTACAATAACCTCGACAATGTGAGTACCGATAAAACACTTAAAGAGTTTCGTAAGTGGCGGGAGGAACGTCGACGGAAGAAAAAAGATTATTCATATGTAGTGCCAAGTACGCCACCGAGGTTAGCTTATCTGGCGGAGAATCGGCTGGAGACTACCATTACGTGGATTGGGCATTCCACGTTTTTCCTTCAATATGAAGGGATGAATATCATTACTGATCCAATCTGGGCGAGAAGACTGGGCTTTGAGAAAAGATTGGGGCAACCCGGGATTCCGCTCAGCGAAGTGCCTCCCATTGACCTGATTCTGATCTCGCACTCTCATTATGACCACTTGCATATGGCTTCTATCCGTAAATTATATAGAGCAGGGACAACCCTTGTTGTTCCTATAGGCTTGAAACGAAAGATGCTCCGCAAAGGATTTCGCAACTGCATAGAAATGGAATGGTGGCAGGAAAATACGCTGGGTAAAATTAAGCTTACCTTCGTGCCGACTCAGCACTGGACGCGGAGAACGCCTTGGGACACGAACACTTCGCATTGGGGAGGATATATTCTGCAGCCGATCGAATCGGATAGCGACAAGCTGCCCCCAAACCTGTATTTCGCAGGAGATAGCGGTTATTTTCCGGGTTTTAAGGAGATTGGGAGCCGCTATAAGCTTCATGTTGCACTCATGCCGATTGGAGCTTATGAACCGGAGTGGTTCATGACCTCGCAGCATGTAACCCCTGAAGAGGCTATACAAGCATTTGTAGATGTTGGAGCGGAGACCATGATTCCGATGCATTACGGCACCTATAGACTTGCTGATGATACGGCCCGGGAAGCGCTGGATCGGATGGAAAGTGCCCGGCTTAAACAAGGTATTTCTGAAGAAAGAATCCGTACGCTCAGTTATGGTGAAACGCTTGTTATACAACCCGAGAATCGCATAACTGGACAATAATTGAAAAAATTCCTCCTTACTGGCGACCTCTGTACAGCAGCTGGAATAACTTTAGTATTGGAGAGAACAGCTGAAAAGGCTATTTTACGGGCTTTTTGCTCTCTATTTATGCTATAATGAGCCGAAACCCTAAGTGAAAAGGATGGTAATGCGTAATGATTAGCACAAGCGGCGTAACACTCCGCTACGGAAAACGCGCTCTCTTTGAAGATGTAAACATAAAATTCACCCCTGGTAACTGCTACGGTTTGATTGGCGCCAATGGTGCCGGTAAATCAACCTTTCTGAAAATTCTGTCTGGTGAGATCGAAGCAAATACCGGTGAGGTACATGTTACACCAGGCGAACGTCTCGCAGTACTCAAACAGAACCATTTTGAGTATGATGAATTCCCAGTACTTGAGACCGTAATTATGGGTCATACACGTCTTTATGAAATTATGAAAGAAAAGGACGCGCTTTATGCGAAGTCTGATTTCACAGAAGCGGATGGCCTGCGTGCAGGGGAGCTTGAAGGTGAGTTCGCTGAGCTTAACGGCTGGGATGCTGAGCCAGATGCAGCTGCCATGCTGATTGGTCTCGGAATTATGCGTGAACTGCATGACAAAAAAATGGCCGAACTGAGCGGCAATGAAAAGGTACGGGTACTCTTGGCGCAAGCCTTGTTTGGCCGTCCAAATAACCTGCTGCTAGATGAGCCTACCAACCACTTGGATCTCGAATCTATTGGCTGGTTAGAGAACTTCCTCATGGACTATGAAGGTACTGTTATCGTCGTATCCCATGACCGTCACTTCCTGAATAAAGTATGTACGCATATTGCGGATATTGATTTTGGCAAAATCCAAATGTACGTCGGCAACTACGACTTCTGGTATGAGTCCAGTCAGCTTGCGCAAGCTTTGCAGCGTGATTCGAACAAGAAGAAGGAAGATAAAATCAAGGAATTGCAGGCATTTATCCAGCGTTTCTCGGCCAATGCTTCCAAGTCTAAACAAGCGACATCACGTAAGAAACAACTTGAGAAAATTACACTGGACGATATTCGTCCGTCGAACCGTAAATATCCGTTCCTCAACTTCAAACCTGAACGTGAAGCGGGTAAACAATTGCTGACAGTCAGCGGATTGTCCAAAGCGGTTGAAGGTGAAAAGCTTCTTGATGAAATCAGCTTTGTAGTAAACAAAGGGGATAAGATTGCTTTTGTGGGCCCTTACTCCCAGCCTAAATCACTGCTGTTTGATGTGATCATGGGTGAGCAAGAAGCGGATGCGGGGGAATATACATGGGGAGTAACTACAACTCAAGCGTATTTCCCGAAAGACAACTCCAGCTATTTCGATGGTGTAGAAATGAATCTTGTAGAATGGCTACGCCAGTATTCTAAAGATCAGGACGAAACTTTCCTGCGTGGATTCTTGGGCCGTATGTTGTTCGCCGGAGAAGAAGCACTGAAGAAAGCAAGCGTGCTGTCCGGGGGCGAGAAGGTTCGCTGTATGCTGGCCAAAATGATGCTCAACGGCGCAAACGTGCTTGTGTTCGATGAACCAACCAACCACTTGGATCTGGAATCCATCACGGCACTGAATAACGGGCTGATCGATTTCGATGGCACGATTCTATTCACTTCCCATGACCATCAGTTCATCCAAACCATTGCTAACCGCATCATCGAGATTACACCTACAGGTGTAATTGACCGCTCCATGAGCTACGATGAATATTTGGAGAATCCAGAAATTAAGGAAATGCGCCAGCGCATGTATCCTGTAGAAGTATAATATTTAATTTCCGCTATGCGGAAGGAACCCATGAAGCAGCTACTCTAATCCTTTTAGGATCAGGGTAGCTGTCTTTATAATTTCGATTTTGAAAAGTTATTAACAAGTAGAATTCTACGGGGAGTATACGCGGGGCTTCTAAGACGGGAGTCTTTAGCCCTTGAGTTTTCCAAAGCGCATGTTTTCAGCTGGCTAATCGTACAATAAAGAGAATCAGTTATGAATTTGAAGAGTTCTAATCCATCCTATCAGGCAGGACGAACGTATAAACGGCTGCGTTTCCCCGAGGGATTCGCAGCCGTTTATGTTTAAATATAAGTAAATACTAAGATCCGCCAGTACGACGGCGTTGGTTGTTAGGCTTTTTGTTATTTTGGCTTTTTAGCGGTTTGGCGGAACCAGCCTGAAATGTGGATCCAGGTTTGGAGGAAGATTGTTGTTTCTTCTGCTCCAGTTTTTTACGGATAGCTTCCGCTAAGTTGATTTTTCCTTTATCGTTGCTTTCGCTCATTATGATAACCTCCTTCGAAGCAAGTCCTTACACTTTATTCTAATTGTTTTTAAATGCTGCCACAAGGGCAAGAATAATTGAAAGAATTCTTTTCCGTATTTTAAATAATCGGGGAAAAAGAGGGGGAGCCAAGATGACTGATATTTACGAAGATATACGTAAAGGGGAACGAGGAGCTTGGGTTAGCATAGCGGCTTACCTCATCCTATCATCATTCAAGCTGGTTTGCGGTTATTTATTTGCATCTAGCGCACTCGTAGCGGACGGGGTCAACAATTTAACAGATATCGTGGCATCCATAGCTGTGCTGGTGGGTTTACGGATTTCGCGGAAGCCACCTGACTCTGACCACGCTTATGGGCATTTCCGCGCAGAGACCGTAGCGGCGTTGTTGGCTTCTTTTATCATGGCGGTAGTGGGCATTCAAGTGATTGTAGAGGCGGTGCGGTCCTTTTTCGATCGTACAAAAGAAACGCCACAGCTCTTGTCGGCAGGGGTGGCTATTGTATGTGCAGTGGCTATGATGGGGGTATATATATATAACAAAAGACTGGCCAAGCAAATTAACAGTGGGGCACTTATGGCAGCGGCTAAGGATAATTTTTCTGATGCTATGGTCAGTGTTGGAGCCGCAGTTGGGATTGTAGGCGCACAGTTTGGATTGCCATGGATTGATTCCGCAGCGGCTGTTCTTGTCGGACTCATTATCTCCAAGACTGCTTGGGATATTTTTCGTGATTCGACCTATCGGCTTACCGATGGCTTTGATGAAGATAAATTGATGGATCTACGCAGTACGATTGCTCGAACGCCGGGAGTAGAAGAGATTAAAGATGTGAAGGCACGGGTTCATGGTAATCATGTGCATGTGGATGTTGTAGTGGAGGTGGATGCGAATATTTCTGTGACGGAAGGTCATGAAATAAGTGATTCCATCGAAGAAAGAATGAGCAAAATGCATAATATTATGAATGTGCAGGTGCACGTGGAACCTAAAAAATAAATTAAAAATGCTATATTAAGGAAAAAACACACATATTCAAGGAGAAATCAAGACTTTAGACCTGTATGTTACCATAAAGTGGCATGATTATATGTGAAATTTGGAGCATGTTCCAAATCCCGGGCAAGCCTATAATGAGGGCATAAAGGAATAATGTAGTACAATCCTTTATTGAAATCTCATCATGGAATTTGGGGGAACGTATGATCAAATCACATAAGCAAATTACAGCATCTTTGTTAGTATCTGCTGCAATTGTTGCAGGTTTAGGAGTATCTGCTCCTGGACAAGCAGCGGCAGCCTCAAGTTCATCTAATTCAGTTACAGCAGCTTCAGCCGTTCAAACAGGTGTGATCGAGGCTAGTGTTCGCCTTCGCAGCACCCCTTCTACTGACGGAGAAATAGTGAAGTACTTGCAAAAGGGAGATCAAGTGCAGATCCTTTCGCAGCCTAACAGCTATTGGTATCAAGTAAAAACGGCTGATGGTTCAGTGGGTTATACAAGTGCAGGAGATAAGTATATCAGCGTATCCTCTGCTTCAGTAACGACACCATCGGCACAAACTGGCACCATTAAGTATGGTGTGAATCTTCGGGTTTCACCTTCAACAAGCGGAAAAGTAATGAAGCTTTTGAATAAGGGAGAAAAAGTAGAAGTTCTGGCACAGCCTAACAGTTACTGGTATCAAGTTAAAGCGGCGGATGGTAGCATCGGATATATAAGTTCAAGTGATCAATATAGTACACTTTCAGGAAACGGTGGGGGATCTGGAACGGTAACGCCTACACCAACGCCTACACCTACACCTACACCTACACCTACACCCAATCCGCCTATAACAACACCGGGGGCTTCAGCCCAAATCGAACGGGTAATTGCTGCAGGCATGGGATATCTAGGAACGCCTTATGAGTATGGCTCCAGCAGAAATGATACAAGAACCTTTGACTGCTCGGACTTCATCCGGCAAATTTTTATGGATGCTGCGAATCTCAAACTGCCGGCGGATTCCCGTCAACAAGGAGATTGGGTGAAGTCGAATAGTACGATGGTTACGTCTATTTCCAATTTGAAGCGCGGCGACTTAATGTTCTTTATGGATTATAAGGGGAATTCTGCTTCTGCTTATGAGGGAATCGACAAATCTACAGCTAGAATATCGCATGTTGCTATGTATCTAGGAGATGGACAAGTTCTACAAACTTATTCCGTAGCTTCAGGCGGGGTAAGAGTAGATAAACTAAGCGCTTCTTGGATGAATCGTTTTCTCTACGGAGGTTCGGTCATTCGCTAAATATATGAAAAATGCAGGAAGCGACAGCATCGCATGTTTGTGACGGGTGAACGATGGCGGGCGTACGCGCAAGAGGGCTATCCTTTTAGTAGAATTCTCTACTGAAGGGGTAGCTCTTCCTGTTTTATCTGTTCAGAATATGTACTCTCCACATAAAAAAAGGGCAGTACCATCGGCCATTTTTCTGGCTCTTGGGACACCCTTTTTTCGCATATTGATAATTAAGGTAAGATCACATTGGCTGTTACAGGAACCTTAACCCATGCTTTTCCTAGCCAAGTGTAGATTTCTCTCCATTCATTACCCCAAGTGTCCGAAATAACTTCACCTGTTGTATCAAGAGTCTGAACGCCAAGCCAGCCTGCTGGAATTATACCTCCGACGGAAAAGTAGAAAGGTGTTTTCTCGGTCAGCACTATTTGTGGTGTTGCTGGAATCATATCCGCTGGAGTGATAATTGTTTCAAAAGAATTGCTGTAAGTGCTTCCAGTTACGGTTGCAGGATCCGTAGTAGTGTTAGTTACTTCAGCTGCTGAAGCTGTAGCAGCAATGGAAGCCATAAGACCTAAGGCTACTGTAAGGCTGGCGATTTTTTTCATGTTTGGTTCCTCCTAGTGGGGATTGGATGTATTTTTTTCCAAAAGCGCTGTTTGCTAATATGCTAGTAAACGTAAATGATGCGTGATGAACCACCCATTCAACATTTCTTATTTTCTCAAGTGACATCCGTGCAGGAATGACCTATACTTTCTGCATGATGAATAAGATATATGGATAGATATGGGAGGGATACGACAGTCACACCATTAAAATGAGGGGCTACTACATAGATCTACCTCTGCGTCCCGTGAAGAGAGAAATTACAAACAGAACCAGGAAGACGAAGAACAGGATCTTAGCAAGACCAGCGGCGGCGGCTACAAGGTTGAAGAAACCAAAGATTCCGGCGATTACTGCGACTACAAGTAGTATTGCGGACCATTTTAACATTACATATCACCTATCCTTTTTTGATTAATGTAGTCATTGTATAAACGGGGACTTTGATTTTGAAACAAAAGGGAAGAGGGACTCTTGACAAGACTCGACAAGATGTTTCGGCTTATGGGACCAGGGGTAACTATGCAGTATACAAGGCTGATTAGCCGATATTTATGAGATATGGAAGGGGTTATGAATATGATCATTGAACTTAGTGTAGCTCTCGTCGCAATTGCATTCGCAGTACTTGTTTTCTTTTTAATTAAAACCTTAAAGTCGGCAAAGGATTCACTCGACAAAGTCAGCCAAACCTTGGTGGAAGTACAGAAGACGATGGATGAGCTTACTTATGAAGTGAAAACGACGGTCAGACACGCAAATGAAATCACTGCCGATGTACAGCATAAGATTCAAAAGATTGACCCAGTCATCGATTCTGTCAAGAATCTGGGTGATGTCATGAATGAGCTGACCTTAACGGTCAAACAAGTGTCAGTCACAGTGATTGAGAAATATCGTAAATCGCGTGAGCTGAAGGAGAAGAGTAAGGAAGTCTCTATAAAAGAAGCTCCGTTAACTCCTGCTGAAGAACGTACTGTTAACTCCTATGATGCCATTTATGCTGAGAAGTCACCGGGAAAAATAGCTACAGTGCTAAAAGGTGTAGACGTAGCTGCAACTCTTTGGAAGAAATTTCGTCATTAAGCATAAGATAGTAAAGCTTCTGTAATCGGTGGCTGCAGATAAGAAAGGTGGGACACAACATGAACATGATGATCCTTTTATTTGGTCTTCTTTTCCCATACTTTGATGCGTCTCCACAGTTGGCGCCTATCGCTACTTTTATTGAACAACCTAAGTCGGTTCTCGCATTTGAACATGCTTCAGAATCCAGCCCATATATCAATGACTTTGATTCTCTGCAAGGTGTTGCTTTATATGCCACAAAGGAAGAAATGTTTCTGGCCAAAGGCAATCCGCTTGCGGTGACAAATGATCCATTACAAGAGACGGTGGAGTACCACTACGCAGATGTGACAGTGGGTGTGGGCGAGGGGATGGTACTTTATGTACATGTTTCACCTCCGCAAGCACGGCAGTTTGGTTTACATGTAGATGGTGTAGAAATCGATCCTGTAAGAGATAATTTGCAAGATACTTTGGGCAAACCGTATTTTATAGCTGAAGATGGGGATGTATATATGAGAGGGAATAATGCACTCAAAATATATCGAAATTTGGCGGGTGAATTTGAAGGAATTGATTTATTTGATAGTATTTCTTCCTAATGTGTTTCATATTTGAGCAAATTGGTTAATAAACATAGGCTGTCTTTAGAATAGAGTAACCTCCAGAACCACTAGGTATAGTGGGGCTGGAGGTTACTTTGCTGAATACGTAAATTGATCCTATGACTATATTTACATATTATGAAAATAGAAATAACACTGTAAAATAGCGTATGATATAGTTAGTAGGTTTGCAGAATTTTACGGTCGTAATACTATTCGTGTGAGGTGAAGATGATGAGAATCTTAATCGTGGATGACAATCCGACTAATGTTATCATTATCCGTGAAATCCTGAAAAAAGAAGATTACCGAAATTTCGTAACCGCATCTTCTGCTAAAGAGATGTTGGAAAGGCTTGGAATCGGTTCTGGGAGTGAAGATGGACGTCCCCGGATGTCAGATATTGATCTGATTTTACTGGATATGATGATGCCAGAAATGGATGGGATCGAAGCATGTCGTGTTGTGCAGCAATACGAACATCTTAAGGATATTCCAATAATAATGGTTACAGCTGTAGGCGATTCTAAGAAATTGGCCGAAGCGCTGGATGCAGGTGCAGTAGATTATGTTACGAAACCTATTAATAAAGTGGAGCTAATGGCCCGGATTCGGCTTGCTCTGCGGTTGAAACGTGAGAAAGATTGGCATAAAGAACGGGATCAGCGAATCCAGGAGGAGTTGAGACTGGCTGCGCTTGTGCAGAATGCTGTACTCAGCCTGCCGCTGCAGGAAGAGAATTTCGAGGTGCATGCTATCTATCAGCCTTCCTCTGAATTGGCAGGTGATTTATATGCGTGGTATCCCCTTGGGGATGGCCGATATGGCGTAATCCTCCTAGACATTATGGGACACGGTATATCATCATCTCTTTTTTGCATGTTCCTTGCGTCAGTATTAAAGGATACGGTAACTACCTATGTAGAGCCGGAAAAGGTAATTCAGGAACTCAATCGAAGGTTTAACCAACTTTATATTGAGAAAAAGCTGATTCAATACTATTTTACGACGATTTATCTTGTGATTGACACTCGTATAAAGCGTATTGACTATGTTAACGCTGGGCATCCACCTGCGCTGTTTTTTGAGGGCACAGCTAAGACTCCGGTCTTGCTGGAAAGTAATTGTCACCCTGTAGGCCTGTTTGAACGGATTGATATTCAGCCTCAGAGCTTGACCTACGAAGATGAAGGGCATTTGGTTCTCTATACAGATGGTCTGCTGGAGCTGGTTGAGGGTGAACAGGAAGAGCAGCTGAAGTTCATGATTAAGCATTTAAATGTTGAGCATGAATGGAAGGAAGAAACTATACGGGCTGCTTTTTTCAATGCTGATGTTCCTAAAGAGCGTGACGATGACAAATGTATAGTGTGGATCTCACTGAAGAAGGGAACAGAATGAGGATGAAAATAAAGGCTAAACTCTTAATTGGTTTTAGTGCGATGCTGGCGATTATGCTGGCACTTACTATGATTGGATACGATCGTTTGGATTATATGAATGGTCAGCTTGAGGGTTACCAGGATAGATATATGAAGGGGCGTTCTTCTTCAGGTATGCGTGGAGAAGTGAATGATATGGCGCGAATATTAACGACGACCATGTTAAGCGCTGATACATCAACGGTAGAATCACAAAAAAAAGAGATTGATAAAAAAATAGCTAAGGCGAATGAGCACTACGACAAAATAAAAGAATCAATGACTAGCGCTGAAGAGATGCAGATCGTTACTCAAATTGATGATTCTTATACGATCTATCTAAATTATCAGGAAAAAATATTGAAGCTGCTATCAGCTGGTTATTTCCAGAATGCCAGCACGTATTCTAACACAGAGGGACAAGCGATTCAGAATGCGGTATTAAACGCTCTGAACAGTCTCTCTGATTATAATGCCTTTATTATGAATGAAGAGAGCGCAAAAGCTAAAGATGCCTATCAAAGCTCTACTCAGATGGTCATCTTGATGATGATTGTGGGTCTACTACTTGGACTTGGAGTTGTTCTATGGATCATTCCAAGCATTACGCGGGGGCTTAACGTCGTTTCGATGATGATTACCAGCTTCGGCAACGGCAGAATTCGGGCTATAAGGCGCATCAAGGTTACTTCTAAAGATGAGATTGGTGAGGTTGCCCTTGTCTTTAAGAAAATGGCTTTAGATCTTGAAGAGAAACAGCAAATGGAACAGGCCTATGCACAGGCGCAGAATGATCAATCCTGGCTGAATGCAAATGTTGCTCAGGTGACAGAACTTCTCCGGGGAGTTAGCTCATTGGATCAGGTCTCACAGACCTTTATCAACGAGTTCACCCCTGTGCTGGGAGCCCAGTTTGGGGCAGTATATTTAAAGGATGCTAACCGTCCCGATTTTCTGCGAAGCAGTGGTTATTATGCAGTAGATAGCGATAAGAAACCAAAGGAAGGTTTTGTGATTGGAGAAGGACTCGTAGGACAAAGTGCGCTTGATATGCACCCAATCAGATTGGAGCGGGCTCCTGAAGATTATATCTCCGTGAAATCCGGCTTTGTGGATTCACAGCCAGGATATATTTCCATTCATCCGCTTATTTTTGAAGACGAGCTGCTCGGTGTAGTAGAATTCGCTTCATTCCAGCCATTTAGCAGTCTGAAAAATGATTTGCTGCAACAACTTGCGAATAATTTAAGCATTATTTTCAATAATATTAGTCGTCGTCTGATTGTAGAGAAATTACTGCGTGAGTCACAGGCACTTACGGAAGAACTGCAATGTCAGTCAGAAGAGCTGCAGACTCAGCAAGAAGAACTGCGTCGTTCCAATGAGAACTTGGAAGAGCAGACGGACGCACTTAAGCGTTCAGAAGAACTGCTGCAACGTCAGCAGGAGGAACTGGAACATTACAATACGGAACTCGTCGCCAAGACTCGTGCACTAGAGGAGCAAGTGCAGGAGGTTGAGGAGAAAAAAGATGAAATTGAGCATGCTAAGGTTCAGCTAGAGAAACAGGCTATGCAATTATCCGTGACTAGTAAGTATAAATCAGAATTTATGGCGAACATGTCCCATGAATTGCGGACGCCGCTCAACAGTCTGCTGATCTTGTCCCAGCTGCTTACCGAGAACAAGGATGGTAATTTAACGGAGAAGCAGGTTGAATTTGCCCATACGATTTATATGTCAGGTGCTGACCTGCTTAAGATGATTGATGAAATTTTAGACCTGTCCAAGGTTGATGCAGGAAAAATGGAACTGAATCATGAAGAAATTAAACTGACTGAGCTGAAAAGCTTTGTGAAGCAGAATTTTGCTCCACAGGCGCTCAAAAAAGGACTCTCCTTACGGATAGCCTTTAACGAGCCGCTGCCAGATAGCGTAATTGCCGATAGTCATCGGTTGAAGCAGGTCTTAAGAAATCTGCTTTCCAATGCCTTTAAATTTACAACCGAAGGTTTTATCGAGTTTTCAGTTAGCCCGGCAGATACAAATCTCTTGCCACTAAATCTGCCGAGTGATAATGAATATATTGCTATTGCTGTGAAGGACAGTGGCATTGGTATTCCGGCTGACAAAACAGATATTGTATTCGAAGCCTTCCAGCAAGTAGACGGAACAACCAGCCGTAAATATGGAGGCACGGGCCTGGGATTGTCGATCAGCCGTGAATTGGTTCGTATAATGGGTGGAGCTATTGTGCTCGAATCCCGTGAGGGGCAAGGCAGTACCTTCACTTTGTATTTGCCGGTGAAGGCAAATTACAGTAAACAACCTGCAGAAATAGAAGCTGCTGTGTCCAAAGAGGATTCAACATATGATGAATATATTGGAGACATGCTTCCAACCTTAGTGCCAGCAGCCGTTAACGTACCCCTTCCACAACTGACAATTGAGGATGACCGTGACAATTTGACGGCGAATGACAAAGTCCTGCTTATTATTGAAGATGATGAAAGCTTTGCGAAAATCTTGCTAGACATGGCTCGTGGTCGCAGATTTAAAGGCTTAGTAGCGCTTCAAGGCGATATTGGACTGCAGATGGCAAAAACTTATTTGCCAGATGCGATTATTCTCGATATACAGCTGCCTGTAATGGACGGCTGGACCATTCTTAGAGAGCTGAAAAGTGCATCTCAGACCCGTCACATTCCTGTTCATGTTATTTCAGTGAACGATGAAGTGAAGCAAGGATTGATGATGGGAGCTATGGCATATCTAAGAAAACCATCTTCAAGAGAAGCATTGGAGCGGGCTTTCTCACAAATTGAGAACTATACGTCCAGCACTGTGAAGTACCTTCTGATTGTAGAAGATGATGAGATTCAACGTCGTTCCATTATGGAATTGATTGGTCATGATGATGTAGCTATTACCGCGGTATCAACCGGCAATGAGGCACTGATGGAGCTGCGCAAGCAGAGATATGATTGTATGGTTCTGGATCTTATGCTTGGGGATATGAACGGCTTTGAACTGCTGGATCAGATTCGTGATGATGAGGAATTAAACGATCTTCCTATTATTATTTATACAGGTAAGGATTTAGATAGCAAAGAAGAGACACAGCTCCGCAAGTATGCTGAATCCATAATTATCAAGGATGTTCGTTCTCCGGAACGACTACTGGATGAGACAACGTTGTTCTTGCACCGGGTAGAAGCCAATCTTCCGGAAGATAAACGTAAAATTTTGCAGAAGCTGCATAACAAGGAAGAGTTATTCGAAGGGAAGAAAATACTGCTCGTCGATGATGATATTCGTAATGTTTTTGCACTCTCTAGTGTACTGGAAGAATACCACATGGAAGTGAAGTTTGCGGAGAACGGACGTGAAGCGCTGGAAATGCTGGTAGAGCAAGAAGATTTTGATCTCGTGCTTATGGATATGATGATGCCGGAAATGGACGGATATGAAGCTATGCGCCGAATCCGTGAAATGCCGCAATATCAGAAACTGCCTATTATTGCGCTTACCGCCAAAGCAATGAAAGAGGATCGTGCCAAATGTATTGAAGCGGGAGCTTCTGATTATATGAAGAAACCGATCGCAACAGGTCAACTTCTTTCGTTAATGCGTGTCTGGTTGTATTCGTAAACTCAAATTTGGGGTAATACCTTTTTAAGAACTAACATGACTAGAATTACGGTGTGTTAATAAGGGAGTCGGGATAACAATGAAAGCGATAGAACACGGATATGAGGAGCAGCCCGTTATGGTAGGAAGTGACGAGTTGGAGCAAATTGAGATCGAGCTGCTCCTTGATGGAGTACACCGTTTATATGGATATGATTTCCGGAATTATGCGTTGCCTTCTTTGAAGCGGCGTATCTGGCATCATGTGCATGCGGAGAATGTACACAGCATATCCGCGCTGCAAGAAAAGGTGCTGCATGATCGTGCCTGTTTTGAACGATTTGTCTATAGTCTCTCCATTCCGGTCACCGAAATGTTTAGGGACCCGGGGTTATTTTTAACGTTTCGCCAGAAGGTAGTTCCGTTGTTGAGGACTTATCCCTATATTCGTATCTGGCATGCTGGATGCTCCACTGGTGAAGAAGTATACTCTATGGCCATCCTGCTTCATGAAGAAGGGCTTTACGATAAGGCTCGGATTTATGCCACAGATATGAATGAGCGTTCTTTACAGCAGGCTAAAGAAGGCGTCTATGATATTAGCAGAATGAAGCAATACACTAAGAATTATTTGGAGGCGGGAGGTACCCGGGCATTCTCTGAATACTATACAGCGAAGTATAACTCGGTTATTTTACAGCCATATTTACGCAAAAACATTATATTTGCTGAGCATAACTTAGCTACAGATACTTCTTTTAATGAGTTTAATGTTATTTTCTGCCGCAATGTGATGATCTATTTCAATGATGAGCTGCGTGATCATGTTCACGGCTTGTTTCATGAAAGTTTAAGTCGTTTTGGAATACTTGTTCTAGGCTCTAAAGAATCCATTCACTTTACGAAGTACAGCGATTGTTATGAGTCTTTGGACAGAGTAGAAAAAATATACCGTAACATAAAATAACGCATGAAGGAGGGTGGTCCTATGGGGTTTCAAGAACCAATTCATATACTACTAGTAGATGACCGTCCTGAAAATCTGCTGGCGCTGGAGGCGGTACTTGAAAGCCAGCATTATGAGCTAGTCAAAGCCACCTCCGGCGAAGAAGCGCTGCGGTGTTTGTTAAGGTATGATTTTGCTGTCATCGTACTGGACGTGCAGATGCCAGGTATGGATGGGATCGAGACCGCAAAGTTGATTAAAGCCAGAGAAAAAACAAAGGAAATTCCGATTATCTTTATCTCTGCGAATAGTAAGGAAGCGGAGCATTTATTCGCGGGCTATTCTGCAGGGGCTATTGATTATATGGTTAAACCCTTCATTCCACAAATTCTGAAGTCTAAGATACAAGGTTTTGTCGAGATGTATATTACGAGCAAAAAACATCAGACTCAGACCATGCTGCTGCAGCAAAAGACGAAAGAGCTGGAAATCATAAATAGTGAGCTCGTAAAGGCTAAGGAAGAGGCGGAGATCGCCTCCAAAGCGAAGTCGGAATTTCTGGCTATGATGAGTCATGAGATTCGTACACCAATGAATGGCGTAGTGGGTATGATTGATTTATTAATGGAGACTGACCTTGCTCCTGAGCAGAAGGAGTATTCCGAGATCATTCGGAAAAGTGCAGACACGTTGATTACGGTTATAAACGATATTCTTGATTTCACCAAAATGGAATCCGGTAAAATGGAAATCGAAGAGCAGCTGTTCGAACTTCGCACATGTATTCAAGAGGTGTTCAGCCTCTTTTCGGTGGAAGCGGGAAAAAAGAACCTGGAGCTCGCTTATTTTATCGATCAGAAGTTGCCTAGACTTTTATATGGAGATATGGCTCGTCTACGCCAAGTATTAATTAATCTGATTGCTAACGCAGTTAAATTTACAAATCAGGGCGGTGTCTATTTAGTCGCTTCCATCAAAGAAACATCTGGGCACAAGGTAGAAGTCGAGTTTACGGTCATGGATACAGGGATTGGTATTTCTCCAGAGAAATGCGACCGATTATTCCAACCGTTCTCACAGCTGGATTCTTCAATGACACGGAAATACGGGGGGACAGGGCTTGGTTTAGCCATATGTAAATCCCTTGTAGGCATGATGGGCGGAGAAATACGGGTAGAATCCATGGAGCAAAAAGGAGCTACCTTTATTTTTACGATTCAAGCATCCGTACCTGGAGAAGATTTGACAGGAGGTTATCAAGAAGAGGAATCGCCTCATCTTCTTCTTAATCAGGAGAGCAGAAGCCGAATTCTTGTTGTAGATGACCATCCTATCAATCAGCGTCTGATGGTTAGCATGCTAGATAAGCTCGGCTATGAAGCTGATATGGCTGAGGACGGGAAACAGGCTGTGCAAATGGCGCTTAAGCAGCCCTATGATTTTATCTTTATGGATCTCCAAATGCCAGTAATGGATGGCCTGGAGGCAACCGCCCAAATCCGTCGAGAAGGCGGTCCGGCGGCTGAGAAGACTATTATTATTGCAATGACTGCGAATGTCATGGATGGCATTCAGAATCGCTGTAAAGCCTCAGGAATGGATGACTATATCAGCAAGCCACTTAAGATGAGCAGTATTAAGCAGATTATCTCTCGGTATTCTAGCAGCGATAATCGGATGGTTGAACCAGATACATCTATTTTTCAGGCGTAACCCAAGATTTACTAGTTTATATTTTAATGTTATTTGTTTCAAAGGTAGGACTATGAGGTTATTAATATAGAAAATATTTATCAGGAGAGATCGTCTATGAACACGCATAAAAGTAATAAGTTTCACGCTAAGACAGAGACAAAAGAAAATGTATGTACGGTTTTCCTGAATGGTGAACTTGATCTATCCGTTGCTTCCGATTTCCGTTTGGTAATGGAGCCGCTTGTAGGTGATACGAAGCATGATTTAGTAATAAATCTTAAAGAATTAAAATACATCGATAGCACGGGTATTGGTATTCTACTTTCGATCCTGAAATCAAGACAAGGTATGGACGTTAAGTTTATGGTTGAGGATGTTCCTCCCCAAATTCAGAAGCTGTTTGACATGACTGGTATTACCAAGTTTTTTGCCTCCCAAGAGAATTCCCACTAGGAAAGGATAGAACAAAGAATGAGTGATGATGTGCAAAAAGTAATTCTTCAGCTGCCGGCTAGCGCAGAGTATGTGGATATTGTTAGGTTAAATTTATATGGTATTGCTTCAAAAATGGGCTTCACCTACGAAGATATTGAAGATATGAAGGTAGCTGTATCAGAGGCGTGTAACAATTCAGTATTGTACGCCTATGGACAACAAGACGGAATGGTTGATGTAATCTTTGAGGTGGGTGAAAGTGCCTTATCCATTACAGTCAAAGACGAGGGGGAGAGCTTTGACGGTTTGGAAGACTCGTCCAGTGAGCGTATGACACTGCATGATAAAGAGTTGAGTGACGTTCAGGTCGGCGGTTTAGGGTTCTACTTAATGCAAGCGTTGATGGATGACGTGAGCGTCGTAAGTGAGGCCGGAAGAGGGACGGTAGTAACTTTGAAGAAGCACCTTAACTTTAGCGAGGAAAAGGTATGAGTGATAAGGTGACTCCCCCCGAGTCCATGAATGAAGCAGTCACCCAAATTTGGGAATATCAGCAGACTAAGGATAATGAACGCGCAACAGTGCTGATACAGAAATATGAGCCTATGGTAAAAATGGCTGCTGGAAAAATTTCTCGCAACCGCCCCGACTTGTATGAGGATTTATATCAGGTCGGGCAAATGGCGCTCATCCGGTTATTACAGCAATATGATATTAGCCTTGGAATCCCTTTTGAGCCCTATGCGATGAAAAGCATGATTGGACATATGAAGAATTTCCTACGTGATAAATCTTGGTACATACAGGTACCTAGACGGATTAAAGAAAAGGGAGCACTTGTTCAACATGCGATTGACGAACTAACAGTGAAGCTGGAACGTTCGCCTGCGGTGGATGAGATTGCTCATTATCTTGATTTGTCTGTTGAAGAAACTGTAGAAGTACTGGCGGGCAGAGAATGTTATCATTACGTCTCCCTAGACTCGCCCCTTTCTCAAGAGGAGACAGGAGCTACACTAGGCGAGCTGATCAGCTCTGACGCAAATGATTACGAGACCGTAGAGAAACGTATGGATTTACAACAAGCACTAGGTCAATTGAAGGAACAGGAGCAGCAGGTGCTGCTGTTAGCGTTTCAAGATGGACAATCCCAGCGGGCGATCGCCCAGAAGCTGGGGGTATCACAGATGAGCGTTTCACGCATACAGAAGCGGGCCACTGAGAAGTTAAAGCAGATTATGGCCAACTCTTCCTATTGAGTTCCTGTATGGGTAGTATACATTTTCGACGATAAGGACATGCCTCTCTCCGCTGACTGGAGACCCGCATGTCCTTTATTTGTATACTGTTGTAGACTTATTCCCCCGCTTGTCCGTCCAACCTAGAGGATTAGACGGACAAGCGGGGGAAGCGGTCGTTGGGGAATAGATCGATAGTCTTGCGGTTAGCTATTAGCATCAATGTATTTTTTAATTTCGCCAAGATACTCTCCGATTACTGGAACATTAAGAAAAAGACTAAGAATGTAGCCTAATAAACCAAGGACTACAAATGTTCCGAGAGATAGTCCAAGTCCCCGAGATATACCGGCCATCAGGTTTGTGATGATTCTTTTTTTCGGATCTGAATAGTTGTCGAGAATGTCCTTGAATTCTGATTTTTCCAGTGAGTGAGCGATCTTATCAAGACGACTGTTTAAGCGTTTCACTTCATGTCGCAACTCGAAAGGATGTTCATCAATTTCATAAGGTTTTGTTTGGTTATTTGAATCTGCCATGCGCCATCCCTGCTTTCTATAGCCCGAACGGGCATTAATTAAATGTCTAGTTGTATCTGCTGATGTGAATAAAGGTATAACTAAACAACAGCCAGCTGCGGTCAGCTGGCTGTTGTTTGTTAAAGTGATAGCTGTATGATGCCGCAGATTAGTAATTGGATTTATAGGAGGATTTTACATCCTCTTTCGCATCCTTAGCCTGATTGGCAACCTCTTTAGAGGATGCTTTGGCTTCATCAGCTACGTCTTTAGAGGCGTCTTTAACATCCGAGCTTACATTGCTTGAGGCTTCACTTACAGTGTCACCAATTTTACTTCCAGCCTCTTGAAGAGTGGCGGCAATCTGTTGTTTGCTGTCACTGACAGTGGTATAGATATCAGAGGCTTTATCTGATACCGTACTAGCCAAATCGGTTGCTTTTTCGCCAACTGTTGTCGCAATAGCTTTGGTTTTGTCAGTTACGGCACCAGCAACTTCTTTGGTCTTGTCTGTAGCTAGAGAAAGTTTATCTGACAGATCACTGCGCATTTCACGGCCAGGCTTTGGTGCAAATAGCAGGGCTGCTGCGGCACCAATTAAGCTACCAATAAAGATACCTTTTAATAAGCTGCTTCCGTTCTCTACTTCATGTTCTACGTTACTCATCACCAATCACTCCTTATAATTTATCTTACTTCGTATATAAACTTTGGCGTATGGGCTGAAACAGTTGAAGAGCAAGGGGGAGATTACGGGAGGTTAAGGGAGGATACGGTAACCTAGATGGCTTTAGGTCATATAAACCGCGTTTTTGAGGCTTTATCAACATTTGTTTATGCGCAAAAAGAAGGGCGAAGACAGGCTGTGATATGCAGCATATGTCTCCATCCTTCTACGATTGAATTTAGAATGTTACGGATTAATCATTAACGGCTTGGAGTACCGCATAGCCGAATTCAGGCAGATTCAGATACAGCTGGGATGTGGAGGATTCAGTCCGCTTCTGCGTCTTTAGGTTTACCCATATCATGTCTGCCCCGGTTACAGGAATGATGACATCGGCCATAACATCTTCATTATTCAATACGATTATGAATCGGCTTTGTTTGTCCCACCGCTCATATACAAGCAGCTTTGGATAACCCGGAATCTCCAGCGCTTTAAATCCACTGCTCCGGAATGCGGGATGAGATTTACGAAGGCTGATCGTCCAGCGATAGTATTCGAGCAATTCTTGATTCTGTTTCTGGGAGTCCCACTCCATGCATTTTCGGTTGTCCGGGTCGTATCCGCCATCCATGCCGATTTCATCGCCATAATAAATACAGGGTGCTCCCTGAAAGGTCATCTGGAACAAAACGGCCAGCTTTAACTTCCTGATGTCACCGCCACAAAGTGTCAGGAAACGAACTGTATCATGGCTGTCTAGCAGATTAAAGGCGGCTTCCGTAATTTGTTGCGGATAATTCGCTAGCATAGTAGCAATCGACTGAGAGAATTGTGCAGCATTGATCTGTCCGTGGGCGAAAAAATTAATTTGAATATTCGTTAGCGGGTAATTCATAACGGCGTCAAACTGATCGCCAAGCAGCCACGGCAAGGAATCATGCATGATTTCTCCTACGAGATAGGCCTCTGGATTAACGCTTTTGATCGTACTGCGGAATTGCCGCCAGAACGAATGGGAGACTTCATTTGCGACATCAAGCCGCCAGCCGTCTATACCGATTTCCTCGATCCAATAGCGGCCTGCATTCAGTAGATATTCTATGACTTCAGGATTCTCAGTGTTGAATTTAGGCATGATAGGCTCGAATGCAAATGTGTCATAGGTGGGAATTCCGTCGATGACCTGTGGCGGCCACTCGCGTACATGGAACCAATCGGCATAACGCGAAGATTGCCCGTTCGCGAGCAGATCAACAAACGGCGGGAAGGTATGGCCGCAATGATTAAAGACACCGTCCAGGATGACACGGATGCCTTTGGAATGACAGGAGTCCACAAGCTCTTTCAGCAATGTGTTGGTGCCAAAATGAGGATCGACCAAGTAATAATCTTCTGTATCGTATTTATGATTGGTGGTTGCCGCAAATAGAGGATTAAAATATATAGCATTGATGCCCAATTCACAGAGATAATCCAAATGATCTAGTACACCCTGCAAGTCTCCTCCGAAGAAATTCCGAGGACTCGGTGTGCCGCCCCATTCGAGTACATCTGTCGGATCGTTGGTGGGATCACCATTCGCGAAACGCTCCGGGAATATTTGATAAAATACTGCATCTTTCACCCAAGATGGAGGGGAGTGCACATCTTCACGATTCAAAAATGGAAAGTCGAACAGACCCTCATATACAACAGCAGGTGGCTCTGGATAAAATCCTTTTTCCAAAAAATAAAGAACTTCGTCTTTGTTATAAAGCGCAAAGTAATACGCGAGTCTGCGGTAAACAGGACGGACGGAGGCTTGCCAGTAATCGAACAAGCCGTCAGAAGCGAGGCGCTGCATTGGAATGACCTCATGCGTTTTGTCCCAGCCAAATTTATCTCCACAGAAAAGGTCGATCTGTGATACGTTGTCCCGCTTAGTTCTTAGGCGAATATGAAGTGTAGACTCATCGTAGGCATATGACCAATTTTGTCCCATACGGTGATAAACGGCTTCCGGTTGAATCATACTCATTTTCCATCCCTTCGGGCATGTAAACGCAAAAAAGGGCCAACCTCATGATTTTCAGAGGTTGAACCCTTGGCGGTTTCATTGCCTTTAAATTTGTCTGCATCTTACCATAACCCTCAAGAGCAAAGCAAGAGGTTATTTCACAATAATTTACAATATGGAATATTTAGTATGTGGTAGGAATAAAGAGAAAATAAGAGAAAAGATAAGATAAACTTTGTTAAACCGTCTTGTTTGGACTTATACCCTGATTGCAATCAAAATTATGGATATTATAGAATGAGGGCGAACGAACTTGATTTTTCATAACACGCATTCAAATTAAAGGCACTGTTACCTGCAAAGGTACAACCTCGGCACTTTGTGCAAATGAGGTTGTACCTTTTTTTATATGCTTTTTTTCAATGCGGGTTAGGTTTAATCACTCATGATCGAAGGGGAGATGAGCAAATGAAGAAGAGTAAACGTTCCAAAATGCAAGCGGTAACATTTAGTTTAGTCCTATGCCTGCTGTTAACTTTGACGGTCACCGCATGCGGTTCTGGCAATGGGAACTCCGCATCAAAGCCGAATTCGAGTCCGAATTCCGCAGTGAACGAGCCGGGGGGAACCACAAATGAGACAAATACCGAAGAGAAAACCACTGATGAGGAAATGAAGCCAGAAGCAGGGGCCAAACTTATGGTCTGGGAAGCCAAGGAGCAGCTTGAATACATGAAGCAGGTAGCTGCTGATTTCGAAAAAGAATATGGTGTTCCCGTCACGGTTGAGGAAATGGCGGGTGGCGATCAAGGCGCAAGACTGGCGACGGATGGTCCGTCTAAACTTGCTGCAGATGTGTTGACTCTGCCCCATGACCAGATCGGGCAAGCCGTAAAAGCAGGGCTGCTTTTGCCAAATGATGTTTTTGAGGAAGAAACCAAATCAACGATGGTGGCAACAGCCGTTCAGGCATCGTCTTATGATGGCATTCTTTACGGTTATCCTAAATCGGTGGAAACCTATGCGCTGTTCTACAACAAGGATCTGATTCCTGAGGCTCCTAAAACGTGGGATGATGTGATTGCTTTTGCAGATACGTACAACAATCCGAAGGAAAACAAATTCGCAATCATGTGGGAATTCGTCGGATATTACAGCTATCCGTTTATTGGCAGCTTCGGCGGATATATTTACGGAGACAACAATACGAATTTCAAGGATATTGGATTGAACAATGAGGGCACTATCAAAGGATTTACGTTTCTGCAGAGCCTCAAAAAAATTCTGCCTTTGAATGCAGGAGATATCACTTATGACGTGAAAACCCAATTATTCCAAGAAGGTAAGCTGGCGATGAATATCGATGGGCCATGGTCCATAGCGGCGTTTAAGGAAAATGTTAACCTGGGTGTGGCTCCTCTTCCAAAGGGACCTGACGGTCAAGACAGTCTTTCTTTCTCCGGTGTCAAATCGTATTATGTTAACTCATATACGGAATATCCGGTCGCAGGCCGTTTGTTCGCACATTTTGCAAGCAACAAGGAGAACCAGCTTAAGAACTTTGAGATGACGGGAGCGATTCCTGCGAGTATAGAGGCTGGAGAAGCGCCGGAAATCAAAGATGACCCTATTATTGGCGGATTCTTCGAGCAATTCCAAAATTCCGTTCCAATGCCTTCCGTTTCAGAAATCAAATCCGTCTGGGAACCCCTAAAAGCAGCGTTTGTGTCCCTGTGGAACGACTCGAATCTTGATGTTAAACAGACGCTGGATCAGACTGTAACCACGATTCAGGCCGATCTGGAGTCGAAGTAAAGGGCAGGTGATTTAACCATGAGGAAAAAAACAGGCGCAGCGCTACTCTCGGCTATTATTCCGGGACTGGGCCAGTTCTACAACCGGCAGTGGCTGAAAGGATTGGTATTCCTGCTGGTAGGGTCTGCTGGAATCTTCTATATTGCTCATGATCTGATGGGTCATTTGCATGGCTTAATTACGCTTGGGGAATTTCCAAGCCGTATGGTCAAGGTAGGCAAATTAACCCGGATGGTGGAAGGCGACCACTCCATTTTTATGATGATCAATGGTCTAATGGCATTGCTGGCGCTGCTCTTTTATACAGCATTTCATTTATTGAACATCAGAGATGCATTCCTAGTTGGAGCTGCACGGGACCGGAAAGAGCCCATTCATTCATTCGCTGAATCGCTCAGAGCTATGGGGCGGAGGAATTTTGCCTATCTTGTCCTCGCGATTCCCTTTGTGGCTGTGGTTTTTCTGACGATATTACCACTTGTTTTTTCGGTGCTACTGGCGTTTACGAACTATGCCGACCCGATTTTACCGCCAGCACATCTGGTAGACTGGGTGGGTTTCGGTAATTTTAATAAAATGCTTAGTCTGGATGTCTGGAGTTCCACCTTCGGTGGAGTGCTGACTTGGACCTTGATCTGGGCGGTTATTGCTACTGCGACGACTTACATTGGAGGTGTGCTCATTGCAGTACTTATTCACCAGCCCCGTGTCCGTTGCAAAAAGCTTTGGCGCACACTTCTGATCGTTCCGTTCGCTATTCCCAATATGATTTCTCTGCTCGTCATGCGCAATATGTTCAATAATCAATTCGGACCGATCAATAGTTATTTAAGAGCCTTGGGACTGGAGGGTGTGGCCTGGCTAACCAATCCTTTCTGGGCTAAGGTCACTGTAATTCTGGCTAATATGTGGATCGGCATTCCGGTGACCATGATTCTGGCCTTCGGGGTGCTGACAACAATTCCGAAGGATATGTATGAAGCGGCAGAAGTAGACGGTGCTGGGTCATTTTATAAATTCCGCATGATTACGCTGCCCATGGTATTGTTCGCAACCGCACCTATCCTGATTATGCAGTTTGCCGGCAACATTAACAGCTTTAATGTCATTTATCTAATGACTAACGGAGAACCGGTTAATCCCAACTACCAGTACGCGGGCCACACTGACTTGCTGGTGACTTGGCTTTATAAACTGGCGCTGAACCAGTCGCAGTATAGCTTTGCTTCTGTCATCGGGATTGTCATCTTCCTGATGGTCGCGACATTCTCCATCTGGAGCTACCGGCGGACGCGATCCTTTAAAGAGGAGGATATGATTGCATGAAGCTAAGACTGACGGAAGCGTTAAAAACGTTTGGAAGCCATTTATTGCTGATTGTGCTCAGTTTTATTAGTCTTTTCCCAGCCTTCTGGATTATTATGTCTTCGTTCAAAACAGGAAACAGTTTGTTCAGTGACTCATTGATTCCTAAGAATTTTACCTTTGTTCATTACAAGGAACTGTTTGAGCAAACTAAATATTTGTTATGGTTCATGAATACGCTAAAGATTGCGGCGTTGTCTACGCTGCTCGGCACCTTTTTGCTGCTGCTGACTTCGTACGCCATTTCTCGTTATCGATTTACGGGCAGAAAAACTACACTAACCGCGCTCCTAGTTCTGCAGATGTTTCCGGGATTTATGGCTATGATTGCAGTTTACGTGCTGCTGAACACACTTGGGCTACTGAATTCTCATTGGGCACTTGTGCTCGTATACAGCAGCGGCGCTATTATCACGAATGTTTTTGTGGCTAAAGGTTTTTTTGATACGATTCCTAAAAGCTTGGAAGATGCTGCGCGAATGGATGGGGCGAGCCATATGAAAGTATTCCTTTCTATCATGATCCCGTTATCTAAGCCGATGCTCACCTATGCCAGCCTTATGATTTTCAACGGCTGCTTTGTGGATTTTATATTCGCCGACCTTGTATTGCGCACGGAGGATACAAGAACGCTCGCCGTTGGGCTTTACCGGATGGTGAACCAGAGCAACTCAACCGAGTTTACGTTGTTCGCTGCCGGAGCGGTATTGGTCGCTCTCCCAGTCACGCTGCTGTTCATTTTCCTACAGCGTTTCTTGGTGGATGGCCTCACCGCAGGTGCAAGCAAAGGATAAGGCGAACTGCGCTACCCTTGTGAAGCTACGCTGAATTCGATAAAAACCGCTTTCTACTCAGAGATTAAGCTTCTGAGAAGGAAGCGGTTTTTTATATTTTATCCGGTTTCTATAATCTTCTTGGTGTGGACAGGATTGAAGAATAATGAAAATAGGAGTAGAATTCCTCATGGAACCAACACTTAAGGGAGTTTGTGGAGTACTCAAAAATCCCCGGAGCACGGGGTTATTTTCTAGCATTTATTAAATGTGAATACTAATAAGTCCTTGTGAGTTATAGAGCATCTAGAGAAAAGAGGAGAGATATTTTGGAAACCGTATTAGTACGAGAGTATCGGGCGGATTTGCTGGAATGTGTCCATAGTGGGCATATTGCCATCGTAGGAGAGAATGGAAATTTAATGGGGTATGCAGGTGACCCGGAATTTGTATCGTTCACCCGTTCAGCTGCTAAACCCCTTCAGGCTATTCCAGGCGTACGTGGGGGGATCGTGGAGCATTACGGCTTTACTCCCGCAGAGGTTGCCCTGATGACCGCCTCTCATCGGGGAGAGAGCTACCATGTTGCTGCGCTAGAGAGCATATCCTCCAAGATTGGCATCGATGAGCAACAAATGATCTGTGCAACGAGTTACCCGCTGGATTATTCCAGCAGGGAGAACGCCATTCGTGGTGCGGGCAAAAGAAAGTTCTATCATAACTGTGCGGGCAAGCACATGGGCATCTTAGCTTACAGTAAGCTCAAAGGTTTGCCGCTTGAAGAATACTCACAGCCGGAGCAAACGGTGCAGCGTGAGATTATCGACACCATTGCTTATATGGCTGGTGTGGCCCCAGACAGCATCGGTTTAGGTACGGACGGATGTGGACTTCCGGTATTTGCTCTGCCTCTGACCGCCTTGGCGACAGCCTATTTGAAATTAGCCAATCCGGATTTGATTGCAGATGAAGCTACTCGCAAAGCGGTTACTACTATTACAACGGCAATGAATGCTTATCCGGAGATGGTTTCTGGATCTGGTCGCCTTGATTCTATTCTTTTGGAAGATGATAATATTATTGCTAAAGGTGGATTTAAGGGTGTGTATTGCTTCGGTTTACGCCGTGAGCGACTGGGGATTGCCTTCAAGATTCTGGATGGGTCGGAAGAAGAGTGGGGACTTATTGTACAGGGAATTTTAAACCAAATTGGTTATAGTCAGAAAAATACCTTGGAAAAGCTGCGCAATGCATTTTCAGGCGTGATTTACAATGACGGGGGTACACGAGTAGGCCATGCGGATACCGAGTTCAAGCTTAATTTCATAAAGTAGGATCATATAAAAAGAGCCCTTCGACTACGAATCCATCTTCTGGATACGCAGCGAAGGGCTTTTTTCTACGAGAAGCGGTGGTCATCTTTAAAGGACGGCAACATCGTTTCTTCTTGTATAGGGAGAACTATTATTTATGACGTAGACGGCCGAGTTCGGAGACGAGTGCTTCCACCTGAGAAATACTCAGTCTGTCGCTGCCCATGGCTACCTCATATACATCATAGATATCTTCATAATGATCTACTGAAAAAGCGGAGGCTTGCATCGCCGCAGCACTGGCCATTTTTAATTTGTTTTTGATAGCCTCGATCATATACTCAACATTTTCCTGACTAGGCTTTGTTAAATCCATTAGGTTAAAACATCCTCTCTGTATACTGATTCATGTATTTTACCATGTTTGGCAGCTTGACCACCATTTTTTTGTCGGGTTCACTGAAATCATGTTAAATTAAAGGCATGAGATCAAAAAATATCATCGAAGGGAGCAAATGTATTGGCAATCAGAGAACAGGGAAGCGGAAAACGCATTAAAATGGACGATGCTGGACTGGTGTCCTTTTTCATGGAAATAGCTGCTCTGCATCCCGCTGAGGAAGTCACGTTTCTTTGTATCGGAACAGATCGATCTACAGGAGATGCACTCGGTCCGTTGACGGGCAGCAAACTTGTGGAACATGGCTTCCGACATGTAATCGGTACGTTGCCTTCTCCTTGCGATGCAGATAATTTGGTGGCCAGAGTGGCTGAGATTCCCTCCGGGCATATTGTAGTTGCAGTAGATGCTTGTCTGGGCCCTCCGATCGCGCTTGGATATTACTTCGTTTCGAGTGAGCCACTGCTGCCTGCACAATCGGTGGGGGCAAATCTTCCAGCCGTAGGTCACTATAGTTTGGCGGCCGTTGTAGATATGAATGGCCCGAAACCTTATCGGACGCTGCAGACTACTCCACTGCATAGAGTGATGGTTATGGCAGAACATATCGCTATAGCGGCAGCAAAAGGATTCGGACTCCAGTAGTACCCATTGGGCACTTAAAAATAAGCTGTCCGTTTCAAGGCGGGCTGTTTTGCTTAATAATAGATATTAGACACATTATCTTAGTATTCTAGAAAGAGGGAAGCAGCCATGGAAAGAGTTCGTTGTGACGGAAGCAATATATGCTACAGTGATCAGGGGAAAGGCGAAGTTATTGTATTGCTGCATGGCTTTTGTGGAAGCGCTGAATATTGGGAACAAGTCATTCCTGTCTTAAGCAGCGGCTACCGAGTGATTGCTCCCGATTTACGTGGTCACGGAGCTTCGGAAGCTCCACTAGGACCTTATAGTATTGAACAAATGGCAGATGATGTTCTGGGTCTGTTAGATTCGCTGGAGATTGCTGAATGCATCATGCTTGGTCATTCGCTTGGCGGATATATTACGCTATCGTTTGCTCAGCGTTATGCTTCTCGATTGAAAGGCTTTGGATTAATTCATTCTACTGCTTATCCAGATAGTGAAGAAGCTAAGGAAAAACGACTGAAGAGTGTCAGCGCGATTCAAAATGAAGGGATTACTCCTTTCGTAGACAGCTTCGTACCAGGCTTGTTTGCTGAAGCAACCGCTTCTGCATCCCCACAGCTGCTGGAGCGCGCTAAAGAAATCGGCTACAAAACGCCTCCACAAGGAGCGGCAGGAGCTGCACTGGCGATGCGTGAGCGTCCAGATCGACGGGATGTAATTACGGCCACTACGTTGCCGGTATTGCTTGTTGCTGGCGAGCAGGATGGATTGATTCCTGCTGAACGAACCTTTACTGCGGATAAGCCAAATGTAACGCAAGCAACGATATCGGGTGCAGGCCACATGAGTCTTTTTGAAGCTCCTGAACGGTTAGCCGAGATCATTAAGGATTTTGTCCAGGCTTCCGTTTTAGATAATAGCCGCGTATAAAAAATCTTCTACAAAGAGGCAGCACGGCGCCATTCTGGCGTGTGCTGCCTCTTTCTTTTAGGGCTATCTAATTATCTGGTATTCTCCTTAACTGGCATAGAATTCGGCAATGGTTTAAGATAAATCAATAGAATAATTTAAGTGGTATGAGTCCTGCAGTTTTTGCTACCACAGTACGGAAAAGGAGGATGTGCATGTTTCGAAGAGACTATATTGTCCGGATGATCGAAGATATGACGGCGATGGTTGCCAAGGTACTTACTCTAAAGCAGGAACGGAAGACGACAGAAGCTTTATGGGAAATCGATGAGCTGTTGAACCGGCATTTTCCGCTGAATTCACGTCTTTTAAATTCACTATCTGTAGAAGATATCATAGATATGTTTCGTTTTGGCGGTGTGGTTGAGTCCGATAAGCTTCAAGGTCTGGCCAAACTGCTGAAGGAAGAAGGCAGTATTTATGCCGCAAATGGCGATAAGGATGCAGCATTATTTAGAAGTATGAGAGCCTTACATTTATATTTGTACGCGGATCTTCACGGTGCAGACCGGGAGCTGCTGCATATGACTCAGGAAATGGATGAACTCTTGCAGGATGTGCAGGCCTATCGGCTCCCGGCTAAAACGGAGCGGCTACTGATGGAGTATATGGAGTCGGTAGGGCGATATAGTAAAGCGGAGGACAGCCTCTACCGGCTGTGGGAGCAGGGAGAAAATGTTGTAATAGAAGGGGATAAGCTATACAATCGACTGCTGCTCAAATCATCTGCAGAATTGGAACAAGGTACTCTTCCTCTGGAGGAAGTAGAGCAGGGGTTAAAAGAGTGGGGCAGGATAACAGCGATACGAAAGGAATCAGGAACCTGATGAATACGATGAATATCCCTTTATATATTATCGATGCTTTTGCAGAACAGGCTTATTCAGGCAACCCTGCGGCGGTATGTTTACTGGAGCATCCCGTCGATGAAGGTTATATGCAGAAGACAGCAGCGGAAATGAACTTGTCAGAGACAGCTTTTCTCTGGCCAGAGGAAGATGGATATCGCCTGCGCTGGTTTACACCTAAAGTTGAGGTCAAGCTATGTGGTCATGGGACTCTAGCAAGTGCACATGTATTATGGGAGAGGGGACTGCTAGCTCCTGATATGGAAGCAAGGTTCTATACACGCAGTGGGTTGCTCAGAGCTTCTCGTTCAGGAGATTTGATCTCACTGTACTTCCCGCCTTATCAGCTTCAACCCTCTCCTGTAATTTCAGGTCTCGCAGCAGCGCTTGGTATTGCAGAAGCGAATGTGGTGGAAACTATGCGATATGCTGACAATGTGCTTGTACGACTGGATCAGGAAGCACGGGTTCGCGAACTCAGCCCTGACTTCGGAGCTTTATCCGGGCTTGAAGGGAGAGGCTTCGCGGTTACCGCAGAAAGCTCTATCGAAGGTATTGATTGTGTATCACGTTTTTTTGCGCCGAAGGTAGGAGTGAATGAGGATCCGGTAACAGGCTCAGCGCATACTGCACTGGCACCTTTTTGGGCGGATAGACTCAATCGTACGCAGTTGACCGCTTATCAAGCTTCGAAACGTGGAGGTTTGCTTCAGTTAGAGGTAAGTAAAGACCAGATTAAGATGTCTGGGCGAGCATTAACTATAGTTAGTGGAGAGCTGCATGTTAAGCCCTGCTAGAACAAGGAACGACCCTTGTTAACACGTGATATAATGAACGATGATGGTTAGGAGACATAGATTCTCCATTTTTAATCCCGAAAGTGAGATGTGCGTTGTGGAATCTTTAACAGCTCTAATTGAACAACTAATTAACGACCGTACTTTGATTACGGCTACCCTAAGTCAAGTGCGTTATAAAGGCGAAAATTGTACCAAGGTGCAGGTTAAACCTGTTGAACTAAAGGGTAAGCTGCATTATCAGTTTGCGTCCTATATTGGTACAAAGGTAGAACATCGCAACGTACCCGCAGAATTGGCGGCGGAAGAGATATCTCTTTTATTTAGAGAAACATATCGGCAAGGCTTGTTGTGTACAGTAGAAGCCGATTATCAGGTGCTTATTAGCAAAAAATTCAAAGTATCAATCCTAACTAAGTCTCCAAGTAAAAAAGAAGAGCCGGATCTAGCTCACAATCGCCGCAAACGTTATGTGCTGAAGGATGGAGAGCCTGTGCCATTTCTGGTGGAGCTTGGCATCATGAACAAAGAAGGCAAAGTGCTGGCCAAAAGATATGATAAATTTCGGCAGATCAATCGTTTTCTGGAGATGGTAGAGGACGTGCTTGCCGATCTGCCAACCGGCCGACCCTTGACGATTGTGGATTTTGGTTGTGGAAAATCATATTTGACCTTTGCACTGTATCACTATCTGACCGTTCGCAAGAAGCGGGAGCTTAATATCATTGGATTAGATTTAAAAGCAGATGTGATTGAGCATTGTAACGAACTTGCTGCCAAAATCGGTTATGATCACTTGAAGTTCTTCGTGGGTGACATTGCTGAGTACAATGAGCTGGAGCAAGTAGACATGGTGATCACACTTCATGCTTGCGACACAGCTACCGATGCTGCCCTTGAAAAAGCGGTACGTTGGGGAGCGTCTGTTATTTTGTCCGTGCCTTGCTGCCAGCATGAATTATTCGCACAAATCGAAAATGAAGTAATGAGCCCTATGCTTTCGCATGGCATACTGAAAGAGCGTTTTTCTGCCTTGGCTACAGATGCCATTCGCGCCAAATTGCTCGACATGATGGGCTATAGCAGCCAGCTGCTGGAATTCATCGATCTGGAGAATACGCCGAAGAACATTTTGATTCGTGCCGTTAAGAGTTCAGCCGGGGACAACTCCGTCAAATGGCGCGAATACACCGCATTCCGCGATTTTCTGGGAGCAAAACCCTACCTCGAACGCGTATGCGCTGATCTGCTTCCCACTGGGAGTTCGGTAGAAGGGTAGAGGATATTAAGGTAGAGAGCGTAGAACGGTAGGACTGTAGAATGGTAGAACGGTAGGACTGTAGAATGGGCACTTATAGGTGCAGGCTAATTCGATCAGTTGTACTTTTTACAACTATATAGCTTTTTTAATGGGAAATTGGATAGTACAGCTAGTGCGATCAAATGGTTAGGACGGTACAGCTAGTGCGATCAAATGGTTAGGACGGTACGGCTAGTGTGATCTAATGGTTAGGACGGTGCAGCTAGTGCGATCTAATGGCGAGTTGGTTTAGTTGTACTTTGTGCAACTAAATATGCTCAGAAGCTGCGTTTTAGTGATTTAGTTGCACTTTGTGCACTTAAAAACGAACAATACTCTGCATATGGCGGGATTCTCGAAAAACAGTTGCACAAAGTACAATTAAAGTGGAAGTAAGCAGCGAAAGCACGGGATTAGTTGCACTTTTTACAACTATATAGCTTTTTTGAATGGGAATTCGGATAGTACAGCTAGTGAGATCAAATGGTTAGGATGGTGCAGTGAGTGCGATCCAATGATGAGGACGGTACGGCTAGTGCGATCTAATGGTGAGTTGGTTTAGTTGTACTTTGTGCAACTAAATATGCTCTGAAGCTGCGTTTTAGTGATTTAGTTGCACTTTGTACACTTAAAAACGAACAATACTCCCCATACGGCGGGATTCTTGAAAAATAGTTGCACTAAGTGCAATTAAAGTGGAAGTAAGCAGCGAAAGCACGGGATTAGTTGTACTTTTTACAACTATATAGCTTTTTTGAATGAGAATTCGGATAGTACAGCTAGTGCGATCTAATGGTTAGGACGGTACGGCTCCTTTGTGGAGAGGTATCGTCTTTTTGCGTTCTAGTCTTGTATAAGGGAAATGTGGAAAGGATAGAGATAAATTAACGAATACAGGGGTATCTAAATGTGGCGTTTTAAAAAAGACTGGAGTCTGGAATCATCAATTGCATATATTTGTGGAGGCTTAGTGATAGCGGCTGGGGTGGGTGCTTGTTTGTTGCGGGGATTGTTTTTTACTGATGAGATGTATCCCTTTCTTACCTTATGGTTTGTGCTGTGTTGTGCGTGCTCGCTTTATATTCTTGTTGGGGTTGGCATATGGAGAAGAAGTGGGGGAGGAGTAGGTGCAGGTGCAGTAAGAGGTTTTACGGGAGTCAATGGGGTTAGTAAAGTTAGTGAAGTTAGTCAAGTTAGTGGAGAAAATAGGGCGTTAAGAATATTATTAAGCGTCCCTTTAATTATTCTATCGCTTTATGTGATTCATTGGTTGTGCGGGCCACTTTCTTCCCAGGGAACTATGAATGAAATGCTGCGGTGGGGCTTGTATGCTAGCTTTGCAATATTGGTTTGTTTTTGTGCGGTGAACCTGGTGGGACGCCGGATTTTAAATGTAATTTGGTCTATGCTGGGTATGACTTTATGCCTGAGCGCTTTATTGGCTGTGTGTGGAGTGGTAAAGTTGCCTTTCGCTGTGGCCTACAGCAATTCAGCAGAAGTGAGCGCCACAGGGGTTAGATTAGCAGGATTGATGGAATATCCGAATGCTTTTGGTGCTGTGATGGCTGTTTTTCTGCTGGAACGGCTATTTGCTGTTGCTGTTTATTATGGGGATCCAAAAAAGAGCACGAATATGTTGGGGGCAAGAAGTGTTGGGCTGGGGATGGAGTGCGCAGATGCGGAACGGAGGAGCAGAGGGGAAGAAGGCGTAGAAGCGGAGCAGGGAAAAGCGGGAAGCACGACCGCCGCGCTGCTGCGCTTGCTGCCGCTGTTCCCGTACACCGCCGCGCTGCTCCTCACCGAGTCGCGCGGCGCATGGCTGACGGCGGCTTGCGCCTGCGCCGCCGTCTTGCTCTGGAAGCGGCAGCTAATCGCGCCGCTTCTTGCTGCTGGCGCCGCGCCCGTGGCCGCCGCGGCGCTACTCTACCGCCAACTGGCCCGTGCCGGGTTGGCGGTAGAGCCAGTGCCCGGCCTGCTGTTGCTGGCCGGGCTTTGGGCCGGCGCGCTGCTAGCCGGCCTATGGCTGTGCCGCCGCCAGCGCGGCGCGGCGGGCACTGCCCGAGCCGCCATGCTGGCATTGGCGGCGGCAGGTTGGACGGCGGCGGGGATCGCCGTCCTCCTGCACGTGCGCGAGCGGATCACCGGACCGTCATCGACGGTATCCGCGCGCGGGCTGTTCTACCGCGACGCCTGGCGGCTAGCGGTAGAGGCACCTTGGCTGGGACGTGGGGGTGAGACTTGGCGGCATTCATACCTTGCCGCCCAATCTCGCCCTTATGTAGGCAGCCAGGTGCATAATGGATACCTCGACATCCTGTTGAACTTAGGATTCGTTGGTCTTGCAGCCATACTCCTTATGCTGTTGGCAGCAGGCTGGCTGCTGGCTACTAAATCGCCGCGGTTGCTGCCGCCGTTTCTGGTCATCGTCTTGCACAGCGTCGTCGATTTTGATTGGAGCTATGGATTATTTTGGCTGCTGCTATTCTGGCTGCCAGCGATTGCTCTGGCTGAGCATAAGCAGAAACATCAATCTGCGCCAACCCACCCTCAGTCTGAGACCAAGCTGCCAACTCACTCCACATCCACGAACCCGCTCACCAATGTCACTACACCAGCGAATCCACTAATCGCTCACTCCACATCCACGAACCCGCTCACCAATGTCACTACACCTGCGAATCCACTAATCGTTCAATCCGCATCTACGAACCCGCTCACCAATGTCTCTGCACCTGCGAATCCACTAATCGCTAACTCTACATCTACGACCCCCCTTACCAATGTCACTACACCTGTGAATCCGCTAATCGCTCACTCTACATCTACGAACCTGCTCATCAACGTCACTACACCAGCGAATCCGCTAATAGTTTACCCTACATCCAAGAATCCGCCCCAAATCCGTCTTCGCCGACTAATCGGAACTGCGGCATGTTGTTTTTCGCTTATGCTGGGGGTGCTATCTTTTCACGCCGCTCAAGGAGAGAAGTTCTATCGACAAGCGATTATATCGGTGAGTCCTTCGGTGAAGGTAGAGTTGCTAGAGCAATCGCTGGCGTGGAATCCCCAGTCACCTCGAACGGCTATAGTATTATCTAGGCTGCTCTCGGGTGAACAGAGCGTAAGTCTGCTTCGGCAGAGTTTGTTGTATTCTCCCGAGAATGCCAGCTTAAGCTGGGAGCTGGCTGAACGATGGATGAGCAGCGACCATCCGGGGGCAGCGTTATATTGGATAGGCCAGAGCCTTAGGCTGGATAAGTACAACAATGCCAAGTGGGTGAAGGCGATTGAAGGGATGCTTCTTATGGGGCAAAAGAAGCTTGCAGAAGGAAATCGAAAGGAAGGCCTAATCTGTGTCGCCTCTGGGAATGAACTTCTTTTGAAATATAGAAGGTTGGCAGAAGAGGAGGCTAATAAAGGAGGGCAACATAATGACCGCGAGTTCCGAATGACAGAACAAGCCGACGACTTGAGTCGACGGCTTAGTATGTTTGCTTTACGATTTTAGCGGACGTGAAATCATCCAGGAGTAGAGAATGGGCACGATAATTGCAAGTACGAGTGCCGTAATAATAAGAAGCTGAGACAAGGCTCCGCTCAAAAAGGCTCCTGCAAAAATAAGTAGGCCACCGATCATCCACATTATCCCGGATAGGCGATGTGTTTTTCGCCATACCTCGGGGTTGGCGAGCGTCCAGGCTGTACGAACCCCAAACAAGTAATTATCTTTTACCTGTGGCATGTAGTTGCCGAGAGCAATAAACATTATTCCGACAGCTCCTATGGCGATCTTCCCAACGTTTATATCTTTACCTAGACCGTAAGCAATCGACAGCACCAGCATTAGATTAAAAAGCACCCCAATAGCAAGTCTGCTCATGGCATAGGCGTTTTCGAATTTTTTGTAATTTTCCCGCTTAGGATCGATGCTGCGTGTGAACTGCATGATTAGCGGGAGCACAATCCCTAAGATTCCGAACACAAAAATAGCAATATTTTTGTCCCAGTATCTGTTGACCTTACCCGTAATTCCAAACTGTGCTGGTAACTCCTGCGGCAGCTTGCTGTAATTGATCAGAGCGTAGGCTAATGTAGCTAAACCTAATATTACGATGAGGGTATCCTGCCATCTCCATTTGAAATCTTTCATCATTAATCCGCCTCCTTTTTGGAATCGATATCCTGACGTTGCTGCTTTCCGTCCAGCGATTTACTCTCCGTCTCCGTTTGCTTACCTGTACCAGTGAGCTCCAATAACCAACCGAGAACCTCTTCGAGGACTGTGGTGTTTAGCGAGTACATAATAAATTGTCCTTTTCGCTCATCCTGTACCAGATCGGCATGCTTCAGCGCATTCAGATGGTGAGAAATGCTTGGCTTAGACATGTTGAAAAAATCTGCGATTTCACCTGCGGTTCGATCTTTCTCCCTTAGTAACCGAATGATTTGGCGACGGGTAGGATCAGCTAGTGCTTTAAAGGATTCATTCATATTCCACCCTGCCTTTCGATATTTAAATAATTATCTAAATATATAATAGCTCTTCACTTTCATAGCTGTCAATGCAGTATTCACTTAGCAATAGCGTGTGTAAAAGTGTCACCGAATCTTTAAAATTAACTGCCGTCCAAAGCCGACTCCTGTTAATACTAACGATGGGCATGCATTCCTTGATGCACCGAACATACGATGCAGAGGAGCAGATATATGATACTAACCAATAAAGTCGCAATTGTTACAGGTGCAGGATCGGGGATTGGAGAAGCGATTGCTCTTCTTTTTGCCCAACAGGGGGCTAAAGTGATTGCTGCGGATATCCATCTGGACAATGTAGAAGCGGTGGCCAAAAAGGCAGAAACGGGTGAGGGACACGGAGTTATCTATCCCGTAAAGGCAGATGTCTCGAAGGAAGAGGACACACAGCGAATGATTGATGCCGCAACCACACAGTTTGGAGGCCTTCATATCCTTGTTAACAATGCCGGTATTATGGATAAAATGACGCCAGCGCACGAGATCACTGATGACATGTGGGAGCAGGTGCTTGCGGTCAACGTAACCGGTCCGATGAGAGCCATTCGTAAAGTTTTGCCGATTTTTATGGCACAGGAAAGCGGATGTATCATCAATGTAGCCTCTATTGGCGGCTTAGCGGGCTCGCGTGCGGGAGTGGCTTATACTTCCTCTAAACATGCTGTAATCGGGATGACCAAAAATATAGGATTTCAATACGCTAAGCTTGGAATTCGCTGTAATGCCATAGCGCCGGGCGGGGTAAAGACAAATATTGATCTGTCTGATCCAAGCCCTTTTGGGAGTCAAAAAGCGGGCGAAGGAATGGCGTCGATGCCACGGACAGGGGAAAGCAGTGAGATTGCTTCGGTAGCCTTATTTTTGGCTTCAGATGCTGCAAGCTTTTTGAATGGGTCGGTGATAACGGCTGATGCCGGTTGGATGGCTTATTAATTGAGCGCAGATAAAAAAGTGTTCATTTTCCCTTTATTGGTGGAATTTGTTCACCTTTTTTGTTTATGCCTGTTACTCAAACTCTTTTTAAGTGTGGATTGGAAGATGGAAGCTGCTTACCACGTAAGTAGAAGTGATAAGGTTGCTTGTGCTAGAATAGGCTAAGAGAAACTGGAAAATATAGCAGAGCGGCAAAGCTTTTAAAAATATAAGAAAGTATAAGATTAGTATCTATGCTTTTATGTTCTTATATTTCACTCGCTTAAACGCTTAGCGTCTTATAAAGATGCCAAAGGCGATTAGCTTGATACATGTAGCCATATTCTGCGGAAAAGGGAGGAGGAGCACGTTTGCATTTTATTTCTGATCTGATCTCGACATTATTTGAATGGATTCAGAGTCTTGGTTATTTTGGGATTATGATCGGACTGATGATTGAAGTTATTCCGAGTGAAATTGTATTGGCTTTCGGTGGTTTCTTGGTATGGAGTGGAGATATTAATTTTTTCGGCGCAGTATTGTTTGGTACGATAGGCGGAGTGATTGCCCAGATCTTTGTATATTGGATTGGCCGTTATGGGGGCAGGCCTGTACTGGAGAAATACGGGAAATATATTCTTATCCAAAAGAAGCATATTGATCATTCGGAAGAGTGGTTCAATAAATATGGGACAGGCGTAATCTTTACGGCACGCTTTATTCCCGTTGTTCGCCATGCCATTTCCGTTCCAGCGGGGATTTCTCGTATGCCTTTAGGTAAGTTCACTTTATTGACTACACTTGCTGTTATTCCATGGAGTGCTTTGTTTGTATATCTCGGTATGACATTGGGGAATAAGTGGGAAGATATTGACGAAGTAGCAGCTAAGTACACCAACGAAATTATTCTTGTAGCGTTAGCACTAATCATCATTTATTTTGTGTATAAGTGGTTTAAATCCAAGAAGAGAGGGACTGCAAAATGAAACCGAATGTAGCTCATAAATTTGGAAAAGGTCTTACACCGCGCCAATTTGTAGAAAGCATGACGAAGAACCAGCAGGCTTTTGAATCCTGGTATGAGAAGTTTTCTTGGGAAGATGAGAGCGACAAGGAATATTTCGAAAGTCTGAACCATCGTGACGATTTGCGGGTACTTATCCTTGCCGCTGATTGGTGTGGAGATGTAGTACGTAATGTCCCTGCGGTTTTCCGTATTTTGGAGACTGCCGGAATGAAGACAGAGGTATTCATTTTGGAAGAGAATCAGGAGCTTATGGATGAATTCTTGACCATGGGCGGAAGATCTGTTCCGATTGTGATCTTTGCGGATACCGGCGGATACGTGCTTGGACATTGGGGTCCTCGTCCAGAGCATGTGCAGAGCCTAATGAGAGAGTTCAAACGTGAGAATCCTGATCGTGAGGCTGCTGATTACGACAGCAAAATCGCAGAAGTACGTAAGGCTATGGGGCAAGCTTATGGGGAAGGAACGGAATCACAGGCAGTTATCGCAAAAGAGCTGCGTAGTCTGATTTCCGGATTCTAGACCGATGCTAAATATACGTTCGTTTAATTTAGGTCCGCTTCAGACCAATGCCTACTTGCTGACAGGTGCGGATCCAACGAAGGGAATCATTATTGATCCCGGCATGAATCCTGCGGCATTAGTGCGGAGTATCGAAGGGATGGAGATCGAGGCTATTTTGCTAACGCATGCGCACTTTGACCATATGGGCGGCGTAGACGAAATTCGTAAAGCTAAGAAATGTCCTGTTTATTTACATCCACTAGAAAGTGAATGGCTCAGCAGCCCTAAGCTGAATGGTTCATTGATGTGGACTGATATTTCGCCTCCTCTGACTACAGATCCTGCAGAGTATGATCTGGCAGAAGGACAAGTTCTGCAATTCATCGGACATACCTTCCGGGTGTACCACACACCTGGGCACTCTCCGGGCAGTGTCAGCTTCCTATGCGGGAATGATTTATTCTCTGGAGATGTACTGTTTAAGATGGGAGTTGGGCGCACCGATTTGCCTGGTGGCAGAGAACGTGATTTGTTCGATTCTATTCGTGGCAAGCTGTACAAAATGGATGATGAAGTGAAGGTTTATCCAGGTCACGGCTCACGAACAACTATCGGTTTTGAAAAAGTTCGTAACCCTTATATTCCTCAATAAACAGTCATTCTAGTAGAACTGACAAGAATCGGGGAATTTTTGATAGACAAAGGGATACAAAAGGACTACACTATTGTTAATTAAATGTAACATTAACCTCGCGAAGCACGCAGACTGCGGAATTAATCCCGGTTTGCGTTCTTTTTTTTGTCTACATATAGGTTTAAAAGCATGGGGGGAAATAGATTGGAGAAGAATATGTATTACCCGTTGGATTACGGATGGTATGACTCCAAGGAGAAATGGACTAGTTTTTGCAGCAGTAAATGCCAATGTTTTTCAGAATGTTCTGGAAGGGGAGGTTTTTGTACTTCCATAGAACGCAGGGACATACAATCTGAGAATAAGGATGGGAGAATACCAGTGGTTTCAGGAGGCGAGCCCAGAAGAACGCCTCTTTTTTGGCATTTTCCAGCAGAAGCAGGATTGCTTCAGCCATGGCGGCGTAAGCTCTGGGAGCTCAAAAAATAAAATTAAAACGGAATGAACGAATCACTATACATAATCGTATTACAAATAAGAACTAATCCTGAATGGAGGGGCAGATGAGCGATCAGGCGCTGGAGAAAATCAGGCAGGCACAGCAGGGAGATACTTCAGCACTGTCTTCACTGCTGCGAGAACATTATACTTTTTTGTTCAAATATTTACTTAAAGTGACTATGGACCCGTTACTGGCAGAGGATCTTGTACAGGACACGATGGTCAGATGTATGGAAAAAATCAATACCTATAACGGTTCTTCTTCGTTCTCCTCTTGGTTAATCACCATAGCTACCAGAATATTCATCGATCGAAAGCGGCGCTGGAAACGTGAGGCAGATTGGAAGAAACGGGAACAACAGGCCCAGGGCACCCGTTCGATTCGTTGGCGGTTTGAGAGCAGGGGGGAAGAATGGAGTGAAGTACTCGATTCCATCTCCAAGCTACCCTCTGCTCAGAGGGTAGCTGTGCTGCTGAAGCATTATTATGGCTATAGCTATGAAGAAATCGGTGTGATCATGCAAATTCCTTCAGGCACGGTCAAATCGCGTGTATCCCTTGGTCTTAACCAATTGCGAAAGGAGCTGAATGAGGATGGAGAAGGATAAGGAGCCAGAACTGTATTTGCACAAGCTTACTGAAGAGCTTGAGCGTTTGGATGCGCAATATGATGATATCACCCCACCTTCGTTACAGGAACTGGAGTGGTTAATGGCTGATGCAGCTGTGCACAGAAAGAGAAGGGAACGTAAAGAACTACTGTTATTCTGGGGGGTCTCATTGATCCTGATCTGCGCATTTCTATCCATTCTCACTTCTGCACCCATGATCTATTGGATTATTCAGGCGATCATTCCTGTTGTAGGACTGGGTGGCTTAGGGATCGCCAGGATCAGAAGAAATAGAGAAGGTGTACAAGAATGAATGAGCTACAAGATGTGCCTCTTTGGTTGTGGTTTGGCATAGCAGTAGCATTAATGCTGCAAGGGACCTTACTGTTCCGGGATGCAAGACGGCGCGGAAAAAAAGCTTGGTTCTGGGGATTGTGGGCGATTACTACAGTTCCGTCCCCAGCATTAGTCTACTTACTCGTTGTCATACTTCCTGACCGACGTAGAAGGAAGAAGCAGTTGTAAAGCTTTAGTAAGAAGCTCGTTCCTTTCATCCTATTACAAGGAGTGGTACTTCATGGAAGAGGTAAAATGGGGTTTAATCATGCCGTTAATTATTCTTCAGGCTTTGCTTGCAATTATTGGACTGATATCACTGGCCAAAGCGGATAACGTTCGTGGCCCAAAATGGATGTGGATTATTATCATTATTTGCGGAAATATATTAGGTAGCGTAGCTTATTTCACAATAGGAAGGAAAGATGTCTGATGTCACTCCTTCAAGTTATGAATTTGCGCAAAAGCTATGGGGCGCATATTTCCGTAAATGATATAAGTTTTGAAATTGAGAAAGGACGGTGCGTCGCTTTATTGGGGCCTAACGGTGCTGGGAAAACGACCACACTTCGTATGCTGGCAGGGCTGCTTGAACCCACCTCTGGCATGATTTCATTTGAGGGGAGCCGTCCTGGAGCCGAATATCGCAGAGGATTAGGATATGTGCCACAGTCTCCAGCTTTTTATGGGTGGATGACTGGACATGAGTATGTTGTTTTCGCTGCAAAGCTTAGTGGAATGGGAACTAAAGACGCAACCAGCAGGGCATTGGAATCGCTCGAGCGTGTAGGGCTTAAAGGTGATGCTCGTCGCCGGATTGGTGGATACTCCGGCGGGATGAAACAGCGGCTGGGTCTGGCTCAGGCGCTTGTGCATCGGCCTCGTCTGTTATTGCTTGATGAGCCTGTATCTGCACTTGATCCGATTGGCCGCAGAGAAGTAATGGGACTGGTGCGGGAAATACGTGAGGAGACAACTGTAGTTTTCTCTACACATGTGCTGCATGATGCAGAAGAAATTTGCGATGATATTATTTTAATGAATCAAGGCTTGATTGCTGAGAAGGGATCTTTATCACAGCTTCGTTCACAATACAGCCTTCCTGTTATTCGTTTACGTACGGAGAAGCAAGAAAAAGCTATTCAGTGGCTGGAGTCTCTTGCTGCCAAACCGTTTGTACTGGAGACTCAGTTGTTCGGAGATCATGCCATTTTTAATGTCAACGATGTAGACATGGCCCGTTGGACGATTCTGCAAGAAGCGGCGCAGCTCGAAATTCCATTACTGCAATTTGAAGCGGGTTCTTCCACGTTAGAGGATTTATTTATGAAGGTGGTGGGAGTATGAGAAGCGCCTGGGTCCTTTATCGCAAAGAAATGCTCGAAATGGCTCGCAGTTATAAGTTAATCTGGATACCTGTCGTTTTTATCCTATTAGGCATTATGCAGCCGTTAACTACTTATTATTTGCCGGAAATATTAAAAGCTTCAGGTGATGTTCCTCCAGGTCTCCTAGAGGGGTATGAAATACCGAGTGCCGCAGCTGTGATGGCGCAATCTTTGGGACAGTACGGAACGATCGGAATGTTAGTATTGGCGCTTGGCGCGATGAATGTTTTAGCTGGTGAGCGCTATAGCGGAACTATGGAATTAATTCTGGTAAGGCCGGTTTCTCCAGCCGCAATAGTGTTCGCTAAATGGGCAGCACAGCTGACCCTGTTGATCGTTGCTCTAGGATTAGGTGCAGCGGGCGCTGCTTACTACACGGAGCAGTTGATTGGTTCACTATCTTGGGGAGATGTCATCGCAGCTGCTGGAGTATATGGATTGTGGCTGTTATGTGCTGTATCAGCTACGTTGTTGTTTAGTGGGTTTTTAAAATCCCCAGTTGCCGCTTTTTTAGCATTGGTGCTAATGGCAGCATTATCATTAGGCCAAAGCTTATTGCCTTCATGGTTTGAATGGGCACCTGCGGGGCTTGCCGGGTTGTCGGCTGAAATCCTTATGGCTGGAGAAGGATTCAGGGTTGGACCCTATCTTTCAGCAGCTATTTTGATCTTGATTTGTTTAGTGGGTGCTGCACTTTTGACAAGGAAGAATAACTTAACCGCTTGAAACTTAAGTTATGTTTTTATTAAATATAGTATATTTTCATAGAATTTGTAGGATCGGCCAGCCTTCAACTAGACAGTTCTATCTTTTTTTAGTAGACTGTTGAAACAAGCAAAATCTTGAAAGATTTTGGGGTTAGGAGGTAGGGCGATGCTGCGTTTAGGAGAGAAGATTGTCATTGTTGCGGACGCTTTCGAGCAGAGTCTTCCTATCGGGGAATACGGCTACCTAATTGCTTACGACCGCAATCCCGATAATGCGTTTGACTATGTTATTCGTGTACCAGAGGCGAATAGGAACTTTTATGTTCCGGCTGAGGACATTGAGGCGGAAGAACATTTATTAGTAGCTGAGGCTGAAAGAGCAACGCATGAAGCGTTGATTGATTACGCTTTGTCCACGTACAATGAGAAGCTGTTCCATCATTTGATGAACGGTGAAGATATGGATATAGAAGAGACGGAATCAACGTCAAGCGAAAGCATGTCCCAAGCGGATTTCATCAAACAAGTGAATCTTCGAGCTTGGATTTAAGGAAGGCCGGCGCAAGCCGGCTTTTTTGTTTTGTCATAAAAAGTATTTCCCCCACATTAATCCTCTGAATTTACACATCATTTTCAAAATCTTTTCTTTTATTCCTTCTTTATAGTTTTCGAAAGTTTGTTTTTTATTTTTTTGGTATACAACCAATCTCCTGTTTTATGTATCTAAATTATTGAGAGCCGAATACGAGAATGCAGATCTGCGGTATAGGCGTTTTAACTTAAATAAAGGAGAACCTCAAGTGAAGATGATAACCGCTGTTCAAAAAGCGAGAAATGGCGATAAAGAAGCGTTTATCCAGCTATGCCGGCAGATTGAACCTGAAATGTACGGCATGGCCCGATCTATTTTGGGCAGGGACGAGGAATGTGCAGATGCCATGCAGGAAGCCACCCTAAAGGCTTACCGGTCTATCCATGGATTGCGGCAACCAGAATTTTTCAAGACATGGATGCTTCGCATCCTTATAAACGAATGTCATAAGCTCCAACGCAAGCGGACAAATATTGTGGAGTTTGGAGATCCCCTTACTGCTTTGGAATGCCATTCCTCCGGTGCAGAATATGAGAAAATTGAGCTGCGGGAAGCAGTAGAACGATTGGATACTTCGCTCCAGACCGTGATATCGCTGCATTATTTTCAGGACATGCCCGTTAAGCAAATTGCCGATCTTCTGAATATTTCCGAAACGGCAGTCAAATCGCGCCTCTACAGAGCAAGAAAAAACTTATTGAATGGATTCTAATGATATTTAGAAAGGATGGAACAGATGAAGAAGAGAACAGCGCAAGAGCTTGAATTGCTTTTGAAAGATATGGACATCCTCCCGGCAAATGAGCTTCCCTCTATGATTCGCCAACGTCAAGAGGATACGTATACAATGCTGGATCATGTGAAGATAAAGAGATCCACGCACAAATTTCGTAATGTTAAGAGGACAGCGCTTGGCTTCGGGGCAGCTCTTGTTTTGGGGGTTATCGTGCTTGGAAGCGGCTTTACTTCTCCCGCATTGGCTAGGTCGCTGGAACGTATTCCGTTAGTCAATAGTATTTTTGAGCTCGCAGGTGATATGGGACTTCAAGCGGCGAGTCGCCAAGGCTTAACGACTGCAGTTGATACCAGTGATCAGGTTCAAGATGTTATTATCCGTGCTAATGAAGTTATATATGACGGCACACGGCTTTCTGTAGCATTGAAACTTGAAGGTGAAGATGAAGAGGGAATATTCAGTGGAGACATTCAGGATTTGCAGGTATTTATTGATGGACAGCCTTTAAACGCTGCTGGGGAGGAAGAAGAGGATTCTTTTAAACACAATATTGGCCTTATCCTTTCTCCGGGAGTAGATGAACAATCGTTGATTTTGCAATTTTCAGAGAAATCCTATGATGAGGGAGGCATTACTTTACCAGAGCAGTTCCAAATGACAGTAAAAGGTCGTCTGTCCGGAATCGATGATGATTTTCAAATTGAAATTCCTATAAAAAAGGATACGAGTCATAATATTGTTCAGCAACCCGGAATCAGTCAAACTTACAATGATGTAACGACCACAGTGGAGAAGATTACACAGACTCCGGCAACTACACAAATACGGATGAGTGCTGTAGCCCTCGAGGGTATTCCTTATACTTATCTGACAGATACCAATAACCTGGCATTAAATTATGAAGTCTATGATGATAAAGGTAACCTGTTGCAATATGTAAACGGCAGCAATGGTTGGTCGGATTCGAAAAAGATAGATGACACAATCCATTATAGTCTTAAAGAGGATGTTAATATTGTACCGCTGCCCAAGGATGTAAAAGCACTGACAATAAAAACCTTTTTCTACAAATATACTGGAGAGGGTAGTGGAAAACGAAATTTGCTAGACAATAATGGATACCCGGCAGTCGAATATATTCCGCAGCTGGAAATGACAATCCCTATATATTGATGAACGATACGCTCCTTTAAAATGTGTAGGAATCCCCTTCACTTTGATAAAGGAGCGTTTGTTTTACAGCCCATCATTGAATTGTCCAAGCTTCTACAATATAATTAAAAACGTTATCCGGGCGCTTTAGCCCTTTAAACAGGAGGGATTTTTCTTATGAGCATTACCGTTAAAGATGTGCAGCATGTGGCCAAGCTGGCTCGTCTGCAGCTGAGCCCGGAAGAAGAGGCAACCTTTACAGAACAAATGAATGCTATTTTACAATATGCCGAGAAATTAAATGAGCTAGATACGGAGAATGTAAAGCCGACCACGCATGTGCTGCAAGTCAGCAATGTAATGCGGGAGGATGTTGTGAAGGATAGCCTTACGCAAGAGGAAGCACTTCTTAACGCTCCAGATGATGAAGACGGACATTTCAAGGTTCCAGCTGTTTTGGAATAACTACATAATTAGAAAGGGGGAAGAATCTTGAGCCTGTTTCAAAATCGATTGCCTGAAGTACACCGCATGTTAACTGCTAAAGAGGTATCGGTCAGTGAACTGACTGAAGAATCGCTGGCGATTATCGCTGAGCGGGATAAGAACGTAAATGCATTTTTGACCTTGAACGAGGAGGGCGCACGTGCGACAGCACGCGCTTTGGACGATAAACTGGCATCCGGAGCAGCACGTGGATTGCTATTTGGTCTTCCTGCCGGAATCAAGGATAATATTGTAACTAAAGGCCTGCGCACAACTTGTGCCAGCCAATTTTTGAGCGATTTCCAGCCGATTTATAACGCTACTGTAGCTTCTAAATTGCAGCAGGCAGATGCCGTAACAATCGGTAAATTAAATATGGATGAATTCGCAATGGGCGGATCTAATGAGAATTCAAGCTTTGGTCCTGTACGCAATCCTTGGGATTTAGAACGTGTGCCGGGCGGTTCCAGTGGCGGATCTGCTGCAGCAGTAGCTGCGGGCGAAGTGTTCTTCTCACTAGGTTCGGATACTGGGGGTTCCATCCGCCAGCCAGCTTCCTATTGTGGTGTTGTAGGTCTCAAACCTACTTACGGTCTTGTATCACGTTACGGGCTGGTAGCCTTTGCTTCCTCACTCGATCAGATAGGACCATTAACACGTAATGTAGAGGATTCTGCCTATGTGCTTCAAGCGATTGCTGGTTATGATGCCCAAGACTCTACTTCTGCTAAAGTAGAAATTCCTGATTATTTGAGTTCACTGACTGGTGATGTTTCCGGACTTCGCATTGCTGTACCTAAGGAATATTTGGGAGCAGGTGTCGATGCTTCTGTGCGTGAGACAGTCTTGTCTGCACTTAAAGTGCTGGAAGGAATGGGTGCTGTCTGGGAGGAAGTATCATTACCGCATACGGAATACGCAGTAGCAGCTTATTATTTGCTGTCCTCTTCGGAAGCTTCATCTAACCTTGCGCGTTTTGACGGTGTGCGTTATGGCGCACGTGTAGATGAAGGCGGAGGATTGCTTGATCTATATCTTAATTCCCGCAGCCGCGGCTTTGGCCCTGAGGTCAAACGCCGTATTATGTTGGGTACTTATGCACTCAGCTCCGGGTATTACGATGCTTACTATTTAAAAGCACAAAAGGTACGCACTTTGATTAAACAGGACTTTGATGACATCTTTAAAAAATATGATGTGGTCATCGGGCCAACAGCGCCAACGACAGCATTCAAATTGGGCTCACAGACTGAAGATCCGCTGACCATGTATCTGAACGATATTCTCACGATTCCTGTAAGCTTGGCGGGTATTCCTGCTGTGAGCGTTCCGTGTGGTTTTGCGGAAGGCATGCCTGTAGGTCTGCAAATTATCGGTAAGGAATTTGACGAGAGCACGATTCTGCGTGTCGCTCATGCCTTTGAACAAAATACAGATCATCACAAGCAGCGTCCACAGCTGTAGTAAAGGAGGGAATGGGATTACTTATGTCTAAATACGAAACGGTCATCGGCTTGGAAGTTCACGTAGAGCTTCATACCAACTCCAAAATCTTTTGCGGATGCTCCACTGAATTTGGAGCCCCACCTAACACTCATACCTGTCCTGTCTGCTTGGGTCACCCCGGCGTATTGCCAGTGCTCAACAAACAAGCGGTAGAATACGCTATGAAAGCAGCGATGGCGCTGAATTGCACCATTGGTGATGTTAGCAAATTCGACCGCAAGAACTATTTTTACCCGGATTCACCAAAAGCTTATCAGATTTCACAATTTGATCAGCCTATCGGGCTGAACGGTTGGATCGACATTGAAGTTAATGGAGAGACCAAACGGATCGGCATTACTCGTCTTCATTTGGAAGAGGATGCAGGTAAGCTTACGCACGTAGATGGCGGTTTTGCCTCGCTTGTCGATTTTAACCGGGTGGGAACACCGCTTATCGAAATCGTATCCGAGCCTGATCTGCGCTCTCCTGAGGAAGCTCGTGCTTATCTGGAGAAAATCCGTGCGATTATGCAGTATTGTGACGTATCCGATGTTAAGATGGAAGAAGGATCGATGCGCTGTGACGCGAACATCAGTCTACGCCCAGAAGGACAAGAGGAATTCGGCATTAGAGCAGAGCTTAAGAACATGAACTCCTTCCGCGGTGTATTGCGTGGACTGGAGTATGAGCAATATCGTCAGGCTGAGATCCTGGATGATGGTGGAGTTGTTGTGCAAGAGACTCGCCGCTGGGATGAAGCACAAGGGAAAACATTATCGATGCGTGGGAAAGAAGAAGCGCATGATTATCGTTACTTCCCGGACCCGGACTTGATCGTTCTGCATATTGATGATGCTTGGAAAGAATCCATTCGTTCAACGATTCCAGAACTTCCGGATGCACGGAAAGCTCGTTATAGCGAGGAACTGGGCCTGACAGCTTATGATGCAGGCGTTATTACATCCTCTAAACTGTTAGCGGACTTTTTCGAAGGATGTCTTGCCTATACGCAGGATGCCAAGGCTGTAGCTAACTGGATTATGGGTGACTTGCTTGCCTATTTGAATGGTAATAATCTGGAGTTGTCGCAGGTACAAATTACACCACAAGGGCTAGGCGAGATGATCGGACTGATTGCAGCCGGAACCATCAGCAGCAAAATCGCTAAAACAGTATTTAAAGAAATGCTAGAGAGCGGTAAACTGCCAGCTGTTATCGTTGAGGAAAAAGGTCTGGTGCAGATCAGCGATGAAGGTGCTATTAAAGGGATTGTGGAAGCAGTCGTAGCCGCCAATCCGCAATCTGTGGAAGATTATAAAGCAGGTAAACAGAAAGCAATCGGCTTCCTGGTCGGACAAGTTATGAAAGAAAGTAAAGGTAAGGCGAATCCGGGTCTTGCTAATAAACTTCTCATCGAGGTATTGAGCAGCTAAACGCTTGTCGTCCATAAAAGGACGCCGAAGGCGTTTATACTTGGGGTAATATACTTATGTAATAAGCTAAGGGCTTGTCGGCAACGGCAGGCCCTTAGCGGCATATAAGGGGACTGGTTAGGATGAATACAATTAACAAGCTAAATCTGCAGGATGAAAGCACCGTTAATGAATTATGGAGTCTTCAGCATAAGGCCTATAGACTGGAAGCTGAACTAATCGGCTTTCGTGAAATTCCACCTTTGATGGAGACGAGAGAAATGCTCAGCAGCTCTAAAGAGGATTTTTATGGCTGCTTCGATAAAGATGAGGAACTAATGGGTGCTGTTGCTGTAGAGGAAGAATCTCCTGGCAAATTGACGATTACACGAATGATGGTGGGGCCGGACTTTTTTCGCAGAGGTATTGCTAGCCATCTTTTGGAATATGTATTTGAGCATTTTGCAGGGATGGAGCAATTCATTGTGTCGACAGGCAAAAAGAATACACCCGCCGTTTCGTTGTACAGTAAATATGGCTTTATGCCCACCGGTGTGGAGGAAGTCGCTCCAGGAGTTGAATTGATTGAATTTCATCGGAGTGGTTCTCTTTGAAAAAAGATATTCATAGACAACTATTTACGAAAGGAGGAGTCCAAAATGAAACATGACTCTGCAATGCTCCCAGAGCAGGAAGAACTGCAAGATTCTGTTGATATAGAGACTAAGGAGAATGAGATACAGAAGAGGATTATTCCTCCGCGTCCGAAGCGGCGCCACCGCAAACGTAAATTTATCGCTGGACTGCTGGCAGCTCTCATCCCTGGGACGGGGCATTTGTATTTTGGGCTTCTCCGAAAAGGGATCACCTTCATCTTTCTAATTCTTTTGGATATCTCAGCTTTATTGTATTTCTCATCCATCGGGATGCAGATTAATGTTCCACTACTTATTTTACTTGCGCTCATTATTCCGGCGATCTATTTTTATAACGTGTATGACGTATTGCAATCAGCGGATAGGCTTCTTCGCTTCCCAGAGGATCATGAGCTTGATATCCCTGTGACCAAAGCAAATGTGGCTCCTAAGCGTCGTAGTATCGTCAGCGAGCCTGGGATATCCTTTGGGCTCATACTGCTATTAGGGGGAGCCCTGCTTATTCTGTTCCGGCAAAAACCAACATGGCTCCAGTTCTTTATTGAACATTATGCTGAAATGGCCGTATCTGTCATTTTAGTATGCGGTGGCTTATTTATAGGAGCTAGAGAAATTGCCAGAGCAGTTGTGCAGCGTAAAGACAATGAACCTCGCAAGCGGCGCGTAGGAAGATATACGGCTTCTGTATTGCTGATAGCTATTTCTGTTCCTTTGTTTTTGGATTGGAGAGAGGGAACTGACTATATGCTCCTGCTCTTGAAGTGGTGGCCAGTCATCCCGGTGTTATGGGGGATTGAGTTCCTGCTGATGTTTATCTTCTCTAACCGTTCAGCCAAGGGAACCAGAATCAGATTGGATTTACGTGGGCTTTTATCCGCTATATTGCTAGCTGCGAGTGTATTTATTGTTGCAGAGCAAGAACATTATTTATATCTATGGAAAAATGTCAGTCTAAACCTGACGGCAGCAGCAGTGGACTATGGTGAGGCTAAAGGCAGCAAATATCAGAAAGCCCCGCTAATTGTTCCGGTGGAATTAAATACAGCCAAAATATCTATTGATAGTATTAATGGTGATATTTTATTGCATCGCGCTCCAGTGGATGATATTCAAATTACGACGACAGTTTGGGTAGATCAGTTGGATGGGCCGATGGCTGAAGCTATTTCAGAACAGTCCTTTGTGGACGTCGTTGAAGGGCCCAACATAAAAATAACCTCAAATAGCAAGGCTTATGGAGAATCCGGCAAACGCCAGCCACGCATGGATTTAGACATTTACTTGCCGGAGGATCGCCGCTTTAACCTCGATGTTCGCACCATGAATGGCGGGATCACATTGCAGAATGTAGAAGCCATTGAAGACATTTCTCTGGAAACGGGGAATGGAGAGCTGATCCTTCATCGTATCTTTGGTAATGTTAAGGGAAAAACACTGAATGGAGCTGTCCGTGCCAGATCTGTTCAAGGCAGCGTTGATTTAACAACGAGCGGAGGCAATATGAATGCTTGGGATGTTACCGGTGCTTTGAAATTATCGACGGCTGTCGGCAATATTAGTGCGATCGGAAATAGCAATGATATCGATATTACTACTAAAAACGGTAATTTAGAGGTTGATGGAGCCAGATCCAAGCTACATGCCGAATCTCTAAATGGTACCATTGATGTTCGCTCTTCAGATGTCGCTGGAGACTGGGATATTTATAGCGCAGTTGGTGATATTCAATTGTATTTGCCAGTGTTAAGCAACTATACAGTGAATGGTTCCAGTGGATATGGTGATATTACTTCAGATTTGCCTGAACTTACAATTGATAAGAAAAAAGTATCAGGTGAAGTGGGGACCGGTGAGTTCAAGCTTCATGTTGAAGGAAATAGCAATCTAAATGTTAGGAAATATTGAAAAAAGTAATTTTTCTTATATAATAATAAATATAATGTATAGACTTCGTTGACAACATTGAAAAACCAGTCTTACAATCTTAAGAAGTACTTCTTTTATTTTTAAATTCAAAAGGCGGTGACAGTAATGGGGAGTGGAGTACAACATGCACTGGAACAATTAAAGACAACAGGTGTCCGTATAACGCCCCAGCGTCATGCGATTCTTACGTATTTGATGGAAGCAATGAATCATCCTACAGCTGACGATATATACCGGGCGCTAGAGCCGAAATTTCCGAGCATGAGCGTTGCAACTGTATATAATAATCTCAAGATGTTTATGGAAGCCGGCATGGTTCGCGAGTTGACCTACGGGGATAGTTCCAGTCGTTTTGATGCCAATGTATCTGATCATTATCATGTCATCTGTCAGCTATGCGGTAAGATTGAAGATTTTAGTTATCCTTCGCTTCATGATGTTGAGATACATGCAGAGCAGGAAACGGGCTTCAAAATTACGGGTTTGCGTATGGAATTGCATGGAGTTTGCAAATGTTGCAGAGAGAAGCAACAATAAGACAGAATACTACTGTACTTAAGGGCGTATAGCCAAGCTACACAATAAACGTGTGAAATCCGAAAGCGGAGGACTCACGTTTTTATTTTTTTCAAAATAACAAAATATAGTGAAAATGACTAACTTATACTGGTTATCCGGAACCAAGTGGATGTTATAATCGTATTGTTAGACTTAACTTAAAATCATCTAATATTTGGAGGATATATTTTGGACAGAAGATATAGACAGAAACGCGTCAAAAAGCGCGGAGGTCTTTTCCGACGCTTTTTTGGACTTTTGCTCATTGCAGCAGCAGCTTATTGGGTTGTGTTTTTTGTATTGCCAAATCGCCAGCACATCGATCCAGACTGGAAAGGCCTAGAACATCCTATCTTCGTAAAAGGAGAAGTAACAGGATATTCCGCATCAGGGACCGGTGATAGCATGCTTTTACCTCTACCATTACTGCAGGAACATGTGGACTCCTCTATTCGTTATGAAGAAAAGACTAAATCGGTCATCCTATCAACGGAAAGTGAACTTCTATATATGCAAGAGGATAAAACCGATGCTAGTCTGAACAATCGTCCGCTGCAGCTGCGGCTGGCACCAGAAGTTAAGGAAAAGATAACTTATCTTCCTGCGGATGTTTTAGAAGACCTGTATGGGTTTGAGATTCAAGAGGATACGACTACCGGGGCTGTGCTGTTAATGACAGCAGGGGAGACTGTACCGCTGGGGAAAGTGAAAGGTGAAGCAGGTGATAAGACAGTCGCTCTTCGCAGCGAAGCGTCGATTCACGCACCCATCGTGGCCGATATGTCCCCAGGTGCCATCGTGAGTATTTGGAATAAGGAAAATGAGGACTGGCTGTATGTGCAGTTAAGCAGCGGTTATGCGGGTTATGCCAAGGCCAGTGATATTATCTCGGACGGTCAAAAGACAGTGGAACCCAAAAGCACCACTCCCTCACGGGCAGAACGAAGCTGGAAAGGGAAGTCAGTGAATTTGTATTGGGAAGCTGTTTATCAACGCAAACCTGACCCAAGTACATTCGGTGAGCTACCGGGCGTTAACGTGGCTAGCCCGACTTGGTTCAGTATCATAGATGGTGATGGGAATGTGCGCAGTCAGGCTGATAGTACGTATGTGCAGTGGGCCCATGAGCGCGGTTTGGAAGTATGGGGGCTGCTCAGCAATAGCTTTGAACCAGACATAACCACTGAGGCATTGTCGAGCTATGAGAAGCGGATGAACGCGATCGTACAGATCCTCGAGTATTCAGATTTATACAAGCTGGATGGAATTAATATTGACTTTGAGAATGTATATACGAAAGACGGGGAGAATGTTACACAATTTATGCGAGAGCTAAAACCTATGGCTCAAGCCAAAAACTTAATCGTCTCCATAGACGTAACCCCTAAATCCAACAGTGAGATGTGGTCAGCATTCCTTGATCGTAGGGCTCTTAATTCAGTAGTTGATTATCTTATTGTTATGGCTTATGACGAGCATTGGGCTGCTAGTCCTGTAGCGGGCTCTGTTGCGTCTCTGCCGTGGGTAGAAAGCTCGTTAAGCCGGATCATAGAGGAAGACGATGTGCCGCCTGAGAAGCTGATTCTAGGGATTCCACTGTATACTAGAATTTGGACTGAGGCCCAGGTGGATGGCAAGACCAAAGTAAGCTCTAAATCGGTTAGTATGAATGCCGTTGAAAAAATTATTAAAGAGAAGAAGCTAACCCCAACCTTTGATAAGGCAGCTGGGCAGAATTACGTTGAGTATAAGGAAGATGGCGCTCTTAAAAAAATATGGATCGAAGACAAAGTTTCTTTAAAAGCTAGAGTTGAGCTTGCTAAGTCTTTAGGGCTTGGTGGCATCGGTTCATGGAATCGCAGCTTTAGTAATCTGTCTGCGTGGGAGGCATTACAAGGGATTCATAAGTAATTATTATTTCATTCATAATAAACAAAGGGGCTCCCAATATAGGGGCCCCTTTGTTGTATTAAGCAAATGTTTGATTGCATTATAAATCGCTAGTAATAAGCTTCTGTAAGATGTGTTTTATTGATTAAGCTGCTGACTCTTAAGTTGTTCCGCAGTAATATTGGCCTCAGCTGGATCCATAGTAAGGATGGTATGGCAGAACATACAGCGGTCTGTTTTGCCCAGCATTTTGGTCAGCTTGTGACATTCAGGGCATTCCAGTTGGACTGCGCTAGTTGACAGCATCCCAGCCCAGAAATAGATTGCAAGACTTGCCATCATTGAGATTAAACCGATTACAAGACCGATTCCAGCGAATACTTTTCCAGTTGAGCCCCAAAACACGATGCCCGCTGTACCCAAAACCATAAGTCCCATTCCGAGCATTGTGAGCAGTAATCCCCATGTGCGAAAAGCGTTGATCTTAGCCGTTTTAAACTTCATGAGTGTTTGCTCCTAACTAAATATAGTTGGGTTGTCCAGAAGGAACTGTCTTTCATATGTAGAATAATAATTATAACTGAATTATAACTGACTGGACGCAAAATCGCCAAATTTAATGGAGGGAAGCATGGAACTGTCCAATGTAACTTTGTTGAGTGGAGAAACGTTTGATGAGAATGTTTTAGGAGCGGTCGTTTTGCGGCAGAATGGGGATATTCCGTTTCAAAGCGCACTTCTTCAAGATTTTGATATGATAGTGTTAGTATTGCATGAAGAACAGGATAGAGAGCATATTGTTCGCCATACCATTGCCGGTGACCAACGGACCCAGTCAGTCCATATCGGCCTATTTGCTTTGGAGCAGGCTGTTATGGCAGGGGATAATAACGAACTTCTTATCAGTTTGATGAGGGGGGAAGTGATCTGGGACCCCAAGGGAATACTCGAGGAAATGCGCAGCGAGATATTGCAATTTGAAGGACCGATCAAGGAACGGGTCGCATTTATGGAGTTTGCCCGCTTTTTGCATATGTATGTGAAATCCAAGCGCTATATAGAGGCTGGCTTTATTATGGATGCTTACAACTGTGTATTGATAGCCTTATATCATTGGGCAAGAATAGAAGTGAGTGAAGTGGGTGCTTTCCCCGAGCCAGCTATTTGGGAGCAGGTTAAAAGCATGAATACCTCTGTTCATAAACTTTATGAGGAGTTAACGGTCAGTACTGAGACCTTAGAGCAACGTGTGGAGCTTGTGCTTCTTGCATGTGAATTTGGGATTATGTCCAAAATGACGGACTGTTGTCTATTGCTCTTTAATATTTTGAATAGCCGTAAGGAAGCATGGAGCATTAAAGAATTACTGCAGCATTCAGGTCTGAGTCAATTAGAGTCTGAACTACCCCTTGTTTTACGAAAGCTGGTTTCTCGTTCGCTAATCCGAGAGATTACATCTTGGGCTGATGTTCACGAGGGAGAAGGGCATGCGATCCGCTATACATTATAGAGATGAATTAGATACAGTAGAAGATGTTTAATTATAGAGAGATGAGCAAGGATAGGGAGAGGCTGAGCACTCTCTTTTTTATTTGTTTACTAATATGAAACGCTCATATTTATTCAGAAAAATTAATGGTTGACTCTTTCCTTGTTCATGTGTTAAATTATAACTCGTCCCTCTGACACAGAGATGTGCTTTCGAAAACATTCGAAAGACAACCGAAAAAAGAAATTAAAAAAAAGGTTGACTAAAACGAGGGTGCTGTGATATATTATAAAGGTCGCTGCTGAACAACACATCGACGAAATAAACGGCTTGATCTTTGAAAACTGAACAACGAGTGAGTAGGAAATCACGTAAGTGAAATCCAAAATTAGAGAATTAATTTTCTCGTCAGATGTTTCAAAATGAGCATATCGCTCTTTTCAATACTAATTGGAGAGTTTGATCCTGGCTCAGGACGAACGCTGGCGGCGTGCCTAATACATGCAAGTCGAGCGGAGTTACTTTGAAAGCTTGCTTTCAAAGTAACTTAGCGGCGGACGGGTGAGTAACACGTAGGCAACCTGCCCTTCAGACTGGGATAACTACCGGAAACGGTAGCTAATACCGGATAATTTCTTTTTTCTCCTGAGAGAAGAATGAAAGACGGAGCAATCTGTCACTGAGGGATGGGCCTGCGGCGCATTAGCTAGTTGGTGGGGTAACGGCCCACCAAGGCGACGATGCGTAGCCGACCTGAGAGGGTGAACGGCCACACTGGGACTGAGACACGGCCCAGACTCCTACGGGAGGCAGCAGTAGGGAATCTTCCGCAATGGGCGAAAGCCTGACGGAGCAACGCCGCGTGAGTGATGAAGGTTTTCGGATCGTAAAGCTCTGTTGCCAGGGAAGAACGTCCGGTAGAGTAACTGCTACCGGAGTGACGGTACCTGAGAAGAAAGCCCCGGCTAACTACGTGCCAGCAGCCGCGGTAATACGTAGGGGGCAAGCGTTGTCCGGAATTATTGGGCGTAAAGCGCGCGCAGGCGGCTATTTAAGTCTGGTGTTTAAACCTTGGGCTCAACCTGAGGTCGCACTGGAAACTGGGTGGCTTGAGTACAGAAGAGGAAAGTGGAATTCCACGTGTAGCGGTGAAATGCGTAGATATGTGGAGGAACACCAGTGGCGAAGGCGACTTTCTGGGCTGTAACTGACGCTGAGGCGCGAAAGCGTGGGGAGCAAACAGGATTAGATACCCTGGTAGTCCACGCCGTAAACGATGAGTGCTAGGTGTTAGGGGTTTCGATACCCTTGGTGCCGAAGTTAACACAGTAAGCACTCCGCCTGGGGAGTACGGTCGCAAGACTGAAACTCAAAGGAATTGACGGGGACCCGCACAAGCAGTGGAGTATGTGGTTTAATTCGAAGCAACGCGAAGAACCTTACCAGGTCTTGACATCCCTCTGAATCTGCTAGAGATAGCAGCGGCCTTCGGGACAGAGGAGACAGGTGGTGCATGGTTGTCGTCAGCTCGTGTCGTGAGATGTTGGGTTAAGTCCCGCAACGAGCGCAACCCTTAACTTTAGTTGCCAGCAGGTAATGCTGGGCACTCTAGAGTGACTGCCGGTGACAAACCGGAGGAAGGTGGGGATGACGTCAAATCATCATGCCCCTTATGACCTGGGCTACACACGTACTACAATGGCCGGTACAACGGGAAGCGAAGCCGCGAGGTGGAGCCAATCCCATCAAAGCCGGTCTCAGTTCGGATTGCAGGCTGCAACTCGCCTGCATGAAGTCGGAATTGCTAGTAATCGCGGATCAGCATGCCGCGGTGAATACGTTCCCGGGTCTTGTACACACCGCCCGTCACACCACGAGAGTTTACAACACCCGAAGTCGGTGGGGTAACCCGCAAGGGAGCCAGCCGCCGAAGGTGGGGTAGATGATTGGGGTGAAGTCGTAACAAGGTAGCCGTATCGGAAGGTGCGGCTGGATCACCTCCTTTCTATGGAGAATCGTTCTCTGCAATGAGGACATTCAAATCGGAAGCTTAGCTTCCAAAACTCAGGTTTAGGCCTGTTACTCACTCGTTGCTCAGTTTTGAGAGTTTAAGCTCTCAAGTAAGACTTGATCCTTGAAAACTGGATACCGAAACGAATTTGCGTTTTAGAACATCTTTTAGCAACTTGTGCAAACAAGTAAATGTTATTAGTGAGATTTTTCTTCGGAAGAATCAAGGTTAAGCTAATAAGAGCACACGGAGGATGCCTAGGCGCCAGGAGCCGACGAAGGACGTGGCGAACAACGAAACTGCCTCGGGGAGCTGTAAGCAAGCTTTGATCCGGGGGTGTCCGAATGGGGAAACCCAGCTGTGGTAATTCGCAGTTACTCATACCTGAATACATAGGGTGTGTAGAGGCAGACCAGGGGAACTGAAACATCTAAGTACCCTGAGGAAGAGAAAACAATAGTGATTCCGTCAGTAGCGGCGAGCGAACGCGGAACAGCCTAAACCTAAGAGCTTGCTCTTAGGGGTTGTGGGACGTCTCACATGGAGTTACAAAGGAATATGGTAGGTGAAGAGGTCTGGAAAGGCCCGCGATAGAGGTAAAAGCCCTGTAACCTAAACTGTGTTCTCTCCGAGACGGATCCCGAGTAGTGCGGGGCACGTGAAACCCCGTATGAATCCAGCAGGACCATCTGCTAAGGCTAAATACTACCTGGCGACCGATAGTGAAACAGTACCGTGAGGGAAAGGTGAAAAGCACCCCGGAAGGGGAGTGAAATAGAACCTGAAACCGTGTGCTTACAAAAAGTCAGAGCCCGATCTATGGGTGATGGCGTGCCTTTTGTAGAATGAACCGGCGAGTTACGTTTAACATGCAAGGTTAAGCCGAGAAGGTGGAGCCGCAGCGAAAGCGAGTCTGAATAGGGCGATTTAGTATGTGGACGTAGACCCGAAACCGTGTGATCTACCCCTGTCCAGGGTGAAGGTGCGGTAACACGCACTGGAGGCCCGAACCCACGTACGTTGAAAAGTGCGGGGATGAGGTGGGGGTAGCGGAGAAATTCCAATCGAACTCGGAGATAGCTGGTTCTCCCCGAAATAGCTTTAGGGCTAGCCTCGGTATAAGAGTAGTGGAGGTAGAGCACTGATTGGGTGCGGGGTCCGCAAGGATTACCAAGCTCAGTCAAACTCCGAATGCCATATACTTATTGCCGGGAGTCAGACAGTGAGTGCTAAGATCCATTGTCAAAAGGGAAACAGCCCAGACCATCAGCTAAGGTCCCCAAGTGTGTGTTAAGTGGGAAAGGATGTGGAGTTGCACAGACAACCAGGATGTTGGCTTAGAAGCAGCCACCATTGAAAGAGTGCGTAATAGCTCACTGGTCGAGTGACTCTGCGCCGAAAATGTAACGGGGCTAAACACACCACCGAAGCTATGGCTAGATACTATGTATCTGGGGTAGGGGAGCGTTGTGTAGGGGTTGAAGGTGTACTGAAAAGAGCGCTGGACACTACACAAGTGAGAATGCCGGTATGAGTAACGAAAAGATCAGTGAGAATCTGATCCGCCGAAAGCCCAAGGTTTCCTGAGGAAGGCTCGTCCGCTCAGGGTAAGTCGGGACCTAAGGCGAGGCCGAAAGGCGTAGTCGAAGGACAACAGTTTGAAATTACTGTACCACCGTAATCCGCTATGAGCGATGGGGTGACGCAGGAGGGTAGTGACGCGGACTGATGGATGTCCGTCTAAGCAGTGAGGCTGATGTGTAGGCAAATCCGCACATCATTAAGGCTGGGCTGTGATGGGGAGCGAAAATTATAGTAGCGAAGGTCATGATCTCACACTGCCAAGAAAAGCCTCTAGCCAGGAGAAGGTGCCCGTACCGCAAACCGACACAGGTAGGCGAGAAGAGAATTCTAAGGCGCGCGGAAGAACTCTCGTTAAGGAACTCGGCAAAATGACCCCGTAACTTCGGGAGAAGGGGTGCCCCGGTAGTGTGAATAGCACGAGGGGGCCGCAGTGAAAAGGCCCAAGCGACTGTTTAGCAAAAACACAGGTCTGTGCGAAGCCGCAAGGCGAAGTATACGGGCTGACGCCTGCCCGGTGCTGGAAGGTTAAGGGGAGTGGTTAGGGGTAACCCGAAGCTATGAACCGAAGCCCCAGTAAACGGCGGCCGTAACTATAACGGTCCTAAGGTAGCGAAATTCCTTGTCAGGTAAATTCTGACCCGCACGAATGGCGTAACGACTTGGGCGCTGTCTCAACGAGAGATCCGGTGAAATTTTAATACCTGTGAAGATGCAGGTTACCCGCGACAAGACGGAAAGACCCCATGGAGCTTTACTGCAGCTTGATATTGAATTTGGGTACGATCTGTACAGGATAGGTGGGAGCCGTAGAAATCGGAGCGCAAGCTTCGGTGGAGGCGCCGTTGGGATACCACCCTGATCGTATCTAGGTTCTAACCTAGTACCCTTATCGGGTACGGGGACCGTGTCAGGCGGGCAGTTTGACTGGGGCGGTCGCCTCCTAAAGAGTAACGGAGGCGTTCCAAGGTTCCCTCAGAATGGTTGGAAATCATTCGCAGAGTGCAAAGGCATAAGGGAGCTTGACTGCGAGACCTACAAGTCGAGCAGGGACGAAAGTCGGACTTAGTGATCCGGTGGTACCGCATGGAAGGGCCATCGCTCAACGGATAAAAGCTACCCTGGGGATAACAGGCTTATCTCCCCCAAGAGTCCACATCGACGGGGAGGTTTGGCACCTCGATGTCGGCTCATCGCATCCTGGGGCTGAAGTAGGTCCCAAGGGTTGGGCTGTTCGCCCATTAAAGCGGTACGCGAGCTGGGTTCAGAACGTCGTGAGACAGTTCGGTCCCTATCTGTCGTGGGCGCAGGAAATTTGAGAGGAGCTGTCCTTAGTACGAGAGGACCGGGATGGACGTACCGCTGGTGCACCAGTTGTTCCGCCAGGAGCATGGCTGGGTAGCTACGTACGGACGGGATAAGCGCTGAAAGCATCTAAGCGTGAAGCCCCCCTCAAGATGAGATTTCCCAATTAGTAAGACCCCTTGAAGACGACGAGGTAGATAGGTTGGAGGTGGAAGTGCAGCAATGCATGGAGCTGACCAATACTAATCGGTCGAGGGCTTATCCTATACTTAGAATGCAGATTCGTTTCGGATTCAGTTTTCAGGCGATTAAGCTTGGTATGAATATTCCCTGATAGCTCAGTTGGTAGAGCACTCGACTGTTAATCGAGTTGTCACAGGTTCGAGTCCTGTTCGGGGAGCCATATGGAGAGGTGTCCGAGTTTGGCCGAAGGAGCACGATTGGAAATCGTGTAGGCGCCACAAGCGTCTCGAGGGTTCGAATCCCTCTCTCTCCGCCACAAATTTTTAATTAGTATGGCCCGTTGGTCAAGGGGTTAAGACACCTCCCTTTCACGGAGGTAACATGGGTTCGAATCCCATACGGGTCACCAAATTTTCACTTGATTTATCCTAGTGGACTTTGGTACAATAACAATTGTTGTTTATGGAGGCTTAGCTCAGCTGGGAGAGCATCTGCCTTACAAGCAGAGGGTCGGGGGTTCGATCCCCTCAGCCTCCACCATAACATATTTTTACTGACGCGGGGTGGAGCAGCCCGGTAGCTCGTCGGGCTCATAACCCGAAGGCCGCAGGTTCAAATCCTGCCCCCGCAACCAATTAACTTAAGCAATTATATCTTTTGGAACCGTGGTGTAGTTGGCCTAACATGCCTGCCTGTCACGCAGGAGATCGCGGGTTCGAATCCCGTCGGTTCCGCCATTTTCATCATGGCTCGGTAGCTCAGTCGGTAGAGCAGAGGACTGAAAATCCTCGTGTCGGCGGTTCGATTCCGTCCCGAGCCACCATTTATCATCACAAAAGAATGAGTGCCATGCCGGTGTAGCTCAATTGGTAGAGCAACTGACTTGTAATCAGTAGGTTGGGGGTTCAAGTCCTCTCGCCGGCACCATCCTTGGAGGATTAGCGAAGTGGCCAAACGCATCAGACTGTAAATCTGCTCACGTAAGTGTTCGGTGGTTCGAATCCATCATCCTCCACCAGTTTTTAGGGGCATAGTTTAAAGGTAGAACAACGGTCTCCAAAACCGTTGGTGTGGGTTCAATTCCTGCTGCCCCTGCCAAGTTCTTTCTAAAGTTTAATATGGCGGCCGTGGCGAAGGGGTTAACGCACCGGATTGTGGTTCCGGCATTCGTGGGTTCGAGACCCATCGGCCGCCCCATTTTCTTTAAAAATGAATAATGGCAACAATATCAACTTAATATGGCGACTGTGGCGAAGGGGTTAACGCACCGGATTGTGGTTCCGGCATTCGTGGGTTCGAGACCCATCAGTCGCCCCATTTTACTTTAAAATGTTATTGGGGATTAGCCAAGCGGTAAGGCAACGGACTTTGACTCCGTCACTCATAGGTTCGAATCCTATATCCCCAGCCATTTTATGCGGACGTGGCTCAGCGGTAGAGCATCGCCTTGCCAAGGCGAGGGTCGCGGGTTCGATTCCCGTCGTCCGCTCCAAAATTTACATGGCGCCATAGCCAAGTGGTAAGGCAAAGCTCTGCAAAAGCTTTATCCCCAGTTCAAATCTGGGTGGCGCCTCCATTTAGTTCATATGTGCCGGCGTGGCGGAATGGCAGACGCGCTCGACTCAAAATCGAGTGGGAAACCGTGGAGGTTCGAGTCCTCTCGCCGGTATCTTAAAAAGGTTAGTAAGAATGCTTTTATAAGCAATCTTACTAACCTTTTTTCTTTATGTTCTTAGTTTTACAGGATTAAGCCGTTGAATAGAGGAGTTTCTCTATTTCAACGGCTTTTTTTAATCTGATTAGTGATTAACCTGATTGATTATTAATGCGGAATGCTCGCGGGGTATGACCTATTTCTCGTTTAAACATATTGCAGAATTGGGCATCGTTCACAAAACCTGCAGCAGCAGATACTTCAGAGATTTGCATCTGAGTATGACGTAATAGAGATTTTGCATACTCCAGGCGTTTTAACAGCAAATACCGCAGGGGTGAGGACCCGAAACGTTCTTTAAATAGATGGCGAAAACGATCGTAGCTATATCCGGACATTTCTGATAGTGTTTCGACGGACAATTTATGGCGATAATGCTCATTCATATAATTAAGGACATATTGTACTCGATCTTCTGATGGGGATTGATATCCAGAGGCACTAAGAAGCCTCATAAGATGGACGGTAATCTCGCTCATTTGTAGGTTTAGAAGCTCAGAGAATCCGTCTTGCTTGCGTGTAAACTCTGCTTTCATTCGCAGCAGGATTTGAAGAACGGTTTGATCTTTATCATCTTCATATACGCCGAGCAGATTACTCATATTAGGGTGTTCCGAGTGGAAGCCTACAAATAATACATTTGCATCCTCACGGTGGTGCTCGTCATGTTTATGATTGGGTGGCACAAGCGCGAAAGAAGAGGAGCGAAAATGGTAACTTCGTGGGCCAACATTGGTTGTCCCTACCCCCTGTAAATAATAGACCAGTTCGTAGCATTCATGCTGGTGTGGAGGGATATAAGTATTTAGCTCATGTGTGGCACTTACAATATATAGAACACGATCCATGATGATCCTCCAATACTTATGTTTTAGCCGAATCGTACAAAACTATGACCGAAATCATATAATTATTTTTAATAATATTTGTTATGATCGTATCAATAAATCCGAAAGTTCGCAACCTGACTGGCCATCTCGTTCGGAAATAAAGCGGATTATTAATAATAATGGTATTTTTATTGCTATTTTTGAGCCTAAACGTTAAATTTATTACTTTTAATGATACTTTATTTGGAAAAAAGAGAATTTCCATTTGAACCGTGAATTATACAATGGGTGAAGATGGGGATTCTGCCGGATTACTAACCAACTAAAATTAGGGGTGGAATAGAGTAATGAATAAAAAAGTTCTTTCTTTGTTGTTATTAATGGTGATGGTTCTGGTCACAGCATGTGGGAATAACACGTCCAATAACGGTTCTTCTGCGAATACTGGATCAAACGCTGCTGAGGGTGGAGAAAAAGGTTCAGGGGATAAACTCAAGGTTGTATTGCTGATTCCGGGGACACTTGGGGATAAATCATTTTTTGATTCCGCTAATAACGGCTTGCAAAAGGTTAAGGATGAACTAGGTGCAGTAACAAAGGTTGTTGAAATGGGCGTTGATAAAACGAAATGGGAGCCTACATTTAACGATATCGCTTCCGAGGATTGGGATGTAATTATTTCTGGCGGTTCTGAAATTACAGAGATGTTTAATGCAACGGCAGAATTGTATCCAGACAAAAAATTCATTAATTATGATACCGACATCGATGAAGCACCAGATAACATGTACAACATGTCTTATGCGACAAATGAAGTATCTTTCTTGGCAGGTGCCGTAGCAGCATTAGCTACACAATCGGATATGCCGAATGCTACCCCTGAGAATGTGATTGGGTTTGTGGGCGGTATGGATATTCCGGGGATTAATGCTTTCTTGGTCGGCTACATTCAAGGTGCTCAGTACGTTGATCCTGATGTAAAAGTGGCTGTGTCGTACGCTGGTGATTTTGTTAACCCGGCAAAAGGTAAGGAGCTGTCTCTAATTCAATATAACTCCGGTGTGGATGTTATTTTTAACGTGGCTGGGGGTACAGGTCTTGGGATCTTTGACGCAGCTAAAGAGAAGAAAAAATATGCAATCGGTGTAGACTCCGATCAGGCAATGTTGATTAACGATACGGATAGTGAAAAAGCAAATCTAATCGTTACTTCATCTATTAAAAAGATTGATACGGCTATTCTAGGTGCAGTGAAGAGATTGCAAGAGGGTACGCTAGAAATGGGCAAACGTGATGTGTTGAGCTTTGTAGATGATGGTGTAGGTATTGCTGAGAATGATATTTATAAAAATGTATTCCCGGCTGATCTTCAGGCCAAGGCTGAAGAAGTGAAGCAAAAGCTGATCAATAAAGAAATTAAAGTGGATAATGCGATGGGGATGGAAACCGCAGAGGTAGAAGCTATTCGTAACGCAGTTAAGCCTTAAGCTTTAAATCTTAAGATCAGCTCTATAGAGTTAAACCTACAGTTGGAGATTCTTCTAGTCAGGGGAATTCCAGCTGTATATTTTTGCAGACCTCCAAGTTGAAAGGCGTTGAGACCTATGTACAAAGCTCTGCTGGAAATGCGGGGAATTACCAAGGTATATCCCAATGGCGTCGTTGCAAATAAAGACGTGCATTTTTCTTTACGTGAGGGAGAAATACATGCGATTGCAGGTGAGAACGGTGCTGGTAAATCGACTTTAATGAAGATTATGTTCGGCATGGAAGAGCCAAGTGAAGGCGAGATCTATATCAAGGGTGAAAAAGTAAAGCTGCAATCCGCTCAGGACGCCATTGATAGAGGCATCGGCATGGTCCATCAGCATTTCATGTTGGTACCTTCTTTTACGGTGGCAGAGAATATGGTGCTGGGTATGGAGCCGCGCAGAGGAGTTGGCATTAATTATGCCGAGGCTGTGCGCATGACGGAAGAGACCGCAAGGAAATACAATCTGGCCGTGGATCCTAAAGCAAAAGTAGAGGATCTTACAGTTGGGATGAAGCAAAAGGTTGAGATTCTTAAGGCGCTGCTGCGTGGTGCGAAAATTCTGGTGCTTGATGAGCCGACTGCGGTGTTGACTCCACAGGAAACAGAGGAATTGTTCCGCGAGCTTAAGCAATTAAGGGAACAGGGTCATACGATAGTTTTTATTTCGCACAAATTAAAGGAAGTCAAAGCGATTTGCGACAGAATTACGATTATGCGCAGCGGCCGTAGTGAAGGTGTTTTTCAAACACAGGATGTGACAGAACAGGAAATCTCGCGACTAATGGTCGGCAGAGACGTCGTGCTGAAATATGACAAAGAGATTCTGGCTGTTAGTGAGCCAGTACTAACGGTGCAGGGACTCAGTGTGAATGATGCAGATGGCAAAGCATTATTGTCGGATATCAATTTTGCGGTACGTGGTGGGCAGATCGTTGGGATTGCTGGTGTAGAAGGCAACGGGCAGACACAGCTCATTGAAGCTCTTACAGGTAGCTTGAGAGGTGTCTCAAGTCAGGGCTCTGTACTAGTGAAGGGAAAGGATATCCGTGAATCGGATATTTTGGATATTCGTAAGCTAGGCGTTTCCTATATACCGGAGGATCGGATGCGGCAAGGGATCGCTAGTGAGGCAAGTATAGCTGATAATCTGCTATCTACTCAGTATCGTACAAAAGCAATGAATAAAGGTCTTTTTTTGAATGGCTCACGAATTGCCAAGCTAGCAGTATCCCTTGTAGAGGAATTTAAAGTCCGCTGTTCAGGACCTTCTCAGCCCATAGGAATGTTGTCAGGTGGTAACATGCAGAAGGTAGTCGTAGCTAGAGAGTGTTCGACTGAACCGCAGCTGCTTATTGCAGAACAGCCGACACGGGGTGTGGATATAGGCGCAGCCCAGTTCATACATCAAAAGTTGTTGGAATTACGTTCAGACGATTGCGCGATTTTGCTAGTGTCGGCAGATTTGAATGAGATCTTGGAGATCAGCGATAGTCTGTTAGTAATGTACGAGGGTAAGATTGTTGCCTTTTTCGAGGAGCCATCTAAGGTTAGTGAGGAAGAATTAGGTCTTTATATGCTGGGGATTCATCGACAGGACGAGGAGCACATCGGGAGGGCCGTAAATCATGTTTAAAGTTAAATATTTTGAGTACATTCGGACATCGGCGGTAATCGTTATTGCACTCGCTATTGCCTTTCTGATCATCTCTTTGGTCAGTAATCAGCCTGTGAAGACGATTGGTATATTCCTATTAGAGCCGTTATCCAGTAAAGGTCATATTGGTAATGTGATTGAGATGGCGATTCCGCTCATGTTCACTGGGTTGGCAGTATCCTTGTTGTTTCGAGCAAATATGTTCAACCTGGGAGCTGAAGGGATTTTCTATTTCTCCGGTGTTGTAACTTCCGTATTGGCTATTCATTTAACGTTGGACGGCTGGCTGCATCCGATGGTAGCTATTGCTGCAGGTTCAATTGTAGGAGCGTTGCTCTCGGCAATACCTGGTATTCTGAAGGCAAAATGGAATGCTAATGAGTTGGTTACATCCTTAATGTTCAATAATATTTTGTTCGGAGTAGGGCTATTCCTACTGAACTATCATCTACGTGATGCTAAAGCTTTTGCCAATGTATCCTACAAATTCGAGAAAACGGCACTGCTGAGTAAAATGGTCTCGGGCACCCGTATTCATACCGGTCTTATTATCGTTATCGTGCTTATTATTGCAGCTCATCTATTCCTATACAAAACGAAATGGGGATATGAGCTGCGCATGACAGGCATCAACCGGGACTTTGCCCGTTATTCCGGTATGAAGACAGCCAAGGTTATTATTCTCGTTCACTTGATTGCAGGTTTTATCGCAGGTATGGGGGGTTCCGTAGAAGTGCTGGGGATGTATAACCGTTTCCAATGGACGTCACTGCCTGGTTATGGTTTGGATGGTGCCCTTGTAGCGATGTTAGCCAAAAATAATCCGCTGTCCGTAATCGGCTCTGCATTGTTCCTAGCGTACATTCGAATTGGGGCTGACATGATGGCGCGTCTGTCTGATGTACCTTCAGAGATGATCTCAATTATACAGGCAATTATCATTCTTCTGATTTCGGCTGAGCAATTTCTGAAGTTCTGGAAAAATCGGATGCTCTTGAAGGAGGCGAAGGAAGCGTGAATAGTTTGTTTGATGTAATTTTTACAACTGACTTTGCGTTCTCTGTCCTTCGCGTGACGACTCCGATTCTGTTCGCCGCGCTCGGCGCACTCATCTCCAACCGTGCAGGGATCATTAACATTGGGATGGAGGGCATCATGCTTGTTGCCGCTTTAGCGGGTGTCATCATAAGCAGCTATACGCATAGCGCGTGGGTAGGTCTGCTTGGGGCGGTGCTGTCTGGAACATTGATCGCTGGAATATTAGCTTTTTTCACCCTGAAATTCAAAACACATATCATTCTCGGGGGTGTGGCCATTAATATGTTCGCTTCGGGAGGAACTGTGTTTATCCTCTATCTGCTTAGTGGCGACAAGGGTTCTTCCACTTCTCTGGCGAGTAAAGTTTTGCCTAGTGTCCAGATTCCTTTGTTGAAGGATATCCCGGTGCTTGGACCTATTTTATCGGGGCATCACATTCTGACGTATGTTTCTATATTGGCTGTGTTTGTTGTCTACTATCTATTAAATCGTACACCGCTTGGACTGCGCATTCGTTCAGTGGGCGAAAATCCACATGCGGCTCAATCCGTGGGTGTAAGTGTTGTGAAAATACAGTATATGGCTTTGCTGCTTAGCGGATTTTTTGCCGGTTTAGGCGGTGCTTATATGTCGATGGGGTATTTGTCACTGTTTACCCGCGATATGATCGCTGGCCGGGGCTGGATTGCCATTGCCGCTGAGTCGATGGGAAGAAGTACGACCGTAGGCACGGCGCTGACCTCTTTATTATTTGGTACTGCAGATGCATTGTCGAATGCGCTACAGGTGTTGAAGATTCCTGCGGAGCTAATCGCTACTCTTCCTTATGTAGCCACAGTAATTGGACTTGTGATCTACGCAGTATCTGAGACACGAAAAAAGAATAAAAAACTTAAAAGCCCGCTAGTTAAATAGCGATTGAAATGATTGATACACAGACAAGGAGTGAGTAACTATGCCAACACCTATTATTATTGACTGCGATCCAGGGCATGATGACGCAATAGCGATACTGCTTGCCATAGCAAATTCGGAGAAGTTAGATCTGCGCGGGATTACAACGGTTGGTGGAAACCAAATTTTAGATAAAATCACGGATAACGCCCTGAAGGTGATCAGCTTCGTGAATGCTGACATTCCTGTAGCTAAAGGGGCTGCTGGCCCACTGTTCGGCAAGCTTGTTACAGGTGAGGAAGCGCATGGTGAATCGGGCATGGATGGGCCGCTTTTGCCCCCAAGTAAATTCCGCCCTGTAGAGCAGGGTGCTGTGGAGTTTATGCTGGATATCATCCGTTCTTCAGAGGAGAAGATTACGCTTGTGCCGATGGCTCCTTTAACAAATATCGCACTGCTAATCACGGCTTATCCAGAGATTAAAGACAGAATTGAAAAAATCTCACTGATGGGCGGAGGTATCTCGTATGGGAATGTCACCTCTACTGCGGAGTTTAATATCTATGTAGATCCTGAAGCAGCCCGTATTGTGTTTGAGTCGGGGATTCCGATCATAATGAGTGGTCTGGATGTGACCGATAAGGCTGCTATTTTTGAAGATGAGATCCTAGCATTGAAAGAGCGGGGACCAGTGTCTACAATGGTCGGAGAATTGCTGGATTTCTATTCGATTTACGGTAAAAAAATGGGCTATGTCGGCAGTGCGCTGCATGATCCATGTGCTGTTGCCTGGCTGCTGCATCCGGAACTATTTGAATTTGAGCATCTATATGTAACGGTGGAGACAGAAGGCAAGCTGACGCGGGGAATGACAGTTGCAGACAGACGGAAGAAGACGGATCGTCCAGCGAATGTGCAAGTATTGGTGGGAGTTGACCGGGAAGCATTTATGAAGCTGATCTTTGATTCACTGGAAAAGCTTGATCAAGAGCTGCTGCTAGCGGCTGAAGGGAAGTAGCCTATGGCAGGATGGGAGAGACTTCAAGAGACCGTGCAGTTTGAAATTGCTCAGCGTGGAGAAGAAGGTTGCGAGATTGATGGGTTCGCGGATAAGCTAGCGGCTGCTGGTGCCGATGAGCTCAAGCTGATGCAGGTATACAATGAGCTAATGGAGCTTACGATCAGTGAGGATTTTCCGTATCAAGAGCCATCCTCTCTGGAGGAGATTCGTCATCTACGTCCAGAAGGCCCACGTAAGCTTGAGGCGGACTGGAGTGAGGCGGAATGGAGAGATAAGTTCTATGGAGCCTGGCTCGGTAGAAGTGTCGGCTGCGCACTTGGGAAACCGCTGGAGTATTGGGACTATCTCTATGGGAAAGATGGCCGTCCGGGCTGGGAGAATATTGAGCTATGGTTTCAGGGTGCGGACGCCTGGCCTATTACTGGCTACACACCTGGGCATTCACGGGCAGAGGCTGAATATGGTCTTGGCTTAAGCGAATGGACACATGCCAGTACCCGCGAGACGATCAAGTATATGGAAAGCGATGACGATATTCGTTACACTGTCCTGGGTCTTATGCTGCTGGAACAGAAAGGTCTGAACTGGGATTCTTGGGATATCGGAAAGCTGTGGCATACACATTTAACATATAGTCAGGTGTGCACGGCGGAGACACAGTCATATATGAATTTTGCGCAGGAGACCTCTCATCTGCATGGCGAGAAGCCTGCGGATTGGCTGGTGCGGCAGGAAAGAGTGCGGATGCACTTAAACCCTTACCGCGAGTGGATTGGTGCCGCTATACGCGCAGATGGACTGGCTTATGGTGCAGCAGGTTATCCTGAGCTTGCGGCAGAATTAGGCTGGCGTGATGCTACATTTTCACATGTGAAAAATGGCATCTACGGTGAGATGTTTAATGCGGCGATGATATCGGCAGCTTTTGCAGAGAAGGATAATGAACGGATCCTAGAGATTGGCCTTAGCGAGATTCCGCGTACCAGTCGTCTGGCCAGTGATGTTTTGCGGGGGATAGATATTGCGCAGAAGGCCAAAAGTGAGCGGGAGTTGGTTCGTAACATTTGGGATACTTTTAGCCACTATGATGCGGTCCATACAAATAATAATGCTGCTCTTGTAGCTGCGTCGCTTGTTTATGGCGGGAATGATTTTGAAAAAACAGTCGTCACTTCCGTATACGGTGGAATGGATACAGACTGTAACGGGGCAACTGTGGGCTCAATTATGGGAGCGAAGCTTGGAGCAAGTAAGTTGCCGGCTTCATGGATTGAACCGCTTCACGATACGTTAAATGCGGATCTGCCCGGATTTCATCCGATTGCGATTTCGGAATGTGCGGAACGCAGCTACCAAGTGTTCTTGAAGATTCGCAGAGAGCTTGGCGAGAAGGCATAAAAGATTTAGCGAGTATGGGACTCGATAGATCAGGGATTCAGGGATTACTATATGAATTATGGGATGTCTTAAGCTATTGGCTTAGACATCCTTTTTTGCGTAACAGCAGGTCTTTAAATCACACTCCAACGAACCAAATGTAGCTTTAACTGCATTTCATACACTTAAAAAAACCAAATATGGCTATATTAACAGTGGAGCGTTTAGTGGTGGGGCAATAGGAGAATCATGATTTCAAGAGGGAAGGATTACCTTTGCTAACCCTTTTTATTTTGTTAATAAATGTGTAAAAAGAGCCCGGTATAAAGGGTTTTTAGGTTTTTATCAAACTTCCTGGTATATCATTTAAATAAAAATGATGACACAGCAGAAGAAATGTCTTATTATTTAAGGAGATTTTTAATAAAACAGATTTTAGAAAATTGTAATACAATGTCTCACTTCATGGAGGTTCATTATATAAGGGAAAGGAAGGGGGAGCTTCTAATACTGTCGCTGAGTCGGGTAAGTAAAGGGTTCAAGCTGAAGGAAGGCATCTATCAGGCTGTGGATGAGGTATCGCTGGAGGTAAAGCAGGGATCCATTCACGGGATCATTGGTGAGAGTGGTGCGGGGAAATCTACGCTGCTGCGACTGATGAATCTTCTGGAACAGCCGGATCAGGGAACGGTTACTGTAGATGGCCACAACCTGACCGAAATGCCTAGTAAAGCACTGCGTAAAGCAAGGCAAAAGATTGGAATGATCTTTCAACAATTTAATCTTGTTTATAACGTCACAGTAGAGCGGAATGTTTCGATCCCGCTGGAGCTGGCAGATGTCCCAAAGCATGAACGAATGAAACGTGTGAAGGAGTGTCTGGATTTTGTTGGACTGGCAGATAAGGCAAAACAATATCCTGCACAGCTCAGCGGAGGACAACGTCAGCGTGTTGCGATTGCCCGCGCGCTAGCGAACAGTCCGGGAATATTGCTATGTGACGAGCCAACGTCCTCTCTGGACCCAGGAACCACTACAGATATCTTGAACGTGCTGAAGCATGTGAATTCAAGTCTTGGAGTAACGGTTGTCATTGTTACGCATGAGATGGATGTTGTCAAAAGCATATGTACTCATGTATCGGTGATGGAAAAAGGGTGCATTGTAGATTCGTTCTCTCGTGAAGACGGTGAATTCCGTCCAGCAGCAGCCAGCGCCGGGACATACCGCGATCAGATTCTTGGTAAAGCGGGGGAAGATCATGTTTGATAGTGTACTTCAATATCAGGCACAGATGTGGGATTCGATCGGTGAAACCTTTGTGATGGTTGGTATTTCTGTTGGAGCGGCAGTGCTGCTGGGGCTTCCACTGGGCACCTTGTTGTTTTTTTTCCGAAAAGGGCAGCTTTATGAGAATACAACGTTGTCTCTGGTGCTCAACAGTATCGTTAATATTATCCGCTCGTTTCCGTTCCTGCTGCTGGTCGTTGCGCTAATTCCAGTCACTCGTTTCCTGGTCGGGACCGCCATTGGGACGATTGCAGCAGCGGTTCCATTATCTATAATCGCTATTGCCTATTATGCTCGGTTAGTGGAGCAGTCGTTGCTGGAGGTTCCTAAAGGGGTCATTGAAGCAGCATTATCGATGGGAGCCTCGAAGCTGGGCTTGATCTTTAAATTTTTGTACGTGGAAGCTCGTTCGGGTCTAGTCCTTGGACTTACTACTTCTACAATTAGTTTTATCTCCTTCTCGACCGTGATGGGAGTTGTTGGTGGGGGAGGGGTTGGTGATTTCGCTATCCGTTATGGTTATCAGCGTTTTGAGACGGAAGTGATGATCTATGCCATTCTAGTGATGATTGTATTGGTCCAATTGGTTCAGTTCACTGGGGGGACTATCGCAAGGCTGTTGGATAAGCGTTAATACAAAATAGTTCAATATATAAACTGGGGGTTAGTAGTACTAATGAAAAAATCAATGATACTTGTGCTTACATTAATGGTATTGGTCGTAGCGGGTTGTGGCTCTAATAAAGCAGCCGAGAATAATGCTGCAAAAGGTAGTAATGATGAGTTAACCAAATTAAAGATCGCTACACTGATCCCACCTATGACAGAAATTCTGGATATTGTGAAGCCGCTCCTTAAGGAAGATGGCATTGATCTGGAGATCGTTGTTCTCTCTGACAATGTGCAGCCTAATGAGGCTTTAGCTAATAAAGAGGTAGACGCTAACTTTTTCCAACACGTTCCTTATATGAAGCAATATAATGAAAGCAAAGGCTCTAATCTGGTAGAGGTACAGCCTGTCTATGACGCTATTTATGGCGGATACTCCAAACGTTACAAGACTATAGCTGATCTTCCTGAAGGGGCTACGCTTGTAATGGCTAATGATCCATCTAACATCGGTCGTTCATTGCAAATGTTCGCTGCAGCTGATCTTATTAAGCTAAAAGAAGGCGTAGGCATTCAAGCCACACAAGCAGACATTACTGAGAATCCAAAAAAATTCAAGTTTGAAGAAGTCGATCTCCTAATGCTGGCCCGTATGCTTGATGATGGCGATTTAGTAGCCATGACTCCGGCTTATGCGAGCCCACTAGGATTGACACCGAAGAAAGATGCGCTGATTACGGAAGGCGAAGATTCCGAATTCACAATTACTTTGGTGGCACGTGAAGACAACAAGGATTCTGACGCCATTCAAAAGCTGGCTAAACGGATCAGCGGTCCTGAAGTGAAGAAGTTCCTTGAGGATAATTACGCGGATATTGCGTTGCCTGCGTTTAAATAAGCTGAATATGGATCTATAAAAAAAGGGCAGCCCGGCGATATTTACCGGGCTGCCCTTTTTGTAATAGGACTATTTAGGTGTGTCTTACATTACTCGGCTTCTCTCAGCCGTTCCACTATGGATGCTTGGGATAACGTTTTATAGGCTCTCAGTGTCACTGTGTAAGCGAGAATTAACAAAATAGGAACGGTGAGGATAAACGGCAGCCAACTCATCTGAAATACCATAAAGGCCATATTATCCGTGATGCTTTTGGAAAGGTTATAGGTCAGCAATACACCTAATGTTGAGGTTATGAGGACGGTTAGCAAAACGGTGTATAATCCTTCAAGGATCAGCATACGTTTTAGCTGCTTTTTGGTCATGCCAATACTCTCCAGCATGGCAAATTCATTGCGGCGTGAGACTACCCCGGTGAGTACAGTGTTGATATAATTCAGCACCCCGATTAGAGCAATGACCAGGCTAAGCCCATACCCCACGGTTTGAAAAATGCGAATGAATCCACCGAGCTCATCTTTATAATCCTCCCTGGATTTCAAGGATAATTCATTTGTCGAATCTGTTAGAGCCTTGGCTGCTTGTTCTACTAAATCCATTTTAGCTGGATCGACATGAAGTGTGGCTGAAACAATATTGGCTGGATCTGTACCTTGCGGCATTTCCTTCTGCAGCTCCGAAGCAGGGAGGAAGACGTTGTACCCTAACAAAGAGAAAGATTTTGTTGTGGCAGCATATACTGCATCATTTTTTACTACTGCCATCACTTCATAAGATTTACCCGACTTCTCGAAAGTGACTGTATCTCCAGGATGATAATAGGCGCGGTAGCTATCTTCTTCTATAAACATGGCCTCAGCTATGACCGCATATTTTCCTGAAGCAAACTTCTGCCTGTTAAACTCCCCTTCAATAATATCCTTGTCCACAAGATCAAACCAGCCCGGATCTAATCCATATAAATTATTGTAGATCACCCCCCTCTTATCTAAAGTGGAGAGAAGATAGGGATGTGGATCAGCAGCTGCCATTGGCTCCAAAATAGCCCGGACAGCATCATCGACAGGAGATGGAACATATCTGTGGTAAACCTTATCAACACTTTCTACACCGTCAATTTTACTTAGATTGTTGGCGAAATCCTCTGAAAGCTTGTATGGATCACCGTCTCGAGGCCCTGTAATACTGACTAACACTTCATTCTGAACCAAAAAATCACCGGAGATAAAGGAAGCCAGATATTTGTTCACATCCAGTGAGGAAATTACTGTGAAAATGGTACTGAACAAGATGATACTCAAGGAGAGTGAAGAGAGCATCAGGATCATCTTCTTTTTGCTTCTGAACAGGTTGGAGAACGCCATGTTGTGAAGTTTTGCGCCATGTTTTGATTTTTTGGCGTTCCGTTTTCCGCCGCTGCTGACTCCGGCAAATTTTACAGCCTCTACCGGCGAGGTTCGCGAAGCCATCCGGCCCGGTTTGCTTGCGGCGATCCATACGGTCATAAACGAGAATGCTGCTGCACCAATAAATATCCACGGGCTAGCAGAATAGACATTATCAGTAGAACCGTTTAAAAATGAGGAGGTCATAGGGAGAATCAGCAGACCTAGCAGATATCCCAACCCCAATCCAAAAGGCAATGCGACTAGATAAAGTGAGCGGGCCTGAATGGAGATGATCTTTTTTAGTTGTCGGGGTGTGGTACCGATGGTCTTTAGCAGGCCATAAAATTTGACATCCCGCACGACGGAAATAAAAAAGATATTGTAGATTAGTAAATAGCCGCTCAGCATGGTGATAAGAATGACAACTGCATAAGGAATGATATTCATTAGATTATCGGAGAGAGACACACTTGTATAAGCCGGATTGACACCATAAGGTACATCCAGGCCGGTGTCCGTCAAAATCTTTTGTACCTTCTGTTCAATATTATAAGAATTGTTAAACATCACCCCTAGACCTGCGGTGTTTACATAAGAACCCGTTGCCTCAGAGATATCCGGGTCAATATGGGAAATGTTCTTCTGTGTAAATGCTTCGGATACAAAAGCTAATCCTGACATCGCCAAATTTTGATCGGTTTCGTAATACCCGGAGAGCTTAAAGTCTTGGCTTATGACTTTTTCACCAATGTCTATATCCAGCTTCACAGTCTGGCCTAACTCATGTTTTGCTCCAAGCAAGTCAAGCGCCCAAGTATTTAGGACGATTTCATTCTCTTGGGAGGGCAGTCCGCCAGCTATAAAGTTGATAAATCCGTGTTTGGCATAATTCTCGTCAATTCGAAGGACCTCTACCCGGTTATTCTTGAACAGACTGGTGCTTATATCGCCAACCTTAAGAAAAACGCCATACTCTTTGATGGATGGGTGATTCTTCAGCTTCTCCAACTCGGCAGGATTCAGATATTTGAAGCTTCCATGATAATCGCTGCCAGTAGTCTGCATTTGTGCGCGTTGCATCGATTTGTTAATACTGAGCGCCAAGGTAAACACGGTGGTGATCAAAAGCGTAGTCAGTACGATGGCACAGATGATAGTGAAATTGCGAGCACGGTTGGCTTTGAGGCTTTTTTTGGCTAAAGTAGCAATAGTCTTATGGTTATTCGTGCTGATCATGGCTGGCTCACTCCGGAGCTACGGGGTTGTCCAGTGAAAATGATGCCATCTTCAATACGGATAATACGGTCAGCAGTTTGAGCGATTTGTTCATTGTGTGTGATCATCACAATGGTTTGGTTGAATTTTTCGCTCATCTGTTTAAGTAAAATCAGCACTTCTTGGCTTGTTTTGCTGTCCAGATTACCTGTAGGTTCATCTGCTAAGATGATTGAAGGTTTGGTCGCCAATGCTCTGGCTATTGCCACCCGTTGCTGCTGTCCGCCAGACAGATTAGAAGGTAGAGTATTCATCTTTTCCTGCAAGCCTAAAGTGCGGATGATCAGATCAAGATAAGTTTCGTCAACTTTGCCACCGTCCAGTTCAATGGGCAGCACAATATTCTCCCGCACATTTAGTATGGGTACCAAATTGTAGTTCTGAAAAACAAACCCCACCGATCTGCGCCGAAAAATGGTCAGCTTCTCATCACTCATCGCAAAAATATCGTTCCCGTCCACGTAAACCTTGCCCTCTGTTGCCCGATCTAATCCGCCAAGCATATGGAGAAGGGTACTTTTGCCGCTGCCGCTAGTGCCGACAATGGCGACAAACTCCCCTTTTTCCACTGACAGTGATATGCCGTCCAAAGCCTTAACGCTTGAGCCCACCTTTCCATAGTGTTTTTTTAAATTTTCAGTCTGTAGAATCGGCATAACTCTTCCCCTCCAATGAGATCTGTTTGTCCATAATTTAAGGGTAGCAAATCAATCTGACAGGAGAGTGTCTGAATTCTGACCATAATGACACATTCTATTTCAGCGCTGGGGCAGGTAAACAGAGAAAGTTGTACCTTTTCCAGTTTCAGAAATGACGTTGATATGGCCGCCTTGCGCCGTGATAATCTCTCTGGACAAAAACAACCCGATGCCGACCCCCTCGAATTCACGCGCTTGCTTCCCTCGGTAAAACCGCTTAAAGATGTGAGGGATTTCTTCGCTGGGGATTCCAAGCCCAGTATCGGTAAGGTGAATACAGGTGAACATCTCATTGCTTTCAGCAAGAACGGAGATTTGTCCCCTATGCGGCGTGTACTTCACAGCATTCTCGAGCAGGTTGAATAGCGCTTCACTTGTCCATTTGACATCGTGGCAGGCTAAGATGTGTGTCCCGCAGTCAATATTGATCGTAATTTGTTTGTTTTCCGCTTGTGCATAAATCTGGGATAAAGCCTGCATCAGAGTTTGTATGAGCGGTTTCGCCTCAATCAGCTGTAGGGAGATCATTCCTGTTTCCAAACGTGATAATTTGATTAGAGACTGGATCAGCCAATCCAACTTATCTGACTGCGCTTTAATATGCTGTATGTAGTGCCGGACATTCTCATTTAGTCCGGGCATCTCTTCCAGCAACTGACTGAATACCATGATATTAGAGAGGGGGGTCTTGGTTTGATGGGAGATATCCGAGATCAGCTCTTTTATTTTGTTTTTCTCTGTTTGAATATTTAGTTCATTCGCCTTAGCCATCCCTATATACCGCTTTAGTTTATGTTCCATCGAAGACAGAGCGGTTTCTTCATAGTTAGTGAGTGGCGGCTGGTCATGTATAGCCCGCTCAATCGCTGTATCCAAGGTCTGTATATAGATTGTGATCTGACGGTTCCATAACCAGACCCATACGGCTCCTGTCGCTAATATACAGATGATGAATAGAGAAGTCAGTTGGAGCAGAGTGGGGTCGAACCCGTACAGAAACATTATACTGCCGATAAAACAGGCCACTAGTATAAGGATGATCAGTAAAAAGAGCCTATGAATTTGCTTGAAATTAGCAGGTGGGCTATTGGTTTTCATGGTTTTTGCCCTTCAGTCCACATGTATCCAAGTCCGTAAATGGTCTTGATATATTTAGGCGCTGCCGGGTCATCCTCAAGTTTAGCACGCAGCCGTTTGATGGCTACTGTCAATGCGTTTTCATCCACAAATTCGGCATCCTTGCTCCAGATCTTGTCTATCAGCTGTTCTCGGGTCAAAATATTGCCCGTATTCGTCACCAGCAGCCGCAGCAGCTTTTGCTCAGTTTTGCTCAGTTGGAGCGATTGTTTGTTTTTGCTGTACTCCAGTTTCTCAAAATCGAGTTCTAACGGACCCAATGTTATTTTTCCAGTCCCTAGCGATTCCGTTCTTCTGAGTACTGCCATTACTCTGGCGCGAAGCACCATTAGGCTGAATGGTTTGGTGATATAGTCATCGCCCCCCAATGCAAAACCGGTGATAATGTCGGACTCCATATCATTGGCGGTGAGGAAAATAATGGGTACGCGTGAGGTCTTGCGAAGTTGCTCGCAATAATCCAGCCCACTGCCGTCTGGCAGATTGATGTCCAGAATGATGAGATCAATAGGGTTAACTGCGAAGATATGCTCCGCCGCGGCAATATCGTAGGCTTGATGGATCACAACATTGTTTTGAGAAAGAGTGAGAGCGATCCCTTTATTTAAACTACGGTCGTCCTCAACGATCAGTATGTTCATAGTAATTCTCCTTTGTTTCTTATTTGATCATTATACATTCTCGGGATTTATTCGAAAGCGAGATTTTTATTTAGTAGGCACTTGAAAGTGGGCTTCATATCTAAGAATACTATTATTGAAAGATTACGGAGCGAGGTTTTTTGATAAAGAGCCACATAGTTAAACCATAAAGGAAAGTTCAAAAGGACATCACCTATGTAGGGTGGTGTCCTTTCAATTTTCGATGGGGGCGCATCCCCTTTTTATATTGAAAAGGTTGGTTATGACCTACAACTAGCCCAACAGTGGTCTGTAGTCGTACAGCTACCTCGACTAAGGTCCAGTACGAAAAACCGTCGTTGGTCTGTTTTGAAAGTCTGCGATTTACCCTAGAATAAGGCTATAAGGTTAAGGACAACGAAAGGCGGTGAGAAAAAATGCAAAGAAGACAAGGAAACGGATTAGCGGTTGTACTGATTGTGATTGGTGCGGTTATGCTGCTCGGCATTGCGCTTCCTCTGATCCACGGAATGTTCAGATTACTTTTCCCGGTATTGCTGGTTGTTCTCGGGTACTACGGGATTAAGAGCGGACGCAAGATTATCGGTTGGGTACTGATGTTCATTGGTGTGATGTCCCTGATCGCGAAGCTTTCCTGGATCATTGGACCACTTCTAGGAGTGGCGTTGATCGTCTGGGGCGTATCAGCATTAAAGGGCAGAAGTAATAATGGTACTTATTAAGAAGCAATGTACTTAAACAAGAAGCAGGGAGGGAGCAGGAGATCATGAGTGTTTTTCGTCGCATGAGGGATATTACTGTAGCTAATCTAAACGAACGTCTGGAGCAAAGCCAAGATCCCGTGAAACTAATTGATCAATTTCTACATTCAACCCGTGAGGAAATCAGTGAAGCTGAAAGGCTGTACCAGCAATATGCTTCCCACACGAAGCAATTGCAGCAGCAAGTGAACCAAGCAACTGCCATGAGAAACAAACGTGAAGAACAGGCGTTGTTGGCACTGAAAGCAGGCGAGGATCATCTCGCGAAGCTGGCTTTACAAGAAAAGATCATTCACGAGGAAAAACTGGAGCAATACAGCGGGCTGTTAGAACAGAGCAAGCAATCCTTGTTTGAACTTGAAGCACAGCTGAATGAGCTGAAAATAGAGTATCAAACGGTGTACAGCAAACGTCAGTATTATTCGGCACGAATGGAGTCGCTGCGATTGCAGCAACGGATGAATCAAAGAGCCAGTGCTTATGGCAATGGTGGTGATGTTCCCAAAATGTTCGGACGTCTGGAGGATCAGATGTCGGATTGGGAATTAGAAGCAAAGAGCTTGCGTGATTTGCGGCGCATGGGACAGGAATATGCGGTGCAAGCGGGTGAGACCGTAGCGACCGTACTCGAAAGAGAAATGGCTCGCCTAAAGGAGAAACTGAACAATGGTGGAAAGGAGTAACGCTATGAGTCGATTGTATCGTTCAACTAGAGATAAAGTGATGACGGGTCTTGCAGGTGGATTATCTGAGACACTCGGTATTGATTCCACGTTATTCCGGATTCTATTACTGGTCAGCATTCCGTTCACAGGTGGTGCGGTGATTCCGGTATACTTCATTGCAGCAATGGTCATTCCTAAGGAACCGACGCATTATAATCCTTTTGGACCAGGGCCTGGGGCACCGGGTGGCCCATACGGCGGACCCTACTCAGGCAGACCGGAACATGGACACGGACCACAAGCTACTGGCGGATATGGACCTTATGGACGCCAGCCAAATTACAATCCTAATTTTGAGAAGAACAACGCTTATTCCGCACCGGACTCCGGTTTGGATGCGATGATGAAGGATATTGAGAAGAAGGCTTTGCAAAAAGAAGTAGAAGAACTCAAACAAAAACTGTCTAAATATGAGAAAGGGGAATTGTAAATCATGGGAGTATTTCAAAGAATTAAAGATATGACAAAAGCGTCGGTAAATGACTTGTTGGATAAGGTAGAGGACCCAATTGTAATGCTTAACCAATATCTGCGCGATATGGAGGCTGAGATTCACGAAGCGGAAGTAACAGTTGCTAAACAAATGGCTAACGAACGCCGTATGAAGCAACGTGTGGAAGAAGCAGCAAAAATGTCTGCACAACGTGGATCACAAGCTGAACTGGCACTGAAAAATGGCCAAGAAGAAGTAACTCGCAAGCTGTTGGAAGAAAAAATCTACTTTGACCAAAAGCAAGTGGAATACAGTGATCTTCACGCACAAGCTGAAGTACACGCTAAGGAATTGGTGCAACAACTGCATGACATGAAGGATGAGTTCTACAAGCTGCGCAACAAACGTAATGAGCTTGTATCCCGTGCTCAAATGGCTAAGGCTAAAAAACAAATGTCGCAAATCAGCAGTGTACATTCCATTGAAAGTGGCAGTGCATCACTCGGATTCCACCGGATGGAAGAGAAAATTATGCAGCTTGAGGCTGAAGCAGATGTAATGCGTGCACCTTACAGCCCATCCGCTGCTTATAGCAAACCCGTTGATGTTGAGAAGCAACTGAAAGTGGATGAGCAATTGGCGCTACTGAAAAACAAGCTGAACGATACACCTGCGGCTCCTTCTCTAAACAAAAAAGAACAATAAATCCTGTTCCTAAAACTTGGACGGATATGATATGCTGGACAAGAAGAAGCCATACGGTATGGATCTCCATACCGATATGGCTTTTATAGCGGCTTGCTATAATATTTAACGGTGATAATATTCCTCATAGTGACGGATATCTATCCGATATTATAAAATGAGTTTTGCTTCGCAAAACTTTTAGGAGGTGCGAAATGGATAAACGAAACCGTTTGATTGCCATCGGACTGATTGCTGTTGGCTGCATGATGATTTTTGGTAGATGGCTCGGCTTTTTCTCCATTGTCGCGCTTCTGTTCCTGCTGCTGGGCGTCTACCGTACGACATCAGGCAAAGTAAAGCAGGGCTATAAACTGCTCGGGATAGGTGCTGTATTGCTTTTGCTGGACCATTTGGTGCTCGTGCTGGGGATTTGCTTAATCTCACTTGGGATGTTTTTCACCAAATCCAAAAGAGTGCAGCGCAAGGAAGGGTTTATGCAGAAGCAGAACTTTTCATCCAGATTTGACTGGGACCGCTCACCTTGGGTGATGCACAGCCTTAGCTCTTGGCATGTACTGGGTGAGGCCGATGTGGATCTTTCATTAGCTATGGCGGATCATAAGGAAACGGTCATGCTGTTTCAAGGGATTTTTGGCGATATGGACATTAACCTGTCCGATGATTACGGCGTGGAAATTGAAGCTTTTGTTCTCTTCGGGTCCATTGAATTCGGCAACCAGCGGGATACAGGAATGTTAAACCGTCTGAATTGGAAATCAGCCAATTATGACAGCAGTGAATACAAAGTGAAATTTAGTGTTTCTTATTTAATGGGAGATCTAGATGTACGTTTATCCTGATAAGCTTGATAGAGAAGGGAGAGTCCCCGTATGGAAAAAAAGAACAAAAACATGATATCACGCAGCATGGGTGAGGGGGCTCTGTTCTCTTTTGTCATGCTGCTTGTGATAATGTATGTCATGTATACATATGGCTATTTGAAGCCTTTTGAAAGCTGGAAATTTGGCGTGCGGACAGCCGTTACCCTAATTCTTCTGCCTATGGGTTTTGGGATTGGTTATGGCTTTTATCAGAGCTTCCGTGTGAAGCGACAGTTGGAACGTCTTAGGCAGACCCTCGTATTATGGGAAAAGGGAAATTTGACGCTGTCCATGCCGGATCTAGGTGATGATGAGCTGGGAAGGCTCGGAGAACAGCTTGGCCGGATTAGCGGCAAATGGGAGAATCAAGTGACGACGCTGCAGCGGTTGTCCACGAATAACGCGAAGCTTGCGGAGCAGGCGCGGGTATCTGCTATTATGGAGGAACGGCAGCGGCTTGCGCGTGAACTGCACGACGCTGTTTCCCAGCAGCTATTTGCAATCTCCATGACTGCCACGGCGGTAGGCCGGACGTTGGAGAAAGATTTCGATAAAGCCCAGCGGCAAATTGCGCTTATAGAAGAAATGTCTGCCGTAGCCCAATCGGAGATGAGGGCGTTGCTGCTGCATTTGAGACCTGTTTATTTGGAAGGAAAGGGACTCGAACAAGGTCTGCAGGAATTGATCAAGGAGCTTAAGGTCAAGGTACCGATCGAAATTGTATTTGAGATGGACCCTGATGTGCAGCTGTTAAAAGGGGTAGAGAATCACTTGTTCCGTATCGTCCAAGAGGCGATTTCTAATACACTTCGTCATGCGAAAGCAGAAAAAATAGAAATCCGGCTGCATAGACGGGGAGATACAGTTCGCTTGACGTTGCGTGATGATGGGATCGGCTTTGAGATGGACGACACCAAACAAGCTTCCTATGGTTTGTCGAACATGCAGGAGCGGATTAATGAAATCGGAGGCTCCATTCAGTTCATTACCGCTCCGGGTAAAGGGATGCGTATTGAAATTACCGTTCCGTTAGTCAATGAATAATAGGAGGAAAGAGTAACCATGGAGATGGAGGAAGCAATTAAAGTACTACTCGTAGATGATCATGAGATGGTACGGATCGGGCTAGCAGCTGTTTTAGGTACCGAGGATGGAATTGAGGTCGTAGGTGAGGCTGGAAGTGGAGAAGAAGGTATTCGGCTGGCTCAAGAGTACAATCCCGATGTGGTCTTAATGGATCTCGTAATGGATGGGATGGATGGCATAGAAACGACTAAACAGCTGATGAAGCAATACCCAGAGATCAAAGTTATTGTTCTTACAAGCTATTTGGATGATGAAAAGATGTATCCTGTTATTGAAGCGGGTGCCTTTAGTTATCTGCTGAAGACTTCGCGGGCTAGTGAAGTGGCGGATGCGATCCGCGCTGCGGCAAGAGGACAGTCCGTGCTCGAGTCACAGGTGGCCTCTAAAATGATGAACCGTTTTCGAAACAATGCAAAAGGAGAATCACCTGCTTATAAAGAGCTTACGGAGCGCGAGATGGAAGTATTACGTCTGTTGGCGCAGGGTAAATCGAATCAGGATATTGCTGATCAACTAATTATTGGAATCAAAACTGTGAAATTTCATGTAACGAATATTCTCGCGAAGCTGGGCGTGGAAGACCGGACCCAAGCAGCAATTTATGCATATAAAAATGGACTAGCTGAATAACAACAAAGGACTGAAGCCTCTGCTTCAGTCTTTTGTTATAATATAAGAAAGTAGTTTTGGGGCCTCCGCAAAGTATCTGAGTACGCATTGAAACAAATCCCTCTCTTTGTGGGAATATTTCAGGTATAGAATCTCCTAATTCGAACATACTGTCTAGTAGATTGCTAGAGAGGTTCGAAGGGAGAATGACATATGCGGAAGATGAAGCTGAACAACGGAACAAAAAAAGGGACTTTTTTTATAATGATAATCGTGTGCTGCGCTGCGGCTCTGCTAGTTAATCTGCAAAGTGTTAAAGCGAATTCAACCGTTCTTGATGAGGGCGTTAACCAAGCTTCAACAGGAGCCGAACTAAATCATGCTCTTGGGAGTTTAATAGATCTTGGAAAAGAAACGACGGTTTCTGGTTCACCGCTGCGTCTAGTGTTAAAGTGGCAGGGAGAAAGCAGCAATTACGCGGATCTGTCTGCCGAAGTTGCTAAGTTAAGCACAAGTCTCGGATTGAATGTACCGTCAGGTACTGAGGAAGATGGACATATGACTTATCGTACAGAAGCTGTAAAACCATATGAATCGCGGCTCTCCTTATTTTGGAGTGAGCTTAGTGCAGGAAACAGTTATGTGATTGTAACGTTAGATACGGCTGATCTGCAAAATGAAGCTGGCTTTCAAGCGGCTGCTCGTGAAATAAGTATGATTCTTGAACAGAATAAAATTAAGGCCGAATGGAATGTATCCCTTCAAGGAAGCGCGCAAGAACAGGGAGCACCTGAAAAAGTTCTAGCACAGACGGAGTCATTGATGCATGACCGGTTTGAAGCTGTGACCGGAGGAGAAAGCTACAAGGATATCTCAACGGTTAGCCGTACGTATTCGATTCCTAATTTGAATCGCTCTGTGATGAGTGGAAATCAGTCAGTTTCTGCCCAAATCGCAGTGCATCATGAAGATCAGAAGGGGACAAACCGCGTAACTATAGGCTTTCCTTTAATAACCATCGAATATTGACATTTTTCTCTTATATAAGTGCAGATATAGTTAATAATAAGAAATATTAATTGAAATTTGCGAAATCCCGAGAGTATTTGTCAGGAATGTGATAGCATCCTTTTTAGGAATATGCTAAAATGACATAACGTCGTTATTCACCTTATGTTAGTACCGACGCTGAGCATGTCAATAAACTATATTACATACAGAAAGATGAGGAGCCATGGCTGAAAATCAAACCCTTGATGCACTGCACACACCCGGTGCTGTCTTTTTTATCTTTGGGGCAACCGGAGACTTAGCCCGGCGTAAGCTTTTCCCGGCGATTTACAGCTTGTACCGTGAAGGTAAGCTGGCACAAGATTTTGCGGTAATTGGCGTGGCGCGGCGCCCGCGTACTCAGGAAGAATTTAGAAGTGATGTGAAGGAATCCATCCTTGAATTCTGCCGTTACAAAGCGGGAGAAGAGAGCGAATGGAATGAATTTGTACAGCATTTCGAATACAAATCTCTGGACATAAACAATATTGATGGTTTCCGCGAGCTAAGAGCACAAACTGAAGTTCTTGAAGAGAAATTCAGTATTCCGGGCAATCGGATGTTCTATCTTGCGCTGGCGCCTGAATTATTCGGCAGTGTCTCCTTCAACCTTAAAGCTGGCGGGATGCTGGATAGTACGGGTTGGAATCGCCTCGTAATTGAGAAGCCTTTTGGCTATAATCTGGAGTCGGCTGAACAGCTGAACGAACAGATTCGTCAGGTCTTCAAAGAAGAGGAAATTTACCGGATTGACCACTATCTTGGTAAAGAAATGGTACAGAATATCGAAGTGATTCGTTTTGCTAATGCTTTTTTCGAACCGCTCTGGAATAATAAACATATTGCCAATATTCAAATTACACTTGGCGAAACCGTAGGTGTAGAAGAACGCGGTGGTTACTATGACCATGCGGGAGCCTTACGGGACATGGGCCAGAATCATATACTGCAACTGCTGACTATGATTGCTATGGAACCACCAAGCCGTCTGCTCGCAGAAGATATTCGTGATGAGAAAGTGAAGGTACTTCGTTCCCTTCGTCCTTATGCGACATCTGATGAGGTTCGTGAGAATGTCGTAAGAGCACAATATATTCAAGGCTTACACCAAGGCAAAACCCTTCCTGCTTACCGTCAGGAAGATAAGGTTGATCCTGAGTCGAATACAGAGACGTATTTTGCTGCCCGTGTATTTGTAGATAACTTCCGCTGGGCTGGAGTTCCTTTCTACATCCGTACAGGTAAACGTCTCCCGGTGAAGACGACGGAAGTGGTAGTTGAGTTCAAAGGTATGCCAACCAACGTTTATTTGGGACAAAAGCATAAACTTGAGCCTAACCTCCTTGTAATCCGTGTGAACCCAATGGAAGGCATTTACGTAAAGATTAATGCCAAGAAACCGGGTTCCGAGTCTGAGATTCAACCGCTGGCTATGGACTTCTGTCAGAGCTGCCTGGTTGGAATCAATTCTCCGGAAGCATATGAGCGCTTGCTACATGATGCGGCACGCGGAGATTCAACTTATTTCACTCGTTGGGATGAGGTATCCTCGGCATGGTCGTTCGTGGATCGTATTGCGAAAGCATGGAGCGAAGAGTCTAGCGACTTATCTTCTTATCCTGCTGGCTCTTGGGGTCCAGTGGAAGCAGATGAACTGCTTGCTAAAGAAGGTTTCCATTGGTGGCCTGTAAACGGCCAAGATGAAGATAATGTGGTTTGGCTGAAGAATAACTAAACCTTGAGTTAATGCTATCTCCCTGCAGAGGATGCAGGGAGATTTTTTGTAATGCTAAGATCTAAAAGATTGGACTTCAGACGGTGTTTGGGGATCTGGGCACTTTTCTAATAACTGCACTTTGTACAATTAAAATCGCTTATCTCGTTGTGATTAGTCTTTTAGATGTATTTTCTGCAACTATAATCACCGGATAAGGCAGAAAAGCGTGCACAACTTAATTTTAATTGCATCAAATGCAACTAAAGGCTAATGAAAATGCTAATACTTCAAGTAAGTGTAGGAAATACATCTATTTTTTTGAGCAATGATATGTGGGGATCATAATCCAGACCATTCGGGAGATATTTTGCGGCACGCGCTTTTTAGTAGATAATGTCTGCCGGATTTTGATATACTTTAGAGGATGCTTTCACTTGAAGCGGACTGGAGCTAGACCTAAGAGCTATTCATTCAGAAATGAAGGGGTATGAACAATGAGCAGAGCACCGATTTGATGAACCCCAGTGTAATTGAAGCAGAAGCAGGAATTTTATATATGAAGGGATATGTGTAATGAACAAAGCAATAGATCAGAAGCTGCAAAAGGAAGTGGATAGACGCAGAACCTTTGCGATCATTTCCCACCCGGATGCGGGTAAAACAACTTTAACGGAGAAACTGCTGTTATTCGGTGGCGCGATCCGTCTGGCGGGAACGGTTAAGGCCCGTAAAGCGAATAAACATGCGACGAGTGACTGGATGGAAATTGAGAAGCAGCGGGGGATTTCTGTAACGTCTTCCGTAATGCAGTTTGATTATTTGAATCATCGCGTGAACATTTTGGATACACCGGGTCACCAAGACTTCAGTGAGGACACCTATCGTACCCTAACTGCAGCGGATAGTGCGGTCATGCTTATTGACGTGGCAAAAGGTGTGGAAGCCCAAACTACCAAACTGTTTCAGGTATGTGCTAAACGGGGCATTCCGATTTTCACCTTTATTAACAAGCTGGACCGTGAAGGACGTAGCCCGTTTGATCTGATGGAAGAGCTGGAGCAGGTTCTTGGTATTCGTTCTGTGCCAATGAACTGGCCGATCGGTAGTGGACGTGAGCTATGCGGCGTATATGACCGGATGAAAAATCAGGTAGAGCTGTTCCAAGGTGACGATCACTCCATAATCAAGGTTCAAAAGGTTGACGGATACCGTGATCCAATCATTCGTGAAATGGCTGGAGAGTATCTGCATGATCAACTGTGTCAGGATCTGGAGCTGCTGGATGTAGCAGGCGATGCTTTTGACTATGAAAAAGTATTAAGTGGTGAACTCACACCTGTGTTCTTTGGCAGTGCGATCAACAATTTTGGCGTACAGACTTTCCTCGATAATTTCTTGGATCTGGCACCGAAGCCTGAACCACGCCGCAGTACTACAGGGGTAGTAGAACCAACGAATGAGAAATTCACTGGTTATGTGTTCAAAATTCAAGCGAATATGAACCCGGCTCACCGTGACCGGATTGCTTTTCTGCGTATTGTGTCCGGGAAATTCGAACGGGGTATGAGCGTGAAGCATGTACGTGCCGGTAAAGATATCAAGCTGGCGCAACCGCAGCAATTTTTGGCGCAAGACCGCGATATCGTAGAGGAAGCTTATCCGGGAGATATCATCGGTCTGTTTGATCCAGGTATTTTTAGAATTGGTGATACATTGAGCCAAGCAGGAGATATGGAATTCGATGAGCTGCCAACGTTCTCACCAGAGATTTTTGCTAAAGTGAGTATTAAAAATGCGTTGAAATCGAAGCAGTTCCAGAAGGGTGTCGATCAGCTGACTGAAGAGGGCATGATCCAGGTGTTCCGCACGGTCAACTTTGACGATATTTTGCTTGGTGTAGTTGGACAACTGCAGTTTGAAGTGTTTGAGTACCGCATGAAGGGTGAATATGGTGTGGATGTTCAGTTGCAGAGAATGCCGTACCAGTTTGCACGTTGGATCGTAGATGAAACTAAGCCGGATGCGAGCAAATTCAGAATCAACTCAACGCTGGTGACGGATAAGAAGGGCAATTTTGTCGTGTTGTTCGAGAACGAATATGCTATGCGGACAGCGATGGATAAGAACCCGACAGCTAAATTCCTGGAAATGGCTCCAAAAGCATTACTATAATTAGGATGCTATAACTTTCTGAATGTAATAATAAAACCTCCGCCTCCATAGGTGAAGTTACACCATGGTGAGCGGAGGTTTTTGACTAGTTGCCGTCAGTTTACGATGTGATATCCCCAGGGGTAATAGTCTCCAGGTGATCATGCAGCATGGTAACCAACCGATCTTGCTTAGCGGGGTCTAAATCCTTCCAGATCATTTCGAACACGGCGCCAAGTCCCGGGAGTGCTGCCTCCGGACCGTCCACAGAGCCTTCAATCATATGACGTAAATCCTCTTCAGATTGACCGTGCACTTTATGAAGAATCGCCTGGCGCAAGTCAATGGTAACGGGCATAATGTACCTCCTTTTTTGAAAATATAGTGATATTGACCTCGTTATAATGTGCCCTGCAAAGGTGCTGGAAATTCAAGTTTTTGTCCAAATATAAGATAGTATAAGTTTAACACTATACATTATCCTTACATTTCTACGAGAAACGGTTGCCATCCATAAGGACGGCAATGACGTTTCTTCTTGGCTTATGCTATACTGTTTGAGATATAGAATGCTACGGGAGGTACATAGACATGGCCAAAAAACAATATGCCGTCATCGGTATGGGGCGTTTCGGATCTAGTGTTGCTAAGGCGCTCAGCGGCATGGGGTTTGATGTACTTGCGATTGATGCTGACGAGCAGCGAACACAGGAGATTTCAAGTATTGTAACTCATGCCGTATCTGCAGATTCCACGGATGAGGAGGCGCTGCGTGCCCTTGGTATTCGCAATTTTGATGTGGTGGTTGTAGCCATTGGCGAGGACATTCAAGCTAGCATCCTGACAACACTTATTCTAAAAGACCTGGGTGTGCCTGCAATTCTGGCAAAAGCCAAAGGTGAACTGCACGGCAAAGTATTAAGCAAAATTGGTGCGGACAAGGTGATTTATCCTGAACGGGATATGGGAATGCGGGTTGCGCATCATCTTGCTTCGCCTAATATATTGGATTATATTGAGCTGTCGCCGGACTACAGTATTCTGGATATGAAGGTATCCGGACCGATGCTCGGAAAAAATCTACAGGAGCTCGACATCCGCGCAAGATTTGGCTGCAACGTAATGGCCATCCGCCAAGGTGAAGAGATGAACATCTCTCCCCGTGCAGAAGATCGCCTGATCGATGGAGATATCCTTGTTATTGTTGGGCATAAGGATAACTTGACGAAGCTGGAGATGGCGTATCAGTAGGAACAAAGAATAAATGGCAAGGCAGAAGAAAGGAAGACTTTATGGAAATCATGTCTCCGCAAAATACGCGGGTTAAAGAGTGGGCCGGGCTGCAGGAGAAAAAGCACCGTGACAAGGCTCGTAAATATATCGTAGAGGGCGTTCACCTGGTTCAGGAAGCACTGCTGGCTGAAGCAGATGTGGAATGCCTTGCTTATGACCTCGACAAGGGAATGCCAGCTGAACTTAAGGGGCTGCTTCAGGCTGTTCAGGGAATGGAAGTGATTGGTGTCTCGGCGGCGATCATCTCAAAATGCAGCAGCACCAATACGCCGCAGCCTGTGTTTGCCATCGTGCGGAAGGAACAGCAGGCTGTAGAAGCTATCCTAGCGAAGAAGGACAGTTTTGTGGTTGTGCTGGACGGCGTGCAGGATCCCGGCAATGTCGGCACCATTATCCGCAGCGCGGATGCAGCGGGAGCAGACGGCGTGATCCTCGGACAAGGCTGTGCCGACCTCTATAATCCAAAGACCATCCGGTCCACGATGGGCTCGATGTTCCATCTTCCGGTGGTGGAGGGAGAGTTAAGTGAGATTTTGCCACAGGCCCGGGAAAATGGGGCGCTGCTGGTGAGCACTTCGCTGCAGGGCGAAGAATCGTGCTATGAGCACGATTTCCACGGCACCCAGTGGCTGCTGATTGGCAGCGAGGGTAAAGGCATCTCACCGGAAACGGCGCGTCTCGTGGACAAGAGTATCATCATCCCGATGGCAGGCCGCGCGGAATCGCTGAACGCCGCAATGGCGGCGACGATTTTGCTGTTTGAGGGAATGAGACAGCGGGGATAAATTATCACCGTTTGGAACGTAGTTTTTCACAGTAAATCCCGTCCTGATGATCAAGATAATCTTGATCATCAGGACTTTTTTATAATCCTGCAACAGTATTGGCCTGGCCATTTCCATTCTCAATACTTATATATTCTTTAGAAATTACTATTTTTCGAATATTCATATGTCATTCTTTTTTACGACAAATATATACGAATGTTGGAGGAAAAGTGTAAGGCACAAATTCAATTTTCTCAATAAGTAGTTGTTTAGCCCATCTTTTTTTCATGTGCAGCGAGTGCTGATATGCAACTAAAATTCCGCCTGGTTTAAGTTAAGTGACTTAACAATCTGATGTAGGATTTTGTCACGCATTTCACTTGAAAAATTAAAAAATGGTAATCCGCAAATTATGCAATCTAACTCACGGATGCCTTCCTGATTCAATTTCTTGAGTAAGTAGCTAGCGTTGGAATGGAAAATGCATTCCGGATAAATTGCTTTTAAGTGTTCTCTCATTTTTTTATTCCGCTCAAACAAAAGCACTTTTGTAGAATTCTTTAATTGTGATGTCATGAGACGTGTAATAGCACCTGTACCAGCTCCAAGCTCTGCAACGGCATTTACATTATGCCATTGTACAGACTGAACTATTTTATCGGCTAATAATGGCGAACTGGGTAGAATATTTCCTACCCGCTTTGGATCTTTGAGGAAGCCTTGTAAGAAAAGTAAGTATTCAGACATAATCAATTAGTAATCCTCTCCGAAAGGCAATCTCAGTTGGAATGTGAAGACGTCATGAGTGTGTTTAAGCGTTAAAGTACCCTTGTGCAACTCAGCAATATTCCTAGCTATCGAAAGACCAAGTCCTGCCCCGGTTTGAATTCCCTGACTTTTTCTTGAGTGGTCAACCTTATAAAATCGTTCAAATAGACGGTTTTCTTGATCCTGTGAGAGGGGAGTCCCTTTATTTTCAATCTCAATGGTACAGTGTTCAGAATCGGTTGTAATTCGTATGCTAATGCTTCCCGGGCTGATGGAATATTTTAAGGCGTTCATAAGTAGATTATCTATGGCTCTGGCTATTTTCTCACTGTCGATTAAGGTGATGATTGGACTCTTATCTATATCTTTTATAAGGTGGACATTGTTTTCTTGAGCGATCGGTTCGAATTCGAATAGCAATTGATTCAAAAGCTGCGACAAATCGATTCTCTCCAGATTTAAACGGGAGTCAGCCGAATTAAGTCGGGTATATTCAAACAAATCATCGAGGAGTTTCTTCAAATGAAGCGCCTTGTTATAGGTGTTTTGAATAAAACGTGTATATTCTTTTTTATCTTGGTACGATTCTGTACGTAAAAGCTCAATATACCCGATAATACTTGTAAGAGGGGTGCGTAAGTCGTGTGAAATCCCCGTGATCATCTCCATCTTGGATTTTTCTATTTCGCGTTCCTTGATGATCTGTTGCTCTAAGCGCTCTGCCATCCGGTTGATGTTCAAAGCCACCAGTCCTAGTTCATCTTGGCGAACAACATTTACCCGATAACTCAAATCACCTTCGGATATAATTTGAAGTCCTTGTTCCAGCGCAATTAAATCTTTGACGATTCGCCGGGTCAATGTAAAAAATGTAATAACGAAAATAATGAAAAACATCGGAGTAAGAAGGTAGGCAAGAAAATTGAACACCCAATCCAATTTTGTTGCATTTCCAAAATGAAAGAACAAGATGCTAAGTGAGGTATTTATCGCAATGGTAATTATGAAACTCAACACCATCCTGATTAAGATATTGGATTGAATGCGTTTATTTATTTGTAGATTTCGTATGATTTTAATCAACTTTGTAACCAACTCCCCAGACTGTCTTAATATACAGAGGTTCTCTTGGATTTTCCTCTAATTTTTCTCTTAAGTTACGAATATGAACCATTACGGTATTGTCAGAATATCCGTAAGGCTCTTTCCATACACTCTCGTAAATTTGCTCCGAACTATAAACTTGCCCAGGCCGGCTTGCAAGCAGGGTTAAAATCGCAAACTCTAGCGGAGTTAATGAAACTTCAATTCCATTTAACTTTACGGAATGTTTATTTTTATCTATGATCAGGTTTTTAATTATAAGCAGAGAGTTGAATTCTTCCTTTCCAACTAAGGACTGACGCCGTAACTGAGCTTTTACACGGGCCAGTAGTTCCAGTGGATTAAACGGTTTGATCATGTAATCGTCTGCCCCGGTAGTTAGACCTGTGATTTTATCAATGTCCTCTTGCTTGGCTGAGAGCATAATAATTGGGATATTTGATATTTCCCTAATTTTGAGACAGGCTGTGATACCGTCCATTTGAGGCATCATCACATCCAGGATAACCAGTTGAATGGATGTTGTTTGTATTGTACTCAACGCCTCTTGACCATCTGCAGCTTCAAGCACTTGGTAACCTTCATTTCTTAAGTAAACATGAATCACATCTCGAATTTCAGAATCATCATCTGCAACAAGAATAGTATTCAATGGACGCTGCCCCTCTTCTATATTTATTTTATTATGTTTCCCTTTTACGACAGACGTAGACGAAAGCGGGAGGGAAATTAAATGGCACATATTTTATTGTATCAATATTAAAATATCCGGAGAGTTGCTTCTTCATTTGAAGTGAATACTGAAAGGCGATAAATAATCCCTCAGGTTTAAGGGATTGGTAGATCTGTTCAACCAATGTATTTCTTAATTCGGGCTCAAAATTGAAAAAGGGCAGCCCACTAAAAATACAATCCAACTGATGAATATGTGAACTTTTAATTGTTTCTACTAAACTAGCAGCATTATGATAACAGGAAAAGTCCGGATAGCTTGTCTTCAGGTTATGCCTCATGGTTTTATCCATCTCAAATAGTAACACTTTCGTTGTACTAGTTACCTTAGTATTGATTACACGGGTGATTGCACCTGTACCTGATCCAAGTTCAGCGACTGCTTTAACTTCATGCCAAGGGGCTTGGTTAACCATGCTGTGTGCCAGAAACCGGGAACTCGGGGTAACACTGCCTACCTGTTTTGGATCATGAATAAAACTTCTTAAAAATAAGAGTTTTTCATTGAAGCTCATTTGGAATTCCTCCATAATTTTGGAATTGATCTAGATGTTTATTAATTTTGATAGGATGTGATCTCCAAAGTACGTTCCTACAAAAAAGAACAGTAAGGTCCAACTTAAAGCACTGGGATATGAAATAAGGGCAAATCGTTTATAGCTTGTACCGCTGAGCCCGATCAACATGGGAATGATGTAACGTACAACTGGAATAAACATGCCGATATACATAGCTGTACGCCCACGTTTTTTTAGAATCTGCTCTGCTTTTTTAAAATGTCTATTAGCTTCAAATTTGCACTTCAGCTTTTGCCCAAAGAATTTACCTGCAAAGTAGGCAACCGTAAAGGCCGTTAATAACCCTGACAAAATGCAGAAATAAGTCATCCAGAAATTGATAATCCCCATGTGGCTTAGGGTAGCTCCGGTGAGGATCGTAATTTCATTAGGAATTGGAATTCCAAAAGGGCCTAGCGTGAAAGCAAGATAAAAAATCAGATAACCATACTGATTGATTAGCTCTAAAATGGTATTACTGGCCAATATGCCACCTCCTTCGCTTACTTCAATACAGAAATCTTAACTAAAAAAACTGAGGAATTAGGTGGGGGAATTCTAAAGAAATCCTGAAGAGACTTACAATTCGATAGAATTAGCCAAGTATCAGTCCCACAGTCACAATAAAAAAGTCCTGAGGATCAAGAAACTCTTGATCCATCAGGACTTTTTACATAATGACCTACCCTTTCATCATCAAACGAAGCGAAACGATGATGAGAAAAACGGCTAATAGCTTTAGAAGCAGCTGGGCAGGAAGGCGTTTTGCCAGGCGTGCGCCAATTTGACCACCGATAATTGCGCCAGGTGCTAGGGCTAACACCATAAACCATTCAACATTCAATAAAAAGGCATGTGTTGTGGTGCTTACGATAGCTGACAGGAAAATTTGAAGCATAGAAGTTGCAACAGCGATATGGGGGGCAAAGCCGAGAAGTAAGGTCATTGTCGGAACCATAAGACTCCCGCCGCCAATCCCAAATAGGCTTGCTACAAAGCCAACAAGAAAACTGATGATTATGCCGGTAGGCATATGATAAGCATATTCGAAATGAGCACCGCTATTATCGGAAAAGCTTCGCTTCACGGTTGGTTTGAAAGGCCAATGGATGGGTTTGTTCGGCTTGAACAAGAGCAATAAAGCGACAAGGATTAAGAAAATACCGAAGCTTACGAAAAACATTCTCCCGCCCATTTGCTTGGTAAAGAGTGCACCTATTACTGAACCCGGAATCGAAACGGCGGCGAAGGTGAGCGCTGCTTGATAATCGATTCTCTTCTGCTTTGCGTACACATAAGTGCTTGAGATGGAGTTGAAAAGCAGCATCGCCATTGATGTTCCAGCCAGATGTGAAGGCTCCATATCAGGAAAAAGGAAAGCCAACGCAGGCACAACGATGAACCCGCCGCCAAGTCCGACCAATGAACCGGAAATGCCAGCTGCTAGCCCGATGACTAAGAGCAGTAAGTAAGTTAGCACAACAGCATGTTCCTTCCTCTGCGTGAATTCTACAATCATTTATCTTACCAGAAAAAACGTCCCGCAAATAAATTGTTTTTTAGCCAAATGCGCTGTTCTGCTGCTAAACGGGGATCATTGTCCATTTGGGACAGGATATCTTTTTTTACAAGTTTGCAGACGGATTGAACAATAGTTTGATCCAGGCTAGCATCTAACCAGAGAATTTCCGCAGACCGGGGATTAGGGGTGTATCGTTGCCAAGTAGGTTGTCCCTCAGCATTAGGATTACCGGTATATAAGAAATGCCGTAAATAGTCCCTCATTAGGGAAGAAAGCATGTTACGCCCAGGCTCGTTATGCTCGGAAATTACTCCCGCAGGGAATCTTTCCTGGACACCGGAAAAGTCACCTGTATAGAAGGGGATGTCTGCACCATGCGGGGCACCAATAAGAAAACGGATGTAGGGATCGATCACTCCGTCTCTTAACCCCCAGGCGAATCGGTAAGCATAAATCGGCATCTCTGGAATTGCGGTTAAAAATATCTCTGTAGTCTGCTCTACATTAAATTCTGCATACAGATCGCTCCCATATTGGACTGATGCTTCATAGAGCTTCTTTTCTTCCACATTTCCGGCTAACTCTTCATTTTGCACTAGGGAGAAGAAATGAGTATCCCATAAAGTGAACTCGGAGAATTCGCTGGCAGTGCTGCCTAGGATGATCGGCAGGCAAGGGTGATCGCGGTTATTTAGATTGTCGAAGCCACCAATAGGAATGACCGTGCCGTCTTCGATCAAATGAGGAAAAGCAGCCATCTGAAGCCCAGTCTCCCGAATGATTTCGACAAAGTGAAAGGCATTCTGACGATATAGGAAGTCGGAAATCTTATCCGCAGATTGTGTGGAAATCCATACTCGCGCCTCATCTTGAGTGCTGGCTATTCCTGTTTTTATTAATAACTCCGTTAAAATGTCGTCTGCTTTTTCTTCGCTTTGCTTCGTAGCAGCCGTTGTTAAACCTCCACTCATAATAAAGAGCTTATGAAAGAGCCCTCTGCCCAGCGGGGAAAGGTAAGCAGCTAATGCATTTCTTGCACCTGCAGACTGGCCCCCTAATGTTATATTTCCTGGATTCCCCCCAAAGCAAACAATGTTTTTGTGCAGCCACTTTAGCGCATGAAGAACATCGAGGAGACCGTAATTTCCCGAGTCATCCAAGGGGTCCCCGGTTCGGAGTGAGGGATGCCGGAAAAATCCCATTGCTCCTAAACGGTAGTTCACTGTAACCACTATACTATTTGTCTTACACGCCAATTCTCCACCTTGAAAATCCCGTCCCGAACCCCCAATATTTCCGCCGCCGTGGAGGAAGACGAATACGGGTAAGCCTGCCTCGGCATGATCCGGTCGCCAAATATTCAAAAAGAGGCAATCTTCACTGCCGCCAGGTTCCCCTTGAATGAATTGGACACTGTTATTCTTAAAATGGCTTGCAGGCAATACACCTGTCCAAGCTTTTATCTCACGTGGTGCCTTCCATCTGAGCTTATATATGGGGGGTTCCGCATAAGGAATTCCTAACCATGCGATCGCCCCAAGTTCTGGCAGACGTATGCCCTTAAGCTGACCGCTGGAGATTGTAATAATTTCTTTCATTGGTTCTCGTGTGCTCATTTATAGTTCCCCTTTCTCCTGCAGATTCTTATGTATTTTTAATTCTCTTTATTATAGTGTTCTGCTATGATGATGAAAAATATATTATTATATATAAAATACATAACTCTAAGGTTATAGAAGAGGGTGGTTTCGTTGGATTTACTTTCGCTTCGGTACTTTCAAACGGTTGCAAAGCTTGAGAATATGACCCGGGCTGCCGAAATACTCCAAATCTCACAGCCTGCTATAAGTAAAATGATCAAAAATCTTGAGGGCGAATTAAACGTCAAATTGTTTGATCGCACAGGAAAATACATTCGATTAAATGAATATGGAAAGCGGTTTCTTGTGAAAGTTGATTTAGCCCTACAAACGTTAGAGGAGGGGAAAACAGAGCTATTGGACTTGTCTGAGCGACCGACAGGAACTGTAGTGATTTTTATCCAGGCGGGTTCCTATTTGCTTCCGGATATGATCACATTATTTCGCCAGAAGTACCCGGAAGCTCAATTTAAGCTATTGCAGCAGGATCAGGAGATCTCACGTTATCCGGCTTTTGATTTGTGTATTTCTTCTACTCCGCTCAAGATTCCAGGAACAGCGTCCACACCGGTATTAACGGAAGAAATCATGCTGGCGGTTCCTAATGAGCACAGGCTCGCAACCCGAAAAAGTATACATCTGAATGAACTCGCGGAAGACGGCTTTATTAGTTTGAAAATAGGCAAGCAGCTGCGCGAAACGACGGATTCTCTATGTTACGCCGCCGGATTTGCTCCGCGTATCATTTATGAATGCGATGAGCCTTCGATGGTACGCAGTCTAGTCCGTTCGGGACTAGGGGTTTCTTTTATCCCCGCTGTAACTTGGGGTGGTTCTCAAGGATCCTCAGTGGTACTTCTTCCCATTGAAGAACCCATAAGTACCCGCACCATTGAAATCTCATGGTATACCAACCGATACATGACTAATGTCGCTAAAAAGTTCAAGGCCTTTGTTGAGGATTATTACAAGCAGTTAAAAGAAGACAAAATAAAAAAAGAGCCAATAAACCCTAAGGCTTAATTGACTCATTGTCAGCAACGCTAATCATTTAATCCCTTACCCTCAAGGATTTGCGGGATGAATTTTTCAATTCGTGATACGCGGGTTTTGGATTGTTTGGCTTGAGAAAAATGATAAATATATGCGTTTTGCCGTCCAGGCGTTAGGGCTTCAAAAGCAGTTTTCAAGCCAGGAAGTTCAGCGAATTTAGTCTGAAGCTCTTCAGGAATGAGGTAATCCTCTTTCTTTTTTAATTCGACTTCCAAACCCGCTTTTTCAACTTCTATGGCATTTTGAATGTAGGCTTTCAGAACAGCTTCCATTTCAACGATTTGTTGCACATTCGTAAACCGAATTTGGCGCGCTGCCTGCACATTTTCTGTTTGTTGAATTAGAATCCCATTGGGATCCTGTAACAAGGCACCTTTGTGAAAGAGAAGTGCACAATATTCTTTAAATCCATGAATTAATACTATGTTTTTATCATCAAATGTGTAACATGGATGCATCCACTTATAATCTTCGGTCAGCCCGCAATCAAGCACGATCGTTCTCAACTGCTCATATTCTTCCCTCCATTGTTTCGCTTTACTTAAGAATTTATCAACCCTAGGATTCAATTTATTATTTGTCATAAAAAACACCCATCTTCATCATAATTTTCAATACAATTTTATTATTTTTTTATGGAATGTACAGTCGTAATCTTCTGGGAATGGGCAACCTATGTTGTCTCCCGTTCGATCAGTTGGAACGATAGGGGCTGCAGCTCCATATCTAATCCAAGCAGGGTTGGAGCCAGCAGAAGAAAGGCGTTCTCCGCCTGTCCCGCAATCGGATTCCGAACAGTGGTAATTCCGAGTGTCTGTGACAGTTCCGAATTATCAAAACCAATGATGGCTAGATCACGGGGCACATCCAGCTGCTGTCTACGTGCTTCGCTCAGAACGCCCACCGCCACCAAATCATTGGAGCACAGAATGGCATCCGGCTGATCTGGTTGTCCTATTAGGGTTCGCACCAATTGCTCTCCGTCAGGGATTCCATAAATCGTGGAGTAATACCATTTCTCAACGATGGGAAGATTATATTTGGTCATGATTTGCTCATAAGCTAGTCGTCTACTCTGGGTATTTATGCTGCTTGGGCGGCCAAAAGCATTAGCGATACGCGTATAACCCCGCTCTATCAAATGCTCTAGAGCGAGTGCATATCCGTCATATTGGTTCATGGCAACTGACGGTATTTCAGGATGGTCCATGCGTTGCCAAGACACAATCGGGCCGTATTTGCAGTAGGAAGTTATGACATTTTTATCGTTAACAGCGGTCAGAATAAGCAGGGCGTCGACTCTTTTTTGTTTGAGATCCTCGAAGGCCTGAAGTTCCTTTTGCTTATCTCCACCGGTGGTATAAATAATCGTCTGGTACCCGTAACGGCCGGAGATTTCGACGAAGCTGTTCATGAAGCATAAAATAAGCTCGTTTAGGTCTAAGGTAATCATGCCGATTTGCTGGGTTTGGCCTTTGGATAAAGATATGGCATTCCGATTGGGAACATAGTCCGTCTCTTTCATAATGGCGAGAATTTTCTCCCTAGTTTCCTTGCTGACATGGGGAGAATCGTTCAGGACTCGGGATACCGTAGCTTTGGAAAAGCCCGACAGCTTAGCAATTTCGTCAAGTGTGGACATCGGCTTATCTCCTTTGCAAGATTAATCCTTGACATGTAACGCGTTCCAAGGTTTAGGATTCGGATTAGAGCAGTAAACCTATACTATCACAATAGCAAAGGCGGGAAGAAATATGAACTTACAATTTCCAGAAGGATTCCTATGGGGTGGGGCTGTAGCCGCTAACCAGCTTGAAGGGGCATATCAGGATGATGGCAAAGGCTGGTCTACCCAAGATGTCATGCCACATGGCATTAAGTCTGCGCCTACAGAAGTTCCTACCGACGATAACATGAAGTTGATTGGCATCGACTTCTATCACCGATATAAAGAAGATATTAAGCTGTTTGCGGAAATGGGCTTTAAAGTATTCCGGACGTCTATTGCCTGGTCCCGGATTTTCCCGAAAGGGGACGAGCTGGAGCCGAATGAACAAGGCCTGCAGTTCTACGATGATCTATTTGATGAGTGTCATAAATACGGCATTGAGCCGCTAGTTACTATCTCCCATTATGAGACCCCGCTGCATTTGGCACGAGAGTATGATGGATGGGTTAACCGTAAGATGGTGGATTTTTACGAGCGTTATGTGAGAACGATCTTTAATCGTTACAAGAATAAGGTTAAATACTGGCTGACCTTCAACGAGATCAATTCTATCCTAGAGTTCCCATTTATGAGCGGCGGAATCAATACTCCATTGGAGAAATTGAGTAAGCAGGATCTGTATCAGGCCATTCACCATGAGTTCATTGCAAGTGCTTTGGCGGTGAAGATCGGTCATGAGATCAATCCTGATTTCAAAATAGGCTGTATGGTGCTGAGCATGCCAATTTATCCGCTCACTCCGCATCCGGACGATTTGATCAAGGCGATGCAAAGCGATCACAAAAATATGTTTTTCGCGGATGTTCATAGCAGAGGTTACTATCCAGGATATATGAAACGGTTCTTTAAGGAAAATGGAATCCACATTCATTTTGAGCCAGGGGACGAAGAAATTCTGAAGCATACCGTGGATTTCATATCTTTCAGTTACTATATGAGCACATGTGAAACGGCCGATCCGGAGAAACAGATCAGAGGAGAAGGAAATCTGCTGGGCGGGGTAGCGAATCCATATCTGGAAGCGAGCGAATGGGGTTGGCAGATCGATCCGCAGGGCTTGCGTTATGTGATGAATATGTTCTATGACCGATACCAAAAACCGCTATTTATCGTGGAAAATGGCCTTGGCGCCGTCGATCAGCTGGTTGTAGACGGGAACGGTGAGAAGATAGTAAACGACGATTACCGGATCAATTATTTGCGAGATCATTTGGTTCAAGTAGCAGAAGCTATTGCCGATGGCGTGGAAGTTATGGGGTATACGAGCTGGGGCTGCATCGACTTGGTTAGCGCAACAAGCGCCGAGCTGAAGAAACGTTATGGCTTCATTTATGTAGATCGTCATGATGATGGTTCAGGTACACTGGAGAGATACCGTAAGAAGTCCTTCCACTGGTACAAAGAAGTAATCGAATCGAATGGACAAAGCCTGTTCTAATAAAAAGAGTCCTGGTAATCAAGATATTCTTGATCTATCAGGGCTTTTTTTGTTATCCAATATTATACAGACCCTGGTTTATTGTTGACATCATTAATTGAACATGTTAATTTGTAAATAATAAATTAATCGGATATCAGGATTGCTACTGCATAGCAGGCAAAACCTAAGTTTCATTTATGTTTACGGGGATAATCTCTCTCGTACATAGATGTGATTTAGGTTTTTTTGTGTTCCCTGATATCCGTGATTAATTGATCTGTTACAAAGGGGTGTATAAAAATGAGTTATGAACAGCTAAGTAAAGACATTATCCAATCTGTCGGTGGGGAGAAGAATATTAACAATGTGATTCATTGTGCCACGCGACTAAGATTCACACTTAATGATGAGCAAAAAGCTGATAAAGAAAATTTGGAGAAAATGAAAGGGATTATTGGGGTAGTTAGCAAAGGGGGACAGTTTCAAGTTATAGTGGGTACCCATGTTGCTGATGTGTATAAAGAAATTGCCAAATCCATATCCCCTAACAGTGACTCTGGCGAGAACAAGGTAAAGAAACCCATAGGGACTCTGATTTTTGATGTTATTTCCAGAAGCTTCTCGCCTCTGATTGGTGCTTTAGCAGGTGCGGGTATGTTGAAAGCGCTATTAACTGTACTGGCTTCGTTACATGTTCTAAGTGCGGATAGCGAAACTTATAAAGTATTAGCGGGCGCTAGTAATGCCGTGTTTTATTTTCTACCCATTTTCTTAGGGATTACGTTATCGATTAGGCTGGGCGTGAATGCTTATGTGGGTGGTAGTATCGGCGCGGCCTTACTTGAGCCTAATATTACGGGATTAGCAAGTGTTGAATCTCCACATTTTTTAGGTATTCCTTTAGTAATTTCGGACTATTCATCAAGCGTGTTTCCGATTTTTATCGCCATCTGTATATACGCTTTATTGGATAAGCAGCTAAGAAAGTTTATACACAAGGATTTGCAGATGTTCTTAGTCCCTATGATATGTTTGATTGTGATTGTACCGTTAACTATTTTAGCGTTCGGACCGTTTGGCGTGAATGTAGGGAATTTAATTGGAGACGCTATTTTGTTCCTCAGTACGAAAAGCGGTATTGTTACAGGGGCAATTGTGGGAATAGCTTGGACATATTTGACTGTCCTCGGATTGCACTGGGGACTTGTGCCAATTATTCTTGAGAACATTGCTAAGGGTGGAGATCCGATATATGCAATGGCCGGCATGGCCATCTTCGCTCAGCTGGGTGTAGCGTTGGGGATCTTCCTGAAAACAAAAGACAAACAGTTGAAAACATTGGCCGGCAGTACATTTATACCAGGCGCGCTTTCAGGTGTGACAGAACCTATTATTTACGGATTGCTGACTCGTTACAAACGGACTTTCATTTATGTAACTATTGCGGGCGGTGTAGGTGGAGCACTTAGTGGTCTTTTCAAAGTGAAGATGGAAGTATTCGCATTTGTGAGCGTATTAAGTCTTCCCGCATTCTCTCCGCTGGCCGTTCAAGCGATTATAGCAGGTGTGACCATTGTATTGGCTATGGTAATTACCATGGTATTTGGTTATGAAGATAAAAAGAAAGTGAATATTGTAGAAGAAAAAACGAATACTGAAAAAAGCGAGGTTATCCTTTCTCACGCCGTGAAAAGTTCAACCGTTGTAAGCCCTCTGGCTGGTAATGTAATCCCTTTAACCTCAGTAGATGATGCTGCCTTTGCTTCTGAAGCAATGGGCAAGGGGATTGCAATTGAACCCACAGAAGGCAAGCTTTATTCACCGGTAAGTGGAGTTGTATCCACTATTTTCAGAACAGGTCATTGTATTGCGGTAGTATCGGATGAGGGTGTTGAGGTCCTGATTCATATCGGTATAGAAACCGTGAAGCTAAAAGGTAAATACTTTGATGTGAAGGTGCAAGAAGGAGCAACAGTTACACAGGGTGACCTATTGATTGAATTTGATTTTGAACAAATAAAAAATGAAGGTTATCAATGCACAACGCCGATAATTATTACCAATACGGCTAATTATAGTGATGTGATTGGTACCAATAAAACAGCTATTACACCGGGTGAAGATCTGCTGACTGTTGTAGTGTGATCTATTGAAGAGTCATAAGGTATGAATGGAATCGATCTCTTAGTACTGCTACTTAGAGATCGATTTTTTATTATAGAATACTATAAAAAAAGAGCTAGCTTTGTAAAATGAAAAGGTAAGGAGCTGTAATATGCGGATCGAAAAAGTGTTAAACAACAATGTTGTTACTGTCATAGATGACCAAAATTTTGAACTAGTAGTCATGGGAAGAGGACTGGCCTTTAAGAAAAAACGTGGAGACTTTTTAGAAGAAGATAAAATTGAAAAGATATTCACTTTAAGCAATCAAAAACTTTCAGATAAGCTAAAAACGCTGCTTTCTGAGATTCCAATCGAGCACATGGAGCTCTCAGAAGAGATTATCAACTTCGCCAAACTGCAGCTCGGTAAAATGCTGGATGACAGTATTTATGTAAGTCTGACAGATCATATCAGTTTTGCGCTGGAGAGATTCTCAAAAGGGATGAAGATTAAAAACGCCATGCTTTGGGAAATCAAAAGATTCTATAAAGAAGAATATGAGGTTGGGAAAGCTGCGCTTCAAATTATACATTCCAAGCTCGGAGTCAGACTTCCCGAAGATGAGGCTGGACATATTGCTCTCCATCTGGTGAATGCTGAACTAAATGAAGAGATGCCTAACATGGTGAATATCACCAAGATCATGAACGACATCCTAAATATCGTGAAGCGCCATTTCAGGCTAGAGTACGATGAGGAGTCCCTTGCTTATTACCGTTTTATCACTCATTTGAAATTTTTTGCACAACGTCTCATCAACGGTACTCCACCTCCTGATAATGAGAATGGCTTATTTATTTTGGTAAAGGAGCAGTATAAGGAAGCTTTCGCAAGCGTTGAGAAAATTAAAATCTATATTGATAAAACATACAATCGTGAGTTAACAAATGATGAAATGCTGTATCTGACCATACACATTGAAAGAATTACAAACCAGATCATGGAGTAGGGACGGTTAAGCATTAAATTTTAACTTTGACTTTCGGGAGAATCGCGTATAAGATTACTAATATGTTTTCTGTGATAATCATTATCAATAGATTGATAACAGTTATCATGGAATCAACTTCGAACGTTGAATCCAGGGGGATAAAGCAAATGCACAAAAGGTTAATTAGTTTATTTATGGTTATTGCTATTATATTGGTCGTATCAGGTTGTGGTACTAACCAAAAGAACAGTTCAACATCGAACGCGGGAGCAACTGATAAACCAGCTGCTGAAAACGCGGGCAGTGAATCTACAAGCGGTCCTATTGTATTAAAGGATTCTAAAGGTGAGATTACGCTGGACAAACCTGCGCAAAGAGTTGTGGTATTGGAATGGACCTTTACGGAGGATGTTATTGCACTGGGAGTGCAGCCAGTAGGTAATGCAGATAACGAAAACTATAAGCTGTATGTGACTTCTGAAGCACCGCTTGATGCAAATGTGACTGATGTTGGTTCCCGTGACGAGCCAGATCTGGAGACGATTGCTTCATTAAAGCCTGATCTGATTATTGCCAATACGGGTGGGCACGAAGGAATTTATGATCAACTTAAAAGTATCGCTCCAACACTGATTTTCGGCTTGTATCCGAATGAAGGAGAAGGCAATCAGTACACGCTGATGGAAGATACTTTCAAAACGATTGCAGCGGCAGTAGGCAAAACTGCAGAAGCCGATAAGGTTCTTGCTGATTTGGATGCACATTATACAGACGCAAAAGCAAAGCTGGCTGATGCAGGTAAGGAAGGCTTGAACTATGTACTGACACAAGCATACAGCTACCAGAATGCAGCAACGATGCGTCTTTTTACAGATAATTCACTTGCGGTACAAACTTTGGATCGGATCGGTCTGAAAAACGACTGGAAACCCGAAAATTTCGAGGTTTACGGATTCAGCACCTCTACAGTTGAAGCATTACCTGCGGTTCAGGATACAAATCTGATCTACATCGTCCAAGAGGATGATAATATTTTCACGAAAGAACTGAAGGATAATTCCGTTTGGAATGGCCTTAACTTTGTAAAAGAGAATCGCACCTTCGGATTGAGCAGTACTACTTGGGTGTTCGGCGGTCCGATCTCCTCCAAAGTTATCGTGGATGAAGTTGTAAATACATTAACGAAATGAGTGCGGTTATGAACGAAAAGAGTAGCAAAGAAGCCTCTATCGGAATGAACTGGCGGATCATTGGAATATTTGGGGGCGGCTTTGCCGTCCTCTTCATTCTGTTCGTTTTAAGTTTAGGCTTTGGGGAAGCCAAGATCCCTGCAGCTACTGTAATAGATGGCTTGCTGAATCGCCAAGATATAATGGAACATAATCTGCTCTGGGGTATCCGCATGCCACGTACAGTTATTGGTCTGCTGGCCGGGGCTGCTCTGGCTGTGGCTGGCGCATTATTGCAAACTATAACGAAAAACCCGCTTGCTTCCTCAGATACACTTGGGATTAATGCCGGGGCATACTTTATGGTCGTTCTTGGTATGGTAGCTTTTCCTGCTTTGCAGCATGAATTCCCATTTTTGCTGGCAGTTGCAGGGGGACTGCTTGCTGCTTTAGCCGCTTATTTACTGAGTGGAGGCAAGGCAGCCACACCTGTTCGGCTGGCTTTATCAGGTATGATCGTCTCCATGGTGCTCGGAGCGTTTACATCGGCCATACATATTTTTAAAAGAACTGAAACACAAAATCTGTTTTTATGGGGTTCTGGTTCCCTAATCCAGTTGGATTGGGACGGTGTTATATATGCCTGGCCTTTTGTCGTAGTGCTGCTATTGGCAGCGATATTTGCCGGCAGACAATTTGATGCGCTGGAGCTCGATGAGTCAACTGCCCGTTCACTTGGACAGCGAGTAGGGCTAATTCGGGCGACGGGTCTTGGCCTATCGGTATTAATGGCTGCGGTTGTAGTCAGCGTGGTTGGACCGATTGGCTTCGTCGGCTTAGTGGCTCCCCATCTTGTCCGGCTTAGCGGGATCCGCAAACATCGCCTGCTCATTCCTGCAAGCGCATTGTGGGGAGCACTGCTCATCACGGCAGCGGATACGCTTGCGCGTGTAGTGCGAAGCAGTGTGGGTGAAATGCCTGTTGGTGCAGTTATGGCGATTATTGGAGCCCCGTGGCTCATTTGGCTAGTACTCACCAAGATGAAAAATATATCGGGCTCAGGCTCTGGCCAATCATCGATGAGCATCGGTGGGGCGGGGCTGCGTCTGCGCTTTGTGCCGACGGCTATAGTTATGACCGTGCTGCTCATTGTTATTATCCTCGTAAGCTTATCGTTTGGGGGAACAAAAATACCGATCAGTGAATTGCTAAGCAGCCTGTTCCATAGGGGGGATCAATCCTATTCCGTCCTGCTGAATTTACGGCTTCCCCGTACACTCGTAGCGGCTGCAGGAGGGATCGCACTTGCAATCAGTGGTGTATTGATTCAGAGTGCTGTTCGAAATCCACTGGCAGATGCTTCTATTATTGGTGTGACCTCAGGGGCTGGCTTTGGTGCTTTGGCCGTAATGACCGTTTGGCCAGCATTGACGGTATTTGCAGTTCCGCTTGCCGCAATCGTGGGTGGGGCACTGGCTGCTGCTTTTGTCTTTTTTATGGCCTGGCGCAGGTCCTTGAATCCATCGGTTCTGATCTTGCTTGGAATCGCAGTCTCGGCTATTGCCTCTGCGGGAATCCAGGTTATGATCGTCAAAGGAAGTTTATGGAGCAGTAGCTCCTTAATTTGGTTAACCGGTTCGACTTATGGACGAAGCTGGAATCAATTTTACATCCTATTTGTATTCCTGCTTGTACTTGTACCGATTGCATACTATTTGGGACGGAAATGCGATTTGTTGGCATTTGGCGACGAGAGTTCAACAGGATTGGGCTTGCCGGTTCGAGGAACGCGGCTTTGGGCTATGATTATCGGTGTTTTGCTTGCAGCGGGAGCCGTTGCAAGTGTAGGAACAATAGGGTTCCTTGGACTCATGGCGCCGCATGCGGTGCGGATGATGATTGGTCATCATACGAGACGATCCATTGTTTTGTCAGGGTTACTTGGCGGCTTGATGCTCGTTATTGCCGATACGCTCGGAAGAACCATAATGGCGCCGAAAGAAATCCCTTCAGGCCTTATTATTATGCTGATTGGGGCTCCGTATTTCTTGTTTTTAATGTACCGGTCACAGGTTAGAAAAGTGTAGATTTTGCTATGGAAAAATCAGGGGGTGTCCCATCAGCTGTAAAAATAGCTGCTGGGGCACCCCCTGATTAATTTGAGCTTACTCCATCTAGAACACCTCAAACTTCGTTTCATTCGATTAAGATTTTCGCTTACGCTACAGCTATCGGACACAGCTGACCTTAAACGCAGCTTTATCTCGCATTTGAAGTGACAACGGACCGCATAGTCGCAATTGGCATGAAAAGTGCTTAATTTGCCCCTCTTCCTAAGGAGTAACGTCACTGGAGTCCGAAACCAAGCTCCAAAGGCTAAAAATCCGCATATAACGTCATCTGAGTCCTTAAGCCTCGGCGAATGATGACAATTTATTGGTGCAGGCCACCAACGCCCATAAACAAAAAGCAGCGATTCTCCCATACTGGGGAAAGCTGCTTTTTTAATTGGATATTATCGATTTGTGAACAATTATTTAACTATTATTCTTAATTTTGTATATTTTCGTTTGCTAGTTTATACTTTAATCTTATGCTGTAGAATTTTGGAAATAAGGAGTGGGATTATGTGAGGCTTTTCGACAGAAAAAGTGTACAAGACGGAAGCAAAACTATTAACAACTCTGGCGAATTAAGAATCAATATTTTTTTCTTTAGCACTTTTATTATTTTTTGTGTGATTATCCTACGCCTTGCGGTCTTGCAATTTGTCGAAGGACCTACGTTATCTGAAGCTGAGGCTAACCGGGATACGAAAATAGTGGCATTATCGGCACTGAGAGGGAATATCCTCGCTGCTGATGGTGAGAAATTGGCATACTCAACGCCCGTTCAATCTTTGTACCTTACTTTGGATAAGGAATATACCGCAACAAAAACAGATAAAACTACGAAAAAAGTTACCTTAACTGCTGAGGCAAATAATAAATCAAAGGCACTCGCCAGCAAGTTAGCAGAAGCCTTCGAAACTTATGGTGATCCTAATGAGAAAAAACTAACCACAGAAGAGATCCTTGAGTCTATGGATTTATATTCAAAAAAACTCTCTGGTTATGTAGCGCGAAGAATTAAATCAGGTTTAACTAAGAAAGAAATCGCTTATTTTTTAGAACACAAAAACGAATATCCAAACCTTGAAGTGATAGAGGAAAGCAGCAGGCATTATGATACCGATACGGTGGCTGTACAAGCTGTTGGCTACGTGAAATTTTTCAAATCCTCTACTAGTTTAGATCTTTATAAGGATGTACTTCAGGCGATGAAAAATAACCAGAACCCTGGACTTAACTATAAAGAGGATGAGCTAGTAGGCTTTGATGGCTTGGAGCTGCAATACCAGAAGGAGCTTCGGGGACAGAATGGTTATAAGGAAGTTTCCGTAGATCCGCAGAATATGGCAGAAAAAATTGTCAGTATTGAACCCCCGGTCAAAGGAAGCACTATCTGGACTACCCTTAATAAAAAAATTCAGCTAAAGACCGAAGAAGCCATTAAAGATCAGATTCAGTGGTTGCATTCACACACCGTTCAGGGAGAAACACATCCTGATGCTTTAACAGGTTACGCTGTAGCCATGGAAGTGGATACAGGTAATGTTATTGCTATGGCAAGCATGCCTGACTATGATACCAACAACTGGGCTACGGGTTCGATCTCTCCAGAGGTGTATAAAAAAATTGAAAAGCATTACCAAAATGGAACGATAACTCCATACTCATCGGGAAGATCAGGGCATAATTTTGAATCTACCGTGCTGCTCGGTTCGACTATAAAACCATTGAGTGTGTTAATTGGCTTAAAAGAGGGCTTTATAAGTACTTCTTCTACTTATCAAGATAAGGGGATCACCTCATTTGGTAGAGAAGGACATGAGACGAATGTAAGGAACTCATCCAATCATGTATACGGCTCTTTGTACCCTTATACAGCCATTGAAAAATCTTCAAACGTATATATGGTTGATATGATCGGGAAAAAATTGTACGAAAAATACAAGTCTAAGGGCATTGGGGTATGGGACACATATATGAAAGAATTCGGTCTGGGTGTTCCAACAGGGATAGGTTTACCAAGGGAATACTTGGGTGATTTAAATTATAAAGCTGAAGCTAAAGCGGGTTCAGTTCAGTCGGCACTTGTTTATGCTTCTTTTGGGCAGCAGGGACGTTATACCGTTCTACAGTTGGCGCAATATGCGGCTACACTAGCCAATGAAGGGCAACGAATCAAACCACAGCTAGTAAGCAAGATCACGGACTCCAAAGGTAAAGTTATCAAAGAATTCAAACGGGAAGTGCTTGATGAAGTGACTACTTTCGATAAATCCTATTGGCGGGAGATAAAGAAAGGGATGAACAGTGACGTTAAAAGTGCCTTCGGTGATTTCCCCTATGATTTTGCACGTAAAACAGGGACTTCACAACAGACGGATAGTAAAAACATAAACCGTGATAACGGAGTGTTTATAGCTTTTGCACCACGTGAAAATCCAAAACTTGCTGTAGCTGTAGTTATTCCTGAAGGCGGATTTGGATCTAGTAGTGCAGCACCTGTAGCGAGAAAAATTTTTGATGCTTATGATTGGGAGTACGGATTGGATGGAATTCCGAAGAAAAATGTGGATAAAAGTATCAGCGAATAACACAAAGGAGAGCGCGATCTGCGCTTTCTTTTTCTTTTTACAGAGCGGTTTGTGGCGGATGAAAGGAACGGGTTCTAGATTAAAATATTGTAACCATAAAGCGTGAAACTTTTATCCTAGTATGAGCGTCAAAGGGGTAGGGAAAAAATGTATTCGTCATTCCAGGAGGGTGAATCTGTGAAGAAGTTATGGATTTCTATTTTAGTGGGCTTATTAGTTTTGCCGATGATGTTTCAATCTTCAGTGAAAGCTGCTACTGCGCCCATCAGTATTTTTATTGACGGGGTTCGATTGTCCACAGATCAAGCACCGGTGATGGTGAATGGACGGACAATGGTACCCTTACGGGCAATTTTTGAAGCCTTTAATGCCTCTATCAAGTGGAATCAGAAAACACAAACTGTAACAGCAACTAAAGATGATACAACGATTATGTTAAAGATTGGCTCAAAGACAGCCACGATTAACAATAAAGCTGTAACTCTAGATGTGCCTGGTCAGAATTTGAAAGGGAGAACGATGGTTCCTACACGGTTTGTCAGTGAGGCACTGGGTCATGATGTGGGTTGGAACCCAAGCACCAAAGTAGTGACCATAACGACTTCCGGCGGTAAAACTGGAACTGTAAATCCGGCATCGAATGTACAGTTGAAGGATGTAAGTGATAACGGTGACGGCCGTGATCTTCAGGTCAGCTTCACCCAATCTTCTAATGAAGCTCTTGTGGATCATTACCGGGTAATGATTGTAAAGGCTTGGAGCACTTTTAATATCTCATCTGCACAAAAGGTTACATCCGCCAATTATTCTACTGTTTTAGCTAGAGGCACTAATCCTACGATTAGAATGACCGCAAATTCAAGGGATGTTGATGGTGATCTCATTAAAGGTAATCAGACCTATGTAGCTTATGTTTTCGCAGTGGGTAAAGGCAATAATACCAGCGCTCTTTCGTATAGTTCTGCGACTATATCACTTAACACTAATACTGTAGTCGTTGCCCCAAGTAATGTACAAGTAAGTGATGTGAGCGATTATAGTGATGGCCGCGATTTAGCCGTAAGTTTTAATAAGGTATCGGATGAATCCAAGGTGAGTTCTTACCGGATATTTGTAGTCAAAGCTACTAATTATTCTTCTTTTAATTTGGCGGCAGCAAATGCTGTTAGCAGTTCAAATTACACACAGGTCAACAAAACAGGCTCCAATATTACCCAGATCTTATCGTCTGGAGCGAGGGATGTGGATGGTGCCCTCATTAAGACGGGAGTTGGTTACCGTGTGTTTGTTATGGGGGTAGATAGTGGCAGTAATACAGCCAATAATTTATTGTCTGCTGCTTCATCTGCGATTACGCTGTCCTCGGTCAATGTTTCTAATTTAAGTGTAAGCGACGTTAGTGACTTTGGAGATGGCCGGGATTTAAAAGTATCCTTTAACCACGCTACAGATGAAACGTATATTAGCCAGTACCGGATTCTAGTTGTGCCTACAGCTTATTCCAACAACTTTAGTTTATCTGAGGCGAATAATGTCTCCAGCTCTTACTACACAACGGTGAGCACAACAGGATCTAGCACCAGTCAAGTGTTAGCCTCATCTGCAAGAGACGTGCGTGGTAATTTGATTAAGAATGGAACACCTTACAGAGTGTATGTGTTAACGATTGGAAGCGGGAAGAATTTGGGCACCAACATTCTCTCAACGGATTCAACATTAATTACGTTGGCTGTGGACTACAATGTGAGTGCTGTCTACAATTTGGATGTAAGCGACGTAAATGACTATGATGATGGCCGGGATTTAAGAGTATCCTTTGACCACGCTACGAATGAAACGTATATTAGCCAGTATCGAATCCTGGTTGTACCTACTTCCTATTACAACAGCTTCAGTTTATCTGACGCCAATAATGTGTACAGTTCCAACTACACAGCAGTGAGCACAACAGGATCCAGCACCAATCAAGTGTTAACCTCGTCATCAAGGGACGTGCGCGGTAACCTGATAAAGAGTGGAATCAATTACAGAGTGTACGTGTTAACGGTCGGAAGCGGGAATTACTCGGGCAGCAATATTCTTTCTTCTGGTTCACAGTTAATTACGTTGAATGTAGATTACAGATTGGCTCCTATTTCGAGCTTGGATGTAAGGGACGTTAATGATTACGAAGACGGCCGTGATTTAAAAGTATCCTTTAACCATGCCACGGATGAAACGTACATTAGCCAGTATCGAATCCTGATTGTTCCTACTTCCTATTACAGCAGCTTTAGTTTAACCCAGGCGAATGCTGTTTCGAGCTCCAATTACACTGCGGTAGGCACTTCAGGAAATAACACCAGTCAAGTCTTGGATTCTTCAGCCAGAGACGTAAACGGAAATTTAATAAAGAGTGGAATCAGTTACAGAGTGTATGTGTTAACGATTGGCAGCGGCAAGTACTCAGGCACTAATGTGTTGTCCTCAGAGTCGAATGCCATCACTTTATCCACTAAGCTGCCGGTAACCTCTGTCACTAATGTAACGTACAGTGTGGATGAGGGTAAAATACTAGTAAGTTTCAACCGTTCCTCTAACGAGTCTAACATTTCGGAATATCGAATCCTGGTGGTTCCGTCCAAACAAGGTTTTGGATCAGCGGAAGCAATTGAGGTGAAATCCTCGTATTATACGTCGATAACGCCTAACGGAACGAATCCTACAATTGTAGCCTCGAGAAGAGATGTTAATGGTGCATTAATTGTTAAGGGTGTTAAATATAAAGTATATGTTCTTGCGGTAGCCAATAACAATGGCGTGCAGAGTGGTGGTCTTTCGGATTCAACGGAAGAGATTGAAATATAAGGATAGGGAATAAAGGCATTATAATATAAGGCAAAAAACCTTCATTGAGCACTGGGCTTGATGAAGCGTTTTTTGCCTTGTTTTTTTGTTTTCTATTTTTAATAAAAATAGGGTTGCGATTATACACATTTAAAACATTTGGTTTAACCTATTGGAAGCGCTATAATTGAAAATAATTACATGCTTAAGGAGTCTATCATGAAAAAAGGCAGGATATTCTACAAGATTTTTGTTCCTATTCTAGTGCTGGGGATTGGCCTGGTTATTAGCTTCGGTGGCTATATTTATCTGACGACGATTAATTCGGTAAATGAGAGAGTAGCGGATGATAAACAGAGTTTAATTACCCAAATTAAAAACACTCTGGAACAGAAAATTCAGACCATCGAATACGCTTTTAATACTTACAGTACCACCAGTTCCTTCAGAGAGGTTGTGCAGAATCCGATCACGGAGCAGGATTTTGAGGAGTATCGCGAGATTAATTCCCAGCTTAACTACATTGCCAGTATGGGGATGGATTTTGTTAATTATTCTCTAATCAGTTTGGAGCAGAAATGGCAGATTTCTAATGGGAAGCTTTCACATTTAACGGAAGAAGAGAGCAGGACACTTTATGAGAGCTATATCAATAACCGTAGCCGGGGTTTATTTTGGGTTAAGACGGATAAAGGCATCCGCTTTGTAAATACCCTGCCGGTATTCTCACAGACCAAACAGGCGATTGCCTTATCTGATATATCACTTCAGACCTTGCAGAGCACCCTTCAGACCGAAGGAAACACACCGGTGTTTATTCTTAACCGGGAGGGTGAGCTTCTATATGAGTCGGAAACCGGGAAGTCCCTGCTGACTAGTAATCAGCTTAGCCATATTACTAATGTTGCCGGAGGCGGGGGGCAATTGGGGACGATTGCCATGGAGCGGGCTGATCACCAATCGATAAAAGCTATTTATGCTAAATCTTCTTATAATAATTGGATTTACGTAACTCTTTTGGATAAATCGGAAATTTCAGATGCACTAAAGACAACCCGATTCGGGATTGTGATGATGGTACTGCTTATTACATTGTTGATTGCGGTAGTCGCTTACGTTATCTCTTTGTATTTCACCAAGCCATTCCGGCAGATTCAGCGCCGATTATTACCTGCCAATGCAGAGCTAGAGCCCAAGAATGAGGTAGACTGGATTATTAATTCGATTGATACCATCTTATCGGAGAAAGAAAGCCTAGAGGGTCTCATTGAGTCTGAGATGCCTAAGTTGGAAACTCAGTTTATTCTAAATCTATTTCGTAGCCGGATATCTCAAGAAGAGCTGAATCAAGGTTTGCCTCGTTTCGGTTATGAGCTGTCACAGAATTCGGTGTATGCAACGCTGCTGATACAGCTGGATAACTATGGGGAACGGCAGGCTAGCGACAAGGACCTTCTGCTTGTGGCGGTCAACAAACTGGTGGAAGAGCTGATTCCGCAGGAGAAGCGGATGATTCCTATCCTATTAAATGACCGTACACAAGCGACCATCCTGATTTTTGAGGGAGCGAATGAACAGGAGAACCGGAGAATAGCACTGGACTATGCGAAGACAATTATTCGAACAGCTAGAGAAATCCTGAAACTATCCGTTAGTGTTGGAATAAGCAATTTTTACGATAATTTATTATTTAGTAAGGAAGCTTGTGAGATGAGTAAGCAGGCGCTGCACCATCGTTTAAATCTGGGCAAAGAGTCCATCATTTTCTATGAGGATATATCGAAGGTAATCTCGGGTCCAGTTCTACTGCATTATCCGTCTGAGTTTGAGTCCCAGTTATTTGACGCGATTCGGATTGGAGATGAAGAACAAGTCTCCTGTTCTCTGTATCCATTACTCGGGGAAATGATGAAGCACAGTAAGAATCCTTTGAATTTCGAAGTCACATTAATACGTTTCGTCAACAATCTGATTCAGCTGGAGCAGCTGCTGGGTGTAGAGGTTCTGCTGACAGAGGACAATTCTACGTTGTACCACCGATTGTTAGACATCCGTAATCCGGAAGAGATCGAACGCATTTTGGTCAAAGAAGTTATTCATCCGATGGTGACCAGTGTTAAGGAGAAGACAGACCGTCAGTTCCGCCTTTTATCTGATAAAATTGCGGTGATTGTCCGCTCAGAATTTGATCAGGACTTAACGTTAGAATTAATCGGTGATCGCCTTCATTACAGTCCGAACTATTTAAGCAGTATTTTCAAAAAAGAGTACGGGATGACGTTTAGCGAATATCTAATGAACTATCGCCTGGAAATGGCTAAGAAGTGGCTTGTAGAAACGGATATGACCATTAAAGAAATTGCTGAAAGGCTGCAGTACCATAATCCGCAGAACTTTATTCGATCCTTCCGTAAAAAAGAACATGTAACACCAGGTGCATACCGAACCCAGAAACAGGAGAAGTAAGGCGCTGAACACAAACAGCCAGCCCCGGGAGACCGGGGCTGGCTGTTTTGTATAGCTGCAATGTTTTAGCCTTTTACAGAACCCAGCAGGGCTCCTTTGGTGAAGTGTTTTTGTACGAAAGGATAGGCGAGCAGCATTGGAACGGTTGCGACTACGATAACCGCCATCTTGATGGTTTGAGCAGGTGGGATAATATCAACAGAAGCATTATCTCCCTGCATCCCGCTGGCGACGATAACAATTTGGCGCAGCAGGACTTGTATAGGCCACTTTGTGGAGTCCGTCATATATAAAACTGCACTCATATAAGTATTCCAGTAAGCTACCCCGTAGAACAAGGAGAGGGTCGCGATAGATGGCATCGCCAGCGGAAGCATGATTTTGAAAAATACACCAAAATCATTAGAGCCGTCAATCTTGGCTGATTCCTCTAGCCCTTCCGGCAGCGCCTGGAAGAAGTTGCGCATAATGATCAGGTTAAAAGCATTGATCGCAACAGGCATGATCATGGACCAGTAGGAATCGATTAACCCGAAATATTTAACTACTAGGAAAGTAGGGATCATCCCTCCGCTGAAGAGCATGGAGAACACGATTACGAAATTGATAAAATCTCTTCCGTACAGATATTTTCTAGATAATCCATAAGCCATTAAAGAGGTAAGAACCATACTAACAACTGTACCCACTAAGGTTACACCGATGGATACGCCAAGCCCTTTAAAGATAGTAGGCGTTGACAGTATATAACGGTAAGCATCCAAAGAGAATGTCGTCGGGAACAGGATGAAGCTTTTTTCTACTACCTCCTGTGTTGAAGCAAAGGAACTGGCAAACACATTGACAAAGGGTAAAAGACAGGCTAGGGCAATGAGTGTAAGCAGTGTGGTATTTACAATAGTAAACAGCCGGCTACCCATAGTTTCTTTTTTAAAAGATGATTGCGACATGCAGATATCCTCCTTGTAATCGTTTCATTGAAACTTTAACAGGGGTCTGTTATTCCGTATATAATCATTAGCTTGGGCTTTGTTTTGGGAGGAAAAAGCGTGATAAGGCATAGATGATCTTTATGTATTGTAGTAATCACTATAAGATGCACGGGTCTGGAAAACCTTATAGCTGTAGGGTTCTTGGAGTATCAGTATCTGATGATTATATACGTAATGGACGAATGATCGTAATCTGGGAATCGTAAAGAAACGCGATCAAGGAGGCCGATCAGGTGAAAGAGGCAAACGTCACCATGCTGAACACGAAAGTTAATCCAGTAAGAAAAAAGCGAACGGGGCCTAGCTGGCTGAGTTTAAAAAGAAACAAGTTATTGTATCTAATGATACTCCCGGGATTTTTGTATTTTGTTATTTTTAAGTACCTGCCTATGGGCGGTCTTATCATTGCATTTCAGGACTATCAGCCGTTTCTGGGCATAGCGGATAGCCCGTGGGTAGGGTTTAAGCATTTCGTCCGATTGTTTACAGAACCTACCTTCTTTATGCTATTGAGTAATACACTTATCTTGTTTGCATTAAACATTGTTATTTTCTTCCCGCTACCTATTATAGTGGCGCTGATGCTTAACGAAGTTCAGCACAAGTTATTTAAGAGCACCATTCAAACGATTATTTATATCCCCCATTTCATGTCATGGGTTATCATCGTCTCCATTTCCTATGTATTTATGAATGTGGATGGAGGGGTGCTGAATGAGATGTTGGCGGCCTTTGGGATGCAGAAGATCAGCTTTTTGACTTCTCCCGAGTGGTTGCGTACCGTGTATATCGGACAGATCATTTGGAAAGAAATTGGTTGGTCAACCATTATTTATTTGGCAGCCATTACCGTAGTGGATACGCAGTTATATGAAGCAGCTGAGATGGATGGAGCGGCAAGATTGCGCAAAACATGGCATATCACCCTGCCGGCGATTCGTCCAATCATTATTACCTTGCTTATTCTGAAGATTGGCCACACGCTGGATCTGGGCTTTGAGCATATGTACTTGCTGATCAATTCCTTGAACCGCGAAGTTGGAGAAATTTTCGATACCTATATCTATACAGCTGGTTTAAAGAACGGACAATTGAGTTTCAGTACCACAGTAGGTCTGTTCAAGGGTGTGGTTGGCTTGATTCTCGTTATGCTGTCGAACAAGTTAGCTAAAAAAATCGGCGAAGATGGTGTTTATTAGGCTTCACAGTATGCTGAATTCTTACCTCTGCCTTAAGGGCAGAGGTGGAAGATACAACAACAAATACATTAGTAAAAGGGGTAATGTTGATGAATCGCAATTACAAAAAAATTGCAGCCTTAATGTTGTGTAGCGGGTTAGTACTCACTGCATGCGGAGGAGGCAATAACGCGAAGGAGTCAAATTCTTCAAATGGGGAAACGAATTCAACTGCTAAAACAACTGCTGCACCTGCAGATGTGCTAGATGCTAAAGCAAAGATTAGCTGGCTGAACATTTTACAAACGTCTACAACACCAACGGGTCCTATTCTGGAAAAAATTGAAGAATTAACGAATACAGAGATTGAATTCTCATGGATTCCGGATCCTTCCAAAGAAGAACGTATTAATACTTCGTTAGCATCGAATTCCCTAGCGGACATCGTTACCCTGACTATTCTTGATAACTCTTCTGTACGTAATGCACTGAAGGCCGGTATGTTCTGGGAAGTAAGTCCTTATCTTGATGAGTTCCCGAATTTGGCTAAAATTTCACAGGATACACGTACATCGGCATCGATTGCAGGTAAGCTGTACGGGGTTCCTTTCCAGAAGTCCTTGGCTAGAAACGGCGTTGTTATCCGTAAAGATTGGCTGGATAAGCTTGGACTGCAGGTTCCAAAAACAACAGATGAGTTGATGGAAGTTGCGAAAGCGTTTACCGAAAAAGACCCTGATGGTAATGGCAAGAAGGATACCACAGGCTTCATGGACCGCAGCGATCTTGTATATGGAGCATTTAAGACGTTGGGCTCATACTTTGGAACACCGAACTATTGGAGCGTTGACGATGCGGGTAAAATGACACCTGAGTTCGATACAGAGGCTTATGTTAAAACCATGGATTATATGAAGACTCTTTATGATGGTGGGTATATCAATCAGGATTTTGCTGTGACGGCTAAAACAGATCAGCAGCAGAATTTTGCGCAAGGAAAGGCTGGAATTTATGTGGGTGCCTTGTTTGACAGCAAGAACCTGCTAAATCTGTCTAAGGGCATACAGGATGGCATGGATTTGGTTATGGTTAACGATATCACTTCCACTGGCAATGAAGCAGATCGTGCCATCTGGGCTGGTAATAACGGAATTGGGGGACTGCTGTCTTTCCCGAAATCCGAAGTTAAGGATGAAAATGAATTAAGACGGATCCTGAAATTTGTTAATGATCTTATGAATGAAGATGTCTATGGCTTGATGACCTACGGTATTAAGGATGTTCACTACACAATTGATGGAGAACAAGCGGTTACGATTAAGGATACGGATCTCTGGAAGCAAGAAGTTCAGCCATTTTCGGCATCTCGTCCATTAGAGAATGGGTTCATTATCCATGATGCTGATCCACTCAAAGTTGAAGCTGATAAGCTGATCGTTGAGAATGCTAAATATGCTGTACTGAATCCTGCTTACTCTCTGGAATCTGAGACCTATTCTACTCAAGGATCTGAATTGCAGAAGATTATGACAGATGCCACTTATAAATATATTCTTGGCAAAATTGATTTGAACGGATTTAAAGCTGAGGTTGAAAAGTGGAAGAAATCCGGCGGCAGCAAAATCATTACTGAATATGAAGCTGCTTATAAAGCTGTAAATCCTTAAGAAGTACTACAGACTATATTCTAAGAAAATAGTAGATGGGTCCTAAATGGGGAGGCTGCGTTTAGGACCATATCTATTCAAACAGGAGGAAAAAATGAAAGACAACAATGCACTTAGGAGTATGGGCTGGGGTGTTCGAATGGCAGATTCGATTATGGAGCGAACGCCAAGATTATATGAGGATAACGGATATCATGGAAAATGGTCTTATGATTATGGAGTCATCTTGAAGGGTTTTGAGCTGCTGTGGAGACAGACCGGGCAGGTTAAATATTATCAATTCATCAAAGATAATATGGATTATTTTATTGAGGAAGACGGCTCTGTGAAGGGGTATCGCCTGAGCGAACATAATATTGATCACTTAAATAACGGGAAGATCCTGTTTGTGCTCCATAAAGAAACTGGGTTAGCGAAATATAAAATGGCAGCAGATTTATTAAGAAAGCAGATAACAACGCATCCTCGAACCTCGGAAGGTGCGTTTTGGCATAAGAATGTATATCCTTATCAGATTTGGCTGGATGGCTTGTATATGGGCTCTCCTTTCTATCTGGAGTATTTACTTGAGTATGAAGGCGGCAAGGGTCTGGACGATGTGACCCGGCAATTTATTCTGTGCGAGCGTCATACCAAGGATACTGAGACGGGTCTCCTGTTTCACGCATGGGATGAAAAGCGGGTACAGCCGTGGTGCGATCCTGAAACGGGGTTGTCTCCGAACTTTTGGGGGCGTTCGCTGGGCTGGTATGTGATGGCGCTAGTGGATGTACTCGGAATGCTCCCTAAGGAACACGCGGATTACGAGATCTTGGCACGTATTCTGACAGATACGCTGACAGCGCTTCGTCAGGTTCAGGATGCTGATGCCGGAGTCTGGTATCAGGTTGTAAACATGGGCGGCCGTAAAGGCAATTATTTGGAGGCTTCTGCCTCAAGTATGATCACCTATGCAATGGCTAAGGGCATTCGGATTGGTGTACTGGATGCTAGTTGGTTCGAGACACTTGACCGTGCTTATCAAGGCCTTATTACTGAATTTGTGCTGGAAACCAAAAATGGCTGGGTTAACCTGAATAAAAACTGCCAGGTCGCTGGACTCGGTGGTGAAGACCGGAGAGATGGTACTTACACCTATTATATCAGTGAACCGATTGTTACCAATGATCAGAAGGGGCTTGGCGCATTCCTCCTGGCTTGCGGAGAATATGAATATTTGCAGCGTCCTGCCGTGACGAAAGGGAGCGAGTGAAGCGCATGTCTATCTACAATATAAATGACTACGGAGCACATCCTAATAGTGCAGAGCCTTCAACGGAAGCGATAGCCCGTGCCATTCATGCGGCAAGCGAGGCAGGGGGAGGAACAGTTTATGTTCCTTCCGGGCACTATCAGACAGGCGCTATCTTCATGAAAAGCAATATTGAGCTGAAGCTTAGCCCTGGAGCTGAGCTTAGCTTCAGCTCTAATCCTAACGATTATCCGGTGGTGGATTCCCGTTGGGAGGGTGTGAAACAGAATGTCCATGCTTCATGTATTTTTGGAATAAATCTAGAGAATGTATCGGTTACAGGTGCAGGCAAGCTGGATGGAAGGGGCGCACCTTGGTGGGATAAACATCGGAATTCTCCTGATTCACTGCTGTATCCTCGCCCGAAGCTTATCAGCTTCGACAACTGCCGTAGAGTCACGCTCAGAGATCTGACACTCGTGAACTCCCCAAGCTGGACTGTGAATCCTATCTGTTGCCATGATGTTACGATTGATAATCTGTCGATCTATAATCCGGCGGATTCGCCTAATACAGACGGCATTGACCCAGAATCCTGTGTGAATGTCCGCATCAGCAACTGCAATATCGATGTGGGTGATGACTGCATCGCCATTAAAGCAGGGACGGAGGATACGAAGGAGCGGGTTGCGTGTGAGAATATCACGATAACTAACTGCACGATGATTCATGGTCACGGCGGTGTGGTGCTGGGAAGCGAAATGAGCGGAGATATCCGTAATATCGTGATCAGCAATTGCGTGTTCAAGCAGACAGACCGCGGAATTCGGCTGAAGTCCAGACGCGGGCGCGGAGGTGTTGTCGAAGATATTCGTGTCAGTAATATCGTGATGGAGGACGTGATCTGTCCGTTTATTCTTAATCTTTATTATTTCTGCGGACCACGTGGTAAGGACAAATACGTATGGGACAAGAATCCTTATCCGGTGACGGAGGAGACCCCCTGCTTCCGACGGATTCATTTTGCTAATATTACTGCTCGGAATGTTCATGCTGCTGCAGGTTTTCTTTACGGCCTTGCGGAGCAATACATTTCAGAAATTACCTTTTCCGATATTGATATTTCCATGGCAGAGAATGCAATCCCTGGTCGTCCAGCCATGATGTCAGGAATCCAGGATATGAACAACCGTGGGTTCTATCTTGGCAACGTAAGAGATATCCGCTTCCGCCAAGTGACGATCGAGAATCATGAGGGACCGGCTTTTTATATTGAAAATGGAGAAACGGTAGATATCACCGGTTGCCAATCGAGAAACACCCGTAAAGTGGAAGAATTAGTACAGCAGGTGACCGTTATCCCGTCACAGGAAGATCTAAGTGAGCAGACAGACTGATAATTGAACAGGATAGACTGCAGATTTGCTTAGGGTGAAGGGTGCGGATGTATGGAAATAGGAAGGAGTATGAAGATGATTACAGATAATATTCAGACTGGAATTATTCACAATCCCATATTAAAAGGCTTCAATCCTGACCCTTGTATTGTAAGAGCGGGGGAGATGTATTATATTGCTGTTTCTTCTTTTGAATGGCTGCCCGGTGTAAGGGTGTATCAATCAGCGGACTTAGCAGACTGGGAGCATTGCACAGATATTCTGACTCATCAGGTGGATCTGCGGGGAAATCCGAAAAATTGCAGTATCTGGGCTCCACAGCTTAGCTATTATGACGGTTTGTTTTATCTGATTTATACCGATGTTAAGAGCACTAAAAGGCCTTTTAAAGATTGTCATAACTATCTGATTACTGCGGGGGATATTGAGGGACCTTGGTCTGACCCGGTATACCTGAATAGCAGCGGGTTTGATCCATCTCTGTACCATGATGAGGATGGGCGCAAATGGCTGCTGAATGAGCTGTGGGATTACCGGATTACGGAAGGCAACAAGTCCTGCGGAATTGTAATTCAGGAGTACGATCCAGAGCAATGCCAATTAATAGGTGAACCTGTGAAAATCTTTGATTGCACGCCGCTGAAGAAGACGGAAGCGCCGCATATTTACAAGCGGGGAGGTTATTACTACTTAATTACGGCAGAAGGCGGCACTGGATCGGGGCATGCCGTAACCGTAGCGCGCTCCAAGGCGCTACTTGGACCGTATGAGGTGGATCCGCTCAATCCGATGTTGACCTCACGGGATAATCCCGAGCTGCCGCTTCAATGTGCCGGCCATGGAAGTCTGGTAGAGACACCAGAAGGTGAATGGTATATGGCCCATTTGTGTACCCGACCCCTGGAAGGCGAATACGCCATACTGGGGAGAGAGACTGCCGTTCAGCAGGTGCACTGGAATGAGGAGGGCTGGTTAAGACTAACCTCAGGCGGAAATGCGCCACAGCTCAAGGTACCAGCACCTAAAGGAACGAAGGTCCTGAAACAAGTGCGGACGCTTGAATTCGAGGATGATTTTAACGGCCCGGAATTGAAAAAGAACTGGAATACACTGCGGATTCCTAGGAATGAAAGCTGGTGTTCCCTTGCTGAAAGACCGGGCTGGTTAAGAATCAGGGCCGGGGAATCCGTGCAGAGTCTGTTTGAGCATCATATTCTGGCTATTCGCCAGACGGATATAAGCTTCCGCGCCGAAACAGCGCTTGAATATGAACCGAATACTTATCTGCAGATGGCAGGACTACTGTTATACCTGAATGAAGATAACTATCTTTATGCGTATATCAGCCATGAAGAAGGACGTGGCAAGGTGCTGCGGTTAATGCGCTGTCAGCGGGATGAATTCACTGCGGAGCCTGTAATGATTGAACTAAATGCAGGGGAGACACTGCGGATCGCGGTTGAGGTGCAGGAAGTGACTGGGCAATTTGTTTATCTTAAGGGTGACGATACGGAGTGGAAGCCACTTGGCGATCCGCAGAATATCAGCTTTTTATCGGGAGGCTTCACTGGGAACTTTGTTGGCATTGCGGCGCATGATATGCAGCAGTTCGGTGGCAGCAGTGCTGATTTCGCATATTTCCGTTATCAGGGCAAGGAATAATACACACGGCTTTACTAAGGAAGGGGTTGCTCTGAGGACAGGGCCCCCTTCTTATTCCAATAGATATTAGGAGGTCTTGTATGAAGAAAAAATGGTTATCTGGGGCGCTGGTCGCGAGTCTTCTTGCAACATGTATGCCATTTGGTGGTGTCGAGGCCGCTTCTTTGGAAGCGCTTCCTGCCTTTCCGGGTGCGGAAGGTGGCGGCAAATATGTAACCGGCGGAAGAGCTCAACCTGTGTATGAAGTGACGACGTTGGCTGATTATGGTATCAAGGAAACTCCGATCCCCGGCTCCTTCCGCGATGCGGTAAGTCAAAGTAATCGGACCATTGTTTTTCGAGTGGGGGGAACCATCCATCTGAAGGAATCCCTCAAGATTACCGGCTCAAATCTGACGATTGCCGGGCAAACGGCTCCAGGTGACGGAATTACAATTGCCGACTACACAACCTCTGTTGAAGCTGACAATATTATTATGCGCTATATGCGTTTCCGGTTAGGCGACCGGGTAGCTAGTGAAGATGATGCTTTTGGATCAAGGTACCATAAGGATCTCATTATCGATCATAGCTCATTCAGCTGGTCGGTGGATGAAGTGGTCAGTCTGTATGACAACGAGAATACTACCGTACAATGGTCGATATCCGCTGAAAGTATGCTGATGACGACTCACCAGAAGGGACGTCACGGCTACGGAGGAATCTGGGGTGGGAAAAATGCCAGTTTCCTTCACAATCTGATTGCTCATAGCACCAGCCGCAACCCCCGTTTGCCGACGGTGACCAAATTGGTGGACCTGACGGAAATGTCTAATAACGTTATCTATAACTGGGGATTCGCTTCGACCTATGGTGGGGGAGCAGAAGATTATCGATATAATATCACTAACAATTATTATAAAAATGGTCCAAACACCTACACCAGTGTAAAAAATCAATTGTTTGGGGAAGTGTCTCCAGAAACCCGGTTGTTTATAGATGGGAACATCATGGATGGTAATCCGAAGGTTACCGAAGACAACTGGAAGGGTGTGCAAAAGTATTCGAATATCTCTAAGCTTGCGGAGCCGGCAAAGATGCCTAACCCATATACGGCAGTGTCGGCGGAGGAAGCCTACGCAAATGTAATGGCTGATGCTGGTGCCACTTTGCCAAGACGTGATGCTTACGATGCGCGTGTCATTAATGATGTGAAGAATCGCACTGGACAGCATATTAATTCACCTATTGAAATAGGCGGTTACCCAGACTATACAGAGACAGCTTCCAATGTAATCGACATGGATCATGACGGTATGGATGATAGCTGGGAGATTGCTAATGGACTAGATCCTACCGATCCTGAGGATGGCAAGAAGTCGACGTTATCTTCGGAGGGATATACAAATTTAGAAGTGTATTTGAATGATCTCATTGTGTTAGGGAAATCAGGGAATGAGCATACGGACAATCCTGTAACCGCTATCAATTATCCTGTGAATAACCAAATCATAGAGTCAGGCAGCGAGGTGAATGTTACAGCTTCTGCCAGTGATAGCGATGGTATTGCTAAGGTGGAATTTATCGTTAATGGTGTGAAGCAAGACGAAGCTACCACAGCACCTTATAGTTTCAATTGGAACAATGTGCAGGATGGTACCTATTATCTTGTTGTTCAGGCTATAGACAATAAAGGGCTTAAGACACAATCCGATAACGTAGCTATACATGTCAACACCTCTGGATCCGTTCTTCCGTGGACTTCAGTGGATGTTGGTGGTCCAGGGATAGCGGGAGTGACTACACTTCATCCAGATAGCGGGAAAATTACGCTCAAATCGGCTGGACTTATCGGAGCTACATCGGAGAGCGAAACTGCTGTTGATAACTTTCAGTTTGCTTATCAAACCCTGACAGGCAATGGTGAAATTATTGCTAGAATCGACTCCGTAACGGGAACTGATGATTATGCCAAAGCAGGTGTCATGATTCGTGATAATCTCAATGACAATTCTAAAATGACGATGCTGGCAATCCCTTATGTCAAATATGGCAAGAAGGGAGTTATGATTACCCGCTCCACCACAGGAGCCAAGGTGGTAAAAACAGAACCGGACAGTTTCATCAATACACCTTATTGGGTGAAGCTGGTTCGTCTTGGTAACGAAGTGACAGGTCTGGTATCGCCGGATAAAGTAACATGGAGCAAGGTAGGCACGGTGAAGCTTGACCTGAATGATACGGTTTATTTTGGTCTTGCAGCCGATGCTGCTAAGGTAGATAACGAGGTTAATCGTTATAATGCGTCTGTCTTCAGTGAGGTGGAGCTGAAACCGCTTAGTGATCAGTTTCCTGCTGCACCCCGTGGACTTACAGCCACAGCCGGTGAAGAGAAAGTGAAGTTGAATTGGGAGGACGTTGCTTCTGCCAAGTCGTATAGTGTTAAACGTAGCGAGGTTTCCGGCGGTCCCTACAAAACGATTAATACTGAAATTAAAGATAGCTTGTATACTGATTCCGGACTCAGCTCCGGAAAAACTTATTATTACGTGGTCAGCGCGGTGAATGAGCTTGGTGAAAGCTTTGATTCCGATGAGGCCAGCGCTACAGCTGAAGGTGAAGCAGGTAATGTCTATTATGTGGATGAAGACTTCGAGCAGGTTGCCGTAGGTGTGACACCAGAGTATTATGATGTAACTCCAAATCCACAGACTGAAATTCAAAAGGTTATTGTATCTCCCACACCGTCTGACAGTAAAGGGAATACGTCAGATCAAGTGTTGAATGTGTTCGATGGTGCGAACGGCAGCGTGCAGTTTATCCGTAAATTTGCGCCAATTACAGGTGCACTGGTTATTGACACTGACTTTATGTTTGCGACAGAATCGGGAACCTCGGTGTTCCTGCAGGCCCAGAGTACAGATGGAAGCAAAACGGCATTCTCCATTGAGAGCAGAAAGCCAACGCTTCCTGAAGCTACAGGTAAATATACGCTAACCATGAGCAGGGGGAGCAGCCAGTATCATCAACTGATGAGCTCTTATTCCCTAAAACAATGGTACAACCTGAAGCTAAAGGTGGATGTGAACAACGATAAAGTGGATGTATATATCGATGATCAGCCTGCTGGCTCTTTTCCGTTCACAACCACGAATTTCGCCAGCTACGGCATTGGGCGTATCTTGTCCAAGACACCGGGCGGCGGCTCAGGAAATTATTACTTAGACAATTTAAAGATCTATGTTGAGCCCATTGAAACACCGCTTGGACTGACTGGGCTTCCAGGAAACCAAGCAGCCCAGCTATCATGGCCTGCTCTTGAAGGCGCAACTTCCTACAATGTTAAGAGAAGTCTTAAGAGCGGGGGGCCTTATGAGACTATTGCCAATGCTATTACAGAGACATCATATATTGATAATGAAGTTACCAACGAAACTACCTATTATTATGTTATCTCGGCGACGGCGCCCACTGGTGAATCGGGAAATTCCAATGAAATTAGTATTACCCCATCCGCTTTGGCGGTGAAATTGCCTGCGCCAGAATCGTTTGCGGCTGTAAGTCGGAATGCACAACTGGATCTCAGTTGGAAAGCTGTGGAGAATGCAGCCAGCTACAGCATCAAGAAGTGGAATGAGACTTCAGGTAGCTATGAACTCGTGGCAAAAGAAATCACCGGCACAACTTACCGCGTCGGAGGTTTGGCCAACGGGCAAACCTACCGTTACGTCGTAGCTGCAACAAATGTGGCCGGGGAGGGAAAAGAATCAGCGCCTGTTGAAGCTACTCCGGAATCTCCTTTGGGAACACCTGTCGTTTCCACGGAAGCTGGTGACAGTGTAATGAAACTAAGCTGGCCAGCGATTGAGGAGGCGAGCCAGTACATTGTCAAACGTGCCTCATCGGCGAATGGTCCTTATGAAGTGCTCGGGTCTGATTTATCAGACACAAGCTTTACTGATGCTGGGCTCGTAAACGGAACACCGTATTATTACAAAGTCAAAGCAATAAGCGGTACCCGTAGTAGTCTAGATTCAGCTGCTACCCCAGCGGTTCCATACAAGAATTCCGGCCAGCCGCAGGCTCCACAAGGAGTTAGCGTTGAGCCTGGCAACACTGATATCCATCTGACTTGGAATGTAGCTGATGGAGCTAGCAGCTATCAAATTCTACGCTCGGAGAGCGGTGGCAGCTATGCGGTCGTGGCCGACGGCATCGAAGCAACAGATTATACCGATAAAGGCTTGAGCAACGGGACTGCCTATCAATATGCGGTAATCGCCATCGGTGATAAGGGTGCCAGTGTTCCATCCGAGGTGGTCAAGGGAATTCCAGCTCCTGTCATTATTGTTGCTCAGAATGGGACAGGAGATTATAAAACGATTAATGACGCTATTCAAGCAGCACCTGATAATAGTGCCCTAACCACGATTATTAAAGTGAAGAACGGCACGTATAAGGAGAAGGTGCTTGTACCTTCTAGTAAGATGAATATTAGTATCATCGGTGAGAGCCGGGAAGGTACCGTACTTATTAACGGTGACTCCGCGAAAACCATTGGCTCAGATGGTAAAGAAATGGGCACCAGCGGTAGCTATACATTAAAGGTTGCGGCAACTGATTTCACACTGGAGAACATGACGGTTGAGAACAGTGCTGGGCGGGATGCCGGTCAGGCAGTCGCTTTATATGCTGAAGGAGACCGGGGAGTGTACAGAAATGTTAAACTTCTTGGATATCAGGATACCCTGTTCGCAGACAAGGGAAGAGCTTATTTCGTCGACAGCCATATTGAAGGTACAGTGGACTTTATCTTTGGTAATTCCGCTGCTGTATTCGAGAATAATGTGATTCAAAGTGCGGGTGCTGGTTATGTTACTGCGCCTTCCACGGCAACGGGTAAGCCTGGTTATGTGTTCATCAATAATCGACTAACTGCCAGTGAGGGCGTTGCTGCTGGAACCGTTGATTTGGGCCGGCCATGGAGAGAATATGGCAGCTCTACCTTCATTAACACGGAGATGGGAGCTCATATTCGTGCTACTGGCTGGCATGAATGGTATGAAGGTCGTTCCAAAACTGCACGGTTCTCTGAGTTTTTAAGTTACGGAGAGGGGGCTAATGCAGCTTCACGTTACAGCTGGTCCAAACAATTAACAGCAGAAGAGGCAGCTGCCTATACGATTGAAGCTGTGCTTGGTGGAAGTGATGGCTGGAATCCACAGCAATCCAAGATCTTAGTGGATCAAGAGCAGATACCTGCGGTACAAGTCTCTTCAATTACTGTAACGGGTAAAGATGGAATTAGCAGCATTGAGTCGAAGGGCGGTGCCTTGCAGCTGCAAGCCTCTGTGCTTCCAGAGAATGCGACGAATCCTAAAGTTATCTGGACGGTAACTGAAGCAGATGGGATAACCTCTACGGATAAAGCGGTTATTAATGAGAAGGGCTTGCTGACAGCTAGAAAGAACGGTAGCGTACAAGTAACTGCGCGAGCTCTAGATGGAAGTGGAGTATCCGGAAGCCTAGAGATTAATATCAGCGGACAAGATGAGATTGCCCGTAATCTGCCCGCTGCAACGCTGAACGGACCGGTCACAGTGGTGGCAGGACAGGATTTCACTTACCGTGTAGGGCTTACAAATGTTACTACCTCCGTCTACAAGGAAGTGTATGCTGTAGACTTTACCATGGCATATGACGTATCTGGTGTGGAATTCATATCCGCTCAGACCTTGCCAGACGGATTCAGCATCACTCATATTAATGAGGACAGTCCAGGTCTAATAACAGTTAGTGTAGCTGGAACGGAGGCAGGAAATATCCTGACCGATGATGCGGAATTCTTAGAAATCATCTTCAAAGCGAAGAAGACAAATCGTGAAATCGCCGTGCCGCTTGGATTTATTTCTTTCCGAGGATCCAACACAGATGTTGATTTTGACATCCTGCATGAGGCACAATCGGTTGTTCATGTCATTCCTATATCCGTCATGGAGATAAAAGTCTCCTCCAAAGATAATGTGAGCGAAATCAAGTCAGGGCAAACCCTGCAAATGGCAGCTGTAATCCTGCCGGACCATGCATCCGATCCAGCAGTGACCTGGTCAGTAGTGAATGAGGATGGATCAGCTACTGAGCGAGCAACTATTACGGATACCGGCTTGCTCACTGCAATTGCAGCAGGCAAAGTAACGGTGAGAGCGACAGCTAAAGATGACTCCGGTGTTGTAGGTACGATGTCCATTGAGATTAAGGCAGAATCGCAGGTTTCAGAATCGGGCGGTACTTCATCTTCAACGACAGTCAAACCAGTGAAACAACCGGAACCAACTGTGAACGCAGATGGAGTTACTCTTTCCGTGACAGCGGATGTGAATGGTAAAGCTATTGCAGAGGTATCCTCGACGATTCTGCAACAAGCAATTGGCTCAATGCAGAATGGAGTATTGAGAATCACAGTGAAGCCATCCTCTGCCAGCTCGGTGGTTGAACTGACCTTGCCAGCTCGTGAGTTGGCTGGAGCGGGAGCAAAAGCAATTCAACTTTTGGAAATAGACATGGGATTGTCTACGTTCCGAATAAATGCTGACCTGCTTCTTGCGATGGCAGGATCTGACGCCGCAAGCGTTAAGCTTGTAGTTGGCAAAGTTGACGCGAAGACACTGTCGCTTCAGACGGATGTCGGGGATATTTATGAGTTTAAGTTCTTTGTTGATGGCAAACAGTTTGACAGCTTTGGGCGTGGACTGAAGGTTGAACGGGATTACAAACCAAAGACAACTTCAGGTGTAGAACAAATAGTAGCCTACCAAATCCGTGAAGACGGGACTGTAGAGGTGGTTAGAAACTCCCAGTTTAATCCGACAACTGGCAAGATCATCTTCAGACCAGACAATTCCAGCAGATTCGCAGTAGGATATGCGGAAAATTCCTTTAAGGATATCGCTGGACTAGGGTGGGCACAAAATAGCATTCAAGCCCTTGCCGCCAGAGATATTCTGAATGGCACCGGAGATCATAACTTCGGGCCACAGCTGAATGTAACTCGGGCGCAGTTCCTGAAGATGCTGATGCTTGCACTAGAGCTGGAGGAAGGTAGTGCGGCAAGTACATTTAAGGATATTTCGCTGGATGCTTGGTACTACAGCTCCGTTGCTGCTGCTCAGAAGCTAGGAATTATTCAGGGCAGATCTGATGGAACCTTCGGTGCTAATGAAACAATTAGCCGTGAGGAAATGGCGTTGATGGCTTATCGTGCAGCACAACTCGCCAAACTTACGGTCGTGGGAGTGGACCAGCCAGTGAGTTTCAATGATGCCGCTGACGTTTCATCCTACGCTCGTGAGGCTGTACAATTCATGAGCGGAGCAAAGATTATTCAAGGTGTAGGCAAAGATAACTTTGCACCTAAAGCCAATACAACTCGTGCTCAGGCAGCTGTTATTGTCTATCGATTGTTCCAGCTAAATCCTTAAATTTCAAGTTGACACCCTGTGTGATTTATCATATTATGATTGGAGTTGTTATAAGTAAATAAACCAAACTCTATCCAGTGGATGGAGTGGCGGAATTTTGTCAAAGATGTATTCTTTGGTTTCAATCGCCCCTTGTCATTTCGATGACAAGGGGCTTTATTATGTTAATGAGCTTGCTCAAGAGAAAGGGAAGAGGTTTACGATGAATATGAAGTTATTCAAATATGCTTTACTAGTTTTTTTAGGTGCTTGTAGTTATGGCTCACTCTCTACGATCGTCAAGCTTGGAATGAACGATGGCTTTAGAATGAAACAATTGGTAGGATCACAATACTTTTTTGGATGGTGTATGCTGCTCTTGCTGGTCTTATTATTTTCTCGAAAGAAATTAGGGCTAAAAACAGGCGGGAAATTATTAGCCGCTGGGATCACTATCAGTTTAACTGGCATATTTTATGGCTTCGCCGTTGAACAATTGCCTGCTTCGATTGCGATTGTACTGTTATTCCAATTTACTTGGATCGGTGTAATTCTGGAGGCGGTTGTAGATCGAAAACTTCCTAGTCGGGAAAAAGTGATTTCGATGGTTATCCTTCTAATTGGTACGGTATTAGCGGGGGGCATCCTTGAGCCGAGTGTAGGTGGAATCACGACCACTGGTGTGGTTTTTGGCTTAATGTCAGCCGTGTCGTTTGCCTTCTATATTTTTGTGAGTGGAAGAGTAGCTACGCAGGTACCTGCCGTTAATAAAAGCTTGTATATGACCACTAGTGCAATGGTTATTATTATGACTGTTTTTTCTCCTTCGTTTTTATATGACGGTGCGATTACCGATGGGCTTTGGAAATACGGCCTACCTCTAGGTTTGTTGGGCATCGTAATTCCAGTTCTGTTCTTTTCGATCGGGGTTCCGAAGCTGGGTTCAGGTCTAGGCGCGATTTTAGGGGCAGCGGAGTTACCGGCAGCTGTAGTAGCCTCCGTGTTAGTTCTGCAAGAAGAGGTATCATTACTTCGCTGGATCGGGATTATCGTAGTTCTGATCGGGATCGCAGCTCCACAAATCCTACCGATGGGGACAGGGAATAAGTCATCCAAACCATCACCAAAACAATCACTCCGTAAGGTAGAACTTTAATCGGCAAACTGACATCGATGGTATGATCTGATCCTGAGAGGATTAGATTATCTATCGGTGTTTTTTTTGTGGAAAAAAAGATTGGTGTTAATTTTTCTGGTATCGATAATGGATGTCTAATATATAGTGGTTCTATTCTTAACTAAATGGAGATGACCACTTATGAACAGTAAAAACTATGACTATTTTAAAACGCTGCATGATCAAAAAAATCCACTGATCCTGTACAACTGCTGGGATGTAGCCTCAGCTAAAGCAATAGAGCAAGCTGGATCAAAGGCGGTAGCAACTAGCAGCTATTCCATGGCGGAAGCGTGGGGATATTCGGATGGTGAACAGCTTACATTTGAGCTTATGCTTTGGATGATTTCAAAGATTGCCGAACGAGTAGCGGTTCCATTGACCGTAGACATCGAAGGTGGATATGCTATAGATGAGGATACTTTAGCGCATAACATGGAGCAGTTATTTCAATTAGACATCTGTGGTATCAATTTTGAAGATCAGATTGTAAATCATCCTAACAATGAACTATGGGAGACCAGCGAACAAAGCCGTAGGATCAAAACCATACAACAAGTAGCCTCCAAACTGCAAAAGCGTGTGTTTATTAACGCTAGAACGGATATTTTTTTCAAGGATAAGGAACATTCGATGGATCTAGTGAATCAAGCTATAGAACGTACCTATGCTTATGCTGACGCTGGAGCGGATGGGATTTTTATACCGGGGCTCGCTGATCCAAGCTTGATTGAACAATTTGTCAAAAAATCGCCACTGCCTGTGAATATCATGGTTATGGACGGTATGCTTTCAAATCATGAATTGCAAAAAATTGGCGTGAAACGTATTAGCTATGGCCCGCGTAGTTTCTTTCAGGCACAACATAATCTTCAGGAAAATGCCCGGCAAACGCTTGACGCCTCAGGACTTTATTTAGAAATGAGCTAACCATACTATGATAACTAATGAGCAGGATATCAATAAATATTATAAGATGCTGGTCGAGAAAAACTCGAATTATGAGGGCGTATTTTTTGTAGGAGTGAAGACAACGGGGATCATGTGTAGGCCAACTTGTCCCGCTAAAAAGCCATTAAAAGAAAATTGTGAGTTTTTTGCTACAGCCAAGGAAGCCTTATTAGCATCATATAGACCATGTAAAAGGTGTCAGCCGTTATCCAATCCAACAAAAATGTCTCCTGAAGTAAAGCTGCTTGTAGAAGCTATTGAGAGCAATCCGGAACGAAAATGGACAGATAAAGATTTTGATGAGCTGTCTATTAGTGCAAACACGGCACGCCGCCAATTTAAGAAACAATTCGGGATGACCTTTATCGAATATGCACGTTCTAGACGTTTAGGACTGGCATTCAAACATATTAGGAATGGGGATTCAATCATTAACGCACAACTGGAAAGCGGGTACGATTCGAGCAATGGGTTTAGGGATGCCTTTTCACGAACGATGGGGACTGTCCCGAATCATTCCAAGCAGATTAAAGTGCTGTACTGTACTTGGATAGAAACGATATTGGGTTCCATGCTGGCCATCTCCGATGAAGAGAGTCTTTTACTGCTGGAATTTGTGGATCGCAAGGGTCTTGAAAATGAAATCAAAAGATTACGCACTCGCTTAAATGCAACTATATTACCTGAAAAGGTAGCCGTCCTTCACCAAATTGAGGAGGAATTGAAGCTGTATTTCACAGGTGAACTTACGGAATTTACAACGCCGGTTCGTTATCTGGGCTCAGACTTTCAGCAAAAGGTGTGGAATGAACTCCGGAAAATACCTCTGGGACAGACAGCTTCTTATAGGGAGCTTGCAGAGAAAATCAATAATCCCTCTGCTTGCCGCGCTGTAGCAAGGGCGAATGGTACCAATCAACTCTCAATCTTGGTTCCATGTCATCGAGTGATAAACAGCAATGGTGAATTGGGTGGCTATGGAGGCGGGCTTGCCAGAAAAGAATGGTTAATCAAACATGAGTCTAACCGCTCCTTAAATAAGAATAATTTCATTTAAACTACTCCTCTCTATTACGTAGAATGTGATGGATCCCCTTACTTCAAGGCAGGAGATTCATCACTTTCTGTACTTAAATACTGAACTAACATGTCCACAAATCGGTTAGCAATTTGAATATCCTGAAGTTCGTTGTTGAAATCGTCTTTGGAAATCAGGCTCATTTTCTGTAATAAACCCATCATAGACGTGAAGATGAAATGAGCAGTGGATAAGGGTTCTGTATCAAATTTTAACGATCCATCTTTAACTCCGGCCTCCAGAGCATCCATTAAGAAATGTCGTTCTTTTCCCCGCATCACAAAATCTTTGTACTTTTCTTTGAGTTCTTTACTGTAATCATAGGCTTCAAAATGCAAATCGAATAGAAGAATGAATTTGATGTAACCTGGGTGTTGCCGGGCATAATCAATCCAAGCATTAAGCATCGAAGCAAGCATTTGCTTACCATTCATTTCAATTGAAGAAGGTGCGCTTCTAACAAATTGGGTCATGCTCTCCAGAATTTCCATCTGGACCTCAAAAATCAGTTCGTTCATGGACTGGAAATGCTTATAAAAGGTAACCCGGCTTACACCAGCCACGTCGCAGACATCCTTAATATTAACTTTGAGAAAGCTTTGCTTCATAAAAAGATCCTTCGCCGCAGCAATTAATTCTTCCCGGTTTTTGTTTTTTAAATTCTGGTGCCAGTTCTCAGTCATGGGCGACACTCCTTTCTTGCTCTTTTTTTGGTTTTTGTAAGGTGATGAAAAAGGCAGATGCCAGGATAATTGCCCCAAAAATATAGGGAATATTAATATGTTTGTCAAACATCAATCCCGCTAAAATGGGTCCAAGTATGTTTCCTATACTGGTGTACGTTGTATTTAATCCGGCAGCATATCCTTGCCGATCGCCAGCTGAATTGGCAATCAATGTACTTACTGTGGGGCGCAAAAAAGCATTAAAAGCAAAAAATAAACCTGATACAACTAATAAATAACCTAAATTGATCTTGAATATCATCAACAATAAGGTTATAGCGGTCATCACCAATGATATACGTATAAGCTTTATCTCGCCAAGTCTCTTAATCAGATGATCAAGCAGCCAGATCTGCACAATAATGCCTATAATAGCACCAACCGTAATAATGATTGAGATTTTCGTTGCATCAAAACCGTATTTTTGTTCCACAAAAAGGGCGTACACCGTTTCATAATTCATCAGACCAAATGTCATGATCAGAATGAGCAGAAGATAGCGGAAATAGGGCGTCCGGAATGAATTTACGATTTGATTACGAATGGATTCCCGAGGGTCCTGTTTGTTAACGGATTTCCGTTTTTCCTTTGGTAGTGTCTCTGGCATATAAAAACAAAGTATCGTAGCGATAAGCCCAAGTCCACCCGCAAAAAAATAAGGCACCCGTATTCCAAACCCAGCGATAATCCCGCCTAACCCTGGACCAAGTACCATACCCAAATTCATGGAAGCCCCCAAGTACCCCATACCTTTTGCACGGGTTTCATGGGTGGTGATATCAGCGACATAGGCCATATTGGAAGGGACCATGATTCCGATACCTATACCCCCAATAAATCTAGCGATGTAAAGTAGGGGCAATGTCGTAGATACAGCAAATATCAGATCTGAAAGGACGGTTAAAAACATTCCGGAAATGATCATTGATTTTCGGCCCCATTTATCCGAGAGCTGTCCCCCTATAGGTGAAAAAATAAACTGTGCTGCTCCAAAAGCCGCAATAAGATATCCGGCGGCAGCCCCTGACGCATTAAACAGTTTCAGATATTCAGGTAGAATGGGAATGACCATACCTTGCCCCAATAAAGCGATAAATAGATTCAACATCAGAATGAAAAGTGGAAATCTAGCAGACTTAGATAAGCTGCTCATATCATAGCCCTCCCATATAGTTTACACTGTGTAAAGGTTTACTCGATGTAAACTATAATAATGGAATGATGGGCCCTTGTAAAGGTGTGTCTGAAATTTAGGATACGCTGTTTTTAGTATGTTTTTTCAAGTAAAAAAAGTACTGTTTTAAACAAAAGAAGGAAAATTTATGAATTCACATCATTATCCAAGTATGATAGCATGATCTATATATTTTGGTGTAAAGCGCGGGCTTATCTTAATAAGATTGGAGCGAACATCATGCTTAAGGTTCTGATCGTGGACGATGAACCCTGGGTTCTTGAGGGGCTAAGGACGATGATCGACTGGGGAAAATTCGGTTATGAAGTTTGTGGTGAAGCTCAAAACGGCACGGATGCGATGAGGCTTATCCAGGAGAATAAACCGGAACTGGTTCTTACGGATATTAATATGCCTGTAATTAACGGTCTTGAGCTTATTACAAAGTTGAATGAGGTGATGGAGAAACCTCCTAAATTTGTGATTTTGTCTGGATATGATGATTTCAAGTATGCACGTACGGCATTGCGCCAGCGGGTAAATGAATATTTATTAAAACCCATTGATGATGAAGAAATAGAGGCTTTATTAAGCAGGATCACTCCAATAATCCAAAATGAAATCGCTTCCAATGAGGAGTTTGATAAAAAGCAATTTTTTATCGTAAATAATATCATCAACCGCCTGATCCAAGGGGAGTATAACGAAAATTTAGAGCTTCTAACCCGAAACACCTTGAAGCTTCAAGCGGATGCAGAGTTAATGTGTATTCTTATCGAACCCGCCTCCTCTACGAATCCATTCCAACCGCAGATAAGTGATTATTTTTCCGAGGAACACTTCTGCTTCTTTCAAGACGGATCGGGAAGAGCGGGGATCATTCTTCAGTCTGCTTCTATCGGCAATGAGAGCCTGGAGACTATCGTCAACCAGATGCATTCAGATCTCACTGAACAATCACAGGAGCTGGTCTTTCTAGCACTTAGCAGCAGAATGGTCGGGGTGAGCTCTATTCGAGAGATTTATAGGCAGGCACTTGAGGTATGGAAACGAAAAACGCACCAGCAGAAAAGAGGGGTCTTTTATTATAGTGAGCTTAGAAACCTGAAAAAGGAAGAACCTCATGAGGATCATTTCAGACAGCTGCTGCATAAGGTCCAAACGAATGATACGGAACAGATCCAGCCTTGTGTAAAAGAAGCGTTCACTGCTTTCGTCGAGAATCTGCTGACCCTTGAAGTTGTAAAAGCAAAAGTGGCCCATTTAGAGCTTACGATCTGTAGAATTATAGCTCAAATGAATGGAGACCCGGATACGATTATGATTAAGCTTCAGCAAGAATACGGAAATCTAGGTGAGCTTAGTGATTATTTTATATTAAGCCGTTATGTACAAAGTCTGTGTGAACGGGCTGCCGTCTATCTGTCTGAATTAGAGCAGCAGAATGAACGAAATACGATTTACAAGGTTATTCAGTATGTGGATCGTGAATTTCGGAATAAATTAAAGCTTCAGGATTTGGCACAACAATTTCATATTAATTCTACCTATTTGGGACAACTGTTCAGAAAGCAAACGGGTCAGGGCTTTAGTGAATACCTAAATGCCAAACGGATTGAAGAGGCGAAAAGTCTGCTGAAACGAACACAGCTAAAGATATCGGATATAGCGGTGCAGGTGGGATTCTCTAACACTGATTATTTTATAGATAAGTTTAAGTTGCTTGTAGGGGTAGTACCATCCGTGTATAAAAATGAGAATAAGAACCAACAGCTCTAGGGGAAGCAAGGTGTTTCATATGGAGAGAAAAAAATTCAGATTTAGAAAAGTAGTGAATGATATTCCCTTGAATTATAAATTTTCCCTTATTTATATCATAGGTGTTCTTCTCCCTATCATTATTATTAACCTTGTTTTTTTGGATCGGATTTCCGATCTGATCAAATCGAGAGAGCAGCAGAACCTGGAAATATCTTTAGAAAGAGCCCGAAAGGACATTCATGATTTCATTGAAGGTGGGGTAGCTGTCAGCTATACGCTTTCTGCCGATAAGAACCTGTATGAATTGCTTGAGCGGACGTATGGGAACTCTATTGAATTTTATGACACTTTTGATGAACAGCTGAGAGACCGCATGAACAGCTATATGCCGGTGAATAATCAGATTGAACGGATTACTGTATTTACGAACAATGATTCCATTGTTTCCGGCAGCAACTATCAGGTCATCAATGAAAAGGTAATGAATAGTGAATGGTATAAGCAGTCGAAGGCTGCGGATAAACATCTGTTTCTTGCCGCTTATCATATGAGTGATACCTCTAGTGTGATTTCTACAGCGCCTTATTTGAGTGTTATTGAGCGAATGGACGCTTACAGCTCATACAATAAGTTTGAAAAGCTGCTTAGAATTGATTTGGATCTCAGTAAAATATATGACGTGATTATCAGAGAAAAAGATTACTTGAGTCTTTATTTAGTTAACGAGCAGGACGAGATTATTATGTCTGCACAAAGCGGCTATCAAAGAGGCACCGCGGAACCTTATCCCGTGTTCAAGCTGCAGGATGATGAGCGCAAGGAGGACGTTCATATTGTACCCGTCGGCGGAGCTAGTTATATAAAGGGCTGGCGGATAATAGGAATTACACAAGGTGAGCGTATTACCCAAGCGATAATGGAGATTCGGATTTATGCAGGGATTCTGGCGTCCATTGTCACGCTAATCACCACCGCTTTTTTATATGTGATGTTAAGATCCTATAATTATCGGGTGAAACGGTTATCCAGACATATGCAGAAAGTATCCAATGAGAAATTTGAGCTGATTCGAATCGATGAAGGCCAGGATGAGATCGGGGGACTGATCCGTAATTTTAACAGGATGACCACTACCATTAATTCCTTGATCAATGATGTATATAAACTGGAGATTCAAAAAAATAATCTGGAGATGGAAAGAGTAAGAGCTGAACTGAATTTTCTGCAAAGCCAGATGAATCCGCATTTTCTGTTTAATACGTTAAATGCCATTTTGGTGGTCTGTACTAAAAATAATTATTCGGATGTTACAGATATTATTAAGAGTTTATCCAAATTACTTAGACGGCTGCTGAGCTGGAAAGAAGATCTCGTCACTCTGGAAGAAGAAATGACTTTCATCGAGATGTATTTAAAAATTGAAAAATTCCGGTTCCGGGATAAATTTGATTATCAATTTGAGATCGATGAGCAGTCGCTTCAATATAAGATTCCCAAGCTAAGCATGCAGCCGCTCGTTGAGAATTCCTGCAAACATGGTCTACAGGCCATAGAGGGACTTGGTGTGATAAAAGTGAAGACGTTAGTGGAGGAGGGACGCTTAAAAGTTACCGTCTCTGATAACGGTAAAGGGATAGAGCCAGAGAAGCTGCAAGAATTATTAGGTAATGTTCAAAATGAAGCGTCTTCGGGAACGAATATCGGAATCCGCAACGTGTACCGCCGATTAGAATTGTATTATGAAGATCAGGTCCGTTTTGATATCAGCAGCGTTCCGGATGAAGGGACCATTGTCACTTTTGACATTCCATTAAAACTCCTGGAACGGAAGAATAGCTAGAAAGTGAGGGACCCCCTATGAAATACAAAGTATTGTTGATCGATGATGAGCCTAGTGCGCTTGAAGCGATGCAGCTATGGATTGATTGGCAGGAGCTTGGCTTTGAGGTATGTGGAACCTCCAGCAATGGCAAAGAGGGGCTGGAGTTAATGAAACAGCTCGAACCAGATCTTGTAATTACGGATGTTAATATGCCGCTAATGAATGGGCTGGAGATGGTCGCAGCTTGGCAACGAGCTGAGATTAAGGAGATTAAGTTTGCCATACTAAGTGGTTATAGTGAGTTTGAATATGCCAAGACAGCTATACACTATGGAATTAATCATTATCTGATGAAGCCAGTGTTTCCAGAAGAAGCGGCAGAAGAATTACTGGAGATTTATCAGGAGCTGGAGCAGGAAGCTCAGAAGCGCAGTTTAAATCAAATAGCCTCCGCGGAGGAGGCTGTTTCTCTCCTGAAAGGAATACTGCATGAGAAAGCTGAGCAGTCGAATCAGGAGGTACTTAACCGATTATCGGAAGGGAAAAGCCATTGGAATATTTGTCTGATACAGACAGAGCCGGTTTTATATACAGAGATCAGAGAGCAAGCCTCAGCCCTCCTAACCGATAAAGATTCGATGTTTCTGATGGATCTGGAGAGTCATTGTTTTGGAATCGTATACGGATACCATTCATTGTCCACTGAGGGAGCTGTGATCGATCAGATCGCAACTCCCTTGCTGAATGAACACCCTAAACAAGCTTTGTATATTGCAGCTGGCGCTGGCGTAGGCTCCTTGCTTCAGATCGGGAACAGTTACCGAACGGCGAAAGAAGCATTAATGTATTATTTTTATTATCCTGAAAATGCAGAGGTCCTGAGTTATCAAGAGATTAAGGATAGTCCCTTCAGTTATCATTATGATCAAATTCAACTGATGGATGACTTGATAAGACCGATTAACACCCTGGACTCCGCAGGCTTTAGCCAAGCTGTGAACTCGGCAGCCCGCAGTTTCCGGGAACAGCGCATCGCTCCAGAGGTTGTGAAGAAAATTGTTATTCATATGATGTATAAGATTATTGAGTTTACCTCGGAAGCCAGTGAAGTTCATGAGTCCTCCTTATCTAATCAAATTAGAATCCCCGCGATGTTAGACTCAATGATCACCTTGACGGACTTAATGCGTAATTTGCTATTCTGCGGCGAGGCCAGTATTGATATCCTTCTTAAGGAACAAAACCTAAGATCACAGGGGATTGTTCAGGAGATTAACAATTATATTGAAGAGCATTTTCGCGAATGTCTTACCATTAAGAGGCTATCAGAGGTGTTTTTCCTGCACCCGGTATATCTGGGACAATTATTGATCAAGAAGAACGGAATTAACTTCAATGAACAGCTGCATAACCTCCGAATAAAAGAGGCAGTACATTTACTTCAACAAAATAAGTTAAAAAATAGTGAAATCGCTGAGAAAGTGGGCTATGGCAATTATAGTCAGTTCCTCAAGCAATTTGAAAAAAAGCTACATATGAGTCCTAACGAATTTAAAAACACTAATACCTAAACTTTTTGGGGGTACATCTTTAATTCTGGCGTATTTTCAGAAGATTATCACCTCTATAATTTAACTTGTAAGGGCTTACAACATTGTTACACCAACAAATATATGGAGGTGCTTTATGGGGGGCAAGTTAATATCCAAATGGAAACTTAGTCTGATTGCTGTGTTATCCCTAAGCTTTACCTTAGCAGGGTGCGGAGGAAATAACAGCAACAATACGACGGCTAAGGGGGAAGACAAACCAGCAGAAACAGCCACTTCAACTGCAGCAGGAACAGATTCTGATAAGATTGAACCTTTCGAAATTAGTATCTTTCTTGGAGAAGCAGGCCAGCAACCAACACCAGATAATAAAATTTATAAAATGATTAAAGAAAAAACAGGCGCCTCATTCAATTTCGAATTCTTGGCAGGAGATCTTAAACAGAAGCTTGGCGTTATGATTGCCGGTTCGGATTATCCAGATCTAATGAGTTCTAATACCCAACTGACGGCAGCAGGTGCATTTATTCCTCTCGAGGACTTGATTGAAGAACACGCTCCAAATTTGAAAGCGCATTACGCAGCTTACTGGAACATGATGAAGGATCCAAATGATGGACATATTTATACACTTCCAAACTATGGTGCGTATAACGGTGATGTGAATTCAACCTATTACTCTGGCCCAGCTTTCTGGATTCAGAAAGCTGTACTTAAAGATGCTGGCTATCCAGTGGTTAAAACTTTGGATGAGTATTTCGATCTTATCGTTAAGTATAAAGAGAAGAATCCAACCATTGATGGACAACCAACAGTTGGGTTTGAGATTCATAACAAAGACTGGAGAAACTGGGGATTGTTTAATGCTCCTCAGCATCTGATCGGGCATCCTAATGATGGCGGAGTAGTGGTTAATGATAACGTGGCAGAAGTCTTTGCGGATAAAGACTATGCTAAGCAGTACTACAAGAAGCTTAATGATATGAATGCATTGGGTATTATTGATAAAGAAGCATTTACAATGGATTATGACCAATATTTAGCTAAATTGTCCAGCGGAGCCGTTCTGGGAATGTTTGATCAGCACTGGAACTTTGGTAAAGCAGAAGATTCACTCAAGACACAAGAGAAAGATATGAGAACTTATGTAGGTCTGCCTCTTGTGTATGATACCAACACCAAAGATTATTATCTGGATCGCCCTGCGCTTAACTTGAATAATGGATTCGGGATCACTGTCAATGCTAAGGATCCAGTGAGAATCCTTAAACTGATGGACACATTGATTCAAGAAGATTGGCAAAGAACTCTCACTTGGGGTATTGAAGGCGAAGATTATATTGTGGAAAACGGCCGCTTTATGAGAACCCAAGAACAACGGGATAACGCAGTTGATGCTACATGGAAGCTGAGTAACAAAGCAGAAGCTTGGTATGCTACCGCTCCGAAAATGCAAGGGTACTTTGCAGACGGTAACTCAACGGATGCGGCAGCCCAACCAGAAGAATATAAGGCAGGATTGGAAGCGTTTGACAAGGAAGTCCTCGACGCATATGGATTCAACAGTTATGTAGATTTCTTCAGTAAGCCTGGACCGAACCCAGTAGCTTACCCTGCTTGGTCCATAGATCTTGTTGAAAATTCTCCAGCAAAAATTGCCGATACGAAGATGGGAGAAGTTAAAACCAAGTTCTTGCCAAAAGCAATCTTGGCTAGTCCTTCCGATTTCGATAAAGTTTGGGCTGAATTTGTTAAAGAACTTAATAAAGCGGATATCAAAGCCTACGAAGACAGAATCAATGAACAGCTTAAATGGAGATTTGATACTTGGAGTGTTAAATAGTTAGAGCTTGCTTAAAAATCAGAAAGTGGTGGCTTATTAGCCAACCACTTTCTGAAATATATGGATGATGTGGGGAGAAAATATATGGATGAGATTTTAACGGGAAAAAAAGTTAACCGGCATCCTAAAAGAAAAAAGAAGCAACCGATTACTATGACCTTGATTAAGAATCAGAAACAGCTAATTTGGATGTCGGTTCCATTGCTGCTTTATATTATATTATTTGCTTATGTACCCGTCTGGGGATGGACCATGGCTTTTCAGGATTATAAACCAGCTAAGGCTTTTGGCGAACAAACGTGGGTTGGCTTGAAACACTTCAAGTTTCTATTTACGGACGATACCTTTTTAAGGGTACTGCGAAACACACTGGCTATGGGATTAATTAATTTCTTTCTAGGATTTATAACCGCGATAACATTGGCCTTACTTCTTAATGAAATCAAAAACGTATTTTGGAAAAGAACCGTGCAGACCATATCCTACTTGCCTCACTTCCTCTCTTGGATTATTGTAACAGGGATTGTAGGTGTCTCCCTCTCGGTTAACGACGGGATTATCAACATCGTACTCATGAAATTACATCTTATTGATTCACCGATTCTTTGGTTGAGTGAAGGGAAGTATTTCTGGGGTATTGTGGGTGCTTCAACCGTCTGGAAAGAGGTTGGATGGAGTACTATCATCTACTTGGCTGCTATTGCTTCTATAGATCCAGCTTTATATGAGGCTGCTGAGATTGATGGGGCTAACCGGTACAAAAAAATGTTCAATGTAACATTGCCGGGAATTAGACCAACCATTGTAATCCTGATGATAATGTCCATAGGACATGTACTGGATGTCGGATTTGAGGTTCCGTACTTATTAGGGAACGGGCTTACTGTAGACTGGTCGGATACGATTGATATATTTGTATTGAAATACGGGATTGGGCAAGGGAATTATTCCTTAGCCACTGCGGGTGGTATATTTAAAACAGTCGTAAGTGTAACGTTGCTGCTATTAGCTAACTGGACTTCGAAGCGGCTAGGGGAAGAGAGGCTGTTATAATCATGGAAAAAACTCAATTGATTCCTCAAAAATCTCCAAAAAGCAATGCTGGAAAACGGATGAGAAATTTGGGGTTCGAACCCGTAGTGTTCGGCACCTTCAATACTATATTTATGGTTTGTCTAGTTATTGTTACCTTGTATCCATTCCTGAATACTATAGCAGTCTCCTTTAATGCGGGGAATGATACCATCCGTGGCGGCATTTATCTATGGCCTAGAGAGTGGACCATACAAAACTACAAGGCAGTTTTTGCCTCTGGTACAATTATTCCTGCTTTTTGGATTTCGGTAGCACGAACAGTGATATCTACGATCCTGAATCTATTTTTGACCACAATGCTTGCTTATACTTTAAGCCGGAAAGAATATGTTTTCCGCAAACAGATTACCTTTATTTTCGTCCTAACCATGTATTTTAATGCGGGTCTGATTCCGAACTATTTCCTAATTAAGGATCTTCATTTGATTAATACGTTTTGGGTATATGTAATACCGACTATGATAAGTGCATTTAATATGATCGTCATCCGTACTTACATTGGCGGCTTGCATGAAAGTCTTATGGAATCCGCGAGAATCGACGGTGCAGGGGAATTCAAGATTTTCATGAAAGTAGTTTTCCCTTTGTGTAAGCCTGTTCTTGCTACCATCGCCCTTTTTGTCGCGGTAGGTGCATGGAACTCATGGTTTGATGCTTTTATCTACACTTCTTCCCGCCAACACTTGAGTACATTGCAGTATGAATTAATGAAATTAATATCATCTAGTATGAATGCGAATAGTAACGCAAGTGTAGCTAACGGGGCAGGGGTAACTGCTGAGTCAGCGGGGTCAATGGTTACTCCAAAGTCCATTCGTGCAGCCGTTACTATTGTTGCTTCGGTTCCAATTTTGCTAGTTTATCCATTCATGCAGAAATATTTTGTAGTTGGAATGAACGTAGGAAGCGTGAAGGAATAAGGAGCTTGCAATCACTATTAAGTAATAGGAAGGTTGTCTGTTAAATTATGACCCCATCTTCAATCACATACACGAATCCGATACTTCCAGGCTTCTATCCTGATCCAAGTATCACTCGGGCAGGGGATGACTACTATTTAGTTTGCAGCTCCTTTGAGTATTTCCCTGGCGTACCTATTTTTCATAGTCAGGATTTGATTCACTGGACACAAATAGGTCATGTGCTCAATCGTGTAAGTCAGCTGGATACTCGTAAAAGCAAGAGCTCTGGAGGGATATTTGCCCCAACGATCCGGTATCATGAAGGAACGTTTTACATGATAACGACCGAAGTACACGGGAAAGGAAATTTCTATGTTACGGCTACGGACCCTGCGGGTCCGTGGTCAGATCCGATTAGTATTCCTTATGGAGGAATTGACCCTTCTCTAATGTTTGATGAGGATGGAAAAGTATATGTAACCACCCAGCAGGGGGCAGATTATGACTCCCATGCCATCCAATATGAGATAGATATCGCTACGGGAGCAGCATTAACAGAACCTGTTGTCATCTGGACTGGGGATGGCGGACCTTGGACGGAAGGACCCCATTTGTACAAAATAAATGGAATGTACTATATCATGACGGCTTCAGGAGGAACGGCTAAGGAACATCGGGAGATCATTGGCCGCAGCTCCTCTCCTTATGGACCGTTTGAACGATTGCCGCATCCGATATTGACGCACAGCGGTACTGACAATCCCATTCAGTATTTAGGGCATGCCGATTTGATTGAGGATCGTAACGGGGATTGGTGGGCCGTATTCCTTGGAGTAAGACTAGTAGATGCAAAATTTACTGTGCTTGGAAGAGAGACTTTCCTTGCTCCCGTAAGCTGGACTGAAGACGGATGGCCGATGATCGATAATAATGAAGACACTGTCGGACTGGAAATGAAGGTTTCACGTGTACCTGGTCAATCACCAAAACCTGAGACTAGTGGAAGATATGATTTTGATGAACATGTATTGCCGCTGGGATTAGCCTTTCTGCGGAATCCGGCTGAGGGAAGCTGGTCCTTAAACGAACGGCAGGGATGGTTATCTCTTCGAGGACAACCGAAAGGTCTCAGTGAAGTAGGCCAAGTGGCTTTTGTAGGCAGAAGACAGCAGCATACTTCAGCAGAATGGAGCACACTGCTTGAAATGGCTTCATCTATTGCTGATGTGGAGGCTGGACTTTGCGCCAGATTAGATGAGAACGCTCATTATGAAATTGGACTTGTTCAAAAAAACGGCCAAAGAGTGATTACAGCTCATGTGACCATGGATGGAGTAACCCATACAGCGGCAGAGGTTCCAACTACTGCCGAGCGAATTTATTTGAAAGTTAAGGCTGAGCTTACCGAATACAGCTTCCTGTATTCTTTGGATGGGCAGGAGTGGAATAAGCTATCAACAGCAGCAGCGTATCCATTATCCCCTCAAGCTGTAAAAGGAAATGGATTTACGGGTGTACTTATCGGATTATATGCAACAGGTCATGGCAAGGTAGCTGAGGTGCCTGCCTACTTCGATTGGTTCGATTATCAGTCTTAATTATTCGAATACTGATATAAATGCGTTTGTCAGGAGGGAACTTGTTGAGACAAGCTAGTGATTACACAGAACCTGCACTAAAAACAATATTTGCTGAGGATTACAAAATTGGCGCAGCCGTTAACCCGTTGACGATTCAATCACAGGAGCACTTGCTCGCCTATCATTTCAATAGCATTACCGCTGAGAATGAGATGAAGTTTGAAAGTCTGCATCCGCTTGAAGATATTTATAACTTTAAGCTAGCAGATGAGTTGGTTGCCTTCGCCCGAAAATATCATATGGTTATGCGCGGGCATACTTTAGTCTGGCACAACCAGACTACGGACTGGTTGTTTGAGGATAAGAAGGGTGGGCCTGTAAGCAAAGAGGCATTGCTTGCACGGCTCAAATCACATATTCAGACCGTGGTTGGGCGTTACAAGGAAGATATCTATGCTTGGGATGTTGTAAATGAAGTTATTGCAGATGAAGGAGAAGAACTTCTTCGCCGGTCAAAGTGGCTGGACATTGTCGGACCGGAGTTTATCGGCAAAGCGTTTGAATATGCTCATGAAGCCGATCCTAAGGCTTTATTATTCTACAACGACTACAACGAGTCTAATCCCCTTAAGCGCGATAAAATCTATAAAATGGTGAAGTCGCTGTTGGAACAAGGAGTGCCGATCCATGGCGTCGGATTGCAAGCACACTGGAATCTATACGATCCGGACTTAGACGATATACGTGCTGCTATTGAGAAGTATGCATCTTTAGGGCTTCAGCTCCAATTGACAGAGCTGGATGTGTCCATGTTCCGTTTCGATGACAAACGAATGGATTTAAAGGTTGCACCTGCCGAACTGCTCGAGCTGCAGGCAGAGCGGTATGAAGCGATGTTTGCTCTGTTGAAAGAATACCGCGACGTGATTAGCTCAGTCACTTTCTGGGGAGCAGCGGATGACTATACATGGCTGGACGGCTTCCCTGTTCGGGGACGGAAAAATTGGCCATTTCTATTCGATGAGCAGCATAATCCTAAGCCGGCTTATCACCAATTGCTTAACGCTGTCACCAAATCATAGAGCGGGTAACCTGCTCAAGCTTGCGAATTATGAACCCGTCCTTTTCAATCCAGGGCGGGTTATTTATACGGGAGGAATATACATGACAAATACCGCTTATGAGGCTTGGCTCAACTATGGCCAGCTGAAATCTGGATCTCTATACAATCAATATACAAATTGGTGTGGTGAGCTGGTTGTAACGGAGGACAACGAAACGATTCAGGCGGCAGCCGCGGAATTCATACAGGGGATGACCTCTATGCTGGGCAAAGCGCCACTGCTCACAGCGCAATCAGAAGGACCGTGTATCGTTATAGGAACCTTCCAAGGGGGGAATCCGTTAATTGGTAGAGTATTCGCAGGAGAGCGAACCGATTCACTGGGTGCTGAAGGTTTCCTTATACGTACAAACGCTGCTGAGAAATGTATCGCTATCGGTGCTTCAACGCCTGTTGGAATATTGTATGGCGTATTCCATCTTTTACGGCTGATAGGAACAGAAAGCGAAATAGACGCTCTGAATTTGTCTATGAGTCCGGTGAACGGCCTGCGAATGATTAATCACTGGGATAATTTTGATGGCAGTATTGAACGTGGCTATGCTGGACGGTCCTTTTTTTACGAGTCCAATCAATTTCTTAACGATACAAAGCGGCTGCGTGATTATGCCAGATTGATGTCCTCTGTGGGGATCAACGCGATTTCGATTAACAATGTGAATGTTCATGAGCTTGAATCTCTATTTATAACGGAGCAATATTTGCCTGATATCGCGTTAATTGCAGGAATATTCCGCGTATACGGAATTAAGCTATTCCTCAGTGCTAACTTCGCCAGCCCGATACAGATCGGAGCATTGGAGACAGCTGATCCACTGGATTCAGCGGTGCGGCAATGGTGGAAAGATAAGGCTAGTGAGGTTTATCGGGCGATACCTGATTTTGGCGGGTTTGTGGTCAAAGCGGATTCAGAAAATCGACCAGGACCATTCACTTACGGGCGTGACCATGCAGATGGCGCCAACATGCTGGGAGAAGCACTGGAGCCGTTTGGCGGAATCGTGATTTGGCGTTGTTTCGTATATAACTGCAAGCAGGATTGGCGTGACCGTAAGACAGATCGGGCCAGAGCGGCATATGATCATTTCAAACCATTGGATGGCCGATTTAATGATAATGTAGTGCTGCAAATCAAGAATGGACCGATGGATTTTCAAGTCAGAGAACCGGTATCTCCGCTGTTTGGCGCACTGGAACATACCAGTCATCTGATGGAGTTTCAGATTGCTCAAGAATATACGGGGCAGCAGCGGCATCTCTGTTATCTTGTTCCACAGTGGAAAGAAGTCCTTGATTTCAATACTTATGCCAAAGGGCAAACTACGCTTGTGAAACATGTTGTGGACGGATCGGTGTGGGGAAATAAGTATAATGGTGTGGCTGCTGTAACTAATGTTGGAGATGACATGAACTGGACGGGGCATGGGTTAGCTCAAGCTAATCTGTATGGATATGGAAGATTAATTTGGAATCCGGAGCTGACGGCAAAAGAAATAGCTGAGGAATGGATTCGGCTTACCTTTGGCACTGATGAAGGTCTAGTGGCTGCTATTCGCGGGATGTTGATGGACTCATGGAGGATTTACGAATCTTACACAGCTCCATTAGGTGTGGGTTGGATGGTTAATCCGGATCATCATTATGGGCCGAATGTGGATGGGTATGAATACGCCAAGTGGGGAACGTACCATTATGCGGATCATAAAGGCATTGGTGTGGATCGTTCAGTCAAATCGGGAACGGGTTATAGTGGACAGTATATGGGTCTTAATGCATCAAACTATGAGAATCTAGCGTCTTGTCCAGAAGAGCTGTTGCTGTTCTTTCATCATGTTCCATACACGCATGTTCTGCAATCGGGGCAAACGGTTATACAACATATTTACGATACTCATTTCGAGGGGGCAGAGCAGGCTGCACAGCTTCTAGCGACATGGGAATCACTTGAAGGCAGCGTGGATAGTGGATTGTATATGCAAGTGAAGCAACGTCTTGAAGAGCAAGCAGAGCATGCGCAGGAATGGAGAGATCGGATCAATACGTATTTTTACCGCAAGAGCGGAATTGAGGATCTTAAAGGCAGAAAGATTTATTAGATTTCGAATCGAGGGATGATGATAGTGAGCCTCACGATTAGAGCGATTCTGGAAGATTTAATGGGAACTGTGGAACAGGTAGAAGGCACTGTCGATATTCTGAACCCAGGGGAACCGGAAACTGAAGTCACAGGGATTATTACGGCCTTCTCTGCCACACAAAATGTTGTGGAGCAAGCAATAGCGTTAGGAGCCAATTTGCTGATCACGCATGAAGGTGTATTTTATAGCCATCATGCGGCGAGCGAGTGGTTAGAAGGTGATCCGGTTTATCATGCGAAAAAAAGTCTGATCGAACATTCCCAAATTGCTATTTTTCGTTATCATGATTATTGGCATCGGCAAAAGCCGGATGGAATTATGGTGGGTTTACTGCGAGAACTAGATTGGTCCGCATACGTGGAAGAGCAGCAAGCAGCTGCTACGATTCTCACTATTCCTGCTATGACTGTACTGGAAGCTGCTCAATATATTAAAAGTAAGCTAGGGATCTCTTATGTACGCGCTGCCGGTGACCTGTCTCTGTCCTGCAAACGCGTAGGGATATTAGTAGGTTACAGAGGAGGCGGGACGATGGCTATTCCGCATTTTAATGATCACAATCTTGATTTAATTATTGCTGGAGAGGGACCAGAGTGGGAGACTCCGGAATATGTGCGGGATGCAGGGCACCAAGGCAGATCTAAAGCGCTCATCATGTTAGGTCATGCGGAGAGTGAAGCGCCGGGGATGAAATATTTAGCTGAAATCTTAGCAGACAAATATCCCATGCTTTCTAACCGGTTCATTGCTGAACAACCCATCTATCAGATGGTTTAATCTGGGGAAATAAAGAGTACGGAATAAATAAACATATTATGGAGAAAATGAAGGGAAACAGGTCACTGAGAAAGGAGTGTTTCAATGGAAATTCCTTTGGAGGCTGATGAAGTATTAAGTCGGATCAAAAAGCTGCAAAGCGACGGAAGCTCGATCAGTAAAAAACAAGTAAAGCAGAGCGATCCTGAGCTTATGAGAAGTGCGCTGTTCTTTTTTCCAAGCTGGGAGCATGCATTGAAAAACGCCGATCTTTTGTAGCCATAGTATTGTAAGAGGAAGCTAAGTGGACAGGGGAATACCTCTGATTCTGCTTAGCTTTTTTCATATCTCCAGTGAAAAGGATGGCCTTTATATAGAAAGTACTGGTGTTTTAACCTCCGTTTGGCTTGGTTCAGAGCCATTTTCTTAAATAAAACGAGTAAACAAGAGCAAAAGAAAGAGAAAATGAAGAGTATGCTCAATATGAAATGAAAAGCATTGCTTTCAACATTATTTTGACCAGAGCCCTCCTTTACAAGCAAACCTTACAAGAGTATGATTCATCTCAGAACTGACAATTATCTTAAATTTACAATTACATAAGCAATCCGCTTAATTTCCGTTTCTGGAAAGCGGGGGAACCAACAACTGGCAGCCGATGTGAGAGTCGGCACTGGTTATGGGGTGAATCCTGTTCCGGGTGCATAACATGCATCCCTGCAGGTAGGGCAACTCTCACTGCCCGAATCCGACAGCTAACCTCGTAAGCGTATGGAGAGAGGATGAATGGCGTGTTTAGTGATGAATAGCCACAGAGAATCCCTCTGTGGTTTTTTGCTGCGTTTTTAAGCAGATATAGACGTAGAATTTATTATGAAAGAGGTGTTACCTTTGCCTATCGCTAAACTGAACGGAACTTCGCTCTATTATGAAATCAATGGAACTGGCACTCCGGTTGTGTTTATCCATGGACATGGATTAACACACAGTATGTTCAAACCACAGCTGGAGTATTTTTCCGATAAATATAAAGTGATTTTGTGCGATTTACGGGGGAATGGCAAGTCTGGTAAACTGCTGGAGGCCCCACATGAGATTATTGAGACGCAATGTCTGGATTTGATTATGCTGTTGAATGACCTAGGTATTCGTGAAGCAGTTTTTGTAGGAATCGCCTATGGTGGCTTAGTCGTTCAGCATATTGCCAAACAATATCCTGAGCGTGTGAAAGCCATTGTGGTCGCGGATAGCTTCTGTAGGACTCACGGATCAACAATTGTAGGGAAAATACAAACTATGGCAGCATATTGCAGTTTGCTAATGTATTATCTCCCAAGCGAGCTGGTGTTGCCTTCGATTCGGATGATGTACCGAGAGCGCTGGAGTCTGGCCTACAATGAGATTAGAAGAGGGCTGCTGGACAAACGTCCCCGGGAGCTATATCGGCAAAGACTGGCTACAAGCCATGTTGATTACACCAGATGCTTAAAGGCTTTTAAACGTCCTGCTTTATGTATTGTAGGGGACTTTAATGAATTTGGAGTGAATTGTATGAAGGAAATGGTGTCTCAGCTGCCACATGCGCAGTTGGCGATTATTCCGAACGCATTAGATCCAAGTAATCTATGCCAGCCGGAGCAATTCAATGCGATTCTTCAACGTTTCTTAGAGAAGCAGCAGGGCAGTCAGCAGATTAGCTGATCTATAGGGAGACCTTTACAAGCGAAGCGTTTAAGTGGAAAAAGGCGTCCCATAGCCAGGGAGCATGAGCTGGCTATGGGACGTCTTTCTGGGTAGAACTTTAGGGGATTCTCCCTAAAGTGAAGGGGATTATGGCTTCTAGCACGTGAATTAGGGAAATTCTCCCTAAAGTGATAGAGAGCATGGCTCCTAGAACGTGGATTAGGGAAATTCTCCCTAAAGTGAAGGGAATTATGGCTCCTAGAACGTGGATTAGGGAAATCCTCCCTAATAATAGGGTGTTTTTAGCCATAAATGGGTATTTGCAAGAATTTTTAGGGAGGATTTCCCTAAAAACCTTATTTTAAAGCGATTATCGATGAATATTAGGGAGGATTTCCCTAATATAATGGATATCTAACTAAAGGCTGGCTCATCAGTAGTGAAATCTACGAATGAGCCAGCCTTTGGTATTTTACTAACCGGTGGATGTTGAACATTTACAAGCATATTGTACCTAGAACGCCACTTAATGTCCCTACCCTACCACAGCATCAAATATAGTTCACCCGACGTGGGAAAGAACAGTAGTCTCTAAGTAGTGAAGGTAAGAGTATAGAAGGGGCGTAGTAAGCGTCTCACCCGACATGGGAAAGAACAGTAGACTCTAAGTAGTGAAGGTAAGAGTATAGAAGGGGCGTAGTAAGCGTCTCACCCGACATGGGAAAGAACAGTAGACCCTAAGTAGTGATGGTAAGAGTATGGAGGGAGGCGTAGTAAGCAGCGCATCAGACGTGGGAAAGAACGGTAGACCCTAAGTAGTGATGGTAAGTGTATAGAAGGGGCGTAATAAGCTGCTGACCCGACGTGGGAGAGAACGGTAGACCCTAAGTAGTGATTGTAAGTGTATAGAAGGAGGTGTAGTAAGCAGCTCATCAGACGTGGGAAAGAACGGTAGACCCTAAGTAGTGAAGGTAAGTGTATAGAAGGAGGCGTAGTAAGCAGCTCATCCGACGTGGGAGAGTACGGTAGACCTAAGTAGTTAAGGTAAGTGTATAGAGGGAGGCATAGTAAGCAGCTCATCCGACGTGGGAAAGAAACAGTAGACTCTAAGTAGTGATTGTAAGTGTATAGAAGGAGGTGTAATAAGCAGCGTATCTGCAGCTCCTGATCGAGACCAAAGGAAAGGAAGGTTTCGGTAATAGGGATTCAGCCTCCGGACATGAGTAGGAGAGAAGAAGAGCGGGGAGTGGCATTGACAGACTATCGGACTCAAGCGCTCTTATTTGCAATATTTTCCTATTTTTGAGTTGCTATTGGACCCCATAGGCGTTATTTGTACAAAATAGACGCTATTGAGCACCATTTCTGCCCAATAGCGCCTCTCAGGTCCGATGATCTCTCTAAACAGGGATAAATTAACGAATAGCGGCATTTGAGTCCGAAAGATCAAGTAATTGTACCGCATATTACCAAAAAGGCATCTGTCACTCCTTAGAAGGAATGGCAGATGCCTTTTTTTGAATTTGTTTTAATGATTATACAATCGTAAAGCCAGCACTTGCATAACCAGTGACTGTATTTACAAGGGTGAGGCCTGTAGCAGTGGCTGAGAATACCATAAGCAGACGTGTCTGTGGTGTTACAGCAAAATTGATATCATTTGTAATTCCATTGACAAAAGTTCCTAGATTAATAGTACCTGTGATAGGTGGGAGCGCTACTAATGCCCCTGGAATAGCAGTAAATGTGTTATTTGGTGTGGCCGATTGGTACAACTGTGCTGTTACATTTATTGTAGTACCAAGCAGCGATAAAGCTATGGTATTACTGAAATAAGCAGCAAGGGATGTTATCACTCCTGCACGAGGAGTCGAGAATGCAAAGTTGATAAGCGGTCCAAGGAGAGTACCTGTTAAATCAACATTACCGCCAACAAGAGAAATGCCTGTGGCTGAACTTCCGAAGCCTACAAGGCTTGTTGTTCCCACCAAACCACCTAAAACCGTGGTCATAATAATAGGTCCTCCGGATGCCAGCGGAATAATTGCACCGTTACCGGTTGCACCAGTGACTCCGGTAATGCCAGTAGCTCCAACCGCGCCGGGATCACCCGTTGCACCCGTAGCTCCGGCAACGCCGACCGCACCGGGATCACCAGTCGCACCCGTTGCACCCGTAGCTCCGGCAACGCCGACCGCGCCGGGGTCGCCAGTCGCGCCCGTTGCACCAGCAGGGCCTGCCAAGCCTGCAGCGCCAGTCGAGCCAGTCGCTCCAGTTGCTCCTACGCCTGGACCTGCTGGTCCTTGCGCACCTGTTGGCCCTTGAATCCCCTGCACACCCTGTGGTCCTTGAGGTCCCATCGCGCCACCAGCGATTAACAAGTAATCTGGTGAACTCCCGGGTATTCCAGTAGGTCCAGAAACGGTAGCAATATAGGTGCTGCCATTGAAGGTTACTACTTGACCTGCTGGATAAGTAGGACTTTGTGCAGGATTAAAGATTACAATCCCTTGCAGCCCTACCCCTTGCGGCCCCTGAGGTCCTTGAAGTCCCGGTGTTCCTTGAGGGCCTTGAGGTCCTTGGGGGCCTGTGGAGCCCCCAGCAATTAATAAATAATCTGGTGAACTTCCAGGTGTTCCCGTTGGTCCCGCAACAGTAGCTATATAGGTACTGCCATTGAAGGTTACTACTTGACCGGCAGGATAAGTAGGGCTTAATGCAGGATTAAAAGCAACAATTCCTTGCAGCCCTGCCCCTGTAGTTCCCGTTGCTCCCGGAACCCCCTGAGATCCTTGCGGCCCCTGAGGTCCCTGTGGTCCCTGTGGCCCTTGAGGTCCAGTCACACCTTTAATAGGTAATCCAATTGCTTGTGTAATAGAAGCCTGAATATGTCTGATCTGAATAATCAGCTGATCTTTGCAATTAGGGTCAATCTTCGTGGCGAGAATAAAAGATAATAACTCAGCTAATAGCAGTTGAAGATTAGTGCCAACGCTTACGACTGAGAAGGGACTGACTTCGGTCGATACAATGGTTATCTCTACTACAGAAAGTAGCTCAGTTCTAAAAGGGCTGCATAACTTAGAAGTATGCAAGAATTCCAATAGCTCTCTTAACACTCTTTGGAGATTGACAATATGAAGTGTTGTGGGATTCGTAAGTACGGGGGGTACCACTGCAGAGAGATCAGTGACTATTTTTAATAGTGCGTTACACTCCCTCTTTCTAATAGGACTGCTGATCCTTCCATGCTTGTTTAGGATAGCATCGCCTTTAAATGGTCTGTAATCAGGCATATTTCTATATCTCCTCCTTGAACTTCTCCTGTTCATTCCTTTAAAAAATGGGAACCTGCCCAATCAGCATATTCTGAGAAGCGGAAGTTGTTACAATAATTGCCCTGAAAGCCGTTATTCCTGAAAGTCGTTATTAATGAAGCAATACAAAAAAAAGGCAGGCCACCGCTAATTACGGTAGTCTACCTTTTTAATAGATACGTTAAGTAGTCTCTCCTTTAATAAGAGTTACGTCTACAGTAGTGTTGTTGATTAGCTCTCCGTCAGCACTTTCGATCATTTGCAGGAGAGTATTGGTCAGCATGACCCCGATCCGATCACTAGGTTGCATAATGGTAGTCAATTTAGGACTCTGAAGCATGCGGGTAAAGCTGTGGTAATCATAACCGATGATTTTCAGTTGCTCGGGCACTCGAATGCCTTGCTGTTCAGCATAAATGTATAAAGCATAAGCCACAATATCATTACTGCAAAATACTCCATCATATTCTCGAAGTTGGGCTGGAGAGATATTTTCGGTGACAAAGGACCAAAAATAATCAAAGGTAAGCTTATTGTGCGCACCTTCGATAATATCGTAGGTTACACCATGTTTCATACTAGTGATGACAAAAGCATCCCGACGACGATTCGCTAGAATATCCAGATCTAGCGGGCCGGAGATATGTAGCAACCGTTTACAGCCCAGCTGTATCAAATGTTCGGTAGCTAGCTCACCACCGCGGTAATTATCCGATCCCACACAAGGAATGTTGGAGGAAATAAAACGGTCAAAAGAGACAATAGGGAAAGGGACCTTTTTATAGCTTTCAATATTCATGGTGTGGCTGCACATGATAATGCCATCTACTTGATTCTGGCGAAGCATGCTAATATAGTTGGCTTCTTTCTCAGGATCGTCAAGAGAATTGCATATTAGCAATTTATAGTTTTTTTCATTAGCACTCATTTCAACATACTTGATGAGATCGGAAAAGAAAGGGTGGTTCGAATCTGGAACAATAATCCCAATAAAAAAGGATTGATTCTTCTGTAAGGCTCTGGCGATTTGATTAGGATGATAATCTAAGGCGTCCATCGCTTGTTCAACTTTTTTACGCGTCTCTTTGCTGATATATCCCCGGTTGTTCATTACTCTGGACACGGTAGCTACAGCAACGCCCGCTTCCTTGGCAACATCTTTAATACTTGCCATACCCTCATCCCCGTTTCATAAAATGCTCTAATCTATATTCTACAACGTTTCTTGGATTGTTGACACTAATCAAGACTAACAATTGTAAAAGCATAGATTGTTTTTGATAGTTATAATAGGTATGTTATACGTTACCACAAAATATTTAGGTATAATATTAAATATCAATAATTTTGTCTATATTATATGAATATAATTATATGAAAACGTTTGACATATTATTTGCGCATCTATAAAATTGGTTTTGAATAAACGTTCATCTAGGGAGGAACAGGATTCTTAGGAGAACGCTTTCATTAAATTACATTAGTTTGATGATTTCTCAGACCTTATGAAGCAAGAGTGTATAAATTGAAATAGAAGGAGAACTCCAATATGCAGATTAAAAATGAAGCTATGCTTATCACTTACGCAGATAGCATGGGAAACAATTTAAAAGAACTAAACGAAGTACTGGATACACACTTGCAAGGAGTCGTGGGTGGGGTTCATTTATTGCCGTTTTACCCCTCTTCGGGCGACCGGGGATTTGCCCCGATGGATTACACCAAGGTTGACTCAGCTTTTGGCGACTGGGCGGAAATTGAACAGATGAGCCAGAAGTTCTACATGATGTATGATTTCATGATCAATCACATTTCACAGCAGTCTCCATACTTTCAAGATTTCCTTGAGAAGAAGGATGAATCGGAATATAAGGATTTATTCATTCGTTACAAGGATTTCTGGCCTAACGGTGAACCAACTGAGGTTGATGTGGATTTAATTTATAAACGTAAACCGCGGGCGCCATACGTAGAGGTTACTTTTAAAGATGGGACGAAGGAAAAGGTTTGGTGTACGTTTGATGAGCAGCAGATTGATCTGGACGTGACTACGGAAACTACGAAGAAATTCGTGAAAGACAATCTGACCTTTCTTGCTGATAAAGGAGCATCGATTATCCGGCTGGACGCTTTTGCCTATGCCAACAAAAAGATCGGTACCAACTGCTTTTTCGTAGAACCGGATATTTGGGAAATGTTGAATTTGTCTAAAGAAGTAGTAGCACCTTATGGCGTAACTGTTCTTCCGGAAATCCATGAGCATTACAGCATTCAATTGAAGATTGCAGACAAGGATTATTATGTCTATGATTTTGCCCTGCCAATGTTGGTATTACATGCTCTGTATAGTGGAAAAGTAAATCGGCTTGCGCATTGGCTGGAAATCTGTCCGAGAAAACAATTCACTACCCTGGATACGCATGACGGCATCGGCGTAGTGGATGTTAAGGACCTGATGACCGACGAAGAAGCTGAAATGACCAGAGAAAGCCTATATAGCCAAGGAGCGAATGTTAAGAAAAAATATAGCTCCGCCGCTTATAATAATCTGGATATTTATCAAATTAACTGCACTTATTATTCTGCACTTGGCAATGATGATCAGGCATATCTTTTGGCCAGAGCTATTCAGTGCTTCGCCCCTGGTATTCCACAGATTTATTATGTAGGTCTATTCGCTGGCGAGAATGATATTGAGCTGCTCGAAAGCACAAAAGAAGGACGCAATATTAACCGCCATTATTATTCTAAAGATGAAATTGCTGCTGAGGTACAACGTCCTGTTGTTCAAAAGCTGTTCGCATTGTTAAAATTCAGAAATAGCTGTCCAGCTTTTGATGGTGAGATCAAGATTGAACAAGGTAGTGAGAATGAGCTGAACATCACTTGGAAAAATGAGAACAGTGTGGCGAAGCTTGAAGCGAATCTGTTGACCAAAGAATACACCATTCTTGCAGGTGAGAATGAAGCAAATATTGCGAAGGTATTTTAATATTTCATATGATATCGATGGGTGTTCCAAAGGCTGGGTTAAAGGCTGCTGGAACACCCTTCTTTTTGGGGGATAGGTGATTCATGTTATGAACTGTTTTTGGTCCGTCTGAATTCTATTGGTGTAAGGCTGAAGTTGCGTTTGAACATCCGGTGGAGATAAGAACTGCTGGTGAAGCCAGTTACTTCAGCAATATCCGATACCGACAAATCACTCTCTACAAGCAGGCGGCAAACTTCCTTCATCCGTACCTCCATGATGACATCCACAATAGTGGTTAGGGTCTGCTGCTTATAAAGTCTGCTGACATAAATCGGAGACATATTAAGTTCATCAGCGATTTGGTTCAGACTTAGGCAAGGGTCCATGTAAGATTGCTGAATGGTTTGGTTGATTTGCCGGATTAGATCGCTTTGCTTGGAGCTACGCTTATCCGCTTGGAATTCCTGAATATGATCGAAAAGCTGGTAAAAAGCCGCTTCAAATTCTTCTATCGTTTCATAATGTTCAAGCGAAGGCATCACCATCATCCCTTCGGTGGAGGTAGGACTAAGCTTCTTGATGTTATCGACGATTCGTTTAATCGTTAGCGTCACCCTTGAAACAGTAAGTTCCAGCACATGATAGGGATATTGCTCCATTTCACGTACCATTTCGGAGAAGTGACTGCGGGCTTCGTCTGTTCTGCCACTTGTGAGCGCATCGACCAGCTTTTTCTCGCTGTCAGCCGGATAGGAGTAAAGATTGTTCTGAAGCTCGCTAATGCGCTCAGCATTGATCAAGCTGCCATGACCATAAAACAGTCTATGTTTGGAAGCTTCTCTGGCCTGACTGTACAGCCGGTTTAGTACATCTGGATTATCACTGATGGGGCTGTACACTAACGACAGTCCGATTTTTAGATAATCACAGCAGGCCACGCGGATCTGCCGCAGCAGCACTTCAATCAGCTCGGTATCCAGATGTTCAGTGGAGGTCATGCTGCTAAGCAACATGACCACGCTATCGTCATTCATATCTACAGTTTCCACCTGATAAGTCTGTCCACAGATCTCTGAGGCAATATTCATGATGGCAAACTTGTACGGAAGGAGATAAGAGCCTCGTTCCTTTCGCAGAGCTTCGTACTCATCAATGCGTAGTAATACTAGCCGGTAGCCCTCGTTTAAATTAAAAGAAATACCCAGCTGTTGAACATCATTTTGCCGGCTGTTATGAGGAGATTTAATACCAAGCACCAGATTGCGTAATGAATTCTGCCTGATCGTGAACATGCTGTTGCGTTTATCTGCCTCAAGGGTGTTCATTCGGCTTACGATCGAATCAATCGGCAGATAAAGCCGTTTGGACAGTACCCTAGAAATAACAAGACCGAACAATAAAATAATTAAAGAAATCAGAAGTGTAGTATTGCGGATATGATTGGTCTGTTCAGTAATTACCTCATAAGGAGTAATGCGCACATATTGCCAGCCAAGCGAATCGGGCGAAGTATAGGACACCAGTGATTTATTCCCTCTAAAAGGGGCAGTGAAATAGCCGGCAGAACGTGCTTTTACTTGATGCTCCAGCCAACTGTTTTCATCCCCGGAGAGCTTCTCCAGTGTCAGCTTATTTCCTGACAGAAAACGGCCTTGGTCATCTAAAATGTAGGTACTGCCACTACCGGGTGTATTGCCGTTAGCCAGTTCTTTATTGATCCAAGCCGCGGATATGTTAACAATAACCGCAGAGTTAATAGAGCGGTCCCAATTGATGGCATCATAGCAGAGGTAAGTATAGACTGAGATGGTTTTCTTCTCAGGTTCATTTACGGAATAGGTTCGCGGAATCGGCGTGAATGTTTTGTAATCCTGATAATGATTCAGCATCTGAATAATTTCAGTGTCCACCAGTTCGCGGGTGGTGAATACGCCATTCTGGCCCTGTGCTGCCGAAATATAAACCGTGTCATTATTCGGATTATATACATAGATGGATTCAATATAGGGCATGGAATTTAAGTAGTTTCCGAGATCGGACATCGCTGCGGTTACCTCATAAATAGAAGGCTTGTTGTAGAACAACAGATGAGAAATCGTGCTGGTTCGATACAGTTGAAATGAAAGCGTTTGCGCGACTTCAGCCATGTTGACTACTTTTTTGCCGGTCTGGGTCAGGTCCCTTAGATCGGAGCGGAAGGTCTGCGTCTTCTCGACACCGATGTAGTACGTATAGTAAACAAACGTAGAGATAAGAAGGGTTAACGATATGCACAGGGTTATGGTAGTGAGCAGCTTGCCATACAGTAGTCTTTTTCTCCGTAGATCATTATTCTTCATACCGTCCCCCCTGATCATCATATGACTTACTCGGACAAGACTCTGGATGAATTCATATTATGAAGTTCCTTTATTATAAGTCCCCAAGAGTGAACGGAACAGTGGAGCAACCTTATAATCCTGCATTTTTCCAATCTGAAGGGAGTGAACAAATTAAATATTCATGTACAAAACAGCCTTTTCTACAAGGATTATACGGGGTTAGCGAAGCTTGAGAAGCTCTGTGGGTCTCCGAAGACTTTTACATAAACATCCTGATTGTTCAGTTCCTGTTTCGCCAGTTTGTGCAGTAAGGCTTGTAAGCTTCACTTCTGTGTTCAGAAGAATCCCCCTATAGTGGAATTATGCAGTTTCTATATTAAGGGGAGTGAGAGATCTTGAGCCAAACCTCATCCAAAGGAATTTCAAACGTCGAACTTGGCATCCAGGCTGATGGTAGAGCACGCTTACGAACGACAAGAAAGAAGAAAGGATTGTTGTATGAGCTGGTGCACAATCGGGTAATGTTTCTGATGCTGCTGCCCACCTTGATCTTTTTTCTGGTGAATTCCTATTTTCCAATGGTAGGCATTTATTATGCGTTCACTCAATTCGACTTCAACAGCAGTATGTTCAATTCCAAGTTTGTCGGGTTGCAGAATTTCGAGTTCCTCTGGAGATCCGGTACGCTGGTGAAGCTCACGATGAACACGATAGGATACAATATTGCTTTTATTGTACTAGGGAATGTGCTGGCAATTGTCTGTGCGATCCTGCTGAGTGAGCTCAATGGAAAATGGTTTAAAAAGATTAGCCAATCGGTAATGTTTTTGCCTTACTTCGTATCTTTTGTAATTCTCAGTGTAATTGTCTACAACTTGTTTAATTATGACAGCGGTTTTTTGAATACAATGCTTACCCAATTTGGCCTTGATCCGGTCGACGTTTACAGTAAACCTTGGGCATGGATCTTTCTGATCATTATCTTTTATCTATGGAAAAATCTTGGCTACAGCATGGTGATTTATCTGGCGGCGATTACGGGGATTAGTGACGAATATTATGAAGCGGCCAAAATTGATGGCGCTAATATTTTCCAACGGATTTGGTATATAACGGTGCCGATGCTGAAATCAACCTTTGTGGTGCTGCTGCTCTTTGCGCTCGGCAGTATTATGAAGGGCCAGTTCGATCTTTTCTATCAATTAATAGGCAATAACGGGCTGCTCTACAATACGACGGATATCCTTGATACCTATGTATACCGTTCGCTTAAAGTAACCTTTGATGTGGGCATGGCAACGGCTGCCGGGGTTTATCAATCCTTGTTCGGCTTCGTCCTCATTATGACGGTCAACTATATTATCCGCAAAATAAACGATGACTACGCCCTGTTCTAGGAGGATAAGGAATGAAAATTCAAAAGGATAAATATACGCGAATGCTTCATTGGATTGCCTATGTGGTCATTATTGGCCTGTCGATCGCTTGCCTGCTGCCCTTTTTGCTAATTATCTCTGCGTCTTTGACCAGCAATGAGTCCATTATCCGCGATGGCTATCATCTGATTCCGGCACAGTTCTCACTGGAGGGCTACAAGACGGTATTCATCTTCCCGGATGAGGTGCTGCGGGCATATGCGGTCACAGTCAGCACAACTGCGATTGGAACGGTAATGGGACTTTTTTTCATGACTATGGCGGGTTATGTGTTGGCGCGTAAAGATTTCAAATATCGAAATAGCTTTTCCTTCTATATATACTTTACGACTTTGTTTGGGGGAGGACTTGTCCCGTGGTACATCATGATTACGAAATACCTCGGTCTGCTGGATTCCTATGCGGTACTGGTGCTTCCAGGTCTGATGACGCCATTTTTGATCATTTTAATGAAAAACTTCATCAAATCTGCAGTTCCTGAGGAATTATTCGATTCTGGCAAAATAGACGGGGCCGGTGATTTCCGTATTTACTGGCAGATTGTACTCAAGCTTTCCATGCCGGGCATCGCTACAGTCGGTTTGTTTCTGGCTTTGTATTACTGGAATGACTGGTTCACCTCTTCCCTGTTCATCAATGATACGCATAAATATCAGCTGCAGTTCTATCTGTACAATGTTATTAATTCAGCACAGTTTATCGCACAGATGGGGGCGGGAACCGGGGTGTCACTGGCTACGGAGGTCCCTGCTGAGTCTACCAAAATGGCGATGGCAATTGTCGTGACGGGACCTATTCTTTTTCTGTACCCGTTCGTTCAGCGTTATTTTGTCAAAGGCCTAACCATCGGCGCTGTGAAAGGTTAGAACCGCAACCTGCCCACTACCGGGTTAAGGTACAGTCGGCTAACATAGAAGCATAGTGAAAAGGGAGGATTCAGATGAATAAACAACGGGGCAAACGCATGTCTATTCTGCTTACGTCAGTATTGGGCTTGACGCTGCTGGCAGGCTGCGGGGGGAATTCTAATTCTGCAAACGGAGACAATTCGGCGGTAAAAGAGAGCAATAGCGGAGGAAACACAGCACAAAGTACGAACGCAGTTACTGAGGAGAAGACCGGACTGGACACTTCCAAAAAGGTAGAGCTGCAATTCTATATGCTAGGCGATGCGCCGAAGGATCTCTCAAGCATTGAAGCCGAAATTAACAAAATGGCTGAAGAGGATCTGAATGCAACCGTTAAATTCAATTATACAACCTGGACAGATTGGGATCAGAAATATAAGCTGCTGCTGTCGTCGGGCCAATCGATCGATTTGATCTTCACCGCGGACTGGACACAATATCAGGCTTATGCGAAAAAGGGAGCTTTTTTGGCTATAGATGATCTGCTGCCAAAAGCTGCCCCAGAACTCCAGCAATTCGTACCACAGGAAATGTGGGATGCCGTGAAGATTGATGGCAAGATTTACACCGTTCCTGCGACTTATAAGGAGTATGTAACGAATGGCTTCGTATGGCGTGAGGATCTGCGCAAGAAATACAATCTGCCTCAGCCGACAGATCTGGCTAGCTATGAAGCATACATGGAAGGAATCAAGAAAAATGAACCGCAGATGTCGCCGGCTTCTTTTAACAGTGATGTAAGAGGTAACATTCATGATGTATATTCAACACTTACCGCACAGGTCGGCAGTCCGCTGCCTTACGGTATTGGTATTAAGTACGATGATCCTTCAAAAGCTTATCTCTATTGGGGCTCGGAGGAACATAAAGAAGAGCTGCTGACGATGAGACGCTGGCAGGAAAACGGATTGATTTCCAAAAACGTCCTGAACTTGAAGGATACCATCCAGGCACCGATTATCGCGGGCAAGGCAGCAAGCATCTTCGGAGATAATCCGACTCGCTTCAACGATACGTTGATGAAGGTGAAAGCAGCACATCCGGATTGGGATCTAGGTTACTATCCTTATGGCAATACCATTGGTTATGCAACACCAGTTCATCCTATTCATAATGGTTTCGCCATTCCGAAGAGCAGCAAGAACCCTGAACGTGCGCTGGCCTTCTATGAAAAAATGGTCATGGATAAACGTTATAATCAGCTGACGCAATACGGTGTGGAAGGAAAGAACTATAAGATTGATGCGAACGGCTATTATGAACTTATTGGAGATGCTTCAACGAACGGTTTTACACGCGAGGGAATGAACGGCTGGGCATGGCGGAATCCGGAGTTCATGTTGTTTGATAAATCCTATGACGGCGTGAAGGAAATCTTCGCTGAGCTCGACAAAATTCAGAAGCCGGATATTTTCACGGGTTTTGCTGAGGATTATACCTCCTATCAGGCGGAAAAAGCAGCACTAGAGCAGGTGGAAAAGCAATACCTGTATCCATTGCAAGCTGGATTAGTAGAGGATGTTGATGCGGGTTTAGCCACCTTTATGGAAAAGGCTAAGCAAGCAGGCCTTGAGAAAATCCAGACCGAATATATCAAGCAATGGGACGCTTATGTGCAGGAGAAGGGTTTGAAATAATAAAAGTAGCAAGGGATGTTCCCTAAGCCAAATGGGGAGCATCCCTTTTTTTGTGTTTTTTAGAGTCTTCAGGATCTACGAAAAGCGTTGGCGGAATTCCCGCGGAGTGGTCCCTTCTATTCGAATAAAGCTGGAGCTGAAGTAAGGGGCCTGATTGAAGCCGACTTCCTCGGCTATACGGGCAATCGTGTAGCTGGTCTGCATCAGCAAAAGTTTACTTTGCTGAATTCGATAATGCAGCAGATATTCCATCGGCGCACAGCCGTATTCCTTCTTCATGCAACGAGCGATATATACAGGGTGAAAGCTTAGGCTTTCCCCTAGCTGCTGCGCAGTGATGTGCTCACGAAAATGGCTGCGTAAATAGGAGGCCGCTTGCTCTGCACATGTTTTGGAGGGCGAGGGGCGCTCATGGCTGAGGGAGGCGGATAACTGCTGAATAACCTCCTGAAACAACAGCTGCTGCTGAAATGGAGTATCGCTTAAATGGGAATTAGGCACAAGCTGATTCAGCTGTGAGAGCAGCTCTTCTATCTTGGACGGCTGCAGCAGAGTCGTATACTGAGGCAGGCGTAAGCTAAACGGCCGGATATCAAATTCGTCAGATTGCAGGGAGTTCTCTATTTTGACGTTGTCCTTCTCAAGCGCAGCAGCCGTATCCTCGGTCATATTCCATTCACCCACCGTTTGAAAATGCAGCCAATAATAAGAGGTGGATTCCTTGCAGCTGTCCGTACTGAAATGATGGCTGTCTGGACGAAGCAAGAGCGCCTGACCCGCTTTTACTTGAAAAGGGAGGCCGCCTTCACTCATATATAAACTGCCTTGTTTAACTACAAGCAAATCGAACACCCGGGTATTATGGCGGCTCATATGATAATGGCCGGGGGAGAAAGTATGGAATCCGCTTACAATGTAGTACAGCAACGGAGGAACGGTGAAGTTCAAGATGTTCATGTCAGAAGCTCCTTTTAGTGAGGTTGGAATAATGTAATAATTGGTTTGAAATCTGTACCATCATCCAAAGTATATCATCTATAATTTAGTCTGACCTAATGAATAAAGATGTTATTTTTTAGGCTAAGTCTGTAGGCATGGTTTACGAGGAGGGTTTGTATAGTGAAAAAAGAAAGACAGGGTTTTGGACTCTGGGTATTGGCTTGGCCTATATTTATAGAGGTATTTCTACAGACTCTGCTGGGTACGGTAGATACATTAATGGTCAGCCGTATCTCTGATGATGCAGTCGCCGTAGTCGGCATTTCCAATCAATTGTTCGGTGCATTGACCACGCTTTTTACAACATTTGCGGGTGGAGCGGGGATTTTGATCGCGCAGAGAATGGGCTCCAAACGTTTTGGTGAAGCGCGCACGATTGCTATTATGGGAGTATCGGTTAGCCTCGTGTTGGGGATTGTCGTGAGTATTGTGTTGTTTTTCTATGCGGGCCCTATTGGTGGGGTTCTAAATATAGCACCTGAGCTATTGTCACTTTCCAATGTCTATATCTCCTACGTCGGCGGTGGACTTTTTATGGTCGGGATGATCGCTTCCCTCGGTACCGCTATCCGTAACACAGGGAATACCAAAGGACCGATGTACACAGGGATTATAATCAACGTGATTCATATAATTCTGAACTATATTTTTATATTTGGTGTATTCGGTCTGCCACAGCTAGGCCTTGCGGGCATCGCGATCTCCAGTATTGTCAGTAGACTGGTCGGAGTGATTATTCTCTACTCCTTATTCCGGCGTTCTTTCGAGATCAAGGTTAGACTTAGAGATTTCCGCATATTCAATGGCAAGCTGTTCAAGCAAATTTTGAAGATTGCCTGGCCTCTCGGGATCAATTCTTCCTGTTGGGTATTCTCCCAGCTTATTGTATATTCCTTTCTGGCTGCACTTGGAGCCGAAGCGTTAGCAGCACGCACGTATCTTAATACCTTGGAGTCCTTTTGCTTCACACTTGGTTATGCTTTTGCGCTGGCGGGGCAGATACAGATTGCTCATTTATTTGGAGCAGGCAAATTGAAAGAAGCTTATCGCAGTGCGTATCGTACACTCTTTATTGGTTTGAGCATTGTGTCAGCTAACATGCTGTTACTATTCCTGTTCGGAAAACAGCTGCTCGGTTATTTCACATCTGATCCGAAGATTATTGCGATCGGGGTTTCTTTGTTAGCTCTAAATCTATTGCTCCAGCCCTCCAAAATGCTGAATATGGCCCTCGGCAACGCGCTGAATGCCATCGGGGATACGCGTTATACGATGTATACTTCCATCGTGTCTATGTCCCTAATTGGCGTGGGCTGCTCCTATTGGTTAGGAATCAGCGTCGGCTGGGGACTTATGGGTATCTATTGTTGTATGATAGCCGACGAATTGGTGAGAGGCTTGCTTGTCCTGGCGCGCTGGAGGGGGCGAAAGGTTCTCCGCCAAGCGGATATCGGCTTGAGTGAAGAGAATGCTTCACTACATGGAGCCGGGAAAAGAAGCACCTCGTTAACCACATAAGCGGGACTCTATAAGCCTAGCTTGATGGGCAATGGAGTGGTTTAAGAGTCGGTCGTTGTTTGTTGAGTAGTGTTTGTTGCGGCAGTAGGGCGGCTGCAGGAGAGCGGTAGTTGGGCGGTTGCGGGCGGCAGTAGGGTGGTTGCGGGTGGCAGTAGGGTGGTTAGGGGCGGTAGTAGGGTGCTCGCGGGCGGGTCGGTGTGCTTTCGGACTCAGCTGCAGCTATTTGCCGGTTTAGGGCCTTTTTTGGATAGTTTCGGACTGGAGAGGTGCTATTCCTCGTAAAATGGCTCATAATGGGGTCGTTTTGCACCCATAGTGACTCTGGAGTCCGATAGCTCATGAAAAGAGGCGTTTGTGCGGAAATAACGGCTCTGAGGTCCGAAAGCAACTTTGAAAGTCTAAGTAACATTAAGCAACTTGAGAAGCGCCGAGCACTCTAGGTAATGATGAGCACTTCAAGTAACAATGATCATCCCGATTAAACATAGAGCAACTCTGCGGCTTGAAAATTGATTAGTTTAGGGGCAGTAGGGCGGTTACGGGAGCTCTGGCGTGTGCCTTCGGACTCAGTTGCAGCTATTTGCCGGTTTAGGGCCTTTTTTGGATAGTTTCGGACTGGAGGGGCGCTATTCCTCGTAAATTGGCTCATAATGGGGTGATTTTGAGGCAATAGTGACTCTGGAGTCCGATAGCTCATGAAAAGAGGCGTTTGTGCGGAAATAACGGCTCTGAGGTCCGAAAGCAACTTTGAAAGTCTAAGTAACACCGTGCACCCAAGCAACATTAAGCAGTTCAAGTAACATTAAGCATCTTGAGTAACGTCGAGCACTCTAGGTAATGATGAGCACTTCAAGTAACAATGATCATCCCGATTAAACAAGAGCAACTCTGCGGCTCGAAAATTGATTAGTTTAGGGGCAGTAGGGCGGTTACGGGAGCTCTGGCGTTGTGCTTTCGGACTCAGCTGCAGCTATTTGCCGGTTTAGGTCCTTTTTTGGATAGTTTCGGACTGGAGAGGCGCTAATCCTCGTAAGTTGGCTCATAATGGGGTGATTTTGCGGCAATAGTGACTCTGGAGTCCGATAGCTCATGAAAAGAGGTGTTTGTGGGGAAATAACGGCTCTGGAGTCCGAAAGCGACTTTGAAAGTCCAAGTAACACCGTGCACCCAAGCGACAGCGATCACTCCAAGTAACAATGAGCACTTCAAGTAACATTAAGCATCCCGAGTAACGTCGAGCACTTCAAGTAACATTAAGCATCCCGAGTAACGTCGAGCACTTCAAGTAACATTAAGCATCCCGAGTAACGTCGAGCACTTCAAGTAATATTGAGCATCCCGAGTAACGTCGAGCACTCCAAGTAACAATGAGCATCTTGAGTAACAATAGGCACTCCAAGTAACATTGAGCATCGTATGAACAACTAGCGTTCGAAGTAACATTACGTGTGCTGTTTTTATGAAAGAGGTTACCTCATGAGTAGAAATGATTACTTCTGTGAGGGCCTCTTTTTTATGCGCGTATAAAGTTTAAGTTTGACGGTTCTCAAATTTGATTATTCATTCATATAGAGTTTGATTCTATGATATAAATGAGTTAGCCTTTATAGAATGGGTAGCCGTTATATAAATACATGTTACTGAAGGGTTTGAGGGAAATGTTGTTGTCAAAATGGAGAGGGTTTTCGTTACTAGGGCTGCTCTTAATGCTTGTACTATTATCAGGCTGTTCTAAAGGCACTGCTCATGTCACAGTGAATAAGAACGGAAGCGTAGATATTGCAGTGAACATGAAAGTGAATTCGCGTGCAGAAGCGTTGATTAGCGGAAAAATGGAAGATGCTCTGGTAAACAAACTTAAGGATCAGGGGATTGAGCTAGAGAAAAGCCAAGATGGAAAATCTACAGTCTATGAATTCGTGAAATCTTATGCCTCTTTTGAGGATATGAAAGCACTTTCTGGTGACTTGGATATTGTGGACCTGAAATTAGATACCAAAGATAATTGGTTTTATACCAAATATGACGTTGAGGCGAAGCCCAAATTAAATAGCTACATAGACACCATAATGGATAATATGGGATCGCTCAGTTTATCGAAGCCGATTATTCGGGCTTTTTTGCAAAACATGGCTTTCGACTTTAAATTAACGTTACCTGTGGATCTATATGGAGACAATAATGCAAATGTGGAGGACGGCAGAACCCTTACTTGGAATGTTACACTAGCGGATACAGAGCCAATTCAAATGCAGGTTTATGTGCCTAATGTATGGAATATCGTGATTGTGCTTATCATTTTAGTGGTGGTTATTGCAACTGCGATTATATTGTTCGTCAGAAAAAGAAAGCAGCGTAATAGGAAACGTTTCTAAGTGGGTTCGTAAGGTTTCGGAAGTGCCGGGAAGCTAGGATGCTTTACCGGCCTTCTTTGCTTTTTAGCAGGCACAGAGTTATAATTAGTACCAAGTACTAATATCAGATACTAATTGAAGAGGTGATTGGAATGACAGGTGCAAAAATTACCGCTATCGGAACCTATGTCCCAGCCAAAAGACTGACTAATGCCGATCTGGAGCAGATCGTAGATACAAATAATGAATGGATTGTGCAACGGACCGGAATCCGTGAGCGCCGAATTAGTCGGCAGGATGAGTATACAAGTGATTTATGTGCAGCAGCTGTGCAGGATCTTATGACTCGTTATGGAAAAAGCGTTCAGGATGTCGATATGGTCCTGGTAGCTACGAGTACACCTGACTTTTCCTTTCCCTCAGTAGCTTCTTTGATTCAAAATCGTTTTAACATTCCGCAGACTGCTGGTGCTATGGATTTGAGTGCAGCATGCGCAGGTTTTGTCTATGCACTGCATACTGCTCACAGTTATGTGGCTTCAGGAATGCATCGCAAGGTACTGGTTATTGGTGCGGATACGATCTCCAAGATTACGGATTATACTGACCGCAGTACATGTATTCTTTTTGGGGATGGCGCTGGAGCAGTGCTTGTGGAAAGTGATGAGCAGACGACGGGATTTTTAGGCTTCCAGCTGGCAAGTGATGGCGGTGGGGCACATCATGTTTACCGTACGGGGCTTGCCCATACTGTAAACAATATTGAGCTGGTAGATACACAAATGCTGGTACAGAACGGACGAGAAGTGTTTCGCTGGGCGGTCAGAACGGTTCCTTTAGGTGTGCAACAGCTGCTTGAAAAAGCGGAGGTAGGTCTGGAGGAAGTAGACTGGTTTATTCCCCACAGCGCTAATATGCGAATGATTGAGCCAATATGCGAGCGATTAAATTATCCGCTGGAGCAGGTGCTGCACAGTCTTGTGAATTTCGGGAATACTTCGGCTGCCACGATTCCTTTAGCACTTGATTTGGGCATCCGCGAGGGCAAGGTACAAAATGGACAAAAGATCCTGATGTATGGTTTTGGTGCCGGATTAACCCAGGCAGGACAATTGATTGAGTTGAATTTGGATCATCAGGTAGGGATACCTACTCCATATTAAGAGGTGGAGTTCGACCAGCTAGAGACCAATGAAGATAGATAACGAAACATTTTCGATAATCAATAAAAAGACAACGCCGTTTGCGGAAACCCGCTTACATAAGCCGTTGTCTTTTTTTGTTGATTAACTAAGTATTTAATTGACTGCCACAGGATTCACGCACAATAAGCACAGGCTCCACTACAAATGATCCACCGCCAGACTGATTGTTAATCAAGTCATAGAGCATATGGGCAGCGAGGATGCCAAGCCGTTCTTTGTTCTGGCGGATGGTCGACAGTTTTGGACTGGTATATTTACAGGCTTCAATGTCGTCACATCCGATAATGGCAATATCTTCAGGAACGCTGAGACCGTGTTCTTTCAAAGCCCGGATGGCTCCCAGAGCCAGCAAATCAGAAGCCGCAAAAATGGCTTTTGGTAAATTTCCGGCTTGAATTAATTGCTGCATAGCCGTATAACCGCTGGGCTCAAAGAAATCGTCGCCATGAACAAACCACTGACGGTTCAAAGTGAGGCCGAAGCTTTCAATAGCTTTGACATATCCGGATTCCCGCAGGTTAGAAATATCTGAATCCGCTGCACTTCCGATAAATCCAAGTTCTCTATAGCCAAGCAGATAAAAATGCTCCACGACCTTGGAAGAAACCTGAAAGTTATCTGACATCACAAAGCCGGATTTTTTGCCCTTTAGCTCAAGGTCGACCCCGATACAAGGAATACTGCTCATATCCAGATCGCGGATGGTAGGCTCCATCTTTTGTCCGGAAATAATGACACATCCATCCACATTAAAATGAACAGATCGAGCGAAATAATCGCCGCTGCTGATGAATTTCTCGTTGGAAAAGAAAATGAGATCGTAGCCCAGAACGCCCATCTGCTTTTTAAAAGAATTTAGCACTTCTACGAAAAAGGGATGTGTAAATTCGACATTAAGCTCGCCAGCAAAAATAACCCCGATCAGATTCGACTTCTTAGTTGCGAGTGTCTTGGCGGAGTTGGAAGGTGAATATCCGGTTTGTTCGATGATTTCCAAAACTCTTTGCTTGGTCTTTTCGGAAACATCACTGTAATTGTTCATAATTTTCGAAACAGTCGAGACAGAAACGCCGGCCATTTCGGCAATCATTTTGATATTCATAGTTAATAATGCCACCCTCCGCTAAATCGTTGAAATTTGAGAAAAAGACTGTTCTAGAGCGGTTATTTGCGAGTTATTATGAATAGGGTGAATGAAAATTCAATTATTTTCAGTCTATTATTATTGCCGAAACAAGTCAAATATATATTTCACTATGCAGATTTACTCCAAAATAATCTATGTAAAAAAATTCAAAATTACATCTTTACAAAAATAGAAAACTAAGCAACAATAGCATTGTCGAAACCGATTTCGATTTTTCGCTTGAATTACGAATATTACGAAATTCGAGGAGTGATGTTTAGGATGAAAAGGAATTTCACAGCAGCACTTGCTGCTATGCTCCTTGTCACCGGGCTGCTATCACCGGTTGGGAGCATGAATGCTTCAGCGGCAGAGGCGTTAAAGGAAAACTCACCTGATTCAGCGGCAACGAAAGTGGAAAATGAACCAATCAATGGATTGAAAGCGTTTACCGATGTATCTCCAAATCATTGGGCCGCAGGTCCATTACAGCGTTGGAGCACAAATGGGATCATAAGCGGATATGACGACGGGTCGTTTCGTCCGGGTAAGGAAGTCACGAAGGCAGAATTCGCAGCTATTATGAATCGTATATTTAATTATCAGGAGCAATCGGATAAGGTTCCCGCTGATGTCCAGACCACAGACTGGTATAAAAATGATATAGCCAAAGGGATTGCAGCTGGTTATTTAAGCAGTGATCAGAAGAACAATATTTATCCTTCAAAAGCACTTTCGCGCGCGGAGGCAGCGTTAGCATTGGAGAAAGTGTTTCGTTTCAATGCAGACAAAAGCAGTACAACAGCATTCACCGATCTGAACGGAGTCAGCGATGAAACCGCAAAAGCAATAGCCGTTCTATCGAGTGCAGGTTATGTAAAAGGTTATCCTGGAGGTTTGTTTAAGCCTGATGGTGGGATCACCCGTGCAGAGTTAGCTCAGTTGGCTGATCGAATGGTTTCGGGACTCCTCCTGAAATCAGGAGAGACTTCACTAGGAACAGTAAAGGGCAATGTAGTCATTAATCGGGCTGATGTGATTCTTAAAGACACGGTCATCCAAGGTAATCTTTATCTAACCGAGGGGATAGCTGAAGGGAATGCAAAGCTTGAAGGTGTAAAGGTAACAGGGACTACTTTTGTACGGGGAGGCGGCGAGCAAAGTATCGGCTTACACCATACTTCTCTTGGACTGCTTCAAGTAGCCAAGCCTAATGGTAAGGTTCGGATTTATGCCAGCGGGTCGACAGCTGTGGGTACTGTGCAGCTGCTATCTGGGTCAATCTTGGAAGAAAGCAGCGATCTTACCGGGGCAGGTTTTGGGGATGTTGAGATGGATGTCGTTCCTCACAATATTTCGCTTCGCGGAACATTTGGAGCGGTTCGTTCGGCAGACTCAGCAGTCAGCGGTTCTTTGTTAAGAATCCTTGGAACTGTCGGCAGCCTTACTCTGGGAAGTCCGACCCATTTAACATTGGAGAACAATTCACAAGTGGCGGCACTAATCCTATCTGCGAGCGCTGGAGCTACAGCAATTCAAGGCAGCGGAAGCGTAACCACAATAGATAACAAAGCCGATGGAGTGACGATTGGCGGTGTAGCAATGAAAAAAGGAAACACTGGCAAAACAACATTGCCAATAGCAAGCTCAGCGCCAAGCAGTTCGGGGAATGTAGGTCCAATAACGACGCCAAGCGCCACACCTGAAGCAACGGCGGCACCTACAGCAACGCCAACACCAACCGAAACACCGACACCAACAGCAACGCCAACACCAACCGAAACACCGACACCAACAGCAACGCCAACACCAACCGAAACACCGACACCAACAGCAACGCCAACACCAACCGAAACACCGACACCAACAGCGACACCAACACCAACCGAAACACCGACACCAACACCAACACCGACACCAACAGCCACACCAACACCAACACCAACACCAACACCAACACCAACACCAACACCAACACCAACACCAACACCAACACCAACACCAACAGCCTCACCGACACCAACAGCCACACCAACACCGACCACTGATCCGTGGACACTGGTGTGGGGGGATGAGTTTGATGATGGAGACATTGATGCCACAAAGTGGACCTATGACCTTGGAGATGGTTCGCAATACAACAATCCAGGTTGGGGAAACAATGAGAAGCAGTGGTATACCAACGATGAGAAGAATGTAAAGGAACAGGACGGTAACCTGATCATTACGGCCCACAAAGAAGAAAAAGCTGGCAAACAATATACTTCTACACGGATTAAGACTAAAGGGTTGTTTAGTAAAAAATATGGCAAATTTGAAATTCGGGCCAAAGCACCTACTGGAAAAGGGTACTGGCCGGCGATCTGGATGCTGCCGGAGAACGATGTGTACGGGACTTGGGCTGCTTCCGGTGAGCTTGATATTATGGAAGGCTGGGGCAGTCGTCCAAACACGGTAGCGGGGACGATTCATTACGGCGGTATGGCGCCGAACAATGTATACTCCGGCAAAGAGTATGTATTTCCGGATAACGCTACGATTGAGCAGTTCCATACGTACTCTATTGAGTGGGAGCCGGGCGAAATTCGCTGGTATGTGGATGGTGAATTATATTCGACCAAAAATGACTGGTATAGCATCAGCAATGGGCAGCCTGCCAATAATGTGTATCCAGCGCCGTTTAATCAGAAGTTCCACTTGCTGATGAATCTGGCCGTAGGCGGTAACTTTGATGGTGATCCGACTAGCGAAACCGTATTTCCAAAATCGATGGAGATCGATTACGTTAGAGTCTATGAGCTGACAGGTCGTGAGTACCGCGAGCCTATTCCAGTTACACTGGAGAAGGAAGCCTATCCAGAAGGCTCCAAGCTTGCACTGGCAGACGGCAACATGGTCTATAACAACAATTATTCGGAGCAGGTGCCGGGGGATGACGGTATGGGAATCCCGAATACCGCACATTGGGTACTTTATAAAGAAGCAGGGGCTGAAGCTACGGTTTCTACCGTTCCTATTGGGGAGCGCAATTATGTGAAGGTAGATATCAGCAGTGGTGGCGGCAATTTTTATTCGATTCAACCCCAAGCTATCGTATCTATAGCTAAAGGCAGGTTCTATAAACTCAGCTTCGATGCCAAAACCGATATGTCCCGCAGTATGAGCGTCCGGTTAACAGGTGGAGAATCTCGTGGATTTGCAGCGTATTCTCCATCGCTTAAGGTAGATCTAACTTCAGCGATGACCCATTACGAGACGATGTTTCAAATGAAGGAAAACTCAGATATTGCTGCACGCGTCGAGTTCAACGTGGGTACCAATACTTCACCGGTATGGTTTGGTAATGTCAGATTAGAAGAGATTGAGAATATTCAATTCCCGCATGATAGTGTGAAGGAACCGCTGGCCAACGGTAATCATCTGTACAATGGTACTTTCGATATTGGGGAACCCAATCGGATGAGTTATTGGCATACGGAAGCAACTGGTGGTGCCATGGTAGAATCAAGCGTTAATGACAATGGCCAGTTAAAGCTGCAGATTGGCGGCAGTGAAAATGGTGAGGTTCGGTTACTTCAGAAGGGAATTCAGCTCATTCAAGGGCAGGACTATGAGGTTACGTTCAATGCTTCAGTCTCCTCTGCACGCACAGGAACGGTTCAACTACTAGGGAAAGACGGCAGTGTACAGGCAGAACAACCGGTTAACTTAAGCGAAGGTGAGCAAAAAATTAAAGCTACCTTTATCAATCTTGCAGGTGCAACCGATCATGAAGGACAATTCGTATTACTGTTAAACGGTGCTGCGGATACAGTCATTCTGGATAATTTCCAGATGCTGCGTACTAGCTTCTATTTTGATCCATCGCTAATATACTACCCACTCTTGAATGGTGAATTTAACTTTGGGTTTAGCGCCTGGGACCGCCTGTTGACAGAGCAGGGTGGTCAGAGCAGCGCTACGGTTGCAGATGGAGCAGCGAAATTTAGCATTACGAATACCGGCAGTCAGGCGTATTCTGTAATGTTGTTTCAGAACAACTTGAAAGCTGCTGCTGGAATGGATTATGTGGTTGAATTTGACGCCAGTTCAACCGTAATCCGCAAAATCGGGGTGAACGTAGAAAATGGTACGTATCAGGCCTCGTTCAGCAATATCGTGGAGGTAACGCCGGAGACGAATCATTACAGATTCGAATTCCGGCAAGGAAGCAAGGATACATTGTCTCTAAAATTCCTGCTTGGGAAGGTTGAGGGGATTAGTATTCCTCAAAACCATGATATTATCATTGACAATGTGAAATTTGAGATCAAAAATGCACCGGCCAAACCGCAGGAGCTGCTAAGCGACAGCAGCAATAACAGAGTTTCGCAGCCGATTGAGCTTACTTTTATCGACAATGCAAATTGGCGGAATCAAATCATGGCGGTAAAGGTTAACGGTACAATACTTAATGCAGAGCAGTACACTATTGAACCGGGAAAAATCACAATTGAAGCAGCAGTATTTCCGGCCGAAGGAAGTTATGCCATTACTGTTGAGGCTGAACATTATGTTACTGCAACTGTCACGCAGACTATTCTAGCTAATGATAACAATCTAGTCATCAATGGTTCGTTTGGCAGCGATAAGACGGGCTGGACTACCTGGTCCGGAGAAGGTGGCGTCTCCGCGTTTAATGTGAAGGATGGCGTAGCTGAAATCCTGATTACGTCGGCCGGATGGGAAGCGTGGCATACACAATTTTTCCAAGAGGGTATTCCACTGGAGGGCGGAAAAACGTATGAGGTGAGCTTCAAGGCGAAATCAACGGTTCCGCGGCAAATTGTGTTAGAATACTCCAATACTTCAGCTGCTTCCGCACAAGCTAAGTTTGATATTCATGCGGATTGGGCTACTTATTCAGCACAATTTACGGTGTCGAACAGCAATCCGCTGAAGCTTAATTATCTGATCGGCAAAACGCTGGGCGCTGATCCTGCGGCTAACAGTACGCCGCATACGATTTCTTTTGACGATATTGTGGTCAGGGAGGTACAAGGGGGTCCACCAGTAATACCGCCAAGCGGTACGCTGGATAATGGAACCTTCGATGTAGATGCAACGGGCTGGAGCCAGTACTTTGACGGAATCGGATCTGCCTCTGTTCAAGAGGGGGAATTTGCTATCAACTTAACAGGTACCGGGCAAGCCCCTTTTAGCGCACAGGTGGATTACGAAAATCTGAAGCTTGTTCAGGGAAAAACGTACACCTTGAAGTTTAAAGCTCGTTCTACAGTAAACCGCAATATTCAGGTAGCTGTGGAGCATAAAGGCGGGGATTACACCAAATATATGGAAGCTGAGCTTGTAGCCTTGACCCAAAATATGGACGAATACAGCTACACATTTACGATGAATGGGGCAACAGACGCAGGTGTTCATCTGGTGTTTTTGCTAGGGCTTATAGATGGGAACGGTACGGAGACGAATAGTGAAATTAGCATGGGCAGTACAATTTATTTGGATGATGTAAGCTTGATCGAAGGGTAAACGAAAAAAACGGCAGTGTTTTCCTTTTTACAGGAGCACTGTCGTTTTTTTGTGTGTGTTTTTTGTGGGTTAGATTTAAGTTTCTTTAGGGATAAATTCAAAAATTTTGCCACTCTCAAAAGATTCTATTAGTTTCAGCAACCAGCGGTAGTAGTTAATGGATTCAGTTATTTTTTCTTCATCTGTATTTAAGAGCTGCATAAGTTTACTATCGTCAATATACTCTTTTTTCATATCGTTAATTTCTGCAAGTGATTTCGCTAGTGAGATCATATTACCTTCGACGGCTTTTCTCCATTTAATAGAGAAGTAATCACTGAAGTTCTGATGCCAGTCAGGCACAGTGGTGAACAAGTCTTTGCGCGTCCCTCTCCCCCATACTTTGTCGATCATTTTCAGATCTAGAAGGGTACGGACTCCCGTACTCATGGACGTTTTACTCATTCCCATTGTTTTGCTGAGCTCATCCAGTGTCACTGGACCTTGATTGAAGTACATATAACCGTATAAATGTCCAATAGACAAGGTAATGCCATACAGATCCATGTTTTTGCCGATAGAATCGATCACACGTTCACGGGCTTTACTAATCTTCTCTATTTGTTCGGGCGTAAGCCCTTCTAAATCGTTCATGATGTCCCTCCTGAGGAATAGGTCGATAGACTGCAACCTTATACAATGTATTGTAATCAAATCCCCCTCCATAAGTAAAGAATTCATGAAGAAAGGAATTTGGCGTAAAACAGAGTATTCCATACATAAAGTTCGTAAAGTTAAAACTGTACACTAAATTTTATCCGTATATGGTGTTTGCATGAATTTTCAATAGTCCGGTAAACTACTATAAGTGAACTAAACCCGGATAACATTTCGGGAGAAGGAGGACGGCATGGCTATTATAGAGGTGAAACAACTAACCAAAGTATTCGGTCATGATGCGGGACGCGCGATTCCTTTATTAGAGCAAGGGATGTCGAAGGAAAAAATTGCTCAGGAATTGAAGTTGACAGTCGGAGTCAACAAAGCCGAATTCAGCATTGAAGAAGGAGAAATATTCGTCATTATGGGTTTGTCCGGCAGCGGTAAGTCGACGCTGGTTCGTTTGTTAAACCGCTTGATTGAGCCTACAGGGGGGCAAGTTCTTTTTAAAGGGAAAGATGTTGTGAAAATGAATCCGGAGCAGCTGCGCCAATTCAGACGGAAGAACATCGGTATGGTGTTTCAGAAGTTCGCATTATTTCCACATCGAAGCGTACTGGAGAATGCAGCATACGGACTTGAAGTTCAGGGCGTAGATAAAAAGAAAAGAACTGAACTGGCAACGGAAGCTTTGCATCTGGTAGGTCTGAAAGGTTGGGAGAATCATCGTCCTGATCAACTCAGTGGAGGGATGCAGCAGCGTGTTGGACTGGCACGGGGCCTTGCCAACGACCCGGATATCCTGCTTATGGATGAGGCATTTAGTGCACTGGATCCGCTTATTCGTAAAGACATGCAGCAAGAGCTGCTGGAATTACAGGCCAGAGTGAAGAAAACCATCGTGTTCATCACTCATGATCTAGACGAAGCTTTGCGGATTGGAGATCGGATCGCACTGATGAAGGACGGAGTCATTGTGCAAATTGGTACACCGGAAGAAATCCTCATCCAACCTGCCAATAAATATGTAGAGCGATTCGTGGAGGATGTGGACTTGTCCAAGGTGTTGACTGCAGCTCATGTAATGCGTCAGCCGGAAACAGTCAGACCTGAACGCGGGCCTCGGGTAGCGCTTCAATTAATGCGTGACAGTGGTATATTCAGTCTGTATGTAGTGGACAAGGAAAATAAGCTTCTGGGTGTTATTACAGCTGAGGATGCCCTTAAGGCACTGAATGATAATAAATCTATTCTGGAAGTAACGCGGAGAGAAATCCCACGTGTACAACCGGAAACGCTACTCAATGATTTCTTTGAATTAATATCTGAGACACATTTGCCTGTAGCCGTCGTAGATGAAGCGGATAAATTGAAGGGTATTGTGATTAAAGGAGCCGTTCTTTCCGCACTCGCCGGCAACGCGGTACCGGAAGGAGGATTATAATGGACATTCCTAAACTGCCTTTGGGAAAGGCACTCGAGTGGTTGGAAAATTGGCTGACGACTTATTGTGGGCCCCTGTTTGACTTCATCCATTCGATTATCGGTGGTATGGTGGCTGGCATTGAAAATGCACTTACCTTCCTGCCAGCACTAGTACTTATCGTGATTATTGCAGCTTTGTCTTATTGGATCGGTAAATGGCGCATGGCACTATTTGCGGTCATTGGGCTGCTTCTGATTGATAATCTGGGATTATGGGGACCTTCTATGCAGTCCTTGGCCCTTGTTCTAACCGCCTCGATATTGGCTGTAGTAATTGGTGTGCCGATTGGTATTTTATGTGCGCAGAGAAATACCGTTAGAAATATAGTTACGCCTATTTTGGACTTTATGCAGACGATGCCGGCTTTTGTATATTTATTGCCAGCGGTATCCTTTTTCTCACTGGGCGTAGTTCCAGGGGTTATAGCTTCGATTATTTTTGCAATTCCGCCAACGATTCGCTTGACCAATCTCGGAATTCGTCAGGTTTCGGAGGAACTGGTGGAGGCAGCAGATGCTTTCGGATCGACACCTACTCAGAAATTAGTTAAATTGCAGCTTCCAATCGCTTTACCAACAATTATGGCAGGTGTGAACCAGACAATTATGTTGTCACTGTCAATGGTTGTTATCTCATCGATGATTGGTGCACAGGGCGTGGGTGCCTATGTATACCGTGCGGTATCACAGGCTAAGACAGGAGACGGATTCGAAGCAGGGATTGCGATCGTTATTATCGCCATTCTGCTGGACCGTTTGACACAGAACGCACTAAAACCAAAACAAAGATAGGAGTTTTAAATAAATGAAGAAGAAAAATATAGGGGTATTCCTGTTAGTTATTATGATGATTGCTGTTATTGCTGGATGTTCTTCATCAAGTAAAGAGAAGGTAAAATTAGCATATGTAGCATGGGATTCGGAAATTGCGAGTACTTATGTAGTAAAGGAAGTACTTGAAACTAAGCTTGGAGCTACCGTTGAAATGCTGCAGGTAGATGCTGGCCCAATGTGGGCTGGGGTTGCAGACGGTAGTGCGGATGGAATGGTTGCAGCTTGGCTGCCAAGTACCCATGCGGCTTATCTAGAAAAGTATGGTGCAAAAATTGAAGATTTGGGTGCGAATCTAAACGGAACTAAGGTTGGCTTGGCTGTTCCAGCCTATATGGATATTAATTCTATTGAAGACTTGAAGAACAGTGATTTGGCAGCAAAGCTGAACAATCGCATTATCGGCATTGAGCCAGGTGCTGGCATTATGACAACCACAGAAAAGGCTATTGCGGAATATGATCTTAGCGATTACACACTTCTTGAAAGCTCATCCGCAGCGATGGCTCAGGAACTGCAAAAGGCTTATGACAACAACGAGCCAATCGTTGTTACAGGTTGGACACCACACTGGATGTTCGCCAATATGGATCTGAAGTATCTGGAAGATCCAAAAGGGGTTTATGGTGCGGACGAACAGATCCACACGATGGTCCGCCAAGGTCTGAAAGATGACATGCCGAATGTCTACAAATTCCTGGATCAATTCGAATGGACAGCGGAAGATATGGCTAAAGTAATGATTGAGGTTCAGGGTGGTAAGTCACCAGAAGAAGCCGCTAAAACTTGGGTTGAGAGCAATCCGGATAAAGTGAATGCTTGGGTTGCAGGTATAGAATTGTAAGTAAATTAAAAACTGTGTTATGATGTGAAGAATAAATGGAAACAAAAATGTAACTTGTACGCTAACTACTGTTCTTTACACATTACACTTCATAAGCAAGCTCATTCAATAAAACACCCCGTAAGGGGTGTTTTTCTTGGGAATATAAGCAAAGTATTACAAGCTCTTAATGTACTGTGCTTATATTTCAATAAGAATGGATACCTAGTTTACACACTTAGACTTATGCTTTGTCAAAGTAAATCAGGAGGCAGCTGCTGCAAGGAGTCAAGAGAGGAGACTGCTTCATGACAGAGACCATAAATACCTGGATTGATTGGCTGCTGCAAACGCTGGGCCTTAGCGGGCCATCTATTTTATTCGTGACCATCCCGCTCGCACTTTTGCAGAGTATATTAGGATTTTTTCCATTCGTAATTTTGATCGTGCTGCATGTCTCTGTTTTTAACGTAATTGGAGGCATGCTGATCAGTTGGCTGGCCTGCAATCTAGGCGGAATACTGATGTATTTTCTTATTCGGAGATATCTGTATAACTGGTTTGACCGAAAATGGAGAACCAAACTGAAGCGCTATGATAAATGGCAACGTTACTTGGATCGATACGGGATTTGGACGCTGGTACTATTGCGTACGATTCCGATTATTCCGAACAATGTAATCAATTTCATGTCTGCTGTTTCACCGATTAAAGCCTCATCCTTTATATGGGGAACCGTGCTTGGTAATTTATCTTATATATGGTTATTCGGTACGATTGGATCAACTTTAATTGTTCCGCGTGAAGAATGGAATGGTTATCTTACCTGGTATGCGGTGTTTATTGCTATTCTCATTGGCATCTTTATTCGGCGTCATTGGGACCATTTGCAGGAGGATAAGCGGAGCAGAATGCACTAATATCATATTCCCAGTTTATGATCTAAAGGATGAAGAACGTTTCTTCAGGCGTAGTTTGCCGGAGGGAACGTTCTTCTTTTTTGTCCTCTTAGCGAATACCTTAAATTAAGTGGAGGTGGCTTGACCTCTGCGTAAGGCGGGAGGGACTATTGCAATGGGCAGATTGAAAAAATGGGGGAACCGAAGGCTGAGAATACCTGATCTAGGCCATTTTCGGCTGCCAAAAATAAATGGGGACACGAATCGGAGATTCTCAGCAAGAAGCTCCGCATTCAAGTCAAAACCCAGCCGGGCAGCGGTTAGGTCGCAGCGTACGCGCTTTGAAGCCAAACGTAGCAAAGGCCGCTTTAGGTTATCCAGCCGGCCAGAGAGTAAGGTAACGGTTGCAGGCGGAAAAACACATAAGCCAAGAAGCCGACGCAAATTTTGGCTGATAGCATCTTTAGTAATACTTGTGCTGGTGCTGCAGTCACTTCGCTATGTGGAGCTGCATATGAAGCCGCCCATCCTGCATTTAGCACAAATACGTGTGAAGCAAATCGCTACGGAATCGATTAATAAGGCGATTACCTCTCAGGTTGCGAATGGAGGGAATGCGGAAGAGCTAATTGATTGGAAGACGGATAAGAACGGGAAAATATCAGGGTTCATGCTCAACTACGCGGAGCATATGCGTATTACTTCGCAAGCGGCACAGGTCATTCAGTCTACGCTGCAGGAATTGCATAATCGAACAGAATATATTCCGCTGGGGCAGGCGCTGGGCAGTCCCCTTATCGCTTCTTATGGACCTGATATTCCGATCAAGATTGAACCACAAGGTGCGGTTAAGGTTGAACTCAGTACTCGCCAGCAAAACGCTGGGATCAATATGATTCTGGTCGAGGTATATATTCATATTGTGACAGAGGTTGCAGTCGTCATTCCTTTTGATATGGAGCCGCAGGTAGTGGATACAGAAATTCCTGTGTCTTATCTGATGGTTGTTGGAGATGTACCTATGTATTACTACGATAATCAAGGTCAACCTGTGGGGGCGAACGGCAGCAGTGCTCCGGGAATTGCTATTCCTGCTCCAGCTGTAGGTGGGGATAAGAGTGGAGCAGTGGATCAGGGTAAGGATACCTCCAGCAACAGTCAGAAAGATAACAACCCGTCTCCAGCGGCAACTGATCCCGCGAGTACGGGTGCAGACCATACGGAAGAAGATAAAGGAGCGGGCGGAGGAAATTAAGGGGATATCGCGCTTCAGCGCTCATAGACTATAGGTAGAACAGCTTTAATAAATGGAGCGTGAATCCTAATGTCGCAAGAATCTCTGAATGTGGAACGCTTGGCGGGAAGGTATGGGTTCTTGGAACGCACGGGACTACTTCCACTGCCGAGTATAGATGGGATCACCCTTGTAGTTGAGCTAAGCCGCCCGGATTGTGCCGCGGCTTGCTTACCCTTGCTGCTGCTCCATTCTGGAGAGTCTGTGCGCATTATTGCTGTGGCAATGACTCCTGATTTTCCTATGGAAACATTAGCCGGACAGTTCTCACAGGAGCAGTCGATTCTCTTTGTTCCTTATGAGAAAGAGGAGTACATGCCTAACCAGGCTCTGGCACAGATCGAAACCAGTTTCGCGGTTTTACTTGAAGATTCGACCATGGTATCGCCTGGCTGGCTAAATGAGCTATTGTGGGTTCCTTTTGATGACGCTTCTGTTAAGGTGGTTGCCCCTCGCTCTTCAACCGAAAGAGGGGAAGGGAAGAAACGTCTTCACTTCGGCACCTATGATGAGTTTGCTGCGCATGTGAGCTATAGTCTTAGCCGGCACCAAGGAGAATGGCGAGAGATGGATGTACTAACGGGTTCTTGCCTCCTGTTCTCTAAAGAGCTGCTTCAGCGTATTGGAGGGTTGGACACCTCGCTTCATGCGCGGCCTCTTATGATTGCCGATTGGTGTCTTCGAGCGCGGCAGTCTGGAGCTAAGCTGGCGCTAAGTGATGCTGTGTATGTCCATGCTATACATTCACTTGATAGAGGCCGGAGTAGGCTGAACGGACCAACACTTGCGGATGGCTGGCGGGCGTACAGTACAAAATGGGCGCTGCAAGATGTCTTAGAAGACGAAGAACATCTTGTACCGCAGAATGGATTCTTACAATCAACACAACCTGTTATTCCACTCGGTAAGGCAACCTTGGCAACGCCATTAGTGACTGCGATTGTTTATTGTGAAGAGGATGGGAATGGGGACCATCTTCCGCAGGAATGGGCAGCTACACAGGAGCAGCAGAGCTACAAGAATATTCGCTGGATCTGGATCAAGGACAGCTGGATGAACACAGCTTCCGGCGTGCCAGTAAATGAACAGGATGTAGTGATTACAGTTCGTGGTCAAGAGGCTTGGCTGCGGGCTTTGAAGAATGCATCTGCATTATTTGAGAGTGAGATAACTGTGTATTTATCAGACTCTATCAGGTATGAGAAATATTACGTTGAACGGGTAGTGAAGGCGATCACCCAAGGTTCCGCGGATTTGATCGTTAGTTTATCTACGGATATGGACGAAGAGGTGGGGCATTTGCTTAAGGGAGACCCTTCGGGAATTGTTTTTCCGCTAGAGCGAGTTGCTCATAAAGGCGGGAATGTGCCTGGAGTGATTACCTGTAAGGCGTCCACTTCGCACCAATTGCAGCTTCACCCTGAAGCTTCACTAACTATAGGTTATGTGGGGGATTTGTCCGAACCGCAGGGGAAGAAGGCAGATAGCAGCAGGGGCAGGGAGGCGCACTCATGAAATATTTAATTCTGAGCAGAGGCTCCTGGGAGGAATACGAATATAAAAGACTGTTGGATCTTCTTCCCGAGCGGGAAGAGGTTTGTTTTGCCGGAAGAATGACTCTTGAGCAGCAGATTAACAGCCAGATCAAGCCGGTAATGATCGCGGATATTCATACTCTCAAGGCGAGGGAGTACACATTTCTGGTCTCCTCTCCTTATTGGCTGCCCGAGGTTCTTTCTTTGCAAGCAGGATATATAGTGGCTTTGTTAGAGCGCTGTCCGGAAGAAGAAAATAAGGTCTTATGGGATAAATACAGCGGCTTGCTTGGAGCAAAGGCTGATCTAGTAGGAACCCGGTCAGAACGGATCTATCTGGAGCAGAGCTTGTGCAGGGAGAGTGTTATTTATCTCGACGGGGATCAGCAGGAATCCTATGGAGTTGTATTTCAGCGCGAGCGGATTTATTTTCTGACAGATTATGAGATGTTGTGGAGTAAGGCGATTGAGAACTTATGGCAGGAGGAGCCCCTCCTTGCTACGGACTGGTTTAGGATTCAACTACAGCTTAGGGCTGATTATTATACCTCAATGTGCGCCAAGCTGCCCAGCCAGCCTGTTGTACATTATTTGGCAGCATCTTATTTGTATTTGCTTGGGGACTCCACAGCGAATCGATATCTGGCGCAATCCTTTGAGTTAATGGTGTTGTATGAATATTTGGATTGCCTTATTTCACACTTCCGTTTTTTTTCTGCAATAGAAGCCAAGACAGGGAATCTGGAAACGGCAGTCCGCCAATTTGCGATTACAGCATTTACCGCAGAGGAGAAGCAAGCAGTAGAAAGGATGGAGGGCTGGCTCCATTCCGGGCAGGATGAACTGGTTCGCGCGGAGTTGTTCCACCGGAATGAGGATGAGGCAGCGGCGGTTAGAATTTTAAGTCCGCTAACTTCTTCCGAGGCAAAAGCGTTGCTGGTGCAAAATTATGTGCGGACTTTTCAATGGGAAAAGGCAATAGTGCTGCAACATGAGCAAGAAAATGTGGATGAAGCCATGGAAGGCACCATACACTTGCTTTATGGCAGGCGGCACGAGGCCATCCGCAGCTTTTTAAATGCGGGAGGGCAAGACAATCAGGCATGGCCACTTTTGTCAGAGATGGCAGATCTCGAAGAGGCTGTAAGACGATTGAGAAGGAGAGTGGAGGATGAGTAGTCATAGAGGGCCACTCCGCAAAACATCTGGCAATCGTCTGACTGCTATAATGCAGGTTAGGAACGAAGCCGGAAGGTATTTAGAGCAGGTGCTGGAGGAATTAAGTGAGTTCGTGGATGATATTGTGATCGTGGATGATGGTAGTACAGATAATACGGCTCAGTTATGTCTCTCTTTTGCCAAAGTTAAGAAGCTCGTAACCCTGCAAAGCTCTTTGTTTAACCGTGAATGGGAGCTGCGGCAAACATTGTGGGAGCTGGCGGTATCTACGAATCCGGATTGGCTGCTGTCTGTGGACGCCGATGAGTTCTATGAAGAGTCTGCTAAACGGGAGATGAGGCGACTCATCGATCAGGATGTGTATGACTGGGTATCCTTCCGATTATTTGATTTTTGGGGCGGCACCACACATTACCGTGAAGATGAGCATTGGAATATCCACACGAAACATACCCGTACACTAGTCCGCTATTTGCCGAACTTTCATTATTTTTTTCCGAAAATGGATCATCATGTGCCAAGGCTTCCGCTCTCTTATTCGGTATTGCCGGGTTTTCTTACCGAGCTGCGTGTGAAACATTATGGTTGGGCGATATCCCCTGAGGAGCTTCGGCGAAAATACTCGCGTTACCTGGAGCTTGATCCAGAGGGGCGCTGGGGTAGTCTGGAGCAGTACGAATCTATCCTTGATGAGCAGCCCCATCTGGTAGAATGGCAAGAGGAGCATTGAAATCCGCATCTGCCCTGCCAACCGGCTAAGTCCGGCTGGCAGATCTCAGAAGCAGCGCAGAAGAGATATGAGCTGACGGTATCCCTTGCGGATAAACTTCTGCTGCGAGCTGCAGCTTGTAATAAGCGAGGCTCACGGCTGCGGTAGCCCCCCCGACTCTACGCAAAGCGGCCTCATCTTCTATATGAAGGATGGGCACCTCTCCGCAGGAGTAGGCTATCGCAGCGTATAATTGCCACTCGGTACAGTCCGCAGGCGTTTGATATTGAGGAGGCTTGCTGACATAAATAGAGCACCATTGTTTTTTTATGGAGGTGGGGGCTTCGAGTAAACCGTAAAGTAAAGGCTGCGGCAGACTGGACCATTGAAAGGAAGAACCTTGCGAATGCCGATAAAGTGCTAATAAACTATTCCAAGCACCAGTCTGAAGCAGCAATTGTGCTGCATAGTTGAGATCCGAAAGATCAGCTTTAAGCCTATAATTCCCCGCTAAAAGATGATGGATCGATAAAATCCCCGGTCTGTAAGACAATAGACAGACAAGCCAGCGCATGGCAGACTCAGTATCTCCAATACGGCAAGAGAAAGCCCACAGGTAGCCAAGTACAAAGGATCGGTTGGAAAGATGGGAAGGATCATGAAGCAGCTGTTCAAGCGGTGCGAGTGTCTGAAGATGTTCCGGTTGATTGTTTATTTCCAGAATCGCCTGCAATGCAACCTGAACAGATAAGGGTAACTGGCTGGCTGTAGAAAGCTCGGCTTGCCATTCCGGATCGCGGGCATTGAGCGCTGCGGGCAGAAGATAACTCAAAGTATCAGGGGATAAAGAGTGCAGATGGTTGTGGGTCAATGCTCGTAGCGTCACCTTCTCCCCAGAAAAAAGGCTTAGTGGGACGAGTTCTTTCCACGCCTCGCTATAATCAGGCTTATGTTGTATGGCAGCCTCGTAATGTCTCCACGCATCCGGGTATTGGTATAACTTCTCACACACTCTCCCGGCTAGTAGTTCTGTTCGATACGTTCCACTGCCCGAGGAAGAAGGGTATTTATGTGCTGTATTCCCGCTCTGAAGTGCTTGCTCCAAGTAGTGCTTGGCTGAGCTGAGCTTCCCTTGTTCCAGTAACAGGAGGGCATAGCTTTCTAATAAATCCGTGAAATCGGGAAAAAGACCGCTCCCCGTACGAAAAACTTCCTCAGCTTCCTGCTTTCGGCCACATAGTTGTAAGGCGTAAGCCGTCTTAAGGTAAATATCTGAGACATAACCGGAAGGGGCTGGAGTGGAGGTGAGCAGCGGAAGGAGGATCTCTGCCGCTTCTTTATATTGTCCCTGCTGATAATACTCTGCCCCTAACGCATAACGAAGAAAAAGATGGTTCGGTTGAAGCCGCAGACCGTTGTTGATAAGTGCTAAATTGCGGTTATATTTATTTTTACGCATCAATTCATCTTCTAAATATCCGTAGTGCAAAATACGCAAATCTGCATAAGCGATCTCCCCCGCTGGAAGCTCCCAAATGCTGCTGGCAATCTCCTCATGAATACTTCCGCGAAAAATAATTCTTTTGTCATTTCTGAATAATCGACAGACATGATCTGTAACAAAATCCGCTTCAGGTATATCACCGACATAGTGGATAATGGGCAGCCAATACCCATGAATATACTCGGCACCAAGCAAGGGCTGGAGCAGATTCTCACTCCAATGATCTACAGCCTCATCGGCATCCAGCACCAGAACCCAAGCAGAAGTTGCATACTCTAGGCTTATATTCCGAGCTTTGGTAAAATCATTTTCCCAAGGAATGTCGATAATCTTTGCACCGAACCTCTGAGCGATTTCTTTACTGTTATCCTCTGAACCTGTATCCGCAATGATAATCTCAGATACTAGCCCGCACACAGAGGATAAGCATTTCTCCAGATGGTTTGCCTCGTTCTTAATGATCATGCAAAGTGTAATATCCGGTGTGGTCATAGGAATACGTCCTTCCTAATCTGAAACTCTGGGCAGTGGAAGTGCGAGCCGCACTCTTTTAGCCGCTGGAGAATAGGGGGTTGAAGAAGAGAGGGAGGCAAGCAGACGATCCGCCAACAAAAGCTCCGAACGCCCTGGGTGATAGGCTGGGTTGAATAACGAGTCATTAGATGAGGGCTGCCCTGTGGTCTTCATCAGCTGTTTTGCTGCCTTATCACATCCCTCAATCTGCAATAAATCTAAGAGAAGTCCGCTTTTAGCAGCTGTGTATTCGGGTAGATGAGCGTGAAGCCAGCCCGAAATTTCATTTTCGCGCTCAGCACATTTTAAGGCTCGGATCAGTCGGGTTATAATGGGCGTTGGATTGGGATGAAGCTGAGCAGCTTTGGTATAACAGGCACAGGCCTCGGTCTGATCGCCTATTTCTTCGCATAACTGTCCCAGCAAATAAAATGTCAAATAAGATCCGAATCCAGACTCGGTATGGTAACCGGAAGGGGCTTCTCCAATGACTAAGGCTTGCAGCAATGCTGTTTTGGCCTCAGCTAGGGCTCCCATTTGAAACAGCAGCACACCTTTGATATGAGCCAAGTCAGGATAATCTGGATGTAGGGTTATCCCTAAGTCGCAAGCTTCCAGCGCCGCGTTGAAATCTTTTAATTCTGCCAGGCAGCGGATTTGATATTTGTGCAGCAGATGAACGTAACTTGTGTCGGGCGGAGCTTCGTTAAGTGATCTTTTGATATGCTCTAGAGCCGGTTGATATTCACTAAGCCGCATATATTCAACAGCCATATTGAAATGGTGAAAGGGGTCATTGGGATTTAACTTTAGCTGTTCCTTGAGCAGCTCTACATTTCGTTTGATCTTATCTTTTTTTGCTACTACGCCGTCTGCATAACCGTAATGATGGATGACTACGGTGCTTAAATGCATAGCTGCTTTGGGTGTAGCTTTTACGATCGTTTCTGCAATCTGTTCGTGGATGATGCCGCTGAAACGGTACTGCGGGCGGTTACGGAATAGGCGGATAATCGGATTAACAGTAATGGTCTGTGAAGCTGCGGTTAAACCTTTATGATTATGAATGCGCAGAAAAAAAGCTTCATACTCCAAATGCTCCGCACACAGCAACAGCTCCCCCTTACTTTTCGCATCCAGTTCCTCATCTCCATCCAGAATGAGAATCCATTGTCCGTGGGCTTGCTGAAGACCCGCGTTGCGGGCAGCGGCAAAATCGCCATTCCAAGGATGGTGAACAACTTTAGCTCCAAAGCTTAGAGCAATTTGTAGCGTGGAGTCGGTAGAGCCAGTGTCGACTACTATGATCTCATCGGCGACACCACGTACGCTTTTTAAACATTGGCTTAAGCTATCTGCTTCGTTCTTAACGATCATGCATAGCGAAATCAGAGGTTTTTGGCTTGGCATGTTCATTTGGCTGCCCTCCCCTCGCTCTGGCGGAAGCTCCACTGTGTGTGCCACGGTGTACGATTTAGTAAAAAGATGGATTTATGGATGGCACCAATATCCGTTTGCAGTGGACCGTGGACGTTAGCTGCATCCAAGCTGTTCAGAGCATCCTCCATGCTAAGCTTCGCTTGCTGAAGGTAACAGAGTGCTAAACCCACTCGGGCAGCCTCATGCTCAGGCATTTGCTCCAGCGCTTGTTGAAACCATTCACTGGCTTCCGTGTAATGCCCCTTGTCAAAGACCATCTCACCTATATAAAAAAGAACCTTCGCATCAGCCGCTTGATCGCTAACTAACCTGATAAAATGCTCGCCTGCCGCATTCCTATTCCCTTCTTTATATAATGCTGCGGCTAATTCAGACCGAAAGGTAGGGAACAAATTTACCAAAGCTTCGCTTAACGCGGGCTGGTGTAGTTTTACTGATTGTTCGATCAAATCTGAAATGAATGAGGAATGTAATGTTAATGGATCTACCTCTGCTTCGACGGGATCTACCTTTTGTTGCTGGTGGCACTTCTGAATGTATTGCAGTCCGAAGCGAAGTTCGTCTGGTACATAGGTTAGCAGGTCATTGTGGAATTCTCCAAAAAGCGACCAAGAGCAAATAGCCCAGAGGGTAGCCCACTTTTTCAGATATTCTAAATCATGGTTATCTTGCGTAGCTAAGGAGGCCATTTGTCTTATCGTTGTATAGGCGTCTTCCAGCTTGCCGGTAATGATGAGCGAAGAGATCATCCAATTTGCCGTCTCTAATTCCAAGGGAAAAGTGTCTCGGGATAAGTTAGTGATGGCCTCATTAGCATTTATCGCAAATAAACTGTCAATAATCGCAGCTCGTTGGGCAGCATTAGTTGGGGGGACGAGTTGTATCAGCAAGGTGGCAATCTCCTCATCGGTTACAGCTAAGCGTTGAAAAGCAGAAGCTATTCCCTGCAAGGCAGGCCTATATAAAGAGTGGTGTTGAAGCGCACGGTGGTAGAATCTCGCAGCGTCCTCCTGAAGCTCAAGCCGCTCTGAGATTAATCCTAGTCGATAAAGTGGGCGGAAGGTGTTCATCCCTTGCTCAGATACATATTTTTGATTAACCTGATCTCCAGAAATGGATGCTGCACGCTGATAAGCTTGAAAAGCACGTTCTAACAAACCTTGACTCTCCAAAGATTGGCCTAATAAAAAATGCAGGTCAGAGTAATCCTCATAACGCTCCAATTCAGGCAACAGCAAGGGATCTATGATATTGGTTTTTCCTTGAGTCAGATAAATTTTACAGAGATCTCTAATCATCGTAGGACGGTAGGAAGCTTCAAGTGGCACATGGTGAAGGGTCTGGCGAAGTAATGTCTCTGCTTCCTGAAGACGGCCGTCCTGACAGCAGGTGACTGCTAAATTATAGGAGTGAAAAGGATCTTCCGGTTGTTCGGCTAAAGCGAGTCGCAGGAGCTGCTCATTGCGTTTGATTTTATTTTTTCGGGCCATGATTTCCGGCAAATATCCGAAATGTTCAATCTCAATATCACTATGCTCAATCGCCGAGATGTTATGTGATTTAAGGATTGCAGCGTCAATTCCTTCATGAATTCTTCCGCTATATCGATAACCCTGTCCATTTCGGAATAAACGAACCGCACTGTGCTTTACCTTATCTTCAGGCCGAACGCCAAGCCAATTATCAATGTGTACTGTAAAAGCCTGAGCTTGCGTGTTTTGCAGGAGGCTGCGGAGTTCCGGAAGTGGAGTTTGCAGGCGTTCATCGGCATCAAGGACTAGAATCCAATCGGTATCCGCCTGATCGAGACCTTCGTTACGTGCTGCAGCAAAGTTTTCTGTCCATTCCCGTTGGAATACTCTAGCCCCGTGCGCTTGGGAAATAGCTATGGATTCGTCAGTAGAGCCTGTATCTATGACCACAATCTCGTCAACACCTGCTACGCTTGTGAGACAGTGGGGCAGAAGATCAGCTTCATTGTTAACGATGAGGTGGACGCCAAGCGTAATATTGTTCACGTTGTTTCCTCCTTGTTACATATGTAGAAGTAGAAATCAGCTTTTGTTATCAAAAGAAAAAGCACATGGATATCCATGCACTCTTTCGTTACAACATATGATGGGCATCTGCATTACGTTCCCTGCGCGTTGAAACTTACATTGATTGTTGAGGCGGCTCCTGCATTCGTTGATTGATAGGATAAGCGTGTATATTTCAGGAATCTTGCCGGAACTATGACATCGATAGAACCTGCTGCTAAAGGATTATCTCCTGTGGTATCGACGAAATAGTTCGTTCCGTCAGCACTGATTTCTACTCGTGTGTTGACTGGGTTAGCTCCAGTGTTATTGATGAAAAAGGAATAGGTCCCCAATACGCTCGTAGTCACTGCTGGCAGAGGAGTATAGGCATTAGCAGTTGCAATACCCGTCGTCGTCTGTTCGATAAAGCTGCGTTGTGAAATAGAGGTCACACTGCTGAGCGTACCAGCGGTAATGGTGGCTCCAAGCACACTGGTAATGGTCCCGTTTAAGAGGTTGGTGACCGTACCTGCAGAAGACAAAGTACCAGCTGTGATGGTGGCTCCAAGTACGTTAGTAATCGTGCCTTCGAGAATGTTAGTAATGGTACCTGCTGAGGACAGAGTACCCGCAGTGATCGTAGCTCCGAGCACGCTGGTAATGGTCCCGTTTAAGAGGTTGGTGACCGTACCTGCGGAAGACAAAGTACCAGCGGTAATGGTGGCTCCAAGCACGCTGGTAATGGTCCCGTTAAGGATATTGGTAACTGTTCCTGCTGAGGACAAAGTACCAGCGGTAATGGTTGCGCCTAGTACACTAGTAATAGTCCCGGCAGTGATCGTAGCTCCGAGCACGCTGGTAATCGTGCCATCGAGAATGTTAGTAATGGTACCTGCGGAAGACAAGGTACCCGCAGTGATTGTAGCTCCTAGCACACTAGTAATGGTCCCATTAAGGATATTGGTAACTGTTCCTGCTGAGGACAAAGTACCAGCGGTAATGGTTGCGCCTAGTACACTAGTAATAGTACCGGCAGTGATCGTAGCTCCGAGCACGCTGGTAATCGTGCCATCGAGAATGTTAGTAATGGTTCCTGCGGAGGACAAAGTACCAGCTGTGATGGTAGCTCCGAGTACGCTAGTAATAGTCCCGTTAAGAATGTTGGTAACCGTACCTGCGGAAGATAAGGTACCCGCTGTGATGGTAGCCCCGAGTACGCTAGTGATAGTCCCGTTAAGAATGTTAGTAACTGTTCCTGCGGAAGACAAGGTACCCGCTGTGATGGTAGCCCCGAGTACGCTAGTGATAGTCCCGTTAAGAATGTTAGTAACTGTTCCTGCTGAGGACAAAGTACCCGCAGTGATGGTAGCTCCGAGTATATTGGAAATCGTACCATCTAGGATAATTGTCGTTAGATTTCCGCCTGGATCTGTAGTAAGCGGATGATCAATCAGCGAGGCATCCCGGCCAAAAATAAGCGTTCGTAGATTATCGGGATTAGCTTGAAAAGAGCTGTAGTTAGGCAAAATTCCTCGTCCCTCTCTTATAAAATTGTTAACTCATACCTATAGACTGGGCTTGGACGTATACATCAATTTTGCCTAAACCCGTTGGCTGTTGCGTGGAGGCGGATATCCGAGTCCACTTTAAAAATCTGCTTGGCACTAGCACCTTCATTTCTTTTGCGGCCACGATCTCTTCTGAATCTATAAAAGAATCAAGACTGTTCGGACTAATCTCCAAGCGGACGCTAACAGGGTGGTCTCCTTGGTTCATAACTGCGTAAGAGATTATCGTTTTAGTTCCGCTTTTTTGCCAAGGCAGAGGCGAAATGGAGCTGGACACGGGGAATCCGATAAATTGATGCTCGGAAAATAAAGGACTGATCGTGACCTTACGGCGCTTTCTTCGACCATTTGGAGGTAGAAAAGGTTGCGGATTTCTAGAGTGATTCCCCTGTGTTTTTTTGTGTTTTATTTTGCTGCGCTTTTTTAGTTCCAGACCGTTATGGATTTCATTCACCTCCTACGGGTTTTCTGGAACCCTATCCATAAAAGGACCCTAACCGTCGTTTGAGCCCTGAGCATCAATAAACCGCAGTCCAATAAGCCGCGAACCGTTAGGGACAATCCTTAGCCATTCGAATGGTGATAATAATATATGGTGAAAAATAAGAGGTGATTGGGCTGTAAAAGCAAAAATACGCACCTTCCCAAACAACCTGCTACTTAGAGCGGCATAAAATAAGATAAGCTCAAGTACGGGGAGGATAGCGCATGCCAAACGATTCAGTATTTAATCAGAGTAGCCAGCCACTCTTTACAGAACAAGTCAACACGTATGTTGCACCTGGTATAGATTCAGCTCCGGAGGGAGGAGCGGCTAAGGCGGGGCTATTGTTTGGAATCCCTTTTACTTCTACGGTAACGACTGCTGCACCGTTAGTTGTTCAGATTAGTAATCCGGCAGGCAGCGGACGTACATTGTATGTATCCCGTGTTGCAGCTAGCTCGGCAACAGCTGCGGTTACGTTATCTCTACTTCGGAACGCTACGGTCACCGGAACCACCGTTACACCGATAAATTTTAATTTTGGAAGTGCGTTAACCAGTGTGATGACGGCCAGAACCTCGACTGCTGCCCCTACGGGAGGTCCGGCCACTCTAGTATCTTTATTACTGGCAACGGGTCCCGTCATTGTTGACTTTACTGGACAAATCGTTGTTCCTCCCGGAAATTCCATAACCACGTCCATCACGATTGCATCGGGAACTTCAGCAGCGACAACATCTATCAGCTGGTGGGAATATTAGAACTGGGAGGGGATAATCATGCCTAATCAATATGTGTTTAACGACAATGATCAACCTCTTTATGTGGATATGGTCAATACCTTCCAAGCTCCGGATATCAGCGCGCCACCTGAAATAAGTGCTTCGAAGGCTGCGGTCTTGTATTCTACCAGCACATCCGTGTCTAGTTTGGTCGTACTTAGTCTTATTTCTGCAATTACTTCTATTCGGATTAGTAATGCTGCTGGCAGCGGAAAAACCGTATATATATCTCGTATAAGCGGCAGTATCGGCGGATCTTCTCTGCTATCGGCTATGTCTGGAAGCTTTACAATTGTCAAAGGGGGGACGTTAACCTCTCCTGCAACCTTGACACCAACAAATAATAATCTCGGAAGCGCGGCTACAAGTGCGATGACCGTTCAATCTTCAACAGCGGCAATTAACGGGGGAACAACGCTTTACAATTATCAATTAGCGCCGGGAGCCTTCTCACAGAACTTTACGGGCAGCATCATCGTTCCGCCGGGGACTGCTATTTGTGCTAACGTAACTTCATCTAGCTCGGCCGTAGGTTTAACGATTACTTCTGCACTCGGTCTTCTTTGGTGGGAACAATAGAATATATATTTTATTTTGAACCTATAACGGTGGTGAACCTTGACATCATTTGGTTAAGGTTTTACATAGAAGGTTGGAATGAATAGAAAATAAAGGGGATTGGCATTATACAATAAAGATGGAATTCAGTTTGGAATGTGAAAAGAGGGACAATTATGGAAAGTTGTTTATTTATTCATGGCTTTACCGGAGGTGAGCATGAAATCTCTCCCTTGTCCCAGTTTATGGAGCAGCATAATTATCGTTCCAGAACATTTACCCTAAAGGGGCACGGGGGCAGCAGGAATGATTTACTGCATTCGGATCGACATGATTGGCAGCAAAGTGCTGAGGATGAATTAACAGAGCTGTTAAAGACAAATGACGGAGTTCATCTGATCGGTTTTTCAACCGGTGCTCTTATTGCTTCACATCTTTCAGTGCGCTATAAACCTTGGATTAAATCTCTCACTTTGTTGTCTACCCCTGTGTTTCCGCTGAATCCTGTAGAAATTATTAAGACCCTTGCGAGCTTTTCCATGCTAAAAACTTATATTAGTAAATTCAGTTCAACGCCTCCAAAAGCAACTCGAGAGTTCCAGCGACTGGTTCGTGAAAGCTTTTCTGTTTATCCGCATATTGAGACTCCAACCCTGATCGTGCAAGGGAAACGGGATCATCTAGTGAAGACTAGAAGCGCCGATTACCTACGTCATCATATGATCAAGGCGACCCAAAAACAGGTGCTGATGGTCGACAACAGTGGTCATATGGTGTGCCATTGTGAAGAGAAGGACCGAATTATGAATGAAGTCTTGCAGTTTATTCAGAGTACAGGACGTTGAACTCAAACACTAAATATTCAACCCCAAGAGCTTCCGAAATAGGAGCTCTTTTTTTGTTGTGTATTTCAATTTTAAGGCTTGACAACGCGTCTGGTGTCATGGTAATTTTTAGTAGGGAAACCGGTTTCCCTAAAATTCGTTTGTTTCTATGCCAAAAACATCGCTGAAAGGTCGTTTTTAATCCAAGAAGTAGGTTTTAGTGTGTTATGAATACGCTTTAATAAGAGAGGGAGATGCGCGCGATGAAACGTAAGTTATGGTACGTGCCCGTTCTGATTACATCTATTCTTCTTTCTACTGTGATTAATTTATTCGTCTTAGCGCCACAGCAGGCAGATGCGGCCAGCATCGGTACGATTAACGAGAATGATACCATTTATCAAATTATGGTTGACCGGTTTAATGACGGGGACTCTTCTAACAATGCTACGGGAGCGGCAATTCGCTATGGCGAGAACTCTGAAGAAGATTTCCGTTATATGAAAGGCGGAGATTGGCAAGGGGTGATCGACAAGCTGTCTTATATTAAAAATATGGGGTACACCGCGATCTGGATTTCCCCAGTGGCGGAGCCGCAAATGACGAATCGGGAGAACAATGGCAGCGGTAAAAACACGGCGTATCACGGGTACAACGTTAAGGACCCTAACGCAGCCAATCCCTACTTTGGTACAAAGGAGAAGCTGAAGGAGTTAGTGGATTCCGCACATGCGGTTGGCATCAAGGTGGTTATAGACGTTGTGCCTAACCATATCGGGGATTATATGCTGGGTACCCAAGCCTACTATGATATCCCTAGTCTGCAGCCAGCAGCTCCTTTCAATAACCCGGCTTGGTATCACCATAATGGAGATATCAACTGGTCTTTGGCAGACGGAAGATACGATCAATGGGCACAGGATTACTTAGAAAATCATGATCTAGGCGGACTGGATGACATTGACTTCGATGTCCCTGCTGCTAAAAAAGCCGTATTTGATTCGATTAAAGGCTGGTTTGACTATACAGGAGCAGATGGTGCGCGTGTAGACGCAGCCAAGCTGATGAAGCCGACTGATATTGGTGAACTGCAAAATTATCTGGGGGTTAATACCTTTGGCGAGAATTTTGACGGCAATGCTGAATTTGTCTCGCGCTGGGTCGGCAACAACAAGGAGTGGGGCATGCTTGATTTCCCAATGTTCTTCTCCGTTCTAAATAGCTTCGCATATGGGCAGTCTTTTGACTCCAATATTAAAAGCACCTTGGCACAGGATTCCTACTACAACGGAAATGCCAATCACATGGTCACCTTTATCGACAATCATGACCGCAATCGTTTTCTCACAGAAGCTGGAGGAAGCGTAGATAAGCTGCAGAACGCTTTGACTTTTATTTTTACAGTGCGTGGAACACCCGTAGTCTTCCAAGGTACGGAACAGAACAAAGGCAATGGTAATGGACAGATTATGACGGGAGGCATCGCCGATACCTGGAACCGCTGGTCAATGGTGAAACGGGATGCAAACGGCAATGTATTAGAGAATTATTTTAATGAGAATGCCAGCACCTACAAGCACGTAGCCAAACTTAATGAGATTCGGAAAAATAATCCGGCACTCCGTACAGGCACTCAACGTGAAATGTGGTCTGCACAGAACTTATATGCTTTTTCACGTCGTATCGATACTGGAACTAATCTGGGGCAGGAAGTTATCTCCGTATTCAGTAATAAATCCAGCGGCTCGCAGACCGTTACCATTCCACTGCGTGCAGAGAGCAGCTTGGCAGTCGGGACGGTTCTTTATAACCAGTTGAACACTTCGGATACGGTAACTGTACAATCGGGTGGAGCAACTGGCAAGCAGATCACTGTAACCGTGGGTGCAAATGCAGCCAAAATCTATGCAAAACAACAGCTTCCTACAGATACAGTGGCTCCAACTGTACCAACTAACGTGACCGCAACTGTTCAAAATGCATCCAGTGCTTTAGTAAGCTGGACCGCTTCCACCGACAATGTAGGTGTGACCGGATATGAAATTTATCGCAACGGCGTCAAAGTGGGTACATCCGCAACTACTTCATATACGGATAACGGATTATCCGCCAGTACTACGTATGACTATACGGTAAAAGCAATGGATGCAGCAGGCAATCTATCCCTCCTTAGCGCGATTGCTTCAGTGACAACACCAGCGGGGAACAGTGTCACTATTTACTATAAGCAGGGCTATACCTCGCCTTATATTCATTATCGCCCTGTAGGAGGAACTTGGACGACATCACCAGGTGTGGCGATACCTGTCTCTGATGTAGCAGGCTACAACAAAATAACGATTAATATCGGCTCAGCCAGCCAGCTTGAAGCTTGCTTTAACAATGGCAGCGGTACTTGGGACAGTAACGGGGGCAGCAACTATTTATTTAGTGCCGGCACCTGGACTTATACACCAACTGGCAATATTCAATCGGGTGGACCAGTGACGCCGACACCAACGGTAACACCGACACCATCACCAACCGTAACGCCTACACCGACGGTAACGCCGACACCGACGCCAACCGTAACACCAACAGCAACACCAACGCCAACAGCAACACCAACAGCAACACCAACGCCAACTCCGACACCGACCGTAACGCCTACACCAACGCCAACGGCAACACCTGTCGGCAGCACGGCAACGATCTATTATAAGAATGCGGCTTATAGCAGCTCTTATATCCATTATAAGCTCGATGGTTCAACGGTCTGGACGACGTCTCCAGGCGAGCAGCTCCAAGCTTCTGCTTTTACAGGATATAAGGCGGTTACGATTCAGCTGGGCACGGCAGCTGGGCTGACCGCAGCCTTTAATAATGGCAGTGGCACATGGGATAACAATGGCGGCAATAACTATCATTTTGCTGCGGGCACCTGGAGTATGGTGAATGGCAACATCACCGCAGGAGAACCACAAGCGGATAGTGTTACATTCCGAGTAACTGTTCCTGCGTCTACTCCTGTGAGTGGTCCCGTTTATCTCTCCGGCTCTTTCAATAGCTGGAATGTGGCAGATCCGAACTACCAACTGACGAAGGGCAGTGATGGTATTTACTCCATCACACTAAGTCTACCGGCGGGAACAGCAATTCAATACAAAGTTACACGAGGCGCTTGGACTAATGTGGAGGTGAATTCGAATGGATCGGATCTTTCCAATCGAACCCTTACGCCAACAGGCGGTGCACAAACCGTAAATTTGACGGTTCAGCGCTGGAAGGATCTATAAGCTTCATAATATCTACAGTTTAAACACAACAAGGAGCGGCTCCCGTATGGGGTCGCTCCTTGGTAAGCAGTATGAAGTTTTTTAATTGCAGAAAGTACAATTAGACTTTCTGTTTGAAGCTGGAAGAAAGATTTAACTGTATTTTGTGCAGTAGAATTCAGGAAAAAGGCTGTTTTTTGCCGATTTCACGAGTTTTGACTGCACAAAGTGCAATTAAATCGAATGTTACCCATCTTATAAGGATTTCTATTGCACAAAATGCAATTAAATCCGATGTAGCCATTTTAGCTACTCAAATTCGATCAAGCTAAAGCAGTTACTCCAGACAATCAAGCCGAATCAGCACGCAGCGCAATAAAGTTCAGTCAGCTACACAAGCTCAATCAAGCTTCCTGCCTCCTCACTAAGTTCCCGCCGGGAACTGGGATCTCATGGTTGACTCACGGGGAATGAGTTCTGGCTCGAGAAGCAAATGCCCGGTAGGCATGTTGTTATTACGAATGCGTTGCATCAGCAGCTCGCCTGAAGATACCCCCAGCTGGAACGTGTCGATATTCAGAGAGGTTAGAGGAGGCGTAGTATAGCAGGACAGAGGATATTCATCAAAAGCGGCGATGCCGAGCTGTGATGGAACATGAATATCCAGTGATTTTGCAGCTTGAAGCACCCCGAAGGCAACATAGCTGTTCATGCATACTACGGAGTCTGGTCGATCTTCGCTCTGTAGAAGCTCAAGTGCAGCATGATAGCTCTCATGTTCATCAGCCTTACAATTGATAATCCATTGCTGCTGATCCGCAAGATCTGCTTGCAGCAATGCTTGCAAATATCCACTCAGACGATGGGTATAAATCTTTTCCTGCTGCTGCCCGCCTATGAAGGCTATTTTGGAATACCCCTGCTTTATTAAATGTGAGGTCAGCATGCTGCCGCCTGCTTCATTATCGAAATCGACCCAGCTTCCGGGAGTCATAATTTCGCCGATGGAGATGTAGGGAAACTCCAAGCGGTTCAGTTCTTCGCAAAGCTCTTCCGTAAGTACGGAGTTATTCGCTATGATTCCGTCGACACGTTTGCTGAATACAAGTCTATTTAGAAAATGTCCTTCCGGACTACTATGCTGCACATTGGAAATAGTCAGCTCGTATTTTAAAGGCGCAATTACACTTTCTATTCCACCGATGATGTTGTAGAAAAACTGGTTTAGAAATTCACTTTCCTTGGACATATCGACCAGGAGACCAATATTACAGCTGCTTTGTCTGGCTAATCCAGTAGCGATACTGCTTGGTGTATAGTTCATCTGCTTCATAATTTCGCGAACTTTGTGTTTCGTTTTCTGTGATATTTTTGGGGAATCGTTTAATACTTTGGATACGGTAGATTTAGCCACATTGGCTGCTTTGGCAATATCAGAAATGGTTACTTTCATTGTCTTCCCCTCATAATCCAGAACGGTATTTGTAACCATAATAACACAAATTTAGCAGTCTCTCTAATCACAAAGAGTCTCATAGATTTAAAGATAAAAGCATAAAAAAGGAGTTTGGAAGTTATGCCTCATACATGGTTTTTATATCATACAAGTGAAGATCCGTTTGCCTATCCTGTGGGTACGGGCATCTTGAAGCTCAGACTGTTCACGCAAGCTGGACAGCAATTATCCTGTACCGTCATCTACTCAGACCGTTATGATTCTCCGGGGCATGAAGTTCCTTTGCAGATGGAGCGGATTGGGTCGGCAGGTGTTTATGAGATACATGAAGCGGTCATTGAGAACCCTACGAAAAAATGCAGATATCTATTCCATGTAACTAATCCTGCGGGTGAATATGTCTGGTATGGAGAGAGAGGGGCGTCGGAGAGCCGGGAACGTGCGGGTTCTTTTCAATATGCATATCTCCATCATTCTGAGGCGTTGAAGTTACCTTCATGGAGCATGGATGCAGTAACCTATCAAATCTATCCTAGCAGTTATAACGAAGGGACCTTACAAGGCATTTCTGACAAAATGCCCTACTTGCAACAGTTAGGAGTAAACGTTGTTTATATGACGCCTGTATTTGAGTCTCCTTCAGAGCATAAATATAATACCTCCGATTACTATAAGCTTGATCCAGTATTTGGGGATATGGAAGGATTGAAGGCGCTGGTCAGCCAGGCACACAGGCATGGAATCAAAGTGATTTTAGACGCTGTGTTTAATCATTCGGGAGACCGCTTTTTCGCGTTTAAAGATGTGTTGGCAAAAGGAGAGCTATCTCCGTATAAAGATTGGTTCTTCATTCATTCCTTTCCGGTTACGCAGACGCCTGTACCCAATTATGAAACGTTTGCCAAAGCTGAAGCGCATATGCCAAAGCTGAACATGGACAATCCGGATACGGCGAATTACATGATTGAGGTTGCGAAGTATTGGGTGCGCGAGACAGGGATTGACGGCTGGCGTCTGGATGTGGCCAATGAAGTTAATCCGCGTTTTTGGTCCCGGTTTCGGCAAGAGCTCAAATCTGAATATCCTGAAATCCTGCTGATCGGTGAGATTATGCATGCTTCTGGGCCATGGCTTAGAGGGGATCAGTTCGATGGAGGAATGAATTATGTGCTTCGAGATGCAGTGTTGGAATTTTTTGCGGAACAATCTACGGGGCCAGTTCGCTTTATGGAGCAATTGCTCCATCAGGAGGCATTGTATAATGACCAGGCGAATTCGGCAATGTTTCAGTTGCTTGGCAGCCATGATACCCTGCGGTTTCTTACGGCATGTAAAGAAGGTGGGCGTGGTTGGGACCACGTGAGTACCGCTGTTGAACGTATGATGCTGGCTGTTTTTTTCCAGATGACCTATATCGGTATTCCAATGATCTATTACGGGGATGAGGTTGGGATGGAAGGGGCGACAGACCCCCACTGTAGAAAAGCTATGATATGGCAAGAACAAGCTCAGAATGCAGTGCTGCATAAGTGGTATCAACAATTGATTTCTCTGAGAAAAAGCCATGAAGTTCTGCGCAAAGGTTCGTTTCGTCCTTGGTTTACTGATGAAGTTCGTAATGTGCTTGGCTACATACGAGGTGTGGAGCACGAGAAGATAGGGCTGATTATCAATAATTCTCCAAACCCGTACCAACTAGAGCTTAGTCCATATCGAGCTGATAAGAACGAATTAACTGATTTATTGTCTGGAGCAACTTTTAAAAATAATAATAAGCTTACGGTCAGCATTGAACCTTTTGGCTGTTTGATGTTGTATTAAAAAAGAAAAGGCCCCTCTCTAAGGAAAGGGACCTTATTCTAATTTACAGCACTTTTTTTGCTTCTTTTGTTCTTTAAGTCTCTATATTCCTGTTTCTCCCATTGTTTCAGCAACGGAAACGGATCAAAAGCCCATTCGGTAATTCCGCGATCGCGGTAAATGCCAAAATGTAGATGTGGAGGAAATTTTCCTTGTGTTCCGGGATTGCCGTAACCCGAGCTGCCTACCCAGCCAATAATCTCACCGGGGGTGACTATATCTCCGCGAGAAATGGTTTTGTTATATCCAGATAGATGAGCGTAATAATGGTAACGGTTCTCGATATCGCGAATGCCAATTCTCCAGCCGCCGTACCGGTTCCAGCCTTTTGTCTCTACTAAGCCAAAGCAGGTGCTTCGTACTGGCACTCCTTGAGGTGCAAATAGATCTGTTCCTTCATGGATACGTGCTCCGCCCCAGCTTCTTCCAGTACCCCAAGTGCTACGATAAGAATAAAGGTTACTTAGGGGAAGCGGGAAGGCATTGCCGGATAGGTCCAGCCGTCCAAAATGTTCATATAACTTCGCGAACTGGGTAATGCGCTGCGAGGCGCGGCCATTGTGATAGTACTCCCAGACCCCGATACTGAAATCACTAGCGGATTGTCCATACTTCAATAAGTGTCTAGCCATACTATACAGAACGTCCGCATCATTCTCTGGATCAGCAATGCCGTCTCCTGAGCCATCACTGCCAAAACCATCAAAGAAGCTAATGGATTTAGGGGAAGTATCCCCCTGATCCGGATTAAGTGGACCAGCCCATACCGGTGCCGGGATTTTTATGGCTGTAAGGCGCGTGGAGACAGGCTGCCCTGAGGCTCCCTTTTTGGCGAGCGTGCGTTCATATTGATCAATGGCTGCGAACCTAAACCAAGGGATACCAGTAGCTGCACTCATTTGCTCATAAATCTGTCTACGGCCAGACCATTGCGCTTCTTTGCTAGCACTAGCGGGATCCCCGCTGCTCATCACCGGTTGGATAGTAGGCCGCGCTACAGCTGCTGCAACGGGAAGGTTTAAACCACCCCAAAGGATAGCGGCCGCGGACAGGCATAACAGGGTTCTCCGGTTTTTAATATTTTTAAATAGGGCCAGCAAGATAACAGCCTCCTTTTGTCCGGGCATTAAATTGAATGTAGTCACTTCGGATGAAGCTTTTTTATAGATTGGTGCAAAATACTACTTTTTATCCGTTCTTGTCTAAAGGTACCAGAAAAATCTCGCTGGAAACTCCAGATGATACACCCTGCATATTTCACAAAAACAGGCAATTGTAAATCGCACATGTTATAATATGAGGCAGCAACTTTCATCTGCAGCATCACATTCAGGAGGAAGCGGGGTTTATCATTTTGTCTAATAAAACAGCAAAGCAACCTAAACCGGATTGGATTAAGATTAAGCTAACTACCGGTGACAACTATCAGGAAATCAAAAGCATGATGCGTTCCAAAACTTTACATACCGTATGTGAAGAAGCTAGGTGTCCGAATATTTATGAATGCTGGGCAAACCGTACGGCTACCTTCATGATTTTAGGTGATATTTGTACACGCGCATGCCGTTTTTGTGCAGTAAATACAGGGATGCCTACAGAACTGGACCTGCAGGAGCCTGAACGTGTAGCTGAAGCTGCAGAGAAAATGAATCTTCGTCACTGTGTGGTGACTAGTGTGGCCCGCGATGATCTTGCGGATGGTGGCGCTCAGATTTTTGCTGAGACGGTCGCGGCGATTCGTAAACGCCTTCCGTTATGTAGTGTTGAAGTGCTTATTCCAGACTTTTTAGGAGACCGGAATAGTCTTGAGATTGTCATGAACAGTAATCCAGACATTCTTAATCATAATATTGAGACCGTGGAACGGATGTCAGATCGTGTACGGGCTAAAGCGAAGTACCCTCGTTCCTTGGAATTGCTGCGCAGAGCCAAGGAAATGAAACCAAATATTCCAACCAAATCGAGCATCATGCTTGGTGTCGGTGAAGAGTGGAATGAGATTTTACAAGCAATGGATGATTTGCGAGCCGTAAATTGTGATATATTGACTTTAGGACAATATTTGCAACCCACTCCAAAACATTTAAATGTCGAGAAATATTATCCACCGGAGGAATTTGCACTGTTGAAGGAAGAGGGAATGAAGCGTGGCTTCAGCCATGTGGAATCAGGCCCGCTAGTTCGCAGCTCTTATCATGCGCATGAGCAGGTGAAGTCTGCAGCTCAAGCTCGCGAGGAGCGTGCGGTTTCTTCTAGCTAATTATTGCTTTTCTGTGGTTTAATTCACGGAGAATGTTAGTAAGAGGAGGAAGAGCGACAGCGTTCTGAAATCTCTGCTCTTAGGTTACCCATAAAAATCGTTGATTTGCGTCATTGGAGGGGAATATTGGAGCTGTAGGAGCGGTTCGAGAACAGCGACCGAAAGCCCAATATTCCACATAGATGGCGGTATAATCAACGTCATGATTCCCAAAGAAAGGCAGGCGGCAAAAGGTTTGATCGTAATAGGCGGAAAAGGCTATGAACTTATGTTGGATCATAAGGATGGTTGGAATCCGGAGGCATTTCGCGGGAGATATAGCGAGGTGCTGGAAAGATACGACTATATTATCGGTGACTGGGGTTACAGTCAGTTGCGTTTGAAAGGTTTTTACCGGGACAACCATCCTAAGGTGAATCGGGATACAGCGATTTCGGGTATGGTTGATTATATTAATGAATACTGCAATTTTGGGTGCGCTTATTTTGTGCTGCATAAATTGAAAGAGGTACCACAAGAAGGCATGTTCAAGGATATTTTGATCAAAGAATTACCAGAGCCGAGTGATGAAGAGGCCTTGGAGCAAGAATCGGAAGCTAGTGATGAAGCGGCTGCAGATAAAGAGTTTTCTGCTAAAGAAACATCTTCTAAGCAAGGCTCGAATCACTCATTGGCATTTAAAGAGATGACTTCTTCTAAGGACAATATGGCGAAGGATAGACCTGTGAGAGAACATCAGAGCCGAAATCACCGGGGCAAGGATTCACAGGGCAAGAAATCCAAAAAGGATTTCCAAGGCAGACCGCCACAAGGTCAGTCTCAGAAGCCCCAAAACACACCAAAACCTCAAAGCGCTCAAAACAACCAGAACAATCAAAACAATCAAAACAATCAAAACAATCAAAACATAGAAAATTCGCAACCTTAATGATGAAAGCTGAACCATAAGTAGAGTCCTTCTACGAATGAGCCAGCTTTTTTTCTTATAAAAAATAGCAGAGCAGCGTTTCTCCCGGTACTTGGAGATCGCTGCTCAGTGTTGTGGTGTTGCTCAGTGTTGCTCTGCTGCTCAGTGTTGCTCTGCTGCTCAGTGTTTCTGCTACTCTGTGTTGCTCTGCTGCTCTATGCTATTAGTCGTTGGCTGCTTGACCCAGCAGTTTCATCATCCCCCGAGGCTTAAGGACCCAGATGCCGTTATTTGCGAATTTTCAGCCTTTTGAGCAGGGTTTTGGACTCCAATGATGTTATTCGTTAGAAAGAGGCGTAATTATGGTGTTTTTCATACCAATAGCGACTATGGAGTCCGATAGCCCCACAAATATGGATTAATATTGCGTTTAGGGTCATCCATGTCCGATAGGTGCTACAGATGTTTCGTAGGTGCAAATATTATCAAACTAAACAAAAAACAGGAGTTGTCCCAACGGCCATTTCATGGCTTATGTGACAACTCCTGTTTTTACTCACGGGTGCTTGATTCAGCAGCTTAATGATTAGCTAGATTAAGGATCTATTTTACAGATAATTTCAATTGTTTCTGTGTTGCATTGTAACTCCATACAAGCGCAGGGAACTTCTTCTTAAAGGCATTTAATTCAATGAAGGTCTCGCCGTTCTGAGAAAGCGCCTCTTTGGAGGACAACGTAAAGCCGGTCGCTTTACCTGCCCCGTTTGTTACGATGACTTTTTTGTTCTTGGCATCCCATGTGATGTCGCCTTCGATCAGTGCACCTAGTACGAGCGAAGAAGCATAAGTCTTATCTCCTTGCTTTATTAGACCCACATTACCAGCAAAGGCAACCCCGTTGACGTTCAAGATATGATGATCACCGGAAACCTCAATGCTTTTCATTCCTGCAATCTGTAGAGCGGTAATCAGCTGCGCAGTTTTGCCTTTAACCTCAATATCCGGTGCAAGCCCGATGTGATTAAAGTCTTCTTTATTTGGAGTTAGATATTTCTGCGTAGTCAGCTTCAGCATGTCTCCATTGGACATTGGAAGCAGGCTCTGAATACGTGCTTTGCCGAAAGAACGAGTGCCTACGACGGTAGCGAGCTTATTGTCGCGTAATGCGCCAGTAAGCGCCTCAGAAGCGCTGGCAGTGTACTCATTCGTTAGAATAACGACGGGTACGCCTATTTTGCTGCCACTGGTAATCGTTACTGGAGTAAGTGCTCCGGTTTGATCGGAGGTATACATCATGATGCCTTTATCCATGAAATTGGAGACAATGTTGTATGCCGAATCCATATAGCCGCCTAAGTTGTCACGCAAATCAAGCACCATCGATTTCATACCTGCTGCACGCATCTTTTTCAGCATAGCGGCAAATTCTTCATCAGAATTCTGTGTGAAACCACTCAGTGTGATGTAGGCTATCTTCTGTCCAACAATAGTTCCGGTAACAGAAGTCGAGCTGATTTCATTTCGGGTTACACGAAATGATTTAGTCACTCCATTCCGGAGCACCTGCAGAGTGACCTTGGTGCCTGCGGCTCCGCTTAACTCGTCTCCTTCGGTCTCTTCAACGGGGATTCCGTTAATTTTGACTATCGTATCACCGCGTTTCAGACCTGCTTGTTCTGCAGGCGAACCGGGTGTTATGTCTTCGATGTAGAGTTCTGTTGCGGTATATTGCAATCTAACACCAATACCAACGTATTCCAGATCAACATCATGTTCAAATTGTGCCGCTTCCTCGGTATTGAAGTATTGGCTATAAGGATCATCCAGGGTGTTCACCATGCCGTCAATGGCTCCACGAATCAAGGTATCCTTATCTACACCGGAGAGGTTATAGTTCTCCAGAATATTCATGACTTCATTGATAAGATCACGGTTATCTGTAGATGCCTGAGCGGCATCGGCAGCAGAAACTACTGGAGCAAAAGTTAGGGATAAAGCCAGACAGCTGCCTAAAAGTGCACTTATTACTTTATTGGATTTCATGGAATCATACGCCCTTTTTATATAATTTATAAGATAAGAAAGTATACACTGCACGAATTAACTTTCTGTGACGTATGGTTTTAGGATTTCACAAGTTTATAGTAAACGCTATAGGTGTTATCAGTAGTCCATACCCCGCTATCCGACTTGGATAAAATGAAGATAGTGCCTTGCTCAAAAGTTTCCTCTTCACTGGCATCTTTCTCTTTGTTTTCCACATAAATAGCTGCTTCTTTGGCGCTAAAATAGTAGATATTTGAAACGCTTGGAGTATAAGTGACGTCGTATGAAGTAAAGAAATCTTCCAGATCTTCCTTAAGGGAGGTATCATATTCTTCTCCGTATGAAGTCATGGTGGAAAGAACAGCCGCCGGATTTTGTTCATTCATAGCTTGATAATATTTGGTGATATTACCTTTGATGGCATCCGCATCATTTTGAGGAATGTTAGCTGCTGTTTTTAGAGCTTGTTCACGAGTCAGCAGTATCACGGAGCTTTGGGATTCCACAGATGATATTTTCCAGCTTCCATTCTTGCGGACAAGTGTATACATGTATTCGTCCTCTGTATCTGGCGTATAGGCCCCACCTGTCCGGCGAGAGCTTTCCAATGTATAAACAGTAGCGTCATCGCCTGTAATATCAATGATTTCCAAACTTTCAATAGTATTTTTTATATCAAAAATCTCAAAGGATGCATTGAGATCCGCCACTGACTCCGCATTAGAGGATTCTGAATCCATAAGGGAATAGAAGCTAATTGCTTTTTCTTCATTAAAATACTTATTAGACAAACGGATTAATGCTGTAATCGCTGCTTCGTCCTTATCTTTGGATACTGGGGTGGTAATTTGCACGCTTCTGCTGGTTGAATTCCAGACGGCTGTGCCTCCGGTTGCCTCTGCGATAAAACGTAAAGGAATGTATGTAGTGCCAGCTGAGGAGACTGGTGCGGTGGTCAGTTTTTTCACGGTTCCGTTAACGGTTGCACGGTTGCTGCCAATTTTCAGGCTGATCGCCAGATTTGAACTTTTACCTGTTACTGTTCCAGTCTTGGCATCCCAAAGCACCTGCAGTCCAAGCTTCTCGAAGATGACCCGGAAAGGGACAAGTACAGAATTGTTCGCTAAGTAAGGGGTTCCTGCGGTAAAGGAAACCTTACTGCCGTTGATATAAACATCAATCGGTTTTGAAGCAGCAAAAGCCGGGACCGCCAGTATCAGGGCCAGAAGACTTATGCTCAAGAGGGATAATAATTTTTTCAACAGTACTCTCTCCTTTTATGTAACTCTTTGTAAAATAGCCTCATTATACCATTTGATTTCTCTCTATGTCTATCAATTGGTGTTAGTTTTGTCACACCAAAAAGAGCCGGAGATATTGAAATCTCCAGCTTTTTGATCCCCTGATCTCAGACTAAGAAAGCTTCACGGACACGGTTCCAGAACGGAAACGGACGATATCTTGCGAAGCTGACTTTTTTGTCTGAAACTTGACAGCGTACTGAAATCAGGTCATCAACAGGAATGTTGTTATGATCTACGGTGAGCAGCAAACGCTGGTCTTTACATGAAAAAATGTCACAATGATGATGCTTTGGCAGTAGTAGCGGCGAGCCCATTGTCCGGAATACACGGTTGTTAATAGACGCGATTTCGGCAATCTGCAGCGCTTCTATTGAAGGGTGAACCATAGCGCCCCCTAGGCTTTTGTTATAAGCTGTACTGCCAGAGGGAGTTGAAATACAAAGTCCATCGCCCCGGAACATTTCGAAGGTGACATCGTTGATGTCGATTTGGATCATTATAGTTCCATCCACCCCTTTAAGGGTAAATTCGTTGAGGGCAATGTGAGACGAAGATCCCGATTTTTTGTGAATCTCCAGCTCTATTAATGGATATTTCACAATACGCGGTTTCTGCGGCTCAGATTCACCGGTTCCGCACATATAATCGATTAAGGTGGGCAGCTCTTCTGCTTGCCAGTCCGCATAGAAGCCGAGGTGTCCTGTGTGCACACCTACAAAGGCTAAGTTGGGAATCTGGTCGATAAAGGTATGAAAAGCGTGCAGCATTGTGCCGTCTCCACCTATCGAGATGACGATTTCCGGAGACTCGGCATCCAGTTGCAAATCCCGCTCCGCCGCCAGCTTGTGAAATTGCTCGGCAAGTTTGATTGACAGCTCATCACCGCGGTCCAGAACATAATATCTCAAGATGTACAAGCTCCTTTATATAATTCCGTCATACACCGATCATAATCAATCTTGCCCCGGAACACAATATGTAATCAACTTCGGCGCATCAATCGGAGCATTGCCATAAAGGCAGGGATAAGCAGTGACACTAGAAGAGCAGCGGCTAGTATAAGACTCAGTAGAGCTAGACTGGCAGTGACACCTGAGGCTGATGGTGTAAAGGCAGTGGAGGCAGGCAGAGAGACCCAGGCAGAAGACAATCCTGATCCCATCACAGGCTTCCATAGCACCACCACGAGACCTGCTGCGAGTATGGCATGTATTAGTCGTGCAGTTAAGAACGGCAGATAACGCAGCCCGGTACCGTTCAAAATACTGGCGACTTGGGCATGTACAGATAATCCGCCCCAAGAGAGAATAAAGGCAGCTGCTGCGACCTTGAATTGAAGCGGGATGGAAGAAGCGGCTTCACCAGCAGAACGAGCACCTATGGTGACCTCGAACAATCCGCTGATCAAGGCCTGAGCTAATTCGGGAGGCCCTCCAACAAGGGAGACGAGAGATCCGGCCAGGCTAAATAGTGAGGGCAGGATTCCGGCACGGGCAAGCAGCTCCATTAGCACGTTGAAGAATACAACCAGACCCCCTACGACAATAATAAGCTGTAGCGAGGATTGGATCGCTCCTTTTAACAGCTCCCCGAAGCTCCGTCCATCCTTGCGCCGGGCTTCGGACATCGCAAGGAGTGCGGCATGTATTCTGCCGAATCCTTGTTTTGCTGGAGCAGAGGGGGCGTCAGAACTACTTTTTGTTGGGTCTTGGGTGGGAGTCTTTTGTTCCTTACGTCCATGAAATGACATTAGGAGACCAACCATTAAGCCACTTCCGTAGTGGGCTAGTGCCAATATTAGCCCCAAAGAAGCATCGCGAAAGAACCCAACGGATACCGCCCCTAGTAGAAAAATAGGATCGGAGGAGGTTGTAAATGCTACAAGGCGTTCACCTTCGATTCTGCTGATCAGCTTCTGCTCCCGCAGCTTAGCGGTTAATTTGGCTCCAACGGGATATCCTGATACATATCCCATGGCCGCGACAAAACCACCGCTGCCAGGTATACCGAAGAGGGGGCGCATCAGTGGATCAAGTAAAGCGCCGAAGAGATGGACAATGCCTAAGCCTAGCATGATTTCAGAAATGACGAAGAAGGGAAACAGTGAAGGGAAGAGCACGTCCCACCAGATGGCCAGGCCACGTAAGGCTGCGGCAAGAGATGCTTCAGGATGAAGTAACATCAGCAGCATACAACCAGCCAATATGAATCCCAGCAGCGGGCCGCCAATCTTTTTAAAAGTCATAATTAACGCCTCCTGGTCTATGGTTAGATGTATGCAAAAAGAGGGACAAACAGCACAAAAAAATGGAGAAAGCGGTTACAATTATCTGTGCTTTTTCGCAGGAATTATGATATTATGTAATAAATAAATGCACCCTCTGTTACACGATTAAATGGGATGGAGTGATGGCGATGAGCGTTATAGCCGGAGTTCTCGTTTGTGCTTTTGTATATGTAATCCGGGTCTCTCTCGTCCCTCCTGGTGATGAGGAATTTAGGACCTACTAACCTTACTCTTCAGGCGCTGAACTATAGTTTAGCGTCTTTTTTCTGTACTTTAGAGAGCACTTTCGACGGATATCCGTGTTATGCTTATCTTTGGTATAATAAAATACGTAACGTTTCATTAATATGGAAGAAGGCTGGTAACCTCAATGAATCCAAATGAGAGTATATATGACAATCTAGGGGGGGCTGAAGCACTACATCGGTTGGTGGAAGTGTTCTATGCCAAGGTACAGCTTCATCCGCAGCTGGGACCCTTGTTCCCTGAAGATATTACTCCAGTTCTGGAGAAGCAATATCAATTCCTGACACAGTTTTTTGGCGGGGGTCCGCTTTATTCGGAATTACATGGACATCCCATGATGAGAGCAAGGCATATGCATATTCCTATTACTCCAGAACGTGCTGATGAGTGGCTACAATGTATGAAAGAGGCACTGGTGGAGACTGGAGTCGAAGAACCACTGCGTTCATTCGTGCTTAGCCGCCTTGCAGGTCCTGCACATCATTTTGTTAACATGCCCCAGGAATAACAAGGGACAGGTTGATCCTGAAAGGAATGAGAGTACTTGACAGAGTTAATACCCCTATATTCTATAAAGGTCAAGTGTTGCAACTGTGAAAATGAATTTTCAACCTCGCGGGTACGTCCTAGCCTAAAAAAGGCTATTCGGCGTGATGCTGATTTCTGCGCATATTATAAAAATGAGAATCCGGATTATTATGTTGTACGGGTCTGCCCCAATTGCGGGTTTGCCTCCACAGAAAATTCGGCTGACAAGCTGACGGAACGTCAGCGTAAGGCATTTAATGAGCAGGTAGGGAAACGCTGGAAGAGCCGAGACTTTGGGGAGAAAAGAGACTGGGAAACTGCGCTCGAGACCTATAAGCTGGCGCTTTTATGTGCTCAGAGTATTAACGATAAAGATCGGATTATTGCAAGTCTGCTGCATCACATTGCTTGGCTCTATCGCTACCAAGGGGAGACTGAGCAGGAGAAGCGTTTTTTACGTTATTCTTTGGACGAGTATGTTAAGGTCTATGAAAAAGATGGCATTGCCGGCAATGATGCCCGGCTCATGTACCTGATCGGCGAACTTAATCGGCGCATCGGAGAATACTCAGTGGCTGTGATGTGGTTCTCCCGTCTGATTAATGATCAGAAGATTATGGATGCGGCGATGATTCGAGCGGCACGTGAGCAGTGGGTTATTTTACGGGAGCAAATGCGTGCTGAGGCTGTAGAGGTTGAGGTTGATGTCGAAGGCTTGTCTTCAAGTTCATAACGATTTGCGAACAACAAAAAGCGCAGAAGAGAATTTAATTCTCCTTTGCGCTTTGTAGAAAGAAAGTGTTAGGATTTGCTTATCTGACAGCTCGATCGAACAAAAGGTAATCGCCGTCATTATCTATAACTGTAGGACTGGCGCTGCAGCAGGGGAAGACAAGCAGTTTTTTCTTGCCGTCACGAACGATTTGTAATTCTTTTGGCTTCATAGGCAGAAGCACATTCTCTGAGTTGCAGAATGGACAGTATTGCACATACATATCGCCTAGAATGATGTCATAAGGCCAGGTATGACTAAAAGGAATCATTGTGAGTCCTTCCCAGAAGGAGTCTCTTCATTTTCGCCCTCAGTTTGTGGGGGATTTTGTTTTTTGGATAGCTCCGCTATTTTTTGTAGTAAAATATGTTGGGGCATATGCATCAAGTGTTCCAAAGGAACGCCTAGTTGCTTGGATAACGTAATGGCTGTTTCCGGTGAAATTTGTAGTGGCTTCATATGAATGCCCTCCTAAAGTTTATCGGCTATAAATGTTCAGATATCGTTATTCACTTTACCATGGTGTTAAGACAATTACAAAGAAAGTCAAATGAAAGCAAAGGAATGGTGAGTACAAATGAAACAACCGTTATCACTGACTTGGGAACTGGATACTATTTTTCCGGGGGGGTCTTCGTCTGCAGAGCTAGAAGGTTTCTTGAGCAAGCTTGAAAAAGATATTTTATCCTTACAGGGCTTTGTGAAGGATGCTGTGGCACCAACGGATGTTGCGTCTACAAAAGCATTGGATGAGGTTATAGCATTGCTTCAGAGCTGTTCAGGAAGACTTGTGGAGGTCACTTCCTTCGCAGACTGTCTAGGCGCTCAGAATCAGATGGACAAGGGTGCGGTAAGACTGGCAGCCAAAGTGACAAGCATGCGCGCCGGATTCGAAGGGATCAGCTCGCAATTTAGCAATGTACTTCGTCAGACTACGGACAAGGTATGGGCTGAGTGGATGGCTCGTCCAGAGATTGCTCCTTTAACGTTCGTACTGAGCGAGAGCCGTGATTTGGCCCGTGAGAAGATGAGCCCTGAGCTGGAAAGCTTAGCGTTGGAATTAGCTGTTGACGGATATCATGGATGGAGCGGACACTATGATACGATTGTAAGCTCAATCAAGATCCCATTTGAGGATGAAGAAGGAACAAAGCTGCTTTCTGCAGGTCAAGCTTTTAATAAGCTGGATGATCCAGATCCAAAAGTGCGTCAAGCGATGTTCCATAAATGGGAAGAGGCTTGGACTGAAGCGGCAGATAATTGCGCAGATACTTTAAATCACTTAGCAGGCTTCCGCCTGAAGCTCTATAAGGGCAGAGGCTGGGACGATGTTCTAAAAGATCCGCTCAGCATCAATCGTATGACACAGGACACCTTAAATACGATGTGGCACGTAATTACGAAGAGCAAACCTGTACTCGTGTCCTACCTTCAGCGCAAAGCCAAGCTGCTGGGGTTGGATTCCCTCTCATGGGTCGATGTCGAAGCTCCTGTAGGCAAATCCTCCGGCAAAATCCCTTATGATCAAGCTGCGAAGGATATCGTCACACAGTTCCGTAAATTTAGTCCTAAGATGGCTGAGTTTGCAGAGCGTGCCTTTGATAATAACTGGATCGAGGTTGAGGATCGTAATGGCAAACGTCCTGGTGGATTCTGTACTTCCTTCCCTGAGAGCAAAGAATCACGGATATTCATGACCTACAGCGGCACACCTTCCAATGTTTCAACATTGGCCCATGAGCTGGGACATGCCTATCATTCCTACTTGCTTGATGATCAACCTGTATTTAATCAGAATTATGCAATGAACGTTGCAGAGACCGCTTCAACCTTTGCAGAAGTGATTGTATCTGATGCTCAGGTTAAAGCTGCGGGCAATGCAGAGGAGAAGCTGGCCCTGCTTGAAACGAAGATACAGAACAGTGTGGCATTCTTTATGAACATTCACGCTCGATTCTTGTTCGAGACTCGTTTTTATGAAAAACGTAAGGAAGGCCTTGTAAATGCTGAGGAACTGTCTGCTCTGATGGTGGAAGCACAGAAAGAAGCTTTCTGTGGTGTGCTTTCTGAATACCATCCTCACTTCTGGGCGTCGAAGCTGCATTTCTATATCACAGATGTACCTTTCTATAATTTCCCGTACACTGTTGGTTATATGTTCAGTACAGGCTTATATCGTCTGGCATTACAAGAGGGAGCTTCCTTTGCAGACAAATATGATAGCTTGTTGCAGGATACCGGCGTGATGACATTGGAGGATTTGGTGCTCAAACATTTGGGTGTGGATCTGACTAAGCCAGATTTCTGGCAAGGGGCTACAGATTTGATCGTGGCTGATATCAACGAGTTCTTGGAGATGACTGAGCATTTAGCATGAAATGTCTAAAATAAGACAAATTTCAGTGCGCTAAAAATAACGGAATTTCAGTGTGAACGCGCAAAGACCCCGGTTAAGGGGTCTTTTTTTAATGGTTAATTGTCGAAAACTCCCGTTTTATAAAAATTAATATACGAATGATCTATGAATTTTGCGCATTACTAGGGATAATAACCCAATTTTGTAGAATAATGTTGTTTGACGTATTTAAGGGGTCTATAATGAGCCTTGAGCCTTATATAAGGCTTGCAAGGAAGACTAATGAGCTTAGCTCAAAAAGCTTAAGTAAGCGCTTACTAAGCCGATTTGTACGAAGTAAACTCGAAGTAGCTAAGCTCACAAACAATATAAATCGAACCAGAAATTTGGGAAAAGGGGAAGGAGTGGCGGAGGGGAATTTTGGAACTGTAAGAGCGGGAGCGACCGCCTTTGTCTCCGAATTTCACCCGCTGTACGCGTAAGAATTCAAGAAATTTGGAGACAACAGCGGCTGGAAGTCCAAACATTCCCCGCAGTAGCGACGGATCCTTAGCCTAAATATTTAGGGTTCGATTTATAAAAGACGAAGTGAACTCGAAGAAGCTAAGCTCACAAAACTTTTAGGAGGAAAGATATGCTTAAGACAGAACAGCTATCATTAGCAAGACAGATGGATTTGGTATTTAGGGAACTGCAAGAGGAATTATCGGGACTATCTTCCGGTACGGTATTTGTGCAAATACGAAATAATACCATTGGCAAATTCGGCATACGTCATCACCCTCTAGCCGGTCGGGGTGGTGGATTCACAGAAGTAAAGGAAGGAATAACGGAGAGTCAGCAGTCTTCTTTTCGTCTAATGGCACTGGAGAGTCTGAAATACAAACGGCGCTGGACTCATGGTGAGATCAGCTATGAATTCGCTATAAGACAGGGAAAGCTAATCGTAGATGCTACGCTGGAGTCCAATTATAATATGGCGAATCTGATGATTCGATCTCCCCGTAATGCTTACGCCGAGAGTGCTGATCAATTTTTAAGTTAAACGTTTTACATAAAGATTGCATGCAGCTCGGATTATAGGGTATAAATTAGAAAAACCTCCCACAGCTTCTGGAAGAAGTGTGAGAGGTTTGAAAGCTAGTCGGCAATGGGCTTTTTAAGACCTCAGCCGGATAAAACACTTAAGATAACGATGTTACTGACGACCGGACAGTTGTTGTTCTGCCAGTTGTACTAGACGTTTAGTGATGTAACCTCCCAAAGAACCAGTTTCGCGGGAAGTGTAGTTCCCGTAATAACCGTCAGCTGGGATCGTTACTCCAAGCTCTTGTGCTGCTTCATATTTCAATTGTTGCAACGCTGCATTTGCTTGAGGAACTACAAGGTTATTGGAACGGCTGCTACGACCTTGACCTGCTTGACCCATGTGTGTCACCTCCTTCGCCCGTTGTGAAGATAGTATGAGCGCTAAGAGGCTAATTCATGCATGCTATCGAAAGGTTTTAAGGATGGTAATTATTAGTCGATTAAAAGTAAGGGTAGGAAAGCCTAAATAACTAAGCTCGCACAAAAAATCGGCCTTCTCTTACGTAAACGCAAGGGAAGACCGATATAATGTATATCTGCTTTAATTCTCGGGATAGATCATTTCCAGCATAGTGGACAGCTCAAGGCTTTGACCTGGTTCTACCTTCAGCAAGCCAGTGAAGGAAGGATCGTCGGAAACGTTAGGAGCATCCGGGAGCCAGGTATAAGGTTCGATGCACAGAAATTGATCGGCTGGTCCTTTGGTATACAGGACCCAGTGGCGAAAAAGATTCTCGTCGGCCGTATAACGAAGACCATAACCATCATCGCGTAATAACAATGCTTCTACGGGCTGCTTGTCACCAATACGCAGAGCGGTATCAAAATTAGTTCCCTGTAGGTTAATTCCAGAATTTAGAGACTCTAGATCACCGAGTGGAATTAGATTGCCGCTAGGGAGCAATTCATCGTTTAGTTCATAAATGCTGTTTACGGGCAATTTGAGATTCCAGCGTTCAGGTTCTCCATCGATCATAAACCAGGTGTGATAACCGATCCCAAAGGGAATACGATGATCGCCGAGATTTGTAACCTTTAAAGTCTGGCTGAGCCGGGCATCCTGAAGCCTGAATGTCATTTCGAATTTGAGTGGAATGGGAAATTGCTCCATCCAGTGTGGATCATCTTCAGTAAGGAATTCAGTAGTGACTGCACAACCGTCCTCGTCTTCTTCAATATCGCTGACACACCAGGATTGAGTCCGGTGTAGACCATGGATATGATTGTCACCAGCGGTATTCTGGTCAAATTGATAACTTGTACCCTCGAATTGAAATTTTCCTTTACGAATTCTTCCGGGTGGAATTAAGAGCGGGATGCCAAAATGGTAAGGTTTTTGCATAAAGAAAGCTTGATCGCTTTCATCAGGCCGCCGCAGAATTTCCCGTTGTTCCTTTACATCAAACAATGAAATCACGTTGTTTCCTAGTCGCGGCAAAAGCGTGACTTCCAGTTCGCGGCTGTGCAAAATATAAGTATCATAACCGCCCCACTGCCCTTTGGTCACCTGTTTCATGAGATATGCTCCTTTATCGTAACTGTAATCGAATAGAACATGGATAACCTTATCATAACAGATTTATACGGAAGTGGTTAAGTGATTTGACAACTTCTCTTTATGGTTCTATGATGAAGGCATTAAATTATGATGAGAATGTGATGACGGGGACAAGTAGGCAGGAAATGTACCTTCAGAAAGCCGGTGGTTGATGCGAACCGGTAGGACACTCCTGATGAATGGACCCCTGAGCGCCGCGCTTGAACGGGAGCAAGATACCCTAGTAGACCGGCCGGATCTTCCCCGTTAACGGAAGACTAAGGCTGTTTCCTTTTGACTATACAAAGGTTAAGCAGCGAATAAGGGTGGCACCACGGTCTCACGTCCCTTGCGGATGAGGCTTTTTTTGCGTTCTCGGAAATTGGAAATCACATCTAACGGAGGTCTATATTATGTTGAAAAAAGTAATGTCAGGCATACAGCCGAGCGGTTCTCTAACTTTGGGTAACTATATCGGAGCGCTGAAAAATTTTGTGAAGCTGCAAGACGATCATCAATGTTTCTTTATGGTTGTCGATATGCATGCGATCACCGTTGCTCAAGATCCTGCGGCACTGCGTGAGCAGTCTGAAGCTGTAGCTGCACTCTTTATCGCGGCAGGAATTGATCCTGTGCGTTCGAATGTATATATGCAGTCCCATGTGCCTCAGCATGCGGAATTGGGTTGGATCATGACTACGCTAACGGCAATGGGCGAGCTTGAGCGTATGACACAGTTCAAAGATAAATCATCAGGTAAGGATTCGGTTGGCGCGGGCCTATTCGTATATCCTTCTTTAATGGCAGCAGATATTCTTGTTTATAATGCGGATCTTGTGCCAGTAGGTGAAGATCAGAAGCAGCACTTGGAGTTGACCCGTGATTTAGCTGGCCGATTTAATAACCGTTTTGGCGAATTCTTTACGATTCCTGAACCGTATATCCCTGAAGTGGGCGCACGCATTATGTCTCTGGATGATGGCACTAAAAAAATGAGCAAGAGCAGCCCAAATGCAGGCAGCTATATTGCCCTGTTGGATTCGCCGGATGTGATCCGTAAAAAAATCAGCCGTGCAACGACTGATTCTGGACGTGAAGTTATCTTTGATCCGGCTAATAAGCCAGAGATTAGTAACTTGATGAGTATTTACTCGGAATGTTCTGGAATGTCCCTCCAGCAAATTGCCGATCGTTATGAGGGACAAATGTATGGTGGCTTTAAGAAGGATCTTGGGGAAGTGGTTGTGTCCACACTTGAGCCTTTGCAACAAAGATATCATGAAATTCGCAGTTCAGGTGCGATCACTGATATTCTTGCCGAAGGTGCTGAACGCGCACGTATTGTTGCAGCTGAGACATTGAATGGCGTAAAAGAGCGGATGGGCTTTCTGCCAGCTCGTTAATCTAATCAGAGCTTAAACTTTCCTGTTTGCGTCTAATTCTGGCTTTGAGGATAAATCCCCAGCCAATATTCAATACGCAGAGAAAACCAAGCAGAAGTGCTAGCCAGAAGCTATAGCTGATCGCGATTGAAGCGGCAGTGAGAATAAGAATAGAAGAACAAGCGAACCAAAGTGAGAGTCCTTTACCCATTAAGAGCCTTCCTTTCCGTGTCTGCTAAAATGAATCCCGGAGTATTATAAATACTCCGGGATTTTTTGTGATTATAGAATAGTTCTCTCAGTAAGTCTACAGTTTCATCGTAAAGAACCAGGGTCGATGGAAAATCGTTTGTCGAGCTTATCGCTGCTAAGCCAGCCTACATAAGTATTTAAAGGTTTATATTGGTTATCCATAACTAATACAGCCACAAAAGGGTATTGTTTGCGGTGTAAATAACGAACGTCTCCCCAGCGCACCATATATCCTGAAGGAAGCTCCTCCACTTCGGCCACCGCATAAGAGGTGAAATATAAAAAGGACTGAATATCTGGATGCGACTTGGATATTTCCACAGCGGGATGATTCGAGCAGACCGCATGTTTGAACCATTCCAGACGGTTGTTCAGTAGCTGCCCAACGTCATAACTGCCGTCTTTTTTCACTTTAACTACGTTCCAGCGTTTAAGTGAAATTGTAGGGATTACAATATAACGTTCGCCAGCAGTATGGTGTATATCTTTAAGCTTGATGTTTCGTGTAAGGCGGGCATGAACAATCGTTCTCCAAATATAATAAAGAATGGTACAGGCATAAAGCGTAATAAATAAAGGTTTAGGCGGAACAATCCCAGTGATCCAGAGCAGAATAGCTGCGATATGGCTGCCAAAAATAAATGGATCGAAAATGTGGATGATATTCCAGGCGATCCATTTCTCAGTGAATGGACGGGCCGCCTGAGTTCCATAGGTGTTAAACAGATCAGAGAAGACGTGCACGCCTACACCTATGAAACCCCAGAGTGCAACATGGCTTAAAGCTGCCAAATCAGTAAACCCAAACAGAGGCCCTAAGACTAGGGCAATCAGAGCGGGCCACAAAATTAGAAAAGGCAAGGAGTGTGTGATTCCACGGTGATTACGAATATATATTGCATTGTCCTTTAGTCGTAATGCGGTATCGGCATCAGGAGCCTGTGAGCCTAAAATCGTTGCCAGCATAACGGCCCCGGCCAGTTTAGGGTCAGAAGCAACGACGGGATCGACGAAAGAAAGTCCGGCTAACCCTATGCCCATAACTAAATGTGTAGCAGTGTCCATTGGTCAGTTCTCCTTTGTTGTTCGGAAGTACATTATTAATAATTACCCAAATACGGCTTAGGTTATTAAGGGGCTGAAAATAAATATTGTCACGTAATTGTCAAATTCATGAACATACTGTGCCATGACTGTCAAAGTCTCCTCGGGTTTGATATGATAAAGTTAACAGCGAAGTCTATTTAGTGCTTCGGCTAGAACGTTAGAAGTTTGTTTAGAAGGAGGATCATTTGGTGTGGATAATCATATAACATTTCAAGCTTCTTCCGATTCTGCAGCTATGTCTGCAAAATCTCCACCGGAAGGTGCAAGTTGGCGTGATTTCATTACCGTAACAAAACCCGGTATTATCCGATCTAACCTCATCGCTGCCTTTGCAGGATATTGGCTGGCTTCAGGTTGGGATGTTCAATACGGCAGATTAGTTCTGACTCTGCTCGGTACAATGCTGGTTATGGCTTCGGCCTGTGTTTTTAATAACTATTTCGACCGTGATCTGGATATGAAGATGGAAAGAACGCGCGATCGTGGGCTTCCTACAGGACGACTGAAACCCAAAACCGTATTGCTGTATGCTATTGGGCTTGGGATTGCGGGTTTGATTGTGCTGTTTGCTTTTTCTGGAGTTTTAGCCGGTCTGTTCGGGATTGTAGGGATGTTCGTTTACGTTGTAGTATACACCCTTTGGTTGAAACGGACATCAACATGGAGCACTTCAGTAGGTGCGATCTCTGGAGCTATGCCACCGGTAATTGGCTACGTTGCAGTTACGGGAACAGTTGATCTAGGGGCTTGGCTGATGTTTGCGATGTTGTTTCTGTGGCAACCTCCCCATTTCTGGGCGCTCGGGATTAGACGTAAAGAAGAATATAGAGCCGCAGGTTTCCCACTGCTGCCTGTAGTCAAAGGAACACGTCGTACGAAGTTTCAAATGATTCCTTATGTAGCACTGTTACTGCCTATTCCAGTGTTAATGTACGCCTACGATTATGCAGGCATTTTTTATCTGGTGATTTCAACAGCGCTGTCCCTGGCTTGGTTAATCATAACCTTGATGGGCTTTGCAGCAAAAGATGACGAAGTCTGGGCGAAGAAGAACTTCCTCTTCTCCATTAACTACCTAACGGTAAGTTTGATCGTACTTGTATTAAATACGATTCACGGTTAAGAAGAGGGAGGGTATTATTGTCCGTGCAGACCTTTAAGCGTTATAAATGGACCTGGATTCTACTATTGCTTGCTTTGGTAATGGCTGGTTATCTGGCAGTTAATTCTTTGAATTTAGGAAAAGAAAAACTGCCGGTAATCGGAGAAGTGCAGGACTTTTCACTTGAAAATGTGGATGGAGACCAGATTACTCTGGCTGATACACAAGGTAAGGCACGGCTGGTATACTTTTTTTTCACGCAATGTCCGGATGTATGTCCTATAACTACGTTCCTGTTATCCCAGACACAGAAGATTCTGGTTGACGAGGGCAACTTTGGAAAAGATACGGCGTTCGTCTCCATTTCTTTTGATCCAGAGAATGATACACGTGAAGCCATTAAGACCTTTGCGGACCGTTTCCAGGCAGATTATAAGGGTTGGTACTTCTTACGGGGGGATCAGGAAGTGATTCGTAAGCTGGCAACTGATTCTTTTAAAGTACTAATTGCAGGGAATAGTAAAGAAAATTTCGTACATGCCAATCGCATAGCATTGGTTGATCGGGACAATCGTCTCCGTGCATTGTATGACGCAGGAGATACGGATAACGTAACGCCTGAATTTCTTGCCGATAGGCTGAATGAATTGGCTCGTGAATAGAACATAACCGCATAACAGAAACGCCTTTTTCGAATCCCGTTTATTGAAGGGATAACGAAAAAGGCGTTTTTAATTTCTTAGGCAATATATCGCGAATCAAAAAGGAATGGGTTCAGGGTATATGATGAACTCTTCCAGACCCGCTTTTTCAAGCTGATTAATATTGTATTCATCTGGAGTGCCCTCCACTCCGGCATAACCCCGGCGCGTATAGATGTGACCAGCATCGGGAAAGGCATCGCGGAGAATCCCGCGTATTTTTTTGCCTGAACTGTCGTTATCCATATAAAGATATACTTCTCCATCTCCTACTTTTTGTCGCAGGGACTCGAGTTTGAGCGTATTTAATGTACCAAAGGTACAGAGGATTTCGACTTCCGGTACCAGCACGCGTCGTAATCTGCTGCGATCGTTTTTGCCTTCGACAATAATCGTAATGGACATTTGCTGACAATCACCTCCGGAAATGAAGCCTGAACTTTCAGACTCATTATAGTTTACCGAAGGAGGAGCAGTTTTAACAACTGTTTCTACAGGAAAATCTTCATTCCCCGGGAAATGTCGTAAAAACAATAAATCATGCGGCCCGCCCATTCCATTTGGAAGAGTAGGTGGACAGCTTGGCTGAATTTTTTGGCGGAAGCAGTAATAGTGCAACCATCAGCAATAGAAAGGCAATGAAATAAGGCGAAACAACGTCTCTTAGTTGTCCTGCGGCCACAGGCCCTGCGAATGCACCTAGTGACATGGCTATCGACTGCATGGAGAAGGTGCGTCCCATACGTCCTGGTCCACCTAGACTAATAAAGAGCGAAGCCATTGCAGGAAATAATATTCCTTTGGCTGCACCCAGCATAAAGAGAATAACGGAAGCGGGAATGCTGTGAAGTGAGGCGAGCGCAAAAAAACAAAGGGCCATTCCTAGCAAGGCCACGGCTATTCTTCCTCCTGGGGAAAAGCGGTTCAGGAAGAACAAACTGAGTGTTACCAAAGCCCCTAAGCTAAGGAGCGATAAAAGAATACCTGTGGAAACAATGCTATTACTTCCGGTCTGAGATAGAGGAAGCTCAAAGAACAGAACCCCTTGTGAACAAGAAACGAAAAAAGGCAGCAGATAATAACGTTTGGAAACTGGATTGGGATCGGATATAGGGACCGAAGGAAGATCCTGATTTTTTAAAGGAGGTGCTGCTGAGTTTACAGGGCGTACTAAACGCCGGGCAGGCGCCGGTACACTGAAAAAAGCCATGATTCCTGTAGCGATAAGCAGCCATCCCAATGTGGTGAAGGTGCCGGAATAGCCAGCTTTAGCTACGATAAAGGCACCCGCTGCTGGGGATACCACTGAAGCTAAGGTATGAACGATACCATGTCCGGACATATATTTCCCCTGCTCAGTGGCATCAGATGATAATGAAGCCAGCAAGGTCATGCACGCCGGAGAGAGGAAGGCGAGCGCGAACCCGCTTGCTGCTCGTAGCATCAGCAAATGCCACGGAAGCTGAGCGTGAGCCTGCAGCAATAGAATGGCTCCCGCAGTAACAAGGCTAAAGACGATGTAGCGGCGGCTGCCATTACGATCGACGAGTACGCCTGCGAGCAAATTGCCAGGAAGATGGGTCAACGAATACATGCCCATCATCCAGCCAATAAAGGCGGGTCCCGCACCAAGAGAGATGGCAAAGGGCGTTAGAATAGGATACTGTGCATGTAAATCAAAAAACGCCAGAAAAAGAAACAGGTACAGCCATAGCGCAGTTTTCACAGGGAAACACCTCCGAGAGCCACCTACAATAAAGGTTAATGCAGGAAGGCGTATTTTAAGAAGATCAAATTTAAGCAACTACTTGTACTTTACGTGGGACAGAGAGGGCTTATACCGCTTTTTTAATTCCTGTAAGCAGGTATACCTTTCTCTGGCTGTGGAACCATGAATTATGATGGGCATTCATGTATAATAATTAATATTGGCGTCATGTCTATGGAGGAGATAATCCTTAGGACGAAACTAGGCGATAGGGGTGTTGTGAGGTTGATGGATCCAGAGGTGTGGTCACAGTTTATTAGAGAGAATTGGTTAGTTATTGTTATTGCGCTTGTTCTGTTGTTCGCGGTTGTTAATTTGGTCAAAACGATGTTGAAATGGGCGATTGTCATTATTATCGTTGTAGGTCTATTCATCTATAGTGGTGTGACAATGGACCAAATTGGTAACGCTGTGAATAAGGTGGCAGATGGAACGGTAAGCACGCTGAAGAAGGAAGCACAAGAGGTCATGCTTAAAGAGGCGCAGGATGCGAAGTACACTTCAAATGGTGACGGAACATTTACGATCACAACTCCGAATATTGAAGTGAAAGGTACTACTGGTGAAGATAAGGTAGAGGTTACTTTCCGCGGAGTTAGTCTTGGGAAGTGGAGTATTACAGATACCACACAAACATTTATCGAGGAAGCTCGGAAACATCAATAAACGGCCTCAGTTTAAATGATTATCAAAAACAAGCAAGCGGGCGGCTGAAAGGGGAGATTGGATATGATAAACGGTTGGTTGACTAGTCTGAGTGATGCAAATATCATCTCCATCGCCCTCCTGCTGGTAGTAGTCTTTTCACTATTGCAAGGCTGGAGCAGAGGGTTCTCAAGTGCTACCGGAAGATTATTCGGTCTGCTGGGAACAGGACTGTTTACAATAGCTTCTTTGGTGCTGGCCATTCCTGCTGCGGCGTATCTCAATCCTCATGTTCAGACTTGGGCAGCAGGAATAAGTCTGCCTGATAAACAGCTGACCCAGTGGCAGCAAATTTATTATACGGCTGTGTCTGTGCTGGCGGAATCGCCGCTGGTGCGGTTTCTATTGTTGTTATTGCTCTCTTATATCTTAATTCGCATGCTTCTGGGATTGTTGTCTATGCTGCTTCCATTCCACCAGCTACGGCGCACCAAGACATTTAAGGACAGAAAGATTACGCAAGTAAGCCGTATGGGTGGAGCTATCATAGGATTAATTATAGGCTTGACTCGTGGTTTAATTATTGTGCTCGCTCTCTTCATTTGTGTTGGCCTAAATCCAGAAAGTCAATTTAGCCGTTATGTGGAATCTTCTCCGATCTACAGTCAAAGCGCTGCCGCTGTATTTGAACCCTTTGTTGGGGAGACAGTGCAGAAAAAGCTGCCTATTCTGACGAAGACCGTTGCAGCTGAGATGAATGATATTCTGCGCAGAAAATATGAAGTTATCGATCATGACATTCCACAAGATATTGTGGGAGCTGCTGAAGATATTATTGGACAAGCGCAAGGAGACGAGAAGAAAGCCAGACTACTGTATGATTGGGTAGGAACACGAGTAACTTATGATTACGCCAAAGCGGAAAATTATGAAAAAAATAGAATTTGGCATGAACAGACCCCGCAGGATACCTTCGACACACGCATAGGGGTATGTATTGATTATGCCCGTCTTTACGCTGTTATGGCCCGCTCTCAAGGGTTACAGGTGCGCGTTGTAACGGGGCAAGGCTATGATGGTCGAGGCGGGTATGGCGCACATGCCTGGAATGAAGTTTATATAAGTGACCGGCAAGCTTGGATTCCATTGGATCCCACTTGGGCGAGCAGCGGAGATTGGTTTAATCCGAAGGATTTTGACGATACGCATATTAGGGAGAACGCACTCTGAGTGAGGGCGCCGCACTCCTTCCGTGTGGTACAATAAACTCATACCAACTGCTCTAACATAAATGCGAGTGCAATGCTCACAATCAGCTTCTTAGAAATCACCTTCATTATAAGAGCAATGTCGCTGGCTAAGGCAATTCAGACATTATTTTTATATAGAAGGGAAGAAAGCTGGTGAGCTTTGGGAAGCAGCTCCCGCCTGCGGACGGGAAATCTTCGAAACATTCTGTAGGTCTGAGATTGAATCTGTTTTTCTTTGGCACTTTTTTTATTTTTTGTATCATTATTGTGCGTCTTGCAGGTTTGCAGTTTACTGAGGGAGCTTTGCTGACAGAAGAAGAGATTAAACGGGATACGAAGTTTGTTCCGCTGGCAGCCATGCGAGGGATTATTTTTGCTGCCGGGGGTGAGCAGATAGCCTATTCTACACCTGTTGAGTCGCTCTATCTTACCCTAAATAAGGAATATACAGCTAAAACTACCGATAAAGTAACGGGTGAAACCTCACTAACGGAAAAAGCGAAAAATAAGTCTAATGACCTTGCAGCAAGATTAGTAGCGGAGTTTGAGAAATATGGAAGTGCAGATGCCCCCAAGTTAACGCAGCAGGACGTGCTGGATTTACTTGATCTGGACTTTAAAAAGTATCTGGGTTATGTACCGCGTCGTATAAAAGCAGGGCTAACTTCAGAAGAAATAGCTTATTTCATGGAACACAAGGATGAATATCCAGGTATTACCATTGTGGAAGAAAGTGTACGCCACTACGATAAAGATACGGTAGCTGTGCAGACGGTGGGTTTTGGCAAACCTTTTAAATCAACCGAAGACATAGCGATGTACAAAAATATTCGTAGTGCAATGAAAGACAATTCTTCACCGGGACTTATGTATAAAACGGAAGAATATGTAGGATTTGATGGTCTGGAAATGCAGTATCAACGCGAACTGCGCGGAGAAAATGGTTATCAGGTCATTTCGGTCACTCCTCAAAATATGGCGGAGAAGGTAGAACAGACCGTTCCCCCTGTAAAAGGCAATAACATTTGGATGACTATTAATAAGAATGTTCAGATGAAGACTGAACAGGCCATATTGGATCAGATTAAATGGCTGCACACCAATGCTGTTCAAGGCGAAACTCATCCAGATGCTTTAACAGGTTATGCAGTAGCAATGGAAGTAGAGACTGGTAATGTTGTCGCTATGGCGAGTATGCCGGATTACGATTCGAATGTATGGACAAAGGACTCGTTGCCTACATCCGTCTGGAATAAAATTATGAACAATCATCTGAATGGTACTATTACCTCGAATTCTTCCGGGAGATCGGGTCATGATTTTAGCTCTCTTGTATTCATGGGATCGACCATCAAACCGTTAAGTGTATTAATTGGTTTAAATGAAGGATTTTTTAGCACCTCGAGCACTTATCCAGATGTGGGGATTACCTATTTCGGTAAGGATGATAAATCATCGGTTAGAAATTCATCAGGTCATGTCTATGGAAAACTGTATCCGGCTGATGCTATCAAGCAATCCTCTAACGTATTTATGGTGGATATGGTCGGAAAGCAACTTTATAAGAAATACCTGGGAGATAAAGGCGTAGAGGTCTGGGACCAATATATGAAAAAGTTCGGACTGGGTGTGTCAACACAAAGTGGTCTTCCCGGTGAATCACCAGGTCAGATTAACTATACAGATTTCAAGGCTGCAGGGAGCTCGCAGGCCGCGCTCGTCTACGCATCTTTTGGCCAGCAAGGCAGTTATACTACATTACAGCTTGCCCAGTATGCTACTACACTTGCAAATGAAGGTGTGCGAATTAAACCACAGCTTGTAAGTAAGATTACGGATGCGCAAGGTAAGGTGGTTAAGGAATTTAAAAAAGAAGTGCTTAATAAAGTAACCTTTGATAAATCGTTCTGGAGAGAAATCAAACAGGGAATGAGCAGTAAAGTTAGTGCTTTTGACGATTTTCCTTATGATTTTGCCCGTAAGACAGGAACCTCTGAAAAAACGGATAGAAAAAATATAAACCGTGATAACGGGGTTTTTATTGCCTTTGCTCCACGTGAGAATCCGAAACTGGCTGTAGCGGTTGTGATTCCGGAGGGCGGCTTTGGCTCCAATAGTGCAGCTCCGGTTGCCCGTAAGATTTTTGATGCTTATGATTGGGAATATGGGCTGGATGGGGTTCCAAAGAAGAATATTCCTCCTGTGGCAGATCCCGTTCAAGAACAATAAGCTTAAATTAGAGAAAAAGGAGAGAAAAACTGTGAGTTTTTTCCGTAAGCAGGCCTCACCTCCTGACGAGACCAGCAGCAAAAGTTCCATTGGCCTGCGACTCAACGTGTTTTTCTTTAGCACGTTCGTTATATTTTGCGTAATCATCATCCGGCTAGCTGTCCTGCAGTTCGTGGAAGGTCCAACTTTAACTGAGGTAGAGACGAGTAGAGATACTAAAAATGTACCGTTAGCTTCCATGAGAGGGGTTATATACGCTGCAGGCGGTGAGAAGCTAGCTTATTCCACACCTGTTCAATCGCTGTATATCACGCTCAATAAAGAGTATACGGCTAAGGAAACAGATAAAGTCACCGGTAAAACAACGCTGACCCCAGAGGCTAAGGCCAAGTCTGATGCCTTGGCAGCCAAGCTGGTAGCTGATTTCAATAAATATGGTAATCCAAATGCAGAGAAGATGACGGAGAAAGATGTAATTGATGCGCTGGATTTATATTTTCGTAAATCACTTGGCTTTATGGCACGGCGAATTAAGGCTGATCTGACTACTGAAGAAGTAGCTTATTTCATGGAGCATAAAGGAGAATATCCGGGGCTTGAGATTGTCGAGGAGAGCATTCGTCATTATGATAAAGATACGGTTGCTGTACAGACGATTGGTTATATCAAACCCTTCAAATCCGCGAACAGTCTTAATATTTATAAAAACATTCTAAGTGCTATGAAAAACAATCCAGAGCCAGGGCTAACGTATAAGGATGACGAATTTGTTGGATTCGATGGGCTGGAGCTGAAATATCAGCGTGAGCTTCGCGGGCAAAACGGCTATCAGGAAATTTCCGTTAATCCACAGAATATGGCGGAGAAAATTGAGCGTGTCGTTCCGCCTGTCAAAGGAAATGACATCTGGACAACGATTAATAAGAATGTTCAGATGAAGACAGAACAGGCGATAACAGATCAGCTCAAATGGTTGCACTCTAATACCGTACAAGGCAGAACGCATCCGAATGCTTTAACGGGATATGCAGTAGCGATGGAAGTGGATACTGGTAATATTGTCGCTATGGCGAGTATGCCTGACTATGATACGAATGTTTGGACATCAGGTTCTTTGTCTTCAGATGTCTGGAACAGTATTATGGATAATTATCAGAACGGTACGATCACTCCTATTTCTTCGGGAACCTCAGGGAACGGACTAAGATCTGTACTGCTTCTAGGTTCAACGATTAAACCTTTGAGTGTACTCGTGGGTCTGAATGAAGGGTTGTTTTCAACTTCTTCTTATTATCAGGATAGAGGTTTTGCGACTTTTGGTAAGTCTGGGCATGAAACGAAGGTAAGAAACTCTTCTAACCACGTATATGGTTCTTTGGATCCTGCTAGAGCCATTGAGAAATCCTCGAATGCATTTATGGTCGATATGGTCGGTAAAAGATTGTATGACAAATATAAAAGCAAAGGGATAGACATCTGGGATGTCTATATGAAAGAGTTCGGCCTTGGTGTATCTACGGGAATTGACCTGCCTAATGAATTCTTGGGTCAAAGAAACTATACCAATATAGAAGCTGCTGGTAGTGCGCAGTCCGCACTGGTCTATGCCTCTTTCGGACAACAAGGAAGTTATACAGTAATGCAGCTTGCACAGTATGTTACTACACTTGCTAATGAAGGACAGCGGATTAAACCTCAACTGGTTAGCAAGATTACTGATGCAGATGGAAATATAATCAAAGAATTTAAACGTGAGGTGCTTGATGAAGTAACAAACTTCGATAAGTCCTACTGGAATGAAATTAAGCAGGGGATGCGAAGTGAAGTTAGTGCTTTTTCTGATTTCCCTTATGACTTTGCCCGTAAGACGGGAACCTCTCAGCAAGTAGCTAAGGGTGAAATTCGCGATAATGGGGTATTTATTGCATATGCTCCACGTAATAATCCTAAGTTGGCTGTGGCGGTTGTAATCCCTGAAGGTGGCTTTGGTTCACAAAGTGCGGCACCAGTCGCACGTAAAATATTTGATGCCTATGATTGGGAATATGGGCTTGATGGAGTTCCAAAGAAAAGTCTCCAGTCTGGCAATAATACTAATGATAATGCGAAGGAGGGAGAGACTACAGGTACCGAGTAACTCTGACCCTATGGCTAAGATTTAAAAAAATAAACAGCTTCTCAATAGAGAGCATACAAGAATGGAGGGGTGGCAAATGATTGCCAAATACCGCCTGCTTGCATTGGATATGGATGGAACCCTACTGAATGATGAACAGATAATTACACCCACAACGGTGGAATGGATTCAAAAGGCGGTCAACGCAGGCGTTCATGTCTGTCTGTCGACAGGCCGGGCATTTGTAAGTGCCTTACCCTATGCAGAGCAGCTAGGTTTAGAGACACCGATGATCACTGTGAACGGCAGTGAGGTGTGGAGAGCGCCACATGAAATATACCGGAGATCGCTAATGGATCCCAAGCTGGTACAAGAAATGTATGATCTTGCAAAAGCAGATGACATCTGGTTCTGGGCTTATTCTCTGGACGAAGTTCTCAAACAGGATAACTGGGATGGGGATGTAACGGGTAGAGAATGGCTTAAGTTCGGTTATCACACTGAAGATGATGAGCTTCGCCATAAGCTGTTGCTTCGTCTTCAAGATATGGGTGGACTGGAGATTACGAACTCTTCTCCGCACAATCTGGAGATTAATCCTCTAGGCGTGAATAAGGCAGCAGGAATAAAGGAAGTCTGCAAGCTGCTGGGAATAGAAATGTCGCAAGTTGTAGCTGTGGGCGACAGCCTTAACGATCTGGCGGCGATCCAGCAGGCTGGACTTGGGGTTGCCATGGGCAACGCGCAAAAGACGGTTAAACAAGAGGCTGATGTTGTGGTGGCGACCAATAATCAAGACGGGATTGCCGAGGTCATCCAAAAGTATATCTTTACCGAAGCTGCAGCCTCTGTAGGCAGCAAATAATAAAAGCAGTACTGCGAAGTGAATCCATGGAGCATTATGCTAGTAGGAGGTTAAGGAATTGACGATCCTGGGTTGGATTCTTATCATTGTTTTGTTTGCTGTAGGATTGGCAGGGGCTGTGTATCCCATACTGCCGGGTGCGTTAGCGATCTATCTTGCCTTTTTTGTATACGGCTGGTTCTTTTCTTTTGAGCCCTTTGGGGTTTGGTTCTGGATTATTCAAACACTGATTGTTGTAGTTCTTTTTGTTGCTGATTATGTTGTAGGAGCGTGGGGTGTCAAAAAATTTGGCGGCTCACGTTCATCGATTATCGGGAGCACGATCGGGCTGATCTTGGGACCTTTTGTTATCCCGGCTTTTGGTCTTATCATTGGGCCATTTCTAGGGGCTTTTATTGGAGAATTGATCGTGGGATCTTCACCTTCTAAAGCTGCTAAGGTAAGTGTTGGCTCCATACTTGGCTTATTTAGCAGCACCTTGGTCAAAATCGTGTTGCAGGTAATTATGGTCGTCCTCTTTTTTATATGGGTCGCCCGGTTTTAATTTAACAGTGAAGAAGGGGAAAGAGTTTGTCCAAGAAAGAGTCTTTTGTTAAAGGCACGCTTATCCTTGCTGCTGCAGCTTTGGTGGCAAGGGTACTCGGGCTTGTCCAGCGGGTGCCGCTGGACCATATCTTTGACGGTGTGGGGAGAGCATCGTTCGGAGTTTCTAACAATATCTATTTAATGCTTCTAACCGTAGCCACCGCTGGGATTCCAAGTACACTCAGCAAAATGGTCTCTGAACGATACGCCTTGAATCGTCCTGAAGAGGCGAGACAAGTGTATCATGCTGCACTGCTGTTTTCAGTGGCTGCAGGGGTGTTTATGACTGTCTTGCTGTACATAGGGGCTCCATTTTATGCAACTCATATTGCTGATGTCCCTGAATCGGCGATGGCGATAAAAGCTATTGCGCCTGCGCTGCTGCTTTTTCCGGCAATAGCGATGATGCGTGGATATTTTCAAGGCCGCAACAATATGATGGCAGGTGGGATTTCTCAGATCGTGGAGCAATTCGCTCGCGTACTGACCGCTATTTTGCTGGCTTATATTTTATTACATCAAGGTTATAGCAACACTACAATTGCTGCGGGAGCATCCTTTGGTAGCGTGATCGGTAGTATCGCGGCGTTTGGCGTAATGATTTATTTTGCAGTCAAACTTCGTCGTGAGGACAAGCAATTAGGATTGAATTATGATACTGCTCAAAAATTACCGATTTGGGGTATCTACAAGGATATTTTTACACTGTCTATTCCCATTGTGCTGTCTTCCCTTACGATTCCGGTTGTGAATGTAATTGACACTTCTCTTACGGTACGATTATTGATTGATCAGATAGGTAGGGAGAGTGCCACTTCAGCGCTAGGTATTTTATCCAATCGTGCTCAGAGTGTAGCGGGCATTCCACCTGTTCTAGCTATCGCACTTGGAACTTCATTGATTCCGATCATTTCGGCTGCCTATGCCCGCCGTGATGAGGGGCATTTGAAAAAGCAGATAACGCTTGCTCTGCGGATTTCTATTTTGACAGGGATGCCGATTGTATTGGCGCTTGTAGCAGCTGCTTATTCTGTAAATGGATTATTGTTCGCCAGTTTAGATGGCAGTGGTATCGTAGCCATGCTTACTTTAGGAACGATCTTTCAGATTACGATGATGACAACGAACTCTATTTTGTTAGGTATGGGCAAATCGCGAATTTCCATGTATTATGTGTTAGCGGGTATTATTGTAAAATTAGTGGCAAGCTTATTACTTAGTAAGGTATTTGGCATCTACGGAATCATCGGTGCAACAGCACTTTGTTTCGTGGTCATTACTTTGCTTAACTTACGCATGCTGAAATCGATCGTGCCTTTTGAAATTATGGGCAAACGTTGGGGCGGTTTCGCGATTGCGGTACTTGTGTCCGGCGGGATTGGTTATGGCTTGAATGAGGCTGGGATTCTATTAACAGATCTGATGCCGGCACGTTTGGCGTTTCTGATCACTTGTCTTGTTGTAGGAGCAGCAGTTGTTGTTATTTATCTAGTACTGCTTATTGTGCTGGGCGTGCTGACTAAACAGGAAATCTCCAGTTATCCGCGGGCGCTGCAAAAATTATTGAATCCGCTGATGAAGTTACAGCCTGCACGTGTTCGTATGAGAGAATAGGTTTGACTTCTACCCTGCATTTTGCTTCACTTAAAGAGTAGAAAATAGACAGATATTGAAGAAGGGACTGAGTAAATCATGGACAAAATTAGTTCTCCTGCTGAATTTCAGGTAGCCATTCAATCACCTCGATTAACAGTGGCCATCTTCAAGGCTGACTGGTGCTCGGATTGCAAATTTATCGATCCTTTTATCCCAGAGGTAGAGCAGGCTTATGCAGACCGCCTTACACTGGTTGAGGTAGATGTTGATGCCGTGGGCGATGTTAGCCAAGAACAAAATATTATGGGTATTCCAAGCTTCGTCGCATATTCGGATGGACGGGAATTGGTTAGATTCGTTAATAAATTGCGCAAATCCCGTGAAGAGATTGAGAATTTCCTTGATAAAGCGGTCCAAGTGCATCAAAGCCTTCAAAAGTAATTCCTAAGGAACCACCGCTTTCGCCTGTTTGTGCAAAAGCGGTGGTTTTTTGAAATATAAGTCTGGCTGCTTCTTCATTACTAAAAACTGCGGGTGATATTTTTGACGACAAATCAGTTGAAATGGCTTAGTTATCTTACTTGCCTTATCATGTTCCTCGCTGTACTCGGAGGAGCGGTAGTGACGAAGACTGGATCGGGCTTGGAATGCGGAAATGAATGGCCGCTCTGTCATGGGAAATTAATTCCGGCTTATACTATAGGCTCGATGATTGAATACACCCATCGCTTGTTTAGCGGTTTGGCAGGGTTATTCTCACTTGCCTCGATGTTTGCTTTTTGGCGTTATGCCCGTACTCGGCGCGATTTGCTGGGCTATGCATTTATGACTTTATTATTCGTCATCGTTCAAGGTGGTATGGGAGCGCTTGCAGTAATTAAATCCCAATCCGCTGCTGTAATGGCGCTGCATATGGGTTTTTCTTTGATCGCCTTTTCGAGCGCTATGATGTTGGCTCTTGGAACCAAGAGATGGCATGAATCGCGCGAATATGATCATACGTTGGAGGCTCAAAAGAAGCCCGTAAGTAAGGCTTTTCGCAATTTAACTTGTTTTACTGCCATCTATTCTTATATTGTCGTGTATATTGGAGCCTTTGTAAGTCATACGGATTCACAGGGCGGGTGTTCGGGTTGGCCGCTTTGTAATGGAGAATGGGTTCCGGAGCTTTCCGGAGGTGTAGGTGTTGTTTTTACGCATCGGATTGCGGCTTTGCTCTTATTCATGCTTACTGCGCTGCTTGGGCATTTAGCATTTTGGAAACATAAGGATTATCCAGAGCTTAGAGCGCTAGGTGTAGCTGCAGTGCTGTTATGCTTGATGCAGGTGTTTAGTGGGGCGGCTGTGGTTTACACCCTAGATAATGAAAGATTGTACATATTTGCCGCTTTGGCTCATATTTTGCTGATTGCCAGTTTGTTTGGTGTCTTATGTTATATGAGTGTAAGAGTCTGGCAGCTAAATCGTGCGGGTAGTGTCGTGTCTGGAAAAAATGTAACGAACCCAATGATTCCACCGCCTTGGTAGAACATTCCCTCCGTGGATAGAGGCGCTTCACCCGCGGAATAATAAAGTGGAAATCGGTATATCGTGGAGCTGATTGGCCGATGCTTACGTCGCGAGTTTTGTACGAAGCAGTCCATGGAAGCAGACGCTGAACAAAACTTTAGGAGGACTGGGATATGCTGCGGGTATTACTTGGAGAGCCGCCTCGAAAGAACAGTGGTGTGTTGGCTGATGCGATGGAGAATATGGCCACTTTTGCAGCATTGCTGCGCAAGGAAATGAGTGCCCATGAGGATAATGACCATGAATACCGCAAGCTGGAGATTTGGACACGTGGGCTGATTTCCTCTCTGGATGAACTGGAGCAAAGTTGGTTCGCGGCCGCTTTTTACCGGAAATTAGTGATTGCGGGTTATATGGATGATATGACACCGGTGGAACAGGGCGATTATGCACGTTATGTTTATTTTTATAAAGATGGCTTTATCCGGGTTTTCTCTCTTCTGGACAAGCTTGGGACGGTACTGAATCATTTTTATGATCTCAAAACATCCAAATTAAAAACGCACTTTTCTTACTTTACAGTGCTGCGTCAGCTTCAATTATTGAATGTGCATCCTGCATTAGCGGATCAACTGGAACAGATCAAGAACTCCTACCGCGATCCATTGGAGAATTTACGCAAGCGCAGAAATGCTGAAATTCATTATATGAATTCTGAAATGCAGGATGATTTGTGGCAGCGGCACCAAGGTCTGCATGACAAAATTCAGCTCGAGGATCTGGATAGCCATCTTGAGGATTTAAAACAATCGCTCGAAATGAACTGTAAGACATTAATCGCGGCATTCAGCTACAGCAATGAACAGCTGCGTAAGGAAATAAGCAAGGCAAAGAGCATAAAATCGTAATCGTTCAATATATTTCCTTTTGACAAAAATCGATAAACTCACTATACTTATGCTTGCATTAAAGTATGTACGATTTCAGAAAAAATATAATTTCATAACTTTATCTTATCGAGAGCGGCGGAGGGATAGGCCCGATGAAGCCCGGCAACCGATTTGTATCCAGCGCGGGAAGCGTTGTACAAATGTCATGGTGCTAATTCCTACAATGGCGCAGGTTGCGGTCGTTGGCAGATGAGAAGGCATTGTCTTAATAAACCCACAGAGCCTCTTGCGATCTGCATCGATCGTTGGAGGTTTTTTTGTATAGAATAAGTGAAATATAAAGGGGGGGCGACGAGAGTTGATTAATCTAAAAGGGATAACAAAGGTTTATGGAAAAGGGAGTAATGCGGCAACAGCGCTTTCTGGATTGAATCTGTCCATCGAGAAAGGTGAAATATTCGGAGTCATCGGCCACTCTGGAGCGGGGAAAAGTACATTGATCCGTTGCATTAATCTGTTGGAACGTCCGACAGAAGGTGAGGTCTGGGTAGACGGTGTTGAACTAACTAGCCTTAACCAAGGTCAATTACAGGAACAGCGGCGCAAGATTGGGATGATTTTTCAACATTTCAATTTGCTTTCTTCGGCGACGGTGTATGATAATATTGCCTTTCCACTGCGACTTGCAGGTACATCTAGAACAGCTATTGATACAAAAGTGAAAGATCTGCTCGCTCTAGTTGGGCTTGAAGAACATACAGATAAGTATCCTTCTCAGTTATCTGGAGGACAAAAGCAGCGGGTCGGCATCGCCCGGGCACTAGCCAGTGACCCTGATGTGCTGTTGTGTGACGAGGCCACTTCTGCGCTTGATCCCCAGACAACGGATTCCATTCTTAAGCTGCTGCTTGATATTAATAAAAGATTCCATTTGACCATTGTGCTGATCACGCATGAAATGCATGTAATCCAGAGCATCTGCGACCGTGTCGCGGTCATACATGGTGGTGGGATTGTTGAACAAGGCAAAGTTACAGAGGTATTTCTCAAGCCGCAGCATGAGGTTACACGCGATTTCATCCGCAGTGAGACACAGAATGAAGGGCCTCTTCGAGTGGCGCTTGATGCTGCTGCCGGGGATAACTCTCAAGCTGTCAAAATTACTTTTTTCGGAGAAAAAACTTACGGCTCGGCACTATCCGATGTCGTGCGTGATACGGGTGTGAGCTTTGCAATCTTACATGGTACCATCTCAACGATTAAAGATGTGCCTTATGGACAGATGATTGTGCGGTTTGAAGGGCCAGCTGAGGCAATTGCTGTAACGATCTCCAGACTAATTGCTCAAGGCCTTGATGTGGAGGTGATTTCGTAATGAATTTTGCAGATCTAAATTGGCAAGAAATGATGGATGCTACGGTTGCTACTATAAAAATGATATTTTTTTCCGGATTGTTCACAATTATTCTTGGTTTACCACTCGGAATTCTATTGTATTTATGGGGGAAATCGAATAGTATAGTAATCAGAGTAACTTACTCGGTCTTATCATTACTTGTAAATATCCTACGTTCCGTACCCTTTATCATTTTGATGGTGGCTCTAATTCCTTTCAGCAAAGCCGTTGTTGGAACCTCCATTGGTGTACTCGGTACGATTCCACCTCTGGTGATTGGTGCAGCTCCGTTTTTTGCCCGCTTGGTAGAGACGTCGTTAAGAGAGGTAGACCGCGGAGTCATCGAAGCCGCACAAGGTATGGGAGCATCGACGAACCAAATCGTTATGCGTGTTCTTTTGCCAGAAGCTCGTCCAGGTCTGCTAGCTGGAGTTACGATCACACTGGTTACACTGGTCTCCTATACAGCAATGGCTGGTATGGTTGGGGGCGGCGGATTAGGTGACTTGGCGATTCGTTACGGCTACCACCGCTATGAGACGGAGATTATGATTGTTTCTATATTATTTATTGTCGTACTGGTGCAATTGCTACAAATGGCCGGTGACCGACTCGTAAAACATTACACACGGAAATAAGGTACATCCATATATATCCTTATTCAATACAAAATATAGATTAGAGGGGGATTTACAATGAAAAAAGTACTACTTACATTTTTTAGCCTGACACTGGTTGCGGTGCTTGCGGCTTGCGGTAACAACAATGCATCTAATAATGCTGGGAGCTCGGCTGCTACAACAGCACCAAATGCAGAAGCAACAAGTGAACCTACTAAAGATCCTGTGAAACTGGTTATTGGTGCCTCACCTGTGCCTCATGCTGAAATTTTGAAGGCTATTGCTCCATTGCTTGAAAAAGATGGAATTACACTTGAAATTAAAGAATTTACTGACTATATTCAACCTAACGTGCAGCTTGATGAGAAGGAGTTAGACGCTAACTTTTTCCAACACCAACCGTATCTGGATGACCAAAACAAAAATAATAAAACAGATCTGGTCTCCGTTGCATCCGTTCACGTTGAGCCTTTTGGAGCTTATTCCAAAAAAATCAAATCGATCGATGAGTTGGCTGATGGTGCAAAAGTTGCCATTCCGAACGATGCTACTAACGGTGGCCGTGCACTAATCCTACTTGCGAAAAATGGTCTGATTACCTTGAAAGATGATACAAATATTGCTGCAACGAAAGCAGATATCACAGAAAATAAGAAAAACCTCGACATCATTGAGTTGGAAGCAGCAATGCTCCCACGTCAACTGGATGAGGTAGACCTTGCTTTGATCAACACGAACTTTGCACTAGACGCTGGTCTTGTGCCAACTAAAGATGCGCTGTTCATCGAGGGTGTAGATTCCCCTTATGCTAACATTTTGGTAACCCGTCAAGACAATAAAGATTCCGAAGCCATCAAAAAGCTGGTTGCTGCCCTGAATTCTCCAGAAGCTAAAGCTTTCATTGAAGAAAAGTACGAAGGTGCGATCATTCCAGCGTTTTAAGGAATTAAGCTAAATTCGTCTATAGTCATAACAAGAACCCGCAGCCAAGTTGGCTTGCGGGTTTTATGTTCTAAGGTTGTGAGAGAATGTTAAATCCTCTATAATAAGAAAATCCCGATCTCCTTCACAGGAGAATCGGGAGGGTTATTGAACGGGATTTAGAATACTTGAACTACTTCTTCAACGCCTTCTACTTCTTCAAGGAGGGCGCGTTCAATCCCGGCTTTCAAGGTGATCGTGGAGCTTGGGCAGCTGCCGCAGGCACCCATAAGTTTCAACTTAACGATGCCGTCTTCCACATCGACCAGTTCTACGTCACCGCCATCGCGCTGCAGGAACGGACGAAGCTTATCCAGCACTTCTAGTACTTCATCATACATTTCGGTGCTTTGTGCATTCTCACTCATTTCTCAATCACTCCTTTCGTAAGTTCATTATAGTACAAAAAGTTAAAAAATAAAATGGTTAGGCGGAATAGGGAGATCATCATGAGACCAATTATTGAATTTTGTTCCAGCAACATGGGTCACGGAACAGACAAGCTAATGCATAAGCTGGAGGAAAATCCGGATTATGATGTCATTGAATACGGATGTCTGAACAATTGTGGAGAGTGTTATTTAATGCCTTTCGCCATGGTTGAAGGTGACATTATTGCAGCAGACACTGTTGTAGAGCTAGAAGAGAAAATTGAGGCCAAGATCAAAGAGCTTGAGGCTTGGTTTAATATAGATCTTGACTAAATTTCTCGAGAAAAAAAGAGGGAGCACTTCATAATCTAAATTATGGAGTGCTCCCTCTTTTTGGAACCTTACTTGAACAAAATCCACCAATTTGATCGATTAGGCAACATATTGGAGAGTGCAGGTGCTACCGTGAAGGTGCCACCGGACTCAGGCGACCTTATATTGAGTATTTTCCTACATTTGGATTGCTATCGGACCCCATAGTCACTATTCACCTGAAAAACAGCATAAATGAACCTCATTATAAGCAATAACTTCACTGGAGTCCGAAACTCTCCTCCAAAGGCTAAAAATTTGCGAATAAGGATATCTGAGTCCGTAGGGTATACGCACCAATAACGTAAGAAAGCTACTCTCGTGTTTATCTGAGAGTAGCTTCGTTGAATACTTATGAACCAATCTTAGGCTTATCCTAAAGTGCGTTTCGACATCCAGAGCACTCCGCTCTTGAGGATGCGGGGAACCCGTCCTTTGACGGAGCGTTGTCCCATAAGTCCGAATCCTGCTTTTTTGCCTAGTGACCCTAAAGTACCCTTCAGGCGAATAGGATGAAGCTTAGGAGTCTCACCGCGCCAGGTGGCTTGAATAACCTGAGCTACCTGCTCACCCTGTGCTCCAGCGGCTTGTGCGCTTGGTGCAAATGGCAGACTGGCACAGTCACCAATCACATATACCTCAGGATAATCCGGTATACGATAATACTCATCCAGCATAATCCGTCCACCGCGGTCCTTCGACACATTCAAATCTTGAACTACTTTTACAGGTTGAATTCCTGCGGTCCATACTGTCACATCTGAAAGGATTTCCTCGGTACCGTTAAAAATCGAATCCTTCTCTACATGAGATACAGAGATTCGTCCGAGCGTTTGCACCTGATGGTGATGAAACCATTCCTCTACGTACTGTGACAGCTTTGCCGGAAAGGCAGACAAAACACGTTCACCGCGATCCAGAATAGCAATGTTAAGGTCTGGACGGCTCTCCCGAAGCTCTGCGGCTAATTCAACACCGCTTAATCCTCCACCTACGATGTTTATCGTTCCGTAAGGCTTCACATCATTTAAACGGCGGTAGGTTTCCCGAGTACCAGCAAAGGTCTGGATGCTGCAGGTATATTGATCAGCACCAGGGATGTTGTGGTAATTATCGGTACAGCCAAGAGCAATGGCTAGGAGATCATAAGATACAATCTCACCGGATTCCATACTGACTATTTTGCTCTCCAAATCAATGGAACTCACTTCACCGTACCGGACAGTAAGCCGGGGGTGAACCGGAAAATGAATGCGCAGGTGATAATCAGTTACGGTACCTGCGGCGAGCGCATAATATTCCGTTTTGATTCCTTGATAAGGCATTCGGTCAATTAAGATAATTTCAACATCATGAGGAAGATGATTATTGAGTAATTCTTGAATTAAGGCTAGGCCGCCGTAGCCACCGCCAAGAACGAGTATTGTTCTCATGCTGACCGAACTTCCTTTCCAATATGGGATAACAAATCTCAGGTAGTCTTCTTATTCGTATACCTTAACCTCATTATAGAAAGTGTCACGTTCGACAGGAATTCGTCCAGCACCTTTCACTAGCCAGATCAATTCGTCGCGAGTCAGACCTTCCGGTGTTAAGGCGCCAGCCGCGTGGCTGATCCGTTCTTTTAGAATTGTGCCATGCACGTCTGATGCACCGAAGTTCAGCGCAACTTGAGTAAGCTGAGGGCCAATGTTAATGAAGTACGCTTTGATGTGATCGAAATTGTCCAACATCAATCTGCTGATCGCAATGGTCTTCAGATCCTCATAAGCAGAGTTGCGGCGCATGATGCCAGCGTTTTTATTCTTAGGCTGCATGGACAATGGAATGAATACCATAAAGCCATTGGTTTCGTCCTGCAAATCACGGATTTGCATCATATGGCGGATACGGTCTTCGTGAGATTCAATGGAGCCGTACAGCATAGTGGTATGGGTCTTCATCCCAAGCTGATGTGCTGTCCGATGGACTTCCAGATATTCTTCCACATTAGCTTTGTCTACACGCATTTTTTTACGATATTGGTCGGATAATATCTCTGCGCCACCACCGGTGAGTGTTTTAAGTCCAGCAGCACGCAATTGTTCCAGTACCTCACGAATACTCAAACCGCTAATACGGGTAAAGAAATCAATTTCAGCGGCAGTGTAGGCTTTTAAGGTAACCTCAGGAAAACGTTCGTTCAAAGCTTTTAAAGAATCCACATAATATTGGAAGGGAACCTTGTCGTTATGGCCACCAACAATGTGGAATTCGCGTACGCCTGGGTGGATATGTTGTTCGACATATTGCACCATTTCCTGACCGGAAAGGGTATAGGCTCCCTCTTCTCCATCATCTTTGCGGAAATTGCAGAATGCACAGTGCGATTCGCAAACATTGGTGAAATATAGACTCATGTTTTCGATAAAATATACCCGGTTGTGATTCTTGGCGATATTGACTTCATTCGCTAGCTGGCCAATGGTAAGTAAATCGTTGCTTTGATATAAATAAACGCCATCTTCCAAATTCAATCTTTCGCCGCTGCGAACCTTATCAATAATGTTCGCCATTCGGGCATCCGTGTGGGGAGTAAAAAGAGTAGACATATTATGATTTCCTCCTGAAAGTTTACGAGCAGATTGCTCGAAGATAAATTCCAGACGTACCCAAGTGGTAGCTGTTCATTCTAAAAAAGAAAGAGGCGAGCTTGCCTCCGTGACAAATTTCCGAATTTTTACTTAGAGTGCCTTCCCTATTATAAACCTACTCTCCTAAGGGTATCAACAGCTTGATATTGATGGTGTTTTTTCCTGTGAAGGGTCATGCCTAAGGCAGTTGTGACTTGAGGGTAACGGAATAGTCGGTTATACTGAATTTATCAAGCATAAACGTCATTGGCATCCTTATAAAGGTGATAAGCGTTTGAGCGAGAAATATAAGACATAAAGAATAGGTGCAACACTTATACTTTCTTATATTTTTAAGAAATAACTTTTGGCCGGAAGGCCCCTTAAACATAAGTTTCCGCTTATGAAGTGAGACGAATTTGTAGGAGGATGAGATCATGATTAATATTAGTGAAAAAGCAGCAGAACAATTAAAGGCGATGCTTGCTGAACAAGAAGTACCGAACATGTTCCTCCGTATTGGAGTAACGCCCGGCGGTTGCAGTGGATTCTCGTACGCTATGGGCTTTGATGATAATGAAACCGATCAGGACGTATATATGGACATTCAAGACATGAAAGTGGTTGTGGAGAAGGAGAACCTTCGTTACCTGGACGGTCTCGAAATCGACTTTGAAGAATCCGGCATGACGGGTGGCTTCACCATCAACAACCCTAATGCTACTGCAACCTGCGGCTGCGGTTCAAGCTTCCGGACAGCTACAGATGCAGGGAAACCGAACGAAGAGCCTTGCTAATCACGCGGTGTATCAACGTTTTTACCCCGTTGATCTGAACGGTAGCCGAGACGGTAGCCACTCGCGAACAGGCGTTTGGAACTGCGGATTGTACCGGTGAAATTGAACGTTAACAACCCCGAAGGCCCGGAGTTAACAACCCGGAAATGGCCGTTTGTGGGTTGTGGATTACGACCTCTACGACGTATTTAGTCCGCGACTAATGCATATTGGAGGTCGTTTTTATGTCGTTAAATAAACGTACCCGGCGCGTTCCGAACGGAGCCCGCACGCTAAGAGAGTTTCCGAAGATAACGCTAGATCAAGCGTTAGACTTCGCGATTAGTGCGAAACGGGCTGAGGGATTGCGCGATCGGACGTTAATGGATTACGGAAAGCATTATGGTTACTTTCTAAAGTGGTTGAACGATAAATATCCGGAGGTAGAATATGCGGGGGATATAACGACGGCGATGGTGCGAGATCATATCGCGTTTATGAAGTACGATCAGGTGCGCTATGAGGGGCACAAGTATATATCGGAAGAAAATCAGCGAGTAGGCTTGTCAGATACGACGGTTAATATCCGACTTCGTACGCTTAAGGCGATATTTAATCAGCTTGAGCGCGACGAACTACTGGAAATCAATCCGTTTACTAAGGTTAAGCTTATACGCCAGGACGTGGACTTAACGAATTGCCTTACGGATGATGAAGTTAAGGCGATACTAGCGCAGCCTAATCAACGGGATTTCGTAGGCTTTCGGGATTATGTGGCGATTATAACGATTTTGGACAGCGGACTTAGAATTTCGGAATTACTAAGAATAAGCGTCACAGATATCGACTTTCAAACACGATTTATCGTTCTACCTGGCGAGATGAACAAAAACAGAAAGCCAAGAATGGTTCCAATCTCCGCACACACTGCGAAATTACTATTGCAACTAATAGAAGAGAATCGTCAATTTTTTACGACAAATCGCATATTCATGTCATCGTTTGGTGAGCCTGTGACCGCTACGCACTTCAATAAGCGGCTTAAATACTACGGAGAGAAGGCGGGCGTCACTGGTAAGAAGATGACTGCGCACGTTTATCGCCATACGTGGGCGCGCGCAATGATTTTAAACGGAGCCGATCCGTTCACGTTACAGAAAATGGGCGGGTGGTCCGATATACGTACGATGCGCCGATACATTCAGATGGATACGGACGATATGCGGAAGAGTCACGACGAATATTCGCCCGCAGATAGGTTTATTAAGAGACGGAAATAAAAAGCAGCGCTTGGCTCCGGAATATAATGGGGCCTGGCGCTTTCTCTGTTTGTCGTTTTGTGGTAGCCTTTCGAGGACACAACGAGGAGGTTACATATATGGATTACAAGGAGAAAAGGAAACTAATACTTGGGGCACGCGAGGAAAAGGAAAAATTGGATATGTATTCTGCAATAAACATGTTCATAATATCGCGTAAGATTAAGAATTTGACCGAAAATACAACAGCTTCATACAGTCAAGCTCTCTCTAAATTCAGCAACTTTTTAGACGACAATGGTATTGAGAGAATAAACGACATCATTGTTGAAGATATTCATGAGTTCATTCGAACGAGAATGGATGAGGGTAACAGCGCACCGACGATAAATAAGTACATAAGGAGTTTGCGAGCATTCTTTAATTTCCTTTGCAGTGCCGGTTATCTAACAGAGAACCCAATAGAGTCAGTTGAGAAGCTTTCGGAGGAAAAACGTGTTTTGCGTACGCTAAGCCGCGATCAAGTTAGGGCATTACTTGACATACCTAATCGAGCAACACCAATAGGCTACCGTAACTACGTGTTTTTACTGTTGATCCTAGATACCGGCCAACGCCTGGAAGAAGCGTTGACATTTCGTGTTGAGGACGTACATTGGCAGGAGCGAGTAATTAAAGTTTTTGGAAAAGGTCGTAAGGAAAGATTCGTCCCGTTTAGTGACATACTCGCTGCTCACATGCGCGAATATCTAGAGTTGCGCGGTGAGACGGACTCTTCCATTTTCTTCGTTAACGTTGAAGGACAACCCTTGAAACGTCGAACGATTCAGGAGGAAATATCTGAGTACGGGAAGATGGCCGGGATAAAGGGTGTTCGTGTGTCATGTCATACTTTGCGGTATACCTTCGCCAGAAATTATGTGCTAAACTCTGGCGACGTCGTAAGTTTGATGCGCATCATGGGACACAAGAGTCTACATATGGCGCAGCTATATACGGAGATGTTTCAGGCAGATATTTCGAAGCAACACGATAAGTTCTCGCCGGTCAGCTCGATATTTAACTAAAAGGAGACGGCGTCTTCGTTGCGCCTGTTGATGGGACCGTATGTGGGCGTTCGCGTTCTTCTGGCGGAAACAGCGTGATTTCGTAGAGCGCCTCCAGTCCCCGGTGTTTCGACGTCGAAACGTCACTGCCGTACTCATCGAACACGGAGATGAACTTGTGCGCGTAGGATCGTTTAAAGTCGACGTGATCCTCAAGCCAACGTATCCAGCCGCCGACTTCTTCGCGCTGCTGCGCCAGCCTACGCTCATCCGGATCGCCGCTGTCTAGCTTAGCGTCCCGTACGTCCTTCAACCTCCGCCCGATCTCGAATATCGCTTCGCCTGCCACCCGTTTATATGCGTGTATCTCGGCAGTTAATGTTGACACTTCTATGAAAAATATGTGTATAATTGGAAGAGGTGATCTATATTTTCAAAGAGAGGTGAGAATATGAAGGGTTGGTCTATCTTGCTGTATGTTGTTTCGTTGGGTTTGGTTATTTTTGGTCTGGTTACTACCTTCCACTACGGCGACTATAATGCAGACTATAACACGACGGGGAGTATGTTCGGACACATAGTTGGTGGTGACGCTTATAACTACACAATAATAGCAACTAGAGGTGTTGTGTTACTTATAGCGGGATTAATTGCGGCTCTAGTGGCGAGCGCCTTATTGATTGTGAACGCTATTCAAGAAGCAGAGTACAGAATGAAGTCGTCTGCGGAGGGCCTTGAGTACCGATTCAGAGAAACCGTTAGAGAGTTAGGAACTTCGAATACATAATTATAGAACTTAATAAAAAGGCGCAGTCTTAGCGGAGAGTATCCGTTAGGGCTGCGCCTTTCTTCGTTCATATATCGACCGTTCTGCCTGCGTAAGCCCTTGAATTAGCCCCGCTAGGGCTGTCCGAGGGTAAACCGTAAGGGTGCGGAGTAAAGGTGCTAATTTGACGGTAATTATACGTAAAGAGACCGCTATTAACGTTCGGCGGTCGGTATGTACTCGATTATATCGTCTATTCCAATAGTACGCTCAATGCCTTTTTCCTTTGCCAGCTCATTAAGGGCGTCGAGGATATTCGCTAACGTATCGAGCTTGATCGTTCGGGTATCTCCACCTGCGAGGTCTAGAATAGTCGCTGGCCGTGTCTTGGATTCGACCGCGATCTTATTACGAGTGGTGCCGAGTACGTCAAGGGTAGCGCCCAATTTAAATTTAATACGATTATCTTCCACGGCTTCAAACGCTCCTTATAACTTGTTAACCTCATTATACAGCGTATTACCCGCATCGTAAAACTTTTTCGAGTTTACTATTGACGTATTACTTCGCGAGTAGTATAGTGAACTCAAATTGGCCGTTTGTAAAAGCCTTCTTTACTCTCAGCGCAATTATCATTAAGGAACTACTTCTATAACACGGAGGGATTACGCCAATGTCTAAAATTACCGTTGTGACTGAATTGTACGATAGGAACGAAGAATTAGAGCGCTACGAATATCCCGGCGTCCTCGTTGACGATAACCACGCGTTTTATATCGACGCTGAATACCGCACCGTTATCCTTGAGCGTGTTAATTCTGTCAGCGGCGAATATCTAACAACCGGAGGCCCCGGCGCAGTCGGCTTCGATTTACCGGTAGATGATGTAACGTTTTTCGATCGCATAACGGAAATGTCGGCCGTCGAGCTTTTATCCGTGCTAGTCCGGCATAGTAAGGAGGGCGCATAATGACCGCTAAGCCTATAACGCTAATCTACCTGTATGACGCTGATGACGAGGAACCACAGTATGAAACGCTACCGGCGTACCTAATCGGAGAGGATCGTGCGCTATTCGTGTCCGATGGACAGTTATGGGCGCACGAAGTCCACCAGAGCGAAGCAGATCCGGATATTTACGTAGGAGGCAACGAAGACGCTGGCGTGATTATTGCGGAGAACGTGAATGGCTCGGCTGCTGACGTAATACCGGCGCTGATTAAACGGTGGACAAGCATGACCGCGTTGGAATTCATCGTACGCGATTTGATTGCCGCGCCGTTGCTGGAATTGGGGTTGACGATATAGACCGCCTGATGATGGCCCGCTGCGGTGCGGGTTGAAACCGGGGAACATGCACGCCCGGTCGCGGATTCCGCACTCATACAATAGTCGTCGGACTTTAAACGCGGAGGTCATTCATGGCACAAACAATTGAAATTGGATACGCGCTCGACCGCAGAACCGGCAATTTCATCGTCACTAAACTCGATTACATCTTCCCCGCAAGTAGTAAATTCCGTCGCCAACAAATCGTCGTCCTTCCTGGCGCATTCTTCCGTGCATTGCCTTCCGTTGATCGTAGATCTGTCGCAAATGTCATCGAAATTACCGCTAATCAGGCGCACGAACTCGGCTTCATCGTCCGCGAAAAATCGGAGGTCGCCGCCTATGACTTCGCAGTCACAGCATAGTTCCGCTATGATGCCGGGCCAACACTGGTATTCTTGCGTACTCGACCGCGAGCACTGGCGTATCACTACTAACGTATACACTGACAGGACTCTAACTGGTGAGGAACTGTTACCGCTGGCTATTGAGATAGCGATTGTACACGCGCGGGCTCTTGGTGAAATCGCGCTACCGGACGAGTATGCCCCGGTTGGTTATCAATATCGCGGTATTATGTGAAGGAGGTGATTTGATGAAATGGAATAGAAGGATTGTCCGCCGGGACCGTAGACGCCTTTATATACTACAGGCCGGAGACATATACGCAGAGATTAAACTGCGTCCGCAGGGTGTACGGCTTGGGTAACGGTGCGCTAACACCGAATACTCTGACCAAAGCAATGTTTGTACCAGGTACTACCGGACCGACATCGTTGCAGCGTTGACGGCCTATGTTCAACTTAGGATGTAGCTTCAAACGACCTCCTTCCGCGCCTACCGGTTGCACCCGGAGGAACACCCCGCGGATAACTCAGGTTCACGGTGAACCTAACCCTGTACTGTCAGCGCCAAATGACGGATCGTCATGCAGGGGGAACTCTAGGACAGCGTGTCCTAAACCTTACGCAGTACGCCAAAGCTGCGCGTAACAACCGTATACAGCGCCAAATGTGTGCGGAACAGTGTTCCGGTCACTCACGCCAATGTGTGACCGGACTTCCTAACGCCAATTACTGTATCTGCGGACTTGGCCGTCCAAAGCTACGTTAACATATAGCGGATGGCACCGCCTTTACTACGAGTAGCTTCGGGGGCATCCAAGGTTGCTTGTCCTTTATATTACACTAATACGAACGTATGTTCAATAGGTTCCAAAATATTATAAATAATTTTGCGCGTGTCCCAATCCAACAAAAATCTGTCCTTATATTCATTGAGAGGTGCGGGAGCGTCTGTGGCTTTTATATATTACCGTATAGCGCTTGTCCCAATTCCGAAAGTTTATGTCCCTATATACAGTAAAGGAGAGAATCAATGTCCCAATCTGCAGCATCATTGTCCGTATGTGCAGTGTAGGCAGATTATTTTCCGTAGAAGGTGCGCGAGGCCGAAGTCATTGCGGATATTAACGCAGAGTGCGTGCGGATCGCTTGAGCACGTCGACTTTATTAATATAGCGTGTGTACGGAATACGATCGGCCACGTTATATCAATTGAAAGTGTGCGAAACAGTAGTCTGCGGCACCAAGTATAGTAAGGGCGCAATTTTCTCCGAAGTGTGCGAAAGGACTCCGCGCTGTAGATAATACTGTGAATGGTGCGGGAGGCTGCGCAGCCTGTAAGTAGATGAGTAGGCGGATTTATTTTATTTCCGCTGGAAGTGTGCGGGAGGGACTACGTTTACGTTAATAATTATAGGGGTGTATATCCGTTGACTATAAAATCCAAACGATAAGGGAGGACGCTACATGAACGATAATCGCTGCGTTGTTGGGCGCTTCGGCTCGGCGACATTTACGTTAGGACAAGCTGCGCTAGTGCTCGGATGGGACGAGCGTACTATGCGCGAGTTTTTGTACCGCCGCAAGGTGTTGCGTAAAAAAGGTCTGCCGCTACAACGCTTTATTCCAAAGTATTTCGTTATCCACGAGTTTGAGGTGACGGAGACGCCAGAACCTCCGTTCATTATGCGTTACACGGGCGTGACCCCCGACGGTGTTCTACTAATACGGAAAGTACGCGAGGGTGAAGACGTTAACGTGCGGGATGATAGTGGGGAGATTCGCGTCATGACGGATCAAATACCGACGCGGCTGCCCTTCGTGGCTTAGTCGTTTATATAAAACCAAACAAAAGGAGGCGTCGTAATGGGACAGTTGGCGAAATTGTTTACGCATGAGAGATTCGGGAGTGTTCATGTGCTCGTTATTGACAGCAAGGAGATGTTTGGAGCTACGCAAGTTGCCGCAGCTCTTGGCTATTCTAACACGCGGGATGCGATTACAAGACACTGTCGGGAGGATGGGGTCGTGATTCACGACGTCATCGATAGTCTTGGACGCACACAGCAAATGAAGTTCATAAATGAGGGTAATGTCTACCGCCTCGTTGTCCGATCTAAGCTCCCGGAAGCCGAGCAGTTCGAGCGTTGGTTATTCGACGAAATACTTCCAACGATGCGCAAAACTGGCGGAGCAGTTGTAAACGACGCGCTCTTTATCGACACATACTTACCGTTCGCAGATGCGGCCACTCGCGCGATGTTCGCGGCTACCCTCGAAACTGTCCGGAAACAGACCGAACATATTGCGGTTATACAGCCAAAAGCGGACAAATACACGGAGTTTCTCGATTCCGAGGGATTAACGGCGTTTACAACGATCGGTAAACACTTCATGGGCGGGGTAGTTGGTGCGGAGGAAATCACGGCTTTTCTACAGAAGCACGGCGTTCTTTACTCACGTAAAATTGACAGATGTTTTCCGCCGCGGAAAGGTTACGAGAAGTATTTTCGTGTTGTTCCTTATTTCAAGGGCGGATTCCTACTTAACAACACCGTTAAGGCTACCGCCGAGGGGATAGACTTAATCGTCGATATGTATCAACGTGTTCGGGAAGGGTTACCTGCGGTGTCCAAACCGCCGATTCCGCATATATCACGGCCTATGAAGGTTAGCCTACGCTTGAATGCGTAACTAATAAGAGAGGTATCGGCTACTTTGCGGTGCCTCTTTTTCATAAACAAACGGAGGAGGAATACGGATGGAATTTGTCCAGGCAGTAACCGCGTACCAAAGGGCTGGCGACCGCCACATAATCAACTCAATACTAGAGGATGTCGAAACGGATTTCTTAGCGAATACTTCACGCAGATATAAAACGAACTTCACGCACGACATTTCGATAAATCTGACGAGTCCGGAGGAGTATATCGCTTATCGAATAAAGGCGATCCGCGAGAAAGCCGTCAAGCGCGTATTCTATATCCGTAAAGATTCCGGATGGGCTCACTCGGAGATTAACCGTTATTTATCCATAATGGTGCTCGATTTACGTATGCGCATCCCTTTCAAACCAGTGCGCCATAACGATTTCGGCTATGAGTACACGTTAACTCCCGAATTTACCGCCTGGCTAAGAGAAAAGAACGGCCGCATAGAGCGAAGATTCCGCGAAGAAGGATTCGGCAGTTCATTTACGCAGTACCAACGCGCCCTAGACGTTGCGGATCGTACTGAACGCGAAGCCGTGATTGAAGAAACGCGTATACGGGCGGAGGTTATGGCGGACATGGTCGGCGCACTAGAGTACGCGCTAAAATACGTCGATGTCAGCCGCAGTCCGAGGGAGATCGTCACATACGTCAATAAGGCGCTGCTAACACGCTACTACGAAGCCCAAGCACGCCGAAAAGGGATGCGGAGAGTTACCGTAGACGGGCGCCGCCAAATGATTGCGCCTTTTTATGAGGGAGCGATCCGAACGATATTGGGCGTTAACTCTACGGAAGATTACGTATATAAGCGCGTAACCGATAAACAGGCGGATTTCCTGCGTGAGCTCATCGGTATTGTCGAAACGGACATGGCTGCAGAGGATTGCGCGGCCTACCACGTGCTTCCGGACGGTGAGTACCGTCTCTCACGAAAATACGCGGCGGAGAAGACCGGATTATCTTACACAACCGTGAAAATGCGGCTATTAAGAATTCGAAAATTAATTACGGAAAGGGTCGCCTAAATGTATCCGTAAGGATGTATATTTAGATACTTTGCAGGAAGAAATAAGGGAGATCGCTGCCGCAAAACCCCCGCATAAACCAAAGGGATAAAAGGCGAACGAGTCATGCGGCGGATTACGTTTAAGTTTATTTCTTCCGAAGGTTGCTTTTTATGTGATTTCTTATCGGGAGATATAGAAAGGCACATTTATTTTTTTTGATACCTATATTTTACGCGCACAGTTACACACATATATGAAAGGACTGCTTTCGAGCGGTCTTATTCCGTTTGGATACGAATGCTGCGGGTATACTCCGCACGTCCTTACGTTATTTTAACGATGGAGGGGATGGTAGAGTGGGAGTTTTAGAGAAGACGATAGAGGTGAGTCTAGTGTTCAACAACAGACAGTACTACATAGACAAAGGGTACTTTATAGGACCTGGCGTAAAGAAGCTGGAGGTATTGGTAGAAGACTTACCGCGAGGGTGCGAAAAGTTAGTTACACCTATGTGTGATGCTTGCGGTATGGTAGGGAGACCTCGGAAATGGTCTTTTGTTAGAAGAGATCGCATGTACGGCACCGATCTATGTTCAAAGTGTATGTACGATATAAATGTCATCATTGATCATGGCGATAGTGAGTCCGTCGGTGAGAAAACAGTAAAATACTGGTTAGACTATTACCAGTTAGAATATAGAACGCAAGTGCGCAGAAAAGGTGTTACCGGAGTTTGTAGGAGACCTCTACTATTCGACTTCGCAGTGCTGGGCCTCTCCGGAGAGCCTATCGCGTTTATAGAATACGATGGGGAACAACATTACCGTCCGGCGGTATTTGACGGGGAAGACCCAAGTAAGGCCGGCTATAACTTCGCGTTCCAGCAGGAGTATGATCGGATAAAAAACAGATATTGCGCAAAGGCGGGCGTTCCTATGATTCGCATAAAGTACGCGCTGTCTGTTCAAGAGATCGGCGAGGTTATAAGTAGTTTGAAAGGGGAGTTGCTCGTTGCCTAGTAATTACCTTTATTGTTATTCGCCTGCTATGTTCCATTTCTTACGTTCTGCAGGACATCGCTATATCTGCGTAGGAATCAACGAAAAGACTGGCGGACGCTTCTGGCTATACGCAAAGGATGACGCGGTTAAACGGAGTCTAGACGAGTATGGTGCGGGTAGTTAGCTCGTAAATTACGTGGAGTGGAGTGATATGGAGTATGGGCAAGCAATTCCGTGATATAGGACACGAAGCAGCTAGACGCAAATCAGCGTTTTTGGACCGTGGGCATTACGCTCCGGTCCCGCATGATTTATTCCGCCGGATAGTACCGATCGCGCGCGAGTACGATAAGGGTAATGCGCATATAGCGGCTATCTATACGTACTTACTTTCGATGGTGAACGGACAGCCGGACAATGACCGGTACATGAGCGCATTCCCTTCCGTTCAACGTATTGCTGACGAAACGGGTATCGGACGTAATCGGATAAAGCGACTTTGTGACGTACTAGAGGCGGTCGGACTCGTTAAATCAGCGATGGATTATACAACTAATAAGCGCGATAAACTTTACTATCCGCAATATTATAGCGGACTTACTGACGAGCAGATACGCGCTAAATTAGATGTTCTATATGGTCATTCACCGGAGAGTGATTTACCTAATGCACTGTAGAGTGAATTACCTAAATCACCGGAGAGTGACGGTAATAAGAACAAACGTGTAATAACGAACATGTAAGAATAAACAAAACATTACCGCATCCGATTAATTCGCTACGCTCATGAATCCTCGCGGAACTATAGGATTAATAGATTAATCGCGCATAAAGATAGTTTCGAAGGAACGGTAGTGACTGAGATAGGTTTTGCAAAGGAATGAACTCTTACCTATTCATGATGATTAATCAAAGTAGAATCTCATGTAGACAACACAAAGAATAGCGCGGATGTTACAGCGTAAGCGAACGTACAGTGAGCGGAGGGATAACGTAATGTTAATCGTATTCTTATGCGTTTGGATAGCGCTAGGTATCGGAGGAATTGCGCATCATATTAGCGTTTATGAGCGAGATATACAGCCGTTTACTATAGCGTTCATTATCGTATGTCCTCCGCTATATTGGGCGCTGATATATGCGTTTAGGAACGGATTTGGCGGATGGGTATGAAACGGAGGGATAACGTTAATACGAGCGATATAGTAGGCGGTATTATTAACACGGAGGATATCGTAAGAGTTGCGGATACTGAGCGTATGATTAAGCGTTATTCAGGCGTAGAGGATAACGCTATGTCAGACGTAATTATCATCGTTACTCAAACGAAGGAACAGTCGCTAGAACTACGTAAGATTATACCGCAGCCTAACGTAATGATAACGTGGTATGGCGCTAATGTATGCGGGTTTTGTTACTTAGGTAGGCGTCCTAAGCTCGCGATATGTGCGTATAAGGAGCGCGACGGTTACGGTTGGACTAACGAAGTATTACGCGCAGGTATAGCGCACGGAGCGCAGGTTATAACGTTATAGTTAGCGCTGTTCTTACGCTTTGCCCGAGCGTAGGAGCAGCGTTTTTATATGCGTATTTTTACCGTTAGATACACGTTGATATAGGCGCTACACATGCAAGGTAATACAAATACCTATACGCGTCGTTTAGGCGCTAATATACGGGAGGAATTACGGATGAGATTCGAAACTATAGGCGGAAAGTTTGCGCTAGTATTTGACGAGATGCCGGCGTTTGTATTCGTAAGTACAGACGGAGCCGACGACGTAAGGATACTTTTACGTGGAGAGGAAATCCCGATTCTGGGAGGCGGCGTATCTATTGTTAGTGAGCGCGGAAAGCCTATCGAGGTGTATGAGAAGCTAAACGTGAATACCTCGCGTTCTAATGTCCAGCGTAATGTAACATCGAAGGTATTTGAAGTCATTAAATGAGGAGGAATAGCGGTGGCATTGAAACGATTAGAAGCGCATCACCTTATAGCGCTGAACTACCTTGCGTTGCCTAGACGCGGAGGACTAACGATGGAACAGATCGGAGAGGCCGCAAGCGTATCGCGCCAGTCTATATACGATTGGTTAAAAGATCCGCTATTTGAACGTGAGCTCAAGCGGCAGATAGCGCGCAATACTCTCGATCGGATGCCTGAAGTAGTGGACGCAATGGCAGACGCAGCCATACGGGACGGTAACGCAGCGGCCGCGAAGCTCTTGCTTAATATGAACGATATGTTAACGGAGCGTGTAGACGTAACGAAGACGGATGTAACCGGACTTGATAGAGACGAACTAGACCGTAAGATTGCGGAGTATAGAGCACGAACTACGGATGTGTAAAGCGTAGGGAACACGTATATTCTTACGCCTATATATGAAGGAACGCTATTGGGTGCGGCTTGACTACGGCTTACAGCGTAGGTAAATACATCGGCTGCGAAGCTTGGACGCGTGCCCTCCGAGAATTTTCGGAATGGCGAAAAGGGACTGCGTTCAATGCCGACCCCTACGCTTCCTACAGCTTGAACCCTTCGAGAGACTCGTCGATCTCGTCTTGACGGATGCCTATATAACGCTTCGTTATTGATGGCGCGGAGTGATTGAATATCTCCTGCAGCGCGGCAACGTCCTTATTGCGCTTATAGTGGTGATAACCGAATGTCTTGCGCATTGTATGTGTACCGATATCCGTACGGTCGATCATCTCGCCAGCCTTTACGAGCGCTCTATACGCCTGTGTTGGCGTGATATGGCCGTTGCCCTTACGAGAAGGGAACAGCCAATCCTCTGGGCTCATACCGCGCGTATACTCGGCAATTTCCGGCTGTATCGCCTTTAGGTTAACGTTGCGAACCTTATCGCTTTTCTGTTCGACGATCCGTACGTGCGTCTTATCTTTGACGTCCGCAACCTTTAGCGTGACTATATCAGATACGCGCAGTCCTGTGTTAATTCCGAGAATAAACATAAGTAGATCGCGCTCACTACACCACCGACGGAGTGATTGCTTCATGTCCTCGATTTCCTCGCGAGTTCGAAGAGGTTGGACATCGTATATAGCTTTCTTTTCGCCCATTTCGACACGTCCTTTTCATACATAATAGTACGTTCAATGTACGATTACGTTATCATGATCCAATCATATCACGTAAACCTAGTAAAATCAACGTTTTGAATGTACGAAAAGATACAAAATCATACATTCGAATTAGAATGAGAGGGCGGACCACCCCCCGGCACCCCTCGAAGGCCCTGCGTTTCGTGCCGGACCAATCTGCGTATCAATTTTAACTTTGAACTTTACGTTATATTCGACGGCCGGATGAACCTCGCAAGCTTACGCGTGATTTAACCGTTAATTCCACGTTGAATTAGCGCGTTAGGGGCGCAGGACTACTATTTGCTAGGGGACGAAGGAACGACGCTAATCTAACGGTAATTGCACGGACATAACGAAGAGGAGGTGACGCGGCTATCGCGTGGATAAATGATCGCTGGATTAAACAAGACGAACGCGCTGAGACGATCGGAAAACTCGACGCACTAATCGGCGCGATGACCGCGAACCTTGACTCGCTGACATACGAGGAGGAGGCGGATCTCGCGCAATACTTGGATGAGAGCGCCAGGTTAACGAGGATTCATCGTGCGGAGGGCGACCTTCTTTATTTTGCGTTTGAATACTTCTCTGAGACGCGGAATCCCGGTAACGCCGGTAATTGGGACGGATTCGATATCGCAAGTTTGGATGAATCGCCCGATTTCCACCGTGAAATATGCGCGACAATGGACGATGTTTCCATGCGGACGATAAACGCTAAGGTAGTACGTGCGGCGCCGCGATCTCACGCCAAATCATCGTATTTATCAAAGGCTAAACCATTACGCGAGATTGTGTACCGACACCGTAAATACATCATTAATATTTCGGAGACGCCTACGGTATCAACCGGCAACCTCGAATGGATCGCGGGTCAGCTTAAAAGTAACGAGAAGCTCCGGCGCGATTTCGGTCCGTTGCTATCACCGAAACAGCAGGCGAATCCAAGAGATAATTCAACGGAGTTTATCGCCTGGGAGCCGCAACCTAGCGGAGTACCGCATTTACTTACGAAGATGGAGGCCGCGAGCAGTAACCAAACGTTACGGGGGCGAAATTGGGAAGGCGTACGGCCGGATTTAATAATCTGCGATGACTTAGAAGACGTAAGGACGAACGCGGCTACACCGGAACAGCGCTTGAAGTTGCGGGACTGGTTTTCGCAAACAGTCGTACCGTTAGGCGATCCGGAAGGTAAAAAGACCGCGATTATCTATATGGGAACGGTCGTACACGTTGAGTCATTGTTACGAACCGTAATGAAACGGCCGGACTTCAACGATAAACTTTATAAAGCGCTGATTGAGGAGCCGGAACGCGCTGATCTTTGGGACAATTGCCGCGCAATCTATCTGAATACTGACGATGATGAGTCGGTAATTAAGGCGCGGGCTTACTACGATGCGAATCGAGACGAAATGGATCGCGGAGCCGTCGTGTTATGGCCTACGGTTCAACCGCTATGGACACTGATGACGTGGAAATGGGCTAACGGATCGAAGGCATTTAATACAGAGTATCAAAATACGCCGATTGACGAAGAATCAGCGATATTCAATCCGGAGGAGTTTCATTACTACGATGAGTCCGACTTATTTGACAACTTAGGACGCCCTAGAGTACTTAATTTATACGCATTTTGGGATATCGCGCAAGGGAAGAACAGCCGGTCAGACTATAACGCAATCGTGACGATTGGAAAAGATCGATTAACCGGCGTTATGTATGTACTGGACGCATGGGCGCGCAAATGCCCGGCACACGTTGCGCTAGAGCAGGCCGTACAGCTCATAAAGGATTACGGACATAAAACATTCGCAGTGGAGACGGTCGGGGCGCAGCATGATATGTACAGGCAGCTACAAGAACGCCAGGCAAAGGAACGTCTCGGAGGTACGCAGCTAAAACCCGTCATATCACGGACTAAAAAAGAAATACGCATAGAATCGTTGGAGCCGCTCATAGAGAGCGGTTCTTTGCGTTTCCATCGATCACACCGCCTATTGTTCGAGCAAATGGAGCAATTCCCTTCCGGCACGCATGACGATTTACCTGACGCATTAGCTGGCGCAGTTGAGGCGGCTGGTGGAACGGGAAGACGTGGACGGACTTGGCAGCGGAAACCAAAAGGATTATGAGGAGGTTAGGGATTGTTCGAAGTAGGACAAGTTTACCCACCGGTAGATCATGAAGATCGGATAGAACGTTACCGAGAAAATGCTGAGTTGGTTAGTTGCAACAAGTACATGATTAGACGCATCGCACAATTACTTGAAACGGAAGAACACCGGTTCATATATACGAATTATGCCGGACTGATCTGCAAGAAATCAGCGGATTTACTTTTCGGCGAATCTCCGATATATAGCGCTGGCGAAGACAGTTCTACGGAGCAAAAAGCCCTTGAACGTTTAGTTAAGGACAACGCGCTAGGAACGGTAAATTACGAAATGGCTTACGGTAACGCCTATCGAGGCGACTCGTTCTATAAGGTGAAATGGGCGCAGGAATATCGCGGAGCCTTAGACGAAACACTCGATCCTTACCGCGCCGTAATTGAAGCGCAAAACGCATCGTACGTGTTTCCGGAAACAATTCCAGGGAACGAGAAGAAGATCGCAGCTTATCATATCGCAGTTCCGGTAAAGGTAACCGAAGGGAAATCCGTAAAATGGGAACTTTTCGTTGAGACGCACAGGCCGAACGAACTCATTACGGCTAAATATGCAATGTCTGCGAAATCGACTAAAGACGGCGAGGTCATTTCGTGGAACATAACCGAGGAACTGGAAGCGCCAAGTGCCCCAACTGAGACAGGCGTGCCATTGCCGCTAGTGGTCCACGTTCCTAACTTTGCGCTTGATACGTCATGGCATGGAGTCGATGACATCACGGAGAATAGGGCGCTTCTGCGCGAGATTAATCACCGTCTTACGCAGATATCCAACATCTTAGATAAACACGCGGACCCAATCCTAGCGGTTCCAACGGGCGTACTAGAAGACGGTCCGGACGGAGTACCGCAGCAAAAGGCCGCTTACGCTAAAGTATTTGAGATCGTAGGGAAAGACGACGTTATACCGCAGTACGTTACTTGGGACGGGCAACTTGAGTCCGCCTTTAAGGAGCTAGACAAACTTATTGACGCGCTGTTAACCGTGGCCGAGCTTCCTCCAGTAGCCCTCGGTAAAGAGAACGCCGGAACAAGCGGAGCAACGGGGCTCGCAGTTAAGTATCGAATGGGACCGCTACTTTCGAAGACGACGCGTAAACGCCAGTATTTTGATAAGGCACTAGTTGAGGTGCTTTTTATCGCGCAATTATTGGAACACGCTCAGTCACGGGAAACGCTTGATTACACCTCAACGAAGCCGCACATTATTTTCAAGGACGGGCTGCCTACCGACGCACGTGAGCTCGCGGAGATTGCGCAAATACGTACCGGCGGAAAGCCGACGTTATCCGTATCTGATGCGATTAAACGTCTGGACGGAGTGAACGACGAGCAGGCCGCACAAGCAATTGTACGAATTGACGGCGACGAATCGCGAACGGTTGGAACGGTTGGCTCTTCGATATTTAATGACACCGACGAGAGTGCTGCGTAATGGTCATACCAGACCCGAAGTACGATTACGACGTCGCCAAACTCGTTCGCGCATTTAAAACCGCGATACTCGATATAACTGGCGAACTCTCCCGTCTTGAACTAACCGGCCTATCCCGCGCTAATTCAAAGTTTGCACTCGCGGAAGTTTCAAAGATACTAAGCGGACTCAACGCGGAGTCTGCAGCGTGGGTAGAAAAATACGTACCAAAGGCGGCGACCGACGGAGTGATCCGCGCGATCGTCGATTTAGGCGTTGTGTCAACGGTAGAAGAGGCGGAGAAGATTGCGAAGTTTAGCCGCATCAATCGTGAGATGGTCGCGGCAGCCGTAGCGGATACGCAAGCTGACGTATTGGCCGTTACGCAGAATATCGAGCGAAAGGTTCGGATTGCAGTACGCCAAGCCACCGCAGATTCCTTGCGCGGGAACATGGCGAAGGGAGTCAACGGTAGCCGTACAATTAGCCGCGATATTCTCAGCGGAATGAAGAAAACACTAGGCGATTCCGTTAATACCGGCATAATCGATGCGGCCGGAAGGCGCTGGGACCCAAAAGTTTACACCGACATGCTGGCGCGAACAAAGTTATCGCAAGTACACCGGGAAGCTACGACGAACGAGGCGGTTGGACGTGGTGCTTACTACGCGGTTGTTTCGCGTCATGGTGCGACAGATGCCTGCCGCAGTTGGGAAGGCCGCATAGTCAAGCTTATTCCGGAAGCTCCGGGCGAATTTCCGTATGTTGGCGACATCCCGAAACGTGAGCTTTTTCACCCGACATGCCGCCACGTTTTATCACCGATACGCGATCCGAAGTTATTGGAGCAATGACTCCGCGTCCGAACGCAAACGACGCCATAAACTTCGCGGAAACTATGCGCTACGCGGCGCTTAAACGCGGGAGGACTAACGATGCAAAACGAAATTAAACGTTCACGATATCCGCTTAATCTTCAACTATTTGCGGAAGGCGATTCCGAAACGGACAAGACGTTCACGCAGGCGGATCTAGACCGCATTGTTGCCGATCGTCTTGCGAGAGACCGTAAAGGACGCGAAGATTACGACGATATCAAAACGAAGCTAACCGCACTAGAACAGGCGGAGGCGGATCGTGAGGCCGCAAAGTTAAGCGATACGGAGCGATTAGAGGCGGAGAAGGCGGCCGCGCTCGCTGCAGCGGAGTCCGCAAAGGCTGAGCGGGATAGGGCGCTCACTACAGCGAATCAACGTCTGATTAACGCGGAGTTTAAGTCATTGGCGCGTGAGGCTAACGTACCGGCTGACCGTTTAGCGGCGGCATTGAAACTGGCGGATTTAAGCGCGGTTACGGTGGATGACGAAGGAAATGCAGTCGGCGTAAAGGAAGCGGTCGAGGCGCTTATTGCGGCAGAACCGTATTTAGCGAACACGGCTGGCGGTGGGAATCGTCAAATTGGCGGGGATACAAACGGCGGCAGTCATAAGCCCGGAACTGATGGACTCAGTACGCGGGAGAAGCTTTCGGCAGGATACACAAGTAAGTAAATAAATAAGCAGAAGGGTCCCTAGTGGGCTCTTTTTTATTACAAAAAACATTACTAGGGGGATTTATAAATGGCTTTGACACTATTGGAATCTGCGAAACTTTCGCAAAACACGCTTCAACAAGGGGTAATTGAGACATTTGTGCAGAATGCGCCGGTGCTTCAACTTATGCCGTTCATGGACATTCAAGGTAACGCCTACACCTACAACCGCGAGGCTACGCTACCAGGAGTTGCATTTCGTGGCGTAAACGAAGCTTATACTGAGTCCACTGGTACGGTTAACCCGGTCACTGAGAGCCTGGTAATCCTGGGCGGAGTTGCTGACGTTGACAGGTTTATTCAACAAACGCGCTCCAATATCAACGATCAGCGAGCTCTTCAGACGGCGATGAAAACAAAAGCTGCGGCTCATAAGTTTCAGGATACTTTCTTTAACGGTGATACAGCGGTTGATTCTAAGTCGTTTGATGGGTTGAAGAAACGCCTAACCGGTAGCCAGTTGATTACTGCGGCCACTAATGGTTTGGACCTGAGTGACGTGGCTAATGCAAACATGTTCCTCGAAGCTCTGGACGCTTTAATCTATCAGACTCGCGGTAGAGCAGATGCACTGTTCATGGATTCTAAGACAATGATAAAAGTGAACTCCATTGCGCGTAAACTCGGCTATTTCACACAGAGTGAGGATGCGTTCGGTAAACCGGTCCTTACTTACAACGGTGTGCCAATGTTCGACGCAGGCGACAACGCTGCTGGAACTAAGGTTATCGGACATGCCGAAACAACCGGAACAGCAACAAACACTACTTCAATCTACGCTGTTAAATTTGGTGCAGATGAGTTCGTATCCGGTCTGACTAACGGCGGCGTGATGGTTGAAGACCTTGGCCTTTTACAAGAAAAGCCGGCTTATCGTACTCTGATCGAGTTTTACACAGGCCTCGCGCTCTTCGACGGTAAGTCCGCTGCTCGTCTGTCCGGTATTATTGCCTAAAATTACGGGAGGTGCGCAGATGTACGTAATCAAAACGCCTAATCCGAACTATGACGGGACGACTGCAGGCGTCAAGTTTAGTAATGGTGCGGCTGTAGTTGAAGACGAGGGTCTGCGCAAGATTCTCATTAACGATTACGGCTACACGTTGGAAGAAGACGAAAGCAAGCCGGAGGAGCCGCAAGTCAGCGTCGTAAAAGCGCCAAAACCGCGCAAGACTGCCGCAAAATCCTCCGGTAAATAAACGGAGGTGTGCGCATGTCAACGACAGTAATCGCAGCAGATACTTATATTAGCGCGAACGTAATCGATACCGAAGGATGGGCGGATTCAGACGCAGCCAAAAAACAACGAATGTTAAACGTGGCTGAGCGTACTTTAATTCGCTACTACTCGAAGTATACGATTCCGGACGATGCTGTGTACGAATTTGCTGCGGCACTGGCTACGGTTTATAGCGACGTAATGGTTGCGGGACAGCGAGGAGTTCAATCGACCTCTTTGAGCGGAGTTACTTCAACGAGTTTCCGAGAGGGATCGCGTGAATTAGTAAGTATGATTCCGCAATCTTGCCGGGATCTAATAGGGGACGCGAACGGGGTAAGGATACCGGCACGCCGAGTCGGGAGGTTGATTCCATAATGCCGGTCATTCCACTTAAGCAAGACGTGATTATTATGCCGTTTACCGGATATGATCCGGATTATAACGAGCCGTCATACGGTACTCCTTACACGCAGAAATGCCGCTTTAGTGAGGCGGTTAAACTCGTACGCAATCAGCACGGCGCGGAAGTCGTGAGCGTCGGTACGTTTTATTTCGATAAGCTCGCGGACATATCGCTCGACGACCGCCTTACGTACACCAACGAACTATTAGCGGAGACAACGTACACGCCAATCGCAATCAGCGTAAAACGGGCGCTCAACGGAAAGCCGCTAATAACGGAGGTGGACGTATAATGGGGGCGCTATTAACAGTCGCGGATATTAACGCAACCATCCGCTTAATCGTTCCGGGATTTACCGTAGTCGGCAACGATTTTACAACGGCTAATCCGGACGATTGCGCTTATACGCGGATAACGGGCGGACCACCACCGAGCGAATGGTCATCCGTTGCTTACCCATCATTCCAAGTCGTGATTCGCGCGAAGTCATCCGCAACGGCAGAAACGAAGGCTAACGCAATATTCGAAGCGCTACACGGAAAGGCGGAGTTTATAATCGGAACTACGCGCGTCGTCATATGCCTGGCGGATCAGAGCGCGCCTTGGTATCTCGGACCTGACGCGAATAACCGAGCGCTATACTCCGTGAATTTTACGCTTACTACGTCACTATAAACGCAGGGCTGTCCGTTATCGGGCGGCTATTTTTAGTACGTTCAAAATAAGGGGGAAATAACGAATGGCTCAAGATTTCAAAAAAATCGAAATAGGACCGGCTATCGTTGAGTACGGTACGGGCGCTGATAAGATTACGTTTGAAACTACGATCGGCGGCGTTGTGCTCAATACGGAAACAACATACCGTGAGCAAAAGACAGATCAGACGGGTGAGACGGTCGTAGATAAGCGCATAACGGGGCGTAATGTCAGCGTGCAAATTCCGTTTGCTGAGTATCAAATTGACATTGTCCCGAAGATTATGACGGGTGCGGAGATCGTTACAGGTACGGGCGGCTCTAAGGTGTTAATCAAGACTGGCGTAGGATTAAGCCTACTTAGCACTGCCAAGATCGCAGTTATTAAACCTCTCGCGCACAAAAACGATCCGGATTTCTGGACAACACTACCACTAGCGTATAGTGAGACGGATATTTCTTACTCGTATAACAACGAAAATGAACGCATCACGAATGTTACTCTCCGGTCAACCCCGGATGAAGATGGCGTAGTCCTTATTCTCGGCGACGATCTTATTACCGCAGTTTAAACGAATACTTACGTTGAAAGGGGCGCTTAATTGCGCCTCTATTTCTTTATAAGGAGCGAATATAATGCCTATTTTTAAGCGTTCAGATAAAGCGGAAACAGCCGCGCCAGAAGAGATCGTAATTGACCCAAACGTAATCAAGCTCGGAGATAGAACAGTAAAGGTGCGGAAGGTTCCGGTCGGTCAATGGCGCGAATTATTTGCCGCTGTTAATATGCTGCCGGAATTGATTATGGGCGTTATGTCAGCGCCAGCCGAAAACCGCGCAGCATACTTATTCGCGTTCATCGAGCACGCGCTAAATGACGTCGTTCAAGTAGTCAGCGTATTGACCGGATTTGAACCGGAATGGATCGAGGCAAACGTAGCGCCTGACGAATTGATGGCGTATTTTACCGCCGTTGCGCGCGTTAATAACTTCGGCGGTCTCTTAAAAAACGTGCAAGGCGCTCTGCAACTCGCGAACCTGCAGACGGGAGTAGCGGAAGCGAGCGCCGAGTAACGATAGATGAGTTTTTCATAGACGCAGCCGTTCGCCTCGGTAAGACGCAAGTTGAGTTCGAGCGCGGCTATTACGTTATGGACTTACTTGACGTATTGGATGCGGTTAAGCGGCACAAGGCTGGCGAAATGTTGGACGCGCTAAACGTTAACGTAAATGCTCACTCGACTGACGTAGAAGGCTTCCGCAAGTTTACGACGGGGCTGCAGCGTGAGGCCGGATTTGCAACACAGAGTACGCCGAAGTTTGACGAAGCCGGATTTAAACTATTACGCGATCAGATGAGCGCGGGGAGGGTGTGACAGACGGATGGATTTTCGGATGGAAACGGCGGCGCTACGTCAGTTTTTAGAGCGTCAGAAAACGCGAGTTCTCGATGGGGCGACCGTCGGATTACATGACGCTACCGACCACCTACTCGCGGCATCACGTAATGAGGCTCCGTTAAAGTCGAGTACATTGCGGATGACAGCCGGTAAGGAAGTCGTAAATAGGGACGGACGGATATACGGTGAGGTATTTTACTCCGCAACGGAAACGGGCGCAAGTGGTGCGCGCTTTAATTATGCGCTACGTGTACACGAGATGGGCGAGTATAAGAATCCGACAACGCCCGGCACTCGTCCAAAGTTCTTATCGCGACCACTCCGAACGAATGAACGGATATACAAACAGTTTATCGCGGATGCAGTAAGGAGGGCGCTAAGATGAGTACGGGCGGTACTAACGTAGGTGAAATTCAGGCGCGGATTACGCTTGATATAGCAGAGTTTCGGCGTAACTTAGACGAAGCGAGGCGCCGGATACAGGAACTCGAAGATCAAAGCAGACGCGGTGCGGATGGCATGCGCGATATGTCTTCCGCGTTAGCCGGGATAGGTGCAGGCGCGGTCCTTACGAAGCTTGTTTCGGAGATGAAGCAAGCGGTCGACGCAGCTACGAAACTATATAACGCGTTTGCGGGACTCAATGCGGTGGCAAAGGGTTTCGGTATACAGACGAAGGATGCGCAGGCTGCCGCCCAGGACTTAGCAAAGCGCGGATTCTTGTCTCTGACCGAATCGGTATTAGCGTATAAAACCGCCATGTCAACCGGTTTAGGGTTGGAGCAATCAACAAAGCTAATCAACTCGCTTGCAGATTCGGCGGCATATAACCGCCAGTCCTTTTATACGATGGGTGGCGCTATCCAAGCGTCACTTGACGGTATCAAGAACGGTAACTCGGTACTGTCCGATGCGGTCGGCGTTACGAAGAATCTATCCGTTATGCAAAAGGAATACGCACGAACGATCGGAACGACGGCGGGCAGGTTAACCGATGCGCAGAAGATCCAGGCCGCATATAACGGATTTATCAACGAGGGCGCGATATTCACCGGAAATGCGGACCAAGCGATGCAGGATTTCACCGGCACACAAGCGCGGTTCACTGCCGCAACGGACGAAGCAACGGTTGCGTTCGGACAAGCGTTCACACCGCTGTTTAAAACCGTGCTCGAAACGTTGACTCCGACAATCATTGCGCTCGCCGAGTTTACCACCGAAAATAAAGCGCTTGTCTCCGCTGCCGCTGCGAGTTCGGTTGGCGTGTTAGGTTTGGTCGCCATTCTCGCGACAGTACCGCCCGTGATTAAACTTATCTCAGGCGCGATAAAGTCGTTAGAACTAGCAGCCGGTCCGGTAGGGTGGGCAATTCTCGCAGTCGGCGCATTAGCGGGAGGTATCGCCTATCTAACAACAGCGCAATCAGAAGCCGCTAATTCAGCGAAGGAACTCGCGAAGGCACAGTCCGACCTCAATGCGGTATTAAATAAGCGGGATATTGATCGCACGGCTGCGGATGTCGAAGAGTTAAAGGCGAAAACGGAGGAGCTAACGCCTGTCCTCGAAGAACGCGCGCGGCTACAAGAGCGGTTAAACGAGCTTCAGGCGGCTCAAAAGGCAGGAACAGCACTTCCGGAAATGTATACGGAACTTCCCAATATTATCGATGCAATCAGTATACTCGACGATAAGCTCGAAGACCTCGGTTACACTGGCGTAGAGAATGCGACGCAGAAGCTCGGAGAAATGAACGCGGTCATAGATAAAGGTGTTATCGCGCTATCCGCTCAGGACAAAGCGGAGTATACAGCGCTCGCTACGAAGAAGCAGACGCTAAAGGAAATGTCCGCAATGGCTGCGGAATTTAAAACGCTTAACGCAGCGCAGGATCTGGACGCATCGCAGAAAAGCCGCCTCGTTGATATTACGCAGAAGTTAGTCGAGCAGTATCCGGAATTGAACGCTCAACAAGGCGAGGACGGAAGAATTCGCGCTAGTAACATCGATGTAATTATCGACCAAATTGCGACGGACAAGCGTTTTACAGACATGGCCGCCGATAACAGCGTGGCGCGTATACGTAATTCTGCTAAAGAAAGTGAAGCGGTAGCGAAATCAATACAGACGCAAATTGATAACTACACGCGGCTAATAAAGGCGATGGCAGCCGTATCCGGTACAAAGGCAGGAACTTTTGAGGAAGATATGGCGGCAAAGGCGGAGGCTGACAAACGCAAAAAGTCGGGCAACGTTATGGACATCGTGACTAATGGCGCGCTGGAGATGATGGTGGGGTCCGGAGCATCTAAAGAACTTGAAAAGCAACGAGACGACGCGCTTAAAGAGCAACAGAAGTATTCCGACGCTGCTCGTGATCTCGAAAAGCTGGCCGCGGAGGTTGAAACGGGAACCCAAACGTTCACGAAGGATATAATCACGCCAGATGCCCCGAAAGCGGCGAAGGAAAAGAAAGCGACGGGCAAAACAGCCGCAGAACTTGCCGCCGAAGCGCGCAAAGCAGCGTACGATGCCGATATGAAAACCGTCCAGTTCCAAGCGGATTTTTACGATATGACGGCTGATGCGCAGATTAAGAAATACGAAGAGTTGCGCAAGAAGCACGCTACTTTCCTCAAAGAATCCGTAGACGATGCGCGCACCCTAGCGCTACAGCTTAAACGGCTCGGAGAAGACAGCGCTCAATCACGCTATGACTTTTCGGCTACGTGGATTGATGCGGAGTCGAAACGGATGGAGGACAGCGGTAAGTCGGAGTTAAAGATCGCGGAAATGAAACTCGCAAGCTGGACGCGACTACGTAATCGTTACGCGAAGGACAGCGCAGAGTATATTGCCGCCGATGATCAAGTTCGCCAATCGCGCAAGAACGTAGCAACCGCAACCGAAGCGGAAGCACGCGCTCAGTACAACGCATCGTCGAAGTGGATTAGCGCAGAGGAACGGCGCATGTCTGACGCGGGTAAATCGGAGACAGAGATCGCGCAAATGAAGATCGACGCGTGGACTCGTGTACGTAATCGCTACGCCAAGGACTCGGAGTATTATGCGCAAGCTGACGAACAACTGTACAACCTCCGCAAGTCACTAACGAAGCTTACGCAGGATCTCGCGACCGATCTCGTTAAGACGCAGAAAGCCGCGATTAAGGACGCGAAGGATGCGGAGCTTAAATCGATTGAAGAGCGTAAGCAAGCGGCACTCGACGATTATGACGCGCGGATTGACGCTATTCAGCGTTTACGTGACGCCAACAAAGAGCTAAATGTTGACGCGGACTATGAAACGCAATTAGCGGAAAAGCGCGTACGATTAGCGGAGTTGGAGTCTGCGGTTGGACAAACGGGCAAAGACGAACGTGACGCGCTGCTTAAAGAGATCGCGCGCATGCAACTCGAACATGACCGCGAATTAACCGACCGTACGCTCGCGGATCAGCAAGACGCGCTTAAGGACGAAAAGGATGCGCAGACGAAAGCGTACGAAGCAGAGAAGATCGCAGCCGAAGCGCAGTACGACGCACTCACAGCGGCATTTGATGCGTACTCAGGCGATATCAAGTCGATAGAGGACGGGATCGCAGCGTATCGTGTTAGCGCAAGTGGCAGCGCGAACACTGCGATCCTTACGGAGCTCGACGGATTCCTGACGCAGTATCGAGCGAAGATGGCGTCGATTACGCAGATCAATGCGGAGTCGAAAAAGGCGTCCGACCTCGCTGAATATAATGCGAATAAAACCGCATGGACCGCGGCGAAGGCGAGCGGCAATACGGCGGAGATGGCGCGGCTTAACGCACGTAATGAAGAGCTACGGAAACTGTACGGAGTATCTTCGGATACTGGCGTGTTGCAGGCGTTTAAGGACGGCGGCATCGTTAAGGGCGCACCTGGCGCGGCTGTTCCGGTTATAGCGCACGCGAGCGAGATGTATTTAAATCCGCAGCAGCAAGCGACGTTGTTCGATATGATCGCAAGCCCGCGGATGTCACCGCAAGCGCCTGCGTCAGTTACGAATATTGTGCAGAATATCGACCTCGGCGTAGATGAAGTTACACTCGCAGATAAAGCCGATATCGCTACGTTTTATGACGAACGGACACGCGCGCTATCCCGTCTGCAATCGATGGGGGTGAAAGAGTAATGACTACGTCTTTTTCGTACGATGTAGCGGTAAATGGCGTATGGCTATCGGAGCATGGAGCTGCGCTATATGAACGTAACTTGCCGGTCTTGCCGGAGACCGAAGACAATACGGTCAAACTCGCGAATACGGACGGCGTCGTTGATTTCGGCGCTTCCTACGGACCGCGTACCATCGGACTAACGTTCGAGATTACGTCATCGGCTGCGGAATTTCACCGGACGTTGGCGTACCTAGCGCGTACATTTAACGCTAAGCGTGGAGAGATTACGCTAGAGTTTGCTGATATGCCTGGCAAGTATTACGTAGCGACTTACGCGGGGACGCTCGCGCTCGGTGCGACTGGATCGCGTTTGATTGACGTCAATCTGCGCATGAATGATCCGTGGCCGACCGGTAGCGAAGTGCTTACGGAGTATACGATTGATACGTCATGGCAAGCGGTGGCGATCGAATCGGAAGCGGATGTAAGGGCGCGGCCGGTTATTACGATGGCGAATACGGGAGTTACGACAGTTAACGGATTTACGCTAACGAACGAATATACACTCGAAGATTAAACGAAGGAAACGCGGAGGGTTCGGCAAATATGCCGGGCCTTTTTGCGTTGTCCAAATACGGAGGAGAATGAATAATGGCGATGCAAATTTCGAACTATCTGAGCGCGGCGCTTCTTAACGCGGCTTTACGCAATACGGCGTTTACCGGACCATCTACTATATATATCGCGCTATATAAATCGGACCCAACGGCGGCGGATACCGGCACGGAGGTAAGCGGAGGATCATACGCAAGGCAGGCAGTTACATTCGGAGCGCCGACGCTCGTTAGTGGGCAGCAATCCGTAGCAAATACCGCAGAAGTCGTATTTCCCGTTGCTACTGCGGATTGGGGACTCGTAACGCATATCGGATTACGTACGGCGGCGACTGGCGGATCTTTACTATGGACGAAACCGCTAGATAATCCGCGCACATTACTCGTTGGCGACCGCCCACGTTTCGCGGTTTCAAGTACGTCGGTTAAATTCACGCAATAATAACGGAGAGGGGAACGAATAGATGGCGCAGGTAGAAATGTTCGCAGCAAAAGCGAATTCTCCGGCAACGGAATTGACCGCAGCAATCACGGACGTAGCAACGACCGTATCCGTACTCGACGCGTCTAAGCTACCGGACGCTCCGAATATTGCGACGATTGGCGTAGATGAGAGCGCGGAGACGGTGCGATACGAAGGCAAAAGCGGTAACGATTTAACGGGTGTAACGCGCGGATTCAGCGGGACAGGGGCGAAGGCGTGGACGACTGGCGTAGGAGTGGCGCGATACTTTACGGCGTACGATGCGGATGCGCTACGGGAGAATGTGGCGGAGCATAGTGCGGAATTAGTGAGCGTTAATGCGCAGTTGGCGGAAACTAAATCGCAGTTAAAAGATATTGAATTGAACGTAAAAACGTTTGGAGCGATTGAAAACACGGATTCTACCGCTGCTATCCAAGCCGCATTAAACGCAGGGCTGAAAGTTAAAATACCTAGCGGTACTTACTTGATAAACGGACTAACTCCCCTTGTCCCTCGAAATAACTCTAAGATATTTTTAGATGATGACACGGTTTTAAAAGTAATGCCGAATGATTCTCCTGGTTATCAAGTTTTTCTCATAAGAAACAAGAAAAACATTGAAATTAATGGAGGAACGATTCAAGGAGATCGTTATGTTCATACCCCAAGTGGAGGACTAGACGAAGGCGGACACGGAATACAGATTCAAAGTTCATCCAACATCAAGGTAAGTAATCTTAAAACGCACGAGTTTTGGGGAGATGGTATTTACATTGGCTCAACGGTTGTTGATGGTGTTGATACGACAAGCAAACATATAAAATTCGAAAATGTTGTATCCGATAGCAATCGAAGACAAGGACTTTCCTTAGTGGGAGTGGAGGACTCTATTTTTACTAACTGCGTATTTACCAATACAAGCGGAACAGCGCCGCAAGCAGGGATAGACCTGGAACCCAATGACTCTATCAATTCACCTAATCGTAGGGTCACATTTATATCATGCAAGTCTAGTGGTAACGTTGGTCCTGCAATGCTGGCAGTTGGTGATAACTACGATATCAACGCTTATGATTGTGATTTTGAATCCACATTTACAAGTAAAAGTTTATGGTTTCCGGGTAAAGGGAAAAACAATTTTACTGTTTGTAGATTTAAAGGCGCCACTATAAATATTCGTAATACGACATTTGTGAATTGTGATTTTTTAATTACGGATGAATATGCAGATTTATACGCCATCAACGATGGAAACGACTTCCCAAACACGTATATAGATTGCTTAGTAACAGCGGTTAATCGTAGGTTTTTAACGTTTAACGGGGCAACAACAGAAAAGAATCGTAAAGTAATGACAAATTGCAGGTTTGAAATGACCGGAAATGGAGCTGGAGACAGGAATCCTGCTGCATTATTCGGTGGTTATTACACACTAGATAGATGTAGATTTACACATTCTGGAGATGTGCCGGCAACTGGATTTCAGCTTGGTCTGGATGCAAATGGGACATCGAGAAGAGTGATCGCATCATACTTTGATACCATCTTCAATTATTTTTATAATACGCAAGGCACGATCACAGTTGATCAACCCGGATACAGAACCAATATAACAACGGTTCCTGCGTTTGTCGGACAGTTGTCAATTGTGGGTAATTCGGTGTACACCGCCATCGGAACATCGAGCGTAGCGGATTGGGTGAGGTCGGGTCGATATGTAACCGTCCCAGCATCAGCATCTGCTACTGGCTCTGTAGGTGATTGGGCTGCGGATGCAAGCTACTTGTACGTTTGCTACGCCACAAATACATGGAGACGAGTTGCGGTTGCAACTTGGTAGGAGGTATAAGGAATGGCGCTTTTAAAAGAGATGACACTAGAATCAGGATTGATTATTGAACAAGCTTATATCCGTGTACAGGGACTTAACGGGAACAAGGGTGTTGTGGCAATCAGTTTAGAAATTTTTCTAACTAGAGAATTGTGCGAGGAAGGCAAATCACCTATAGCATTTTTAAGTTTTGCTTTTGAGCCAGATGAGAATGAAGATTCTCCAAGGTGGGATAAACAAGCTTATAAATATCTTAAAACTTTACCAGAGTTTTACGGTGCTATTGATGCGTAATAAGACGTTGTATGCTTGTTTATTGAATACCAGATAAAAAAATAAAATGATTAAGTTGCCGCCATCTCCACACAACTTAATCATTTTGTTCCTTTTCTTTTTACTACTCTTCTCTAACGTTTTCCTTTGTCAAAACCACTACGTTTCCACACGGACATTTAGAGCTATTTCCTTTACCTAAAGACTCTACAGGCATATCGAAACCAGTGAAAAACTCCTTTTTGCATTTGTTACACGAAGCGATAATTTTTCCCATAGTTATACATCTCCTTTTTATAATATGACAAGCATATACAGCTTTCATTCTATCAGAGAGTAAAAATATTACAATTAGTTTTAGTATAGTAAGGAATTACAGGACTATACTGCGCACTAACGCGCCAGCAATCACGCAAGCCCTCAGGTATATTCCGGGGGCTTTTTACGTTACAAGAAAGGAGGCGCACGCATATGTCGTTTCTCGGCGCATTCAACCGCGCGCCCTTTAATCGCCCTTACGTAATCCAAACGTTCTTTAACGTTACGATCGCAACTGAAACGGACGTATCCGCGCGCTTAAACGCTGACTTCGCGGTCGGTATCGTATTTGAAACCGCGACGGAATTTAACGGAGCCCCAACGCGCGACATCCCGTCCGCTGCAGTATTCGAATCTGCTACGGAATTACTCACGTCAATGATCCGTGAACGCCTACACACGGCGGGCATACGGTCAGCTACGCAATTCAGCGCTAAAGTTCGTTATATGCACGTTGATAAGCTCGCGTTTACTGGCGGATTCAATCCCGGTGATAAACTCGTCATCGACGTTAAGAAGCAGACGATTACACTAAACGGAGTCAACGCGATTCACTTGCTTGACGGAGATTTCTTCGAACTCGGTCTCGGCCTTAACGAAGTCACCTACGCGGACAACGAAACAGCTCGCGAAATCCTAACGCGTATTACGCATCGTGACCGTTATCTATATTAAAGGAGGCGCGCACATTTGATAAGCGCACTACAATCGTACGACCGTTTCCGCAAGCGCATCGGTATCTTACGCGACGCTTACGATATCACACGAACGCGGCGGACCAACGCAGATTATACGCTGACTTTCACCGTACCGATGACTTCCGATGATTTCCGCGATAAGTTGCCGCTAAAAGGTCACGTAATGGACGAGCGCGGTCAATACTACGTAATTAACAAGCGCGAACGATCGCGTGAAGACCGCAAGTTGACCGCACAGATATCGTGTTCGCACGTCATGTTTAAACTGGCGGATTATAAATTTCCGTATGCTTCGTATATAAATGAAGGCTACGGTATCCATATTACGCAATTAACAGCGCTCATCTCGGCGGCAACCGGTGGGCGTTTTTCTATTTCCGTCGATGATACGTTCGACCTCGCGGACGTTAAAGCGTTCGGCGGCGGCAACTGTCTCGAAGCGCTCAACGCGGTCATAAATCTGTACGGTGCGGAAGTTGAGCCGGATAACTTTACGCTTCATCTGCGCAAGAAGATCGGCAATCCCGCGTCAGACTATCGGATTCAAGTAACGCGCAATTTGATCGCGGCATCTTTTACGGATAGCGCGTCATCATTATGTACGCGATTATACGCGGAGATGAAAGACTCGCGGACGTGGATCGGTCAGCCTGCGTCGATATTAACTGCGGAGGAACAGGCACGTTTGAACGCGATACCTGGCGCAATCACTGACGGAATCCTCCGCGTTAACTACCTCGTATCTCCGTATTCTGACGCGTGGGCTTCGGATAGTGTGCCGTTTTACGACGACTTGTTAACGGAGCAAGACGTAACCGATCCGTTAAAGCTCGTAGCTGCCGCGAGATTGCGCTTATCCGAACGCGAAGTACCGGCGCTTGAGGTGTCCGTTAGCGCTGCGGATTTATTTAAGATTGATAAGCAAGAAGCGCGGCCCGGTCTCGGCGATACGGTAACGCTCGTAGACCCAGCGCTCGGCTTGACGGGAATCACTGCACGGATTACGGAAATGACGGAGTATCCGTATGCGCCCGATAAACATACGCAGCTAACCGTTGCTAACGTAATGAAACGCGACTACACGCAGATACTCGCGGACTTGGAGGCGGGACGGCGCGCGATTGAGAACGTGTTTAGCGGCGGGCGTATCCGTGCGGAAGTGTTCGAGGAGTTCGCGCGGCTGGCGGTTAACGAGATCAACGCGAGTAAAACGGAGATCAAATACGATGAGCGCGGAATCGTCCTGCAGGAGACCGCGGACGCTAACCGTCAGATGATACTCGCATCCCGCGGCCTTATTATAACGACGGATGGCGGAGCGACTGCGCGAACAGCGATAACGGCGAGCGGAATAGCAGCGGAGGTAATCGCGGGGCAGCTCGGCAGTTTCGTATCGATGGTTATCGGCAGCGGTAATAACGTAGTCAAGATTAATACGAACGGTATCAGCGCAGGTCATGACGATTTCAACTCCGCGCCTTTTCGTTTGGATATGGTGGGCAACGTCGTACTCAATAAGCTGACCGCTAACTCTGCGAATATCTTATCGTCCAATTTTACGAATGGCGCGATCGTCGGCTCGTCGATTAACGTTGGTAACGGAGTGTTCACGGTAGACACCGCCGGTAATATGCGAGCGACGAGCGGTGACTTTAGCGGATTTATTAGCGCCTCGTCAATAACTGGTACGGACATAACAGGCGGGACAGTTACGGGTTCTTTGATACGTACGAGTCCAAGCGGCGAACGCATCGAAGTCAGCGCAGCTGGATTACGTTCGTTTGATACATCGGGGCGTCGGCGTGTGTCTATTTCAAACGACGGAAATCTCGGCTTCTCCGGGATCGAGTTATGGGCGCCGAGTGGCACAGTTAAGGGCGGATTGTACGCGGACGATAATTTGTTCTTCCTCAACGGGATGGGCGCGTTGCAGATATTTTCGTTTACGGACCGTGTACATTTCGCAGGTACGGTGGACTTTTCGAATACGACGAGTGTGTACGGACTTAAATTAGCAAGCGTAGACGGACTTGACTCAGCGTTGAGCGGCAAAGCAGAGCGTAGCGCAGCTGCCTCAAACATGACATTCGACCCAGTGACGCGGAACCTAAAGCTTTGGAGTGGGACGGGGACATTACTTGCACAGGTAAATATTCCCGTGTAATGGATTGAATTGGATCACTGCTTAGCCGATAATAGTTATAATACTATGAAGACTAAAGGAGTGACTAATTTGAAAAAATTCATATCGGGAGTAATTGTCGGGGTGTTTTTATTTACGGGCATATCCGCGTTTGCAGACTCATCATCACTTATCGGGCAGAAGGTTCAAGGGTTGTTTTCGATTGAGAAGAACGGCATAAAGGTAGCTGACGCGGTAATCATCAACGGGACAGCTTACGCTCCTGTCAGATCGGTGTCTGAGGCTGCAGGAGTATCACTGAACGTGGAAGGGAAGAAAATACTAATGGTCACAACAACTTCAACAAGTGATGCCGAGGTATTAAGTGTTGAGTTAAGTCGACTTAACGCGGACGTACAAAGCTACCAAGCGAATATAGACAGAACGAATACTTATGAGATTGCACCACGAGAGAAGCGACTAGTTGAGCTTAAAGCATCCGACAACGGGTCAGCCGAAAGCGCTTTTACTATCAGCAGTGTTGAGAAGAGCATCTCGGACAGCCGTGCATACGTCGCTGAACAACAAGCACTCATCGACAAAGCGGAGGCGCGCATCGCAGAACTCACGAAATAAACGCAAAATAACAAAGAGTCTCGTGCTACGGACGTAACGTCCTACGCATCGGGGCTCTTTTTAATTAACGGAGGGATACGAATGGCAACGAATTATAACGGAGAATTGCCGGAAGATACCGCAGGGTTTTTATACAAATTCGCGATTGTTGACGGAGTCCTTACGCTGGATGGTCGCGAGATTAAAGGATTGCGCGGGTTTGAGGTTAAGGCTGACGGCGCGTGCGGAATAGCGGAATTGACTCTTAAAATTGACGTTAATTAACGGAGGGATACGAAATGAGTGTCGGAGAAATTAAGGTTAGAATCGAGATTCCGTGGTTACTCGAGCTCGAAAAAGAGGCAGTCGAAGCCGGAAAAATGCGAGCAGGCTGGCGCGAGAAAGAGGCGCGCGTAGTTAGGTTCATTGAAGATAACGCGGGAAGGGCGCAGATAACTCAAATTAACTAAAGTCCTAACTGACGAGCAACTTGTTCCGCGACAGCCTTCGTCTGGAATTCGTTCCAGTTTGAGAACTTAGTGTGCTCAGAAATGTAGGCGTTAAACTTAGGGCCGATTGTCTTTTCGATGTCCTCAAGACTAGCGACTGCATACCCGCCCTTATCGAATAACTCATCAATAGATTGAAAGTCAGTATACTTGCGCATAAATGAAGAATTAAAAAGTTCATCTAACGTAACACGCTGCCCTTCGGATAGCTTGTCCGCTTTACGTTGGATATTATCGAACAAATTTGAACTAGTAAATTTAGCTTTTACCAATCATTTTACCTCCCATGTATCTGCGCCCTACCTTATTTTAACATCTAACTCAATCAAAAGGGGTTTTACTATGAAAGTACGCGCATTACTCGAATGTACGATAGATACCGCTAACCCTGCGCCAGAACTCGCCGCAACTATTAGCGCAGTCCTAGCCGCATTACCTAACGCTGAATCCCGCCTATCCGTACTCCAAGCGCTCGACGACGAGATCGGCCGCGCACTTGCGGATTATCGTGCGCCTGAAACGGAGGCGGCTTCGTAATGGACGGATCACTTTGGGCGGAGGTCGCCAAGAACGGAATATTTGCGGTAGCAGCCGCAGTCATCGCGTGGACACTATGGAAAGAGATGCGCCGAATGTCCGACGAGGCTCGCGCGCGTGAAGAACGTATAAGTACGGAAGCCAAGACGGAGCGCGAACGGATGCACACGGAGTCCCTCGCGCGCGAAGACCGCTTGATGCGGTTAGCGGAGGGTTTAACGGCGCGATTCGAAGCGCTTGCGGGTCAATACGAAGGGCTGGCGCAAGACGTTCATGAAATTAAATCGAGTATTAACGGAAAGGATGTTGCGTAATAATGACGCTCACAATCGAACAGGTACGTGCGAAGTCCGCCGCTAAGTTGGTCGGGCTTATTCCGTGCGTCAAAGCGGCAGCCGAAGCGCTTATTGATCGGTCATATGCGCTAGGTATTCCGATCGTCGTTACGCAAGGGTTACGTACGTTTGCGGAGCAGAATGCGCTATACGAACAGGGACGCACGAAACCGGGAAGTATTGTAACGAATGCGCGCGGAGGTTATTCGAATCATAACTTCGGAGTCGCGATTGATTTCGCGTTACTTACGAATGACGGGCGCGCAGTATCGTGGGATACGAAGCTCGACGGTAATCGGAACGGCAAGGCGGATTGGAACGAGGTCGTAGCGGCTGCGAAAGCGCTCGGCTTTACGTGGGGCGGCGATTGGAAAACGTTCCTTGACCTGCCGCATTTCGAAATGACATTCGGATTAACCACGGCGCAATATCGCGCTGGAAAATGTCCGACACAGGCGCAGATAAACGCGATACTGAAATTAATCGAAGGGGATGACGCAATGATTGCGGAGCAGATTAGCGCGTTACAGAAAACGGTAGAGGAACAGGCTGCGGTTGTTCAGGCGCTAGCTAAACGGATTGAATCGCTCGAAGGCAGGGCGAAGTTGGGCGCAATTCCAGTATGGGCAACACGGGCGTGTGTTAACGCTAAGCTGGCGGGCTTTATCGATACGACGGCGGACGGTAGCTACGATTTCTACCGGTTCGTGACGCTGTTAGATCGCGTAGGGTTATTCGTAAAGGAGGCGAAATAATACGATGAACAAAAACGATATCTTACGTAAATTATCCTCGCGAAAGTTTTGGGCGCTACTCGCTGCGTTGGCTACTTCGGTACTTACGGCGAGCGGTGCGGGTGACAATACGGTGCTTCACGTAACTGGCGTGATTGGCGCGGTCGGTGCGTGCGTTGCGTATATGCTGGCGGAAGGTATTTCTGACGCAGCGAACAAAGTGAGCGGAGATAAGGCGGAGTAATAACGATTTAAAAGGCGCAGTTCTTACGGGGAAAATACCGTAGGGGCTGCGCCTTTTTTTGCGTTTAAAATTTAAGTAGCCTCCGCATTAATTCCGCTGCTTCTTCCGCGACCTCCGTATCTGGTAACGCAAGATCTCCGAAGAAACCCCGGCATTGATAACGCACCAAAAGCCCGCCGTCTATGCGCTGTTTACTCGTCATTCTTATACCGCGCCGAAACGCTTCGTTTTTAATCTTGCGCGCCTCACTAGCTAACCGTTCACGAGCTTGCGCTAACCAATCTACGTAAGGGTCCGGCGTTTTTAAGTTAAGGAACACGTTAGAATCACGCTCGAACGCGGCCTGTACCATCGGTAAGATAACATAGGGCTTAATGAGCGTGCGGTCCTGTTCGGTAATACTTGCGGGTACTGTGGGCATTCGATTTCCTCCGTTCATATGCGAATATATGTTCGTATTATAAACCACTGAATAATGAGAAGCAAGACTCTTCACCAGGGTACAAGATTATTCGACATTTATAATGGAAGGAAAAATTACTACTACACCGCTTGACGTTGCAAACCGCGCGTCATTAGGGTAAGATACGGTTAGCGAGATTAGGCGTTGTAGAGGCGCGTAATTAACAAGTGGTTGTGCGGATTAACAATCCCCGACACCGAATTAAAACGTTGATCTGACGGGGTTTTTAGCCGAGCGTTAGCCTAACGTCGATTCACCATCAACAACCCTAATGCTACTGCAACCTGCGGCTGCGGTTCAAGCTTCCGGACAGCTACAGATGCAGGGAAACCGAACGAAGAGCCTTGCTAATAGCAGCAATTACGGCTCCAAGCCCCGTGTTGGATTCTAACAACACAGGCTTGGAGTTTTTTTTATTCTCAATGACAAAAATCATCACAAGGAGTTCGGAAATGGAAATCAGAAAATTAAAAGCTGGTGAACAGCCTCCATTAGAATTACTTCTATTAGCAGATCCTTCGGAGAGCTTAGTTAACGGATATTTACGAAGAGGGTTATGTTGTGTGGCTGAGGTAGATAACAGCATCATCGGAGTCTACGTTGTGCTGCAGACAAGACCGGAGACTGTAGAGATTGTTAATATCGCCGTCGACGAAAATAAACACGGGCAAGGTATAGGAAAGCAGCTGCTGAACCATGCGATTCAGAATGCCAAGCTGCTTGGGGCAAAAACCATTGAAATTGGCACAGGAAATTCGAGCGTTGGACAATTGGCACTTTATCAGAAATGCGGATTCAGAATCACCGGAATTGATAGAGACTTTTTTATTAGGCATTACAGCGAAGAGATCTTTGAAAATGGGATTCAAGTCATAGATATGATACGTCTGTCGCTAGATTTATGAGTAAAAGGGGAGTTTCTCAGAAGCCATTTAATGTGCACTGGGGTAGCTCTTTATTCTTTTACATAGGAAGCAAACCATGTATCGCGAACCTTGTATCGGACACAGATGACCCTAAACGCCGCATTTCCCCATATTTGTGGTGCCAATGGACCGCATTGCCGCTATTGCTATGAAAATCAGTAAATATGAAGCTCTTTTTAAGCAATAGTGTCACTGGAGTCCGAAACGACGCCTAAAAGGTTGAAAATCTGCAAATAACGTCATCTGGGTCCGAAACGCTTATGGGTTAACGACACTGTTGAAGCAGATAGCTATTGATTAAAAACACAGAGCAGCGATTCTCCACATAACTGGAGAATCGCTGCTCTGTTGTTTTTTGCGATGGTCGGACCGTCTGTTCATAGAAATAAGCTGCTTATAGGCAGTCCCTGCGTACATTAGGCTGGAATAATAAACTTGTAATTAATCATAAATACGATGAGCGCTGCAGCTCCAAGGGAGAAGGCGATACAGCCCGTACCCAGTGCTCTGCGTTTGTCTTTAATAAATTTAAAGCCGATGGCGCAGATCAGTATAGTCGTTCCAGCCAATACAATGGACATCCCAAGCATAGCCACCCAATATAAAACCTCAAAAAACTGTGCCATTCTGAGCCCTCCCCGCGCTGTGCTTTTTAGTGATTCTGTTAGTACTCACTATAATAGTAGAAATTGAAAATGTAACCGCTATTAATAATACAACGATTTTGAAGATTATTCTAGTTATAGTGAACTCATCCATTAAGATAATGATGTCGAATTTCTTGAGAACTGAATCTACAAAATCCGCGGTTGTACCCTGTCGCTGTCGACTGATGCTGTGCTAAACACTAAGCCCTTTTTGCTAAGAGCGGCATCTTACACGGACAATCATACAAGAGGGCGAGACCTTCTCTGAGTAATGTATAGGGTAGGCTGGATTGTGAAGGGAGGGAAAGGACGATGGCAGGAAGACAATTGGCCAGTAAGTGGCTGAAGACAGAGGCGTTGCTGACCGATGCTCGGGTTGCACCCTATATCCCAATGACGAGGGGGTACAGGGCAGAAACGCTCCTGGCAATGCTTCGTAAATATGGAAATGTTGTCATTAAACCTATTGTGGGTGGCGGAGGTTACGGTGTAATCAAAGTTTTTCGGGATAGTCGCGGTTATGGATTCACCTATATGGACAGAACTCGAATTTACAAGGATTTTGGATCCATGAGACATGCGCTTAATACTGTGAAAGCAAGACGCAGATATTTGATTCAACAAGGGATTTCCCTGGCGAGAATCGGCGGGCGGCCTATTGATTATCGGGTCAAAGTAGTTAAAAATGGTGATGTTTGGGAATTTCGCTCCATGGTAGGTAGATTGGCTCGGCCAGGTCTGTTCGTGACCAATCTTTGTAAAGGGGGAACGATGCTATCATGTCGTGAAGGACTTCGTAGATCGTTGCCGCGGATTAAAGCTTCAGCGAAGAAAGCAGAAATGCGGAGACTAACCCATGTATGTATCGGAATTATGGAACGGCATTTTCCGGGAATAGGTGAGCTGGGCTTTGATTATGCTGTAGATTATTCAGGGAAAATATGGATTCTGGAGGTTAATACAAGACCTCAATAAATTAACAATTATTTTAAGAATTGACGATAATAGAGTAGTAAGATAAAATTGCGTTTAGTTGCGTTCTTTTGGGGTAAATAACATTGTAATTTATTTACAATAAAAATATATTTTTAGCTGTATACAAGTGGTTCAATCCTGTGTATAACTATTATCCCCATAGTCCACTGTGTAGCTAGTACCTTTATAACGCTTACACACATTTTATACACAGGATTTCCACATGTACTTGTGGATAACGCGAACGCTTGTTCGAAAAATGATAGTTTGATATGATAGATTCAGATCCAAATAAAGGAAAGGTAGATGAAGTTTATGGTTGAATTGTCGGATGAGATGCTGCTTGACTCTTACCATAGAGCAATAGAGCTGCAACTAGAGCATGATTTCATCGCTCTTCTACTCGTTGAAATTCGCAAACGAAACTTACACTCTCCAGTACATGCGGTTCTTCATTAAAAAGCGCAAAGGATAACTTTGTAGCAGGCTACATATATAAAACCGCGAGGCACAAACAAACATAAAAGGGTATCCTCACAGGCTGTTATCAACAGGCCTGTAAGAATACCCTTTTTTATTGTGTTAATAGATTTAGAGTTTCATATTACTGCTGTGACCCGGTGAAAGCTTGGCTTCTGGATCAATGTACACCTTAGCATTATTCACAGCCGTTGGAGCTTCGCCAAATCCTACAGCAATCAGCTTCAGCTTACCAGGATAAGTTGTGATATCGCCGGCAGCAAATATGCCTGGAATACTTGTTTCCATACGCGAGTCAACAACAATGGAGTTCCCCTCAATCTCAATACCCCATTCGGCAATAGGACCTAGGGAAGAGATGAATCCGAAGTTAACAATAACGCTGTCCACTTCAATTTCTTGAGTTTCTTTGGTCTTGATATTTGACAATGTAACCTTAGTAATGAACTCTTCACCATGCAGCTCTGTAATTTCAGTAGGGGTAACTACGTTAACCTTGGAAGCCATCAGGTTCTCAACGCTATGTTCATGCGCACGGAATTTATCCCGGCGGTGAATCAGGGTTACCTGTTCAGCGATGGGTTCCAGCATGAGTGCCCAGTCAACTGCAGAGTCACCGCCACCGCTGATCAGAACTTTTTTATCTTTAAAGGCATTTAGATCATTTACAAAATAATGGAGGTTTGCTTTTTCAAAACGTCCAGCGTTGGGTAATTCCAAACGACGAGGTTCAAATGCACCTACACCAGCTGTAATGATGATCGCCTTACTGTGGTATTCGGCTACATCGGTTGTAACCACAAAATGACGTTCGTCCCGTTTTTGAACAGAAATCACTTTCTCCTCCAGCCGGATATTGGATTGGAACATATCCATTTGCCGAGACAGGTTGTCGACCAATTCTTGTGCTGTTACTTTTGGAAAACCTGCCACATCATAAATGTATTTTTCTGGATAAAGGGCAGCAAGTTGTCCCCCCAATTGGGGCATACTTTCAATAAGGGTTACTGATGCCTGACGCATTCCGCCGTAAAATGCGGCAAACATGCCAGCTGGCCCGCCACCTATGATTAAAAGGTCGCTCATAGGAACGCTGGATTGCTCTTGGGTCACGGGATATTACACCTCCGAGTTGATATATTCATTTTGCCATACTTGTGTACCTACTTATTATAATCATTGTGACACATACCTGCAAAGAAAGACTTTAGAAGTCAATAAAAGTGTGACGTTTTTTAGTATTTTAATGTTTGATTAATGCTACACTAAGGTTTACAATGGATATGGTCAATTTAGAAATGCTTCAAGTTTGATTGGAATTTCTTCTAAATATAAGTGTATAAATTCACAAAAAGGACCGTACATTGTTTCAATAAAAAATACAAAGACAGATTTACCTCTTGGAAGGAGCCGGAACATGAGTAGTATTCCCAAAATCGTTATCTTAGGCGCGGGCTATGGGGGTATTTTGACCGCACAGCGCTTGCAGAAGGCTTTGAATTATAATGAAGCGGATGTCACGCTTGTAAACCGTCACGAGTACCACTATTTTACTACCCATCTACATATGCCTGCCGCGGGTACGGACAGTATTGAACACACTCGGGTGTCCATTTCGAAACTAATCGATGAATTCAAGATCGACCTCGTGAAGTCATCTGTTCAGGAAATTCGTACTCAGCAGAAAAAGATTATTTTGGAGGATGGTACCCTATCGTACGATTATCTTGTCATTGCTTTAGGTGGAGAGCCTGAAACATTTGGTATTCCTGGACTTGATAAATACGCACTGACAATCCGGAGCATCAATTCCGTTCGTTTAATTCGCGAGCATATTGAATATCAATTCGCTAAGTACAAGAACGAGAACAATGCTCAGGAGCATATTAATTTTGTTGTCGGTGGTGCTGGCTTTAGCGGTATCGAATTTGTAGCTGAATTAGCTGACCGTATCCCTGGACTGTGTAAAGAATATGACGTTGATCCAAGTATGGTTAATATATATAACGTAGAGGCTGCTCCGACAGCACTGCCTGGTTTTGCTCCTGAGCTTGTTGAGTATGCGATGGACTTGCTCACCAAAAAGGGAGTTACCTTCAAGATGGGGGTTGCGATCAAGGAGTGTCTGCCAAACGGGGTGATTCTGGCATCAGGCGAAGAAATCAAAGCCTCCACAATTATTTGGACAGGCGGAATCCGTGGCAATCGTCTTATTGAGGCTGCCGGATTTGAAGCTATGCGTGGGCGCGTGAAGGTAGATGAATATCTACGTGCACCGGGCCAAGAGAATATCTTCATTATTGGTGATGGCTCCCTTATGATTAATCCGGAAGGACGCCCTTACCCGCCAACCGCTCAAATTGCTATGCAGCAGGGTGAATGCTGTGCGCATAATTTGGTAGCGGCAATCCGCAATCAACAGCCGAAGAAATTCGCATTCAGCAATAAAGGAACCGTGGCTTCCCTAGGCAAAGGCCAAGGAATCGCTGTAGTAGGCAGCAAAACTTACAAGGGCTGGACTGCAGCTCAGTTGAAAAAAGTTGTAGATATGCGCTACTTGTTCATTATCGGCGGAATTCCGCTGGTTCTGAAAAAAGGAAGATTCTTATAAGATGCGCCATTGCAGCGTACAGGTACGCGGACTGCTGACTCGGGAAGAATTGGACCGTTATAACGGACTGATAGAGGTTGGATCTTATCTGGAGGATCAGAACCAGTATGATCTGGCTTATATCGTTCAGAAGGAAATTGATCTGCTCATTCTCCCTGGTATCGAACGCCTGAAGGATAAAGGGCGCGCTCGGGATCGGGCCACGGCTGAATATCTGGAAAGTTTACGTGAAGATGAAGAGGATAACGAAGATGAGGATTCAGGAACTTCGGTGTCTTAATCTAATAATATGGTAATAAAAAGGGTGTGTCTCCATACGAACTGGAGACACACCCTTTTTTGTTATTACAGCTTGAGCATTTCTTCAAAAGATTCTTCAGTCAGCAGATTGCCGACATAAAAAGGTCCGAATTCGCCGTAACGAGCACTTACTTCGTCAAAACGCATTTCGTATACCAGCTTTTTGAATTGCAGTGCATCTTCAGCGAACAGAGTCACGCCCCATTCCCAGTCATCAAAACCGACGGAGCCGGTGATAATTTGCTTCACTTTGCCTGCATATGAACGTCCAATTAACCCGTGTGAAGCCATGAGTTCCCGGCGTTTGTCCATATCAAGCATGTACCAGTTATCGGCAAGCTCGCGTTTTTTGTTCATAGGATAGAAACAGATGTGTTTCGCTTGCGGTAAAATAGGCTTTAGCCGTGCGGCAACATGCGGATTCTGCATTGGATCGCTGCCGTCGCTACCACTGCCACCAGCAGCGTAGTTGCTTAATTCAACAATACTTACATATGAATAAGCTTTGGTTGTATATTGAGCAAAAGCGATTTTGTTAAAGGCGGTCTCAAGTTGGTTCAAAGCTTCTAGGCTTTCGCGCAAAAACATCATTACAAAATCGGCCTTTTGGCCCACTATGGAGTATACTGCGGTGCTGCCTTCTTTAGCTTCCTCAACAGGGCTCCATTCCTGCATAAAAGCATGTAGTTCTTCCAGGGCAACGGCACGTTCTTCATCATCTGCTGCCGTCCAAGCGGTCCAGTTCAGAGAGCGGAAGTCATGCAGTGCATACCAGCCTTCCAGTGTCAAAGCGGCTTCGATCATGATCTCACTCCTTAAAAGTTTTACGAAGCATAAGCCTCGCCCAAAATAACATCGCGTAAAACTCGCAATTGAAGCATAAACTTAGTCTTACGAAGCATCTGCTTCATAGGCTATGTATGATCTGATTAATCTACTTGCATTGTATCGCAATCAAGCCGCCAAGAGCAAACGGAGGCATCCTGTAAGTGTGCGAATTAGTGCGTGAATTTGAATAAAGTTCATTGCTTCGTGACATTTTTTCTAGTAAACTTACTACTAGCTTGTAAAAGATGTGCGCTTCTTTATAGAAAGGGGTGGAGACGGTAAGATGGGATTTATTCCAGTGTTTATCCTAGCCGTTTTATTCTTTGTGATGATGTTTGGTATCGGCTTTATTCTTAACATGTTAATGAAGACAACCTGGTTCCCCGCTTATCTATTCGTACTTATTATTCTACCCGTCGTAATCTATTCTATTTGGGATAGAAACGCGATGTCGCTCTGGGAGCATCTCTCCAGTTTCCACTTTGTTGATTATCTTACAGGTGTCGCTGGTCTTGCAGGTGCTATACTTAGTGGATGGACCATTCAAAAGCTGCGCTTTGGCGGTTACAAGATGTTTTAAAGATTCGAAAGAGCCTATGTTATGAATCAGTCTTATATTTCTGCGAGAAACGGGATACCTTCCTCTTTAGAGGACGGCGAAGCCGTTTCTTCTTGTTTAATAGAGGTAGATATTCGTAAGAAGAAGTTGATTATATTGCGAAAAGAGTCGAAATTGGGATTTTATTTACATTTTCGCTATGTTAATTTGTGATAGAATAGAATCCTGTATGAATTCGTGTAAACAAGGGGGTATCCGTAGATGCGGATGAGTAACTTACATCATTTCACCGAACATCATCGGTACTGCGTTTCCCGCGAATTTGGTCTTAGTGTTATAGATGGACGTATGCTTAGCTCTGTATATCAACCTATGGTGGGAGCCTTTGCAATCAGTTTCTATCGCTTGCTGGTTGAACATGTGCCAGCAGATAGCATTGGCTATTCTGGAGTGGAGCAACAGCGCAGGCTATTTATGACTTTGGGTGTTGAACCCAATGAGAAAGGCCGCAAATATTTAATTGATCAGGCTTCCCGGTTAGAAGCAGTGGGTCTGTTGCAGACCTGTCGAATCTATGTGCCGGAAACAGATGATTATTTATATGAATATGAGCTAATGCCGCCGCTATCGCCAGCCGACTTTTTTGCCACTCAGCATTTAACCTTGCTGTTACGTGATAAGATTGGCAAATTTGCTGTGCTGTCCTTACGGGAACAGTTCTGGAATCGCGAGCCGGAAGAGTGGAGTCGCAGATCTATAGGCAAAGAGAATATTTCCGTGCCTTTTTATGATATTTTTCAACTTAATACACATGTCATTGATTATGAGCTGGAGCAAGCTTTGGCAGAGGTAGCCTCTGTTCGACAGCCCGGCACGCTTGAATCCGGAGAGCAGGCAATCGGATATAGTGACATTATTTTGCGTTTTCCACGGGAGTCTGTGAATCGGGCTCATGTAGAAAAACTGCGCTTCGACCATACTCAAATGGGTGTAATTAACTATGTTGCTCATAAATACGAACTGAGTCCGCAGGATTTATGTCGTTTGCTGGATGAGGATGGTGTGTTCTCACCGGAGGGCGAGGTAATGCTGGATGCGTTGCAATATAAAGCGAGCCAACATTTCAGGCAAGATATGAAACGACAGGAAAAACGTGAAATTGCAGCTGCAAAAGTTGTTTCCATCCGGACCAGTGCGACCGAAGAGAATGATGATTCTATAGCACCACCAGAGCAATCAGTTGAGATGGAGTATTATGTAGAAGTACCGCCACAATTTTTGTCCAAATGCGACATTCACCAATATAATATGATGCTGCGTAACGAACCTTATACAAGACTGCTACAAACCTTTTTCCCGGGTGCAGTGCCCAGCCATCTGATGGATATGTTCGAGAAAATAGATCTGAACTATAAGCTGAGCGGTGAAGTAATTAATGTACTCATTCATTATTTAATGACTATGGTAGCTTCGGGTGGAGAACAGCGGATGAACCGCAATTTTGTAGAGGCTATCGCCTCCAATATGCTGGTTAAACAAGTGAACACCTATGAGAAGGCTGTAAGATATATTAGAGATCAGTCAAAAGTGAAGGGCAAGGGGACAACGCCTAATACTGCTGGAGGAACACGATCACGTTCTTATGCCAAAAATACAGGCCGATCCAATAAACCGGAAATTCCGATTGTGCTGGATGATGGAAGTGCCGGAACAGTATCGGAAGAGGAATTCGCGGCGATGATGAAGAAAGCAGCAGAAATTAAGGCTAGTAAGAAAAAAGGCGTATCGCAAACGCCTTAATGAAAGAGAGGTGGAACAATGGAGTCTATGGGCGATGTACTTCGTTCGATCAACAATCCAACTCTACGGCAGCGTCAACGCGATCTTGAACAGGGGTTATTCAATCATCCACTTGTGAAGGCATTACAGTCCGAACATCCTGAGCTGGACGAATCACGACTGCGGCTTCATATGAGTCGCCTGTATCAATATGTAGAGGAAAGCCGAAACTGTGCGAACTGCCCAGGACTAGAGAAGTGTCCAAATGATTTTCCAGGCCATTATAGTAAACTAACGGTAGAAACTGTGAATGGTTCAGTGGATCTATATGAACGCAAGACGGCATGCCGACTTAAAGTGGCACAAGATAATCAGGATAATATCCGCAAACGTATTCGTAGCTTTTATGTGGACGAGCGTGTACTTAACGGCGGTTATGATGAGATAGATATTATGGGCAAGGACCCGCGCCGGGTCTCGGCTGTGAATAAAATATTTGATTATATCACCAGTGTTAAAGAGGAAGGCCTGACTTCACGCGGCATTTATTTACATGGCTCTTTCGGAACAGGCAAAACTTTTTTGATGTGTTATTTGCTGCATGAGCTTGCTGTTGCTGGATATACCGGAGTGATCGTATACATGCCAGACTTTATAGAGGACTTGAAATCGATCATGATGGATGGCCAGAAAATGAAGGAAACTGTCGATACGATGAAAAACTGTGATTTGCTTATTTTTGATGACATTGGTGCGGAAAATTTGAATCCTTGGGCTCGTGATCATGTACTTGGGGCGATCTTGAATTATCGGATGAACCGCAAACCAACCTTCTATACCTCGAATTATCCATTGGATGGCTTGGAGAAACATCTTAGCTTTACGAGCAAAGATGGTGAAGAGGTCTATAAAGGCCAACGACTAATGGATCGCATTGCTCCTTTTGTGGATGTGCTTCCACTGCATGGGGAGAATCAGCGAGGGGCCAATAGATAAGCTGGAATATTCATAATGTAAAATTTAAAAGAGCAGTGATTCCCCTTTTATTGGAGGATCGCTGCTCTTCGTTTTTTTAGTTATTCGAACTCAAACGCCGCTTTTTCCATGCTGCGAAGCAGGATCGCCGGAAGTCTTGAGTGTACTTTAATTGTCCAAACACACTTTCCGGTTGCAACATCTGGCGGGCATACTCACTCTGATCGATAATTAGGGAATACCTCCCTAAAATTCAGAGGTTTCTGCTCATTAGACTACTAATTAGGGAATATCTCCCTAAAAATGAACTGATTCGTCAGCGAAAATAGATATTCTCCCGATTATTAGGGAGGAATTCCCTGATTCTGTTCATTTATAGCAATTATCGGCTATAATCAGGGAGGTTTTCCCTCATTATTCTCAAAAAAAGAAGCCGTCCCATAAGTAGCATTCACTACTTTTGAGACAGCTTCTTTTTATTGTGCGATGATTCCTTTACTCCGAGAGAATGAATTTAAGGATGACCATTCCGAAAAAGACAACCGTCATAAACGTGGTCATTCCGAAAAATCCGGTCATTAAATCCCCAAGATCATTGCGGGGTTCTTCGTTGATATGTTCTCGTGGGTCCCGTACTTGCGCGTTAACATCCATAGTTTCTGCCTCCTTACAGGGACAAGCCCTGTATTGTTAGATGCAAATTGACATTAGTTTTATGAAATAAGTCATTGACAATTAATGCGCTTTCTTTAAGTATACCGAAATGCTGGGGAGGTTGTAAAGAAAAGAGTACGCAAAAAAATACATTGAAGGCAATATAATTGCGAGTGATATTTCACATATTCCATAAAGATATGTTATACTTGTAATGTGTCGGTAAGTGGTAATTTGGTTATCATATTACATGAAACAATTTATTAACTCATATTTCGGAGCAGCTTCCATGAACTAAGCTTTGGCTTAAGATGTGCGTAATGCTTCGCAAAACTTAAAGGAGGAACAATATCATGGCTATCGTGAACGTGTCTGACCAATCCTTCAGTAACGAAGTGGAAGGTCAAGGTACTGTAGTAGTAGACTTCTGGGCTCCTTGGTGTGGTCCTTGTAAAATGCTCGCTCCAATCTTGGATGAATTGTCCACAGAGCTGGGAGACGACGTGAAAATTGCAAAATTGAATGTGGATGAGAATCCGGAAACGGCTTCCCGTTTTGGTGTTATGAGTATCCCAACTCTGATCTTCTTCAAAGATGGTCAACCGGTAGATAAAGTTGTGGGACTGAACTCCAAAGAATCCCTGAAAAATATCGTAGCAAAACATCAATAATTGATAGATGCTACTGTTCGGGCCTCGGCCCTGCCACTCAGCGCCTTCGGTTCATTCCGGAGGCGTTTTGTGTGCTGAATGCCAACTAATCATGGGTCCAATTTAGCTGGAGGGGATCATTTTGGACAATATCCGCAATAAACTGGCACTACTACCCGATCTGCCTGGCTGCTATCTGATGAAGAATCAGGAAGGCACTATTATTTATGTGGGCAAAGCGAAGGTACTCAAGAATCGGGTGCGGTCTTATTTTACAGGCAGTCATAATGGTAAAACGCAGCGGCTTGTCGCTAATATTGCTGATTTCGAATACATCGTTACGTCCAGTAACATGGAAGCGCTCATTCTAGAGTGTAATCTGATTAAGAAACATATGCCGCGTTATAATGTGCTTTTGAAAGACGACAAGACATTTCCTTATATAAAAATAACGAATGAAACTCACCCGCGCCTTGAGGTTACACGCCGGGTGATTAAAGATAAAGCAAAATATTTTGGCCCTTATCCTAATGCTTATGCTGCTCAGCAGACAAAAAAGCTCCTAGATCGTATGTACCCGCTTCGTAAATGCGGTGTGATGCCAAAGGAGGTCTGTCTTTACTATCACATGGGCCAGTGTCTGGCACCGTGTGAGAAGGAGGTTCAGAAATCCGAGTATGAACAGATTACGCAGGATATCGCTGCTTTTCTAGGCGGAGGTCATGAGGCGGTTAAAAAGGATTTACAGCAAAAAATGCAGGAAGCTGCTGAGGAGTTATATTTTGAGCGGGCGAAGGAACTGCGGGATCAGATTATCCATATCGATGCATTGATGGAGAAGCAGAAGATCAACACTACAGATACTAAGGACCGGGATGTATTTGGTTATGCTGTAGACAAGGGATGGATGTGTGTACAGATTCTGTACATGAGACAAGGGAAGATGATTCAGCGCCATTCCTCCGTGTTCCCGTTCTATGGTGAAGCCTACAGTGACTTTATGTCTTATGTGACGCAGTATTATAGTGATAATCCCGCTTTGCCGCAGGAGATCCTGCTGCCGGATGTGCTCGATGAGGAGTCTCTGGCTAATAAAGAGAATAAACCCGAGATCGCCATAGCTGCTCCAGCAGAAGCGGATTTACAACAGGGTGAAGATACTCCTGAATCGGCTGAAGAGGCTGAGGCACGTGCGACGGCGGCGGAGGAAGCTGCGGCAGCAGGGATCGTGGATGCCGCTGGCGGTGCTTCCATTCTGCAGGAGTGGCTGGGCATTAAGGTGCTTGTGCCACAACGCGGTCTTAAGAAGCAGATGGTTGGCATGGCTTGTCAAAATGCAAGAGTGGCTATCGACGAGAAATTCCGGCTGATTGAACGGGATGAAGAGCGTACCTCTGGAGCAGCGATCAGCTTAGGCGAGAGCTTGGGGCTTGAACGCTTGAGCCGTATTGAGGCGTTTGATAACTCGAACATTCAGGGAACTAACCCGGTCTCAGCGATGGTTGTCTTCATTGATGGCAAGCCTGCACGAAAAGAGTATCGTAAATATAAGGTTCGTACGGTAGTGGGTGCGGATGATTATGGAACGATGCGCGAGGTCATTCGGCGGCGATATGAACGGGTATTGAAGGAGAATCTTCCGATACCGGATCTTATCGTGGTCGATGGCGGGAAAGGGCAAATCTCCTCTGCTATTGATATTCTGGAGAATGAGCTGGGATTATTCATTCCGGTCTGCGGCCTTGTTAAGGATGATAAGCATAAGACGGCTCAGCTTTTGGTTGGAGATCCGCCAGAACCTGTCGCGCTAGCCCGGGACAGTCAGGAATTTTACCTTTTGCAACGGATTCAGGATGAGGTCCATAGGTTCGCGATCACCTTCCACCGTGAACAGCGCGGGAAGTCCATGGTTACCTCCAAGCTGGACTCAATACCTGGTATAGGTGAGAAGCGCCGTAAAGCGCTGCTTAAGCATTTCGGATCGCTTAAGAAAATTAAAGAAGCCTCCGTGGATGATTTCCGTACACTTTCTATTGGAGAAAAGCTGGCAAGACAAATTCTTGATGCACTCAAGGACGAAGAGCCAACCTCATAGCAATGGTGACAAAAGAAAAAGGGTATCACAGCAGCGACTAAAGCTGCTATGATACCCTTTTTTAAATTTGGTTATAGGATGTACACTATTTTATTTTCTTAAATCAAAGAAGAAGGCTCCACCGGCTTAGTCTTCTGTGGTGGATTAAATCGATAGACGATGTAAGCGACTATGAACGGCATAATAATCGCGAAGATACCCGCGCCTACATTTACGCTCTCCTTCATAAAGATCAGCGTAGCGCCCATCAGGATGCTGTCAAACACGACGTGGCTGAACATGACAGCAATAAATCCGTAACGAAGGAAAATATAACTGAACAGCAGCCCGATTACGGTCAGCTCAATCGGACGGGAGCTGATGGGATAGATCGGATATAACGTATGGCCAAACGCCCAAACCAGCGTGGTGATCAAGCAAGCGACGAAAGTGTTCCGGAACACCTTTTTCAGCATAGGGATTCCGAAAAAGCGATAAATGGCTTCCTCAGATAAACCAGCGAGCCATGCGACGATAGGCAGAAGCCAAGCATATCTCATGTTATAAGGAGATTGGGTGGCGTCTGTAGTAGACCAATTGTGCAAGGTAAACGATAATATGATGAACATAACCGTCTGCACCCCTAGCAGAACGAAAGCCCAGATGTAACCAGCCCGGATACTATCCAACACATATTGTCCATAGCCGGGCTCTTTGGCGCGGGGCCAAGGGTTCATGCCTCCCTCTTTTCGCCATAGGCCATTGCCGCCCACTAAAGAGAAGTAGAGCAAGGAGGACATCAGCAGGCTGTATAAAGCATAAATGATAAACATAATGACAGAGGTAATCTGTGCTTCTAGCCCTTCGCCTGTTGATTCAGGCAGCATATTATAGGTGCTGATCATCATGATTACAAAATAGGCTGAGCTTAGGAATACTCCACGTTTAAAGGAAGTATGCTCTCTTCTAAGAATACTGTAGACGAGTGCCAGAATTCCTAAAATCAGTGTGGGTATACCGTAACCGAATAATGTTAGCTTTTCCGCTAAAGAGGTCTGTCCTTGTACGTAGGAGGTATGCCAAGCTGGTGCAGTGAATCCGGCATTAAAGCTGGATACCTGCTCTCCACTGAAATCAAAATAATAGTGCAATAAGGATTCGCCGACCTGAACAGTACTATCCGTATACACTAGCCCATGGCTTCCTGTATTCGATTCAATTTGTAGCTTGGCAGGATTTACTTCCCATTCCTGAAGCCAAGGACGAGCAAGATTCTCCTTCTGCGCTAGAGTGAGGTCAGCTCCCTTGTCCTCTTTTGCACCAACGGAAGCGATGCCTGACCCCTCTTCGGAGGCAACTTTTGCAGCCTTTGAGAAAGCGACAATCTTACCGTTATACATATTGAGGTCAACGATGATTTGCGGCTCTTGCTCCGCTGAAGGAGTAAGCGTTGCACGAAAGACATCAAAAGGATATTTTTGATCCAATTTTTTCTTGGTGTAGTCCTCCACAAGCTTCTCGCGAGACATATAACCATAAAAGGAAGAGTCCGTCTCGTAAAGTACATTCCATTGATCGTTTGGTGCTTCGGTGTAGTTGAGCTTATGTTCTGCAAATAATATGGCTTGGTCACGGGCTTCTGCCTTGCTAATGACGGTGGTATCTTCACCTGTAGGGCTACTAAGCAGTGAAGGGGAAATCTGAAACATAATAAATAGAATAAGACCGATAATGCCCGAGATGATGAGCCTCTTGGAGAGGGCACGTTGCTGTATGGGCTGGCCGACGGGATTCATGTAACGCCTCCTTGTTATGTACTGACAATATTATGTTCCATTATAGTATTAGTGCCTGGCTGGTTACAAAAAACATTATATGTTCTTTTTATGGGTAATAGAGATAGTATAGAATAGTCATGTGAATTTATACCATGAATTTTATCGTGTTCATTTGTGTACGAATGGTGAGAATCGGTGTAATTGCAGGGAAAACACGGAAAAGTGATGAGAAAAGGTACTCCTTTTGATGCAGTCTCTTTAAACCGCATTTTTTCATGTGAATGAGCATTAATTGTGTCTTTGTGAATTCACTAAATAACGTATATAATTTGTATGCAATTGTATAGTAGCCGAATTTCTGGTGAAAACGGGGGAACCATAAGAAGTGATGAAAAGTGGAGTATACAAGATAAATGGCACTTTCATCAGGGGTGAATTTCGTTCTGGGAACGAATAGGGCAGCCTGCACAGTCCGAATCCGTCAGCTAACCTCGTAGGCTAATTTACTGCAGGAACCAAGTTAGCATTGGTTTTCCAGTGCTTTTTTTGTTGGAATTTTTGATAAGAAGGTGAGCATAGTGGCTTCACAGTTTCGCAGGATTTCTGAATTTAAGTTTCTGAAGCTCTCGCCGCCGCAGATACTGGTGCTTGGTTTTGCATCGATTATTCTGATAGGGGCCTTGCTGCTTATGTTGCCCATTTCAAGCACAAGCGGGAATTCCGTGGAATTTATTGATGCATTATTTACTTCAACTTCGGCAACCTGTGTAACAGGGCTTGTTGTGCTGGATACCGGAACTTCGTTCACGATTTTTGGGAAAACCGTAATTATGATCCTAATCCAGATCGGCGGCTTAGGGTTTATGACCATGGCCACTCTATTTTCACTGGTGTTAAAGCGTAAAATATCTTTGCGGGACAGGCTAATCCTACAGGAAGCCATGAATCAAGGCTCTATGGAAGGAATTGTGCGACTGATCCGGAGAGTCCTTATATATTCTCTTGTCATAGAAGGCTGTGCCGCTTTGCTGCTGTCTATTCGCTGGGCTTTTGATATGCCGTTGGGAAAAGCGATTTATTATGGCATATTTCATGCGGTGTCTATGTTTAATAATGCGGGGTTCGATATTTTTGGGGATTTTCGCAGTTTAACTGATTATGTTTATGATCCGCTTGTGAATATTATTGTGATGTTTCTGATTGTCTCCGGCGGGATTGGTTTTATTGTAATGTCAGATCTGGTGGAGTTTCGGGTAACCCGCAGGCTGTCTCTACATAGTAAAGTTGTCCTGTCCACCAGTACAGGGCTGATTCTGATCGGAGCTTTGGTTATTTTTATATTCGAGTTTACTAACACTCGTACCCTGGGTTCACTGAATTTTGGCGGTAAAATATTATCGGCCTTCTTTCAATCCGTATCTCCCCGTACGGCTGGCGCGAACACAGTAGATATTGCTGGACTTCGGCAGGCTACACAATTTTTTATAGTGATTCTTATGTTTATTGGTGCTTCTCCAGGCTCAACGGGCGGCGGGATCAAGACAACAACCTTTACGATGATGATTGGTGCTGTTATTGCTATGCTGCGTGGACGGGAAGATGTTGTGTTGTTCCGTTATCGGCTGGCTCAAGAGCGCATCTACAAGGCATTAACGATCACACTGCTGGCTTTGTTGTTAATTGCCTCTGTGTCGATGATACTCTCCACAACTGAAGACAGTAATTTCTTGGCAATCTTGTTTGAGACGACCTCCGCCTTTGCTACGGTAGGACTGACTATGGGGCTAACTCCGGAACTGTCAGCGATCGGTAAGATTCTACTCTGTCTGACGATGTTTGCAGGTCGGCTAGGTCCACTAACCTTGGCGTATGCACTCGGTCCCAAACAGGGTAAACCACTGTATAAGTATCCTGAAGGTAAAATAATTATTGGATAGGAGTTAATTAGAAATGAAAGCACAGCAATTTGTAGTAATCGGCTTAGGTCGCTTCGGTTCAAGCCTGGCGCTTGAGCTGATGGAAATGGGCTACGAGGTGCTCGGCATTGACCACCATGAAGAACGCGTGGAGGAAATGAGCGATCAACTGACGCATACGGTAGTAGCAGATGCTACAGATGAGGGAATTATGCGCTCGCTTGGTGTACGGAACTTTGATTGTGGGATTGTTGCGATTGGTGACAATATGGAGAGAAGCATTCTGGCGGCCATTTTGTTGAAGGAGATTGGAGTTAAGCAAGTGGTGGCTAAGGCAATCTCCATCCTTCATGGCCGCGCTCTGTCGCGGCTGGGGGTTGATCGGGTTATTTTTCCGGAGCGGGATATGGGGATTCGTGTGGCACACCAGCTGGTGACGCCCAATTTGCTGGATTATATTGAACTGTCCAAGGATTATAAAATTGTCGAGCTGACCGTGCCATCCTGCATGAACGGCAGAAGCTTGTCCGATTTAAATACAAGAGCTAAATATGGCTGCAGCATTGTTGCCCTAAATAGGGAAAGCGGAATAATCGTCGCTCCAACTGCCCATGATTATTTAAGTGAAGGCGATGTTATGGTACTCATTGGTCCTAATGAAAGTATTGACCGTTTTGAGAGTGAAGTTGTGAACCAAGAATCATAGTAAAAGAAGCTGACTCAAAAGTAGTGAATTCTACTTGGGGGCAGCTTCTTTTTTATGGAGTAAAGAGTAGGAAAAGTAATGGATTTTACTATGCCATATGACTATAGATCACGCGTAGTGATCTGTGCTATTGGGGTGTGTGGTGGGCGAGTTACTAGGTGTGATATTCGTACGGCTGTAGTAGATGATTTGTGGTATCTGTGACAGTGGACTATGGGCGAGATGCGTTCTTTGTTTGTACGATGTACAGAGTGGGTGTGAACTAATTAGAGAAAACTTCCCTGAAAACAGCCGCTATTCGCTCTAAATAAACGAAATTAGGGAATTTCTCCCTAATAATTAGAGGGATTCCTTATTAGCTACTGAATCGGCCAAAAATTAGGGAAGTTTTCCCTAATTATAAGTCTTCTGAACAAAAATCTCTGAATTTTAGGGATAAATCCCCTAATCTTTCGATAAGTGCTTCACTTATTGCCTCATTTGGAGATCAATAGGTGCGCCCCTTGATTCATTTGGTCCGGCTTTACTGCTCACGTTCTGTCAGAAACATCTCTTCGGTTACTTGCACCAGACTGCGAGCCGCCGTGCTCATGCTTCCATCGTCACGGTAAATCAGGCAGGTGGTCCGTTGAGTCTGCTCCAGCTCCTTGATATGTAAGGACACCAGTCCGCCGCCGTTCAGCAGCTCTGGACGCAGATAAGACTTTGGCAGCAACGCAGCCGCTTTGACAGTCGGAAGCAGCCGCACGATGGCTTCGAAGGAGTCAATCTCCATGCGCACATCGGGATCAATCCCGCAGCGCTGGAATAGATCGTCCGTCAGGCGCCGGTACCAGGTCCCCTTTGAGAAGAGAATCATAGGCAGCCGGGATAGATTATCCATGGTTAGCTTGGAAGATAAATTTAAAGGATGCTGCTCTGAGACGACCAGTCGCAATTGATCCTCAAACAGAGAAATGCAGCGTAACCCAGGTTCTTGAATAGAGGAAGCGATCAGACCTACATCTGATTTCCCCTCACTAACTGAGGATACGATCTCATGCGTTCGGCCTGTAATCAGCTTCAGCTCTGCGGTCGGATATTTGTCCATATAAGCGTTAACCAGCGGCGGAAGCGTGGTCTGCAGTGAGGTAAGACTAGCCCCCAAGGTGACAAGCCTTGGCTCCCCCTCTTTGAATTTAGAAAGGGCTTCCAGAAACTTGGAACGCTGCTGCCGTTGTTCAAGCGCATAGGAATAAGTGAGACGCCCAACCTCGGTTAACTCCAGTCGTTTGCCATAACGATTAAACAGTGCGACCCCCAGACGTTCCTCGAGTTTAGAAATTTTGCGAGACAAGGCGGGCTGGGACAGATTGAGCTGGCGTGAGGCCCGGTTTAAGCTGGAATGTTCCACAACTGCTGCAAAAACATCTAAATCGTCAAACATATATTGAGGTTCCTCTCCTAGTGCGATGTATGATCAGTAGTGATGAAATTCATAGCCTTAAGGGTAACTGTTCTTATTACATAAGGAAAATCAGGTTATGTCGGAAAATGTTGTTTCGCTAAATGAGAATTATTATCATATAAAATCTATTCTTATGCGTTTATTGTATAACGTTTAATAATTAGATTGCAATTCCCTTATAAGCGAAAAAAGAGTAACATGAAAAGTGACACAAGATATTCACATTTTGTGAAAAATAAAACTAAGTCCGGTAAACTCTAGGATAACGGTAAATTAAGGAATTATGTCATTGGATTGTCAACGTTATCCTGTGTCAAATGTAGTTCCGGCGGTGAATACCCATTAATGAAAACGCTGTTTTAATCGGAAAGGGGTTACTTTGTATGAAAGGATTTTATTCCAGAAAGATTCATTCCTTGCTAGGCGTTATCCCACTTGGAGCCTTCTTCATTGAGCACATGATGACGAATTTTGCGGCTGTAGAGGGTGGCGCTTCCGGTTTCACTGACAGCGTGTTATGGCTGAACAGCTTACCGCTCGTCTTCTTCCTGGAATTGTTCGGTATATGGCTTCCTCTGCTGTACCATGGGGTATACGGACTTTATATTGCGTATCAATCCAAGCCGAACTTGAACCGTTTCAACATTGAAAGAAACTGGCGTTATACCCTGCAACGGATTACAGGTATTGTTACCTTTATCTTTATCGTCTGGCACTTGTTCCAAACACGGGTTCAGGTGGCAGTGGGTAATGTGGAGCACGAAGAATTAGGCGGTCTCATGCACGATATCGTGACTCAGCCACTTCTGCTGACACTGTATATTATCGGTATCGTTGCTGCATGCTTCCACTTCTCGAACGGTCTCTGGTCTTTCTTAATCAGCTGGGGAATTACCGTCGGTCCTCGTGCACAGCGGGTATCTTCTTACCTCTGTCTTGGCATATTTGTCTTAGTAACGTTCATGTTCCTGATTTCGCTGGTTACTTTCCGTGACAGTGAATTTCAAACTGCAGCAACTATTGCCCAGTCCATAAAGACCTTCATTTAATTTAAGAATCCTTTCTGATATTTTCGATAAAAGGAGTGAACTATCATGGCAACATCCGATATCATTATCGTGGGCGGCGGTCTGGCCGGCTTGATGGCTACCATCAAGGCAGCGGAAGCTGGTGCGCATGTCCATTTATTCTCATTAGTTCCTGTAAAAAGATCACACTCCGTATGCGCGCAAGGCGGCATCAATGGCGCGGTAAATACAAAAGGTGAGGGCGACTCCCCTTGGGAGCATTTTGACGACACTGTCTATGGCGGTGACTTTTTGGCGAATCAGCCGCCGGTTAAGGCGATGTGTGAAGCTGCGCCAGGTATCATTCACCTTATGGACCGGATGGGCGTTATGTTCAACCGCACACCGGAAGGTCTGCTCGATTTCCGTCGTTTCGGCGGAACGAAGCGGCACCGTACAGCTTTTGCCGGCGCGACAACAGGCCAACAGCTGCTGTACGCGTTGGATGAGCAGGTGCGCCGCTGGGAATCTGAAGGTCTCGTAACTAAACGCGAGAACTGGGAGTTCCTTTCGGCTATCATCGACGACGAAGGTGTATGCCGCGGCATCAGTGCCCAGAATCTTAAGACGATGGAGATTGAGACTTTTCCTGCGGATGCTGTTATTTTGGCAAGCGGCGGGCCGGGTATTATTTTTGGCAAAACAACGAACTCCGTTATTAATACAGGGACAGCTGCAAGTGCGGTGTACCAACAGGGTGTACATTATGCCAACGGAGAATTTATCCAGATTCACCCAACCGCTATTCCGGGAGATGACAAGCTCCGCCTGATGTCGGAATCGGCACGTGGCGAGGGCGGCCGTATCTGGACTTATAAAGACGGGAAACCGTGGTATTTCCTCGAAGAAAAATATCCGTCCTACGGTAACTTGGTGCCGCGCGATATTGCTACACGTGAAATTTTTAATGTGTGTGTGGATCAAGGGCTGGGCATTAATGGCGAGAACATGGTGTATTTGGACCTCTCTCACAAGGATCCGAAAGAGCTGGACGTGAAGCTTGGCGGGATTATTGAAATTTACGAAAAATTCATGGGGGATGATCCCCGTAAAATACCAATGAAGATCTTCCCGGCTGTACACTATTCTATGGGCGGCATGTGGGTTGATTACAATCAAATGACGAACGTTCCTGGTCTTTTTGCAGCCGGAGAATGTGAATATCAATATCATGGAGCGAACCGTCTAGGCGCCAACTCACTGGTATCTGCTATTTACGGCGGTATGGTCGCAGGACCAAAGGCTGTTGAATACATTAAAGGCCTGAAGAAATCATCGCAGGATATCTCTTCTTCCGTATTCGATAGCTTCCACAAAAAGCAAACGGACAAATATGAATCTCTGTTAGCGATGTCAGGTACAGAGAATGCTTATGTGATTCACAAGGAACTGGGCGAATGGATGACCGCCAATATGACCGTGGTGCGGCACAATCCGAAGCTGGAAGCGACCATTGGCAAAATCAAAGAGCTTAAGGAGCGTTATCGCAAGATCAATATGAATGATGCATCGCGCTGGAATAACCAAGGTGTGGCCTTCACTCGCCAGCTCTGGAATATGCTGGAGCTGTCCGAAGCGATGACACTTGGAGCGCTTATGCGCAATGAGAGCCGTGGTGCACATTACAAACCGGAATTCCCAAATCGTAATGATGAGGAGTTCTTGAAGACCACAAAAGCAGCCTGGACTGCAGAGGGTCCACAAATCTCCTACGATGAAGTGGATGTCTCGCTGATTCCTCCACGGGTACGCGATTATTCGAAGGATTAATGCTTTCCAGTAACAGAATAGCTTGCGAGGCAAGCTTCATGAAATAAAATCAGGCAATTTGAGGAGGGAACCATTATGGCGGAAACAGCTGCAGCTCCCAAAAACGTAAAGTTTATCATCACCCGCCAGGACGATCCACAAAGTTCATCGTATGTCGAGGAATTTGAACTTCCTTATCGTCCAGGTATGAATGTGATCAGTGCTTTGATGGAAATTCAGCGTAACCCTGTGAATGCCAAAGGTGACAGCACAGTTCCCGTATGCTGGGATTCCAACTGTTTAGAAGAAGTGTGCGGAGCTTGCTCCATGGTGATTAATGGCAAACCCCGCCAAGCTTGCGCTGCACTTATAGACAATCTGGAGCAGCCTGTACGCATTGAGCCTATGAAGACATTTCCGGTGGTGCGTGACTTAGTCATTGACCGTACCCGGATGTTCAATGCGCTAAAAAGGGTGAAAGCATGGATTCCGATTGACGGTACGTACGATCTTGGACCGGGACCGCGGATGCCGGAGAAAAAACGGCAGTGGGCCTATGAATTATCCAAATGTATGACCTGTGGCGTATGTTTGGAGGCTTGTCCGAATGTCAACGAAAAGACGGATTTCATCGGACCGGCAGCCATTTCTCAAGTACGTCTGTTCAATGCTCACCCTACAGGTGAAATGAACGCTGACGAAAGATTGGACGCTCTTATGGAGGATGGCGGGATCGATGGCTGTGGTAACTCACAGAACTGTGTACGCGCTTGTCCAAAGGGGATTCCTCTTACGACATCTATTGCAGAAATAAACAAGCAAACAACGAAGCATATGTTCAAACGTTGGTTAGGTGTGTAATTAATAGTACCGCCAAATGTTTATCTATTGAGCTATCCTCAAAGTGGATTCCATTCGCTGGGGGTAGCTTTTTTTATGTTGTTAAGACTCTCTTATCTGCTTGAGGCGGGAAAGTCTTGCAGGGCTGGAGCAAGTTCAGAATATTGACCAATTTATGCTATAATATCCATTGTTAACGTAATGTTAGCTGTGGAACAAGGAGGAATAATCGTGATTTGTCGGGAGCAAGATGGAGCAATTGTAATGGTTAAGCAGCATGATCACGGGAAACTTGCCGGAGAGCTGGCCATTGGGTTCAAAGAGCAGCATGTGCCAACTGAAGGACGCCGGGAAGAGGTACTGTGGGCAGTAGCCCAGCATGATAGGGGCTGGATTGATCTGGATGAGACCCCTTTCTGGAATGATGCGGAGCAAGCACCCTACACCTTTATTGATTTTCCTGTAGTGCCTAAGTTGACCTTTTATAAGCGTGGATTAGATGAGATCGAGGAACACACACCGTACGGAGCGTTGCTGTGCAGCTTGCATTTTGAGCGGCTTATTAAGATTTCGGGACTCGATTATCCAGAACTAACGTTATATCAAGAACATGAAGAGGAACGCAGAGCACGTATCCATCGGGAGCTTGAAGCTTCTAAGCCTATCGGAGAAGATGAGCTGTATTATGATGCCCGTCTTTTAGAATTCTGCGATGATCTGTCCTTGTATTTGGCCTTAAATGAGCCGGGGTGTCCGAAATCAGAGGAGCATCCATGGTGGCGTGAAGGGTTCTCAGGCACTGAAGATTTCAGTTTTACGTCAGGTCGTGTTATCACAGCGGAGTGGCAGGATAAGTCAACGTTAATGCTTGAACCGTTTCCTTTTGTAAAAAACCTGGAAGTAGCATTTATGCTGAGACGAGTTCAAAAATCAGAAATCGCAAAAAAAGGGATTGCACGCGCTTACAGCGAAACTCCGGAAGAAGAATGCCGGATTGTTCTAACTGCCCGAAATAATATATAAGTTATTATTTGGACCGTCTGTTTTTCGGGGAAAAGGTAAAGAAAGGAGAATCTCCCTATGAAGATACAATCGTCTGGGGCTTCTCCCAATAAGAATGGCGATAAGATCCACAAGGACCCCTCTAAGGGGCGTTCTGGTAGCGAGTCTACAATTACCCGCCGGCAGTTCCTGACTCGGAGTGCGGCTGCTGTAATCGGCGCAGGATTGCTTACAAGCGGATATGCATGGCAGGGGGAGCCGAACTGGATTGAGGTCACTAAGCTGGACTTGCGTTTTAAGGAGCTTCCTTCCGCTTTTTCAGGGATGAAGCTTGTTCATTTCAGTGATACGCATCTCGGATTTAATAAGGATGCCAGGGATCTGGCCCGACTCGCTAAACATATAAGCAAAGCTGAACCGGATCTTATTTGCTTCACGGGTGACATTGTGGACAGCGATCCTGAGGATCTTGTTGAAGCCGTACCGGTGCTGGCAGCGTTAAGTGCGCCATTGGGTAAATTTGCGATATTAGGCAATCATGATTACAAGAATACCCAGCTGGTTACCGAGCTGCTGGAGTCTGCGGGCTTCCGGGTGCTGAGGAATAAATCCTACCTTCTAAAAAGAGGCGGGGCAGTCATGGCGGTTACGGGTCTGGATGATCTGTTACACGGTAAACCCGACCCAGCGAAAGCCATTACTGGTGTTCCTGAAGGAACCTTTAACGTCCTTTTGATGCATGAGCCGGATTATGCGGATACCGCACAGGCCTATTCATTTGATCTACAGCTTTCCGGGCACAGTCATGGCGGACAAATTCGCCTGCCCTTTATAGGTGCGCCATTTACACCTTATGGATCTCTTAAATACATAAATGGATTGTATTATACAGAAGACAAAGCCATGCCTGTGTATGTGAATAGAGGGTTTGGAGAGACATACATGCCTTTTCGGTTATTGTGTAGGCCAGAATTAACGGTTCTGACGCTGCATCGGTCCATGAGCTGATTAGGCTGGAATTTTAGCTGCACGGAAGGGGAGAGAAGATGAGCACCTATGGAGCAGTGTTGTTAGAGACACAACATGGTTTAGCAGTTGATCTGAGGCTGATCATGCCTGAGGATGTTTTAGCTTTGCGGCAGCTGCTCTCCCATCCAGATGTGCAGCGCCATATTCTAGTACGCTCTGGCCCTGGATCAGCATCTGCCCAGGTGGAGAAGCTGGTAAACCGGATGTTATTTGCCTTCGATCCTTGTGCGCTGCATGCCGGGATCTATTTAAAGGGGCAGCAGCGGTTGATCGGTATAGTGGCTTTGCAGAATTGGAACCGCCGTGAGGGCACAGCTACCTTAGGATATATGCTGGACCCGGCATGGTGGGGATGCGGGCTGGCGACGGAGGCCGTGGGTTTGTTTTTGAACTATAGTGTTCATACCCTTGGGATAACAAGGATCGAAGGACGCTGCACAGGAGATAATATTAGATCGGAACGTGTGATGCTCAAGAACGGTATGAAGCTGGAGCGGGTGATGCCCAAAGTCGGCTCCTTGGACGATGTAATGAAAGTATTCACATTGTTACACAAATGAAATAATGCCGTTATCAAACTCTAACAGTGTGCGGTTAAACTAAGTACATGACCCCCTTTTAAAAATATACTGCTTTGGGACCCGATGATTCGGGTCCATTTTTTTTGATTGAAAAGAGTAGCGTAAGTGATTGGCAGTACCGAATCCGATCGTTTATGATTAACATACTATGGAGTGGAATGACCAAGGAGGCGTAACATTTTGAATGAAGTGGTACAAACATTAAAAAACCATCGTTCTTTCCGGCAATATTCAGACCAGCCTGTGGAGCCAGAGAAGCTACAAATTATGATTGAATCGGCTCAAGCCGCACCGTCATGGGTTCATGGACAGCAGGTATCGATAATCGCCATCAAAGATCCTGCGCGTAAGCAGCAGCTTTCAGTTTTGTGCGGAAATCAGAAGCATGTAGCGGCAGCACCGGTTTTTTTGGTATTTTGCATGGATTTTTATAGAGCTAAAGTAGCTAGTGAGCTGGAAGGCAAGTCTTTTGAAGCCGTGAAAGATGTGGATGCACTTTTGGTTGGAGCTACAGATGTGGGAATCTCATTGTCTAACGCGATTGCAGCGGCGGAATCCATGGGACTGGGCATCATTCCTATTGGGGGTGTGCGCCGCAACACAGCGGGTGTGATTGAACTGCTGAAGCTGCCGGAGTACGTATTCCCTGTCGTCGGCCTATGCGTGGGATACCCAGCGGAGGAGGTTTCTCAGAAGCCGCGGCTGCCACTGGAAGCTATATTTCATGAGGAGCAATACAATCCGGACGTACAAGGCCTCCTGGAGGCGTATAATCAAACCCACCGTGAATTCTTGCAGCAGCAGGGGATGACGGAGAGAGATTGGACCAGTACGATTGCTCATTTTTATGATATCAACCCGGAATATGGAGATGCGAAACGTACGCTGAAACAACAAGGTTTTAGCTGTGATAATCTGTAAATAAACAAAAAGATGCACCAAGCTGAGATTGGTTTAACGGAGGGTGAACCCTGCCCCTAAACCAAAACGCTTGGTGCATTATTTAATTTCTCGCTTAAACGCTTACCGTCCTTATAGGGACGGTGAAGGCGTTTAAGCTTGTTTACAGAGAAACTTTGACTTTTTGGCGCTGCTTGTAATAAACCCAGTGTGTAAAGCCTATTTCTTTAAGCTGTGCAGCTACCGCATCCCGATCCTCGGCGACCCGGGACGGCTTATGTGCATCCGAACCAAAACTAACCTCTACGCCAAAATGTAGTGCCCGCTCCAGAATATCTTCAGAGGGATACCAGCCGCCGACCAGCTTAGTCCCGCCTGAGGTATTGATTTCGATGGCCACGTCACATTCACTGATTACACGCAGACAATCGTCAATCGGCTGAGGTGCAGGGATTTCGGAAAAAGCAGGATAATTCCCCTTCATCGCATCAATATGTCCGAGTATTTGGAACATACCACTGCGTGCGGAATCAGCAATTAACCGGTAATATTCAGACTTCACGCGGATCTTCTCATTTTTGCTAAGGTTTTTCCAGCGCCCTTTGTTAAAAATGCTGACTCCACTAACACTATGTACCGATCCAATCACATAATCAAAAGGGTAGGCGGATAATGTCTTACGGTATATCTCAGCATGTTCGGGGAAGTAATCTGATTCGATGCCTAACAGTACGTCGATAACGCCTTCGTACTCTTTTTTGAGGGAGAGAACATCATCTACATAATTAGCAAATTCGGATTTAGCCATTGCGATTTTGGGAAAAGCCTGATCGGATGGATCTCCGAAATAGGGAGTATGATCGGAAATACCTATAACTCCCAATCCAGCGGCAATCCCAGCTTCGATATAATCTCTAATCGTTCCGTCAGCATGGCCACAGCGGAAATGATGGGTGTGTAAATCAAATTTCATCAAGAACATCTCCTTTAAACAAGGTTATGCAATCAGCTCAGAAGTAATCGGTTCCACTTTGTGGGTGGGATTTATTCAGACCCGATAAATTGGGTTTCCGGCATGCCTTTAAGATCGCTTAGGAACTGCCTCATAGCAGAGTTTACGTATTTTCCTGATTTTGTGATCACGCCAACAGGATGGGTGACTTCCAGCTCAATAATTGGCACAATTTTGAGGGTGCCGGCTCGAACCTCAGCGGTTACTGACTGCTTGGAAATAATGGCGGCGCCCAAATCGAGCTCGACCATCCGTTTCACTTCCTCGCTGCTGGTCAGCTCCATAATGACCTGAGGTTGAATGCCATGTTTGTTCAGAACCTCATCCGCAAATTTACGGCCCACTGTATCTGGTGAGAGCAGAATTAGCGGGGTCTTGCTTAAGGCTTCTATCCCAGCGGTCTTCACTTGAGCGAGAGGGTGTCTGGGAGAGACCACCAGTTCGAAGGTATCATAATACAAAATGGAAGTAGACATGCCCGGGCTACGTCCAATTAAATAACCGATGCCGACATCAACAATGCCGTTTTCGACATGCTGATAAATTTGTGATGAGGACATAGAGGAAATTGATGTTTTGATATGGGGGAACTGGTCTTTAAAATAAGATAGAATACGCGGTAAAATTTGAATGGCGATTGAGGTAGTTGTGCCTAGAACTATATGACCTTGGGGATTTTCATCAAGATCTGCAAGCCGTTCCTTAAGTTCCTCGACAATCCTCACTATTTGTTCCGCATGCTCCAGAAAGACAGTCCCTCTATCCGTTAATGTAACAGGCTGGTTTCGGTCAACCAGCTGAGTCTTGAACTCTTCTTCAAGGCTCTTAATCTGTGCTGAAACCGCTGGTTGGGTCAGATTAAGCAGTTCTCCGGCCTTGCGAAAGCTCATCGTTTTGGAAATTGTTATTAGTGTCTCCAGCTGGCTGATGTTCATGGAATACCTCCTTTGGACCATCGAATTGGATGTGTAATTGCGTTAATATCTTACGTTCCACGTTGGCATTTGTTTAAATTATAGGAGATAATACCCGGCAGAGCAATGTTGCTGCGTAAACTATCTTGGGTTTGAATTCGACATATGCATTAATTTTTGCTGAATTGTGCCGATATATAAAGTATAATATATCCATATTGCTTGGGACTTTTGGTATATGACCAAAGCACGATAAAGGGGGAGACTAGACATTCATGAAAGTAGAAGTAATTAATCCGTTTCTAGAGTCTGCACGGACTGTTATAGAACAAGTAATTCAGGTCTCGCCTTCTACGGGGAGTTTAGGCATTAAAGAAATTGAACTGATCGATAATCATATATGGATTCAAGTAGGGATGACAGGCCAACTGAGCGGAAATATTATATTTGGTATCGCGGAGCAGGTAGCCTTGCGAATGGTATCGATTATGATGGGTGGCTTTGTGATCACCGAGATGGATGAGATGGGTCAAAGTGCGATTTCAGAGCTGAGCAATATGATCAGTGGGAATGCCAGTACCATTCTATATAATCAAGGTGTTTCGGTGGATATAAGTCCTCCTCAGATTATGAAGATGGAAAGCATGTCTTTTATGCCTCGTAAAGCGCTTAGTATTCCGTTGTTGATGGATGGGGTTGGAGAGATGGATATTCAGGTGATGATCTCTTAGGCAAGAGTTAGGAGCTGAAATACTTTTCATGGTACTCAAAGATAAGGTTGTTGTGATTACAGGAGCGTCAAGCGGCATTGGTGCATTAACAGCACAGATGCTTAGTAAAAAGGGGGCAATCCCCGTCCTGGTAGCACGTTCTGAAGCGAAGCTGAAAGAAACAGCAGCCGGTATCCCGGGCGTTTTTGGACTGTACACCTGTGACGTAACAGATGCTGAAGGTGTTCAAAAGACCTTCGCACAAATTTTAGCCGCATATGGCAGAATTGATATTTTGCTAAATAACGCAGGGTACGGCAAATTTGCTGCTTTTACGGAGATGGAGCCTCATGAATTTGACGATATGATGGATGTTAATTACATGGGGATTGTCCGGTGCACGAAGGCTGTTGTTCCACATATGCTGGAGCGGGGAAGCGGCCAGATTGTAAATGTGGCTTCCATGGCAGGGAAGATAGGCACAGCCAAATCTGTAGCCTACACAGCTACCAAACATGCTGTTCTCGGATTCACAAATGCGCTCCGTCAGGAGCTGCGGAAGAGTGGAATTATCGTCTCGGCTGTGAACCCGGGGCCTATCGCCACCGATTTTTTCAAAACGGCAGACCCGTCTGGCAATTATGAGAAGAGTGTAGCCCGGATGATGATGACCCCAGAGCATGTATCTTCTAAGATCGTTAAGGTTATGGAGACCGGCAAAGAAGAGCTCGATCTTCCGGGTCTGGCAGGGTTTGGCATACGGCTTTACGGGCTGTTTCCTCGCCTGGCGGACAAGCTTACTTATAATGCGATGAACAGAAAATAGACCCTGTTGTCAGCTTTATTGGCCTTCCATTTGGTGGAGAGGCCTTTTTGGCATATAATGAAGATATTATCTCAAGCGAAAAGGATGAATTACACTTATGAATAAAGCTTCTTTTGCGGCTATCGGCATTCAGGAAGACCTCATTGCCCGGTTGTCGGAATTCGGCATTAACGCTCCATCCCCGGTACAAGAGCAGACAATACCGCTTCTACTAGAGGGAAGAGATGTTATTGCAGCTTCCCAGACTGGAACGGGTAAGACGCTGGCCTATCTATTGCCGCTGCTTCAAACGATTAATCCGGAGCAGAAGGTGGTCCAAAAGCTGGTGCTCGCCCCTACACAGGAGCTGGCGATGCAAATCTTACGCGAGGCGGAACGTTATGGTGAACAGCGCGGAATCCGAGTTATGGGTCTTATTGGCGGGGCCGCAATCAAACGCCAGATTGACAAGCTGCGTGAGCATCCACAGCTAGTTGTGGGAACGCCTGGGCGGATCCGCGAGCTGATTGGACTTCGTAAATTGAAGATGCATGAAGTCAGTACTATTGTTCTGGATGAGGCGGACCAAATGTTCCAGCTTAGCGGAGCTGGCGAAGTCACAAAAATTGTCAGCAGTGCGCTGCGTTCACGCCAGCTTGTTATGCTGTCGGCAACGATCGGACCAGAGACGAAAGCGCTGGCTAATCGTGAAATGAAGAACCCAGCAGAGGTTGGGATTGCTCCAGGTGTAATGACTGCTGAAAGTTTGGAGCATCATTATGTTGTTGCTGAAGAGCGTAACAAAATGGACATGCTGCGCCGGGTGATTCGCCATTACAATCCCGATAAAGCGATTGTGTTCGTGAATGCTACAGATGATATTGCCGAGGTTGAGGCTAAGCTGAATCATCTTGGGCTTACTGCGGCAGCACTCTACGGAGATGCCGATAAGGTAACGCGCAGCAATGTATTAAAAGGTTTCCGGGAAGGTAAATTTCGTGTGCTTGTTGCCAGTGACGTAGCTGCCAGAGGACTGGATATTGAGAATCTTTCTTTGGTAGTTAGCTACGATCCGGCTTTTGATTCTGAACATTATGTACACCGTGCAGGCCGTACCGGACGGATGGGACGCCGCGGCTTATCTGTAACGATTGTTACAGAGCAACAAACCTTTATCATGCGGAAATTCGCCCGCGAATTGGATATTGCGCTTGAGGAGCGGGAGATGGTCGGTGGTAAGGTGCTTGCAGCAGATGAAGCGCGCAGCGCTTTGCGCAATGGACGAGGACGGAGTAGTGAAGGCAGTGGGCAACGCCGTGATGGATCCGCTCCAGGCAGCGGCAAGCTGCCTGTAAGCACATCTGGAGCCTCCAATGTTCAGTCGCCATCCGTTGGAGCAGGTACGCAGCCTGCCAAAAGAATGGCTACGATTAACACAAATGAAACAACAAGCGGAGAACAACAGCGCGATCCACAGCGCAGTGTGAATCCTTCTGCGGGAGCACGCGGAGATGCGACTCCTGCACGGAGCAAACGCAGCAGCAATGCGGAACGTGAGAAGAACCGTAAAAATAAAGGAGCTCCAAAGTGGTTGAAAGACAAAACTCCGAGAGGTGACGGTCAATGAATAATGCTCCCGTATTGCAAATTACGGGTCTCAGTGGTGGGTACAGCCTGAATAAGCCAGTGCTGCATGATATTGCACTTCAGGTGCAGCCTGGCGAAATGGTTGGTTTGATTGGTTTAAACGGAGCAGGAAAAAGTACGACGATGAAGCATATTCTAGGATTGATGTCGCCCCATAAGGGCGATATCACCGTACAGGGCAAGACGCGTGCTGAAGATCCCGTTGGATACAATAATGCGTTGTCTTTTGTACCGGAATCGCCGCTACTGTATGACGAAATGACGGTTCGTGAGCATGTTGAATTTACTGCCAGAGCTTATGGGGTAGATCAAAAGGATTATGAATCCCGCACCTCGCATCTTGCCAAGCTGTTCCATATGGAGGATAAGATGGAAACCCTATCGACCCATCTATCCAAAGGGATGAAACAGAAGGTTATGATCATGTGCGCTTTCGTTGCACGACCTGCATTATATGTCATCGACGAGCCCTTTTTAGGATTGGATCCGCTAGGTATCCGCTCCTTGCTTGATTTCATGATGGATCTAAAGAACTCTGGATCGTCGATTCTGTTAAGCTCTCATATTCTTTCCACAATAGAGAATTATTGCGACCGTTTTATTGTATTGCATAAAGGTAAGGTGATTGCACAGGGTACGTTGGCGGAAATAGCGGCAACTGCCGGGCATCAGGGGCTGACTTTGGAGCAGCTGTTCTACGAGCTGGTTCAGGGAGGGAAATAATATGGATTTGAAAGAGCTGCGGCGCACGCGGCGCGGTCGATTCATGGGAAGTATGCTTCCTTATGTGGGATATATCATTCAAAGCGGCGTAGCCATGGTTTTCCTGTTCGTGTTGATTGTCTTCTCTGCTTGGTATACATCGCTGCTACAAAATGTACCTGAAGGCATTCCCATTCGCTGGATTATGTTAGCATTACTGTTGCCTGCGACAGTGCATAGCGGCTTCCGAACCTATTTGCAGACCCCGGATACGATCTTTCTGCTGCCTCAGGGTCACCGCATGAAGGAATATTTTGCACCCTCCTGGGTCAGTGGAAACGTGTGGAAGATCATTCGTTTGTTATTTGTACTGATCACCCTTTGGCCGTTGTACATACGTACAGATGATTCTCCCAAGCGACTTTTATTTACAGTGTTGATCCTGATTGCTGTGAAGCTGATCGCGAGCTATGGATTATGGAAAGAGATAGCTATGCTGTCACGTCCGATGGCAGGTGTGTTTGCTTTCTTGCGCTGGGCAGTTGGAGGTTTGATTATTGCCGCTTGGCTGTGGCAGCCTGCCGGCCCGAGCCTGATATTTATGGTGTTATTGGCAGCAGCCTATCTTGCTGCACTGTCTGTGCCCGGACGTCACGCTGTGCCATGGGAAAGACTGATCGCCATGGAAAACAATCAAGGTGCACGTGCGCTGATGGTTCTGGGCTGGTTCGTGGATGTACCGGGCCGTGAGCAACGGGTGTATTCCCGCCGTTATCTTTCCAAATGGGGCGCTAAGCTGCCTTGGCGTAAGGATACTGCTTATCGGTATCTGCTAACCAAAAGCTTTGCCCGGGGCGATATCTTTGGAATCATTATGCGGATATCGGTGCTGGCTCTGCTGCTGAATTGGTGGAACCGTGATAGTTACTTTGGCACCGGAATTTATTTGTTCTTCCTGTTCATCATTGGTGTTCAATTGTCGGCACTCCGCAAATTGCATAGCGAGTCTTTTTGGCTGACAGTGTATCCTTTTCCTGAAGGCAGTAAGGCGGACAACACGACACAATTTGTATTCCGTGCGCATCTGGTTGTGGCATTGATTCTTGGATTACCTTTCTTAGCTTCCATAGGTGACCGTCTGATGCCAGTGCTCTTTACCTTAGCGGCAGGTGTTGTGGTAGTCTTTCTGTTTAAAGGATACTTGTCCCGTAAATCGGCACGATCGGATGATGACGATTTGTAAAGCAATTTCATAGTCACAATAAAAAGGCTGTCTCACAGTAGAGAAATTCTACGAATGAGAGAGCCTTTTTTTTGCTGGAAGCATAATTTGAGCCGGGCAAGTCCTTAAATTTGCAAAAACGGAACAGAGTATTTAAAAAATGCTGTATGTCTTTTACCAGATGGCTCCAGCATAATAAGCCTGTATCTTACATCATGTATACGCTTCAATTCATAGGCGTAGTCATCCGTACCAACAAAACAGTATTGGGGGAGGATTCAGGCGTGAAAAGAAGATTATCAATATTCATGGTGGCGCTTTTACTATCATCCTTATTCTTGAATGTGCTTGAGGCGGGTATACCACGGGCCGCAGCGGATGCCGCAGGAGTTCCAGTGTACTATGATCCCACAAAAAGTGTGGAGGAGCGCACTGCGGATCTATTATCCCGAATGACGCTGGAAGAGAAGATTGGGCAGATGGTTCAAGCAGAAAGAGCTGCCGTCACTCCTGAGGAGGTACAGAAATATGCTCTTGGCTCTGTACTCAGCGGGGGAGGCTCATTCCCTAACGGAAAAGAAAGTGACAGTACCCGCGATAACTGGAGAGACTTGATAGATAGCTATCAGGATGGTGCATTGTCTACCAGATTAGGCATTCCGCTGCTCTATGGGGTGGATGCGGTGCATGGACATAACAATGTCAAAGGCGCGACGCTTTTTCCGCATAATATTGGCCTAGGGGCTGCTAATGATCCCGCATTGACTGAGCTTATTGGTGCAGCTGCTGCTAAGGAAGTAGCCGCAACAGGAGCGAACTGGACATTTGCCCCAACGATAGCCTCCCCTCATAATGCAAGATGGGGTAGAACCTATGAAGGTTTTAGTGATAATCAGGATATTTCAGCAGAACTAGGTGCGGCTTATGTGTTTGGACTGCAAGGACGGACTGCTGCTGCATTGGCAGGGACAGATACAATCACGGCAACTGCAAAACATTATCTAGGTGAAGGTTATACGGATAATGGTGTAAATCAAGGCAACATCACTAAATATACCGAGCAAGAGATCATGGATAAGGATTTGAAAATTTATAAAGCAGCTGTAGACGCAGGGGTGCAGACGGTTATGGCCTCCTATCACAGCATCCAAGGTCTTAAAATGCATGCCCATAAACATTTACTGACCGATGTTTTGAAGGGTGACAAGAAAAATGGCGGGCTTGGCTTTACCGGTTTCGTGATTTCGGATTATAACGCTGTGCAGCAAATCACAGTGGATAGCGAGGGCAAAGCAGTTAGCGGATTGAAGAACCAGCTGTATGTGTCCGTAAACGCCGGAGTCGATATGTTCATGATGCCGACCGTTTGGAAGGATACGATTAAGTACATCACAGAACTTGTAGGCGAAGGTAAAATTACTACTGAGCGCATAGATGATGCGGCAGAACGTATCCTGCATGTCAAAATCGCTTCAGGATTGTTCGAGCATCCCAAAAGCGAACCGGATCTGTTGAGTGCATTTGGCTCAGCAGAAAGCCGCAAATTAGCCCGCCAAGCTGTGGCGGAGTCGCTTGTTCTTTTGAAGAACGATGAGGTAAATGGAAGTCCAATTCTATCGCAATTAGGCGGGATGGATAAAATATTCGTAGCAGGTAAAAACGCTAATAATATCGGTAACCAAGCCGGTGGTTGGTCGATCACTTGGCAAGGGAAGTCGGGCAATATAACTGAAGGCACGACGATTCTCGAAGGGATAAAGGAGGCTGTTCCTGCTTCTACAACGGTCACATATAACATTAATGGGCGTGGGGCTGCTGGTTATGATGCAGCGATCGCAGTTATCGGTGAGACACCTTACGCCGAGACCGATGGCGACCGGACCAGCTTGAATCTGGATGAGCAGGATCTGGCGACACTTGCGAATATACGTGCTGCTGATCCTAATATTCCGCTTATCGTCGTATTGGTGTCTGGACGTCCAATGACGATAGCCAGCCAAGTGGAAGATTGGGATGGGCTTGTGGCAGCTTGGCTACCAGGTACAGAGGGTGCTGGAGTAGCTGATGTGTTATTTGGTACTAAGGATTTTGTAGGCAAAAATCCAATTCGTTGGCCATTCACTTTGAATAATTATCCGGCAGACAATAACAGTACCAATGTGTTGTTCAAAACGGGATATGGCTTGACCAAAAATGAGAAAACACCAAAGCTTCCAACCGCTCCTGTCGATCCGGAAGCTCCAGAGATTCCTTCCCTGCCGATTCCCGGCAAAATTGAAGCAGAGGACTTTTTGAACAAAAGCGCAGGACTGCAAACTGAAAACACGCAGGATATAGGTGGCGGTCTCGATGTCGGCTATACCTCGGCTGGACAGTGGCTCGAATATAACGTGAATGTGGCGCAAGCAGGTACGTATCAAGCCGATTTCCGCTATTCCGTTAATAGTGGCACTACAGGCATCAACATCAAATCAGCAGAGGGAACCAAGCTAGGAACATTAAGCGTGACCTCAACAGGTGGCTGGCAGAATTGGCAGACGAAAGCTGTAGAAAATGTTGTGTTTAAGAAGGCAGGATTGCAAAAGATCCGTCTGGAATTTACCGGTGGGGATATCAACCTGAACTGGGTGAGCTTCACTCGAACAGGTGATGTGCCTGTAGATCCATCAAATCCCGGAGATGGCGGGGAAAGCACTAAACATGTTATTAAGTCAGATGTAGTTAGCTCCTGGGTATCGAGTGAGCGAGATCCTTCCGATCGGAAATGGTATTATGCTGACCGTTATCAAGAGGGTGATTTGAAGCTGGAAGAGCAGGCGAAGCTGGATATTGTGGTTCCTGACGTGAAGGCAGGTACAGAGATCCATATTGATCCTGACCGGAAATATCAATCTATTCTAGGGATCGGTACCTCCATGGAGGAATCGACGGTTAATAATCTGGCGAAGATGTCTGCGGCGAAGCAGGAGGAATTGCTGCGGAAAATGATTGATCCTGTATCAGGGATCGGAATGAGTATGCTCCGGTTGACGATTGGGACGGCTGACTTTACAGATAAACAATTTTATACCTACGATGATATGCCTCCAGGACAAACCGACATTAATTTGGAGCATTTCTCCATCCAAAAGGACATTGACTACCATATCATCAGCACGGTTAAAAAAATTCAAAACATCAATCCGGACATTAAGTTTTTTGCCTCACCTTGGAGCCCGCCGGGTTGGATGAAGACTACAGACAGTATGATCAAAGGCCAAGTGAAGGATGAATATCTGCCTGTACTGGCCAAATATTATCTTAAATTCGTACAGGAGTACGAGAAGCTGGGAATTACCTTTGAAGGTCTGACCTTGCAGAATGAACCTTTGCTGGAAATTGAATATCCAAGCACCAAAATGCCGTGGGAGCAAGAAGCCCAGCTGGCTAAACTGCTGCGGAAGGAATTAGATGAACATGGTTTCAAAGACGTGAAGCTGTGGACATTTGATCATAATCCTGGTGACACGATGGCCTATCCAGCACAAATCCTAGGCAATCCTGAATTAGGTGCCTACGATGCGGTGGACGGAACTGCTTTTCATGATTATGGCGGTGACCTTGGTCTGATGACCCAGCTCCATAATCTCTATCCTGACAAAAATGTATATTTGACCGAACGCGCAGTCTGGGGTACCTCAGGCGCAGACCGCATTGCTCAATATTTCCGTAATTGGGCCCGCAGCTATAACTCCTGGGTAGCGATGCTGGACAGTGATATTGCCTCCCATCAGTGGACCGGAACGCCAGACCCAACCCCGATTGTGCAGGATTCGGGAGACCGTAACCATTACTGGCTGCTGCCAGAATATTATCTGATGGGCCAATTTACGAAATTCGTTAAACCGGGGTACGTGCGGATTGATAGTGACTACGGCTCAAGCAGCACTGTAACGAACGTAGCTTTTGCTAGTCCGGATGGAAAAGAGATTGTGACGGTAGTGATCAACCAGACGTCGGATCCACAGCCGTTCAAATTGCTAGTGGACGGTGCGCAAATTAGTGCTGTGCTGCCGGCGAAATCAGTGGGCACTTATAGCTGGGAACGTCTGAATGGTATACAGACGGTGCCGGGTGTAGTGAATGCTGTTGATTTTGAAGAAGCGCAAGGGGTTTACACTGTGAATGAGCAGGGTTATATTGGCGGGTTCTCGCCAGACGCCTCGTCCACCTTCGACTATGTGATTGATGTTAAAGAGAGCGGTGAATATTCACTTCAATTTAAGCATGCCGCTCAATTCAGCGATGGCGCCGGAAAATCGGTGGAGATTAGTGAAGATGGTAAGGTCATTGCTACGCTTCCAATTGTGCAGCAGACGGAGAGTATGACCGATTTTGCAGATTATCAATCCTTGATCTCTCTGAACAAGGGCATTCACAAGCTCACCTTGAAGACGAACGGGAACGGTTATAATATCCGTTCATTAGTTTTACGCCAAGCGCCTTCCGGATCACATGAGCTTCCTGGTGTGCTTCAAGGGCAAGACTACACGACAGCTTCAGGTGTATTAGTAACGGGTGGTGCAGTGGGTTATACTGACCCCGGCGATTGGGTGAAGTACAAGATTAATGTACCTGCCAGCGGTACCTACCCACTCCTGATCTCCTATGCTACTAATCAGGATGATGCAGAGCTGGAACTGCTGACGGGAGAGGATGGAGCAACGGTAACGGCAGCGACTTATGCTTTGACGAAGACGGGGGGATGGTCCAATTGGCAAATAGCTAATGGAACAGTAACCTTGCCTGCCGGGGAGCAGACGCTGACCATGAAGGTAAATGGAACAGGATTTCATCTGCAGTCGCTTACGATCGGACCCGGGCTTCAATCGGAGACTGCTTTGGTAGAAGGAAATGAGGAGGGTGCAGAAGTTATCGTCAAGCTAGTAAATGACAAATATGCACCTGAACTGGATACCGCTTATTGGTCTATTGAAGGTTACGAAGGTACGGTTGTGGATAGCGTATACCGGGTGGATGATTATACAGCGAAGGTCGTATTAGCGGGGACGCGAGCTATTGATTTCGACACTGATCGTACGCTTACGGTTACCGCTGATGTGTATCAGACAGAATCAAATCAGTCTTTTGGCAGCGTCCATGTTCTGAAATTGCCACTTATAGTTACAGCAATCAACGACGAAGAGAGCATTAGTCTTTCTCCGAGTACTCTTCCATATCAAGTGAACGGGAATGAATTGGTAGTCAGCCTTACAGGAGGGACATTTAATCCTGATGCCATTCAGAGCATTTCTGTCTCGGGCCCAGGTAAGGATCAGGGGCATGTAAGTATTGGGGCAGCTGCCTTACTTGACCCTACCCATGTGAAGCTGACGCTAGCATGGAATGATCATACCCCGTATTATAGTGATTTGCAGCTTACCGTGAATGTGCCTGCAAATGCTTATGCCGATTCAAGTGGTGGCGTGCTGCGTGCGGAGGTTAAGCTCTTAGGAACAACTAGTGCTACAGCACCTATAGAAGTCACAAGTTTGAACGCACTGGATCAATTCTACCAGCTGCAAGGTATCACAGTCAGCGGCCAAGGCAGTGGAGCGAAGCTGACCGGCATTGATGCTGGAGACAGCATTGATTACTGGGTAAATGTGCCGCAGGATGGAAACTATACTTTTACGCTTACCGTGACTTCCGCGAATGGTGCTCCTAAGGGCATTATTTATAAAACGGAGGATGGGAAGACATTAAGAACCGTTGATGTGCCGAATCTTTACTCGCAAACCGTTGGCATACGCACCGTTCTTCAATTGAAGGCTGGTGAACAGAAGCTGCGCCTGCAAGCTGGATCAGCAGGATACGAGCTTAGTGGTATTAAAATAGAACCTTATACTGAAGTAATCATGGATGGCACTGGTTCTTTGAAAGTGGAAGCCGAGAATTATTACGATGCTACACCCAATGGAATTCAGAGTACCATGACTGGCGATGTGCTGGATTTTAGAAATGTCGGGTTTACCGTTGCAGGTGGTTCTATGGATTATATGCTTGATATTACTGAAGCCGGATTTTATAAAATCGTATATCGGTATGCTACAGCACAAGGCGGAGTAAGCACTACGCTATCTGTAAATGGTACAAAACTCTCGACAGTGCCTATGCCTACTACAGGTGGCTGGTCGAATTACACGCTGGCGAGTGGTGTCGTACAACTTGCGCAAGGAAAACAGGTAGTACGGATGAACTTCAATAATGACGGTGCCAATCTAGATTGGTTCACGCTTGAACGGACGGAAGAAGGAGAGCAGCCGATTCATTCAAAGACTTCCTTACCTGTTTCTTCTTTGAAACCGGGAGCTTACAGCGGATTACAAACGATCAGCCTTACTACAGCGACATCAGGAGCAGAGATTCATTACACAACCGATGGGTCGTTGCCTACAGCAGACAGTCCACTTTATACCGGAACTATTGACGCAGCAGGAGTCACAGTTCTTCGTACGATAGCGGTAAAAGAGGGCATGGAGAACAGTTTTGTAGCTCCATTCACGTATGTGATCAGCGGAGCGGTTGATATGAAGACGGTGTCAGCACCGCAGGCTGATCCTGCCGGGGGAACTTATACAGGGCAGGTTGCTGTGAAGTTAACTACAGCTACAGCTGGAGCGTCTATTCACTACACGGTGGATGGCACTGTACCTACAGCAGCCAGCGAACTGTATAGTGGAGTGATTTATGTAGGCAAGAGCAAGACGATTAAGGCGATTGCTGTAAAAGAGGGCTGGAAGCCAAGTGATATTTCCAGTTTTGAATATATCGTTTCTGCGGATAAACCTGAACCAACACCAACACCTACACCAACAGCAACGCCTGAACCAACCCCAAGTCCAACCTCTGAACCGACTACTCAGCCAACGACAGCACCAACTTCCGGAAGCGGGGGTACCTCAGGTGGTGGCAACAGCGGAACAACAGGGGGGGATTCAAGCGGAAATGCAGGCAGTGTAACAGGCAGCACCATCCTTACAGCAGCACCAGTGCTGAACAGTAATACCGGTGCGGCAAGAGCAAGTATAGACCTGGAAAGCTTGAAAAAGGCTGCTACAGCAGGCTTAAGTGGAGCAACTTCAGCGGTTACTGTTGATATACCGGCAGTAGCTAAAGCTAAGGGTTATGAGCTGCAATTGCCAAACGGTATAATCTTTGCAGATGATAAGACTTCATTGGTCGTTCATACTGAATTTGGTGTGCTGGAGCTGCCAGGTAGTCTGCTGAAACAAGCGGCAAAAGAGGCAGGAACCCCATGGGTAATTACGATAACCAAGGTGGATTCAGATTCTCGCCCAGAATTTAAACTGAGCGTAACTATCAATGGCAAGGAAGCCGTATGGAACAGTTCTGACATGCGGGTTAAGGTGTCCCTGCCGTATACTCCACAATCAGAAGAACGTGGTAAAGAAGGACATATAACGATTCATAGTCTGAATTCGTTGGGGATTCTAACGGTTGTTCCAAGTGGCAGATATAACGCTGCTACGGGGATGGTTTCCTTTACAGGAATTCTCTCTGGTACGTACAGTATCACCTTTACGGAGAAGACATTCCGGGATATCGGCAAATTTGAGTGGGCCCGCAATGCGATTGAGGTGCTTGGCTCTAAAGGCATCATCAACGGAATGACAGAGGATCAATTTGTGCCTCAAGCGGAAGTGAAGCGGGGAGATTTTGTGCTCCTGCTTATAAAAGCGTTTGGCTTGGAAGGAGATAGTGCAGAAAGCTTCACAGATGTGCAGCCTGGCGATTACAGATATGAAGCGTTGGCTATGGCGAAGCAGTTGGGGATCACCACTGGTCGTCCAGATGGAAGCTTTGATCCTAACGCTTCTGTTACGCGGCAGGAAATGATGACGCTGGCTGCAAAAGCGATTGCAGCAGCCGGCAGACAGCTTCCAGCCGGCAACGGAGCTTCAATGTCCAGTTTCACGGATAGCCAGCAAGTATCAGCATTTGCACGTGACAGTGTGGCAGCACTAATACGTGCTGGCCTGATCAAGGGAGACGGCTTGCGGATTCATCCACAAGGTGTTACCACCCGTGCAGAGGCAGCGGTTTTGATCTACAACCTGTACAATCTGTAATACATCAGTTGTAAAGATACTTTTAGCTCTTGGGCTGTCGCATCCGTAGATTTTCTACGTTTGCGACAGCCTTTTTTAGGTGTGGTTATTGGGTGAGTATCTAAGTTTAGAAGTTCGCATTAGCTAGATCTACATTAAGCCTGCAACTTCGCCGCCGATCATAATTATCCCCGGAGGCTTACGGACCCCGCAGACGTTATTTGCAAATATATAACCTTTATCGGGGAAATTCGGACACCAGTGGCGTTATTCCCTATGAAGAGGTTCATATTTGGGGTTTGGCATGCTAATAACGGCTTTGGGGTCCGTAAGTAAGTAAAATATGGGATTATACTGCCTTTAGGGTCAGGGGTGTCCGATAGCTGCTTTGTGCGGGCAAATGTGATCTGCGGTAACGAAGGTTGGTGCGGTTGGTGCTTAGACCAAGGTGGAATAAAAAAAGACGCGGACGTCACAGCAGCCATTATCATGACCTACTGGACACCCACGTCTATTGTGAAAAAAAGGGATTGAAAATAGGAAAGAGCTTAAAGCTCTCTCCCGAGACTGTCATTAATGGTTAGACAAAAAGTGAACGGCTGATGATAACCAGCAAGATAAAGAGAACCAGGATGGCGCCAGTGCTAGTGAATGGGCCACCTCCACAACATCCATATCCGCCTCTAACTTCTTCGCTCATGTTCATTCCCCTTTCGGTGTGTGTGTTGTACTTGAGTACATCGTATTGTATGTGCGGAGAGAGGGGCGTGTATAGGCCAATGTCGGAGTCGTGTACAAAAAAAATCAGCTCCATGAAAACGGAGCTGATTGTAAGCTATATAAAGTTCAGTTAGGCTTTTTCTAAATCGCGAACACCTGCGTATACAAGATCGAAAAGATCTTCGAGCTGTTCCTCTTCGATACATGAGAAAGCAATACGTAGGTCAGTTTCACCCAAAGCAATAGTGCCTAGTCCGTAATTATGAATCAGGTGAAGCCGGAGATCTTCAGCCGCAACTGTGTGCAGCTTCAGACACATAAAGTAACCGGAGTTAAAAGGATAATACGTCCATACATCCTCGCCGTATTTACCGCTATCCAGCAGTGCTTTTACTTTATTCGCACGGCCTTTCATGATCTGGAACTTCTCTTCCTTCTGTGCTTCGAATTCCGGAGATTTCAAGGCGTCTAGTACGAAGGTCTGCGAAGGATGCGCACCGCTGGAAATGGTGGCACGGATGATACCTAGTGTTTTTTGCTCCAATGCTGCCAGCAGGTCTTTGTCCTCCGAGGCATAAGTGATGAAACCCACACGGAAGCCCCAGACAAATTCTTCTTTGGTCGCACCGTCAATCTTGATTGGAAGCACACGAGGATGCAGATGAGCCAGTTTGCCGAACAGCGATTCTTTTAGTGAATCCTCAAAGAATAACCCGAAGTATGCATCATCACTTACAACAACAACGTTGATGCCTTCCTCAGCCGCACGAAGGATAGCTGCGACGATCTCATCGCCTTCCTTAATTCCTGGAGTATATCCGGTAGGATTGTTAGGGAAGTTCAGCAGCACAATCGCTTTGCCGCGTTCTTTTTGAGCGAGCAGCGCGTCTTCCAGACCTGCACTGTTGAAAGTCATTTCTTCTGTGAACAGCGGATAGTTAACGGTCTCCCCATGGCGGCGGATTCCGAAGGTTAATTCGTAGTTCTCCCAGTTCTTGTCCGGGTAGATAATCGCGTCACCTGGCTCTGCGAAGAGGTCAGCGACAATGCTAAGCCCGTGAGTCAGGGCATTGGTTACAACGGGATTGCTGATGGTTTTACCTTCTAGCGATGGATTTTCGCGCAGCATCTTTTCACGCCATACAGTACGCAGCTCTGGTTTACCTGCCGGAGGGGCGTAACTATAAAGATCCTTAGGACTGTAAGCGGAGAGTTTATCCTGAATGACGCCGAGGTGCATAGGTACGCCACCTTCAGTAGCAATACCGATGGTTGCGTTGTATTTCTTGGCGTGAGCTCCTGCTTCAGCGGATTGGCTCAGGATGCCCTCTTTTGGGAAGTAAATCTCTTTGCCAAGCGTAGAGAGCATATCATACACATGTTCATTTCCTGCTTTGATACTTTCGTTTAATTGTCCAGCTAGTGGATTCATCAGTTTCATCCTTCCAGGGTTCTTTGGGGATAACATACTGTTAACATTGCCTAACATTATATCACCGCCAATTGCAACCGTCACTTGGAAAGATACGATTTTTAAAAAATATCATTCGGCGTGGAAAGGGCAGTATTTTTTCATCATTTCTATCGTTTCTTCATCACGTGGATTATTTCTTTCGGACAGGCCGGAAATGATGCCGGAGCGCTCTTCTTCTTTTAGGTTTTGCCCAAACTTAAACTTCGCAGTGATCTCCTCGGGGGTAATGCGCACAACGGCAACTCCTTTTAGACGGGGACGGTATCTAGGGTCCTCTGCATCGATGGAATCATACCCCCCCTCGGGCTGGAGCTTTTTCATAAATAAGGAGAGTACGCCGGCTTTTTCATTAATGTCTTCGACAGGTTCGGCTGTGCCGTAGGCGGTCACACTTTTAAAATAGGCGGTTGCAGGGCATGCCAGCTCGGGATCGCTAAAATAAGACGGGATAAGAGCATACTCATCCGCTACCGTAAAGCAGACCTTCTGCTGATTGCGGATCGACTTCATTTTGCCACCAGCATGACTGCCATGGAAATAGAAACAACCATCTGTATATACAAAATTCAGCGGTGTCACCCGCGGTTGCCCCTGTCCATCGCTTGTCCCGAGAAAACCAAAACTCATTCCGTTTAGAAAAGAGACCAATTCTTCCTCCTGATCTACTTTAAATTCTTTTCTGCGCATAGGGATCACGTCCTCTTTCTTTTTAGTCTAGAGCGTCTGCTCCAATGTAATTGTTCTTTAAAGAATAGTAGAGTGGTTGACAATTAAAAAGGACCAATTAAGATAGTTTTTAATGGACCACTTGCTGGTCAAGGAGGATAACGATGAATATCACGCTGGCATACGATCAATATCTGGCGATACACCGCTACAAATATTTAGCGTTATATCACGCGCTTCGCGCAGGAATATTGGAAGGAACACTTCCGGGAGGCACTCCGCTGCCGTCTACACGAAGTCTTGCTAAGCACTATGAGCTGTCGCGCGGATCGGTCTCGCAGGTGTATGAAATGTTGCTCGCTGATGGTTATGTAAGGACTGAAACGGGGCGGGGGACATTCGTATCGGAAGATAGCTTTGCTTCAGCTGCCAGTCGCAGTGACGGTGAGAATCAGGCTTTGGGTGAAGCCACAGATGCTGCTGGAGGAGATTGTGAAATCGAGACTACGATTCCTATTTCAGCATGGGGAAAGCGGCTGCTTGCGCGCCCGATACCCTTTTATGAAAAGAGTAATAAGAAAGCAGTGAGCTTCCAGAGTAGTGGTATGCGGATGGAACATTTTCCTTACTCCGAATGGCGCAGTGCGCTCTCTTATGCCGGAGGGAAGGAAGGTGGATTGCTGCAAAGCACTTGTCCACCTCAAGGCGATGAAGGACTTCGGAAAGCTATCGCTGCACATCTGCGGATTACCCGCGGGATTCGCGCGGACGCAGAGCATATCGTATTGTTCAGCGGTTCGATGCAAGGCATCGTTATTTTGACGCAGCTGCTGCTGGATGCAGGGGGCTCAGCGGTCGTAGAGGACCCGGGCTTTCACGGGATCCGGCGAGCCGTAGAGATCACTGGAGGCCGATTGCTGGCAGGGAAGCTGGATGGCAACGGCCTTATTCCGGAGGATTGGGATGCCCGGCTGTTGTTTGTTACGCCGAGCCGTCAATTTCCTACGGGTGTGGTACTGCCTTTGGAACGACGACGGACCTTGTTGGAATGGGCGCAGCGGCATAATGCAGTAATCATTGAAGATGATTATGACAGTGAGTTCCGTTGGGCTGGGCGTCCTATAGAGCCCTTAAAAGCACTGGATCGCGAAGAGCGGGTCGTGTATGTAGGCTCCTTTTCAAACACGATGTTTTCGGGCCTGCGGCTAGGCTTTGCAGTGCTTCCGCCCTCTCTGGTAAAGCCGACTATCGCCGCCAAGGCGCTATATGAGCCCTTGCCGGTAGGGCTGCTGGAGCAGCGAGCCTTGGCGCGGTTCATGAATACAGGCGGCTATGGCCGTCATCTGCGCCGGATGACACGCATCTATGGTGAACGCGGACGCATCCTCAGGACGCTGCTGTCGGAACGGCTTAAGGAGCTCTTCGAGCTGCTGCCTGGTGATGCGGGCTTGCATGTATATGCCCGCTGGCTGCGCAGCAGTGAAGAGTTTGTTGCTTTCCGAGCGGCAGCGCTTAGGCGCGACACGGATTTTAGAGATGCCGCGTTATATCAGCTATCACCGGGAGCACCGGCCGCTTGTTTTTCTTTTGCCCATCTGAATGCCGAGGAGCTGGAGGAAGGGATAACAAGCCTGCATCTGGCGTGGGAAGATGTACAAAATGCAACATGACAAGGTATGATAAAGAAGATGAAATGCAAAACTAAGCGAATACTTACGAATTTTGACGAAGAAACTCGGAGTAGATTAAGCTAAACAAAACTATATGGACGCTGCGAAGTCAGAGCAGATTTAGCTGACAATACTAAGCGAATGTTTACGAGGCAAGTTTGCGAAGAAGTTCAAAGTAGGTTTGCTAACAAAACAAAGCGGATGCTTACGAAGCGAGTTTTGCGAAGAAGTTCAAAGTAGATTTGCTAACAAAACAAAGTGAAATGCTTACGAAGCAAGTTTTGCGAAGTGGTTCAAGGTAGTTTATGCTAACAAAACTTTTAGGAGGGAACGTTATGCTGCATGCATCGCCGTCCTCTTTTGTTATTTTGCCGGCTCTGGCTAAGATTGTGTGCGAGCCGGGCTGGAAATGGCAAAAAAGAGAGAAGTCGCTGCAAAATTATGATTTATTTTATGTATGGAGCGGGGAAGGGACGGTTGTGCGTAACGATGAACCCTTTCAAGTAGGTAAGGGAAGCTGCTTCCTTTTTCGTCCGGGTGACCATACTAGTGCTACACATAATCCGCAAAAGCCACTTGTACTTACATATATTCATTTTGATGTCTCCGAAGAGGTGACGGATATTCCGCTGCCCTATCGTGAGCTTACAGAAACCGTTGAATTTGAACATCTGCTTGCTAGGTACGTTCGACTATTTCTGGTGGATACTTACGCCGCTGAGGAAGAAGGGCAGCTTATACTGAAGCAGCTGATGATTCATCTGCTGAGGGAGGACCGTGTGAAGCCAGTAGAACGTTATGTTAGCAACCATTTGACAGAAATCATTCACGAAATAGCGAACTATGTGAGCCAGCATCCGGGGATTGCACATCGTGTAGAGGATCTTGCTGCTCGTGCGGGGCTTTCGCCTCGGTACTTTTCAATTAAGTTTAAGGAGCTTACGGGCTCTTCTGTGCAGTCTTATGTCATCCGAGCCCGGATTGAGCGTGCGCAGCATTTACTGCTGTACGCAGGAATGAATGTTACTGAGGTCGCAGATGCGCTCGGATATCGTGACATTTTCTTTTTCAGCCGCCAGTTCAAGCAATATACCGGAAAAAGTCCATCTGAGATCCGCTGATTCACTTTTTTTGTTTCAGTTTGTTCAACCAAGGGTAAATACTTTGCAGTTTAGTTTACAGAGAATTTACATAACTTCTTGGAAGGAGACTCTTGGCATGATCATCAGACGCAGAATCTGCAACACGGATTGTAAGAGTGGAGGCGGAGGTATTTTTAGAAACCGCTTAAAACGGTTAAAGCAGGCGAACGCTTTTGTCGTGGACAGCTGGTTCTAAACGGAACAAGCAAGCATACAATCGCATGATATGACTAAAAATATAAATAGCCGGGGCCATGAGGCATCCGGTTTTTTTGTGTTGTTAGAAATTGATATATATAATGAACTTAAGTCGAAGACTAGAGTAACTGATGGACATTACATCGTGCCTCACGTTGTATTTTGTACAATGGGATTGAGTCTAAAAGCAGTCGGATTTGAATTCTGTTGCACATCTCACATTCAAATTCAGGAGAAGCAGCCTTTCTAGAGATCATCACGATAATCTATTGCACGAAGTACAATGTAATGTATTTCCAAGTAAAAGTTAAGATTTTCTGTTGCACATTCTGCAATGAAGCGTAAGCTCATGTACCGCACTATCCACACGCCGTTCACGGTCCATGCACGCCTCATTCACGTACCTTTGAGGATGTTTAATTGGTCTAACTATGAGGTAGCGGTAGATATTTATTTCTACGATTGGGTTATTACTAAGGTGAGAGCTTTCCGCGATACGTTTCGCATAATGTTGTTCGTCGGTAAAATATATAAGGTCCATAGTTGGAAGGAGAGAGAGAAAATGTACGAAATCGTACTAATACGTCATGGTGAGAGCCAGTATAATGTACAGAATTTGTTCACAGGCTGGAGTGACCCGGATTTAACTGAGAAGGGTATCCAAGAGGCAAAGACTGCTGGCAAGCTGTTGAAGGACGCTGGGTATACATTTGATCTGGCTTTTGCTTCGGTACTCAAACGCTCGATTAAAACTCTTAACTATGTACTGGAAGAGATGGATTTGCTGTGGATACCCGTGCAAAAGTCTTGGAAATTGAATGAACGCCATTACGGGGCATTGCAGGGATTAAGTAAAAGCGAGACAGCGCTAAAATATGGAGATGAGCAGCTGCATATCTGGCGGCGGAGTTTATCGGTGAGACCCCCGTTGCTGGAGCTTGATGATCCTAGGTATGCCAGAAACGATATTCGCTATAGCGGTGTTCGTCCGGAAGATATCCCGCGTGGAGAGAGCCTGGAGGACACTGTACATCGTGTAGGCGATTTCTGGGGAAACCGGATCGTCCCTCTTTTGCGTAAAAAAGAACGGGTGCTTATCTCAGCCCACGGCAATACGCTGCGTGCATTGATTAAATTTATGGAGGATATTGATGAAGCGGCATTGCTGGAGCTCAATATTCCTACCGGAGTACCGCTCGTGTACAAACTGGATGAGGACATGAATCCTATCAGTCGCTTTTATCTAGGAGATCCGGAACAGGTAGCGGCCAAGGCGCTTGATGTTGCTAAGCAGGGACATGTGTAATTGGCGTGTAATAAGCGTATAGGCGTAGCAGGTGTATTAAGATAACGGTGTGGCAGGTTGAATAAGCAAAACAGGCGGCGTAATAATCACATTAGGGCGTAGCAGGTTAATAAGCGTAACAGGCGTATTAGGTGGTTTACATGAAAAGATAAAAGGACAGCCACGGGGCTGTCCTTTTTGCTATTAGTGTGTTTGTGACCAATCAAATGTGCGAAAATGGCGCGTATAAGGTCAGCTGGGTGCGAAAGCGTTGAATGTTAACCGTTGACCAACTCTCCGTAGATCCTCGACCAACGCTCCACTAGCCCTCAAATCCTCAACTAACTCTTGACCATCCCTCCACCAACTCTCGACTAGTCCTCCACTAATGCTCAACCATCCCTCAACTAACTCTCGACCAACCTCGACCAACGCTCTAGCAAATGCTTACGGACTCAGCAGCCGCTATTTGCCCATTTATCGCCATTTGAGCGGAGTTTCGGACTCCAGCGCCGCTATTGCCTAAGAATCGACTCTAATAAGGCGTTTTTGGTGCCAATAGCTGCGGTGGAGTCCGATAGAATCGCAAATGTGTCAAAAATCCGCGTATAAGGTCAGCTGGGTCCGATAGCTAACGATAGGTATACGATAGCTAACGATAGGTACACGATGGTTAGACGATAGGTATACGATAGCTAGAGGGTTCACGTCCGCAACTGTGCTCCACACTAAGTCTCAAAAAGAAGAGGGCACCCAGCAGCCATTTCATGGCTTTTGAGGCACCCTCTAATTTTTTACATTCGCCCAACTCTCCCTACAAAGGTCGATGCAACGTTCCCAGTAGTTCGCCCATTTTTACCTTCGAGTCGACCTCAAGCTTGGGTCTCGGGGTAAAGGTACCGCTTTCCGTGAGCAGCACTACGGTGGAGCCAAACTCAAAATAAGCCAGATCATCGCCTATTTGCCACTCGGCAGCCGTAGCATCCGTATAACGGATGCTGCTGACGTTCATTGCGCCTACCTTTACTACCGCGGTTTCCCCGTAACTCCCGGCAATATACGTAATGAGACGTTCGTTGCGGTTCAGGACACCCTTCATATGTCGCATTCCGAAATCGTTGACAGGATAGGCCCGTCCGCGAATATAATCGCTCTCCACCTTTTGTCCGGTAAGGGGAGAGTGAATCCGGTGATAATCGGTAGGACTCAAATAAAGAACGAAGAAAAAACCCTTCTTGTACAGCTCCAGATGCGGGGAGTGATTAAGGAGATCCTCGATCTTATAATCCTGCCCTTTTACATTCATAATCGTACCGGCGGTAATGTCACCCATAGCAGTAATCGTTGCGTCTACGGGACTAACCAAAGCGTCAGCATCGGTTGCAATAGGCCGCATGCCCGGCTTCAGCCGGCGGCTGAAAAACTCATTAAGAGTGAGATATTCTCCAGGATTTTTCTCCGCTTGAGCGGAGGGGATTTGATAAGTCTTAATAAATGCCGGGATAAGAAAACGGCTGATTCTACTATGAGAAAAAGATCCCATTAACCGTGAAAGCCACCGGTGTGAGGATAGCTCGGTCATCAGCCGTAGCAATTGTTTTACCATGCCCATCTCCCTTCCATAATGCAGCAGTACGGTTGTATACGGGTCGTCTCTGCTCTGCATTATATTGACATAGAATAGGAGACAAATCAATAACTGTTATATACCGTACTGTTCGTTTCTATTAAAAAACGCGCGTATCCCATAGGTCTGCGATAGCTGTCTTTCCAAATTTCCGTAAGGCCGGCTTTATGAAATCCGTAGCGTTGGTCGCGACCGTTACATTCTATGAAGAAGAGTCGTCCGTCCTTAGTAATGCCTATATCCAGTCCGATATCGGCCAGTCCGGGAAGGTCTTGCTCCAGACACCGTGCGATTGCAAGGCTAAGTATTTCGACAGACATACGGATGTGGGCCGCTGTGGATCTTGAAAAGGCTTTTTCGAGCGCTAGGGAGGAGCTTAACGCTTCTCCTCCGCGGGCTATATTGGAGACAAAGCCCCCTGGGGCAGCCAGTTTGGCGAAGAGCCCAGTGACCTGCCAATCTCCTCCCCAGCCGCGCTGAACGGTGACGCGTAGATCAAAGGGACGTCCTCCAATCTCAGCAAGGGGAATACGTTCTTGAACAAGATAAGGCACGGAGGTTAGGCGTGCGCGGAGCGCTTGTGGCAACGCCGCCTGATTTACGGGAATATTTCTCCAGCGCTGCATCGAAGGGGAGAGGTAGCTCAAGGTCCAACGCTGAGATCCCTTGCGGACCAGCCGCATGACCCCATTCCCTATACTTCCACGGCAAGGTTTAAGAATGAGATCGGGATAAAGATTCATCATTTCTTTTAGGCCTGAGACTCTCGTTGTTACGGGTAAATATTCGCGAAGCTCCGTATTTTTTTCAAGCAGCTGATGGATCTCATCTTTGCCGTATCGATTACATGTATTGAAAATCAGGGGATAGTGCTTCAGCAGACGCTGCATCCCAGGGCTGTTTTTGCTGTATATTGCCCGGTTATGGATAACAGCAGGCGTAGGAACAACTACGCTTTTATATCCGTTGGCTCCCTTTATATAGGCGGCACTAAAGCCTGTGTCCGTATCGATGTCCGCGAGCTTCAGGAAGCAAGGGACTAAACCGTATGCCGCCGCGGCCTCTTCATAGTTGGATAGAGACTCCTGTCCTGTTTTTAGCCGGGGAACGCCCCGGTGCATATCGGCATTTAGTAATATTCCAACGAGCTTATGCCCCATGTTTGTTCCTCCTGTTTCATCGGTTACATGATCCCTGCTTTTTCTACTCTTGTCATAGTATGTTTGTACCCGCGTGTCAGGGTGGACGAATGCGCGAAGGCAGATGCCTTTTTTTACACATAATCTTATGAAGGCCTCATCGCAAAAGGGTGTCATAAGCCCATACCGCTGCATATGATGCCTAGGAGAAACATTAGATGGAAGGAGGAGACTGCTTGTGAGGGGTTCCAAAAAAAAGCAGCCGCGCAGTCCACAGAAACGACTCTATTTTGTAGATAATCCCAATAAAGAGGAACTGAGTATGCTGGATACCAAAAGCAGCTCTAGAAGCTCGGGGAATAACAGTGACGGAGTCAGTGAAGCAGAGATCGCGGAAGTTCAGGTAAGTGGGGGAGCAATAGCTGAAGTCGTTCTAGAGGAGCCAACTTCTGCTCCAGTTCTACAATTGGAGCCGGAGCTTATAGAGGAAGCGCAGCTTCAGAAACAGGCGGATAATCTTCCTGAAACCGTATGGTTCGCTCCTCCAGAGAAAGAACGTTTTCAGCCCGTTTATACAGATGATCTTTCGGATGCAGCGGTGACCGGAGCCAAAATCGCTCCACGTACCATTGACGGTTCTAAGCTAAAGTTCGGCATTATTGGTACACCTTGGCTGCAAGATTACGCTGTACAGAGTATCAATATCGCGGACAAGGCAGTCACTTCTGCAAAAATCGCACCAGAATCGATTGTGGGCGAGCATTTAGCAGAAGGAAGCGTTAGTGGCGGTAAGCTGCTGGATCATTCGATTAGTGGAGAGAAGCTGAAAAATGGCAGTATTAGTCCAGAGAAGCTGGCTGATCGGATTATAGGCGGCGGTCAAATTGCAGATAAAGCCATTGAGAGCCGCCATTTAAGCGATTTGATTATTACTGCGGATTTACTGGAAGATGGAGCTGTTACTAGTGACAAAATAGGAAGCAGCAGCATCACAAGTCGCCACCTAGCTAACGGCAGTGTTGACCGTTCCAAGCTGGCCGATGCAGCGGTATCTGGCGATAAAATTGCTGATGGTGAAATCAGCAGTTCAAAGCTAGCGGATGCTGTTATTGAAGGCCGCCATCTTAGCGACGCTTTGATAACCGCCAGACATCTGGCCCCGGGAGCGATTGGTTCTGATCAGCTTGCCAGCAAATTGATCGGTAAGGAACAGCTGCAGTCGGGTATTATCGAAGGCGGGCATTTAGCTGATGGAGCTATAGGCTCTAAGCAACTTGGTGCAGATGTCGTGAGAAGCGTCCATTTAAGCCCAGAAAGTGTGAATGGTAATCATATCGGTGATGGCGAAATATCGAGTCGGCATTTGGCTGACCGCAGCATCTCTTTTTTAAAGCTGGCTGAGGGTGCAGTAGGAACTGCACAGTTAGTGGAGCAAGCGGTAACCTCGTCCAAAATTGCTGACCAAAGCATTCTCCCACATAAGCTGGCAGACGAAGCAGTGACCACAAGACATATTGCTAAATCCGCCATTCGCGGACCGCAAATTGCTATGCAAGCCATAACTTCTATTCATCTGGAACGCGAAGCAGTGAATCATTCGCATATAGCGGCGGAAGCGGTCGGCTCGGAGCAGCTTAAGGAAGAAGCTATTCAGACTCAACATTTATCTTCCGGTGCTGTGACTGGAGAACAGCTGGCTTCAGAATCTGTGGGCGGGGAGCATCTTCGTGCACAGAGCGTTACTTCTGCCAAGTTGGCAGATGGAAGTGTAAATGCAGCTAAGCTGGCAGCAGGTGCAGTGATTGGGAGCACGATTGCGCGTGAAGTAGTCAGTGGTGAACATATCGCTTTTTGTACAGTGGAGGAAAAGCATCTGGCGGATGCCAGTGTGAGCGGCCGTGTATTGCAGGATGCTGTGGTAAATAAGGATCATTTGGCCACGGGAGCCGTGGAACGAAGACATCTTGGTGAAAATAGTGTGACTTCCGCTGCGATTCAATCGGGCTCAGTTTCAGGAGATAAGCTGGCTTCCGCTGCGGTGAGAGAAATTCACCTGGCAGCAGGAGCTGTGCAGCCTCATCATCTGGCCGATCATGCAGTGACCTCGTTGAAGCTTTCACCGGAAAGTGTCTCAACGGATAAAATCAGTGATTTAGCAGTCACTTCGGCTAAGCTTGCAGACGGCAGCATAGAATCCAGTAAACTGGCAGCGTCAGCAGTTCATGCTGAGCATTTGTCGGTAAATGCTGTAAGTTCGAAAACCATAAGCGAAAGTGCCGTTCAAAGTAGACATTTGAATCCCGGCAGTGTCAGTGGGGCGCATATCCGGCCGTTGTCTATAGGGAATGGTCATATCCTTCCGAATTCTATTTCTGCGGTTCAAATCCAAGAGGGCAGTATTAATAGCTCTAAGCTGGTAAAAGGTGCCGTGGATTCTCAGCATCTTTCACCTGGTAGTGTAGACGGCAGCCATTTGTGTACCGATACGATTGAAGGTCGTCATATCCTACCTGGTGAGATCACGCTGGCTCATCTGGCGGAAGAGGTACGTAGCTCTGAGTTGCTGCCAGACGGCTGCATAACTGGGGAGAAGCTGGCTGAAGGATCGGTAGATTCCAACCATCTCCTGCCTGGAAGTGTGAACGGAAGCCATTTGAATTCGGGTTCTGTCGAAGGTCGACATATCCTACCGGGTGAGGTCACGCTTGCTCATCTGGCTGCAGATGCATATACCTCCGACTTACTGCCTGAAGGCAGTATTACCGGGAAGAAGCTGGCGGGAGCATCCGTGGATTCTATTCATTTAGTGTTTGGAAGTGTGGAAGGCGGACATCTGAGTTCAGGTTCCGTCGAAGGACGTCATATTGGAAATGGTGAGATTACCCTGGCTCATCTCGCCGATGAAACCCGTAGCGCTGATCTGCTGCCAGACGGTAGCATTACTAGAGAGAAGCTGGCGGAAGAATCCGTAAGTTCTATTCACCTAGTGCCTGGCAGTGTGGATGGCAGCCATTTAGGCCCAGACACAGTAGAAGGCCGTCATATCCGATACGGTGAGATCACGCTGGCTCATTTGGCAAAAGAAACACGCAGCTCTAAATTGCTGCCAGACGGTAGTATTTCTGGAGTAAAGCTGGCACATGCTTCCGTAAATTCAAATCATCTAGTACCTGGCAGTGTGGAAGGCGTTCATCTAAGTTCAGGTTCTGTCGAAGGGCGCCATATTGGAAAAGGTGAGATTACGTTAGCTCATCTGGCCGAAGAAACACGTAGCGCTGACTTGCTGCCAGACGGTAGCATCACTCGGGAGAAGTTGGCGGAAGAATCCGTAAATTCTAATCATCTGGTGCCTGGAAGCGTAGATGGCAGTCATTTGAGTCCGGACACAATAGAAGGACGTCATATCCGATACGGTGAGATCACGCTGGCTCATTTGGCCGAAGAAACACGCAGCTCCAATTTGCTGCCAGACGGTAGCATTACTGGGGAGAAACTGGCGGAAGCATCCATAAATTCAAATCACCTTGTACCTGAAAGCGTGGAGGGAACTCATCTGAGTCCGTCTGCAATAGAAGGACGCCATATTGGTTACGGTGAGATCAAGTTAGCGCATCTGGCGGATGAGGTACGCAGCTCCGAGCTGCTGCCAGACGGAAGCATTACTGGGGAGAAGCTGGCGGAAGCCTCCGTAGAAGCAATTCATCTAGTGCCTGGCAGTGTGGATAGAACTCATCTGAGTCCGTCTGCAGTAGAAGGTCTCCATATTGGAAAAGGTGAGATCAAGCTAGCACATCTAGCGGATGAGGTACGCAGCTCCGAGTTACTGCCGGATGGCAGCATTACCGGTAAAAAGTTGGAGGGTGGATCTATTACTGCCTACCACTTGGCTCCTGGCAGTGTCTATGGGGGACACTTAGGGGGGAATGCGGTAGATAGCCGCCATATCCGTGCTGGAAGCATTACTCTGAATCATTTGGCAGAAGAAGTGCGCAGCGCTGATTTGTTGCCGGAAGGCAGTATTACAGGTGAGAAGATTGAAGTAGGAACGATCCAGTCTTTCCATTTGGCCCAAGGCAGCGTCTCTGGAGGTCATTTGGCCGGGGATGCGGTGGATGGACGCCATATTCGATCGGACAGCATCACCCTGAAGCATTTGGCAGAAGAGGTACGCAGTGCGGATTTGTTGCCGGATGGCAGTATTACTGAAGAAAAACTCGCCGAAGGCTCCGTGAGTTCTTCACATTTACAACCATGGAGTGTTTACGGAGAGCATCTTGCTGACAAGAGCGTGGCAGATCGGCATTTGCAGCCTGGCATCATCAAATTAGAGCATCTTGCGGATGAAACACGCAGCTCAGCACTGCTCCCGGATGGCAGTATCAACGGAGCTAAGCTGAAGGAAGGCAGTATCGAGTCCGCTCATCTGACAGAAGGTGCAGTAGGGACAACAGAGCTTCAGGATGAAGCGGTAGTAGCATCCAAAATCTCTTCGTTTGCGATTCAAGCCCGCCATCTGGAAGAAGAGAGTGTTCAGGAATATCATATTTCCCCAGGTGCAGTAAACGGGACTCATCTGGCACCGAACTCTGTAAATACAGATCATCTGTCCTTCAGTCCGATTCAAACAGCTGGGAAGCGAGAAGCACTACAGCAGTTTGGAATGACAGCATTTATGTTCAATGGGGATGCAGAGAGTGTAGAGGTGACCGTATCGTTTGATGAGAGCTTTGGGCATACGGGTTATGTGCTTGTTGCCATGACCAATCAGCCTTACTTCTACGCTTCCTTAAAGAGCAGAGCCAATGGAGAAGCAGTGATTCAAGTAGTACGGTTGCGCGAGACTCCGCATTTCTATGGGGTTATCTCTTGGATTGCTATAGGCGCTCCCTTAGCTAAGCCGGCAGCAGATGATCGCGTATTTGATTGAACCTTAAGCAGTTCCTCTTAAAAATAGCAGAGCAGCGGGTTTCCATATTGGAGATCGCTGCTCTGTTTTTTTGGGGGGGACGTTACATGTCAGCATCGCCGGGTTCTAATCATTCGCTGTGGCTGCTGCTCTGTCCGATAACCTGGTAGTCTAAACATCCGCTGCTACTTACGGACCCAGATGGCGTTATTTGCAGGTTTGTCGTTTTTTGAGGCTGGTTTAGGACTCTAGTGAAGCAATTGTATAGAAATAGAGCATTATTGAGTTCTTTTCATGCCAATAGCTGCTACGGAGTCCGTTAATAATCTAAAAGTGTGATAATGCGGCGAATAGGAGCAATTGTGTCCGATAGCGCTAATGTCTAAACATCCGCTGCAGATTCGGTTTTGTCCGATACTGTCCTAACCTAATCGCCCTGCCGCGGACACAATCTGCGTTCGTTACCGCCACAGATTGTGTCCGCGGCAGCTGGCTATGCGCAATGTATCTAAGCGGAAGTTTGGTGGGGAGTACATTTGTCCTGTTTTCAGAACGACAGGAGACAATTGCCGTTACCCTGTGCGTTGTAGTACATAAACTGTGATGTAACCCTCAGCCTGAAGAATTGGCTCTGTAAGGAAGGTGGATGAGCATGAAGCCCAAACGAACTTCTGCCCGCCGCACAGGACGGCGGGTCTCTCGGATGAAGCGGCGGACTTCACGCCCAGTGCGGCAAGTCGCTGTAGTCCCTATAGTTAACCATCCTAATCCCTATGTTTCGGTTATTATTCCAGCCATGAATGAAGCTCAGACCATTGCGGGAGTGATATCTGGAGCCAGAGGGGTCCATCCGCGCTGCGAGGTAATTGTGGTCGTGAATGGATCCACTGATCAAACGGCAGGGATTGCACAATCGCTAGGTGCGCGTGTTATTTCCTATGAGTTGCCGCTTGGACACGACGCTGGCCGTAGTGTGGGAGCTGAGGCAGCCAAGGGAGAAATCCTATTGTTTACAGATGGAGATTTGGTGATACCTGCTTCGGGGCTGCGTCCTTACGTCACTGCTGTTAGTGGTGGAGTGGACATAGCGCTTAATGATTATTCCGGTCCGGTCCGGAAGCTGTCCCCCCATCCGGTGGTGCTGTCTAAACATGCACTGAATATTCTGCTTGGCCGTCCAGATCTGAAGGGATGTTCGATGACGGCAGTTCCGCACGCAATCAGCCGCAGAGCACTTGATATTTTAGGGAGCGATTCATTATCACGTCCTCCACTGGCGCATGCCCAGGCAATTCTTAGTGGACTGCATGTGGTAGCCGCTCACAAAGTGCCTGTAGGGAAATTGAATGCGGTAAGGCGCAAGGAAGACGGCAAAGATCCATTGCAGCAGTTGATTACAGCGGATCATATGGAGGCTGTATCCCTGTTGCTGGAACATCGGGGGATCAGAGCGGGCTTTGGCGACGGAGCCCGGCGCAGAGAGATGGTGAGATGATGGTTGCAACTTTACGAGGCACAGCAGCTCGAACGGCAAAGAAACGCCCAATCCGTCACAGGTCAGCCAATCGCTCTGTAAAAGGCAACGCTGCTACTCGCCCGCTTCTGTCTCGGCAATCGAAGGCAGGCAAGGAGACTCTGAAGTTACCGAAGTTACGCGGGACTTTGTCAGTCATTATCTCCGCGCGTAATGAGGAGCAGACCTTGTCACGTCTGCTGCATCAGGTTGCACGGCTTGAACCTGCAGAAATTATCGTCGTACTTAATGGCTGCAGTGATAACTCTTTTCCTATTTCTAGACAACATCGTCAAGCCATTGTAGTACACTGCCCAGAGTCTGTCGGACATGATGTGGGTCGGGCTATCGGTGCGAAGCTGAGTCGCGGGGATATATTGCTTTTTCTGGATGGAGATATGGTCATTCCGGCCTCTCAGCTCGTTTCATTCACGGCGGCTGTAGATCGTGGGATTGATGTAGCTCTTAATGATTTAGACTCACTGATGCCTTCTTTTGGATTATGTGATGATGTCACCCGCAGCAAACTGTTTCTGAATTATGCTCTGGATAGGTACGATCTCGGGGTTAGCTCTATGACAGCTGTTCCTCATGCGCTTTCGCGGCATGCGCTTGAGACCATAGGCTACCGTGAATTAATGGTTCCACCTAAAGCCCAAGCTCGTTCTGTATTAGAAAAGTTACGGGTGGAGAAGGCTGGGACGGTAAATGTTATTAAACATAATCGGCTGCGCAAGGCAAATACAGGGGTTGGAAATGCTGTGGAAAAACTGATCATAGGAGATCATGCTGAGGCTCTACATGAGGTTCTTTCGCGGCGAAAAGCTGGCGGTCTGCTAAGTAGTGAGACTCAGCGCGAGTACCGCAGACAGGTAGCCGCTTGGAGGAATCGCATATGACGCTGACGAGTATTATTATTCCAACCTACAATGCGCTGCCCTTGCTGCGGGCCTGTGTGGAATCTATTCTTGCCTACACTCCGCCGCCTTATGAGATTATCGTAGTGGACAATGCTTCAACGGACGGAACAGACACTTATTGCCGTGCGAATCATATAACGTTTATTTCATTGCCTGACAATCGCGGCTTTCCAGCTGCATGCAATATGGGGCTACAGCTAGCTTCAGGTGATGAATTACTGCTGCTGAATAACGATGTAGTGGTATCTCAAGGATGGTTAACTAATCTGAAGAGAGCTCTATATAGTGCTCCTGATGTTGGTATTGTTGGGCCAGTCACAAACTATGCTAGTGGACGTCAACAGGTGAAGACTGATTATGAAGGTCTGATAGATTTTCATCAGGCTGCTGAGAGGGCGAACCTTCCAAATCCCCAGAAATGGTTGGAGACGAGACGGCTGGTAGGATTATGTTTTTTATTCAAAAGAGAGCTGCTTACTTCCGTAGGTCTACTGGATGAGAGATTCTCACCTGGACATTACGAAGATGATGATTATTGTTACCGTACCAGGATAAAGGGATATCGGTTGCTTATCGCCGGGGATTGCTTGGTGCACCATGAAGGAAGTGCAAGTTTCAAGCAAGTTTACAATACCGGACTGCAAGAACTGGTGGAACGAAATCGCAAGATTTTTATAGATAAATGGAATGTAGACCCTATAAATTTCATATGAAGTGCAGATCCGAAGGCAAAGGACGTAGATAAAGAGGAGGAAAGTAAGTGAAAGGAGTCATACTGGCGGGCGGAACAGGATCTAGACTTCAACCGCTGACCCGGCTTATGAACAAACATTTGCTTCCGGTCGGCAAATATCCTATGGTCTGTTACGGCATAGACCGGCTTCGCCGGGCAGGAATTACCGACATTCTTCTGGTCATAAGCAAGCAGTCTGCTGGCCTGTACACGGATTTTTTAGGTAGCGGTGCTGCATTTGGTGTATCTCTGACCTATAAAATTCAGGAAGCTGCCGGAGGCATTGCCGAGGCGCTTGATTTAGCAGAAGGGTTCATTTTCCCGGGGGAACGATTTGTTGTATTGCTCGGGGATAATCTTTTTATGGATGATCTGAAGCCTTATGTGGAGAGTTATCTCCGTCAGCCAGCGGGCACAGCAAAGGTGTTGCTGAAGCCGGTGGAGGACGCGCGCAGATACGGTGTACCTGTGTTTGATAGTCAAGATGCGGCATGGATTGCTTATATCGAAGAAAAGCCGGAGCATCCGAAGACCAATTATTGTGTAACTGGTATTTATATGTACGATGAAGCTGTATTTGATATCATCCGGCGGGTATCACCTTCCAAAAGGGGGGAGCTGGAGATTACCGATGTAAATAATATATACGCCGCTGATCGCAGACTTAGTTATGATGTGCTTAAAGATTGGTGGAGTGATGCGGGGACGTTCCAGTCTTTGCACGAGGCGGGGGAAAAGTTAAAGGATGCACTGCCATAAGGCAGTGCTTTTTTTGTTGTAATCTTGCTATAGATAGCCGCAAGGGCTTTGAAATCACGCGTTACTCAGAGGGCTCGGGGGTTGGAAATCCTCCACCAGATTAAATCCTCAGTTTCTTTGTATCTCTCAGAGCCTAGACGCTCCAATACTTTGTGGGAGGCTGTATTATCTTTTTCAGTGTCAGCGATTACATAGACAGCTTGGGGATGGGAGAAAATCCATGCAGTAATTGTGCGTAGTGCCTCTGTTGCATACCCTTTTCTTCTATATTTCTCATCAATCCCATATCCTATAATAACCTCGCCTTTCTCATTCGGGTAACCTTTAAGGATAATGAATCCTATAATACAATGATCTTCCCGATGGACGATGGCCCAGTTCGTTAACCATAGGTAATGGTCGGGGTCCTGCTGCACCTTTTTTAGCCTGATCTGCATAGCATATTGCATTTCATCATCAAGCGCCGCACTGATGGCAGCTAAGCCTAATTGTTGCTGTAGCTCCGAATAGTTATCTATTGCTAGTGAGAGCTCTGGGGCAGTTAAAGGTATTAGATCGATCCGCTGGCTTTCAAGCTTCATATATTCCCCACCAATCATTGGTAAACTCAGGATTGCGCATTTCACATTTTAATCCTTTTAAATGTACTTAGCAATAACGTAATCTTTATGTCATCCAGTCACTTATAGAGCCTTAACTTGTCGAGGATCCCCGGCACCGTAACGGCTCCTACCGCATATGCTGTAGCAGGGCGTTTGAGCAAAGGAGACATGAAGGTGCAGAGTAAAATAACTAAAGTCCTGCAGCACATGGCCCATACGCACGAACAGATGGCGCGGATTCTAGACGCTGAGCGCCATGTGGCTGTCCGTATGTCGCAAATTGTCCACGATCTGCCAGATGCGGAACCTGATTTTGATGGGATCAGCGGGATGATCGAAAGCTCAACTCAGGTAAACAAGAATATTATTGCTTACTTGAATGCACTTGCAGATCTGGAAGAAGCGATGGCTGATGGGGTAGGCAGAGTGATTAAGGAATTGAACGGTCAAGAAGAAGAGTAACGCTATAGGAGCGGGAGGCGGAAGATGAGCAGAGAAAAGGCTTATCTGCAAATGCTGGAGTCCACCGCCGCCATCCAGTGGAACGTTGCGTTGATTCTGGAAGCTAAGGCGGTTGAAGCTGAAAAGGTAAAGCAGTGGGCACAGCATCATATCCACGCTAGAGCCTTTGATTCCCACAGTGAGCAACTGAAGGAGTCCCTCTCTATACACGAGGTCATCGTGGAGATGGTCGAAGGGCTGACCAAACTGGAGAACGGACTCTACAGCAATTTAAAAGCAGTGCTGGGCAGTGGTGAAGACGATGGTGGCGGGGAAGGTTTTGGAGACATGTCAGGTGATGGCTTTAGTTTTGGAGAAGACAGCAAATGAGCGGGGACCGTCTCTCTGAACATGCCGTCAAGCTGGAGATGATTCGCTCCATTTCGCGCAGTCAGGCTGCTTTGGCGGCCATCTTGGAGAGCATCGCCGAATTGACGGAGCAATCTGAGTTGACGGCCCGCAAATTGAGCGACAATATCAGGATTTTAAGTGGGTATCAGAGTGCGATGTGCCGGATGATGTCCGGGATTTCACTACATCGTCCTAAACGGGGAATTCCTGCTGCGCCATGGCTGAGCAAGGCATACGCCGTAGGAACCTCCAGAGAACATGGAGCACAGGAGGAGTAGAAGCATGAAGAAGAAAAGCCGCAGAACGCTACGTTCAGGCAGAACCCGTAGACGCACATTGCTGCTCTCGCGGAGAGCAAAAGTTCGTAAAGGGCTAGCCCGTAAAACCCGCAGAGTTCTTGCCCGGAAAACTGCTCGTTATGGGAAGTCGAAAAAAGGCCTATTGCTACGCAAGAAAAGAAGACTTCGTCGTAAGCTTGTTCGTAAAGTAAGGGTTTCACAGCCACCGGTGCTTGTGGTACCCGTGAGCGAGGCTCCGCCTGCTCCACAGGTAATTCCGCTCCCCCCGGAGCTGGGCGTTTCGCCGGAAACGCCCCCGGCAGACGCCTTTCAACAGGGCTACACCGAAGCATACAACGTGGGGTTCGACGCCGGTTTCGCCAAGGGCTTCGAGGACGGGCATAAGCTGGAATTCAGCTAGGGGACACAGATGACAAGATCCGCTCCGCCCGTGAGCGGGTCTTGCGGTTTTCGTGCGGACTGGTTTGCTGCGCTGCCGATGTGATAAACTTCATAATGAAAGTGAAAATAATATGAGGTTAAGATGAAGGCAGGGATGATTCATGGATACTGAGATTCGCAGAGCACGCAAAGATGAGATTGATGAAATTATGGAGTTGATTGCCAAATGCGTACAGGTGATGCAAGCAGGTGGCAGCGATCAGTGGGACGAGCATTATCCGAACCGGGAGATCATCTCCCTTGATATTGAACGTGGCAATCTATGGGTATGTGAGGAGAACAATGCGGTGGCCGGCATTCTAGTGTTGGACGAGCACCAATCCGAGCAGTATGGGAAGATTGACTGGACAGAAACGCAAGGGCCTCATTTAATTATGCATAGATTGGCTGTGCATCCTGAAGTTCAAGGGAAGGGAATTGCACGCCGTCTTAGCACTTATGCAGAAGAATATGCTCGCCAGAATAGTTATTCAAGTATCCGTCTGGACACATATGCTAAGAACACTGGGGCACTCGCCCTATATCCCAAGCTGGGTTATGACCTCAGGGGTGAGGTAACTTTTCCAGGGCGTACCGCTAATTTTCCGGTGTTCGAGAAGGTTCTAGAAAAGCACGGGAATTCGGAAGCGTAACATAGCGAGAGAACCAGAGGATATCTCATGAGCCATCTAATGGCTACTGAGATATCCTTTTTTTGTGGAAATAACACCGTTTTCTAAACAAAAACTTTGTTTGATTAGGTAGCAATTTGCGCTTACGGAAACCCTGCTCAAAAGGCGATAAGTGTGCAAATAGCGTCATTGGAGTCCGAAACCCTGATCAATAAGCGAAAATGTTCAAATAGCGCCACTGGAGTCCGAAATCTTGCTCAAAAGGCGATAAATGTGCAAATAGCGTCATCTGGGTCCGAAAGCATCAGTGACTGATTGTGACTCGACAGTAACGGACCCAGCAGACCTTAAATGCGGAATTTCCCCACATTTGGAATGCTATCGGACTCCAGAGCAGCTATTGGTATAAAACACACTGCATATGGACCTGTAACGAGGGAATAGCGCCACTGGAGTCCGAAATCTTGCTCAAAAGGCGATAAATGTGCAAATAGCGTCATCTGGGTCCGAAAGCATCAGTGGCTGAGTGTGACTCGACAGTAACGGACCCAGCAGACCTTAAACGTGGCATTTCACCACATTTGGAATGCTATCGGACTCCAGAGCAGCTATTGGTATAAAACACACTGCATTTGGACCTGTAACGAGGAAATAGCGCCACTGGAGTCCGAAATCTTGCTCAAAAGGCGATAAATGTGCAAATAGCGTCATCTGGGTCCGAAAGTACTTGGGAGGATTATGACTCGCCTGTGGTGTGGACGTAGCGAGATCAGTAGAAGCAGAAGCAGAAGCTCCAGACGTAGCAGTGGAATAGGCACAAGGGGAACGCAGAAGGGCGGAAGTAGGAGTAGTGTAGTAGCCGTAGCAGTGCAGAAGTAGCAGTTGAGTAGCAGTAGGGCCCGGCATAGGTCAGTTAGATGAATAGAGCTAGGCGTGCACTAGCGGGCTCTGACCAGTCTGCCATACCGCGCTATATGCGCACAGCGGTTTACCACAAGGCGTTAGAGTAAGCAGAGATTGTCCGAAATGGCTGATCTAATCATTCGAAATGGCCGACCTAATCGTCCGAAACGACTGTCTCTTAAGCCATGAAATAGCTCTCGGATAGCTTATTTTCCATGTTTTCCTGACAGTAAGTCTGACACGATGCACAGCGTAGCATAATCGAAAATATTTTAACGTAAGAATTCGTGATCATAAAACGAATTAATGTTATTTTTCATAACGCAAAACGCTGAATTCCTTTTATAAATCACTATTTAAAATACATAATCGATATTGTGTGTCATGTATATTGACATGTAACCTGTCTTTAGATTATTATTGGACTATTCAAATTACAAATGAATAGTCTTTTTTTCGTATATCCTTAATAATTGGTTTAAGGGTCTCTACCGGGAACCGTAAATTTCTGGCTACGAAAATATGCTCAGGCATATTTTTGTGGCCTTTTTGTGTTACAAGCGTGAAGTTGTGCTGGAATTAACTCAATGAGGGGGAGAAGGGCTATGGGAAATATTTTGATCAAAAATGCCGAAATCATTACGATGAACAAGCAAGAGGAAATTTTACACGGGGATGTCCGGATTAAGGATGATCTCATCGTTGAAATCGGCACTGGCCTGATCCCGCAGGGTGACGAGAAGATCATTGATGCTACGAACCGTACATTAATTCCAGGTTTTATCCAAACTCATATTCATCTATGCCAGACGTTATTCCGTGGTAAAGGGGACGATCTGGAGCTGATGGATTGGCTGCGCAAACGAATCTGGCCATTAGAGGCCGCGCATGATGAAGAATCCTTATATTATTCGGCTATGCTTGGCATCGGCGAACTGATCACCAGCGGCACGACGACGATTGTGGATATGGAGACTGTCCATCATACGGATTTTGCGTTTCAGGCTATAGCTAAAAGTGGAATCCGGGCCTTGTCCGGCAAGGTGATGATGGATCAAAAAGGGGGAGATGTGCCTGAGGCGCTGCAGGAGGATACCGCATCTTCATTGCAGGAAAGTGTCGATCTACTGGAAAAATGGAATGGTTATGGAAACGGCCGGATTCAGTATGCATTTTCTCCACGTTTTGTGATTTCCTGTACAGAGCCTTTATTAACCGAGGTGCGGGATCTGTCCGCAAGATACGATGTGAAGGTGCATACTCATGCGTCTGAGAATTTAGAGGAAATTGAGATTGTGCAGGCCATGACTGGCATGCGTAACATCGTCTATCTGGATCATCTAGGATTAGCTAATGAAAGGCTTATACTGGCGCATTGCGTGTGGCTGGATGCTGAGGAGCGGCGGATTTTGCGGGATCGAGGAGTGCATGTAAGTCATTGCCCGGGTTCCAATCTGAAATTGGCCTCCGGAATTGCCGACACACCAGGGATGCTTCATGAGCATGTTTCTCTTAGTCTGGGAGCGGATGGCGCTCCATGCAATAACAATCTGGATATGTTTAATGAGATGCGATTGGCGGCGATTATTCAAAAGCCTCATCACGGACCCACAACCATGGATGCCCGCAGCGTATTCCGTATGGCTACTATTGGTGGGGCGAAGGCCGTAGGGATGGAAGATAAGATCGGGAGTATCGAGGTAGGCAAAAAAGCAGATCTAGTGCTCCTCAATCTCTACAATTTTCATACTTTTCCCTCTTATGACGTAGATCCCATCTCTAGAATTGTATATTCCGCTACGCGGGCAGATGTGGAGACAACGATAATCGACGGGGAGATCGTGATGGAAAGAGGTTTGCTAAAGACTGTGGATAAAGAAATTGTACTAAATGAAGCTAACCGTTCTATTAAAAGATTACTTACGCATACCTCGATCGTTTGAGGAGAGAGGTCGATTCGGATATCTTATCATTTGCAGGGGATCACTGGACCCCCTGTTTTTTTATGAGAAAATATGAACATAAGGGAACTAAAGTGCCTTTTATGAGGTCGTATTAAGTGAGGTGAAGCTAATTGGAACTGGAAGGTCTTCAGCATAGCGAGACGATGAATGAACAGCAACTAAGAGAAATCATGAGCCGTTACGGAGAGGATATATGGAATTATATCTATTATCTTACCAAAAATTCTGAACAGGCCGATGATCTGGCCCAAGAAGTATTCATTAAATGTTATTACCGGATTGGCACGTACCGGGGGAATTCTTCATTTAAAGCATGGTTGCTTGCGATTGCTAGGAATACTGTTTTTTCGCACTGGAAATCTCGCTTTTTTCGTTCGGGCTTATGGGGCGGTGTACAGCCATTGTCCACGGTTGATGTGGAGCAGCGGGAAAAAACTATTGAACCTCTTGGCACAGCCCGATCTGCGGAGATGGAGTATTTGGGTAATCAGTCCATTGGTGAGATATGGGATTTAATTATGGCATTGTCTCCCAAGCTGCGCGAAGTATTGGTCCTGGATTTGAAATATGAGCTCTCTATAAAAGAAATAGCTGAACTGATGAACTTGAGTCATGGAACGGTAAAATCAAGATTGCACCGAGCGCGGCAAAAAATTCAGAACAAATTAAAGGGGGTAGAATGATGGAGGATCATCAACCGGAATGGTATGCTCAGGCCCGAAAAGGACCTTTTGGAAATGAAAAGTTTACTATGAGGCATGCAGACAACGTCATTCGCCGAATTCAAGAAGATCAACAGGGAACGAAATCTTTTTCAGGAAAAAGACTATCTGTGCAAATGTGGGCTGTGGCAAGTTTTATTGTACTGTTGGGCTTAGGCATATTCTTTCTGAACGGAAGGTTCCTTGGTAATGAATCAAGCAACCCTGCGCAAACTGAGGTTTCGTCGCATTTCACGGAGGCTGAGCTACAGCGGAACGCAGATCAGGTGATGCAGAGTTTACTTGGAAAGACTTATCCGCTAGATCACCGGGAATGGCTTAAGGAGCAACAGCAGATATTTTACTCTTACCAGAAAGGTGAGGACTCCGCATATATCTGGATCAATTATGTGACAGGAGAACTGGTGCAAACGAAGATGAGTACGATTCTGACAGCTGCGGAGATCGACGCTGAAATGAAAACCCGTGCGGAAGAGATCAAGGGCAAACTGGGTTATGCGAATGATTCAGCTTATGATGTGCTCAGATATGTTGAATATGATGCTACACAAAATTCTTCTGGCGTGAAAATTGAAAATAACTTTAGGGCGGAGAAATGGCGTATCGGATTTGTAAATGGTGAATTCGATTACGCATCAGCCACGCTTGAGGCCTCGGCGGTATCAGAAGAGATGCGTCAAGCTGGGGAAGAGGCATTGAAGATGTTGAGAGGTACCGGAGGTGATGAAGAGCTTAGTTTAGTATTTCGGGCTATGGACAAGGACCAGGATAGACTTACGCTGCAATACGGATCAAAGGTTTCGGTTACGCTAAATACTGTTACTAGAAGGATTGAGCAGATTAGTGATTCAAATCCTCGTGCTAGTGATAAAACAGATCCCAAACAACTAACGGTATTAGACCGTGAGCTGTCTCTAATTGATGGGGATCGTCTACGTGAGAAGGCCGCGCCTCTGCTGACTAAGATATTTAGCGTTGCTGATGTGGGTGAATATAGCTTGCTTAAAAGAGATCAGGAGCCCGGGAATCTCACCTTTCATAAGCTTGGCAGTCCTGAGATCACTGTATATTATGATAGTGATTTAACGATCTGGAAGGTGAAAGAGGATTCGCCAGCAAGCCAGTCTTAGATTGAAAGGCATAACATAATAGGCTTAAATAGGGAGGCTCCACAGCCGAAAAGGCGTGGGGTTTCCCTATTTGTAGTGGGAGCGAACGGTGCACATTTTTGATAAAAAAAGTAAGTATTGTTATACTAGAACAATCTGATATTTTACAGAAAAGATGAATAGATTTCATAATCAGAACAAATGAAAAGGTAAGAGGGGATTAAAACGTGAAAAAGCACGGGCCGAATCGAGCTCAGTTCTATATTGTTGTCCTGCTGCTATGGTTGAAGCTGCTCCTGCTGAGAGTGCTGTTCTTTGATAGAATTGCTTGGGAGTGGATTGCAGCAGATGTTGCTCCAGTCCTCTTCATCATGGGGATTCTGACGGTCATTACTCCTTCGCGGGTGAGAACAGCCGTCTATTGGACATTTAACGGGATATTATCGCTGCTGCTGTTCGCAGCCAGTGTATATTTCAATCACTTTGGTTCTGTTCCGACGTATCTGGCTTTATATGAACTGAATCAGGTATTTCAAGTGAAGGCAAGCGTAGAATCAACGATACAGACTATTGATTATTTATTTTTCGCTGATCTTGTGATCATGGTGATCTATGTCTTGATCCGCAGATGGAAGCATGGAAAAGCCTATCCGCATGAGCGTGAGCGATTCAGCTCCCGGAACACACGATTGGCACATATGATGGTGATTCTGGTGGCTATTCTTGGAGGTTTTGCTTTTTCGGCCAATTCTGTCAATTCTGCGCGGGGAATTACAAATGAACTTGTGCAGGCAGAAAGTGCCGGATTCCTGAATTATGAGGTCGTTGCCGCAATCAAGGTCAAGGAAGATAACAATCTCATTGGAACCGGAGATATTAAGGATACAATCGCAAAGATTGATGAGCTGCAAGCTTCCTATCCTTATAGTAGTAAAGCCGCGGGCACAGCACCTGAGTATTTCGGCTCGCAAAAGGGCAAAAATGTAATTGTCATTCAAATGGAAGCTTTTCAAAACTTCCCGTTGCATCAATCCCTGAAGGGTCAAGAGCTGACTCCAGTGTTGAACAAGTTGGCAGATGAGGGATTTTACTTTCCCCATGTCTACCAGCAGATTGGTCCGGGCAATACTTCTGACGCTGAATTTATGAGCAACACGTCGATTTATCCAATCGGGACGTTGGCAATGTCCACTGGATTCGGAGACAGAGAACTGCCGAGCCTACCACGTCTGCTGAGAGATAAAGGATATGAGGCGTACACCTTTCACGTGAATCAAGTAGGCTTTTGGAATCGGAACGAGCTATATCCAGCGCTTGGCTTTAACGGTTATTATGACAAAGATTATTTTACTAATGATCATTTTAATGCGTTTGGTGCTTCCGATGAACAGCTTTATATTACGGGTGTCGAGAAAATGGCAGAATTGCAGAAGAAAGGAACTCCTTTCTACGCACAAATGGTGACGGCATCCAGCCATCATCCCTTCCAAATTCCGGACTCTTTTAAGAAGATCTCAGTGCCTGATGAGTTGAAAAACACGATGCTTGGCGATTATTTGACTGCTATTAACTATACTGATTATGCCATTGGAACTTTAATAGAGGGTTTGAAGAAAAACGGAATGTGGGATAACACTGTGCTGGTGATGTATGGTGATCATTTTGGCTTGCAGCCGCAGGATGTTCCACCGGAGCAAGTGGAAAGTGCACTGGGGATTCCATACGATTCCCGGATCAGTCGCTTTAATATTCCATTGATTGTACATGTACCAGGAATGGAGCAAGGGAAGGTAGTAGAGCGAACAGGTGGACAGTTGGATATTCTTCCTACAATAGCTAACCTATTGGGGGTTTCTTTAAGGGAAGAAGGTTATACAGCATTTGGTCATGACCTCTTGAACATTGATCGTAACGTGTTAGGGATGCGGTATTATTTACCTTCCGGTTCATTTTTTAATGATGATATTCTCTATGTGCCTGGTAAAGATTTTGCTGATGGTGAAGCTGTGTCGCTGGATACGCTTAAGCCAGTATCGGATTTTACAAAATATCAGACTGATTATGATTATATTTTGAAGCTAATGAATTTGTCCGACGAATATGTGAAGCTGTTACCACAGAGATAGGGGGAATCATGAAAAAGTTCTGGAAACCGGAGTATCTCGTAGGCCTTGCCGGCTGCGGTATCATTATTTATTTGCTATTCGTAGGGCCATTTATTGGTGTTGCCGATAATGGAGATTTTCTGCGTATGATGAATACCATCGGTCTGAACTACTACGATACTGCTGCATCGTATGCCGATCAGTTTTTCAGCTTTAGCCATTCTCGTTTTGCGTATGAGGATTTGTTTAGGGGCTTTTATCCTTCCTCACAGATTTTTATAGTGCTTGTGCCGAGGTTGATCGGCGGGCTCATCCATGGCAGCTTTTTTGATGTTCGTTTGCTGGGTGCAGTTTATGGGCTTCTTTTACTGGCGGCAACTTGGCTGCTGGTGAAGTATAATGCTCGTGGCTCTTATGTTACAGGGCTGCTGTTGGGTGCAGCTATCTTATTTGTATTTTACGATATCGGGTATGTGGCCTATTTCAACTCCTTGTTTGGAGAACCGGTGTCGATGGTGTTTATGCTGCTGACATTTGCATTAGGATTAAGATTAACTAGCCAAGAGAAGCCAACCACTAAAGGATTAACTTTGTTTTTTATCGCGATTCTGTTTCTGGTCACCTCCAAAATCCAGAATGCACCGATTGGGATTGCCTTTGCTCTGATTTTCTTGCGGTTTATGATGCTTGACGGAGAGGGCAAATGGAGGAAGCTGGCTTTACGTTTTTCGATTGCCATCTTTCTTGTATCCATCGTTTTGTATGTGGCAGCGCCAAAAGATCTGAAGCATATTAATCTGTATCAAACGGTGTTTTTTGGGATTTTAAACGAATCGCCGGATGTGAAGGGCGACTTGCAGGATCTCGGATTACCGGAGCGGCTGGAGGTACTGGCGGGTACGAATTATTTTCAGACCGATACAGTGATTAAGCAGGATGATCCTTCGCTGGTTCCGGACTTCTATGACCGTGTATCTCATAAAGATGTGTTGTTCTTCTATCTGAAGCATCCGGACCGGTTGATAGATAATATGAAATATGCTGCGAGCAACAGCATGGCGATTCGCCCGTATTATCTAGGAAACTACGAGAAAAGCGAGAATAAACCAGCAGGTGCATTATCCTATACTTACAGTGGATGGAGCCAATTCAAAAATAAACATATTCCGCACACGCTCGGATTTCTCTCCATATTCTATCTGGTGTATTTTGCGGGAGCCTTGTTCCAGTATTTCCGCAGCAGAGATATTCGCGGCAAAATTGCCGGCGAGCTGCTGATGCTGCTAGGGCTAATAGGGATTTTCTCCTTCTTGGTTCCGATTCTTGGGGACGGAAGGGCTGACATCGGTAAGCATTTATTCTTGTTTAATGTGTGCTTCGATATGATGGTCGTGGTCATGTTTGGGTGGATTGTTCACAAGGTAGTGGGATTTGTAAGACGTTAGCTTATGGAACAAATCAAACAGCAAGTTTCCGATTATGGAGACTTGCTGTTTTTATTAAAATATAAGAATTTATATGTTCCATATTGTAAATTATCCTTATATTTCTCGCTTAAACGCTTACCGTCCTTATAGCCGTCGAAGGCATTTATGCTTGTTCATCCTCAAATAACTCACGCAGCATCCCTTGACGATCGTTCATAAACGCTTTGGTCACGGTATAATGTTCAGTTTCCTCCAAGGCGACGGAACGTATTCCCTCTCCCTCCAAGAGAAAAATTTCAGCACCGGGATAGGACATCAGAATCGGCGAATGGGTAGCAATAATAAATTGTGAATCCTGCCCGACCAGCTCATGCATACGCACCAGCAGAGACATTTGACGTAAGGGGGAAAGCGCTGCTTCAGGCTCGTCGAGGATATAAAGACCGCGGCCGCCGAAACGGTGAACGAACGTAGCTAAAAAAGACTCTCCGTGGGACTGCTCATGCAGAGATTTGCCTCCGTAGGAGTCTTTGATCGGTGGGCCACCGGGTTGTTCATCCAACTCATCAATATAAGAAGCCACATTATAGTAACTCTCCGCACGTAGAAAAAAGCCGTCCTTCGGCCGTCTAACCCCTCTAGCAATTCTAAAATACTCATAGAGACTCGAATGCGAGGAACGAGTGTTAAAAGAAAAGTTTAGCGTTCCACCTTCAGGGTTAAAGCCCCAAGCAGCAGCAATTCCCTCTAACAAGGTTGATTTGCCCGTGCCGTTCTCTCCAACAAGAAAGGTCACTGGTTTTTGAAAAGTCAGGCGATCCAGCGTTCGAACAGCAGGCAGATGAAAAGGATAGGTTTGAAAGGATGGCACCAGATCACGCAGCAGCTCCGCGTGTCGCAAATACAACGTGGTGTTATTCATAGTTCCCCCCCTTGTGAATTTCAAAAAATAATCATCTTCGGACAGATTGGACAGAGATGACAAGTTTAGTGCCTCTAGCTAGACCTTTATAGTATAACAGCATCCAGCGAGTGGATGAAATCTTGACGGAGTTCGGGCAAGCCGGGCAAAAGACAGGGTACATCTGCCAATTTAATTCTAGTAATGACAGATGTCCATGAGGCGAGTGCTGACTCCGCATATAGTTATACTGTCTTGAGAATACAACGGGGCAGGGTGAAGGCCGTGAAAGCAAAAAGGAGAAAACACAAGCGTCCGCGAGATTATCGCGACGGTTATCACGAAGGATATCGTCTCGGCATGTGTGAGGCTGTGCAGCGTCGGAGTACTGTAGAGGTCGAAGCCTCTCGGCCATTTAAGCTAATGTATGTTCCTCAAGGGTTCCATGCAATCGATACTGGGGTAATTGAGGCGCTTCAGCAGCTTGTAAGTGAGCTTGTGATAAGCACTCCAGAAGCTATGCTGGAGACTGCGGCTCGGGAGATGCCCGGGGCAGTGCTGGTTATGAATGGACTGCATGTTTTTCCGGAAAATCATTTAGAACAGATTACAGAAATCAGAAAGCTGGGCATTCGGACTGCGATCTGGTTTGTGGATGATCCTTATTTTACAGAGGATACTTCAGTGATTTGCCGGCATTATGATCACGTCTTTACGCATGAGCTCGGTTGTGTGGAGTTTTATCAATCCTTTGGGGTTCCATCCGTTCATTATTTACCGCTTTGCGTCAATCCAAAGATGTTCTATCCGCGCCGTACGGCACCGCAGTATAAGTACGACATTGTGTTTATTGGCAATGCATTTCATAATCGGACAGCGCTGTTTGATGAACTTGCCCCCTATCTAAAGGATAAGAAGGTGCTGATCGCTGGGGGGTTCTGGGAACGGCTTGCGACTTATGACCAGCTTGCCCCTTTTATTAGCAATGGCTTTATCCCGCCTGAGGAAACTGCGAACTATTACAGTGGCGCAAAGCTAGTCATTAATATTCACCGTCCGTGGGAGGAGGGGCAGGATAACCGGAATAGCTTCCGTTTACCATCACGCTCTATCAATCCGCGTACTTATGAGATCAGTGCCTGCGGTACTATGCAGCTTACGGATGTTCGTGAGGATCTGGGCAATTATTATCGACCAGGTTATGACTTGGATACTTTTGGCTCTGCTAAGGAATTGCAGGAGAAGATTGAGTACTATCTGAAGCATGAAAAAGAGCGCCGAATTTACGCTTTACGGGGACTACAGACAACCATGCGCAACCATACATTCACTGCGCGTTTGCCTCATTTGCTGAATGTGATTGCTTCAAGTGTATGAAATCTATAACGGGACAAAGGAGCGAGGATGATGATGAACAACAATGAATTTATTATGCCTGCACCACCGCTACCTCTGACACCTCCAGAGGAAGAAAAGCTTCGTGGTCGTCTGAGTGGTTTTAAGGGCGGATATGATGAGGGATATTTACGGGGGCGGCTTGCGATTTTGGATGGTCGGCCAGAAGAAGTATTTCCCGTACGGAATATTCATGTAATGTATGTGGCTTCTGGTAAAGGATATCCCTACTCTCCATTAGACGATGCAGTCCTCTACGCGCTGCAAAAATTAACCGCACAAGTCACGATAACAGATGTACGTCAAAACTTAGTGGAGTTAGCCGCCGCGCAAAGACCGGATCTGGTACTTGTGCTGGACGGTATGGATTTACCGCTTGAGCAGATCTCCGTTCTTCGGGCTAGCGGGATTAAGACAGCCATTTGGCTTACAGATGATCCTTATTACACTGATTTTACAGTTAAAATTGTGGCGCATTACGATTTTGTGTTCACACTTGAGCGTAATTGTATTGATTTTTATAAGGGACTTGGCTGCCCTGAAGTTCATTATCTTCCTTTTGCCGCTCACCGCGAGCATTACCGTCCAACTACAACACGTTCACCATTGAATCGCGAAGTTAGTTTTATTGGCTCTGCCTATTGGAACCGGGTTAATTTCTTCCGTGAGATTCTTCCGGATTTGATGAACTATAACACGGTGATTAATGGCATCTGGTGGGATCGTCTGCCTGAAGCAGCGCTTTATGGAGATCGAATTGAGATCGGCAAATGGATGTCACCACAAGAAACCGCGGTAGCTTACAGCGGATCCAAAATCGTCATCAACCTCCACCGCTCGCACATTGATGAAGTAGTGAACAACAATACGCTTTCGATTCCGGCGGTATCTCCTAATCCGCGTACTTTTGAAATCGCGGCAACGGGTACGCTGCAATTAGTGGATGCCAGAGATGATATGGGATCCTTTTACAAACCTGGTGAAGAAATTGAGACTTTTGCAAGCCCTCAAGAAATGATGGATAAAATCCGTTATTACCTGACTCATGAGGAAGAACGCCGTGCGATAGCCCTGCGCGCTTTTGAACGGACGCTTAAGGATCACACCTACACTAAACGTATACACCAGCTGTTAACAGTAATTTACGGCTAGGTCATATGCCCGAAAATGGAATGGAAATGTGCGCTTACCAGGGGACAGGTGTCGTGCCGGCATCTGTTTTTCCTCGATATACTGTAGAACCGAACCTCAGCTTATGCCTGTGGCCTGATGAAAAGAAGCAACGTCTGGAGCGGGCTTGTATAGCGGAGCGGAAGCGACTGGCTAGATTCGAGAGCAGAGTGGAAGCGAAGGGGCGAAGCTCGGGAGCGAAGTGAATTGACTGACGAGATTCTAGAGCTAAGCGGAAGCGATGTTGCGAGTCACAGGAGCGACCATTTTCAAAGAGAGTTTTACTGCGAAGGATAGAACTTAGCGCAAAGTTTGTAAATTTTTTAAGGAGGTGAATGGCTGCTCCAGGCCCCTCGTTAGGGAGCGCCGAAACGCCATGGCTGACAAAGCTACAATCGTCCTCTTTTCACATGTATCCAATACACGCAGTATTACGGGAGCGGAGAAGCTATTGTTGTTTTTCGCTCAGGAGCTTTCTCCGTACTTTAATTGTATCCTCGTTGCGCCTCAGGACGGCAAGCTGACTTCTCAGGCTCGAAGCTGTGGAATAAGTGTACAGTTGCTTTCGATTCCTCTTTTATATGGAATGTACACTCCTTATGCAGGGTTGGAGGCAGATGCTCAGAAATTCCAGGAAAGCAGGGAGTACCACGAGTTAACAGACTGGCTGAATTCCCTGGGCCCGGCGTTTGTTATTACAAGTACCTGTGTGCATGCTCTGCCAGCAATGGCTGCAAAGTCACTGGGCATTCCGGTGATATGGAAAATATCAGAGACGATAACAGACAATGAATATACACCTATTAGTGTAGGGCTGATTCATCGGAATAGTGATGAGATATTAGCTATTTCACAAACAGCTGCAGCTTGCTTTCCAGAGGACGTGAGAGCGGAAAAAGTGATCCAGCTGCCTCCCTCTTGGAATGATAAAGAGATGATGATTGAGGCTTGGAGCAAGCTTCGGAGCGAACGGCGGCGGGAATTGCGGGTTAAACCGCATGAACAGCTGGTCGGTTATATTTCTTCTTTTATCAACAAGGAAAAAGGGCTAGAACATTTTGTGAAAATGGCTGTGCTTGTGCACGCGGTTCATCCAAGCTCGAAATTTGTTGTCATTGGGTCTGCTGGTGATAAAAGCTACTATGAGCGTTGTGTCCGCAAGGTGAAGCTTGAGGGACTGTACACCCGGTTTAAATTTGTTGGTTATGCTGAATGCCTTCCATCCGCTTATTGCGCCATGGATGTGCTAGTGGTTCCTAGTCTGATCCGCGAAGGCTTCGGCATGACTGCTCTGGAAGGAATGGCTTTTGGAAAACCCGTGGTCGCTTACGACTCTGGGGGTTTACGAGAAATTCTGCACGCAGCGGGCTGCGGCGAAAATCTCGTGCCAGCATCGGACATTTCCGCGCTGGCAGAAAGAGTCAACGTCTTGCTGGCGCAGCCAGGAATGGCGTTAACTATAGGCAGTCAAGCGCGGGAGCGCGTCGACGCCGTCTATGGTCCGGCGGCTTATCGGAGCCGCCTGCAGGGTCTTGCGGAGATGTGGAACCTCCGCTATTGCAGCGCACCCGCGGTGCGCGAGGCTGACAGCGTGGTGGTGGTGGAACCACCCGCTGTCCAGCCTGACTTACCCGCAGCGTCGCCGGCTTTGCCGCCGCGAAGCAAGGGCCTGCCAAGCCGCGTCGCCCGCAAGCGGCGCGGCAAAGCCCGGGCGCGCCGGCGAAGCGGGCGCCCGTTGGTTTTGCGCCGCGTTGCTCGCAAGCGGCGTAAAGGTTCTGCCCGGCGGCGCAGCACCGCCGGGGGCAAGCGCCGCCGGGCCCGCCGCGGTGGACGGCGGCGCGCGGCGTAAATGCCTCGATTGCAGCGAAGTGGCAAGCTGAGTACAAAGAGAGATAAAAATGCTCTTCATTGAGCTCAATCCAGCAACCAGAGCGCAATGAACGGTATAAGTCCCGCTAAATGAGCTCAATCCAGCAACCTGAGCCAAATGAACGGTAAAAATCCCGCAAAATGAGCTCAATCCAGTAACCAGAGCAAAATGAACGGTAAAAATCCCGCAAAAAGAGCTCAATCCAGCAACCTGAGCCAAATGAACGGTATAATTCCCGCAAAATGAGCTCAATCCAGCAACCAGAGCGCAATGAACGGTATAATTCCCGCTAAATGAGCTCAATCCAGCAACCAGAGCGCAATGAACGGTATAATTCCCGCTAAATGAGCTCAATCCAGCAACCTGAGCCAAATGAACGGTAAAAATCCCGCAAAATGAGCTCAATCCAGCAATCTGAATGCAATGAGCGGTAAAAATCCCGCAAAATGAGCTCAATCCAGCAACTTGAGCGCAATGAACGGTATAAGTCCCGAAAAAGAGCTCAATCCAGCAACCTGAGCCAAATGTACGGTAAAAATCCCGCAAAATGAGCACAATCCAGCAACCTGAACGCAATGAGCGGTATAAATCCCGCAAAATGAGCTCAATCCAGCAACCTGAGCCAAATGAACGGTATAAATCCCGCAAAAAGAGCTCAATCCAGCAACTTGAGCTAAATGAACGGTACATTTCCCGCAAAAAGAGCTCAATCCAGCAATCTGAACGCAATGAGCGGTATAAATCCCGCAAAATGAGCTCAATCCAGCAACCTGAGCCAAATGAACGGTATAATTCCCGCTAAATGAGTTCAATCCAGCAACCTGAGCCAAATGAACGGTAAAAATCCCGCTTATAGAGCTCAATCCAGCAACTTGAGCTAAATGAACGGTAGATTTCCCGCTAAATGAGCTCAATCCAGCAATCTGAGCCAAATGAACGGTAAAATCCCGCAAAATGAGCTCAATCCAGCAACCACAGAGCACAGTCCGCTGACTGAGCCAAGTCAGACTATAATTAAACAGGCAGGGGAGTGAACTCATGAAGATCATGACGATTTTAGGCACGAGACCTGAAATCATTCGCCTCAGTGTAATCATTCCGCTTCTCGACGAACATGCTGAGCGGCACATCCTGGTGCATACAGGCCAGAACTTCACCGCCAGTCTCAGCGGCATTTTCTTTGCTGAGCTGGGACTGCGGGCACCGGATTATGTGCTGCAGGATAAACAAGCAGGACTAGGCGGTCAGCTTGCCGCCATGTTCGGAGGGTTAGAAAGCATTTTACTAAAAGAACAGCCAGATCGTGTCTTGCTTCTGGGCGATACGAACAGCGCGTTATGCGCGATTTTGGCTGAACGTATGGGAATTCCGGTGGTGCATATGGAAGCGGGCAACCGTTGCTATGACCTCCAAGTACCAGAAGAGAAAAACCGCCGTGTCATCGACGCCGTTTCGACCATTAATATGCCTTATACGCAGCAGAGCAAAAGACATCTAATCAGCGAAGGTTTCCCCAGCAGGCGTATCGTGTTAACAGGAAATCCGATCCATGAGGTCATGACCCATTTTGAGCACAAAATCCAGACTAGCGACATTCTGGAGCAGCTGAAGCTTACCTCAGGACAGTATTTTCTAGTCACGGCCCACCGTGCTGAGAATGTAGACGATCCAGAGTCCCTTGTACAAATTATGTCGGGTCTTAACGCAGTGGCTGAGCATTTTGGAATTCGTTTAATATGCAGCATTCATCCTCGCACTCGCTCCAAACTTACCGAGCAATTTTCCCTTCCAATGAACCCTCTAGTTGAATTTCATGAACCTTTCGGATTTTTTGATTTTGTCTATTTGGAACAGCACGCCTTATGTGCCATCACCGACAGCGGGACTGTACAGGAGGAATGCTGCTTGATGAAAGTGCCAACAGTTACGATTCGCAGAACGACGGAACGTCCAGAAACAGTGGATTGTGGCAGCAATGTAGTCTCAGGTGTAGATCAGAAAAGTATTCTGCGCAGCGTCAAGCTGATGACGGCGCTCAATCGGGATTGGGAGGCACCGGAAGGATACATGACTCCGGATGTTTCGGTCAAGGTAGTTAAATTCTTGCTTGGAGGGAACCTGCATGTTCAATAATAAAAGGATTGTGGTCACAGGCGGAACTGGTTCCTGGGGGCATGAACTGATTAGGCAACTTCTGCCACAAAATCCTAAGGAAATCATCGTATTCTCCCGCAGTGAATCCGCTCAAGTGGCGATGAGCCGGGAGTTTGAAGATCAACGTCTCAGCTTTATCATTGGCGATATCCGTGACAAGGATGCGCTGATTGCAGCCTGCCGTGGCGTTGATTACATCTTTCATCTGGCGGCGCTCAAACATGTTCCAGTCTGTGAAGATCAGCCTTATGAAGCACTCAAAACCAATGTAGTGGGAACTCAAAATGTGATCGAAGCTGCCATTGTAAATGGCGTTGAAAAAGCAATTTACATCTCTACCGATAAGGCTGCGAACCCATCCAACTTCTATGGAATGACCAAAGCGATCGGGGAAAAATTGTTCGTTTATGCCAATCTGATTGGCTCAAACACCCGGTTCGTTACTGTACGCGGAGGTAATGTGCTCGGAACGAACGGCAGCGTCGTGCATTTGTTCATGAAGCAGATTAAGGATAAGGGTCAGGTACGCATTACGGATATGAAAATGACCCGCTTCTTTTTTACCCTACGCGATGCTATTACATTATTATTTAAAGCTTCTGAGGTTAGCTTGGGTGGAGAAATCTTCGTCATGACTATGCCTACCTGCCGAATTATCGATCTTGCTGAGGTGCTGATTGAAGCTTCCGGAGAGTCCAATGTGAGTATTGTCGAGACCGGGATTCGTCCGGGGGAGAAAATCCACGAGATTCTGATGAGCGATTTCGAAAGCTTAACTACCGTTGTCTACGATGAACAGTATCTAGTAATTCTCCCTACGCTGAACATGCCGGAATTAAAGGCACATTATAGCGCTTATCCTCATGTCTCTTTCAATAGCTTCAGTTCAGAGACGAATCTGATGGATCGGGAAGAGATCAAAAGCATCTTGATCCGGGGAGGGTTCCTGCAATGAAGCTGCTTATCCTAGGTGGAAACGGTATGGCGGGGCATATGCTGGCGGATTATTTTCGCCGCCAGGGCAAGCATCACGTCTTCCATACAACCCGGGATAAGAGCGATCTTGGCGGGCTGTATGTAGATGCGAACGATATAGCCGGAGTTGAGAAGCTGGTCGATATCGTTTCCCCTCATTGCATTATCAATGCAATGGGGGTTCTCAATCAATTCGCGGAGCGTGACAAAATTGGGGCTTACCACGTGAATGGCTTTCTCCCTCATCACTTGTGGCGAAAGGCGGAGGATGTTCAGGCAAGGCTCATCCATATCAGTACCGACTGCGTGTTCGAAGGAACACGCGGAGGGTACACCGAAGAGGATGCTCCTGATGGAACCTCTGTATATGCAATTTCGAAAAGCCTCGGTGAGGTGCAAAAACCCGGGCATCTTACGATTCGCACTTCCATTATTGGCCCCGAAATCCGCTCAGGCGGTATTGGTCTGATGGATTGGTTCCTGGCGCAGAGTGGTAAAGTTTCAGGATACCGGCGGGTGATGTGGAACGGGGTCACAACGCTCCAATTAGCCAAAGCAGTGGATGTAATGCTGGATTCCTCCGTATCGGGGCTGATCCATTTAGCGCATCCAGAGCCAGTAAGTAAATATGAGCTGCTTCAGCATATTCAGGCGGCTTTTCATAAAGAAAATGTGGAGATCATCCCTGAGGATGAACATATTCAGGATCGTACACTAGTGAATACAAGAGCGGATGTCCTCTTGCCGCTGCCTTCATATCCTTTAATGCTGCAGGAACTGGCTGACTGGATGAAACAGTCAGAGATGTATTTATGACAGGGCAAAGACTTCTGATTACCGGAGCCGGTGGATTCACCGGGCAACATGCGGTTCGATTATTTTCGGCAGGAGGGGCTGAGGTTATCGCTGTATTGCGGCCGCAATCGACAGCTGCCTCCACTCTTTTTCCAGAAGGAGTAAAGATATATGTTTGTGATTTAAGTGACCGGAAAGCAGTAGCTGAGATGATCAAGCAAACTGCGCCGGACGCTGTCCTTCATTTGGCTGGGAAGAACTCCGTACCCGAGTCATGGCTTAATCCCTTGCTTTATATGGAGACCAATGTGATGGCCACCTTATATTTACTAGAGGCAATGCGAAGCTTGCCGAGCAGTCGGATTCTAGTGGCAGGCTCCAGACTTAAGTTCAAACCGGGTGTGGTGGCTGGGCCACCACACCCGTATAGCCTTAGCAAAACAATAGAAGAGCTGGTGTCCCTCGCTTGGGGCACCTTATTTAAACAGCCGGTTCTGCTGGCTGAGCCGTGTAATCTGATTGGTCCCGGTCCTTCCACCGGCTTCTGCTCTTTATTAGCACAGCACATTGTTCGAAGTGAAGTCCAGCCAGATGAGGAAATACCTCCATTTAAGCTCTCTTCTCGTTATGCGCTGCGTGATTTTTTAGATGTTAGAGATGCCGTTAGAGCTTATGACTACATTTTGCGTAAAGGTACAAATGGAACCATCTATCGCATCGATTCGGGGAAGCAGCGGGAACTCGGGGAGATCGCGGAGCAGCTGCTCAGTCATTCTGTAGGACCAGTGCCAATGGACTGGGGACCTGCAGATGCTGAACGGGCTATTTCAGAGATCGCAGCCACAGCCGATAAGAAGGTTCATTCAGAAGCATCAACCCCTGAGGCTGATGTGTCTTCACTGGGCTGGCGTCCGGAGATTGGGCTTAGCCAATCGTTAATGGATATTTTGAATTATTACCGAGTTAACGGGGAGGGGAGGTTGTTATGAGACCGAAGGTTTCGGTAGTGATTCCTTTTTATAATTGTCCTTATATTGAACACGCCCTGCAAAGTGCGCTCTCCCAGTCTTGGGAACCTTACGAGATCATTATTGTCGATGACGGCTCGCACGCTCATAGCAATCTAATTACACCGTATCTCTCCCGAATTCATTATTTGGGCAAAGGCAACGGGGGAACCGCCTCCGCACTGAATCACGGCATTTTGAATGCAACAGGGGACTATGTGGTCTGGCTTAGTTCAGACGATTTATTTTATCGGGATAAGATCAACAATCAGGTTCTGTTCATGGAGCAGAACCACTTGTTAATCTCCTATACCAACTTTAATTATATTAACGCTCAATCGCAGCTGGTTCAGCTGAATGCTGCGCCATTGTTTCCTAGTCACCTGGATTACTTACGTTGTTTTTTACACGGTAATCCTATTAATGGCTGTACGGTGATGTTTAAACGAGAGGTGTTTGGAGCCATAGGGCTTTTTGATGAATCACTTCCTTACACACATGATTATGACTTATGGTTCCGCGCCATTCTGAACGGATATCCACCTGTGATGTTGAATCAATCACTTACAGCTTACCGGACTCATGATGGCATGGGAACGATCAAATATTTTGATGTAATTATGGCAGAGGCAGCTGCGACCAATGCCCGCTACAAGAATTCGCTGCAGCACTTGATTTCTTCTATGGGGGGCTGAAGGTAATGTACCGGGAAATTGAAGTGAATGACTTTCTGCCAGTCTTACTGGAACAGTTGAAATTCTGCGAGAGTATTCTGGATATCGGCAGCGGCACCGGTACCCTGCTTGAACGATATGAAGCCGCAGTAGTGCTTGGATTAGAAATTCACAGGCCGTACCTGCTGCATCGTCAATATAAGTCACCTCATATTATTCCGGTACATGCAGATGCCAGTCATATGGATAAATTGTTCCTCCCCAAAACATTTTCAGCGGTTACCTTTATTGATTCAATAGAGCACTTTAATAAAAATGAAGCGAAGACACTGCTCGGGATGGCCGAAAGAATCGCCAATAACCGAGTAGTTGTATTTACCCCTCGGGGCTTTTTTCCACAGGAGGGTATGGATCATTATCATTTGCAGGGGGAGCATTATCAAAAGCACCGGAGCGGATGGGAGCCGGAGGATTTTATTGCACTGGGGTATGAGGTAACGGTACTGAAAGGCTTCCATCATGCCCAAAACCCATCGTTTCGAGAAGCGTTCGGTGAAGACCATGCACCAGTAGATGCCTTGCTTGCTTGTAAAACAGTATAAAAAGTTGAGCTCCGGGTGAAGGAGGTGAGCGCGTATGAGTGAAGAACCTAAAGTATCGGTGATCATCCCATTTTATAACTGTTCGTATGTGGATCTCGCCATCCAAAGTGTCTTGAATCAAAGCTATCCGAATATAGAACTCATTGTAGTCGACGACGGTTCTACCCTATGGCTGGAGAAGTTGACTCCCTTCCGTGACAGGATCATTTATATACAAAAGGATAATGGCGGGACGGCCTCTGCTTTGAACAAAGGGATAGAAGTGGCTACCGGAACGTATTTTGCCTGGCTCAGTGCAGATGATCAATTTCACCCGGATAAAATCAAAAACCAAATAGAAAAGCTCAAAAGTACGGGCACTTTATTTAACTATACAGCCTATTATTATATAAATGAGCAGGGAGAACGGATCTCAGATACGGTAAGTATGCTTTTTAGCAGCAGGGCCCATTTTATTGAGACTATGATGTTGGGTTGTCCGGTGAATGGGAGTACAGTTCTTCTTCATATGGATATATTTCGTGCTGTAGGAACGTTCGATGAAATGTTGTTATATACTCAAGATTATGATTTATGGCTGCGTATTTTACCGCATTTTAGCTGGTCTTATATTGAGCATCCGCAGCTTGATTATCGAGTGCATCAAGAGATGGGCTCAGTGATTCATAGTGAGGCGCAGAAAAGAGAGATAGAACTGGTACAAGCAAAACATCACGGGGTTCTATCGCATCTGCTGCTAAAGGAGAGAGGGGAATGAAATTAATATTTCCTGTTCTAACTCTATCTAGGGGCGGAGCACAACGGATGCTGGCAGAACTGGCTAATCGTCTGTCAGAGATCGGTCATGAAATTACGATCCTCTTGCCCAGCGATGGTGTCGTTGAATACGAGATAAATTGTGAATTGCGTTATGCGGCAGATGATGATTTGTCGGCCAGCGATTTTCCAGTGGGGGACGTGATTGTCTCCAACTTTTATACCACAGTCGAGGTATCGCAGCAGGCAAGTAATGAGGGGAAAGGGATTCATATTCGCTTAGCACTTTGCTACGAGCCCACTTTTTTACCTGACAATAGCCGTTCTTTTGCATCTTATAGTTTAACCAGCAATCTGCTCGTACTTTCCCGCTGGCAGCAAGAAATCGTCCAGATGAATCATGGCATTAAGGGGACAATCGTGCCCATTGGTGTGAATCCTGTTTTTAGAAACCTGAACATTCGTGAACCTGAAAATAAGCTTGTAGTTTCCGCGGTTATGCGAAAGCCGGAGGGAGGATTCTCAGGTCATCGTGAACAAGATTATTTGCTTGAACAGTTAAATCGGGTCAGAAGACTTCATCCAGAAGTTGAACTTTATTTGATTATTCCTCCTGGTGAATTTGCTGAGTCGACTACACTGCAAACTTTATTAATGGATGAAAGATATCATATAAGGACTCCTGCAAATGATACTGAACTTTGTTACCATTATAGTGAGAGTGATATTTTTGTAAGCTCAAGTACGTATGATACGGGATCGCTACCAGGCATCGAGGCTATGCGTTGTGGAGCAGCACTCGTTACTGTTTACTCCGGTGGGAATATGGAATATGGCAGGCATGGCCACAACTGCTTAATGTCCTACCGGTTTGAGAATCGGCTCGCGGATGATATCATAACCTTAATTAAAGACCCGGATTTACGCCAGCGGCTGGCTCGTAAGGGGGAGCAGGATTCACAGCATTTCACTTGGGAAAAAAGCACACAATTGTTTCAGAATGCACTGTTTGAGATCGTAGCGAGGAACTCTTAGTAATATGTCCTTAAAATATAAAAAACCTTCAGTACCACTTGAGAAGTGGCTTGAAGGTTTTTTTGCTTGATTTCGGTTAGAAGATGGCATATGAATTCATCATTTCACGAAAAGACTGCGCATACTTCTCGGTTCCGAAGCGTGAGACCATATATCCTCTTCCTTGCTGACGGAGACCCTCTCGCAGAGGAATATTGTTCATAAGCTCCAGTCCTTCGTTGACGGCAGTTGGAATATTGCCAAGCGGGTAAAATTTACCCGTGACATTATGAACAATAAAGGATCTGACACCATCGGAATCTGTACTAAGTACTGGACAAGTGCAGCAAATCGCTTCGGCAACAGCATATCCAAATCCTTCTGTAATGGAGGTGGCTAACAGGAATCCACCAGAATTGGCTATCGAGGAATAATAAATCGGCATTACATGATTAGGAATATTGGTAAAAGTACTTAGACGATCATTCAGCCCTAAGGCGTGTAGCTCCTCCTGAAAGGATTGTTTTTGATCCTCTGCTGCTAAATTAGGATCATGGAACATCCACAAATGAAGATCTGGTTTATAAAGGCGAATTTCATGGGCGATTCTCAAGTATTCCCGCCAATTTTTATTGCTCTCTAGCCGGCCTACCCAAGCGATAACCGGATTAGCCGGAGGTTCAGCAGGGATATGCTGAAAGGACTGGACATCAACAATATTCGGAATTACATAACGATGCAGCCAGGGACAGATTTCAATAAACAGCTCCAACAAATGATCGGTTGGCGGGATTAGTACCGCATTACAATAAGAACGTAAATAAGGGACAGCATCTCTGATCAGAGTTTCCGCATGACTGCGTTTTCCAAGGCCTTGAGATTCGTATATCATAATACCGCGGTAACCGAGTTCACGCAGACGTTTCAGTAATAAATAATCTGATGTAACAATAATAGCATCGTAATTATGGGTATCCAGCAAATTTTTAATTTCTTCATCTGAAGATGAGACAAATACCGGAAAATTGGTCGTATTCTGGCCTGAACCCGGCATTAGATATAAAACATGGCATTCGATCCCACTTCGCTGGAGACTTTCACATCGCAGCTTATTTAATGTCTCCACCCCGCCACTCGGTACATAAAACGTAAATAGAACTTTCATGCACAAGCCTCCTGACTTTTGCGGAGCAATACCGACTTGTTGAGATATGGCTTACTGTTTATAAGATACGCCGATCTGCACTCGCGGGTGACGGTCAAAGTGGCATAGTTCCAAATCCTTTCAGGATAGCTTGTTCTTCAGAAGGTCATCCTAACGATCGTACACTGCACACATACAACATTAGAGATGGAGGATGAATTCATGTTGCGATCCAAGATCAGTATGTCAGTCTCAGCTGCATTGCTTCTCGGCTTGGTGAGTATTACAGGGTGTGGAACCAATACGGCAGAAAAATCTAATGTGCAAACCAATAGTGTCCGGGGAGTAGATGATGGGCGTATTGGTGTAAATTCCGTACGCGGTGGCACGCATAACATCACTAAGATGGAAGTTAGTCAGGAGCTTGCAGACCGGATTGCTGCTATGCCTGAAGTCCGTTCAGCGAATGTAATGCTTGCAGGTAAAAGCGCGTATGTAGCAGTAACTTTAAATGATGCAACTGCTGGCTTGCGTGCCAAAGGGACTCCATCGTATCGGGCAAAATCTTCAACCACTCCTCACAATTATGGACCGACTGGCGTAATGTCTGGTACAGGAAGAGTGAAAATTGGCCGTGATGGAATGAATGATACTGGAGCCGTAACAAATGGTATGAACGGAGCCTTAAGAGGTACTGTAAATACAGTTCCTGGTACAACAAGTACTGGACCGGCAACCAGAAATGGAATCAATGGTATGGGTAATTTGGGAGCGGGTATGTTGGGTACAGGTACAGGTACTATGGGAACAGGTACGACAAGAAACCATACTTATAATAATGGTCCTCTGCTGAACAGCGATGGCTCGAAACATGATGTAGATATGGGGATGGGAAAAGGTATGGGAACTGGAATGGGCATGGGCATGGGCATGCGCAGTACCACTCCTAGTACCCATGACACGAATTACAGAAGTAATTCGACGCATATGTACAACACCAATAGCACGAATAACTCAAATAACACAAATAACACCATAAATACAAGAGAAACAGAAACAGTTACCAAAGCAATTAAAGATAAAATTGCTGCAGAAGTTAAAAAACATGATGCGAGAATTAAGGATGTATACGTATCAGCAAATCCTGACTTCGTGGAACGCGCTAATGTTTATGCTGAAGAGGCTCGTGCTGGTCATCCGATAAAAGGATTTGTGGATGAATTCCGTACCATGGTTGAACGAATTTTCCCAACACGTAATTATTAATGATTATTGTGATCTAAATAAAAAAGCAACAATCTCACCATCTGGAGAGAATTGTTGCTTTTTTGTTTGGAGCTAATTTTATGAAGTGGTGATTGGACGTCCGCCGATCCATACGCCGCAAATATTAAATTCAGCATCAAGGCGCAGGATATCGCCGCGTTTTCCAGCCTCCAAGGAACCAATGCTACGCTCCATTCCAATGGACGCCGCTGGCGTAAGGCTTGCAGCACGGGAGGCTTCTTCCAAGCTGAGTCCTACCTCTTGGATCAGATAACGGAAGCCGCGAATCATCGTTAGTGTGCTTCCAGCTAGAGCAGCAGGATTATCTTTAAGGGTGGCGATGCCATCTTGAACGAGTACAGGTAAATCACCAATTGTATATTCACCATCACTAAGTCCAGTTGCAGACATGGCGTCAGTAATCAGTAATAAATTGTTCTCTTTCTTGAGACGGGTCAATATAGAAATGGCTGCGGGATGAACATGAATCCCGTCGGCTATAATCTCTGCGCGAATGCGTTTATCGAACAAAATAGCTCCAGCCGCTCCAGGTTTACGGTGATGTAGGGGTGTCATCGCATTGAACATATGCACAGCTTGGTTAAGTCCAGCATCTGCTGCGGCAATAACCTCTTCAAAGGAAGCATCCGTATGCCCGAGCGCTGCAGTTATACCGTGCTTGCGCAGCCAGAGAATAGCTTCGAGGGCACCTTCACGTTCCGGAGCAAGCGTGACTTGCCGGATCATTCCTGGATAATCGTTCTCCCATTGTGCTAGCCACTCAATATTGGCAGGAACAATATGCTCTGGATTTTGTGCGCCGGACCATTTCGGGCTGATGAAGGGTCCTTCCAGATGCATGCCTGCAATTTGTGTGTAAGGCATTTCAGCAGCACGATAAGCGCTGACTTCGGAGAATACTTGGTCAATAGCAGACTTGGAAGCGGTCATAGTTGTAGCCAGCATTGTTGTTGTTCCTTGGGAACTATGGAACTTAGTGATGGCATTCAGCGATTCAGTATCACTGTACATAAAGTCGTGGCCAGCTCCACCATGAACATGTACATCTACAAATCCGGGGATCAGAAGATCCGTTGCTTGACCACTGGCAGGCCAATGAGCGTAACGCTCTGGGAGCCAAGCCGCATCGCCAGCATAGTGGATCTGCTCTCCAGATACGGCAATCACACCATGCTCAATTAAACCTTGGGGAGTCAGTACCTTACCGAACAGCAACTGTTCTAGTTCTTTATTTATTTCAGCCATTTGCCTGCTCCTTCATCTACGAGAACGATTACATTTGGATGGCTCTGCAGCAAGGATGCAGGGCATTGGGTTGTAATCGGGCCTTCAACAGCATTGCGGATGGCTTCAGCTTTGCCGGCACCACGAACTAATAAGAGAATTTGGCGTGCTTTTAGGATGCCTCCAATGCCCATTGTGATCGCTTGCCGAGGTACCTCGTCCAAACTGTCGAAGAATCTGGCATTCGCTTCCCGGGTATCATCAAGCAGGTCAACGACATGGGTTTTGCTGCTGAGGTTAGCATCGGGTTCGTTGAATCCAATGTGGCCGTTGCTGCCAATACCGAGAATCTGCAAGTCAACGGGTCCGTTTTCTTCCAGCATTTTATCGTATGCAAGGCATTCTGCTTCCATATCCGCTGCGTTTCCGTTAGGGATATGTGTCTGTCCTGGATCAATATCTATATGGTTAAATAATTGCTCGTTCATGAAACTGCGATAGCTCTGTGGATGGTCGACAGGCAAGCCAATATACTCATCCAGATTAAAGGAAGTTGCTTTAGAGAAACTCACAAGTCCTTTTTGGTGCATTTCAACCAATTTGGCATAAACACCAACTGGGGAGCTTCCGGTCGCAAGACCGAGCACGGCTTTAGGATTGCTTTGCAGTAGGCTGGCGATAAGATTCGCACCCGTTTGTACGAAATCTTCATCACTATGGAACTTTAGAATATTCATTAGGATTGTCCTCCTCGTTTGTTTCGGTATTGTTGGACATTGAGATAAGATTGCTCCAGTCTAGGAATAAAATCCCCAAAACGGGTGCTGACCATTCCAGTGAACAAAATATCAATGATGTGAAGCTGAGCTATGCGTGAGGCCATGTCTCCCCGGCGCATACCTTTCTCTAAAGATGAGGAGAATAGGGGGATATCCGCCAGAGTAGCCAAGGTGCTGCTGCCATAAGAGGTTAGTGCGATAGTGCTTGCTCCGCTAGCCTTCGCACACATCAAGGCATCAATGGTCTCGGGAGTCTCTCCCGAATAGGATACTGCGAACACGACATCACCTTCGGAGAGTGATGAAGCAGAGGTAATCTGCATATGGGAATCAGCAAAAGCAGTGCAATTTACGCCTATGCGGATCAGCTTCTGATAGAAATCCTGAGCAACAATGGAAGAGGTCGCCATCCCGTATAGATCAACGCGGCGTGCTTGGCACAATAAATTAACTGCTGCCTGCAGTCGCTCCAGATCTAACAGGGAAGTAGTGTCCCTGATGGAGGTCAGATGGTTCGTCTGCATCGCTTCCACAATCACGGAGAGTGGGTTGCCTGCTACAATATCTTGATAAGAAGAGCCACCATCCTGCGGCGCGGCATCACTATGAGCAATTTCTGCTGCCAGCTTCACCTTGAAGTCGGGGAAGCCTTTAAAATGAAGCACCTTACAGAAACGTGTGATCGTTGCCGGGCTTATTCCGCATTGTTCTGCTAATTCTGTAATGCCCATATGAACGATTTCGCCTGGTGAGGAGAGAATTCGTTCAGCCAGCTTTCGTTCCATTTGAGAGAGCTTGGCCTTCTCATGCTCGAGTGCGTGCAGTATTGGGGACATCCATTCATCCACCTCGTTTCAATGGGGTATTGAAATTATTTTTATAATTATTAACTAAATGTAGAAAATTATTTTCATACTTAGGATAAAACAAATTCCATTCGGAAGCAAGGGATAAAAATGAATACTAGAGGGGAATATGCAAAAATAAAAAACGGCCTACTCGCAGAAGGCTGCAAAGTGGACCGTTAAATGATGTAATTACGGAGATATAAGATAAAAGGGATGCTATACTGTATTGCGTTCTATAATACGGTACTCAAGCTTGCGGTGAACGGGTTGTCCATCATTTCGCTGGATCTGATCATAGATAATCTGAAAAGCGGATATGCCCATTTCAGTTAACTGATTATCTACAGTGGTCAGACCTAACGTTCGGCCGATAGGCTGATCATCAAATCCGATGACGGCCAGATCCTCAGGAATGCGGATACCCTTTTTCCAAGCTTCGATGATTAAACCAGCCGCTATATGATCGCCTGCTGAAATAATCAGGGCATCAGGACGATTCTTCATCTGCAGCAGTTGGTGTAGTACGCGGGCACCGTCCTCTTCGGTCACACAGTTATAGATCATCCATTCATCAATGTAAGGATGATCTGTAGCCGCCAGAAAGTCTCTAAAGGCAATTTGTCGGATAGAGCTGCTGCTGCCGTATGGTCTTCCTTCACAGTAGCCAATATGGCGGTAACCTTTATCATTCAAATATTGAAGGCCGCTGCGAAAAGCAGAATAATGCTCAATATATACAGAAGAAAATTGGCGTTCTCCTCTATCCTGACATACCACAATAGGGCCATAAGCTGTATATTCTTCAATAGCTTCTGAGCTCATTGTTGAAGAGACCATAACCACACCGTCAATTTCTTTATTGCGCAGCATCTCAAGCACCTTAATTTCTTCTTCAGTACGATAATCGGTTTGGCACAGAACGAGCCGGTATTGAGCCAGCAGTGCTTCTTGAGCCAAGCCTGCTATAATGACTGAGAAATAAAATAAGTTGGTATACGGAATAATAACAGCTATAGCTTGAGTCCGCCCAGTGATCAGATGCACAGCGTTCATATTACGCGTGTAGTTTAATTTTTCAATTGTAGTTAGAACTGCGGTTCGTTTGACTTCACTTACATAAGGGTGATTATTGAGCACCCGCGAGACTGTTGTCACGGAAACACCAGCCATACGGGCAATTTCTTTAATATTAGCCATTAGAGTACAACAGCCTCCCTTTGGTGCTTGTGTATAGTCATTTTATTTTATCATATTGTCCGCAAATAACCTCCCAAATAAAAAGCTTGCTATGGAATCCATTTCATAAATTAGACTGTAAATGCAAGAGATTACCGGACTAAACCGGCGTAACCACAAGGGCGTGACGGACCGGTAGATCTATTGTATTAATAAAACTAAGCTGTTCGTGAAGCTTTTGGCGATCTGTTCCGAAGCAGCTCCCACACAATAAACAGCAGGACAAGCAACTGTGGAAGCAAGGTTTCCCAAGTTGGATACATGCCAAGCCAGTTAATTGAAGGCAAGCCCTCTTGTACATGCGCAGGAAGTTTGCCAGCGACCTGAAGCGAGTGAATGCTCTCCCCAAGAAAGCGGAATACTAGGTAATAAATAAGAATTGTAGCTGTACGGAAGAAGGCGGCAATCGGTAATTTTGCACTCAAGGCAATCATTGCATAACCTACAATACCAAGAATAATCAGAGCACATCCAATCCCAAGCAGTAATTGAGACAGCTTGATGGATGGAGCCATGCCCACATAAAAAATAGTAGTCTCTGCACCTTCACGTAAAATCGCAAGCGCTGCAACGGAGGACAGTGACCAAAGGTTTCCTTTGGCCAGCGCGCCATCAACTTGCCTACCCACGTAGTTGTTCCAGTTCGCAGTGTTTGATTTGCTATGCAACCAGCGTCCGATGGTGAGCATCATAACTACCGCGACAAGACCAGTAATCCCTTCAATCATCTCCCGCGCTCCCCCGGAAGCTGCCCGAGAAATGGTATAAGTGAGCACAACAGCCAATCCGATACTTGCGGTGAGGCCGACAGCTGCACCGGACCAGATCCATTTTTGCGCTTTGGCGTTGCCATCACGTTTCAGGTAAGCAAGAAGAGCTGACAAGACGAGAATAGCCTCAAGTCCTTCGCGCAACAGAATCAAAGCGGCATCCCAAGCATTATAAGTGGTCTCACCAGCCAAAGGCGTTAGTTCACTAAGCATATTGTCCATGATGGTTAAAGCTTGATCCAGTTTAGGTGGATTTGAGAGCAGGTAACCTGTGACAGCCGCACTCTCGTTTTCGATATTGTTGTAGACTGTTGGTGAGGCGATCTGGACTTGCCCTTCGGCAGAAGGCCAGGCTACGATGAATTGCTCCATGATGTTAGCGGCCTCTGTGCTGTTATTGTCTTTGGCAGCGGAGGATGCTTTGTTCAGGTAGTTGATTAATCCCTCTATAGAAGCTGGTTCACTGGAAGTGTCCCCAGCGTCAATGGTTTTGCCTTCACTGTAATCAGCCAGCAGCTGATATAGTGCTTCTGCTTCCGATTTCGCCGACGCCTCACGGAGCGGTTCAGCCTGCAGCGCAATCCGCAGCAGGCTTATTCGCGTCTCCAGCAGGCTGTAGACGGCGGAATCGTCCGCCCGGATGTTGCGCTCCGCCGGCTTCCATCCGCTGACGATGTCGCGGTACGCTGCCGCTGCCGCGCTCCAGTCGGCGCTGCGCGCCGCATCCCGCGTGCGTTCCGCCGCGGGCAAAAGCTTCGCCGCCGTCTCGCGTCCGGCGGCTCCAGTGTCACCGCCGACCGTGCCGGAGGCGGCGGTGACGTACGCGTCCACGCTTCTCGCGAGCGTGGACAGTGCGGTTTTGGCGGGCTCGCCGCCGCCCGCCGCAAGGGCTTTCGCCGCGTCTGCAAGCGCGGCGTCAACGGCAGCAGCCGGACCGGCGAGTGCCGGGTCCGGCGTGCCTGTGTTCGCGGTGCGCCACAGCGCAGCGAACACTTCTACATCGGCGGCGGCCGCGTCCCAGCGGCTCTGGCCGGCTTCGACGAGCGCGCTGCCGACCGGCGGCAGGAGCTCGTCGACCGTGCCATCGCCCTCCGCCCCCGCGGGGCTGGAGAGCAAAAGCATACACAAAAAGCCAAAAAGAATCAGCAAGGCAACCTTTGGCATTTGCCGTTTAGGATGCGTAAGAGATAACATCGGGATAATCCCCCTTCAATAATGGACAGCCATAAATTTAGCTTAGTAGTGTTTCCCCGATAAAGCCGCCACTGCGGATACCCGGGAAGCAGGCAAATACCGCGCTGCCGGTGTGAGTCATATATTCGTTCAGGAGATCAGTCTTAGAGAGGCGCTGCTGAATGGCAACGAATTGTTTCATTAAATCACGTTGAAAGCTTATGAATAACAAACCTGCATCAAGCTGGCCCGTGGTGACATCCAAACCGCTGGAAAAAGAGTAGGAGCGGCGCAGCATTTTGACTGTACCGTCACCATGCGCCAATGCGGAGTGTGAATTCGCCGGAATGACAGGTTTCCCGAAAGCGTCCGCCGCTGAAAGATCCAACTCATCGAATTCATCCTTAGCTCCGAGTGGAGCTCCGGTGTGACGATAACGCCCGAAGGTAGCCTCCTGATCACTTAGCGAAGACCGATCCCAGACTTCAATACGCAGACGCACCCGGCGTACCGCCATATAAGTGCCGCCGCTCATCCAAGAAGGACCGTCACTGCTGCTGTTCCAGACCACTTTGTTCATTTCAGCGTTATCAGTTGTATCGGGATTGCCCGTGCCGTCTTTGAAACCCAAAAGATTGCGTGGCGTAGCCCCCTTGGGATCCGCTGCTCCAGTGCGTTGAAAACCTTCCTGTGTCCAGCGTAGTACAGCAGTCCCCCGGGCAATACGAGCCAGATTGCGGATCGCATGAAATGCAACCTGCAGATCATCGGCACAGGCTTGCACACAAATATCCCCGCCACACCATTTCGGATCAAGATTGTCACCCGCAAATGCCGGAAGATCGGCCAATAGGGCTGGGCGTTTCGAAGCTAAGCCGAATCTTTCATCAAAAAAGGAAGGGCCAACACCAAAGGTCAGCGTACACCGTGCAGGGTTTAGCCCGTCCGCTTCCCCGGTGTCTGAGGGCGGAAGATTGGGATTGTCATTTACGTCACCAATAAGCTCGCCAGTAGTAAGAGCGGCAGCGGCAGTGGTCCATGCTTGCATTAGTTTTTTCACATCGGCCAGTTTGGTTGTGGTGAAATCAAAGGCAGCAAAATAAATAAAGTTTTGTGCAGGTGTCAAAATTCCCGCCTGATGGCTCCCATAAAAAGGAATGGAACTGGAATCACCTTCTGCGGCTTTCGTTGGCTCAGCTACAGCATTACGCGCAGCTATAATTCCACCGACACCTCCGCCCCCTAACAAAAGACCAAGGCCAGTGGCGCCAGTAAGCCGCAGCATATCGCGGCGGCTTAATTTTTTACCAAATATAGGCTGGTTCTTCGATTGATCATTAAGAGGGGGACTTTCAGGATTACCTGGTACTCCAGTGAACTTGTTATGTTTATTCATGAGGGTCACACTCCTAGAATAGTTCCCATGTTGGACAATGGCTCAGCCAAGGCGTCCAAATTCTGACTCAGTTTACGTACTTCATCTTCTTTCAGCTCTTCATAGGAAACATATCCATCTCCGGATTTGAAAGGGGCAAGCTCAGCTTGCAAGGCAGCGAATCGTTCACCAATGGTTTTTTCAAGATCGGCATCCTTTTTAGCTAGTTCTGGTTTTAACAGCTCGTATATCTTTTGCGCGCCCTCAACGTTTGCGACGAAATCATACAGGTCTGTGTGCGAGTAACGTTCTTCCTCTCCGGTTACTTTGGAGGAGGAGACTTCATTTAAAAGCTCAACAGCACCAGTTACGAGCAGATTCGCGTCGATCTCAACGGTCTCAACTTTCGCACGTAACAGCTGTGCATCCTTCAACAATTGGTCAGCAACTTCTGTCATATCTTTAGTTGTATTGTCCTGCCAGAGTGCTTTCTCAAGCTTGTGGAAACCGCGCCACTCTGCCGCATCTACATCATTTTCCCGGGCATCGATATTTGGGTCCAAGTCGCCAAGTGCTTCTGCAATAGGCTCAATCCGTTCATAATACATGCGGGCAGGAGCATAGAGCGCCTTAGCCTCATCAATCTTGTCCTCTTTTACAGCGTTGGTGAAACTCTCTGTTTGCTTAACAAATTCATCACATTGCTGGATGACGTATGTGCGATATTGATCTATAGCTGACGTGAAGTCAGCGGCGGCAGTCTCCGGTGTGTTGGTAGCCGCAGCAGTCGTCGGTGTGTTGGTGGCTGTAGTGCTGTTGGTAGCAGTATTTGTAGAATTGTTGTTATTGGCACATCCGGTAAATAGTATGGAGGCTGCAAGCAGACCTGCAGGCACCGCATAAGTAAATTTCATTAAAAAAACACCCCTTTTTTATATCTAAATGATAATCGTTATCAATTATGCTGGACTTATCATAAGTCCGTATACAATTACTGTCAATATAAAAATGTGATGTATCTCATTGTAATAATTGCCCGACAAAAAACTCCCAGGGTTGGGAGTATGGTTTGTGGTAATGTATCCGATTACAATTGAAAAAGCAGAATAGTAACCGCCCCAGCGAACAAGCGAACGTACACAGTACTATGTAATCGGCCCAACTATTCTCTTCGCATATTCAGCAACAACGAACTCAGCTCTAGCCCCAGCGAACCTTTGCGCGTACGCAGCAGTAAAGGCCCCAGCGAACCTTTATGCGTAGTCAGCAGTAACCGACAAGTTGATCTTTGGGCATACGCAGTAACTAAAGGACTCAGATGACACTAAATGCAGCATTATTCGATATTTGAGTCGCTATCGGACCGCATAGTCACTATTGACTTGAAAAGTACCGAATATGGGCCTGTTTCTAAGGAATAGCGTCACTGGAGTCCGAAACTTCGCTCAAAAGGCGATAAATTTGCAAATAACGCCATCTGGGTCCGAAAGCCTCAGTAGGGGCTGATGAATACACTATTGGAGCGGGCAGCCGACGGTCCACAACATAAAGCAGCGATTCCCATTAATGGCGAATCGCTGCTCTATATTGTTTACGATGTTTAAATGAAGCGAACCGTCTCATTTATAGTTAATTAAGCTGTTAATGCGACAGTCCCATTCTTTGAAGGTTTGATCTGCTTAAGAATAAGATCAAAGGTCATCTGCTTTTTATCGTTCATTATGGGATTCATGATCGGCAGAGGGTTGGTTTTCGAACACTTCTGCAGCTTCCTCAGCAGAAAATTCAGGTTCGAATTTACCTACGAGTGGTAATTTGTTTAATTTCGTAGTTTGTACTTCTGCTTTGGTGGGTTGATTGTTTTTTGAATGGCTCATACATACACCTCCTTTAATAAGGAACAACAAACCGTAGTTTACCCTGAAAAAAGATGTTCTTATTCATGAAAATTTCAGGCTTTTGCATTTGAATGAACTAAGCCCATTTTATAATTGTTACAGCACCATTAACATCAACAATACATAATATGTTTTGACTGTATCCCTTTACCTTGTTATACCAAACAAACCCAGGGCAAGGAGGGGTGACACCATTGAAGGGGAACGAACACCACAGCAAATTTCTGTTGACTCATCGTGAGCGCGAAGTTTTTGAGCTTCTCGTGCAGGACAAAACGACTCGTGATATCGCTGGCTTATTATTTATCAGCGAAAAAACAGTTCGAAACCACATTTCCAATGTAATGCAAAAACTAAACGTTAAAGGCCGTTCACAAGCGGTTGTCGAGCTGATCAAGCTTGGGGAGCTGAAAATATAGCTGGCCATGTCTTCGGAAGTGACGCGTTTAAGCCTTCTTTTGCCCTTCGGGGCAAAGGGAGGTTTTTTGTTTACTCACCAAAACAACTGAAGAGTGAGTTAGATCACCGTATGATTTTTATGACATGATAAATTAGAGATATTAAGGTAGTTCAGGAGGATCTGTTATGACCAGATATGAACAACAAAGAAATTTTCTGAAATCCAATTTTCATGAATTCAAACATATCAAAACAGATAAGATCAAGGGAATTGCACAACCGCCAATTGTTAAGCCATTTGATTCAGATGCACTAATTATTGATTTGCCCAAGGTCAGCAAAGACGTTGTGAGTAAAGAAAATATTTTTGATTGTATAGATCAAAGAAGAAGTACACGGTTCTATTCTGAGGATACTGTGAGTCTGGAGGAGTTATCCTATTTATTATGGGCTACCCAAGGGATTAGCGGTATGAATAAGAACGGACTTACGCTGCGGACTGTACCCTGCAGCGGGGCGACGCACACCTTTGAAACCTATTTAATGATTATGCGTGTAGAGGGTATTGGGCAAGGGATCTACAGATATCTGCCTGTGGAACATAAGCTCTTATTTATGTTTGAATTAGATCAACTTGAACAAAAGATTGATGCTATTACTTTGGATCAGCCCTTTGTCCCTAACTTTGCCAAAAAGGCTTCTGTATTGTTTGCCTGGAGTACCACACCCTACCGCTCCGAATGGAAGTACGATATTTCTGCTCACAAAAAAATCCTCATCGATGTTGGACATGTCTGCCAGAACCTTTATTTAGCCAGCGAATCCATCGGTGCAGGTGCTTGCGCAATTGGAATCTATGATCAAAAGTTGATAGATGAGATTTTAGAATTAGACGGCGATGAAGAATTTGTTATCTATCTTGGTGCAGTTGGCAAGAAACGAGAATAGCTAGGAATGCTAGATATGTCTTTGAAGTGATGCGTGTAAGCCTTTTTCACCCTTCGGGGTGGGGAAGGTTTTTTGTTTATATTCCAGCTTATTTGCCCAACTGCTCAGTTTGAACGAAGAGGAAATCGTAATGTTTAATTGATAATCATTCTCATTGCATATATAATTAACCCAAAGTAAGAGGAAGCAGGGATGAGCATGGAGCGAAGCAATGGACTGAAAGAAGCAGAAACGATTGATGCCCATAAGACGCTTACATGTGAAGGGGTAGATTATAATTACCGTTTTAATGGGGCTCATTTTGAGATTAAACCCCCAGTCGAAATAGGGGAAGGCAGTTGCCGCAGCCTGCTTAGCCATGGGTATATCCAGATGACAGATTTTAATCTCCGGTTTAATCGGGATATCGAAGCAAAGGGCAATTTTAGCACTCCGCGTACGGAGCTGGCTTTCTGCATAGGGCATGGCATTGAGTGGGGGACTTCGCTGAAATCGGACTATTTTATTATAGATACGGGAGAAATTGCGCTGTTTCATGGCGGGGTAAGAAGTGAAAACTGCACATACCTGAGTGGGGCGGGGTACCGATTCATCAGCATAGATATGAGCCCGGCACAATTTGAGCGGATGACCAGTGGTCTGACCGAAGATACACGGCTTCGCATTGGAGCTGGTGCGGGTTTGTTTTTTGGAAAAAATAACATCACACCATCCATCCGCTTCATTCTGTCGCAGATTGCGGATTGTTCCTATAGCCATGGCATGCGTGAACTTTATCTGGAGGGCAAAATGCTGGAGCTAATGGCTGTCTATCTCAATGAATCTTTATATGAAGCAGAGCGGATTCCGTGCTCGGTCAAGCTGTCCAGAGAGGATATGGAGAGCCTGCGGCTCGCTAAGGAGATTTTGCAGCGTGATTATTTGCACCCGCCAACGCTTGCAGGCCTTTCTCGCATTATATGCCTCAATGAGTTTAAGCTGAAAAAGGGCTTTAAGGAAATGTTTGGTTATACCGTGCATGCTTACGTTATCGAACAACGGATGCAGAGAGCGCAGCAGCTGCTGGAACAAGGGAGTATGACTGTAAGTGAAGCAGCCTCCAGGGTTGGATACGGTAATGTGAGTCATTTCTCGGCAGCCTTCCGCAAAAAGTTCGGTGTGCGTCCAGGAGAATATCTGATCAGCGGCAGGCAGCGTCTCTTCGGTATTAAGATGTAAGTCCGTATTCTGCACAGATGCTCCTGATTTGGTTAATTATAATCCCTTAAACGGTAGCAATCGTGAACAACGTTCCTATACACTAGTGCACAGAGAATCATTCTCAGTGCACTTTTTTTTGTGCGTAATTACCAAGAGTGGGGGAACAGCTGTGAGTAAAACCAAAACCGGCATGCCAAGGCTGCTGGAGATCGCCGGAGAGAAGCGAGGTTTGCTGCTCTTGTCCGGAATATTGTCATCTGTCAGCGCTGTATTAATGCTGATTCCGTTTTTGTCTGTTTATTTCATTTTGGCAGAGCTGCTGCGCCATGCTTCATCGCCTGGACAGGTCGACGGTGCGTATATGATCCGCTGGGGGTGGATTGCACTTGGAGGGTTAATCGGAGGGCTGGTGACTTCGTATTGTGGTATTATGTGCTCGCATATTGCGGCTTTTCGAATTCAATATAATTTGCGTGTGCGAATGACCGAGCATTTGGGCAGATTGCCGCTCGGTTTCCTGAATGGGACATCAACTGGCGTGGTCAAGAAAACGCTAGAGCAGAATGTCGACAAGGTGGAAAATTTCGTAGCGCATCAGCTTCCCGATTTAGTCAGCGTGCTGGCTTCTACGGTGCTGATGATCGTGGCGATGTTTTGGCTTAGTCCGCCGTTGGCGGTAGCTTGCCTGCTGCCGATAATTATAGGATTAGGTGTGCAGTCAGCGCTTATGATGAGCAGCAGAGGCAAGGCCAGTGTGAAGCAGTATCATGATTCGTTGGAGCAGATCAATACTTCGGCGGTGCAGTATGTACGGGGGATGCCGGCGGTTAAGGTGTTCGGGCAGACGGTGCATTCTTTCAGAAAGTTCTACAGTGATATGACCAGCTACCGCGATTATTGTCTGGAGTATACGGACCGTTATCAAACAGGTTATATCTTATTCAAAACATTGCTGGCGTCACCGTTTACCTTTATTTTGCCGGTGGGCATCTTCATGCTAAGCGGCCGACCGGATTCCATGTCTTTTGCGCTTGTGCTGCTGTTCTTTCTAATTATGGCGCCCGGCGTTTCATCTCCGCTCTACAAGCTACTTCTGCTGGCTTCAAGCACTCGGGATATTGGCGAAGGCGTGGAGCGGATGGACCGTCTCTTGGCACAGCAGCCTGTACCAGAAATAGCAGAACCGCTATCCCCGCATACTTTTGACGTTGAATTTGTGGATGTAACCTTCTCCTACAGTGAAGATGCAGGGACTGCAGCGGCGCTCAGCGAAGTCTCATTCCGTGCGGAACAAGGGAAGGTTACAGCGCTGGTAGGGCCGTCAGGTTCGGGAAAATCGACGGTGGCCAGCCTGGTGCCGCGGTTCTGGGACCCGCAAGTGGGTGCGATCCGTATCGGTGGAGTCGATATTCGCCATATGGCAATCCATGAATTAATGAATACAGTTGCTTTTGTATTTCAGGAAACCTTCCTGTTCTATGACACTTTGTATGAGAATATTGCTGTCGGCAAACCGGGAGCGACTCTGGAGGAAGTCCAGGCTGCAGCCAGAGCGGCACAATGCGACGAGTTCATTACTCGGCTGCCGCAGGGATACGATACTTTAATTGGTGAAGGCGGTGTCTATCTCTCGGGTGGTGAGGAGCAGCGCATTGCGGTAGCTCGGGCTATTCTCAAAAATGCACCAGTGCTCGTGCTCGACGAAGCGACTGCTTTTGCCGACCCGGAAAATGAGTTTCATATGCAGTTAGCACTTACGGAGCTTATGCGCGGCAAGACGGTTATTGTCATTGCTCACCGACTCTCCTCTATACGTGAAGCTGCACAAATTCTGGTGCTGAGGGATGGAGAAATCGTGGAACGTGGAGAGCACGCAGGTTTGATTGAGGCGGACGGGCTTTACGCCAAAATGTGGCATGCCTACAGTGACGCCGGAGATTGGCATATGGAAAAAGGAGGGGATCAGCTATGAAGGTATTGCATAATATTACTGCCGGCAAACCGCAGCAGTTGCTGAAGCCTGTACTTTTTTCCTTGCTGGCTAATCTAGTTAGTGTGCTTCCGTTCGCGCTTGTAATTGAGGCGGTGCGGTTGATTTTTGCTCCTTATATTACTGTGGGCGCAGAACTTCAGACAGAACGCCTTTGGTGGATCTGCGCAGGGCTTGTCGCCGTCATGGTGCTGATGTTCCTGAGTGAGATTCCCGCCTATCGCACCGCTTACCGCGGGGCATACAATGTTGCTGCACAGGGACGTGCGGAATTAGCAGAACATCTGCGGAAGCTTCCGCTGGGTTACCTGACTCGCCGGGACCCAGGTGATTTAGCCAATATGATGATGGGCGATTTCACGCTCGTTGAGACGGGCATTTCACATCTGCTGCCACAGCTTGCGGGGGCTTTTGTACTGCCGATATTTGCACTTGCTGGTTTACTGTTTCTGGACTGGCGGATGGCGATTTCCATGTTCGTAGCGCTGCCGGTTGCTCTTCTGATCATGTATCTATCGGGCAAGCTGCGGCGGAGACTCGGAGCGGATCATATGAAGGCCAAGCTGAACGCTGCGAACCGATTGCAAGAATACTTGAACGGCATACGGGTGATGAAAGCCTATAACCTGACGGGAGAACGATTTGTCCGTTTGGATAACTCTTTTAAAACTTTGATGAAGGAAAGTGTGAAGCTGGAAGGGATGTTCGGTCCGGTTATTCTAACCGCTATGGCTCTTCTCCGTGCGGGGCTGACCTTAATGATATACGTAGGTGTTCATCTATTATTAGGCGGGGAGCTCGGTATTTTGCAGTTGGCAGTATTCCTTATTGTCGGCACACGAATCTATGATCCATTGACCACGGCGCTAGCCAATTATGCCGAATTCCGCTACAACGAACAAGCGGGTGAACGTATAGTAGACCTGCTGCGCCAGCCGGTAATGACAGGAAATACGAGTCCTCTTCCTAAGAGCAGTACCATTCGGTTTGATAATGTTACCTTCAGCTATGGAGGGGAGCCTGTTCTCAAAAATTTAAGTCTGGAAATGCCGCAAGGTTCACTGACTGCGATTGTGGGTCCGTCAGGCAGCGGCAAGAGTACAGTGCTGCGTCTGATCTCACGTTTCTATGATCCTGAAGAAGGGAGCGTTCTGCTAGGTGGACGCAACATCAAGGATATTGATCCAGAACATCTGCTAGGATCCGTATCGGTGGTGTTTCAGGATGTGTACCTGTTCCAAGATACAATCGGGAACAACATTGCTTTTGGGCGGCCGGGGGCGTCGCAGCGGGATATTCAGCAGGCAGCGGAAATGGCTCACTGCCATGGTTTCATCATGAAATTACCGCTTGGTTATGATACGCCGGTAGGCGAAGGCGGAAGCACGCTCTCCGGAGGGGAGAAGCAGCGGATCTCCATTGCCCGTGCGATTCTCAAGAACGCTCCAATTGTGCTGTTGGATGAAGCTACTGCATCGCTTGACCCGCAGAATGAGGCCGAAATCCAGAAAGGAATTGATGCGTTGATTACGGGCAGAACCGTCATTGTTATCGCCCACCGGCTGAAAACTATACGCGGTGCGGACAACATTATCGTACTGGAAGACGGTCGGCTGGTCGAGCAGGGACGACATGAAGCCCTGCTGTTGCGCGGCGGACTGTACGACCGGCTCTGGAAGCTGCAACAGCAATCCGTCGGATTCCGCATCACATCTTAGGCAATGCTCAGGAGGGATACGTATGGCTATAACAAAGGATGAATCCGCTTGGCCGATCATAAGCCTTAGTTTGGGGGAGGCGTTTGATCAGGAGACAGTAGAAGAATATATCGCTTATTGGGAAGAGCTGCTCGCGCGCCGATCTGCCTTCGGCCTGCTGATGGTGCATTCCGCAGAGAAAAACACACGTCCAGAGCGTGCGGTCACACAGCTGTATATGAACTGGTGCAAGATGAACAAGCGGGAAATCGCCCAATATTGTTCAGGCATCGCGGTCGTAATGCAGAATGCTAAGTTGCTTGCTGTCTACAAGCCAGTTACAGCGTTGTCCACTAAAAGAACCTACGGCTGCCCCGGAGGTGCTTTCTCCGGAGAGGCTGAGGCGATAAGGTGGCTGGAGGAGCAGTTGGCTAAGACACCCTCGGGTACGAAAACCTAATATAGCTGCCCATATTTTGGGGATACACATTTAAGCTTTCTTCACCCTTTTAGGTGGGGAAGGCTTTTTTTGTCTAGAAAGATAAGAATCCGCCAACCCCTCACAACCAACGTGTCAGAGTAAGCTTTTTGAAATATAAATGGGGTGTGTTGGATAAAGATAAATAATAATTATATACTATGACCAAGAAGTTTGTAGAGGAATTAGGTTTTCAAACATTAGAGGATGATCTCTTAAAATATAGACCATTCTCTAGTCCTATGGAATATCCTTCCTTTCAATTCCCTAATCCTAGTTTAGATTGGAATAAGTGATTTAATAAACCTGTAGATGAACACTGCCAATGGGTATTTCAAGTGGTCGAAGAGATGATGGAATTCTTTATTATTGACTTGCTGAAGTTTACCTGATGACCAACCAATCCTAATAGATTTGGGAATAATGCCTGAATTTATATTACCTTTTATCCCGGAAGAGAGAATGATATGTTTTTATACATCCGATACGGAGATTGAGAAACACAGTAATAAATCTATGATTAAGTTCTCCAATGAAATAAAGAACGCTTGCACTAAGGTGGACAGGTGGACATCAAAACTATAGAAAGAACACCAAACATGAGCGTAGAAGAACAATTTAGGTTAGTTCGTGAACATTTTAAAATGTAGGGATGACTGTAAGGTATACCTACTCAAAGAAACCATTCCTTTGTCAGGAATGGTTTTTTCATAATATTTTGCGATCATCTATCTAGTTGACCTAATGTTTAACATGATATCTTCCTTTAGGTACTACCAAAGGGGAATTTATACATAACTAGAAAAGTACACAGGTGTGCCCGTATAATAAATAGGAGTAAGTAATTGGAAGTAGACTGATGATGAGGGGAGAGAAGACATGTTTTTCTTTAAGAGAAATAAAGGCATCACAAAAGAGGAACTGCAGGCCCTGGTTGAAGGCTTGGAGCAGGCTTATATGGATAAGGATGAAGAAGGTTTGAGCAAAAGATTTCATCCAGATAAGAGGGGAATGTCCTTTTTAAATCACTTTCAATTAATGATGACATTTCAAATCTATAATATAAAATCTGAAATTCTCGAATTTGAATTGCTGTCAATGGATGCTACTAAAGCAGTCTTTACATACACTCGGAAGCATATTCATACCTGTATCAACCCCGCCGATGAACGTGAGGAAAAAAGAAATCAAATTATCAGTTATTACGTTGAGGCTGTGAAGGAGAATGGTTCAATTTGGATTACGAGGTACAGCCCTTATAGCACGATTTTTGTAGATAAGAAGGGTGATTTCCTTAGTGGTGTGGATGCGGTCATTCCTCCTGGAGAAGAGATCAATTCAGGCATTGCGCGATTCATCCCGTATTTTCAGCTTAATAGCTATGTACCTGCAACCTTCCATATCTACAGTAACAGTCAATTTATCGGATATTATCCGCTAGGAGAATGCCATCGGTACGAACCTTCGCATACGTTCACGATTAATTATTTTGATAAGATAGAGGCATCTTCTGTAGAGAAGCATACAGCGGATTATATCTCTCAAGAGACCTTATTGACCGCTCAAGTATTGCATCAGACTGATAATAGCTCTGTAGTGGAGACGCAGTTGATGAACAATAATGTATTAGAGCATGAACTTGTTACCAGCCTGCTTACGAAGGATGGGTTCTATATGATTAGATTTCTGTATGACAAAGGGGAGCCGATACCGCCACAGGAGCGAGAAAAGTGGAAGCGTGAGATGGTCACTTTAATAGAAAAAGAGCACAGCAGTTAACACAGAAACTTGCCGTTACAGACAGCACGCGAACTGTATCCTAAGTAACGATAAGTTTTTTTGGGAATAATGAGAGAAAAGGAGAGATGGAAATGTCCTATATCGTTGATTTTAAAAATGTGTCTACGGTTGGTTTAGAGTCTTCTCCTGTAGTAGATGCGCTTGCTGGTCTGCGTGCTAATGAGGCCCGTTACTTTATGAACAAATACAAGCATGAATTTACGGTTGTACAAGCCAGCGAAAGCCAGGAGACCCTTGATTATGTGAACCGAATTTTAAAAGAAGAACGTGATATTGAGTTTGCGGCCAATCCTTTAGAAACGTCGCGTTTTCAAGTGGAAAATATTAAATATGCCTATGTCTTTTATGAGGATGGCCTTGCGGTCAACGTTATGTATACGGTTGATGACCCTAAGAAGCGGGCCGTTGGTTTTAAGCTTTCTGAGGGGATGGAAATCCCAAAGGAGCTAGAAGAGAAGTTTAAGTTTGCTAGGCAGAAGTCCAAGCTAGCTGGAACAATTCGGGGTTCGTTTTTTGTAATTAAAGGAGAGTATTAAGGTAAGCAAAATTGCAACTTAATCAATGAGAGGGCCATCCTATAAAAGGATGGCCCTAAATCTTTTCGGTATAGATAATTTGCGTAGGTTATCTATGGGAATGGACTCCCATTCAAGAGGCCGAATTTATTATATAGAGCAACGAAAACTGGAGTAGCGTGCCTACTTCACAATTATTTTGCATGAGTAGCTGAGATGCTGGAATGTACGGTATAAATCCCGCAGATAAGAGCTGAGGTAGCTGGAATAGTGAAATGTACGGGATAAATCCCGTAGAAATGAGTTGAGGTGGCTGAGATGCTGGAATGTACGGGATAAATCCCGTAGAAATGAGTTGAGGTGGCTGAGATGCTGGAATGTACGGTATAAATCCCGTAGAAAAGAGCTGAGGTGGCTGAGATGCTGGAATGTACGGTATAAATCCCGTAGAAAAGAGCTGAGGTGGCTGGAACGGTAGAATGTACGGTATAAATCCCGTACAAATGAGTTGAGGTGGTTGAGATGCTGGAATGTACGGTATAAATCCCGTAGAAAAGAGCTGAGGTAGCTGGAACGGTGAAATGTACGGTATAAATCCCGTAGAAAAGAGCTGAGGTAGCTGAGATGCTGGAATGTACGGTATAAATCCCGTAGAAAAGAGCTGAGGTGGCTGGAATAGTGGAATGTACGGTATAAATCCCGTAGAAAAGAGCTGAAGTGGCTGGGACGGTGAAATGTACGGTATAAATCCCGTAGAAAAGAGCTGGAGTAGCTAGTATGCTGGAATGTACGGTATAAATCCCGTAGAAAAGAGCTGAGGTGGCTGGAATAGTGAAATGTACGGGATAAATCCCGTAGAAAAGAGCTGGAGTAGCTAGTATGCTGGAATGTACGGTATAAATCCCGTACAAATGAGTTGAGGTGGTTGAGATGCTGGAATGTACGGGATAAATCCCGCAGATAAGAGCTGAGGTGGCTTGGCTATATCGACTTGGTTGGAGACTCTCCGGGGGCATCAGATTTGATCCATTCAAATGTGTTCGACAAGCCACCTATCATTTGACAAAACATGGAAGATGTTGGATGCGGTCAAAAACAATCGAATTATTGAGATTGATATGGAAAAATATTTTGCAGCAGATTCATACTCCTCCTTGTTACAAGCTGAAGATATTGCCGACAAATTATCGAAGCTGGCTTCATCAAAATAACCTTATTGGATTGAACCTACCTGAAGTCATCTAAATAAAAGACGAAGCCTATTATGGCTTCGTCTTTTGTAGTTTTGCATACCCTTTTCATCCTAGAAAATAAGGTCCCTTTTACAAATGAACTATTGGACCGAAAGTACAGTCTCCAGCTCAGGGATATATTCCTTGACCATATTGTTGTCTTCCCACAGTCCTTTAGTCCCAGCTGGGGCTTGACCTTCGGAAACGACTAAGTACGGTTTGATGGTTACGGTACTCGGTATAGTCTTGAAGGGTTCAAAATGAACATTATAAGATTCGCTTACGGGGTGAGCACCGACAGGCTTCAGTTGAACGCCACGTTCATCCACAATGTCAAATTGAAGAGCGATGACGCCCCCGTTAGCACCCTTATATTTCGAAGGGATAGAAGCGAGCATTTCTTCTACGCTCTGGCCCGGTTTGGTTTTGTACTCAATGGATACCTGCGTTGTGATTGGGGTGATTTCTACCTTACTGATCTGCAAGTTAATGTTATCGTGATGCTTGGTCTCCTCTGAAGTTAGGGCGGTAACAGGCGTTGATGTGGTAACAGGCAGAACGAATTCGAACGGGACATCGTAACCCTTTAACGTTATATTTACAGTCAAGTCAAACTGATCAGGGAACTGGACAGTCTGTGTTGTTGTGCTCGGCTCATAATAAGTGTTCAAAACCTGAACCATTATGCTGGAAGCAGTCTCACCATCCATGTGTTCGTAACTCCAGAGCAGAGGTTGGCCTTTATAGAGAACCTCAAACTTATCCACCGCCCCTTTATTGGCATCGGAAGGCGGCGAATTGGGCTCCGAAGCCAGACGGTTTCCAGGAGTGGTTAGGTTCATAAGAATTCGGGTTCCGTCAAATAACAATGTTGGGATATTCATCGTCACATCGCCATGGGTCACGCTTTGGTTTACGTTTGTGATGAAATCCTCGGCTTGTTGAACACCGGGATCTAAGTTTTTTTCGCCCCATAATGAATAGATTTGTCCCAGAACCGGAATTTGCTTGAGTGCATCAGCTATTGCGGGCGATACAAAGCCGGAAGCAAGGAGTGTAACTCCCAGGATTGCAGCGGCTGCAGTGGAAACCCACCATTTATTAAAAGTTCTTGATACATCTATCTTTCTCTGAATGGGGGAAATAGAATTATCGGTCTCCCTGATGATTTGGTAAGTCTCATTCAGCTTGGAGCGGGCAATATCCGATAACTGATCGGGAAGTAAGCTTTGGCAGTTCTTTAATTGTTTTTCTAACTTAGTGTTTACCATGTCGCAACCTCATTTCTTGATTGAATTGAGATGAATGCTTTAGCTTTTTGCGGGCGCGATGCAGCCGGGTCTTCACGGCTACCGTAGAAATTTCGAGAATGTCGGAAATTTGATTGATCGGCATGTCCTGTAGGTAATGAAGGTGAATGACAATCCGGAGGTTCTCCTCAAGATGTTGAACGGCATCCCATAATTCGATTTTCTCATAATCCTTGGAAGTGGAAGGGACTTCGGGAAGTTCTCCATATGGGAGGGTTCTTGCGTTGTTTTTGAGCATTTTATTGCATTCATTAATCAGAATCCGGAAGATCCACGTTTTGAAAAATGCGGGCTCTCTGAGTGTATGGATGTTCTTAAAGGCTTTTAGCATCGTCTCCTGCAGGGCATCTGCACAATCTTCTTCTTTGTTGACGATGGACCTTGCAGTTCTGTATAAAGGTAACTCTATCTCCTGCATCAACTTCACGAATGCTTCAGGGTCCCCAGCTTTGGCTTTGACGACAATAGGATCTATATGCAAAGATTTACCTGCTTTCTTGACTAGAAGTCTTAGGATGTTCGTAACGTTACTTAAATATTAGATCGGGTAGGTAGCTAGAAGGTTACCACAAACATGATTCTATTCTCCTCATCTCACAAAGGATGAAGATTACTTTTGCTGTCTGTAGCTAGTAGCAGGGTATCCTTCGCATAATGGGAAGGCATTTCACGGTGCTCTTCCGAACGATTAATGTGTAACTGAGCTAGCAAGGTGAGAAATTGGTTTTTTTCACAAAAAAATCGCCGTTCAAATTCCCTGTCAGGAATCGGACGACGATTTTTCATAAGCTAGTCAGTCAGTCAGTCAATCAATCAATGATATAAATGACCCATTTCCCTTGATCGTTTGGCCGAATAGCGTATAGCATTTTTACATTTTCAACGGTCTCTGCGGCCATATCCAAGCGTTGTCCGATTACCGTTATATTCACCTGATGTTCGTTGGGTAACATGGAATCGATGCTTTCAATGTCTGTGAATTTGTACTGATATTGTTCGTTATAATAAGGCTCCATAGCCTCTGCTAGTTTTTTGTTTACGAACCCGGATTGATAAAGTGTGTGGTCATGCTCAACCAAAGCGGTTAGGTTTTTTTCCAGCACTTCAAGTGCGGGGAGATCATTCTCTGTCAATTGATCTGAATATGATTTCAGATTTATCGACAATTCTGCTTTAAAGCTGGTTTCATTTGGCTGCTGGGGTTCTGTGTTTTGCGGCTTCTGCGTATTAATCACTGGACTTTGGGTTGGCGTATTTGCTCCTGTGCTCGGCTCCTCGATTGGTTTAACGTCCCCTGCACATGCTGCCAGAAAGATTAAAGACATCAACATGACCATTCTTGCAATAGTTTTTAACATCTAACCCCTACCTTTTTTTTGAGGATATGTTAGTTAGTCGCGAGAAGATATGGAGAAGTTTCAAGGGCTGAATGAAGCCCGAAAAAGCGGATTAAACCGCTAGATTAAATCGCTAGTTTTTGTGGATCATCTACAGAGTAACGTCCGCTTACCGCAAGCATGATTGTAGAAATAATGACGAGTATGAAACAGAGCACAAATGAATACCGGTACCCAACAACACTAGCTAATAACCCGCCAACAAGACTGCCAATCAGTCTGCCAATCGTGGATGAGTTAGAGTAGAGCGTGGATGCATACCCAGGCATGTTTGGAAGCAGATCCTGAATGTAGCTAATGCCAATGGCTGAAATAACAGCAACAAAAAAGGCAAGCAAAATTTGGGCTGCAAGCATCTGCCACATCGCGCCTGAAGTAATAACAACGAGATAATAAGCTCCTCCGAAAATGGCTCCACACATCATCAGGATTCGGTTACTGTATTTCGCACTGAGCAGTCCCAGCATGATCATAAATGGAATTTCCAGCGCAGCACAAATACTGCTGACTAAACCGACATCGCTTGTTGTTCCCCCTAGATTGTTGGTAATAAAGAGGGCAGTATTGATGCTACTCGTCCAGTGGGCTACATACATGAGTATCATAATCAGAAAAGGAAGCAGGACATTACGGTTCTGACCCAACCGGAAACTTTTTACTTTTACTTCTGCAGTACTGCTTTTCACTTCTGTATTTGATTTCAGGAATAGTGAAATAAGTAAGGCAACAAGCAGGAATACCCCGATGGTGCCCGAGAAGATCCCCTTAAATCCAACAGCAGCGATTAGCAGAGTACCGATTAAAGGACCTGTAATAAAGCCGAGAGAGAAAGCAGAACGCAAGGTAGAATTTGCAAACGCAGTATCCGTAAAATCGCTCTTATTCACTGCTTCTCTAGCTATGGCGAACAATTGAGGCATCCCTGGTGCACCGAGTGCGGTGAACACAATCATGTAAATGAATAAGATCGTAAAATCCCCAATGAGCAAGTATCCGCTATAAGCAAGGGCATTACAGAGCGTGGAGACAAGGTAAATGTTTCTTCGATTTAAGCCAAGGTCAGAGCGTCTCCCGATTAGTGTACTGATCCATATTCCGGCAATTAACGTGGTGGCCAGAAAAACACCAAACAGCCCGACAGATACTCCAAGCTGTTCCGTAAAATAAATGGATAAAAAGGGTGCGCTGAGTGAAATCCCCATCCCCTGCAGTAACATGCATAAAAAGAGTAAGCCATAAGAGGGAATCGAAAATAGTGCAGTTAGTCGTTTGAACATGTTGTGAAAGTACTCCTCTATATTTGTTTAGATATTTCATAAAAAAAAGCCGTTGAAATTGATTCCAACGGCTTTTTGTATGCTTGTTTTTTTCAAGACCTTATTCAACATCATAATTGATCGGAAAGAATAAGTCTATACTTTCGGCTGGATTTTATTTACTATTGTGAAGCCGGCAAAACCTAATAAATGGAGTGTTGTTAATGGACGTTACTTGTCATCTCGATAAGGCTGACTTACAGGATTATATTAGTAGGGTTTTTGGCAGCAGCTATTTCGTTGCTCGTGTTTCGCGTATGCATGGCGGTGCACAAAAGGTGGTCTACAAGATTGAGTGCAGTAATGGATTTTCCTGCGTTTTGTATGTGTGGGATCTTTCGATGAATTATTTTAAAGAAGAAAAAGCAAATGAAGATATAAATGAACAATCCTATGGAAGTCATTTATTCGAATTAAATAACAGGTACTTAAGACAACATGGAATTCAGACCCCTGCTCTTTATGATCTGAATAAGGCAAGAGATCGTTACTCTTTCGATTATGCTCTGGTTGAATATATAGATGGAAGAATGGCAGAAACCTATTTTCATCATCCCGATTCACGTGTTCAAGATAAAGTTTTTCAGCGTGTGGGGGAAATGCTTACTGCTATGCATACCAACGAGAGGCATGTTTTTGGGAAAGCAAATGCTAACGAGAGCAGCATGAGCGAATGTCATTTATTACAAATGGAAAATGCGAAAGTGCAGCTAGCCTATGCCTCCCAACATATTGAGAAGATCAGGTCTAATCAAAGCAAACTGCTCGATAAGTTGTACGAGCTTGAATCAAAAATTCAACCCAGACAGCAATATGGGTTTATTCACGGGGAACTGGGACCTGACCATGTTATGGTTAATGATAAACTGGAGCCCTTTCTGATAGATATTGAAGGGGCAATGTACTATGACATTGAGCATGAACATAGTTTTTTACAGATGAGATTTGGGGATTTCTATCGGTACTTAAAGAGCGATGCTCTGGATCATGATAGGCTGTTATTTTATCAATTCCACCATCATGTCTCCTTAACTTCAGGTGGATTAAAGCTGCTGCATAGAGGATTTCCTGACCAACAATTCGCCCAAGGCCTAGCTGATTATCAATCGGAACGCGCGCTGAGGTTTATCGAAGGATGAACTAAACAAGGCGTTTGGATTGATAACCTACTGCCATGTCCTCGAAAGTAACCTATTAGCCTTCTTCACCCTTTAGGGTGGGGGAGGTTTTTTCGTTATACAACTACAAGGCATAATAAAAGACCGCATCCACTGGAATTGCTTCCGGATCTGGCGGTCTGATGTCTTCGTTATGAATCAATCTTTATCTGAAAGGGTTAGTTAATGAAATTTAACGGTCTTGATGCGAGCCTCTTCTTCATAGCTAAGTGGTTTCGGAGATTGCGGAGTGTGCAGATGACGCTCCACGGAGTACTCCATTTTCCGGTAGTCCTCATTACCTGTATTCAATGTTGGATTCCAGTTTTCTGTCACCCAATTTTTAAGTTCCTTAAGTCCTGCTAGCATTTCCTCCAGCCTCCTTTGGCGAAGAAACAAAATAGATTTTGTAGTTCTTTGTTTACGCTTTCATTATAATCCTAAACTCCATTTTTTAAAAGGTGTGTCCGTCTGAAAAACACAGATTATTCAGTGAACATTGTGTGTTATTTAGGTTTTGTGCTTCATCTGGAGAGAAGTGTCTCCCTGTAGGAGACATTTTTAGTGGAGCTGAAAGGATACTCATTAGTACCACTTTTTTAATTTTTTTTACATCCGTATATCCAACAAATACTAACCTGAAGAAATAAATTTAGGGTGGAATATTTACAGGATTATTTTCTAATGAATATGGAAAAATAAATGATTATTAGCTGCGAGGTGCACTGAAAACCATTATTGTGCTAATCATAAATAAGATTGGTGGAAATAAATTTTATTTTTCTAAAAATAGAGAAAATAATTTACAAAACCAAAATATAATGATATTTTGTTTATGTAGAAAAGAAACCGCTCACAACTTAAGGGGGATTAACAATGACACTCACAAAGTTCCACGGAATTATACCTGCCTTTTATGCCTGCTATGACGATCAAGGAAATATTTCGGAATCCCGGACGCATGCTTTATGTGATTACTTATTTGAAAAAGGAGTTCAAGGTGTATATGTGGGAGGCAGCTCAGGAGAATGTATTTACCAGAGTCTCGACGAACGCAAAGCGGTACTAAGCTACGTAGCTAGTAACCTGAAAGGTAAAATGACACTGATTGCCCACGTGGGTGCCCCTTCCACTAGAGATAGCATTGAGTTAGCGAAACATGCTGCAACCTTAGGATACGATGCATTATCCGCAATCCCGCCTATATATTTCAAGTTACCTGATAGTGCAGTCTATAAATATTGGAGCGAGATTATGGAGGCAACCCCTCTAAGCTTCATCATATACAACATTCCTCAGACTACTGGATATACACTGACTCCGTCCCTATTTGAGAAGCTGCTTGCGAACAAAAAGGTGATTGGTGTGAAGAACTCCTCCATGCCGACTATGGATATTGAAAGATTCAAAAGAGTGGGTGGAAAAGATGTAGTGGTATTTAATGGACCGGATGAACAGTATGTTGCGGGAAGAATCATGGGAGCGGATGCGGGAATCGGTGGAACCTATGCGGTTATGCCTGAGCTGTTCCTGCAAGCAAATGAATTTGTTAAGGCTGGTAAGTTCGAAGAAGCTGGACAAATTCAAAGCGATATCAACGATATTATCATCGCCCTTTGTTCGCTCAAAGGTGCCATGTATGCCGGAATAAAAGAGATTCTAAAATTAAGAGGCGTAAACATTGGCAGCGTAAGAGCACCGCTTGAGGCAGTAGCCGCTGAGGATGCTGGTCCGATCGCAGACATTATGAAATTGATTGATCAAGCTATTGAAAGATATTGCGGTTAAGATAATGAAGAAATCCATCGTATGCTTTGGCGATTCTAATACTTGGGGCTACGACGCAGAGACAGACCGCAGATTTAAGGATGATATTCGTTGGACGGGAATTCTTCATACAGAATTGGGTGACGCCTACCGAATGATCGAAGAAGGGCTTCCCGGCAGAACAAGTGTCAGTGAGGACCCTCTATTTGAAGGACTTTCTGGAATCTCCTATATCTATCCCTGCCTGATGTCACATTCGCCATTAGACTTGGTTGTGATCATGCTTGGGACCAATGATACAAAAGAAAGGTTTGGACTAACTTCTTATAACATCGCACAAGGTATTGTTAGGTTGGCTCTTAAAGCTAAAGATAGCGGTGCAGGACCCGAGGGGAAGGCTCCAGAGGTTCTAGTAATCGCGCCCCCTCCGATTGGAGCAGAGTATATTCATACCCCTATTGGCAAACCAATGGGTAGCGGATGTAGTGAGAAGTCTATGGAGCTCGCTGAGCATCTTGCAGCTTTACTAACGGAAACTGGCATCCACTTTATAGACTCCAGAGATCATGTATCGATGAATGAAATTGATTATATGCATCTTGATCCGCAAGGACATCGCAGCATGGCCGATTTAGTGCAATACCATGCCAAACGGATTTTAAATTAAGGGTTCTATACTTTCGAAGCGAGTTTCGTACGAAGTGATTCAGAGAAGAAAATGCTCACAAAACTTTAAGCGTATGCTTTCGAAGCGAGTTTTGTACGAAGCGATTCACAGAAGATAATGCTCACAAAACTTTTAGGGAGGTTTATAAATGAAGAAAAAACGTTTACTCTCGACAATGGTTGTGCTAATGGTGATTATTTCTTTAATTTCAGGTTGCTCAGGTAACAATGCTGCGAGCTCTAATACATCCGATAATTCTTCTGCATCTGGGAAGGAAAAAGTGGGGATCAGAGTATGGCTGACTCCACAGTGGAAGGGTGTTGTGGATGCCACGGAGGCAGGCGCGGACTATGATAGCTTCCTAAAGCACGCCGCTGAGAAATTCAAAGCACAATATGATAAATATGATGCGGATATTCAAATAGAGGTCATTGCTGGAGATCAGCGCGATCAATTGCTAAACGTTAACTTAAGCGGAGGAACACCTCCAGATGTGTTCTTTGAGAGTGTATTCCCGATGGGGGATTACGTTCACCGTGGAGCATTGGTTCCTTTGACCGACATCATTGATGAAGACGCGAAGAGCGATATTGCTCAAAACTACTGGGACGCTGTAACGTTCGGAGAAGATATTTATTTCTATCCATTCCAGCACAACCCAGGCACCTTGGTTTACAACGCGGACATGTTTAAAGCAGCAGGCTTAGAAAAGTTTGTGGGTGAAGAATCCGAAATCAAAACTTGGAACTTGGATGAATATCAACAAATTCTTGAGGGTCTGAAAAACAATCTGCCGAAGGATAAGTATTCGAATGCATATCCAATGGCATTATTCGCTGTAAATAATCAGGGCGATACATGGAACCTTGCCTATATGAGAATGTTCGGCAATAAGTTCTTTGATGATCAAGGCAACATTGTCCTGAACGATGAGAACGGAGTTAAAGCTGCAACTTGGCTGAAAAACCTATATGACGGCGGATATACAAATCCAGGAGCAGAATCTGTTTCTTCAAATGATGCCAATGCTATGTTCCAAAATCAGCAATTAGCGATCAGTTTCACTAATCCGATTCTGTTTAATGGTACGAAAGCTAATATGGCGGATGGTACGGCAGCGAAATTTGATATGAGACTTGCTAATATTCCGTCGGAAAGCGGCGATCCTCTATCCTTTACTTATGTAGTAGGCGCTAGTGTATTCAAGTCCAAAGATGCTAAGAAGACTGAAGTAGCTAAAGATTTCGTGAAGTTCTTCTCAAGCGATCCTGAGTTAGTTAAATCCTCTAAGAATGGTATTCCTGTAAGAAGTTCTGTAGCCGAAGCACTTAAAGCGGAGAATCCACTGTTTGCAGCTTACGATGCCAACTCTAAATATTTGTTCAACTTCACAGGCAACGTTCCAGGATACAGCCAATTAAGAGAGGTCTTATATCCAGAGCTACAAGCACTTTACATGGGAGCTAAGACACCGGAACAGTTTGCGCAAGATTATCAGGCAAGTGGCAACAAGGTGATTGAGACCAATAAAGCTGGCTCTGTAATTTTCCAATAATCTAAGACCAGATAAACAATACACGATTGATAGCCTTTAGGGTCTGAAGAGACTCTGGGGCTGTTAATTAGAAAGGTAAACGATATGAAACTACGTAGTAATTACCTAAAAGAGAATATTACAGGTTATCTGTTTATTTTACCTCAGATGATAGTATTCTTAGCCTTTCTTGTCTATCCGATCTTAGAAGGGATGCGGCTGAGTCTATACCAGATTAATTATGACAGTGAGAAATTTGTGGGTTTTGCCAATTACACCACATTGTTTAATGATCCGGTATTTTTTAAGGCTACCATCAACACCGTTGTGTTCGTAATATTTATCGTTCTACTTACAGTGGGGTTTGCATTGTTCGTAGCCTCTGCGGTATTTGATAAAAATGCTAAGTACGTTTCCTTTATTAGAGGAAGTTATTATATCCCGGTAATGGTGTCCATGGTGGTTATGAGTATGGTCTGGAGCTTTTTGCTGAATCCGGCTAACGGACTTATCTCTTATCTATATAAAGATATGGGGCTAGGGACGATTAATCTGCTGGGAAATCCAAAGACGGTTCTGCCAGTCGTGATATTTGTAACCTTCGCAACTAACGTGGGCCAGGCAATTATTCTGTATATAGCTGCGATGATTGGTGTCTCGAAAGAGCTTTTTGAAGCAGCCGAAATCGACGGTGCTAGCAGATGGCAAGTGATATCAAAGATCCTGATTCCTTCGGTAGGACCTACAACAACTTATATTACGATTATCAATATTATTGCCGTATTAAAAATCTTTGTAGTCATTCAGTTACTGACCGGTGGCGGACCGAACAATTCCTCCGTAACACTGATGTACTACCTTTATAATAATGCCTTTAAATATAACCAACTCGGCGTAGCTTCTGCGGTAGGGGTTATCATGTTCGTGATTACATTGATATTGTCTGTGCCACAGCTACGAAGCATGATTAAGGTGAAGTGAGGGGGAATACAACATGTCGAAGATTAAAAACAAGAAAAAGAGAGAGAAGTTTGATGTGATATCGAATGTGATCATTATCCTCTTCGCACTCCTTAATCTTTTTCCACTATATTGGTTATTCACAAGTTCACTCAAGAACAGCTCGGATGTTGTGAAAATGCCTCCAGACTGGTGGCCCAAATCGATTACATTCTCCAACTATGTGGATGTATTTCAGAACCAGCCGGCTTTAAGATGGACGTTTAATAGTATTTATGTATCAGGTGTTTCTACTATTTTGGTTATTGTTGTAGGCTCTATGGCCGCCTATGCATTCTCAAAGATTAATTTTAAAGGTAAAAATATAATCTTCATTATCTTTATATCAAGCTTGATGATTCCTAAAGAAATTATGATTGTACCCTTATTCCGGATCACCCAACAATTTGGAATGGTAAATAGTTATAACGGTATGATTTGGCCGAACGTGGCGGGTGCATTTGGAGTGTTCCTATTAAAGGGATTCTTCGATTTAACTCCTAATGCCTTAAGAGAAGCCGGGAGAATAGATGGTGCAAATGAATGGAGAATCTTCACACGCATCATGCTGCCTATTGTCAAACCTGGTATTGGAGCCTTATTTATTCTGAATTTCGTGCAAGTCTGGAATGATTACTTGTGGCAGCTGGTTATAGGCCAAGAGAACAAAATGAAAACATTAATGGTTGGTACTGCGACCTTAATGCAGGATTTGAATCCTAATTTCGCTTATAAAATGGCCGGAGCTACCATCGCTGCAATTCCGATGTTGCTAGTGTTCATGTTATTCCAACGGTTCTTCACCAATGGGATTACGGCAGGAGCAGTTAAAGAATAAATAAAAATGTGGAGTGGGTTACTGATGAATACTGAAAATAATGTACTTAAAAAAATAAAACATAAATTAGTCGTCTCCAGTCAAGCCTTACCAGAAGAACCGCTGCATAGCCCGTTTATTATGGGGAGAATGGCTTATGCTGCTTACTTAGGCGGGGCTTCTGGAATTCGGGCAAACAGCGTAGCGGATATTCAAGAAATCAAAAAGCAAGTGAATCTGCCGATCATTGGGATAATCAAAAAGGTGTATGAAGGCTCTGAAGTCTTTATTACACCCACTCAAAAGGAAGTCGATGAGCTGTACCGCGAAGGGGTAGATATCATTGCTATGGATGCTACAGACCGTATTCGCCCGGATGGATCTACCATTTCTGAACTTTTTCCACTTTTAAAAGAGACTTACAAAGATCAACTGTTTATGGCGGATTGTTCTACATTTGCGGAAGCTGCGAAGGCTGTTGAGCTGGGATTTGATCTGATTGGAACTACCTTGAGCGGTTATACAGAGGCTACTAAAGGGCGCAACTTGCCAGATTTTGAATTGGTTCAACAAATCGTCAACAACTTCTCTGTTCCCGTTATAGCTGAAGGTGGGGTTTCCACTCCTGAAGAATTAAAGACCATGTTTGATTTAGGTGTGTATTCAGCAGTGGTTGGCTCTGCGATCACGAGACCGATGGAGATTACGAAACGGTTTGTGAACGCTATTCAGTAGAACGCCAGAGAGGGTAGATGGAAATGAGGATTGTAGCCGTAGATATTGGCGGTACCAATACCAAGATGTGTATATGCGATAAACAGGGGAATGTACATGACTTCAAGGAGTATGCAACAGAAAGCTACTTGGGGGGACCTCATGTAATCTCAAGAATGCTGGAAAAGATTGCAGAATACGATCATTTTGATGCCATTGCCATAAGCACCGCGGGCCAAGTTAATGCAGAAGAAGGATTTATTGTCTATGCTAACGAAAATATACCTAGATATACTGGAATGAAAATTAAGGATATTGTCACCCATCATTTTCATAAACCTGTTATGGTAGAGAACGATGTGAATTCAGCAGCATTAGGCGAGGCTTATTTTGGGGCTGCTCAGAGCTTTAACAATTTCTTATGTCTAACCTTTGGCACAGGCATTGGCGGTGCAATCGTCATTAATCGCCAAATCTATAAAGGGGCTAATGGGGTAGCGGCTGAATTTGGCCATATCTTTACTCACCCATTGTCGGCCACATCCGGAGTAGAAGGACTGCCATATTATGAGAAATACGCTTCAACTACAGCTTTAGTGAAGATGGCTCAGCTGGCAGATCCCGAATGCACGGATGGAAAAGCCTTATTTGATAAAATACAGAGCGGAAATGAGCAGCTTGAACGTATTTTAGATCTATGGATTACTGAAGTGGCTGTTGGTTTAGCTTCTATCACTCATATCTTCAATCCATCCGCGATTATTATTGGTGGCGGCGTAATGGAACAAGAAGATTTGGTTCGAAGGGTAGAAGAACGAACGAAGTCTTTGCTTATGGAAAGCTTTGCGGGAGTGAGAATTGTTAAAGCCTCATTAGGGAATAAGGCAGGTCTGCTGGGAGCTTCCTCCTTATTCGTACATTAATTTATTGAAAAGGAGGGGCTTTTTTGCGGACAATCAGTATTTTTTCTTCAATTCATTCTAAATACAATAATTTGACGAATACGGAGAAGAAGGTAGCGGACTATGTACTGGAGAACACGAGAAGTGTAGTCTACATGTCGATTACTGATCTTGCAGATGCATGTGATGTTGGGGAATCAAGTATATTTCGATTTTGCAAATCTTTAAGTTATAAAGGGTATCAAGAGTTCAAGATCGCATTGGCACATAGCATCACTGTGGAGAATGAGATCCCGCAGCTTACCGATCAAATTCTGATGGATGATACGATTGAAGCTGTTGCTTCTAAAGTGCTGACCACGAATGTAAGTGCACTCAACGAGACCTATAATTTAATTGATATACAGAAGATCAGTGAGGCTATTGAGTATTTGATTAATGCAGAACGTGTATTATTTTTCGGTGTGGGCTCTTCTCTAGTCACAGCTATGGAAGCCAAAATTAAATTTATGCGCATTACGAACAAAACGGAATGTTTAATGGATTCACATCTGCAGATGATGTCGGCAGCACTGATGTCTAACCGGGATGTCGCTGTTGTGATTTCTTATTCCGGCTCGACCAAGGATAGCATTGAGGTTGCGAGAAAAGCAAAGGAAAGAGGAGCCAAAGTAATATCCATTACTAGGTTTGAAAAGTCACCGCTAACCTCGTACTCCGATCTGACCCTGCTATGTGGTGCTAATGAAGGACCGCTGCAAGGGGGTTCATTATCTGCAAAGATATCGCAGCTCTATCTGCTTGATATTTTATATGTAGAATATTTCAAGAAGACTAGTGAGCAATCCATAATTAATAAAGAAACAACAGCTTCAGCAGTCAGTGAGAAACTGGTTTAGTACATTAAGATGTGAGGGGAATGGAAAGCTATGATCTTAGGTTCTTTGTCATCTTGGGAAGAGCATATCAAGTATGAGAATCCTGTCATTGTTGAGGCTATCGAGGAATTGAAAGTAATCTTACAACATGATCCTGATCTTGGACGAATCGAAATTCGCGGGAACGAAATGTATGCTTCGATTATGGCTCTTGAGGCAAAATCGCTGGAGGAACAAGTCGCAGAGAAGCATGAGGCCTATATTGATGTGCATTATCTGATCGAAGGTGAAGAAACGATTGGCTGGGCAACCCTGCAAGAAGGGATCGAACCCATTAAGCCTTACGATGCCCAAGGAGAATATGCGCTTTATCCCCCATCAGCAGATGAAATATTGTTATCTTTGAAGCCTGGCATGTTCGCGGTCTTTTTCCCTCATGATGTTCACAGACCGGGTATGGGTCAACCGGGGCAGCAGATTAAAAAAGCTGTCATTAAAATCCACACAAATCTACTAACTCCATAACATTGAGATTGAGGCTGGTAGCGGAACCATTCCGCTGTCAGCTTTTTTTGCGTCGCTTCTATTTACTTATATCTAAATTTATAAATATACAAAATATAAAGATTGGTGGTAAACTTAACATGCCTAAAGCTTTTTTTGTAGAGCTTAAGGATTTTTTTGCATGCACATTTATGAGTGAGCAAAGAATATTACAGAGAATTACACTATAGAAAGAATAATGGAGGCAGGAGAGTTAAATGAAGAATAAAGGTCTAAAGAGAATGTTGTTGTTATCTATGATGGTTGTTGTCATCGCTGCACTTGCAGTCGGCTGTGGTTCGAAAAATAATACAAATACAGAATCGTCAGAGGGAGCTGCTCCAGAGGCTGCAAAAGAAGTTACCTCCTTGTCGCTAGGTTTATTGCCCTCGATTGATGCTATTCCTTTTATCATCGCACATGAACAAGGTTTCGATAAAAACCACGGTGTGGAGCTGGATATCCAAACATTTAAAAGCGCCAAAGATCGGGATGTAGCTTTTCAAGCAGGCAAGCTGGATGGTCTAAGCGCTGACCTGGTTGCGATCTCCATTTACAATGAGGCTGGACTGGATGTGAAGATCGCCAGTACAACTTTTGGAGAGTTTGATTTGCTGACTGGAAATGAATCCATCCAGGATGTGAAGGATTTGAAGGGTAAAACCGTGATTTTGTCCAAAAATACCTCCACACAATATACAGTGGCAATGATGCTGAAACAAGCGGGCCTGACCGAAGATGATATTACAGTCACAGAGGTTCCACAGATTCCGACCCGTTTAGAATTGCTTAAGAATAATAAGGCGGATGCGGCTATTTTGCCGGAACCTTTTGTAACTATGGGCAAAACCTCAGGGTTGCGTGTACTGAGCTCAACGCTAACTGCGGGAGTAAATCCGTTCGTTTTAGCTTTCCCGCAAACTGCAATTGATGCCAAAGCAGAGGCTATCCGCAGTATGTATGCTGCATATGATGAAGCAGTAGCTTATATGAAATCCCATGAGCAATCCGAATATATCGATCTTGTAATCAAAGAAGTAGGATATCCGGAAACATTAAAAGATGAAATCAAGGTACCAGATTATGTACCAGCTTATCAAGTGGATGTGAAGGAAGTAGAGGCCGCATTTGCTTGGGCACGGGAAAAAGGTTTGCTCAGCAAAAATATCTCGGCCGAAGATGTGATTTCTGATGTCCAATTCAAGAAATAAAGGACTCGTTATAAAGGATCTGAAAGTAGAATATAAGAGCGGACAATTGGCCTTGGGTCAGGTAGATTTAACTTTGCCGGAGCACGGGATTTACACCATTATCGGACCCTCCGGCAGCGGGAAATCAACTTTATTACGGGCGATTGCGGGCTTGCTGCCTAGCTATCAGGGACACATTCTTTTTAATGAGAAATCTGTGCATGAGAAAGAAACGTTAATCGGGCTGGTGCCGCAGAACTACGGGCTTCTTCCTTGGAAGACTGTACATGATAATATTCAGATAGCGATGAAGATTACGCATACGGCAAGTTCATCCAAGCAAGAACGGGAGACGCAGATTAAGCAGTGGATTTCGTCGATGGGGATCTCTGATTTAGCAGAACGTTATCCCTTATCCCTTAGTGGAGGCCAGCAGCAAAGAGTGGCGATTGCCAGAGCTTTTGCCATTTTGCCTACTATTCTGTTGCTGGACGAGCCATTCTCTGCACTCGATGCGATAACAAGGGAAACGCTGCAGGTCCTCTTTTTAGATAACTGGCTGGCTAACCCTACGACTACGTTATTTGTCACTCATGATGTGGAAGAAGCGATTCTGCTGGGGCAAAAGATTATTGTCATGCCTTCCAACAAAGAAACTACACCTGAGATTATTGATAATCAGTTGGTGTTTCATATGAAGCATGAGGATAAGCGGGACAGTGTAGATTTCTTTGAGCAGACTAAGCGGATTAGAAAGGTGATGCAGGAGATATGGTAAACAAACGTCGACTTCATCATCTAGTAAGGCTTCTATTTGTATTTGTCTGTATGAATGTAGTCTGGTATATCGCATTTTTACTTATGAATCATTCGATTTTGCCAAGTCCCTTTGCTGTATATAAAGCGATGTTTCAGTTAGGGGCGCAGGATATTGCTATAAATGTGGGGTATAGCTTGTTCAGAATTTTTGCGGGTGTGGTGCTGGCGTTAATTATTGGACTGCTCATAGGTCTTCTAATGGGACGTTCGTTGACCTGGAACAAACTGCTGGACCCTGTGGTTTACTTGACCTATCCGGTTCCCAAAATTGCCCTGCTTCCAGTAGTGATGCTGTTCTTCGGGCTTGGGGAAACGTCCAAAATCCTAATGATCATGCTGATTCTATTGTTTCAGATCATCATCTCTGTAAGGGATGGGGTTAAGGCTATTCCGGACAATACCTATGATGTCTTAACTAGTATAGGTGCCAGCGCTGTGCAGAAGTTCTGGCATGTGACACTGCCGGGTGCATTGTCAGTGATTCTGAGTACGATTCGTATTTCGCTAGGGACAGCGATATCTGTACTGTTTTTTACGGAGATTTATGGAACAGAGCACGGCATGGGCTTTTTCATCATGGATGCGTGGTTAAGATTAGATTATCCGGAGATGTATGCGGGAATTATGTTGTTCAGTTTGGTCGGTTTTATTCTCTTCTTGCTTGTTGATTTTCTTGATTACAAGTTTATGAAGTGGCGGAATTAAATTTAGTTGAGATATAACTATAGCTTTCCTTTGCCCGAGTTTAGGCAAAGGGGAGCTTTTTTTATATGATTTTTTGGTGAGAATAAAATTAATTTTAATTTCATTATTATTTGAATGGAAAAATAAAACAGTAAAATAAATGGAGGAAAAAATGAAAAATAAACTTACTTATAGCTGTAAACCCCCGTTTATTTTAGAGGAATATAAAGATGGTGAGATGAAAAGAGGGAATTTATTTTAAAAAAACTAATAAATCTCTTAATTTCTTGCATATCTATTGGAAATTATATTCATAAAAGTATAAAAAGGTTTAGTTTAATTTATTTACAACCAGATTTTAGTATGGTATTTTATCAATGGAAACGGATTCATTTAGGTTTTACGGAATGATTTTAAGTTTTTACGAATGGAAGGATTTGTTCGCTTCATAAGAAAATGAAAATGCTAATAAAAAGTTGGGGGTAAATATCTTTGAATAAATATGGACGAAAACTATGGCTTACGGTGCTGATTTTCGTGATTGTAGTTGGCGGTCTGACGTATTATTGGGCTTCTAAGGGAGAAAACACCGCGCCACTGTCTCAGTCTAAGGAATCTGCCGTAGAAGCAACGGGTGAAGCGGGAAAGGAAACTGTTCCACCGGCGACAGCAGCTAATACAAGTAGTGGACCCGCGTATACGTTGACCGTGGATACGGAAAATCCGGGAGCTAAGATAAGCCCGATGTTGTACGGAGCCTTTTTCGAAGAGATTAATCATGCGGGAGATGGAGGGCTATATGCAGAGCTGATTTCCAATCGTTCCTTTGAGGATAGTTCGGTCACATTGTTCAATTGGTGGATTGATGAAAAAGGAGGCAGTAAAGGGAAGCTTGCTCTGACCGGCACTAAGCTTTTGAACGAGGCTCAGACCCAGGCAATGGCTTTAACAGTATCATCTGCTGCCGAGGGCGGTTCGGTATCTGCTGTGAATAACGGTTACTGGGGGATCGCTTTGACGAAGGATGCCAGTTACAAGTTGTCTTTCTATGCGCGGCCAGAGCCAGGGGACAATATGCCACTGCGTATAACGTTAGAAAGCCCGGATGGCAAAGAGCTATATGCAGAACAGACCGTTGATAAGTTAAAAGAAGGATGGAACCCATATACATACACACTGACTTCTACAGGTACTGTAGCAAACGCACGAATTGTAATCTCTGCTGCAAATGTAGGTACTGTTTATCTCGATATGGTGTCTTTGTTTCCTGAGACTTGGAACAACAGGGAGAATGGACTTCGCATCGATTTGGCTGAAAAGGTAGCTGCGATGAAACCCGCATTCGTTCGTTTTCCGGGGGGATGTTTTGTGGAAGGAAAAACGCCAACAGATGCTTATCAATGGAAGAATACCATTGGACCGATTGAGACGCGTCCCGGTCATAAGGGATATTGGGATTATCGCTCCTCAGATGGGCTGGGCTTCCACGAATATCTGCAATGGGCTGAAGATCTGAAAGCGGAACCATTATATGTAGCTTATATCGGGATTTCACATAACGGAGATCCTATAGCCAAGCAGAATACCGTTCCAGTCAGTGAAATTCAGCCGTGGATACAAGATGCGCTGGACGCCATTGAATATGCAAACGGACCGGTTACTAGCAAATGGGGGGCACAAAGAGCCGCCAATGGTCATCCGGAGCCTTTTAATATGAAATATGTAGAGATTGGTAACGAAAACAATTTCCAGATGAGTGAATATATTAAGCGTTATGGCTTGTTTTATAAGGCAATTAAAGAGCAGTATCCAGAGATTCATCTCATTGCCAATGCGGCAGTTGAAGGGGAGCCTATCGAACTGGTTGATGAGCATTACTATGAAACCTCTGAATGGTTCCTCAGCAACTCGAACAGATACGATACTTATGACCGTAGTGGTCCTGAGATTTATGTTGGTGAGTATGCGGTGACCAAGGGTGCCGGAGAAGGCAATCTGAACGCTGCAATCGGCGAGGCCGCTTTTATGATGGGTATGGAACGGAATTCTGATATCGTGAAAATGTCCTCCTATGCTCCGTTGTTTGTGAATACGAAGGATCGTACTTGGAACCCGGACGCTATTGTATTTGATTCATCGACTAGCTACGGAACACCTTCTTATCATGTGCAGCAGATGTTCGGAAGCAATAAGGGGGATGTAGTTCTTCCAACCTCACTTGTGGCTCTAGGACAAGAAGAAACCTCCGGTAAGCAATCCATTCAAGGTGGAATTGGTTTGGGGACTTGGGCCACCCAGGTAGAGTACAGCGATATACGAGTAGCGAAAGGTGATGACGTTCTTTTTGAAGATCATTTCAAGAAGGATTCCGGAGCCTGGACTCTAAACAATGGGGACTGGGAACAATCCAAGGGTACTTTTAAGCAGACTTCTAATGATATTGATATTCGCGCAGTTGCCGGTGAGGCTTCATGGAGTGATTATACACTTTCTCTTAAGGCGAAAAAGACTGGCGGAGCAGAAGGCATGCTCATTATGTTCGGCTCTAAAGATGAAGGCAATTTCTATTGGTGGAATCTTGGCGGCTGGGGAAATACGCAGAGCGCGATTGAAAAATCAGTAGGTGGAACAAGAGCAGTCATCGGAAGAACGGTTCCTGTAAGGATTGAGACTGGGAAATTGTATGATATCCGCATTGAATTATCAGGTGCTAATATCCGGCTCTATCTCGACGATGAGCTTATACAAGAGGTGAACGATGAAAGTCCAGCAGGGCCGCTGTTCCAAACTGCAAGCCGTGATCTTGCCACAGGTGAGCTGATCGTTAAAGTCGTTAATGCGGGTGACACTGCTCAGCGCACGGATGTTTCTTTTGCCGGACTTGCCACATCAAGCCTGGGAGGAACAGCTACCGTACTTCAGTCGGACGATTTAAATGCTGAGAATAGCTTCGCTGAACCTGACAAGGTGGCACCTGTAACTCAAAAGGTAAGTGTAGACAAAGGTAGTCTGGAGTTTGAATTCCCGAAATATTCCGTGACCGTGTTAAGACTAAAGGAAGGGGGGAAATAGCCGGTCATGGAGGGAGGTTCACTCCTTCACTATAAACAAGCATTTATTTGTTCAATTTAAGAGGGAGGTTAGGTTATGATTTCGAAAAGAAAAACGAGCAGTTTAGTCGTATGTATGTTAATGGTTTTTGTGCTTATTCTGTCAGCCTGTAGCAGCGCTGGAAGCTCAACAACGAATCAAAATGCAGCTAACAACGGGAAAACGAACACTGAAAAAACCAATAATGCTAGTGAGCCAACCAATGCAACAGCTACAGAGGGCACGGAAGCAACAGATCCTGCCAACGACCTGCCAAGCAAAGATATTCAAGGTGAGGTTACGGTTTGGGCCTTTAATGAAAAAGTATTTGATGAAGTCGGCGCTGCATTTATGGCTGAATATCCTGGTATTAAGCTGAAGACGGTAGTTATGCCCTTTGGCGACCTGCATGACAAGCTGCAAACCACAATCGCCGCAGGTAGCGGGGCACCGGACGTAGCAGAAGTAGAGATGTACCAGTTGAACCGTTATATGGCGGGAAATGTTTTGGAGAATCTTTTGGAAGAGCCTTATAACGCTGGAAAATATAAAGATCTGGTTGTTCCGTATAACTGGGAACGTTGGATGACACCGGACAGCTCACAGCTGCTTGGTATGCCTTGGGATATGACCCCGGGGGTTTATTACTACCGTGCAGACATTTTTGAAGAGCTTGGATTGCCAAGTGATCCTGCTGAGCTCGGTGAATACATGCAAGATGAAGAGAATCTCTTGAACCTGGCTCAAATTTTGAAAGCTAACGGTAAATATTTTATGGAGTGGAGCGATGGCCCGATCGTATGGGCAGGAGATGAAGTCGGTTACTTTGATAAGGATATGAACTGGACACGTAATACGGACAAAATGGTGAAGGTTCTCGATATTACAAAACGTGGACAACAGCTGGGCTGGGCACCACATATCGGTTATGGCTCAGACGAAGGTAAACAGCTAGTTCTAAAAGGTGATTTGGTTGGTGTCGTATCGGGTTCATTCGGAGCGCGCGGACTTCAAGAAACATTCCCTGAGCTTTCCGGAAAGTGGAAAGTAACCCGTTTGCCAGTAGGCATTAACGTGGGAATGGGCGGATCAAGCTTTGTTATCCCTTCGCAAAGCAAAAATAAAGAAGCAGCATGGGCTTACATTCAATGGAGCATGAGAAGTGAAAATGCTTGGAAAATTTGGACAAAACATTCCATTCAGCCAGGTTACAAGGATATTTCCAGTCTTGATTGGTACGCAAACACTAAAAATGAATATCTGGGTGGGCAAGAGGAATTTAAACTATATGAACAATTAAGCAATGATATTCCTGTCAAACACCTTACACCAGTAGATAACAAGGGCTGGGAAATCTTTATAACGGCGATCGGTGATGCACTGGCTAAGAACACAGATTCCAAGACGGCTATTCAAAAAATTGGTGATGATGTCTTGAAGCAAGCTTCCAAAGAAATTGCTGCCTTTAAAAAGGCAATGGGAATGCAGCCGTAAGGAAATCTAATAACAGGAGGGGCAGCCTGCAATTGCCAGAGCTGCCCTGCTTGTATTCACTTAAGTCCGAGAGGCCCGTAAAGATGGGAGGAGACCGATGCGTGTTACGCATACTGCGAAAATATAAGATTAGTTTGTTGTTACTGGTACTTTTAGGAGTCTCCCTAGTGTGGTGGAATCAATCACGAGGGTTTGATAATTCAGCGATGGATGGCATCCCCGTTTATGCGGATGTTGATGAAAGCTCTATTTTAGAAAGCGATAGTGTGAATTCAAAACTCGAAGCCTCTTACTTAAGCTATTACGAGGAAAAACAGCAGGATGGAGCAAAGGACTCATCGGATTTTACGCTTGCTATTCCTTCGGGGGATTATAAGGCCATTAGTTCTGAAGGTACAGAGGTAATGACGGATCTTGGTGGAAAACCCGGCAAGGTACTAGCGCTTAAAGCAGAGGATAGCTGGGTGGAATATAAATTTACGGTTCCGGCAGATGGGTTGTATCAGATGGGGATGGAGTATTATGCCCTTCCTGGTAAACGATCCTCGATCATTCGAAGCGTAAAGATTGATGGGGAGTATTTATTCTCTCAAGTAAAAAAAATGGAATTCCAGCGGATGTGGAAGGAAAGTGCAGAGCCATGGCTGGACAATCAAGGGAATGAATTTAATCCCAAGCGGGAAGAGGTAACAGGCTGGCAATATCGGGAGTTTCGAGATGCCGAGGCCAGAACTGCGGATCCCTTTCGCTTTTATCTGACCAAAGGGGAGCATACGGTGAAGCTGGAAGCCATCCGGGAACCGGCTGCACTTAGTGAACTGAGAATATTTTCTCCAGAACCGCTCCCGACTTATGCGGAAGTGAAGCAGGAGTATGAGAATAAGGGTTACAAGCCTGTTCAGAATCAAGTGATTAAAATTCAGGCAGAAGAATCCTCCCTTCGTTCAGATCCAACGCTGAAGCGGATCGAGGACCGGGAGCCACTCACCGAACCTTTTAACAAAGATGCTATTGTGCTTAATAGTTTTGGGGGTGTCGGGTGGCGTACGGGTGGACAATGGGCGGAATGGGATTTCGAGATTCCTGAGTCAGGGCTCTACAATATCGCAATTCGTTACGGCCAGTGGTTCCTAAACGGGATACCGGTGGAACGCCGGATTATGATTGATGGCGAGGTACCGTTCCAAGAGCTGAATGCCTTGAAATTCCCTTACAAAGCGGAATGGCAAGTAAACAAGCTGGGGAATGAGGACGGAGAATACTTCTTTTATCTCGAACAAGGCAAGCATACGTTGCGGATGGAGGTTCAAGTATCGGGTGTAGGCGGAATGATTGAAGCTGTGCTGAACACTACACATAAAATGTCTCTTTTGGGACGTGAAATCACGCAGGTAACGGGAACGAACCCCGATCCAAACGGGGATTGGCAGCTGGAGCAGAACATTCCTAATCTTGTGCCACGTTTACATTTGATGGCGCGGACGTTGGATGATGCCGTGCAGGATATGTATGCTTTTGGCGTTGCTGATGGAAGCTCTGAGCTGAGTACGCTTTATGAAGCACGTGACCGGTTCCTGGAAATGGCGAAGGATACCTCAAGTATTCCAGGTCGTCTTCAGCAATTTACGGATCTGCAGTCATCGCTGGGCTTATGGGTCAACGGATTAATGAAGCAGAGTATTGTAATGGACTATATTGAAGTGAAGTCGGAAGATCAGCCATGGCCTAAAGACGCGGCTCCTTGGTATACCCGTGTAGGGACGATGACGTATGACTTCTTTAGTTCTTTTACAAAGGATTACAGCGGCATAGGAAATACGTACAAAAATGAAAAGGTGCTGGATGTCTGGATCTCTCGTGGACGTGATTGGGCGGAGATCATTAAGCAAATGGTGGATGAGGACTTTACACCAAACACGGGCATCAAGGTGAACGTCAATATTATTCCTACGCTTGCAGCGGATCAGAAGCAGATTCTGTTATTAGCCAATACTGCCGGACTTGCTCCCGATGTGGCACTGGGGGTTGAGGGTGAAGTGCCGATTGACTTCGCGGTGCGGAATTCACTCGTGAATCTGAATGAATTCTCAGATTATCAAGAGGTTGCTGAACGTTTCAGAGCGGGTGCACTGATTCCTTATAAGTATGATAACGGAGATTTTGCCTTACCTGAGAATCAGAACTTCACGATGCTCTTTTACCGGAAAGATATTATGGCACAGCTGGGCATTAGCGAGAAGGATATTCCGGATACGTGGCAAGAGGTTATGGAACTGATTCCTGTGCTGCAACAAAACGGGATGGACTTCTATTATCCACATGCCCCGAACAATCCAAGTCTAGCAATTAATGAGTTTGCGCCGTTCTTATTCCAGTATGGCGGGGATTTCTATAAGAATAATGGGATGTTGTCTGATCTGGATTCACCAGAAGCACTGACAGCTATGAAAATGTGGACGGGACTCTTTACGAACTACAAGCTGCAGAAACAAGCGGATTTCTATAACCGTTTCCGTTCTGGAGAGATGCCAATCGGCGTTGCTGATTATTCCACATACATTCTGTTATCTACAGCCGCACCTGAATTGACAGGCTGGTGGGGCATGAAACCAATGCCGGGTATTGAACAAGCAGATGGACAGATTAACCGTTCTACAGGCGGGCTTGCACAGACAGGAATTATTTTTAAGGATACGGATATGAAAGAAGAATCTTGGGAGTTCCTGAAATGGTGGACCAGTGCGGATGCACAGGAGAACTTCGGCTCAGAGCTTGAGTCTTTGCTGGGTGTTGAAGCTCGTTGGAATACAGCCAATGTTGAAGCACTCAAACGTCTGCCGTGGCAGCAAGATGATATCGACGCCATTATGGAACAGTGGGAGTGGTTTAAAGAGCGCGAAGTGGTGCTTGGAGGATATTACACGACCCGGCATATCGCCAACATCTGGAATGAAATTGTGCTCAACGGTAAATTCCCGCGGGAGGCGATGGAGCAAGGTGTGCGTGAAATCAATAAAGAGCTTAGTAAGAAACGCGAAGAGTTCGGAATTGAAACTTCCCAGACTTCAAGCGCCAAAGAGGAAGGAGGTCAGAAATGAGTAGTGAAATAATTACACCGGCACAGAACGAAGCCGTACAGATGCAGCCGACGAAAACTCCCGGGAAATGGACTCAGCTTTGGTTAGATATCAAGAAAAATAAAGTTTCCTATTATTTCTTGGCCCCTTTCCTGATTCTGTTCACCGTTTTTACTATTGTTCCTATTATCATGTCCGTCGTTCTAAGCTTCAGCTATTACAACATTATTGAGACACCGAGATTCATTGGCTTCTCTAACTATAAGCTGTTGTTTGTAGACGATGATATCTTTCTTAAAGCTGTTGGGATTACGCTGAAATTTGCCATTATTACAGGTCCGATAGGTTATATTATGGCCTTCTTGCTGGCCTGGCTGATTAGCCAGATTCCGCAGAAGTTCCGTTTTTTCTATACCTTATGCTACTATGTGCCATCGATTACAAGTGCAGTAGCGATGTCCGTGGTTTGGTTGTATTTGTTCGCCGGCGACCGCAAGGGGTTGCTTAATCACTGGCTCATTCAGCTGGGGATTATCAATGAACCTTATTTATTTCTGCAAAATGTGGATTCCATTGTACCCGTTATCATCATAGTTTCCTTATGGATGAGTATGGGGGTAGGTTTCCTTGCTTTTCTGGCCGGACTTCAAAATGTACCGACAGATTTATATGAAGCTGGCTCAATTGATGGGGTCAAGTACCGCTGGCAGGAGCTTTGGTACATTACGATTCCATGCGTCAAACCGCAGCTGTTATTCGGTGCGGTGATGCAGGTGGTCGGTTCGCTTACCGTATTTGACGTCAGTATGCGGCTTGTTGGATTTCCGAGTCCCCTTTATGCAGGCCATACTATTATGGCGCATCTGTTCGACTACGCATTTATCCGCTTTGAGATGGGATATGCGTCAGCGATTGCTGTATTACTGTTCGCTTTGATGCTTGGGCTCAACCGTCTCATCTTCAAAGTGCTGGGGAGGGATTAGGATGCACAAAATAAATTTACGGCGTATTGACTATGGCGGCATCTTTTTATATCTGTTCTTAACGGTGTTTGGCCTAATTATGCTGCTGCCACTTGTCTATATGGCAGTGACTGCTTTAAAACCAACAAGCGAACTATTCCTGTTCCCACCGCGGTTTTTCGTAGTGAATCCGACGTTGGTGAACTTTCGTGATTTGTTGTTAATTACCGGAACCTCGGCGGTGCCGTTCTCACGGTTTATTTTCAATAGCGTGGTCGTTACATCGGGGATTGTGGTCGGGGGTGTCTTAATTTCAGCAATGGCGGCTTATCCGCTTGCCAAGCACAATATGCCATTTAAAAGCGCTATCTTTAGTATGATTGTGGCGGCGCTGATGTTCTCACCCTTAGTATTGCAAATACCGCAATATCTGCTGATTAGCCGCAGCGGATTAATGAATTCGTATTTTGCAATGATCTTACCTTATCTGGCTGCACCCATGGGAATGTTTCTTATGACCCAGTTCCTGCGGCAGCTTCCAGACGCTTTATTAGAGGCGGCCCGCATAGACGGGGCTTCAGAATGGAAGGTATTCTGGGTGGTTGTGATGCCAATGCTTAAGCCGGCGATTTCGACTTTTGCTTTATTTAGCTTCATTTCTGCTTGGAATGATCCGTATCCTTCAATGGTCTATACGACTGTTCAGGAAATGAAGACATTGCCGCTCGCCATCCAAACTATCAGTGGTGGAGCCGGAGTCGTTGCTAGGGTAGGCACTTTGGCAGCAGCAAGCTTCTTGATGATTCTCCCGACTATTCTTGTCTTTATATTAACGCAGCGGATGGTGCTTCAGACAATGGCCCATTCGGGGCTGAAGGAATAGGGGGAGTCATGATGATAGGACGTAATATGAAAAAAATGCTGCTAACAGGGCTACTGGTGACGCTGACACTGCCAGTGCTGCTGCTTCCAGGGCAGGCGCTAGCTGGTGAAGCCCCATATGAGGGGTATACGTGGAATCAGTCCGGCAATGAGGTCCGCTCGATTAATGGTTATCTCTACGATTCTTCTATCGATCCAACAGGAACAGATACGGGGTCCTTCAAAAATCCGGAATCTCTCTTTATTAGTGATGACGATTCACTCTACGTAGTAGACACGGGCAATAGCCGTATTGTTCATATGGATAAGGACGGTCGTCTGCTAAATCTGATCGGCGATACGGAAGGCAGCGGCAAGCTGCAAGAGCCGAAGGGTGTATTCGTGAAAGAGGATGGAACGGTATATGTAGCAGATACAAAAAACGCGCGTATTGCTATTTTTGATAAAAATGGCAAGTTCGTAAAAGAGTTTCTAAAGCCTGATAGCCCATTACTGGGTGCTAATTTCTCTTATTCACCTTCTAAATTAGTCGTAGATAAGCGTGATTATATGTATGTGGTGAGCGATGGTAACACGCAGGGTTTGCTGCAAATTGACTCAGGCGGTAAGTTCAAGGGGTTCTATGGGGCAAACCATGTAGGTTTCTCATGGACACGTCTCTTAATTAAGCTGGTGGCTACTAAAGAGCAGCAGAACCAGCTGGCGACCGTTAAACCTTCTGAGTTCTCGAACGTGGATCTGGATGAAGAAGGGTTTATCTACAGCACAACCTTGGGCGAAGAGTACAACCAGATCAAACGGTTATCTCCGGTAGGCGTAGATACGCTGAACATTGGTAAACGCTGGTACGGTGATTATTACTCTGAGGGTCCATTCAGTATGGCTTCCTTTATGGGGATCAGTATTGATAAGAACGGATTTATAACTGCGCTGGATTTGCAGTCCAGTAAAGTCTTCCAATATGACAAGCTGGGGAATTTGTTATTCAGCTTTGGCGGGATTGGGGATCAGAATGGACTCTTCGTGACTCCTTCCGCCGTAGATCAAACCGCTGATGGCCTGATCTATGTAGTGGATAAAGGACGGGGCAGAATCGATCGCTTCCGGACCACGCCGTTTGCGGATTTGGTTCATCAGGCATCTTTGCTATATGTAGATGGCAGCTATGACGAAGCGCAATCCTTATGGCAAGAGGTACTGCGGCTGAATGCTAATTATGATATGGCTTATCAGGCTATCGGCAAAGCTCTTTATAAAGCAGAGCAATATAAAGAATCTATGAGCTATTTCAAGCTTTCAAATTTCAAAGCTGACTATTCATCCGCTTTCCGCGAATATCGTAAATTGTTTATCCGGGAGCACTTTACTTATTTCTTTGCCGGCGGAATCGGGCTGTTCTTAGTACTGCTCTGGAGTGCGCCGAGATTATACCGGAAATTCCATGCCTGGCTGTATAGAGGAAACAAGGCAGTATTGGATCCGGCAAAGGGGGAGATTGGATGAACACTTTGCGAATGATTCATCAGGTTGTAGTTCATCCTTATCAGTTCTATAACGATATTCAAGGAAAGCAGCGTATCCGCTGGATACAGGGGATTGCCATCGTTCTACTGACCTTTGTGGTACGAATGATCTCGATTCTGATTACAGGGTATGCTTTTCAAACTAGAGAGCCGCATGAAATCTCCATGTTTCATGAGTTTATTTGGCTTATCGTTCCTTGGTTGACCTGGTGTGTCTCGAACTGGGGTGTCAGTACGATTATGGATGGTGAGGGGAAATTCAAAGAGATTTTTGTGGGCAGTGCCTTTGCCCTTGTTCCATACATGCTCTTTATCCTTCCAGTCACACTGTTAACGTTGGTCCTTTCGCTGGATGAGGCTTCAACCTTCAATCTGCTGCACAAGTTTGTGATTCTTTGGGTGGCTTGGTTGATTTTAATGAAGGTGAAGATCCTGCATGATTTTGAGATTCGCAAGGTTATTTTTATCACCATAATCAGTGTAATAGGAATCGCCATTATCTGGTTCGTAGGTATTTTGCTGTTTGGTATTTCCAATCAATTTGTTTCATTTATTGTCGATCTGCTCAAAGAGTTGAGATTGCGCGCGTAAGGAGGGAAAGGTAACACGATGAGAAAAAAAGTTAAAGTGCGGGGCATTCTCTGTATTGTTGTGATGATGCTGTTCGCAGTGATAAATGTTCAACCCCTACACAGTTCCGCCGATCCGTCCACCGCTGCGCAGTCTGTTCAGACTGAAGAAAGCAAAGAGGTTGGGCAAGAGCAAACATCGGTGGTAACTGAACCAACTGAAGAACAGACCCCAGCCGTGCAAGAAAAGGAGACTGTGGTTCCTGCAGAAGAGCAGACCCCAGCCGTCTTAGCAGCACCTGTTCAGAAGGTTGAGCTGCAGCCGGTCACGCCTGGAACAAAAGCATTGGAGAACGAACGCTATATTTTATATGTAGATGAGAAATCGGGAAATCTTCGCATCACAGACAAAATCACAAACAAGGAGTGGCTTGGATCTCCACAGCTGGAGCGAACAGCCATGCCAAATATTAAGAAATACACGACCGCGCCGATTTATGCAAGATACACACAGGGGGCTGACATTACACAGGTCTACCCACTTAAAGATGAGGACTCCACGGTTACCGTAACGATTGAGCAAGATGTCGTCCGCGCGGAGTTTGCTTTTATTAGCCTGAAGCTTTCTTTTGCTCTGGAGTACAGACTGACGGCTAATGGATTTGAGGTTTCCATTCCACAGGAGTATTTGAAGGAAGAGGGGAATGCGAAATTCACGAGTCTGGAGGTTCTGCCATTTTTTCATGCGGCTAGAGAAGATGCAGAGGGGGCAATGATGCTTCCAGATGGTTCAGGGGCATTGCTGGAGTTTCGTAAAGAACATCCCGTTTATTTGAAAGGTTATTCTGAGTACATTTACGGCGGGGACGAAACCTTCGTGAAACAAAATCATGAAATTACGGATAACTCTTGGCAAAAGGCGGCACCTCTTAAAAAAGCTATCGCTTTGCCAGTGTTTGGGATCTATCAGGGAGACACAGGATATTTAGCAATTGTTACTAAGGGAGATACCGACGCTAAAATAAACGGTGTTCCATCAGGCATTCGCGCTATTTCGCTTTATAGAGCATCAAGTGAATTTACCCTGCGCAAGGATGATGTTATTTTTGTCGGCAATTCCGGCCAAATTCCTTATTATCAGGGTGAGATGATCAAAACCGATCGTAGCGTACGTTATGTTCTGCTCCAAGGCGAGGAAGCCAACTACGTTGGGATGGCGAAGGAATACCGTAATTACTTAATGGAAGAGAAAAAGGTCAAGGAAGTAGTTCTTGAGAAAACGCCATTGTATCTTCAAGTGCTCGGTGGGATTTCTCGTGATGAAGTCATCGGTTCAACTTTTATAGAAGCAGCTACGTTTAAACAAATCAAGGACATGATTGATCAATATCAGGCAGAGGGTGTTACTCAGCTAGAGATTACGATCGAGGGATGGTCCAAAAATGGTTTATACGGAAACCAGCCAGAACAATTTCCGGTTGAAAAGAAGCTGGGAGGTAAAAAGGGACTTAAAGAGCTTCAGGAATATGCCGCAGGCAAGGGCGTAAATCTTTATTTGAAAGCTAACTACGTGAAACCTTACCAAGATAGCAACAGCGTGAAGGCAAGCAGAGATGCTGTGCGCGGCATTAATCGTGAAGTCTTGAAGCAGTACGTTTATTATCTCTCTACCCGGTGGAATACGGATGATTATTTCTATTTAATGAAACCTAGTGTTATCGCAAAACGCAGTAATGCTGAGCTGAGCAAGTTCCAGGATTTGGGTGTGAAGGGTGTACAGTTTGAACACTTTGGAAGCTTGCTATACTCCGATGAGGATAATAAATCCAATACGGACCGCCAGCTTACAGAAGATACTTATGTTAATGCATTGGATAACTTCCGTAAGGGTGAGCTTAACACGGCAGTAGATTATGGTTTTGCCTATACATTAGGACATGTGAACCGGATTGATCAAGTGCCGCTCGACTCCAGTCAATTTGTCTATACAGATCGGGCGATTCCTTTCTATCAACTAGTGTTACACGGCTTAGTGCCTTATACAGCAAGCCCGGTTAATCTGTACGATGATTCCCGTAACCAAACCTTACGGGCGCTGGAATATGGAGCCCTTCCAAGTTATGAATTAACTTATGCTCCGACTAGCGATCTTCAGAGAACCATGGCAGACCGGCTGTTCAGTTCTAGTCTTGAGAACTGGCTGGCACCTTCTGTACAGAATTATCTCGCATTGAAAGAGGTCTATGACAGCATTAGTAACCAGCAAATGACGAATCATGAGCAGCTGCAAAGTAAGGTCTTTCGGACGACTTATGCAAACGGTGTGAGCATTATAGTCAACTATAATGAGCAGTCTGTTGACGTGTCTGGTCAGACCGTCGAGGCATTCAGCTATGCGGTAACAGGAGGATGATGAAGTGAAAAAATCAAAGCTATCGATGCGAGCGCGTTATTTCGTTGAAGGATATTCCTTCATCGGCCTGTGGCTGGTCGGATTTCTGGTGTTTATGGCTGTTCCGCTGGGCCGTTCCTTGTATTATTCCTTTCAGGATCTCCAAGTGAGCAAAGGTGGCTTACTGGCCACTTTTGTTGGGATGGAGCATTATCGCGCCGCTTTTACTACAGATGTTAATTTCTTGCCTCTGCTCAAATCGACGATGGTGTCGACGGTGACTCAGGTTCCGTTAATTCTTATCTTTTCGCTCTTTTGTGCGATTCTGCTAAATCGCGGACTCGTAGGAAAAACCTTTTTTCGTGGCGTGTTCTTTTTGCCGGTCATCATTGCTTCAGGGGCGATCCTGGGCAAATTGATGGATCAGGGTGCCGCAAATTTACCGATTTTTTATAATCAGGATTTATATGATAAGCTCCATAACTTTATCCCCGGCGACATTTTGAAGTCGTTGCTGAAATATGCAGAATCTTTAACGCTGGTGATGTGGGATTCTGGCGTGCAAATTCTGATTTTTCTAGCGGGGTTACAGACGATTTCTGTTTCACTGTATGAAGCGGCCAAATGTGATGGAGCAACCGCGTGGGAAAGCTTTTGGAAAATCACCTTCCCGATGATTATGCCGATGATGCTCGTAAACACATTGTTTAGTATCGTCAGCTCATTCACGAAGGCAGATAATCAAATCATGAGTCATATTTTGAATGTCGTCTTTAAGAATAATGATTTTGGATATGGCTCAGCGATGGGTTGGATTTATTTTGTGTTTATTTTCTTGGTTCTGGGTTTGGTCTTCCTGTTATTCAGCAAGTCGCTCGGTGCCACCGAAGGGAGGAAGTAGAAGATGTTGAAGGAATCCGTAAAGCAGGTTCGGACAACGAACATGGAACATCTGACAACTCGTCTAAAAGCAAGCGGCAAGCTGGACAGGGTCGTGAAACGTTCGCTTCAGGTGCTGAATATCGCTTTTTATTACTTGGTTATTCTCAGCTTAACGTTCGTATTCCTATATCCCTTGTTATACATGGTATCCAAATCCATGATGCAAGTAACAGACGTGGCCGATGCCACAGTGCAATGGCTTCCGAAAAAGATTAGTTTTGGCAACTATTTTCTGGCATGGGATTCGCTTAAATTCTGGGCCGGGTTCGCAAATAGTGCGATTATTTCCTTCGGGAGTGCGGTTCTGCAAATCTTAAGCTGTTCCTTAATCGGTTATGGCTTTGCCAGATACCGTTTCCCAGGCTACGCAGTATGTTTCGTTCTGCTGTTGTTTACTTTTCTAGTTCCACCGCAGACGATTGTTGTGCCACTGTATTTGTTCTTTAGTGACTTGGGGTGGATTAATACACATTTGCCGTTTGTGGTTCCCTCTATGTTTGGGCACGGGTTGAAGGGGGCATTATTCGTACTGATCTTTATTCAGTTCTACCGCGGAATGCCTAAAGTGTTGGAGGAAGCAGCACGTATCGACGGTGCGGGCGCATTCAGAACGTACTGGAAAATCATGTTTCCTATCGCCAAGCCGGCAATGCTGATCGTATTCTTGTTCTCTGTGGTATGGCACTGGAATGACAGCTTTGAACCGAATACGTATTTAACAACACCGGATTTCTATAATCTGTCGCAGCGATTAGCGATGTTTTATGGTTCCAATAATCAGGCAGCGGAGACGATGTCGCAAATGACTTCGGGTTCTATTGGGATGGCCCCAACTGGACTGAATCAGGTTATGGCGGCGTGTATTCTAACCATTCTGCCAATTCTGATTCTGTATTTGTTCGTACAGCGTCATTTCGTAGAAAGTGTGGAACGCTCCGGTATTGCCGGGGAATAAGAACAAAGCTCTAGTCAGAAAAAACCAGCAAGCCTCCCGTATGTGGGGGCTTGCTGGTTTTATTTTAGGCAAAGGGGCTTCAAATTAGTATATCAATTCGGTTAAGATGGATAAGTATTCGATAAACTGTATTAGAAATACACATCCAAACCAAGGGAGTCAGACGATGAATAAACGCACATCGGGATTTGAGCACAGTACAGCATCCATTGCTGAGAAGAAAGTTACTTGGCTGGAGCTATTTTATGATCTGCTTTTTGTAGCAGCAGTTTCAAAAGCGAGCCATGTCCTATTGCATGTAGAGGCGGGTACAATCCCACTTGAATACTTATCCAAATTTATCTTGATATTTGTTCCGATCTGGTGGGCTTGGGTAGGGCAATCTCTTTTTGTGAATCGGTTTGGGCAAGACATCTTTTCACATCGGATATTCTTGATTCTACAATTATTTTTTGTATTAATAATGACGGCGAGTTTATCGGTTAACTTTGATCAATATTATATGCCATTCTTAATAGGTTATGTTGGTTTAAGAGCTATGACAGCCATTCAATATCTTACGGTAAATAAGAATGAAGAGGATGATAGAAAGGGCACTGCCCGGTATCTGGGAAGCAGATTTTGGATTGGATTAGTGATCTCTTCTTTATCACTTTTCTTTGACTCTTGGATGCGTTATGTAGTTTTGTATGCGGGAATTACTGTAGACATTTTGCTTCCATTAGTCGGTCGGAAATACTTGGTGAAAAGTCCGATCAATACTCATCATTTATTAGAACGCTTCTCGTTGTTTACGCTTATTCTGCTTGGGGAATCAGTGGTCAGTATCCTTGCGGTTTTACAGTCTAGCCACTGGACGTGGCAATCTATTGTATTTGCATTATTAACTTTTCTATTAATTATAGCTATGTGGTGGCAATATTTTGATAATGTTGAAAAGAAAGTGGACAAGACTATAGAGACTGCCGGGCAAACCATAATTTATGGGCATTTATTTATTTATGTATCCTTGAGTATGATTGCAGCTTCGATCCAACTGTTATTTTTAGATCAATTAAATTATATATTTATGGTGTGTTTTATTTTTGGATCGGTCCTGCTTTACTTCTTCTCTACCTCACTGGTCTTCCATAAATATAGACGTATACAGCAACGGTTAGGGATATTCCATTTGGCGTTATTATTAGGTTTACTTGGTGTTTTTTTCGCAGTAGATTTGTTGTTCCTTATACCTAATTACCTGATCATTGGTGAAATGATGTTATTTTTTGTGGTATATGCAAAATTAACGACGTAAGCTTGTTGTGCCGAAGCTGAATAAGAAAACAAGAAGGAAGCCGATCCATGTGATCGGCTTCCTTCTTGTTTTAGATCCCATGAAATATAATCTATCTAGTTACGTTCGAACGGGGAGGCTTATTTCATAATATGTATAAGATTGTATTTTTTGATGTGGACGGTACTCTAGTAAGTGAAATTGATAGAAGCATCCCGCTTAGCACGATAGAAGCAATTGAGAAGTTGATAGAGAGAGGAATTAATGTCGTAGTTGCAACAGGGAGACCGCATAACTTATGTGAAGAGTTCAAGTCTATGGGCATTGATACCTTTATTTCTGCTAACGGTGCGCTTATCAAATGTAAGGATAACGTTATCTATAAATCAATGCTTTCAACAGAAACCGTGCGGGAACTCTCGGCTTTTGCTGAGTTGAACGGACATGGCATGTCCTATTTAACCGAACTTATAACCATGAACGGAATGGGTTCCGAGGATGAGCGCGTTATGAAGGCATTAAAGGAGACTTTGAGTCTTACACAATATCCCGAAAAAATGAGCGCTCTGCCAGAGGAGGTTTACTGTATATGCTTGTATGCGGACGAAAATGAAGCGCAAAAATTCCAAGATAGATTTCCTGAATTACGGTTCGAACGTTTTCACGGATACGTTATGAATGTGCTTGAAGAAACAAAAGTTTCTAAATCAATTGCGATTAAACAAGTGCTGGATTATCTGAATATTTGCAAGTCGGAAGCTATCGCGTTTGGTGATGGTGGAAATGATATCGACATGTTGGAGTATGTGGGATTGGGCATTGCGATGGGAAATGGTGTGGAACAGTTAAAACAAAAAGCCGATTTTGTTACAAAAAAAGCAAGTGAAGGCGGGATAGCCTACGCATTAAAGAATTTTGGTGTCATTTAAGCATGCAGCAAACGAGTTGAAGAAAAATTAATAGCAATCATTTGTACAAATCTAACAGCGACAGCCCAAGACTTTATCAGTCTATGGCTGTGGCTGCTTTATGGATTGTGTGGTATCCACACATAGAACTGCATGTGATTCCTGGTTCTTACTGCCCTAGAAGAGCAGGTACAATAAACCGGCCGAAAACATTTGCAGGAGAGCCTTTTTTGTACTTATCCGCGGTGATAACGGCAACCAGCTCGTAAGCAGGAACTACAATAATATGCTGACCTTTGAAGCCGAGTGCAAAATAATAAGGGATCTCGTTCGGCTGCTGTTCTGAACCTGCATTGAACTGGGATACCCACCAATGCCAGCCGTAGAATCCTTTTTGCGGATGATTGGCTTCAACGTAAGGGCGAGTGGATTGCTGAATTGTATCCGAAAAAAGGATCTGCTGATTCTTCCAGCGTCCCTCCTGTAAATAAAGTAAGCCGAATTTCAGCATATCCTCTGGCTTCAGATGAAGTCCGAACCCACCGGTATGTATGCCTTGCGGATCGCTCTCCCAGTGATAGCTTTGAATACCAAGCGGTTGAAACAGCTGGTCTTCGGCAAATTCTGCAACCGCTTGTCCAGAACAATCACGCAGGATTGCGGACAAAAGCTGGGAGGAGCCTGAGTTATAGGTCATCACGGTTCCTGGTGTATGAGCTAATGGCTGTGCAAGCACGTATTTTATCCAGTCCGCGGTTTTAGTCATGGCCGGAAAAGAATTCTGCCCACCGAACTCTGTCCAGTTAAAGCCTCCGGTCATCGTTAATAAGTGTTCGATAGTGATCTCTCTTTTACGTGGGTCACGATCTTCTTTTAATGAAGGAAAAAATAAAGAAATAGGTGTGTCTGGAGGTGGAATGATTAGTTTATCTATGGCTATGCAAACTAAGGCTGAAAGTACGCTTTTGGTGCACGAGTTGATTTTGCCAAGCTCTGCAGCGATTTGTGGATCACGGTAATGCTCCAGTATGGTTTCTCCATGTTGAACGATTAGACAACTGCGAATGTCTAGGCTAGTAATACCGTCAATAAGCGGCTGAAGGTTCCAGTCAGTAATGTCGGTGACCCCCTTTCTAGATGAATTATAGCTGCAACTGTTTACCATTATAGCTCACATCACCAAAATGTCGTAATTTCCTGTCGTTAAATAATTATGGAAAATACAAGAAAATATCTGTATAATAATATGAATCACGTGTTAGAGGAGGATGAATTCTTTTGAAAAGCAATAGTACTCTTTTTGTTCATCAAACGGCTAAAACGGTATTGATCACTTCAGTTGCACTCGCGTTACTCTTACCCCCTGGCTTAGCCGCAGCCGATTCTATATCTGTTAGCAGCAACACTTCCGTAACGCAGGTTAGTACGCAATCAGCGGCTCCAGCTACGACTACGAACTCTGAGGCTGATCCTACAAAAGTGAAATTCACGCAGGAGCAAGCCATTGCAAAGTTAAAAGAACTATTCCCATCCCTAAAAGATGCAACTGTAAACAATGTTCAACTGGGATCTAACCAAAGCTACCCAGCACCAGCAAATCAAATGATCTGGCATATTCAGTGGCAGGTTCAAGAAGGGAATATGGGATATGGTTTTAGCAGTGAGGTAGACGCCATTAATGGTGATATCATCAATACCTATCTCTCATTCTCGCAGGAAAAGAACGAGTCCTATTATCCACCGAAAGTATCGCAGACTCAGGCATTGGAGATCGCCAAGACTTTTGTGGCTAAGGCAGCCTCATCAGTTAAGAGCAGTGAGCTGCAATTAAATGAGAATGTCGGTTATAGTTATTTTTCGGAATCATTATTCGGTCCTGTTCAATATGGGTATAACTTCAGTATTCTGAAGAATGGTATTCCTTCTGGATCGGACAGCATTAACATAGTTGTGGATGGTAACGGAAATGTAACGCAATTCTCTAAGTCTTCTCAAGGGCTTGAGTACCCGTCTGCACAGCCCAAGATTACCTTGGAGCAAGCACAGAAGCAATTTGCGGAACAGTTTGATGTGGGCCTATTTTACATTCCTATTTATAAGAACGGAAAACCTAACAACTGGATTCTAGGTTGGCGTCCAATAGATCAGTCTCTATATCCTATCGATGCATTAACGGGCAAGCGGATAGATTATGAAGGAAACGAATCCGTATCCACCTCAGTCGTGTATTCAGAAGTAGCGAAGAGTAAGGATGTTTTTCAGGCAAGAAGTTCTAGTACAGAGCTTTCTGCAAAAGAAGCAGCACAGCTTGTAGAGAAGGTTGCTTATATTCCAGCAGATCGTAAATTGATCTCGCAAACCTTGAGAAATGACTATCAGGATTCAGATCGAAAAATCTGGCAGCTATACTGGGGCAGTAATGGAAATGATCGTTACGTTGGTGCTGGCTTTCCAGAACAATCCTCTGCCGAGATCGATGCAAAGACCGGTGAAGTATTGCAGTACCAGGTTCAAGCTTATGGTGCTATTCAGGATAAGAAGAAGGAAGAGCCGGCACCTGCTGGAGGTAAGAAGCTTAGTGAGGCTGAAGCGAAGGTGAAAGCGCTTAGTATAATTAATAGTCTATATCCTCAGGCGAGCCAGAAGCTAAAGCTGGTAGAATACGGGGATAATTTGAGTTTGACTTCAGACGGATCAGGATATGGATATCAGTTTATTAGATATCATCAAGGAATTCCTGTGAGTGGCAGCACCATTACGGTAAGCTTGGATCTTTACGGCAGACTGACTTCTTACATGGGGAATCGGATAAGCAGTATCGATGAAATCACATTATCGCCTGATGCAACAATTTCCAAGAAAGAAGCGCTCGAAAGTTATAAACCTAAATATCAGACTAAGCTGAAGTATACTCAGGTTGGTGGATACAATACTTATAGAAACTATGTCGCACCGAAGGTGAAGCTGGTATATGATACAACCTTTGATGAATCTAACGGATTGAATCAGGTTTTGGATGCAGTCACTGGAAAATGGATTGCGGTCTATGATTATCTCGGTCAGCAGGATGCTCAACTATCTGCAACGGATATCAAAGGCCATACAGCAGAGCGGGAATTATCAGAATTGGTAAACCACCATGTGATTACACCGGATGCCGATGGCAAAGTGAACCCGGATCAAGAAATAACTGTCGGTGATTGGTTAACCTATCTTGCCAAAGCTTCTAGCCCAAATTTCACCAATTATTATAATAATAATGAACGGAAAACTGTAGCAGGCGTGAAGCCAGAGAATTCATATTATGACGCTGTTATTTTTGCAGCAGATCGTAAATGGATCAATAAGGATGAAAGCCTGCAAGTAGAGAGTAAGTTAACCCGGGAACAGCTTGCTGTTCATCTGGCTAATTTCTTGAAATACAATAAACTTACAGCTTATCTTGATAAAGATGTGACTGTAAGTCAGTTTAGTGATAGCTCAGCTATAAACAATAAGGGGGCGGTGGCTCTTGTTGTGAAATTGGGACTCTTAAAGGATGACAACGGCAAGTTTAATCCGCAGCAGAATGTAACAAAAGCGCTGGCGGCTTCGGTGATCATGAAGCTAGTGGAGCTGCAAGGAAAGACTGATCAGATCATAGGTCAATAAGTGTTAAAAAGACAGCCAGGCAGCGATTCTCCGACGATTGGAGAAGCGCTGCCTGGTTTTTTAGTTTGCAGCGCGGCGGAGTGACTGAAGCATCTCTATCTGGCAGATGCAGTTTTCGGTCTCCACCCAGCATTTTTTTTGTGCGCCGATTCTTGCTGGAATCCGGAAAATAACTGTATTCTATACAGCTATTTCTTGTGCAAAAGGTGAATGTGAATCTTTAATTGCATTCTCTGCAACTAAAAACTAGAGAATTCACCTATCGGCGAGAAAAGCAAGAATATAAGTGTACGAAATACACTTATATCCTTTGTCCGAGTGATTTGATGCATTATAAGTGTACTAAATACAATTAAACGCGTAATGCCGCGTAATTCAATGCTTAATTTAATCCTCAGCGCGATCCACAACGCAATTCTCAGCGCAATCCTCCTACACTATGCACCGCCGGCTCATTATAGGTAATCTTGATGGCTAAGATTCTTAAGGGATAGCATAAGGATCAGCCTCTTTTTGTGTAATTAATTACCAATACATAGACACTTACAATCTCACAGTATTATGATAATCAGAGTGATCCTAAAGCGGAGCTTTGTTAGGCGAACATGAATAGGTAAAGAAAAGATACCGAATGTAAACGGTTCACACTCGCTGTGTTAACGCTTTCTTCTTACAATTAGGATATAGAAAATAAGGGAGGTTCAATAGATGAAAAGTAAGATTAAAGGCTTGCCTTTAATGGCATCGGCCATTGTTTTATCATTAGTTTTCAGTGGTTGCTCCAGCAATAATAGTGGAGACAGTAGTAGTTCCGCAGAGGGAAACACTAGTGCGCAAACGGAAATGGAAGGCGGTCCTTTAACCAAATATGATCCGCCGATCAAACTTCGCTCCACGATGAACGAAACAGGCAAAGAGACGTTGGCGCAGGGCGATACACATTCCAATAACATCTGGACCAGAGGATACGAGGAAGAACTTGGGATTAAAGTGTCCTATGACTGGATTGTGGCTGATGCCAACTATAACGATAAAATGAACGTTACCTTGGCGAGCGGCGATTTGCCTGATTTGTTAAAGGTGTCCACGGTGCAATTCGAGCAGCTTTATGAAGCTGGCATGTTGGAGGATTTGACCGGGGTGTTTGATAAATATGCTTCGGATCTTGTCAAAGAATATTACGCTGAAGAAGACGGAGCAGGACTAAAGCCGGTTACGAAAGATGGAAAACTGATGGCGATGGTAAGCTTCCCGGGTTCGCTGGATTCCTCTGATATGATATGGATTCGAAAAGACTGGATGGACAAGCTGGGTCTGGCAGAACCAACATCCATGCAGGATATTATTAAGATTGCAGAAGACTTTACATTTAAAGATCCAGACGGAAATGGCAAACAGGACACTTACGGCATTTCGTTGAACAAGGACTTGCCAATCAATGCGTTTCTTCTCGGGTACCATGCCTACCTGGAAACTTGGATCAAAAATGCCGATGGCGAGGTTGTGAATGGTACGATTCAACCGGAGGTAAAAGCTGGACTTGCGGAGCTGCAAAGATTGTATAAAGAAGGAGTCATTGATCCAGAGTTTGGGGTAAAAGACTTTGCCAAAGCGATGGAGGATGTGAATGCTGGTAAATCCGGTATGTTATTTTTGCCGCAATGGGCCCCTTTCCAAGTAAAGGACATGATTAAAAAAGATCAAAATGTTAACTGGGTGCCTTATCCAGTACAATCTATTGATGACCAACCTGCCAAAACCCAAAACCATCTTACAATTGGTGGCGTATTCGCGGTCCGTAAGGGCTACGAGCATCCGGAGGCATTGATCAAGCTGCTTAACTTCCAAGCAGAGAAAATGTTTGGGGAGTCCGCTAAAACAGAACGGGCAAAATATTTGAACGGGGACACAGGTCTGGGCTTCCAAAACGCGGTTGTATCCAACCTGCCACCGAACAAAAATGTAAAGGCACAGGATGAAGTGGAAAAAGCCCTTGAATCGGGGGATACCTCAAACATGGGCCTTGAAGCTAAATTATTCTATGATGATATTCAAAGCTACCGCGGCGGAGATCTTGATAAATGGCATATGGAACGGATCTTTGGGCCGCTTAGCTCACAATCGGTTATCAAACACTACCGCGACAATGACTTGGTGTTGATGAACGAGTTCATTTATGCCCCAACTAAAACGATGAACAGCAAAGCGGCTACCTTGGATAAACTGCGTGCAGAGACCTTCGTCAAAATCATTTACGGAAGTCTTCCTATCGATGAATTCGACAAATTCGTAGCCAACTGGAAAAAGCTCGGTGGAGATCAAATTACGAAAGAAGTAAATGATATCGTAAAAGCTAACTAGTAAAAACGACGCAGAAGAGGACTGCCCCTAGTCATGATAATGACAAACGGGCAGTTCTTTTTTTGGCTGAGCAGCTATTCGGTTCGATAACCAGGTCAACAAAAGATACTTAAAGTCAATACGCTACACTATTAAGGCAATTTGGGGCTGCTCTATAATTGAGATACAAGGAGGAGAAAGCATATGCACTTTAATACTAAGCAATTTCTACGTAATATTCCGCTCCATTTAATGATTTTACCTGCCTTAATAGTAATCATTATTTTCAGTTATATTCCGATGGCTGGCCTTGTAATTGCCTTCCAGAATTTTTCCCCGATTTCAGGGTTTAAGAATATGAACTGGACAGGGCTCGAAAACTTTCGTTATTTGTTTGAGCTTCCCGGTTTTGGACAGGTCGTATGGAATACTGTATTTATCTCCGTCATGAAAATTATTGCTGGCCTGACCGTGCCAGTTATAGCGGCTTTATTGCTTAATGAGGTTCGTGTAAACGGCTTCAAACGTTCAATTCAGACGATTATTTATATGCCGCACTTTTTCTCATGGGTTATCTTGGGCGGGATTATCGTAGATGTACTGTCTCCGAGCAGCGGGATTGTCAACATGCTTTTAAAAGCACTAGGCATGCAGCCTATTCAATTTCTAGCCGACAATAGCTGGTTCCCATACGTACTAGTGATCACAGATCAATGGAAGGAGTTTGGATTCGGGACGATCATTTATTTGGCGGCTTTAACCAGCATTGACTCCTCTCTTTATGAAGCTGCTGTAATCGATGGTGCCGGAAGATGGAAGCAGACCTGGCATATTACGCTTCCGGGCATTCGCCCGATTATGATCCTGATGCTTACACTCAGTCTTGGCAACGTCCTGAACGGGGGATTTGACCAAGTGTTCAACCTGTACAATCCGCTAGTGTATGAATCAGGCGATATTTTGGACACGATGATTTACCGAATTGGTCTTCAGGATGCTCAATACTCTGTATCGACCGCACTAGGATTGATAAAATCGGTAGTTTCCTTCGTATTTATCGGGCTGGGTTATTATCTGGCGTATCGTTTTGCTAAATATCGGATTTTTTAGAGAGAAAGGAGTGGACTAAATGCACCATACTTCAACTGCTTATCGTTGGTTTCTCCGCTGCAATTATGTATTTCTGACTTTGCTCGCAGTGCTTTGTCTTTTTCCGATCGTGAACATTCTGGCGATCTCCTTTAGCTCCAGCGCAGCTGTTAACGCGGGTAGCGTAACCTTCTGGCCTGTGGATTTCACACTTTCTTCCTATAAATATATCCTTCAGAACAACCAGTTCATTCACTCCTTCGGAACTAGTCTGCTCCGGGTAGTGCTTGGCGTATCCGTTAACCTGTTGTTTACGATTCTAGTAGCTTATCCATTGTCTAAAGAGGCAAAGTCCTTCCGCTCACGGACCGTGTATGCCTGGGTTTTTGTGTTCACGATGCTCTTCAGTGGGGGTCTGATTCCTGGCTATTTAATTGTAAAAGAAATGGGGCTGCTGGATAGCATCTGGGCGCTTGTTATACCGGGCGCGGTGCCGATCTTTAATGTTCTGCTTATGCTCAATTTCTTCAGAGGTTTGCCAAAAGAATTGGAGGAAGCCGCATGGATGGATGGCGCAGGACACTTACGTACGTTATGGAGTGTGTATCTGCCGGTATCTATGCCAAGTATTGCGACCATTACGTTGTTCGCTTTGGTGGGGCACTGGAATGCATGGTTCGATGGTATGATTTATATGAGAAGCCCGGAACATTATCCGCTGGCCACCTATTTACAATCCATACTTCAGCAGGTATCGATCCAGACTGAAAATATTACTTTTGAACAAGCTGCGTTATTAAATCAAATCTCAGACCGTACAACGCAAGCCTCCCAGATCTTCTTGTCTATCATTCCGATCCTGGCGATTTATCCGTTCCTGCAAAGATATTTTGTGCATGGACTAGTCGTGGGTAGTGTAAAGGGTTAAACTGGACTGGACCTAAATATAAGAAGGAGCCTGAACATGGCTCCTTCTTTATTATTATTCGATAGAAGAGGGGGAAAATTCCAATGAAATCATTCTCCATCGGGTGGAACCCCGATTCCATTGTGATCAAGCTGATCGGAGCTTTCCTATTGGTCATGCTTCCACTCTGTGCGCTGAGTATATCTATTACCTACTATAGCTCCAACCAAATGCAAGCTGAAGTGGAGAGGGCGAACGAATCGAAGGTTCATTTTTACTATAGCCATCTTGAATTTGAGCTGCAACGGATAACGGGCTTAGTCACGGAGTACTCTCAGGATGAAACGCTGGCTACCTTCAGTACCCGTATTCCAATTATGAGCCGGTACGAAGTGGATTCTAATCTGAACAATATATACACCAAGCTAAAACAAATCAAAGAAACCAGTCCTTATATTAGTGATGTTGTGTATTATGTACCAGAAATTAATAAGCGGGTTAGCGCTGTGGTGGGGGTTAGGGATGTCACCAATGAGGAATGGCAAAGTCTGCTGGCCACTATGGGCAATCTTAAGGGCGCTTTATCTAAATACGAAGACGAGTTGTATTTACTGCGCAGTAATCCCTATAACCTGGATCGCAATCTTTCACCTAATTTTTTGCTGGGAGTGAAGCTTTCCTCGCCTGAGCTTGAGTTGCGTTTGAAAGAATTTGCTGTATCAGGGGGGAGCGATATTACGTTGGCCTTCGGCAATAACGATTATGTGATATCAACTTCTGACCAGAAGCCCAGGTTGTTCCCCATAGAGAAACCACTAAATAGTGAAGAGACTGTAAGTGTGCAGCGGTATCGTTATGATGACTCTTTTTATTATTCGCTCTACGATCACAGCAATAACTTTAGGCTGACCGCAAATATTCCCAACACGGTGCTCATGAAGCCGATTCATGTGTACTCATTGCTGCTGTGGCTGTTGTTCGTTGTCTCGATAGTGATCATTATCTTGTTCTCTTTATGGACGTACAGGATGATTCATCGACCGATGTCTATTCTTATCAGAGGGTTTAAGAAAGCGGAGCAGGGGCAGACGGGGATCTTTATTACTCACTCCCGCAGGGATGAGTTTGGGTATCTATATTCTCGTTTCAATGAGATGCTTAAGCATTTAAATACACTAATTGATGAGAACTACGTGCAGCGTATCCGGACAGGGGAAGCGGAGCTTAAACATTTACAATCGCAGATCACACCTCATTTTCTCTACAACAGTCTATTTAGCATAAAACAGATGGCTGAGGTGGAAAATGTAGAGCTGATCAAGGAGTTCTCTGATTATTTAGGGCAATATTTTCGGTACATGACCCGGGATTCCGCCCAGGAGGTTACTTTGCGGCAAGAGCAGGAGCATGCTTTGGTCTATCTGGCTATACAACGGATTCGTTTTGGCGCGAGAATTAGAGCTGAAGTAGATGAGATTGCAGCGGATTGCCGGGACATCAAAGTCCCACGGGTCCTCCTGCAGCCCATTATTGAAAATGTATTCGAGCATGGGCTTAAGCAAAAAAGCAGCAATGGCCTATTAAAAATGAGTTATGAAAAAGTTGAGCATACGCTGACTATTATAATAGAAGATAACGGTGACTCGCTTAGTGAGGACAAGTTAAATCTCTTGCAGCGCCAGTTCTCCGAGCAGAATGCTATTCAGGGGGAAATCACGGGTTTATTAAATGTGAATCAGAGATTGAGGATCAAATTTGGTTCTCCTTATGGCTTGCAGGCAGAGAGAAGTTGTTTGGGCGGGCTTTGTGTAAGAGTCAATTTACCGCTTAAAGGGGATGTGCAGGATGCAACGAATGATGATAGTTGATGATGAGCCTAATATTTTGGATGGGTTGTACGAATTTTTTGTAAAGGCAGATTTTAAAGATTTGGAGATCATAAAGGTTCATTCAGCGGATCATGCCATAGATTGGCTTAATACCGTAAAAATAGATATTGTGCTTAGTGACATCTGTATGCCAGGAATGGATGGGATGGCGTTAATTCAGGAAATTGTCGACCGCTGGCCGCGTTGTAAAGTAATTCTGCTGACAGGACATAATGAATTCGATTTTGCCCATCAGGCGATCCGAAATCCATGTGTAGTTGACTATTTATTGAAGACAGAGGGGATGGATAAAATTCGTGCCGCTGTGGAGCTGACTTTGGAGAAAATATCTTCAGAAGAGGATTATTTCTATAAAAGCCAATGGCTTCGCGATAAGCTCCCGCGTGCTCTGCCCCAGTTACAGCAGCAATTATTACACGATATTCTAAGACGCACTGAACGGATAGACCGGCAGAGCTTACAGGTTGAATTTGACGCCATTCAGCTCCCGTTCAAAGCGGATGGACCCGTCCTGCCTATTATTCTGCGAATGGAGGCTTGGCGAAATTATGAAACCGCTTCAGACCGGAGCTTAATTCGTTATGCGGTAGCCAATATTGCGGAGGAGCTGCTCAGCGACAAAGTTGAAGTTAAGGCTGTGGATCTGGACCCGGGGACGATAGCTTGTTTTGTTCAGCCTAAAAGTGAAAGTGTATCCTCAATCAAGGAAGAAGAGCTCTGGTTAAAAACGCTCCGTTTCGTCCATGGAACCATGGAATCCGTTCAGCAAGCCTGTGGCAAATGTCTGCAACTATCTGTGTCTATTATCGCCAGTGATCAGGAAGTGCATTGGCATGAGCTGAACTATGCCTTGAACCGTTTACGATTAGCCATTTTTGATAGCCCCGGACTTGGGATGGAAAAGCTGCTGAGGATAAATACCAAGGAAGTGAGCCCAAGTCCAGGTTCTATGCATAATCGAAATGCAACAGCAGAACTACTGCTCGACTATTTAAAACAACGGCTGCTTGAAGGTGATCTCGATTGGGGCACATCTTTTCGCAAATGGGTGGAGCTCTCGGGGGAAGGTGGGCCGGAGGATCCTTTTTTGAGATTAAGATTAATGTCTGGGATCAGTAACACCCTGCTGCAGACTTTACAAGAGTTAGGTTTAACGGAAAAAGCCCATAGCGGTATGAATTTATCACGTATGTTATATTTTAATATCAATACACACTGGTCGGACGTCATCTCTTTTTATCACACGTTTTTTGAATGGATTATCTCGAACAGAAGCGCTACCTATAAACATGATGAATCGAATATCCTGTCCATGATCCACCAATATATTAAATCCCATCTGGCCGATGATTTGTCCTTAACCCGGATTGCGCAGGAAGTCTCACTTAATCCGTCCTATCTGTCACGCTGGTATAAAAGAACGACAGGGAAGGGGATTTCTGATTATATTCTGGAGAAAAAAGTGGAGCTGAGTAAGGAGCTGTTGCTTGGAACTGCTCTAAAAATGCACGAGATCTCCGGCCAGCTCGGGTTTAGTGATCAGCACTATTTTTTTCGATTCTTCAAAAAAACCGTTGGCTGTACGCCGCAGGAATATCGAGAGCAAAAACGAGGATAAATAACAATACCCCGAAAGACGTACACCTGTTCAGAAGGTGCATCTTACGGGGTATTGTTTGTGGCTGTATTTTAACGATTATTTACCGAGTTGTTTGTCTACTTCTCTAACCGGATTCTCGCCAACATTCTCTTCAACCTTGTGGCTACTCATAAACCAGCCGATTACAGCGATGAGTACGAGCACAACGTAGAAGGTGGCTTTCCACCAGGTACTATGAGCGAAATCTTCGGACAGAACACCAAGTGAAGGGTGCGCCAATGTAATGACTGACAGCTTAACACCCACCCAACCTACGATAAAGAAGGCTGCAATTTCAAGTCCTGGACGGGAATGCAGCAGCTTAACGAAGAAGGAAGCTGCGAAACGCATAATGACCAGACCGATAAATCCACCGGCAAAGATGACGAGGAATTGTCCGCCATCGAGGCCTCCGATTTTTGGAAGACCACTTGCAGGAAGAGCAACCGCGAGTGCAACTGCGGCTAGGATGGAATCGACCGCGAAGGCGATGTCAGCGACTTCTACCTTCAGAACAGTAAACCAAAAGCTGGATTTCTTTTTATTGACCGCACCGTCAGTGCCGCTTTCAGCAGCTTCATCTGTGACGGGCTTCTTAAACAACAGTTTTCGGAAAATATGATTACCCGCGATAAATAATAAATAAATCGCGCCGATGGCTTGTACTTGCCAGATATCGACCAGATAGGAGATGACAAATAGCGAACCGAATCGGAACACGAAGGCCCCCGCTAATCCGTAAAACAGCGCTTTTTTTCTTTCCTCATCAGGAAGGTGCTTAACCATAATTGCCAATACCAATGCGTTATCTGCGGCGAGTAGTCCCTCTAGTGCTACCAGAACAAGCAATACCCAACCGTACTCTAATAATAATCCCCAATCCATTACTGTTGTCCTCCCTTTTTGAATGCAAATATCTACCAAAAGATATCTACCCTACCATTTTAACCAAATTTATATAAAAAAGACCTTTACCAAACAGATTAGCCTTTGGAATAAAGGTCTAACCTGATTGGTAAAGGTCTCGCTAACAATGTGAATTGCCAATAAAGCCGGAGAATATCCTCATATTCTCGTATTGACGACTTTATTTAACAGCTACTCCCCTTTACGGGATATATTAAATTTTTAAGATTATTCAATGTGTTCTTGCCTAAAGAGATCATATACGAGATGAAAGTCATTGTCAATAAAAGTTGCAGAAATAAATGGATTCTATCTTTTAAGAATCATTAAAATGGCCAGAAACATGACATGATGACGGAAATCAACAGAGATTGAATAAAAATGGAAACGGAAACATGATACATTTAGGTTATATAAACTAACATTTAATATGACGAAACTGCAAACATAAGGAAAAACAGGACTTAAAAAGGAAAAACTCGATTGACGATGTAGGTTGATGAAAATATGATGAAACTAATCAAAGCAATCGAACATGGTTTGTGTTAACTAAAATTACATCAGTCGTTCTGTTGAAGTGAGTTTTACTGCGAAGAAGTACTAGAAGTTCATGTTGCATAAAACTTTTAGGAGGTGGGGAAATGCCGCAGACGTCATCGAGGTTATCCATTGAAGCAGAGGAGGAGCTCAGCCGCCATCCCTGCTACAGCGAGGAAGCTCATCGTTTTTTTGCTAGGATGCACATCCCGGTTGCTCCCGCCTGTAACATCCAATGTAATTACTGCAACCGAAAATTCGATTGTGTGAATGAAAGCAGGCCTGGTGTAGTTAGTGAAGTGCTAACTCCAGAGCAAGCTGAAAGAAAAGTGAAAGGTGTAGCCGCACAGCTGATGCAACTGTCGGTAGTTGGGATTGCAGGTCCGGGTGATCCGCTGGCGAATCCAGAACGAACCTTTGACACGTTCGAACGAGTCAAGCGGCAGATCCCTGATGTTACCCTTTGCCTGAGTACTAATGGATTGACCCTTTACAGGCATGTAGACGCCATACTAGCGCTAGGTATCCGTCATGTCACGATCACCATCAATGCCATTGATCCCAATGTGGGCCGTGAAATTTATCCATGGGTTGTTGACGAAGGGGTCCGGTACGAAGGACAAGAAGCAGCGGAGCTGCTGATCAGCCGCCAGCTTCAAGGTTTGGAGCTGCTGGCACAGCAAGGTATTCTTGTTAAAGTTAATTCCGTTATGATTCCAGGGGTCAATGATCATCATCTCCCTGAAGTATCGCGAACAGTTAAAGCGCTCGGGGCAACTCTGCATAATGTGACGCCTTTAATTATCGCACCGGGAAGTCAGTATGAACGGGATGGGCGCAAGGCGCCGCGTCCTAAAGAACTGCACAACCTGCAGGAAGTGCTTGGGCGCGAAGGAATGAAGGTCATGCGCCATTGTCGACAATGCCGTGCTGATGCCATTGGGCTGCTAGGTCAGGATCGTAATCAGGATTTTATATTAGAAAAGATGGATGAAAATCCAGTTATAAATGAGCAAGCTAGAGCGCTCTTTCAACGTGAACTCGATGCCAAAATCCGTCAGCGTGTCAAAGCCAAAGAGCTAAGGCAGAACTCTTTCCAGCAAGGGCAGCACACCACCAAAGTCGCTGTTGCTACACGTGGTGGGGATAAGGTCAATCAACATTTTGGCCACGCGACAGAGTTCATGGTTTATGAAACAGATGGAGTAAGCGTGAAGCTGCTAGGTGTCCGAAAGATTCAGGCCTATTGCCACGGTAAAGCGGATTGTAATGGGGATAAGAATACCACGCTACAAGAAATTATTTCTATATTACAGGACTGTCAAATATTGCTCTGCTCTGGCATTGGCGATGTCCCTCGCGCCAGCTTAAATAAAGCCGGAGTATTGCCTCTGGTGCGTAAAGGTGAAATACAGGATGTGATTCTCGAAAGTGTGAAGATCAGCTCTTATTTTGAAAATATATCGATTTCGAAGGGATGATGAATGATGAGACAAATAGCTTTTTACGGTAAGGGCGGTATCGGTAAATCCACAACTTCGCAGAACACTTTGGCGCAGCTCGCCACTAAATTTGGTCAAAAAACAATGATCGTAGGCTGTGATCCTAAAGCGGACTCCACACGGTTGATTCTGAACACCAAAGCTCAGAATTCAGTGCTCCAATTGGCAGCTGAAAGAGGAACGGTTGAGGATTTGGAGCTTGAGGATGTAGTTCAGTTGGGATATGGCGACATTCTTAATGTGGAGTGCGGTGGACCTGAACCGGGTGTGGGTTGTGCCGGCCGCGGGATTATTACAGCGATTAATTTTTTGGAGCAGCAAGGGGCTTATGAAGGATTGGATTTTGTATCCTATGACGTACTTGGTGACGTGGTATGTGGTGGATTTGCAATGCCGATCCGTGAGAATAAAGCACAGGAAATTTATATCGTATGCTCCGGGGAAATGATGGCTATGTATGCGGCCAATAACATTGCGCGCGGAATTCTAAAGTATGCCAACAGCGGTGGCGTAAGATTGGGCGGTCTGATCTGCAACAGTCGTAATACGGACCGTGAGGATGAGCTCATTATGGAGCTGGCACGCCGTTTGAATACGCAAATGATCCATTTTGTCCCGCGGAATAATGTGGTTCAGCATGCAGAACTGAGAAGAATGACCGTAGCCCAATATAATCCTCATCATCAGCAAGCGAGAGAATATGAGATTTTGGCAGAAAAGATCCTGAATAACAATATGATGACAATCCCGACCCCGATTTCTATGGAAGAGCTGGAGGATTTACTCATGGAATTTGGTGTGATTGAGGATGAAGAGACGGCGCTGAAAAAGCTGAAGGCATCTGGCCAATAATTAGGTTCGTCCGGTGAACAGGAGTGGAGAGACGGCTGTTCACCGGATCACTCTAAGGGATGAGGAGGATTCAGAATGGGGCTGAATATCGAAGATAACCAAAAGATGCTCGAAGAGATTCTTGAGGTTTACCCGGAAAAGGCACGGAAGGATCGTCAGAAGCATTTTGAAATCAATAATGAAGAGTTAATAAACTGTGGCAAATGCGCCATCAAATCGAATATGAAGTCCCGTCCGGGGGTTATGACCCAAAGAGGATGTGCTTATGCCGGTTCGAAGGGCGTGGTCTGGGGCCCGATCAAGGATATGGTGCATATCAGCCATGGTCCTGTAGGTTGTGGGCAATATAGCTGGGGAACAAGACGGAATTATGCCAACGGAACACTGGGCATTGATAATTTTACGGCTATGCAGGTGACGAGTGATTTTCAGGAGACAGATATTGTATTTGGCGGTGACAAGAAGCTTGAAGTCATTTGCCGTGAAATTAAAGAAATGTTCCCACTGGCTAAAGGAATTTCGATCCAATCAGAGTGTCCTGTGGGGCTAATCGGAGACGATATTGAAGCGGTGTCCAAAAAAATGTCTATCGAGCTAGGTCTCCCGATCATTCCCGTTCGTTGTGAAGGATTCCGTGGGGTTAGCCAATCCTTGGGTCATCATATTGCTAACGATGCGATCCGTGATTTTCTGATGGGGAAGAAGGAGCTTGCGGAATGTGGTCCTTACGATATTAATATTATCGGAGATTATAACATCGGTGGGGACGCTTGGGCTTCACGCATTTTACTGGAGGAAATGGGTCTGCGTGTTATTGCGCAGTGGTCTGGGGATGGAACCATCAATGAATTGGCGATCGCGCATAAGGCGAAGCTCAATCTGATTCACTGTCATCGCTCCATGAACTATATGGTAACGACGATGGAGAAAGCATATGGGATTCCTTGGCTGGAATACAACTTTTTCGGGCCGACCAAAACAGCTGAAAGCCTTCGAGCCATCGCCGCAAGGTTTGATGAGTATATTCAGGAAAATTGCGAGAAAGTCATCGCTAAATACACGCCACAAATGGAGGCGATTATCTCTAAATTTAAACCCCGGCTGGAAGGTAAAAAGGTCATGCTGCTGGTAGGCGGATTACGTGCCCGCCATACACTGGGGGCTTATGAGGATCTGGGTATGGAGGTAGTGGGCACAGGTTATGAGTTCGCTCACAAGGATGATTACGAGAAAACATTCCCTGAACTGCCGGAAGGCACTATTATCTACGATGATCCAACCGCTTACGAGCTGGAAGAGCTTGCGCAAAGACTTGATATTGATCTGATGGGCTCGGGTGTGAAGGAGAAATATGTGTATCACAAGATGGGTATTCCTTTCCGGCAAATGCACTCTTGGGATTATAGTGGTCCTTACCATGGCTATGACGGGTTTAAGATTTTTGCTAAGGACATGGACATGACCATTAACAGCCCAGTGTGGAGCTTGATCAATTCAGGGAAAACAGGATCACTCCCTAAAAAGGAGGCGGGCGTATGAAGGACAAACTGGAGATCCCGGATTACAATACATTATTTCAAACTGAACCCTATGTGAAGCAACGTGAAGGGAAAAAAGCATTCGAGGCACCCTGCAGTGAGCAAGAGACAGCGGAAGCATTAGCCTACTCGAAGTCGTCTGAATATAAGGATAAGAATTTTGCCCGCACCTCACTGGTAGTTAATCCTCATAAAGCATGCCAGCCCCTAGGAGCCTTGATGGCTGCGCTGGGATTCGAAAAAACTCTGCCGTTTATACATGGCTCCCAAGGCTGCACTGCGTATTTTCGTAGTCATTTGAGCCGTCATTTCAAGGAGCCAACCCCCGCGGTTTCTTCTTCTATGACAGAAGATGGTGCGGTGTTCGGAGGGATGAACAATCTTATTGATGGTCTTGAAAATAGTGTGGCGCTCTATAAGCCAGAGATGATAGCTGTATCCACTACATGTATGGCTGAGGTTATAGGGGATGATCTGCAGGCTTTTATATCCAATGCCCGCCAGAAGGGTGCAATTTCGAAAGAAATTCCTGTACCCTACGCCAACACACCAAGTTTTTCCGGATCACATATTACAGGTTACGATTCCATGTTAAAGTCCATCCTCAGTACCTTGTTCATCCGCTCTGGGATTGAAGCTACCCCTGGCAGTGGAGAGGGAACTGGAGAGAAGCTGAATGTCATTTTAGGGTTTGAGCCTTATACGGGGAATTTTGCGGAAATTCGAAAAATCCTTGCCGCGTTTGATACAGGCTACACCTTCCTTGGTGACCACAGCGGCAATTTTGATTCCCCGGCTACAGGAGAATATTCCTATTATTATGGGGGAACGAAGCTGGCAGATGTGCCGAAAGCAGCTAATGCGTTGGGAACTCTATCACTTCAGAAATATTCTGTCAAAAAAACGTTGGAATACATCAGCGGCACATGGAAACAACAGACCGTTGCGATGTCGACTCCACTGGGCATTAATGCGACAGATCGGCTAATAGAGTCTATCAGTGAATTAACGGGATTGCCCATTCCGCCTGAGCTTGTGGAAGAACGTGGCCGGGTAGTGGATGCTTTACTCGATAGCCACCCTTATCTGCATGGCAAACGAGTGGCTTTAGTTGGCGATCCGGATTTGCTGATCGGCCTGATTGAATTCTGTCTGGAAGTCGGTATAGAGCCTATTCATATTGTGTGCTCCAATGGGGAAAACGGATTTAAAGAAGAAGCGAAAGCTCTGCTTGCTGCCAGTCCCTACGGAGCAGAAACAACGGTTCATATCGGAAATGATTTGTGGCATATGCGCTCTCTGCTGATTGATGATCCTGTGGATCTGGCCATTGGAAGCTCTCATCTTAAATTTGCTGCCAAAGATGCCGACGTTCCTTTGATCCGTGTAGGCTTCCCTGTTTTTGACCGCCATCATCTGCATCGTTATCCGATTATCGGTTATCAAGGTGCCTTGAACTTGTTAACTACTATAGTAAATACAATCCTGCAGGGGTTGGATGAGGATTCATCTGGCTTCAACCACGATCTTGTTCGTTAGTCCAATATTTATCGTAGTGACACTGAATAATTGAGCATTTTAAGAGTAAGGAGTATTCAGTTACGGGAGGTGGTACGATGGAGTCCATCAGAAACGATGTATTCGACGCGCAAGCTTGCGGGAGCTTAACTCCGAAATCGAAGCCATGTCCACGCCCCAAGCCGGGCGAAGCGGCTGGGGGCTGCTCCTTCGACGGAGCCCAAATCACGCTGCTGCCGATCATGGATGCTGCGCATCTCGTCCATGGGCCGGCTGCTTGTGCCGGGAATAGCTGGGAAAGTAGAGGGGCTTTGTCAAGCGGGCCATCACTTTCACAATACGGATTTACTACAGATCTCAACGATAACGACATTATTTTTGGCGGAGAAAAGAAACTTAAAGATAGCATTGACTATATTGCCGGGCGCTTTATGCCTCCGGCAATATTTGTATATGCGACCTGTGTGACAGCATTGATTGGCGAGGATTTGGATGCGGTATGCAAGGAAGCGGCAGGCAGATTGGGGCTTCCTGTGATCCCCGTGAACAGCCCTGGATTCGTAGGCAGTAAGAATCTTGGAAATCGGCTGGCTGGTGAAGCGCTGCTACAATATGTCATTGGCACAGGTGAACCAGAGATTGAGATTCCTTTAGGTGTGAATTTGATTGGAGAGTACAATATCGCGGGTGAAATGTGGGATATCGAGAAATTAATGAAGAGTGTTGGAATTACGCTAATGTCCAGAATTACAGGGGATGCAAGATATAAGGAAATTACATGGGCACATCATGCAAAAGTGAATATGGTTGTGTGCAGCCGTGCATTGTTAGGTCTGGCAAAAGAAATGGAGGCAAGATACCACATTCCCTATTTCGAAGGCTCCTTCTATGGGGCCAAAGAGACAACTTATTCCTTACGTCAAATGGCTTATTTGCTGAATGACCGTGAGATGGAGCGGCGTGTGGATCGGTTGACGGAACGAGAGGAAAACAGACTGATTCAGGAGCTGCGGCCCTACCGCAAGCTGCTTAAAGGAAAGAAAGCAGTTCTCTATACGGGTGGAGTAAAAAGCTGGTCGATTATTTCCGCACTGAAGGAGTTAGGCGTTCAGGTGGTAGGTGTAGGCACGAACAAAAGCACGGAAGATGATGTACGGCGTATAGCGGATCGTGTTGGTGATGACACCGAATATATCCCGGAGGGCGGGGCAAGCCGAATTATCAAAACCGTCCGGGATCGTAAGGCAGATATTATGATTGCTGGCGGACGGAATATGTATGTGGCAATGAAAGAGCAGATTCCGTTTATCGATATTAATCAAGAAAGACACAAGGCCTATGCTGGTTACGAAGGTTTACTAAGGCTGGCAAAGGAGCTGACGTATTCTCTTGCTAATCCAATCTGGAAGCTGGCTGCCAGTGCCGCTCCCTGGGATAAGGAGGAACCTTCCTATGACCGTTAACAAAAGGAGTAAACCGACTTCGGTTAATCCAATGAAAATAGGCCAATCCCTTGGTTCCGTACTGGCATTTCAGGGTTGCTACAAGGCATTGCCTATTGTGCATGGTGCGCAAGGTTGTTCCGCATTTCCGAAGGCACTGCTTACCCGGCATTTTCGTGAGCCTATAGCCGTACAGACCTCTGCTTTGCAGGAGATGGATGTAATCTTTGATGCGAATCGTAATTTAGAGGAAGCTCTAAATACCATACTCAGTAAACACCGACCAGACATTATAGGCATTATTGGGACTGAGCTGACGGATGTGGCAGGAGTGGATTATCAATCCATGCTCAAGACCTATAAAAGGGAGCGGAACATGCGGGGTGGGCTTGCTTTTTCCGTCACCTTACCAGACTTTCGTGGTTCATTGGAATCGGGGTTCAGCTCTACCGTGGAGGCGATGCTTGATGAGATGATTCAGCAGGTAGGCCATCGGGGTTCAAGGAGTGTAAATACACGTCAGATTACCCTCTTGCCGGGATCGTTTCTGACGCCGGGTGATGTGATGGAGCTGAAAGAAATGATATCCTCCTTCGGTTTTGAGGTAATCGCTCTACCTGATATTTCGACCTCTTTGTCTGGGCATCTGCTGACAGGATTTTCACCGCTGACAAGAGGTGGGGTGCCTCTAGATTCGATGCTGCAAAGCTTGCATTCGGGTCTAACCATTGCCATCGGCGGAAGTATGGAGCGTCCAGCTAGAAGACTGCATAATGCGCTGGGAACTCCCTACAAAGTATTCGAGAGTGCGATGGGGCTTAAAGCAACGGATGATATTTTGCAATTCCTGCATCAAATTAGCGGGGAGCCGGTACAGCTTCGTTATTGCTGGCAACGGGAGAATTTATTGGATAGCATGCTGGATGCTCATTTTCAATTTGCGGGGATGTCTGCACTTGTCGCGCTGGAGCCAGATCATTTGTATACCGTATCTTCTTGGCTCGAAGAGCTGGGGGTGGAGCAAAAGGCCCTGGTCACCTCCTATGAAACTCCTTTGGTGGTTGAGATGGAACGAGAGGTATGGGTCGGTGATCTGGATGATGTTGAGCTTTTGGGCAAAGGTGCAGATTTATGGATCGGTAACTCACATGGGATAAATGGAGCGGCGCGGTTAGATGCTGCTTTTATGGCGGCTGGATTTCCCGTTTGGAATGAGCTTGGTGCTTATATGGCCACCTCTGTAGGGTATCGGGGAGCGATGGAGTGGACGAATAAAGCGGCGAATCTGTTAATGCGAAGGGAGGAGGAACATCGTGAAAGTAGCATTCGCTACAGAGGATGGAATTAGAGTGAATGCCCATTTTGGGCAGAGTCCGATGTTCGCAATTTATAAAGTTACCAAAGGTGGCGGGGAGCTTATAGGCCTTCGTAAACTGCCAACGATTCTCAATCAGGATGAAGCAGGCAAAATAGAGAGTCGTCTGGAGGTGGTAGAGGATTGCACGCTAATATTCATCATGCAGATTGGAGCCTCAGCAGCGGCAAGAGTCACACGTCGTAAAATTATGCCGGTAAAGGTTCCGCCAGGCAGTCCTATTGATGAGCAAGTGAAGCGGATTGTTGAAATGCTACAGGGCAAACCACCGATGTGGCTAGCCAAGGTATTACATGCTGAAAATGAAGCGGAAGGGGCGAGTGTAGATGGATCCCATAGCTAATGAGAGTTCTGCATTAATGGGCCGGGTTGCTCCGGAAGCGGCAGTATTAAAACGTCGTTGTCGAACCACGGAGAAAAAGCTGGATAAAGATATAGCAGAGATGCTCATACGCCGGTTGTGTCAATTGCTTGATACAGAAGACTTTTTTGGAAGGCATGCTTCTCTTTCACCACAGAAGAAGATCGAACGATTGTTTCTCGCTTCCCCTGAAGACAAGAACAAATCTGATTTTAACTGCGCGGTTTCTCCAAAGGTCCGTTTGCAGGTTCCTCTCTTGTTTCAGGCGGTGGCGGGCGTGATCGAGGAGAAAAGTGGGGTTCTGGTTCAAAGCTCTTCTGAAATAAATGGGGAAGGATTTGGGCGTGCTCTTTTATATAGTGATCGGATTATTCTTGTGTTAAAAAGCTTGAGAGCAGGTTTTCCGTTTCCTTTTACCTCTGAGGAGAAAGTAATTCGCTACGGCGTTGCTTGTGTGGAAGAAGGGTTAGCCTTTATGGATAAATTTAATGAAATGACAGCTCTCTATGGAACGGATGGTCTGGAGGGTTAGATTCCAATGATGCAGCTCAGCCACAGGGAGGGAGCAAAATGGAGCAGCTTGTAGGCGGCACCGAACTGGAACGATACGCTCGCCAATTGAAGCTGCTTGGAGAAGGCGGGCAGAAAGCGCTAAAAGAAGCTACAGTGATGATTGCTGGAATTGGTGGGCTTGGAGGCACTGCCGCACTTTATCTAGCTGCTGCCGGAATCGGCAAGCTGATCTTGGCGCATGAAGGAAACATTGTGCCTCCAGATTTAAATCGACAGATTTTGATGGACAGTGATCATTTGGGTATGGAAAGGATGAGCACAGCAATTCAGCAGCTAAAACGTCTGAATCCAAATGTTGAAATTGAAGGATATAATTCGAAGATTGAATACAATATGGCAAAACCTTGGGTAGAGCAAGCCAATATAGTGATTGATGCACGGTATGATTTTCCGGAAAGATATGCGTTGAACCGCCTATGTGTAGAAACCGGCACGCCAATGGTAGAGGCGGCGATGTATGGATTTGAGATTTCACTAACAACGGTTATACCTGGTGAAACCCCTTGCTTAGAGTGTCTTTATCCGGATGTGAATCCAGAATGGGAACCGTTTGGCTTTCCAGTATTGGGAGCAACCTCCGGAATTGCGGGTTGTCTGGCTGCGTTGGAAGCCGTAAAATGGGTTACAAGGGTAGGGACGACTTATGCGGGCGTAATGCATCGCTTCAATTCACTCGACTTCGCCTGTTACAGCGTCCATATTACCCGTAATCCGAATTGCACTTGCTGCGGAGAGGAAGGTAAACCGTGAAAAGTCTCAGGCTATGTGACACGACACTTAGGGATGGTGAACAGGCGGCTGGAGTTTCATTCACGAGGGAAGAAAAGCTGGAAATCGCAAGGTTGCTGTCGGAATGCGGAGTGGAGCAAGCAGAGGTAGGAATTCCTGCCATGGGCAAGCAAGAGCAAGAAGATATTGCGGCTATCGCTGATTTAGGTCTTCCTATGAAGATGATGACCTGGAATCGGGCCTTGGAAAGTGATATCGACAAAGCGTGGGCGACGGGTGTGAACTGGAGTCATGTATCGATCCCTGTCTCGGAAATTCAATTACAAGGTAAGCTAGGTTTAACACCTGCCAAAGGTCTGACAAGATTACTGCATGCGACGGAATATGGTCAACGGCTAGGAATGACTGTGTCGGTGGGGATGGAGGACTCTTCAAGGGCGAGTATGGAGTACTTGGTTGAACTGGTAAATACATTATATAAAGAAGGCATTCGTTGGTTCCGTTATGCAGATACGGTATCTGCTCATCATCCGGGTCAAATGGCAGAGCGGGTAAGCACATTACTTAGTGCTGTTCCTGCAGATGTAGAGCTTGAGGTACACTGCCACAATGATTTTGGTCTTGCGGCTGCAAACACACTTAGCGGTATTGCCGCGGGTGCGGTCTGGGCAAGCACTACGGTGGCAGGGATTGGTGAACGCACCGGGAATGCAGCATTGGAAGAAGTAGTGATGGCTTGGCGTTATCTTTATGGCGGGGAGAGCAGCGTGCGTCCAGAGTGTCTGAAGGGGGTGGCGGATAGGGTGATCGCAGCCTCGGGCCGAAGTGTCGGCGATGCCAAACCAATCGTCGGATCACTCGCCTTCACACATGAATCTGGGATACATGTTGACGGTTTGTTGAAAGAAACAGCCACCTACCAGACCTTTGATCCCACTGAGGTGGGGAGAGCACATCATTTTGTGTTAGGTAAACATTCCGGAAGTGGTGGAATCATGCATGTTCTGAACGCACATGGTTTAGAGGTTAGTGCGGGAACCGCGGGACGTTTGCTGGAACGGGTGAGAGATTATGCCGAAGTTAATAAAGTGAATGTGCCAGAACTCCTCTTGGTTGAATGGCTGAGGGAGGATTGGCAACGACCGTAAGAGATATCAGTAAGAATGAATAAAGGCTGACAAGACGGGTACGAAACCTGTCTTGTCAGCTTTTTTATGTTGTTATGATTAAGTTTATTGTGTTAGCCCTTAACCGCCCCGGCGGTAATTCCCTTGGTCATCTGTTCTGTGAAGAGCAGGTAGATCAGGATGGTTGGGATAGCGATGATCGTCATAACCGCGAACTGTGCACCATAGTTGGATGAATACTCACCAGTGAATTTCATAATGGAGAAGGGAATCGTCTTAAGATCTTCCGAGGTGAGGAAGGTGTTCGCCATAATGAATTCATTCCAAGTGCTGATGAAATTGAGTACACAGATGGTTGCCAGCGCCGGTTTGGTGATGGGCAGGATGATACGGAAGATTAACCCGTAAATGCCACTGCCATCAATAACGGCGGACTCTTCAATAGCCCGTGGGATGGTCTCCAGGAACCCGGTCATAATCAGGACACTCATGGGGATGACAATGGCTGAGTAAGGCAAAATCAATGTGTACATATTGTTCAGCATCCCAAGCTTGTTAAACAGAATGAAGTTTGGCAGCAATGTGGCGTGAATGGGAATGATCATGCCTAACATGATTAGAGAGAGGACGATGCCACTTAGCTTCCATTTCATCCGGGTAAACGCATATCCCATCATCAGGGACACCAGCGCAGAGAGCATAACAGTAATCACTGTAATGATAAGACTGTTGGCAAAATAACGTGGCACACGCCCGTAGGTAAAAGCGTTTCGATAGTTCTCCCACTGGGGTGGAGAGGGCCATTTCAGAAATGAGCTTCCAAAGAACTCACCGCTCTTGAGCAGGGAATAATCGATCAACCAAATAAGCGGAAATAACTGAATCAACGCGATGATACACAGGAACACCATCATTAGGATTTTGCCCGTTGTAGGCTTTCTGCGTTCTTGTTTGTGAAGGTTTAGCTTAGGGGGTGAAGCGGCAGGCGATAAGGAATTATTCATAGGATTTCCTCCGGTTACAGGGTTTCTTTAAAATTCTCCGATATCTTTCTTTAAAATCTTGTTGAGGATAACGGTTAGGATCAGGCAGAACACAATAAACAGAATCGAAATGGCATTACCATAACCGTATAGCGATGATGAGAAGGCAGTTTTGTACAGATAGTTCCCTAGGAACTGTGTGCTATTTGCAGGGCCACCGTTGGTCATTAAGAATACGGTTTCCATTTGCTTAAGGCAGGTGGTGACGGCAATGATGATGGCAACCCGCATCATCGGCGAAAGCAGCGGAATGATGATACGCGTGTAGAGGGTGAAGTTGTTGGCGCCGTCGATTCTTGCGGCTTCGCTTAAATCTTCCGGAATGCCTTGCAGACCTGAATAATACAGTAGCAGTGCATACCCAAAGCCTTGCCACATAACAACAATGATGATGCACCAGATGGCCGTCTTTGGATCACCGAGCCAATCATGCGTAAGTGCATCCAATCCAACTCCGCTTAGCAGCTTGTTGAGCAGTCCGTAGTTTGGATGGAAAATTCCGGTCCACAGCTTGGCTGTAACGACGACGGAAATTACAGCGGGGATAAAAAAGATCGTCCGGAATATTTTTTCGTATTTGCCGGAATTGGTTAGGAATATCCCCATGAGAATGGCAAAGGGATGTTGTAAAAATACAGTGGCGGCGGTCAGGAGCAGGGCATTGACTAGCGATCTCCAGAACACTTTGTCATGAAATAGAATTTCACGGTAGTTATCAAAGCCGATGAAATTGTATTTGCCGATTCCGCCCCAATCCGTAGAACCGTAATAAGCGCTCATGAAGATAGGGATGCAGATCATAAAAGCAAATAGGAACAGTCCAGGTGCGATGAGTAAGAATATCGCTTTTTTGTCGCTTAACACTCTGTGCATGGAAATCTCCGTCCTTTTAAAGAGTAATCTATCTATTACCATCGTAACGGGAAGCCAGGCACCGGAACATGCCGTAAATTTCAGATCGGTGTATACATTTTTTCGAAAACAAAACCCCGGCCTCTGGGGGAAGCCGGGGTTTGCGCACTGCCATCTATAAGGTTACTTCAGGAGCGCTAAGGTTCATGTTTTTTGTAGTCTCTGGTTTATTTACCAGCGAATTTATCGGATGCAGCATCCAGTGCTTTGGCGAATTCTTCAGGGGTAATTGCATCAGAAAGCAGGCTTTGATGCGCCTCCATTACCTTTTGCTTGAACTCATCGTCACCCACATCCTGCAGTGGAGTACCGCTGGAGGATGTCATCGAGCTGAACACTTCAATCAATTCTTTTTGCAGCTGGGTTTCGTTACCCGTTAGGAATTGATCGAATTGCTGCGCAGGTGTACCCGCGCCGGCTTGCCATAGCATTTTAGACCAATGCTCTGGAGCGAAGAAATATTTCAAAAAATCAACAGCGGCTTCAACATGTTTGGAATTTTTGCTGACTGCATATCCACCACCATACCAAGCGGCATCATCGGTTGCTTTACCTTTATCTGAAGCTGGGAAAGCGAAAGCACCTACGTTATTGCGGAATTCTTCAGAGAAGTTCTCGTCTGTTGCCAGACCCGACTCCCAAGCGCCCATAAAGAACATGGCAGCTTGCCCTTGTCCGAACAAGTTGCGTGCAGCACCGTAATCGGCAGTCAGCCAGCCATCGGCAAAACCTTTAGCATCGGCAAATTGCTGCATTTCAGTTGCGGCTGCAACGAGACTAGGATCTGTAAAGGATATTTTACGCGCAACAGCTTCATCCATTGTATTGAAATCGCCAGTCTGACGTTGGGCTACAAATTCATACCAGATAGGCAGTGTCCAAGCGTCCATACCATTCATAGCGATCGGGTTAATTTTCTTGGCACGAAGTGTTTTGACGGCGGCAAGCAAATCATCTGTGGTTTTTGGAACCTCGATGCCGTTGTCAGCGAATATTTTTTTGTTATAGTACATGACCATGTAGTCGGCACCACGCGGCAAGCCGTAAAGTTTACCATCTTTACTGAAGCCGTCCATGGATCCGGACACAAACTGATTACCTTCGAAGTCAGCGCTGTTCAGTTCAAGCAGCAGATCGTTATCCAGCAGCGGACTCAGGAAGGAGGGCTGACCCCAGGCTTGAATGATATCAGGCAGCTGATTGCTGGAGGCATACACTTTGATTTTTGATTTGTAAGGCTCATCTTGAAGCGCTTCCACTTCAATCTTGACGTTAGGGTTCTCTTTCATGTAAGCATCGATAATGTCTTGCTCTACCTTACCTGAACCATTTGCCCGATCCGCGAGCGCGGTGAAGAACTTCAGTGTGATTTTTTCGGCGGCTGTGTTTTCCCCTGCACTTGCTGTTGCTTCGGCAGTAGCTTCGGCCTTGTCATTTGTAGGTGCATTGGTAGCTTTCGCATTGTTATTTCCGCCACCGCAGCCTGCCAGCAGAGCTGGTAGCATTAGACTCATAAGTGCTAGCTTTATTCCTTTACCTTTCATCAAAAACCCACCTTTTTTATGAGATATATTTCCACGAGAACGGCTGTCATCAAACGAGGACGACAATGTCGTTTCTTCTTGCATCCCCATCTTAAGAGTTTATGACCGATAGAAACATGGTCCATATTTAAGAACTATGTAGGCATTTTTCAGTGATTGTAAAAAGCTGGTTCAGGGTTTAATGATTTCAGTTATACTTGGTTTACACATTTATTGATTATACATGAAGGTGGTTCTCATGAATCGAAACATCCGCTTATTAAGCCGTTATCGCCATCTTCCTCTCCAGTTTAAGCTGTTATTATGGTTTGTGCCGCTGCTTCTCGTGACTATATTCGCTATGGGGTGGAACTCCTATCAGATCTCTTCGCAGCAGGTGGTGGAGAAAATGAAACAGTCACAGGATCACCTGACCCGAAAAACAGCAGAGCAGATTGATGAGATGGTGAGGGGAATGATTTCTTTTTCCAATACACTCTTTCTGGATGAAAGTGTGCAGCGGCTCTTAGTGTCGTCAGAAGCACAAAAAGAACGAAATTCCGTATTTAAAACGGTCACCAACCTGATGGTCGCTGGCAACTCGATTCAATCCCTGATTCTATACGCTTTGGAAGACCAGAATAACGGGGCGGAGCCTTTTGCTGCGAACCAAGCCGGATTGACAACTGGCATGAAGTTCTCTAACTTTATCCAAACCTCGTACTACAAGGAAGCCGTTGAAGCCGCAGGCAGTCCAACCTTTGGATTGTCCAGACCCACGGATGGCATATTTGTTGGTGATCATTATCATAAGATTGTACTTTCCAGAATTATCAAGAATGTATATACTTTAAAACCGGCAGGGCTTGCGGTGATCGGGGTCGATGCTGGTAAGATTGGAAGCCAATATCTAGACAACTCTGAAGATGATGTAGATATGTTTGTGGTAGATCGAGACGGGCTCATCATTACGGCTTCTAACAAGAGCTGGATCGGCAAAAGAGATCTTGATCTTCCGTATTTTGCGGACAGCGATCCTAAGTTGAGCCTAAAGGAGAGGCTGGAGTCTACAGCGGATCACAAACAGTGGATTGTCTCGCATCTGCAGTCAGAAACGACGGGTTGGTATGTAGTGGTGGTGCATTCCAAACGGCAGCTTGTCAAAGAGCTGGGACAGATTTCACAGGTCACGGTGACGATCGCTTTTCTGTGCTTAGCAGTTAGCTTAATGGTTACCTGGCTCGCCGCCGCTTCAATAACCAAACCGCTGAAAAAGCTTTCCCGCTCCATGCGCAGATTCCAGACAGGGGATTTCACGCAGCGCGTATTTTTTGAAGGAAATGATGAGATTGGTCTCTTGGGCCATGGTTATAATCTAATGGTGCAGCGGATCAAATCGCTCATCAATGATGTATATGCCTCCAAACTGAAGCAGCAGGAAGCAGAATTGAAAACGCTTCAGGCGCAGATCAGGCCGCACTTTTTATATAACACGCTGAATACGATTTGTTGGGAAGCTGAGAAGAAGGGCGACAAAGAAATAGCGGATATGGTCTATTCGCTTTCTCAAGTATTCCGGCTGAGCTTAAATGATGGGCGGGATACGTTTACATTAGAACAGGAAGTAGAGCTTGTGACGAATTATTTGTTCCTGCAAAAAAATCGGTTTCGAGAACGTTTTGAGTTCGAAATTGCCTTGGATGAGAGTATCAAGGATTTCACAGTTCCGAAGCTGCTGCTCCAGCCACTGGCGGAAAATGCAGTGATTCATGGGATCGAGCCACTGGCTGGAAGTGGACTAATCTCGATTCGCGCCTTCCGCAAAGATAGAACTATTGTACTCGAGGTTCAAGATAACGGGGTGGGAATCACGCCGGAAAGACTTCAGGAGCTACATCAGCGTTTAGCGAGAGGAAGCTCTATTTCGGAGGAAGAGGAGAATGCTGGACGTTCGGGGTTTGCACTCTCGAATGTACAGGAACGTTTAGCTTTGTTTTTTGCCGGAGCCTCATTGCAAGTAGAGAGTGTAGAAGGAGCAGGCACACGTATTATCATTCATATCACTGTGGAGGGTCCCTAAATGATGAAGCTGAAGCTGCTGATTGCTGAAGACGAAGACACCATCCGTGAGGGTATCGTCAATATGATTGACTGGAATTCGCATCAGATTGAGGTAATGGGCGAGGCGGGGAACGGAAGTGAAGCGCTGGCTCTGATGGAGTCTGAACAGCCGGATTTATTGTTAACGGATATCCGCATGCCGCAGATGAATGGTCTGGAGCTAATCGAAGCTGGACGGCGTCGCGGTTACGACTTTCGCTCGATTATTTTATCTGGATACAATGAGTTCTCTTATGCGAAACAAGCGATTGCGCTGGGGGTTGTCGATTATGTGCTGAAGCCGTGCCGGCCGGAAGAAATTCTGAAGACGGTACTCAAGGCTAAGGAGCTAATTGAAAGGCAGCGTTGTCAGGAGAATGAACAGCTAAAAAGAGATCGTTCCTGGCATAAAAATGCACCGCTTGTCAAAAGCCAAGTGCTGTCCCAATGGATTCATCATCCTCCGGTTCCGCTGGAGCGGCGGCAGGAGCTGATCGGTGAGTTAGCTATGGCTATTAGCCATGAAGGTCCGCAGATTGGGCTGGTCAGCTTTGATTTTGATCCTCCCTCTGCTGGTGGGTCTGGACAGGATTTTGTACTTTTACGTTACGCGGCCCTAAATATTATTAGTGAGACCTTGTCTCCTATCTATAAAGGAAAAATCGAGACCTTTCATGATGGCAATCTCCTGCTCTGGATCGGCAGTGGTTTAGCTGGAACGGATTCCCGCAAGTCTTACCGAACCCCCATCTATTTAAAAGAGCAAATCGGGATGCTGCAAAGCAATCTGGAGAAATACCTCAAGCTGTCAATCAGTATTGCTGTAGGCTCCTGTCGTGCGGATATTTCGGAAGCTCACCTGTCTTATAAAGAAGCGCTTCAGGCCATGGAATCCCGCTTTCTGAACGGGAAAGGCGGCGTTTATTTTTATACAGAAGGCTCGGGAGTTATTGGGGGTGGCGCACAGGAGATCGGGATTTTAGATGATCCTGAATTAAATGTGCTGGAGGATGAGATGCTTGTGGCAGTCGGTGCAGGAAGTAATGAGCTTGCCCTCGATCTGCTGGAGCAATGGCTGGAACGTTTTCGCGGAAACCCCGGATGCCTCAAGCAGGAGGTGAATATTCGGGCAACAGCTTTTGTCGTTCGCCTTAAGAGGCTTGCGCAGGAAAAACAAGTAGCTGGATTCGAATGGAAGCAGCATTTGGTCAATTGGATGGAGCAGGCACCACAGATCGAGACGCTGGAAGAATTGTCTACGATCCTGAATAAGATCATGCAGAATGTGGTGGAGGCTTTTTCTAAACATCGCCCTCTGCATCGAACAGTAGTTACAGCGCTCGAGATCATCCGTAACAAATATAATACCAATCTGTCTCTGGAATATGTTGCGAAGGAAGCTTATGTATCTAATACTTATTTAAGTTCACTGTTCCGTCAGGAGCTGGGTGTGAATTTTCTCGATTATTTGCATCAATACCGGGTAGAAGAGGCAAAAAAGCTGCTCCGCCAAAACTTAAAAATGTACGCTGTTGCAAAGTTAGTAGGCTACGGGGAAGAACGCCACTTCAGTGCTACTTTTAAGAAATGGACCGGACTTACGCCCTCACAATATCAAAAGGGACTAGGGAAGTAGGAGCAAATTGTTATCTACTAGGCTTTGTGTGGTTAAACTCTACATATAGCTAAATAGGAGGTAACCGAGAAATGAACCCGAAATGGTGGAAAGAAAGTGTCGTGTACCAAATTTATCCGATTAGCTTCATGGATAGTAACGGAGATGGGATTGGAGACTTGCAAGGAATCATATCCAGACTGGATTATTTGCAGGATTTAGGTGTAGACGTGATTTGGGTCTGCCCTATTTATAAATCACCAAACCATGATAACGGTTATGATATCAGTGATTACTGTGACATTATGAAGGAATTTGGCACGATGGATGATTTTGACCATTTGCTGAGGGAGATGCACGCACGTGGGATGAAGCTGATGATGGATTTGGTTCTGAACCATACGTCACATGAGCACCCATGGTTTGTTGAATCCAGATCGTCGAAGGATAATCCGAAACGGGACTACTATATTTGGCGAAAAGGAAAAAATGGAGGTCCCCCGAATAACTGGGAGTCTTATTTCAGTGGTTCGGTGTGGGAGCTTGATCCGCGGACCGATGAATATTACCTTCACCTCTATTCCAAATATCAGCCTGATCTGAACTGGGAGAATCCGGTGGTCATTGATAAGCTGCATGAGATGGTGGAATGGTGGCTGAAGAAGGGTGTGGACGGATTTCGCTTTGATGCCATTGCACATATCGTGAAGACGAAAGGTTACCCGGATGCGGATAATCCAGGTGGAACACCTACCGTACGGGCTTATGGAATGTTCTCCAATCTGGCAGATGTGCATACCCTGCTACAGAATTTATATGATAAAGTGCTGTATTTCTACGATATTATGACGGTAGGAGAGACCTCAGGACTTGGACCGGAGCAGGCGCTAGATTATGTAGGTGATGGTCGCCGGGAGCTGAATATGACTTTTCAGTTTGAGCATATGTTTCTGGATGCCGCTTCGGCAGGTAGTGGAAAATGGGATGTCGTCCCATGGAGTCTACTGGAGCTGAAAAAGATTATGAGTAATTGGCAGACGGTTCTGCATGACAAAGGCTGGAATGCGAATTATCTCTGCAACCATGACCAGCCGCGTGCGGTTTCCCGGTTCGGAAACGACCTTTTTTACCGGATTCCTTCGGCCAAAATGCTGGCGACCTTCATTCACATGCTGGAAGGCACACCTTATATTTATCAAGGCGAAGAAATTGGAATGACGAATGTCTGTTTCGAATCCATTGATGATTACCGGGATGTAGAGACGCTTAATTATTATGAAGAAAAGCGAAAAAACGGCGTTCCAGAAGAGCAGATTATGTCTGCCATTCATCATAAAAGCCGGGATAATGCCCGCACCCCGATGCAGTGGGACGATGGTCACGCAGGTGGTTTTACGACGGGGACTCCTTGGATCGAAGTGAATTCCAACTATATGGAGATCAACGCTGGCAACGCGATTAAAGATCCCGATTCCATCTACAACTACTATAAACAGCTGATTGCCCTGAGAAAAAAACATAAAGTCATCGTTTATGGAGCCTACGAGTTGTTGCTTGCAGAGCATACAGAGATATATGCGTATACCCGGACATTGGAAGATCAGCGGCTGCTGGTTATTCTGAATTTTTATGATGGAGAGCCTGTATTCGAATGGCCAGCAGAGTTCCAACCAGAAAATATAGAGCTGTTAATTTCTAATTATTCCGTGGAAAAAGATGAGCAGATCCAACCGCTTAAACTTCGACCTTATGAAGCACGAGTATATTTGCAGCAGCTTGTGTAAAGGAAGCTGCAGGAATGAGTTGTCATGAAGGGGCTGAACGCTCACTGTGACAACTCTTCTTTGAGTTTGTGAGTAAAAGACTGTACAATGGCGATACATTAACATACATAGAGTGGAGTTACAGGAAGACGCCTGTGGGAGGAGAGACAACATGACTGAATGGTATGAAAAGAGCTTCGGAGAGGATTATCTGGTCGTATACAAACATCGAGACTTTGGTGGAGCTCGTAAAGAAGTTGAACGAATGATCTCGTGGCTGGGACTACCACCAGGCTCCAAAGTGCTGGATTTATGTTGTGGGATGGGACGTCATTCACTGGCGCTTGCGGAAGCAGGGTACGAGGTAACTGGAGTGGACTTATCAGAGGTATTGCTGCGTGAGGCAAGATCTCAAACAGGAGCGGAGCAGGTAACTTGGCTGCGTTCTGACATGCGTGACCTACCGTTAACTGGAGGTTTCGATGCTGTGGTTAATCTATTCACTTCCTTTGGTTATTTTGAAGAGGATGAGGAGCAGGTAAAGGTTTTGCGTGAAATCTATCGGATGTTGAAGCCGGGTGGCAAGTTTGTTATTGATTATCTGAATCCTGCGTATGTGATTCGTCATCTGGTGCCGCATTCTACCCGCGAGGATGGAAAAAATCTGATTGATGAGTCGCGGCGGATCGAGGATGGGTACGTGAAGAAGGACATCATTTTAACCTCTAAAAATGATTCTACACCTCGCCAATATCATGAACGTGTGAAGCTGTATTCCTTGGAGAAATTCAGCGGGATGATCGAGGAAGCGGGTTTACAGCTCGAAGCTGTGCATGGCAGCTATGAAGATGAGGTTTATAATGCAGAAAGCTCCACGCGGATGATTTTTAGTGGAATTCGATCGTAATGGTATCAGGAAAAAGATTCAAAGGCGGTGATCGCACCATGTCTAAGGCGGATATCACTTCATGGGACGAGAACATTCTTCAGGTCTCGGTGCCCATGGACTCGCCGCTTCGTCAAGTGAACAGCTATATTCTGCCCGATGAGGATGGCAGAATTACTATTATTGATCCCGGTCCGCGTAGCCCGGAGACAGAAAAATGCTGGCAGGCGATCCTGCAGGAGCTGGGATTGTCGTGGAAGGACGTGCGGGATATCGTCGTAACACATCATCATCCCGATCATTATGGATTGGCGGGATGGTTGCAGTTACAGACCGGATGTAAGGTATGGATGACTGAACGTGCTCATGCCGAAGCGATGTTGATGTGGGGCAGTGACACGGATATCAATGAAGTTTTGCCGTTATATTTCATCGGACACGGAATGTCGGAAGAATGGTCGAGTGGAATTAAAGCGCATTTGGAGAGCTTTGACACGCAAGTGGAGCCGCAGCCGGTTGTAACTTATCTGAATGAGGTAGAGCCTTTTGGGATGGGTGGCCGTGAATGGCAATTGATTGTAACTGGCGGACATGCACCGGGACATGTGAGCTTGTATCATGCGGGCAGCGGGCAAATGATCTGCGGCGATGCTGTGCTGCCGCAGATTTCTCCCAATGTCAGCCTGCTTCCAGGCAGCGATCCACAGCCGCTGCAGACGTTTCTTCAGGGGCTGCGGGAGCTGGGCAGCTATCCGGTCAGCATGGCGTTCCCGGGTCATCGGGAACCGTTCACGGGCTTCACGCACCGGGTCAGCAGCCTGCTCGCTCATCATGAGGAGCGGCTGGATACCGCTGCAGCCTTGCTCGCAAACGGCCCGCTGAGCGGCTTCGCAGTCTGCGAAATTCTGTTTCGCAGCCGGGTAACCACCGTTCACCAGATGCGCTTTGCGATGAGTGAGACACTGGCGCATTTAGCGGAGCTGATGCGCCGGGAGCGGGCTGTGATGATAGAGGCGGACGGTGCTATATTGTTTGCAGCATCTGAAAGTGCTGGAGACCATGTTAGTTAGAGTTTCTAGCGGGCTCGAAGAGTGATGAATGATGATTGATGGAATGAATTGAGATGTGAAGGTTATGATCGAGTAGAGGTACAGAGCAGTCCTGTGTTATTGGGACTGCTCTTTTTTTGGTTTTGGTTTTAGTGACTAAGGAGAGAGTATAATTCGGTGCTATTTATATGAATATTGAGCTCCTCAGTCCGATCGCATACCAAACTAACCTTTGATTACATACTCATGCGTTAGGCTGATCATTTGGACTAACATTTGATTACTTTACTTATGCGTCACACAGATCATTCGGACTCAGATGCCGCTATTCGTGGGTTTTGGGACTTTTGAGGTTAGTATCGGACCGGAGAGGCGTTATTGATAGTGCAGAGGGGAGTTATTGGTCATTTTTGAGTGAATAGCGACTCTGGAGTCCGAAAGTGACTAAATCAAGGGAGTTTTATGGAAATAGGGTCACCTGAGTCCGATCGCATTACCAAACTAACATTTGATTACTTAACTCATGCGTCAGGCTGAACATTCGGACTAACATTTGATTACTTTACTTATGCGTCACACAGATCATTCGGACATAGATGCAGCTATTCGTGGATTTTGGGACTTTTGAGGTTAGTATCGGACCGGAGAGGCGTTATTGATAGTGCATAGGGTTATTATTGGTCATTTTTGAGTGAATAGCGACTCTGGAGTCCGAAAGTGACTAAATCAAGGGTGTTTTATGGAAATAGTGTCACCTGAGTCCGAACGCATTACCAAACTAACATTTGATTACTTTACTCATGCGTCACACAGATCATTCGGACTCAGATGCCGCTATTCGTGGGTTTTGGGACTTTTGAGGTTAGTATCGGACCGGAGAGGCGTTATTGCTAGTGCAGAGGGTAGTTATTGGTCATTTTTGAGTGAATAGCGACTCTGGAGTCCGAAAGTGTCCAAATCTAAGGGGATTGTGAGTATAGTGTCACCTGAGTCCGAACGCATTACCAAACTAACATTTGATTACTTAACTCATGCGTCAGGCTGAACATTCGGACTAACATTTGATTACTTTACTCATGCGTCACACAGATCATTCGGACTCAGATGCCGCTATTCGTGGGTAGAAACACATCTTGCCGAGTAACTAAGTGTTGGTATTGACTAATTGGGGAATTCCTCCCTGTTTTTTGAGGATTGTTGAGGTGTAGAGTGGATATTAGGGAATTTCTCCCTAATATTCTACGAATGTAGCTATAAATTAAGGTTTTCGTAAAGTTATTAGGGAAGAATTCCCTAATAACTTAGGTTTTGAACGATTTTCGGTATTTTTTAGGGAGTTTTTCCCTAAAACGGTCCCAACCCAACCCAACCCAACCAACCCAACCTCAAAAAAAGCGATTGTCTCATAACCCGCAAGGGCTACGAAACAATCGCTTTTTAATTCTCAGAGTGTACCCAAAACACCGGTTACTCCGGTTGTTTTTCATGTTCTGCAAGTTTCCTTGCAGCTTCTTCGCGATCCTCAGGTGAATGCGGAAGTTCGAGGTCTATCTCACGCTCCGCTTGCTTACGGTGTGCGATTCGGCTACTAGCTGCAGCGGCTACAGCTCCGACGATATCGTCCAGAAAGGTGTGGATCTGCCCGGTGTTTTTGTCGTTCAACCGTTCAAGAACGCCTGGCTTAAGCTTGTCCACATAACCATAGTTGGTGAAGCCAATGCTGCCGTATACATTTACGATGGAGAAAGCCAGAATCTCATCCACTCCGTATAATCCCTCATCATTTTCGATCATATCCTGAAGCGGCGGAAACAACTTCCCCTCCTCCGCGAGCATGTCCAATTGAATGCCCGTAAGTACTGCATTTTGCACTTCCCGTTTGCTGAGTACCATCTCAACGTTATGGACACACTCTTCCATTGTTAAGTTTGGATAATATTTTTTTTGCAGAAACATAACGAGCTCTGCGATTTCCTGCAGGTTCACTCCACGCTTATTCAACCACACTTTGGTCGCATCTGCGACTGCCTTGCTGTTCAGACTGTAAGGTATTTTTGCGATTGGTTCATCAGCCATGATTAGTCACCTCGTAAGTTAAGTCTTTGCATTACAACGTTCGTTAGCATGATGTTAAGCGCTGGTGTTATCTCAGATTGTACGTTTAGAAGAAGTATTTGTCCAGAAAGCGGAGTCTATGTGAATTAAAATCTAGATCCAACCCAACCTGAAAATAAAGTACACAGGCTTTTCCAACAATTTAGGATAAGCAGTTGTTATTTTTTGGACAAAGGTCTCGTATACATAGCAGTACAAATGCTATCTAACCTTGAAAGGGGTAATAAATGATGAAAACAATGCAACAAATCCGCGGGATTTCCGCGGTCTGCCTACTCGCAGTTCCACTGGCACTGTCCGGTTGTGGCTTGTTCGGTTCGGAATCAGCATCGATTGATGCTCCGCCACCTGAGGTTGAAGCGCAGATGCTACAGACAGAGGGAAATAACACTTTGGATTCAGGTGTATTTGGTCCAGTGGCTCAGGATGATGCACAAACAGCTGTTAAGGACAGCACCAAAACCGCTAAAGCAACGGATAAAACAACGGCTTCCGGTGACCGGACGACCGTATATTTGGAAGATGGAAACGGCTTACTCGCTCCAGTGTCGCTAAATCTGCCAAAAAGCAAAGATTCCAGCACGCTCAAGAACTCTTTAATGGCATTAGTGAATAAGGGAGAATATGCGTCCTCATTGCCAGAAGGCTTCCAAGGCATTCTACCAGCTGGAACTGAGGTGCAAAGCATTACGGTAGACAAGTCGAATCTGGCAGTTGTTGAGTTCAATTCGGAATTTAACAACTACGATGCTGCGGATGAACGCAAAATCCTTGAAGCGATCACTTGGACGCTGACCGGTCAAGATGACATTAAAGGTGTACAGTTCTGGGTAGATGGTAAAAAGCTTACGGAAATGCCGCTTCAAGGTACTCCGCTGGATCGCCCGCTGTCCCGCACAATGGGCATTAACCTGCCTAAACAAGGTCCATCTTTGATGAACTCTAGTGCGGTTACTGTTTATTTTTCCACAACATCTCCTGACGGTATCCAATATTATGTTCCGGTTACGCGCTTTGTACCCGCAGGGCAAGAACAGCTGACAGCTGCTATAAATGAACTGATTGCGGGACCTGAATCTGGAGATGGTCTGGAAATGGTTATGACACAGGGCACATCACTTGATTCGGTTGAAGCCGGACAAAACGGTGTTGTTACTGTATCCTTGAATGACGATATGTTCGCAGATGGGAAGGAAGTTCCTGCCGAATTGCTGGAATCGGTTGTTCTGACTGTTGCGCAAAATACGGAAGATGCTTTAGTTCAAATTCGTTTGAACGGCAAACAATCGATTACCGACACTGACAATGTGGACTATAGCAAACCTGTTTCTGCACCTGAATTTTTGAACGAGCTCCCGTTATAGAATGACCTTCTAAGGTTTAAAAGATGCTTTTGTGCCTCCTCTTTGGTAGAATAAAAGTTGCTCAAAAAGACGTAACGTCCCGAACGGTGAACTGCCGCAATGAACAACAGGGAAACGGGACTCACACTAAACTATTAGCTATACGATGTAGGAGGCAGAAAAGATGAGATCAAACGGGCGAACTGACGACCAATTACGACCGCTGACAATAACGACCCAAACGAATAAATATGCTGAGGGCTCCGTGATCATTGAGATGGGAGACACCAAAGTCATTTGTACGGCTACTGTAGAGGAAAAAGTGCCTCCGTTTCTTAAAGGACAAGGAAAAGGCTGGGTAACTGCCGAATATTCGATGCTTCCACGGGCCACCCAGTCCCGTAATCAACGTGAAGCTGCACGCGGTAAACTTACCGGACGTACAATGGAGATCCAACGGCTGATCGGCCGTGCGCTTCGCTCCGTGGTGAATTTACAAGCGTTAGGTGAACGCAGCATTACGCTGGATTGTGATGTGATTCAGGCGGATGGGGGAACTCGGACGGCTTCGATAACAGGCGCTTTTGTTGCCATGGCATTTGCTATTAATAAAATTGCACTACAGCACAAGCTGGCTGTTTTTCCTATAACAGACTTTTTGGGAGCAATTAGTGTAGGTGTTGTAGGGGATAAAACACTGCTCGATCTGAATTATGAAGAGGATTCCAAAGCCAAAGTGGATATGAATGTAGTCATGACCGGCGGCGGTGCTTTTGTTGAGGTACAAGGAACTGGCGAAGAAAGACCATTCTCGCGTCAAGAGCTGGATCTTTTGTTGGGTCTAGGTGAGAAAGGGATTTATGAACTGATTGCCGCACAAAAAGAAGCGCTCGGAGCGATTGCTCTGAAAATCCCTTCCGGCCAGCCGGGCCAAGAGGTGTAACATGAATTCCACAGGCAATATTCTCATTGTCGCTACGAAGAATAAGGGGAAGGTGCGCGAATTCGAGCACGCTTTTGCCCCGCTGGGCCTGACAGTTAAGAGTATGTATGACTATCCGCATCTGCCCGATGTGGTAGAAGACGGAGCTACTTTTGCAGAAAACGCATTTAAAAAATCCAAAGCCGTAGGTGACGCACTTGGAATTCCGGTACTCGCTGATGATTCGGGTCTTTGTGTAGATGCTTTGGATGGCAGACCTGGTGTGTACTCTGCACGTTTTGCAGGTGAAGATGCTACGGATGGGGAAAATAACCTAAAGCTGCTTAGCGAGCTAGAGAGATTGAAACAGGGGGAAGACACAGATCAGCCTTTGCTGAGCACGGCTAGGTTCGTCTGTACTTTATCGCTGTACGATCCAGTTTCCAAGCAGGAGCTAACCGCAGAAGGTGCGGTCGAAGGTTGGATTACTTCAGAACCATCAGGTGCCGGTGGTTTCGGTTACGACCCGCTATTCTACCTGTCGGAACATGAAAAAACTATGGCCGAGCTTACGCTGGAGGAGAAGCAGCAGATCAGCCATCGAGGAACTGCACTGCGACTGCTGACGGCGAAGCTGGAGAAGAAACTGGCGGCTGAAGGCGGCCTATCGCCGGAATAGAGTTTTTTTAAAAAGTGGGGGTGTCCAAAAGCCGCGAAATGGCTGTGAACTGCACCCCGTCAAGTAGACAGCACAAAAAATAAAAGTAGTTTAAGCGGCCTTAGTCCTAAATTCAATGGGACTGAGGCCGTTTAGTTTTGCCTGTAACCGTTCGTTATTATAAAAGTGAATGTAGGTATCAATATCTGTTTGGAGTTCTTCAAAGGTCTGGTAGGTATGTAAGTAGTACTTCTCACATTTCAATGTTCCCCAGAAGGATTCCATCGGCGAATTGTCAATGCAGCAGCCTACTCGGGACATGCTTTGCTTCAGTTCTGCATCGTCCAGCATCTTCTTAAAATGCAGAGAGGTATACTGGAAACCACGGTCGCTATGGAGTAAGGTTCGGCTCTCCGGTGCTGCCTGCAAAGCTAATTCCAGTGTGTTAAAAACTAGCGAATTATTATTGGAATGACCCAGAACGTAAGCAACAATGGACTTGTCATACAGATCTTTTATTGCACTTAAATACGCCTTCTTGCCGTTGCCGTATTTGAATTCCGTTACATCCGTTACCCATTTTTGGTTTGGAGCTTCAGCCTCAAAATTACGGTTCAGCACATTCTCTGCAACCTGCTGAGGCGTGGAGCCTACATACTTCTTTCTCTTTCTGCGGATGACTGACTGGATACCTTGGCATCTCATCAGCCGGTACACTCGCTTTGCGTTAATAGATTTATCCATTTGTCTGCGCAAATGCAGGGTCAATTGGCGATACCCAAAGGTTCGTTCCACCTTCTCATACAAGAGGAGCATGGCCTCTGTCAGTTTCTCGTTGTCAGCCTCTCGAAAACTGGGTTTGCGATTCAACCATTTGTAATAACTTGACCGTGAAATCCCTGCGATGTCACACAAAAGCCGAATGGAGCAAGACTGTTCCTGCTGAACAGCCTGAATGGCCAGGTAGATATTCACCTGGCGAATGGTTCTTAACGCCTCCTCTTTTCGAGTTCCTCTAACTTTTTTAGAAAAGCATTCTCCGCACGCAGGCGTGCATTCTCGTATTCCAGCTTTTGCATCGCGAGTTTGTGGCGATCTGCTTCCGTAAGTTCTTCAGGCGCTTTGGTGCGTCCTCTACCGTCTCGTAATGCCTCTTCACCACCTGCTTCGTACTTCTTTACCCAGCTATATACTTGTTGGTAAGACACGTGAAAATGGCTTGCCGCCTTCGCATAGTCTTCTCCGTTCGAAAGGCAGTACAGCACGATATTTATCCGTTCCTGCCAAGTGGTTACGCGTCCTTTGGTCATAGCTTTAGTTCCTCCTGAATGAGCTGTTAAGCTGTTGCTATGACCATTATACTTCCTAATCCAGTTGGCGAGTTGGGTTGCACTTGCAATCTTATACTTGCAGATGATTTGGTTTTGCGACAATCCTCCCTCGAGATAATCCTTAACGGCATAGAGTTTAAGTTCTGCAGAATACGTACGATTGTAGCTTCGGACTTCCAGCCCTTCGTATCCATACAATTGATAACGTTGCCGCCACTTCACTATAGAGTTTTTGGATATTCCATACTTCCGGGCCGCAGCTTTCAAACCAATGTCGCCCCGTTCAATTTCTTGGAGAATCGTTAACTTTTCCAGTGCTGTATACTTTTTTTGTTCCATAAAAATGCTCCCCATACAGCGACAGGTTTTTATTATTTCACCTGTCTACTATATGGGGAGCATATCACTGCTGGGCACCCCCGTTTTTTATACCTTCCCTTTGAACTAAGCCTCAAACTTCGTTCGATTCTAACACATTTACCCGTATGAAGCTGCCACCCGGACACAGCTGACCTTAAACGTAGCTATTTCCGATAATTGAGATTCTACTGGACCCCAAAGTCGCTATGGGCACGAAAAACACCCCAAAAGAAGCATTTCATAAGGAATAGCAGCACTGGAGTCCGAAACATAGCTCCAAAGGCTTGAAATTTGTAAATAACGTCAACTGGGTCCTTAACGTAAGCCCCAGAGAATGAGTATGACTCTGCACTAATAATGGGATGTTCTCCTTGTAATGGGACAATCTTCTTGTTGGAATCAAAGAGAGCACCCGATTATATCAGCTTCCAAAGAGCAGGTGTAGAAGCTGGCTCCCACCCCTGAAGTGAAGTGTGAGGCTGCAAGCAGGTATACGTTTTTCCACTGTAGGCAACGACATCACCTACTTTATAAGCAACTCCTGTTACCCAGCTAGACCCTCCCGAAGTAGGTGTAGCAGTCGGTAATGGAGTTTGCGTGGGTGTTACGGTTGCTGTAGGCGTCGGAGCCACCGTTGGTGTCAAAGTCGGTGTTACCGTTGGAGCTACAGTTGCCGTTGGTGTAGACGTTGCTGTTCCACACACGCTGATGTATTTCCAGACACCCTCCGGTCCGCTAAGATCGGGACGATCTCCCTGTGTCCACCACTTGGCTTCATAGAGTGAACCGTTGTAGGAAACGCGTTGTCCGCCAGTATATGCGGTTGCCGCATTCCAGGTCGCTGCCGAGCATTGTCCCGGCGTAGGAGTAGGTGTTGGCGCTACAGTTGGCGTTGGCGTCACGGTTGCCGTCGGAGTCGGTGTTGTTGTAGGTGTTGCCGTTGGTGTTGCTGTTGGTGTAGTCGTCGGAGTAGGTGTTGCTGTCGGTGATGCAGACGGTGATGCAGACGGTGTTGGTGTTGGCGTTGGCGTAATGCCACCGTACAGTTTATCGTATTCCTGTTGGGACGAGTTTCCGTTCAGGGTGATTCGCTGTGGACCGCCTGAAAAATTCAGCTTCATCATACCCGGAATTTCAAGTGAAGCTCCGTTTGCAATGGTTTGAGTAGCTGTACCTGTAATACGGTAGCGGTTGAAATCCCAGGCCGTGGAGATTTGCTCAACGCTACCGGCTCCCCATGCCGATGTTAGGGTTGTAGTTGTTGGCAGGTCGAATTCTAGCTTCCAGCCACCGGGAATATCCGCACCGGTGTTGTTCGTTATTTTTAATGAATAGGTATAGTTCGGATGATCATAAGCGCCGCTGAAGCTGAGGTTGAAGTTTTTAGGTTCAGGCAACTGCGGCTTAGGAGCTCCGCCCGGCGGCGTGGCTGTTTTCAGCTGATCATAGGCAAAATCGGTCAGAGAATTGCCGTACGTATAAGTGCCATCGCTCTGCTCAGAGTAATCGCCCGTTAATTCCCAGAACATCATGCCTCCCAAGCCTTTTTGTTTAATGTAATCCAGCTTGTAGCCTAGAGATTCCTTATCTTCATACGTAAGAAAAACCTTCTTGTCTGCGTTGAACAAGTACGGTGTTTTGGTAACAGGGTCGAAGTAACGTTTATTCGCTGGATCTTTGAGCAGATTTAGCACATGCCAGATCGGATTTGCACCAGCAGGCTGCTCTGGTGCGGGATCATTCCAGATGCCGTATTGGCCATCTGCTCCCCCACCGGTTGTCGGAGCTGTGCCGTAAAGGCCGGTATTGTTGATGCCTCCATTCACATTTTTCCAGCCTCGTGAATAATAAGGAACTCCGATCACGATTTTTTCCGGAGGAAGCGTACCGAGATAGTATCGGACCGCCCAGTCGGTATTCAGAACCGGAGTACCCAGCGCAGCAGTTTCAGTATCGCGGGAATCCGGGTACAGTGCAGAATGCGGCCCTACATAACCATTCCACGCACCATGGAAATCATAGGTCATAAGGTTCGCCCAGTCTAAATACTGATTGGCTTCCCCAAGCTTCATGCCCCCAAGAATCCAGGAAGAGGCGGTGGCCGCAATAGTCAGGTCATATTTCTGATTGTCTTGTGAACCTGCCAGATCGAGCTTTTCGCGAAGTTTTTTCATAAGAAGAACGTAGTTGTTGTAATTAACTGTACGCAGCGGTTCTGCCACGGCAAAATCGTTAGGATTACCGGACTGCCCAGTGCCAGAAGGGTACTCCCAATCGATGTCCACTCCGTTGAACTGATAGGTACGCAGAAAATCCACAACACTATTGGCAAAAGCTTCTCGCCCGGCTTCCGAATTCGCCATGTTGAAGAATCCTCCGGAACCCGACCAGCCGCCAACAGAAATCAGGGTGCGTACATCAGGATAGAGCTGTTTGTACTTGATCAGTTGGTTAAAATGCCCCTTAAAAGGCAGGGTAGTCAGCTGACCGGGATAGTCTTTTTCGATTGCAGCTGTACGGTCCATGAGATCAATCTTGTTCGTTTGAGGATTTACCTTGGCGAAGGCGTAGTTAATATGGGTAATTTTATCCCACGGAATTTTGTCTACGGTGTAAAATCCTTTGTTCTCCTGATCGCCCCACTCTGGGAAGTAAGCAACGATTTTGCGAGGATGGTCAGCTGCTGGAGCGGGAGCGGAAGGTGTTGTTTCCGTTGCATGGGCCACTGGTAAGGATGCACCTGTCCCGGTGTAAAGTGGAACCAGAACGATTAGGCTCATTAGCGCAGCAAGGTAACTTATGGATATTTTGCGCTTAGCACGTGCTTTTGCAATCATATTTAATATACCTCCAAGGGGGGATAATGTTATTTAGGGAACGCTGCTTCCTGCATGACTTTAATTGAGCTTCCAAAGAGCAGGTGTGGTGGCTGGCTCCCAGCCCTGAAGTGAAGTGTGGGGCTGCAAGCAGGTATATGTTTTTCCGTTGTAGGCGACGACATCACCTGTTTTGTACGCAACGCCTGTTCCCCAGCTAGACCCTTCCGAAGTAGGTGTAGCGGTAGGCAAAGGAGTTGGCGTAGGTGCAACGGTTGCAGTTGGCGTTGGCGCGACAGTAGGCGTAGGTGCAACGGTTGCGGTAGGCGTTGGTACTACCGTAGGTGTTAAAGTTGGGACCACAGTTGCAGTTGGCGTTGGTGTCGCTGTTCCGCATACGCTGATGAATTTCCAGACCCCATCAGGTCCGCTAAGATCAGGACGATCCCCTTGCGTCCACCACTTGGCTTCATAGACTGAGCCATTGTAGGAGACACGCTGTCCGCCAGTGTATACGGTTGTTGCACCCCAGGCCGCTGCCGAACATTGTCCCGGTGTAGGCGTTGGGGTTGGCGTCACGGTTGCAGTTGGCGTTGGCGTTGCTGTTGCCGTAGGAGTTGGAGTTGCCGTAGGTGTTGGTGATGTGGATGGTGTCGGTGTCGGCTGCACCACTCCGCCACCAAGATCGGCGTTTAGTTTATTGGTTAGTGTTTTGTTCCGGTCACCACTTGTTTCCCAGAACATGACACCTGCAAGACCCTTGGACTTCAGGTAGCTGATCTTGTGGCCAAAGGATTCTACGTCGTCATAGCTGATAAAGGTTTGATTTGTTGGATTATAGAGATAAGGCACTTTGGATGTATCATTCCAATAGCGGGTATAGCCGTTTTTGTTGATATAATTAGCTTCGAGATCATAGAAATCATAGCTGCCTTTTTCCCATGTTCCTGTTGGTGAGATGCCAGCGGATACCTGATATTGGCCGTTTCCTGAAGCCGGAGCTCCGCCCCAACCACGACCGTAAAAAGCCATGCCAAGTACAAGCTTGTTCGCAGGTACACCATTCGCAAGATAGGAGGTTACCGCTTTATCGATGTTAAAATTTTGCGGTTCGGTTAAGCCCGAAGCGGAAGCTGCGGGATCATAGTACAACGGAGCATTATGTCCGGTGGTGGTGTTCCAGCTCCCATTAAAGTCATAGGTCATAATATTGATCCAGTCGACAACGGAAGCAATGCCGGCCAGGTTATTGTTGTTGATATACGTTGGGCCTGCCCCGGAAGCAATGGTCAGCAGATAGGTTTTTCCATCCGCCGCGCCGGCTGCATTTAGCTTTTCGCGAACTTTTTGCAGCAGCAGTACATAGTTTTCTTTATCTTCAGGACGGTAGCTATTGCCTGCGAGTCCACCACTTACTGGATATTCCCAGTCGAGATCCACGCCGTCCATCTTGTATTTTTGAATAAAATCAACCGCGGAATTGGCAAAAACCTCACGGGTCGCAGCTGTCGCAGCTACATCCGAGAAACGGTTCGACCAGGTCCAGCCCCCAACGGAGATTAGGGTCTTCAGGTTCGGGTTCTTTTCCTTCAGCTTCCATAGCTGCTTCAGGTTACCTTTGATGGGATCATCCCATTTGTCATCCCCGAAGCTTTTTCCAGTGTCAATCCAAGGGTCACCAAGAACAATCGTACCGTTCGGAACGCTGATGGCTTGGCCTTGTTCATTCTGGCAAGACCAGGTCACCGGATTAGGGCCGGTGGGGTCGGGATTGCCATGAATGCCATTCCAACAAATATCCGCAAAAGCGTAGTTAATGACATTCATTTTGGTAGGATCGATATCTGTTACATTGTAAGCACGCCCGTAAGCGGCCCATGAAGCGTAATAACCAACCAGTTTGTAATCCTGTGCGGCGTTGGCTGTTTTGGGACTGCCACCCAGGGTGGAAAAGAGTGTCAGAACAAGCGCGGCGATCATCGCAATTGCAAAGGTTTTGCGTGAAGCTTTTTTCGTGAAGATCATTGAATTTCTACCTCCTAGATTCAAAGTGTAGTTCGAAATTCTTTTCGGCAAGATGTCCTGACCTTCACCTCCCGTCGGTTGTAGTGCACCATCACCCTTGGCGTCCCTATCATTCTATTGAAGTTCAATTCGTAGATTCAGCAGCAAAAAAGCAGCGGTCCAAATCAAGCCTTACCCAATCAGTAAGCGCTTTCTTTTATGCTTTTTGTGTGCTGCTGTTTCCATTGATTTTAAAAGATGTAACATGCTGTGTATGGTTTGAATGAATAGAGGAGGATGTTTGGAAGTTGGATAATTAGGATGAATTAGATATAAATGGGTGATGGTAACTCTTATTCTCAAGCATAGCTTGCAATTGCGCTAGGGATAAAATCAGGTGATATAGGGGGAGAATTTTCTAATTTATAGTGACTTGTCAAAAAGTGAACCCTTTTGGATTTGTATACTCGCCTTTTATCAAGAAACTCATGAAGAAACACATAACCACCGATGTAATGAATATAAATTATATACATGCCTGAAATATTTTTTTATGGAACTATGCAACGCATCGATGTTTCTTTTCGTTATAGTAGTATCATACGGAAGGTGGTGGGCTCACCGATGGTTGTGTGGGTGTTTTGGCTGATCGCAGCCGGTGTCCTGTTTGTTGTAGAGATGATGACGCTTACTTTTTATTTATTGTGGCTTAGTATTGGTGCTTTGGCCGCAGGTTTGGTGTCGCTGATTGTTCCCGAAGCCATTTTGTTTCAGGTGGTCCTTGGATCACTGGTCGCACTTGGTCTGACTATATTCTCGAAACCACTGGTTTCTAGATTTCGCCATTCACGTGGGTTCAAGGATACAGGTACAGAAATCATCGGTAGGCAAGGAGTAGTTGTTGAGCCGATAGAGCAGGGACGTTACGGGCAAGTGAAGGTAGGCGGAGATACGTGGAGCGCGACCTCTGAACAGTCTCTGGGCAAGGATGAGGTTGTAAGAGTAGTGAAAAGAGGCACGACGATTATCGAAGTAGAACGATGGGGGGAAATGAACTAATGCAATGGGCAATTATCGCAATTATTATTGTAGTGGTCGTAGTTTTTGTGGCATTAACAGTCAAAATCGTACCACAGCAGCGGGTAGGCGTAGTGGAAAGGCTCGGTAAATTTAATCGTCTGCTGACACCGGGGCTGAACATTCTGATTCCTGTAATTGATCAGGTGCGCACCTACCATGATTTACGGATTCAACAAGCAAATGTACCTCCGCAAACGGTAATTACAAAGGATAACGTGCAGGTGCAGATTGATACGATTATTTTCTACCAGGTGGTTGGACCAGAGGAAGCTACTTATGGTATTTCTGATTATGTCTATGGGGTAAGAAACATTTCGACGGCAACGATGCGGCAAATCATCGGTAAGCTGGAATTGGATGAGACCTTGTCTGGACGGGAAAAGATTTCGACGGATATCCGTCTTGCCCTCGATGAAGCTACTGAGAAGTGGGGCGTGCGAATCGAGCGTGTGGAAGTTATCGATATCAAACCGCCGTTGGATATTCAGGAAGCGATGGATAAGCAGATGAAAGCAGAGCGGAGCAAACGTGCCATTGTTTTGGAAGCGGAAGCTGCCAAGCAGGATATGATCCTACGCGCTGAAGGGGATAAACAGAGTAAGATTCTAAAAGCAGAAGGCGATAAAGAAGCGCGTATCCGTCAAGCAGAGGGTTCACGGCAGGCGCAGGAACTGGAAGCACACGGTGAGGCTAAAGCGATTCAAGCCGTGGCAGAAGCAGAAAAATCACGCATTGAGCTGATTCGTTCAGCAGGTCTGGATGAGCAGGTGCTGGCTTATCGTTCCTTCGAGGCTCTGGCTGAGATTGCCAAAGGCCCTGCTAATAAAGTGTTCTTGCCAACTAGCGCTGTTGAAACGCTGGGAAGTCTTGGAGCGATTGCGGAAGTCTTCAAAGCGAGCAAGGACAGTAAATAGATTTTACAATTCGAGCTTATTCCGTTAAAGTAAAAAGCAAAAACAACCTTATGCATATGAAGCTATTGTTGTTCATGCTAACTTTGAAGGAGAGAAGCTACTGTGACGCAAAAAGAAATTTCACCGCTAGTTGAACTGCTTGGATTACAGCCTCACGTTGAGGGTGGTTGGTACAAAAGACTTTGGAATTCGGAATTTGAAATTTCGCAGGAAGTGTTAGGCGATAGCTATTCTGGATCACGTCATTCGGCATCTTCAATTTATTTTCTGCTTCACGAAGGCGAACAATCTGATTGGCATACTGTATTGTCCGATGAAGTTTGGTTGTGGCATTCCGGTAGTCCAATCGTGCTTAGTCTCGGAGGTAATGGAGATAAGCCTGAGGATGTGCAGGAAGTTATTCTGGGTCTCGATATTGCTGCAGGCCAGCAGCCACAAGTGGTTGTTCCAGCGGGAGTATGGCAGGCCGCGCGTTCGTTAGGCAAAGAGCCGACGCTGGTATCCTGTATTGTTTCTCCTGAATTCCATTTTGATGATTTCAAACTAATTGAGAAATAAAGAAGAGCGGGGGCGCTTACGCCTCCGTTTTTTTATAAGGATTTGGGGAATGATGAAGCCATCTGCTATACTTTTTATGGTAGCGTTTGCTTCTTAAGTGGGTAAAAAGGTTAAGTATGTTTAACGAAATAACAATAAGCTTGGAGGGTTAAGTGATGAGTGAATTGAATGCACCGTTCTCGGGTGGTCCTACTTTAAATGATGGGGTGACCATGCCGTGGCTGGGTCTTGGCGTGTATAAGACTAAAGATGGCGAAGAGGTTATTCATGCGGTCAAAACCGCAGTGGAATTAGGATATCGAAGTATTGATACGGCAGCCGGATACAATAACGAAGAAGGCGTAGGACAAGCTATTCGTGATTGTGGAGTGGCCCGGGATGAGCTGTTTATTACGACTAAAGTACGAAATCCTGATCAAGGTTATGAGTCTACGCTAAAAGCGTTCGAGGATAGCCGGCGCAAGCTAGGTCTGGACTATCTAGATCTGTATCTCATACACTGGCCGGTGGCAGGAAAATATCGTGAGACATGGAAGGCCTTAATTCATCTGCAAAAAGAGGGCCTCATCAAATCTATCGGCGTGAGCAATTTTCAGGTTCATCATCTGAAAGATATCATCGAGGATACCGGAGTGGTACCAGTGGTGAATCAGGTGGAATTCCATCCGCTGTTGACTCAGCGTGAGCTGCTGAAATATGCCAATGAACAGAGCATTCAGCTTGAAGCATGGAGTCCATTAATGCAAGGGAATCTTGATCTACCGCTCTTAAACGAGCTGGCTGAGAAGTATGGCAAGACCCCTGCTCAAATTGTACTTCGCTGGGATTTGCAGCAAGGTGTCATTACGATACCTAAATCCGTACATGCGGATCGAATCAAGGAGAATGCGGGATTCTTTGACTTTACGCTTAGTGATGAGGATGTCAAAACTATCGAGGGCTTGAACAAAGACCATCGATTTGGCCCGGACCCGGACAACTTTAACTTTTAAGGATCGTTCAGATAAGATCGTAGAGTAATTATTGCAAATACAAGCCAAACAGCAAGTCACCGGATACGGGGACTTGCTGTTTGGCTTGTCGATTATCTCAGTTCTCTACGCGCTTATTGGATGGAGACGTTATATTTACGCAGCCAGAGATCCACTTGGGCGAGGTAAGCAAACAGCTGAGGACCGGACATGAGCTGGCCGAACCAAGGCAGATTGGTTGAGGATTCCGGAGAAGCGGCGATCTCACGGATTTTGGCAGCATCAATTAATGGAAGTATGGGTGAAGTAGAGTCATCCAGAATGTTTAATACCTGAGTTCGTACCGCATTTAAATAGGCAGGATTATGAGTTTTGGGGTAAGGGCTTTTTTTGCGGTAGAGCACATCGTCTGGAAGAATGCCTTCAAGAGATTTACGTAAAATCCCTTTTTCACGGCCCCCCAGATTTTTGATTTCCCACGGAATATTAAATACATATTGAACGAGTCGGTGATCACAATAAGGAACACGTACCTCTAGCCCTGCGCCCATGCTCATTCGGTCTTTACGGTCTAGCAGAGTAGGCATGAAGCGGGTGATATTCAGATAGGACATTACGCGCATTTGTGCTTGTTTTCCCGTTTCTCCATCCAACTTCGGAACTTCAGCCACCGCATCGCTATATCTGTCACCCAAATATTCCAGTGGACGGATCCACTCGTTAATTTCTGGGGAAAGTAGACTTGCACGCATTTTCGGAGCAACTGACCAAGGAAAAGTGCCTGAGGAGAGCATTTCCTCACGGTGGAACCAAGGGTATCCGCCAAAAATCTCATCCGCAGCTTCACCGGAAATAGCTACTGTCGCGTTCTTTTTAATCTCCCGGCAAAATAAGTACAAAGAAGAGTCTACATCGGTCATCCCTGGTAAATCCCTAGTGTACAAAGCATTATCCAGCGCTTCTACAAGCTCCGGGGTATCGAACGAGATGTAGTGGTGGTTTGTATTCAATTCATCGACCATTCGTTTAATCCACGGCCCATCTGCTCCCGGCTGGAAAGTATGACTTTTGAAATGTTTGTCGTTATCTACATAGTCTACGGAATAAGTATCCACTTGTCCCTGACCATTCCGGTTGTAGTAATCCACTGCAAGTGCCGTCAGCGCACTGGAATCCAGCCCTCCCGACAAAAGAGAGCAAACAGGGACGTCTGAGACCAGTTGGCGTTCGAGTGTATCTTGGAGCAGTTCACGCACCTTAGCGGCTGTCTCTGCTTCATTGTCAGTATGCTTTGCGCTCTCCAGCTTCCAATAGGCATAACTGCGCAGACCTTCACGGCTATAGATCATAGCATGACCTGGACGAAGCTCTTGCATATCCTTATAAACACCATGACCCGGTGTACGCGCTGGACCGATGATGAAGATTTCTGCGAGACCTTCAGGACCCACGATTGGTTGTACCTTAGGATGCTGCAGCAACGCTTTAGGCTCTGAGCCAAAAACTAGCACATCATCAACCTTGCTATAGAACAGGGGTTTCACACCTAAACGGTCACGTGCAAAAAAGACTTGGTCGCGAAGACCGTCCCATACTGCAAAAGCAAAGATTCCATTTAGCTTCTCTGCGCAATCCGGCCCCCATTCGATATAGGAATGCAGTAGCACTTCTGTATCGCACTGGGTGCGGAATTGATGCCCTCGCTGTTTAAGTTCTTGTTTGAGTTCGAGGGCGTTATATAATTCGCCGTTGTAAACAATCGCGTATACCTGTTCCTCATGGCGGGTGATCATGGGCTGGGCACCGTTCTCCGGATCGATAACGCTAAGTCTGCGGTGACCGAAAGCACAGGGGCCTGAGATCCAGGTTCCGGCTGCATCGGGGCCGCGGTTTGCTAAAGTTTCAGTCATTTTGACCAGCAGCTGCGAGTGCTGAGTGAGATCTCCGCGCCACTGGATAAATCCGGTTATTCCGCACATGATGGTTCATCCTCTCTTTTGTGCGATTGTTGTCCTTACTTTTTTGCCAAGTAATACAGATATATGCCGAAGGAAGGCATAAAATGTATGTCCTTATCCGAACACTAGGGGAGAGGGGAATTTGCCAGGAGGGAAGGATGACAGGTGTATTATATTAAAGACGCCAAAATTCGCAGAATGATGGAGTACGATGGTGCGCCTTGTGCAGAAGTGGGTGTTTTGCCGGGTGCTGTTAGTGATCCTGCGCTTTTGGTGTATATCGTTGAGGATCGGCGTGAAGAGGGATATGAGATTGTCCGTATTCTGACTAATGATGCTGATACCTCTACCGATTGGTTTGATAACAATATGCATGACGCTTTTCAAGATGTGACCTCGAGTGCATTTACAGGCAGCAACTTCATGTCGCCAGAAGATGAGCATTCCAAGTTTCAAAGAGAATTACTCACTTTTGGGGATTTGAAAAAGCAGCTGGAGAAGCGTTTTCGAAAGCTGGAGTAAATAACGAAGGCTTGTAAAGTGTACACTGGAATCGCTGAAAAGGACGGCAGAAATGCCGTTCTTTTCATTTCCTGTGGTTACGCTGACGTGTGAAAAACCCGCACCGAAAACTCTTTTATTATTTTTCTAAGTTGTTTTGACTTGAAAAATCCGCTGAATAAGGTATAATAAATATCGTTGCGTCAATACATAGTATTTATTTCTTATATGTCCCGGTAGCTCAGCTGGATAGAGCATGCGCCTTCTAAGCGCACGGTCAGGGGTTCGAATCCCTTCCGGGACGTCAATTAACAGCCTTCCTTCGGGAAGGCTGTTTTTGCGTGCGCGAGTTTTAGTTCGAGGTCACACACGGGATACCTTTGTCTTCCTTCTTGAATTAAACGTCGAAATTCGAGTCATCGTTGAACATTAAACTTCAAACGACTAGATCACATTTGTACATACGCAGCAGCTATCGGACTCAGAGGACCTCTGTCAAGAAAGTGGACAGTCACGCAACAGACATTCTAGTCAATTGCTCAGCAAAACGAACTGGAGAAAGATACCCCAGCGCGCCATGCATTCGCTTGCGGTTATAATAAAACTCAATATATTGAAAAAGTGTCTGGTAGGCTTGCTCCTTAGTTTTGAAGCGTGGATTACAATAAATGAGCTCCTTTTTCAAAATGCTGTGCCACGACTCGATACAGGCGTTATCATAACAGTTACCTCTGCGGCTCATGCTGGACTCCATGCCATACGCTTTCAACTGCTGCGTGTATTCATGAGAAGTATATTGAGAACCTCTATCGGAGTGATGTAATAGACCCTTTTCCGGTTGTTTAGCTTCGTAAGCATCTTGTAAAGCGCCAGAAATCAAGCTAGTTTCCATATGGTTTTCCAAGCGCCACCCCACGATTTCGCGCGTGCAAAGGTCCATCACACTAGCCAGGTACAAGCGCCCTCCCCGGCAAGGAATGTACGTAATATCGGTAACCCATACTGAATTGGGTTTGAGTATTTTAAATTGCTGGTTCAGCGTATTTGGGGCAATCGGATGGTCATGATTGGAGTCGGTGGTCTGTACGCGATACGTTTTGGCGACAATGGAGCGAAGCTTCATATGTCGCATGTACACACTCACCGTGCGTTCGGTAACGGTATAACCTTCTTGATGTAGCAGGCGGGTGATCTTCGGACTCCCATACCGCTTTTGATGGTCTGCAAAATGATACTGAATTCGCTTCATTATCGCAGCCTTACGAAGCATATGCGTACTGTTTTTTTCTGTCCGCCACTTGTAGTACCCGCTCCGTGACACATGTAGGGTCATGCACATCTTCTCCAAGAGAAACTCGGAGCGATGTTTTTCAATAAACTGGAATCTCAGTTCCTTGGTTTGCTGAAGATGTGCACTGCTTTTTTTACGATCGCTAATTCCTCTTCCACATCAGCAATCTTGTTATCTTTTTCTTGAAGTTGACGGCTCATTTCTTTCAACTGTGCCTCGAGTTCCCGTACTCGATCCACGCTAGCTGCCGGTTCATTCTTTAGTTCTCGATACTGGCTCATCCATTGATGCAGGGTACTTTTTGGGATGTTGAGCTCTTCCGCCAAGTCGCCCACTGTCTTTGTTTGCTCTTGAATGAACTGCACTGTCTGTTTTTTAAATTCTTCGTTATACCGTTGTCGATGTTCTCCCATGTGAACACACCTCCGTGGACTCATTATCGCCAGTCTGTTAACTACTGTCCACTTTTTATTCTAGCTTCACAGAGGACCTTAAATGCTGAAAAGTGTGGGATTTTCGATGTTATCGGACTCCATTATCGCTATTGGTATCAAACGTGCCCCAAAAGAGCCGCTTTCTCAGGAATAGCTGCACTGGAGTCCGAAACGTTGCTCAAAAGGCGATAAATGAGCAAATAAGGTCATCTGAGTCCGCGAGTCTCCTCGGTCTGAGTAATGCTGGTTACTTGGTGTTGTGCATCTATTGTTGTTGACTGCATGGCGAGTTTGATGGTGGGGACTTACGGTTTGAGCATCGATTGGTGTGAACGCTTGGGCGTGTTTAGCTACTAATCATCGTTGAACATCAAACTTCGAACATCTAGACCATATTTGCACATACGCAGTAGCTATCGGACCCAGATGACCTTAAATGCTGAAAAGTGCCACATTTGCGATGGTATCGGACTCCATCGTCACTATTGATGCCAAACGTGCCCAAATGAGCCACTTTCTCAGCAATAGCTGCGCTGGAGTCCGAAACGTATCTCAAAAGGCGATAAATGAGCAAATAAGGTCATCTGAGTCCGCGAGCCTCCTCAGCAACAGAAAGTGCTGGTTACTGGTGTGTTGAGTTACTTATTTTGCACATACCCAGCTGCTATCGGACCCAGATGACCTTAAATGCTGAAAAGTGCGGAATTTTCGATGTTATCGGACTCCATCGTCGCTATTGGTATCAAACGTGCCCCAAAAGAGCCGCTTTCTCAGGAATAGCTGCACTGGAGTCCGAAACGTTGCTCAAAAGGCGATAAATGAGCAAATAAGGTCATCTGAGTCCGCGAGCCTCCTCGGTCTGAGTAATGCTGGTTACTTGGTGTTGTGCATCTATTGTTGTTGACTGCATGGCGAGTTTGATGGTGGGGACTTACGGTTTGAGCATCGATTGGTGTGAACGCTTGGGCGTGTTTAGCTACTAATCATCGTTGAACATCAAACTTCGAACATCTAGACCATATTTGCACATACCCAGCTGCTATCGGACCCAGATGACCTTAAATGCTGAAAAGTGTGGGATTTTCGATGTTATCGGACTCCATCGTCGCTATTGGTGCCAAACGTGTCCCAAAAGAGCCGCTTTCTCAGGAATAGCTGCAGTGGAGTCCGAAACGTATCTCAAAAGGCGATAAATGAGCAAATAACGTCATCTGAGTCCGCAAGCCTCCTCAGTCTCAGCAAGTGCTGGTTACTTGGCGGTGTTATGTACTAATCGCCGAAGAATGTAAATTACCCATTATGCGCACGCTAACCTCAAGCCATAAAAAAGACCGCTCCTAAAGAAGCGGCCAGATTTCCTCCCAGACGATATCCAGGATGCCCTGCATGTTATCTTCCATGCTGTTAATTGCAATGACTGCTTGAGCGTCCGGCACCACAAGACAGAATTGTCCATGAGCGCCATCGGCACGGTAAGCGTCGTGGGAGCAGAGCCAGAATTGGCAGCCGTATCCTTCTCCCCAGTCGCCGATTCCATCATTGTCGATCTGTTTTTGTGTAACAAAATCGATCCATGCTGCGGGAATCAGTTGCTGGCCCTGCCACTTTCCTTGCTGTAAAAGCAGCTGTCCAAACCGGCTTAACTCTTCCGTGTTAATCTGAAGTCCGGCACAGCCAAGGGTTACCCCTTGAGGTGTTGTTTCCCAATCCACATTGTTTATACCCAGAGGTGCAAACAAACGAGGTACCAGATAATCCTTTACGGTTTGCCCGACTCGGGCTTGCACCATTGCAGAGATCATAATGGTATCTCCGCTGCTGTATGTAAATTTCTCTCCGGGAGCTCTGTCTAAAGTCAGAGATAAATAATGCTGCACCCAATTTTTATCCTTCAAGGCTAATCTCTCTTCCGCCCAAAATGGAGGGGAGTCGTGCCCTGTACTCATTCGCAGCAAATCGAACAAAGTTATATCTCCGGGCTGCATGGAAGGGGGTGTTTGTTTAAGAGGAGAGGCATACTCCGGAAAAACATCTTTAAGCGTTGTTTCCAGTGTCAGCTTCCCTTCATCAATGGCAAGACCTACTGCCATAGAAGTAAAAGACTTGCTGACGGAATGCTGCAAGCGCCGAATATCCTCCGTGAGATCCAGTTTTCCCACAAGGTTTCCGTTTTGAAGCACACGAACATTGAAGATATTCAGGTTTCGTTCACGAGCCTTAGCTGCGAATTGAGCCATGTTCAACATAAAAAGAGTCCTTCTTTCTCTTGATATTCCTAGCTAGGATAGCGAAGTGACAAAAAGAAAAACTAGAAAAATGAGTGGAAACGTTTTCTGTTAAAACGATAAAAATCACTAAATTGATGGTATTCCATTCTTATTTTAAAGTCAATAAAGCAAGGAAAACTATTGTTTGATATATAAATACCACTTATTTCTAATTTATAGATTGAGTAACTATAGACTTATTGTAATTTTAACCAAATAAAAAGTGATGAATCACAATTTTTTTTGTGTTTTTAGTTGACTTATAAAAATTACCTGTTCATAATGGACGAAGTAAGCGAAAAAAACACGCTAAGGACTCAAAATGATGTCGTGGGAAACGTTTCCCATCATTTCATGCGTTTCCACAACCTGATTTTCATCGGGTGAAGGGGGGACTCATCATAGGAGTGGAGCAAGGTAAATATGAATATCAAAGATATTGCAAGGCTATCAGGCGTGGGTATCGCCACAGTCTCCAGAGTAATCAATAATAGCGGTGTTGTAAGCGATACAACTAGAGCTAAAGTAATGGCGGTTGTTAGAGAACATAACTATATTCCAAATGGTAATGCGAGCAACTTGAAAAAAACGCGATCCAATACCATAGCGCTAATGGTAAAAGGGATCTCAAACCCGTTTTTTGCAGACATGATCAAGGAAGTTGAACGCCAGGTGAACCTGCGGGGATGTCCGCTAATGATCCAGCATGTAGAAGATGGAGTAGACGAGATCGATATCGCTCTACAGCTTGTAAAAGAAAAAAATCTATATGGCATAATTTTTATGGGCGGAACGTATGATCACTCCGAAGATAAATTCAAACAATTAAAAATTCCATTTGTTCTGACTACCATCACGACTACAAAAGAAGTCGATCCTGCTGTTTTTTCAAGCGTGATCATTGATGATCTTCAGGAATCTTATAAGGCTGTCAGCTATTTAATTTCATTAGGACATCGCAATATCTGTTTTTTGGCCAGATTTCCTCTGGTGCAAAATACAACAGGCAACCGGCGGCTTATGGGATATATCAAAGCGCTTGAGGAGCATGGAATTGAGTACGACCCTTCAATGGTAGAGGATTGTGAATATAGTCCCAGCTCTGGCTTTACAGCTACCAAACGTCTGCTCAATAAGAAAAAAGATATCACTGCTGTTTTTGCTGCATCAGATACGATTGCCATTGGGGCGGCTAAGGCGTTATTGTCCTTGGGCTTATCAATTCCAAATGATGTTTCGATTATCGGATTCGACGGGATTGAAATGGCAGAATATTATCATCCATCTCTGGATACGATCAGCCAACCCGGAGTGGATATGGCGAAGGCCAGTGTTGAAATTTTGTTTGACCTGATCACAGGTGATTCGCAAAACAAACATATGGTATTCGAATCCGTACTGGTTAAGCGGGGATCTTGCAAGAAAATAAACAAATGAATAAGAACGAAAAGGAGATAACTCATGGCATTATTAACAGTTGAGACAGGCTCTCCTACTTTGAGAATGACAACGACCATCAGTATTATCTCCCCCGTCGATTCAGGCAACATGTCTGGAGGAACGCTCTACCTGCTGCATGGTGCTGGTGATAACGCCAGTACTTGGCACAGGATGACTACTATTGAGCAGTATGCAAGTCAATATGGTTGTACAGTCATAATGCCGCAAGTAAACAGGAGCTATTATACAGACATGGAGTACGGACTGGACTACTTCCACTATGTGACCCATGAGCTTCCCGAGCTTTGTGGTCGAATGATGAGGTTGGATGATAATCCGCAGAAGACGTATATCGCTGGTTTATCGATGGGCGGGTATGGCGCTCTGAAATGTGGACTTACCTATCCCGAGCGTTACAGCAAAGTGGTTTCGTTATCAGGGGTTACCGATCTTCAGAAACGATTAAACGATCCGCAAATGTCCAAGGACATGGCGAGGGAGATGGCGGGTACTTTTGGAAAACGCTTACAAATTAAGCCGGATCAGGATCTGTACGCTTTAGCCACTAAATTGGTCGACGATAGACGTAACCTGCCTTCGATTCTGACTTGCTGTGGTTCGGAAGATCCGTTTGTGGAGATGAATCGGGAATTCGCAGCTTACCTGGAGACGACCCCTTATGAATTTCAGTATGTTGAGACCCCTGGAACTCATGAATGGCGATTCTGGGAGGAACATCTGAAGACAACCTTTGATTTCTTGTACAACTAAAAGACATAAGCAGAGTGAGGAGATGCAAATTGAAATCCGAAGTTGCAATACCGGCTAAAAAAATGAACGACAGCAGATTCCAACTGTTCCTAAGAGAAGTCTGGAAGAACAGAATGGTCTATACTCTGGTGCTTCCTGGACTAGTGTGGCTTTTCCTATTCGCTTATCTGCCGATGGGTGGTCTATCTCTGGCTTTTAAAGATTTTAAAGCGAATTTAGGAATTTGGGGCAGCCCATGGAGCGGATTCGAGAATTTCACCTATGTGTTCCGTGACCCAGCTTTTATTGACGCCGTATGGAGAACGTTAACCATTAACATCGGTAAGCTGATTATTCAGTTCCCTTTTCCAATCATATTGGCATTGCTGCTGAATGAACTGCGCATGAATCGTTACAAAAAAGCTTTACAGACGGTGTTTACATTTCCGAACTTCCTGTCATGGATCGTAGTATCCGGGGTTGTTATCAATGTGCTTTCCTATGATGGTCTGGTCAACAGCCTCATTCAAATGTTTGGCGGGACAGGCATTAACTTCCTAGGTTCTGAAAAAATGTTCGTTCCGATGTTGTATCTTACGGATATCTGGAAATCAGCAGGTTGGGGAGCCATTATCTTTATGGCCGCTATCTCTGGTATTGATACAGACCAATATGAATCCGCACAGATTGATGGTGCCACACGCTTGCAGCAAATGTTCCGCATTACTCTGCCTAACATTCTTCCGACGATTACGATCATGTTTATCCTTTCCGTCGGTGGCCTGATGTCATCTGGATTTGACCAAATCTTTAACTTGAGCAACGCTGCAACGAAAAACGTCTCAGAAGTACTAGATGTGTATATCTACCGAATCACGTTCCAGTCTTCAACAGACTTTTCATTCTCCACTGCAGTCAGTTTGTTCCGTTCACTTGTTAATATGATTCTGCTGATTCTGGCAGATAGAGCTGCCAAACTTATGGGCGGAGACGGTTTATTCCGGTAAGAAAGGAGTGCAAATGTATGAGTAAAAAAAAGCTGACAATTATGCAAGACCATAAAAAAATGACCGCTATGGATTATGTGATTTTCGTAATTCTGAGTGTGGGCGCTTTGGCCATTCTTATTCCATTCTGGAATGTCATTATGATTTCTTTTTCTACGCAAAAAGAATACGCTGATAACCCTATGATGTTATTTCCGAAGAACCCAACACTGGAATCCTATCGGGCACTCTTTGCTGATGGGCGGATCGGGACAGGGTATTGGAATACCTTTAAGATCTTAATCTTAGGACTCCCGCTTAGCTTGTTCTTAACGACAAGTATGGCTTACGGCCTTAGCCGCAATAAATTCCCGGGTAAAAAGCTGATTTTTATGCTTGTCCTGTTCACAATGATTTTTAATGGCGGGATTGTACCTTTGTATCTGGTGATGAAGGATCTGCATCTGACAGGCAACCTTTGGTCAGTTATTCTGGCTGGAAGCTTCAGTGCGTTTAACCTGATTCTGATGTCGAACTATTTTAGCAGTCTGCCTGAGTCCCTGATGGAATCTGCGCGACTTGATGGTGCTGGGGAATGGAGAATCCTGTTCTCTGTAGTCCTGCCATTATCTGCTCCAATCGTAGCTACCATCACACTGTTCTACGGAGTAGCCTTCTGGAATGGATGGTATGACGCCATGATCTTCCTGCGGAAAGCGGATCAGATGCCACTGCAAAACGTGTTGCGATCTATCATTATGGAAGCCCAAGTGAATGCATCGAATGCCACAAGTGTTGACGCAGTGGGTAAACAATCATTCTCCATGGGTATGAAAATGGCGGCAGTATTCGTTACCATGGTTCCTATTATGTGTTTCTTCCCAATGCTCCAAAAGCACTTTGCCAAAGGGGTACTTACAGGGGCTATCAAGACCTAGTGGTTTATGATTTATCCATATAAAAGAGGGTCAGTCACACAATTTAAGGAGGACAAAATGAATATTTTAAAAAGAAAATCTGTAAAGTCAATCCTTGCCGGTGTTTTATGTCTTACTCCAATCATGTTGGCAGCATGCTCAAGCTCAGACAATAATGCTAATAGCGGAAATTCAGGCAATCCAACAGATGGATATAAAGATGAGTTGAAGATTTCGTTAGCCAGCACCATTAAGACAACAGAATCTGATTTTGATAACGTGTATCATAAATATTTTACGGATAAGTTCAATATTAAATGGGATTACAACTATATTGAATGGGATTCATGGGCTGAGAAGCTGCGCCTGTGGATTAACTCCGGTGATCTTCCTGACGTAGCAAGCTGGAACTATGTTCACGGTGATGCTCTTAATTACATTGATCAAGGGCTGCTGTACAAGCTGCCAGATGACTGGAAAGAACGTTGGCCGAATGTGGCAGCCGCTTATAAGCTGACAGGACTTGGCGATGAATTGGAGAAAGCGGTAGGTGGCACTTATGTTCTGCCAAGACCGGTATACTTTGAGAACAAGCCGGCAGATCCGCTCATTAACCAAATCGGAGTAATTGCTCTGCGTTCTGACTGGGCTAAAGCCGTTGGTTTTGAATTGAAAGATGCCTACACTACTACAGAACTGATGGAATTTGCTAGATTGCTTAAAGAGAAAGACCCTGGCAAGGTAGGAGATAAACTCATTCCTATTTCTTATGACATCAACGATGCTTTGACTAATATTGTAATGGCTAATAGCGTGCATTCCAGAGTAGAGTCGGCATTCTATAAAGATGCAGATGGCAAATACCAATGGGGTCCAGCCAACGATGAAACGTTAGCGGCACTGAAAGAACTTCAAACTACTTATAAAGAAGGACTGCTGCACCCTGAGTTTTATACTTGGAAAAATGGCGAATCTGGCCAAAAGTTCACAGTTAACGGTGTTTCCGGTATTACGAGTCTAGGTGGTTTGGCTTCTTACAGAAAAGACATGGACGTTAAAATGAAAGATAACCTAGGTGTAAATAGTGATGACCTAGTGCACACAGCTATTGTACTTGGCGATGACGGTAAATATCGTAACCTCGATCAAGTTAACTTCTGGTCTGCTGTAATCTTCTCGCCAGATATTAGCAAAGAGAAATTTGAACGGATTATGGACTTCATGGAATATACAACAAGTAAAGAAGGTCAATTGACCGTTAACTTGGGCTTTGAAGGAACAGATTGGAAAAAAGGCGAAAATGGCGAATTAATCAGCTTACTCCCTGAAGGAACAACATTGGATAAGAAATATCCGAACCGTTTTGAAGGACTGTATGTCTTGGCGGATGACTTTAGTATCGTGAACCCTGCGATCAAAAAAGAATATCGCGATCGTTCTGTAGAACTGTTCAAAGAAAAAGCTGAGCTTGCTTTAAAAGACAAAGCAACGGCTGAATATGACTGGGATTACCAGTTGTATGATTCCAAGGCTAAAAATCAGGCTTCCTTTGACTATGCTACAGAATACACTAACCTGATTTTGAAACCAGGCGATCTAGAGACGAACTGGAAAGAATGGGTTAAGAGCAAACAATCCCTCGTTCAGCCGGTTCTAGATGAACTAAACAATCTAAAAAAATAGCTTTCGCCCTATGCATGTAGGAATGAACCTACAGGACCCGCGTGCAATTCTTGCACACGGGTTTTTCCATTCATAGGCATCGGCAGAATTGAACAATGGAGGATTTGAAATGAATGAGCAGCAACTGACTACCTTGTTGAACCAGATGACGCTTGAAGAAAAGATTGCACAATTGCAGCAGCTAGCCGCTAATTTCTATGAAGGGGCAGAGGATGGAGGACAAATCACTGGCCCTATGGCATCCATGGGAATTACGGACCACATGATCGAGAGCAGCGGCTCTGTACTTGGTCTATCAGGTGCAGCGCAAGTCATTGCGGTTCAGGAAGCCCATTTACGCAAAAATAGATTGGGCATTCCCTTGCTGATGATGGCGGATATTGTGCATGGCTTCAAGACGATTTTTCCGGTCCCGCTGGCAATTGGCTGCTCTTGGGATATGGATCGCGCAGAGCTGAGCGCCGAGATTGCGGCAAAAGAAGCGGCAGTCTCCGGTGTGCACGTTACTTATGCGCCAATGGCGGATCTTGTACGGGACCCGCGTTGGGGAAGAGTAATGGAGTCTACAGGAGAAGATCCATATTTGAATGGTAGGTTTGCCCGTGCGTTTGTGCGCGGATTTCAAGGAAGTGACTTGACTGGTGATGTAGATCGTCTGGCGGCTTGTATTAAGCACTTTGCTGCCTATGGTCTATCCGAAGGCGGCCGCGATTATAATACGGTGGATTTATCGGAACGGCAGCTGCGTGAATATTATCTGCCGGCCTATCGTGCAGCACTGGATGAAGGTGCAGAAATGGTCATGACTTCATTTAATACGATTGATGGGATTCCGATAAGCGGCAACGTCAAGCTGCTTCGCCAGCTGCTTCGTGAAGAATGGGGATTTGATGGCGTATTGATTTCGGATTGGGGTGCAGTGAAGGAACTGATCCCACATGGTGTCGCCGAGGATGAGGCTGAGGCAGCACTTAAAGCCATCAAAGCTGGTGTAGACATCGAGATGATGACGGCTTGTTACGTTCATCAGCTTCCGGCGCTTGTTGCAGATGGACAAGTAGATGAGAAGATTATTGATGAAGCTGTGCTTCGTATTTTGAAATTGAAGCAAAGATTGGGCTTGTTCGAGCATCCGTTCCGCGGAGCTGACGTCGAGAAAGAGCGTGAGGTAATCTTCTGTGAAGATCATCGAAATGCGGCGCGTGAGTTGGCGGCTAAATCCTGCGTACTGCTCAAGAATGATCAGGTTCTGCCGCTCGCTGCAGAGCAACGGATTGCGCTAATTGGACCGTTTGCTACTAGCGGAGATATTCTTGGACCGTGGTCCTGGTTGGGTTCAACGGAAGAAGCAAGCCGTCTTGCACCGGCACTTCAAGCTCGCGCAGGTGCGGGTAAGATTACTGTTGCAGAAGGTTCTGGAGTCGATAGCTTTACAGAGGAACAGTGGCTGGAGGCGGAAGCGGCTGCTAAGCAAGCTGATGTGATTGTACTGGCGCTTGGTGAACATTCAGAGATGAGTGGAGAAGCGGGCAGCCGTTCAGATATCCGTTTGCCGGAAGCGCAGCTTGAGCTTTTACAACGTCTGAAACAGCTGAATAAGCCTATCGTGGTGGTGTTGTTTAATGGACGTCCACTAGACTTGGCCGGTGTGTACGAGCATGCAGATGCTATTCTGGAAGCCTGGTTCCCAGGCAGTGAAGGCGGAGCGGCAATTGCCAGCCTACTTTATGGAGATGAGAATCCTTCAGGAAGATTAACGATGTCTTTCCCGGTATCCGTTGGGCAGATTCCAGTCTATTACAATCATTTCAACACTGGACGCCCACTTCATGCTCCGGGTGCCGACAAACGTTATGTCTCGCAATATCTGGATATTCCTAATGAGCCGCTTTTGCCATTTGGTTTTGGACTAAGCTATACGACATTTAGCTATAGTGAACCAATTCTGTCCGGTGAAATCATGACTGAAAATCAGCCTATTGAAATAAAAGTTACGGTGACCAATACTGGAGAAGTAGATGGGGAAGAGGTAGTGCAGCTGTATATCCGAGACATTTCCGGAGAGGTCGTCAGACCAATGAAGGAACTGAAGGATTTTGCCAAAATCAACCTCTCACCAGGGGAAAGTCGTGAAGTGATCTTTACCCTTACCGAACAGCAGCTTCGTTATTATCATAGCGATCTAAGCTTTAGCAGTGATCCGGGACGATTTAAATTATTCGTCGGTTCGAACAGCAATGAGGTTAAAGAACGGGATTTTTGCTTAACATTAGCATAAGTAGAATATATACGGCAGTAACGCCGTAATGGAGGAAGTGTAAAATATGACTACTAATTTGAATACTAACATCCGTTTAAACGCCGGGGATCTATCCTTCACTTTTACAAACAGCGGGGACTTGTTCCAAGTCCTTTACGAACGGACAATGATCAATCAATTGCTGCCAAGCATTGTGGACGGCTCATTATCCAATCTATATTTGCGAGTGCACAATGATGGAAACATTCAAGCCATTCCTTTGCTTGGCATTCATTCTTCAAGCACTGTACGTAAGGCTGGAAACCGTTTGGTTTGGGAAGGTACTGCTGAAAATATAGAATATCAAGTTATTTTCACCCCTACTGCAGGAGGAACTTGGTTCTGGGATGTGAAGCTTACTGGACAAAATGCAGAGGTAGATCTCGTGTACGGACAGGATGTAGGGATTGCTGATATCGCCGCTGTCCGCAGTAATGAAGCTTACCTGTCACAGTATATCGATCATGCGGTATTTGAGGATCAATCTAACGGGTACGTTGTTTGCTCTAGACAGAATCAGCCGCAGGGCGGGAAATTCCCATATCTGCAACAGGGTTCACTTACCAAGGCAACGAGCTTCTCAACAGATGGTTTTCAATTCTTTGGACTGTCCTATAAAGAAACCAACCAACCAGAGAGCTTGGGTCGTGAGCAATTAAGTAATGAAATCTATCAATATGAATTCGCATATACTGCGCTGCAATCGGAACGGGTGAAGCTGAGCGGGGAAACACGGTTTGTGTTCTACGGATTGTTTAAGCAAGATCATCCAGAAGCGATCACTGCGTTAGAATTTGCTAATGATATTGCTGCGGCTTGGGATGCTGTTAAAGATTTACCTTTAGAAGCTGAAGCAGCACTTGAACGTTCTTTCTTCTCGAAGGAGCTGGGAGCACCGCTGGCTGCAGATTCGCTGACAGAGAAAGAGATCGAGGTCTTGTTTCCGGTTCGTTATCAGGAGGAGAGAGAAGGAGACACACTACTTTCCTTTTTCACGGAGAATTATGAGCACGTAGTATTAAAAGAGAAAGAAATGCGCGTAGAACGGCCACACGGCCATATCCTGATGAGTGGGGATAACGCTCGGCTTAATGATAAGGTCATCACAACAACTTCATATATGTACGGGATCTTTAACTCCCAGGTGGTAATTGGAAATACCAATTTTAACAAGCTAATGTCCAATCCAAGAAATGCGCTTAACATTCCAAAAGCTTCAGGACAACGCATTTATGTAGAGTGGAACGGTGAATATCGTTTGCTGACCATGCCTTCTCTATTTGAGGTTGGTTTCAACTATGCTCGTTGGTATTACAGAACAGATGGTGAATGCTTCATTATTACGAACTACACCACCGAAGATTCGCCAGAGATATTCCTGAATGTGCGTTCGGAAAGCGGACGAGCTTATCGTTATTTAGTCACTAATCAAATCACCATGAACGTTAACGAATACGAGCTTCCATATCAATCTAAGCAAGAAGGTGGAGCAGTAATCTTCTCGGCTGACAGAAGCGCACTAAGTGCTGGTGAATATCCTGACTTACAGTATAAATTACAGGTACAGGGTGCGGAGTTAACTCTGCAGGATGAAGGTAGACTTGTCTCTCCTGTTCAACCAACTGAAGCACCGTTAGCAGTACTGGAGCTGTCTGCCAGCAGTGAATGGACCTTGAATATTCAAGGCCTTCTGGATGGTAAGTCACTTGCTCCAAGAAATCGTTCAGCTGAGGAAGAGATTTCTGCTTATCGCGCATTTTATGCTGGTGTGATGAATGGCTTCCGCCTGACGCTTGGGGACGGAACAGAAGGTGAACTGTTTAAGGTTAATGCTCTGACTTGGTGGTACACACATAACATGCTGGTTCACTATTCGGTTCCACATGGTTTAGAGCAATATGGTGGCGCTGCTTGGGGAACACGGGATGTATGTCAGGGACCTGTGGAATATTTCATGGCTACGCAAAAATACGAACAGGTTCGTGAAATTTTGCTGACGCTGTATAGTCATCAATATGAAGATGATGGCAACTGGCCACAATGGTTCATGTTTGATAAATACACGAAGATACAACAAGAAGAGAGCCATGGAGATATTATTGTGTGGCCGCTTAAGGTGCTTGGAGACTACTTGGCAGTAACTCAGGATTACAGCATCTTGGGAGCAACAGTGCCGTATACCCGTAAGCACAGCTTTGACTTTACAGAAGAAAAAGCGACGTTGCTGGATCATGCGCGGAAGGAAATTGCTTATATTAAGGATCATTTCCTGCATGACACACATCTGTCTTCTTACGGTGATGGAGACTGGGATGATACACTCCAGCCTGCAAATCCACAGCTGAAGCAGTATATGGTTAGCAGCTGGACAGTGGCGCTTACCTATCAGACACTTAATCAGTTCTCAGAGGTACTTCGTTCAGTTGATCAAGCTGAGGCAGAGGAACTGAAGGCGATGGTGGAAGGAATCCGTAAGGATTTCCATACTCATATGCTTCAATCCGAAGTGATTCCTGGCTTCCTGTATATGGAGGACCCTGAGCAGATTAAGCTTATGGTGCACCCAAGTGACACAGAAACAGGTATCCAGTACCGTCTGCTGCCAATGACGCGCAGTATGATCAGTGAGCTGCTTACTCCGGAACAGGCCGAAGCACACTATGATGTCATTCAGGATAAACTATTCTGCCCTGACGGTGTACGTCTGATGAATCGTCCAGCTCAATATGTTGGCGGGGTCAGCACTCATTTCAAACGTGCGGAGCAAGCGGCTAACTTTGGCCGGGAAATTGGACTTCAGTATGTGCATGCACATATCCGTTATGTAGAGGCTATGGCCAAGCTCGGTAAAACCGATCAGGTCTGGAAGGGTCTGGCAGCGATTAATCCGATCGGAATCCGCGATGTGGTGCCAAACGCTGAACTACGTCAAGCTAACTCCTATTTCAGTAGCTCGGATGGTAAATTTAACACCCGTTATGAGGCACAGGAGAATTTCGATAAACTGCGCAATGGTGACGTAGCTGTTAAAGGTGGCTGGAGAATCTATTCCAGCGGTCCTGGGATCTATATGAACCAGTTAATCTCGAATGCACTGGGGATCCGTACGGAAGGTGGAGACTTAATTGTTGACCCGATTCTGCCGGAATCGCTGGATGGAATGCACTTTAGCTTTGAATATGCAGGCACTAAGGTAGATTTTATCTATCATCTTACAGGTCGTGAGATCAGTCGAATTACTATCAACGGTACGGAAGTGCAAACAGAAGGTACACCTAACCGCTATCGTAGCGGTGGTGTTCGCATCAAGCGTGCGGACTTTGACCGTCTCAGCACGGAAGCTGGAAATGTGATAGAGATTTATAAGTAACATTATATATAGAAGGGCAATCTCCGCGTTAACGCGGAGATTGCCCTTTTTTTGTGTTTTTTACATTCGGCTCGGTGTCGGTAACCCAAGCACTTCGAGCACATCTCCCAAGATGTCCTTGAATCTTGAAGTGAGCCAGAGGCGGAATTCGATCGTGGCTGAATCGCCTTTTAGAATTAGACATACAGAATAGAAGTTGTTGAACAGGGTAGCTAGGGTATGGGCGTAAGTGCAGAGCGTATTTGGCGTTAACTCTATACTTGCTGAATGTAATATCTCCGGCCAGAGGCTTAGCTGTCTTAGCAGCGCAAGCTCTGCTTTTTCCAATTTGGAAGGGAACTGAAGCTGTGCGGCAGCTGTAAGGATTGGGATCGTAGCTTTACTCAAAACGCTTGTCGCACGCGCAAAAGTATACATCAGATAAACTCCGGTATTGCCGGATATTTCGGTAGCCTGTTTGAAATCAAACACGATTTCCGTTCCTAAATTAAACCGTAGCAGATAGTAGCGAATCGCAGCAGTGGCAATCATTCGGCTGGAGAGGCCGTCTTTATCGGAACGTGAGTGTTCGATGTTCTGTTCCATGAGTTCCACCAGATCGCTTACCTTAATCCCGATTCCCTGTCGTCCGGACATAGCATAAGAAGATTTGCCTTCTGAAATATCTATACCCAGCTCGGCAGCCGAGGCGGGACTAAGAGATACAACACCATAACTCACATGATGGAGTTTGTCTGCTTGCTCGTTATAACCTAGTGCCCCTAAGGCTTGCTTAACCATCTGTTGTGGATATTCCTGTCTGTAATCAATCACATTGATGACTCTGTCCGCCTGCCCATAAGACTCTTGGGTTCCAGTTAATCCTGTTGTCCATAAACCGGACGAGAATTCGCTATAGGAGAAATCTTTGGTTAAAAGACCAAATTTCCAGAGATGATAGGCAATATCTTTGGCTGTATACGTTAAAATCCCATTCGAACGCACCAGCACCTTATCGAGATGATGCTCCTCTGAATCCGCTCCAATGTTAGCCTCTGTTCCTTGCTTCAGCACCCAGCAGCCTGCGAGTTTACCTTCAGTCTCTTGTACAAAAACGGCTGTCTGCTTCAGTAGCTCAGCTGCGGCTGCCCAAAATCCCTCTTTTAAAATACTGCTCTCCCATACCAGCAAATCATAATAAATCCCAAAATGTTTCATTTCCTCTACATGCTCTCTAACGATACGTTCAGCTACAAGGTTGCCCAGCCAGGCTTCATTGCCGCCACCTTGTTCAAGGGAGTGCAGTATATCTGTGCGCTTGTGTGTCATCTCAGGGTTCAGCGCATATTCTTTGTTCACTTTGGCATAAAGATCCCAGCAAAAATCACCGAAACGTTGATGTTCCCCTTCTAAAGGTATATTTAATAATCCAACAACTGTATCCGCCAGCTGATTGCCGAGATCATCAATGTAGTTATGGACCTCTACGTTATACCCAGTTCTTTTCATAATTCTGACTAGAGTATCGCCAATACAGGCGTTTCTTAGATGACCTACATGAGCGGCTTTGTTGGGGTTGATAGAAGTGTGCTCGATGATGACTTTTTCCCCAGTGCTGGCAGGCAGTTCAAAGGAATGTTCAGCCCAGCTTTGCCAATTCATATACAAATTGATAAATCCGGGAGCAGCGACTTCAACTTTTTGCAATAGACCGGCGAAACGCCCTTTGAATTGAAGTTCTGCTTTCACTAATTCTGCTATGACCATTGGGGATTTACGTAGAGTTTTGGCTAGCTGCATAGCGATATTACATGAATAATCACCATGTTCTAGATTTGCTGGCTGTTCGATCAGAATGGCAATGTCCTCTGGATAGTCAGCTCCTAAAGTATTGAATACACGGTGTACACTGTGCTTGATTCCGTCTTTGATGATTTGATCTAACATGGTATACCCTCCTTTGAAAATACAAAAAAGCCCTCGTCTCAAAAGAGACGAGGGCTTTAGCGCTCGCGGTACCACTCTCGTTGCTGAACAAGTTGTTCAGCCACCTTACGGGATAACGGCCTTCAGCCGGGACTTCCTACTAAGGTTCAGAAGTCCATCTCACGGGTGCGCTTCATTAAAGGGATCTGTACCGGCTTACACTCTCCCGGCTCGCTGAGGACTAGATCTCGTTAACTACTCTCCCGCTCATCGATGCTTGAATAATTTTTATCAGTATAACTAATATTTCGAAAAAAGCAAGGGTGGTGGAGCTAATCCCAATTTCCTTGAGCATCTTGCAGGGATTTAGAAGTCTCAAAAACTATCAAATCATAGCTAAATCAATATAAAATTTTTGGGCATTCAAACAATCAAATGAAACCAATCATTAATACAATACAAGGGGAATTATTAACCTTTTCCCAATTTTAAATTTTGTATTTTTTTAATCTGAATTTTTGAAAAATACTTAATAAAGGAGGGAATAGCTCAATGGCAGTATTATCAACAGGACCCATTGCAAATGATCCTGTTAGTGGTGTCAGAACAATTAAAACGGTTATTATCAAAATTGTAAACCGTGATTCTATCAATTTTTCTTCTGTTCATATTCAAGGTTACAAATTAAACAGTCTCAGAACACTCTACGTACTAGAAGAAATATCTATTGCACCCAATGAAGTTATTACGAGAAATTTTGGAGCAGACTTTGATGCATATGAATTCGTGTTCACCACAGACGGTTTTGCTGAAATAAGCACTGAGATTTCAGTTTGGGGGAGAAACGAAAGTGGTGCAATTATCGATGTTCAACGAGTTGTTGCAGAGGAGCAGTCAGAAACATAAATTCAACATATATGCAGGGTAATAACCACATTCTTAATAGATAGTTGAAACATATTATAAAAAAGAGCAGTTTAACAAGAAATCTTGATTAACTGTATTTTCCAGAAAGGAGGGAGTGCCGTAATGGCAGTACTATCAACAGGACCTATTGCTAATGATCCGGTTAGTGGTGTTAGGTCCACTCAAACCGTGTTAATCAAACTGGATAATCGTGATCCTGTAAATTTTTCTAATGTTGTTATCGAGGGCTTTCATTTAAATGGTACCAGAATATTATATGTACAAGAATTAGTAACCATAGGTCCTAATGAAGTATTATCTAGAAGCTATTTCGCTAATTTCGATGCAATAGAGTTTGTCTTTACCATAAGTGGACCAGCTGAGAATGAAACACAAATTTCTGTATGGGGTAAAAATGCTGCTGGGGAATTCGTGCCTGCCCATCGATTAGTCTCTGATGAACTTTTAGGAACCGAGATCGCAGGCCCTCAGGGTGATACTGGACCGCAAGGAGACCAAGGACCTCAAGGGCCTCAAGGGGACCAAGGACCGCAAGGTGATCAAGGACCTCAAGGCGTACAAGGACCGCAAGGTGATCAAGGGCCGCAAGGTGTTCAAGGCCCTCAGGGTGATACTGGACCTCAAGGGGACCAAGGACCACAAGGTGATCAAGGACCTCAAGGCGTACAAGGACCGCAAGGTGATCAAGGACCACAGGGTGATCAAGGACCACAGGGTGATCAAGGACCTCAAGGCGTACAAGGACCACAAGGTGATCAAGGACCTCAAGGCGTACAAGGACCACAAGGTGATCAAGGACCGCAAGGAGACCAAGGACCGCAAGGTGACCAAGGACCTCAAGGCGTACAAGGACCACAAGGTGATCAAGGACCACAGGGAGATCAAGGACCACAGGGTGTTCAAGGACCACAGGGAGATCAAGGACCACAGGGTGATCAAGGACCGCAAGGTGATCAAGGACCGCAAGGTGATCAAGGACCTCAAGGCGTACAAGGACCACAAGGTGATCAAGGACCGCAAGGTGATCAAGGACCACAAGGTGATCAAGGACCTCAAGGCGTACAAGGACTGCAAGGTGATCAAGGACCACAAGGTGATCAAGGACCTCAAGGCGTACAAGGACCACAAGGTGATCAAGGACCACAAGGTGATCAAGGACCACAAGGTGATCAAGGACCACAAGGAGATCAAGGGCCTCAAGGCGTACAAGGACCACAAGGTGATCAAGGACCACAAGGTGATCAAGGACCTCAAGGCGTACAAGGACCGCAAGGTGATCAAGGACCACAAGGAGATCAAGGACCTCAAGGCGTACAAGGACCACAAGGTGATCAAGGGCCTCAAGGCGTACAAGGACCACAAGGAGATCAAGGACCACAAGGAGATCAAGGGCCTCAAGGCGTACAAGGACCACAAGGAGATCAAGGACCTCAAGGACCTCAAGGCGTACAAGGACCACAAGGTGATCAAGGACCACAAGGACCTACAGTGTTATAATAGATCCTGAGGGATTCAAGTTAATGGTGTACTTTAATGGGGCTGTCCCAAAAGTATCTTTGGAATAACCTAAGTGCCAAACATTACTGAAATACGAATGGACGAAGGAGCTAAGCGGTTTGTAGATGCTTAGCTCCTTCGTGTTTTTTTTTGCGTTCACTGAAGCCTTCTTTAGTAGATTGTGGGCAAGAGAAAGCCACCCGACCTCTATACTTACTTTTGGTAAGCGATGAAGTAGGGATCTCTTAAAACCACGGTTATTCTTTATATCGCCAAACACAGGCTCCGGCTTACGGTAATACAACCACCTTTTCCTTACACGAAGCAATGTATTTGGCATATTGTATACAAGTTTCGAGTGAATCCTTTTGCTGCATCGGCCACCATCGTATGGCACCGGTAGGAGCTTTAGAGGCATAGATTTCAACTTCCTCCGGAATTCTTCCAACAACCACTATCTCTGTGTTCTTAAAATTGTTTTCAACAGCCCTTTGGAGTGTTTTCATTAATTGGATGTGCTCTTTAGGACAACTATATGGAATCGGAAACAGTATTGAGTAACGGGAAGAATCCTCATGAATCACATGCGCAGATTTCCGGGCAGGATCATTAACGGAGGTCTCCCATATGCGGTTATACGGTATTTTTTCCGGTAAATCAAGCTCGATTAATCTCATTGTAATTCTTTGATTGTATGCTCTCATTAATTGCCGAACCAGAATTTGAATCTGTTTATTCCTTAAAAAAGTGGTATTATTCCCATGTTCATTGCGATATTGGATGTATAACAAATCAGGGATCTGTACAATTTTAGTACAAAGAAATGTACGTACCAGCATGTCGTAATCATCTGCTACCAATAATTCATCTCGATGTCCTCCGATTAGATGGTAGCAATCTCTTGTCCAAGCACGAGGGTGATTAGGCAAACCGACAAGGTGAGAAATGGTCTTCCCGTTAATAGTTGTATGTTTCTGAGCATTTTGCCAGCGGTTCATGTCATGCAGCCAGACCCGGTAATGAATACTGTAACCAAAGCCGCAGTCCCAACCGTACCAATGCGCATAGTTACTTTCTGCAAACACCTCGGCACAATCCCCATATACAAATCCACAATCTGGATTTTGCTTAAACGCACTGACGATTTTCTCAAGGCATTCAGCTGTCAGCTCATCATCATGATCGACTTCTACTAATATTTCTCCTCTGCATAGCCCTGCAGCATACCTTTTATTTGCCCCGATATAACCATTACGTGAGTCTTGACGATATCTGCGAACACGATAGTCATTTAGTGGAAGTAAATATTGTCTATATGTCTCATCATCATCACCGGAATCATCTACGATTACCCATTCCCAATTTGTATATGTCTGTTTCAATAAGGATTGATAAGGCCGATCAATTTTCTCTTTGGATCTGTAGGCGGCAGTAAATACGGATATTAAGGGTGTGCCTGATGAAAAACGAGTTGGAGGAATCATCCGATTCTCTGGGAGAGGGTCTGTAGCTTTGAGCCAGCAGAAAAATAAATGTTCAGGCTGAATTTCGTTAGGTGAATGAAAGTGCAACCAGCGTTTTTTTTCATGCTTAGGCAATTCAATAAGAGCACTAAACGCGCCCCAACCCTCACCCAAAGAAATATAGATGTGAGGTCCTTGGAAAAAAGTCTCTTGTAAAGGATGGCCTGCTGCATACTGATTTACGGTAATATGGCTTTCTTCCATTCTCTCTACAAACCTTTCAAGCTCTTTCTTTAACACCGTATCAGCTACAAAAAGATGAGCTGTCAATAATGGAGTGAAATCGAGTGACATGAACATTCCCCTTTACTAGTTGTGAAGACATTTTTATCATCATTTCGATGCCTCATTAATATATATATGGGAGTGTTTATGTGTATGTTAGCAAATGAAAAAAATCCACATTGCCGAATTAGAAAGGTGGATTCATGTGAAATACCCTTTAGTGAGTGTAGTAATACCTGCTTATAACCGACCGCATACGCTTCAAATCGCCATTGATAGTGTACTCGAACAGACCTATCCGAATATAGAAATCGTCATCTGTGATGATAGCTCGAATAATAATGTACAAGAGATGCTAGTTCCCTATTTAAATGCGTTTCCTCAAATAAAATATTTCAAAAATGAAAAAAATCTTTTTCTTGAAAATTGGCATAAGTGCTATAACTTGGCATCCGGGGAATATATCAATTACTTAATGGATGATGATGTATTTCATAAAGAAAAAATTGCAAAGATGATCTGCTATTTTCGAGAATTTGAAAACATTACGCTGGTTACCTCATACCGACAAACGATTAATGAATCAGGTGTAATTATCCCTCCTCTCTATGCAACGAATAGGTTATATCAAGAAACAAGGATCATGGACGGTAAGCAGCTTGCAAATATTGCATTAAGTCGTTGCTTAAATGTAATAGGTGAACCTACAACGGTATTATTCAAAAAAGCCGATCTTATCGATCGATTTGGAGTGTATTCAGGAAAACAGTATTCTCTTCTCAATGATTTAGCCTCTTGGTTAAACTTACTATCCAAAGGAAAAGCAGTGTATATTCCAGAACCTCTAAGCTATTTCCGCATACATCCTAATCAAAATAATCAAACACTTGGTCCTAATGTATTCTCTGAATGGTTGGATATTATTATCGCCGCTAGAGATGATGGATTTCTAGAGACAAATGATTTATATAAAGCTGCCCTCCATTCTTATCTTAATCGTGTAAAAGATCATCATCAATTTTTTAATGATATCAAGCGAATTGAAATGATATTAACCACCTTATAGAAACTCCTATCTTAGATTTAATTGTTACAAATGAAGGAGGGTCCGTTCATGTTTGAAATCCCCTTTTTACGACCTAACTTAGTAAAAAAAGAACAATTTCTTACTTACTATGAGAAGATTGAGGCAACCCGAATCTATTCTAATTATGGACCCTTAAACGACCTATTTGAAGAACGTGTCATTACGGAAATGTTCGGAGGGACCGGTTCCGCTGTGACCGTTCATAATGCTACTGTCGGACTTATGGTAGCAATTTCTCAATCCAAGCGCTCCAAAGGAAAATATGCAATTATGCCAAGCTTCACTTTTGCTGCCACCCCCCTTGCCGCACAATGGTGTGGACTTGAACCTTATTTCCTAGACATTGAACCGGACAATTTACAAATGAATAGGGAGCAATTAGAACATACCGTCAAACAGCTTGGAGATGAGGTTGCGGTTATTGTTCCTTATGCCACATTTGGTACAGCCATAGATTTATCGTTATATAATAGGCTAATGCAGCAAGGTGTTCCAGTAGTTATTGATGCTGCTTCTAGTTTTGGCACTAAAACCTTAGAGGAGGCCACTCATTTTGGCAAAGGTTTCGGAGGAGCGGTAGTGTTCAGCTTTCATGCCACCAAATCATTCGGAATTGGAGAAGGTGGATTGGTCTACAGTATGGACCAGGATCTTATTAAGCGAATACGTCAAGCAGGGAATTTTGGCTTCTCCAGCAACAGAGAGTCCGTTATCCAAGGGTTAAACAGTAAGATGTCAGAGTACACCGCAGCTATTGCCTTAGCTACTCTAGATCAATTCCCCTCCATACAGGAGAATCGAAAGGCGATTTATGAAATGTATCTTCAAGAACTGGACAAAGAAGGTTTATTTGAACAGGGCTGGTCCATGCATAAATCACAAGGATCTGTTGTTCATCAATTTATTTCCATCCTCAGTCCAGAGTCCCATAGCAACAGTGAAGTAGTCGAAAGGTTATCCTCTAACTCCATTGAAGCCAGAACCTACTTTTCCCCGGCATGTCATCAACATAAGCAATTCCAAGGTTATCCCAGAGCATCCGTGAAGGTTACCGAATATACCGCCGAACATATTGTCAGCTTACCCTTGTGGGAGGAACTGGATGAGGTTAAGATTCGAAGAATTACTAAATTTCTTGGAAACTTGGGAGAAGCTAACCGATGAGAAAACTAGTCATTTGGGGATCTGGTGGTCATGCCAGAGAGATTAACTGGTTATGCGAAGAATTAGACGTTCAAGTAATGGGATTTTTAGACGAACGACCTGAATTCAAAGGCCGGATTGTCGATGGCGTTCCCGTTCTGGGAACTTTGGTTGATATTGAGCTATTAAAAAACGAGGTAGAGCTAGTATGCGCCGGGGTGGGTGATACGAGTTTGAAAAAAAGATTCGTTCATGAAACCATCCAATCAGGATTCCGTATTGCATCCCCTTTGATACATCCCCGTGTTCGAATCTCTCAAAGTAACATCATCGGAGAAGGAAGTATGATCTTTCAAGGGGCTATCTTATCTGGAAATATCAGGATCGGCCAGCATGTTATTATTAACCAAGGCGTTAGTCTCAGTCATGATGTAATAATTAGTGATTTCGTAACTATATCTCCTGGTGTTAATGTAGCCGGTAATGTAACCATTGATGAAGGCGCTTATATTGGTATCGCTGCTTCGGTCCGTGAGAAACGCCATATTGGTTGTTGGTCTACGATTGGTGGAGGAGCGTTTGTCAAAGACGACGTTCCCGATTTTACTTTGGCTGCTGGTATCCCTGCAGTCGTTAAGAAAAGATTTAACTCAACTTATTATGAACCTTAGGGGCGTTTGAGCTTCTCGGACAAATTTCTCACGATACAATCGATCCGGTGATGTGCACCTGAATGTGTTTCATAGGCATATCTCTTAGATTTGAGATATGCCTATGGTCATATCACTGGTTTAAAGTGTTAGGTAGATTCAAAGATATCTTGGTAGTTGATTTTTCACTTTAGTAAACTCTTCATCATAAAGAAAATCTAAAAGCTGGTTACATTTATCTACACTTTCAATTAGATATTTCTTCTTCTCAAATTGATTAAATGTCTTATTTCCAGTCCAAATCCCATCATCGTGCTTTCTATAAACGGTCATAGGTTTATTAATATAACCGATGTCTCCAAACTGAGAATAGAATATATTTAATATCCAATCCCCAACAAAGGAGGAGGTAAATAGATCATCTGGGATTTGATTCAGGTAGCTCGCATCGTAAAAACAACAGGAGATGTTTCCGATTATATTAGACTGAATGATATCTACAGTAGTATAAATCTCTTTAGTTTTAGCGTGCTGTAAGGGATGAGGTCCAAATACACCTTGGTTCTCCCAATATAAAATAATACTATCAAACGAAAGTGCACATTCTGGATGGCTTCCTAAGAAGTCTATGTGCTCTTGCAGCCTATGTTCTTCATTCCAATAATCATCACCATCGATTAATGCTAAAAAGTCACTCCCGTGGCAAGCTTCCAATAGGCGTTGTAAATTCTTAACCATTCCCACATTTTCTTCACCCTTTAAGAATACAAGGTTTACTCCATTAGGAATCGGAGAGCTTTTAATAAACGACTCGATATACTCGGCTGTTTTGTCTGTCGATTTATCGTCACAGATAACGATTTTTAAATTAAAGTCACCTTTTTGAGTCACAATAGATTGAAGACATTGTTGAATATATTTTTCATGGTTATATGCAAGAACACCTACGTTAACCGTAGGTTTCTTTTTTTGTATTTGTTGTTCAATATTACGGAGCTTAGTATAAAGACTTTTTAGCTTTTTTGAGGTTAAATTTGCAAGGTCTACATTTTTTTGAGTTTTTTCTTTTTTCATTAGAATTCCATAATACATCGTTTCGAATAAAACAATATAATCCTGTTTAATATCGTCATAGCATTGTCTTACTGAATCCCAATGGATATCATCAAAAACAATGAATCCCCCGTCTTTAATAAGCGGAGCATAATTGGTGAGATCCTCAAGAACATGCTTATATTCATGATTGCCATCTATATGGAGCATATCAATTTCGATATGTTGTAAATCTATAACAGCTTCGGATGAGGTTTTTCGGATTAATTCAATTACATTTTTAAGTCCAAATGCTTCTCGCTTTAAAATAAAATTTATATATAGATCTTCGAAATTTAATTTTTCAACAAAGTGATTTACTTGATCTCTTAAGTTTTCATCAATATTGTATTGCATGGCTTCACTGAGCTCATAGGGGTCTATTCCATAAGCAGTTCCAGTATTATCTTTAATAGCTTGTGATACAGAAAAGATACTTCTTCCTTTATAAACACCAATCTCCACATAATTCTTAAGGTCGAATTTCTTGATTAAGTATGCCATAACATAACATTTATTCAGAGGGCTCCCCCCTCCAAAATCATGTAAGGAAGAATCAGTTTGTATTTCCATAACTCTTTGAAACAAACTATTCCTGTTAATCATTATTTACCCCCTCATGATCCAGACAATTGTTGTACAACCTGTCTAGCTTCACCAACCTGAGCAGTACACCTTTTTATAGGTGAGCTACACATTTTTTTGAAGTTTTTTGGAAAGATGTACTTCAAAAGAATTTATCTAATTATTCTATTCCGTCTGAGGATTTTTGTGACATGAAAATTAATATAAGTGAAGAATAGCTCTGAAGACATGTTCTGGTTTAGCTATAAGGCACATCTTTTGATTGATTGCAAAAGTCAGTATATCTTAACAGTGATGCTTTCTTCCGGCAACGTTGTAAGGATAGCGATACAATAACAGTGGATTTTGAGCTTGCTTGTCTAATGTATACAGCATGTAAATTAACAGTTTAGTAGATTGCGGGTATAGGAAATGAGTTCTTCAATAAAAAAATCTGACAATTCTATGTAAAAACGTCCACACGTAACTTTAAGCTACGAATATTTCTGTATAGAGCTGTATAGAGCAGTATATAGCTAATCATTTCGAATCATAGAACTAATGTTGCCGTACTAAACTTTCAATTTGTAATAGAGGGGAGGAACAAAAAAGATGGCAATATATACAACAGGACCTATAGATAACAGTTCTTTTATGGGAGTTAGAGAGACACAAATCGTAACAGTGAACATAGTAAATCGCGATGCTATCAATCCTTATAACCTTGTAATTCAAGGTTTTGTATTAGATGTAGTAAGAACGATGTATGTGAATGAAACAGTAAATCTAGCACCCAATCAAGTCTTAACTAAGAACTATTTTGCCGACTTAGACGCATTTGAATTTGTGTTTACAACAGTAGAAGAAGTTGAAGCAGAGATTGGGATTTCAGTCTGGGGAAAACAGAATTCCGGAGCATTGGTAGATCCTCATCGCATAGTTGCATGGGAGAAGCAGGCAGTATTAATTTAATAATTCTTTTAGTGAAACAGTTAACGTTAAAGGAGTGATGAGGAATTGAGTTATTTATCTACCGGACCGATAGACAATAGTATGGTAGGGGGTGTAAGACCTACTCAACATGTTACTGTCAAAATTGATAACCGAAGTGACGTTGATTCATCAATGGCTCTTGTTCAAGGATACTATATGGATGGGACAAGAACTTTATATGTAAGTGAGCTGGTAAATGTAGCACCTAATGAAGTCATAACACGTGATTATTATGCTGATTTTGAAGCGTTCGAATTTATATTTACAACTACAAGTCTGGAAGATGATCCGATTCAAATCTCAGTCTGGGGAAAAAATAGCGTTGGCCAAATCGTGACTGCTCATCGACTTGTGCATACAGAGTTACTTGGTGCAACGCAAGGTATAACTGGCGCGACAGGAGCAGATGGAGCAACTGGGGCGACTGGTGCAACTGGAGCGGATGGAGCAAGGGGAGCTACCGGGGCAGGAGTGACTGGAGCAACTGGTGCCGATGGAGTAACAGGTGCGACTGGCGCAACTGGAGCGGATGGAGTAACGGGTGCTACAGGAGCAGGAGAGACCGGAGCTACAGGAGCAGATGGAGCAACTGGAGCGACTGGAGCAACGGGAGCGGCTGGAGTAACAGGTGTGACTGGAGCAGGAGAGACCGGAGCTACAGGAGCAGATGGAGCAACTGGAGCAACGGGTGCTACAGGAGCCACCGGAGCAGGAGTGACTGGAGCAACTGGAGGCGATGGAGCAACTGGTGCGACTGGAGCAACAGGAGCGGCTGGAGCAACTGGTGGGACTGGAGCAACTGGAGCGGATGGAGCAACGGGAGCGACCGGGGCAGGAGTGACTGGAGCTACAGGAGCAGACGGAGCAACTGGTGGGACTGGAGCAACTGGAGCGACTGGAGCGGATGGAGTAACGGGAGCGACCGGGGCAGGAGAGACAGGGGCAACAGGAGCTGATGGAGCAACTGGCGCGACTGGTGCAACGGGAGCGACTGGAGCAGGAGAGACTGGAGCAACAGGAGCGGCCGGAGTAACGGGAGCGGCCGGAGTAACAGGTGTAACGGGGGCAACAGGAGCAACCGGGGCAGGAGTGACTGGAGCAACGGGAGCGGCTGGAGCGACGGGAGCGGCTGGAGTAACAGGTGCGACTGGAGCAACAGGAGCAGATGGAGCAAGGGGAGCTACCGGGGCAGGAGTGACTGGAGCAACAGGAGCCGATGGAGTAACAGGTGCAACAGGGGCGACCGGAGCAGGAGAGACCGGAGCAACGGGGGTAACAGGAGCGACCGGAGCAGATGGAGCAACTGGCGCAACGGGTGCTACAGGAGCAAATGGAGCAACGGGAGTGTCTGGAGCAACAGGTGCGACTGGTGCAAATGGAGCGGCTGGAGCAACGGGAGCCACCGGAGCCACCGGAGCAGGAGTGACGGGAGCAACAGGAGCGGCTGGAGTAACAGGTGCGACTGGAGCAACTGGGGTAGCAGGGGCAACCGGAGTAACCGGAGCAACAGGAGTAGCTGGAGTGACCGGGGTAACAGGTGTAACTGGAGAAACTGGAGCAACGGGGATAGCAGGGGCAACAGGAGCAACAGGAGCAACAGGAGCAACCGGACCGAACGTTCAAGCTGAGGGATTTTCTGCACGTCTGTCATCTTTGGCAGTTGCTGCTTCTTCTCAACTTACGGGATGGACTGTGACTTCTCCTTCTTTTACTAGTCCGTCCTTTAATCCAGTTTCGGGTAATTACACAGTTCCAACAACAGGCAGATATTCTATTGAAGCGACCATCAACTATTCCACAACGGCTGCGCTTTCGATAAGTCTTGGGGCAGGAGTCAATCCTGCTTTCGTAGTTCAGAGAACTACCCCTATAGCAACAAACTTAATAACTGGTTTGTTCCCTATACTGGACGTGAATGTTGCGCTTGTATTGAGTTTAAGAGCAATATTAGGAAGCGGAACAGTAACGCTAGCTGGAGAATTTTCACTGACGACTGGGGATGTTATTGGATTGTTCTATGTAGCGAATGGCTTGACCTTAAATTTGAATCTGGGTGGTGCCAACACATCAGGGATTGTATGGTCTATTCATGAATTAACTTAAATTATCTCTAAGTTAGATGTATACAATAGGGGTAACTCGGTAGCTATTAGTATGGCTTTCCGGGTTATCTCTATTTTTGTTAAGGATATGTCGCGAGTCGACTGGAGCGAAAAAATGTTTTTTAGAATTATATCTTACTGTACTACCATTATGAAAATTCAAGCGACTTCAATGTTTCTAAAATATATTGGTAGTTTTTAAATGGATGTCCACACCTTAATTCAAAATAAGAATAATACTATAAAGAGCCAAAAAATATGAACTGATTTGTAGGCTCATAGATTATCAACTTAGAGCAGGTGGGAGGAATGATTATAGATAAAACCCTAGTTTATACGAAACTCTTGAGGATAGTTTTGTTCAGGTGAGTTGATTTTCGAAATTCAAATAATACGAGTATTATAATTTCATAAAAAATGAGGTGTTGAAAATTGAGTCAACTATCTACTGGTCCCATAGAAAATAATCTGGTAGGCGGCGTAAGACCTACTCAGCTTATTACTCTTAAAATTGTTAATCAGAGCGATGACACTCCGTCAACGGTTCAAGTCGAAGGTTATTATATGAATGGGACAAGAACTTTATATGTAAGTGAGCTGGTTAATGTAGCTCCTAATCAAGTAATTACTAATGACTATTATGTAAACTTTGATTCATTTGAATTTTTATTCATAACACCTACTATGATTGATGATCCCATTCAAATTTCAGTTTGGGGAAAAAGCAGCACAGGCCAACTAGTGACTGCTCATCGCCTTGTCTACTCTGAATTATATGGAGAAAATATAGGAATTACAGGTGCTACTGGGGCTACAGGGAGCGTTGGTGCAACGGGAGCAACAGGTGCTGGCGTAACCGGAGCGACAGGAAGCGTCGGAGCAACGGGAGCAACAGGAAGTGCAGGAGCAACGGGAGCAACAGGTGCTGGCGTAACCGGAGCCACAGGTGCTGGCGTAACGGGAGCGACAGGAAGTACTGGAGCAACGGGAGCAACAGGAAGCGCTGGAGCAACGGGAGCAACAGGAACTGCCGGCGTAACGGGAGCGACAGGAAGTGCTGGTGTAACCGGAGCGACAGGAACCGCTGGAGCAACCGGAGCAACAGGAACCGCTGGAGCAACGGGAGCGACAGGAAGTGCAGGAGCAACGGGAGCAACAGGAACCGCTGGAGCAACGGGAGCGACAGGAAGTGCTGGCGTAACGGGAGCAACAGGAACTGCTGGTGTAACCGGAGCGACAGGTGCTGGCGTAACGGGAGCCACGGGAAGTGCTGGTGTAACCGGAGCAACAGGTGCTGCTGGCGCAGGCGCAATCATTCCATATTCTTCTGGACTTCCAGTTGCTATGACCACTGTATTAGGGGGTCTTTTGAATACTTCAAGTGCAGTTGGTTTTGGTAGCAGTGCGACCAATATCAGTATTACAGGCGGTACTATAGATCTTACTGGAGCGGCTGGAACCTTGCTGAACTTTGCGTTCTCGGTTCCTAGAACAGGAACGCTTACGTCTATGGCAGCCTATTTCAGTGCGACATCTTCCGTTAGTTTGGTGGGTTCTACGGTAACAATCACGGCTCAATTATACAGATCTACTACACCTAACAATACCTTCACAGCAGTACCTGGGGCTTTAGTTACGTTAAGTCCTCCGCTTACAGGATTAATTGCTCTTGGAACTATTAGCAGTGGTAATACCACAGGCTTAAGCATTCCTGTAACTGTGGGAGAACGCTTGTTGTTGGTCTTCACTTCGACGGTCACGGCTGGCATTGACGTTGCAACTACTGTTGCTGGCTACGCTAGTGCAGGAGTTACAATTGCATAATCTGAAGAAAAGGGATATCCCGATAGCCATAGAGGCTGCAGGATATCCCTGATTTTTTCTCAAACATTGTTATTTAGATCATCAGAATCTCCCGGATGTCTTGCTCTGTGAGGGTAGACAAGCTTTCCTGACCTGGCTGGATGACCTCATCGATCAAGTTCTTTTTCTTCTGCTGCAGCTCATACATCTTGTCCTCTACGGTGCCTTGGGTGACGAGACGAATTACTTGTACTACATTTTTCTGTCCGATCCGGTGAGCCCGATCCGCTGCTTGCTGCTCGACGGCAGGGTTCCACCATAAATCGTAAAGGATTACAGTATCTGCCCCAGTTAAGTTGAGCCCGGTCCCGCCGGCCTTTAAGGAGATTAAGAAAATATCCCGCTCTCCTTCATTAAATTTATTACATAAATCTACTCGTTGAGAAACAGGCGTTTGACCATCTAAATAAAAGTATGGAATGCCCTGATATCCTAGTTCACGCCCAATCAGGCCCAGCATCTCTGTGAATTGTGAGAATACTAACATACGTTTACCCGAACTGCGACATTCTTCTATGATTTCGAGCAGCTGCTCGAATTTAGCAGAGCTTCCTTCATATCCATCGACAAAAAGAGCAGGGTGGCAGCACAACTGGCGCAGACGAGTTAGTCCCGCCAGAACTTTGATCCGATTATTATTGCCGAAACTATCTTGGGTCAAATGCTTAAGCGCCTCTTTTTTCAAACGGGCAAGATAAGCTACATATAACTTTTTTTGCTCCGGCAGCAGTTCACATGCTTGTACGGACTCAATTTTGTCCGGAAGTTCCTTTAACACATCACTCTTTAAGCGCCGCAGCAAAAAGGGACGCGCCCGCTTCGCAACCGTTTCTCTTGGTAAATCGTGAAAAGCTTTTTTGCCTGGAAATAACCCAGGGAACACGGTGCCGAAAATGGACCATAAATCTTCCAACGCATTCTCCACAGGAGTACCCGTAAGTGCAAAACGGTGCCGGGCTTGAAGCGCCATTACAGCTTGGGCTGTCTGTGTAGTATGGTTTTTTATAGTTTGTGCTTCATCGAGAATCAGGGTATGAAAAGACTTTTTGGCATACAACTGAACATCTCTGCGGAGCAGCGGATAAGAGGTGATGATTACATCAGCTTTTGCTGTATTTTTTAAAATCCGCCCGCGCTCAATTAGACTACCGTCTGCAATGACAGCTTTGATCTCTGGCGTGAATTTTTTAAGCTCATTAAGCCAGTTATAAGTGAGAGACGCAGGAGCGACAATTAGGGCAGGCAGCCCATTCTGGCGGATCTCTGGAAGTTCTGACAGTAGAAAAGCGATACTTTGCAGCGTTTTGCCTAACCCCATATCATCCGCCAAAATACCACCAAAACGGTAATGGGCCAACGTCTTCAGCCACTGAAACCCATACTGTTGATAATCCCTTAGCACAGGAACCAGACTGTCAGGTATAGGGAAATCAAGATTCTCAGGATTCCGCATGTTCGCAAGTAACCTTTTAAAGGATCTGCCCAGCTTAATGGAGTCACTCTTAGCATCCGTGGAGGTCAAATGTAACCCACGAACAACGGGCAGAGAAAACTCCACCCCTTTGATCTCACCTTCCCGGATGCCTATATCATTCATAAAGGTAATGATTTCTTGAAGCTCCTCGCTCTCCAGCGGTAGCAGGGCTCCATCAGGCAAGCGGTAGTATCTGCGTTTTTCCTGCAGGGATTTCAGAACCATAACAATCTCAGCTTCTGGAATCCCGCCCATATCGAATTTAAAATCAAGCCAGTCCGTCTTTTCATTCCAACTAATGCTCACCTTTGGGGGTGTAGTGCTCGTGAACAGTCTTGCTTTGACTGCGGAGGTCGCATAAACCGAAAGTAGCGGTTCCAGCAGCGGAATGGTATGGTACAAAAAATCGTATTCGCCCTCTTCGTCTGTCATAATAAATCCGCCTTCGGTTTTAGCGAAAGATTCGTGCTCCATCAGCTCCAGAATGCGAGCTTCTCCCTCCCCGTCTCGTAAAAGAATCAAATTCGTCCCGCGAACATGGGCTTTTTCATCTAAAGGGTTGATCACAATGTCACCATATTGGAACTCTAGTCCGGCGAGCAGCCGATCTCTTACACGATCCAGATAAAGTCTCGCGATAAGCCTATGTTGAACAATCCGATCCGCAATGGAGTCGGCGATATGGACGTTGCCCAGCTTTTTCAGACCAGGAATAACCTTGTCCATAAAAGACTCCATTTGCTCGGGGGCAATATCGATACCATTTCGGCGGGAGGAATCCAGCATTTTTTTCATTTCAGCAAGGCGTATACATTCTTGAGGGGATAGCTTCAGCAACTTACCTTCCGATAGTACCATCCCGTAATCTTCTAAGACCGAAATCTGCTCAAGTCCTTGAATATCCAGATGATATCCGTCCTCTTCTGCCTGTTCAAATTCAAAGCTGAGTGGAGGTGCCTCATTAGACACATGGATGCCTTCGTACAGCATCTCTTCTTGTTGCAAAAATACCGAAGAGACCTCTGAAAGCGCAGGCTGAAGCGACTCCCAGAAAAAAGGAGGGACGGCCAGCAACCGATCTCCCCCAATACTCCCCCCATAAGGTGAGTAAGGAGTGACGTTATCACGGTACATTTTTTCATTTAATACAATATCAATCAGCTTCTGTAGAACAACATTATCTTCCTTCCGAAAGCTGTAAATGGCAGGATCATAGATAAAATGTTTCGTGAATTCAAAGGATTCTCCGCGGTGTACACTTTCTAGAAATCCTCTTATTTTCTGAACAATATATAGACGTTTTGGACCGACTTTCATTTCTATACCCAGCATGGTGTGGCTATAACTATAGGTGAATGGCTTGCATGTAAACTCTATATTTAGAGGAAGTCTGTTATCTACAAAAGCCCCCGTACCGCTAGGACGCGGTGTATGGTTGCCGAACATCCCCAGTAGGCTGCTCACGAGCTGTTGATCTCTGGACTTTCCCCCGTTGTCTCGCGCAGTATCTGTAAAAATACGTGGGGTTAGAATCTCAGTATCTTCTATAGAAGACAGGTGCGAAGCTCCGGTAAGCTCTGAACGATCTCGGCCATTTTTAAGGGCGTCAACGTTGATTAGCACAGCCGCGATATGTTTACAGAATGGCCCGCCATGGGAGTAGGCTGGACAATTACACTCTGCCTGGACGTCCCCATCAATATCAATGACCACCATAACTTCATAGTCGATCGCCCCCTGAACAATGGCTTCATATCGAGAGCGGGGCAGATCTGGAATGGAGTCATTGTATTCTTCAACTTCAATTATATCGACACTTTCAGTTTGGTAATAAGCTAATCCTTTTTCAAAAATAGACTTGCCACACAGCAGTTTGATTACCCGTTCTGATACACTAAAGCCCATAACATAATTCCTTCCTCATAACTTGATCTTGAAAAGTCCGAATTTAATATAGTACTTATGATAACAGAACGGGCGTGCGCATCAAATAGGGGGTGTTGTTTTACTTATTCCATGCATGATAAAAGCGATCGTCAGGTTGATTTCTTCCTCATCATTCCAGTCCTTATCTGGCTGCAGCAGCAAGCGATTCATCAAATAACCTACGACAGATGAGAGTGTGAAGCGTATAAGTGTGGGTGTAGGCACCTCGATGATTTCACCCTTTTCTTTAAAATGTTCAACAATATCAATCACGCGCTCCAGTATTTTGCTAAGAATATTCTCTACAAACTGCGCTCTAACTGTTGGCTGAAAAGGAATCTCCTGAATAAGAATCTTAAGAATTTTAAAATTCTTGCGGGCGAAATCCAGCCGATTGATCATAAATGCCCTCAGGAACTCTTCGAAGCTGTCGTAGGGCATATCGAGCACGCCGTTGAAATTCCGCAGCACAAAAGGCGCAAGCATGCGACTCATGGTAGGACCTACTATGGCAAGCAGCAGATCATTTTTAGTCTTGTAATAGCGAAAAATCGTTCCCTCCGCCACGCCCGCTTTCTGAGAAATTTCACTCGTTGAAGTCGCAGAGTATCCTTTTTCGGAAAATACCTCAATCGCCGCTTGTAGAATAGAAATCTGCTTCGGTGTCAGTTTCTCGTCTTTGCCAAGGGTCAGCAGCTCTTCTATCCACTGCTCTTCTATATTTTGTTCCGTAGAAACTTGCTCTTTCATTACAATAACCCTCCATGCTTGATTCATTTTGTTTCAATGATAATAGCTTTTGTGAAATTACATTTTGCGATGTTTGCGCAGTGCCAATACATTCAGCAGCATAAATAGCAGCGAAAACCCTATTAGTACATAGACATCCAGTGCAATTGCGCTCCATCCTTTGCCACGGACCATAATGTCCATCAGAGCTTCTGATCCGTAATAGATCGGTGTAGCGAGGCCAACGCGCTGGAGCCACAGTGGAAGGGTATCGAGCGGGAATAATCCACTGAGGAAGATTTGTGGCACTATAATGAGCGGAATGAACTGAATCATCTGCAACTCGTTGGCTGCAAAAGCCGACAGCAGTGTGCCCAACGTCAGCGCTGTCATCGATAGGAGCAATGTGATCAGCAATACGTAACCAAAGCTGCCTGTCATCATAATGCCAAGAATCTGTATGGAATACCATGAGATCAATAGCGCCTGAAAAACGGTAAATATGCCGAAACCACATACATACCCGAGCACAATCTCCCATCTTTTTAATGGAGTCGAAAGTAGGCGTTCAAGAGTGCCTGTGGTTCGTTCCCTTAAGAAGGATACACCTGCAATCAAGAATACGAAAAAGAAAACAAATACGCCAATCATAATGGGACCGAAACGGTCGATCGTCTTCATATTCTCAGAACCGTAAAGATAGCTGATCTGCGGCTGTAATTGTTCCTTTGTGCTTGGAAGAAGCTTCTGGGAGATTTGTTGAAGCGTCATGATTACTGCCTTGTTGGCTGTAGGGTTGCTACCTTCTAACAGCACTTGAGGCGTAACTTGCGAATCTCCGGCGGTTCCGTTCAAAGTGATCAAAGCGTCAATTTTTCCTTCTACTAAAGCGCCTTTTCCCAGCTCTGCGCTGGCATATTCTTTGATGGTGGCATTTTGTTCTTTTAACGCAGCTGACATATTTAGAGGTACACCGGACACACCGATTTTTGGTTCATAGGCGTCACCGTTGAAGACCAAGCTCATTAAGCTTAGAACGAGGAGCGGTGCAATGAACATTAATGCCATCGTTCTTTTATCATGAATAAATTGCCGCAAAATCCTTAAGGTGATCGCTCGGATTCTCATGAACGCACACCTCCATAATATAAAAAGGCTTCTTCAATAGAAGCTGAACCGGTGGCTTGCAGTAGTCCGGCAGGCGTGTCGGCGGCAAGTAGCTTGCCATCACGGATCATTCCGAGCCGGTCACATTTTTCAGCCTCATCCATGACATGCGTGGTCAGCACAATGGTGGTGCCTTTCTGGTTCAGAGCTTTTAGTTCTTTCCAGATGGATAGCCGCAGCACCGGGTCTATACCAACTGTAGGTTCATCAAGAATAAGCAGCGGCGGTTCATGCAGCAGCGCGATCGCCAATGATAAGCGGCGTTTCATCCCGCCGGAGTATTGGTCTACTCTTTTTCGCAAATGATCTTGTAAATTAACGATCTCCATTACGGCTGTGATGCGTTTGGAGCGTTGCTCCCCCTTTAGTCCATATAGCGCTGCAAAAAACTCCAGATTCTCCTTCGCGCTAAGCTCCGTGTATAAGGCATCAGACTGAGCCATATACCCAATCTGTTGCAGCATAGTCAGCTTAGGCATCGTAACGCCAAGTATCTTCACCTCGCCGGAGGTTACCTCATGGATACCTGTAAGCAGCTTCACTAATGTTGTTTTTCCTGAGCCGGATGGCCCTAGTATGCCAAAGGTTTCCGCACGTTCCACTTGAAGCGAAATATCCTCGAGCACCTGTTTCTCTCCAAACGCTTTCCCGACATGGCTCACTGAAATAACTGGAACCTCTGAACCCATGTTTATCTCCTCGATTCTGAATGTTCTGGGATACTTGCTTGAGTTGAAGATGTTGCTGATAAGGTGATGGTGATGGTGATGGTGATGGTGATGGTGATGAAGGTGTAGAAGGTGTTGAGATATTCCTGAATTATACTGCTCTGTACACTCTGATTAGATAATGAGTGAGTACTCACTCATTATCTTGCGTCAAAAGTTAGGAATTGTAAACCATATATTTTATACAAATGTATCCCACAGTATTAGCTTAATCCCAATTGAGGTTTGTTAATTCAACTTGTCCTTTTACTATGTATATAGAGATGATTTGAATGAAAGGCAAAAGTGCCACTAAAAAGCGTCAGTCCACCTAAACTAGGTAATAGAAGGGTATAAATTCCCTTGAAAGGCGTCGATATACCTAAACTAAAGTTAGCAAAAGAACAGTATAAATCCCGTACAATGAGCTCAATCCCGATGAAGTTAGCTAAAGGACGGTATAAATCCCGCACAATGAGCTCAATCCCGCTAAAGTGAGCAAAAGAACGGTATAAATCCCGTACAGTGAGCTCAATCTCGCTAAAGTTAGCAAAAGAACGGTATAAATCCCGTACGATGAGCTCAATCCCGCTAAAATCAGCAAAAGAACGGTATAAATCCCGTACAATGAGCTCAATCCCGCTAAAATCAGCAAAAGAACGGTATAAATCCCGTACAATGAGCTCAATCCCGATGAAGTTAGCAAAAGAACGGTATAAATCCCGTACAATGAGCCCAATCCCGCTGAAGTCAGTAAAAGAACGGTATAAATCCCGTACAATGAGCTCAACCCCGCTAAAGTTAGCAAAAGAACGGTATAAATCCCGCACAATGAGCTCAATCCCGCTAAAGTTAGCAAAAGAACGGTATAAATCCCGCACAATGAGCTCAATCCCGCTAAAGTTAGCAAAAGAATGGTATAAATCCCGCACAATGAGCTCAATCCCGCTAAAGTTAGCAAAAGAACGGTATAAATCCCGCACAATGAGCCCAATCCTACTGAAGTTAGCAAAAGAACGGTATAAATCCCGTACAATGAGGTCTATCCCGCTAAAGTTCAAAAGAACGGTATAAATCCCGTACAATCAGCCGAATCTCCTACGATGACCCTTACGCAGAATGCGCCACAACAGACCAGTTAGTTTTTAAATTGTAAGCAGCAGCCACATAACAAGCTTCCCCCACGCGCCAAGCGACCACCGTAATACGTTCCCCACGCACCAAGCGACCTCCGCAATATACTCCACGTGCCCATCGACCCCAGCAACAAGCTTCCCCCACGCGCCAAGCGACCACCGTAATACGTTCCCCACACTCCAAGCGAACTCCGCAATATACTCCAAGTGTCCATCGTCCTTAGCAACAAGCTTCCCCGCACACCCAAGCTGCCTCCGCAATATACTCCACCCACCTCAGCAACAAGTTCCCTCCACGCGCCTGCAATATCAAATTAGTCCCTACGTCACCCCAAGATCCCAAACAATTCTCCAACTAAATAAGGCAGCTGCACCGAGCACCTTTTTACGAAAAGAGGCTGTTTTTGCTGCTTAGTTCATTTGGTTACCTGGTTTTTTTAAAAAAAGAATACTAGTTAATATTTCCATTACATTCCTCTGCAACAGAATTGACAATTGTAGACGAAAATGACATTAGCAGTTACCTATACGAAAAGGGTGAATCTAATTGAAAAACAGTAAATGGATTAGCGCAACGTTGGCTTCAGCACTTCTTGCAACAGTAGGCGTTGGAAGTGTATCTGCAGCTAGCACCGGCAGTAATGTAAAATTTGTAGCTACCAATCAAGTCGCTGCTGCAACAGCAGTTAAAGAAGGTACAACTACTTGGAATGTAAACGGAACGCCGATTGTGTTTAACACCATTAACAGCAGTGGTTACAAGCTTTACTCGCTGACTCAGGTAGCTGGAGAAATTGGGGCTAAGGTAGTACTGGGAACAAGCGGGTTTGAACTTAACGACAGCAAAGGACTACATAATGTGCAACTCAAAACAGGCTCAAAGAGCTATCAAGTAGATGGTAATTCCGAATCGTTCACAGTGGCTCCAGTGTTTTATAACGGTAAAACCTATGTAGAGCTTACTAAGTTAGTTACTGCATTAGGTGGAGAGCTGGACGCTGATGTTAGCACGATTTTGAGCTTTGCACGTCCTGAAGGTTTGTTTGATACTTTGCACTGGACGGCAGCTGGCAACCTGATTGCGAACAAAAGTGATGCTGAAACTACTCAGCTTATCAAATTCAGTACAGAACCAGGTAACTATGAAGTGTTTTCGTCAAATGACAGTGCAGTGGACTTTGCAGTATCGCCGGATCAGCAGTGGGGAGCTTTTAATGATGAGAAAGGTTTGCTGAATCTGATTAACTTGTCTAGCGGAGCTGTTAAAACACTAGGCACCGACAATAGTGTGAAGACAGATCTGGTTTGGTCCAAAGATGGGAAAAGCATTTATTTCATCCAAGGAGACAAGCAAGAAAAAATCGCTAAAATCTCAGTAGAGACTGGTGATGTTAAATCCGTATTGGCTGACAAGGTTGAGAATAAATCCGAACTGCGTATTTCTGCTGACGAAAAAAGCGCCGTTTATATCGTTAATTTGACGGGTGTTGCTAAAAATGATGCAGACAGCACAGAAGATTCTCTTACGGTTGACTTTAGCTCGGCAGGAGAGCAGCTTTACAAGCTTGATTTGGCTACAAAAGATGCTAAACCAGCTGCACTAACAACTACAGCAGATAACAAGCTTTACCCAGAGATTTTGGCTGATGGAAATGTGGCATACCTGAGCGCAGATGCAGACGGCAATGCGAAGAATACCCTGAAGCTTGTAAAAGCGGACATAACCAGCACTAATATTGCACTTGATATCGAAGTGAATTGGTCCACTGGCGTTAGCAATGGTTTGGTAGTGGCAGGTACTACGGCAGACGGAAGCACAGTGATCTATTCTATCGATGGTAGTGGTGCAAAGACCGAACTGTTCCGTACGACTGAAGATGTATCTGAAGTATCTGTATCTAAAGACGGAAGCAAGCTTGCGATTGTGAGCGGCGACAGCGTATGGGTTATCCAAGGCGGTAAAGGGCTGCAACTGACTAAATAATTATTATTTCAAACATATTTTAACGGCCTAGAGCCGAGAGGAGAAAATAGTACAATGAAAATCTTCAAGAAATTAACAGTAACGGCTTTAACAGCCGTAATCGCGGTAACCGCATCTTTTGCAGGGATTGCAGCAGCAGCAGATTCACTTAGTGGCAAAATCACCGTTAACGGTTCGACCGCACTTCTTCCATTGACGTTGCAAGCGGCAAAAGAATTCCAAAAGCTGCATCCTAAAGTGAAAATCGCAGCATCTGGTAAAGGTTCTGTAACTGGACCACAAGCTGTAAAAAAAGGCATCGCTGATATCGGCGCTTGCGACTGGGATGCTAGCATCGACGTACCAGGTTTCAAAGCTTTTGACGGACAGGTAGCGAACAAAGTGGCTGTCATTCCTTTTGCCACGATCGTGAACAAAAATGTGGGTGTAGATAACCTTACAACAGAACAGCTTAAAGGTATTTTCGCTGGTAAAATCACCAACTGGAAAGAAGTAGGCGGCGCAGATGCAGATATCGTTGTCATCACTCGCTCATTCGGTTCTGGTACCCGCGTTAACTATCAGGCTAAAGCTTTGGATGGCGGAGATATCGTTAAAAAAGCTAAGAACTACAAAGAAACAGGTTCATCCGGCGACATGAAAACAGCAGTAGGAACAACTCCTAACTCCATCGGTTATATCGACCTTGTTTATGTAAGTGGCGACGTAAAAGCAGTGAAACACAACGGTATCGCAGCTACTACAGACAACGTAATTAACGGTTCTTATAAGATTTGGGCTTATGGTTACTACATGACTAAAGGCCAGCCTACTGGCGCAACTAAAGAATTTATCGAATACGTACAAAGTAAAAAGTTCCAACAAGGTTCTCTGAAAAAGCTTAAATTCATTCCGATCGCAGCAATGAAGGGTTAATAACATCTGAAGATCATATTGAATGGTAACAGCGGCCAGCCCCGATTTTGATACGGGGTTGGCCGCTTACAGGAGGGAAAGTATGGGGGCACCAGTCCACAACCTGGCAACTAAGGTTAAGGAGGGCGTTACAGAAGTTAGCGCCAACTCCAAACGTCACAGTAGACATATGTTTAGCAACCGATTATTCCGCTTTTATTTCTTATTCAGCATTCTTGCACTTTGTTTCGTGCTTGGACTTGTAATCCTATTTATCGGCAAAACGGCGCTGCTTCTGTTTGGTCATCTCTCGCCTGCGGACTTTTTCTTTTCTTTTAACTGGACGCCTGAAGAGGACTCCTTTGGGGCTGCTGCCTTCATTGTAAATACACTTTCACTGACAGCTTTGACCCTGCTGATCGCAGTTCCTATTTCGGTAGGCATGGCCGTTCTCTGTGCGGAGATTGCTCCGAAGTGGATGAAGACCTTCATTCGCCCGGTGCTCGATCTGCTCGTTGGTATTCCTTCTATAGTATATGGTTATTTAGGCTTAACGGTATTACTTCCTTTCCTGCGTAGAGTTAGTGGGGAGAGCTTGGGTGATGGTTTGCTGGCTGCGGCCCTCGTACTCGCATTAATGGTCCTGCCAACGATTTGTCGAATCAGTGATGATGCTATCGTCGCTGTCCCACGCAAATATCGGGATGCTGCGTACGCTCTTGGATCTACCCGTCTGCAAGTCATTATGCGTGTTGTTTTACCTGCGGCTAGCAGAGGAATTATCTCCGCGGTCATCCTCGGGATGACTCGTGCTGTGGGGGAGACAATGGCTGTAGTTATGGTTATCGGAAACACACCACAGTTGGCGAAAACCTTATTTACACCTGCTTCGGTCTTGACTAGTAACATCGTTATGCAAATCTCGAATGTAGAGTTTGAGTCAACCTGGAATTATGCCCTACATATGATGGCCTTTCTTCTGCTGGTGATTTCCTTTGTACTGATTCTGATCATCCGCGTGCTGGGTAGAAAAAGGAGGGATGCAGCGTGAACGGATTCGCAAGTACAAAGCATACAGCGCGTGCTCAGAGACGCAATAAGCTCGCGACTATTGGGTTTTATACGCTTGGGGCTTTAGTCATGCTGCTAATTTTCTGGCTGCTCTTCACGATTCTTAGTAAAGGCCTGCCAGCGCTGCGACCTGATTTCCTGATCAAACAGCCTGAAGAGATAGACGTAGGTGGCGGGATTGGTCCTGTACTTTTCAACTCTTTTTATATCTTGTTCATCTCGCTGCTTATTTCCGTCCCTATCGGTTTAGGTGCAGGAATTTATATGGCGGAGTACGCTCCGGATAATGCTTTTACAGGTGGCCTGCGTATATGTGTAGAGGCGCTCTCTTCGGTTCCCTCGATTGTATTCGGTATGCTTGGTCTTGCGATATTTGCTGAATATTTTGGGATCGGCCTGACGATTCTTGGCGGTGGGGTAAGCTTGGCGCTTTTGAATCTGCCTATGCTTGCACGTGTGACGGAGGAAGCGGTCCGTGCTGTTCCTGGGGAGATGCGTGAAGCTGGATATGCACTGGGCATGACTAAATTCCACGTGATCCGCACAGTTGTCCTACCCGTTGCAATGTCTGCCATTGTTACTGGGATTTGTCTCGTTGCTGGACGCGCCTTCGGGGAGTCTGCGGTTATTATCCTTACCGCTGGTCTCAGTACCTCGGGCGAAATGTGGGACTTTAATCTGTTCTCGCCGGGAGAAACCCTGGCCGTACACCTTTGGTATGTACAATCTGAGGCAATTGTAGAAGATGCGCGGCAAATCGCTGACAAATCAGCGGCAGTACTAGTATTTGTAGTTTTGTTTATTAACTTTGCTTTCCGTTTTCCGCTCTGGCTTGGAAATCGCCGCAAAGGGCGCTGATTCGCTTATAAAGGAAGAACATGCATAAAAAACTGTCTCTCGGCGGAAGAAAACGCCGTGAACAGTTTTTTTATTCTCGATTAAATAAGCAGGATAGTCTCATCCTTCGATAATATTGCTAATGCGCGTGTCTTTTGAGTAATTAGATTGGCCACGCTTATAGAGAGCTAATCCCATATTTAAAAATCAGAAATGGGAATGTGAAGAGTAATAGTCGATGAGTAGTGAGTAATGTGTGGTGAGTGGTGAGTGGTGAGTAGTGAGTAGTGAGTAGTGAGTAGTGAGTAGTGAGTAGTGAGTAGTGAGTAGTGAGTAGTGAGTAGTGAGTAGTGTGTAATGATTGGTGGTTGGTGAGTAATAAGTAATAAGTGATGAGTAGTGGTGATAAGAGTGGTTTTTAATTGCACTTTATGCACTTATTTTTGATGGTGATAGGTTTGTTTGGGTTTAATTGTACTTTGTGCAGTTAAAAATGGTGAAAAGACCATTCTAGGCGTAAATCTGAGAATATAAGTGTATGAAATGCAACTAAAGCGAGTTTTGGAGGTAAAAGGGTACTTTTAGTTGCAGAAAATGCAATTAGATAGCATGTAGCTGCGTTTCTACGGAAGAGCAGCCGTAATGTTCTAATGCGGCGGGGTATGATGTGGTACTGACTCATAGAAACTGATCATCGATTGCTAAGCTTCACAGAACCCTGAGCCCCAACGAGATCTAAGTGTGACCAAGTCCGAGCGAGCATCAAAAGTTAAGCTCCATCGACTCATAGCCCGACGAGGCTAAGTTTTCATCAGGTTCTGAGCTTCGAATCCAAGCTCCATGAATCCCTGAAACTCGGGTAATCCAGAGCCGCGAATCTTAAGCTCAGTCGTTCAGTCGTCTATTCGTCCCAGTAGTGACTCCCTGAGCTCCGCCCAACCCTTCCCCTGAAAATAGAAACAGCCTTCCCGAAGGAAGGCTGTTTCTATATGACGTCCCGGAAGGGATTCGAACCCCCGACCGTGCGCTTAGAAGGCGCATGCTCTATCCAGCTGAGCTACCGGGACATGGTTGCTGGCAGAAAAGCAAGCAGGAATTATCATATCATATGGGATGATCTTTTTCAAGCTGTTTTTTAAAAAGAGTACGGGGTATGCTATAATCTACAATTATTAAGTTTCGGAAGAAGCTTAAGGTATTAATAACTTTTATAATGGTTAGGATTCCATTCACATAAGTAGACATAAGGAGGTGCCCTCATTAAACATTCGGATTCCCCCGCCACCAAAGAGAATATCGTCCTTTTCCCCAAGACACTGGACTATTATCAAATCCAGCTGACGGTGATGCTGGAAAGTGAACGCTACGGGGAAGCGATGGAGCTGCTTCGTTTTTTGCTGCAGTGTCAAGGACAGGAAGAGCGAAATTACGAGGAATGGCGGTCTCTGCTGGAATGGCTCGAAACGGCATTTCCTTACGCGTCCCAGAATGGAGATGCGGAGGGAGCTGTTCACCCCGAAGACGAAGACTTAAGGGAAGAGGATATGGCCCGCTTTTTGGCCAAATCTAAAATGAACGAGGATACGGGGTATCCCAAAAAGCTGCTGCAGCGGGTGATGAATGAGCCTCTGTCTGAGGCGACAATACTTGCATTAGAGCAGCTATCCTATCTGGAAGGTGGCGGCGTTGACGAGGAGCTGACCACTTGGCTACAGGGGGATAATGTTCATCCACTGCTGCAATTTCGGACCTTGCAGACGCTTAAGCGGCGTGGGATGCAGGGAACAGTGAAGCTGATTCGCGGACATGAAAAGGTACTTGTAGAGATCGAGAGCGTGCCACTGCAGACGGAGGATTTTCCTCCGCAGGTGAGTCATGTGCTGGAGCGGGTAGCCGGGCAGGCTGAGGTGCATGAGCCTACGCTGTATTATTTTGCACAAGAGCTCTGGGGTCAGTTCATCATGTCGATTTATGGGTCGGATGATTATCGGAAATTGCTGGAAGGCGAAGACGTTTTGCTGGATATTTGGGCAGGAGCGTTGCACCAATTTGTTTCTGAGAGTTTAAACGGCTCCCGACAAGAGGAAGAGACACGTGGAATGTATGGCATCACAGACGGCATGCGCTTTCAATTTGAGGGAGCTTATCGTGCTCTCAAGGGTTTTGTAAAGACTTCTCTACTTGATAAATAAAGTAATGTTGTATATAATATAATGGTTATTCTGTGCGTGGATTGTATCATTATTTGAAGTAAACTTGTGAACCTATATTTTGGAGGGAAAAGTATAATATGAAAGCAACATGGGAAAAAATAGAGAAGAACCTTGGAGTTCTTGAAGTAGAAGTAGACGCAGAACGCGTAACAGCAGCACTTGATAAAGCTTTTAACAAAGTCGTTAAAAAAGCTAACGTACCAGGCTTCCGTAAAGGTAAAGTACCTCGGCCGATCTTTGAATCCCGTTTTGGTGTAGAAAGCTTGTACCAAGATGCAATCGACATTCTTCTTCCAGAAGCTTACGGTGAAGCAGTTGAACAAACTGACATCTTCCCTGTAGACCGTCCTGAAGTTGATATTGAGCAATTCGCTAAAGGCCAATCCTTTATCTTCAAAGCGAAGATCACGGTTAAACCTGAAGTGAAGCTCGGCGATTACAAAGGTTTGGAAGTTCCAGTACAAAAAGCTGAAGTGACTGAAGAAGAGTTGAGTGCTGAACTTGCTCGTCTGCAAGAACGTCATGCTGAGCTTGTAGTAGTTGAAGAAGAAGCAGCAGCTAACGGCGACATCGCTGTAATCGATTTTGACGGATATGTTGATGATGTACCGTTTGAAGGCGGAAAAGCTGAACGTCACTCTCTTGAGCTTGGCAGCAACTCCTTCATTCCAGGATTCGAAGAGCAAGTGGTAGGAATGGCTACTGGAGATTTCAAAGATGTGGAAGTTACTTTCCCTGATGAATACCATGCAGAGAACCTTGCGGGTAAAAAAGCAGTATTCAAAGTGAAGCTGCACGAAATCAAACGCAAACAACTTCCTGCACTCGATGATGAGTTCGCTAAAGATGTAAGTGAATTCGAAACTTTGGATGAGTACAAAGCAGATCTGAAAGCTCAGCTCGAATCCCGTAAAGAGGAAGAACTGAAAGGCCTTCGTGAGAATGCAGTTGTTGATAAAGCAGCAGCTAACGCTGAAGTTGAAATCCCTGAAGCTATGATCAACAGTGAAGTTGAGAATATGGTTCGTGACTTCGACACTCGTCTTCGTCAACAAGGTATGAACATGGATATGTTCCTTAGCTTCTCCGGCCAAACTCGTGAAGACTTGCAGAACCAAATGAAAGGCGATGCTGAAAAACGCGTTCGCAACAACCTGGTATTGGAAGTTATCGCAAAACAAGAGAACATTGAAGTTTCTGAAGAAGAAGTTAACGAAGAGTTGGCTACTATGGCTGAAGCTTACAAACGTACTCCAGAAGAAATCCGCAGCATCTTGGCAGCTAACGGTTCACTGGGCAGCTTGAGCGAAGAACTTTCGCTTCGTAAAACCATTGATTTCCTTGTTAGCAATAGTGTAGAAGTTGAAGCAGTAGAAGAAGCACCAGCTGCTGAAGACACTAAAGCTGAGTAGGATATTTTAAAATTATAAGAAGGTATAAGTTTCACTTTATACTTTATTCTTATAATTCTCGCATAAACGCTTACCGTCCTCAAAAGGACGCCGAAGGCGTTTTAGCTTGACACTACCTAGAACGGCCAAGTTACACGGCCTCCATACAGATATGATAAGGCACGTAAGTTTCGTTACGTGCCTTATTTTTATCCTCGGCCGCAAATATATGTGACTACATAGGTATCCGTATGAACGTATGGCAATAAGGTAATAGGGGTAGTAACGTCACAAATCACAAGCAGCAGACAGTCGACTGTAGTGAAAAAATGACATCGCGCCTTGAACGTGTTAAAATATTTCTGAAACGATAAGACTAATCTGTACAGAGAAAAGAGGTTGGTGGCATGAGTCTGGTACCAATGGTTGTGGAATCAACAAGTCGTGGAGAACGTTCATACGATATCTATTCCAGATTGCTCAAGGATCGCATCATTTTCTTAAGCAGTGCGATTGACGATGATGTCGCCAATCTGGTTATTGCTCAATTGCTGTTTTTGGCAGCAGATGATCCCGAGAAGGACATTCACTTGTACCTCAACTCACCCGGTGGTTCAGTAACAGCCGGCATGGGTATATACGATACGATGCAATATATCAAACCGGATGTTTCAACCATTTGTGTAGGGATGGCAGCAAGCATGGGATCGCTCCTTCTAACAGCTGGGGCTCCGGGCAAAAGATATGCGCTGACCAACAGCGAAGTTATGATTCATCAACCGCTCGGCGGTGTTCAGGGTCAAGCGTCTGATATTTGGATTCACACTGACTGGATCCTTAAGACGAAACAGAAGCTGAATCAAATCTATGTAGATCGCACAGGTCAGCCCCTTGAAAAAATCGAACGGGACACAGACCGCGATAACTTCATGAGCGCGGAAGAAGCCAAGGAATACGGGCTTATTGACCAAGTTCTTTCTTCACCGATGAAATCTTAAAGGGGTGGTTAGATGTTTAAATTTAATGATGAAAAAGGGCAATTGAAATGTTCTTTTTGCGGTAAATCACAAGAGCAGGTTCGTAAGCTTGTAGCAGGACCGGGCGTTTATATATGTGACGAATGTATCGAGCTTTGCACGGAAATTGTGGAAGAAGAGCTCGGTCATGAGGAAGAGCTTGATCTGAAGGATATTCCAAAACCAAAGGAAATTCGCGATATTTTGGATCAATATGTAATCGGTCAAGAGCAAGCGAAGAAATCTCTTTCTGTAGCGGTGTATAACCACTACAAGCGTGTGAACAGCCAAAGCAAGATCGAAGATGTTGAACTGACGAAGAGTAATATCCTTTTGCTTGGTCCAACAGGTTCTGGTAAAACCTTGTTAGCACAAACGATGGCGAAGATTATCAACGTTCCTTTTGCTATTGCAGACGCTACTTCCCTGACGGAAGCTGGTTATGTCGGCGAGGATGTTGAGAACATTCTGCTCAAACTCATTCAAGCTGCAGATTACGATGTGGAGAAAGCCGAACGCGGCATTATCTATATTGATGAAATTGATAAAGTAGCACGTAAATCCGAGAATCCGTCCATAACTCGTGACGTTTCCGGCGAAGGTGTACAGCAGGCGCTTCTGAAGATTCTGGAAGGAACTGTTGCTTCTGTGCCTCCGCAGGGCGGACGTAAGCACCCTCACCAGGAGTTTATTCAGATCGACACGACGAACATCCTGTTCATCGTTGGCGGTGCCTTTGACGGTCTGGAGCAAATGATTAAACGCCGTATCGGTAAAAAAATCATTGGCTTCAACGCAGCAGTTGAAGGACAAAAGGATCTTAAGCCTGGCGAATATTTGTCGATGGTATTGCCTGAAGATTTGCTCAAATTCGGTCTTATTCCTGAATTTGTAGGTCGTCTGCCAGTCATCTCGACTTTAGAGCCGCTTGATGAGAATACGCTTGTACGTATCCTTTCCGAGCCTAAGAATGCACTCACTAAACAATATATCAAGCTGCTGGAAATGGACAACGTAGCGTTGAAATTCGAACCATTGGCACTCGAAGCAATTGCCAAGGAAGCGATCAAACGTAATACGGGAGCCCGTGGACTGCGCGCGATTATTGAGAGCATCATGCTCGATGTGATGTATGAAGTTCCTTCACGCGATGATATTAAAGATTGTGTGATCACGGAACAGGTCGTTCAGGAGAAAGCTTTGCCTGAGCTCAACCTTAAGAAAGACAAGAAGAAAGAGGAAAGCGCGTAAGCCGCTTTTCCTTAACAATACATGTCACAGTCTCCACCTTTCTTCCGCTTATCCCGCTTCACATTAGCGGGAGCGAAGGGGTGGAGCTTTGGCGTTATGGGGGAGAAAAATCATGTTCTTGAGACACCAAACCCGTCCTGTCAATGTTGGCGGGCTCATTATTGGGGGAAACAACGAGGTTGCGATTCAAAGCATGTGTACAACCAAAACCGCTGATGTGGAGGCTACTGTAGCTGAAATATTGCGGCTTGAGGAAGCAGGCTGCCAGCTGGTACGCGTAACTGTCAACAATGAAGAGGCGGCTGCCGCAATCAAGGAGATCAAGAAACAGATTCATATCCCACTCGTAGCGGATATTCATTTCAACTATAAGCTAGCGTTGATGGCTATTGAGAACGGCATCGATAAGGTACGGATTAATCCGGGGAACATTGGTCGCCGCGAAAAGGTAGAAGCGGTAGTTAAAGCATGTAAAGAAAAAGGAATTCCGATTCGGATTGGTGTAAACGCCGGTTCTTTGGAGAATCACCTTTTGGAGAAATACGGATACCCAACCCCAGAAGCCATGGTAGAAAGTGCGTTATACCATATTGGTATTCTGGAGGAACTGGATTTCCACGACATTATCGTCTCTCTAAAAGCATCAGATGTGCCAATGGCCATCGAAGCTTATCGTCAGGCTGCGGAAGTCATTCCTTATCCGCTACACTTGGGGATTACAGAATCCGGCACATTGTTTGCGGGTACAGTGAAAAGCTCCGCTGGTATCGGTGCACTGCTCTCTATGGGCATCGGCAGCACCCTGCGTATCTCGCTTAGTGCCGATCCGGTTGAAGAGGTTAAGGTGGCGCGTGAGCTGCTGAAGACGTTTGGTCTGATCTCTAACGCGGCGACGCTGATCTCTTGTCCGACTTGCGGACGACTGGATATCGATCTTTTCTCCATCGCTAATGAGGTGGAAGAATATATTTCGAAGCTTAAGGTGCCTATTAAAGTTTCTGTCCTTGGCTGTGCTGTTAATGGTCCTGGTGAGGCACGTGAAGCAGATATCGGTATTGCTGGCGCTCGTGGGGAAGGTTTGCTTTTCCGTTACGGACAAATGATCCGTAAAGTGCCTGAAGCTGAACTCGTGAACGAGCTGAAAAAGGAAATTGATGCGATCGTGGTGGCTTACGAGGCAACGGGCGAAATCCCAGGCCGCGCCCACGCTAACCTTGCACCTCCGGTGCAGTCGAAGTAACTTGGTCTGAATGGTATTTATAAGAATTTTCAATCTCATAATATTATAAACACTTCTTAGCATCGTATAGTAATTTTGGGTGACGTTAGGTAAGTGGTGATCTAAGTGGCGAAGAACGCCCTGTGCAGCTCCGGTAAATCTGGGGTCCATGGGGCGTTTTTTTTTGCGTTTATTTCCATTTTGGAGGAAGGGATGAGTAAACATGAACTATGATCAAGCCCATGAAAAATTTATTGCGCAGCATCTTGCAAGCAGAACGGGCGAACGGCGGGGGAGGCTAGAGAGAGGTCATGGCCACGCAGAAAAATTATTTTTGCAGAACGTCTGGTGGCCGCTTTGTGGTGACTTCAATGATCTTCATCCGGAGTATGAGGTGCTGGATTTACAGAGACGAGCTTATTTTGCTGATTTTGCTTTTTTGCCGGGGCCGATCAAGCTCTTGTTCGAGATTAAAGGGTATGCAGCTCATGTAAGAGACATGGATAGGCTGAAGTATTGTAATGAGCTAAATCGTGAAACTTTTCTGTACGGAATGGGTTATCAAGTAATTTCATTTGCCTATGATGATGTTGAACAGCGCCCTGAGTTATGTGTTACACTGCTGCGTTTGGCGTTAAGCCGCTACCAAATTTTAGATGCGCCACGTGACAGACTGCTAATCGCTGAGAAGGAAATCATGCGTTTAGTGGTGCGTCAAGCTGGGGTGATACGCCCTAAAGAAGTCGCTGATTATTTCACGCTAGATCCCAAAACAGTACGCATGATGCTAAAGAATCTCTGTGAAAAAGGCTGGCTAACCCCTATAAGAAGGGGAATAGGCGTCAAAAATGTTGAGTATAAGCTGGCTCGTGATGTTCTTTATTACTGGGATTGATAATTGTAAAGGTTGATGGTTGATGGTTGATGGTTGATGGTTGATGGTTGATGGTTGATGGTTGATGGTTGATGGTTGATGGAGGCTATATTATTGAAGTAGTTTATGTAGGAGTAATTAATGTAACAGTTTAGCCTATGTAATTGATGTATCTGGTGGAACTTATGGAGTTGTTGGTGCTATTGTAGCTGATGTAACTGGTGTAGATGACGTAGCTAATGTTGAAATGGATAAAGTAGTAAAAGTGGCTGATGGAGCAGGTGTAGCTGAAGTGGTTTGATGGAGCTGATCATATAGGCGTAACAATGTTGGCCATGACTTTTGCTGAAGGTGGGGATTTGAAAAGAAGGTATGTGAAGGAGCTTGATGTGAAGTCCGTTATGAAGTAAAACGCAACAATTAGGGAAATTCTCCCTGAAATAAGCCGATTATGGCTCGAAATCATGCTTTTTAGGGAAAAACTCCCTAATAAAAGGAGCATTTCCCTCATTTATGTGTGATTTGACCGATAATCAGGGAGGATTTCCCTAATTAGCAGTTGAAAGGTCGTGAATTACTGATAAATAGGGAGTATTTCCCTAATTATTTGGCTGGGTACCAATGATACTTAGATTTTGTACTAAATAGGTTGTTTCTACGAACATAGAAGATACAAACTCATACGTTCAGCAAACTAAGTTAACTCTGCGTCTTAAAGGCAGTCCCCCGAACTTAACTAACTCAGCCTCTAGAAGTAACTCACCGTGCCCAGCTGACTTAGCCTCTAGAAGTAACTCACCGTGCCCAGCTGACTTAGCCTCTAGAAGTAGCTCACCGTGCCCAGCTGACTTAGCCTCTAGAAGTAGCTCACCGTGCCCAGCTGACTTAGCCTCTAGAAGTAGCTCACCATTCCCAGCTGACTCAACCTCTAGAAGTAGCTCACCGTCCCAGTTGACTCAGTTTCTAGAGTAACTCAGCTTCTAAAAGTACCTCAACGAACTCAACTAACTAACATCCACAGGAAACTCCCAACTTCCTCACCCTTAGCCGTAAAGTCGCAGAATTAGGTTCCTCACCCGACATAGCATAGATCACGATCCTCAGTTACTAAGTTCAACGGCTCGATATATCACCACAGTTCCTCAATTCCATTCCCATTAAGCTCTCCATCATTCAACCTTCATTCCTCTTCATTCCTCTTCATTCCTCTTCATTCCTCTTCATTCCTCTTCATTCCTCCTCATTCCGTCCTCTTCAACCTCAGCTCTAACCACCTCAACAATCTCCTTTTTAAAATTTACATAAGCTACATTTGCACTCCCCACACTCATTAATGCCCTTATAGTTAATTATCAGAGTCTATCCTACTGCAACAATTCAACAAATCCTCAAATTCGCGTTTACTAATTACCGAAACGGCTATACTACCTAATAGTAGCCAAGGGTGGAAAGGTAGACTGAACGAAACAGGAGGATGACCTATGGAATTAAGTATAGTTGTGATGATCGTGCAGCTCTTTTTCGCGCTGGTTATCGGCGTATACTTTTGGAATCTGCTGCGGGGTCAGAAGACAAATAAGACAGCGGTGGAACGAGAGTCGCGCAAGGAACTGGACAAGTTACGGAAAATGCGGATGATTACATTAACTAAACCATTGTCGGAGAAAACACGTCCGGCTTCTATTGGAGATATTGTCGGGCAAAAAGATGGGCTGCGCGCCCTGAAAGCCGCACTTTGCAGCGCTAATCCGCAGCATGTGATTATTTATGGTCCGCCGGGAGTCGGCAAGACTGCGGCAGCGCGTGTTGTCATGGAAGAGGCGAAAAAGAATGTGCTTTCTCCTTTTAAAAGTGACGCCAAATTCACAGAGATTGATGCCACTACCGCTCGTTTTGATGAGCGTGGTATTGCTGACCCGTTGATCGGATCCGTGCATGATCCTATTTATCAGGGTGCAGGAGCCATGGGGGTGGCGGGCGTGCCACAGCCGAAACCGGGAGCGGTGACTAAGGCGCATGGCGGGATTCTTTTTCTGGATGAGATAGGAGAGCTTCACCCCATTCAGATGAATAAGCTGCTTAAAGTGCTTGAGGACCGGAAGGTACTGCTAGAGAGCGCTTATTATAATTCGGAGGATAATAATACTCCGGCTTATATTCATGATATTTTTCAAAATGGATTGCCTGCTGATTTCCGGCTAGTTGGCGCTACTACGCGTTCTCCGGATGAGATTTCACCTGCATTGCGTTCGCGCTGCATGGAGATTTATTTCCGCCCGCTGCTGCCGGATGAGATTGCCGTCATCGCGCGTGACGCGATACAGAAAATCGGGCTTAAACCAAGTCCGGAAGCTGTCACTGTGGTGCAGCAATATGCAACCAACGGCCGGGAAGCAGTTAATATGATTCAACTGGCTGCCGGTTTAGCTTTAACTGAACAGAGAGATACACTAAATGCTGCTGATGTGGAATGGGTAGCGGGCAGCAGCCAGCTTCCGCTGCGTACGGAACGCAAGATTCCTTCGGCACCGCAGATTGGATTAGTCAATGGTCTTGCCGTGTATGGGCCAGGGATGGGTACTCTGCTCGAAATCGAAGTTTCCGCAGCGCCTGCTGTGAACGGCCAGGGCAGATTGAACGTGACAGGTGTGGTGGATGAAGAAGAGATCGGTGGAGGCTCCCGCACGATTCGGCGAAAAAGTATGGCAAAGGGTTCGGTTGAGAATGTATTGACTGTACTACGTACGATGAATCTGGAGCCCGATCGTTATGATCTACATGTGAATTTCCCAGGTGGTACTCCGATTGACGGACCTTCGGCAGGGGTGGCGATGGCAGTAGCAATCGTCTCTGCTATTCGTGGACTTCCCGTGGATAACACGGTAGCGATCACAGGCGAGATAGGCATCCATGGTCGAGTTAAGCCAGTGGGTGGTGTAATTGCCAAAGTAGAAGCTGCTTTTCAAGCTGGAGCCACTACAGTGCTTATTCCAAAAGAAAACTGGCAGTCTCTCTTCGCTGACCTCGCGCCATTACGCGTTATTCCAATGGAAACAGTAGAAGAGGTGTTCCGTCACCTGTTCGGTGCCGATACAGCAGATGTAAGGCTGCCTGCAGTTGCTGGAGAGCTGTTCTCCGCAGCACCTTCACTCCTAAAGGCCGATGCCGCTGGTGAATCTGCAAAGGGTTAAACTAAATTGATCCCTAATTCGAAGAATAAGGTGAGATTTGTCGCTGTAAAATAAAGGAGGCTGCAGGCAATTCTGCTGCTTCCTTTTTAAATGCTACAAGAAACGTTGTCTCTATTTAAGGAAAAGCAAGTCGGTTCTTCTTGAAATCTAAGGACTCTGTTGGTGTTTTGGGGCTGCTTTTGTTAGAATGAATGCATATGAGATTAATTGAGAGCCATGGGAGGTGCGAAAGCGATGATGACAAATAAAACAAAAGGTCGTCGTTTTCCTTTATTGCCGCTAAGAGGGCTTCTTGTGTACCCAAGCATGGTTCTTCACTTGGATGTGGGCCGTGAGAAGTCAGTTCGGGCGTTAGAGAAAGCTATGGTTGAAGATAATTTGATTCTTCTTTGTTCCCAGTCGGAAGTGAATATTGAAGAGCCAGGTCAGGACGATATTTTTCGGGTCGGTACTGTCGCCATTGTGCGGCAAATGCTGAAGCTTCCAAACGGTACGATACGTGTACTGGTTGAAGGTGTAGAACGGGCCGAAATTATTAATTATATCGATAATGATGAGTACTATGAGGTTATGGCGCGTGAGCTGCCGGAAGATGTAGATAGCGATCAAGAATGTGACGCGCTGATGCGTACAGTACTCAATCAGTTCGAACACTATATTACGTTATCCAAAAAAGTGACCCCAGAGACCCTCGCTGCTGTATCCGATATAGAAGAGCCTGGTCGACTTGCGGATGTCATTACGAGTCATTTATCGCTAAAAATTAAGGATAAGCAAGAAATTCTTGAGACGATTGATGTTAGTAAACGGCTGGAGAAGCTTCTTGATATTCTGAATAACGAGCGTGAAGTGCTGGAGCTTGAACGTAAGATCAATCAACGTGTCAAAAAACAAATGGAAAAGACGCAGAAGGAATATTATTTGCGTGAGCAAATGAAAGCGATCCAGAAAGAGCTCGGCGAGAAGGAAGGCCGGGTAGGAGAAGCGGAAGAGCTGCGGACGCTAATGGAAGAGAAAAATGTTCCAGAACGTGTGAAAGAAAAGATGGAGAAAGAAATCGATCGGCTGGAAAAAATGCCAGTCAGCTCTGCGGAAGGTGGCGTCATTCGCAACTATGTGGATTGGCTGCTCAGTCTTCCTTGGAGTGAACAGACAGAGGATGATCTTGACATCAAAAAGGCCGAGCAGGTACTTGATGAGGATCACTACGGTTTGGAAAAACCGAAGGAACGGGTATTGGAATACTTGGCCGTTCAGCAGCTGGTTAAGAAGCTTAAGGGTCCGATTTTATGTCTTGTAGGTCCTCCAGGGGTGGGGAAAACCTCACTGGCTCGTTCCATCGCCCGCTCGCTGAACCGCAAGTTCGTCCGTATCTCGTTAGGTGGTGTACGTGATGAGGCGGAGATTCGAGGTCATCGCCGGACTTATGTAGGTGCGATGCCGGGCCGGATTATCCAAGGCATGAAGACGGCGGGTACGATTAATCCGGTTATCCTATTGGATGAAATCGATAAGATGGCTGCGGATTTCCGTGGAGATCCATCTTCAGCGCTGCTTGAGGTACTGGATCCAGAACAAAACAACACGTTTAGTGATCATTTTGTAGAACTGCCGTTCGACTTGTCGAACGTAATGTTTGTAACAACAGCGAACGTAGTGCATAATATTCCGCGTCCTTTGCTGGATCGGATGGAAATGCTGTTCATTCCAGGTTATACGGAACTGGAGAAACTGCAAATCGGCAGCCGTTATCTATTGCCTAAGCAGAAGAAAAACCACGGTCTTGCAGAAGATCAACTGATTATCGAAGACGATAGCTTATTACGCATTGTCCGCGAATATACCCGTGAATCCGGTGTGCGTAATTTGGAGCAGCAGATTGCAGCATTATGCCGCAAAGCTGCGAAACAAATCGTGTCTGAGGAAAAAGAGAAAGTGATCATTCTTCCTGACGACATCAAGGATTATCTTGGGGCTTCCAAATATCGTTACGGTATGGCCGAGCTTGAAGATCAGATTGGTACCGTCACTGGGTTGGCTTGGACTGAGGTCGGTGGGGATACACTGCTGATCGAAGTTACGGTTGTGCAGGGAACAGGTAAACTAACCCTCACCGGACAGCTGGGCGATGTAATGAAGGAGTCAGCACAGGCCGCATTCAGCTATACTCGTTCGAAGGCGGAGGAGCTGGGGCTCCAGCCCGATTTTTATGAGAAGATTGATATTCATATCCATATTCCGGAAGGTGCAATTCCGAAAGATGGTCCGTCAGCAGGGATTACGATTGCAACCGCATTGATCTCCGCACTCACGAAAAGGTATGTTTCCAAGGATGTGGCGATGACGGGTGAAATCACCTTGCGGGGACGTGTATTGCCAATTGGTGGATTGAAAGAGAAATCTCTTGCCGCTCACCGAGCTGGATATAAAAAGATCCTTCTTCCCAAAGACAATGAACGGGATTTGAAAGATATTCCTGAGAGCGTACGTAATGATGTTGAGTTCGTACCGGTATCTAATATGGATCAGGTCTTGCATCATGCGTTAGTTGAGCATCATAATGAAATTAGCAGTGAGCCACCGAGTAGTGTGCATTAGAAAGGAAGTCCTATGAAAGTTAATATTGCCGAATTTATTATCAGTGCCGTAGGCCCTGATCAGTACCCTGATGATTCCTTGCCAGAGGTTGCTCTGGCAGGGCGTTCCAATGTGGGGAAGTCTTCCCTCATTAACCGAATGATTAACCGTAAGAATCTGGCTCGGACAAGCTCCACGCCTGGTAAGACACAACACATGAACTATTACCGTATCAATGAAGACAGCATGTATTTTGTTGACTTTCCAGGTTACGGGTATGCCAAGGTTTCCAAGACGCAACGCGCGGTATGGGGTAAAATGGTTGAAAAATATCTCTCTGAGCGCGATACGTTGAAGCTTGTTCTGCTTATTGTGGACCTGCGGCATTCGCCTACCAGCAATGATAAGATGATGTTCGACTGGTTGAAGCATTATGATCTTCCTATGTGTGTTGTAGCGACCAAAGCGGATAAAATTCCTAAGACACGTTGGCAAAAGCATATCAAGACCATGAAGCAGGAGCTGGGCGTGCTGCCAGGGGATAATTTTATTCCATTCTCCTCGGAAATTGGTCTCGGCAAAGACGAGCTTTGGGGCTTAATTGATGGGTATATTCGCCCTTCTGAGAATGAATCTCCGGATTCAGAGGATGCTGAAATGATAGCAAATGAATCTCAGCAAGAGGAGTCAACCGAAGCGTAAGATATGAACTCATTTACAATCAAGCAACCATTCCTGGTGGGAATGGTTGTATTTTTTTGTTGATAAAACTAAAATTTCTATGGAAAAGGACCGATAGATAACATATGATAGATATTCACTGCCACATCTTACCCTTTTTGGATGACGGAGCCTCTGATTGGGAAGCTGCTCTTGCCATGGCGCAAGACGCCCACAGAGAAGGGATTACTTCAGTCATCGCCACGCCACATCATGCCAACGGTCAATATATGAATAACGCCCCCAAGATTAAAGAAGCTGTGGAGTTGATGAATGAGAGACTTCGTCAGGCTGGTAATCCACTGCTTGTTCTTCCAGGTCAAGAGGTCCGTATCTACGGGGAGCTTCTGAATGATCTGGAGCGGGGGGAACTGCTGAGTCTTGCAGATTCGCGGTATATTTTACTGGAAATGCCTTCTTCACGAGTACCACGTAACATGGAAGAAATCTGCCACGAGCTGATCATTCAAGGGTTCGTTCCGGTCATCGCCCATCCGGAGCGCAATGCTGAAATAGCCGCTGATCCTTCTAAACTAGAGAGACTGATAGAGCTAGGATCACTTGGGCAGGTAACCGCACAGAGTCTTGCAGGCGTTTTCGGGAATAAGCTACAGAAATTGTCGCTGGAGCTATGCCGTAGAAATGCAGTACATGTGTTGGCCTCTGATGCACATGACAGTGTTCATCGTCCTTTTGGATTAAACGCTGCTTATGTGGTTATGGAGAAAGAATTAGGCCCTGAGATGCGTGACTATGTTCGCGGCAATGCTCAGCAAATTATGACCAATGGCGAGGTTATTCATGGAAAACACGTACAAACAAGGGGAAACCGACAAAAATTGTTTGGATTTTTTTTCCGAAAGGGCTGACTAATCTACCTAATAGTGGTAGAATGGGTTTTATTGGGTGATTTAGTGCTATACGTAATAGCGTAGCATTTGGGCGAATTGTTCTAGGTCTATGGTAGTACAGTATTTTAATACATAAGAAGAGGTGGATATTTAGTGACTTTGAAAAAGAAACTAGTAGTATCAACATTAGCAGCAAGTATGGTAGCAGCATCCGTAGCGGGTCTTCCGTTGGGAAGCCTTGGAGCAGTAGGCACAGCATCTGCGGCTACAGTTAGTAGTAGTGCAGCAGTTAAGGATAAGGTTCTTGCTGTTTACAAACAATTGACCGCAACTGATGCAGTTTATCTCTACAATTTGAAGACTGAGGTTGCAGCACTGAGTGAGAAAGAATTTACAGAAATTTTTGCTCCAGTACTGAACAAGCTTTCACTGGATGGAGAAGAAACAAAAACATCACTTAAATTGTTCCAAAGCGTTACTAGTGTAGTCTACGATGTCTATGAAAATGACTACTCAGGAATCCAAGTGATCCGTAACGATGACAAAAACATTGCTTTGGTAAGCAAAATTGCAGCTAAAGCGGGTGTGTCTGGACTTACTGTTGATAGTGTTGCTGAATTCTTGAGCAGTATTGAAACAGAACTTCGTGATCTGGTAGGTAACAAGTCATCAGCAGATTTGTTGGCAATTCTTACATCTGAATCTGGTTACGAGACTTTGTTGGATGAAGCCATTGCGAAAGTGATGAACCACACTACAGGTGCAGGAGCTCTTACAGTAAGTCAGGCTTTGAACAAGCTTGGAGTTACTGCTAATGATGTTAAGCAAACATTGAAAAACCTGAACAATAATATTAAATCCGCAAAACCTGCGGCAAAATCACTTGCTGTTGCTTACGTTAAAGCTTATGGATTTAGTACTGGCGGCGAAGTCGGTCCTGGTAGCGGTGGCAGTGGAAGTGGGAATGGAAGTGTTACAACGCCTGTAGCTCCTGTTCAAACTCCAGGAATCTACGACGTATCTAAGCTCGTAAGCATTGTTGACGGTAAAGCAACCTTGAAATTGGTTGATGCTGATGTAATTAAAGAATTTGATAAGCTGGTTGCAGCGAACCCTGGTAAAACTGGTCTTACTTTGACCCTGAATCTGGGAACAGTAAACGCTACTACAGTTGAAGTTCCACTTTCCCAAGCCATTATTGAAGCTGCAAAAGCTAAAGGTATTGCGAATATCGCCGTTACTTTCAACGGTGTAACTGTAACGATTCCTGTAAGCCAATTCAGCACAGCGATTTCATTGACAGTAACTACTGCTAAACCAGAAGTTGTAACTTCCGTTACCAAGCTGAAATTGGCTTCGGATGTGTATGAATTCACACTTAGTGTGAACGGTGTAGCACAAAGCACATTTAAACAACCAATTACTATCAAATTGCCACTTAAGAATACTGATGGTCTTGATAAAGAATTGCTTTCCGTTGGTAAACTTGTATACGGCGACCTGCAATTCCAAGGTGGAGTTCTTGATGGAGATTTCATCGTAGAACCACGTGATACATTCTCTTCTTATGCAGTACTTGAGAATAAAGTCTCCTTTAATGATATTGCTGCTGTACAAGCATGGGCTGGTAGACAAATTCAAGTCGTAGCTGCTAAAGGTGCGATTGAAGGAGTCGGAGCAGGTAAATTTGCACCGAAGAACAACGTAACTCGTGCTGAGTTCTCCAAAATGTTGATTCGTGCGCTTAACCTGGAAAACAACTCTGCTGTACAAAGCTTTAGCGATGTAAGTTCAACTGCTTGGTATGCACCATATGTAGCAGTTGCAGCAGAAAAAGGGATTATTACTGGACGCAGTGCGGCCAAATTTGATCCTAATGCAACTATTACACGTGCAGAAATGGCAACAATGATCTCCCGTGCGTTGAAATCTATCAATCCTGATGCAAAAACCGATTCTACTGCAATCAGCAAATTCTCTGATGCTGCTAAGATCAGCGCATCCCTAAGAGATGGCGTAGCGTTTGCAGCAAGCCACAACCTGGTTATCGGAAATGCTGGCAAGTTCAACCCGAACGATACAGCTACCCGTGCTGAAGCAGCAGTAATTATCTACCGTACTATTAACTTCAAGTAAATAAAACTTATAGTATACAGCCTCCTCTCATGTAGGTGAGAGGAGGCGATTTTTTTGCAAATAGGGAAGATTTGAACAGGCATCGAAATATTTCAGAAATAGCTTGGGGGTAATTTCACTTGTCATCACAAGAATTGGATCTTCGCGATTATTTTCAGATCGTCAGGAAGAGACTATGGCTCATTTTCAGCATAGTTGTATTGGTGTGCGGTATTGCTGGTGTATATAGTCTGTATATTAAAAACCCGGTATATGAGGCATCCACGAAGATTATCGTTAACCAAACACCAACGCAGTCAGCGGTGGGGCAGCTTGATTTAAACCAGATTAATACCAATATTCAATTAATTAATACGTATAAGGAAATTATTAAGACTCCGGCCATCCTTGATATTGTTACAAAGGATTATCCGCAATTCAATATCACTGCGGAAGAGCTATTAAAAAAGGTTAATGTGAGTTCCGTAAATAATACGCAGGTGATGACACTTGTCGTTCGAGATAATTCTTATCAGCGGGCTGCTGAAATCGTGAATGCCATTTCACTTGTGTTCAAGGAAGAAATTCCAAGTCTATTTAATGTGGAAAATGTATCGATTCTGAATGAAGCTAAAGTGAATCCAACTGTTGAGCCACGGCCGGTAGAACCAAATGTTTTACTGAACATGGCTATTGCTTTTATCGTCTCTTTGATGATTGGGTTAGGGATTGCCTTCCTGTTGGAATATATGGATGACACCCTGAAGACAGAAGCTGACATTGAGAAGTATCTTGGTTTGCCTACCATAGCTATGATTACAAGATTGGGTCAAGATGAAAGCAAGCAAGGTGCCGCACAAACACAGAAACAATCATCCAGAAAGGCGGGGGACCTCGAACATGTCACAGCTTCCAAATAAACAACGCCATCTGATCACCGTTACGAACCCACGCTCTCCTGTCTCTGAAGCGTTTCGCGCATTGCGCACGAATATTGATTTTTCTTCTGTAGATCAGACTATTCAAGTGATTATGGTCACTTCATCCGGACCGGAAGAAGGTAAATCTACGGTATCTGCTAACCTGGCGGCAGCTTACGCACAAGCAGATAAAAGAGTATTGTTGATTGACGCCGATTTGCGGAAGCCGACGGCACATAAGACTTTTACACTAAGCAACCGTTTTGGTTTATCCTCCCTACTGTCGCAACAGGCAGTTCTTGAGGACACTGTCCAAGACTCCGGTGTTAATAATCTTTCAATCATGACCTCTGGACCAATCCCGCCCAACCCGGCGGAAATGATGGCATCTAATCGGATGAGCACTCTTTTACAGGACTTGCGTCAGCGGTATGATGTCATTCTTATTGATACTCCACCATTATTAGCGGTTACGGATGCACAAATTGTGGCCTCGAAGAGTGATGGCGTTATTATGGTTGTAAGTTATGGTAAGGTAAAACGCGATATCGCAGTAAAAGCTAAAGCTAATCTGGATCGCGTGGGTGCAAAAATGCTTGGCGTTGTTCTCAATAATGTAAAACGTAAAGCTAGTGAAGGGTACTATTACTACTACTATGGAAATTGATTTATTCATAATTGAAAATGTTATTTTTGGAGGCACTGAAAATGACAGCGAAATCTAGAGTGATTCTTTTATTCTTCATTGATCTTGCGATCATTTGGTTCAGTATTGTGACATCTTATTTGTTTCGGTACCCTAACCATGCTCTTCAGGAATACGTTGTACAGATGCTGCAATTTGGTTTGATTGCAACATTTGCATTTGGTGGAAGCCTGATATACTTCGGTCTTTACCGAAGAATGTGGCAATATGCCAGTATCGGTGAAATTATATCGGTTTCTAAAGCTATTGTAGTAGGGTCTTTATTTTCATTTGCACTGGCATATCTAATTTTGCCGGATAGAGTACCTCTTGCCATAGAAGTTCGGTCCATGGAGACTATTCTTTTATTAGTAGGTGGAGTCCGATTTTTGTGGAGAGTACTTCATAATGACCGAATCAATTACAAAGACACTAAGACCCATACACTAATTGTAGGTGCTGGTGATTGTGGGATATTAATTGCTCGGGAAATGATGGGACCCTCTTTTGCGCATACCAAATTAGTCGGTTTCATTGATGATAATGCGAATAAATACCATATGTACATTATGGGTGTTCCTGTAATTGGAAATCGTTATGCAATCCCAGCGATTGTGAAAGAAAGAGAAATTCATGAGATTATCATCGCCATGCCCTCTGTTTCACGTACTGAGATTTCTGAAATTATTAATCTTGCCAAAAAGACTGGAGCAAAGCTGAAGATTATACCGGCTCTTAATGATCTGATCGCTGGAAAAATATCAGTTAAGAAACTTCGCGATGTTAGCGTAGAAGATTTATTAGGTCGTGAACCGATCGTAGCTGATTTGAACAGTATTTTAGGTTATGTACATCATAAGACGGTGTTAGTTACGGGGGCTGGGGGCTCTATTGGTTCAGAGTTATGCCGGCAGATTGCTCCTTTTGGTCCGGACAAGCTAATGTTACTTGGACACGGTGAGAACAGTATTTACACGATTGAAATGGAACTTCGTAAGAGTTTTCCGGAGTTGAACATTGTAACCGTGATAGCAGATGTGCAGGATCGCAGTCGAATGATGGACATATTCAGTGGCCATAGACCGCATGTAGTCTTTCACGCAGCAGCACATAAACACGTTCCTTTAATGGAGCGTAATCCTTCGGAAGCTATTAAAAATAATGTTTTCGGCACCAAAAATGTTGCGGATTGTGCAGATAAATATGGTGCCGAGAGATTCGTAATGATCTCTTCTGATAAGGCGGTTAACCCAACCAGTGTGATGGGTGCCACTAAGCGGATTGCGGAAATGTATGTGCAGAGCCTGCACACTACAAGTCAAACGAAGTTCTCTGCTGTGCGTTTTGGGAATGTTCTTGGTAGTCGCGGCAGTGTAATTCCAGCCTTTAAGCAGCAGATCGCTGCCGGAGGTCCAGTCACTGTCACTCATCCAGAAATGGTGCGTTATTTCATGACGATTCCAGAAGCTGTTCAGCTTGTCATCCAATCTGGTTCTTTCGCCAAAGGCGGAGAAGTGTTCATTCTGGATATGGGAGAGCCGGTTAAGATTCTAACGTTGGCGGAAGACTTAATTACGCTCTCTGGATATGAACCCTATAAGGACATTGATATTCATTTCTCCGGTATTCGTGAGGGTGAGAAGTTATATGAAGAGTTGCTTACAGATGAAGAAAATCTAGGTTCTACAGATCATGGAAGAATTTTCATTGGTAGGCCTAATGTAATAAGTCTAAATCAGTTAGAGTTGGAGTTTAAACGTTTGGAACGTGTTCTCGCTGAGGAACCAGAAGTTATACGCGAAATAATCAATCAGATTGTGCCGATGCAGCCCGTTGCTCAAGTTGCTATTAGTTAACTAATTCATAAAGGGGGATATAAAGTGTTCAACAAACGATGGAAAAAGATCCTTTTATGGACGCTGTCAGTTATTGTAGTGCTGGGTGTTGGCGGCTTGTTCGCCGCAAATTATGCTGTCGATAAGCTGATGAATTCAATGGTAGATGGCTTTGATCTGGAGTCTGAGGATAATGTTGGTGGTGGTCAAGATCACGGAACAGCGCCAACTGATACAGTTGATGATAGTAATGTCGATCCTGTAGAGTCCGCGGTGCCTACTACTCCACCAGCAAATGATGAGGGAAGTAGTAATCAAAGTAGTGAAAATAACGATAAACCTAGTGGAGAAACAACAGCTTCTACTACTAGTGAACCGACCAAAGCTCCATCATCAGATTCAAAAAATGCGAATTCAGATGGTTATACAGCACAGGTCTCCACAGATAAAGCTAAGCAAATTCAAGAAAACGTAACGATTAAAGATAAAGCAGATGTCGCTTCTATTGTTCTTGGTCAACTTAGCGTATCCGATATTAATCGTCTTAAAGATTTGGCAAAGGGTGGCTTAACGACTGAGGAGAAGCGTGAGGCGCGCAGTATCATCCTAGGTAAAGTATCCACAGAGCAGTACAATGAGCTTTCTCAGATTGCTAAGAAGTACGGAGTCAGTCAAGGAAAAACACATGACCAAATCATTGCTGAAGAAGAACAATTAAAAGCGAAAGAAAAGGGAAGTGAATAAGCATGTCTAAAGCAATACTATCAGTCGTAGCTTTATCATTAATTGCTTCAATTGGTTTAGCACCCTTAACAGCATCCGCACCTATATCAGTATCAGCAGCGGCAGTACCAAGTGCAACGACTAAGGCAGCAACTAATACGATTAAAGTGCAAAGTATGAACGTGAATTTGATTTTTGACGGCGTGAGTATTCAGCCACCCGCAGGCCAGTATGTATTCATGTACAACAATACAACTTATGTTCCATTACGGTTTATGTCATATGCTTTACAAAAGAGTGTAGCTTGGGATGCTAAGAATGTTAAAGTTACCGTAGCAGAGCCTAGCAGCTCAGAGCTAGTTGTGATTAAAGAATATCTAATGAATGCAAAGAACGGGAATAGTACTTCAGCAGCAGCGAAGAATATTGTCCTCAATCAAGTTAAGGCAAGTTATGTATTTAACGATGCAACCAAGGCTTTGCCTACAGGTCAATCTAGCTTCATCCTGAATGGTTCCTTATATGTGCCTCTACGTTTTTTATCGGAATCTGTAGGTCATAACATTAGCTGGGATCAGAAGACGAAGACCATTACTGCAGCTTCCAAGGCTTATCAGGAACAAGCCACTAATGGATCGACAAACAATGACAATGTTAAGGAACCATCTCCAGTAGCGACACCAGCGCCAACGGATACAACAGGTGCACCAGGTGGTGGTTCTGCAGGAACTGGAAAGGTTTCATATGAAACTATCACTAGTGACACAGAAGCTAAGCTTACGGCGCTTAAAAATCAAAGTCAATCGACATTAATGAGTATTGGGTTTGAGTATCTTGGAGCGACAGATGAAGCGAGTAAGAAAAGCATTAAAGAAAAAGGGTTGCAACAGCTGGCCTCATTTACTGCTAGCTTCAATAGTATAGTTACTGACACTGAACAAAAACTGAACAGCAACGGCTATAGCACGGAGATTATTAGTCAATATAAAAGTGAATTTGAGGCACAGCTTCAGGCGGGTAAAGATATAGCTGAGAAGATGGCGAATTAAGAGAGTAGTAAGAAGATCATCTCTATGCTCATTTGGCATAGAGATGATCTACATATATGGAGAAATAGTAACTAAAAGGATCAGGTGAACTTATGAGACCTTATGTTTACACGAAACAAACCATAGATTTTCTATTAGCTTTAATTGGGATGCTAGTGTTATGGCCAGTCTTTTTAATCATTGCGATCGCAATTAAGACAACTTCCAAAGGCCCTATATTATTTAAACAAAAACGTTTAGGTAAAAATAAATCGGAATTCTACATACTAAAATTTAGAACAATGCGTACGGATACACCACAAGACATGCCGACGCATCTACTGGAAGATCCTGATTTCTTCATTACTAAAGTAGGTAAGTTCCTAAGAAAAACAAGCTTGGATGAATTGCCTCAGATTATCAATATCCTAAAAGGTGAAATGAGTATCGTGGGACCTCGTCCTGCATTATGGAATCAATATGATTTGATTGCTGAACGTGATAAATATGGAGCTAATGATATTAAACCTGGGTTGACTGGATGGGCTCAGATTAATGGTAGAGATGAGTTGCCTATTGAGAAGAAGGCGAGTCTGGATGGGGAGTATGTTAATAAAATGACTATGGGGTTGGATGTGAAATGCTTTTTTTTTACAATAATTAAGGTCCTGAAGAGTGATGGGGTAGTAGAGGGAGGATCTAGAGATTTAATGAAAGTGAAAACAGGATTTTCATCTATCGGAGATAGAAACCATGAGGAGACTTTTAGATTATGAAAATTCTATTTCTTTCCAATCATTTCATTACACTTTACTCCTTTAGAAAAGAATTGATAAAAAGACTTATAGAGGATGGACATGAAGTATATCTTTCAATTCCTAAATCTGATGAAAACTCTTATTTTTCTAATATGGGTTGCAAGATAGTTGAAACTTCTGTTGACAGAAGAGGAATAAATCCATTTAAGGATTTTTATTTATTGTGTAAGTATGTCAAAATTATGAAGGGGATAATTCCTGATATTATTTTTTCATATACGATTAAGCCTAATATATATGGTTCAATTGCTTCAAATATAACAAAAAGAATACAAGTTAATAATATAACTGGAACGGGTGCAACATTTCTAAAAGAAAGTTTTGTAAGTAGATTAGTAATTTTGTTATATAAGATTTCTGTGAAGAATTCATGGATGGTCTTTTTTCAGAATAGTGGAGATAAAGATTTCTTTATAGATCATAAAATGATACGGGATAACTATATAGTTTTACCGGGATCAGGCGTGAATTTGGAGCAATATTCTGCTACTGATATGCCTAGTGGAAGTGAGATCAATTTCATCTTCATCGGAAGAATAATGAAATTAAAAGGAATTGAAGAGTATTTGTCATGCGCAGAGATTTTAAAAGGGAGATATTCTAATGTTAATTTTTATATTGCTGGATTTATAGAAGAGGATAAGTATAAAAAAATTATTAAGGAATATAGCAATCAAGGGATTATTAAATACATAGGTTTTCAAAAGGATATTAAAACATGGATTCAAAAATGTCATTGTACTGTTCTTCCGTCACATGGAGGAGAAGGTATACCTAATGTTTTATTAGAATCAGCTGCAATGGGACGTGCCTGTATCGCATCAAACATTAATGGTTCAAATGATGTTATTACTGATGGTGTTACAGGTTATCTATTTGAAACAGGTAGTCGTGGTGACTTATCTGTTAAATTGGAGCAATTTATACAATTATCAAATAATGAAAGGAATCAAATGGGGCAACTTGGGCGAGAAAAGGTGGAAAGACAATTTGATAGACGGTTTGTAATTGAAGCATATATAGAAGAATTAGAAAAGGTTAAGACTTTGGAGTGAAAATTTATTTTTTCATCTATTTTAAATGTTGTTTACATTTTAATTAGATAATCACAATTGGATGATTTTGTTATATCCATTATTTTATCTCTGTTTTTTAATACTAATTGATTGAATCTTATTTAATCTATTAATGAGGAGTAATATAATGAAAGAAAAAATAAGAATACTACATGTGTTGGGAGGGTTAAACAGAGGTGGTGCAGAGACGATGGTTATGAATGTATATCGTAATATTGATCGTTCGAAAATTCAATTTGATTTTATTATACATACTACAGAAAAATGTGATTATGAAGATGAAATCAAAAAATTAGGAGGAGAGATCTATAGGGTTCCACGTTATAATGGTAAGAATCATATAGTTTATAAAAATGTATGGCATAAATTCTTTCGATTACACTCTGAGTATAAAATTATTCATGGTCATTTGAGGAGTACTGCTGCTATATATTTAAATATTGCTAAAAAGTATAAATTGAAAACAATAGCACACAGTCACAATACTTCTTCTGGTAGTGGAGTAGCCGCTGTGATTAAAAACGTGATGCAAATTCCGATTAGATATATTGCAGATTATCTGTTTGCGTGTTCTGATGATGCTGGTAAATGGCTCTTCGGTAAAAACGTCATAAATAATAAGAAATATAGAATTATTGAAAACTCTATTGATTGCGATTCTTATATGTACAATGATCACCTGAGGAACAATATGAGGAAAAGTTTAGACCTTAGCGATAAATATGTGATAGGCCATGTTGGGAGATTTAACATACAGAAGAATCATGAATTTTTACTGGAAGTTTTTTTTGAATTGCAAAAAAGTAGAAGCAATGCGGTATTGTTGCTTATTGGAGATGGAGAACTACGGGGGGATTTGGAACAACGCATATTAGATCTAGAGATACAGGAGAAAGTTATTTTTACTGGTGTCATATCTAATGTGAATGATTTTATGCAGATTATGGATATTTTTGTGTTTCCTTCACATTTCGAAGGATTAGGAATGGTTGTTATTGAGGCACAAGCAGCCGGGCTTCCCTGTATTGTTTCGGATACAGTACCTTCAGAAGCACATGTTACAAATTTGATAAAATCATTATCATTATCACTAAGTGCTACCGAATGGGCTAATGAAATATTAAATAGTGAAATTATTAATAACAGGTTAGATGCTTATATCGAAGTGAAAAAGAGCGGATATAATATTGCTGAATCAAGTGAATTTTTAGAAAAATTTTATTCGAAAATGCTTATAAAGGAAGTATATACATGAAGAAGTATTGTGGAGTTGTTGTGTTATTTAATCCTGACGATGACGTAAGAATAAATATTGATTCTTATCTTGAATCAGTGTCGAAATTATATATCATAGATAATTCAAAAGTTGAAAATAACCTTTTGTTGAATGAAATAAGAACAAGGGAAAAACTAGAGTATATTCCATTAGGTGAAAATATGGGACTGGCTTATGCTTTAAACTTAGGGTGTCGAAAAGCAGTGTTGGATGGTTTTGATTACATATTAACAATGGATCAGGATTCAAGGTTTGAAAAGTTTGCTGTGAATAAAATGATCTCTTTTATTGAGAAATCAGCAGTTCATTATTCAATTGTTTCACCAAATGTATCTTCAGTTTATTATGATGAGAGTTCGAATCAGGATGAAATTGCATACACTCATTTAAAAAATGATGAGATTGTTGAGCGTAATTGGGTAATGACCTCAGGTTCGTTAATGTGTCTGAAAGATTATCAAAAAGCTGGGGGATTTGATGAGTCCTTGTTTATTGCGCATATCGATATTGATATAGCTATCAAATTTGATCAGTTTGGTGGAAAAATAATACAAATAGGGAATGCGATTATATATCAAAGATTTGGAAATTCCAAACCCAAAAAATTTTTTTGGAAGACTATTTATCCATCATTTGCCTCACCAGTAAGGACATATTACTTGTTTAGAAATCAAAAGTATCTTGAGAAAAAATGGGATAATTATAACTCGTTTATTGATGTGCATTTGTATAAATTTATTATTAAAATACTACTCTACGAAGATATGAAATTCAAAAAGATAAAAATGGGCCTAAAGGGACTAAAAGACGCTCGGTTAAATAATATGGGTACATATAAAGAATGAGTATATGGAAAGTAATTATTTTAAAAACTGTTAAAGTACATTTTAAGAAAGGCTGTCTCTTTCATGTCCAGTCATTTCTTGACATGATGACAGAGAGGGATTATTAAATGGTATATGCTAGTATAATAGGATGCATAATAATATTGTTTTTCATTTGGCAAAAATCGAAAGATATCCTTGCTCCACCTTTTATTATAGGAACTATATGGACCATTATGTATATGGCACTGCTACTTAGAAAAGAAACTGTTGATTTAAGTAGCATATATTATTCTTCTTTTGTTATTGGACTTCTCTTTTTTACAATAGGCTTTTACTTTATAGTTAGGAATTCTAAAAGAACAATAAGTTCAATATCTGGGCAAAATCCAGGGAAAATCAGATTTAATTCATTTAATATGAAGATAATTATTCTTATAGAGATAGCTTTGTTTTTGTTTTTCCTTGTGAAGGTTACTCTTTATATTTCTGGAAATTTCGCCTATAATTTTTGGCAAACCTTAAGTATTGGGAAAGCAACTGGAATGTTCACAGAAGGTTTAATAATTTCATATTCAAGAAACGCAATTATCGCGCTGACTATTGTTTGTAGTATCGCATATTTTAATAATCCTACGAAAAAAAATAAAAATTACTTTTTGATATCTTTTATAATAGCCTTGTTTTTCACAGTAACAGGGGGCAGTAGAGGGATTATTTTCATGCTTCTATTCGGAGTGTGTTTTAGTGCAATTATTATTAAAAAATATGGAAACAAGAAGATTTTAGTTATTTTATTTGTATTATTGTCTATAGTACTTACTACCTTTATCGCCTTTGCTTATATGAAATATGTATATGAAGATCAAAGTAATACCTTTGAATTCGTAATGAAGCAATTTAGAATTTATTTTACAACTTCTATGATAGCATTTGTACGATGGATGGAAACTTTTAATTATTATTTATATGGTACGAATACATTTAGATTCTTTATTGAGTTCTTGAATGTAATAGGGTATAACTTTGATGTCTCAAGTACGGTACAGGATTTCGTTATTGTTTATGGTGATAGAACTAATGTCTTTACGGTCTTACATTATTATGCAGCTGATTATGGTTTGACTTATTCGTTTGTAATACTTACCCTTTTGGGTTTAACTCATGGTTTTTTATATAAAAAAGCAGTCGTTTCAACAACATTATCTCCTTTTTTTATAGCTTTGCATTCTATTTTTTACTTTCCATTAATTTATCAATTTTTTTCTGATCAGTACTTAACAATTTTATCAACATGGTTACAACTTATTTTTTGGTTTTGGTTATTTACTAGAAAAGGATTCTTAATTGTTGGAAAGTTTGAGAGCGAACAATCGAATGATAGTATCTCTAGTTAAGTATTATCTGTTAAACTATATTGATATAAACTGGGGTTATTTTTATGAAAAAGGTTCAAGTTTTGTTATCGTCGTATAATGGAGAAAAGTATTTATCAGAACAATTAGATAGTATCTTTAATCAAAAAGGAGTTATTGTACACTGTTTGGTGAGAGATGATGGTTCAGATGATAATACTAGGCTTATACTATCTGAGTATCAGCAGAAATATTCGAATTTAGAGGTTGTTTTTGATGGAAATGTAGGATATAAGTCTAGTTTTTTTACACTAGTACAAATGTCTGGGGATTTTGATTACTATGCTTTTGCCGATCAAGATGATATATGGAAAGAGGAAAAATTATCAGAGGCGGTTAGGAAAATCAGTGAGATCGAAGAGGATCTAGCAGTAGTGTATTGTTCTAATTGTATATTGGTTGATAATAATTTGAATTACATCAATTTACTTAATATTAAGGAGAATATGATACCTACGAGTAAGATTAAAGCTTTGGCACAAGGATTTGCCCATGGATGTACTACGGTATTTAATTCCAACACTAGAAATTTAATTATTAAATATAAACCTAAACAACAATATGCACATGATTTCTGGCTACCATTGCTAGTTTTATTTTTAGGAAGGGTTATTTATGATGCGAATTCTTACATCCTTTATAGACAACATACTAATAATATCTTCGGTGGAAGACGTTCCTTACTTGAAGTTTTTAATTATAGATTAAAGCAGTTGAAAATTAATAAGAATTTCCATTCTATCTTGGCAAGCGAAATATTAGAAGGTTATGGTGATCAATTAACTGCTGAAGATTATGGTATGTTAAATGATGTTAGTACTTATAAATCTTCTTTATCAAAGAAGATTAAATTGCTATTTAATAAAAAACTTAAAAGAGATACTGTAAAGGGAACTTTATACTTAAAATTATTGATTATTTCTTCTAGATTTTAAAATAAAGAATAGAATGCTGAGGATACTATATTGAATGATCGAGTTAAAAAATTCATCAGAGATTTTTCGTATACTATAACTTCGAATTTCGTTTCTATTATGGTGTCAACATTAGTAATTCTAATAATACCAAAGTTGATTGGTATCAAGGAATATGGATATTGGCAGCTATATTTATTTTATTCTTCTTATGTGGGATTTTTACATTTTGGGTGGCTTGATGGAATATACCTTAGGTATGGTGGGAAAGAGTATAGAGACTTGGATAAAAAGTTATTTTGCTCACAGTTTTACATGTTGCTTGCACAACAATTAATAATAGTTATAGCTCTAATGACTATCTCATATTTTGCTATTATTGATGTTGATAGAAAGTTTATACTTCAAATGATAGCTTTATGTACGATAATTGTAAATCTTAGATTTATGTTGCTTTATGTTTTGCAAAGTACTAATAGAATTAAAGAATATGCACAGATAACAATGTTAGATAGGTTAATATATTGCTGTTTGATCATAATCTTATTAACTGTTGGAGTAAGAGAATATAAATTAATGATAATTGCTGACTTGGTTGGGAAGTTACTATCTTTAATTTACTCTATGTATTGTTGTAAAGATATTGTATTTAATAGATTTTCGACTTATTACTTTAGCTTTAAAGAAATGATCCAGAATATTACGGTTGGAATAAATCTAATGTTTGCAACTATTGCAAGTATGTTGATAATTGGAGTTGTTCGATTCGGAATTGAACGATCATGGGATGTCGCCACATTTGGTAAAGTATCCTTAACATTAAGTATTTCTAATCTACTAATGATTTTTATTAATGCGGTAGGTATTGTTATGTTTCCTATTCTTAGAAGAACGGATGAAACCAAGCTACCAAAAATATATGCAACTATGCGAAACTTTCTAATGATAATCTTGCTAGGTATTCTTATCAGTTATTATCCTTTTAAAGTTGTATTATCAAACTGGTTACCTCAGTATGCGGATAGTTTAATGTATATGGCGATACTATTTCCAATGTGTGTTTATGAGGGGAAGATGTCACTTCTGATAAGTACATATTTTAAAACCTTGAGAAAAGAAAATCTAATGTTGAAATTAAATTTATGTTCCTTTTTATTGAGCTTTATTATTACAGTGGTTACTACTGTAATAATAAAAAATTTGGATCTAGCAATACTATCCATTGTATTTATATTGGTCTTTAAGTGCATCCTGTCGGAAGTATTTTTATCAAGAATATTAGGGATATCAATATTTAAGGATGTAGGCTTGGAATTATCTTTAACATGTATTTTTATTATTACAGGCTGGTATCTTAATTCTTGGACTGCAGTATTAATATATGTTATAGCTTATTCGGTGTATTTAGTAATAAAGCAAAAAGATATTATCAATACACTTAAAGACATCAAGCAATTAATACGGATATAGAATGAAGGAGGGGTACTGTTTTGTTCAAAATAGCAGTAGCAGGAACCGGCTACGTAGGCTTAGTAGCAGGCGTATGTTTCGCCGAAGTAGGCCATCAAGTAACCTGTGTGGACATCGATGAAAACAAAGTTGAGTTGATGAAATCTGGTGTGTCACCAATCTATGAAGCGGATTTAGAAGAACTTATGCAAAAGAATTATGCAGCAGGTAGACTTGAATATACTACTGATTATAAGTCAGCTTATAAAGAAGCAGATGCGATATTTATTGGTGTTGGAACTCCTGAGCAGCCTGATGGATCGGCTAATCTTTCATACATAGCTACAGTTGCAAGACAAATAGCAGAAACAATAGAAAAAGATTGCCTTGTTGTGGTTAAATCTACTGTTCCTGTAGGAACAAATGATAAGGTGCAGCAGTTTATACATGATTTTCTACCTCGTGAAGGAGAAAAACTTGTTGGTAACGGTAATGGAGTAGGTAGAGACATCAGAGTTGAAGTAGCATCTAATCCAGAGTTTTTAGCACAAGGTACAGCTGTTAGGGATACTTTGCAAGCAGCAAGAATCATAATTGGAACTGAGAGCAAATGGGCAGAAGATATTCTTATGAAAATCTATGAGCCGTTTAATATCCCAGTTGTATCTGTTAAAAGAAGATCTGCAGAGATGATCAAATATGCATCTAACGATTTTCTTGCTCTGAAAATATCTTACATGAACGATATTGCTAATCTTTGCGAATTGGTAGGAGCAGATATTCAAGATGTATCAAGAGGAATGTCGTTTGATGAACGCATTGGAAGCAAGTTCTTAAATGCAGGTATTGGTTATGGAGGTAGCTGTTTTCCTAAGGATACGAAGGCACTAGAGTACTTAGCGAGACAAAATGGATATGAGCTTAAAACCGTTAAAGCAGCTATTGATGTCAATACTAGCCAAAAGACAATTCTTTTTAAAAAAGCATCTAAAAGACTTATCACCTTTAATGGTCTAAAAGTAGCGGTGCTAGGACTGACATTTAAACCTGGGACCGATGACTTGAGGGAAGCTGCTTCGCTAGAAAATATACCTTTGTTATTAAATCAGGGAGCAGAAATCTATGCTTTTGATCCTGTAGGAAAAGTGAATTTTTCTAAGGAGTATCCAGAAGGTAGGAATGGTAAGGGCGGTATCAAATATGTTGAGAGCATAAAAGAAGCTCTTGAAGGTGCGAATGTCTGTTTTGTATTTACTGAGTGGGGAGAAATTAAAGCAATAGAGCCGGAAGTTTATAAAGATTTAATGAGAACGCCGTTAGTGTATGACGGCAGGAATTTGTATGGGGTTCAAGATATGAAAGAAGCTGGTGTGGAGTATTATTCCATCGGAAGATAGTTGAAGGGGCGAGCTATTTGAATGATATACCTGTAGATCACACGAAAACATATCTAATTACTGGAACAGCTGGCTTTATAGGATTTTATTTATCTAAAAGGTTATTGGAGCAAGGGAGTCGAGTGATCGGTGTTGATAATATAAATGATTATTATGATGTCAACCTCAAACACGTTCGCTTAGAGCAACTAAAGTTATTTAGCCGTTTTGAATTCGTAAAAGTTGATATATCAGATAAGGACATGATTACAAAGATCTTTGAAGAATATAAACCGAATATTGTGGTGAATCTTGCAGCTCAGGCTGGAGTGCGTTACTCTATAGAGAACCCAGATGTGTATATTCAAAGCAATATTGTAGGTTTCTTTAACATTCTTGAAGCTTGTAGAAATTATCCTGTTGACCATCTTGTATATGCTTCATCTAGCTCAGTTTATGGGTCTAATAAAAAGGTTCCTTTTGAAGAATCAGATGTTGTAGATCATCCGGAATCGCTTTATGCAGCTACGAAAAAGTCGAATGAGCTAATGGCGCATACTTATAGTCATCTGTATAAGATACCGACTACTGGTCTACGCTTTTTTACTGTTTACGGTCCAATGGGTCGTCCAGATATGGCGTATTTCGGATTTACTCAGAAGTATTTTGCTGGTGAATCTATTAAAATATTTAATAATGGTGATTTTAAAAATGATCTTTATCGGGACTTTACTTACGTAGACGACATTGTTGAGGGTATTGAGAGACTTCTAAGTAAAGCACCGACAGAGGCAGTTCCTCATAAGGTTTTTAATATAGGAAACAACAGCCCGGAAAAGTTAATGGTATTTATTGAAACATTAGAAAAGTGTTTAAGCAAGGCTACTGGTAGAGAAGTGATATTTAATAAAGTATTTGAGCCTATTAAACCAGGGGATGTACCAGCAACATATGCATCAACGGATTTATTACAACAAGCTGTAGGATTTAAGCCAAAAACTTCCATTGAAGAAGGTTTACAGAGATTTGCTAATTGGTATGTAGATTATTATAAAGAGAAATAATACGAAGAGGAGTTACGACATTATGAAAGGCATTATCCTAGCAGGCGGTAGCGGTACGCGCCTATATCCATTAACAATGGTCACAAGCAAGCAGCTTTTACCTATTTACGACAAACCAATGATCTACTATCCACTATCTACATTAATGCTAGCGGGCATTAAAGAAATTCTAATTATTTCCACTCCAGAGGACACGCCTAGATTTGAAAGTTTATTAGGTGACGGTTCTCAATTTGGCATCTCATTACAATACAAAGTTCAACCAAGTCCTGATGGTTTAGCGCAGGCTTTTATTTTGGGTGAATCTTTTATAGGTGATGATTCAGTTGCCATGATCCTTGGAGATAATATCTACTATGGCAATGGAATGCGGAAGATGTTGCAACGTGCTTCTTCTAAACAACAAGGAGCAACGGTGTTCGGATATCACGTGCAAGATCCAGAGCGCTTCGGTGTGGTAGAGTTTAATGAAGAAGGTAAAGTATTGAGCGTAGAAGAAAAACCAACACAGCCAAAATCTAACTACGCAATTACTGGTCTATATTTTTATGATAACAGAGTTATTGAGATTGCTAAGAACGTTGAGGTCTCTTCACGTGGAGAATTGGAGATTACCTCCATTAATGAAGCTTACTTAAATCTTGGTGAGCTTGATGTGGAACTCCTAGGTCGGGGATTCACCTGGTTAGATACAGGAACTCATCAAAGTCTTGTCGACGCAACTAACTTTGTACGGACTATTGAAGATCATCAAGGAATCAAGATCGCCGCTCCGGAGGAAATTGCATATATTAATGGATGGATTACTAAAGAAGACTTGTGGAATTGCGGGGAGAAGTTAAGTAAGACGGGGTATGGTCAGTATTTGATGAAAGTAGCAACAGGTAAAATACAATACTAATAACTGAAAGTGTGGCAGAGATGAAAATTACAGAAACCTTTTTGCAAGGCGTATTAGTCGTTGAACCGGCTGTTTTTGGGGATCACCGTGGTTGGTTTATGGAGACGTATAGCGGAGCTAAGTTTAAAGAGCATGGAATTGACATGGAGTTTGTACAAGACAACCAATCCTACTCTGCGACTAAAGGAACATTACGTGGTTTGCATTTTCAATTACATCCTAAGGCACAGACGAAGCTGGTTCGGTGTACACGTGGTGCTATTTTTGATGTAGCCGTAGATATTAGAAAAGGTAGTCCTACCTATAGTAAATGGTTCGGCATTGAACTGAATGCTGAGAACAAAAAGCAACTGCTGATCCCAAAAGGATTCGCACATGGATTCATGACGCTAACAGAAGACGTAGAGGTTCAGTATAAGTGCGATGAGCTTTATGCCCCGGAATGTGATGGGGGTATTCTGTGGAATGATCCTTCTATTGGCATCGAATGGCCTCTTCATATTACACCTGTATTATCTGCCAAGGATGAGAAGGCGCCTTTATTAAAAGATGCTAATTTGAATTTTTTTTACAATAACTAATAAAGCTAATAGATCGGGAGTGCGTTCATTGAGTAAGCAAAAGATGCTGGTTACGGGTGGTGCCGGATTTATTGGAGGCAACTTCGTACAGTATATGGTAGATAAATATCCGCATTATGATATTGTGAATTTGGATTTGCTAACTTATGCGGGTGATCTAACGAAACATAAGGATATTGAGTCCAAATCCAACTATCGGTTTGTTCAAGCTGATATTGCTGACCGAGAGGCAATATTGTCACTTTTTGAGTTGGAGAAATTCGATTATGTTGTTCATTTCGCTGCGGAGAGTCATGTGGATCGCTCAATTACTGATCCTGCGATATTCGTTCGTACGAATGTTATGGGGACACAGGTACTACTGGATGCAGCTAAAAAATTCGGCATTACTAAATTCCTCCATGTCTCTACGGATGAAGTGTATGGTGAACTCGATTTTGATCCTACTGTATTTTTTACCGAAGAAACACCTTTGCAGCCTAACAGTCCTTATAGTGCTAGCAAAACAGCGTCTGATTTGTTAGTTCGTGCGTATTATGAGACCTTTGGTTTACCAATGAACATAACACGCTGCTCGAACAATTACGGCCCCTATCATTTTCCTGAGAAACTGATTCCACTAACCATTTCAAGAGTATTAAACGAAGAGAAAGTTCCTGTATACGGAGATGGAAAAAATATTCGCGACTGGCTCCATGTCTGGGACCACTGCGCAGCCATTGATCTTGTCGTGCACCAAGGCGTAAGTGGTGAAGTTTATAATGTAGGTGGTCATAATGAGAGAACTAATCTTGAAGTAGTTAAGACGATTATCAGTACCTTGGGGAAATCTGATGATTTGATTGAATTCGTAACAGATAGATTAGGACATGATAAACGTTACGCCATTGATCCAACGAAACTTGAGAATTTAGGTTGGAAGCCAACTTATACTTTTGAGACAGGAATTGCGCAGACGATCCAATGGTATATTGATAATGCTGAATGGTGGCAACAAATCCTTAGTAACGAATCGCATAAGTGATTTATGCACGACTTAACGGTTAAGAAAAGAAAAGGTAATTTAATGAATAGAAGATTTGTCCTTTTCGTATGCTTACTATTGTTGATTACTGGTTTCTTCAGTGCAGGCCACTTCTTAGCTCTAACTGAATCTCCCAAACAATCAGATGTGATCATCGTCCTAAGCGGAGGTCAAGGTCGTGTAGAAAAGGCAGCTGAGTTATATAAAGCAGGCTATGCGCCTTATATAATTCTTTCCAATGCTAAAGAGTCTACAAGTAAGTCGGGTGACATGGTCCAAAATGCCCTAGCCTTAGGCATACCCCAGAATGTTATTTATACTGAGAACGCGGCAAAAAGCACTCATCAGAATGCCGAGCACACTCTTCCTATAATGAAAGAATACGGTTTTAAATCTGCGATTGTTATTTCCTCTGACTTTCACATGCGGAGGGTGAAATTTCTTTTTGGTCGTATGTACAAAAAATCGGAGATCGAGCTGACGTATGTGGGTTCTGCATCAGGATATAACGCTAAACGCTGGTGGAGTGACCGAAAAAGTAGAGAAACAACGTTCAACGAATATGTGAAAATGATCGGCAACACCTTTGGTTACAATGGTCCGGAGGCAAAAAGTACTCTTGATCAGATTAAGAACTGGTTTCGCTAATCTGCTGTAGAATGTTCACACTATAATCCGACAAAAACAGTTTTTTTCTTATCTTGGCTTAAGGCGCATTACGACAAACAATATTGTTTAATAGTTTTATACTTATAACTATATCAATATTATTCTCGTGGGAGAGACGCCAAATGCCTAATTACTATTTTAACGAAATATGGACGCCTTTAAAATTAGTGAATATTCGTTTTTATCTAGATGATGAAAATCGTGTTTGGGTTAAAGTTTGGTCTAAGCATCGGCGACTTCTAAAAAGGGTAGAGTCTACTATATAATTAATATTTTTGTCCAACTTCCGAGGTGATCTCATGAGTCAAGACAATTTAGTTTGTAAATCATGTGGGAATACTACATTCGCTAAAGGCGAAATGAGCAACGGATATGCTAACGTCATGCCTATTGGGAAAGCCTTCTCTTTTGGCTCACCAGTTATCTTCACATTTTGCAAAAGGTGTGGAGAAGTAGCGTCGATAAAAGTTAAGAAACCTGAGAAGTTTTAAGTCACTTAGCAGTGACTTATTTTTTTTGGAGAACGGACTTTTTGACGATTTTAAGAACTAGTAGGCCATAATATTTCATTCTCACTTCCACAACCTTATAAATTAGCTAAAAATAACTCATCCTAACCGTAGCGAACCTACGGTTTTTTATTTATAATAATTATTATCTGGATTTCATAAAGCGTTCAAAAAATCTGTAAAAAGTCTTATTTTCGTGTGATATACTTAACACAGTGTTTTGGGATGTTGTGAAAGTGAACGGTATGTAAGATATTAATTTATATAACTGGATTTCAGTAACTTATAGAGACTAGGATGGTGAACTATCGATGCACATCGTCGTCGTTGGCCTGAATTATCGTACGGCTCCCGTGGAGGTTCGGGAACAGTTTGCTTTTGCGGAAAGTGACCTTCCGGCAGCGCTCCATCAACTGATGAAGACGAAGGGTGTGCTAGAAGGGGTCTTAGTAGCTACTTGCAACCGTACGGAAATTTATGTGGTGATGGACCGCCTTCATATGGCTGGTTATTTCATCCGCGGCTTTATGGAGCAATGGTTTGGTGTGAAAAGCGAGCAATTTGCTCAGCACATGTATATTTATGAAGACGAACAGGCGATTGCGCATTTGTTCCGCGTGACCTGCGGTCTGGATTCCATGGTGATTGGGGAGACGCAGATCCTGGGACAGGTGCGGAGTTCTTTTCTCACAGCTCAGGCTGAGGGTGTAACTGGAACTTGGTTCAATCGGTTGTTCAAGCAAGCGGTGACGCTGGGCAAAAGAGCACATAGTGAAACGTCAATCGGCGAGAGTGCAGTATCTGTCAGTTATGCGGCTGTGGAGCTGGGCAAGCGGATTTTTGGCATGTTCACTGGGAAAAAAGTACTGATTCTCGGCGCCGGAAAAATGAGCGAGCTTACCGTGAAGCATCTATACAGTAGTGGTGCGGCAGAAGTGATTGTCGCTAACCGTACGCTGTCGCGTGCGATTGAATTGGCGGAGAAGTTCTCGGGTAAGCCGAGCACGATTGAAGATGCGTTAACAACTCTAAATGAAGTAGATATCGTGATCAGCTCAACAGGAGCAGATGGGTATGTGCTTACGGCTGATAAGGTAGCGCATGCTATGAAACGCCGCCCTTCGCGGCCGCTTTTTATGATTGATATTGCTGTACCACGTGATATTGATCCTGCGGCGGCAAATGTGCCGGATGTTTTTTTGTATGATATTGATGATCTGGAGGGCATTGTGGAGAACAATCTGGAAATGCGCCGAAGTGAAGCTGCGAAGATCGAAGTGATGATCAGTGAGGAAATGGATGAGTTCCAGCTGTGGCTCAAGACGCTTGGGGTAAGACCGGTGATCCGGGCGCTCCAGGATAAATCGAATACGATTCATGAAGAAACGATGGAGAGTCTGTTCAATAAGCTGCCCGAGCTGGACGAGCATCAGCGGAAAGTAATCCGCCGTCTGACTAAAAGTATCGTGAACCAGATGATGCATGATCCGATCAATGTAATTAAAGAGCTGTCCGGCGGTAAGCAGGGGAATGAAGCTCTTGATTATTTTTCCAAAATCTTTGCATTGCAGGAACAGCTCAAATCCGATTCAGATGATGGAGATATTGCCTCGGTTAAGGAGTCTAGTTCTGGAGAACGTACGGCTGGCAGCGCTGATTTTTCTGTGCCTAAGACGGCACTTGCTCCGGCAGGCTTGCTGGGTGGGTGAATAATATGCAACTGCTGAACGGAATATATGATGCCGCTCTGCTGGTCTATGCCCTGAGCCTGCTGTTTGTTTTCTCGGATTGCCTTAAAAGGAGTCCGGGTGGGAAGCGGCTAGGCACGGGGCTTCTTGTTGTTGTAGGTCTTTTGCAAGTTGCAGGACTTGGAATTCGTTTCTCTCAGGAGAAAGGCCTGCCTATTTTCACACCTTATGATTTCTTGTTTTGGTTTGCGTTTAGTATTGTGCTGACTTCGCTTGCGGTGGCTTTTACACGTGGAGGCGAGTTTACGATTTTGCTGCTCAGTATGGCCGGGTTTAGTGTTTTTCTGCTTAATCGGGTGTGGCTGACGGCGGGTGGGCATACGCTTGAGACTTGGAGTGCGGTGTATGGCTGGCTGACGATGCATGTGATTTTGGCAAATATGAGTTTTGCAGCACTGACGTTAGGGACGGTTTTTGCAATATTGTACTTGTTCCTGCACACCAGACTCAAAAGCAAGAAATGGAGCGACCGGATCCGTCGTTTGCCGAACCTGGAGACTACAGATAAATACTCTTACACCGCTATTTTGGTGGGCACTCCTTTGCTGGGAATATCACTGGTGGTGGCTGGTTTATCTATAGTATCTGAGGGACGGACGCTTTTATTGAAGGATTTAAAAGTATTAACGACTCTTATCGGTCTTGGGATTTACATATTTTATATTATCTTTAAGAAGTCCGGGCGGAAAAGTGGAGTAAGTATGGCTCGCTGGGCGATTTTAGGATATGCTTTTATTATCTTAAATTTTCTGTTGAATTCTTGGTCTGATTTTCACGGTTGGAGCGGGGAGTGAGGGGCATGACGCGTTATTTACCCATAATGCTGGATTGTGAAGGGCAGCACTGTGTGGTTATTGGCGGTGGTGTCGTGGCTGAACGTAAGGTGAGCGGGCTGTTGGAAGCTGGAGCGGCGGTTAAGGTGATTAGTCCTTCTTTGACAGATTCGCTTGATTCTCTAGCTGAAAAAGGTCTCCTGATCTGGATGGACCGTACTTATGCTCCCGGAGATCTCCGTGGGGCCTTTCTCGTATATGCAGCCACTAACGATAGGGCGGTTAATGAAGAGGTTGCGCGGGAGTCTAGACGGCTTGGAATTCATGTAAATGTGGCCAGCCATGCCGAAGCGGGAAACTTTATCACGCCTGGAGTGGTTCGGAGGGGACGTTTGACGGTAGCTGTATCTACTTCGGGTGCTGGCCCGCTTGCGGCAACGAAGATCAAAAATGTGCTTGAAAAAGCGCTGGATGCGGCGTATGAGCCATATTTGGATTTTGTGCATGCCATGCGAACCCGGATTAAGGAAAAAGAACCTTCTGCTGAAGTTCGTGGAAGGCTTTTGCTGAAGCTTGGGGCGCTGGATGTGTTGAACGAGATGAGCAAGGGTACCTTTATAGCGTGGAGCCCGGAGGATATGGACGCTTGGATTGCTGAGCAGCGGTTGGAGTAAAAGTGCGCATGGACACTGTAAAGATTAGAAAATTGGGTTAGATTAAGATATGAAGTGATGAGCGGTTGTTTGGGTAACCATAATGAATGGCTGAAATGGGTTGAAGTAGCTAGAATGGTGGAATCTACGGTATAAATCCCGTTGAATTGGGTTGAAGTAGCTAGAATGGTGAATTGTACGGTATAAATCCCGTTGAATTGGGTTGAAGTAGCTGGAATGGTGAAATGAACGGTATAAATCCCGTTGAACTGGGTTTAAGTGGCTGGAATGGCGAAATGAACGGTATAAATCCCGTTAAATTGGGTTGAAGTAACTGGAATGGTGAAATTAACGGTATAAATCCCGTTGAATTGGGTTGAAGTAGCTGGAATGGCGAAATGAACGGTATAAATCCCGTTAAATTGGGTTGAAGTAGCTGGAATGGCGAAATGAACGGTATAAATCCCGTTAAATTGGGTTGAAGTAACTGGAATGGCGGAATGTACGGTATAAATCCCGTTGAACTGGGCTGAAGTAACTGGAATGGTGAAATGAACGGTATAAATCCCGTTGAATTGGGTTGAAGTAGCTAGTTTGGTGAAATGAACGGTATAAATACTGTTGAATTCGGCTGAAGTGGCTTAGAGGGTGGAATGAACGGTATAAATCCCGTTGAATTGGACTTAAGTAGCTGTGATGGCGGAATGAACGGTAACAATGCCCTCTAAACGAGCCACAGTCGCCGAAGGAGCCAAATGAAAGGCAAGAATGCCTCAGGTTGGTGGGAGTCATCCGAAGTAGCGAATTCAAAGGCAATAATGCCTTTTTTAGAGTGAGAGTAGTTAATTGGTTAGTTTGGGTTTGGATTTCTAGTGCAAGGTTCTGTGGTGAAGAGTAAGAGGCGAACGTTACCAGGAGGAATGGACAATGCGTAAGGTTATAGTGGGGAGTAGACAGAGCGCGCTTGCGTTGACGCAAACGGGACATGTGATTGCTGATTTGGAGCGACTTAGCGAAGAGCATGGTTTTGGATTTACTTTTGAAGTGAAAAAGATCGTCACCAAAGGTGACCGCATTCTTGACGTTACTTTATCCAAGGTAGGCGGCAAAGGGTTGTTCGTGAAGGAAATCGAGCAAGCGATGCTGGAAAAAGAAATCGACATGGCGGTGCACAGCATGAAGGATATGCCATCCGAGTTACCGGATGGGCTGATCAATGGTGCTGTGCCGAAGCGTGTCGATCCGCGTGATGTTTTGATCTCTAACGGAGGCGTCTCGCTAGACGAGCTGCCTCAGGGTGCACGCGTAGGCACAAGCAGCCTACGCCGATCCAGCCAGCTTGCTGCGCTGCGGCCTGATCTGGTCATTGAGCCCGTGCGCGGCAACATTGACTCGCGGCTGCGCAAGCTGGAGAGCGGGGAATACGACGCAATCCTGCTGGCAGCGGCGGGGCTGTCGCGCATGGGCTGGCAGGATCGCGTGAGCGCCTACCTGCCGCCGGAGGTTTGCCTGCCCGCAGTAGGGCAGGGTGCACTCGGCATCCAGTGCCGCGCAGATGACGCTGACCTGCGGAAGCTGCTGGCGTTATACAACGATGCCGATACGGCGTTGACGGTAGCGGCGGAGCGCACGTTCCTTGGCGTGCTGAATGGCGGCTGCCAAGTGCCGATTGGTGCTCATGCGGTGCTTGACGCAGCCGACAAAGCTGCTACCGCTGAGCACAAAGTAATCTCGTTAACGGGGATGGTGGGAACACCGGACGGTTCAACGATTTTGAAAGAAACTTGCACGGGGATTGACCCGGTACAGCTCGGCGAAGAAGTCGCTAAAAAGCTGATTGCAAGAGGAGCGGAGAAGATACTGTCAGACGTTAGGGGATGAGTGGATTGACGGGGAAGGTTTATTTGGTAGGTGCAGGTCCCGGGGACGCAAAGCTGATTACTGTGAAAGGCCTCGAGTGTATCCAAAAAAGCGACGTACTGGTGTATGATCGCTTGGCAAGTCCTAGATTGCTGAAATGCATGAAACCCGGCGGGGAGAAGATTTATGTGGGCAAGCTCCCGGATCGCCACACGATGAAGCAGGAAGAGATTAATCAATTGTTAGTTGATTTGGCTTTACAGGGGAAAACAGTGGTGCGGCTTAAGGGTGGGGACCCTACGATTTTTGGCCGAGTGGGTGAAGAAGCGGAGCTGCTGCGCAAAAATGGGATCTATTACGAAATCGTACCAGGCATCACGTCAGCGATCAGTGTACCTGCCTATGCGGGTATACCTGTTACGCACCGCGATCATGCCTCTTCCCTGTCGATTATCACCGGGCATGAGAGTCCGGATAAACTGGATCATTCCATACATTGGGATAAAGTAACGAACGCCACAGGCACGTTAGTGTTTCTGATGGGCGTAGCTAAAATAGGTTATATCAGCGCTCAGCTGATCAAGCACGGGCGGCCGCCAGAAACACCAGTGGCACTTGTGCGCTGGGGCACCCGCGCGGATCAGGAGACGCTGACGGGAACCCTCGCCGATATTGAGGCGAAGGTGAAGGCGGCGGATTTTCAGCCGCCGGCAGTCATCGTCGTCGGCGACGTGGTGCTGCAGCGTGAGCAGCTGAAGTGGGTCGAGGCGATGCCGTTATTCGGCAAACGCATCGTGGTGACACGGGCTCGCAGCCAAGCAAGCGAGCTGGTGGATAGAATTGAAGAACTCGGCGGGGAACCCTACGAGTTCCCGGTGATCGAGACGATCATGCCGGAAGGGGCAGAGAAGAAGGCGAAGATTGCAGCGGCGTTTGGCGCGCTGGAATCGTACGACTGGGTATTCTTCACTAGCCCGAACGGCGTGGAGTTTTTTTGGCGCCACTTGGCGGAGCTGGGGGCGGACATTCGCGGGCTACACCGCGCGCGTATTGCAGCGGTGGGGCCAGGCACAGCCGCCGCGCTGGCGCAGCGCGGGGTGATCGCTGAGGAACTTCCGGCGAAGTTTCAGGCGGAAGGTCTGATTGAGACGTTCGGTCCCCAGCTGCTGCCGGGGCAGAACGTGCTTTTGCCGCGCGGCGATCTGGCGCGGGACTGGCTGCCGGACAAGCTGAGAGAGCTTGGCCTACAGGTGACAGACGTGGATACTTATGAGACGGTTGTCACTGGTGAGGATGACGACGAGTTGTTGAAGCTGCTAGAGGAAGGTCGCGTACACGCGGTAACCTTCACCAGCTCGTCAACCGTGCGTAATTTCATACACATCCTGAAACGGATGGGACTTGAAGAACCGCTCCCGCTACTTGCAAACGTGAAAATCGCCTGCATCGGCCCGTTAACGGAGCAGACTGCGGTAGAAGCGGGACTGACACCGGGACTCTTGCCTGAAGAGGCAACCATAGATGGTTTGGTGCAGGAGCTCTGCCGCTGGAATGCGGAGACTCAGCTGCAGTAGCGCTCGGATCGAGGATAGAACGAAGCAATAGTTTACTGGTGAGCTTGGCTTGTTTAGCTTACTTTCTGGTGGGAAGGTAGAAGCTGATTACTCTGCGGGGAGAGTAGTAGCTGTTCAACGGAGAAAGGCAGTGCCTGCTTAGAAATATAGCGCTCAGCTTATAATTAGTTACATTACAGGCTAGAGTTTTGTTCGTAGTTACTAAATAGTTCGTAGTTACATGTGAGTTGGTAGTTACTAAATAGTTGGTGGTTACATGTGAGTTCGTAGTTACTGAATAGTTGGTGGTTACATGTGAGCTGGTAGTTGCTAAATAGTTGGGTTTACGTGTGAATTGGTAGTTGAGTCTGCGCTTACATTTACTAATTGCATGTGTTGGTTTGCTCGCCGTTATATCTACGCTCAAAAGTGCCACATCGCAACCTTCAAGTAACATATAAATTGAACTCCGAAAGTAGTTACTTATGGAGTTCGGAGTATAATATTTGGTTGTAAACTAACTGGTATGTAGAGAATATGCAGTAGGTTAATGTGATCAGATCTGCTTGAATTTTAGTTTTAGTTGTACTTCATACAATTAAATTTCCTATATATCAGCTAAAGTCGAGTTTAGTTGTAGTATGTACAATTAAATATCCGCTAAATGAGGAATCTTCGCTCTTTTGTAATAAATAACTGTAGAGAATGCAACTAAAGCTTACAATTAGGACAAAACATCGAGATAGTTGCACAAACTACAACTATACGCAGTTAGCCAGTGGTCGGCGGTTTGGTTGCGGCTAATTTGGACTTGGCTGCGGCTAGTTGTGGTTTGCTGCCAGACACATAATTTGGTTTTATATTTTATTTTTCAGGAGGATGAACAAATGAGCTTTCCAATTACACGTCACCGCCGTTTGCGCGGTTCTGCTGGAATTCGTGGCATGGTGCGGGAGACGATACTGAATGTGCTGGATATGGTACAGCCTATTTTTGTGACTTATGGAACAGGTGTGAAGAATGAGATTAGCTCGATGCCGGGCGTGTATCATTTTTCGCTGGATACGTTAAAAGCAGAAGTGGACGAGATCGCCGCACTAGGCATCCCGGCTGTATTGTTGTTCGGGATTCCTGAGACGAAGGATGCTATCGGTTCTTCCGGTTTTGCAGAGGATGGAATTGTGCAAGAGGCTACTCGCTTGATCAAGCACTGGTACCCAGAGCTGTTGGTCGTTGCAGATACCTGCCTTTGTGAATTTACGGATCACGGACATTGTGGAATGGTGCATACGCATACGGTGAATGGTGTGGTACATGGCGATGTTATCAACGATGCTTCGCTGGAGCTTTTGACTCGTACGGCGGTATCCCAAGCAAAAGCTGGAGCAGATATTATCGCCCCTTCCAACATGATGGATGGATTCGTTCACGCGATTCGTGCGGGACTTGATGAGAACGGTTTTGAGCATGTGCCGATTATGTCGTATTCGGTCAAATATGCTTCGGCATTTTATGGCCCTTTCCGCGAAGCAGCGGATTCAGCGCCACAATTCGGGAATCGCAAAACGTATCAAATGGACCCTGCCAATCTGCGCGAAGCGCTCCGTGAAGCAGAATCCGATGTGTTGGAAGGCGCGGATATGTTAATGGTGAAGCCAGCCCTGGCTTACCTAGATGTGATTCGTACGATTCGTGATCAGTTTGATCTTCCTTTGGTGGCTTATAATGTGAGTGGAGAATATTCCATGGTAAAAGCAGCGGCATTACAAGGCTGGATCGACGAGCAAGCCGTTGTGCTGGAAATGCTGACGGGCATGAAACGCGCTGGTGCGGACATTATTATTACTTATTTTGCAAAAGATGCAGCCCGCTGGCTGCGAGGCTAATCTTCATCACACCGACATCGCGGCAGCTAATATATGTTTGTACAAGCTTGTGTAACCAAGAAGAGAATAGGAGTGAAGATACATGAGTAATGTGCCAATGGCGCGTAAAGAGGAAGCGTCCCGGAAGGCTTTTGATGAAGCAAAACAATATATTCCCGGCGGGGTGAACAGCCCTGTACGGGCGTTTAAATCCGTAGGTCTGACTCCGATTTATGTGGATCATGGGATCGGTTCGCGTATTTTTGATATCGACGGCAACAGCTTTATCGACTATGTGCTCTCATGGGGTCCGCTGATTATGGGTCATGCGCATCCTGAGGTTGTGAAGGCATTGCAGGAGACGGCGGTAAAAGGGACAAGCTTTGGCGCCCCAACGCTACTCGAAACGGAAATGGCAAAAACCGTTGTTGAACGTGTGGCATCTGTAGATATCGTGCGCATGGTTAACTCCGGAACGGAAGCTACGATGAGCGCGATTCGTTTGGCACGTGGTTACACTGGACGCAGCAAGATCTTGAAGTTCGAAGGCTCCTACCACGGTCACGCGGATAGTTTGCTTATTAAGGCTGGCTCTGGTGTAGCTACATTGGGATTGCCGGATAGCCCGGGTGTCCCAGAAGGCGTTGCAATGAATACCATTACGGTTCCTTACAATGATTTGGAGTCCACTCAGATTGCTTTCGAACGTTTTGGCAATGAGATTGCGGCAGTGATCGTAGAGCCGATTGCCGGCAACATGGGCGTTGTTCCACCGCTTCCAGGCTTCCTGGAAGGGCTGCGTAAATTAACTTCTGACAATGGTTCGCTGCTTATTTTTGATGAGGTTATGACAGGCTTCCGTGTTAATCGCGGCTGTGCTCAAGGCTTGTTCGGGATTACTCCGGATATTACTTGTTTTGGCAAAGTTATCGGCGGCGGACTTCCAGTGGGTGCTTATGGCGGGAAAAGAGAGATCATGGAGCAAATCGCTCCTACTGGACCGATTTATCAGGCGGGCACACTAAGTGGTAATCCATTAGCGATGGCAGCCGGATATACTACGCTCAAGCTGTTGACACCGGAAGTATATGACCGACTGGAACAGTTGGGTGCACGTCTGGAAGCGGGTTTGAGAAAGAATTCAATCGAGACTGGCATTCCGCTCACGATCAACCGGGTAGGATCAATGGTTTGTCCATTCTTCACTGAAGGACCTGTAATCAATTTTGAAACGGCTAAGACGAGTGACACGGATCTTTTCTGTCGTTATTTTGGTCATATGGTGAGCCAAGGCATCAGTGTGCCACCTTCACAGTTTGAGGGTATGTTCGTATCGGCTGCACATAGTGAGCAGGATATTGATGATACCATTGAGGGCCATTATAATGCCCTGAAGGCCCTTTGAGCATCGGAGCCGGAGAAACAACCGGTGGTGGCGCTTGGACTCGGCGTGGAGAATGGCTGGAGGTAACACCCGGCAAAATCATTACTGGAGCTGAGGATACGCAGGCGACGATTGATAAGTGGCTGCTAGAAACTGTGGGCATGCCCGAGAAACTTCATCTGCGGTTACGCCGCGAGGGAGGTATTCAGTGGAAAGGTGACCGGCTTCGGCTGGCACTTTTTCCCGATCGTGAAGCGGGGATTGAACCGATATGGGAAGAGCTTGAGGTGCTGTACGAGGATGATTTTTGCCTGGTAGCTCATAAACCAGCTGGGATGGCGGTTCATCCAGATGGCAGTGGAACAGGTGTAACTCTGGATCACCTCGTAGCTGCGCATTATATCACTTCCGGCGAGAGTGTGGCTGTGCGCCATATTCACCGCTTGGACAAAGATACAACGGGTCCGGTGATGTATGCAAAAAATGAGTTCGCACAGTTAGTTCTGGACGAGAATATGCGTGAAAAAAGCATATCACGGCACTACGCCGCGATCGTCGAAGGCACAGTGCCGCCTGTGCTTAAGGTGATCGATGCCCCGATTGGGCGCGATCGGCATCACGCTGCGCGCAGACGGGTCTCGCCCGGCGGACAATCTGCCGCGACGCGAATCATCGAGCGCGAGGCACTGCATGGCGGAAGCCTGGTGCATGTGCAGCTGGAGACCGGGCGGACGCATCAGATTCGCGTCCATCTCAGCCATATGGGTCATCCCTTGTATGGGGATGAACTATATGGCGGCCCGGTTTGGGCTTCCAGCGCTGCCGGCCGCCATGCCCTGCATGGCGAGTCGTTGTCCTTCCGCCATCCTTGGAGCGGAGAACAGCTGGAAGTCAGCGATCCGTGGCCGGAGGATATGCTGCAGCTGCGAGAGCTGCTGTCTGAAGCACCCTGACGGATACGTAAGCAACTAAAGAACAGTAGAATCAGCAAAAGCTGGTTTTGCTGTTCTTTTTCTATTTTTTTCAGAAAAAAAACATCTATCCATGTCTTATTAATAAAAGCAGCATATAATACTTTGTTCTTACGAAGTAGTGCATCTATCAGCAGGCTTAAGGTTTGATGAGCTCTTAAATTCATGAAATTTATTAGCATCCTGTCCGGTTAGTACTACCAAAGTTGTCATGCCTCTCTGTTTGAAGCATATACATGTGGGGAGTAACATTTTGGGCTTATGCTCTGGGCCTGTCTCAGGGTTAGATTATGCCAAGAAGGAGGACATATCCCGTGTTTGATCAGTCCCACGGCTTGCGGTTTGATATTTACGAACGCATTCACCTTTCGGAAGAGCTTCCGGGAATAGCTGAGCTGGAGGAGGTTGAACTACTTCCGGAAATTCAGGTGATTCAGCGGGAGGATCGGGCCGAGTTATATGGTCAGCTGTTGCTTACCGGGCTTTACCGGAGTGAAGATGACCGAACACAACGTCTGGAGCATGCCATTCCCGTCGAAATCACTGTTCCGCTTACACGCGTCAGCTCGATTGAAGATATTGGGGTGGAGATCGAGAATTTTGATATTGATCTGCTCACGATGCGCACTGTGAATATAACAGGCGTACTATCGCTGCGGGGGATCGGTAGTACGGATCCTCAACCTCAACCGGCCTGGCAGCAAGAGGAGTATACAGTCGCCTATTCTCCTGTTAATGATGACAGGGTGATAGAAGCAACTGCTGAGCACCAAGAACACGAAAATGATACCCTTTATGAAAATTCACAGTGGACCTTTGGTGAAGATGCATCACAGGTTGCTGTAGAAGAACATGAACAGGCCGATGCGGCTGAGGACGCACAAGAGTTACTAGTCTCAAGCGGAGCGGCTCATACGTCCCCTGTAGTCAATTTCTCATCCGCTCAGGAGAAGGACAAGGGCGCAAAAGCCCGGACACATAGTCTAGAGTCACAAGCAGAGGATGCCAAAGCGGGTTTATCCGATTACTGGTTTAAAGCCGAGCCACAGATCAAGGAAGCTGAAGTGTCCCAGCTGAATCAAGCAAGTTATGTGAGCGAAGAGAAGCAGCAGCCGGAAGAGGAATATTCTTTTGCTTCTAGAGAGACCGTTGTTCCAACGGCTAGTGCAGAAGCGAATCAAGATATACCTGTATTTGCTTCTGAGAGTGAGGCTAATCATGAGCTTCATGAACAGGATGAGAATGCTGAACCCATCCATGAGAATGCGAACGAAGTTTTTGTTTCACAAGAGAGTGTGGCTTCTCATGAGGAGAAACAAGATCTTAAGATCGCCTTGGGCAGTAAAAAAGAAGCAGAGGTTCCGGAAAAAGAACATCTCACCTTCTCCTCTTTACTAAGCTCCAGTCGTGTCCGTAAAGAGCAGGAAGCTCTGCAGTCGGAAGGAAACACATCTGCAGCAGTGGACGTTCCAGAGGTTGGTAATAATACGGAATGGAAGAGCAGATTCATTGCCAGCGCGGACGGAGCTAACATGTTCCGCAAAGTTCGGCTGTGTATTGTACAGCGTGAAGAAACACTGGATACCATTGCAGAGAAGTATCAGCTAAGTGCGCGGGAGCTGGTGATGTATAATCGCTTGTCCGGGCAGAGTGTAGAGGAAGGCCAAGTGTTGTACATCCCGTAATCGAATCGTGATGCGTACACAAATGAATAGGTGAATCCCGATCAGGTATTAGGGTCGGGATTTTTGCTGTTTCATTGTTGGAATGAATGCTTCAGAAGAAATAAGTCGAAATTCAGCCTAAAGTCCCGCTGCAAAGGCGTATCCAGGTTGACTAGGGGGGGCTCAAAATGTATTATGGAGTAAGCAATATCTAAGTAAAGACTGGGAACGGGAAGAGTAGGCGGTCAGCCCTTCAGAGAGCGGAATTGCAAGTGCTGTGACATTCCGTAGGAAACAGCCCCCGAAGTCGCCCCGGAGTCGCCCTTCTGAGCTTATCTTCATATCTATGAAGGATAAGTTAGGTTGTGGCCGGTAGCAGCCGTTATCTGTACGAGTGTCGCGCTAAGCTTCTGAATCCGTTGGGTAAGAAGTGTAGTTTTATTTTTCATTGGCGCGAAACAAAGGTGGTACCGCGAAAGAATGACCTTTCGTCCTTTGAGACGAGGGGTCTTTTTGTTTTTTTCAGAGACCTGTGCGCTCTATACAGCAACTTTATTAACAACTATAAGCAACTACAAGTAAACTAGTGGAGGTATCAGAGAATGGCTGACCAAAACCATCTAACAGCGGCAGATGCTGCCGCTACGAATGAATCTAAAAACGAGATGCCAACAACGTATGATCCGAAGGCAGCAGAACAGAAATGGTATTCCTACTGGACAGAGGGCGGATATTTCCGTGCAGGCCAGCGTCCGGATGCTCAAGCCTATAGCATTGTGATCCCGCCGCCAAACGTAACAGGAATGCTGCACATCGGGCATGCGCTCGATTTCACATTACAGGATATCCTGATTCGTACCAAACGGATGCAGGGCTTCGATACGCTTTGGTTGCCAGGTACGGACCACGCAGGTATTGCAACACAAACGAAGGTAGAGCAGAAGCTGCGCGAGCAGGGGATTTCCAGACATGACCTCGGACGTGAGAAGTTTCTGGAGCAGGTGTGGGATTGGAAAGACAAATACGCAAACACCATTCATGAGCAGTGGGCTAAAATGGGACTTTCCCTTGACTACTCCCGCGAGCGTTTTACCCTCGATGAGGGTTTGTCGAAGGGAGTTCGCGAGGTATTTGTTAAGCTTTATAATAAAGGCTTGATCTACCGCGGTAAACGTATCATCAACTGGGACCCGGCGGCTCGTACGGCGTTGTCGGATATCGAGGTTGAATATAAGGAAGTTAACGGTCATCTGTACCATCTGCGTTACCCACTTAAAGATGGCAGCGGACATATCACTGTAGCGACCACACGTCCGGAGACGATGTTGGGTGATACGGCAGTTGCTGTTCATCCTGAGGATGATCGTTATAAAGATCTGATTGGCAAAACGCTGATCCTGCCGATTATCGGCCGGGAGATTCCAATTATCGCTGACGAGTATGTAGATAAAGAGTTTGGCAGCGGTGCGGTTAAGATCACGCCAGCTCATGATCCAAATGACTTCGAGGTAGGTCAACGTCATAATCTGCCGCAGATCAACGTAATGGATGAGAGCGGCACAATGAACGAAGAAGCAGGACCTTACCAAGGTCAAGACCGGAGTGAATGCCGTAAGGCCATCACGGCGGATCTGAAAGAGCAGGGTGTTCTGATCTCCATTGAAGATCATGTGCATCAAGTTGGACACAGTGAACGTTCAGGAGCGGTTGTTGAGCCGTACCTGTCCACACAATGGTTCGTGAAGATGCAGCCGCTCGCCGAAGCTGCCATCAATGCACAGAAGGATGGTAATGGGGTTAACTTTGTACCTGAACGGTTCGAAAGAACCTACCTGAACTGGATTGAAAACGTACGCGACTGGTGTATTTCCCGTCAGCTTTGGTGGGGACATCGTATTCCGGCTTGGTATTCTGAATCTACCGGTGAGCTGGTTGTGGCGAATGATGAGGAAGAAGCGCGCCGGATCAGCGGCCTAACCGACTTGAAACAGGACGAGGATGTTCTGGATACTTGGTTTAGCTCCAACCTCTGGCCGTTTGCAACCCTAGGCTGGCCGAATGAAGACAGCGCAGATTTCAAACGTTACTATCCGAACGATGTGCTCGTAACGGGCTACGATATTATTTATTTCTGGGTAGCGCGGATGATCTTCTCGGCACTGGAATTCACGGGAGAGAAACCATTCTCCGACGTATTGATGCATGGTTTGGTACGGGATGCTGAGGGACAAAAAATGTCCAAATCACTCGGCAACGGTGTAGATCCGCTTGAGGTTATCGAGAAGTACGGCGCAGATGCTATGCGTTATATGATTTCTACCGGCAGCACAGCGGGTCAGGATTTACGCTTCCGCTGGGAAAAGGTAGAGCAGGCGCGTAATTTCGCTAATAAGATCTGGAATGCGTCACGCTTCGCCCTCATGAATCTTGAAGGGGTTAGCTTCGAGAATATTGACATTACTGGTGAGCTAACTACGGCTGACCGTTGGATTTTACACCGCCTGAACGAAACTTCTCGTGAAATTACGCGTCTAATTGACTCGTACGAGTTCGGCGAGACTGGCCGCCAGCTGTACAACTTCATTTGGGACGATTTGTGTGACTGGTATATTGAGTTCGCGAAGCTGTCGCTTTACGGAACGGATGCCGCAGCCAAAGCGAAGACACAGTCCGTACTTGCTTATGTACTCGACCGCACGATGCGCTTGATTCATCCGTTTATGCCGTTTATTTCGGAGGAAATCTGGCAGCATCTGCCGCATGAAGGAGAGACAATTACTCTGGCTGCATGGCCTGAGTATGATGCTGCTCTGGAGAACCCGCAAGCGGTAGCGGAAATGAACCTGCTGATGGATGTAATCCGGGCCGTTCGTAATATCCGTGCTGAAGTGAACGTACCGATGAGCAAGAAGGTTGAATTGATTATTAAAGCGAGCAATGAAGAAACGCTGAGCATCATTACTCGTAACGACAACTACATTGGACGTTTCTGCAATACCTCTTCTTTCGAAGCTGGTCTGAATCCGGAAACGCCAGACAAGGTAATGTCCGCTGTAGTAACGGGAGCGGAACTGCTTCTGCCTTTGTCGGGGCTGATTGATATTGAACAAGAAATCGCTCGTCTGGAAAAAGAAGTGCAGACGCTGAACAGCGAAGTAGAACGCGTAGAGAAAAAGTTGAGCAATCAGGGCTTCGTGGCCAAAGCTCCCGCAAAAGTTATCGAAGAGGAGCAGGCGAAGCAGGCAGATTATTCTGCCAAACGTGAGAAAGTACTTGCCCGCATAGCAGAGCTGAGAGGATAAGAGACATGGATGACCTAAATCGGGGCGGGAGCACCGCCCCTCTTGCGACATATACCGAAGCGGTTAACTGGATCAAGGGCTTGATTCCTTTTGGAATCCGGCCAGGTTTAGACAGAATTGAGATGTTGATGGACAAGCTGGGAAACCCGCACCGTCGGCTGAAATTTATTCATGTGGCGGGTACCAACGGCAAAGGCTCCACCTGTGCTTTTTTGACAAGCGCACTTTTGCAAAGCGGCTATTCTGTCGGCACCTTCACGTCTCCGTATATTACGAAGTTCACGAACAGGTTCCAATATAATAATACGGACATTCCTGAAGAAACTCTTCTTGAGCTAGTGAATACCCTTCGTCCTTTGGTAGATGAGATTGCAGAAACGGAATTTGGCTCACCAACGATGTTTGAGGTAACTACAGCTGTGGCCATTCTATTTTTTGCGGGTGTTTCTTGTCCGGATGTTGTCGTATGGGAGACTGGGCTTGGGGGAAGGCTGGATGTAACGAACATCGTTACTCCGATCGTGTCGGTGATTACAAATGTCGGCCATGACCATATGGATATTTTGGGAGATACGCTTGAGAAGGTTGCAATGGAGAAGGCCGGAATTATCAAACCCGGTGTACCTGTTGTTAGCTGCGTAAATCAACCGGAAGTCGTGGCTGTACTCAAGGAGAAAGCGGCGGCTTGCCGCTCTACTCTTTATCTTGCCGGAGAAGATTTTAGCTATGAAGCTACTGGAATCCATGGGGATGTGCAGACCTTTAACTTTAAGGGTCCCTTCCGTTCGCTTGAACTTGGGATTGTGATGAAAGGCGAACACCAGAATAGCAATGCGGCAGGAGCCATGATGGTTCTTGAAGTTTTGCGCCAGTATATGGCGTTCATGTTAGAGGATGAAGATGTTCTGGAAGGATTGCGTCATGCATTTTGGGCTGGAAGGCTGGAAGAGGTAAGTAAATCTCCGAGGATCGTACTGGATGGAGCACATAATCCGGAAGGCGCGGAGAGCCTTGCCAAAAGCCTGCCACAGCTCTATAAATACGGTAAATTAAATTTACTTATGGGAATGATGGCAAATAAGCATCATGAATCCTACTTTAAGCATATACTGCCTATAGTGGATACGCTCATCCTGACCGAACCGGATTTCCAGAACAAAATGGACGCGGAGCATCTGCAGGTTATCGCAGAAAGTCTGCGGGATAAATATGCCAAGGAAAACTTGGTAATCATAGTAGAACATAATTGGGGAAAAGCGCTGCAACAACTGAAGTCGATTACAGCGGAGGATGACCTTGCCGTCGTATCTGGTACGCTGTATTTGATTTCTGACGTGCGCGGTACACTTTTGCAGCAACCCGATACTGAAAAAGGCTGGTGACGACTGTTGGATACTACTGAACGTGTGCATTTTATAGGGATCGGCGGCTACGGTATGAGCGCGATTGCCCGAGTAATGCTAGAAATGGGATATACGGTTACGGGCTCCGATGTGGCTGCCCAAGAATTGACGGATAAATTGATTGCTAAAGGTGCCAAGATTTATATTGGGCATACAGCAGAACAAGTAAAAGGTGCGGATCTGGTCGTGTACTCTACGGCTTTGTCCAGCGATAATGTGGAATGGGTGGAAGCAGAGCGTCTTAAGATTCCAATTCTGCACCGCTCACAAATGCTGGCTCGTTTATTGAACGAACGTAAAGGGGTAGCCGTTGCCGGAGCGCATGGTAAAACAACTACCTCCTCCATGATCGCGCTTGTAATGGAAGAGTGTGAAGTTGATCCTACGTATATTATCGGCGGAGAGATTATGAATGTCGGTACGAATGCAAAGGCAGGACAAGGCGATTATGTAGTGGCGGAAGCGGATGAGAGCGATGGCTCTTTCTTGCACTATCATCCTTGGCTTGGAATTGTCACGAATGTGGAAGCAGATCACTTGGAGAATTACGGCGGAGATTTTAACCGTCTCAAGGCTGCTTACGTACAGTTTATGAACCAGACACGTGAAGACGGCACTGCGATTGTGTGTGCAGATGACGAGAACGTGATTTCTTTATTGCCTGAAGTGTCAGGTAAGGTGATTACTTACGGCATCAAGTCGAAGACAGCAGATTATATTGCAACAGACATCGTTCTTGGCGACCGTCAGGTTTCGTATACGATGAACCATAATGGCGTAGTATTGGGACAAATTGAACTGTCCGTGCCAGGTCAGTACAATCTGTATAACTCAATGGCTGCGGTTATCGCTTGTCTGAAATCAGGAATCTCTTTTGAGAAAATCGCTGAAGCGATTGTGAAATTCCATGGTGCGAAGCGCCGTTTTCAAGTGCTCGGAGAAGTCGATGACATTCTGGTCATCGATGATTATGCGCATCACCCAACTGAAATTCAGGCGACAATCAGTGCTGCTAAGGCAACGGGGAAACGGATTATTGCCGTATTCCAGCCTCAGCGGTATACACGTACGTTCTTCCTGCTAGATGCCTTCAGCCGCGCCTTTAGCGAAGCAGATGAAGTGATCATTACCGACATCTACTCTCCGGCAGGTGAGAAGCAGATTGAGGGGGTTACATCTGCGAAGCTGGTTGAGCTTATTGTGCAGAACAGTAACGCTGGCGCAAGACATCTGCCAACCAAAGAAGATGTGCTTGCTGATCTGAAACCTCGTATTGCCCCAGGTGACCTGGTGATTACGATGGGCGCAGGCGATATCTGGAAGGTTGGATACGCATTGGCGGACGGCTTGAAGAAGCGTTAATACAAACACAGGCCTACACGAGAATATTCATATTCTCTTGACCATAGCACTTCCCCCGAGCTCCGTGCAGGGGGAAGTGCTTTTTTGTATACTTAAGCGGTGTATGTACATTCTAAAAAATGAAATAAATAGGGTATTTGCTGAACCGGCCATTGAGTGCTATAGTGCTGTCAGTAGAGGATCAATTTTTCCGTGTAGGTGGTGACTCATGGACTCCCAGCTTGATATCAAAACGTTAGTGTATTTATTTATTTTTGGAAACCTATTTATATTGGTGCTGATAACCAATTACCGGAGGAGCGCTCCTAAAGACAGGGCATCCACCTTATTCATACGCTCTAAGGCGGTGCAGCTGCTCTTCTGGTGTTCATTATTATTATGGGGCCATATTCCCCGCGCTTTATCCATTCCACTTAGCAACGCTTTGATTCTTCTAGGCTGCTGTCTGGAGATTATTGCTTTACTGCTGATGATGGGCATCCTTGGGCAGCGGATAAAGTTGTATTACATAACGCTTTCCATACTTAGTTCGATTACTTTTAGTATTGTTGCCGTCTTCTTCCATCATTCCAGCTGGCGCATAGCCTGCACCTCACTATGGTCGATACTTTTTATTGTCTATCCAGCTTACCACCTCACGGTGAACCCCAAAGGCACCCCTCTTCAGAAGATACTCGGAATATTATTTTACGCTTTTGCAGGGATTATGCTGCTCCGCGCGATTGTTGCACTGATCTGGGAGCCAGAGATGAACGTGTTCACAACTAATCTTTCGCAGTATTTATATTACCTGGGGATGTATTTATTATTGATTGTGGGAGCCGCAGGCTTTATTCTACTTTCTAACGAGCATTCCTTTGTAAAACTGAAACGAATCGCTAGCTACGATGATCTGACTGGAATCCTTAACCGTGGAGCATTTCTTCAGGAAGCTGAGGTACGGCTTGAGAAGGCAGTTGCTGAGCAGGAGTACTTTTCGTTTATGCTGCTGGATTTGGATCACTTCAAAGAAATCAATGATACATACGGCCATGATACCGGTGATGTTGTTCTGGAAGAATTCGCATTGACGATTAAGGACAACCTCGAAAACAGCGATTTATTCGGCAGGCTTGGCGGCGAGGAATTTGCAGTTATACTTTGCGGGCTTGATGAAGCTAGCTGTGACCGGAAAGCTGAAGCGTTACGAGAGGCAGTAATGAAGACGTCCACACAAAAACTCTCACAAGGTTATACAGTTAGTATAGGTGTAATTACGATCATGCCGGATCAGGAGATCTGGATAAATAAGCTGTACAAGCTGAGCGATAAAGCGTTATACCAAGCCAAACAAGAAGGAAGAAACCGAGTGGTCAGATACAATTATATTTATTGAGCTTAGAGAATACAGGGGGTGAAATTCACTAACATGCATCTGGATCTCAAGACACTGCTGGTCTGCCTCTTTATGTGGCAATCATTCACGGTATTGCTTATTGTTGTCTATCGTTTGCGTTACGCGCAGGAACGGACTTCTACCTTGTTTGTCACGGCAAAATATTTGCAGCTGGCAGCTTTAATTCTCCTTTTGCTGAACGATTTCACAGACTCGCGACTTCCCATTCCAATCAGTATGCTGCTTGCTTTAGCTGGAGGTACGCTGGAAAGCTTAGCGCTTCTGATGCTTCTCAGGGTTTATGAGAGCTGGGTTGAACGATATTATACGATCCTGTTCGGAGTGTCCATTGTCGTTGTAGTCCTACTGCATTTAATTATGCCAGATGAGCGGTTCGTTATGGCTGCAACTTGTCTATTTGGGATTATGATCATAGCTTTACCTGCTTACATATTAGCTGTGAAGATTAGAGAGACCTCTCTCCAGCAAACCATGGGATTGTTGTACGGTGTTGTAATTTTAACGCTGGTTGGCAAGGGACTTGAACCGTTTTATTCGATGTTAGGACTGAATGCACTGACCTCTCACTGGCTGCAGATATTTTTTTATCTGGGGATTTATTTGCTTATGTTTTTAGGAACTGCGGGAATCATGCTGCTATATAGAGAGGATTCCTTTACAGAATTGGAGCGGGTGGCCACTTATGATGTGCTGACAGGTATTTTGAATCGCAGATCCTTTGTTCAGCGTGTCCGACCTTTAATAGCTGCCTCAGCGATGAAGAAGCTGCCATATTCTTTTTTACTGCTGGATGTTGATCACTTTAAACGTATAAACGATACCTACGGCCACAATACCGGCGACCACGTTCTGAAGGATCTGGCTCATAAAATAAAACAGCAGCTTGGCAATGGCGATCTGTTCGGAAGATTCGGCGGTGAGGAGTTCACTGTGCTGCTGCATAGAGCCGATGAACAAAACAGTGATATGATTGCAGAGCGGATGCGCACAGCGGTTACAGGGGCGGTCATTCATGGTGTCCCCCTGCATTACACGATAAGTATTGGAGTCATCACGGTGGATTCAGGTGAACGATACTCATTGAGCACTCTTTACAAACTTAGTGACATTGCATTGTATCAGGCTAAGAAAAAGGGCCGGAACTGTGTAGTTAGAAGCTACGACAACTAAAGTGTCTTCCTTTCGACATTATACGAGGGAGACGCTTTTTTTGTATGCAAAGAGGATTAGTACATAATACCTAACGATTACAACTTCTATCAATAGAGCAATTCATGATTATGTATGTCGTGAAAAAAGGGGGGGGGAGTCTGTTTTTTAGAAAAAGCGGCGGTTTATAAGGGAAAATTGTAATAGAATTCTGAGGAACTAGAAAAAAACTTAAAAAAATTTAGACTTCCCCTATAAATCGACAAAACTTTTAAGTGAAATGAGTTACTATTGAACTGCATCTAAAGTTTCAGTTGGTAGATGGGGGTTTTTATTACAAAATACAAGGAGCCAGAGTCATGCGAGAAAGAATGCTGTTCCTATCAGCCCAGAATCAAAGCGCAGAGGATCTAGAAGGAGAAATGAGAACAGGGAGTATTCTCGAGATTTTGCTTGGGAAATTTGATATAGATTTGCTGACGTACGGAAGTGCCAACCAAACCGTGTCTATAAATGAGCGGACGGCACTTACGGTTCATAACATTAACGAAGATTATACGACCTGGAGGCCAATGTTGCGCCCCTTACATAAACTGCGGAATTTCTCAAATTTAAGTCATATAGATAAAGATATGAAAAACACTATTTTGGAGCTTTGCCGTTCCAATAATTATAAGCATGTATTTATATCGCATGTCCTACTGGGAAAATGTATTGATATGGTGAGGAACTTGCTTCCAGAAGCCAGTGTGATCACAGATACCTATAGTTTTGCAAACGGAAGCGGAGGATCTTCCGGAGAGACAGGGAAGTTAAGCAGGAAGAATCCTTATAATAAACTCAATGCTGCATGGGATCGTAGGAATAAACGGCGATTAATGAATAAAACGGGTCTGCTTTTAGCAACCTCGGAATGGGATGCACTAGCGTTCAAATCTCTATCATTTGCAGATGCCCGTAAGGTTCATGTTGTCCCCCATTTCATCAAGATGAATGAGTATGAGACTTTTGCAGAGCCTGTGACTAAAGAAAATTCAATTGTGCTGCACTGGAATATGAATATGAGACTGGGAATAGATGCAGCCCGAGTATTCTTTAAAAAAACCTATCCCATGATTAAGGAGCAAGTGCCAGATATCAAAAGTTATATTATCAGCTCAGAGGTTCACCCGGAGGTCATGACTTTGATTAAGGAAGATGAATCGGTCATAGTCACTGGACCAGTAAATTCCTCTACTGAATACATACGACGGTCTAAAGCTGTTCTGGTGCCTATCCTTGAAGGCTGCGAAGTTTCTAGAAATATACTGGAATCCTGGGCGCTTAAAACGCCGGTGGTTACTAGCTCTATCATGTGTGAGAAGCTGAATTGTGAGCATAACCGAAATATTTTGCTGGCTAATACCTCGGTTGAGGTTGTTGGAAGTGTATTGAATTTACTGAAAAATCCTGAGCTTGGCGCTATTATTGCGGATCGTGCGCATGAGACTTTGTTGAAAAATTACGAAATGAATCATGTTAAGAGTAAGATTCTTAGTCTTGTATAGAAGGTTGTCTGACAAGATGCTTGCTGCTCTGGACAACAAATAACCCGCGAGGACCATTAAAAGTCCTACGCGGGTTATTTGTTGACAGGATTTTAGAGCAAGTTGCGGCGCAGTTCTTCTGGTGATTTCGGAGACAACATTCCAAGTGGAATATCGAATACAGTACGCGCTCCGCTTTGACCTTCTTGACTCATACGCTGAGCAGCTCTGGCATAAGCCACAAGCACACTAGCCGTAAATTCAGGATTGCTCTCCAGCTTCAGGCCGAATTCAACGATTTGTTTCGTGCCTTCTCCTGTTACACCACTGCGAATAACAAACCCGCCGTGCGGAATACCGCTATGCTGAGCTGCCAGTTCTTCTTCAGTGATGAAAGTAACCGTAGTATCATAATCTGCAAAATAGTTCGGCATATTCACGATTTCTTCGCGAATGCGCTCTTGATCTGCACCTGCCTCAGCTACTACAAAACACTCTCTAAGATGTTTTTCACGAGTAGTAAGTTCTGGTGTTTCACCCGCACGGATAGCCTCGATAACCTCTTGTACTGGAACCGTATATTGCACGCCACCTTTAACGCCTTCTACTCTGCGAATGGCATCGGAGTGACCTTGGCTGACGCCTTTACCCCAGAAAGTATATTCTTTACCTTGTGGAAGAATAGCTTCAGCTAGCAGACGGTTCATGGAGAACAGGCCTGGATCCCAGCCCGTAGAAATTACGCTGAGTGTTCCGCCTTGTTTAGCTGCGGCATCAACGGTCGCAAAGAACTCAGGGATTTTGGCGTGAGTGTCAAAGCTGTCCACGGTATTAAACATCCGGGCAATAGCTGGTGTCTGTTCTGGCAGGTCGGTAGCCGATCCTCCGCACAGAATCATAACATCCACTTTTCCCTTATATTGTTCGACGGCAGAGATATGCTCGAATTTCACACCGGTTTCACCGGCTTCCAGTTGTCCAGGCTCTCTGCGCGTAAAGATCGCAACCAGCTCGATATCTTCACTTTGGTTAATAGCCTTACGTACACCTTTTCCTAAATTACCGTAGCCCACAATTGCTGCTTGAATTTTTTGTTTCAGAAAAAGCCCTCCTAAACTGTAATGAACTAAAATCCTATTTCTAGCTTAACTAGTATAGTGCACACTTTTAGCTCTTTTTATATAGTATATAAAAGTTACATGTAATGTAAACTGAATCCGTATAACTTTCATTATTCATTTGGCTATAAAAATAGCATATCTCTCTATTGTCTATCATATATTTCCATATAGATTAGATGAGGTGAGGTGTTACTGTTGAATAACGGAAGAATGACATTCCGATTTGACGTGAATAAGGACGAGCCTAAGCCAAAACCGCAGGTAGTGGAGCGCTGGTCCAGTGGCGGACTGGGCACAGCTGAAGAATATGCAGAGGAGTTGCGCAAGGAGGTCGGTCCAGCACAGCAGCATACTTGGGTGCATGAACCTAATTTACGCTCTACGCGTGAGGCACCACCGGAGGATGCTTACGACTACTACTCAGGAACTGTAGATCCACGCCAGCAAGAATGGGACGAACAGGATAGAGATTTCAGAAATACGCAGCAATCGTATCTGCTTTCAGATTTGGTACTGGATGACAGAGATAAATCAGCAGAGGTTTACACGGGAGGTTATGGGGGCTCATACCATACTCGTCGCCCATCGTATTGGTGGAAATTATCCCTGTCTGTGGTGGGGGCGATCGGCACGGGTCTACTATTAGGATATGCGGCACTTTCCTTTTTTTATGGAGGAAACATGGACAGTAGTTCAGGAACCGGGATAACAGATACGTTGGCTACTTCAGGGCAGACTTCCGGAGCTAATGATCCAGCAGGTGTAGGAACCTCGGGATTGCCGGTTACGGGCACAGCTGATACCGGCAAAAACAGTATTCCTGTTCAAGTGGCTGCGCAAAGCTACTACCTGCTGCAGTATGGCGTATTCAGTACGCCGGCAGGCGCGGAACAAGCTAGACAAGAGCTGTTGGACGCTGGCTTAGCTGCGGGCTTGGACCCTGCTGACGGAAATCGTGTATATGCCGGAATGTCCTCTGACCGTGAACAAGCTAAGCTGCTCAGCAGTGGTCTGAAGAATCAAGGGATTGAGCTTTATGTAAGAGAGGTGGAGCTTCCCGGAGTGGAACGATTAGGGTTTGCCGGAAATGCGGAGGCTGTGAATAGTTATTTTGCGGTGAGTGGACAGCTGCTCAGTGAACTAAGCAGTCAATCCGCTTCTTTACTCAGCGGAGGACAAACGGATGCGGCAGCTAATACCTCAGCTGTGAGTGATCTTCATCTCCAATGGAGTGAAGCTGTTAAAGCTCTGGAGCAAGGCATAACGCCTGAAGCCAAAAGCATTTGCGCAGCGCTAGAGAAATCTATGAGCCAAGGAATTTCAGCACTGAGTGAATATAACAAGAACAAGGCGCAAGCCCTGCTTTGGGAAGTGCAGGAATCCATGCTGAGCTTCTTGACCAGTCAAAAACAGCTGCTGTCTGCTATGAATTGAATGCTTGGATTGCGGATTCAAAATAACAGCAAGTCTCCGGGGAATTGGGGGCTTGTTGTTTTTTTCGGAGAGGGGTATCGTTCCGCAACTTTTAGGGCAAAAGGTGGTAAACATTACCGTAGGGGATTTTACGTTTGTATTGATCACCGTTTCACCGTATAATAATTAGGGTGTCAAAAAATGGCGAGGGAAGACTGAGATGAAGAAGAAAAATGTAGGAACACTGCTGTTATTTCTAATTCTAGGCTGGCTGGCTGGAGCCTGGATCGCCAAGCTGCTGCAGCCCGTAAAGGCTCTGTCTTTTCTAACAACATCGACTGTGCTCAAATGGTCTCCGCGAGCCGATTTAGACATCATAACCTATGACATCACTATTCATTTGAAATTGTGCATGCTTAGTCTCGCCGGTATTATTACAGCTGTATGGCTGTACCGCAGACTGTAACTCTCGTTACTGAGCAAGAAGGGACGTTTACAACGTGGACAACTCACCACTCATTATTCTAGCCTCAGGTTCACCGCGTCGACGTGAGCTGTTATCCTTACTGGGTTTGCCCTTTGAGGTCATTACCAGCGAAGCTGATGAGAGCACACCGCCGGATTGGACGCCGGAGAGAATCGTGCGCAGTCTAGCTTTGCGAAAAGCAGAAGCCGTAGTAGCTGCGGCCGGAGAGCGTAACGCAGTCATTATAGGAAGCGACACAATTGTTGTATTAGATAATACTGTGCTAGGCAAACCGGTGGACAAGCTGGACAGCAAAGCGATGCTTACCAGACTTCAGGGCCGAACTCATAAGGTATACACGGGTGTAGCCTGCCTCGGACTCCCGAATGGGAAGACTATAGTGGAGCACCGTGTTACTTCCGTAACGATGAGGGCAATGACTGAAGAGGAAATTGCTGCTTATATTGCTACGGGAGAGCCTGCTGATAAGGCTGGCTCATATGCGATACAAGGGCTTGGGTCCATTTTGGTGGAACGAATTGAAGGCTGTTATTTCAATGTAGTCGGATTGCCTTTGTCGCTTCTTGGCGAAATGCTATCCGAGTTCGGTATAACGGTATTGAGCCGGTAGGAAGCCTGGGGAAAGAGGGATAGGGATGGAGTCGCAACCAATTATGCTGCGGGACCTCCCCCATGAAGAACGACCTAGAGAGCGCATGATGCATTATGGGGCGGAATCATTAAGTCAAGCGGAGTTGTTAGCCATTCTGCTGCGTACGGGAACACGCCGCGAGTCGGCTATTCATATTGCACAGCAGATGCTGGGGAAGATCGGTGGCCTGCGTGGGCTAGTTGACCTTAGCATCGAAGAACTGACCAAAATCAACGGTATCGGTCCTGCCAAGGCCGTACAACTAAAAGCAGGCATCGAACTGGGAAGGCGCCTTGCGAATTCCAGGTTCAATATGCCGGTCATTATCCGCTGTCCTGGGGACGCTGCAGAGATTCTGACTGAGCAATTGCGTTATTTGCAAAAGGAGCATTTTGTCTGTCTGTTTCTGAACACGAAGAATCATGTGATTGGACAAGAAACATTGTCCATGGGCAGCCTGAATGCTTCGATCGTTCATCCTCGTGAGGTATTCAGAGCAGCTATAAAATGCAGTAGCGCCTCTATTATATGCGCGCACAATCATCCTAGTGGTGATCCAACACCTAGTCCAGAAGATATTTCCCTAACTGCTAGATTGCTTCAGGCAGGTGAGATTATCGGAATAGATGTGCTGGATCATCTAATTATCGGAGATAGCAGTTTCGTAAGCTTGAAAGAAAAAGGACATATGTAATATAAATGTAGATTTACTTAGGAAAAGGAGAAATTAGCATGTTGGGTGGTTTCACAAAAGATTTAGGAATTGACTTGGGGACAGCGAATACGCTTGTCTACGTACGCGGTAAGGGCGTTGTTGTAAGAGAGCCTTCCGTTGTAGCCATTAACACTGATACTAAGACGATTGAAGCCGTGGGTGAATCCGCCAAAAAAATGATCGGTCGTACTCCTGGAAATATCCGTGCGATCCGCCCGATGAAAGATGGCGTTATCGCTGATTTTGATACAACGGCTACGATGATTAAATATTTTATTCGTCAAGCACAGAAACAGCGTTCTATGTTCCAGCGTCACCCTAATGTAATGGTCTGCGTGCCATCTGGTATTACTGCTGTAGAGCAACGTGCGGTAGAAGATGCTACCAAACAAGCTGGCGCTCGAGAAGCTTACATTATCGAAGAGCCTTTTGCTGCTGCTATCGGTGCGGATCTGCCAGTATGGGAGCCTACAGGTAGTATGGTTGTAGATATCGGTGGAGGTACAACTGAAGTTGCCGTAATCTCGCTCGGCGGTATTGTTACTAGCCGTTCAGTGCGTGTTGCAGGTGATGAAGCGGATGAGTCCATCATTCAATACATCAAACGTCAATACAATCTGATGATCGGTGAACGTACTTCGGAGCAGCTCAAAATGGATGTTGGCTCTGCCCTTCCTCTTGAAAAGGCTGAAACCATGGAAATTCGCGGCCGTGATCTCGTAACAGGTCTGCCAAAAACACTTACAATTACTTCTGATGAAATCTGTGAAGCTTTGTCTGACACAGTGAATGCTATTATTGAAGCGGTTAAAGTAACATTGGAAAAATGTCCGCCAGAGCTTGCAGCAGATATTATGGATCGTGGAATTGTTTTGACAGGTGGGGGAGCCTTGCTTCGCAACTTGGATAAGCTGCTTGCACGTGAGACGGGAATGCCGGTTATTGTTGCTGAGAATCCACTGGACTGTGTAGCTATTGGAACCGGTAAGGCACTTGAGAACATTCATTTGTTCAAGAGCCGCAGCGGATCCAGTCTTCGTTCGAAGAGATAAGATGATGTTCTACCACTTGTGTAAGTCAACCCCTGTTATGGGAGAAATACTGTTGTTAGAGGGTGTTGAAACTGTTTAAACTCTTAAGCAATAAACGTCTGTTTATTCTGTTGATTACACTGGTGCTGTTCATTGTGGTAATGGGCTTCAGCTTGGCAACAAGGAAAGGCTTGTCCTGGCCGGAGAACTTTCTCAGAGATTCGACTGGTTTCGTGCAAAAAATGTTCTACAAGCCCGCTGGATATGTAGCGGGCTTGTTTGAAGATATTGGAAATCTGAGTGATCTTGCTAAAGAAAATGAACAGCTTAAAATTATGGCTGCCCAGTATGCACGTGATAAAGCCCAGTATAATTTCGTCAAGGCGCGGAATGACGAGTTGGAGAGAAATTGGAATTTCACTGAAGAACAGAAAAATTTGTATAAATATGAATATCGTATTGCACAGGTAATTAGCCAGACAACAGAGCCAAGCAATAGTACGATTGTTATCGATTTGGGCTCCAAAGATGGGGTTAGACCTAATATGTCCGTGATTTCAGTGGATGGTCTAGTTGGTGTTATCAGTAAGGTGAGCAATTTCACCTCCACGGTGAAGCTGATGACAATGATGGACACCAATGATCCTAATTCCCAGCCGCCTATTGCGGCAACTGCCTTAAATAAAGAGGGTAAATCCTTTGGGATGATTGAGAGTTATAATCCAGAGACGAACAGACTGCTGATGACTAAGATACCTCCGGGTGATCCTATTGCAGCGAAGGATACTATTCTGTCTTCCGGTATTGGAGGATTGTATCCAAGGGGATTGACAATAGGCACAGTTGAAAGCGTCGATGTTGGTGAATTTGGATTAACCTCCACAGCAGTGATTAAGCCTTCAGCAGAATTTCAGGACTGGAAGCAGTTGATTGTTGTGTTTACGGAGGAGCGTGCTGAATAGTGAATATGCGCAGATCAGTTCTTGTTCTGTTACTGTTCCTCTTATTTATTGTGGAGGGGACCATTTTACCTTGGCTGATTCCAGATGTTTGGCAGATGCGAATCATTCCGAATCTGGTTTTTGTAGTGTTATTGTTCGTGACTATATATCATCATCGGCATACAGCACTTATATTGGGATTGTGTTTTGGAATGCTGCATGATGTCGTTTTTTACGGCAGAATTCTTGGAGCACACTCTTTTGCGATGGGATTGTCGGCTTATTTAATCGGCCTTTTATTTCAGATTCCACGTGCTCCGCTACCCCTTATGATGACTGTGGTTCTGCTTGGAAGTCTACTTGAGGATAGTATACTATTTGGTATCTATAGTGTATTTAATCTTAATCAAGAACCTTATAGCTGGGCGATTTTGAATCACATGCTGCCGACGATGCTTTTCCATTTTGCCATCGGGCTACTCTTCTACATACCGGTTCGGCGCCAGCTTGAGCTAATCAAGAAAGAAACGAATAAAGAAGAAGCGGCTTAAATAGCTTCTATTTTCTTTCTATACAAAGCAGGAATTTAAGGGGCCCGGCACGAATGAATGAGGATAGGGGGCCAGGCATATGACAGTAAAATCCAAGCATGTAAGGATTAAGGGCATCAAGGATGGCCTGATATTCCTGCTAGACGACAAATGTCCCTTTGAAGATCTTCTGAGCGAGCTTCGCTATAAGCTGGAGCACAGCCATCAAAATATTTTAACTGGACCGATTGTACATGTGGACATAAAGCTGGGCAATCGTACCGTAACTGAGGAAGACAAGGAAGCTGTGCTGGAGATTCTTAAGGGACAGGGAAATCTGTTGATTCGATCTATAGAGGCGCTTCCAGCGCCCGGCAGTGAGGATAATGACGCATTGTTTTTGATGAGTGGAATTCTACGTTCCGGTCAGGTGCTGCACCATAACGGAAATCTTCTATATCTGGGGGATGTGAACCCGGGGGGGACCATAACCTGTTCAGGCGATATTTATATACTAGGTTCGCTAAGAGGGATGGCGCATGCTGGAGTAGACGGGAATGAGGAAGCAATTATAGCTGCTTCTTTAATGTCTCCAACGCAGTTGCGAATTGCCGATATTATTAGTCGTCCGCCCGATGAATGGGAAACTCGTGAAAGCAGTATGGAATTTGCATATTTAACAAACGGAGCTATGCAGATCGATAAGATTCATAATTTGGTCAAATTACGTCAGGATTTAAATGTGTTTAAAGGGGTGTAGCCTCCATGGGAGAAGCGATAGTCGTAACCTCGGGCAAAGGCGGAGTTGGCAAAACAACCACAACAGCCAACATTGGAACCGCACTTGCACTGCAGGGCAAAAAAGTATGTCTCGTCGATACCGACATTGGACTGCGTAATCTGGATGTAGTTATGGGGCTTGAGAATCGTATTATTTATGATCTTGTGGATGTAGCGGAAGGACGTTGCCGCCTTAATCAAGCGCTCGTTAAAGACAAGCGCTTTGATGAATTGTATATGCTGCCTGCAGCTCAAACAAAGGATAAAACGGCTGTCTCTCCTGAACAAGTAAGAGATATCATTCTTGAACTAAAGAAGGAATATGAGTATGTTCTGATCGATTGTCCGGCAGGAATCGAGCACGGCTTCCGCAATGCGATTGCCGGTGCGGATAAAGCGATTGTGGTTACCACACCAGAGCATGCCGCTGTGCGGGATGCCGATCGTATTATCGGACTATTAGAACAGTCGAGTGTGGAATCGCCGAAATTGGTGGTAAACCGTATTCGCCCAGGTCTTGTGAAGTCTGGGGATATGCTTGATATTGAGGATATATTACAGGTGCTGAACATTGATCTTATCGGAATTGTTCCGGATGATGAACTAGTCATTAAAGCCGCAAATAACGGAGAACCTACAGTTATGAATCCCGATTCTTCAGCTGCTATTGCCTATCGCAATATTGCACGCCGAATTTTAGGTGATGCTGTACCCCTGATGCAGCTTGACCGCAAACCGGGAGCATTTAAGAAACTTAAGAAATTTTTCGGCATGGCCTAGTCTTAAGTCTAGCGATTTTACTATAAAAACATAATTGATCCCATCCATAGAGAAATCTACGGTGGGATTTTTTGTATTATAATAGGCAATGATACAATGCAAAAAATTGTGGAAAACTCCGATAAAAAGGTAGGAGGGATGAATGTGAAAAATCAGGAGACATGGAAGAAACGAGGAATTATCAGGAAGATTCTAAAAGACCACTTCCATAGATTCATGGAAATGCACAGTCATCAATTACCCGAGAATTTGCATACCTCAATAACGGAGACCGTAAACAAAGCAATTCGCTGCATGACAAGAGATATGGGTTATGCGAAATATGAGTGTAAAGGATGTACACAAGGAAACCCAGAGCCCGTATTCATCTGCTTCACCTGTAAAAGTCGTTTTTGTCATGGGTGTGGGAAGAAATATACAGATGAATGGGCAGAGAAGCAACAGGAACGAATCCTAAATGTAACCCATCGTCATATGGTCTTTACGGTACCTCAAGAATTACGCAACGTATTTTTTCAAGATCGACGCAAGTTAAATGAACTAAGCAATCAGGTGGCAATGGTTATCCAGTATTATTACCGACGGAAAAATAAGAGCAAGAAATACGAAGTCTGAGTGATTACGGTCATACATACGTTTGGGCGTGACCTAAAGTTTAATCCGCATATTCACGCACTCATTACAGAAGGTGTGCTAGACATAAATAAAGAATGGAAAAAGGTTAAATACATCTCGTATGAGTATTTGCAGAAATTATGGCAGAAGTTGCTACTTGATTAGATGATGAAATGGTATCCGAAGAAAGATCGAGTGAAAAAATTGGTGAATGAGCTATACCAGCGCTATCCTCAAGGATTTTGCGTAAATGCAGAGCAACGGATGAAGGATGCGCGAGATATATAGGTTGCTATTGGCACGTCCGGCGATTGCAGAATACCGAGTCGTAAGTTATGACTTTCACAAGGTACATTATTGGTACGAGGACCACCGAACAGGTTTACGTGTAGATGTGGTGTCTCCGGTGATGAAATTTATCTTTGATCTGGTACAGCACATTCCTCCGAAGCATTTTCAGATGGTAGGGCGTTATGGTCTATATAGCTGAGGAAGAAAAGAGTCGCAAAAAGTAATTAATCTGTGGCGGTTCATGGTACATAAACAAATTGGGATGACCTTCCCTATGGAAAAATGAAAGAAGAAAAGTTACCGTGAACAGATGATAGAGAGTTACTGGGCAGACCCGATATGCTGTTCATGCTGTAAGCACCGAATGTTGCTTGTGGTCATTTGGCATACAGAATATGGACGGATTTATTATTATGACGAGAAGTGAGAATATAAAAACCAAAAGAAATGAGTAATACTAAGGAATGAAAAAAGAGGAAGGTCAAAAGAGGGAACAGGATAAGGAAAAGGAACTGTCCCTATGGAGTCCATAGGAGGAAGATATGGGGCCTGAAGTATGGATAGATTATGTCTGTGTGGAATGAGGGATGGTAGACCCTGTACCCGAATTTATAGTGGCAAAGTGCTCATATGAGCTGGAAGCCGGAGAATTTCTAGAGTTTTTCTGTCCAGCTTGTAACGGAACCTTTGTGAATAAGCTTACTAGCCAGCAGACAAATGATCGCTGGCTAGTAAGCTTATTCACCCGTAGGGTGGTTTTGTTCTGTGATTGCGTCAATAACATCACCTATCTTTATCCAGCCATAATCCTCTTCGAGTTGAGATTTAATTTACCTCAACTGTCGGCCCACCTTAAGCACCATGCCTCACACCTTAACATCCTACACTGGATCAAACAGTACAAGCGTTACCTGCTTCCGCTCCTACAGCGAGTACTGTCAGTAAAAAAATAAGGGTTAGACTCGATGCTATATTCCACGCGAGTATCCCAATTGTCATACTGTCATACTTTATAAAATATGTTTTTTACTTCACCTAGCAAATTAAACAGCGACAGCAAAGGACGAGAAAATAAAATAAAGTCCTAGACTGTCGCTGTTTAATTGGATTTCGGTAAATGCCCCAAAATAAAATTATTACATTTAGTGATTATTGGTAGTTTCTAATATATCCTTTTGCTGTATGAGTCTCCGCAAATACGTAAACTTTATATTGCCAACCTAAATTCATGTAGAAAGTAAGTGAGTCTGAGCCTTGGCCTGCATCTAATAAAATAAAACTGGTTCCTGGATCATGAATATTCATCGAGGTCCATACTCCATTACCTGTATTGTAGTAAACATATAATGAAGCTTTTCCAGCTGATTCAAGTGTAATTTTTCCGTACTGGCCAGCTCCATTAATGGGATTTGAGAATTGATAGGTAACAGGAGCTACAACAACACTCGTAGCTTCTCCCGCTACAAAAGGTGCAATAGAGTCAATCGAAGAAGGGCTTGTGTTAGCACTAGATTCATTCGCAGAAAACGTAGCTTCCCCCGCTACAAAAGGTGCAATAGAGTCAAACGAAGAAGGGCTTGCGTTAGTACTAGATTCATTCGCAGCAAACGTTGGAACTGCACTCACTAAAGAAATAGCAGCCGTTAAAAGAAATAAACTAGAGATTTTTTTCATAAGATGTTGTTCCTCCAATATATATTTTTTGTTCTTAATTACCATATCAAATACTCATATAGAAGTGAATGGTTAATAAGTAAATTGATACCTTTTTCCTACATAATATTTATCCAAAAAAATCATGTCGATTTTCGTCTTATTTTTCAATCATGATAGTTTACCACATTATGGGATGGCAGATATTCCGGAATTCCATTTATTCCAGAGCAGGCTAAGCTGAACCAGCCGCTCCAATGGAAGATTAAACATGCGCAAATACCGCACAAATTCCCAAAAAGGTCAGTTGAGTAAAGATAGGCACGCTGGAATGAATTTCATCAAAAATGTATTTCTGGAGCACATAGACGGCAAGGGCCACAAATAATTGACTATATACCGCATTTTCTGTCGTTCCAAATAGATAAGGCACATTCAGATGCTGTTTAATCCACCGGAAAAAGACTTCAATTTGCCAGCATGTCTTATAATTCTTAGCGATAACGTGAGGAGAAGCTTTTCTCACATCGGTCACAACCCGCACAATTTCACCCCGGTTATTTTCAAATTCAACGACCCGATGTCGCTTTGCGATCGATTCCTCCACGTTCAGAGGTATGCGCTGGTCATGAGTCCAGGCGCCATGCAACTTAATGCCCCCTCTGAATTTTTGTATGGGGCCCAAGGCACTCGGGAGTTTGCCGCCGTGACCGTAGTCGAGTCAATCAGTAGAAGATCTGTGGGAAGATTCAGATGACGCCGGGTTTGACGGTTACATATTTTGCCTTAATAATGTGAACTTAAGGAACACAATAATAGCCAGTCTTATATTTCTTGCTTAAAAGCTTAGCTCATGCTAGTACTTTCCGGTATTTATATGGCCTACCTTGGAGGGGCTTGTTCTAAAGAGACTTCCGTGCTTCATAAAATGGAAGTAAAACAAGCCCGTCCGGAGGGATAAATATGGATCAGAAATCAGATATCAAGAATCGCCGCAAGGAGCGTATTCGTAGTTTATTGGAGGAACTCCCGGAAGTCTCAGCAGTCTCAGGAGTTTCAGAAGTCCAAGAACTAGAAATAGCGGAGACTCCCCCTTTATTTATTATGCCGGATAAGAGTACGAGCTTTAAGGAATGGGGAACAGGATTTAAGAATGCGGATCAATTCTCTGTAGAGCCCGATCCAGAGGTGATGTGGAAAAAGAGTCGTGGAGGCTGGGAGGATGATGGCGGTGGAGGCTCGAATTTTGCTGCCGGTTTTATTCGGCGCTTTGTTGCTAGTGTTCTTGTGTTTGGAGCAGTGTGGGGGGTCTTTGCGGTACATCAGCCATGGTCGTATAAGATGCAAGCTTTTATTAGTGATGCGTTAAGCAATGACATGGATTTCACGGCTGTGAGAGTTTGGTATGAGGAGAACTTTAACGGAGCTCCAGCGTTCATTCCGATATTTGGGGATAAAGATGAGCCTGCTCAAAAAGTGGCCGCTCATCATCAACTCACTGCGCCGATTGCTGGGAGCATTGTCCAGCCTTTTGCTTCTACGCTAAAAGGGGTGGAAATTATGCCTCAAATCGATTCAACCTTAAATGTGACGGTGAAAAGTATAGACATGGGACGTATTCTCTCCATCTCTAAAGAGCTGGAAGGGGGCATTCGAATTGCTGTTCAGCATTCAGGCGGTGTCACCGCAGAATACGGACATTTGAGCGGCACCAAGCTGGAGGTTGATGACTGGGTGCAGAGCGGGGATTCACTCGGTTGGATGATGGAGAAGGACGTATCCTCAGCTTCCACACTGTTTTTCGCAGTGATGAAAGACAAGACTTATATTGATCCTACAGAAGTGGTATCGTTTGATTAGGATCTTTGGTATCGAACTGTCACTACATCCACTGTTCGTGATCATTATGTTATTCTCCGTGATCACGGGACAATTTCTAGAGCTGCTCACCTTATTTACGATTGTCTTCATTCATGAAATGGGACATGTCGTTGCGGCTCTTATGGCTGGTGTTACAGTTAAGTCGGTTCAGCTTCTTCCGTTTGGCGGAGTGGCTGTTATTGAAGATCATGGGCGGCTTACAGCTAGTCGTGAGATCGGAATTGCCCTTGCCGGTCCACTGCAAAATGGAATTATGATTGTAATTGCTTTGGGACTTCAACAAGCCGGTTATGGCAATCAGGAATTTCTGACCTATTTTATTCATGCCAATGCCATGATTGGACTTTTTAATCTAGTGCCAGTGCTGCCGCTTGACGGAGGTAAAGTGCTTCAGGCCACTATTAGTTTAGTGCTTCCTTATTACTACACTTTGTTATGGACTGGACGGGTGAGTGTAGCCGCAAGTGTCCTTGTGATTATATATGCGGTGCTGCCTCTTGGAGCAGGTGGAGGCCTTAGGCTGAATATGGTCATGATCGGAGCTTTTTTGCTGTATTCGAATTTTACCGACCATCGTAATTTACCGTACCGGTTTGTTGCTTTTTTGATGAATCGGGAGGCTGTTTATGAGTATCATTTGCGAACAGGAAGCGTAGCTCGTCCAATAGTTGCATTATCTGCGAAACCTTTAGATGATATATTGCGTCTATTTAAACGTAATCAATATCATTTTATCTATGTGTTAAACGGTAAAGGAAATGTTGTTGCTGTTGTGCCGGAACAGCGCTTAATATCAACCTACTTCGGAATATAGTGTATTTATGCAGAGAATGTGAAGGAATGAACGAACGAAACCAGAGGTGAAGCCATGAAACAGATGATCGTTCACTGCACGCAGCACATTACCCGAATGGCTCTTCTGGAAAACGGAAGGCTGGTGGAGTACGCGGCTGAACGCGATCAGCAGCAAGGGTTGGTCGGCAGTTATTACAAAGGCCGTGTGATTAACGTACTTCCAGGTATGCAGGCTGCTTTTGTTGATATCGGACAGAAGAAGAATGCTTTTTTATATGTTGATGATGTATTGCACCCTAATTTGGATAAACAGCCTGATGTGAAGCCCTCTATCGAGACGCTTTTGCAGCCGGGACAGGATATTGTTGTTCAAGTGCGGAAAGAGCCAAGCGGCGGAAAAGGCGCGCGTGTAACGACTCATTATACGTTGCCCGGGCGCTGGATGGTGTACATGCCCTTTGCAGAATACGTCGGTGTCTCCAAAAAAATAAGCCGGGAAGCAGAGCGCAGCCGTCTCAAAGGAATCGGAGAACGTCTGCGAATGAAAGAAGAAGGGCTTATCATGCGGACAGTTTCTCAGGACGAGCCACATGAAGCTGTGGAGGGCGATCTTTCCTTTCTGCGTGCCCAATGGGAGAATATTACACGTAAAGCACAGACGGTAGAGGCTCCCGCTTTACTACATCGTGATCTTAGTATTGTCCAACGCTTTATAAGAGATGCCTTTAATCCGCAACGGGATCAGTTGATTATTGATTCATCTGCCGCAGCTAGAGAAGCAACAGCCTTTCTGGACGATATGGCTCCTGAAGGGTACAAGCCAGTCTGTCTTTATAATGGAGCGGAGTCTATTTTCGCTGCTTATGGTATTCAGGATCAATTGCTCAAGAGCTTCAGCCGCAAAATCACGCTGGAGGGCGGAGCAACAATGATCTGGGATGAGACAGAGGCGTTAACCGTAATTGATGTCAACACCGCTCAATACATTGGCGGAGCATCGCTTGAAGAAACGGTTACCAATACGAATTTGCTCGCAGCTGAGGAGATCGGTCGTTTGATCCGGTTACGCGATACTGGTGGAATCATTATTGTCGATTTTATTGATATGGAACAAGAGCTTCACCGCAAGATGGTCACAGAGCGATTAGAGAAAGTGATCTGCAAGGATCGCACCAAAACACATATTTTGGGGTGGACAAGACTCGGGCTGCTCGAGATGACCAGAAAGAAGGCAAGGCATGATTCAGCCAGCTTTGCGCCTGTGATTTGCCAGTGCTGCGGGGGAACCGGAAAAGTTGGAGAATGGCTGGAATGAGTTGACGATAAGTCATAAGTATGATACTATCTTCAAGTATGTGTTTGATGCAGTTGATCCTGCACATGCTGTAACCGCTCCGATCGGGTACATAAGCGCAGTTCCTACGGGAATTCTGCCACCTAGACTAGGCGAGTCTGAGACATGAGGAGGTGCAAGTAAAATGTATGCAATTATCGAAACTGGTGGTAAACAATACAAAGTCCAAGAGGGCGACGTTTTGTTCATTGAAAAGTTGGAAGCTGAAGACGGCGCAAGTGTAACTTTTGACCGTGTATTGGCTGTTTCTAACGATGGTGGTCTGACTGCAGGAACTCCGCTAGTAAGCGGTGCGTCTGTAACAGCTAAAGTCGAGAAACATGGTAAAGGCGCTAAGGTTGTAGTTTACAAATACAAACCTAAGAAGAACTACCACAAGAAACAAGGTCATCGTCAACCGTACACGAAAGTAACTATCGAGAAGATTCAAGCGTAAGAAGGTGCGTTAATGATTAGCGTGCGGATTACACGATTATCGGATCTAGGAACTATCGTTGGCTTTGAGGTTAAGGGGCATGCGGGTTATGCGAAGCGTGGCGAAGATATCGTATGTGCCGGGGTATCCGCTGTAACAGTTGGAACCGTCAATTCGATTGAGACCTTGACCGGAATCTCCATGGACACGTCCATGAAGAACGGATTCTTAAGTGGAACATTAAGTTCTGTTGAAGATTTCGATACTTCCGCGAAGGTACAATTGCTGCTCGAATCCATGGTCGTGATGCTGAATGATATCGCAGAATCATACGGGAAGTATATTCAAATACAGCAAGTAAATATTTAAAGAAGGAGGTTGACAACATGTTGAAATTGAATCTTCAATTGTTCGCATCGAAAAAAGGTGTAGGTTCCACAAAAAACGGACGGGATTCCCATTCCAAACGTCTTGGCGTGAAACGTGCTGACGGTCAAGCAGTAACCGGCGGTAACATCTTGGTTCGTCAACGCGGAACAAAAATTCACCCAGGAACTAACGTAGGCATCGGTAAAGATGATACTTTGTTCGCAATGGTGGATGGCGTAGTGAAGTTCGAACGTTGGGGCCGCGATCGTAAAAAAGTGAGCGTGTACCCAGTTGATGTCGCTCCGGTAGCAGCGGCACTGGAAGCGTAAGCTTACGGACCATATGAGCAAGTAGAAGCCTCCGGCATGAGTGCCGGAGGCTTTTTTGTAGAATATTCATAATTATTTGTGTTGCAAAGTTGGAAGGGTTAGATAGATGTGAAAATCTCGTTATTATCTCTGGTGAACTACAGTGAACGCGTGTGTTATACTAGGAAATGGTAAATGATACTAACAAAACAAATAATCTAAACGAAGTCATGAATTTTGCGAACTGAGGGACGGGGAGAAAGAATGAAATCCTGGAAAAGTGCAATCTGGGCAGTCATGTTATCCGTAATGCTTCCTTTAGGTCTTTTGTATTGGCATACTTCTCTTCTGACGTGTCTATTACTCGGAGTCTGGGTAGTGGCAATCGTTGCTTTCAGTTTTATCTGGAGCCAGCGTCATTATGAACGGGAGCTGCGTATACAAGAGAACACTCTGCAACAGGCGGCGATTCGGACACTGAATCATCATCGACATGATTGGATGAACGATTTGCAGATTCTATACGGATATATTCAGCTTGGAAAGCCTAATAAATCCGTGGAGTGTGTGGAAAGAATAAAGGAACGCATAGCACTTGATAGTCGTATCGCTAAGTTGGGCATTCCTTCATTGGTTTTCTATATCCAATCCTTCCGAACTAACAGGTCTAGTCTGGAATTGGAAGTTCAGGTGGAGGAAGGGTTGCAGCTAGAGGACAAGCTAAATCCAGAAGCAGGAGATGAGCTGACTTCAGTGATTATGCAGACCATACGGGCTTATCAGTACAACGGGCTGGCTCCTCAGGGGGAGACGCGCAAGCTGCGCCTTGGCTTTTTTCAGGATGGAGGAGACATTCTTATCTCCTTCGAAGGCGAGGGGGAGCATGGCAATCCCGAGCTGCTCAAAGGGCAAATTTATAATATAGTACAAGGAAAAATCATGAAAGCAGAGCAGTTTAAGCCTAGCAGGGCTTATGTAGAGCTGCGATTACCGCTTGAAATGTGAGGAAGGTGAACATTTATGTTCGTAGATAAAGCTAAGATTTATGTTAAAGGCGGTGACGGCGGGGATGGTCTCGTTGCGTTTCGCCGGGAGAAATATGTACCGGAGGGTGGTCCTGCCGGTGGTGACGGAGGCCGTGGAGGCGACGTTATTTTCCGTGTAGATGAGGGACTGCGCACGTTGATGGATTTCCGTTATCAGCGCCACTTCAAAGCTGACAAAGGGATTAAAGGACGGAACAAAAGCCAACATGGAGCGAATGCGGATCATATGATCGTTCGTATTCCGCCAGGAACCATTCTGATTGACGATGATACGCAAGAGATCATTGCCGATATGACGCGTCATGGACAACAGGTTGTAGTTGCACGTGGAGGCCGTGGAGGCCGGGGTAACACCCGTTTTGCCACAGCTAATAATACTGCACCAGAGCTTGCGGAGAACGGTGAAGAAGGCCAAGAGCGTTATGTGGTTATGGAACTTAAGGTAATGGCTGATGTAGGGCTTGTAGGCTTCCCGAGTGTGGGTAAATCTACGTTGCTGTCGGTTGTGTCCGCAGCTCAGCCCAAAATCGGAGCTTACCATTTCACAACAATTACACCGAATTTAGGGGTAGTGGATGTTGGGGATGGCCGAAGCTTTGTGATGGCGGATCTGCCAGGATTAATCGAGGGAGCTAGTGAAGGCATAGGTCTGGGTCACGAATTCCTGCGTCACGTTGAACGTACGCGTATCATCATTCATGTAGTTGATATGTCTGGCTCTGAGGGTCGTGATCCCTTCGAGGATTGGGTTCTAATTAATGATGAGCTGAAGCAGTACAATGCTAGTCTAATCGATCGTCCGCAGATTGTGGCGGCGAATAAGATGGATATGCCTGAATCAGAAGAGAATCTTATTTCTTTCCGTGAACGCGTAGCTGAGGTGCGGCCGGATTTAGAAATCATGCCAGTTTCATCCCTTACCCGTCAGGGTGTTCAGGAGCTCTTATATCGTGCAACGGATATTCTCGACAGTATTCCGGTTGCTCCGGTGGTTGAGGAAGTTGCTGAAACTACTGAACGTAAGGTGTATAAGCTGGAAGCAGAAGAGGATAATTCGTTTACTATTACACGTGATAACGAGGCATTTGTGGTCACAAGCCCACGTATCGAACGTATGCTGAAGCGCATGCAGCTTAGCACACATGATGCGATTCTCAAGCTGGCACGGACTTTGCGTCATATGGGTGTAGATGCAGAGCTTCGTAAACGCGGTGCTGTAGAAGGAACAATTGTCCGTATCGCTGATTTCGAATTCGAATTCGTTGAGAACAGCAGCTACTATTAATATTTAGCTGACTATGAAGCGCCAACTATGGTTTTCCTGTAAAGGGATGGCATAGTTGGCGCTTTTTTTGTGAGGAGATCAGTAATTTTTTTCAATAAAAGAACCCAAAACACGATATATATCGTATACAATAAATATCGAAATACACTAATTCCCATTTGGGAGCATACACGTTATTTATATATAAGATAATGAAAGAAGGAATAGCAGATGGCAATTATAGAAGTGGTGAAGTATGACGGTCCTCCAGGTATATTTGCATGGAAATATCCTAACCAGGAGCTGGGAACATGGACACAACTAATCGTTAATGAATCCCAGGAAGCGATTCTATTCAAGGGCGGACAAGCGCTTGATTCCTTTACAGCTGGGCGGCACACTCTAAGTACCGCTAATATACCTATTTTATCCAATATCGTTAATCTTCCTTTTGGTGGAAAATCACCATTTACGGCTGAAGTATGGTATGTGAATAAGACGAATTCGATGAATGTCAAATGGGGAACAAGCTCGCCTTTACAGCTTCAGGATCCTAAATACAAAATTATGATTTCTGTTCGCTCTTTTGGGCAGTTTGGTGTAAAAATCGATGATCCGCGAAAATTCTTGCTGAAGCTCGTAGGGACACTCCCGCAGTTTGATCATGAAACGCTTATCAGTTATTTCCGCGGACTGCTGATGTCGAATATAAATGAACTTATTTCTTCTTACCTTGTGCACAAGCAAATCAGCATACTGGAGATTAATGCTTATGTTGCAGAGATCTCCAAACATATTCAGGGCCGACTAGCCTCGGCTTTCTTGGATAATGGCATTGAGCTGAATAATTTCTATATTGATTCGATCAATATTCCAGAGGATGATCCGGCAACGATTCGTTTGAAGGAAGCTTTGGCTAAAAAAGCAGAAATGGATATCATCGGATTCACCTATCAGCAGGAGCGTGGTTTTGACACGATGGAAGAAGCGGCAGGTAATCCCGGCAATCTTGGAGTGGGCATGATGAACACCGGGATGGGGCTTGGACTTGGAATGGGATTTGCTGGACCCGCTATGGATATGGTGAACCGTATGACTAGAGGGATGAACTTGGATTCAGGGACTACAGTTATACGTCAAGAGCAGCGTTCCTGCTCTAAGTGTGGTGTTATGAATCCAGTAGAGGGACGGTTCTGCAGCGGTTGTGGGCAGGCACTTGGAGGCAACCCGCAAGGTTCTCCCTCTGCGAACAAGATTAAATGTTTTGAATGCGGGCATGAACTAAATGCGGGAGCTAAGTTCTGTCCAGGTTGCGGGAATCCTTATCGTCCTTGCCCATCCTGTAAAGCAGATAATCCTGAGGGAGCGGCTTCTTGTGTCTCCTGTGGAAAAGAAATGCCTAAAGCTTGCGGTAAATGTGGGACTATGGTAGCGCCAGGGGTGAAATTCTGTCCTCATTGTGGAGACAGCATGGTGATTAAATGCAGCGGCTGTGGACATGAGCTGAAAGCTGGACAAAAATTCTGTGCAGAGTGCGGAACAAAAGCAGGCTAAGGAGGACCTAATGAACAAAAGCAGGAGATATATATACATTATTACCGTCATTTATGCGGTAGCTATAGTACTGACAGTGTTCTCGTTTATTGGATTAGGTTTCTCCGACTCACTGTTTCGGTTCACAATTTCTTTATCCGCGGTTCTGCTAGCAGAGAGTGTAATCTATGGCTATTGTATTTTATGGCTCCGAACTGCAAGTAGCATTCAGCAGACTCCGCCTGTTCTTATCAGCGGTGCAATCATTACGGGAATCTATGCAGTCATCGTATTTGTATCGGCCTTACTCTTCGATTGGCTGCTGGAGTTACCCGCCTTGTGGTACGCAGCTGAACAACTGCTGATTCTTGTGTTAGGGGCGATCACTTTGGCCGCGATAGGGCTTTACGGGTGGAATGCTGGGACAGGGGAACAGCAAGCTAATAAGTCTTTACAAAAGTTTCGGCGGTATCAGAACGAATTAACTGAAATGAGTGAGCTGGCTAGTAGCTGGAAGAATTCCGAATCCGAGCAGCTAGTGAACGTGTTAGATATGTTGGAGGAAAAATTTAAGTACAGTGATCCGATATCAGAACCGTCTTTATATGCTACAGAGGATATTCTCCAGCAGCAGATTTCCCTGTTACATGATCACGTGAAGCTACTGCTGGCGACCCAAGAGCCACATGAGGGCTGGCAGGTAGAAATAAATGCGATGTCAGAGAGTATAAAGTCTACACTTCAGCGGCGTAACCGTGAATTAGCGGCACTTAAATAGGAGGAGTTTACTACATGAACAGTTTGAACCTACAAGAGCCGTCACCGCTCCCGGGAGGAAATGCAGCCGTTCCCCGGCTTAAATACGAACGTACCGGGTTTGATTATGTTATTCTCGCGGCGGCTTATCTGCTGATGCCCGTTGGACTTGTACTTGCCTTGTTGCGTTTGATGACAACGCATTACAAAAATTACCGCAGACCGACTAACCTCAACCTGCTGATGCATGTATTTATTGGTGGGTTTGTTGAACTTTCTATTGCCATGTTTTCTAGTGCGCTCAATGGGGAATTTGGAACTTCTGAATTAGTATCAACGCTTATTTTAATTGCAATCATGTTTTTGACTCCAGCTTTTATACTGGCCAGTGTGACAGCGAAAGCTAAATATACCCTTTCTAAGCTTAACACTTCTTATATAGAGCTGATTCAAAATAAGAATATCCGGCATATTGGCAGTATATCTGAACGAATAGGCCAAAGTGAAAGTGATGTACGAAGAGATGTCCAGTATCTGAAGGATAAAGGGCTGCTTAATATTGATATTGCATTATCCGAAGGGCGCCAGACGCCAGAGTCATCAGCAGCTAATCAAGGTTACCCTGGAAGTACTTCGGGCTTCGAAGGAACGGGGAGAACCCAAGCATCGGGGCAGCAGATACCTGTGCAGCCTCAGTCTCCGCCGCAACTGCCTAAGTCTATCCGTTGTCCGGGGTGCGGAGCCCAGAATACTGTGCTCCCAAGCCAATCTAAAAGCTGTGATTACTGTGGAACGAAGATCCCGTACAATTAATGCCGTCAACCAACAGATTAGCTGCATCGCATATAGGATTACATAAATAAGGGGATTAAAGACAAAATGAGTGGATTGGATATACGCAGACAGCCGCCGACATCGGGAAAACCCGTGTACAAGCATGAATATGAGCGGACGGCGTTTGATTATACGACTATTGTGTTTGCGTATGTATTTGCTCCGGTTGGCTTTATATTGGCTGCCATCCGGTTATTATCTACACATTCCAAGAGACAGCGCAAAGCAAGCAATATTAACCTGTTTTATCATGCGTTTATGGGTGCCTTTGTAGAATTGGCGATCTATTTCATTATTAGCAAGCTACTCGGTCAAATCGATTATGTCGCACTCTTGATCAGGCTGGTGATTACCTACGCATTGTTTAGAATTCCCGCCATTAAATTATCCGTTAGGGCCGTAGGATGGAGAGAGGGATTCACCTATCTTTGCAATGACTATATCGCATTGGTTCTTGTGGACGGCATAAGGCATATCGGCAGCCTATCCGATATTCGCGGATTCAGTGAAGAGAACGTCCGCGAGGTTTTGGAATATTTAAAAGATCAGGGAGTACTTTCTCCAGATATTGTTTATTATGAAGGACGTGTAGATAACCCATTTGTAAAATTGCCGCCGAAGCTTATTTATTCTAAACGGGCACAAGCACTGGTGCGTGCGCCTGAGAATAACCTTCGCTATCGTAACAAGCGAGACCGGACAGTGTTTGATCGAATCATCATGGCGATTGCCTATTTGTTTGCTCCGCTTGGGTTTGTACTTGCGATGCTTCGTTTTGTAAGCACTCATTATAAGAATGAGCGGAAATCATTTAACTATAAATTGCTCTATCATGTATGTATGGGAGCTTTTATGGAACTTGCCGTCCTCTTCGCCGTGGGGACCTACAAAGGGGATTTTAAGTGGTTCACTTTATTGATCATTCTGGTGGTCCTCTACTTGATCTTTATAATTCCGGCGGACAGCTTTGCAGGGAGGGCTACCTTCGCAACAGAAAACTTTGATTTTCTGTGCAAGAAGTATCTCATGCTGATCATAGTGGATGATGTTAGACATATCGGTAATTTAGCTGATATCACGAAACAAAGTGAAGATGATGTACGTAGAGACCTACGGTATTTAGTGAGATGGGGGTTACTTGCTTCTGATCTTGTCTATTATGAAGGACGTGTTAAGCTCTTAGATAAACAACCGCCCAATCTTGTGCATCCTGACCGGGCACAGCCCTCCGCGGCATCAGAGAACCAGCCATCATCTGGGCGGCAGTCATTGCCGGAGAATAGGCCTAAACCACCTGTCCAACTGCCGAAATCCATCGTTTGTCCGAGTTGCGGTGCTAAGAGTAGAGTACTTCCAAGGCAGGATAAGATCTGTGACTATTGCGGGACGACGATTCCATACAGTTAGTGTACATACGATTGCCAACTGCCCCCGGGAATCCGGGGGTTTTATTGCGTCTAACTCCCCGACCTCAGAGTATCCAGATAAAGTTATTGCAATTTACAGGCTTTTTCCGATATAATGTCCACTAAGAAAACACAAAAGTCTTTGAGGTGAGGACGTTCGTGAAAGAACGCTATTATTTGGTCCGGGAGGACATATTACCTGATGCTGTACTTAAGACTATGCAGGTTAAACAATTGCTTGAGGCCGGGGATGCGAAGACCGTAAATGAAGGTGTAGAGCAGGTGGGATTAAGCCGAAGCGCTTTTTATAAATACAAGGATGGAATTCATTTGATCCATCAGCTCGAACGGGAGCGGATCGTTACGATTTCCATGGATTTGGAGCACGAATCTGGAATGCTTTCCAAGGTACTAGGTTCTGTAGCGGGACATGGGGCTAATGTGCTGACGATTCACCAGAGTATTCCGCTGCAAGGGCGGGCAAATGTGGTGATCTCCGTAGAAATTTCACACTTAAATGAGGAACTCGGAGAGATGCTGGATAGTCTGAAAGAGATTCCAGGAGTGAAGCGTGCTTTAATCGTTGGACAGGGATAGGAACTATATTCGTAAACTTTTAGGAGGAGACAGATGAAGCCGGTTAAAGTGGGGTTGCTGGGCCTGGGAACAGTAGGCACAGGTGTAGTTCGTATCGTGGAAGGGAATCAAGAGGATTTAAGCAGCCAGGTAGGCTCTTCAATTGTCATTGAACGTATAGCTGTGAATAATTCTAATAAACCACGCGAAATCGAGGTTGATCCTGCTAAAATAACGACAGATCCATGGGATGTTATTCGTGATCCTGAAATTGATGTCATCGTTGAAGTTATGGGGGGAATCGCGGGAACTAAAGAATATATTCTTGAAGCTTTGGAACGCGGTAAACATGTCGTGACTGCGAACAAGGATTTGATGGCGCTGCACGGATCAGAGATTCTTGCTAAGGCGCAGGAGAAGCAATGTGATGTCTTTTATGAGGCTAGCGTTGCAGGAGGCATTCCGATTATCCGCACACTTATCGAGGGCTTTTCCTCGGATAAGATTATGAAAATTATAGGTATCGTGAATGGAACGACTAATTACATACTAACCAAAATGAGCCAAGAAGGCGCATCCTATAATGATGTGTTAAAAGAAGCGCAGGATCTGGGATACGCAGAGTCTGATCCAACCTCGGATGTGGAAGGACTGGATGCAGCCCGCAAAATGGCGATTCTCGGAACCTTAGGTTTCCGTACTAACGTGGAGCTGCATGATGTAAGTGTGAGTGGGATTTCTCAGGTGAGTAAGGCGGATATCGCCTTTGCGAAACGTCTCGGATATGAAATTAAGCTGTTAGGCATCGCTGAACGTCAGGATGAAGAATTCAGCATCAGTGTTCAGCCAACCTTGATTCGGGCTAGTCATCCCTTGGCTTCCGTCAATGGCGTGTTCAACGCAGTTTACGTATACGGGGAAGCAGTGGGAGAGACTATGTTCTACGGTGCGGGTGCGGGCGCTATGCCAACTGCAACCTCAGTGGTAGCTGATTTGGTAGCTGTCATTAAGAACCTTAAACTAGGTGTTAATGGATTGAAGCAAAAAGTACCTTACAAGCAGAAAAAGCTTAAGAGTGATGAAGCTATTTTTTATAAAAACTTTTTGCTTCTGCATGTTGATGATAAAGCAGGGGTATTGGCTAAGATTACTCAAGTGTTTGCCGAATATGATGTAAGTTTGGATTCAGTAGTTCAGCAAGCCAATCCCAATAATCCTGATGCGGAGATCATTATTGTCACTCATAACGCTAGTAAAGCAAGCATGAACAAAGTGCTGCGCCATTTCGAGGAGCTGAAAGTCATCCGCCGGATCAAGAGCCATTATCGAGTGGAAGGTTAACCACGTCACTGAACTAATACTTTCATATTTCAAAACATAGTAAGGAGATTGTACCTGTTATGAGTATTTACGGAAGAGCTAGGGTTAAAGTGCCTGCTAGTACTGCCAATCTTGGTCCGGGCTTCGATACTCTAGGTATGGCTTTGCCGCTATATGCCTGGATTGAGATGGAGGAAGCAGAGGAGACTGTTTTTCATCTATATGGTGATGAGATGAATGGAGTGGCTCAGGATAAGAGCAATTTACTCTATAAGGTCGCTCAAATGGTATTTGCAGAGGCAGGCGTTACGGTGCCTGAATTATCGATATCGATGTACTCGGAGATTCCGCTTACGCGTGGACTCGGCAGCAGTGCCTCAGCTATTATTGGCGGAATGGCCGCAGCAAATACAATGATTGGCTCTCCGCTGGATAATGGCAAGCTGTTTGATATGGCTACCCAGCTTGAGAAACATCCCGATAATGTGGGTGCCTCCTTGTTTGGCGGCATTATTACTGCTGTGTGGGATGGTGAACATGCGGATTATGTTCGGCTAGAACCACCACAAAATCTTGAGGTGCTGGTGGTTATTCCTGAATTCGAACTGGAAACCACAAAAGCGCGGGGATTGCTTCCAACAGAAATCTCAGTTAGTGATGCTGTGTACAACATCAGCAGAACCTCTCTATTGACGGCTTCGCTGGCATCAGGTCGGCTTGATCTGCTTAGCAGAGCGATGCAGGATCGCCTGCATCAGCCGTATCGTGCACCGCTTATACCGGGCATGGAGAAGCTGCTTGCAGAAGCTCCTGAACACGGTGCTTTAGGGATCGCACTTAGCGGTGCTGGACCGACTCTGCTATGTTTAGTGGATCGCCAAGAGACCCGCAAGAGTGAGCTTGAGGCCTTCTTGAAGAATACGATGCAGGAACATGGCATTTCCGCTCGGACCTGCTGGTTAACACCTTGTGCTTCTGGAGTTACTACAGAGCTGCTCGAAATAAACGAGATGCAAAACGTATCATTTTTGGATATGATAAAAGGAGTACGGTCATGAAATCAATAGCGGTATTGCCGCAGGGCTCGGTATCCCACGAAGCTCTGCTGCATTTGTTTAACGGTGAACCTGTAAAGCTTGTGCATCACAAGTTAATTTCCGATGTATTTCTCTCTACGGCGAATGGTACCACCGATTACAGCGTGATTCCGATTGAAAATACCATTGAAGGCTCAGTTAGTCTTCACATCGATTGGCTCATCAATGAAGTGGATCTGCCAATGCAGACGGAATGGATTTTTCCATCGATACAGAATCTTATCGGTAACCCAAGGGAATTCACAGATACAGACGGCAACAGGGATTTCACCAAGATGGTAAAAATCCTTTCGCATCCAGTAGCAATGGCACAATGCATGCAATTTGTTCGTAAGCATGCCCCTTGGGCTGAACTGGAGTCGGTCGGAAGTACCTCTGAAGCTGTGGAAATCGTCAAAAACAATCCCGGTAAGGGCTGGGCTGCTATCGGTACCGCTCTTGGCGCCGCTACTCATGGGCTGGAGATTGTAGATCGGCAAATCACAGATCACAACAACAACTACACACGGTTTGTCCTGGTTGGTCCACAGAAGATAGATCTTCCGCGGAGCAGCACAGGAGTAAAGACGAGTGTTCTAGTAACGCTGCCAGAGGATTTTCCAGGTGCCTTGCATCAGGTGCTTGCTGCTTTTTCCTGGCGGAAACTGAATTTATCGCGGATTGAATCACGACCAACGAAGAAGAAGCTGGGTACTTATTATTTTTATATTGATGTGCTGGAACCGATAGAATCTGTTCTGCTGCCAGGGGCTATTGAAGAAATTAGTGCTTTAGGCTGTCAGGTAAGGATTCTGGGCTCGTATCCCACATACACCTATGAGGAAGAGAAAGCGGAGGTGCAGTAAATTCATGGCTGAGCAATGGATCTATTTGGATGGACAACACGTAACGAAGGAAAATGCAAAGGTATCCGTTTTTGATCACGGTTTTTTGTATGGAGACGGTATTTTTGAAGGTATCCGTATCTATAACGGCAATATTTTTAAATGTAAAGAGCATTTGGACAGACTGTATGATTCGGCAAAATCGATCATGCTGGACATTCCGCTAACGTATGATGAGATGCTGGAAGCTATGGCTGAAACGATTCGTCTTAACGACATGCGTAACGGCTATATTCGACTGATCGTCTCCCGGGGACCAGGGAACTTAGGTCTTGATCCGCGCCGTTGTCCAAAAGCTAGTGTAATTATTATCGTTGAGCAACTGGCTATTTACCCAGAACAAGCGTATTTGAACGGACTTCGTGCAGTTTCTGTATCCCAGCGCCGTAATATTCCGGATGCACTCAATCCAAAGATCAAATCGCTTAATTACCTAAACAATATCCTAGTAAAAATCCAATCCAACTTGGCAGAAGCCGACGAAGCAATCATGATGAACGCTCAAGGTTATGTTACTGAGGGATCGGGCGATAACATATTCATCATCAAAAATGGTGTAGTTTTCACTCCTCCATGTTACTTGGGAGCCCTTGAAGGAATTACCCGTCTGGCGATCATTGAGCTTTGTGAGAAATTAGGTATTAAACTGAAAGAAGAACCGTTCACAATGCATGATGTTTATATAGCGGACGAGGTGTTCTTCACTGGCACAGCTGCTGAAGTTATTGCTGCACGTGAAATTGACGGCCGGATCATTGGTGAAGGACAAGCGGGTCCAATCACTTTGAAGCTGCTCGAAGAGTTCCGTAATGTGGTTGATAAAGATGGCTATAAGGTTTGGGAATAAAGACTAATCATACAACGTAAATAGCATTGAATACGCATCAGAAGTCCTTTTATGCATACATGCAGAAGAAAACGGGAGTCTCCGGTTAATCTTTTCATGGATCATGAAAGGATTTTTTTTATTTCGGGGATGTCATTCGCCCATGGGCTGCATAAGATGTAGTAACGAAGGAGGCGGCTGTACCGCATATAACTTTGTAAGAGAGCAATGTTCCATGAAAAGGGTGTTTGCTTTCGAAGTCAGTTTTGCTGTGTAGCTGTAAAGAAAGCAATACTCCACAAAACTTTTAGGAGGTTAATGCTACGTGAAAATACACATTGTCAAACAAGGCGATAGTTTGTATGCATTATCGCAAAAGTACGGAGTGCCGTTACAAAAACTTATTGAAGCTAACCCGCAGATCAGTAATCCGAACGTATTAGCGGTTGGAGACAAAGTAAAAATACCTACGGCCCCAGTATCCGTACCGGAGAACAGTGAAGTTTACTACAAGCACACCGTTAAACAAGGAGATACCTTGTGGAAATTATCTAAAGCCTGGGGAATTCCTTTAAAGGATATGGTTGAGGCCAATCCCCAATTAAAGAATCCAAATGTACTTATGCTAGGGGAAGTAGTTAATATTCCTAAAAAAGTATCCAATACCTCACCCACACAGCCTGGGTATACACCTTCTAACGCCTCAGAGAAAACACAAGTGGGTGGCAAGGAATATACAGGTCCCAAAGAACAGCCTGCTGCTGAAGTAGTGCCTGCACCTAAACCGGAAACTAAACCAGAGACCAAACCAGAAATAAAGCCAGAAGCTAAACCAGCACCTAAACCAGTGACAAATATCTCACCTGAATCTAATTCTGCACCACACCCATCGCTAAACATCGCCCCTATTAATACACAAAATATTGCACCAAATCCTGCGCCTAATATGCAAATGGAAGTTGCTCCAGTGCAAGAAATTGAAATGCAGAGTTTATTTGTTCAGATTACGGTTCCAAATCAAGAACCGGTTGCTCAACAAGAAGCACCTAAAGCTGAGAAGAAAGCAGACAATGATTGCTCATGGGATAATTCCAACGGATACCCGGGCTTGGGAGGAAATCCTTATCTCTATGATTCATATCAAAATAGCCCTAATATGAACATGAACTGGGCACCAAGTTATGTTCAGCCAATGGCTTATGCACCAGAATGTATTTCCCCATGTTATTTTTCGGGCAATATGTATTCTAATATGAGCCCAGAACAGTGGAATCCCAATGCCGCGCCAAACATAAGCCCGGAACAGTGGAATCCCAATGCCGCGCCAAACATAAGCCCAGAACAATGGAATCCCAATGCAGCGCCTAACATAAGCCCAGAACAATGGAGTCCCAATGCTGCCCCTAATATGAGTCCAGGACAGTGGAATCCGATGGAGGCTAATGTTGCTGGCATGAACGTAGGCGGGGATTTCTCCCCGTATGCTGTTCCTCAATATGGAGGACAGACGCCGAACCTTCCTTGGCCAACTTGTGGGTGCGGAGGCGTGCATATTCAACCAGTGCAAACTTATTCATATGACATGCCTGTATACAACACCTATCCTGAATATGGGAATCCAAACGCTTTTTCTGCATATGGAGCAGGAATGCCTAATCAGGGAATGGTTCCTACTTCTACGCTTGGAGCATTTGGCGGACAGGATAACTCTAATATTCCATCCAATCCGCAGTATCCAGGGATAGGTAATTATTCGCAGCATAATCGGGTGCCGGAAATTCAAGAACCTGAAGCGTTCGTGCAGGAATCTCCTGAAGCGGCTAGAACAGAGACTGATGAGTTAACTTCTAACGCTTCTCTCAAGAATAAGGGGAGTGTAGCAAAGGAAACAGCAACAGGCAAAAAAGCAAAGACCTCAGGTCAACCTAGCAGCAAGAAAAGCAAAGCTGCTACGAAATCTCAAGGTTCAGCAGCGAGTACTAAAAAACGTAGAAATCCTTGGATTTCAAACTAATAAATTTATATAACAAGCCGCTGTCCGGACACACGTGTAGATTCTGTATCCTTAGAATCTACACGTTTTTTATAGGTAAATAGCGATAAAAGATGTTAAATAAAGTGGGGCAAAAGCACTTATTTATAAAATATAAATTTTTAAGTATTGTTTTTATATAGGGATATATGGTACATTATAAATCCAGTCGCAAAGAGGATCTATAAAGCTTTCGGTTGGTGAATGTTAATCTGAATTAGATTGCAAAGAACTTTGAAAAAAAGAGTTGCAATAAATCAGAAAGCATGATATATTATAAGAGTTGCTGCTGAGACATTAAGCGGCGTCAACGAGAACTTGATCTTTGAAAACTGAACAACGAGTGAGTAGGAAATCACGCAAGTGATATCCAAAATTAGAGAATTAATTTTCTCGTCAGATGTTTCAAAATGAGCATATCGCTCTTTTCAATACTAATTGGAGAGTTTGATCCTGGCTCAGGACGAACGCTGGCGGCGTGCCTAATACATGCAAGTCGAGCGGAGTTACTTTGAAAGCTTGCTTTCAAAGTAACTTAGCGGCGGACGGGTGAGTAACACGTAGGCAACCTGCCCTTCAGACTGGGATAACTACCGGAAACGGTAGCTAATACCGGATAATTTCTTTTTTCTCCTGAGAGAAGAATGAAAGACGGAGCAATCTGTCACTGAGGGATGGGCCTGCGGCGCATTAGCTAGTTGGTGGGGTAACGGCCCACCAAGGCGACGATGCGTAGCCGACCTGAGAGGGTGAACGGCCACACTGGGACTGAGACACGGCCCAGACTCCTACGGGAGGCAGCAGTAGGGAATCTTCCGCAATGGGCGAAAGCCTGACGGAGCAACGCCGCGTGAGTGATGAAGGTTTTCGGATCGTAAAGCTCTGTTGCCAGGGAAGAACGTCCGGTAGAGTAACTGCTACCGGAGTGACGGTACCTGAGAAGAAAGCCCCGGCTAACTACGTGCCAGCAGCCGCGGTAATACGTAGGGGGCAAGCGTTGTCCGGAATTATTGGGCGTAAAGCGCGCGCAGGCGGCTATTTAAGTCTGGTGTTTAAACCTTGGGCTCAACCTGAGGTCGCACTGGAAACTGGGTGGCTTGAGTACAGAAGAGGAAAGTGGAATTCCACGTGTAGCGGTGAAATGCGTAGATATGTGGAGGAACACCAGTGGCGAAGGCGACTTTCTGGGCTGTAACTGACGCTGAGGCGCGAAAGCGTGGGGAGCAAACAGGATTAGATACCCTGGTAGTCCACGCCGTAAACGATGAGTGCTAGGTGTTAGGGGTTTCGATACCCTTGGTGCCGAAGTTAACACAGTAAGCACTCCGCCTGGGGAGTACGGTCGCAAGACTGAAACTCAAAGGAATTGACGGGGACCCGCACAAGCAGTGGAGTATGTGGTTTAATTCGAAGCAACGCGAAGAACCTTACCAGGTCTTGACATCCCTCTGAATCCACTAGAGATAGTGGCGGCCTTCGGGACAGAGGAGACAGGTGGTGCATGGTTGTCGTCAGCTCGTGTCGTGAGATGTTGGGTTAAGTCCCGCAACGAGCGCAACCCTTAACTTTAGTTGCCAGCAAGTAATGTTGGGCACTCTAGAGTGACTGCCGGTGACAAACCGGAGGAAGGTGGGGATGACGTCAAATCATCATGCCCCTTATGACCTGGGCTACACACGTACTACAATGGCCGGTACAACGGGAAGCGAAGCCGCGAGGTGGAGCCAATCCCATCAAAGCCGGTCTCAGTTCGGATTGCAGGCTGCAACTCGCCTGCATGAAGTCGGAATTGCTAGTAATCGCGGATCAGCATGCCGCGGTGAATACGTTCCCGGGTCTTGTACACACCGCCCGTCACACCACGAGAGTTTACAACACCCGAAGTCGGTGGGGTAACCCGCAAGGGAGCCAGCCGCCGAAGGTGGGGTAGATGATTGGGGTGAAGTCGTAACAAGGTAGCCGTATCGGAAGGTGCGGCTGGATCACCTCCTTTCTATGGAGAATCGTTCTCTGCAATGAGAACATTCAAATCGGAAGCTTAGCTTCCAAAACTCAGGTTTAGGCCTGTTACTCACTCGTTGCTCAGTTTTGAGAGTTTAAGCTCTCAAGTAAGACTTGATCCTTGAAAACTGGATACCGAAACGAATTTGCGTTTTAGAACATCTTTTAGCAACTTGTGCAAACAAGTAAATGTTATTAGTGAGATGATTCCAAAGAGAATATCATCGTATGATATTTTCCTGCGGAAAAATCAAGGTTAAGCTAATAAGAGCACACGGAGGATGCCTAGGCGCCAGGAGCCGACGAAGGACGTGGCGAACAACGAAACTGCCTCGGGGAGCTGTAAGCAAGCTTTGATCCGGGGGTGTCCGAATGGGGAAACCCAGCTGTGGTAATTCGCAGTTACTCATACCTGAATACATAGGGTGTGTAGAGGCAGACCAGGGGAACTGAAACATCTAAGTACCCTGAGGAAGAGAAAACAATAGTGATTCCGTCAGTAGCGGCGAGCGAACGCGGAACAGCCTAAACCAAGGGGCTTGCCTCTTGGGGTTGTGGGACGTCTCACATGGAGTTACAAAGGAATATGGTAGGTGAAGAGGTCTGGAAAGGCCCGCGATAGAGGTAAAAGCCCTGTAACCTAAACTGTATTCTCTCCGAGACGGATCCCGAGTAGTGCGGGGCACGTGAAACCCCGTATGAATCCAGCAGGACCATCTGCTAAGGCTAAATACTACCTGGCGACCGATAGTGAAACAGTACCGTGAGGGAAAGGTGAAAAGCACCCCGGAAGGGGAGTGAAATAGAACCTGAAACCGTGTGCTTACAAAAAGTCAGAGCCCGATCTATGGGTGATGGCGTGCCTTTTGTAGAATGAACCGGCGAGTTACGTTTAACATGCAAGGTTAAGCCGAGAAGGTGGAGCCGCAGCGAAAGCGAGTCTGAATAGGGCGATTTAGTATGTGGACGTAGACCCGAAACCGTGTGATCTACCCCTGTCCAGGGTGAAGGTGCGGTAACACGCACTGGAGGCCCGAACCCACGTACGTTGAAAAGTGCGGGGATGAGGTGGGGGTAGCGGAGAAATTCCAATCGAACTCGGAGATAGCTGGTTCTCCCCGAAATAGCTTTAGGGCTAGCCTCGGTATAAGAGTAGTGGAGGTAGAGCACTGATTGGGTGCGGGGTCCGCAAGGATTACCAAGCTCAGTCAAACTCCGAATGCCATATACTTATTGCCGGGAGTCAGACAGTGAGTGCTAAGATCCATTGTCAAAAGGGAAACAGCCCAGACCATCAGCTAAGGTCCCCAAGTGTGTGTTAAGTGGGAAAGGATGTGGAGTTGCACAGACAACCAGGATGTTGGCTTAGAAGCAGCCACCATTGAAAGAGTGCGTAATAGCTCACTGGTCGAGTGACTCTGCGCCGAAAATGTAACGGGGCTAAACACACCACCGAAGCTATGGCTAGATACTATGTATCTGGGGTAGGGGAGCGTTGTGTAGGGGTTGAAGGTGTACTGAAAAGAGCGCTGGACACTACACAAGTGAGAATGCCGGTATGAGTAACGAAAAGATCAGTGAGAATCTGATCCGCCGAAAGCCCAAGGTTTCCTGAGGAAGGCTCGTCCGCTCAGGGTAAGTCGGGACCTAAGGCGAGGCCGAAAGGCGTAGTCGAAGGACAACAGTTTGAAATTACTGTACCACCGTAATCCGCTATGAGCGATGGGGTGACGCAGGAGGGTAGTGACGCGGACTGATGGATGTCCGTCTAAGCAGTGAGGCTGATGTGTAGGCAAATCCGCACATCATTAAGGCTGGGCTGTGATGGGGAGCGAAAATTATAGTAGCGAAGGTCATGATCTCACACTGCCAAGAAAAGCCTCTAGCCAGGAGAAGGTGCCCGTACCGCAAACCGACACAGGTAGGCGAGAAGAGAATTCTAAGGCGCGCGGAAGAACTCTCGTTAAGGAACTCGGCAAAATGACCCCGTAACTTCGGGAGAAGGGGTGCCCCGGTAGTGTGAATAGCACGAGGGGGCCGCAGTGAAAAGGCCCAAGCGACTGTTTAGCAAAAACACAGGTCTGTGCGAAGCCGCAAGGCGAAGTATACGGGCTGACGCCTGCCCGGTGCTGGAAGGTTAAGGGGAGTGGTTAGGGGTAACCCGAAGCTATGAACCGAAGCCCCAGTAAACGGCGGCCGTAACTATAACGGTCCTAAGGTAGCGAAATTCCTTGTCAGGTAAATTCTGACCCGCACGAATGGCGTAACGACTTGGGCGCTGTCTCAACGAGAGATCCGGTGAAATTTTAATACCTGTGAAGATGCAGGTTACCCGCGACAAGACGGAAAGACCCCATGGAGCTTTACTGCAGCTTGATATTGAATTTGGGTACGATCTGTACAGGATAGGTGGGAGCCGTAGAAATCGGAGCGCAAGCTTCGGTGGAGGCGCCGTTGGGATACCACCCTGATCGTATCTAGGTTCTAACCTAGTACCCTTACCGGGTACGGGGACCGTGTCAGGCGGGCAGTTTGACTGGGGCGGTCGCCTCCTAAAGAGTAACGGAGGCGTTCCAAGGTTCCCTCAGAATGGTTGGAAATCATTCGCAGAGTGCAAAGGCATAAGGGAGCTTGACTGCGAGACCTACAAGTCGAGCAGGGACGAAAGTCGGACTTAGTGATCCGGTGGTACCGCATGGAAGGGCCATCGCTCAACGGATAAAAGCTACCCTGGGGATAACAGGCTTATCTCCCCCAAGAGTCCACATCGACGGGGAGGTTTGGCACCTCGATGTCGGCTCATCGCATCCTGGGGCTGAAGTAGGTCCCAAGGGTTGGGCTGTTCGCCCATTAAAGCGGTACGCGAGCTGGGTTCAGAACGTCGTGAGACAGTTCGGTCCCTATCTGTCGTGGGCGCAGGAAATTTGAGAGGAGCTGTCCTTAGTACGAGAGGACCGGGATGGACGTACCGCTGGTGCACCAGTTGTTCCGCCAGGAGCATGGCTGGGTAGCTACGTACGGACGGGATAAGCGCTGAAAGCATCTAAGCGTGAAGCCCCCCTCAAGATGAGATTTCCCAATTAGTAAGACCCCTTGAAGACGACGAGGTAGATAGGTTGGAGGTGGAAGTGCAGCAATGCATGGAGCTGACCAATACTAATCGGTCGAGGGCTTATCCTATACTTAGAATGCAGATTCGTTTCGGATTCAGTTTTCAGGCGATTAAGCCTGTAACACGCTTAGAAATTCATTGTCACTTCTGGTGATGAACCGAATTTCACGCGGCAGCGTCTGTTTCACAGACGCATGTTTGGTGGCGATAGCGGAGGGGTTCCACGCGTACCCATCCCGAACACGACCGTTAAGCCCTCCAGCGCCGATGGTACTTGGACCGAAGGGTCCTGGGAGAGTAGGACGTTGCCAAGCACACAAGACCACTGTTGAGTAATCGACAGTGGTCTTTTTGTTGTATGATATTTATCCGCTTATTATAAGGATAGGCAATCATTGTGAGTGATTTCTTCGAATGAAAATTAGTTCACGGAGGCAAATGATCATGATTATATGGATCAATGGTGCTTTTGGTTCAGGGAAGACACAAACCGCATATGAAATGTATCGAAGAAAAACATAGCTAGCGAATATGATGGAATAATTATCGTGCCTATGACCCTAATGAATCCGGATTATTGCAGGGAAATCATCGGCAAGTTAATGGATGGAGGTATAAAGCTTTATCATTTTAGTTTGTGTGCCTCCCGAGAGACCTTGCTTAAGAGATTAAGCGAGAGGTGAATGAAAAGACTCTTGGGCTGCTCAGCAGATCGACAGGTGCATCACAGGGCTTGATCACGAGGTGTTTAAGCAGCATCTAGACACGAATGATAGAACTACGGGTGAAATTGTTGAGATAATAGCTCAAAAGCTTCATATCAATCTATTACCTAGTGAAGAGTAGAAAGAAAAATAATTAGTTTAGGTATTGCTATACTTAATAATACATGATATAATCTTTTTTGTTGTCAAAACAATTTGTTTTTAAAACGGCCCGTTGGTCAAGGGGTTAAGACACCTCCCTTTCACGGAGGTAACATGGGTTCGAATCCCATACGGGTCACCATTTCTTCTTGAAACGGCATTAGACTTCTAGAAAAAATGGTTGCATTACAGATTTGATTATGTTATGATAATTAAGTTGCTTCTTTACATGGAGGCTTAGCTCAGCTGGGAGAGCATCTGCCTTACAAGCAGAGGGTCGGGGGTTCGATCCCCTCAGCCTCCACCATAACACATCCCCAAAAGTGAAGTTAATGCTTCACTGAGGATTCCGGATACTTTCCGGGGAATCAAAGGAAATTAATACTTTTTTACTGACGCGGGGTGGAGCAGCCCGGTAGCTCGTCGGGCTCATAACCCGAAGGTCGCAGGTTCAAATCCTGCCCCCGCAACCAATTTTCATTAAGCAATTATTCTTCTGGAACCGTGGTGTAGTTGGCCTAACATGCCTGCCTGTCACGCAGGAGACCGCGGGTTCGAATCCCGTCGGTTCCGCCATTTTCTTGCTTTATGAGCCATTAGCTCAGTTGGTAGAGCACCTGACTTTTAATCAGGGTGTCGAAGGTTCGAGTCCTTCATGGCTCACTTCTTTAGTGAGTCGGACATCAATACATACCGTGTGCGGACGTGGCTCAGCGGTAGAGCATCGCCTTGCCAAGGCGAGGGTCGCGGGTTCGATTCCCGTCGTCCGCTCCATATAAATTTTGCGCCCTTAGCTCAGCTGGATAGAGCGTTTGACTACGAATCAAAAGGCCGGGAGTTCGAATCTCTCAGGGCGCGCCATATTTTAACTTAATACTTTGCCGGTGTGGCGGAATGGCAGACGCGCTCGACTCAAAATCGAGAGGGAAACCGTGGAGGTTCGAGTCCTCTCACCGGTACCAACTAAATCAACTCAAAGTTCATTAGATACTATATCTGATGAACTTTTTTGTTTGTTTTTTTACAATTCCGTTCATGCCTGTGCCGGAAAACTTTTGATACATCCTTCAAGTGTGAATAAGAAATTGGACTTAGTTGTACCGAGAAAGATTAATGTAAGAGGATATGTGAATGAGATAGAGGCATTCCTGAGGAAGCTCCACTTCGAAAGCTATAAGCAAGCATGATACTAAACAGCGATTGACAAAATAGAGGAACTACCTAATACTAATTGATAATCATTATCATTGTTGTGGAATATATTTAATTCAAATAGATTGTGGAGCAGATCGGAGTGTATAGCAAAGATGAAGCTGGAAGATCATATTTTCGCATGGAATTATGCTGCTGTTAAAGTACTTGATATTCGACATGCTGTGATGGAGCCTGGGGACAATCTGCAAGGCTATATATTACCAGCATGCGGATTTATCTACTGTGTGCGGGGTACGGCCAGCTTGAATCTCAACGGCATAGATTACGACGCAGACCGTCACTTTATTGTGCATGGTGGCAAGGGCATGAGACTAAGTATAGAGACAGGGAAGTTGTTTGAATACTATTTATTATTCTATAGAGCCTCCTTGCCAGGAAGAAAGGATTTAGCAAGACTTTTAGAACGCAGCAATCCATTTCGGATGCAGTATAGCTTCGAGTCTTTGGAGCCATTACCACTGCACTATCAACTAATGGCAATGGAACAACTTTGGGCACAAGGAAGCCAATTGGAAAGAATTCAAGTTAAAGGCTTGTTCTATCAGTTTATACATGAGTTATTAAAGCAGTTCACAAAGGATGAAATTAACCTCAGGCAACCGGATGTCATTGGGCAGGTTGTCCGTTATATTGAGGAGCATTATCGTCATAATTTATCACTAGAATCTATAGCGGAGCAATTTAATTATAGCCCTCGTCATTTATCAACCCGCTTTAAAGGGGAGACAGGGTTTAGCTTGATTGAATATTTGATACGATTCCGGCTTAAACATGCAGAAGAGCTATTACGATGTACCGATGCTCCACTTCGCGATATTGCAGAAGAAGTTGGATATAGCGATGTATATTACTTCAGTCGTATGTTCAGTAAATACAATGGTCAATCTCCCATCCGGTTCCGCAAGGAAAGCAGGCAGGTGAGTTCATCGGACAATCGTCCATTTACCACCGCCAAATTCTCCATTGGCGAGCACATATCCTCCCGATATAATGTTATTGAGTATGATAATCATTATCATTACTATTACCAAAATGAAATAACCGGAGGGTCTTCACCTATGAGATTAACAAAGACGTCAAGTTTTATTGTTGCGATGCTGCTTAGCTTTACCTTGCTTTTAAGTGCATGTGGATCTGCAAGCGTTGGTTCTAATGCCACAAATTCTAATGGATCCAAAGCTTCTGAAGTTACATCATCACCAGCAAATAATTCAATTGCAGCTGACAATGTCAATAAGGAGGCTCAGACAAGAACTATCTCTACAATAAAGGGAGATATTGTTGTTCCAGCTAATCCAAAGAGGGTTGTCGTGTTATACCTTCAAGGGGATCTTGTGGCCCTCGGCATTAAGCCAGTAGGTACTTCGAGTGTTTTTGAAGGAGCGGCCTTTGCAGAAGAGCTGGGGGGGATTGAAGATCTAGGTTCATGGTATGAGCCTAATCCAGAGGCTATTATGGCAGTAAAGCCGGACTTGATCATAGCTGCTTCAGAAGAAACTTACGAAATCCTTAAGGATATTGCACCGACCGTTCCAATTCCTTATGAAAAAATGGCGACGGATGAACGTGTAATGAAGATTGGCGAGGTATTTGGCAAGGAGCAGGAGGCACAAGCTCTATTAGATAATTTCCACGAGAAGTTGGAGAAGAGCAAGCAGCAGCTTGATGAACTTGGAATTTTGGATAAGACAGTAACCATTATCGAAGGCGGCAAAAAAGAGATGGCGGTGATCGATAGCAAGCTTTATGGAAGGGGCTCTCAGATCATTTATGAATATTTAGGGCTAAAAGCACCAGAGATTCTTCAGAAAAAGATTGATGGCAGAGAGAAGGCTACTGGAGGGTTTGTTTCCTTAGAGGTGTTACCAGAGTATATAGGAGACTTCGTGTTCCGCTCTGTATGGGATGGTGCTGATGATTTGTCGGACAATCCAATTTGGAACAGCATTCCAGCAATTAAAGAAGGTAGATTGATCGAAATTGGGTTTGATTTTTCATATTATTCCGATATCTACTCTCTTGATAAGCAACTAGATTTTGTAGTAGAGAAGCTAGTGTCAGCGTATGAAAAAAAATAGAAGGCTAGATGATAGAACAACCGTTATCCCTGATTTAAGAGGGAAATCGTATTTCGGTCTGTTTCTACTCCTAGGGATACTGCTGCTGCTGCTTTCAGTAGCAGCTTCTATCTCATTTGGCTCTGCTTCCATGAGCCTGAAGATGGCATGGACAGCGATTTTTAATTTTGATCCTGAACTGACCGAGCATCAGATTATTCATGCCCTTCGTATTCCGCGTACAGCAGCTGATATTATTGCGGGGATGTGTCTCGCGGTAGCAGGAGCGGTTATGCAGGGCTATACGCGAAATCCCTTAGCAGATTCCGGATTAATGGGAGTGAATGCAGGAGCAGCTCTTGCAATGGCCGTTACACTGGTTTTTCTTCCAGGGCAACTGCAGACAACAACCCTGCTGGTTAGCTTTATTGGCGCAGGACTTGGAGCAGGATTAACGTATCTTGCCGCTTCATTGAATCGTTCAGGAATGACACCTCAACGACTGGTGCTAGCTGGAATATCAATTACAATGCTATTTGGAGCTGTGGGGTCATTTATCTCATTAAACTATGGAATTGGTCGTGCCCTTGCTTATTGGACTTCGGGTAGTGTGGCTGGAGCAACATGGGTGGAAATTAGGCTAGTTATACCTTGGTTCTTAGGTGGACTGGCTTTGTCACTATTCATTGCACGCTCTATCACTATTTTAAACTTGGGGGAAGAGATCGCGAAAGGCTTCGGGCAACGGATCGTTCTCGTTAAGATGATAGCTACGCTTGCGGTCCTTTTACTAGCGGGTGTAGCTGTTGCACTTGTAGGGCCAATCGGCTTTGTAGGGTTAATTATTCCGCATATTATGCGTTTTTTTGTAGGTGTAGATTATCGTTATATTATTCCGGCATCAGCCATTTACGGCGGCGCACTTATGGTTGTAGCGGATATCGCTGGAAGGCTGATTAATCGTCCGGCAGAGACAGCACTGGGCATTATTTTTGCAATGATTGGTGTTCCTTTCTTCTTGCTAATTGCGAGCAAAGAGAGGAGAGCCTTCAAATGAATGTTGTTAAATCGCATAAGGCTACAATATGGATTCTATCTCTTTTAATACTGCTTATTGCAGGAGCTATTCTTAGTCTTAATATGGGAAAGGTGTCCCTCAATCCACTTGAAGTATTTCAAGTATTGCTTGGACAAGGTCCAGAGGAGCATAATCTCGTTGTTTATAAGTTTCGTCTTCCTCGGATCGTATTAGCGATACTTGTTGGATTTGGGATGGCACTGGCAGGTGCAGTTATGCAGGCTTTGCTGCGCAATGATCTGGCTGATCCCGGCATGCTTGGTATTAGCTCAGGTTCAGGTCTTATGGTGTTGCTGATTATCTCAACGGTAAGCATTCAAGGCGCCGCTATAACATTATTACTGCCGTCTATGGCATTCTTAGGCGGTCTGCTGGCAGCAGCTCTGATCTATGTTCTAGCCTATAGAAAACGTCGTATGATTTCTTCTACACGACTTGTCTTGACTGGTGTTGCAATCAATATGGGGTTTAGTGCGCTGTCGCTATTCCTGACTTTAAAGCTTGATGACCAGAAGTATGAGTTTGCGCAGCGTTGGCAAGCAGGATATTTATGGGGGGACAAGTGGTCTTATATCAGCTTGTTGGCACCTTGGGTATTGCTGCTATTCGCATATATTCTTTCTAATTTCAGGACATTGAACGTCTTGGTGCTAGGCAACGAAATTTCGATAGGATTAGGAGTCGCTGTAAAGAAGAAATTTTTGCGCTTGGCAATTGCGGCTGTAGGCATAGCTTCTGGCTGTGTAGCGCTCGGGGGCTCGATCTTCTTTATTGGATTGATTAGTCCGCATGTGGCTCGCAAGCTGGTAGGTCACGACTACAAAGTTCTTCTACCTACTTCAGCGCTTATTGGTGCGCTATTGCTGCTTGTAGCGGATACGATTGCTCGAACGGTCAGCTTTAAGTCAGATATTCCCGCAGGAATTATTGTAACAATGCTGAGTGTGCCTTACTTCCTATATCTATTGATGCGTTCAAAATAAATATCGATAGGTTCCATTCCTCTCACCGGTATACTAAAAAGGTCTATAAAATTGCTTAATAAGCGATTTTATAGACCTTTTTCATTTTCAGAGCTTATTGAATTTCTAATAGGAGCATTAGGTTTTCCTCTACTACTACTTCTGAATTACCCTATTTCCAAAGTTCTAGTGTATACCGTTAGCTTCGCATTCGATGATTTAGCATTGATACTATAAAGTGCAAACCTTTTCCTACTTTTCAACGTCTCTAATTTATAGAAACAAAAGAAAAGATGACTTGCATTTTATTTATACAGTTGTATAATAGAAGCAGTTATACAACTGTATAATATGGAGGTTGATTCATGATTAATGAAATTAAGAAGCTACCTGATGCAGAGTTAGAAATTATGCTTGTCATTTGGAAAACTGGGAATCCAGTGAGTTCTTCCTACATATCGGATCAATTACGTAATAAACGAAATTGGGCTTTGGCTACTTTAATGACGGTACTTTCGCGACTCGTTGATAAAGGATTTCTGTATTGTGAAAAGGAGGGACGGAGCAATAGTTATCGTGCAGCCATCTCAGAAACGGATTATAAGGAATGTGAAGGGAAATCTACTCTTGAAAAACTATTCGGTAATTCTATTCAAGATATGGTGATGTCGCTGTACAATGGCAAGGCTATCGATAAAAATGATCTTGCAGAACTGCGTGAAATGCTTGACCGGGTAGAAAGAGAGGATTCCTGATAATGACCAGCCTTTTTTTGGATTTTTTAATAATTTCAGTAACGACAAGTCTAATGATTTTCATTTTAATGTTCTTGTCTCCATGGTTAAGCAAAAACTATTCGGCAAAATGGAAATATTGGATATGGATGATTTTGACTATACGCTTGCTACTTCCATTTAACATTTCGTTTGCCAATAATGTCGTACGGATTCCGCTTCCTGATAGCTCAAAGATAAGTACAGTGTTTCAAGACATTCCCTCCAACAGCATACAAATTGATGTGTCAGGGATTTCTCATCCTGTTCAGCAGGCCGCATCGTTAAATCATATACCATCTCTTATGGACATCTTAACTTGGCTCTGGTTTTCCGGGTTCGTACTTTTTTTGCTTTATCATTTTACCAGTTACTACTTTTTCAGAAAACAGTCTCTTCGTTGGAGTAATTCTCTTTTAAGTGACCAGATGGTATTGAAAATAAACCAAGTTTATAAAGAAATGAAAATAAAATTATCCATCACCGTTTTAATTAGTGAAAAGGTTCCAAATCCAATGTTAGTTGGTTTTTACAAGCCGATTCTCTTCTTGCCGCATGATCAATATAACGATGAAGAGCTTGAATTTATCTTCAAGCATGAGTTAGTTCATTATAAGAGACATGACATTATATATAAGATACTCCTCTTAATTGTACATGCAATTCATTGGTTTAATCCTTTCGTGTGGTTCATGGTACGCCAAGCAGGACGTGAAATTGAAATTTACTGTGATGAGACGGTAGTGGGTACACGAAGCTTATCTTACCGTAAAAAATATTGTGAGGCTATCTTATCTGTCATACAGAATTCGGATCCCCGCTTTTTGGCTTTATCAACTAACTTTTCAGGAGGGGAAATTTCTATGAAAGAGCGATTTATATCTATTCTTAATACGAAGAAAAAACGAAACGGCATCACTCTATTTTATACCGTCCTGCTTTTGATCGGGGTAATCAGCGTGTTGGCGTCGTGCACTAATATAAAAGGCACCGAATTCATCAAACCCGGCACGATCTATTCCATTGGCTTTGATGGGGAGCAAGTTGTTGTTAATGATGCTGGCAATTCGTACTCCATAGATGCAGAGGGGAATGTTTCTGTTTCATATCGGAATGGAGATGTTAAAGCAAATGTGCCATTAAAATTGGATACGACCGGAGGGGTTCTGGGAATGGGGCAAGAGAACACCGGTTATTTTATATCCGAGGATAAAACAGCTATTGTTTATGGTTTTGCAGATGGAAAATCATTGCCGCTGCATGTTTTAATCAGTAATGATAAGGGACAGACATGGAATGACTATCCTATTCCTGGAGCAATGGGATATGAAACAAAATTTATCGGTTTCACGAATAAAAATGATGGTTGGCTGGTCAGTGGTGCTTCACAAGGAGTTGGGAGTGCGCTGAATTATGTATATCAAACCTCTGACGGAGGTAAGACGTGGAAAGAGATAGGCAATCCAAATGATATTTATTCGGAACATTTGACCGGCGTGGGATTTTCTAGTTCGGATATCGGGTTTTTAGGGTACAGATATTATATGGATGAGGGTCCTGTAATTTATTGGACCAAAGATCAGGGGCAAACTTGGGAAAGGCTTGCTGTATCGCTTCCAGAAAAGTTTGATAAATATAAAAAAAATCCTCTTTCTCCTATCTTTAATAGAAAGGAAGGACTGTTCCCTATCTCGTTAATTGATCAAGATACCGGTGTGGCAGGAACTATATATCTTACCAGTAAAGATGAAGGAATCACTTGGGTTTATGATGAAGCTTATGATAAGCTTCTAAATCCTTAAAAAAAGCGGCCATTGGAATGGCCGCTTTTTGATTGTCCAATGGGATCTCAGATAATGGGAAAATAGATACGATGAATACTAATTCCCGAACTAAAGTCAAAAAGGCTTCTATCCTAAAGTATGCCTAAGGATAGAAGCCTATGAGAGAAATATTCGAAAAGAGTATTAGCGAATTGTAAGGGATCCAATTTTGCAACGTTCATTGATTAAAAAATAACATGAATCCAATGAATTAATATGTTGTATTACAGATGCAACTTCTTATAGGATATTATAGGGTATCAAGCGGTACATGCAGCAGTGAGAAAATTCGGAGGCTAAAGGATCCCTTCTATTTGTTTCTCAATTTGAATAAAATAGGTTACTATTTCCAACCCCCTCCTCCATGAGAAGATGACTCTACGTAATCAATCTTAATCTGACCGTTGCCTGAGCCAAGCGTGGTGTTAAAATTATATTGACGTAAGTTCCAATCATTGAAAGTCCCTGCCCAGCTATTATCGACGATAAAAGTATAACGTGTCGTAGCTGAGAAGGAGCCGCGGATGTAGGCACAAACAGCTCTTGAACCGTAGATTCCCACTTTATAACCGTTAGGATTTTGAGTGCTGCTGTTTAGAACTGACATTATCCCTTGGAAATAAGGCACAACATTTCCAGTAATTTGAGTAGTGGTCATATCGCGATCCACGGCGAAATAAATCGGAGTGGCATTCGTTTGTCCGAAGTCATTTGCCAATTCCACAGCATCTTTCGCATCACTAACACCCTGTGCATTCGTAAAGTAACTGACAGTTGTTCCACCTTTGTTTTCATAAAGGGATACTATGAACAGCCCAGCATTAGAAATTCGTGTAATCTCAGCATCTGTAAGTCCGTCATGAGAACCTTCTACACGGTTCAGGTATCGTCCAACAAATGTAAAGTTATTATTTTGAAGTGTCATCAATCTTGCTGAAGTAACGTTTGTTGCAGTATCACAACCCAGTACCAATGTGGTTTCCTTCTTTCAAATTATTAGATAGATTTCTTTAAACTGCATTCATAAGACCTCTATGAGAAAGATTGGCGCCAACCTAAAATAGTATATGAGAAATAGTTCACAAGTTCTTGGGGGAATAAATTAGTAGATATAAAAGAGGCAATTGACTTTAGTTGGATATGAGGTACAACCGTGCTAGATTCATTGTTTGAGGAGTAACTAGCATATTTATAAATCTAATTTAGAAAAAGAAGAACAGATCTGCATTTTTATTGAGATTTTTATTAAATTTCGCTTAAGTTTGTTAGGGGAGAGTTGGTTTTCTCCTAGTGCATTTCGTTCTCTTTCTAATGTCCAACTGTGGAGGTTCGATTCATCTCACTGTTAACTAAAAAAGAACAACCTATTGTACTTACGATAGGCTGTTCCTTTTTTTACAGGCGACCATAAAAAGAACAATTTCGACTTGAAATAGATTATTGTTATATGAAATATCTACTAAGCCATTACTATCCTCTACGACCTTCTGGATACTTTTTAAGCCTATACCATGACCGGATTTATTAGTTTTTGTGGAGCAGATGTCGCCAAAACGATTCGTATGAATTTCATTCACATAAGGATTCTGAATCTGGATGAACAAGCTTTCATTAAGATAATGCATATGTATGGTTATATAGCACTCTTCATTTCTTTTATCGCAACAAGCTTCAATGGCATTGTCCAGTGCATTTCCTAAAATCACACTGATAACTGTGGTGTCGAGCGTCAGCTGTGCAGGGATGTTCAAGTCTAACTTGAAGGGGATCTGATGCTTCTCAGCGACCTGTTGCTTGTAGTTGATAATGGAATCAATAATCGTATTCCCGCTATTACTAACGCCTATTGGATTGTCTATTTGCCCCAGTAAGTTGTCCAACTCATTCAGATTGGCAGCTTCACCGGATTGTACCTTTGCGCGTAAACCTATGAGAATATTTTTAATATCATGCTGGAACTTAAAAGATTCTTCCTGTATTTCTTTTGTCAAAAGATATTGATTTACATAGTAAGCATTTTGTTGCTCAAGTAAATAACTTTGGTTCTGCGCAGATTGGATAACTAACATACGGTCACATAAGATAAATATCAATAAATTTATAATGAGTAGTCCTGTGGATAGGATTGGAACAAGGGTAGGGAAGGACTGCATATAAAGGCTGGATGCGAAGCTGTAGATCCCTAGTGTGCTTATAGAAGGGCAAATAAATAATAGAACCCAATACCATTTAGATAACCCGCCATTTCCAAAGGCTTTAGCTACGCGCACGGATACAAAAGCTAATATAAACATCAGCAGCTTGGAAAGAAACTGGTTCAGAATATATCCCTTTGTCGAATAAAATAGGGGTAGTGATAACTCACTAAGCGTAATAAGCGCAACCAGAAAAAGAGCGGCAACGATCCGCCATTTGATATTTCCATTGTAAAAAAAAGATAAGAGAGCAATCAGGCCAATATTGAGTGTGAGTAGGATTGAGCCTGGCAGTGAGCTATAGTGCAGAAAGACAATACAGAGGAAATATAGAGAGTACACGATAACAAGATTGGCTTTGGTGGTAAGTCGGCTAACGAAACAATGGCTGTAGAAGTAATGAATGATGATAGGTAAAAGTGGAAGCGTTACTAGATAAAATAACTCCTCCAGAAAGATATTATCCAACAAGACTCCCCCTGAATTTCAGATATTTTTTCTTAAAATCGGCACTGTATTTTGCACTAATGGGTAAGGCTGCGCCATTTAGGAGAATTACTCCCTGGTTACTGATTTCTTTAATAAAGTAAAAGTTAACGATGTAGGATTGATGGATTCGGACAAAATCGCTCACAGGAAGCTTCTGCTCTTCCTCGTTTAGTGTACTGTAGTAGTCGAGTTGATCGTTGCAGGAATAAAGAATAATTCTCCGCCGGTTGCTTTCCAGATAGATGATATTTCGATAGGGGATTAGAATTTCTTTTCCTTTTTGCTGTAGTGATAAGAAGTTTTTTTTGCCTTGCTGGAGCTTGCGAATTACTTTTTCAATCGTAGAAATCAGTTTTTGCTTAAATATCTCTGAATCGATAGGTTTCTTTATAAATCCCGAGGGCTGAACATCGAAGAGTTGCAGATGATATTCATCATGACTAGAGACATAGATAAGCTGCACTAGATCATTTTCATCATTTCCCCGCAGTACATACCCAGCTTTTATTCCATCCATATCCGCCATTTCAATGTCCATAAAAATAATATCAAACGCGCAGGCCTCTTGAATGGCCTTAGTGAAGCTTTCTCCGGAATAAAAGATCGACACCTCTATTTTCCTTGTGAAATTAGGTTGAGTCTCCAGAATAAGTCTCTCTATTAATTCAGTAGTGGGAAAGTCATCATCACAGACAGCAATACGTATCACTTTATCATTCCTTTCGACAAGAATTGTCCAAAATATCCGGGAATTTGTCGACCATATAAGTCACATTATACAAATCCTTCTTAATAATTACATTAACTAACTTGATTGTTACAGTTTGAATGTAGAGTTCATGGCAACATGTTAGGATGTGGAAAAGTGAAAAGAGGAGTGTTTGATTTGACGCAAACGATCTTTGAGGCCAAAGGTTTAAGCAAACAATACGGAGAGTCTTTTGCACTTCAGGATGTCTATATGACGATTGGGGTAGGAGATATTTATGGGTTTGTTGGCGAAAATGGGGCAGGTAAAACTACATTAATGAAAATAATAGGCGGATTGGTACATCCGACACACGGTGAAATCTCTCTTTTTGAAAAAAAGGACACAAAAGCTGTTCACGAGGCAAGGCGAAAGGTTGGATTTCTAATTGAAAGGCCAGCGCTTTATCCTAATCTAAATGCGAAGCAAAATCTTACGTTTTATTGCCATGCGTTTGGGATTAAGGATAAGAGCAGAATGGCAGAAGTATTGCAGGCAGTTTCTCTGGCAGATGCCGGTTCTAAGCTAACCTCAGAATACTCCCTTGGGATGAAACAACGTTTAGGTCTGGCTATTGCTCTACTTAACGATCCAAAATTTCTGGTATTGGACGAGCCTATTAATGGTCTTGATCCGTCAGGCATTGTAGAAGTGCGAAAGATCCTGGAGAAGCTATCTAAAGAACAAGGAGTGACTATACTAATCTCCAGTCATATTTTAAGTGAGTTACAGCTACTAGCGACCCAATACGGTTTTATTCATAAAGGAAGGTTAATCAAAGAAGCTTCTGCGGAGGAACTCTTACATACGGCGGAAACTAAGATCTGTATTCGAACGGCTGATCCCGCAGCGACGCTTCAGATTTTAAAAAGTGAACTCCAACTAGAAACCATTACGATCACCGAAGCTGGAGAAATTCAAATTCCTAAAGAGAATACAAATCTGGAAGAGCTGATGTCTTTTTTTCTAAAGCGGGGCATCCATATTGAAGGGATTAACCTGTCGGCTCCAAATCTTGAGAACTATTATATGGATCTAATTGCTGGAGGTAACGAATGAGGAATTTTCTTAAGGCTGAAGCTTATTATGTAACCAAAGATCCTATGTTCAAGGGGATAAGTCTTCTTTTGCTGTTTGGAAGTGCCTTATTACTGGTTTGGATGGGGGTACAAGTAGGATTTGATATAGATGGTCCTTTAGAGCCTTTAATCACTAGCATTCAGTTATCTTTTTTTCTGTATTTCATCATTCCGATTTACGTTTGTTTTTTTGCTACCGAGGGATTTGAGTATGGGTCGGTTCAAACCATTATCGCTTCGGGTCAGCGCAGGTCATTATATTTGCTGGGAAAATATCTGACCGAATTAAAAGTTGTTGTATGGTGGGTAATTCAATTCTTTGGTCTTTTTTATGTATTGTATATGCTGGCAGCGCTTGTTACCGGTTCCCATATCGGAGATGAAAGCTTACAGGGGAAGTTTATCGTTGCGATGGGGGCTATTGGATTCAATATTTTGTATCTCGCAGCTTATTCCGCTGTCGTGCTGTTGTTAGGAGTATTGATGAAAAAATCGGCTATTGCTGTCATTGCCACGTTTGTTTTTGTATTTGGCGATTTTCTGCTCAGTGGTTATCTTAAAGACTCTTCGTATGTATATCTGCGAGTGATTTCTGAAAATACGCTAACGACGCAAATTTTTAAATTCTCTGCTGTAAATTCACATGAGATATATACCCTAAACGAGGGTATTCGTATGATCCTAATTCCTGTTGTAATCATAGGGGTTTGCTTGAGCGTTGCTTTAATTTCTTTTGAAAAGAGAGATGTGCATCTATAGAGAGGAAGGATGGATTATGAAAAAGCATAACAAAAGAACAACTGTGATCTTAAGTATTTCGGTAGTAGTTATAATTTTTTGTGTTCTTTTTGTGAGTATACGAATATCTTGACGCTGTCTATCTAGTTTAACTAGAACGTGAAGATTGAATCGCTCTCTGGCAAAAAAGCCACGGCGTACGTTAATAACGTACCTCGTGGCTTTAAGTGTTTATGGAAGGACATTGCCGGCAGCACGGTAGATTTCATACCATTCTTGCCGAGTGAGAGTTATATCGGAAGCTTTGGCAATATCACGCAAGCGCTGTGTATTAGTTGTGCCAACGACAGGCTGCATATTTGCCGGATGTCTGAGAATCCATGCGATGGCAATAGCTGTATTGGTTACGTCTTTTTCAGCTGCTAAGCGGTTAATGACCTCGTTCAATTCAGGGAACTTATCGTTATCTAAGAATACGCCTTCAAAGAAGCCATATTGGAAAGGCGACCAAGGCTGAATGGTCATGTCATGCAGGCGACTGTACTCCAAAATCCCGCCATCATGGACAACTGAACCGGAGTTAGTCATATTCACATTGAAACCTGTATCAATCATGCCAGTGACCATAATGCTCAATTGCAGCTGGTTGAACAGCAGCGGTTGCTTTACATTTTTCTTCAGCAGCTCGATTTGCAACGGGTTCTGGTTGCTGACACCAAAGTGTTTGACCATACCTTTGCTTTCCAGAATATCAAAAGCCTCAGCGACTTCTTCTGGCTCGAACAGCGTATCAGGCCGGTGAAGCAGTAGGACGTCGATATAGTCTGTTTTCAAGCGCTTAAGGCTGCCTTCAACGGATTGCAGGATATGTTCCTTGGAGAAATCAAAAAAACCGTTGCGGATTCCGCATTTGGTTTGGATCATCATTTTATCACGCATACCCGGATTGTTCTCCAGTACACCTGCGAATACTTCTTCGGCTTTGCCAGCTGCGTAGATGTCAGCGTGGTCAAAAAAGTCTATTCCGAGCTCTAGGGCACTATGTACATGTGTATCTGCTTCTTTTGCAGATAGATCAGCAATCCGCATACAGCCAAGCGAAATTTGTGACACCTCAAGTGCGCCGTTTGCTACACTAATTTTTTTAACCAAAAGTGACTCACTCCTTTGAATGTTAGTAGAACATGCAGTATTCAATCAAACCATATCATAAAGAGGGGAGGTAAGCCAATGTCTGTCTAAAAGAGAAAGAGGTTATCTCATCAGTAGAATTCACTACTTCAGAGACAACCTCATTTGTCTATAGGTCAGTTATTAATACATATTTGGAATGTCGACATTAGGATCAATGTCAGCTTCGTAATCTACACCCTCTGTTCTAAAACCAAACAGGTTAAAGAAATCTTGGCGGTAGCCTTCAAGATCAGCAAGCTCACCTGCATTGTCGGTTGTCAGCTCGTCCCAACGTTTCATAACCTCAGTCTGAACATCCTCACGCATTTCCCAGTCATCAATTCGGATCAAGCAGCCCCCGTCAGCAGTAGCTTCGCCCCCACTGTAAAGATGCTCAGAGAATAAACGGTACATTTGTTCAATACAGTTCTCGTGCAGCCCTTTTTCCTTCATAACTTCATACAATGCAGAGATATAAAGCGGGACTACAGGAATTGCGGAGCTGGATTGGGTTACCAGAGCTTTGTTCACGGAAACAAAAGCACGTCCACCTTGAGTGGACAGGCGATCATTCAATTGGATCGCTGTTTGTTCCAGATCATGTTTGGCTTGACCAATCGTTCCGTCGCGATAGATAGGGTGAGTGATTTCAGGCCCGATGTAGGAGTAAGCAACGGTTGTAGCTCCATCGGCAAGCACGCCAGCTGCTTGAAGCTGATCGATCCACATTCTCCAGTCTTCGCCGCCCATAACTGCGATGGTCTGACGTACTTCCTCTTCTGAGGCAGGCTCAATAGTGGTCATGGAAACTTCACCTGTGTGGAAGTTCAAGGTTTTGTTCGAATAAGCGGTTCCCACCGGTTTAATGACGGAAGAGAAGGTTTCTCCTGTTACCGGATGAGTGCGGCGTGGTGAAGCGACACTATAGACAACTAAATCAACTGTGCCATATTCAGCTTTAATCAATTCAATGGTCTTCTCTTTGATAGCATCGGAGAAGGCATCGCCAACTATGCTGTGAGATTTAAGTCCAAGCTGCGCTGCTTGTTGTTCAAAAGCTGCGGAGTTGTACCAGCCAGCAGAAGCTGTACGTTGACCTTCAGCAGCTTTATCAAAGAAAACACCAATAGTGTTGGCTCCAGCACCGAAAGCGGCTGAAATTCTGGAAGCTAGTCCGTATCCGGTAGAAGCACCAATGACTAGTACATTAGCGGGTCCCTCAATTTTCTTTTGTGCTTTTACATATTCAATTTGTTGTTGTATTTGTTTGGCGCATCCCTCTGGATGGGCTGTTGTACATATAAATCCGCGAGTTTTAGGTTGAATAATCATCAAGGAATTCCCCTTTTTATAATAATTAAAGTCCAATGTTACTTCAGAGAAAGTATAGCAAACAATATTTACTAATACAAAGAATTTAGGATATTGGAGAAGAATGAAGCTAGAATAAAAAGTGGACAGTAGTTAACAGACTGGCGATAATGAGTCCACGGAGGTGTGTTCACATGGGAGAACATCGACAACGGTACAACGAAGAATTTAAAAAACAGACAGTGCAGTTCATTCAAGAGCAAACAAAGACAGTGGGCGACTTGGCGGAAGAGCTCAACATCCCAAAAAGTACCCTGCATCAATGGATGAGCCAGTATCGAGAACTAAAGAATGAACCGGCAGCTAGCGTGGATCGAGTACGGGAACTCGAGGCACAGTTGAAAGAAATGAGCCGTCAACTTCAAGAAAAAGATAACAAGATTGCTGATGTGGAAGAGGAATTAGCGATCGTAAAAAAAGCAGTGCACATCTTCAGCAAACCAAGGAACTGAGATTCCAGTTTATTGAAAAACATCGCTCCGAGTTTCTCTTGGAGAAGATGTGCATGACCCTACATGTGTCACGGAGCGGGTACTACAAGTGGCGGACAGAAAAAACCAGTACGCATATGCTTCGTAAGGCTGCGATAATGAAGCGAATTCAGTATCATTTTGCAGACCATCAAAAGCGGTATGGGAGTCCGAAGATCACCCGCCTGTTGCATCAAGAAGGTTATACCGTTACCGAACGCACGGTGAGTGTGTACATGCGACATATGAAGCTTCGCTCCATTGTCTCCAAAACGTATCGCGTACAGACCACCGACTCCAATCATGACCATCCGATTGCCCCGAATACGCTGAACCAGCAATTTAAAATACTCAAACCCAATTCAGTATGGGTTACCGACATTACGTACATTCCTTGCCGGGGAGGGCGCTTGTACCTGGCTAGTGTGATGGACCTTTGCACGCGTGAAATCGTGGGGTGGCGCTTGGAGAACCATATGGAAACTAGCTTAATTTCGGGCGCCTTACAAGATGCTTACGAAGCTAAACAACCGGAAAAGGGTCTATTACATCACTCCGATAGAGGTTCTCAATATACTTCTCATGAATACACGAAGCAGTTGAAAGCGTATGGCATGGAGTCCAGCATGAGCCGCAGAGGTAACTGTTATGATAACGCCTGTATCGAGTCGTGGCACAGCATTTTGAAAAAGGAGCTCATTTATTGTAATCCACGATTCAAAACTAAGGAGCAAGCCTACCAGACACTTTTTCAATATATTGAGTTTTATTATAACCGCAAGCGAATGCATGGCGCGCTGGGGTATCTTTCTCCAGTTCGTTTTGCTGAGCAATTGACTAGAATGTCTGTTGCGTGACTGTCCACTTTCTTGACAGAGGTCCAGAATGACTGCTCTCCACTACGATCGACTGCCATCCGCTGCCGCTTACGGACCCAGATGACGTTATATGCAAATTTATCGCCTTTTCAGCAGGGTTTCGGACCCCAGAGACGTTATTGCTTAGAAAAAGGTTCATATTAGGTGTATTTTGTGCCAATAGAGGATATGAGGTCCGTTGGAATTCCAAATGTGCAATAATACTGCGTTACGGGTCAACTGTGTCCGATAGGGCATTGTGCGGGGAGCTGTGATAGGTCGATCGAACGAACGTACGAAGGAAATAAAACGAACGAATGACGAATCTTACGAATCATGGCAATCGAACTATCTAACCTGAATCATCGGATGAACCAAAGCACAAAAGGGGCTGCCCCAGCAGCCATTTCGTGGCCATGGGACAACCCCTTAATCTAATGAGGCTAGATTACACCTTAAATATAGAATCTATAGTTTTGATCTCTTCTGGGGTCAGCTGCACCTTCAGCGTCTCTAAGTTGGAAACGATCTGCTCAGGACGTTTGGCGCCCGGAATAAGCACATCGATGGAAGGTACGGTCAAATACCAGGCAAGTACGACATGTGCGACTTCGACACCTTTAGCATTGGCAATCTGGCGGACCTTGTCCACCTTCTCCAGATTCTTGGCAAAGGTCTCCCCTTGAAATAGCGGGTCATTTTTTCTAATGTCGCTGAATGTATCGCCTTGCTTATATTTGCCGCCCAGCAGGCCCGACGCAAGTGGGAAATAGGGCACGAAAGAAATGCCATGCTCCTGCGTATAAGGCAGCAAATCTTGTTCCGCATCACGATGCAGCAGATTGTAGTGGGATTGAAGAACATCCACATGACCGTCTTTGTTGGCTTCTTTCAGCTGATCAATGGAGAAGTTAGACACCCCGATGGCTCTAATCTTTCCTTCATCCTTCAGCTTCTTAAGTTCACCTACAGCTTCGTCCTTAGGTGTGTTTTCATCAGGGAAATGAATATAGTAAAGATCAATATAATCGGTCTGGAGGCGTTTCAAGCTGTCTTCCACAGACTGTCTTAGAAAAGCTGGAGAGTTGTCGAGTGTAATCTTGTCACCGGTAATCACGTGAGCGCCTTTAGTAGCAATGACCACATTGTCGCGGCCGCCTCTTTCCTTCAGCACTTCGCCAATCAGTTCCTCGGATCTTCCTGGTCCATAAATAAAGGCGGAATCAATAAAATTAATCCCATGATCCAGAGCGCTGCGCACGATATTTCTGCCGGTTTCATCATTTAAACCCGGAAATAAATTATGCCCGCCAACAGCATTGGCACCCAGACCCAGTGGGAGAACCTGCAGATTGGTTTTTCCTAAAGTTATTTTATTAGCCATAATCAATAGTCAGCTCCTTAAAATATAATACGTACTATATTAAGTATAGAGAATAACTGAGGTCAGGACAAATTTTCGCCTTCCAGCTTTATACATGAATATTTAAACCGGATAAGTTATGATAGTAAGAAAATTTTATATTCGCGTTCGTGCAATCATGATGAGGAGAAGGAGGTCCGTCTTATGCTAGTCATTAATCAAAATGAAGTGGCTGAACTATTAGCTATGGAATCTTGCATCTCTGTTATGGAGTCTGTTTTGAAGGATCTGTCTGCTGGACAAGCCGTGCAAAGCTTAAGACAAGTGCTTCCTTTACAAAAGAGCAATCTGCTCGGCTTAATGCCGGGATATTTGCAGCATGAAGAGGTAGCTGGTGCCAAAATCATCAGTGTATTTCCCAGCAATCACGGTTCAGGCCTGCCTTCTCATCAAGGTCTTGTTACTCTATTCGATTCATCTACGGGTGTTCTGAAAGCTATAGTGGATGGACAAAAGATTACAGCCATTCGTACGGCGGCAGTCAGTGCAGCAGCAACCCGATATCTGGCCAGAGAGGATGCCGAAATCCTTGCTCTTCTTGGAACTGGGGAACAAGCAAAAAGTCATCTGGAAGCGATGTTGCGGGTTCGACCCATCCGTGAGGTAAAAGTATGGAGCAGAACACTCGCAAAGGCGCAGGATTTCCAAACGGAGATGAGCCAAAAATATAATGTACAGATCATTGTTGCTGAGACAGTTCAAGCGGCAGTCAGCGCAGCGGATATCATTTGTACCGTGACAGCATCCACTGAACCTGTGCTCAAGGGAGAATGGCTGAAACCGGGTGTACATATCAATGCAGTCGGCGCATGTAGACCCAATGACCGTGAGCTGGATTCGGAGACCGTCCATTTAGCTAAGTTATATGTAGATCGGCTGGAATCCGCTCAGAATGAATCTGGGGATTATTTAATTCCGCTGAACGAAGGCAAAATCACAGCAGATCATATTGTCGGGGAGATTGGTGAGCTGATCAGCGGCACTATCGAGGGTAGAAGGTCCGCGGCTGAAATTACTCTTTTTAAAGGATTAGGGCTGGCCATAGAGGATTTAGCAGCAGCTAATTTTATATATAATGAAGCTGTTAGATTACATAAAGGCACTGAAATTGCATTCTAAGGAGCGACTACACGATGAGCACTTATGAAGGTCTGTATGATTTCAAGTTGACGGAGCAAGAGGAGGAGCGGGCTAAACGCTTGCATGAGCAGAACATTATTATCGATTTGCTGTTTCAAGGCCCCTTATCTCCAAGCGCGATTCCAGACTCTATCTCTGACAGAATCAAAGAATTATGTGAGCCTTATAAAGATGAGCCAATGGTATACAGCAGTATGCCTGCAAAAATCATCACAAAGCTATCTGCGAGCGGAGAGATTCCCGAGTATAAGGAAGAGTGGTACAAGTCCGGAATTACAGCAGGGAACCGCGAACTTCATTTAGAATCCTTAGACAGCATCATTACAAGCATGGCAGAGGTGCAACTGCAGTTCGATTCCGCAGATTGGTTAATCAAAGCCTTAACTGCCGAAGACATACGTGCTGCCAAGCGTAATGGTCATAAAGCGGGCATTATCACAGCACAAGAAACGGATGGTCTGGGCACGAATCTCGATCAAGTAGATGTACTTTATAACTTCGGTTTAAGAATTCTACAATTGACCTACAACAATCAGAACCAGATTGGGGCGGGCTGCGCAGAACAATCGAACGCCGGTGTCACTAATTTTGGAAAAAGATTCATTGCGCGCTTGAACAAGCTGGGGATCATTGTAGATACGGGGCATTGCGGGAAACAGACTACGTTAGATACCTGCGCTTATTCCACAACTCCGGTGATTGCTTCACATACGGGTGTAGAGGCGATCTATCCGCATATGCGCTGTAAAAGTGATGAGGAGATTATCGCGATAGCCAAGACGGGTGGAGTCATTGGTATTTTTGCTATGCCTTGGTTTGTTCATGAAGACCCTAAACATACAACTATTGACCATGTGCTGGATCATATCGAATATGTAATCCGGCTTGTAGGCGTGGATCATGTCGGAATTGGAACGGATTGGCCGATGAGCGATGTGCTCTGGTCATTGGTTTATTTTAAAGAACATATCGCACCCAAGCTTGGATTCGCCAAAGGAGACGGACCTTCTACAGAAACCGTTGCTGGACTTGAGAAATATAGTTATTTTATTAACTTTACTAGAGGTTTGGTTGCCCGCGGTTATGCGGATGCAGATATTGCTAAGATCATGGGCGGCAACTGGCTGCGCGTATTTGAAGAAATTTGCGGATAGGGGATAAACAGATGACAACCTACTTACACACAACTACATTTAACGTCTACTTTTCTGGTGTTTATACAGGCAAAATTCATTTTACAGAGCAACAGATCATGCTCGCTAAGGTCGATCCGCGCAGAAGAACGCAAATGCAAGACAATGTGCTGGATGGACAGTTCAAAACTGTGCTTCCACTTCAAAAAATCCACAAACATTTGGATGCTTACGCTAAAGCAGAATGGGCAGAAGACGAGATAGTGCTGAGTAATGGCGATATCTATCAAAAGCATATCCAGTATCAGGCGCGGATTGAAGGCCGCGAACTGACCTCACAAGTATGGGCGCTGCGCAAAGAGACGGCTCTGGACATTGTGACTTTGGACGGGGAGATTATCGCTTTTTTAACGCCGAATCGGTATGGTATTGAGCTTATGGTTAAAGCGGGTTATGAGAAGCTGACTCCGTTAGTGGTCTACGATGATCCTCTTCTATCCAAGGTAGAATATGGTGTAAACGATCTGGGCACTGATCTGATTCCGATGCGCGATGGGGTGAAGCTGGCCACAGATGTTTTTTTACCAGAGGGTATTAAGCCGGGAACTAAGCTGCCGACAATTCTCGTAAGAACATGTTATGACCGCAACGGAAAAAAAGAGATTTTTATGAGATGGGCCAATAAAGGTTATGCAGTAGTATCGCAGGATGTTAGAGGTCGGGCGGATTCGGAAGGCGAACTGATTCCTTTTTACAATGAACGGGAGGATGGCTATGATACGATTGATTGGATTATTGCTCAGGACTGGTCGGATGGCAACGTCGGCATGTGGGGCGCATCCTATCTAGGCTTTGTTGTTGTGGCGGCGGCCACCAGTGGGCACCCGAATCTGAAGGCGGTTGTGGATGAAGTGAATGTAGGCTCTCCATTTGTTGATACCGTTCGCAAAGGGGGAACTCTTTGTTCTTGGCCGTTGCTCTCTTGGACTCTTGCTCAATCTGTGGGTACTCGGACGGATTTTGATATCTTTGGAGGCATTACGGTGAATCCGGAAGCAGCCGTTGATGCAAGACCGATTAAAGAGATCCCTCAGCAAATGATTGGCAAAACATCAGGTCCATGGGATCTGTGGAGCCAGCATCCCGAGTATGATGATTTCTGGAAAAACTGTACTTTTACCGAGCGCGGAGATCAGGTGCAGGTGCCTATGTATGTCATCTCAGGCTGGTATGACGGCGATAGCGCCGGCGTATCGGAGACTTGGAGAATGCTGACAGAACATGATGTGCCTAATCGCAAAATCCGTCTGGGCGCTTGGGAGCACGGGCCGAACAGAGCCAGAGACTATGAAGGTGTGAGCTTCGGCAATGATGCCGTAGTCTATGATTACGATGTTTCTGTGCTGCGCTGGTTCGACCGCTTCCTCAAAGGCATTCCAAATGGAATAGATCAGGAGCCTAGAGCCTCTTATTATGTTGTTGGTGAAAATCAGTGGAGAACGTCCGCGGATTGGACACCTGCCGAAGCCACAGTTTCTTCCTTCTACCTTTCCAGCGGTGGGCGAGCGAATTCAGGACATGGGGATGGGCAACTGCTCGCAGCGCCTGAGGAACATTCTCCTGAAGATACTTATGTCTATAATCCTCATGATCCTATGAATGATAGCGGTGAACGAGAGCCTGAAAATTTGCGGAAATACGAGCTGCGCAATGATATCCTTGTCTACACTAGTGATATTCTGACGGAAGAGCTGACTGTGGCCGGAGAATTGTCTGCGGTTATCTATGCTACCAGTACTGGCAAGGATACGGATTGGGTAGTTACGCTTAGTGATGTGAATGGACAAGGGGACTCCATCCGGTTATCGAATTATATTGTCAGAGCTAAATACCGTCATGGATTGGAAGCACCTGAGCTGCTGATTCCTGGGCAGGTGGAGAAATATGATATTTTCATGCCGAATATAGCCCATAGATTTGCTGTTGGACACCGAATTCGGTTCTCGGTTACTTCGTCCAGCAAATTCGTTGCTTTCCCTAATACAAATACAGGTAATAATCCATATGAAGATTCAGAAGCGATTACTGTGCTGCAGACCGTTTACCATAATCGTGAGTATCCGAGCCATGTGAAGCTGCCGGTGGTTCCTAACGCTTAAATATGACTTTAATACGAAGAAGATGCTGAACAAAGGTAAAAGAAATTACCACTTGAAGCTGAGGCAGCATTTGATGACCAATGATGCTTCAAGTGACGTACCGAGTGAGCACCGATTGAGGTCTAGGTAAAAAAAGTGAAGAATGAACTTATGCTTCAATTGAAGCGAAAAGTAAAACACTTATAGAGCGATTAGGGAATTTCTCCCTGAAATTCTTAGGATTCTGGTCGTCAGACATATAATGGGGGAAAAACTCCCTAATATATGTCTGATTCCCGGGAATTAAGGAAAACAGCTTATTTATTAGGGAGTAATTCCCTGATTTCGTTCATTTAGAGCGAATATATGCTATTTTCAGGGAGTTTTTCCCTAATTAGTTTTAGATCCACTCCGCACAACGCGCAAACGTAGAACGCATCCCCCCATCACGCAAACGCAGAACGCCTACATCGCTACCATCCCAAACGCCCAATTCAATGGCATAGCACACTAAGAACTAAATAGTCTATTGGCAAAGCAAAAGTTTTGGTGGAAAAAATGGTCGATCGTAATGAAATAGGTATCACCTAAGGCCGGTATGTGAAACCTCTCCCCAGAATCGCCCTTCCAGACTTACACCATAAACCTTGAACCATACTGCAAGGTCAACCTTGTATTTTTGGAGAAATGTCGATTATTCACAGAAAAGCGCATAAATGCTCCCTTCTTAGGTCACAATAGGGAAAAACCAGAATGAAGGGATTAACGTGAACGCGTTTCGCTTAAAAAAACAACTTTGGCGGCGATGGAGACGTTGGAAAAAGGCGCTTTGGGTAGGAGCTGCTTGTATAGCTTTTACTGTACTGGCTTGGCGCAGTATGCAGGTACCTGAGGAAATCAGTGGACTGCTGACGAATTCTAGCTGGGCGGATAGTGCCGATAGTGAGTTAGCCGCAGCTGTCTTTAAAGTAGGCGAGGACAGTGATGAGGCAAAAGAGAAGGGCACTTTAAATAACGAACAACTGCTGCAAACCATCTCCCAAAGTGGGCTCAGCAGAACCGTTCATTTAAAAACAACCTATGTGTCCGGAGAAGAGATTCAGACGTTGCCAGGCGTAAAGAACCCGCTTCAGCTGAAGACTATAATCAATGAACACCCTGAATGGAGCGGTTGGATTAGTTCAGAAGGGGATTTGTGGCTGGAACAAAAAGTGAATGATTTATCGACAATGATAAAAAAAGAAGCCTATATTGGTGTAGATGCGTTTGGGAATTTGACCTTGTTTAAAGGTCCGCCAGTTCAGGAAAAGGTACTGAAGACTTTTTTTCAAATGGATATGGGTTCCCTGAAATCCTCATTGCCGGAAAATATTTGGAAAGAGCTTCACGAGGGGATTCGTGTTCAGGATATTGAAGAGTACAACAGTGTGCTGTCTACCTTCAGTGATTATGCCCGCGAAGCTGCTGAGCATGTCATGCAGAACAAGCAATAGATTTGATAAGCTGTCCAAAAGTCATTATTAATGGCTGAGGGCAGCTTTTTTGTGTGAAATGAAACGGGGAAGAGTCTAAGCTGTAGGCCTAAAGTTGCCATTTCGCTGCAAACGGTAAACTTTTTTTCTCCCGCAAGGGGGATTTTTGCTATAATGGTTAGAAGGAATACATATGTTCGCTTCATGGCGGAGGAATGGATGAAAACGGTGGAATAATCTGCCTGTTATAGAGGAGAGATCATGTTTGCGTATTTTGGGAATTGATCCGGGGCTGGCGATCGTCGGCTTTGGCTTTGTAGATAAGGAAGGACATAAACTGACCCCCGTCCAATATGGTTGTATTCAGACTGAGGCTCATACGCCTGAGGAAGAACGACTGCTGCATGTCTATGAAGGCATGGGTCAGCTCATTGATAAATATAAACCCGATGCTGTGGCGATAGAAAAGCTGTTTTTCGCTCGCAACGTTACTACAGCATTGCCAGTGGCGCAGGCCCGCGGTGTGACTATATTAGCTGCAGTACAGCGGGGTCTCCCCGTCTCGGAATATACACCTATGATGGTAAAGCAGGCTGTTGTGGGTTATGGTAAGGCTGAGAAACGGCAGGTCCAGGAAATGGTGAAGCTGCTGCTGAAGCTATCGGCGATTCCGAAACCCGATGATGTGGCGGATGCGCTGGCGGTAGCGGTATGTCATGCCCATTCGAGCAGTCTTAATTCTAAATTAAATGAGGTATTGCGAAAATGATAGATTTCTTAAGAGGACCCGTTGTTCATTTGGAGTCGGAATATGTGGTGCTGGATGTGCAGGGAGTAGGATACCGGGTATTCTGCCCGAATCCTTATGCTTTTGCCAAAGTAGAAGGACCTGTAACGATCTATATTCATTACCAAACACGTGAGGACGCTACGCTATTATTTGGGTTCCCGACTCGTGAGGAACAAAAATTGTTCCGCAAGCTGATAGAGGTATCTGGCATCGGTCCTAGGGTTGCGCTTGGAATCCTGACAGGTGGAACACCGGATCAGTTGATTTCAGCGATTTATCAAGAGAATATAACGTTCTTAACGAAACTGCCGGGCATTGGCAAAAAGACAGCACAGCGCATGATCCTTGATTTGAAGGACAAGCTGGACGGACTCAGTATGGCTTCAATGCAAACGGGATTGTTTGCAGTGCCAACGGAAGAGGCAACGGATGGTTTGGCCTGGCAAGAGGCGCGGGATGCGCTTAAGGGGCTGGGTTATACCGAAAGCGAATTGGACCGCGTGTGGCTCGCTTTGAAGAAAGAGGGAGCAGAAACAGGAACTGTAGATGTGCTGATGAAGAAAGCACTAGGGCTGCTATATATAGCTAAGTAAAGCCGTACACATCCTAAAGAAAGGGAGCGATAGGAAATGGATGACCGGATTATATCCGCGAATTTGATGATGGATGAGCAGGCGGTAGAACTAAGCTTGCGCCCTCGTTATCTGGGAGAATATATCGGCCAGACTCAGGTGAAAGAAAACCTGAAAGTATATATAGAAGCGGCCAAAATGAGAAGCGAAGCGCTGGATCATGTGCTGCTGTACGGACCTCCGGGTCTCGGCAAAACAACGCTCGCTAATATTATCGCCAATGAGCTGGGTGTGAACCTGCGAACAACTTCCGGCCCTGCGATAGAGCGTCCAGGCGATCTTGCCGCTCTGCTGACGAATCTGCAGGAAGGCGACGTGCTTTTCATCGATGAGATTCACCGTTTGCACCGCACGGTCGAGGAGGTTATGTATCCTGCGATGGAGGATTTCGCGCTGGATATCATGATCGGCAAAGGGCCAAGTGCCCGTTCGGTACGATTGGATTTGCCGCCGTTCACACTGATAGGTGCCACAACCCGGGCAGGACTATTGTCTGCGCCACTGCGTGATCGTTTCGGAGTGGTCAGTCGCCTGGAATTCTATAACATAGATGAGCTGAGTTACATTGTATCTCGAAATGCGGATCTTCTAGGCATTGAGATTGTTGGCGATGCAGCAGAAGAGATTGCACTTCGTTCGCGGGGAACGCCGCGGATTGCCAACCGCTTATTGAAGCGGGTCCGTGATTTTGCTCAAGTGCGCGGAGATGGAATTATAACTCCTGAAATTTCTGGGGAAGCATTGAAGATGCTTCAGGTGGACCCGCGTGGGCTGGACAGTATTGACCACAAGATGTTAAGTGCTATGATTTCAAGCTTTCGCGGCGGTCCTGTAGGACTGGATACGATTGCAGCTACGATTGGTGAGGAAAGTCAGACGATTGAGGACGTATATGAGCCGTACCTGCTGCAGATAGGTTTCTTGCAGCGGAGTCCGCGTGGAAGAATTGTAACCCCGGCCGCTTATCATCATTTAGGGCTTCCGCTCCCTCCGGAGCAGCACTAGTTCGTCACTACAATTATAAAGGAGGATGCTGGATGAAGCATACGAAGAGGAAATGGAGAGGGGTCGCCCCGCTAAGCAAAGGATTGCTTGCGGCTGCGCTTGCTGTAGGAAGTTTCCTGATCCCTGCGGGTGCCAGTCATGCCGATTCTAATAGCACGATACGAGTTGCTCTTTATGCTGATATTGGAAGTAAATATAAATCCACTGTGCCAGCAGTAACACTGCAATCAACGCAAAGCTTTACTTTGCTGTCGGATCAAGCAGGAAGTGCTCCTTTGGTATCTGTCCCAGGACAGAAGCAAATTCGTATAAGTCTGGACGGATATAGAGTTAAGGTGATGGAGGCTTCAAGCTGGCAGACAGCAGCGGATGCAGCTAAAAAGCTCCAATCCACCTCCGATAAACCGCAGATTTTTGCAATCTCCAGAAATGGAGCGACTGTGTATCAGTTGTACACGGGCGTCTATGCTAGTGAAGCAGCTGCCAAGGATGGGCTTACCCGTGTAGTCAAAGCAGGGCTGAGCATTCCTGCTGACCAAACCCCAGCGGTGAAAGGCAATAAACATTTATCAGCTGGCCGCTATTCTTCGGAGCAGGAAGCAGATGTGGCGCTTAATAGCCTCACTGCAGCTGGTTTAGATGCTTGGAAGGTGTTTCTGGCAGGAAACGACGGCAGTGCACAAGTAGAGGTATGGGTAGGCGAAGCTGCCAACGATAGTGATTTAACAGCTGTTCAGGCCGCTGTGTCTACGGCGGCACCACAATTTACGGTTTCTGTGGCCACCTCGCCCGGATTAATACTGCGTAAGGATGCCGGGCTGGATTTTAGCAGTGAAACTCAAGCCGATCATTATCTGGTTTCTGGAAGCAATGCTAAATTTCTTGCGGCAGGCAGCGAGGCTGGGATTCAGTTAGTGGAAAGATCCAAGCGTACATATCGCGGAAATTTGGAACTGAGCAATTTGAGCGGATCGCTGGCTGTAATTAATGTAGTGCCGCTGGAGCAATACTTGTATGCCGTAGTGGGAGGAGAGGTTTCCTCCAGCTGGCCGGAAGAAGCGCTAAAAGCTCAGGCTGTCGCCGCCCGCAGCTATGCGCTGTCGCAAGGCAACCGTTTTGATGTAGCGAATGTAGTAGATACTACTCTTAGTCAGGTATATAACGGAATCGGGTCTGAAGCTCCCTCCATTATCAAAGCTGTAGATACTACTGCTGGTGAAGTGCTGATGAGCGGTGGTAAAGTTGTTGAGGCTGTATTTTCTTCCAATAGTGGTGGTGTGACAGCTGACCCTTCAGAGGTTTGGGCGAATGGTGGCGATGTATTTGCTAGTGTTCCAAGCGTTGAAGATGTTTCGGCGGCTGCTGCTAAGAAGTGGTATTATGTTCTGCTTGCGAATGGTACCTCTGGTTATGCACGTGAAGATAATATTAAATTAACCGGCAGCAAAACTGCTGCCGGACTCGATATAGTTACGGCTACAACCAAAGATGTGAATATACGTCCTCTGCCAGTTATTGAGAGCAGTGTTAGTGCGGTCGGAAAGCTGAATCCGGGTGAGAACGCTGTGGCTCTGGATAAAGTATATGAGTCCGGCAGCTATAGCTGGATCAAAGGGCCGTATACCTCTGCTGAACTTCTAAAAAGCTTGCAGGGCAAAACAACAAGCACGCTCCCTTCCAGCATCTCTAACCTGCAAGTTACTCAGCGCGGTCCTTCTGGAAGAGCGATTCAGGTGAAAGCTAATGGTCAGGCTCTGAATGTGAAATATCCTGATATGTTCCGCTCCGCGTTTAATGGATTACCTAGTACTTTGTTTGATATTGTGGCACCCGGAAGTTATACTGTATTAGGCGCTGACGGCGCTACCGCCACAATTAGCAGCTCGCAGAGTGCTGGTGTGCTTTCCGCATCGGGGAAGGTTAATGTAAATGGCAGTGGAACTGTAGTGATGGGTGGAGATTCTGCAGCCAGAGTGATCACTAACAGCTCGGGCTTTCTGTTCATTGGACAAGGCAACGGCCATGGTCTAGGCATGTCGCAGTGGGGCGTGAAAGGCATGGCAGACAGCGGGTATGATTACAAGCAAATATTGCAACACTATTATAAGAACGTTACTATAGTTAAGGAATGAAGACAGACCATGAATGTAGATGCTTATGATTTTCATTTGCCGGAAGAATTGATTGCCCAGACACCTCTCGCTGATCGCAGTGCTTCTAGACTGCTTCTAGTGAATAAGGAGGATGGAGAGCTGGCTCACCGGCATTTTACCGATATTATTGATTATTTTAATCCCGGAGACACGCTTGTTCTAAATGATACGAGAGTCATTCCAGCGAGATTGTTTGGAGTGAAAGAAGATACTGGTGCTAAGGCGGAAGTGCTCCTCCTGAAGAATCTTGGGGATGATCGCTGGGAAGCACTTGTAAAGCCAGGGAAAAAGCTCAAGACAGGCGCGGTGATCATCTTTAGCGATGAGCTTCGTGCCGTTATCGAGGACGAAGCTGATATGGGCGGCCGTACGCTTCGTTTCATATATCAGGGTATTTTTCAGGAGATTCTGGACAGGCTGGGAACGATGCCGTTGCCACCTTATATTAAGGAAACACTGGATGATCGTGAACGATATCAGACTGTGTATGCTCGGCATGAGGGATCGGCCGCTGCGCCTACCGCAGGGCTTCATTTTACCCGAGAATTGCTGGAACAGATTGAGGCTAAGGGTGTAAATATCGCTTATATCACCCTTCATGTAGGTCTCGGTACTTTTCGTCCGATGTCTGTAGAGAAGGTTGAAGAGCATGTTATGCATTCTGAGTACTTCGTAATGTCTCAAGAGACGGCAGATACCATAAATGCTACTAAGGCACGAGGCGGCCGTATTATTGCAGTTGGCACAACGTCTTGTCGGACACTTGAAACGGTCGGAAGACAATGTGAAGTTGGTCCGCTTGTGGAATGCAGTGGCTGGACGGATATTTTTATCTATCCAGGGTATAAGTTCAGTGTAGTAAATGCGCTAATTACCAATTTCCACCTGCCAAAGTCTACTTTGGTTATGTTGGTTAGCGCTTTGGCAGGTCGGGAACATATTCTAGCTGCTTATGAAGAAGCGATAGAGCAGAAGTACCGATTCTTTAGCTTTGGAGATGCAATGTTTATTTATTAAGGTAAGAGGATGGGTTAACTTATGGCAGCAATTACTTATGAGCACATCAAAACGTGCAAACAATCCGGAGCCAGACTTGGAAGAGTCCACACTCCACATGGTGTGATTGAGACACCAGCATTTATGCCAGTCGGCACACAAGCTACAGTCAAGACTATGAGTCCTGAAGAGCTGAAAGAGATGGATGCCCATATTATTTTGAGCAATACTTACCATCTGTTTCTAAGACCAGGCCATGATATTGTTCGTGAAGCTGGTGGACTGCACAAGTTCATGAACTGGGATCGTCCGATTCTGACAGACAGCGGCGGGTTTCAAGTATTCTCGTTAAGCGACATGCGCAAGATTACGGAAGAAGGAGTTCATTTCCGTTCCCATCTAAATGGGGATAAGAAATTCCTGTCTCCGGAAGTAGCGATGGAGGTTCAGAACTCCCTGGGTTCAGATATAATGATGGCATTTGATGAATGTCCTCCATTCCCGGCTGAGTATGATTATGTGAAAAAATCACTGGAGCGCACCACGCGCTGGGCAGAACGTTGCCTGAAAAGTCATGCTCGTCCTAACGATCAGGGTCTTTTTGCTATCGTGCAAGGGGGCATGTATGAAGATCTGCGCCGTCAGAGCGCGGCTGATTTGACTTCCATGGATTTCCCGGGGTATGCTATTGGGGGGCTCAGCGTCGGAGAGTCCAAGCAGCTAATGTATGAAGTGCTGGATTATACAGTTCCCCTGCTGCCACAAGGCAAACCTCGCTATTTGATGGGCGTGGGTTCACCGGATGCGCTGCTGGAAGGATCAATCCGAGGAGTGGACATGTTCGACTGTGTCTTGCCTACTCGTATTGCCCGTAATGGAACAACGATGACCAGTCAGGGAAGACTCGTTGTACGCAACGCTAAGTATGCCCGTGATTTTGGGCCGCTTGATCCGGAGTGCAATTGCTATACATGCCGGAATTATTCCCGCGCTTATTTGCGCCATCTAATCAAAGCCGATGAAACCTTCGGACTTAGATTGACGACATACCACAATTTGCACTTCTTGTTGGATTTAATGCGTAAAGTGCGTGAAGCCATCAAGGAAGATCGGCTGCTTGATTTTCGCGATGAGTTTTTTGCCAAATACGGATTATATGATAATCTTAAAGGCTTTTAGGGTTTGATTTATGAGTCATGCTTTAATGTACTTTGAAAGGGGGGAGAAATATGATTCAATCGTTTCAATATGCAACTGGCGCAGGTGGTGGAGGTAGCATACTAGGCCTGGTAGGTCCCTTTGTCCTTATGTTTGTAGTATTCTACTTCTTGCTGATTCGTCCGCAACAAAAGAAGACCAAAACTCGTAACGCAATGTTGAAAGCTCTGAAAAAGGGCGATAAAATCGTTACTATTGGAGGACTTCACGGTACGATCATGGAGATTTCCGATGATATTGTGGTTCTGCGGGTCAACGATGTAACTAAGCTGACTTTTGATCGCGGTTCCATCAGCCACGCTGTGGCGACGGATGTCGAAGAGAAAGTATAGACTTGTTATTTAAGTACATAAAAAGCGGTGTCTTCTCATTGGAGAGGACACCGCTTTTTTGATCTTTAAGGTTATTACGATTTAGCAGTTTAACTTTAACGTACATTTGTTACGCGGCTCGGAACGGTAAGCGATTCTTCACGTCCCCGCAAAGTTAATTTGGCGAGTTGAACGCCAACTGTAGAGGCTAGCACAGCTAGCAAGGTTCCACCAATCATATCTGTAAGCCAATGAATGCCCAGATAGAAGATTCCAAAGACGATTACAACTGCAGAAATGCTAGTGATGACCATCCAGCGGCGGTTCCCTGAACGGAAGGCCAGAAGTGCCATTGTAACAGATATGGACGTATGTAGACTCGGGAAGCAGTTATTGAGACCGGATAGCGGTCTATATTCCTGTTCGAATTTCGGAAATACATCCAGCATAGTAAATTTGACGCCTGCCGGCAGATAGGACCATACCTCGTTTACCGGGAAGTAAAGATAGAATGGAATCGCCAAGGCATAGTTGATAATAATAGCATAACAGGTTGCGTATAACATCACCCGGTTTTTATCTAACAGATAGACCCCTAATGAAGCTGCTAGAACGGATTGAAGCATGAAAATGTAGAAAAAGACGATAATCGGTGTTAACCATGGACTGTAGAATATATCCTGAACGGCTTGGACAAAATGACCCTCTAGGCCAAATATAAATGGCGTATAATCAGAGGTAAGATGCATTTTTTGTTCAATTTGCAGTTCATATTTATTTATGGCTAATACGCCAAACATTCCTGCAATCAGCAACAAAAACTTATAAGATCGCAGCATCTCTTTCCCAATTTCAACCAATGCCATGATTGGATTACGTTTAGAGCCAATCCATACTAATATCACTACTAATGCAACTGTGTACAAAACAATATGGTTCATTGATTGGTAAAACAAAGCAATCGAAGCCTCCTTGATCTCTTAATGAAGTCAGATGATCACAGTTTAACATATTTTCAAGGAATGTTTCGAATTTAATGGAATTATAATTTTAGCTTTTTTGTAAATTAACGCCAAACATTCCGCCGAGAGCGCCAATTGCTGCAGCTGCGAGAACCCATAGCAGATCTACGCCAGATGGTGCGCTATCCAGTGCCAAAAAACCGATTAACAGAACGATAATCCCATAAAATGCTCCTGTAAGACTTCCTTGATACCAGCCTTTGCTCGTGGCTCTGCGACCGGCGGTTAGTCCTCCGAATGCTGCAGCTATGCCGTGCACAATGTATGTGTACATTGAGAGATCCTGCTCCTTCAGACTGCTGCCCCATAACAAAAGAGAGAGGACAAACGCACCCATCAGCATCCAAAGGAATGATCGACATAGGCCAGATAACACAGGATTGGCTATTCTCCACGAGAACATGCGCCGGATTAAATACATGGTACAACCTCCTAAAGTTTTTTTGAGAAAAAAGAATCAACATAGTTATTATTCATTGTATGGGATGGCTTGCCCCAATAGTACAAGAAAGGGCATTGCAGCCTTTTTACCATTAATTAATATGCCGGCTTCCGAATGTTCCCTGCACAGAGCGGTCAGAATAGGGTTACATTAATCCACCCGAGGAAACAAGTCTGCGGGTGAGAATGGAGGGGAGCGAAGCTATATGTTCCAGCATATCTCTACCCATATTTTCTTGACCGTGCTGATGTATTTCTTCATATTCCTGTGTATGCGCATCATGGGGAAGAGGGAAATAGGTAAGCTGTCTGTATTTGATTTAACGATCTCCATCATGATTGCCGAGATTGCTGTATTTGTGCTTGAGGATATCAATCGGCCGATCTATGAAGGAGTCGTTCCGATGGCAACATTGGTGTTGATACAGGTAATTGTGGCTCAACTCAGTCTTAAGAGCAGAAAGCTCAGACTTTTAATGGACGGCAAACCGAGCATACTCATTTCTGGAGGCAAGCTGCACCGGGGCGAAATGCGTAGGCAGAGATATAATATTGATGATCTGCTGCAGCAATTGCGTGGACAGAACATCGCCAGTCCTGCTGACGTGGAATTTGCGATCCTGGAGCCTAGTGGACAGCTAACCGTATTCGAGAAAGAGAAGGGGAGTTCATCCTCTAACCCATCAGGCAATAGCAGTGCAGCTGCTGAGCATAAAAAGAGTGACGATAATAAAGGGAACAAGAACCGTAAGATAGAACTGCCGAAGAATAAGATCAGGTATGAAGGACTTCCAATCCCTCTGATTATGGATGGAAAGGTGCAGGATCAGAATTTAGAGATGATTGGAAAAACCAGATTTTGGCTAAGAACTCAAATTCGCCAAAAGGGAGTATCTGATTTCAAAGATGTATTTCTATGCTCCATAGATCATAAGGGCAGAATTTATGTCGACCGTTTGGACAACAGATAACCTTTTAGAGCCTGCGTTTGATAAACGGCAGACGGTCCAAATCACGCAGTGAGATAAGGCCAGCTAACAGACTGATTCCAAAATACAGGACCATTCCTATCGCAGAGGCAAATAAAAATTGAATCCATTGTACATCTGCAATGGGAATGGAAGTGTATACATAATGCACGCCCGCTCCCATAATGAGCATTGCACATAAGGTTTTTATGGTTTCGGTTACTCTTAAAGATAATGAAATGAGACTGACTACACTGTATCCGTGTAGTAACGTAACCAAAATGCTGTTCACAATAATGGCTATGATAGCGCCGTAAATTCCATATTCAGGTTGGGATGCCAGTATTACAATCAGAATGATTTTGACTACTGCTCCAATCAAGGTGTTGATGAGTGCCCTGCCCGGTCGATCCATAGCTTGCAGCGCAGCTTGTAAGGGAGCTTGAACATAGATGAACAAGGCGAACGGAGCCATAAGCTTCAGCATAGGGGCTGTATCCGCGTTGCCATATAACAAATTGCAAAGCGGGACCGCCAGGATATACATAAGAACAGCAAATGGGGCACCTGTTACCAGCGCAAGCCGCAACGCTTGATGCATACGCTTGTGAATGGTAGGCAAGTCCTTTCTTGCGGCAGCTTCTGATATGGAAGGAACCAGAGACACAGCAAGTGAAGAGGTTAATGCCCCGGGCAGCAGCAATAAGGGAATAACCATCCCTTGTAAAGACCCATACTGGGCTGTAGCGGCAGCAGTGGCTATACCTGCCAAGGCGAGACTGCGCACTGTAATAATAGATTCCAGCAGATATGAAAAAGAGCCCACAAGCCGACTTGCTGTAACGGGAATGGATATGCCTAATAAGCGCCGTAATATGGGGATGTTGGCTTTCACACCTTCTGGATCAGATGGGATAACCTCTGACTCAAGAACGGGTTGCTCTGGAGTCGGATTTGTCTGCTTTTTATCTTTTTTAGTAATGACATAATATTGCCACAGAATCGCTAACATTCCGCCAATTTCTCCTACCGTCACACCTAACATCGCTCCAGCCGCCGCCATAGCAATACCCTTGGGAAGCAACAACCAGGAGAACCAGAGCATAAAGAATATTCGAACTAAAGATTCGAAGATAGAGGAGAGCGCCGATGGAATCATGTTTTGCTTTCCTTGGAAATAACCACGGTAGATTGCAGATACGGCGACGATCCCAATCATTGGGATCATTGCAATAAACGTATAATAAACTCTATGGTCTGTTAAGATAACATTAGAGACCCATGAGGCGCTTATCATAGCAACCAATGTAAAGAAGATTGCAAGTCCAACACTAAGGGCAAGTCCAGTACGTAAAATCAGCCGTGATTTTTCTGGCCGATTCTCTCCTTCTGCTTCCGCTACCATCTTGGCTATCGCCAGTGGAATCCCGCCTGTAATCACAGTAACCAGCACGAGAAAAAAAGGATATGCGAGCTGATACAGTCCCACACCTTCTGCTCCGATAATACGTGGTAAAGCAATCCGGGGAATAAATCCAAGCATCCGATTAATGATGCCGGCGGCTAGCAAGATTAAAGTTCCTTGTATAAAGCTCTGTTTCTTCAAAGGTCACGCCTTCTTCCCAAAATGAAATAAAACGCTGGCGAACTTGTCTATTCTTATGGATATGCTATACCCCTATCTCGGCATGCCTTGTTTTAGTAGCTTTAACTTTTTGTGAAGGAAGAAGGAAAGCGAAGAACAAGAGTCGAATATCTATGGTGAGCATACGAACATGAGCGATCTTTGGAGGTGTCAACACGTGGAATCGGAACAGTGGAATCATGATCAACATAGTGAAGAAATCGAAGCCATGTGCCGCAGCAAAGCTGAAGAATTCCGGCTCCTCGGCTATGAGTATGTAACCAGCAAGGATATCTGGGATTGCATCAGCCGTAATTATGATAAGGAAGGCTTGCCTCCCCTACATAAGCTGGTAAACGACATTTATTCCTTGAAAGCCAATAGTTACATGAATTATTTGACTATTGCGGCCTATCGGGGGTTGAACTGAACAATAAACCACATATTTCTTTTTGCGAACTGCCTGATAAAGCAGTAAAGTAAGAGAATAATAACTCCACATCTCCTATTAAAACGGATGTCTTGCTGATTTAAGCAGGGGCGGCCGTTTCTTTGTGTGAGTATAGCTCTATCAATGCTGTGAATTGACGGTCATTTCGCGTGTAGCTATAATAGGAATATTGAGTTAATGAAAGGGGAACTAGCTAGAGCATGAAGAGACTAATGGGCTTTTTTATTACCGTGCTCGTTTTGACAGGCGTTATGGCATTTACTACTCCTGGACTGCTGGACAAGGTTAGACTTGGTCTTGACCTGAAAGGCGGATTTGAGATTTTGTATCATGCTGAGCCTATGGAAGCGGGAGCAGCATTGTCCCGAGCTTCTCTGCTGAAGACAGCGGAAAGCTTAGAAAAACGGGCGAATGCGCTCGGAACAAGTGAACCAGAGGTAACTACTGAAGGTACGGACCGTATCCGTTTGAAAATTGCGGGCGTAACGGATGAAGCCGAGGTTCGTAAAAAAATGAAGGAACCTGCAGTTCTGACTTTCCGTAGTGCTGCTGAAGGTGACGCTGAGGGAACTTACAGCAAAATCGAACTGGTAGGTAGTGATTTTGTTGAAGGTGCTGCAGAAGTTGGACGGGATAACCTGAATCAGCCAATCATCAGCATCAAGATTAAGGACAAGGACAAATTTGCAGAGATTACTAAACGTCTCTTAGGAAAGAATCTCGCGATTTACTTGGATGAGAACAAACTATCTGACCCTACGGTACAAGCAGTACTTACCGATGGCAGTGCTTCTATTTCAGGTAACTATACAATTAAGGAAGCACGTGAACTTGCAGACACTATTAACCTAGGTGCATTGCCACTGAAGCTGACGGAGAAATATTCCCAAAGTGTGGGTGCTACCCTGGGTAAGCAATCGCTTGATCAAACGATTCGAGCAGGTCTGCTGGCTTCTGTGATTATCCTTATTTTTATGATCGGAATGTATCGTTTGCCAGGTCTTTTGGCTAGTTTTGCATTGCTCTTGCATACATGGGCGCTAATTGCGGTCTTCGTCTTCGCAGACTTTACCTTGACACTGCCTGGTATAGCCGCATTTATTCTGGGTATAGGTATGGCGGTCGATGCCAATATCATTACCAACGAACGGATACGGGAAGAAATGCGCAGTGGAAAAAGTATACTGTCCTCCGTTAAAGCAGGGAATAAATCCTCTTTCCGGACAGTAATGGACTCCAATGTGACTACTATTATTGTGGCAGCAGTTATGTTTGCCTTCGGTACAGGTGCGGTCAAAGGCTTTGCATTGGTGCTGATTGTAGAAATCGTGCTGAGTATCGCCACGAATCTTTATTTCTCCCACTGGTTGCTTAGCCAGCTTGTCAAAGCGGGTAAGCTGAACAAACCGAAGAGCTTCGGTGTTAAGGAGAGTGAAATCCGTGCGCTTTAAGAAAGAGCTTGATTTCGTACATTTGAGTAAATATTTCTATATTTTCTCTATCGCATTGACAGTAGCAGGATTGATTTTCCTGGCGACATTTGGCCTGAATTACAGCGTTGACTTTAAAGCTGGATCTAATGTGGACATCTCCCTTTCCAAGAATTTGAACTTGGATCAGGTTAAGACTGCAACTAGTGCAATCGATGTCGATCATGAACCAACGATCTCGTTTGGTGATCAGCGTGTGAATATCCGCTATGACGAAGTTCTTGATGAGGCTCAAGATGAAGCCCTAAAAGCTGAAATCCTTAAGCTGGATGACAAAGCATCATTTGAAATTAATACCGTGGACACTGAAATGGCAAAAGAATTGGCACGTAATGCTATTTATGCAGTTCTGATTTCTTGTCTGGGGATTATTATTTATGTAAGTATTCGTTTTGAATGGCGTTTCGCCGTGGCATCGATTGTGGCCTTGCTCCATGATGCCTTTATCGTAGTCGCGCTCTTCTCTATCTTCCGCTTGGAAGTGGATTTGACGTTCATTGTAGCGGTGCTTACGATCATCGGTTATTCCATCAATGATACGATCGTTATCTTTGACCGGATCCGTGAGAATTTACGTTTTGGTAAACAGAAAACTTATGAAGACTTGAAACACCTTGTGAATAAAAGTGTGGCTCAAACGCTCATGCGTTCTCTCTATACCGCATTTACCGTATTTATTGCGGCGTTCTTCCTGTTATTGTTCGGAGGCGAGTCGATTAAGATGTTCTCGCTTGCGATGGTAATCGGCTTGCTCTTCGGAGCTTACTCTTCCATCTTTATTGCCAGTCCACTCTGGTTAGTGCTTAAAAAGCGTGAGAAGGTTAAAGTGAAAAGCAGCCCGAATAAAGGTTAGAAGAAATTAGCATCGAAGTTCTACTTTTCTTATACGTTTAAGAAAGCCGCGTCAAATGCGACGCGGCTTTCGAAATCTTTAGGGTCATGTCATGTGTATTGAATCATCATGAGATTACTTGCTATTGGTAAGGAGGGCCTCGTATGAATAAAGAACGATCACCGCAAAGCGAGACGGTTGCTTGGACAGGGATCATTAGCGATGTTACTTTGGCAGTAGCTAAGGGGAGTTTTGGCTATATTTCAGGGAGCAAGGCATTAATGGGGGATGCTTTGTATTCCGGAGCAGACGCAGCAGCCAAACTGGCGGATATTCTTCCGTGGCGCTCTGAGCAAGGGAGAAAGAGTAAGCAACGGATCGAAGAACGGCGGGGCACTAAGGAGCCGCTGTTGGCTATACTTTTTTCGGTATTTATTCTTATGGGGGGACTGCAGATCGCATTCTCTGCAATCCGCGACTTAACGGATGGAAAATCATCTACACACGGACAGCTGGCGTTTGTAACCGTCTTAGTATCTATAGTTTTTAAAGAAGCTGTATTTCAATATCAATATCGCTACTTTAAAAAAATAGGTGATGGCAGTCACGCTGCATATGTTAATAGTCATCGTTTCAGCTTATATACATCTATCACAGTATTAGTCGGAATTTCGTTATCCATGGGTGGCACCTATTGGCATCCTCTATCTTATATGGATCCTATTGCCGCACTCTTAACCGGAGTTTTAATTCTTCGTAAAGGTTATTCACTCATTGCTAGCTCTATTAACACTAAAAATGCGCAGGAGCTTCCTTCGGAGGAAGCCGCTAATTTTATTGAAACGGTGCAACGTGTTCATGGCGTCATTCGCGTAGAACATCTGAAGGCACTTGAGCAAGGGAATTATGTGAATCTTCAAGTGAAAATCAGTGTGAATCCGCGGATTACGGTGATGGAAGCACAGGATATTTCGGAATGCGCTAGGAAGCTGCTGCAGCACCGGTTTGTTCATGTCGGTGAGGTGCATATGGACGTTGTTCCTTATGATCCCGGCTATCCGTACAAAAGCAATTATGAATTGCCGGATAATGATATTCCTACGTTGCTTCAGTAGTTTGCAAGGTGAGAGAAAGGTGAGTTCTATTGCTTTATTCAAAAACAAGATGGCAATCTCCGGCAGCCAATCCCGACACAGTTAGGGATATGGCCCGGAGCCTTTCTATTTCTCCACTCTTATCCTCACTATTAGTAAATAGAGGAATGAACACGCCTCATGAAGCTCTAAGCTTCATGGATGGCAGTGAGGAAGAACAGCATGATCCGTTCCTACTCAAAGGAATGGCTGAAGCGGTTCCTAGAATTAGAAAGGCTTTAAAAGATGAAGAACATATTCTTATTTATGGCGATTATGATGCCGACGGGGTGTCCAGCACAGCACTTATGATTCATCTGCTGCGCTATTTAGGCGCTTCCTTTGATATTTATATCCCACACCGCTCTAATGAGGGTTATGGGCTGCATAATCATGCCCTGGATTGGGCTTTACAGCAAGGTGTCTCCTTAATCATTACAGTAGATACTGGCATTAGCGCTTATCATCAGGTTGCTTACGCTAATGAACTGGGGATCGATGTGATCGTTACGGATCACCATGAACCCCCTGAGCTTTTGCCAGAGGCCTATACGCTTATTAATCCCAAGCTGCCAGACTGCCCTTATCCGTTCAAAGGATTAGCGGGTGTAGGTGTGGCTTATAAGCTTGCTCAGGCTATTCTAGGGGAAGAAACTCCCACAGAATGGGCAGAGATTGCAGCGATAGGAACGGTTGCGGATTTAATGCCGCTGCTTGGCGAAAACCGTGAGATTGTTAGAAATGGCTTGGAAAGTATGCGGCATTCAAGTTTCCCGGGGATTCGTGCCTTACTCGCTGTCAGCGGTGTGAACATGAGCACTGTGAGTGCGGTCAATATCGCTTTTGGCATGGCGCCGCGCATCAATGCCAGTGGTCGCCTGGACCATGCTGGACGGGCTGTGTCCCTCCTCACTACCGAGCATGCGGCTGAGGCAGAGCAGCTAGCTGGAGAGCTGGACCTGCTTAACAAAGAACGCCAATTGGTGGTAGAAAGAATTGTTGTTGAGGCCACTACCAAGCTGGAGCAGATGACACAGGGGGGCGAAATCCCAGACATCATTGTTCTTGCTGATCATGGCTGGAATGTAGGTGTGGTAGGTATAGTGGCTTCCAAACTGCTGGAGCGTTATTATCGGCCAGTGATCATTCTGGATATACATCCAGAGACCGGAATGTGCAAAGGTTCTGCTCGCTCCATACCTGGACTTGATATCTACGCTGCACTTTCTTCTTGTTCTGATTTAATGGATCATTTTGGAGGTCATCCAGCCGCTGCGGGAATGAGCCTGCATCGGGATGGATTAGAAGCCTTTGCTGCAGCATTAAATGAATATGCGTCCGGGGTGTTAACGCCAGAGCATTTCGTTCCTGTTGCTTCCGCTGATGCCGAGGTGTCAATCTCAGATTTATCACTGCAGACCGCGTTAGAATTGGAAAGGCTTGCACCTTTCGGAATGTCTAATCCGTTGCCAAAGTTTATTATTCGTGGGGCTACCGTGAAAGAGACTCGTACAATGGGTCAAGATGGAAAACACCTGAAGATTGTATTGCAGCAGGGGAAAAACAGCATTGAAGTCTTGGCGTTTGGTAAAGGCGCTTTATCCAGGCTGCTACCGGCGGGTACTACGATCAACGTGTTAGCTGAGCTGTCGATCAATGAATGGAATGGCTCACGCAAATCACAGCTGATGCTGCAGGATTTATCTGTGCAGGATGCTCAGTTATTCGATCTTCGTGGTGCTGCTGACGCCGTACGGCAAGCCGCACATATTAGAGAACTACTTCTTCCTTATAGCGGTGCGGGTCCGTATCGAGCTGCTGCAGTGTTTCAGAACGGACGTAGTACGCCTGCAAGTGAATTGATAGGAATGTCTTTATGGGTATATGATAAAGAAGCTGGCATTAGCGCTGCTGTTAAGGATGAGCCTCTTCAGGAATCAGGGCATGTCTCCCTGTTATGCTTACTGGATATGCCGGAGACTCCTGAACAACTGGATGCGCTGCTCGAAACCTTCCCTAATGCTGATAATATTGCGTTATTGCATTCTATCAAGGATGGCCGAGAACGACTTATTACTCCGACACGGGATCATTTCAAAATACTATATAAACTGTTGGCTTCGATCACCTCAGTTGCAACGCCTGAGAACGAAGTTTTGCTGCGGTTAAGCCGCCAGTCCTCGTTAAGTATCCGCATGCTTAACAACATGCTTGATGTGTTTGAGGAGCTTGATTTTATTAAAAGAAGTCAGGGAAGTGTGGCATTTATTACTCAGCCAGTAGCTAAAAGTCTGACAGCATCGAGTCATTTTGTCCGACTGGGACAGATGGCGGAGATGGAGCAATACTTCATGGAGGGCAGCCTGTCAGAGTTACAGGACTGGATGTTATCGCGTCGTTTAGGCGTATCATAATCCATGCAAATATGAGCTGCTGAGCGTACCCAACGGTGTATAAAAATGCAACGCTCAATATAACAAAGCGTATGCTTACGAAGCAAGTTTTGCCGATCTGAATCAAAGCAGCTATGCTAACAAAACTTATAGGAGATGATAAATTTGGATTTTAAAGATAGTATTCGTGTGATTCCTGATTTCCCTAAAGAAGGTATTAGTTTTAAAGATATCACCACATTGCTTAAAGACGGGGAGGCTTACCGCCAAGCGATTGACGCGTTGAAAGCTCTCGTAGCGCACTTGGAAATCGACGTTATCGCTGGACCAGAAGCACGTGGCTTCGTAGTTGGAGCACCTCTTGCTTATGCGATGGGAGTAGGTTTTGTGCCGATTCGTAAAAGCGGCAAGCTTCCATATGAGACTATAGAGGTAGGTTATGATCTTGAGTATGGCAAGGACACACTTGCTGTTCACACGGATGCTATCAAGCCTGGTCAAAAAGTATTGATCGCTGATGATTTATTGGCTACTGGTGGAACCATTGCTACTTCGGTTAACCTTGTAGAACAGCTTGGCGGTAAAGTGGTAGGTGCTGCTTTTCTGATTGAGCTGGTTGAGCTTGCTGGACGTAATAAGCTTTCTGGAGTTGAAGTTCTTTCCTTGGTGAATTACGAGGATTAATCTTGTAAAGTTTGTCTTTTCCCGGGAAATAAACGGGGATTCGGCTCTCGAATTATGCTGAAAAGTGCAAAGACGCAAAGTGTGGAAGTTAAACATTAATTGGAAAATGTAAGATAATAACAGCAGCTGTCTGCCTTTTGGCGGAGAGTTGCTGTTTTGTATCTGAATCAATAAAAAAAGCTGCCCAAGTCCATAAATGGACGTTGGAGCAGCTTTTTTTAAATTCTATTTTTTATAACCGATTAATGGGCAGTTTTATCACTTTCTCCGCCATCATTAGACAGTCCAAGCACTTCAATGAGTTTGAAGAACAGTGCCAATACGATACCAACAATTGTAGCCAGCGCCATACCACTAAGTTTAACGTTGCCCATGGTAAGGGTTGTACCACTGATTCCGACAACGAGTACCAACGTAGCCATGATCATGTTAGTAGCTTTGGAAAAATCAACTTTTTGCTCAACGAAAATACGTAATCCGGAAGCCGCAATTACACCGAACAGCAGCAGGGATACACCGCCCATTACAGGGGTTGGAATATTAGCGATAACAGAGGAGAAAGTACCAGAGAATGAAAGCAGAATAGCGATCACCGCTGCGCCGCCGATTACATATACCGAATATACTTTAGTCAACGCCATAACCCCGATATTTTCACCGTAGGTTGTATTTGGAGTAGAACCGATAAAACCGGAGATAATTGTAGATATCCCGTTCCCCATCAGGGAGCGGTCAAGTCCAGGATCTTTAGCCAAGTCTCTGCCAACAATATTGCTTGTTACAAGTAAATGCCCAATATGCTCAACGATAACAACTAATGATACCGGGATAATAGTGAATATTACATTCCAATCAAATGAAGGAGTAACAATGGAAGGATGCGCTAAAAATTTTGCATTAGAGATAGCAGCGGTATCCACCATTTTCAAAATATATGCTAAACCATAACCAGTGACGATACCAATAAGGATGTGAATGATTTTTGGAAAACCGCGGAAGAGTACAGCTCCAATTACAGTTACACCAAGCGTCACCATAGAAAGTGCGATTGTTTTGCCATCTGGCGTCCAGTCTGCAACTGCAACGCCTTCAGGAGCAATAAGTCCTGCCATTCGTGCGGCAACAGGTACAAGTTCAAGTCCGATCGTAGCTACGATAGCTCCCATTACTGCTGGAGGGAAAACAACATCAATCCATTTGGTTCCTGCATAACGAATGATCAATGCCACGAGCACGAATATAATACCAGTGACGATAAAAGCACCCAAAGCAAGCGAGTATCCTTTCATGTGATCATTTGGGTAACGACTGAGTACTGATAATACCGGTGCAATAAAGGCAAAGCTGGAACCAAGGTACGCAGGGATTTTACCGCGACAGATCCAAATGTACAGCAATGTACCGATACCATTCATAAGCAAAATCATTCCAGGGTCGACCCCGAACAAGTTAGGCACTAGCACTGTACTGCCAAACATGGCAAACAAATGCTGGAGACTTAATAGAAAGCCTGGGCCCCATGGAAGTTTTTCGTTAACTTGAATTTCGCGTTGCAATGGAGTTCACTCCTCTTTCTTATCTGATATTATGTTGTCCGGCGAAAATCCGCCTTTACTAGATTAAATAGAACTTGGCTTTTTTACAACAACATTTTCACAAGTGTTATTAATTTGTCCGAATTTAATTACTTTTACTTCTGGAATCCCATGAGATGGCAAGTGTTGACGTAATCCTCCTTAAGCCTCATAATTATAGACAACTTTGAATAAGGGCGTAAGTAAGCTTGGACAAATGAAATGATTGGAACCTGCAGATTTTTGAACAGTTGCGGGTTCATTTTATTATAGAAAGGAATCGGATACGACGAGAATGGGCATTGAGCGATTAATTGATAAGGCTGGCGCCTATATAAAAGATAAAGATCTTCTCCGCATCCGGGAAGCTTATGAATTTGCCGATCAGGCTCATCACGGGCAGATCCGCAAGTCGGGGGAGCCATACATTCTGCATCCGCTGGCGGTGGCAGATATTGTCGTCAATATGCAAATGGATGTTATATCTATTGTTGCAGCGCTTTTGCATGATGTGGTGGAAGATACGACGGTCTCACTGGAACAAATCCGCGCTAAATTTGGCGATACCTGCGCAATGCTTGTTGACGGCTTAACGAAGCTGGAACGCATTCGCTTTCGCTCAAAGGAAGAGCAGCAGAACGAGAATTACCGCAAAATGTTTATTGCTATGGCTCAGGATATCCGGGTCATTGTCATTAAACTGGCGGACCGTCTGCATAATATGCGAACGTTAAAATACCAATCTGAAGAGAGCCAGCGCCGTATTTCTTATGAGACGTTGGAGATTTTCTGTCCTGTAGCTGACCGGCTGGGGATTTCCGCGATTAAGTGGGAGATGGAGGATATTGCGCTTCGTTACTTGAACCCGCAGCAGTATTACCGGATTGCTAATCTGGTGCATAAGAAGCGGGCCGAGCGTGAGCAATTTATCGACAGCGTAATTGGCCGTATTCGTGCCAAGCTGGATGAAATGGGCATTGAAGGTGATCTTTCCGGCCGCCCGAAGCATATTTACAGTGTTTATAACAAAATGAGCACAAAAAACAAGCAGTTTAATGAAATTTATGACCTGCTGGCCATTCGTATCATTGTGGATAATATCAAGGACTGTTATGCAACCCTTGGGATTATTCATACCTTATGGAAGCCAATGCCGGGGCGTTTTAAAGATTATATAGCTATGCCAAAAGCCAATATGTATCAATCTCTGCATACTACTGTGGTAGGACCAGGCGGAGAGCCTACTGAGGTGCAAATTCGCACCTGGGAAATGCACCGCACGGCAGAATACGGGATAGCCGCACACTGGGCATACAAAGAAGGCAGCAGTAATAATGCTAATCCGGAGAATCGGATGCCTTTCTTTCGCGAAATATTGGAGCTGCAGCATGAAGCTAAGGATGCCGAAGAGTTCGTAAAATCACTGAAAATGGATTTTTTCTCAGACCTGGTGTTTGTATTTACTCCTAAAGGTGAGGTTATCGAGCTTCCTGCCGGTTCTGTGCCTCTTGATTTCGCGTTCCGCATTCATACAGAAGTGGGCAATCGTACAATTGGTTCCAAGGTGAACGGGCGGATCGTGCCGCTTGATCACAAGCTGAAGACGGGCGATATTGTTGAGATTTTGACGTCTAAGCATTCTTACGGACCTAGCCGTGACTGGCTCAAAATTGCACAATCCTCTCACGCAAGAAGCAAAATTAAGCAATGGTTCAAAAAAGAAAAACGTGAGGAAAATGTCGAAAAAGGTCGCGAAGCAATTGAACGTGAGCTGAAGCGCCTGAATGTTGAAGTTTCTGAGTGGATTTCTGATGAAAAACTGTTGGAAGCAGCGAAAAAATTCGCTTTTAATGATGTAGAGGATATGTTGTCTGCCGTTGGTTTTGGTGGGATTACCGCTTCGCAGATTGCCTCCCGTTTGACGGAGAAGCTGCGCAAGGAGCAGGAAGAAGCTGCTAATCACTTGGAGCTTACTTCAGAGATGAAGGAGATCAAGTCATCCGGCGAGAGACGTAATCAACCTACCAATGGCGTTAGTGTAAAAGGAATTGAAAACTTACTTGTTCGTTTTGCACGATGTTGCAACCCGGTTCCGGGTGACGACATTGTAGGTTATGTTACACGGGGCCGGGGCGTATCTGTACACCGCCAGGATTGTCCTAACATTCCGGGTGAAGGTGACGGAGAAGAAGCAGCTAGAGTGATTGAAGTGGAATGGGAAGGCACGATGGAAGCAAACTACAGTGTGGATATTGAGATTACAGGCCATGATCGCAATGGACTGCTCAATGAAGTACTGCAGGCTGTGTCCGAGAGCAAAACAAACATTTCAGCGGTCACTGGGCGCTCTGACAAGAATAAGATGGCAATGATTCATATGACCATCCTTATTCGTAATACGGAGCATCTGCAATCCGTTGTAGATAAAGTGAAGCGAGTCAAGGATGTATATACAGTGAATCGGATCATGCAATAAGGCAAGGAGCGAAGTAGTGCGATGAGAGTTGTAGTACAGCGTTGTAAGGACGCCAAAGTAACCGTGGATGAGACAGTGACCGGAGCGATTGGCAATGGCCTGATGCTGCTTGTCGGCGTTACCCATGAAGATACAGAGAAGGATGCCAAATATTTAGCGGATAAAATAGCTGGACTGCGTATTTTTGAAGATGATGCTGGCAAAATGAACTATAGTGTCACGGATACTAACGGAGCTATTCTTTCAGTGTCACAGTTTACCTTATACGGAGATTGCCGTAAGGGAAGACGGCCGAATTTCATGGGAGCTGCAGCTCCTGCGGAGGCCGAGCGTCTTTATGATTATTTTAATCAAGAGCTTAGAGCTGGAGGTCTTCAGGTGGAGACGGGCATATTTGGAGCGATGATGGATGTGTCGCTGACCAATTGGGGCCCGGTTACTCTCATTCTGGATAGCCGCAGCTAACGAAATAGAGGATGTCGAAGTTTGCTTCTGGCCGGAGCTACTTTCGACATCTTTTTTTTATGCGGATAGAGCTTCTTTGGGCTGGATAAACTAAATGCAGGCAGATATCACGCATAAGGCAGGAGTTTAAGAATGAGACAATCACAGAAGGCATGGGTATGGAGAAGTATCCCGGCACTACCGGCTGGGAGTCCTATGGAAGCCTGTGCATTAGCCAAAAAGCTAGACGGCGAGACCGAACCACTAGTGATCAAAGGAAGAAGCCGCAATCTCTTGCCGCGTACCTGAAGCGGGTGGAAGAGGCGGCTTTTTCGGTGTTGTGTAGGAAGCCTATTTTCAGTTTAAAGGTTAGAAAGCATCCTCATAAGGGTAATAGACCACAAGAAAGAATATTTAGAACATCATTAATTGCTAAAGACAGAGAGGAGAAACTATTACATGAGTAACGTTGCTTTCTTACTGGCTAATGATTTTGAAGATTCTGAAATGAAGGTTCCTTATGATGAAATTATAAAGGCAGGACATCAAGCTGACATTATTGGTTTGAAAAAAGGGGAGACCCTGCTAGGTAAAAAGAAAGAAGTCTCCTACGCAGCAGACAAGGCGATCGCCGATGTTCAAGCAAGTGATTATGATGCGATTGTCATCCCGGGTGGTTCTTCCCCTGAGAATTTACGGCAAAATGCAGATATTTTGAAGTTTGTAAAAGAAGCAAATGAAGCAGGCAAGCCTATCGCCTCTATTTGCCACGGACCGCAAATTCTGATCAGTGCAGACTTGCTTAAGGGACGCACCATTACCTCTTATCCTCCGCTGAAGGATGATGTTGTGAATGCCGGTGCGGAGTTTAAGGATGAGGAAGTAGTGGTTGATCGCAATTACATTACTTCGCGTACACCAAAAGATGAGCCTGCATTTGTTCGTGAAATATTGAAGGTCCTGAAATAAATAAGCAATATTTAAATTAGAGTCTTATAATCCAAGGAGGTAATGGCAATGAGCAGAAAAATCCAAGCATATTTCAGAACTGAAAATGAAGCAGAAGGCGCAAAAACAGCATTGATTAGCTACAAGGTGGATGGCTTGGAGGTTTGGCCGCTCACAGACCCTATCGGCAATGATCGTAATATTCTGTTTCCAATCATTCCACTGGATAGTGCATCTGTAGTCGCAGGCACAACTGGAACGCTTGGAACGGCTAGCACGCCTGCAGCTGGAGCTATGCTGGTTCCTGGCATTGCCGCTTCCGACACTCGTGCTGACCCTGAAACGCATTATAGTGTGAATGAAGATCAGGTTAGTGCGAACGTGGCAGAAGGAGATCTCGAAGATGGGGATTTAAGTGAACTTCGTTATGTGATGGAGCTAAGTATAGCAGAAGAGAATTATAATGAAGTTGTGGAAATCCTCCGGGGCAAAGGGGCTTATGTTGAACAATTCGAATAGTATTCTATTAAAAATAAACCGCTTTCATGGAATGTAATATAATCGTAATATTACGTACATGATTCCTTAATATAGCGTGTTTATAATAAAGGCATGACCCCCTTTTTAATAATATATGATGATGGACCTGCAGCATTCGGCTGCAGGTCATTTTTTTTGTTACAATATAATTGCTGAATAAAAAACTCGGAAGCTGTCAAAATTTATACTAAGCATCCTTTTTACTACCTTGACTTTAATGCAGTAGTTCAGTAGAATATTAACAATATACGATTTTATCATATGGTTTTGATGACGGGACCAAGTAATTCGAGAACCCACAACTCCAGAGAAGAATCCCTTGTCGATTCGGATGACATCTACTTAAGTGGATGATGAACCGGTATCGCTTGGCTGCAAGGATTCTGTTGATGAGCGAATGAATGACCTCCCCGAGAACGTACGGCGAAAGTGGGCAGTGTTGATTGCCGCGATCAGTAGCCGTTTACGCGTAGGCGGGCGTTAACCGCTTTGAGCGGCTTCAGTATATTTTTACTGATCCGGAATGTGGGTGGTACCACGTGGTGTATTATTGGTTATGATAATCCCTCGTCCCTGTTTTTTTATAAAACAGGGCGAGGGATTTTTTGCTTTTTCTGCAATAGAAACAGATGAAGAGAACAGCTTTAGAGGGGTTATTTTTTAGGAGGGATAGACTGTGGCTAAAGAAAGATTCGAGAAACCAACAGGAACGCAGGACGTGCTTCCGGGTGCTGTGGAGAAATGGCAGTATATTGAGGGGAAGGCCAGAGATTTATGCCGCCGTTTTAACTACCGGGAAATTCGCACACCTATGTTTGAGCACACAGGGTTATTCGAACGTGGAGTAGGCGAAACAACGGATATTGTGGAAGGCGAAATGTATACGTTCAAGGACAAAGGCGACCGTGATTTGGCTCTTCGTCCAGAAGGAACGGCTGGTGTCGTGCGGGCTTACGTTCAGAACAAGCTATACGGTGAACCTGATGTAAGCAAGCTGTATTATATCGGACCTATGTTCCGTTATGAGCGTCCGCAGGCCGGAAGATATCGCCAGTTCCATCAGTTTGGGATTGAGGCGTTTGGGGCCGTGGATCCGGCTATTGATGCAGAAGTAATCTCTATGGGCTATCAATTCTATAAGGATCTAGGTCTTAAGGATGTAAGAGTGGAGCTTAATTCCGTGGGTAATGCACCAAGCCGTGCGGCTTACCGGGAGAAGTTGCTGGGATTCCTTAGACCGATGAAGGATAACCTCTGTAGTGACTGTCAGCGTCGAATCGAGCGTAATCCGCTTCGTGTGCTGGATTGCAAGGTGGATCAGGATAAATTTACAGATGCCCCTTCTATTTTGGACAGTTTGGATGATGAATGCATAACTCATTTTGAGAAGGTTAAGATGCATCTCGACATTATGGGTGTAGAGTTCACGATTAATCCTCGTCTTGTACGTGGTTTGGATTATTACACGCATACTGCGTTTGAATATAAAGCAGCTGGCATTGGCTCTATTGATACCGTAGGCGGCGGAGGCCGGTACAACGGTTTGGTTGAAGAAATCGGTGGACCCGATCAACCGGGTATTGGTTTTGGGATCGGGCTGGAGCGTATTCTTCTTATTCTGGAGGATCAGAAGGTAGAGCTGGAGACTGCGAAGCCACTGGATGTGTATTTTGTAGCTCTTGGCGAAGAGGCTGACATTGAAATCTCCAAGCAGCTATACTTTCTGCGTAGCCAAGGGTTCTCGGCAGAACGCGACTACCTCGGCCGGAAGATGAAGGCGCAGATGAAGTCAGCTGACCGTATGTCGGCACGTTATACTGCGATTCTTGGCGAAGACGAGCTGAAGAATGGTGTAATTGCGCTGAAGTCGATGAGCACAGGGGAACAGCAGACTGTGAAGCTCGAAGAGCTGGCTCAGGCGTTGGTATAGAAGAAGACTTTTTAAGTAGAAATGTATTTTTAAATAAAAAGGGGAATGGTGAATTATGCAAAGAAGTCATAACTGTGGGCAATTAACACCAGAACATATTGGACAAACGGTAACCTTAAACGGATGGGTCCAGACCCGCCGCGACCTTGGGGGCGTACTTTTTATTGACCTGCGTGACAGAAGCGGTATTGTGCAAGTTGTATTCAACCCGGACTACTCCGGCGAAGCACTGCAAATTGCGGATAAGGTTCGCAGTGAGTATGTTTTGGCTGTCAAAGGAAAAGTGGTTAAACGTGATGAAGAAACCATTAACCGCAATCTGCCAACAGGTGAGATTGAAGTTCAAATTACAGATATCGAAGTGCTGAACGCTGCTAAGACTCCTCCATTCTTCATCGAAGATGGAGTGGAAGTAGACGAATCTCTTCGTCTGAAATATCGTTACCTGGATCTGCGTCGTCCGGAGATGCAAAAAACACTGTTGCTACGCTCGAAAGCTTCTAAGATTTTCCGCGATTTCCTTGACAGTGAAGGATTTATTGACGTAGAGACACCAATCCTAACTAAGAGCTCACCGGAAGGTGCGCGTGATTATTTGGTGCCAAGCCGTGTGCATGAAGGCGAATTTTTCGCATTGCCTCAATCTCCACAAATCTACAAGCAGCTTTTGATGGTGGGTGGCGTTGAACGCTATTATCAAATTGCTCGTTGTTTCCGTGATGAAGATTTGCGTGCTGACCGCCAGCCGGAATTTACACAAGTGGACATCGAGACTTCATTCCTGTCTCAAGATGAGCTGCTTGGCATGATGGAGAACCTAATGCAGCGTTTGTTCAAAGAAACTGTAGGAGCGGATATTCAGCTTCCATTCCAACGTTTGACTTATGCTGAGGCAATGGGCAAATACGGTTCAGACAAACCTGACCTGCGTTTTGGATTAGAGCTTGTAGAAATGAACGATATTGTTGCAACAAGTGGCGTAAAGGTATTTGCTTCTGTGATCGAAAAGGGCGGAGAAGTGAAATGTCTAAATGCTAAAGGCTGCGGGACTTGGACTCGTAAAGAAATCGATGATCTCGGACCTTATGCTGCGCGTTATGGAGCGAAAGGTCTGGCTTGGATTCAAGTGAAAGACGGCGAGTTCAAAGGACCGATTGTCAAATTCTTCACTGAAGAAGAAATTGCCGCTGTGAAGGAGCGTACAGGCGCTGAAGAAGGCGACCTACTGTTGTTCTCCGCTGATACCAAAAAGGTTGTAGCGGACGTTCTAGGCGCCCTTCGTGTCAAAATCGGACGTCAGCTGGGTCTGATCGACGATAATGTGTTCAAGTTCGCTTGGGTGACTGACTTCCCATTGCTTGGTTATGATGAAGATCAGAAACGTTATGTAGCAGAACACCATCCGTTCACTCGTCCGCGTGAAGAGGATCTGCATCTGTTTGACACAGATCCAGGTGCAATTCGTGCACAAGCCTACGATATCGTTCTGAACGGTTATGAAGTAGGCGGCGGCTCCATGCGGATTTACAAACGTGAAGTACAGGAAAAAATGTTCCAAGCTCTCGGCTTCACAGAAGAGGTTGCTTACGAGAAGTTCGGTTACCTGATGGATGCGTTCGAATATGGTACACCTCCACACGGTGGTATCGCCTTCGGTTTAGATCGTCTAATCATGCTGCTGGCGGGCCGTACAAATCTGCGCGAAACCATCGCATTCCCGAAAACGGCAAGTGCAACGGATCTGCTTATGGATGCACCTGCACCAGTAGACGGTTCACAATTGGAGCAACTGCACATTAAGCTGGCTCTTAAACCAAAGAAAGAAAAAGAAAAAGAATAATTAAATAAAGCGGGCGAGGCAGATTTCTGCTTCGCCATAGCTTTTGAAGGAGGCTGACCTCATGCTGCATCAGTTCTCACGTACGGAACTGGCGATCGGACCGGAAGGTCTGGAGATTATGAAGAACAGCACAGTAGCGGTACTTGGTATCGGCGGTGTTGGCGGTATGGCTGTTGAGGCATTGGCTCGTAGCGGGATCGGCAGACTGATTCTGATTGATAAGGATTCTGTCGACATTACCAATGTGAATCGGCAGATTCACGCACTTACTACTACGGTTGGGCAAAAGAAGGCCGAACTGATGGTGGATCGCGTGAAGCTGATTAATCCGGAATGTGAAGCGATTGCGCTGAACATGTTCTATACGGAAGAAACCTATGAGGAACTGTTCAAGCTGAAACCGGATTATGTGATTGATGCCTCGGATACGATTATCTACAAGGTCCATTTGATTAAAGAATGTCTGTCACGTGGAATTCCTATGATCTCAAGCATGGGCGCTGCCAACAAAATGGATCCTACAAGATTCCAGGTAGCGGACATTTCCAAGACAACGTATGATCCGATTGCCCGTGTCATTCGCCAGAAGCTGCGTAAGGATGGGATTAAGAAAGGCGTGAAGGTGGTCTTCTCTACGGAGCCGCCAATGAAGCCACGTCAGGATGTTACGGACAAGATTGTTCCGGAGAATGCGCCGGATCGACGTAAAGCGAAACAACCGCCAGCCAGCAATTCATTTGTTCCACCGGTAGCCGGCCTAATCATGGTCAGCGTTGCCGTGCGTGATTTGCTTGAGGCTGGAGGCGTCAGCTTGTAAGTGAATCGCTGAGCTGAGGCTGTTTCAATTATAGATATAGGATTAGAGTAATGGACAAAAGGGCGAGTAGCTGGAATCCGGCTGCGTACGCCCTTTTGTTGTCGTTAAACAGGCGGGTTCTGCAAGAAGCAGGCCACAAATAGGCATAATAGCTGAACCGGGATGAACGGCTGATTATTAGATTTATAATCCGGGTAATATCCGCCTGCGGAACTTAATATCAGTGGAGGTTTTTGTACATGAAATCGAATTTTTGGCGAAATAGTGTGGGGCTTGCGCCTGAGAATGACTGGAAACGGGAATGGGCTGCAGGGATTCTCTCCTATTTTGCTTCAGTTTATATTGTTATGGTGAATGCGACGATTCTCCATGACGCGGGGATGCCGCTTAGACCTGCAATGGTGGCTACACTGTTGACTGCTATTACCGGCTGTCTGCTGATGGCTTTTGGCGGGAAGACGCCTATCATCGTGGTTCCCGGGATGGGGATTAACGCATTTTTCACTTATACGCTTGTTCATTCCATGAAGCTGGACTGGAGAGAGGCGCTTACTGTAGTCGTTATAACAGGCGTGTTATTCGCTATCGTGGCCTTTACATCACTTTATCGTATTCTTAGTGAGGCAATTCCCCAAAACCTGCAGCATGCCATTACAGTCGGTATAGGGCTGTTTCTGACTTTTATAGGGCTGCAAAAGAGCGGGATAGTGATTGCCCATCAGACTACTTTTGTTGCCATAGGACATTTTAGTGATCCTGCAGTTATTACATCCTGTGTGACTTTATTGCTGGGTTTAGTGTTATTTATCCGGGGAACTAACGGCGGCCTGCTGATAAGTATGCTGGTTGGTACAGGACTAGCCTATCTTCTGGGAGCTGCACATGCACCGGAAAAACAAGCTTCAGGGCATGTATTCTCAGGTTATGGAGGCCTATTTTTCGGAATGGACTGGAGCGGTATTGTGAGCCTTGTGTTCTGGATTGCTGTATTCCTGTTATTGTTAATCGTTGTATTTGAAAATATCGGTCTTGTAGCCTCACAGACGATGATGGCAGGCCGTCCAGAACGCTTCAAAAGCAGCCTGCGTGCGCTCTCGCTTGCCAATATCGCCGCGGGTCTTTTCGGAAGCAGTCCAGTCGTGGCCGCTGCAGAATCCAATGCAGGAATAGCTGCGGGCGGGCGTTCGGGTCTCACCTCGCTGGTGACAGGGCTTCTATTCGGGGCGACCTTCTTATTCCTTCCGTTGTTATCCTATATTCCCGATAGTGCGATCGCACCGATCCTGATTGTGATCGGCGGACTTATGGTACAGAATGTGCGTGAGATGGACTTGAGTGATTTGACCGAGCTGTTCCCGTCTTTTCTAATCATGGTTATGATTCCATTCACCTATAGCATTGTGGATGGTATGGCTTTTGGTTTTATTACCTACCCAATTGTGAAGCTGGCGCTGGGCAAAGGGAAGGAAGTGCCACCTGCGCTGTATGGGATTGCTGGTTTGTTTGTAGCTAACTTTATTTTGCAGGCTGTGCTATAGTGCGGCATCCAGTTTCTTTGATTGCGAGGGAACTGTTGTTCACTAATCAGCTCTATTAGCCAGCGTTGAAATCAAAGGTATAGATACCGTTGATTGGAGCTAAATACGCGAAGACGCCGAAATTAAAGGTATAAATACCGTTGATTCGAGCCGAATACGCGTAGATGTCGAAATCAAAGGTATAGATACCGTTGATTGGAGCTAAATGCGCGTAGACGACGAAATCAAAGGTATAAATACCGTAGATTGGAGCTCAATGCGCGTAGACGACGAAATCAAAGGTATAAATACCGTAGATTGGAGCTAAATGCGCGTAGAAGTCGAAATCAAAGGTATAAATACCGTAGATTCGAGCCGAATACGCGTAGACGACGAAATCAAAGGTATAAATACCGTTGATTGGAGCTAAATGCGCGTGTACGCCGAAATCAAAGGTATAAATACCGTAGATTGGAGCTAAAAGCGCATAGACGCCGAAATCAAAGGTATAAATACCGTTGATTGGAGCTAAAAGCGCGTAGACGACGAAATCAAAGGTATAAATACCGCTGATTCGAGCTAAATGTGCGTGTACGCCGAAATCAAAGGTATAAACACCGTTGATTGGAGCCGAACGTGAGCGAACGCTGAAATCAAAGGTATAAACACCGTTGATTGGAGCTAAATGTGCGTGTACGCCGAAACCAAAGGCAAAAATGCCTTTGATCCGAGCTAAATGTATGTAAGCGCCGAAACCAAAGGCAAAAACACCTTTGGTGTGTCCTAAATATTCGACGCTTGTGCGAGCTAAGGAGCACCAAAGGGTTTTAGGTTGGAGAACTTATAAGTTTAGTCAAATCATTTGAAAGATTTGGTATTTAAGCGCTGATTGTGCTACAATGGGTATCCTTTTGCGTGAGAAATGGGCGTAGGAGCATGAAAATTTAAGCTCGATAAACTTTTAGGAGGTAACTGAAATTGGAAGACAACTTTCAAAGTGCCTATCAAGAGGAAGAAGACAGGCTGAATCAAGCGCTTACTGAAATTGACACTTTGCTGGAGAAGCTCCAGCAGACACCAGTGTACACGGGACATGACTATACGGAACAGGTGCTGGAAGCGAACCGTGATCAGAAGCGCAAAGATCTTGCCAAGCTTAGGCAGGAGCCTTATTTCGGACGGCTTGATTTTCAAGGCAATGATGAGAATGAACGGAAGGCACTCTATATAGGCAAAATCGGCGTAGACCGTGAGCAGGTAAGCGACCGTCCGCTAGTCATCGACTGGCGCGCACCGGTAGCAAGCCTGTTCTATTCGTTTACCGGCGGTACCGAGCCAGCCTCCTATGAAGCTCCTGAGGGATTGATAGAGGGGCTGGTATACCTCAAACGCAACGTCGTGATTCGGAAGCAAATTCTGGAGCGGGTCGCGGATACGTACAATCGGGAAAGCGATGCACCGATAGTATCAGATGAGTTTCTCGTCTATCGACTTGGGGAGAATAAGGATAATCGCCTACGGGATATCGTATCGACCATACAAGAGGAGCAGGACAAGATTATCCGTGCTGCCAAGAATACAGCGCTGATCATTCAGGGCGTGGCAGGAAGCGGTAAAACAACCGTTGCACTGCACAGGCTTGCTTTTCTGCTGTATCAATACAAGGATCAGGTTTCTGCGGAAAAAATGATCATTTTTGCACCAAACCGGATGTTTTTAGATTACATCTCGGATGTATTGCCTGAGCTCGGGGTAGGTAATATTGCTCAAAGTACATTTCCGGATTGGGCAGCTAATGTACTAGGACTGGAATTGCCGGAACAGGATGCGACGGAGACGATGAACCGCTGGTTCGAAACCCCTGGCGGCATGCCGGTAATTACAGAAGAGACACCAGGGCGCTTCAAGGGTTCCACGGTGCTGATGGGAATCATAGAGTCCAGCATCAAGCTATTGGAAAGCAGCTCTGTACCTGAGGGTGATTTTAGCCCGTGGGAGGGTGCGGTGCTACGCCGTTCTATGATTTTGCGCTGGCATAATGAGGAGTATGCTCCCTATCCTCCAGCTAAGCGCAAGGAACGGGTAATGGCGCGGATTCATCGCTGGATTGAGATGGAACTGAAGAAGAGCCCTTCAGCTGCTGCTATGAAGGATCGCAAGAAAAAAGGCGCGCAGCGAGAGAAGGCTTATAGTGCCAAATGGCCTAAATATGATCCATTAACGATCTATAAGCAAATTTTCCGAGCAGCTAAACTTCCTGAGGATTGGCCGATTGAACCGCCTGAGGAAATTCCGGCAGCTGTACTGAAGGAAACGGCAAAAGAGCTGAAAAAAGGCATCATACGTGAAGAGGATTTACCTCCGCTGCTGTATATCCATTATCTTTTGAACGGTGATGAGGGCGTTACTCGCTTTGACCATGTAGTAATCGATGAGGCTCAGGATTTTTCACCTTTCCAAATTGCCGTTCTGGATTTATATGTGCGAGGCCATTCCTTTACGATCCTGGGTGACCTCTCGCAGGGTATACATGCCTATAAAGGCGTACACGCGTGGGAAGAGATGCAGACGTTGTTTGCCCCTGAGAACACGGCTTATCACGCGCTGACACGCAGCTATCGTTCTACTATGGAAATTATAGACTTCGCTAATGGAATTCTATCTTCAGGTGTGGAGAGCTCATTGCTGGCTGTTCCTGTGTTTCGTAGTGGAGATCCCGTGCGTATGATCGCCTACGGTGAGGATAACGGGGAACTGGTGGCTGATGAGCAAGCTCGCTTGCGGACAATAACCTCTGCACTGAAGTCTCTGTCAGGAAGGGAATACCGTACGGTGGCTGTCCTAACAAGAAATCTTCATGAGGCTGCAGAACTATATGCGGAGCTGTCACAGCATTTTGAAGATATTCATCTGATTGATGGCAGTATGACGCAATATCAGGGTGGGCTATCGGTGCTGCCTGTCTATTTATCAAAAGGTTTGGAGTTCGATGCAGTGATCTTAGCAGATGCCGATCAAGACCATTACGGAGCGACGGCTTGGGACGCGAAGCTGATGTATGTCGGCTGTACACGTGCTCTCCATGAGCTGTGGCTGCTCCATAATGGGGAAGTTCCTTCCTATGTGCAAACGGCGGCTGGAAGCGATTCTGAGGGGGAGTAAGACTGGTGGAGAATGGTTATAACTGTTCTTGGTCTTGTAACTCCCCCATAGGTATGGCTTAATAATAAGTGTCCGGCCGGGCAAGAACACTTCTGGAAGGAGGCTGATTGAAATGATTTCAGTATACGAGGTGGTTTCCGTTTAAGACGGAAACCTGCTTAAAGCGAGGAGGCCTTATGGCCTCCTTATTACTAACATAAGAAGTACCACACTTATCCATAAGAACGAAATTTATGAAATCGAATGTAGACGCTACCAAAAGGTTTTTATATAATGAAATTACGGATTTTTCCAAATATGAGGAGAAGAAAGGAGGCAGGTGACGTGATTATAACTAAAAACTTAGTTGACCGACGCATAGGGACACACCTGTTGAAGGAGGAAATGCAAGTTGAGTTATGTAAATGGGAAGGATGTGCTCCCCCCTGGCTTGCTCGAAGAGCTTCAGGGATACATCCAAGGTGAACTGCTCTACATCCCAAAGAGGACGGAAGAGCGGGTTCGATGGGGCGAGAACAGCGGTTCGAGGAAAGAAATAGCGAACCGGAACAAGGAAATTTTCAGTTGTCATCGAAGCGGTGATTCCGTAGCGGAACTTCAGAAGAAGTACCATCTATCGGAAGAAAGCATTCGTAAAATCATATCAAAAATGCGGCTGGCAGTAAATTGCTAGCTTGCAATTCAAGCATAAACGCCTTTGGCGTCCCTATAAGGACGGTAAGCGTTATGCGAGAAATCATAAGGATAAAGTATAGCGTGAAACCTATACTTTCTTATATTTTGAAAAAAGAGCATGGCTCCCGCCTTTCTAAGACGAGATCATGCTCTTTTTATTTTGGCGTAAAATAAGTCTATGCTGATACTGTTACCTTGAACCGGCAGGACATCCTAATCCTTCCCTGTGATATGGTATGATAGAGAGGGATTTATATTGAGCTTTTACAAGAATATAGCAAGGAAGTGGAGTTATGGATTTATTTTCTTTCGGAGAGGACACCGGGGGCGGACGGCTGCTTGCGGACCGGATGAGACCGGAGAATCTTGATGAATATATTGGTCAAGAGCATATCATAGGTCGGGGGAAGCTGCTGCGAAGAGCGATTGGGGCGGATCAAGTCTCTTCGATTTTGCTCTATGGTCCCCCGGGATGCGGTAAGACGACACTCGCGCATATTATTTCTCATCACACACAAGGGGAATTCGTACGTCTGAATGCGGTGGAAGCTACCGTGAAGGATGTACGGGAGGTTATTGAGCGAGCTCAGAACAATCAAACATTGTACGGCACAAAGACGATCCTGTTCCTGGACGAGGTGCATCGATTTAATAGCTCACGCCAGGATGCGCTTTTGCCAGCGGTAGAAAAAGGGACCATCACCTTCATTGGAGCGACTACAGAGAACCCGTTCCATTATGTTAATGGGGCGCTTATGAGCCGCTCCACCTTATTTCAGCTGGAGGCATTAACGAGTGAACACAGTCTGATCGCGATGCGCAGAGCCTTGGCGGACAAAGATAAAGGTCTTGGATTTATGGAGCTTCAGGTCGATGAAGAGGCTTTGTTGCATATTGCAACTATGGCTAATGGAGACATTCGCCGGGCACTAAATGCGCTGGAGCTGGCAGCCCTGACTACCGCGCCGCAAGTTGATGGAAGTGTTCATATTACGCTGGAGGTGGCGGAGGAATCCATTCGGCGCCCCATTGTGAAGGCTGATGAATCTACGCAGTATGATGTGCTATCCGCTTTTCATAAAAGTATCCGCGGTTCCAGCGACGCCGCGTTGTTTTGGTTTCTGTATGCGGTAGAAAAGCTTGGAATGGACCCTATGACTTTTATTCGGCGCCTGATTGCAGCCAGCAGTGAGGATATCGGCCTGGCTAATCCCCAAGCTATGGTTCAAGCGGTGAGTGCGCTGGATGCTTATCGAAACAATGGTTGGCCAGAGGCGAAGCTGAACATTGCCCAAGCTATTCTTTTTGCCGTGGAGAGTCCGAAGTCTAATGCTGTGGTTATGGCTATTTCCAATGCAATGGCAAGTATGGATGAGATCAAATCAGCGGAGGTACCGCTGCATCTGCGTGATACGCACTATAAAGGCGCAACTGCGTTAGGGCATGAAGGATATCAATATCCGCACAATTTTCCGGGGCATTATGTAAAGCAGGAGTATTTGCCTAAGGAGATTTCTCAGCGTGTTTTTTATCAAGCAACTGAGCAAGGCAACGAGATTAAGATTCGTCATAATCAAAAGCTTCGGCGGGAGCAGTAACCCAGCTAGCGACTGTAATACCTTCCAATTTCATGCTGGAAAGCAAAAGATTTTAACTTTCAGACGAACTAAATAATTCCCAAAAAAAGGCGGCCTAGAGCCGTTTTTTTGTTGCCTACGTTACTTTTAATCACATCGATTGAAAATTTTTTATAGGAAAAGATTGATAATTTACCATAAGTTAATTAAAATGAACTACAAAGTTACGAGATGTTCATTTTTATTTCCGATTGAACTACTGGTAGTATTCTTAATGGTGTTAATTATCATCACATTGGTTATTTCAAAATGTTTCATGAAAATCAACACTATTTATATCAAAATTTACATAATATTTTCATTGTGTTAATTTTGAAATCCTTGTCGTTAGGGTGATGAATATGGGCGAAGAACTACTAGAAATCAAAAATTTGTCGACATCGTTCAGAATTGCAGACGACTATTATGCTGCGGTTGATGATGTTACCCTGTCTGTTCGCAAAAATGAAATTCTGGCTATCGTTGGAGAGTCTGGTTCAGGAAAAAGTGCGCTCGCCTTTTCAATTATGGGGCTGCACACCAGAGCCAAAATTGACGGACAAATCAAATACAAGGGCCAGGACATCGTTACCATGTCTCCTGCTGCACTAAACAAGCTGCGCGGCCAAGAAATGTCTATGATTTTTCAAGATCCTTTATCCGCTTTAAACCCGCTAATGATCATCGGCTCACAGATTGAAGAAGTACTTATCCTACACGATTCCAAGCTTTCTAAGAAACAGAGAAAAGAGAAGGTCATTGATCTTTTGACCAAGGTTGGAATTTCCCGTCCCGAGCATACATATCAGCAGTACCCCCACGAATTATCCGGTGGCATGAGGCAGCGGGTGGTTATCGCCATTGCGATAGCCAATGGACCCAAGCTTTTGATCGCCGACGAACCTACTACAGCACTAGATGTGACTATCCAATTACAAATCCTTGAACTTATTAAAAAATTAAAAAACGATATGGAAGCAGGCATTATCTTAATCACTCATGACTTAGGGGTTGTAAGCGAAATGGCTGACCGTGTTGCGGTGATGTATGCCGGACAAATCGTCGAAATCGCAGATATTTTTACGTTGACGTCTAATCCGAAACATCCGTATACGAGATCCTTATTAAACTCCATTCCAACAGCAAAAGAAGAGAAATCCAGATTGCATGTGATTCAGGGGATTGTTCCACCACTGCAAAACCTTCCGCGTAAGGGCTGCCGTTTCTCGGCACGGACGCCTTGGATTCCTGAATCGGAGCATGAGGAGAACCCACAGCTGCATGAAGTCGCACCCGGACATTTCGTTCGCTGCACCTGTTATAACAATTTCCATTTCCCTGATACTAACGAGGAGGCAATCCACAATGGGACTTCTTGAGGTTAAAAATTTAGCAGTACATTTTCCGATCCACGGCGGTGTTTTTCGAAGGGAAGTTGGCGTAGTTAAGGCTGTCGATAATGTTAATTTTACCATTGAAGCTGGGCAAACCTATGGTCTGGTTGGTGAATCTGGTTCCGGGAAGACGACAACGGGTCGCGCGATTATAGGTCTTAATTCTATTACTAGCGGCAGCGTGATTTTTGAAGGGCAAGATTTGGCCTTGAGGGGTGTACGTAAGCAAAGAAATGTCCGCAAAGACATTCAGATGATCTTTCAGGATCCGTACTCTTCCTTAAATCCTAAGAAGCGTGTACTCGATATTATTGCAGAACCGTTGCGTAATTTCGAAAAAATGTCTCCAGGGGAAGAAAAACGCCGGGTGCAGGAATTGCTTTTACAGGTAGGCTTAAGTCCTGAGAACATCCTGAAATATCCGCATGAATTTTCTGGCGGCCAGCGGCAGCGGATCGGAATTGCCAGAGCAATTGCACTCAAGCCAAAGCTTATTATTGCTGACGAGCCGGTATCTGCGCTAGATGTCTCAGTACAGGCACAAGTGCTTAACTTCATGCAGGACATTCAAAAAGAGCTGAATCTTACTTTTCTATTTATCAGTCATGATCTCGGGATCATCAGGCATATGTGCGATCACATAGGGATTATGTATAAAGGACGACATGTGGAGCAAGGGACTGCTAAAGATATTTTTGACAATCCTCAGCATATTTATACCAAACGACTCATTGCCGCCATTCCTGATATTGATCCGAAACAGAGAGAAAAGCAGACGGAGTTTAGAAAATCAGTAAGCAAGGAATATGAACAAGCGCACCGGAATTATTTTGATGAAGAAGGCATGGCTTATCCATTAAAATCAATTTCCGAGACTCATCTGGTAGCCTTGCCTGAGAAAGGTTGAGAATATGTGGAAGATTATCGTTCGTAGAATTCTTATAATGATCCCTCAAGTAGTTCTATTAAGTATTCTTGTTTTTCTTATGGCGAAGGCGATGCCAGGTGACGCACTTTCAGGAATGCTTGATCCGAATATTGACCCGGCGGCCATTGATGCGATGAGAGAAAAGCTCGGTTTAAATGATCCATGGTACATCCAGTACTGGGATTGGATCACTAAAGCGATACAAGGGGATTTCGGCCAGTCCTTCCGTTTCAAAATGCCGGTCTCAGAGCTAATCGGTCAACGCCTGATGAATACCCTTTGGCTGGCCATTGTTACGCTGATTCTTACATACCTTATTGCTATCCCGCTTGGTATTACCAGCGGACGTTATAACGATTCGTGGCTGGATCGCTTGATAACTGGCTATACCTATATTGGATTTGCTGCACCGTTGTTTATTTTTGCACTCTTAATGGTATGGGTTTTCGGATTTCATTTTCATTGGTTTCCTACCAGCGGCAGTGTCAGTCCCGGGGAAGTTCCAGGTACACTAAGTCACTTCTGGAGTAAATTCTACCATCTGCTTCTGCCTGCGCTATCTATGGCGCTAATTGCAACGGTTGGGACCGTACAATATCTGAGAAATGAGATCATTGATACGAAGCAAAAAGATTTCATTCTCACTGCTAGAGCTAAAGGGGCTTCGGAGTCACGCGTATACAATCGTCATATTTTGAGAAACTCCTTGCTGCCGATCGCTGCATTTTTTGGATATGAGATCACTGGGCTAATCGGTGGTACGGTGTTCGTTGAAACGATCTTCAGCTATCCAGGAATGGGTTTGCTGTTTCTAAGTTCGATAACGATTCGGGATTTCAGCGTGGTAACAGCTCTTGTTCTTCTGTATGGGGTTGCTTCCATCGTCGGTGCGTTGTTATCAGACATTATTTTAAGTATCGTAGATCCTCGTATCCGGATTAAATAAGAAGATGAACACTTTGGGGTGAATGAAATGGCAAAGACGAGCGCAGAGATAGCTCTGCTGCAGGAAACTGATAAAAGTCCATCGGGCTTCAAAATTGTTTGGCGGGAGATGGTGCGGGATAAGCTGGCACTGATCTCATTGATTTTCCTATTTACGATTATTGCTGCTGTATATGGGATCTCCTTATTTTTAGATCAGAAAGAAATTGTCACGGTTGACTTGTTCGCCCTATATGAGAAGCCTTCGGCTGTGCATTGGCTGGGGACTGATTATGGAGGACGGGATGTATTCGGTCAATTAATTATAGGAACACGAAATTCCATGTCTATTGCCTTTATGGTTACTTTTTTTACGGGAATTATCGGTATTCTGGTAGGTTTAGTCTCAGGTTACTTTGGGGGAACGGTAGATAATGTCGCGATGCGTATTGTGGATTTCTTCATGATTCTACCTTTTCTAATGATTGTTATAGCTTTTGTCAGCGCAGTGCCTAAGTACAATACATTGACCTTCTCCTTTATCATGACAGCATTTCTTTGGATGGGGATTGCCAGGCTAATTCGTTCCAAGACATTGCAAGAGAAGGAATTGGATTATGTTCAGGCATCTAAGACCCTAGGCTCCTCCAATCTAAAAATTATGTTCACGCAAGTTCTGCCGAACTTAAGCTCTATCATTATCGTAACGATGACCTTGAATCTGGCAGCTAATATTGGATTGGAATCAGGCCTATCCTTTCTAGGTTTTGGTTTTCCAGAAAGTACACCCAGTCTGGGTACTCTAGTAAGCTATGCGAGAAATCCGCAGACCCTTGAGTTCAGATGGTGGATCTGGTTACCCGCATCATTGCTGATCCTGGTATTGATGTTGAGTATAAATAATGTGGGTCAAGCGCTTAAACGTGCGACCGACGCAAGACAAAGAAAAGGATAATAAGGGAGGAAATGATTAAATGAGAAAAGCCATTCGTTCAAAAGCTTTACTAGTTTCATTAATGTTTGTAATGTTGTTCGCTCTTGCGGCTTGCGGCTCCAAGAACAACAACGAAGCGGCTGAATCAACAGCAGCTCCTAGCGCCAGCGCACCTGCGGCAACTGCAGAAGCAACGGCCGCGCCTGAGGCAGAAGACGGACTTTATAACATTAAAGATTTTAGTAACGTTAAGACTAACCAAGGTGAAGCTATTGACGGAGGGACAATTACATTTGGACTTGTTTCCGATAGTCCATTTGAAGGTACTTTGAACTGGAACTTCTATTCTGGAGATCCAGATGCTCAAGTTCTGAACTGGTTTGATGAAGGTTTGTTAACTTGGGATAAAGACTATGTATATACTAATGATGGTGCGGCTACTTATGAAGTTGCAGAAGATGGACGGACCTTTACCTTTACGATTCGCGACAATGTAAACTGGCAGGATGGTAAGCCAGTAACGGCTGAAGACTGGTTGTTCGCCCATGAAGTTATTGGTAATCCTGCTTATGATGGTCCTCGTTATGGTTCTGACTTCACTAATATTGAAGGCATGGATGAGTACCATTCCGGTAAAGCCAAGACCATATCCGGGATTAAAGTGCTGGGTGATAAGAAACTGCAGATTACTTATAAGCAATCTACACCTTCCTTGTTAACGGGTAGCGTATGGATTTATCCATTAGCCAAACATATCTTTGGCGGCATGGATGTTGCCAAAATCTCCTCTTCCCCTGAAGTCCGCCAAAAGCCAATTGGCTTCGGAGCTTTTAAAGTAGAGAGCATCGTTCCTGGTGAGTCTGTAGTATTTGTTAAGAATGAAGATTACTGGCGCGGAGCCCCAAAACTGGATAAAGTAATTTTGAAGGTTATCAACCCAACAACGATTGTACAAGAACTGAAATCTGGCGGAGTTGACTTGGTGGATTCCTTCCCTATTGATCAATTCCCGGATAATGCAAAGATGTCAAACGTTGAATTCCTGGGTGCGGTTGATCGTGCTTATACGTATATAGGCTTTAAGCTTGGTAAATGGGATGCAGAGAAAAAGGTTGTTGCAACAGATCCTAAAGCTAAAATGGCGGATGTAAATCTGCGTAAAGCCATGTGGGCTGCCGTAGATAATGATACTGTCGGTAAGAAGTTTTATAATGGACTTCGCTGGAATGCGACTACGTTGATCCCACCTTCCCATCCTGAATTCCATGATGCTTCCAATCCAGGTGTAGCTTATGATCCAGAAGCAGCTAAGAAGATCCTGGATGACGCTGGTTACAAACTAAACGGTGAATTTAGAACGAATCCAGATGGCAGCGAGCTGAAGATTAATTTTATTTCGATGACTGGTGGAGACATTGCTGAGCCGCTGGCTCAATATTATGTACAATCCTGGAAAGCGATTGGTCTGAATGTAACTTTGGAAATGGTAGAGTTTAATACCTTCTATGATCGCATAGGTCAAAATGGTGAGGATGATCCTACTGTTGATGTGTACCAAGGCGCTTGGGGTGTAGGGATTGACGTTGACCCATCAGGTCTGTATGGCAAAGATGCAATCTATAACTTCCCGCGTTACTCGAGTGCAGAGAACGATCGTTTGCTCGCCGAAGGGATCTCCGAGGCTGCATTTGATGTAGACAAACGTAAAGAAATCTATAAAGAGTGGCAACAATTTATGGTTGATGAGATTCCAGTATTCCCAACACTTTATCGTGCTGTAATAGTGCCGGTTAATAACCGCGTCCTGAATTATTGGGCTGTTGGTGATGGAGTTGAAATCTATTATAACGACATTGCGGTTTCTGCAGATAAAGCTGCGGTAGCTCAGTAAGAGGGTATTAATGAACAGCAGTTCAAGGAGAGATCCTGAGCTGCTGTTTTTTATTTTTCATTAAATTAACAATAATTCCTATATTTTGTGCATTATTTACTGTAAAAATATAGTGTTTTAATGAAAGATATGGTATATTTTGGGTGAGAGCGAAACTTTCGCTTAAATATAGCTCTTAGAGAGAGGTGAATGGATGATCGCAATGACGGGTACCTGATTCAAGTGAGGGAGGTGTTACGGGACTGAGGTGTAATCTTTCTTGTGGCATTCACTGAAGAGAGGGGCAGTAGAAATGATCAAGAGGTATAGGAAACAAGGACTGGTGTTCAGTTTGTTGTTTGCGCTTACATTTTGTTCAAATGCTGCATTTCAACCGGCGATAGCAGAGGCGGCGGCCGGAGACTATAACTATGCGGAGGTTCTTCAAAAATCTATTTATTTCTACGAAACCCAGCGGTCTGGTGAATTGTCAGATAACAATCGGGTGGAATGGCGGGGCGATTCCGGTCTTTTGGACGGGGCGGATGTGGGACATGATCTGACTGGTGGTTGGTATGATGCCGGTGATCACGTTAAATTCGGTCTGCCTATGGCTTATTCTACGACGATGCTGGCGTGGTCGGTTTATGAGTACAAGCAAGGATATGAGGGGTCTGGGCAGCTGGAGGAAATATTAGACAATATTCGCTGGGCAACCGATTATTTTGTAAAAGCTCATACCGCTCCTAACGAGCTGTGGGGACAAGTTGGTAACGGAACAACCGATCATAATTGGTGGGGACCCGCAGAAGTCATGCAGATGCAGAGACCTTCCTACAAAATTGATGCCACTCATCCCGGATCAGATCTTGCCGCAGAAACAGCTGCAGCGTTAGCTTCAGCATCCATTATTTTCAGGGATACGGATGCCGTATATGCGGACAAGCTGCTGCTGCATGCTAAACAGCTTTACAATTTTGCTGACACTTACCGCGGCTCCTATTCCGACAGCATTACCGATGCCAAACAATATTATAATTCTTGGAGCGGTTATGCGGATGAATTGAGCTGGGGGGCTGTCTGGTTGTATTTGGCGACTAACGATCAGCAGTATCTCAATAAGGCTATTGCAGCAAGTGATCAATGGGGAACGAATCAGGCTGGAAACTGGGGTTATCAGTGGACGCAGTCTTGGGACGACAAGCATTATGGCGCTCAATTACTGTTGGCACGAATCACCGGGCAGACCAAGTTCATTCAATCCACTGAACGGAATATGCAGTATTGGACGACTGGAGTGGGTGGAACAAGTGACCGTGTTGCCTATACACCTGGCGGACTAGCCCATCTGGATCAATGGGGCGCATTGCGTTATGCAGCCAATCAGGCTTTTATGGCCTTCGTTTACTCGGACTGGGTGAGCGATCCGGTGAAGAAAGATACGGCGCGTTCTTTCGCGGAGAGACAAATTACGTATATGCTTGGCGACAATCCACGAAACAGCAGTTATGTTATCGGTTATGGTAATAATTCTCCTCAGCATCCCCATCATCGAACCTCACATGGATCATGGAATGATAGTCAGACCGTTCCGGTAAATCATCGCCATGTCTTGTACGGAGCGCTAGTTGGAGGCCCGTCCAAAACAGACAGCTACACCGACTCCATTAACGATTATGTCTCGAATGAAGTTGCAACCGATTACAATGCAGCTTTTACAGGAGCTATTGCAAAAATGGTGCTGCTGCATGGACAAGGGCAACAGCCGCTTGCACAATTTCCACCTGCAGAGACACGTGAAGATGAGATGTTTGTCGAAGCCTCTGTGAATGCTAGTGGCAGCAACTTCGTAGAGATTCGAGCATTGCTGAATAACCGTACGGGCTGGCCGGCACGGGCCAGTAAAGAGATGTCTTTTAACTACTATGTGGATCTTAGTGAAGCGATAGCGGCTGGTTATGCTCCTGAGGATATTACGGTTACGGCGGGAGGCTACAATCAGGGTGGAACGGTGTCTGCACTTCAGCCTTACGATGCAGCTAACCATATCTACTATACTAAGGTTGATTTTACAGGTACTTTAATTTATCCGGGTGGACAATCTGCTCATCGTAAGGAGATTCAATTCCGAATTGCAGCCCCGCTGAACACTAACTTCTGGAATAATGCTAATGATTTTTCATTCCAAGGTGTGGCAGCTCAAGGAGCAACTCCTGTTAAAACAGCGAACATTCCGGTGTTTGATGCAGGTGTGCACATGTATGGAGAACTTCCAGCGGGTGGTGGACAACCTGGAGAACCTCAAGTCCCTGCACGTCCGACTAATGTTCAGGCAGTAGCAGGTAATGGGACTGTCCATTTGACTTGGAATGCCATTAGCGGGGTTAGTGAATATACCGTTAAACGCAGTGAAGTGAGTGGAGGCCCGTATACGGTGCTTGAGAATGTCATGGGAACGGATTACATGGATAGTGGACGGGTGAACGGAACCACTTATTATTATGTGATCACTGCCACGAATAGTGTAGGGGAGAGCTTGCCATCTATACAGGTTAGTGCCAAACCCCAAGAAACAACACAGCCCACAACGGGGAATTTGAAGGTGCAATATCGTACGAATGATACGAATGCCAGTGATGGACAGCTGCGCCCTCAGTTCCGAATTATGAATACAGGAACCGAGTCTGTGGCACTTAGCGGCTTGAAGCTGCGTTATTATTTCACTGTGGATGGGGATAAACCACAACAGTTTCATTGTGATTATGCTGTAGTGGGCAGTGGTAATTTAAGCGGCAGTTTTGTTAAGCTGAATCCCGCCAGTACGGGCGCGGATTATTATCTGGAGATTTCTTTTGGTGCAGGGGCTGGAAGCGTAGCGCCTGGTGGAGATAGCGGCGAGATTCAGGCTCGCACCAATAAGACGGACTGGACGGCTTACAATGAAACGGATGATTATTCCTACAGCGCGGTTCAGCAGACATTTGCCGATTGGAATAAAGTTACACTTTATCAAGGTGAAACACTTGTATGGGGCTTAGAACCATAAATATATCCAAGAGAGGGAGCTTGCCTAAGATGATGAAATTGAGCTTAATAAAGAAGCCTGTTTCTGTAATGATGGCCGCAGTCCTGTTTCTCTCACTCAAGACCGGTCTATTTAATTTTAGACCTCAGACTGCTCACGCTTCTACTACGGAGCAGACGCGATTTCTGCAATTATATGCGCAGCTAAAAGACCCCGCAAATGGTTATTTCTCTGCTGAAGGAGTACCTTATCATGCGGTAGAGACCTTGATGAGTGAAGCCCCTGATTACGGACATATGACGACCTCAGAAGCTTACAGTTATTGGATGTGGCTTGAGGTACTCTATGGTTATCACACAGGGGACTGGACTAAGCTGGAATCAGCTTGGGACAACATGGAGAAGTATATCATCCCTATTAACGAAGGTGATGGCAAGGAAGAGCAGCCAACCATGAGTTATTACAATCCGAACAGCCCGGCTACGTATGCAGCGGAGCATGCTCAGCCGGATCAGTATCCAAGTCAGCTAGGTGGCCAGTATGCAGCAGGTAAAGATCCGCTAGATGCTGAATTGAAGGCGACGTATGGCAACAACCAGACCTACTTGATGCACTGGCTGGTAGACGTGGACAACTGGTACGGCTTCGGCAACTTGCTGAATCCTACGCATACAGCCGCTTATGTGAATACATTCCAACGGGGTGAACAAGAGTCCGTTTGGGAGGCGGTCCCTCACCCGTCTCAAGATGACAAAACGTTCGGAAAAGCAAACGAAGGCTTCATGAGCCTGTTCACAAAAGAAGCTAACGTGCCTTCCGCTCAATGGCGTTACACGAATGCTACAGATGCCGATGCACGGGCAGTACAAGCAATGTACTGGGCTAAAGAGCTCGGCTACAACAATACAGTGTATTTGAATAAAGCTAAGAAAATGGGCGATTTCCTGCGGTACGGTATGTATGATAAATACTTCCAAAAAGTAGGAAGTGCAGCTACTGACGGCACACCTGATGCCGGGACTGGCAAAGATTCCAATCAATATCTTCTGGCTTGGTATACCGCATGGGGCGGTGGACTTGGAGCTACAGGAAACTGGGCTTGGAGAATCGGGGCGAGCCATGCCCACCAAGGGTATCAGAATGTCGTGGCTGCCTACGCACTTTCTGATTCGGATGGTGGTCTGATCCCGTCATCAGCTACAGCTGGACAGGATTGGGAAAATTCTCTGAAACGTCAATTGGAATTCTATACTTGGCTGCAGTCCTCTGAAGGGGCAATTGCCGGAGGAGCGACCAATAGTTATCAAGGCGCCTACAAGGCTTATCCAGCCGGAACCAGTACTTTTTATGGCATGGCATATGACGAAGCTCCAGTCTACCACGATCCTCCATCCAATAACTGGTTCGGGATGCAGGCATGGAGTGTGGAGCGGGTAGCAGAGCTGTACTATATCCTTGCTTCTAACGGAGACACTACATCTGAAAACTTTCAAATGGCAAAACAAGTTATAGAAAATTGGGTAGATTGGTCTAAAGATTATGCCTTTGCCAACAAACGTCCAGTTACGGATGCTGAAGGTTACTACCTGAACAGTCAAGGTAATCGAATTCTTGGAGGAGACAACCCACAAGTGGCAACAGTCTCTGCACCAGGAGAGTTCTGGATTCCAGGTAATGTGGAATGGACAGGACAACCTAATACGTGGAATGGCTTCAGTGGTTCTGCAGCAAACAGTAACCTGAAAGCCGTAACTAAGAGTCCAAGCCAAGATACAGGTGTACTGGGCAGCTATATTAAGGCACTTACCTTCTATGCGGCTGGCACCAAAGCTGAACATGGCAGCTACAGTACTCTGGGAGGAGAGGCTCAGGTACTGGCTAAATCTTTGTTAGACACGGCATGGGGTTATAACGATGGAATTGGTATTGCAACTACCGAAAGCCGTGGAGATTATTCTCGCTATTTCACTAAAGAAGTCTATTTTCCAAGCGGTTGGACAGGTACATTCGGCCAAGGAAATACGATCCCTGGTTCATCTACAGTGCCTTCCGATCCAGCTAAAGGCGGAAACGGGGTATACGCAAGCTATACCGATATCCGTCCAAATATCGTGAATGACTCCAAGTGGCAATATTTGCTGGACAAATACAATACTTCTTTTAATAAAGTGACTAAAACTTGGGACAATGGAGCCCCTGAATTTACCTATCATCGCTTCTGGTCGCAAGTAGATATGGCAACTGCTTATGCTGAATACGATCGACTGATCAACAGCAGTGTGCCTACTGAGCCAGTAGCTCCAAAAGCACCTTCCAAACCAAGTGTGGTCGCTGGTAACAAAGTTGTAGATCTTAGTTGGAACAACGTAACTGGAGCTACTAGCTACACTGTGAAAAGAGCTGCGACAACTGGTGGCCCTTACAGCGATGTGGCTGTTGTCACTCAGGCGACTTACAATGACGCTTCAGTGGTTAACGGTACGGATTACTACTACGTAGTTAGTGCTTCCAACGTGGTTGGAGAGAGCCCAAATTCGCTTGAGGTTCACGCCAAGCCTATTGATGTGCCGATTCCGGTACAAGGAGATTTGCTGGTGAAATACCGGACAAGTGATACCAATCCGGGAGATAATCAGTTCCGCCCGCAGCTGCAAATTGTTAACAATGGGGATACGGCTGTAGCGCTTAGCGATGTAAAGCTGCGGTATTATTACACGATTGATGGCGATAAACCTCAACAATTTAATGTTGACTATGCTAACATCGGTGGAAGTAATATACAGGGAACATTCGTGAAGGTGGACCCTGCCAAAACTGGAGCGGATTATTATTTAGAAATCTCCTTCGGCGCAGGTGCAGGCAGTCTTGCACCGGGAGCCAACACGGGTGATATCCAGATCCGGGTCAACAAAACGGATTGGAGCAATTACAACGAGGTTGGAGACTACTCTTATGATCCTGCCAAAACATCGTACACGGAATGGAATCATGTGCCGTTGTATTTGAATGGTGATCTAGCATGGGGACTTGAGCCTTAAAGTCTAAATAAGGGAAGCCCTAGCCATTTGGCTGGGGCTTTTTTTAGTAATTGGCTAGTTAGCGACTGCGACTAAATGTGGCTTCATATCCATTTTAATTGTATTTTTTACAACTAAAATACACCCTAGCCGCGCCAACGTAATTTAGTTGCACTTCATACAACTATTTATCAGTATATGGGTATTTATTGAGGTATAAGCTCAGTTTAACTGTACAATATACAACTAAAACCCAAAAAGAAATAAAAAAGCACGAAATAGCTGTATTAAATACAACTATTTCGTGCTTTTGGTATGTTAGTTAGATATTGTGAGTTACTACGATTACTTGTAGATAGGCTTTTATAGAAGCTTGGCTTACATTCACACTTGTGCTGAAGGAACAACCTTCTCCGCGTATTCTATCGTTCCGCCGCCGAGACATTGCTCGCCGAGATAGAAGACAACGGCTTGACCAGGTGTGATAGCTTTTTGTGGAACATCAAAGGCTACATTTATTGTTCCATCTTCACGCGCTGTAAGGGTCACGCCTTGATCTGGCTGGCGATACCGGAACTTGGCGGTGCATTTCAGCGGCTCTTGCCCAAGCTCTTGACCGTCAATCCAGTTAACACCGGAAGCAATCAGGCTAGTAGAGTACAGGCTATGGTGCTTGTCTCCTTGTACTACATAAAGAATGTTGCGGCTAAGGTCTTTCTCAGCTACAAACCACGGTTCGCCGTTGCCAGAGCCACCAATACCAAGGCCTTGGCGTTGGCCTAACGTGTAATACATAAGTCCGTCGTGGCGGCCTTTGATCTCTCCAGTTACTATGTCAACCATATCGCCAGCTTGTGCCGGGAGATATTGACTGAGGAATTCGCGGAAGTTGCGCTCGCCGATAAAGCAGACGCCTGTGCTATCTTTTTTCTTGGCAGTGTAAAGTCCTGCTTCTTCAGCAATTCTCCGCACTTCAGGTTTCGGCAGATGTCCAATAGGGAACATTGTTTTAGAGAGTTGATGTTGCCCCAGTGCATTCAGGAAATAGGTTTGATCCTTATTGTTGTCTACGCCGCGGAGCAGCTTGTACACACCATCTTCTTCTATAACACGTGCGTAATGTCCAGTTGCGACATAATCGGCACCAAGCTGAAGAGCTTTGTTCAAAAATTCTCCAAACTTAATCTCGCGGTTGCACATGACGTCAGGATTTGGCGTCCGGCCGGCCTTATATTCATCGAGAAAATAAGAAAATACCTTATCAAAGTATTCCTTCTCGAAATTAACGGTATAGTAAGGAATATCAATCTGCTCGCATACGCGGCGAACATCCTCTGCATCGCTTTCGGCCGTACATACTCCGAATTCGTCGGTATCGTCCCAGTTCTTCATGAAGATGCCGATGACGTCATAGCCCTGCTGCTTGAGCAGAAGCGCCGTGACGGAGGAATCGACCCCTCCGGACATGCCGACGACGACACGGGTGTCTTGTTTTGCTTTTGTCATCGTAATCACCATTTCTGTACCCAAAATACCGGTCATTCATGGAACACCCGGCTCAAAATGTATTATAACATACCTGTCTACTCTAAACCTCTGAAATAAGAGACTGGAAACAACAAAATGTCCACCTGGGGTGAACATTCTCGTAAAATGTTTCGTTTACCATTTCATTTGTGACTTCGGATATGATAACATAAACTGAGAGTAATTATCGGAATACCTTGATATGACAATCAAAATGACTTGCCGAATCAATAGTATACAATAATCAGACATTAAACTGAAAGAGGTGCCCCTTTGAAAATATCAACCAAAGGTCGTTACGGACTAACAATTATGATGGAGCTTGCACTGAAATTTGGTGAAGGACCAACTTCACTTAAGAGTATCGCTGAGAAAAATGGTCTTTCCGAGCATTATCTGGAGCAACTAATTGCTCCTCTGCGCAATGCAGGGCTTGTAAAAAGTATTCGTGGAGCATATGGCGGATACATTTTGTCGCGTGAGGCGAACGCTATCACTGCCGGTGATATCATCCGTGTGCTGGAGGGCCCTATCTCTCCTGTAGACTTCACGGAAGAGGACGATGCAGCGAAACGGGATTTATGGTTGCGTATTCGTGACAGCATTGCCGATGTGCTGGATTCCACAACACTTTATGATTTGATTAACTACAAAGAAGAGAGTTTGGCTGACAATTACATGTTCTATATTTAACAGGAGCTAAAGTTCCGTTGATTTCAAAGGGATTTTTGAAAATTGTTACCCGCAAATTACCCGTACTTTATTGATTCATTGCCCATTCGAAGTCATCTGCAATTTCGTATTGTCGTTGCTTTGTTACATGGAGATAGATCAACTCGGTTACTTTGGAATTGCTTTTGTGACCAATACGGGCTTGGATCTCAGTCAATCCTACACGCGGATTAGATGCGAGTAGGGAAACATGTGTATGACGTAGACTATGAGGCGTAAGTTGGGTAGGTAGCCCGGCTTGTTCGAGTACTGCTTTCATTATTCTAGGAATGGACGTAATTTGGATTGGATATCCTGGCATAGTTGAGCACCAGAAGACAAAATCATCATTTGGATTAAAATTCTTAGCAGAAATTCTTTCTTCGCGCTGCCAACCTCTCAGCAACTCAAGAGCTTTAGCCACGGTATCTCCAAAACTTATTACCCTTTCACTTTGGTCATTCTTTGGGGGTATAAAGATGTAGGTACGGACGCTTGTACCATAAATCTGCTTGTTTATATCAATTGTTCGCTTATCCATGTCGATGTCTTCCCACTGAAGACCTCCGGCTTCGCTGATCCGCAATCCAGTATAGGCCAATACGACGAACAAGGCCCAAAAGTTAATAGTGAGTATGAACCGACACAATTGAAGAAAAGCTTTCAACTCGTCCTTCTCAAGAAATTTGGGGAGGACTTGTTTTTTTTCTCCTGGCTTTCGTGCTTGCTTACGCTCTTTGGGAATTATAGCTTCTGCTGTAGGATCTAATTGAAGCAAACCTCCTCTCTTTGCATGTTCAAACATTAAACTTCCAGCAGTATGAGTAGTGGTGATGGTGCTACGACTAAGCCCTCTTTTCTTTAAATCGTACAAAAATTGTTGATAGGCACTGGGTGTGACTTCAGAAATAAGAAATCCACCAAATTTCTCATTAATCATTTTCAAGCCGTATTGTCTAGATTTAATTGTATTTCCTGTTGGCTCCCTCTCAAGCATATATTCTTCTATCCATACCCTCCCCCAAGAACTTACGGTAATGTTATACCCAGAAGGTAAGCCTTTTTGTAACTTTCGAGCTTCTAACAAAGTTCCAAAATCTTTAGCTTCCTGTAAGCTGTCAAATCGAGGAGATTCTGTTTCCTTACTGATTTTCTTTTCGACCCCATCTTCAATGACAGTGGCAGGAATGTAATAACGATAAGTATACTTACCATTGCGCTCACGGATATTTTTCGGTAACTTTCGTTTTGCTTTCTGTTTCCTTATCATCCTTATTCTCCCTTCGTAAGAACATATGTTCTGTTTTTTGATATATGTAAACAGCCTTTCAGCTGTAAAGCATGAAGGTTAGTAGAAAATATGAAATTGTTCTGGAATTCCGCAACGCATCAAAAAGTGATATTTTGTCTCATTGTGTTCAGGGGTCAAGTCTCCAACTAATAGATGCAAGGCAAATTGATTGGCTTCTCTTTCTATCCTATCCACTGAGAATAGAGTATTTCCTCTTAGAAATGGTGTGTTTACGCCATGATGGAGGAAATGGTGACCTAATTCATGTGCGACTGCGAAAGGTTGAATGAACCCCTGAAGATGTGAATTAACATGAATAACAGGTATTCTACAAATGCAAGTGTAATATCCCCATGTTTCTTTTCCAAGTTCTTCGTATAGAACCGCGATACTTCTCTCAGATGCAATTCTTGATGGGTTATTGGTTCCATGGGTTTGAATGAGTTTTCTAATTAAGTGTTTTCCCATGTCTGTTCTCCCAGAACTTATTCTCTGAATTTCTTTGGAGTGAACTTTTTCTTTGCCATCTCCTTCGACATCCTTAGCGTGTTTTCGAGTGAGATTCTTAATAATTCACGATCCTCGTCATCCATAGGTTCTCCCATAAAGGCAAAAGAGGCATTGCTGTTGAGATCGTTCATCATCTTTTCCAATTCCTTGGCGATGTCACGCTCGTCTTTTTCTGATAATGCATAATAAGGTTTATCCTCTTGAGTCTCTTTACTTTCCTCTGAAACTCCCATCAGGTAATTAACGGTTACACCGAAATAATCGGCAATCTTTTGAAGCTTTTCACGTTTAGGTGTGTATTTTCCTTGTTTCCAACTAGTGAGCGTCGATGTAGTGATCCCTGTATCTTTGGCTACTCGATATGCTGTTGTGCCATGTTGATTTAAAAGATCCTCAAATTTTTCGTACATAGTTTCCCTCCGCACTTTATCTCACAAAAAAATAAGTTAGAAAACAAAGCTATATTTCGTTGACTAACTCAGAAAACTATGCTAATATACAAACATAGCTTAGATAACTGAGCTAAAAATGGCGATAGCTTAGGAAACTTATTTAACTTAGGTGGTACTTTGATTATATAAGAAATCTTAGCTATTGGTCAATACTTTTATTTGGAAGGAGATATAAATTGTGTATAAAAAATTTCTTGAGTTGTTAAAGGAATCTGGAAAAACACCATATCAGGTTGCTAAAGATACAGGAGTTTCTACAGCTACTTTAACAAATTGGAAGCAAGGTAACTACAAACCAAAAACAGATAAGCTGAAAATCTTAGCAGATTATTTTGGTGTAACTGTTGACTTTTTTCTCCAAGTAGATGAAACGGCGGTGAGTAAATGAGCGCGAATGAGAATTTAAGACCTACGATAGACGTACTCGACGCTGCTGCTTACTTGAACGTAAGCAAATACACCGTAATCAATCGCATTAAATCAGGAAAACTGAGAGCCTACAAACAAGGAAATCACTGGAAAATCAAACGAGAATGGCTTGTACAGTATGAGGCTGAGCTCATTTCGAACTAACTTTTATCCATCTAAACATCTTATACACAATCTATTCACAGGGAGGTATCACTTTGAAACTTACAGTAAACATGCTTCGCAATGTATGCGCTATGTACCTGACAATTCGCGATCAGGCAGAAGCTGAAGGGTTAACCCAAGCAGTTGAAAATGCCAACAAAGGATATCGGAACTATCGTGAGTTACTAAACCAGGTATACGAAAAACGGCCGTCCGGGGTAGGAGCCGGACAGCCGTCACTTAGTTGGAAAATAACAATTAAGACAAGAATACCACTGCCGGGAGGTGTTGGCAATGGCAAAGAGAGTGCAATCTGTGGAGCGGACGGAACTTCGTAAGAAGCTTCGCGATCTTTATCTCGATCAATCAGCTTATCTTTTGAATCACAGTAAACCATCTACGGCGATAAATTTTAAGATCGACAAAGCAAAAGCCGCACTGGCCAAGGTGGACCGTAGATCTATTCATAAAGATACTCCACAGCGTCCAAAGTTTGGGAAAGCGAGGAAGCTATGAAGGATGAAAAATTAGACTGGCACATCGAACAAAGCAACAAACTGCGGGATCAGGCGAAGGCATACGATGAAGATGCACCAGGTGCAATGGTTGAGATTGTCCGTCTCTTAACGGCTTCTTATGACCTTATGGGGCGGATTTCTGCACAGATGGACGGGGACTACGAAAAAATTTATACCCTACGGCAGAACACATTTACACTGGCCAAATCGCAGGCAAAAAAGGGCGATAAAATCTTGACGGCTGAACTGGCCACAATGGAGCTTCGTAATCTTGAGGCTGAGGCCTACGAACAGAAAATGTTCTGGCGTAATGAAAGGGAATCCGTAAAGGAAAAAATCTACGAACTTAGAATGCGTGTCCGAATTGATATGCAAACGGGAGGTATGGCAAATGGGTAGCTTTGATTTTCGCCCGGTCCCCAAACCGGATCATAAGCGCGGTAAACGTAAGCAGAGCCAAGAGACAACAATTACTGCCAAAGTTGATAAAGAGATCTACCGACGGTCCAGCGAGGAAGGATATACGGTTTGTGAGCATTGCGGCTGCAGCGTACCGAGATTTCGGTTTGAAAGGTGCCACATGCTCAATGCTTCCCAATACGGCACAGGCCGGGCTCCCTGGAACGTGGTTATCTTGTGTGGTCCCCGTAATGATAACGGCAGTTGCCATCATTGGGCAGATGAAACCATTGAAGGGCGAGACTGGAAGGCACGGAAGCAGGCAGAGCTTTACCTTTACTACACGGCTGGAGAAGGTCAGCAATATTGGAAATAAGGGCATGCATTGTGTCCGGCGGACGTCCTACGGACATCCATCGGATAACAACGGGACAACGCGCGGACGTCCGTTGTCTGTCCATGTATGGTCCGTGCAGGAGGCGGTGAACACCAATTGAAAGAGTCAGTAGAGGCATCAAGATTATGGATTAAAAGCTATCAGGCTACTGATCGAGACCCTATTACGAACCGATTTTGTAGGGCGACGGGTCTTGATACTCCATCAGCTGTGGGCACCTTGCACATGCTTTGGTGGTGGGTTTTGGATTGGGCACAGGATGGAGACATTAGCAAGTTTAATGCAATAGACATAGCAGATGCAGTTAAATTCCAGGGTGATCCAAATGTGCTCTTTAAGGCGCTAATTGATGCTGGGTATGTCGTTCAAACCCAGACGGGGCATGAGATTGCTAACTGGTACAAAATCGGTGGACAGATTATTGAATCCAAGAAAAAGGATGCTGACCGTAAGGCAGATGCCCGGGAAAAGAAACGACTAAAGAAGGAAGGTCTTTCGGATGTCCAAGGGACGTCCACCGGACATCCAGCGGACAGTTCAGGGAAATCCAAAGGAGTTCCATCGGAAGTCCGCTCTATAGATAAAGATTTAGATTTAGATAAAGAACTAGATATAAATAAAGATTTAAATATAAACGGTGATGCAGATCCGAATCAAAAATCAGATCAAGAGCCAAATCAAAATACAGAAACGAAGTCCAAACAGACCGCCGACGAATCGAAAGCGACGGACGAGATGCCTACAAGCGGGAAAAATGGTTCAAAAGGTCGGCAAAAACCCGTCTACGAACCGGACAGCCCGTACATGAAAATGGCGGTTTACTTCAAAAGTAAGCTTGACGAGCTGGCAAAAGTTTTAGAAGTGGATAATCTGGCACCGAAAGCGAACATGCAGACGTGGGCGGACGATTTCCGGAAGTTGGTAGAGCTAGACAAGCAATCTGACAAGCGTCTGATTATGGATGTAATGGACTGGCTGCCAAAACATGATTTTTGGCGCAAAAATGTGTTAAGTGCAAGTACATTTCGGGATAAATGGACGACGTTGCTTGTTGAAATGCGCTCTGGTAAAACATCCACGTCCAATAAGGGTTCCGGCGGTGGGGGTCGAGGTTACGGTAACCAAAAGCAAGTGATCCCAATTTCACAAGATGATGGGACAGCTGGAACACCTACAACATCGGAATTTAATGCCATGATGAAGAAGGCAGCGGACCTGAAGGCTTCAAAAGTTCAGGAAAAGGAGGCATTCAATAACCGATGAGCTACCTTTCACGCGCTCCTGGAATGCACCGCTGCATCTGTGGCTGGGAAGGTAAGCCCCAGCGTGATAAGAAGGCTTTGAAGCCAGTCGATAAATGCCCTATGTGTTCTCAGGTTACAGCACTCATACCTTTACGGGAAATACCCGGATTCTGCTTCTGTTGTGCTTCCACAAACGGGAAGCTGCAAATTATAGATCATACGATGGTTCGCGAATGCCGCATATGTGGCGCAAAACTCAATTTACACACGGAAAAGCCGTGGATATGGGAGGTCAAAGGGATGGAACAAGCGGTAAATAAGCTTAGAGCGGAAATGGAAGCGTCGAAGAACCCTTATGTGAAAGTGGTTGGAGAACATCTGCTAAACGTGTTGGAGATCAATCCTGCTGCAGCTGAGAAGGTGCTGGCTGAGGGAAAGACCATTTCGGGAGCGTTAGCTGCAATGAAAACTGAAGCTTCCAAGAACAAATTTGATGGTATGGCAATGCTGACAGATGAAGAGGGTTATGCCATTGCGTTGAAGTATTTCGGATTTACTGGAACAATTCCCGCTCCTGCAGTAGCACTGGCTCAGGCAGCTCCTGTACCGCCACCCGCTCCGGCGACTTCAACGCCAACGCTTGGTATTTATGTTGATGATCTGTTTGTCGATCTGTAGAGGGGGAGCAGGATATGGAATATAAGGAGTTCAAAGCACATTTTCCTGTCAAACACAGTCAGGAGCTTGAAAATTATGTTGTGAACACTGTAATGCTTGACAGCAGATATCTGTTCTTTAACCAGCGGAGAGGCATCCAGATGGCATATTGCACTCATTGCCAAAAGAATCACGTTCCCGAGGTGAAACTGAAACACAAGCAGATTAGCGGGGCTACTTGCCCACATTGCAAGTCTCTCTGCGGTGTACGGGCATCATGGATCAGCAGAAAGTACATGCATGATAAGGGAGTTTTCGTCTGGTATGAGAAATCTGTTTTAGATCCGCAGGCAATCACCGCACAAGTAATTCATGTTTACTGGGAATATAGTGAGGACTTCAAGAATGTGCAAAGGGGCATACATTGTTCAGATGAATACTTGTTTTCTGCGGGTTCAAGTGCATATTTCAGCTATCGGGAACAGCAGAAGACCACATACAGCGCTTTTGACCGTCATTTCGGAGGTTGGTCCCGCTGGCAACGGTTTATCTCCTCAGAGAACATTACCAAGGCGGTAGCAGATACACCTTTCCAGTATTCAACGTGGGAACATTATACGAGATATCAGAATCAAGATTATACCTCGGATATGACGGAATTTTTCGATCTCGCAGCACGATATCCATGTGTGGAGTATCTGACTAAGACTGGATTCAGTTCTTTCGTATGGGCGAAGCTCTACAAAAATCATACATGGGGAGCTATCAACTGGCGGGGGAATTCTTTATCAAAGGTTCTGCGATTATCAAAATCAGAGCTAAAAGAGGTTAAGCGGCTCGGTGTAGAGATTACACCTCATCAACTCCGGTTTTACCAGACATCACGTAAAGCTGGAGGGAAGCTTTCTATCAGCGATGCCGTTGTACTTGCTGGTGTCGCTGAAGGCTACTATGAGGGCATATTCAGCTCCTTTGTGAAAATAGCTAGTGAAGAAGCGGTAATGAAATACATCCTTAAACAAATTCGCAATGGACACTACAAGACTGTAACTTCAATGGTCAGCGATTGGCGGGATTACCGGAACGAATGTGAGCAGCTGCGGATAGATATCACTGTGGAGCGGTATTTATTCCCGAACAACCTCCGTGTCGCTCATATGAACACATCTAAAAAGATCAAATTCAAAAATGATCCTAAAATCGAACTGAAAATTAAAAAGCGATTGAAATCATTAAGCGAGTTCCGTTTTGAGCAAGGTGACTTTATCCTTCGGCCAGCAATATCTGCAGAGGAATTGTTCGAGGAAGGTGCTCTTCTAGGCAATTGTATAGGCGGGTATTCCAAAAACTACGCTGATGGGGTGACGGACCTATTCTTGATTCGATTAGCTACAGAGCCGAATACTCCGTACTTTGCGATGGAAGTCAGCGGCGGCAAGGTGCGGCAATGCCGTGGATTCGGTAATTGTGAAGCTTCTCCAGAAGTTCGGAAATTTGTTGATGCTTTTGTTAAAGAGAAACTGTCTAAAAAAATGAAAAAATCAAAGAATCCACAGGGGGTAGCAGTATGAGTCAAGTAACCATGAGAACACCGGAAGTCATTGCCATTGAGATCAACAGTATTCGGGATCAGGCTCAACGCATTCTCCTTTCCGCCAGTGTAGAGATCGGCAGAAGGCTGACAGAAGCTAAGTCAATGCTTCCGCATGGAGAGTGGGGCAATTGGCTTGCTGATTCGGTTGATTACAAGCAGAGCACAGCCAACAACCTCATGAACATTTTTGATAAATACGGTTCCGATCAGCTTAGCCTTTTTGGGGACAACACAAATTCCCAAGCGTTTGCGAATTTGACGTATACACAGGCAGTCGCCTTGCTCGGTGTTTCTGACGAGGAGCGGGAAACCTTCGTTATTGAAAATAATGTGTCTGAAATGACTACCCGGGAGCTACAGGCTGCAATCAAGGAAAAGCAGCAGGCAGAAAAGGAGCGGGAAGCTGCCGAAAAGGCCAAGGAGAAGGCGGAAAAAGCAGCCGATATAGAACGGAAAGCGAAGGAGAAGCTGGAGATCCAACAGAAGGACCACTCTGTCATTGTACAGCGCCTGCAGGAACAGCTGGACGCCGCACAAGCCGCTTCCGCTTCCGGTGATGATGGAGCAGCTGCGGAAGCAGAGGCAGCAGCCGAACAGCTCAGGGCAAGCTTGTCTAAATCGGACGAGCAACTGATTGAATCGCATAAGCGCATTAAGGAGCTGGAAGCAGAGATCAAGACGAAGCCAGTAGAAGTGGCAACGGCAACCGAAACCATCTATGCTACACCGCCAGAAGTACAGGAGGAACTGGATCAGCTGCGCAAGAAAGCCGCTTCCAACACCGTGGAGGATGTTGCCTTGTTTAAAGTACATGTAAAGACTGCAGGCGACGGATTTAACGCAGCTCTGAATGTGATCAACAGTATCAAGGTCAAGGATGCCGAAACTGCGGAAAAGTGCATCAATGTTCTAAAAGGGACTCTTGATCGTATGCAAAAAATGCTTATTGCCGTAACACGGCCAGAACCTGAATAATGTTCTTCTTTTTCTTTGACATCTGCGTCGATCCGGATGTTTCAGCTATCGAGAACCTGTTAGGGGAAACCATTCTGCTGCAAAGGCAATACCATTGCTATCAAACACATGTAGGGCAAATCGCTCATTATTACGCTCTGACCGTTGATTCACTGTATGACTTATCCATTGCTGAGGACTCGAGTTATAGCCGTATATTTGCTCGTTATGATCGTTCCATCATGGAGCGGGATAACTACTTTCCGGGGGCTAGAAAGCCCCTTGAACGGATATTTGATAAATCGTCGATGTAGCAAGGGGCGAAATGTAATGTTCATATTCTTCTTTGGTCCATCCGCTCCACAGGCATCTAAAGGCAAATATCGGCCAGGCGTGGTATGCGAGATCATCCGGAATGATCCGCGACATGTGACCATGCCGAATATGTACCCAGACCGAATAGGGCAGGAAGTCATGATAACAGAAATTGCACCAGATCCTAAAGGCTGGGTATGGGGGTATGAGATCCGCTTTGGAAAAAGGCCAACTAGTGTCCAACCATACCAGATGGATTGGCTTAAGCCTCTGAGCACCAAGCAAGCGGCGCGAGTTCTGCGCCTAGCAGAGTAAGGAGGGCGGCTAATGTTCTTTTTCTTTACTGAAGACAGGCAGCCCTGTCAAATCATTGATTACAGAGACATATACGACAAGTTGAAGGATAAGCCAGCAGGTAAATGGACGCGGGAGATTGAACAATTCTCCGTCCTATACCTCTGGAAACAAAATGATTCAAGGGAGGCATAGCCAGTATGAGACAAGGAAAGCACAAGCCGTGTACACGCTGTGGATTCGACGATGAATTTATAACAGATTATCTGGTAGATGGAACAGAGCATGTATTTTGTGGGAACTGCGGTACTCCAGCAGAGGTAAAGGATCATGAATAACAGGCATTTTGCAAATAAGGACAAGGCAGTAGAGCAGGCATCTGGAGGACAGGGAGAGATAAAATGTTCTCAGCTTACACCGGAGGAGCTAAAGGTGATCCGAGTGAAGTATCCAGCTCCTACCGGTGCGAATGCTAAAAAGCCAATTCCAATATATGAATTCAAGCCACGGAAGGAGCTTTTATGATTGCTAATGAAATTACAATATCGGAACTGGATATACCCAAGACCTTAAAGACCATAACGCATTTGTTCGAACAATACCGAATAAGAAAGTTCGTAGTTGGTCAGGAGAGGGAAGATGAATTTATCAGTTGTATTGTTCAAACAGTAAACCGATTGCCAGAAGAAGAACGTGTACTAATCGAAGAACGGTATATGAAAAATGACTATATTAAAGATTGCCAAGTATATAATTGTAAGCTGGATTATCCAATAAGCAAGGACACATATGTTAAGCGGCGGAATAGAGCAATCCTCAAGTTAATCCTTGTCTTCTGCGATACCGGGTTTGTAAGGATTGATGAACTACTGAAAAATTGAGAAGGTGATTTTCTTGAAGGTTAAGGAAGTTCAGAAAGCATTAAAGGTGGGTAAGCGATTTTTCAAAGATTGGAAGTTGGAGGATCCGGTTGAAGTGATTGCCTGGGGGAATGCATGGGTCAGATATACATCACCTAACATGACCCACTGGATTTCAACCAACATACGGACGTTCGCTATGGGCTTAGATGGAGTATATAAGCAAGAAGGGGAGTGTTCTTCTGGGGGCGGTGGCGGTGATGCAAATGGAGTTCTTCCCACGGGTTACGGAGGCAGAAAAGCTGGAGACAAGAGATCTACTGAAGCAGTATCCCAAAATGGTTCGGAAAATCAAGATCTACGGAAATAAAGAGGTATTGACGGAACAAGAGACAGACGAACTTTTGAGATTTAAGCATAAGGTGATGGAGATCGACGCCGCATTTGAGTTGATCTTAGATGATGAAGTAGAGGCAATCATAAAGCACCGGTATGTGGATGCCCGCAAGCATAAGCTGACAATAGCAACATTTAGAGCGACAACCAGTGAAGCCACCATTAACCGACGTATTGATGTTGGAGTTGAGACAATCGCTGAATCCCTGAAACTAGCTGGGGTTATCTGAATTTATTAATTCAAACGCATCCACTGTTCATTACAATCATTGTTTCTTAAATCTATAATAATTGTAACTTCTGAATTGAAGGGATATCCTATAGTATCTTTCTAAGAGAGGAGGTGTAAATTATGATTACTGGTAGTAAAGCAGAAATGATGCAGATAATACAGGACTTGGAACAATCAGTTATAGACTGGTTGATGATGGAGCGTTCCACAATTGGCAGAATTAATGTTTATCAAGAAAGAATGACGAAATTCGGCGCTAAGGAATATTATGAAAAACAGATTGATGAAGAAGAAAAACTTCTTTCTGATTTAAAAATCTCGCGCAAGAATAGAGAAGTTTTCTTGGAAGAGTTAAAGAAATCGTATAAAAAACTGTATGAAGATAGTGCAAAAACAAAAATTTGAGACTATTTTGAGACTGTCTTGAGACTAAATTGAGACAGAAACAGGCTTACAGTAAGGGACATAGGGCGATCCGTCGCCCGGGTGTCCCTGCTGCCCCTTATCGCTGCAGGACTCGATCATGCTGAGCGGTGATGATACCTGTTGCGATAGCAACGTAATTAAGGGTGGAGCTGATAGCATAAGTAGCAATTAGCTATTGCGGCGGCTTGATGCGGGGGGCGAGAGTTTAACAACTACTCTCAACGCGCTACACCCGGGCGCGATTTAAAAATACGGGTGTAATATTAGATTAACGATAAAGAAAACTCACATAAAATTATAATGTGTATAGAACCACTCTATTGACATGATAAGAAGAGATAAATAGAATGAGATGTTTTTACTTCATTAATGAGGCTAATGGAGTTGTATTATAGAACTATGTATTTATTCTAATAGGCATATATATCTAAATCATGCTATTATTATCCTGGTATTTCCAATACGATAACAATGTTGATGGAGGATCAGGATGCAAAAGCTATTAGTTGATTATGCACAAACTGGTGCATGGGTAGTAAGTACTTATAAATCAATATGTGGATTCAATTTAAATGAACCTGTATTCGGATCGTATGAAACAATAATCCTAGCTGCAAAGGCTGCTATGCTTCTTTCGCCAATCAGAAAGCTAGACGTTGTAAGATCCTTCGATTTTGAGATTTATAGGAAGATCGCAGGGTTGAAGCCTAGAGAATGTATAGAGGTAATGAAGATTTTAGAAAAATTAGATGAAGTGCAAATCAAATGGGATTATGATATAAAATCAGAAGTTCCTATTTCGGCAATAAGAGTGAAAAATACTGAAAAGGTTGATGTGCTCACTGCAACAGGTAAATTATTTGCCGAACTCAACCCTACATCTAATGCGAAAATTGCAATTATAATACTTCAAGAAACTCTAAAGGTCCCGATTCCGAAAGAAATTTTAATTAACTTAATTACTAGCGGTGGTTTTGAAGAGGAGTCTATAAATAGAACGCTGACTCACCTTCTAGCTTTTGGTCTTGTGTCGGAAACGAGAGATATAGAAAGCGGCAGTCCTCTAATATATAATCCAAATGCATTTCAATCAAACGCTGAAGATGTATTTGCTGCAATTAAGGGCTTGAACAATGCTGATCGAGAGTCAGCTATGGATATTTTAGAGTTTGTAAAAGGGAATCCTGGAATACCTATTAATCCGAAGTTTGATCAAAGTATAGTTAATTTGCTAATCAAATGTGGATTGATTGATTCCTCAGCGATTATTACAAAAAAAGGTAAGGAAAATTATGAATTTACTACTGCACCATATATATGGGGCGCTCTTGGATTGGGTGATCTTGGGACTGACGTCCTTGATGATGCAAAATTGCTACTAAATTGCTTAAGATTTGGTCAATTGTATTCTGTTTCTCATCGAGGTAAAATAAATGATCCTCATGTTTTAGTTAGTGCTTTAATAGCTAAAGGGGGAGTAGGTCCAGCTACTGCAATTGGTGAAGATTACCCTATGCCCCTTGCTCGTGGGATTGTTAGCATTGTTGAATCGAAACTTAATGCAGGTAGATACTTTATGGAATTACGCAAAAATGATGTTGCTGAAGCTGTTAAAGAAGTGTTGGAAGAACATGGACCACTACCTACTCCAATTAGAGATGAGGAAGTTGCACAGAAACTTAAACAGCAGGGTGAATTTGTTTCTTATGAGCAGCTTCGAGTGAAGAAAACTTTGCCTCCGGAACTAATCGAAGAAAGAGATAGTCTAGCATTTTCATTGCGGACACATCGTAAGGGGAGATAGCAGTGGCGAAAAAAAATGATAATACCAAAAAGGGTAGTGTGAAAAATGGTGTTTTCCAAAAGCTAAATGAACAAAAAGAACCTGCTACTTATGGTAAATCTCAGGCGGGGGTTATTCGAAGTATAAAAGAACAAGTTAATAATACGTTCAAAGATTCTGTGGGTGAAACAGTTTCGAAAAACGAAAATATAGCAGATGAACAAATATCTATTGTAGAACATGAGATTAAAACAGAAGAACAGCCCAAGGAGCAACCGAAGGAACAACTGAAGGAGCAACCGAAGGAACAACTGAAGGAACAGCCCAAGGAGCAACCGAAGGAACAACTGAAGGAACAGCCCAAGGAGCAACCGAAGCAACAACTGAAGGAACAGCCCAAGGGGCAACCGAAGGAACAACTGAAGGAACAGCCCAAGGAGCAACCGAAGGAACAGCCCAAGGAGCAACCGAAGGAACAACTGAAGGAGCAACCGAAGGAACAACCCAAGGAGCAACCGAAGCAACAGCCCAAGGAGCAACCGAAGGAACAACTGAAAGAACAGCTTAAGGAGAAAAAAACATCTCCATCATATAGTTCATCCAGACCAATTAGAGTTCAGATGGTAATCGGTGATCCTTTGGAATATAGAGTCTCCAGAATGTTTTTAAAGCAGGGGTATTTTGTTCGTAGAGGAACAAATATCTATACCACAGGGTTTATAGACATGGCAACAGACATTGATGTACTAGGTATCAAGTACTTTGATTCATTTGGAAGAACGATGGTTATTTCTGAATGTAAATCTGGAGAGAGCAAACCCTTAGATAGGATATTTTGGTTAGCGGGTTTGAAGGCTTACTTAAATGCTTCAAGAGCATTGCTAGTTAGAAAACCAACGAGATGGAATATTAAGGATTTCGCAAAAGAAGCTGGTGTGGAGGTTGTTGATAATGACTACATAACCACTCTTGAGAAAGCATTGGATATTAATGATGATGAGTGGTTGGGATATACGGACAGACAATTCTTTATTGATCAGCAAACAAGTTGGAATGATATTCTTAGGAAAGATCAGTATCTTGCTGAAATATATATCACTTTAATAGGTGAAGCAAGATTTAATGAACCATTCAGTGCTACCAATTATTACTTACATCATCTGAGAACCTTAACAAGGCTTCATAACAATTCGAGTGGTGCAAAGCAGTCATTAATAAAATACCTTCTAAGCGATGCAACTGCCCAAATAGTTATTTTTCTAATGGAAATATGTAAGATCACTCTTGACTTAACTCCACAAGATAGACAAGGGTTCATTGAGAAGAAATTGACGCATGGTGAAATGGATCCGGTTTTAACTCAAAAAATATTCGATCATGCATATTCTCTTTCTAGACAAGCTGCTTCGCATTATGCTGGTACTCTGGTTGAAATTGATAAATCGTTATTTGCAATGCCTAAACCAGATTATATAGAGGATCTTCTGGCATTTGTTGAATACTTAATCTCTAGGATGCCATTTATCACTAGTCTCCCGTTTGCATGTGACATATTATTAGCTGAAACTGTTGTTAAAGACAATAGTGATTTTAAGTTAAAGGGGCATATTGATAACGGTGGATTTGTTAGAACTTTACAAGCTTTAGATCAGTATATAAAGATGTTGGTTAAACTGGGTTGTTTACCTAAGACAATTAATCAATATTATCACTAATCAGTTGAAATAGAAAAAGACACTTAATTAGGTTCATAACTTAGTTAAGTGTCTTTTTCTATTGATTTATATTGGGTCCTTCCGGGGCTGGGGGTATGGTGCGGGTGCGTGTGAGCCCGATCTTTGACTATTTTTTATTGAAAAAAATCACTGTGCACTGTGCATCTTGAGGGGGTGTTTTTGGCTTGGATTCCATAGTGAAAATGATTGATAAAACCTTATGTATCAGCGCATCGTACACATCTGAACTGTTTGGGGTCCACCGGAACACACTTGCACAGTGGGTCAAGTTGGGAATGCCTAAAGCCGCAATGGTTGGTACCCTCTAAAAGAGTGTTTTGATTGGGTGCAGAACTATCGCGGAACCTCAGATTCCGAGGATGAAGATGAAGCCACACCAAAGACGACAGCGGGGAAGAAGCTTCACTATGAAGCGAAATTAAAGGAGCAGCAAGCGGAAGCGGCAGAGCTTAAGAATGCTATTTCCAAGGGTGAATATATCCCTCGGGAAGAAGTTGTCAGTGAACTTCAACGTTTCTTTACAACGTTGAAGCGTTCTATGACTGGCTACAGCCGCCGGATTGCAATGGAGATTGCACCATTCGTTGATCCGGATCAGGTGCGCGTCATTGAACAAAGCATCAATGACACGACAAATGCAGTCCTTCTGCAGATGTCCGTCAGGGGTGTTTACAGTGCCAGAAAAGGCAAAAAGTAAATGGCCGGATTGGCTGGCATCAGCCTTCCAGGTTCTTCGACCACCTGAAAAGTTAACAGTTTCTGAATGGGCTGATCGGTACAGAGTTTTAGACAGCAAAAGTGCTGCTGAACCGGGGCAATGGTCCACTGATCGGACACCATATCTGCGCGGAATCATGGATTCTTTTACAGATCCTCGCGTGGAGGAGATTATTTTCCTTAAACCTACGCAGGTCGGAGGGACTGAATGCCTAAATAACATGTTGGGTTACGTGGTTGCTCAGGACCCTAACCCGGCCCTTGTCGTTTATCCGCATATTGAATTAGCTAAATTCACATCAGAGAATAGGCTGCAGCCAATGATGGAGCTGAGTCCGGCACTACAGGAGAGATTCCACAGCAATCAGAGTAAGGATTTGGAGCTGCAGTTTGATGGGATGTACGCCGTTATCGCTGGGGCGAACAGCCCTGCATCCCTTTCCAGTAGGCCAATTCGGTTTTTATTCATGGATGAGGTGGATAAGTACCCGCGAACATCTGGTAAAGAAGCTGACCCGAGATCGCTTGCTCGCGAGCGGACGAAGACCTTTCCCTTCAATAAAAAAATCATGCAGACCTCGACGCCAACATTGCGTAATGGTCCGATCTGGCAAGCATGGGAAGGGGCAGACGTCAAACTGCAATACTACGTCCCATGTCCGCACTGCGGTCAGTTTCACACGTTCAAGTTCAAGCAAATTAGGTTTGACAAGGCGCTTGAACCGGAGGATATCAAGGCTACCGCCTATTATGAATGTGAAAGCTGTAATGGGATTATACGTGATGCACACAAGCCAACCATGTTGCGCGCTGGCGAATGGCGAACACCGGAAGGTTCCACCATGAGAAAGCGAAAAACTGGATTTTGGATGAATGCAATATATAGCCCATGGGTTAGATTCGGAGACGTTGCTTCTGAATTCATTACATCCAAACGCGTTCCTGAAGAGCTGATGAACTTTATTAATAGCTGGCTGGCGGAACCTTGGGAAAACACTCAAATTAAACTAAATAGCGATAAGGTGCTGGACAAAACTAGCGGATATGACGAAGGGATTGTTCCAGACAGGACTATTTTGCTGACCGGAGGTGTGGATGTTCAGAAGGATCGTTTTTATTATTCGATCCGCGCTTGGAGTGAGGGCATGACAAGTCATAATATCCGACATGGTGTCGTTGAAACATGGCCACAAGTCGAGGATGTGATGAACATTTCTTATTGCAGCCGGGACGGAACGGAGTATTTCGTCAACCTTTGTGCGGTTGACTCGGGTTATAACGCCGATGACACCTATGATTTTTGTGTTAAAAATAGCGAATGGGCCGTTTCTATCAAGGGTGCAAACAATCCATTGCCAGCAAAGTACAAGCTGACAAAGATTGACCGGGAGGAAAAGGGGATGTATGGCATATCTCTGTACTTGGTGGATGGCGGATATTATAAAGATTTCATTTCGAATCGTTTGGTCCGCAAGCCAGATGAAACTGGTGGATGGTTTGTATATGAAGATTGTGATTTGGAATATGCGGAGCAAGTCACCGCTGAGGAGAAGGTCAAGGAGAAGCGGGGGCGTGTTGAAATAGAGGTGTGGCGCCCGAAAACAGCCCATGCCGATAACCACTATCTTGACTGCGAAGTGTACGCTGCTTTTGCTGCTGATTGTTTGGGAATCCGGTATATGCGGTATGAAGAGCCGGAAGAGGCAACCAAGCCTCAGAAAGAGAAGCCGACAGAGAGTAAAAAGTCTTGGCTACAAGGGGGTGATTCGTGGTTATGACGGAAGAAGAACGTTTAACTTTGCTCCGTGAACAACTGGTAGAAGTGCGAAAGGCAATCAGCGCTATACTCGGTGGTGCACAGGAATATCGTATTGGCAGCCGCAGTATTAAGCGACCGGATCTTGGGCGGCTTTATGAAGAGCAGACAAGGCTAGAAAAAGAAATTAGCGCCATTGAAGGCGGCGGTGGTATTTTCCGTGTCGCTTATTTTGAAGGGAGGTGAACAAACTGAACTGGTTAGACCGATCTATTGCGACGGTAAGCCCACGTTGGGCCTATAAGCGTTTGGCTTGGCGCAATGGGATGAGCGTATTCGATGCAGGGGGCGCGGGCGGCTCAATCAAGGTTGGAGCCCGTCTGCTTCTCCAAATGAACAGCAGAAGCGGGGAGAACGTGCTTTAATCCGCGCAAGAGCACAGGATTTAGAACACAATAGCGATATTGCTGGGGGGATTCTGCAGGCGTTTCAGCGTAATGTGACCGGGACCGGGATCATGCTTCAGGCTAAAGTTCCTCATACTGTTCTTGGGAACACTCAAGGCGAGATCAATCGGAACATTGAAGATCTTTGGAAGGAATATTGTAAGGCGGAAAACATTGATATCACAGGGACTCAATCGCTGGAAGAGATGGCCGATATGATAATTCGGCGCTTTTATGTTGATGGCGGAATTTGTATCGTCAAAGTTTATGTCAAGGACAGTGAGTATCCATTTAAGTTGCAAATCCGATCGGTTGACGAGCTGAATTCATTAGTTCAACCAAGTGAGGGTGAACGAATTGTAGAGGGAATTGAGCTAGACGACTACAATCGTCCGGTAGCTTATCACTTCAAAAAGGTATCGGATGGCTATTTTATGAACCCGGCAGAAACGGTTCGCATCCCGGCAAAAGATGTAATTTTTCTTTTCGAGAAGACCGATCCGCGACAAGTGAGGGAAATATCTAAGCTCGTTACAGCCTTGCCGCGCATCAAGGATGCCAACCAATTTATTGAAGCTGTATCTATTAAAGAGCGTGTGCTTGCCTGCATGTCCGTATTTATTAAGAAGAGTACACCGCAGAGTGGCTTGGGTCGTGGTGTCCGGAGCGGAGGCGGACAAGAGATTGATTACAGTGGAGTGTCGCTTTCTCCCGGAATGATTGGAGAGCTAAATCCAGGTGACGAGGTCCAGACGGTCATACCAACAGGTCAAGCATCCAATACCAAGGAATTTATTACGACGCTGGTCCGCATGATTGCCGCCGGTCTTGGATTAAGTTATGAAGCGGTCTCGAGGGATTTGTCACAAGTTAATTATTCCTCAGCCCGGCAGGGACTGATTGAAGATCGTAAATTGTATAAAAAGTTGCAGAAAATGATTATTGATCGTGTGCTGCGGCCCGTATATCTGGAATTTTTGGAATCCATGTACCTGAAAGGGAAGATTGATCTCCCGGGATACACGAAGGACAAGAGCATCTACACTGCTCATGTTTGGGTTCCGCCGGGCAGCACCTGGATTGATCCCAAAAAGGAAGCAGACGCCAATAAGACGGCGCTTGACTCTAACCAGGATACGCTTGCCCGTATTTGTGCGGAGCGGGGTGAGGATTGGCGGGATGTGGTGGTACAACGTGCCGCAGAGATTAATCTTATTAATGAGCTGATCGGGGAACGGTCAGGAAAGGAGGAACAACCTAATGAGAAAGAGAGCCCGGACGATGAAGAAGAGTCTTCCGACGACGCTGCATAGAGCTGCTGGACCGCCTGAGAATCAGTTATCTCGTACGCTGACCTTCAGCAAAGATAGCATTAATGAAGCGGAACGTACTGCTGAGCTTTCGTTCTCGTCCGAAGCACCATATGAACGCTATTTCGGTAGTGAGATTTTAAGCCATGACCCCGGAGCGATTGACCTACAGAGGTTAACCGACGTCGGGGTTTTGTTATTTGCACATGGTCGAAATTCCAGATACGGCAATATGCCGATTGGAGTTATTCAAAAGGTATGGGTGGACGACAACGAACGTAAGGCAAGGGCATTAGTCCAGTTTGATGATGATGAGGACAGTGACAAGGTATTCCAGAAGGTGAAAAAAGGAATCATCAAGGGAGTATCTGTAGGGTACGAAGTGTCTTCATGGGAGGAAGTTAAAGCCGGAAAAGTGTCTGCAAATGGCCGCCATGCTGGGCCAGCTTACGTGGCACTTAAGTGGCAACCATTTGAAATCAGTATAGAACCAACTCCGGCAGATCCATCCGTTGGTGTTGGGCGCAGTTATAACCAAAATGAGAGCGAGGATGAAGGAATGAAGGGACTTAAAATGCTGGCTTTGGCCGCACAGGGTTTAATGCATGCGCCGGATAATGGAGCAGGAATTGGTGGTGGATCTGGAACGCCTACACCACCAGAGGGAGAGGGGAAACGATCAGCTGCGCCGCCTGGAATTGATCCAGCATTATCTGCACAACAAGGGGCGACAGCAGAACGGTCCCGGGTCACAGAAATCAATTCCCTATGCCGTAACTTCGATATGGACGCAACACCATATATTGAAGACGGCAGCACCGTGGACAAAGTGAAGGATGCGATTCTCCAGAAACAGATCGCGGACAAAGCGCCACAGCGGTCAGCCATTCAGGTAGGAGCGGAAGATCAAGACAAGTTCCGGGCAGCAGCAACGGATGCATTGTTGTTACGGGCGGCGCGTACAGTTTCAAAACCAGCAGCGGGGGCAATGGAGCTACGCGGTTTGCGCTTGCGTGACCTGGCTGTCGAATGCTTGATTCGCGCTGGTGAATCTGGAGCACATCTGCTGCGTGATGAAGAACTGCTGAAGCGTGCGCTGAGCCCAGATACTACTTTCCAAGGCATTATCTCCAATGCCGCCAATAAAACGTTGTCTCAGTCGTACCAAGAAGCCCCAACCACATTCCAGTATTGGACCGGGAAGGGTAGCAACTCCGATTTCAAGGCAGCAGAACATTACCGCATTTCCGAAGCTGGGAACTTGGAGCTGACATCGCAAAATGGAGTTATCCCTTATGATACTGCGATGAAAGACGAAAAGGTCACAAAAGCAGTGCTGACATACTCCAAACGGTGGGGCTTTACCCGAGAAGCGTTTATTAATGATGATTTGAGCATGTTGTCCCGGGTGCCTGCTGCTTACGTAATTGCGGCTAAGCGTGGTGTAAACAAACTTGTTTATCAGCTATTGGCATCCAATCCACTAATTTTTGATAACAAGAACCTATTCCATGCAGATCATAATAACTTGGGGACGGCAAGCGTGATTAATACTGTCTCTATGAGTGAAGCCCGCACAAAAATGCGTACACAGAAGGATCAGCGGGGCATTTCTACACTCAATATCGCTCCAAAGTATTTACTTTCTCCAGCAGAGTTGGAGACTGCAGCCGTACAATACTTGCGTTCTGAAGCTGATCCGGCGGGAGCTCATAGCGGTGTGGTTAACGTATTCCGGAATTCGTATGAGGTGATTGTGGATGCGGAGCTGGATCAATACTCTTCTACCGCCTGGTATCTAGCTGCTGATGCGAACATTGCAGATACTGTGGAGGTAACTTATCTACGTGGTCAAGAGGAACCGACCCTAGAAACAGACATTCCTTTTGATCGGTTGGGTATGGATTTCCGTATCTATTTTGATTACGGTGTAACGCTGCTGGATTCCCGAGGTTTGTTTAAAAATGCTGGCGTAGCTCCAGGGGGTGGAGAATAGTGTTGATTTTAAAAGAACCACTAAACTATGGGGGCAGATTGTTTGAAGTAGGTGAAGATGTTAGGGGACGTTTACCTTTGGAACTCACTCAGCAGCTACAAGAAATGGGGCATCTGGAAGAGCGCGAAGAAGAAAAACCGGAGGACGAAGTAGATGCTTTGTCTGAAGACTCAAAATCACAGCGTGGATCTAAACGTGGTTAGCTTCAAAGATTACGTTTCCCAAGATATCGGCGTGTTCCTTAACGGCGAAGAATTTGCAGACACTTTTGTTATCGACAAAAAAGAAGTTACTGCTGTACTTGATCAAGCCATCAACAGTGATCACCCCCTGGCATATGCCGAGGGGGTATCTTTGGTTACTCATGTGCTATATGTGAGTGAGGCAGAATTAGGGTACATCCCAGAGCCTAACGAAATGATGGTTATTAACGGTCAGCGGTACCGCGTGGACCGCGTAGGTGACGATATGGGCATGCTTACGATCTCATTGGAGGCGAACATTGCATGATAGATGTTCAGGCAGAGGCAAGAGGCATCCGAGAGGCACTAAGAAGGGTGGGGTCATTGGATACGGATGTACGCAAATCCTTTTATTCGGCGCTCAATCGGACCTCTCAACGTCTAAAAACTGAATCTGGCCGCAAAGCAAAGGAAACGTACATTGTGAAGTCCAAGGCGGTTACAGATCAGGTGGTGCTTAAGCGGGGCAGCGTCAGTAATCTATCCAGTGAACTCCGCTGGAAGGGCGGTAACATTCCTTTGTTGCAGTTCAAAACAAATCCTAAGGCACTTTCCTCTAAACGTCCGCGTGCCTTAAAAGCTGCGGTTAAGCGTGCAGGAGGTAACAAGAAGGTGGATGGTGCGTTTCTCGCTCGTATGAGAAACGGGCATATCGGAGTTTTCCGACGTAGCGCACGTCGGCGCCTACCCGTGGAGGAATTATATGGTCCGGCAGTGCCAGTCATGCTCAATAATTTAGAAGTTACTGAGCATCTGGAGAATGTGGCCATAGAAGAAATGGACAAACGGCTGGAGCATGAGCTTAACCGCCGTTTAGGAGGTGGAACGTCATGACGCCAGTTATGTTGATGATGGCAATAAAGGATTTTTTGATTAAAGAGCTGGCTGACGATGCTGCTACCATTCCAGCAGTGCATCTTGGCGCGTTGCCAAGTAAGACGGCAGAAAATCGGAATGATCCGGTATTCCCTCTTATCATTGTTCGCCCCATGGATGGTGACGGTGATAACGACGAAAGTCGAGTTCAAGTTAAATTGTTGTTCGGGACACAGTCCGATGATGATTCCGGCTTTGTTGATGTGCTGAACCTCATGGAGCGGGTCCGTATATTGCTGATGAGGCAACGGGTTATAGATAAAAAATTCCGGATTGAATCGAATTGGAAGTGGCAGTTTTTAGAGGACCAGCCGGAACCGCAATGGATTTGCCAAGCGGTGACAACATGGACACTTCCGCAAATTAGACAGGAGGTTAAACACTTATGAGTGATGTTAAAGAAGCAGCCAAGAGTAAACCTGAGAGCGCACCTAAAGCGTCTGTAAAGGTAGAGAAGCAGAGTCCTACCTGCATTTATTTAGGTCCGAATCTCCCAGGTGGACGTCTGCTACAATCCACCGTATTTCGTGGTGGTATTCCGGAGTATTTAAAACCACTACTTGAGGAGCTGCCGGATGTAGAAGAATTAATTGTGCCAGTAGACATTATGTCGGAGGTACAAGAACGCATTGGCAAAACTGGTACAGCTGAATATGTAGCCTATCAAACGATTTTGAAAGGAGAGAACTAAAGCGATGGCATTTAAACACGGTGTAAGCATTATAGAGCAAGCTACATCTGTACTCGCTCCAACACAGGCGAGCAGTGGTATTCCATTCGCAGTAGGTACAGCGCCTATCACTCTGGCGTCAGCAGCGGTGCCAGCGAACACTCCCGTACTTGTCCATACGTATGCAGAGGCAGTAGCAGCGCTTGGTTACTCGGACAATTGGAAGGATTACACGCTATGCGAACTTATTTACTCACATTTTGCTTTGTATGCGATGGCTCCAATGATCCTGGTCAACGTGCTTGACCCAGCCACACACAAGACAACAGTAGAGCCGGCTGCTATAACCGTTGCAAACCGAGTGGCTACATTACCTGTCAGCGGCGTAATGCTTCTAACACTGACTGTTAAGTCCTCGGATGGGACCAAAACCTTTCTCAAAGATAAAGATTATACAGCGGCTTTTGATGACGCTGGGCATGTGGTTATCACCACCAAGGCAAGTGGTGATATCGGGGCAGCAATTGCATCATTGCAAGTGGGGTATGACAAACTGAACCCTTCAGCTGTTGATGCAGACGACATTATTGGTGGGGTAACGCTTGACGGTTCCTATACTGGATTTGAATTAGTGAATCAGGTATACCCACGCTTTGGTATTCTACCTGATTTGCTGGTTGCTCCGGGTTGGTCACATAAACCAACAGTGGCAGCCGTGATGAAAGCAAAATCAGGTAACATTAACGGCAATTTTAAGACTATGGCTTTGGCCGACATTGACCCAGCACAGCCATACACTGACGCAGGAGTTTGGAAGTCGGACAACAATTATACTGGACCATTACAAATTCCAGCCTACCCTCTACTTACGCTGGGAGATAAGGTTTTTCATTACTCTACTCAACTTGCCGGACTAATTGCAGCGACAGACGCGGCAAATGGAGGTATTCCGTTTGCCTCTCCATCGAATAAATCACTTCAAGCGGATGGAACTGCACTAGCTAGCGGAAAAGACATTTTTCTGGGGATTGATCAAGCTAGTTATCTTAACAGTCTAGGCATAATGACTGCATTGAATCTTGGAGTAAGCGGTTGGAAGTCTTGGGGTAACTATACCGGAGCGTTTCCAGGTGTAACAGATCCAAAAGATAGTTTTATCCCGATTCGCCGTATGTTTAACTGGGTTGGAAATAGCCTGATTCTGACCTACATGCAAAAGGTTGATGACCCGATGAATAAGCGCCTGATCGCTGCTGTAACGGATTCGGCTAACATTTGGCTAAATGGGCTTTCAGCATCTGGTGCGTTACTAGGTGCACGCGTTGAATTTCTTGAATCCGAGAATCCTGTAACGAGCTTGATGTCTGGGAAAATCGCTTTCCATGTATATATTACGCCGCCAGGACCAGCACAGGAAATTGATTTCTTGCTTGAATATGACACAACTTACCTAGCTGCAATGTACGCAGCGTAGAAAGGAGAAGCACACATGCCAAAAAGATCTGAACGGGTTATAGACTATTCCGTGTTTTTGAGCGGAACGGAATACTTAGGGACAGCTACGGCTGACCTTCCTGAAATTTCGTTCCTGTCTGAAACGATTAAGGGAGCCGGAATTTCTGGGGAAATCGACGCTCCATCCCCAGGACAGACCAGCGCAATGACGCTTACGCTGAACTGGAATGTCGTGGAGAAAGCTTCTCTAAAACTCTTAGCTCCGGTCGTTCATGCTCTTGACCTTCGAGCCTCCATTCAACAATTCGATACTGCCACGAATGAGTATAAGGAATCGGCACTTAAAATTACTGTTCGCGGACGTCCGTTGAGTGGTGGACTAGGGGGGCTTGAAGCTGCAACGGCTATGAGTTCGACAACCGCATTCTCGATTACTTATCTTAAAGTTTTGATAGATAACGAGGAGATCCTTGAAATTGATAAATTAAACTACATTTTCAAGGTGCTTGGAAGAGATTACATGGCTCAAACACGTGCTAATCTAGCATTGTAAATCATAAATCCCAAACGCTTGGGAATTTGAGGAGGAAACGAAATGTCAGAAGAAACGCAGGTTGCGGCAGAGGTTTATACCTTTGCCAAACCCTTTACATTTGAAGGGCAAGAGGTTAAAGAAATTACCCTTAATTTCGATGATATGTCAGGAAACGATATTATCGCGTGTGATCGGCAATATCGCGCAGAACAGAAAGGCGCTATGTCCTTTTCTCCTGAGTTAGACAAGGTATACCAAGCATATGTAGTTGCTAAGGCTGCTGGTGTGCACGTTAGCTTAGTTCTTGCATCCAAAGCAAAGGATTTTACTGCGTTGACATTGAGGGCTAGAAATTTTTTGCTGCTGTAGGCTGTGGAGACAGTGAGGGAATTAAAGACCTCGCTGTCTCTTTAGCCATGATTACCTATACACCAGTCTCTTACTATTTGAGCTTGCCACTTGATGAACTCAGGGACTCGGTGGAGCGGGTAAATAGATTACGGAAACGGAAGGGGAGTAAATAGACCGTGGCAGGAAGAAGTAGAGAATATGATATTGCCTTTCGGCTAAATGGACTCATGGATCCCTCATTCCGTCAATCCATGGGCAACGCTGAGCGCCATATTGAGGAACTAGAACGCGCATTAAGGGAAATGTCTCGGCGAGGAGATTTGGACGATGTAAGGCGTGATGCAGATCGAGCAGATGATTCTTTACGAGATTTGAGGGACAGTGCTGGTGGCTTTGGTGATACACTACGACAAGTGGGGGAGTATACAGGAGCATTTGCCTTGATTCAAGGTGCTGCTGGCGGTATGCAAAATATCGTAGGAACCATTGCTGATCAGTCTGATGCTATGGCTCAGCTTCAGGCTGCAACTGGTGTAACTGCAGAAGAAATGCTTGTGATGAAGGACAGCGCTGAATCCCTTTATAATGATCGTCTTGGCGAGGATTTCAACGACCTGGGTGCTGCCCTTGCAACAGTTCGGCAAGTGTCACAGGCTACGGGTGATGAGTTAGAAAGTATGACTAAGAACGCTATTGTGTTTAGAGATGTGTTTGGTGAGGATATTACTCAAAGTATCAAGGCATCAGACACAATGATGAGAAACTTTGGTGTAACCTCAGAGCAAGCATACAACCTCTTGGCTCAAGGAGCGCAAAATGGACTTAATAAGTCTGACGAACTGATTGATACAGCCAATGAGTACAGTGTCTACTTTAAAACTCTTGGTTATGATGCCGAAGGAATGTTTGATGTATTTGCAGCAGGGCTTGAAAACGGCGCTTTTAATCTGGATAAAGTCGGTGACGTTGTAAAGGAGTTCGGGATCCGGATTAAAGATGGTTCAAAATCTACAAACGATGCTATATATGCTCTGTTTGCGCCGGAAGATATCAATGAGTGGGTCACAGCATTTGTTAAAGGCGGGAAAAAATCGGCTCAATACATGGAGCTGATGAAAAAAGAAGGTAAGGAAACTGCAGAAGTTCTTCTAAAGGATTTCACAAAAGGTGGAACTACTGCAGAAAAGGCGATGAAGGATCTGCAGATATATCTCGGGGGCGGAAACCGCATCTTTGACGGTATAACTGATGGTTCGATTACTGGACGCCAAGCCATGGAAGAGATCATTGTAAAGCTGGAAGAAATCGAAGATCCTATCTACCGTAGTCAAATCGCGGTTGCTTTATTTGGGACGCAGTTTGAGGATATGGAATCCAAAACGGTCCTTGCTTTAGGAACAGCTCGCAAACAGTTTGATATGACTAAAGAAACGATGGAAGAGGTAGCTAAGGTTAAATACGATACCTTAAGCAAAGACTTTCAGGCAGTGGGAAGGCAACTCATGACTGAGCTTGTAATTCCAATCGGTGAGGACTTAATGCCAGCACTTCAAGGTATTGCTGACTGGATGGGCGATAATACCGAAATATTAAAAGCCATTGCACTTGCAGCACCAGCGGCGTTGATTGGTAAGTCTGTAACCAAAATCGTTAAGGGTTTTGGGACAATTACGACAGCGGCTGACGGAGCTGGAGGGGCTGCAGGAGGCTTCACAAAAGCTTTGGCGCTATTAACTAATCCTGTTGGACTTGCTGTTACTGGTGTAGCTGCTCTTTCTTTAGGTGTTTTGGCTTATAAGAAACATCAGGAGAACGCAAGACAAGAACTAATTCATATGGGCGAAACACTCAAAGAGACAGGTGAACAGTACCAGGAAACAAAGGATAAGGCTAAGCTTACAAATGAACTAATATGGGAATATGATCAGTTATCCCAAAAAATAGGTAACAGCGCAAATAGTTCTGAAGAGTTGGCAGCACAGCAAGAGAGAATGGAAGAAATAACAAAAAAATTGCAGGAGCTGCATCCGACAACTATTAGTCAATATGATATTGAGAATGGAAAGCTTCGTGAAAAGGCGGGTCTCGCTAAAGAAATAGCTGATGCCGATGAAAAGTTAGCAAAATTACAGCTTGAAAAGGAAATTGCTGAAGCTGAACAAAAGTTACCCGATACTACAAATTTAATTAAAGATTTGGAAAATCAAGTCGCTGCTGCAGAAGCCCAAACTGATGCCATATCTGAGGCTATACCTAAGTTTAAAGAATACTCAGAGCAGTTTGAGCGATTAATGATGATGCCCGGAACTGAAGAACAGAAAAAACAAATTGATGAGTTGGTTCAGAAGGCGAAGGAAGCTGGCGAAGCAGTTGGCATATTTATCAATAGCTCAACAGACTTGAATGGATTAGATTCCTACGCTAACCAATTAGCTTCAGAGCAAGTAGATGCTCTTGATACTTTAATAACCGCATCCAAAGAATTAGATGACACAAAGCAGAGTTACCAGGAACTCTACGATAAGCAAAGGCAATTAATAGAGTTAAATCTGGGGGGGACGTTAGGGGAATATGCACAGAAATTTGGAATTTTAGCTGACGAAGGAAAGGCCAAGTTTGATCAATCAGTTTCTGCGGCTAAAGATCTTAATGACCAAATGAATTTGATTCCTTCGGAGAAAAAAATAAACATCGAATTTTTGTACAAACATACTGGTCAATACTTGCCGGAAGCATCCAAAAACGTAACAGATATAACAAATTCTCTATTGCCTAAACAATTTCGAATGGATCAATATGCGGAAGGAGGTATTGCGACAAAGCCTAGTATTTTTGGTGAGGCTGGTCCAGAAATCGCAATCCCAATTAACAATAAGCAACGATCTCGCTCCTTACTCGATATGGCTAATGATTTAATGGGTTATAACAGTAACTCAGGTGAAACGGTAATTCAGGTGAACAACGCTCCGGCGATTACCATCCCAGGGGTCGATCCATCCATCATGCAATCGGTAAACGATGCGATAAAGCAAGCGAATAACGCTTTGGAGCGGCGCTTAAATGAAATCGTTCAACAGCAAAGGCGGGTGAGTTTTCAATGACCACCACATATAGAACCCTTCAAGGCGATACCTGGGATGGTATCGCTTTTAAGTTGTACAAGAATGAAAAGTTAATGACATTGCTTATTAACGCAAATCCCGAGCATGTAGGAACTGTTGTGTTTTCAGGAAATGTAATCTTAGTTGTGCCAGATATGCCAGCAGATGCCTCTGAGACGCTTCCTCCGTGGCGTAGGGAGAACTATATATGGAACTAATGCAAGACGCTCGTAGAGCAGTGCTAGTGTTATCATACAACGGCAAGGATGTTACGAAGGACATCGCCAAAGCATTAACTGATTTTCAGTTTAACGATGCGGCTCCAGGTACGCTTGATAATCTCTCTATTACTTTGGAAGACAGAGAACGGAACTGGCAGGGCCCTTGGTCACCGACTGAAGGTGATCGGATTACAGGTGAGATTCGCACAATCAACTGGGATGGTCCGGGCGAGATTAAAAAACTTCCCCTTGGCTCATTTGAAGTTGATTCTTTTGATTTTAAGGGACCACCAGATACAGTAGCTATTAAAGCTATATCATTGCCTGTCAGTTCGGATATTAGGCAAGAAAAACGTTCACGAAGTTGGGAAAAGGTAGCGTTGAAGACAGTCGCTACGCAGGTTGCAAAAAGTGCAGGGCTGAAGCTTCTTTATGAAGCTATAGATAATCCTTCCTATGATCGGCTTGAGCAGTCTCAACTATCTGATCTTGCTTTTCTGTTAGAAACAGCGACGAAGGAAGGAATTGCGATTAAAGTATCTAACGGATCTCTTGTGCTCTTCGATGAGTCTGTTTATGAGAAAAAACAAGCAATTGCAACGATTATACGCGGAGAGGATAACGTAAAAGGTTATGGATTCTCATGGGGAACGGCTTATACAGCTTATCGCGCGTGTGAAGTGTCTTATACAGATAGTAAGTCTAAAAAGACTGTAAAAGTGACCTATACACCGCCGGGAGCCCCCAAAAGAGGGCCTATACTAAAGATTAACGAGCAAGCAGATTCTCAAGCAGCAGCGCTCAAGTTAGGTCGAAAAAGACTGCGAGAGAAAAACAAGGAGGCGGGAAGAGGGACTTTAAGCCTTATGGGTGATATCCGCATGGCAGCAGGTCTGACGATCAACATAAAGGGTTGGGGGCGATTTGATGGTAAATATATTATCGTATCAGTCAATCATGCTATAGGCGGTAGTGGTTTCACAAGTGATTTGGAAATCAGAAAGGTATTGGGGTGGTAGTATGATTGTGATTGGTCAAGTATCGACATCAGATGCAGCAACTGGCAGTGTGAGAGTCGCCTTCCCAGATCGTGATGATTTGGTATCTGGTGAGCTTCCTATTATTCAGCAGGGAGGCTGGGGACGTGGGAACGCCGTACCGCAACCTGGAGAAACTGTACTATGTGTCTTTTTGGATAACAGCCGTAGTTCAGGCTATTGTCTAGGCACTTATTACGGATCAGAGGAAAAGGCACCTGGGACAATAGATCAGCGGGGTATATGGTTTGAAGACGGTAGCTACGCCTACTATGACCGTGCAACTAAGACTCTTAACCTCAAAGCAGTTAGCGGCGTAAAGATTGATGGTAATCTAACCGTAACTGGCAAGATAACGAGTGGAGGGTAAGACATGGGAAGCCAAAATTATGTAATGTCCAAGATTGGCAGTCTTGGTCCAGTGACTTTCGTTGTTTCAGAAGGAGCTACGCGAACGATTGACGAGTTCACTCGTAATACTGCTGGACGTTGGGCACAGCATGATATCATCGGCAAAAAGCCTAAAAAGGAGTGGCTAGGACCGGGAATTGACTCGGTGTCGTTTTCGGTGCAGTTAGATGCGCGGCTCGGACTGAATCCCCGAAAAGAGCTGGACCGACTTACTGAGTTGGGTAGGGCAGGCAAGGCGCTACCGTTGATAATTGGACGTAAGGGTGTAGGAACTGGGCTTTGGATAATTACAGACATGTCTCAAGCTTGGGAAACCCTGGACAACATTGGTAATGTTCTCACATCAAACGTGAACATTACGCTGGAGGAGTATGTGAAATGATCTATACCGTTGATATGACTCAGCCATCAACAATCAATTTTGCGCCAGTGAGCAAAGCGGAGGAAGTGGCTCAGAACATCCGAACAATATTATCCACTCCTCTCGGTAGCGCACCACTGGCACGAGATATTGGGATCGACTACAGTTTAGTTGATGAGCCTTATCAAATCGCACAAGCAAGATTAACTGGTGAGATTTACACTGCTATTGCTGAGCAGGAACCGCGAGCGCAACTCATTGATGTATCTTTTAACGGAAAAATCACGGACGCTTTGACAGGGCGTGTAGCGGTTGTAGTGAGTTACACACTGACAGAGGAGGTAACGTAATTTGGTGCAATACGTAGATCTACCAGAGATACAGTTTGTTGCTGAAGATGCGGCGGACATACAACAAAACATTATCACTATGTACGAAGGTTTAATTGACAGTACTCTTCAGCCTGCCGATCCGGTAAGGCTTTTTTTGTCTTCTCTAGCAGCTATTATTGTGCAGCAGCGAGTACTTATTAACCAGACGGCTAAGGGTAATCTTCTTAGAAATGCTTCTAATGTTGTGCTAGATCATATGGGAGCATTTCAAGGTTCTGAACGATTGGAGGCATCTGCAGCTATTACGACACTGGAATTTTCACTTTCGATTCCCTTGGCATCTGCAAAGCCTATCACATCAGGAACACGTGTTGGAGCACAAGGTGGAGATGGTTCAATTTTTTTCACTACTACTGAATATTTAGAGATTCCAGCAGGAGCAACAACGGGAGTAGTTACAGGCGAGTGTTCGACTGCTGGGGTAGTTGGTAACGGGTATCTTCCCGGTCAAATCAATGTTCTGATGGATCCATTACCATTTGTCCAGTCTGTGACCAATACCACGATAACTAGTGGTGGGGCGGCAGCTGAGACTGATGAGGCATTTCGGGAACGAATAAGGACAGCTCCAGAATCGTACAGTACTGCCGGGCCTCGGGGGGCTTATGAGTTCTGGGCAAAGTCCACATCTGCAGCAATCCTGGATGTATATGCTTACTCTCCATCTGATGGAACCGTTCGGATTGTACCGCTGTTGTCTGGTGGAGTTATACCAGGGCAGGATGTACTTGACGCTGTATCGGAGACGCTCGAAGACAGAGGAGTGCGACCGCTGACAGATAAGGTGACGGTAGCAGCGCCAACAGCAGTACCTTACAATACCGTGCTGACTTATTACATCAGCAGAAGTAGAGCGGCAGAGTCAACAAATATACAGGCAGCTGTTACGGCTGCTGTGACTACGTATCAGCTTTGGCAAAAATCAAAATTGGGAAGACACATTAACCCGAGTGAGCTAACCGCACGTGTAATGGCAGCGGGTGCGTTAAGGGTGACAGTGACAGCGCCAGCTTATTCAGCTATACAGCCGACTCAAGTGGCGCAAGAGGGGGCTACTACACTGACCTATGGGGGGCTCGTAGATGATTAACATCCAAGCGGCTAGCCTACTGGATATTCTCCCGCCAAGTATTGCGAGTGATCCGGCGATTGTCGCTGCAGCTACGGCACTTGATTCAGAATTACAGGCGGTTACTGAGGAAATTCGTAGACTGGATATTTACGGACGATCATCTGAGTGGACGAGTGCAGAAACGGACGAACTAGCTTGGCAGTATCATGTTGATTACTATGATCCGGAATTACCGATTGAGCAGCGAAGACAGTTAGTAGCTAATGCTATTCCGTTCCATCGACGAAAAGCCACACCTTCAGCTGTTGAGGATCTAATTACAATTCTGTTTGGGGAGGGAAAGGTAGAAGAGTGGTCTGAGTACGGTGGCTCTCCGTTTCACTTTCAGGTGGTCACTAACAACCCTGATGTTACTAACGACAGGGCAGAGGAATTTATCAGAGCCGTAGAGTCGGTGAAACGTCTCTCTGCAAGACTAGATAGGGTCACGATATCACAAACAGAAGATTTAGAATTATATTTCGGTGGAGCCTTGCACATGGGCGAAATCATGAGAGTAGGGGAATAAATGGGCGCATTTGGGAGTTTTACTCTAACAAACAAGGGCAGGACGCTTCAGTCAAAAGCCCAAGCCGGATCAAAGCTAAATTACACAAGGATTGCCGTCGGGAGTGGTCAACTCGGTGGGCAGTCTATTTTATTGCTTAATGGACTTATTGATCAGAAAAAATCATTGCCTGTAACACGACTGAGAATGCAACCACCAAACAAAGCTGTCATTGGTACGGTTCTATCAAATCAAGACGTAACAACAGGATTTTATTTCCGGGAAATTGGTGTGTTTGCTCAAGATCCTGATGAGGGAGAAATCCTATATTGCTATACTAACGCGGGAACCGATGCTGAATATATACCTGCTGTTGGCGGTAGTAATGTAATAGAAAAGACCATTGACTGCATTGTGGTAATTGGTACAGCGTCAAATGTATCAGCTACAATCGATGATTCTTTGGTATTTACAAGAGAATCTGAATTTAACGCTAAGTTTGACGCATCCGGAGGACATAAACACACAGGAGCTGCAGGTGATGGTCCTAAACTCACCTCTGCTAGTTACGCGGGAGGATCTGTCAATGATGCTGCTCTTGGTACACGCACAGCAGATCCTGCAACTTCTACTGCTTATGGCTTAGTAGGCTCGATTACTCAGTGGTTTTCATGGATTACTAAGTACTTCAAAGCCATCACAGGGAAAGCAAATCCGTTTGATGCTCCAGACATCACACTAGCTGCGACTAAGACACACGTTGACGACACTACAAGGCACATCACCGTCGCTGAGCGTACTGCTTGGAACGCAGCAGAGAGTAACGCAAAGAATGCATCTATTCCTAAGACAGAAAAGGGTTCTGCTGGTGGAGTAGCCTCATTGGATACTGATAAGCACATTCTTGCAGATGGTATAAAGCTAGGATCAGCCCTCTCAGAGAGAGTGTTTAAGTTCTCTTTTCCAGAGGGGGTAGAAAATCAAAAAATTGATATTTTCAGAACAGGGATTCTTAGTGGATTTATTGAAGTCACTGTAACAGGAGTTTGGAACAATAGTAATGCAGTAGGGAAGATCACAAAATTGTTTTCTGATATGGCTAATTCCTCCGGAGTAATAAATTCAACAGACTCCATGTACACGGATGCTTTCGGTCCCATCGTACAAGAAATTTCTATCGGAGAGTTCGCTTGGGACTCACCAAATAACAGATGGAAGATAACTATTGAGGGTAGAAAGAATCGGGGAAATTCGTACGTAGTTGTTATACGGGAGGTTAGTGGTACGGATAACAGGAGTTGGGGGATTACTGCCCCGTACACCGGAGTTGCTACAACTCTTCCTATGTCTGTACAGACTATCCCTGACGACACTGCAACAAAATCCGGCTACCTAATCCAGAAACATAAGCTAACAGAGCATGATGGTAGAAGCATTCGTTTAACTCTCGGGACTGACCTAAACACAATCCTCAGCAATGGTTTTTATAACGGGTACGCACTTGTTAATGCACCGACTGTAGCGAACGTATGGTATTACGTAGAAGTGCAACGGCATTATGACAATGATACCTACGTTTTACAACGAGCCACGTTATTGAGCGGCTCTGGTGGAGAAAAGCCTGTCCGGTATGAACGTATATGTAAACAAAGTACATGGAGTACTTGGGTAGAGATAGAGGGAGCAGACAAAAAGAACGTAGCTAACGGATATGCGGGACTGGACGCAAATGCTTTTGTCCCTGATGTCCGTTTATCGGGAAACATCGCCAGAACATCGCAAACCATACCTGCTAAGACAGATTTAAACTCGTTTAGAAACGAAGGTGACTACTTCTGCCCTAGTAATGCAAATGCGGCAACTGTCTTGAATATGCCTACAGCTATTGCCGGACAGGCTTTTTACCTCAGAAATAACATACATGCAGGGATTAACCAATCCATAGTATCGTACAACTCCACAGCGTTTAGAATTTATACACGTAACTATTACTCGGCCGCCAACCCTCAATGGTCAGAATGGATGGAGATAGAACACAGCGGAAGAAAGAATGTAGCTGGTGGTTATGCTGGTCTTGATACTCTTGCTAAAGTACCACGCACTAACACATATAACTCACTCGGTGGTCCGTCAACGATACCAGCAGTAGATTTAGACCTCGCGCTCACCGCAGGCGTATACCCTATTAGCCCTGTTACGCTTAATAAGCCAGCAGCTAGTATGTGGGGGCAAGTGTTGGTTTTTGTCAGTGGTGCAGAAACGCATAATAATGCGAATACCTGGACATGGCAGATAATTCTTCAATCCAGCGGCGGATCCCATGTAAGGTTTAAGGATGCTGCGGCGGCATGGAGTCCCTGGGTTCCAATGTGGACGGGGAATAATGACGCTCCATTGTTCATGACTAGAAACCTAATAGCGAACAGTACAGATTTGAATACGGTTGTAAACAACGGTGTGTATTCCATCTATCAACCTACCGGATTAACGAACGCGCCTCCTGTAACGTATGGGCTTCTATCCGTGACTAAAGGGGACACCACAACCAACTATGTCAAACAGGAAATCGTGGATATCATACCGGGTACTGTGTACTCAAGAAGTAGAAATGGAGGATCTGGCTGGAGTTCTTGGGTGACTACTATCACTAGTGCTGGTGGCAACTTCACTGGCGCTGTATCAAGAACGTACAGCGACAAATCTGTTAAGTATAGCAACCTGGCAACTCATTACGCTGGCATAGATGGGCAGACAGGTACTTTGAAGATCACGCTTCCTGTCGGGTGGAATGCCGCAATGATGAGCATCAAAATCACCGGGTATGATTACTCCAGTCGTGGAGCATGGGAAATTTTAGTTGGTGGGTATAACTTCAACACGGGATGGATGAACTATTCTGCTTCCGTAACCAGTGGCAGTTTGCCGTTCTCTTCCGTCCGACTTGCTTACGATGGTTCAAAGTGCTGCATCCTCCTTGGAACTACCACAACAGTTTGGAAGTACCCTAACATAGAAGTGACCGAAGTATTAGCTTCTCACAACGGGGCAACTGGATTAGGTGGAGCCTGGGCAATGGGCGTTGTAACGACTGAGACGGGGATTACTAACATCGTGAATGCTCCTTTAGTAGGGGGGAATGCTGACTCAGTAGGTGGATATTCTGCTGCGCAGGTTACGCAAGGTACACTTGCCTATGCTGTTACCTCTGGTACTACTCCGACTCTGGCTGCTACTTTTAATCCAGCAGTTGCAGCCTTAACAGCGGGTTTACGGGTAACCATTAAAGCACATGCAGCTACAACTGGTCCGGTTACACTCAATGTAAATGGTCTGGGCGCTAAATCTATCAAAAAGCCAAATGGCAATAACCCGCCTTTGGCTCTTGGTGGTGTCTATACGGTTGTATACGATGGAACGGCTTTTATCTTACAGGGTGAAGGGGGTGAATATGGAACAGCTACAGCAGCGGAAGTTCTGGCGGGAAAAACGATAGGCACAGAAAACGGACTGGTGAACGGGACAATGCCGGACAGAACTAGAGCCGGAGACAGCCTAACCTATACCACAGCCTTGTCAGCTAAAGGGGATGGATTAGGGAGCCTTGTCATGGAACCTCAGACGGGGTACTATGCTTCTGGACTTAATTCCGGTGGATTTGGGACACTGTTATCCGTTGATCCCAATTTTGTACCATCAAGCATTTTGTCTACGAGATCAATTTTTGGAGTTCAGGGTTCCATTCCTGTTATCACATCTGGTGATGATGTAGCGATAGGAGTGGGAAGATGGCCTAACGGAGACTTAGCGGGTTATCCGCGTGAAGGGTATAGAAAGGGAGGAGCCGGAGCTGGAGAGTTAAAGGTTACAGTAGGGCAATTACAAAGTATTGGTTACAGACAATATGCTTCGGGAAGGTCTAGTAAAACAGGGGGAGCTGTAAACATTCAGTATACAGACGGAACGTCATACGCTCAGGATATGGGGAATGTTACAGGGTTGTGGTTTACACCCAGAATCATTACCGCAGTGTATACAAATTCACAAGGACAAAAAACGGTTACGACTTACATCGCCTCGATAGGCGAAGTTGTGATGTCTCCTTATGATACCGCCAGATGTAAAAGGGCTTTGCTTTCTCAAAATCCGGGCATCGTGGTTAATTCAAGCGGGTTCACAATGCCAGTATTTCCGTACAATTTGTTTGGTGCGGACTTTGAATGGGAAGCATGGGGGTAATTAATCCAAGGTATATCTCTTTTGCAATTAATATTAGTTGTTAAGCTTTAAGATAAAAAGGAGGTTTTATGATGGAAATCGGAATGAAGATATACTTTGAAAAAGCAACAGGAAACGTGGTAGTAAATACGGGTGAACAGGTAGGTAGGTTGGTAGTGGAGACAACCGAGGATCAGGACTTTGCAACATATAAGGCACTGGCTGAACGGGTCCGCGATACCATTGGTGTAGTAAAGATTAAATACGGTCAGTTTCGTCGAGAATTTGCGGAGTGTAATGGCTACCGCGTTAATCCTGATACGGAGGATTTGGAGTTTACCTATCCTGGGGAAGTGCCGGCAGATGTGTTAATTAAACGAATCGAAATGGTAGAGGGAGAAAAAGCTAAAACGGTTCAGGAGCTAGAACAAACCAATAAGAAACTTGTAGAGACCTTGGAAAGACTTGATCAAACCGAAACACAACTGCAAGAAGCGCAGCTTGCTCTTACAGAAAATTACGAAGAGTTACAGACTGCGAAACAAGAAGCGGCAGACGCACAATTGGCGCTCACAGAGCTTTATGAGCTGGTACTTGCCGGACAACCCGTAGCACCTACAGAACCTGTAGTGGGAGGTGAAATAGATAATGGCTAAAATATATGCAAGCTTGATCCGTAAAGGACTTAAGAAGTTAGAGCAAGTACCGGAGATTATCCGTGAGGATGTCGCAGCCGAGCTAAAAGAATAGATTAAATTGCTAGCGCCACATAGTAGGCGTTTTTATTTTGCCCTCGGGATTCCCGGGGGCTATTTATATTGAGGGGGAAACGGGAGTGGAGCCTACAACAATCGTAGCAATGATTGCGGCAGTAAGTGGGGTTGTCTTGGGCTGGACGGGGAAAACCCAAGCATTTAAAAAGGATGTTGCACAAGAGGCTGGTAATGGTGCGTCACTTCGTACTGACGTTGAGTATATCAAACGGGGCGTGGATGATATGCGTTTAGAGCAGCGAGCCCAGGGGCAGAGATTTGATTTACTTTCAGAGCGTGTAACGCGTATTGAAGAGGCTTCTAAATCGTATCACAAGCGGCTTGACCGATTTGAAGAAAATAGAAGAGGTGATTTGTAATGGAATGGAATGCAGTTATAGAGTTTATTAATCCCGAATTAATGGCTGTCGTTGTAGCTTGTTGGATCATAGGCTATGTTTTGAAAAAAACGCCGAAAGTGCCGGATTGGAGTATTGTATACATCGTTACGCTGATGGCCATCGTATTTGCTGTACTGATGTTAGGGTTTGTCATTACAAGCTTAATACAAGGCATCCTATGTGGTGCTGTAGCTGTGTACGGCAATCAGCTGGTTAAACAAGCTAAGAAAAGTGGTGACGAAGAATGAAGAAGGTATGGGTCGACGCAGGACATGGTGGTAAGGATCCAGGAGCAGTTTCAAATGGTTTAAAAGAGAAAGACATCGTACTGTCAGTGGCTTTGGAGATTAAAAAGCGACTCGAGACAAATTATAATGGAGTACAGGTGTTGCTATCCCGTAGCACCGATGTGTTTCTGGAATTAAAAGAGCGCACAAATCTAGCTAACAAAGCAGGCGCTGATCTCTTAGTGTCCATCCACTGTAACGCTGGTGGCGGCTCTGGTGGATTTGAAACCTTTAGATATACAAAAGCCTCAGCCGCATCAGCATCACTGCAAAACATTCTGCATACTGCGATTATGGACACGTTAAATAAGGTTGCCGTTGGCGTGATTAATCGAGGTCAGAAATCAGATAACTTGCACATGGTAAGGGAAAGCAAGATGCCGGCAGTATTGACGGAGAATTTGTTTTTGGATGTTGCAACTGACGCTGCCAAACTCAAAAAAGATGTGGTTATCCAAGCAATCATTGATGGTCATGTGATCGGGATTGCTCGATATTTGGGATTGAAGATGAAGGAATGGAACCAAGTGAACAATGATAATAAAGTGTCAGTACATGTAAATGGCAAAAATGTAGCTGACGGAGTGATAGATAACGGTATTACCTATACACCAGCTCGGGCAGTAGCAGAGGCTCTAGGGGCTACAGTGATCTATGATGCAGTAAGTAAGACAGTCAATATTACAAATTGATTTTTCAAATGCAACTGAAGTAGAACCCCGCTTATTTGAGCGGGGTGATTTGATAAAAAAGAATGTCTGGTCATATAATGACTTTATGAAGGAGTGATATAATGTCTGGTGAGATGATCGAAGTAGACCGCGAAGAGTTAATTTTACTGCTTCGTTCACACTATTCTTTTTTGGAAGAAAATGATATTGAAGATGAAAAAGATTGGGATCTAATAAAACGATGGGAAAAGAAATTAGGAGTCTCCTTCATGTTTGATACTCTGTAATATTTCTTCAATCAATTCGTAACCACACATATAAAATACATTCGCTTTATTTTCAGTGGCCATTCCTTGGTGTCCATGAGTAATTGAATTTCGATATCCTTTTAATGCTAATGCTGATGCATGTGACTTTCCTGAAAGTAAATTGTGTTTAAGGAGTTTGTTTAAAAGATCGTTAAATCCGTCTTTGGCCCGACTGTATTCAATTTCACTATGTTCTAATACTATTTTGCATGCTGTTTCCATAGCAATTGATAATGTGGATATAGTCGCAATTGGCAAATTTATGTCCTTACACATTTTCGCTTCACTAAGTTCTTGAGCGAGTTGGTCCCCCATTTTAAGTCCACTAGTTATTTCTTCGATCGGCACTCTCTCGTTACTATAAATTAATCTTTCTAAATCTCTTAAATCAGGGAAATAAACACACTTACCCCATGCGTTTGAATTTGGAATGTTAGTAATAAAACAATGTATATTGTTTGAACTAATAAGAGTGCGCAATCCATATTCATTGAGCGAGGGGAAATTTCGTACGTCTGTTTGTTCGGAGAATGGAACGATAAATGTTTTAATTATTGGTGGATAATTCATGTTAGGGATAAAAGGTACTATTCCCAGTGGTCTTTCTGTTGGGAAAATCCTGATTTCCTCGAATCCCACCCATTGAGCGATCAGCAACGGGCACTTCTCTATTTCGCTAACGAACTCATTGTATTCAGATATTGTTAATATATCAGGCATACTAAGGAGATTACGTATCCAATTATAATTTTCACTGTACTCATTCCACTTTACATCCATTGTCTTCCTCCTTCTTAAAAATAAAAATTTATTTGTGAATACGTACAGATTATTGCATACTACTAACTTGCTGGCAATGAGGTGAAGGATGCGTTAACGCATCACTACATACTTAATAATGATAAAATAGAATACACATTTCAGAAACAGCAAGCGAAGCCCGATAGCATAGGCAAAAGCCCTACTAACCTACAAATGGTTGGTAGGGCTTTTTTTTGTTATAAGGGTTAACGGCGTCCACTGGATTTAATTAGTGCTGCGATCGAGAGGACCAATGCAGCCACAATTACTATCCAGGTTATCACGTTCAGCATATACCTTTCTCCTTTAGAGGAGCCGTAGCCCCCGGATTACTTAAAGAAAATCATCGACACTGATGGTGACTGTTCAAGATCAATGAATTCATCCTCTGTCACTCATATTTCATTTGCTCCACCAAAACTCCAGAGTACTATTGCTAATCTTGCCATTTCCTTTTTTCCTCCTGTGTATGCCCGCCGGCTAATTGTATCGTTCAAACCGTTTATGTTATGATTGGGTGGAGAGCAAGGGGTGCAACCCTTACTCTCCGGGAACCTATTTACGTTTGCGTGGTCCGCGGCGTTTTTTGGTTCCTTTACATTTGTCCTTTAACAGCAGTGTTGCGGTAATGAGTTGTATGATTGCTGTAAGGAGCGTAACCCAATCTTTCATGTGTCTTGTTCACCTCCCCTCTACACTTATAATTATACAACGAATATCGTTGAATGTCAACGAAAAACGTTGAATTGTTTTTGCGAATAGTGTATATTCTAGTTGAGGTGAAAAGGAATGTTGAAATTGAAAATTAAACAATTAAGAGAACTAGAAGATCTGAGTGTACGTCAATTAAGCGAAGCAACCGGTATACGCTGGAACACCCTGAGCGATATGGAGAAAAACACTGCTAAACATTGGCCGCCTGAACATTTGGAAACACTCATGAAATTTTTTAAATTGAATCAGATCGATCAATTAATAGAATACGAAGAGGGGCCCGGATCATAACCGTGGCTCCTTTTTTTATATTGATTTAAGAACGTATGTTTGGTTATAATACAAACAAATGTTCTTGTTTTGGAGGGGGAACAATGCTTAGTGATACAGCACGGAAACTGCTCATGATCATGACTCACTCAGCGAATCATCACGCACATATGCCGAGTCTTCCTGAGATGGAACGTCTAAGTGGACGTATGCCAGTCCCAATTAAAGCTGCTATGCAGGAGTTGGTTCAGGAAAAATATATCGAATGGAACCCAAACATGCCGCCTGAGACAGCGATTATAATCGAGGGTTGGGAACGGTCTGACTCTAGGTTTAAAAGACATCATTCAACGCCTCAGGATATACAGTGGGGAGTGGATGGAAGCAACATTGAGTACTGGACTAAATACTAGGAGGTTATAGGATGGCAGGGAAATTAGAAGCAAATGGACTATGGGAGGGAAGTCGAATGATTATGCCTGAGCACAAGGTAAGGATACTGGACGATGCCTTAAATGAAGAGACTCGTAAAAAACCTGATTTAGATCCGCAGGCGTTGGTGGAGATTTCACAGGCATTAGCTCAATCGTTAGAGGATTGTAGTCCGATCACACTTACATTGTTTGGAGAATTTGAAGACAAATCAATCCATGGCATAGTTATGAGGGTTGACCGTCAGCATGGTCAGATTAAGTTTCGTCATGATGATGATTGGGATTGGATCAAAGTAAAGGATGTTGTTAATGCGAGCACATAGTAAATTCCCAAGCGATTGGGATTATGACAAAGCCCTACTAACCTATATGGTCGGTAGGGCTTATTTTGATATCATATCTACATATAATTAGAATTTTTGGACAAATCAGATATTAATTCAGCTGATGTACGAGGCGGATCCGCAATCTTTTTTGTGATACTTGCTTCAATATTATCAACCTTGCTCGATAGGTTCTCTATATGTTCAAGTAAAGAAGCAAAGCCCAATGTGAAAATCCCAGATATTCCGCCAGAAACCCAGAACATAATCATATATCCCCAAGCGAAACCCTTATCTTCAAATGAAAATTTCGGTTCTGGAGCTAATAAATTACCTGCGAGAATCCCCCCTATAAAAGCAATTCCTATAGTTATGTACGCTACCCACCGTAAAGCTTTGGCCATGTTCACTCATCTCCTAAACCTGATATAATTCTAAAATTAATTTTACCAGATATAGGTATGGTAATCTATGGATTTATATACACCGATATGTAAGCATTCTAGTAGCCCTAACTGGTCGATGGGGTTCTTCTTTTTACGACGTCCAAGAGTGTTAACGAGAGCTGCTTATGAGAGGATTAAAGCAGATAAAAGTGAAAAAATAGAGCCGCCACAGGGATGTCCTGGACGACTCTTTTGATGTATTTCGTTACCCGCAAATTACCCGCAGGAGGATTTATAAGTTGTGCTTTTTTCTTGTAGATTAAAGTCGGTGACAAATGGGGAAAAGCCTTGCATAGCGCGGGTTTAACCTGATTGTTCTAATCCCTTGTAGATACTGTTAAATATATGTTCTATATTTAGTCCTCGAATGAAAGATATTCCAAAAAAATAATGTGTCAACGTTTAGGCTCCCATTTGGGAGTCTTTTTTTATCTGCGATTCTATTTGTTCTTACGCTTATTAAAGAGCGCGATCCAGCAGCAAGAGGCTCCGATGAACGCTGCGAGAATCGGTATCCATTGATTAGTAGTCAAGTTAGGACCTCCATAGTGCTTATAATTCTTTTGTCATAAAAACACTATAGGGGTCTTCAATGTAATCTGCAAACGGACTGCAGTATTCAAATCCATATTGTTCATATAATTTTCTAGCTGCTTCGAACCCTTCAGTGGATCCGGTTTCTAAGCTCAGCCGCCGATAGCCTTGTTGCTTAGCTTCCTTAATGATATGGGCAAGCATTTTAGATGCAATACCCTTCCTAAGATGCTTGGTAGAAGTACGCATAGATTTGATTTCACCATGATGGCTACCCAGGTCTTTAAGAGCACCGCAACCTAAGAGTTCGCCCTGCTCCCAGGCACTCCAGAAGGTGATTTCAGGTGTTTTTAATTTATCTAAATTCAACGCATGTACACTCTCTGGCGGGGATTGCTCAAACATGCTCTGCAGATGTTCACTGATCAGTGCTATGATTTCGGTTCCGGTTAAGTTATCGATTCTAATCTCCATATTATTCACTCCCAATGATAAGATTATGGTTTGCTGTATATATCATATTTCTTTAGCGGAGTCCGCTGTTGTATGTTGTAGCAATCGGTCCAAGGCTTTCTGTATAAGTGGCATAAAGTAATTAAGAATTAAGCCGCCTAAACAAATGGTAAGTAGAGTGCCAATCCCAATAGGCCCATTGAAAATAATGGCGGCAAATAAGAAAACCAGATAAATGATTGTTCTAGTAAATAGTATACTAAGCCTAGTTATCGTTTGCAGTACTAATGTTAGTCGGTCCACTGGAATCGGTGCGAAATTTGCGTACAAATAAATGGATGTACCTAATCCAATTGCGATTAAGCCTAAACCATAAAAGGCGATTTTACTGATCCACAGATTAGGCTCGATCAGATTGTTTAACAAAAAAAGCCACATATCGATACCAATGCCTGCTATAAATGCAGTTACCAACCCTAATAATTCTGGTCTTTGCTTGGATAAACATGAATTACATCCAATCAATAGGCATGCGATCAGCACTTCCCAACTGCCTACTGTAAGACCGACATTTTGGGATAGACCGACTAAAAGTGCATCAAAAGGTGACGCTCCAAGATCGGAGATTATTGTTAGTGAAACGCCTAGGGTTAAGATGAAAATTCCGCAAGTGAAAATGGAAAACGTAGTTACACTAAACTTCTTCATTCTATTGAAGCAGAAAGATCTTTAATCATTAAAAGATGAGGGATGCCATCCTCCATAAATTCAGTAGATGAAGCCCGATAACCAAGTTTCTTATAGAACCCCTCTGCCTGAGTTTGCCCGTGCAATTTAACCTTTTGATGCCCCTTTTCAACCACGATCTCTTCTAATGCAGAAATAATTTTTTTCCCAATTCCAAATTTACGATAAGGTTCTAGGATGCAAATACGCTCTAACTTACCTAATCCATCAAGAAAGCGGATCCTTCCTGTGGCAACTGGTTGCCCATCATAATAGGCGAGAACATGCTCACATTCTCCATTCAGCGTATCGAATTCATCAAATTCATCATTAAGGGGTACGCCTTGTTCCTCAACAAATACTTTTTTTCTTATTGAAAATGCAGCTTCAAGTTCCTCGATTAGTGTAATTCTTTTAAGATTCATTCTTGCTTACTCCATTCTGTATTTGTTTTTTTTAGGAAAAACGTCATAATGAATTAACGACAATTATAAGTATATATATAATCAATATTGTTGTAAATACAACATTATTGGAACTGGTAGGTGATTGAATGAAGGAGATACTTCGTGAAGTTGGAATGATAGCGAGGGCATTAGATTCCATAAGTAATATAGAGTTCAAGGAATTAGAGCTTACAAAGGGGCAGTATTTATATCTGGTCCGGATATATGAGAATCCAGGTATTATTCAAGAAAAGCTGTCGGAAATGATAAAGGTGGACCGAACAACAGCAGCGCGTGCGATTCAGAAACTTGAAATCCAAGGTTTTATTGAAAAGAAAGACGATGAAACGAACAAAAAAATAAAAAGGTTATTCACAACTGAAAAAGGTAAACAAGCCTATTCTTTTCTGAAGAGAGAAGGGGACCATACCGATTTGGTTGCGTTAGCAGGATTATCTGAAAAAGAAACGGAAGTATTGTTTCAACTCTTGCAAAGAGTTAGGAAAAATGTTGAGGTTGAGTGGGAATACGTAAAGAAGGGAAATAAAAGAGAGTACTAAAATCAGCAATTGTTATTGAACTAACCCAACGCGATCGCATGAAAAAATGCCTTGCTAGTGATTATACTGGCAGGGCATGTTAATGTGATGATCTATATATCAACGGAGCCGTGGAACGTGCGGAGCGGAGAATAAAAAAAACACCCTAAGGTGTTCTTTGAGGGTAATTATTGTTCTGCGGGTGTATTTCCCATTGCAATAGAAATTCTGTTCCAACTGTTGATTTGATTAATGACCAGTACAAGATCAATATATTGCTTCTCATCGTATTGTTCACGTACTCGTTTATATAGCTCATCAGGAACTCTTTTGGAAGGGATTAGCGTAATATGCTCAGATAGTTCGAGAGCAACCTTCTCTTCAGGTGTATAAAAAGTACATTCCTCCCAAACATTTAAACAATAAATTCGTTGTTCGGTTTCACCCATTTTACGAGCTTCGGATGTATGCATATCTATGCAGAAAGCACATCCGTTAATTTGAGAAACTCTGATTTTGATAAGTTCTCTTGTAGTCCGATTAATCGTAGATTTTTTGGTGTACATCTCCATATCCATCATGATTTTCATACCCTCAGGTGCAACTTCATTGTAGGCAACTCTTTGACTCATTAGGCAAGACTCCTTAGGCTTTAGTTTAGGAATAGTATAACTTTATTTTAACACTATTATTCTTTATGTGCGAACGTTTGTACTTATTTTTTGTTTGTGAGAAGGCAGAAATCACCGATGACCTCTGCATTGGTATACATAATGTTCCAAATCTAGTATTCTAGTAAGAAGATTTTATACGGATGATGTGAAATACATAGGAGCCCGTAATGAGACGTAGTTAACATAATAATACTCAAAATGAGGTGTTTTAAAATGGGCAAGAATTATCGTTGGAGGCACGAGAAAGGAATGGGAGTATTTCGAATGTTTGGTGTGATATTTATTTTTACTCTAATGCTTAAGGGCGTCACGTTATTGGTTCAGGGAATGGAGAGTCTGGTAAGAAATACATATGAATTTGGCTATGCTTTTGGATCTTTATTAGAGAAGGTTTTTTAACTGAAAAATCGAACATATGTAATATCAAAGCCCAGTATGCTATGGATCTTGTCAGAGTGGGGATCGGCGATGATGCGGATGCGAAAGCTCAGCGTAACAGCGTTCAAGTTCATGAAAATATTTTCTTTTTCATTACCTGCACTAAAAAGCCTATCGCCTAATCCCCGGCAATAGACTTTTTATGATGTTGGCAGCCAGCCCCAATCAAGTAATAACTACATCGGAATATCCCGCAAAAATAGTCTGTGTTCCCGGACTAGTATCTGTCCATACGCCGATATATCCTCCAGGCGGAACGGAAGTGATATCAATATAATCCCCTATCAAGGTTACAGGTCCTGTACCTCCAGCATTCGGATCGAAGGAAACGTTAGTTATTCTAGTGTTGGTAAATGTCTGTCCACCGTTAATGGATCGCGCAACATATACATCTAGCAAAAATCCGTTAACCTGATTGCTGTAATAGATCACATTTACTACGCCCGTCAAAGGGTCGACATCGATCGCAGGAAAAAAGTTCTGAGATCCCGCGGGTGCACCGGTAATACTAACGGGAGTGCTCCAAGTCATGCCCCTGTCGTTTGAAATGGACATGAATACATCAGAGTACCCTTGGCGGAAATCCTGCCAGATGGTATACACACGGTTGGTAAAGGGTCCGACTGATCGATCGGTTGAAATATTCGCAAATGTTAAGACCCGAAAAGCATAGCCGGGAACGGGCAGGACTATGGGCACAGGTACGATCGTGGACACAAGAACAGGGGCGCCAAACGTTGTTCCACCATCCAAAGAAGTTCTGATCACAAATCTGAATTCCGGATTTGTCGTAATCCATGCTCCATACACGCTGCCTATCAAATCCACAGCCACATCGGGACGTTCTACCTGATTAGCTTCACTGGAAAGCAGGATGGGAGTGTCCCATGTGGCTCCATTATCACGAGATCGACTAAGAAAAGCTGTCGAGTTACCTCCGTTAGCTACATTGAACTGATGATTGTAAGAAACATAGATATTTCCTAAATATGGGCTAGATTGTCCTACATCGATTGTGATATTTGTTTCGTCATTATTAATGTAGGTTCCATACCCGCTACTTACAATTACAGGGCTGCTGAAATTAGTACCATTGTTGGTGGAAATATAGAATATAGTTGTTCCGTCTGAAGCGCCTGGAAAAGCATGTGCAGAAATGGCAAATGTATTCGGAAAGGAGTACGCAACAGCAGGTGCTTCGGCCCCTGTAAATCCTGGAGGCAGAGGCAGTAAAGCTTGTGACCAGTTGGCACCGCCATCTAACGAGCGATACATCCCTATTAATGGAACTCCGGTTGTAGTGTCTACAGCTACAGCAATCATGATCCCGGGAATAAGCAGATTCACAGCAACATAGGGTTCAAACTTTGGTGGCAAACCTGTAGTGACCTGAAAATTGAAATTGGTCATTGTCACCTCTCCTTTTTCATCTTTAATCTATGTTATGAAAAAAGCGGGAAAGGAACTGTATACCTGTCTATTTGGCTATTATTCCACGTGTTAACCCCTCCTCTTGCCTCACAACTATAAGCTAGCTGTTGAATAAGTTGATAGAAACCAAGAGGAGGAGTGAGAAAATGCCTTATACAACAGGTCTTATTACGAATACGAGAGCAACTGGTACTGCAGCGAGTAATGTAGTGGTCAGTGTTCGTAACACAAGTAATGCGAGTGCAATGATGATTGTCGAAGTCTTCGGTGTTCCATATTCCTTGCCAGCTCTTACCCCGCTTTATGTCACAGGTTATTTCGTTCCTGCAAAGAGTTCTGATATTAGAGAGTTTTTCATTGGGGGGAATCTGGCTTACGAGGTGCAAATTAGTAGTCCTTATCCTTTGGCAGAAGTAGTCACCTCTGTTTATGGGCTGGATGAGTTCGGAAATCTAGTTACCGATCAGCGGGTGCTTCAATCTGAAATGACGGAGATTACCGCCCTTTCTATACCTGTATAATAGTAATATTTAGACCATTAAGCAGCAGTCGCTGAAAGAAATAGGGCGATTGCTGCTTTTTTAGGCGTAATAAAGTATTTTAAGGGCATTCACACAGTCAGATGGGAGGAATCAAAATATACTGATTTTATACTCCAATGTAGAGAGAGGTAAAAAATCATGGCGGATGTAGGAGTAGTTATGCCTGTGTATACCCAAAAGCCGGAGTTCTTACGGCAAGCTCTGCAGTCTGTTCTACACCAATCTTTTACCAATTTTCGGCTGGTTGTTGTGATCGATGGTGCACCTGAAATGGAACCGCTCGTGAGATCCATTATTGTCGAAGATCCAAGGGTAACGGTTATCTCTTACGTACAGAACAGGGGTATAGCACATGCACTGAATACCGGCTTTGATCTTTTGTATAGTGAGCCTAGTATTCAATATCTAAGTTGGGTTTCCAGCGACAATGTTTATGAACCCCGTTTCCTCGAAATCCTTCGGGGGGCGCTAGTTAGAGGTCCACAGGAGTTAGGCATCGTGTACAGTTCTTTTCAAAGCATCGATAACGAGGGAAGGTTTCTTCATAACGAACATCAATTAGCTACTCAGCGTAATTATCAGTCACAGCCTAAAGAGAGATTGCTGGATTACTCGCTTATTGGCGTTTCTTTTATGTACAAAGCACAGATTGCGAAGCTTGTTGGAGCTTATGGAATGGAACCGGTGGAGGATTATGATTACTGGCTGAGACTGGCTGAACATTGTGAAATTCGCTTTATACCGGTGGAACTGGTGAATTATCGTGTGGATTCTACCTTTAGTGTATCTGCCCAATTACATTCGGTTGAAAATCATCGTAGATGGAGATATGCCTATCATTTGACCCGCCATCAGGCACGGTTTCGCAGAGGAATTCCGGCGATGATTACCGTTCTATATCCTGTAGTGAATGCTTGTGCGGATGAAATAACGCGGATAGAGAATCTGTACGAACAAACGTATAGCAATTATGAATGCCGGGTGTTGGATTTATCAACTACGCGTCAGCCATCGGCTCTATTGGAAACCATACCTCATCCTGCGACAGCGTTCGCCTGGCTGCCTGGAGCTGTGGAGTCACACGCGATTTGCAGTGCTATAGAACAACTATCCACTCCATTCACGATAGTTTTAGGTCCAAAAGTTTTTATAGGAGCGCTCGATATTGAGTACATGCTGGAAGCTTTGGTAACTACGGGCGGGGATACGATTTCCAATTACTATACGGATGATCATAGCCTGATTGGATTTCGACACAGACATGTCCCATCGACCAAAGGCCACTATTATAATGAGCTGTTTCGCAGCGCAGATCTGTATGATTTGTTGAAGACCTCTTTTACCTAAAAATAATTTGCGAATGAGTGATCATAATGAAGATTTTGTTCACTTTTTATAACCCGAGTGGAGGTATGCAAACCCTGAACCGAGTTCGCTGCCAAGCGTTACATGCTCGCGGTGTAGAGTGCCATTTACTGTATACACACCATGGAAAAGGACAGCAGAATATCCGTAACATTCAAACGCATATTACCAATAGCGATGACGAGATCAGGGCAATGCTTGCTCGTGAAGCTTTTGACTTAATTGTAGTGTGTACGGATATTAACTTAGCAGAGCGGATTCGAGGGTTCGGGTATAAAGGGCCGCTTGTTTTTGAAGTGCAGGGTTTAGGCACCTTAGATGAAGCTGAGCAGGTCGTTAATAATTTTACAGAGCGCATTTACAGGCTCACCGATGCACTGCTGTATCCAGAAACAACCCATTTGCAGGCGCTTTTCAAAGGCGGATTTCCAACCATTCCACAATATTGTTTTGATGATCCGATCGATTGCGATCAGTTTGGATATACCAATTATCCCGCGAAAAGTTTCCCTATCCTCGGCTGGGTAGGACGCATTCAAACGAATAAGAATTGGCGGGAATTTCTGCAAATCGGGCAAAGGCTGCTGGCGATCCATCCCGAACTTTATTTATGGATTTTTCAGGATGATACTTTGTTTGATCCAGAGCAAAAAGAAAGCTTTGATCAATTTGTAGCTGAGACGGGGATTTCTTCACGGTTGATTTCGTATTCCAATATTCCTCATGAGCAAATGGCAGATTATATGAGTATTATTGGTGATTCGGGAGGTTTGCTCCTTTCTACCTCTATTTTGGAAGGGTTTGGATACGCGGTTGCTGAGGCGATGTTGTGCCGTTGTCCTGTACTTACTACAGATTCAGACGGCGTTCGAAGACTCGTCATTAACAATCACACTGGAAAAATATACACTAGAGGGCAGCTGGATGAAGCTGTGGTTGCTGCTCTATCCTTAATGAATGATCCAGAACTACGGGCCAGAATCAGGATGAATGGAGAATGGCATATCCGGACTAACCTATCCTCTGAGCTGTATGCAGACAGATTTCTACAGATGTATCATCAATTGATGGGACGCAGAATTCATATTGAGCGGCGCTGGTCTTAACTCTGCGGTTAATCCGCAGGGTTAAGATGTTTTTTCATGGATAAACAACGAGGTCAGAATTAGTGTCAATAAAAGGGTGATAATCATTCCTACCATTTGAATAATATTGTTTTCTATATCTCATTGATTAATTCTTTCGTATTATTCCGAACATTTCCCACTGCAGTAGAAACCGGGTAGGCTCTCATTTGATGCTGATCATAGGGTTTAAGAAGCTTTATTAACGAAGTTGCGTCCTGATTGTCCCGGCTCAGCCATTCTGGCTCATCCTCAGGCTTCAAAATAACTGGCATACGGTTATGGATTTCAGCCATAAGTTCATTTGGGGTAGTCGTTATAATCGTGCAGGTACTTAATTTATTACCTTCAGGGTCCATCCAAATATCATACAATCCGGCCATTGAAAAAATACCCCCATCGCGCATCACGATTCGCATGGGTTGTTTGCTATTGCCCTGAACCTTCCATTCATAGAAGCCATCAGATGGAATGATGCAGCGGCGGGAGCTTACTAATCGCTTGAAAGAAGGCTTCTCAAGGAGTGACTCTGCCCGGGCATTAATCATTTTACTGCCGATTTTGTCATCTTTGGCCCATGAAGGAACCAGACCCCAGCGCAGTTCCCCAAGTTTATTGCTGGATCCTGTGTTAATGACTGCCGGAATTTGCTGCATGGGTGCTGCGTTATATGTTGGAGCATAGTGGATAATGGTTGAATCATTCGCAAAATATCTGACCATCAGCTCTTCCATGGTGACGGTTATCGTATATCGTCCGCACATTTTATACACTTCCCATTCGGCCGTTTTTGAGGCTGGATTTGTTTACAGCTTGTAATCAGCATGTTATGCTCGAAATATTTCTTAGCTTGAACGGCTGTTAAGGGTTGTATCTTATTATAAACGAAGCACAATGAATGAAGAAAGCGGTGCATATAGGTGATTTTGGTAAGCTCTTGTTTAGCTGGTATGAAGGTAAGATATAATGGCACGGATTGTTTGGATGAGAAAATTCAGAAGCTTTTAAATGAGAATCAAGCTATTGCTGTGTGTCCGGAATTATTAGGGGGATTCTCTACGCCTAGAGAGCCAGCTGAAATTGTCGGCGGGGATGGTGAGGCTGTGCTTGCAGGAACGGCTAAAGTAGTGGACCGATCGGGCATAGATGTAACAGAACTATATTTAAAAGGGGCTTATATTACGCTTGAGAAAGCTCAAGAAGTTTCAGCTACGATGGTAGTCCTCAAGGAAAACAGTCCTTCTTGCGGCAGCACCATGATTTATAACGGAGAGTTCAAAGGGAAGAAGATCGCTGGGAACGGCGTGACTGCAGCTTTACTTAGAAAAAACGGCATAGAAGTTACCTCTGAAGAGAATTGGCTGTCATTACCTTAGCCTGTGCAGGGAATTGATTACAATATTGTGTTCTTTAGTTTGTGGAAAACTAACTTCTCGCGCGGTATAATTTAATAGTTCTTAAAAACGAACTGTTTTCCTATACCCTAGAAGTGGAGAAATGAATGATGAAAACCATCTATTTGGACCACGCCGCATCAACCCCGGTTCATCCGGAGGTGGCCAAGGTCATGCTGAATATAATGACAGAACAATATGGAAATGCGTCCAGTGTACATCAGTTCGGACGTTCAGCCAAGAAAATATTAAATGGGGCGCGCGATACTATCGCCGCCTTTTTAGGCTGCTCGCCGGAAGAGTGGGTGTTCACTGGCGGCGGAACCGAAAGTGACAATCTAGCCCTCTATGGAGCTGTCGCTGCTGTTGCCCAGAAAGGCAATCATATTATCACCTCTGCGATAGAGCATCATGCAGTGCTACATACCTGCGAAGAGCTGGAGAAGGAAGGCTTTAAGGTTACTTATCTTCCTGTGGATTCTACAGGCCGAGTATCCGTTGCAGATGTAGAAGCAGCGGTGCAGGAAGACACAGTGCTAATCAGTGTAATGTATGCCAACAATGAGGTAGGAACCGTTCAGCCGATTCAGGAAATTGGCCAGTTTGCCAGAGAGCGGGGTATTCTGTTCCATGTTGATGCTGTACAAGCTCTTGGTGCCTTACCGATCACACTGCGGGAGCTTCCGGTAGATTACATGAGCTTTACAGCTCACAAAATCAATGGACCTGGGGGGATCGGTGGCCTTTATGTGCGGAGTGGAGCACCGCTGCATCCAAGACTCCACGGTGGCCTTCAGGAGCGCGGCAGACGAGCCGGAACAGAAAATTTAGCAGGTACTGCTGGATTTGCCAAGGCTGTTGAAATAGCAGTTACAGGTCTATCAGAACGTCGACAAAAAGTGCAGCTCCTGCGCAATAGACTACTTGAAGAGCTGGATGCGCTGATTGGACGGGAAAGTTATTCAATTAACGGCAATACCGAGCATTTTTTGCCAAGTATACTGAATTTGAGCTTCCCGGGAGCTAGAACAGATGTTATGCTGATGAACCTGGATATGGACGGGATTGCGGCAGCAAGCGGTTCAGCCTGCACGTCAGGATCACTGGAAATATCCCATGTTCTGAGAGCAATGGAGCTTCCAGAAAATATTTTAGGGTCAGCGATTCGATTTAGCATGGGTTTGGGTAATACTACTGAAGAAATTGAGTACGTTGCTCGAAAAGTTGAAACCATTCTGAATCGGCTGCGTATCAGAGACTAGTTACTTCTAGGCTATGGTAGGTATCCTGATCATTCGGGCTTTCACTTTTTGAGAACTCGTAATTACACTCAAAGTGAGGAGACCGAGCAGCCATGAAACTTCAAGATCTGATCGGCTTGGCTGTATATGAAGTTGAAGAGGGTAACGCAATCGGCAAAATTGTCGATATTTTGCTCGATTCAAACTGGAATATTACGGGTATTGAACTGGAAAGCAAATCTTTTTTTGGTGGCCATGTGAAATTTGTGGCATGGGAAGATATTGTGGCCTACGGCGAGGATGCTGTCATGATTCGTAATAAAGAGTCGATTGATAAGATAGATGCCGATCATATACCTTGTACTTTTCTACTTGGAAAGAACAAACTTAAGGATTTGAAAGTGCTAACTACAACTGGAACTATACTCGGACGAATATCTGATGTTTATTTTGACCAAAAGTTGGGAAACACAATAGGAGCGCTGGAAATTAGTGACGGGCTTGTCACTGATTTGATCGAAGGCCGCAAATGGCTGCCTTGTTCTGACGAGATGTCCATTGGTGAGAATGCATTAATGGTTCCTGCGATGAGCGAAGAACGGCTACAAAAAGCCATTAATATTGTTAACGGATAGGTGGAATGTATTATATGAAGTGTCCAAACTGCAACTCCAAAGATATCGGAAAGATCGGTTCCCACCAGTTTTATTGCTGGGGCTGTTTCATCGAATTGACGGTAAATGGCGAAAAAATGTCGGTTTATCAAGTTGAAGAAGACGGCACACTAAGCTCGCTGGACGACCTGTTCTCCGGGGATGATATGACTCAGGATTTCCCGCAAATTCATGCGTCGTCTTAACTATGAATCTTGCTTTGTAAGCAAGACTGCTCTATGTACTTAAGCGTCAATTTCCTTTCAGCTGAAATCAGTTGCAAGGTTATTGACGCTTTTTTGTGTGTTTGATGGTTATTTTGCTGCGGCCATACATATACTTACTTACGAAGCTAGTCCAGGCTCTACCGCAGGAGGGTACTCTCATGGAACAATGGTCCCAAAGTAAATGGTTCCGCTGGATGATCGGAGTGCTGCTATCCCTGATCATTTTGTATTTTGTTTGGTTGCTTCGTCCGATGCTGCAGGGGATTTTTGTATTTTTAAAGGCAATCCTCGCTCCATTTCTGGCAGCTATGATTATTTCCTATGTGCTGAATCCCGTGGTTAGTATGCTGGCCGGACGGAAGATGCCGCGTAGCGTAGCTGTTCTACTTATATATGCAGTGTTTCTAACGGCGATTACCGTGATCGCCATCAACCTTATCCCGATGTTTATTGAGCAGCTTGAAGAATTAAATGAACATCTGCCTGAGATCACACTGCAAGCCCAGGGGCTGATGAGCCATATGAATACAAGGCTAATACCGCCTGGGGTTGAAATGGGGATGAACAACTGGTTTTTTCAACTGGAGAATCGTCTGGCCGAAGGGATTTCGCATTTTCTCGATAATATAGGGACAACGATTAACTTGCTGTTCAATGCTTTTATCGTGCCGTTTCTGGTGTTCTATATTTTGAAGGATTTTGACGTATTTGAACGGACGGTGGTCTCTTGTCTGCCCCGCGCACGCCGCAAGTCTATTGTTACTTTGTTAAAAGATATCGATGCTGCGCTCGGCAATTACATTCGCGGACAATTTCTGGTCTGCATCATTATAGGTGTGCTTGCCTATATCGGCTATGCCATCGTCGGAATGCCTTATGCCTTACTGTTCGCCAGTGTGGTGGCAGTATTTAATATTGTTCCGTATATGGGTCCTTTTCTAGGGGCTGCACCTGCCATTGTGATGGCTTCGACCGTCTCTTTTCGATTAGTTCTACTGGTTGCTGTGGTAAACACTTTATGCCAAATTGTGGAGAGCAATATTATTTCTCCACAGGTCGTAGGCAGGACGCTACATTTGCATCCGCTGCTTATTATCTTCGCATTGCTGGTAGGTGGTGAACTGGCAGGGATGATTGGACTTATCCTTGCTGTACCGTTCTTTGCAGCTGCAAAAGTCGTAATTCAACACTTTATGGCGTTTTTAATCAAACGAAAGCCCGTATAAAGGGATAATCATTGACTATTGATAACAGTTTTGTATATAATGTTGGGGAATATTACTGATGACTCAGTATATAGTTGTTCGATGATGAGGAGTATTAATTCTATACCGTTATTGCAGAGAGCCGACACTAAGGTGCGAGTCGGTTAACGGAACAGAGTGAACTCACCTCGGAGTAACGGTGCAAGTTTACAGGATATCCATAAGAGATAATGGATGTCATGAATGAACCGCCGTCGCCTCACCCCCGCTAAAGGGTGCAAAGTGAGTGGCAGAATAAAGTATATTCGCCGCTAACTAGGGTGGTACCACGGGAATTATAACCTCTCGTCCCTAGCGATAATACGCTAGGGATGGGAGGTTTTTTTGTAAATATAAGAGAGTATACGTTTTACGCAATACTTCATGTCTTATATTTCCCGCATAAACGCTTACCGTCCTTATAAGGACACCGAAGGTGTATATGCTTGGTTAAGAAATAAGAAATCTAAGAAGTAACACTCCAAGGAGGAGCAGACAATGAGCGACAATCAAACAAATAGCACACCCGCTGGTGGTTACCGGGCGCAGACTATTGAGCCGAAATGGCAAAAGTTCTGGGATGAGAACAAAAGCTTTAAGACAGGAGAAGATCCTGAAAAACCCAATTTTTATGCACTGGATATGTTTCCGTATCCTTCAGGTGCAGGACTGCACGTAGGTCATCCAGAGGGTTACACAGCAACGGATATCGTTTCTCGCTACAAGCGGATGCGCGGTTTCAATGTATTGCATCCGATGGGCTGGGATGCTTTTGGACTTCCGGCAGAGCAGTATGCGATGGATACCGGCCAGCATCCACGTGATTTTACCGATAAGAACATCGATAATTTCCGCCGTCAGATCAAATCGCTGGGTTTCTCCTACGATTGGGACCGCGAGATCAGCACGACAGATCCGGATTATTATAAATGGACACAATGGATTTTTATCCAGTTGTATAACAAAGGCCTGGCTTATGTAGCAGAAGTACCTGTTAACTGGTGTGAGGCATTGGGTACGGTACTTGCCAACGAAGAGGTTATCGATGGTAAAAGTGAGCGCGGCGGTCACCCGGTCGTGCGCAAACCGATGCGTCAATGGATTCTGAGAATTACAGAGTACGCTGAGCGTTTGCTGGAGGATCTGGAAGAGCTGGATTGGTCCGAAAGCATCAAGGATATGCAGCGCAACTGGATCGGGAAATCAACAGGTGCAGAAGTGAACTTTAACATTGAAGGTCACAAGGCTAACCTGACCGTGTTTACTACACGTCCAGATACACTGTTCGGAGCAAGTTACTGCGTACTGGCACCAGAGCATGAGCTTGTTGATGTGATTACCACTGAAGCTCAGCGTGCTGCTGTGGCAGAATATCGTGAAAAAGCTTCTCGTAAAAGCGATCTGGAGCGTACGGATTTGGCAAAAGAGAAGAGCGGTGTCTTCACAGGCGCATATGCAATTAATCCTGTGAATGGTGCGAAGGCGCCAATCTGGATTGCAGATTATGTGCTTGCTGGTTACGGAACGGGAGCAATCATGGCAGTTCCGGGTCACGATACACGCGACTGGGAATTTGCTAAACAATTCGGCCTGAATATCGTGGAAGTCGTTCAAGGCGGCAACGTTGAAGAAGAGGCTTATTCCGGAGATGGTCCGCATGTCAATTCTGAATTCCTGAATGGACTCAAGAATGAAGAAGCGATTGCGAAGATGATTGCTTGGTTGGAAGAAAAGGGCGTAGGTAAAGGCAAAGTAACCTATCGTCTGCGTGACTGGCTGTTTAGCCGCCAACGCTACTGGGGAGAGCCCATTCCAATTCTGCATTTGGAAGACGGCACAATGAAGACTGTTCCGGTTGATCAGCTGCCGCTGGTACTGCCGGATGTAGATGCGATCAAACCTTCGGGTACAGGGGAATCTCCACTTGCGAATGTAACAGAGTGGGTGGAAACTATTGATCCTGAGACTGGCATGAAGGCTCGCCGCGAGACGAACACCATGCCGCAATGGGCGGGCAGCTGCTGGTATTACCTGCGTTATATTGATCCGAAAAACGATCAAGAGCTGTGCTCCCCTGAGAAGCAAAAAGCATGGCTTCCAGTAGATCTGTATATTGGTGGAGCGGAGCATGCCGTGCTTCACTTGCTCTATGCACGTTTTTGGCACAAGGTGCTTTATGATCTCGGCGTTGTTGAAACAAAAGAACCTTTCCATAAGCTGGTTAACCAAGGTATGATTCTTGGAAATAATAATGAAAAAATGAGTAAATCACGCGGAAATGTCATCAACCCGGATGAGATTGTGGAAGCTTTTGGTGCAGATACACTACGTGTGTATGAAATGTTTATGGGCCCTCTGGAAGCAACCAAACCTTGGAATGAAAAGGGTGTAGAAGGAGTTCACCGTTTCTTGTCCCGTGTATGGCGCCTGTTCGTGAGTGAAGATGGTAAGCTGAGCACCAAAATCACAGCAGACGGTGGCACTGACGAGTTCAAACGCACTTGGCACAAGACCATTAAGAAGGTCACTGATGATTTCGAGCATCTGCGTTTCAATACCTCAATTAGCCAGTTGATGATTTTTATTAACGATGCTTATAAGCAAGAAACTTTGTCCCAAGAAGCTGCTGAACACTTCGTACAAATGTTGTCACCACTGGCGCCTCACATCGCTGAAGAGCTGTGGCAGCTGCTCGGTCACGAAGGAAGTATCAGCTACGTGGCTTGGCCAACGTATGATGAAGCATGGACGGTGGATGCTGAGGTTGAAATCGTTATTCAGGTAAATGGTAAAATCGTACAACGCGCGTTGATCCCGCAGGATATGGGTCAAGAAGAGATGCAAGCTCATGCGTTGTCACTCCCGAATGTGAGTGCAGCAGTAGAAGGTAAAACCGTACGCAAGATCATTGCGGTTCCTGGCAAGCTTGTAAATATCGTAGTGGGTTAAGCGAAGAACGCAATAATGCCCGCAGCAACGGAGAACTCCGTGCTGCGGGTTTTATTGTTTTCTAACGGTCTACAGGACTTTGAATAATACCGTCATGCCCAAATAGCGCATCCAGCTTGGTGACATCCTCATCGTATTTATCATGCGTAGTCATGATGAGACGTTCGAATACGCCCTCAAGGCTAATGCGAAGATGGTTCAGTGCCTCTGCGGTAATCCCGCCACGGACAGCTACACGTTCTTGGAGCCCTTGCGGGGTGAATTCTCCTTCTGTTAGCAGCTTGCCTGTTCCAAGCAGCATTTCACCTGCAAGCCGGCTGATTAACGTCTCTTCAATCCCGGTAACTTCCACCGCAGCTTCAATCCAGCGTTCAATGAAATAGCTCAAGAACGCAGGTCCGCAGCTGGAGAAATCAGAAGCGATTCGGGTATGGGCCTCTTGAATTTCCAAAGGAACACCTATGAAAGACAACAGCTGCAGCAGCACAAGCCTGTCTTCTTTATTAAGCCTGCTGCCAAATATGCACAGTGATGTCCCACTTTTGACACAGTGTGTAATGCTGGGGATGATCTTGGCTATTTTGGACGGCAAAGCGGATTCCAGATGTTGCAATTGAACGGGACTTGTAATGGATACGACGATTTGATCGCTGCGGAGATAAGGGCCAATCTCATCTGTTAAGGTTTTGAATTCCAGCGGTTTTACACATAAAAAAACAATGTCACTTCCAGTCGCTGTTTCACTATTGCTTCCGCATAAGTTTATGCCGGGATGACGATCTTCTAGCTCCAGCAGTTTATTCAGACTGCGGTTGCTGGCGAGTACATCGCACGGATTCAGGGCTCCGGAAGAAAGAAAGGCGTCAATCAGCAGGCTGCCCATGCTGCCTGTTCCGATAAATCCTACTTTCACCTGTGGTTCCTCCTTTCTAGCGTTGCTTTTTTACTAACTGACATGAATGCTCTTCGTTATATGTATGCAGGATAGACTTGGACAGATGACAGGTTTTGTATGAATTATTAAAGGAGTTTCCAGCCGCAGGAATGTATGAAGATTCACAAAAAGGCATAAGAAGAATTTTTGTGAGGAGGAAAGTGATATGAATAAAGGGAGTATCGTGCTCGGAGTGGCTGCTGCTGTAATAGGAAGTGGGCTATTCTGGGCGGCGGGAAGTAAGGGCGATTCCGGGATTGCCGGGTGGGAGACTTTGAATGTTGGTATGGAGCAAGCTGTTGGAATCGCTGAGTCTGGTGACGCTCCAGCTGCTGGGGGCAGTGAGGGAGGTCATCAGACGAAAGGAAATAAGCAACATTTAGAGAAAGATGCAGGGCAGGCTGAAGCTGCTGGGAATGTTGAAGACGGTGAGAAGGTTAAGGAGGCTGAACAAGCTGAACAAGCAGAACAAGCTGTCCAAACTTCGGCAGATGAAAAAGCTACGGCAGCCGCTGCGGGGGAGCGAGCAAAAGGAGCGGGCCAAACACCAACGGCAGAAGGTCAAACACCAACAGGGGCAGAAGTTCAAACGCCAAACATTGCAGGGAAGCAAACGTCGGCAGGGGATAAAGCTGTTGCGGCTAAGGAGGCGACTGAGCTTTCCGCATCAGCAGCTTCACAGGAAGGTAAAGTAAATGTGAATACTGCGGGTGTTAAGGAGCTGATGGATCTTCCGGGCATCGGAGAAAAGAAGGCTCAGGCAATTATGGATTACCGCAACCGTGTAGGGACCTTTCGCAGCCTATCTGATCTGGGGAAGGTAAAGGGGATAGGACCTAAAATGCTGGAGAAGTTAAAAGCTTTAGTAATATTTTGAAGATAAATAGGAAATGAAGATCGTTGGAAGTGCCACAACCGTTGTCCTAGTGAAAACTTGCGGGGATGTGCTACAATAGTTAACAACTATTTAGAAGGATATGGAGATTGATTATGACTACTGCCTATCGTAAAGACTGGGATACTTATTTCATGGACATTGCCTGTATGGTCTCAACTCGTTCACGCTGCTCACGACGACATGTAGGTGCTGTGCTGGTGCAAGGCAAAAAGCTGCTTGGTACCGCGTACAATGGGGCGCCAATGGGCGTACCTGATTGCTCAGAGGCAGGTTGTATGCTCTCGGAGCAATATGAGATGGAGATCGTGGATGGCGTAGAGACTATGGTGAAGAAACAGCGCTGCATTCGCACGATTCATGCGGAACAGAATCTTTTGCTATTCACAGACCGGATTGACCGGGAAGGCAGCACCGTCTATGTGACGGATGAGCCTTGCTGGACCTGTGCAAATATGCTGGCTAATAGCGGTATTGTGGAGATTGTGTATTATCGTCCTTACCGTAAGGATATGGAAAAGGTAGAGGCAATGATGGCTGCCAAAGGCATCGTATTTCGCCAATTGGAAAATTATGAGCCGCCAAGTGAAACGATGATTAAAGTAGCGGATTAGCTGTATTGTACAACCCTAATTGAATAAGATGACTTGAGGAAGAACCTCTCGTACGCTTTTATGGCGTATGCAGAGGTTCTTTTTTTATCTTGCGAAAGGAGGAGAATGGAGGCGTGAAGGAGAGACCCTTATTAAGTTTTACAGTGTGTTGGGTGACTGGAAGTGCAGCAGCGTGTTTATACTCAGGGATTAGCTTGTGGTTGGCGGGGGCTGGATTACTATTGTTACTGGTTAGTATGAGAGTTTGGGTGAACATGAGCTGGAAACAGCTGGCGGTATTTTGTTTGGCGATTATTATATCCGCTGGATATTGGGAATGGAATGAAGGCCGCAATGTAAGTCACCTGCCTGAAGTGCTGGGGAAATTATTTTCGGAGTTGAATGAGACTGCCGTGGAGGCTAAGGGGACGATTATTTCCGTTGTGGAACGGGACGGGGACCGGGTTGATTTTACGATGAAGCTCTCAGAGTTATCGTTGATTACTGAGGAAGAGGCCGCTTCGCCTGATCCGCGGGACGAACAAGATAAAAGGGGGCATGGGGAGTTAATTATGGTGCAGATCAAACTTCTTGCCGAGCAAGAAATCGCTATTGCCGCGGAGTGGCGCAGAGGGGATCAGGTGTCGCTAAACGGCGTACTTGAAGAGCCAGCGACAGCGCGGAATTACGGAGGGTTTGATTATCGAGCCTATTTACATACGCAGAAGATCCACTGGCTTCTAAAGGGTCAGGGGGCAGAGAACGTGCAAGCAACGGCTCCAGATTCATGGCGTCCGTTAATGATCTTACGCTGGAATGATAAAGCGCGGGCAGTTCTTGGAGCAGAGACGGATCGGCTGTTTCAAGAGCGCCACTCTGGATATATGAAGGGTTTGGTGATTGGGATGCAGGATGATCTCGATCCGGATACCTTTAAGCAGTTCTCACAACTTGGGTTGACACATATCCTCGCCATTTCAGGCATGCATGTTGCAGTGTATGTTGGTGTTCTTTTATTTATATTCAGGCGCTTACGGATGACAAAAGAGACCACGCTAACAGTCACCTTAGTGCTCGTTCCCATATACGTCCTTTTGACAGGTGCGGGTCCGTCTATCGTACGTGCGGGATTAATGAGTATGATTGCATTGCTCGCTGCACGAGTTGGCATGCTGAAGGATGGACTGAATATTTTGGCTGCAGCGGCACTGGTTATGCTGATTTGGAATCCTTACATGCTGCTCAGTGTCAGTTTCCAGTTGTCATTTCTGGTGACCTTAGGATTAATGGTCTACGTTCCGCTTATGGACCCTCTGCTGAGGGCACTGCCACGCTGGCTTAAAAGCGCCGTCTCTGTGACTCTAGTTGCCCAGTTGGTCTCATTTCCATTGACGATCTATTATTTTAATCAATTTTCGCTGCTGTCTTTAGTGGCTAATCTGGTTTTTGTGCCCTTTATTACTTTTATTGTATTGCCTTTAGGAACGCTGGCGCTACTGCTTGGACGATTGTGGGGAGATGCTGCAATTTTTTTGGCACATATTACGGAGCTGCTGAATAACGTTACTTTTTATGCGGTTGAATGGATCAATGGTTTTGCTGGTGGAGTTTTGATTTGGCGCTCGCCTTCACTGCTGTGGATCGGAGTGTATTATGTCTTGTTGTACGGGCTGTTGTATGCTGCCAAGCTAAGAATGGAAGCCCGCGCAACACCGCAGTATATGGAGGATGAGACGAGGCCGTTAGCTGAGATTGGTTTAGCTGTGAACAAGCACGGCGGGTTTGGGGGAGCGGGGAGCGCACAGTATTTTTTGGATGCGCCTATGTTTGTACGTTGGAGCGGAGCGATTGTTCTACTATCTGCGGTTGGACTGGGCCTAATGCTGTACAAGGGTTATCAGTCAGAAAGAATGGAAGGTAAAGGGACGATTAGTTATCTGGATATCGGGCAAGGCGACAGTATCCTCATCACTACACCAAAAGGAGCTCATATCCTTGTAGATGGTGGAGGAACGTTAAATTTTGGGCAAAAAGAAGAATGGCGGATTCGCCGCAGCCCGTTCGAGGTAGGGGCTAAAGTGTTGGTGCCCTTGCTTAAAAAACGTGGGATCCACCGTCTGGACGCGATTATTTTGACTCATGGGGATCAGGATCATGCCGGGGGACTCCAAGCCGTTATGGAGGCGATTCCGGTTTCGGCACTGCTTTTTAATGGCACACTCGCTGACCGTGAATCTTATATGGAGATGATGCGGACTGCGCTGGAGAACAATGTTCAACTGTATGCCGTGCATCAGGGAATGAGGCTTTCCCCGGATGATAAGACAAAGCTGTCCTTTTTATGGCCGGAGGAACAAGATAGAGAGGGAGCAGCGTCAGGTGCTTCTATGCTGAATGGCATCCCAATGCTAGAGGATCAGAACCACGATTCTGTAGTTTTTCGTTTAGAGATGAACGGAAGAAATTTTCTATTTACCGGAGATATGGATCTGGAAGCCGAGGAGGAGATTGTGCAGCAAGCACTGCAAAAGGGTATTAACGCAGGACCTTCCATTGACGTTTTAAAAGTAGCTCACCATGGGAGCAAAACTTCAACAGGCGAGTCTTGGCTGCAGTTCTGGCATCCATCGGCTGCGGTGATTTCTGCGGGAGTAAATAATCTATATGGTCATCCGAAAGCTGAGGTATTGGAACGTTTGGAAGTTAATCATGCTGCTATTTTTAGAACGGATCAGCAGGGGGAGATTCAGATGCGTGTGCGGGCCGACGGGATTATGGTGCGTCATAAGTTGGCGGAGGGAGCGGATTAAGGAAGGTAGTAGAGGAAGGTAGTAGAGTAATGTGATTGAGTGCTGGGGTATGAAAGAGGGAATTGTGAGTGCACACGGACTTCTACTGTTGCGGTTTGTGTAAGCGGGCAAAGTTGCTCCTATCCGAATTAATTTAGGTAGTAGACAGCTCAAGTAGCTCCTTCTGTCGCGTTAGTGCAGAGTAGGTCATCATGTATCAATATCGCAGAATCTATGTAGCTCCTCCGTTGCATTCTTCCCCATAGACACCATAGAACCTAAAAACTCGTTTAGTTGCACTTTGTGCAATAGATCGCACTTTAAATTAGCTGGATCTTCATTTAGTTGCACTTTGTACACTTGGAATCTGGAAAAATGCCTATTTCTCTAATTTTGAGCAGAAATAGTTGCATGAAGTGCAACTAAATCACTTTATGAGCTGGAAAGATCTTTTTTAGTTGCACAAAGTGCAATAGAACGCTCCATATGAACATACCAAAGCGCTTCTGTTACATATTATCGTTGTAACGATGTTAACTTCCACCCAAATTCCGATTACTTGCTGATGATTCCAGTCCATTTGTTCTAGCACCTGCTCTAATGCAGTAACTGTAGTCCCTTTCTAGCACCAGCTGCTCTATTGCAGTAACTGTCGTAACTGTTGTCCTGTCTAGCACCAACTGCTCAAATGCAGTAGCTCCAGCTCCAGTAACCGCCGTCCTCCTCCAGTAATTATTACGCGTGCATGCACAATCTATGTAAACGCTTTATAATAGAGATAGAAGATTCTGGTAAACTCTATGCCTACTTAAACTATGTTTCAAAGCCCGGTGGTGAGAAGCTTATGTCCTCCGTGTTTTGTAGCGAATTAGGAGATGAAGCGATAGTGAATACATATGCAGAATTTAGAGTCACAGCGGAAAGTGTATACGATGTTCAAGTGGAATGTAGTAATCCAATTGGACATGCTTGGCGAATGATCGCCAGAGATCATGAGCAGGTGTTCGGAAAAGCTCCGTTACAAGGAGCAGCAGCTACTGTAATTATTCGTTATGCAACACAGGATGATGGCTGCCCGGAATGGGCAGAGGGTTTTTGTTTGCATTTTGCAGGTAGTGAAGAGGATCGGGTCCTGCATATTATCGGCCGTGATGAATTGGGCATTATTTATGGGATGCTTCATTACAGCCGCCACGTGCTTGGTGTCGATCCCTTCTGGTTCTGGGCGGAGCTTCCTCCTGCTAAGAAAGATGCGATCAATCTGCCTGTTTCTGACTACAACAGCATTCAGCCAAAGGTACGTTACCGAGGTTGGTTCGTGAATGATGAAGTGTGTCTTATTGGCTGGAAGGAGGATTATCCTCCGACGGCGGAGGTATGGGAGCCTGTTTTTGAAGCGCTGCTGCGCTGTGGTGGAAATATGGTAATCCCGGGGACAGATTTGCCGAGAGACGGAGTTCATCATCAGCTTGCGGTAGATATGGGACTGTGGATCACACATCATCATGCGGAGCCGCTTGGCGCGCAAATGTTCCTGCGTGCTTTTCCGGGCAAGCAGGCTAGCTATAAAGAATATCCAGAATTGTTTGAACAGCTGTGGAGAGAAGCCATCGAGCGGCAAAAAGATGAAAAAACACTCTGGGTGCTCTCCTTCCGCGGACAGGGCGATAAACCTTTTTGGGAGAATGACCCCTCTTTTGATACTCCGGAGAAACGGGGCGATTTGATCTCATTTGTGGTTCGCAAGCAATACGATATGATCTGTGAATATGTGGACCAGCCTGTGTGCTGTATGGCGATGTACGGAGAAATTGCGGAGCTGTATAAACAGGGAAAGATCGAAGTTCCAGAAGGTGTTATTAAAATATGGGCGGATAACGGATACGGCAAAATGGTGTCGCGGCGACATGGCCATCTGAATCTGCGCGTGCCTGCTCTACCCGAGGCAGGTGATCAAGGCAAAAACGGGGTATATTACCACGTCACCTTCCACGATTTGCAGGCCTCCAATCATCTAACACAATTCCCTACGGATCCGTCCTTTATAGTGGAGGAATTACAGGGTGCATTTGCGGCAGGGGCTAGTGAATATCTGCTGGTGAATTCAGGGAATATTTTGCCTCATCTCTATACATTAGATCTGACAGCAAAGTTGTGGATGGATGGAACAGCAGATGCTGATGAACAGCTTCAGACCTTCGTTAACCGTTTCTACACAGCGCAGCAGGGGCGAATTGCCCAATTGTACAAAAGCTACTTCAAAAACACCATAGTATATGGTCCTAATGCTGACGACCGCGCAGGCGATGAATTCTATCATCATCCGGCAAGGCAGATTATAGGGCATTGGCTGCAAAATAAGACGGAGAGCGATGAACGTCTGTGCTGGGCCGCAGGGGATGTTCCTTTTGTAGAGCAGGTTCGATGGTTCAGGGATCGAGCTGAGCGAGTTGTACTAGTCTGGTATCTGCTGCGAAAGCAGTGCCTAGAGGTGATGGAACTTTTACCCGAAAAAGAGCGAAACAGGCTGCATGTTCAACTGCTAGTTCAAATTGAGCTGCATTGGAGCGGGTGCAGAGGGTTATCCTCTCTTTGCCAGGCGTATATGTGTTACCAAGAAGAGCGATTTCCAGAGGCGTTTATCGAAGCTTCACATGCGGTTTGGGATTATAAGGAGGGCCAGCAGGCTCTTTTACGGGCAGAGATCGGTCAGTGGAAGCATTTTTATCGGGCTGATTGGTTGACCAATATTGCCAACACTATAGATCATGTAGAAACAGCGCGTAAATTTTTGCGGATTCAGGGGGATAGTCCGGATATGTTTTTATGGTATAAGGAATATTTGATGCCCGAGACTGAAAAGCATATCTATCTGGAAAATACGCATCGTAATCCGTTACCGGACGATGAGCTTGCACGGCGGCTGGAGGAGAAATTCAGCTCTCTTTAAAATATCCGCACACCACTAGTGAACGCTTAAAACGTTCATCGGTGGTGTTTTTTAATGAATGACCTATTTTTTTATTTTAGAGGGAACTTTTTCAAGTTTGGAAAGTCTTATTAGGCAAGGGGTGAGGCGAAACATGCTAAGCGAAGATATACCATATACAGCAGCGTACGCGCCCGCAATGAGTTTGCGGGAAATGATGGAGGCGTATGGCTCGGATGTGTGGAATTATGCTTTTTTCTTAACTAGAAGTCGAGAGCAGGCAAATGATATCAGCCAAGAAGTATTTTTGAAGGCGTATAAGAATGTTGGGAAATACCGGGGTCAATCTTCGATGAAAACCTGGCTGCTTACAATTACCAGAAATACGGCCTTCAGTTGGAGCAAAAATAGCTTTTGGCGCAGATTCATAGCTTTGGGCGATCAACCTACTACTGTTAATGCTCCTTCTGCGGAAAAAGAAGCTCTCGGCAATCAGTATGCGAACCGTATCTGGGAAATTATTATGACCCTTCCAGAGAAGAACAGAGAGGTGCTTGTGCTAGATATTCAACATGGATTATCCATTGCCGAAATGTCAGATTTGCTGAATGTAGCACAAGGAACCGTGAAATCTCGGCTCGCGCGGGCGAGAGAGAAGGTTAAAGAGGCTATCCAGAAGGAGGAGAGGGAATGAAACGCAACGCGGATGATAGTAATCCAGTGATGATCGGGCAGACGGATTGGTATGCGGAAGCAGGCAAAAGACCTTTCATTGAAGATGGTTTCACGCCTGAGTTAATGATGCGGATCGAACAGGCTGCTGTGAATAAAAATTCAGGTTACAAACGTTATTGGATGAATAAAAATGTGCTTCTAACCAGTCTGGCTACGGTTTTGTTGATAGGTGCGCTTACCTTGCTTATGGGGGTATGGAAAAATACAGGGCCAATCCATTCGCCATCCGTTCAGTCACAAGGCGCAGGCATACTGCCTTCTTCTAGTTCTGCAACTAATGATAAAGCGTTAGAACCTCCGACAAGTCCAGTAGAATTTGAGATTAGCGGTAAGAAATACTACATGCCTTTGCCAATGAACAGAGATAAGAGCAAAGCGTATGCCGTTGAGACAACAGCGGGAATTCTTTGGTCGCCGCCACCCCCGATGGTTGACTACAAGAAGCCAAAGTACACACATCCTACAGAACCGTTCACTCTTTACCTGAGCTCTAAGGACCAGACGGAGCTATCGGCTTCTTCGGCTACTAGGATTTATACTTTTCCTCTTTATGGGGGAGGGGCAAGTACGTATCAATATTTGAGTGGATTTTTTGGGGCAGGCGATTACGTCCTGTTAATTTCCTTCAAAATGACTCTTGGTGTAGGAATGTATGAGGATGTTAAATTTTCAATGCTTAATGTTAAAAAAGCAGCGGCAGGAGAATCTGTAGTTCCAATAGCGCTTGCATCCTTCGATAATACACTTTTAGAATACAAGTCATTAATCGCTGTTGATAAGGAGCATGGACAACTCGTACTTAGTTACTTAGAACATGCAGGGGATAAAAAGTACAAAGAGAAAACCGTACTTTATGATATGGAGACCATGAGCATTCCAACACCTGCTACAGCAATTGGTTTTAAAGAGATTAAGGGAGAAACATTAATTATGGATTATAAAGTGGGTGGGGAACAACGTAAAGCGGATATTCTTACGAAAGCTGGATTGGGGTGGCTGGATGAGAATTGGGCTTTTTTATCCGAAGAGCAACAAAATAAGCTTTATATGGATTATATGAACAATACTCCCTAGTAGATAAATCACTAAATAAAAGCTATACTTTTTGATAAAGTATTTTCTTTTGAGAAGAGTGGAGCCGAAGCGATGAAGAAGTTAACGATTGATGATGTGGCTCAAAAAGCGGGAGTTTCGAAAAGTACGGTCTCCCAATTTTTGAACAAACGTTTTAAATATATGAGTGAAGCGACGAAAAACCGGATTGAGGCAGTAATTGAGGAGCTTAATTATCAGCCGAATGGTCTGGCGCGCAGTCTGAAGCAGAATCGGACGCATATGGTCGGGATCATCGTAGCCAATATTGACTATACGCTGTCAATCCAATGTATCCGGGCGATTGAGAATGAGCTGCAGCATCACGGAATCCAAGTGATCATATGCAACGCGGATGAGAATGCGGAGAAAGAAAGCAAGTATGTAGAAACCTTAATCGCACGTCAGGTGGACGGGCTGATTATTTTTCCTACAGGGAATAACCCGTCTGCCTATAGCAAGCTGATAGAGGCTGATTTTCCGCTAGTCTTTATGGATCGTCTGGTAGATGGAATCACCACGCAGAGTCTATTGCTGGACAATGAAATGGCGGCAAAGATAGGCGTAGGGCAGCTAATACAGCAAGGTCATGAGCGGATTGCTCTGGTGTCCCTCCCAATTGGGGAGCATGCGATTACCCCTCGGAAAGAGCGGATTAGTGGCTATAAAAAAGCGATGGAAGAAGCGGGCATAACGCTGCGTGAGGAGTATATTTGCAGTGTATCCAAAGAGGAATTAGCTTCGGGGCTGGAACACTTATTAGCACTGCCGGAGCCTCCGACAGCGTTGCTGGCTACGAACGACATCACACTAGCGGAAATTCTGAAATATGCGAATCGAAATGCCATCTCTATTCCAGAACAGTTGTCGGTCATCGGGATAGATGATGCGGAATTCGCGCAAATATATAATCCGGTCATTACGACAATCCGACAGCCTGCTTACGAGATGGGGATGCAGGCTGCCAAGATTATACTCTCTTGTATCGAGGATAAGGGAGCTTCTGTTCCAATTACATATCGTTTCCCGCCGACCTTGCAGCAAGGGCAGTCGGTGAAGTCTTACAAATAAGTTTGAACTATAAAAAGGGGAGTGCCCAGCAGCTATTTCTTAGCTTGTTGAGCACTCCCTCTTTTATTGGACCTAACTTTATCTAAACACTAAACTTGGGTTTGATTGAGTAATATTTTCGCGCAGGAAGTCGCTATCGGACTCAGCTGATCTTATAAGCAGTATAATCCCATATTTGGAGTACAATCGGACCCCATCGCAGTTATCGGCATGGAAAACATGCTAAATGCCCTTTTTCATAAGGAATAGCGTCACTGGAGTCCGAAACTACGCCGCAAAGGTAAAAAAATCGCAAATAGCGTCTTCTGGGTCCGAAAGCCCCAGGGGTACGTGATTACACTGCTGAAGCATAGCAATAGCATAGCAATAGCATAGCAATAGCAATAGCAGTAGCAATAGCATAGCCATAGCAGCCAATCAGCGACCCAAAAAGCAGAGCAGCGCTCCTCCAATAACGGAGAATCGCTGCTCTTTTGCGATTATTAGACTTCTTGTTGCATAAACTTCGCAAGTTCCTCACGGGTGGGAAGTCCGTCCATATCGCCTGGCGACATGACGGCTAACGCACCGATCGCATTGCCGCGTTTGACGGCCTCAGCAATCGGAAGCTTTTCCAGCATCGCACTGATTACGCCAACCGCAAATCCATCACCTGCACCCACCGTATCAACAACCTGCTCCACCTTGAATCCGTCCACGTAACCTTCCCCAGCAGAGGATTTATAGTAAGCGCCTTCAGGGCCAAGCTTGATGACGACTAAGCTTACGCCACGCTCCAGGTAATAGTCAGCAATCTCTTCGGGTGTGCTCAGTCCGGTAAGGATTTTACCTTCACCGAGTCCCGGCAGGAACCAGTCGCAGCGTGTAGCCAGATCATTGATGGTACTCACCATTGTTTCTGTATCCGGCCATAAGCTAGGACGCAGATTAGGATCCAGAGAGATCGTCTTTCCTTTACTCTTCATAAATTCCATAGCGTGAATAGAAAATTCAAGACAGTTCTTGGACAAAGCGGCGGAGATACTTGTAACATGCAGATGTCCTGCGGAATTGAAGTAGGCCTCGTCAAAATCCTCCAGACTAAGCGTGGAGGCCGCGGAGTTTTTGCGGAAGTATTCGACCTTTGGATCGCCGGTAACCACTTTCGATTTGATAAGCATACCTGTTGAATACTCTTTAGTAAAAGTAATATTGTCCGTATTAATGTTCTCATTCTTCATCGCCTGAGCAATGAATGTGCCAAAGTTATCTTCGCCAAGCTTCGTAACATAACCTGTAGGATGATTCAAACGCGACAAGCCTGTAGCCACGTTGCTTTCTGCACCTGCTAATGCTTTGGAGAACGAAAATACTTCATGCAGAGGACCGGCCTCATTCGCATAAAACATCGCCATCGGCTCCCCGAAAGTGACGGCATCCAGCTGTTTACTCATTTTTACTTCCTCCTAGGGTAATGATTTTATCCCAGTATAATGATTTGTAATTTGAAATTATCACATAAATCGGTTTTGTACAATAAAAGAATGATTTTTAACCAAAAAACTTTTTTCGTAAAAAGAAAATAATGTTTCCATAAACCCTTGTTTTATAAAGGTTTTTATTAGATTTTATTGATTATTTCCACCTGATGTAGTAAAAATGTATTGACTGTTAATCGTATTGTTATTACTATTTCCTTATAGAACAAAACGCAATAATTAGTAAATTTAATAAAAAAAGTTTATCTAAAAAAGTATTTCCTGTTTATCTATGATCGTACCAAGAGAAAGGGAGTCTACTGATGAAGAAAATGAAAGTATTACAGAATGTGGCATCCGTCGGGGTTGTAGCGGTTATTCGAGCAGATAGTGCTGAGGAAGCTTTTAAGATGTCCGTTGCTTGTATAGAAGGCGGTCTAAATAATATTGAGGTAACTTTTACTACACCAGACGCGGACGTGGCGATTAAGAGATTGGTTGCAGAGTACGGGAGTCGTGCGGTGATTGGCGCCGGAACTGTCTTGGACCCATTAACAGCTAGAATAGCCATTCTTGCAGGTTCAGAGTTTGTCGTTAGTCCCTCTTTTGAAGTGGAGACAGCTAAGATGTGTAATCTTTACGGCATTCCCTATATGCCTGGTTGCATGACATTAAATGAAATGAAGGAAGCGTTGAAGTACGGCGTGGATGTGCTTAAACTGTTCCCTGGCAGTGCTTTCGGTCCGGATTATGTAAAAGCGGTTAAAGGTCCTATGCCACATGTGAATATTATGCCGACCGGTGGTGTGGATTTGAACAATATGGAGAAGTGGATTGCAAACGGCTGCATGGCTGTGGGCATTGGGGGGAATTTGACTGCACCGGCGAAGAATGGCCGATACGATCAGATTACCGATCTTGCTGCCCAATATGTGGCGAAGTTTAAAGAGATAAAAGGGATTTAATGTATAGTTCGAACGAAGATTGAAATCCAGATTCGCGTTTTTATTTATAGGCTGTGTGGCTGACAGATGTTGGCCATGCAGCCTTTTTATGTTGATTTTCTTTGAGCTGTCCATATTCCTTTTATTCTATGCTTTTTAGAAAGTATAGAATCGGGATAAAGATAATAAACTATATAATAGAAGAGTAGTGATACATGGACTGAACGTCAGGATCTATTATCCAGCCGGGAGTGAGTATATGCCTGCTTATAATGACAAAAAGCTGTATCAAGCAGCGGATGAAGATGATGCTGAGTACGTAGAAATTGAGTCGGCATTCCATGGTTGTAAGGTGACGGAAGGGCAGATCTACAGATTAGAGCGCAATTACAATAACCCTCAATTATTTGAGAATGGAGAAGCCTATGTGGTGGATGATGAGACTAGGGAAAACTACGCGGTCTTCATGCTCTGCAAAATTGCGCTCTATAAATAGAGTTTCTTGCTCGATTCCGGAGGGTAATATTTAAGACAGACGGCTTCATTTCCGACAAGGGGATAGGCCGTTTCTTTTGATGTCATTTTTGTTACTAAGATAGTGAAAAAGAGTATTTGAATGATTGTTGTTTCCCCTGTATGCTTAGTAGGAATTATTGGCTAAAAATATTAATTACACGGTTGCAACAAATTCGCAGTCTTGCGCGTCAGTAAGATTGCATAGAGAGGGGGAACCTTCGTGGTGGAGCAGGGACTCATCAGAGCCGCTCAAGCGGGCGATCGCGACGCTCTAATCACCCTATTGCGAGAAATTGAAGGACATGTATATAAAACGGCCTTCTACATTTTGCATAATGAACAAGATGCGTTAGATGCATCTCAGGAAGCCTTGATCCGGGTTTATACAAAAATCGGCTCATATGAGGAGAAGGCCCAGTTCAAAACGTGGGTTCAGCGAATCGTCACTAACATTTGCATTGATAAATTCAGAAGAACTAAACCTACAGTTTCTATTGATGAACATGAAATGGTGTTTCAGGATAAACACAATGTGGAACGTGAGGTTCTATCCTCTTATTTAGCTGAGGATATACGTGAAGCAATTGATCAATTGCCCGAGCATCATCGGACAGTCATTGTCCTGCGCTATTTACAGGATTTTTCTTACAACGAGATTGCAGATTGTCTGGATTTGCCCTTGAATACAGTGAAATCATACTTATTTCGGGCTAGACAGCAACTGCAGAATAGACTTCAGGAGTACCAGAAAGGTGGTGTATCGGGATGAAATGCGCGGAGGTGATGGAATGGATGCACCGCTATTTAGACAAAGATTTGAGTCAAGATGAGATTGTTGAGATGTTCCGTCATATCGATAATTGTCCTTCCTGCGCGGAAGTCTTTGAGCGCCTGACACTTCTCTCCAATGAATTGGAGCAGTTGCCAGACGTGAAACCCCCGTTTAGTCTGGTTGACTCTATTTTACCTCAGCTTGCAGAATTGGATCGAAGCAGTCGTGAACAGAGTGCTGTGAGATCTGAGGAGCCGGTTGTTGTCCCATTTTCACGTGAAAGCTCCCGCGGTAAACCTGCCAAGGGAACCTCTATAGCAACACGGACAGGCATTGGAGCTATTGCAGCTGCCGTTCTATTAGGGATCGCAATATTTAATATGCCCGATAAAATGCCTGGGGCAGAAGTAGAACAAAGGATGCAGGATAGTGCTAAAACAGCCAGCGATGATACTAAGGATACAGCAATGGAATCGCAAGCTTCTATTACTGCTAACTCTGATGGAGCTTCTCCTGCCGCTGGTGGAGAGAACGAGGGCGCTGCGCAGTTTAAGACGGATGCACCGGAGATGAACGAAGATAACGCCGCTTTAGATAGAGCGACGGGACCAGTGGACCCTGCCTCGATGCCAAGTGCACCGGCGGATGCAGCTGATGCGGGAGCGGGAGCTGGAGGGCGGTCGATCACTGAACCGCCTCAAAGCGCAGATCCTAAACCGACAGAGAAGATTGCTCCGCCAAGGCAGGATGTCGCCACGAAATCTCAAAATTCAGATTCTAGCAACGCCAGTAGCAATCAGCTAAAGGTGGATAATAAGGAGCAAACTGCTGATATGAATTCAGACAGCGCAGCCGATTCTGCTCCGCTGATGGAGGATTCTTTAAAGATTCCTTATGACTACGGACGGGAAGTTATGAGCTTAAGCAGTTCTGAAGATCCTAATGTGCAGACTTGGACTTCTCCTGATGGTCAGTATGCTATAGAATTTGTTGGGTTGCAGCTTGTAATTTATAAGAAGTCGCCAGAGGGCTCAGCGGAAGAACGGTTAGCCGTAAACTCTTATCCGCTCGAAGGAAATTGGATTTCTGGTGAATGGTCCGCGGACAGCTCGAAGTTTACGTACGTGACTGAAAAAGATGGTGTGAATGTAACCAAGGTGTTCACTGTACAGGAAGCAGCTACTGCTTCTTCAAGTCCGGCTGCATCCCCTGGAGCAACCCCAACGAACACTCCAACCTCATCTTCAACAAATTAAAGTGGGGTTGGAACTTTTTTCGAAGTTTCTGAATATACTATATCAACAGGACAGGAACTAGAAAGTATAGGTTTTGCAGAACATCGGTATGACCGCCGGATGTGGAGTTTCTAGAGCTTCGCACTCCGTCGTTTATATAGATGCGCCGCTTAAACGGAGAGGCTTTGGCCATGGCTGCCAGAGTTTCTCCGTTTTTGCATGCATTTTTGTAGTTTTTTTTGCTACAATAGAACTCTGGACAAAATGGGCTAGATGAATGGAAAAGGAAGTGGCGGGATGGATGCCAAAACGGCGATAAAAGAAATCAAACAAGGGAAGATCTCACCGTTGTATGTTTTATATGGCAGTGAGAAATTTCGAATGAATGAATTCACGGCACTGCTGGAAGAACAGCTGATTGCTAAAGAGGATCGTGATTTCGCAGTTATTCCCTTTGATCTCTCTGAGACGCCGGTGCAGGCTGTGGTAGAAGAAGCGGAGACTGTGCCATTTATGGTAGAACGTAAATTATTGCTGGTGCGGGATGCCTCGTTATTTACAGCGGGCAAAGAAAATGCCAAACTGGAGCATCGTATAGATCTTTTAAGTGACTATTTGCAGCATCCTGTAGACTTCAGTGTGATCGTCTTTATGGTGAATAATGATAAGCTGGATGAGCGTAAAAAAATTGTGAAGACTGTCAAATCAGTGGGCACAGTATTAGCCTTTAATCCGCTGGGAGCAGAAGAGCTGCTGCGCTGGGTGGAAAAAGGAATTCGTGAGCGTGGTTGTGTAATGGCACCTGGCACTGCAGAAATTCTTATAACGAATGCAGGCACCGGCTTGCAAGGTTTATCTGCAGAGATGGACAAGCTTTGTTTATTCGCTGGTAAGGGCGGCACTGTGGATGCGGGGGCCGTAGAGAGTCTGGTACATCGTGGAACAGAACAAAATGTGTTTACGCTTGTTGAGGATATCGCTAATCTGCGTCTTGATAAGGCGCTTGATACATTATATGAGCTGCTGAAGCAGCGTGAGGAACCGATCAAGATCGCAGCGCTGGTTGCGCGGCAGTTCCGCATTATATTGCAGGTTAAGGATTTATCAGCACATAGTTATTCGCAGGGACAGATTGCGTCACAGATCGGATTGCATCCTTATGCGGTTAAGCTTGCTGGGGAGCAGGCCCATAAGTTCTCCAGTGAACGATTGCGGCAAATCTTAAGTGCATTGGCGGATCTGGATTATAAAATGAAAACAGGGGCTATAGACAAAGTGCTAGGGCTGGAGCTGTTCATGCTGCGTTTAGGTGTCTGAGCTAAGAAGGGAAAGAGTATTGGAGATGATCTGACTATGAAAAGAATATTTCAATATTCGGCACTGCTTTTACTCGTTCTACTAATTAGTTCCTGTGGCAAAACGGATACTAATTCACCGTCAGGATCTGCCTCTGATTCGCCTGCGAATACGAATACCTCTGCAGATGCACCTTCTTATTTTGGGGAATGGAGTGTACAAAGTATAGTAGGTTCTACACCTGTCTCGGCAGCGGAGGATGAAAAGCTTATTGGAATGCGAGTAACTTATTCGATAGAAAAAGCATCTTTTGATAAAGATGAAATTATGAGCCCTGAATATAAGGAAGAGAACATCACTAAGGATGACTTTTTTAACGAATACAGAAATGAATTAAGTGACCTTGGGATCGAAACGGAATCGGTTAAGACGGTATCTATAAATAATTGGACGAATCCCGGCAGCAGTTTTATTGTTAAAGACGATCAAACGATGATTTTCTTATGGGATGGTAACTATTATGAAATGAAAAAAGAGAAAAAATAAATGAAAGAAGACCGCCTCTCTAAGGTGGTCTTCTTTCATTTAACACACATCTCTTAAAAGTAACTAACACTACTTATTATTAATTAATAGACACAAAAAAACCTAACCGTATGAAGCATAGCGGTCAGGTTCTTCAATTGCTCATTATGAATGTCGTCTTAGGCTTGAGCCGTAAGAGCGTTCAATTTCTTCGCCAAGCGGGATTTTTTGCGGGCAGCCGCATTTTTATGAACCAGACCTTTACTTACGGCCTTGTCCAGCTTTTTGGAAGCAGCTAGGAAAGCAGCTTGAGCAGTTTCTACTTCCGTACCAGTCAGAGCTACATCAGCAGTTTTCACAGCTGTACGAAGCGCGGATTTTTGGGAAGCATTCAGTGCACGGCGTTTTTCGTTCGTGTTTACGCGTTTAACCGCGGATTTAATATTTGGCATTGCATTCACCTCCTGTAAGACATTCGAAATCATTATCAAATGATTCACAACTTAAAATAGTTTAGCATGACCGGTAGCAAAAAGCAATACTTAAAGCTTTCAAATTAAACCTCCGTATCCTGCATAAACATTGGCTTTCTCTCGCACACTATCGACAAAAGAGCATAGGCAGAAGCTTGCCAAATGAGGATGAACTCATGGAAGTGTATGCTTACAAAACTAAGCAGCTGCTTTCGAAGTGAGTTTTGTTCGAAGTAATTCATGGAAGTGTATGCTTACAAAACTTTTAGGAGGCTGGTACACAATGGAACCGGATCTGCAGCTATATTCTGTGCGCACCGATTTGGCGTTAGAGGCAAAGGAAATGGCTCAAGGCCCACAACGAACGCCAATCCCTGGTGTGAACGAAGAAGTGGAAGAGTCTGATGGGATTAAAGTGACCCGTCTTGGTGTAGCTAATGCTGCCGGATCACAGGCAATAGGACGCGCAATTGGCAACTATGTAACCCTTGAGGTACCCGCTCTGCGTGGCGGAGATACAGGCTTGCAGCAAAAGGTGGCAGAAGTTTTTGCCCGCGAATTTGAGGACTTTTTGATCAGAATTGGGATTGGCAAGGATGCATCTGTGTTGATTGTTGGTCTTGGTAACTGGAATGTTACACCGGATTCACTGGGTCCTTTAGTGGTGGAGAACTCACTCATTACACGGCAGTTCTATGAGCTGGTTCCGGATCAGATCTCCCCTGGTTATCGTAAGGTGAGCGCTATTGCTCCTGGAGTGCTTGGGCTGACTGGAATTGAGTCGAGTGAGGTCGTGCAGGGAATCGTGGATCGCACGAAACCTGAGCTTATTATCGCCATAGATGCGTTGGCATCCCGGTCACTGGAGCGTATCAATACGACGATTCAAATTGCCGACATTGGGATCCATCCCGGTTCGGGGATTGGCAACAAGCGACGTGGATTGACCCAAGAAATTCTGGGTGTTCCTTGTATCGCAATCGGAGTGCCCACTGTCTGCTATGCATCAACTATTGTGAATAATGTGCTGGAGATGATGAAAAATCACTTCGGGCAAGGAGCAAACCATACTAAGGAAATCATGGGAATGCTGGACGATATCTCTGAGCAGGAACGCTTGTCATTAGTGAAGGAAGTGCTTGAACCCCTGGGGCACGATTTGATCGTCACTCCCAAGGAAATCGATGAATTTATTGAAGGGATCGCGAATATCGTGGCCAGTGGTTTGAATGCGGCTTTACATGATGCGGTTGATCCTGAGAATGTTGGCGCGTATACCCACTAACTGAATTATGGTTTGTTAAGCCCGGCGGGATGCTGAATTAAGGTATCCTGTACGGGCTTTAAGTCTATTCTCTCATTTTCGGTTCTAGTATTGCTCTTGCACTCATAGATTTGGAGTATAAGAGATTACAGAGGGCTGGAGGAGGACATAACTACAATGAATAAAAAATGGTTTCAGCTTTGGAACATCGGCCGTTTAAGGGGAAAAATGCTGGATGTTTTATCGCTGGGGAGAACGATGCTGCTGTTGGCCGGAGGTTCACTAGTATTTTTTATGCTGCTTGGAGCCGGTGGATTAGCCGGACAGAAGCTTAGCTCTTCACCCATTCCTTCAATGAAGGGGCTTGCCGCCTCCCTGTCTAGTGGTTTTTTCATGGAGCTGCTGGGGATGGAGGTGCCGCATTTACCGCAGGGTAAAGAGCCATCCGCTTTTTCAGGTGAAAAGGTAACTTCTTTCGTATTTCAGTTGCTGACCAGCGTGAATCCAGGTGACCCTAAGAGTCTAGTCTCTCGTGAAGTGCCGGGGATGGCGGCGGATGATCCATTTCTTTTGCGGAAAGGTTCAGGTGGATCTACAGGAGCACCAGTGGATTATCATCCTGGGACTGATGAGCTGGCTGAGGGTAGTGGAGATGCGGAAACTTCTGTTCCGGACGAAGGGGACAAGCATGGAGATACTACAACACAGCAGCCTGAAGCGACGGTTGCACCATCTCCTGATCCATCAGCGGCGGAGGAAGGGACGGATAAGAGTAATCCGCAAAGCGGTACAGACAGCACTAAGGATACCTCGATCAAACGGATTCTAATCTATCATTCACATCCTAGAGAAGCCTACAATCCTCTGTTAGGGGCAGCAAATGAAAATCCCAGCTCCGGAGTTTCAACTAAAAATGTAATGCTGGTAGGATCATATATTACGAAAAGACTGGAACAGCTCGGGATTGGTACGGTTCATGCCAAAGAAGATTTTCCGACCAAAGTCACCGACTATAACTGGAACTTTTCCTATAAATATTCCCGGATCTTGGTTAAATCAGCACTCAGCGCAAATGAGGAAATGGATAGTTTTATCGACATTCACCGTGATTCGCAGCGTCATAGCAAAACAACAGCTGTTATTGACGGGAAAAGCTATGCACAGGTCTATTTTATCATTGGACATGCAAATAAAGACTGGAAGAAGAACGAAGAGTTTGCCAATAAGATTCATCAACAGCTTGAAAAGAATTACCCGGGAATATCTCGTGGGATATGGGGAAAAGCTGCGGGTAAAGGCAACAACGGAGAGTACAATCAGACCCTGTCTCCCAATAGTGTTTTGATTGAAGTGGGCGGAATTGATAACTCGGCTGAGGAATTAAAGCGGACGGCTGATATTTTGGCAGATGCTATCGCTGATGTGTACTGGAGCAGTCATGACGCTCAGAAGGTGAACGCACCTGAAAAAGTGGCGAATCCCACTACAACACCAAAGAAATCAAACGGAGCTTCGTAAAATAAATTACCAAGGATCAAAAAGGAGTGGTGTACATGTCGCGTTTCGGAAAAAAACTGGTTATGGTTGGGATTTGGGCAGGGATTGGCATCCTCTTAGGGATGCAGTTCGGCGGAAGCGGTGGGTCAACAGTCTCTAAGATTCTACCCGGCTGGAATGCCAGCCCGACTACGCAGACCAGTCAAGTAACAGGCATGCAGCCACAGCCACAACTGCAAAAGAATGGTGTGACACAGCGTGGGCAGACTTATGTATATGTGCCAATGGTGATCGATCCTGTCACAGGTGCATATACGGCTGTTTCTCCTTTGCCTCAAAATAGCAATACAACGCCAGCCGCAGATCCTCCTCAGCAAGTTGTGGATGATTATAGTACGAAATCTCCGGAGCAAATTCTAATTCCTGAGGAGCAAAAGCCTACAGTCGATGTTCTGGCTGATAAGACGGCAGGTCTCTTGCAGCAGGCTTCCCAGAAGGGAATCCGCTGGGTAGTTTCATTGTTCGCTTCGGCAGAAAATTAACAGCAAATTTAGAAGAAACGGTTATTTCACGGGATCGTGTATAGCTGTTTCTTTTGTTTTGGGCCAGCGCGGGATTGATGGAGTAAGCTTGTACTGTTATAATAAGTGGATTAATATCAGGCTGTCTGTGGGGGTAAGGAATGACTGACGTTCAGAAAAGACAACAACAAATTCGCAATTTCTCGATTATTGCACATATAGACCATGGTAAATCGACACTAGCTGACCGCATTTTGGAATACACGGGGGCACTAACCACGCGTGAAATGCAGGAACAGGTACTCGATCAGATGGATCTGGAGCGCGAACGTGGTATCACAATAAAGCTGCAAGCCGTGCGTTTAACCTATCGTGCAGACGATGGTGTAGAGTATTATCTCAACTTGATTGATACACCGGGGCACGTCGATTTCACCTATGAAGTTTCCCGCAGTCTTGCAGCATGTGAAGGCGCACTGCTGGTCGTGGATGCGGCTCAAGGAATTGAAGCACAGACGCTGGCCAATGTGTATTTAGCACTGGATAACAACTTGGAAATCCTACCTGTGCTCAACAAAATTGATTTGCCAAACGCTGACCCTGACCGGGTAAAGCAGGAGATTGAGGATGTTATCGGGCTGGATACCAGTGAAGCGGTTATGGCATCTGCCAAAGCCGGTATCGGAATCAAGGAAATTCTGGAGCAGGTGGTGAAGCAGGTTCCTGCGCCATCCGGTAATTCAGAAGAGCCGCTTAAAGCATTGATCTTTGACTCTCACTACGATCCTTACAAAGGCGTTATCGTCTATGTGCGCGTAATGGACGGGAAGATCCGTGCGGGTTCGAAGATTAAGATGATGGCAACTGAGAAGACCTTCGAGGTCATTGAAGTTGGCGCATTTATGCCGCGTATGACCATTGTCGATGAATTGAACATCGGTGATGTTGGCTTTATCGTAGCTGGGATCAAGCATGTTGGAGATACCCGTGTCGGTGATACTGTCACTGACGCAAAGAATCCTACTGCTGAGCCGCTTCCGGGTTACCGTAAGATCAACCCGATGGTATATTGCGGGTTGTATCCGATTGAGACCTCCGATTATAACGATCTTCGTGAGGCCTTGGAGAAGCTCCAGCTAAATGATGCTTCGCTAAGCTTTGAGCCGGAAAGCTCAAGCGCGCTTGGATTTGGTTTCCGTTGCGGTTTCCTTGGACTCTTGCATATGGAGATCATTCAAGAGCGGATTGAGCGCGAGTTCAATCTGCCGCTAATCACAACAGCGCCGAGTGTTATTTACCGAATTATGCTGACCAATGGCGAAATGATCCAAATCGACAACCCGTCACATTATCCGGAGATAGGTACGATTGACTACATTGAAGAGCCGTATGTTAAAGCAGCGATCATTGTGCCTAACGACTTCGTGGGTACTGTAATGGAGCTGTGCCAGAACAAACGCGGCGAGTTCGTAAATATGGAATATCTAGATACTAATCGTGTAACGATTACGTACGAGATTCCGCTGTCTGAGATCGTTTATGATTTCTTTGATCAGTTGAAATCCGGTACGAAAGGATATGCTTCTTACGACTATGAAATTTGTGGATACCGTCGTTCGAATCTGGTCAAGATGGATATCTTGCTTAACAATGAGCAGGTCGATGCCTTGTCCTTTATCGTTCACCGCGATCGTGCCTACAACCGCGGACGTATCATTTGTGAGAAATTACGTGGGATTATCCCTCGTCAAATGTTCGAAGTGCCGATTCAAGCCTCTGTGGGTACGAAGGTAGTTGCGCGTGAAACCGTTAAGGCGATGCGCAAAAACGTACTTGCTAAATGTTACGGCGGTGATATTTCCCGTAAACGGAAGCTGCTTGAGAAGCAAAAAGAAGGTAAGAAACGCATGAAGCAAGTGGGTAGTGTAGAAGTACCACAAGAAGCGTTTATGGCAGTACTGAAGATCGACGAGTAAAAAATAGGTAGAGCCGGGAGAATATCCCGGCTCTATTTTTTTGAGCAGGAGCAGATTACAATAGGGGGAAGGATTGTAAGCACATACAAAGTGAGGGGAGTCCTCGTGAAGCGATTATATTTGAAACTTACGCCAAGTACCTTTAAGAATCGGATTTTGTTAGCTTTCTTGCTGTTGGTACTAACACCCATTGCCATACTCGTTCTATATAACTTTAAAGAGACAGAACGAATGCTGCAGGATAATGCGGAAACGAAGAACATAGAGCAGCTTATTGGTATTAAGAATGGTTTTGTTGATCTCATGAGTCTCGTGATGAAAACAGGGTCATTACTCGAACAAGATACGACGATTTTATCGATAATGAAGAATCCCGAGCAATCTGATGAAATCACGAGAAAAAAACTCGTTGAAAACAAGTTTGGAGCGATTGAAAATACATTCTTCATGAGTGGAGCGACGGTGTATTATACTTTAATCGACCTTCATGGAAACGCATACACTTCCTTTATGCCAAAGGAAACTTTGAGCTACGACGAAATCCAATCGGAGGATTGGGTTCAAGCATTGAAGCGAGAAGGAACGAATCGATATATATGGAATCCGAATGACAAGAATAATGTGGTCCGGGAAAGTACAACAAGTAAGAAAATGCTTAGTCTCTATGAAGTTATGCGTGATAATGATTTGAATATTTATGCCTATGCAAGATTAAGTATCGATTATGAGGAGTGGTTTACTAGATCAACGTTAGGGAGTAAACAGGAAGGGGCTTTATTTCTACTCGATGCCTTGGGGGGAGTGATGCTTAATCCCCTTAAGGATGAGGCTTTTTCCTCTGATATTGCGCAGAGTATTGTGAAGAGTGCCAACCAGCGGCAGACGGGGCGTGCTGCATCCATTGTCAACCCGAAGGAGGAAAGCTTATACACCTACAGCTACATCGAGGAGTTAAATGGCTATGTTGTTAAAAAGGTGCAGCTAGCACAGCTTTTTCTTGAAGTAGACAAGCAGAAACGACGGTTTTTTGGTGGATTTGGAATCATTCTGCTGCTATTTGTTCTATTAACTTATTTCATATCATCGACGATTACAGTGCCGCTTAAGAAGCTACAGAAGAAGATGGAAATGACCGCTAAGACGAATCTCAAAATGAAATTACCCGAGCAAGGGCGGGGAGAGATTCTTGCCCTGACTCAGAGTTTCAATATAATGATTCATGATTTAAATGAGCTGTTGCAGCGTCTTCAGCTTGAAGAAAAACAGAAGCAATTCGTTCGGTTTCAGGTATTACTTTCGCAGATGAACCCGCATTTTCTACTAAATACATTGAATACGATAAAGAGCATTGCCTTAGATAAAGATGATGATGAAATTTATGGAATTTGTGTTGCACTAGGAAAAATATTGGAGACAACCTTAAATACTGAAGTGGATTTGATCCTGTTAAAGGATGAAATCGTACTAATAGAATCTTACATGGAGATACAGCGGCAACGTTTTGGACATGGGATTGAAATTCAATATGATATCAACGAGGAGCTGCAATACGCGTTAATCCCTAAATTTTGTCTGCAGCCCTTAATTGAAAATAGCTTGATTCACGGCTTCGGTCAGTCAGTAAAACAAGGGAGAATTGATATCTCCGCTAAGGTGACTGGACAACAGCTGTACCTGCAGGTTAGAGATAACGGCATGGGGATAGAAAGAGCACAGCTGAATAAGGCTACACGGAAACGTAAAGGAATCGGTGTTCAGAATATTAGGGAGAGCTTAGAGCTGTTGTTCAAGAATCAACGGACAGGTATGGACATTGTATCTTCGGATACAGGAACTGAAGTGATCATCCATTTTCCATTCCTTATTTCAAAACCTTACGATGGAGGTAAGCTCACATGTGGAGAACGTTAATTGTGGATGATGAACAACCTGCGGTTAAAAGTATACGGAAGCTATTCTTAAAGGCTGGAATCCCGTTTGAAATTATAGGTGAGGCGGAGAATGGAGAAGTAGGCTTGCAAATGATTCGTGAGCTTCAGCCTGATGTGGTAGTGACGGATATCAATATGCCGGTGATGGATGGGGTGAAGCTTCTTCAAATTGCGCGAGAGGAAGGCTTCGAATGCCGGTTTGTAATGTTGACCGCATTGAGTGAATTTGAATACGCCCGCCAGGCGCTCGTATTTGGGGCTTCGGACTACATTTTGAAGTTATCTTTAGATCTCCAAGGTTTGAAGCAGACCATGGGTAAGGTTCAGGCCGAGCTGGAGCGAATGGTGAAGATGAAGAAAGCCGATAAATGGTTTCCGGAGAAGCAACAAACGGGACCGACAGATCATGTGGAGATGAACAAAATTATAGCTTATATTGAAGAACATTATGCTGAGGACATCTCGCTCAAATCCATGTCAGAGTTGATCCGGATGGATGCCAGCTATATAAGTGACTTATTCAAGAAAAAGACAGGGAAAACGTTGACCAATTATATTCAAGAGCGTCGGATTCAGGCTGGGAAAATGCTGCTTGCAGAAACGAAGCTAACGATTAGCGAGATTGGGCAGCAGGTAGGCTTTGAGAACGATAATTATTTTATAAAAATCTTCAAAAAGTGGTGTGGTGTCACGCCAAATGAATTCCGTAAAGAACCAAAAAACGTTCTATAAGTTCCCAAATGTAGTTCATCCCCCAGAATCCGCTCTGATGATAAAGTTATAGATGTAGAGCACAACACATAATCCTTCCAAGGGGGAAGCTATCTATGAAGAAAAAGTGGTATCCTGCAGTGCTTTCTGTCTTATTAGCAGGTACGATGCTGGCTGGTTGTGGGAGTGGTGGAAGTAATGAGGCGCAGGGCAGTGCAAATGGAGAAACAGCAAAGGAGAAAATAAAGCTTACGATGTGGGGGGCAGTTCCTGCCGAAGCCGGGCCTCAAGCTGTAATTGATAACTGGAATAAAGATCATCCAGACATTCAGGTCGAGTATATCCGTAATGTAAATGACGATGCAGGCAACTTAAAGCTAGACACTGCATTGATGACCAATCAAAACATAGACCTTTTCATGAACTACGATCTTGCTCATTTACAGAAACGTATGGATGCAGGCGTTGCCTTGGATCTGAGCACGAAAACAGATTATGATATCGACAGCCAGATCGGCGAGGACGCAGCGATGTGGAAAATCAATGATAAGTACTATGGGATTCCTACAAAGAAAAACATGGCGTTTGTATGGTTGAACAAAGATATGCTGGATGCAGCAGGATTACCGATTCCTGCGGTGGACTGGACTTGGTCAGATCTTGAGGAGTATGCGAAGAAGCTAACGAAGCCTGGTGTGTACGGATTATTGCAGGCAGATTCCTCCTTCTCAACAACGATGGACGGTACGCTGGCTGGAATGGGTGTGAAACAGGCGGATGGTACCTCAAACTTTGGGAATGATCTCTGGAAACAGCACCTGGAAATATTGCATAACATGATGTTCGTAGACAAATCCACACCGGAATATGGGGAGCAGCTGACCAGTAAAATGCCGGTGGATACCATGTTCCTGCAAGGCAAAGCGGCAATGCTGGCAGCCGGTGAATTTATTTTTAGAAATGCGAACAACTTGAAGGACTATCCGCATGATTTCAAAACCGCGTTCGCCGCTATTCCAAAAGTGAATAAAGATCAAAAGGATTATAAATATTCGGGCGGTGTGGGTGACATGCTTGCTCTTAATGCAAAGTCCAAGAATCTGGATGCAGCTTGGGAGTTCGCAAAATGGTATGCGGATGGCGGTATGCTGCCAATGGCAAGCGGGGGTCGTATTCCAGCCTCTAAGAGTGTGGACAGTAAGGAAGCGATGAGCCTTCTCTTGAATGGTGTAGAAGACAAATATGATACAGATTCAATGAATAATATTGTATTCGGCAAATTCCCATCCTTCCAGCTAAATGTACCTCAACAAGCCATTGATGCACGTAAAGAAGAGTATGAAAAATACTTCTTAAATAAGCAAGATATTGATACCACGATGAAAAATATGCAAACCCGTTCGCAAGAGTTAATGAAATAAAGAAATAGCTGGCACAAAAGAGAAGGAGGAAGATTTCTTCGTTCTTCTCTTTCGTGTACCCATTTTTCAGCATACGAAAGGCGGCGATACCGTGAAGCGGAGAAGCTGGATGGACAGACAAGGCTGGATCGGCATGACTTTTATTCTCCCGAATATGATTGGTATTCTCTTATTCTTTGTGATTCCTGCAATCTTTTCCTTTGTCCTGATGTTTACGAATTATCAATTTTCAAATCCGAATTGGCAATTTACCGGGCTGGATAATCTCAAACGGTTGTTCCATGACGATAATTTCTATGCCTCGATCAAATATACGGTGATATTCCTGATATCGGTTCCAGTATCGATGGTGCTCGCTTTTATTGTGGCGCTATTTCTAAACCGCAGTGTGTATCTTAAAGGCGTATTACGTGGAATGTTTTTCTTACCGTATATCTCTAGTGGAGTAGCCGTTGCATTTGTCTGGATGCTGCTATTTCAGCCTTCACAGGGACCCATCAATGAACTGCTTCGCTGGATTGGCATAACATCGCCGCCAGGATGGTTTGCAGATACGGAAACCGCAATGTATGCCATTGATATCGTACAGATTTGGCTGATGCTTGGCTACAATATGATCATATATTTAGCAGCACTACAGGAAATTTCGACAGAACAGCTAGAAGCTGCCCGGATCGATGGTGCAAGCACATTCAAAACAACATGGAAAATTGTATGGCCTCTTGTTAGTCCAACAACTTTTTTATTAATGATTACCGGATTAATTATGACGATGAAATCGTTCTCGATTATTCAAGCCATTACGGCTGGAGGACCTAGCGGAAGTACGACGGTCTTATCACTATTCGTTTATAAAACAGCATTCAGTTATTACGATATGGGATACGCTTCAGTCATTTCATGGTTCTTGTTCGCCGTCATTCTCGTCATTACAGTCATTCAGTGGATCGGCCAAAAGCGCTGGGTTCATTACTAAATAACCCTACAAAGTGGAGCTTTGCGGGAGGCCCCGAAACCATAAATTAAAGGAGCAGGCGGTATGAATGAAAAAGCAGGAAACATGAAGGTGAAGCTGCCAGTGACGATCATCATGTTTGTTCTAGGACTATTTATGATTGTGCCTTTTCTATGGATGCTCAGCACATCTTTTCAGACACCTGCCGAGGTGTTTAACGAATGGCTGCCTTCATCTCTCAACTGGAGCAATCATATTCGGGTATGGACAGGAAGTTATGATTTTGTTCCGTATTATTTAAATTCACTTAAGATATCGATTATTGGAACTGCGGGAGCTGTGTTTCTATCTGCCCTTGCCGCTTACGGATTTTCACGTACTTCGTTTAAAGGGCGTGATGGCCTATTCGTCATATATCTATCCATGATGATGATTCCACCGCAGGTGCTTTTTGTTCCTAAGTTTATCATGTTTAACTGGGTTGGGATTTACAATACGCACTTGGCCCTAATCCTTCCAGCCATGTTCTCGATCTTCGGTGTATTTATGCTTCGGCAGTTCTTCATGGGCATTCCTAAGGAAATTACGGAATCTGCTTTTCTGGATGGAGCCGGGCATTACAAAATATTTTTCCGCTTAATTCTGCCATTAGCGAAGCCGGCAATCGCTACATTTGCTATTCTTGATTTCTCCTGGCAATGGAATGATTATGAGAATGCGCTTGTATTTTTGCAGAGCCCTAAGCTATATACCATTCCGCTTGGATTACAGAATTTTATTCTTGAGAACAATGTGGATTACAACGGAATGATGGCCGCTTCGTCGGCTGCGATCATTCCAATGATTGTTATCTTCTTCATAGGTCAGAAATATATTATTCAAGGGATTTCTAGCTCGGCTGTGAAAGGCTAACTATAGGAGGGTACTGACATGAGAACAGAAACGGTTAAATCCGATGTGACAGTGGTCGGGGGTGGACTTGCAGGGATGAACGCGGCGATTGCTGCAGCACGTCTTGGGTTAAAGGTAGCACTGGTACAGAATCGTCCTGTACTTGGTGGTAACTCGAGTTCAGAGGTTCGGGTATGGGTATGTGGTGCAACAGGACATGGTGTAAATCGCTATGCACGTGAGACAGGCATTATGGGTGAGCTGTTCATCGAGAATCAATACCGGAACCCGGAAGGGAATCCGTATCTATGGGATCTAACCTTGCTCGAAGCGGTGAAGGCAGAATCGAATATCAGCTTGTTCCTAAATACCGATGTACGTGAAGTGGAAGCGGAAGGTGAGGCAGAGGAGCGTACGATTCAGAGTGTGACCGGCTGGATGATGGGATCTGAGCGTTTAATCACGTTCGAGAGCGATGCTTTCATCGATTGTACGGGTGATGGTTTAGTTGGCTTCCTAGCAGGAGCGGATTTCCGATTAGGACGTGAAGCCCGTCATGAATTTAATGAGGAATGGGCACCAGAAGTGCCTGATAATATTACATTAGGCAGTACATTATTATTCTATACACAGGATACTGGAAAACCGGTACGTTATGTAGCACCCTCATTCGCGAAGGATATTACAACAACGTCTATCCCGATCCGCCGGGTCATTCGGAGTGGGGATTCAGGCTGTCACTACTGGTGGATTGAGTGGGGCGGCGAGCTTGATACGGTGGATGAGAATGAACGTATACGTGATGAACTATCCTCTGTTATTTATGGAATTTGGGATTATATCAAAAACTCAGGCCATTTTGATGCCGAGAATATGACGCTTGAATGGGTTGGCTCGATTCCGGGTAAACGTGAATACAGACGGTTTGTTGGCGATACGATTCTAACGCAAAATGATATTCTCGCGCAGCGTGAATTTGCAGACCGTATTGGATTTGGTGGCTGGTCGATTGATCTACATCCACCACAGGGGATGTACGCACATGAGAGTGGCTCCAAGCATCTGCATGCGGACGGGATCTACCATATTCCATTTGGTTCGCTATATTCGAAGAATGTACGGAATCTATTCTTCGCGGGTCGTAATATCAGTGCATCTCATGTGGCTTTTGGAACAACACGCGTTATGGCAACCTGTGCAATCATGGGTGAAGCAGCTGGAACAGGTGCCGCTTTATCCGTCATCAAAGGTGTGCCCCCTCGTGAAATTCGCGAGCAGTATATGCATGAATTGCAGCAGGTGATGTTAAAGCAAGATGCTTCGATTATTGGATTACGTAACGAAGATCCACTGGACCTCGCCAGAAAAAGCGAGATTCATGCATCCAGCACGATGAATGGTATCCTGCTGGATCGCCCAGCCGAAGCTTATGAGCTTTCTCATGATGTAGGGATTTTGTTTCCGGTTGAAGGAAGTATCCGTGGGTTAAGGCTGCTTGTGTCAGCAAGTATTCAGACGCAGCTGACCGTGGAGATCTGGACGACTGGACGCGCGGAAAATTACGTGCCGGCGGAGTGCAAACAGGTTGATGTTATAACAGTACAGGCTGGAGAGCAGCAATGGATTGAAGTTCCGATACAAGAGGAGAAATGTAGTCCAATCGGCGAATGTAATATCTTCGCTATTATTCGAGCTAATGAACACCTTCAATTGCATATTTCAGAAACCCCAATCACTGGTGTCATTACATTTGAGCGAGGTGCTAAATCCGTTGTTGATTCAGCGCTGGAGGATCATCAGCCAGATCAGCCGGTGATAGAGTGGAGCATGAAACAACTTGTACGCAGGCATTTCTGCTTTGCAGTAGAAACATCGGCATATGCTGCATCTAAAGTCATTGATGGATATGTTCGACCTTTCGCGGGACCGCATAGCTGGGTTTCTGAGCCGATGACCGCGGGTAGATCGGAGTGGGTAGAGGCGCGTCTCCCGGATGCTGCCCCAGTCTCCGAAATTCATTTCACCTTTAATGATGATGTCAATGAAGATCTCATCAACTTACATCACCATGAAACGCCATTTCTAGTGATTCCTGAACTGGTAAAGAACTATGATGTAGAGCTGCTCATTGATGGCGCGTGGCAAGTCATGCTCCGTGTCAAAGACAACCATCGCCGGAAGAATGTTCATCGATTAGAGACGCCTGTCCTTACAGATGCTGTCCGAATCGTTATTCATGAAACTAACGGTGGAGTACATGCCGAACTTGTGGAAATGCGGATTTATCAAGAAGCAACGGTTTTGCCGTCCTTATAGGTACGGTATCCGTTTCTGCTGGAAATACAAAATATATAGGATAACGTAAAACTTATACTTTCATGTATTTTAAAATAGAGTGCATTTATAAATGAACGCCCTCGAAGGGAAGCCGTCAGGCTTCCCTTTTCTTGTTTTTTAGATTACACTATTCAAACGATATTTTTATATAAAGGAGACAGCTAATGACAACGAAGACTAATGGCCGTCCCCCTGAGGCTGTATACATTCATATCCCTTTTTGTACCAATAAGTGCTTTTATTGTGATTTTAATTCCTATGTACTCAAGGATCAGCCAGTTATGGATTATCTCGAAGCTTTGGATCGAGAGATGGAGCAGACCGTCAAGAACACCCCTCCGGGTGTTATCAAAACGATCTTCGTCGGCGGAGGCACGCCCACTGTTTTAAAACCTGATGAAATGGCTTATTTCTTAAAGTCTGTTCGTACGCATTTCCCAAACTGGGATAAAGATATTGAGTTCTCTATGGAAGCTAACCCTGGAACAACGGATCTGGACAAGCTGACGGTTATGAAAGAAGGCGGCGTGAACCGGGTGAGCTTTGGCGTTCAAGCATTTCAGAACGAGCTGCTCACAGGCATCGGCCGGATTCATAATGTAGATGATGTATACCGGAGCCTAGAGAATGCACGTGCAGTTGGACTAAATAATCTTTCAGTTGACCTGATGTTTGGGCTGCCTAATCAAACTGTTGAGATGTTGGGCGAAAGTATCCGCAAGGCGTTGGAGCTGGATCTACCCCACTATTCTATTTACAGCTTGAAGGTGGAGGAGAATACTCTTTTTCACACGCTGTTTAATAAGAACAAACTTCCTCTTCCTAATGAAGAAGATGAATTGCAAATGTACCTCCTGTTGATGTCCTCTATGAAGGAAGCTGGTTACAATCAATACGAGATCAGTAACTTCGCGAAACCGGGAATGGAGAGCCGCCATAATATCACCTACTGGCGTAATGAAGATTATTATGGTCTAGGAGCAGGAGCACATGGATATGTGGGGCGTCAGCGGCATATTAATGTTAAGGGCGTAAATCCATATGTAGAAGCAACACGTAAAGGGCTGCCACGACTGGATGCATACCCAATCTCAGAAGCAGAAGCGATGGAAGACTTTATGATGGTCGGATTGCGTATGCATGAGGGCGTCTCTAATGAAGCTTTTCAGGCGCAATTCGGGCGTTCAATAGAGGAAGTATTCGAGAAATCCTTGCATAAAATGCTGCATGCAGGGCTGTTGGAACAAGAAGCAGGAGTTTACCGACTCAGCAAGCAAGGAATCTTGTTTGGGAACGATGTTTTTGCTGAATTTGTAGGCGCCCTGACAGAAGTTTAATTTTAAAATACCCCTTGAATTGTAATTCACTCTGTTGTATATTTATTCATATTATCAACAGAGGGGTGAACCAAAGTGCTTGCCAAGACGGAAATGATTCGCCATTCGTCTCCAGCGGGAGACGCACAGGTGATTTGTAGAAATGCTGTGGTAGAAGACGTTGAGCCATTGTATCTAATGATAGAAGAGTATGCACAGCGCGGCATCATGTTGCCCCGTTCCCGGCAGGCGCTGACACGCCAGATCGATCAATTCGTAGTTGCTGAAGTCGAAGGCAGATTCGTAGGCTGTGGTTCACTTTTCAAGCTCGGGAATGATCTCGTAGAGATTCGCTCGATTGGCTTGAATGATGAAGGTAAGGGTAAAGGCGTAGGCTCCATGATATTGGCGAAGCTGGTCGAGGAAGCTAGGAACCAGAAAATCCCAAAGGTAATGGCACTAACCTATGCTGTTGATTTTTTTCTTAGAAATGGATTTGAAGTCGTCCAGAAAGAGATTTTCCCCGAAAAAGTATGGACAGATTGCGTGAATTGTAAAAAGCAGCATGCCTGCGATGAAATAGCAGTGCTTAAGATACTGAACTGACTTGACAACGTCAATGTCAGTTTGGTATTTTTGTATTAGTGGTTAGCACTCATCTGAGTCGAGTGCTAACGAATCGGAGCCACAGCCGATAGGAGGGAATAACATGTTAACTGATCGCCAGAGAATGATACTAAATGCAATTGTGGATGATTATATTTCATCGGCAGAGCCAGTAGGATCTCGCAGCATTTCTAAACGGGGAGATGTAGGATACAGTCCGGCTACGATTCGAAATGAAATGGCTGACCTGGAGGATTTAGGTTATCTCGAGCAGCCTCATACATCGGCGGGAAGAATTCCTTCCCATAAAGGATACCGATATTATGTGGATCATTTGGTACCGTGGAATTCCGCCGAAACGGCAGAAATGGGCACGATCCGCGCTTTTTTTGCCGAGAAGCTAAATGCAATGGAGCAGGTAATCCAACATGCGGCGATGATTCTTTCCAATATGACGAATTATACTTCCATCCTGCTGGGACCGGAGGTTTTTCATACTTCATTGCGTCATTTTCAGTTGTTACCACTAGATGATACAACCGCTGTGGCCATTATCGTCACAAGTACGGGGCAAGTTGAGAATCGTACGGTGAACATTCCGCCGGAGATTTCTGTTTCCGAGATGGAGAAAGTGGTTAACCTACTGAATAGTAAACTGGTCAATGTACCACTCTATAAGCTGAAGACTCGGCTCTATTCCGAGCTTGGCGAAGAAATGCAGCGTCACATCTCACATTATGAAGAATTAATGCAGGTGCTGGACACCGCGCTGGAAAGCGATCAAGAGCAGCGCATCTATCTCAGCGGAGCAACGAATATGCTGACACAGCCTGAGTTCAAAGACGTAGACAAGGTGAAGAGTATTCTTGATCTGCTGGAAGAGACACCGACACTGCTCAAAATGCTGGCCCCTACAGTGGGTGGCACAGGTATTCAAGTACGAATAGGAACAGAAAACAATCACGAAGCGTTCGCTAACTGTAGTCTGATCACCGCCACTTATTCACTTGATGGGCAGGCACTAGGAAGCATTGGAATCCTTGGGCCGACCCGTATGGAATATGCAAGAGTGATGGGGATCTTGGGCATTTTATCCCGAGATTTGACAGCGATGCTGGCGCACTGGTATAAGTGAACAGAGTCAACATGATTTCGTGAATGATTTTAAGGAGGTGAAGACAACTTGAAAAAGGAACAAGTTCAAGATTCTAATGAATTCAAAGAGGAATTGATCAATGAGGAGCCTGTGGCTGAAGTAGTCTCAGATGCCGACTCATTTACAGCTGAAAACGTTAGTGAAGGTGCTTCAGATACAGGTGCTGAGGTGAAACGCCTACAGGATCTTGCTGATGAATATCAAGGTCGTGCACTTCGTGCACAAGCTGATTTTGATAACTTCCGTCGTCGTACCCAGAAGGAAAAAGAAGAGTTGGCTCAATATGCTACCTCCAAGCTCCTGACGGAATTGCTTTCCGTGCTGGACAATTTCGAGCGTGCGTTAGTCACTACTCCAGCTAATCCTGAATCCGAAGCTTTCGCGAAGGGCGTTAATATGATTTTCCGTCAGCTGGATGGGGTATTGAAGGCTGAGGGGCTTACAGCTATGGAAACAGTAGGACAGCCTTTTAATCCTGAATACCATCAGGCTATTATGCAGGTTGAGAGCGAGGAGTACGAAGAGGGTATCGTTACAGAAGAGGTTCAAAAAGGATATCTTCTGAAAGATAGAGTTCTTCGTCCGGCCATGGTCAAAGTCAGCATGTAGTCTGTCTATATAGGACGGGCAGTTTCTGCTCGCCATAAAGCAGCAGTGCTTTTGCCTACTATTTATCCGATTGCAGGCTGTTGCCCGGATAGTTTATTATCAATCGAATTTTTTTGATATTTTTATAAATTTATTGAGCTTAGGCTCCATATAACTTTAGAGGAGGCAAATTATTGTGAGTAAAGTTATCGGTATTGACTTAGGAACCACGAACTCTTGCGTTGCCGTTATGGAAGGCGGCGAAGCCGTAGTAATTCCAAACCCAGAAGGCGCGCGTACAACCCCTTCGGTTGTAGGCTTTAAGAAAGACGGCGAGCGTATCGTCGGTGAAACGGCTAAACGCCAAGCGATTACTAACCCTGATCGTACGATCAGCTCTGTTAAACGTCACATGGGTACTAACCACAAAGAAAGCATTGATGGTAAAGACTACTCCCCACAAGAAATTTCGGCAATGATTCTGCAAAAACTGAAATCCGATGCAGAAGCTTATCTTGGCCAAACTGTTACTCAAGCGGTTATCACTGTTCCTGCTTATTTTAATGACAGCCAACGTCAAGCTACCAAAGATGCAGGTAAAATTGCAGGTTTGGAAGTTCTGCGTATTGTGAACGAGCCAACAGCAGCAGCTTTGGCATATGGTCTGGAGAAATCCGAAGATCAAACCATTCTAGTCTATGACCTTGGTGGCGGTACTTTTGACGTATCCATCCTTGAACTTGGTGATGGCTTCTTCGAAGTAAAAGCTACAAGCGGCGACAACAAGCTGGGTGGCGACGACTTTGACCAAGTGGTTATGGATTACCTGGTATCCGAATTCAAAAAAGAGCAAGGCATTGATCTGAGCAAAGATAAATCTGCTGTACAACGTTTGAAAGATGCAGCTGAAAAAGCGAAAAAAGAATTGTCAGGCGTACTGACAACAACTGTATCGCTTCCGTTCATCACTGTGGTTGACGGCGTACCTCAGCACTTAGAGATCAACTTGACTCGGGCGAAATTTGATGAACTGACTGCTGGTCTGGTAGAACGTACTTTGGGACCAACTCGTCAAGCATTGTCTGATGCTGGTATGACACCTGCAGACCTTACTAGAATCGTTCTGGTTGGTGGTTCTACACGTATCCCAGCTGTACAAGATGCTATCAAAAAGCTTACTGGCAAAGAACCACACAAAGGTGTGAATCCGGATGAAGTAGTAGCTCTTGGTGCTGCTGTTCAAGCGGGTGTATTGACTGGTGATGTTAAAGACGTTGTATTGCTTGACGTAACTCCGCTTTCCCTGGGTATTGAAACTGCAGGTGGCGTGTTCACGAAGATGATCGAGCGTAATACTACGATTCCTACAAGCAAATCCCAAGTATTCTCAACCTTTGCTGACAATCAACCTAGCGTAGAGATTCACGTGCTGCAAGGTGAGCGTCAAATGGCAAATGGCAACAAGACACTGGGACGCTTCATGCTGAACGAGATTCCACCAGCACCACGTGGCGTGCCACAAATCGAAGTTTCTTTCGATATTGATGCCAACGGTATCGTAAATGTATCTGCAACAGATAAAGGCACGAACAAGAGCCAAAAAATCACTATCACTTCTTCCAGCGGCCTGAGCGACGCAGAAGTAGAACAAATGATGAAGGATGCCGAGCTTCACGCTGAGGAAGACCGTAAGCGTAAAGAACTGGTAGAAGCGAAGAACGGTGCTGACCAACTCGTGTATTCTACTGAAAAAGTAATTAAAGATCTTGGTGATAAAGCTGATGCTTCTGATGTTGAAAAAGCAAATGAAGCTAAAGATAAAGTTAAAGCAGCACTTGAAACTGACAATCTTGAAGAAATCAATGCAGCTACAGAAGCATTGACTGAGATTGTACAACAGTTGTCCATGAAGCTGTACGAACAAGCTGCTCAAGCTGAGCAAGGTGCTGAAGGTGGCGCTGGAGCCGCTGAAGGCGCTCCTAAAAAAGATAATGTAGTTGACGCTGACTATGAGGTTGTTGACGAAGATAAGAATCAAGGGTAACCTTATACGATAAGTGTAATAGGAAACTGATAAATTCTTATATAGTTAAGAAGGGAAGGTCAAAACCGGGTCATCCCGTGTTTTGACTTTCCTTTTGTAATATCAGATTGCACACTCTTTGCGAATGCGCCTTCTGATATTGTAAGAATAAACATCGCTGAATCTGGATGGTCAGATCCTGAGGTTTTATCGTATAATGGTTTGTTTGACAGGTAATAAGGAATTTGAGTATGTATGCACGGAGGTGAAAGCAGTGGCAGATAAACGCGATTATTATGAAGTGCTTGGCCTAAGTAGAGATGCTTCAGACGATGAGGTGAAAAAAGCGTACCGGAAATTGGCGCGCCAATATCACCCAGACGTGAATAAAGCAGATGACGCTGAAGCTAAGTTTAAGGAAGTAAAAGAAGCTTATGATGTTCTTAGTGATGGACAACAGCGAGCTAGATATGACCAATATGGCCATATTGACCCTAACCAAGGTATGGGCGGCTTCGGAGGCGGCGGTGGTGGCGACTTCGGAGGACTTGGTGATATCTTTGATATGTTCTTCGGAGGCGGCGGACGCCGTGATCCTAACGCACCGCAGCGCGGTGGGGATTTGCAGTATACCATGACCATTGAATTCAAGGAAGCGGTATTCGGCAAAGAAACCGATATTACTATTCCACGTACAGAAACTTGCGATACCTGCTACGGCTCCGGGGCTAAACCGGGCACTAAACCAGAGACTTGTTCCGTATGTCATGGTAGTGGACAACAGGAATTCGTACAGAATACACCGCTTGGACAGATGCGTAATCGTCGTCCTTGTTCACATTGCAGTGGTACAGGTAAGATTATTAAGGAAAAATGTACAACTTGCAGCGGACAGGGTAAAGTTAAAAAGCAACGCAAGATCCATGTGCGTATCCCTGCCGGTGTTGATGACGGTGCACAGCTGCGCATGACTGGCGAAGGTGAAGGCGGCTTACGCGGCGGTCCTGCTGGAGACTTGTATATTGTTATCCGTGTTAAATCGCATGATTTCTTCGTGCGTGAGAACGATGATATTATGTGCGAGGTTCCACTTACGTTTGCACAGGCAGCACTTGGTGATGAGATTGAAATTCCAACCTTAACCGAAAAAGTGAAGCTGAAGATTCCTGCCGGAACGCAAACAGGCACTTTCTTCCGCCTCAAAGGTAAAGGTGTTCCACGTCTGCGTGGATCTGGCCAAGGTGATCAGCATGTACGAGTAATTGTTGTGACACCTAGCAAGCTCAATGAAGAGCAAAAAGAATTGCTACGCCAGTTCGCTTCTCTGAACGGAGAAAACACACATGAACACGAACAGTCCTTCTTTGATCGTGTGAAACGTGCGTTTCGCGGGGACTGATATCCTAACTCATTCATTCAGTAAATGAATAGAAAAAAGACAGCAGAGCAGCGGTCCTCCCGTTATTGGGGGATCGCTGCTCTGTGTTTTTGTTTAGCATGAGATTATAGCAGGGCCAGTTAACTGACCCCATGCAATTCTTTGGTTGAGCTGTAATGCTGGAACCTGGGGAATTTTGCGAGCTTGGCTAACTCGGAAAACCCGGAAAAGCCTGGCAGCTCGTGGTGAACTCGGCAAGCCCGGCAAGCCCGGTAAACCCCGCCGAACCTCTGAACCCGAATCCCGTCCGCGAACCCTGAACTGCGAACCGCGAACCCTGAACTGCGAACCGCGAACCGCGAACCCCGAACCGCGAACCCCGAACCGCGAACCGCGAACCGCGAACCCCGAACCGCGAACCCCGAACCCCGAACCGCGAACCGCGAACCGCGAACCGCGAACCGCGAACCCCGAACCCCGAACCGCGAACCGCGAACCGCGAACCGCGAACCCCGAACCCCGAACCCCGAACCCCGAACCCCGAACCCCGAACCCCGAACCCCGAACCCCGAACCCTGTAACCTTGAAACCCCCGACTGGTCTCCAGCTTTTTTAAACACACTATCTGTTTTGAATTATCTACGTGGGCATGGTAAATGTCGCATAATCCAGCATTTAAGTGCAACTGCGTCCGATAGCGCCGAGAATAATCATCTGAGTGGATAGGACCCAAAAGATGCTGGAGGCATACGGACCCAGTTGACGCTATTTGCAAATTTTTCTCCTTTTGAGCGAAGTTTCGGACTCCAGTGCAGCTGTTGCCTAGAAAAGTGCTCATATTTGGTGTTTTTCGTGCTAATAGCGACATGGGGTCCGTTGGCATGGCAAATGTCGCATAATCCAGCATTTAAGTGCAACTGTGTCCGATAGCGCTGAGAATAATCATCTGAGTGGATAGGACCCAAAAGATGCTGGAGGCATACGGACCCAGTTGACGCTATTTGCAAATTTATCGCCTTTTGAGCGAAGTTTCGGACTCGAGTGCAGCTATTGCCCAGAAAAGTGCTCATATTTGGTGCTTTTCGTGCTAAAAGTGACTATGGGGTCCGTTGGCATGGCAAATATCGCATAATTCAGCGTTTAAGTGCAATTGAGTCCGATAGCGTTGAGTGTAATCATCTGAATGGATAGGACCCAGAAGACGCTGGAGGCTTGCGGACTCAGCTGACGCTATTTGCACATTTTTCTCCTTTTGAGCGAAGTTTCGGATTCCAGTGCATCTATTGCCCAGAAAAGCGCTCATATTTGGTGTTTTTCGTGCTAATAGCGACTATGGGGTCCGTTGGTATGGCAAATGTCGCATAATTCAGCGTTTAAGTGCAACTGTGTCCGATAGCGCTGAGAATAATCATCTGAGTGGATAGGACCCAGAAGACGCTGGAGGCATACGGACCCAGTTGGCGCTATTTGCACATTTTTCTCCTTTTGAGCGAAGTTTCGGACTCCAGTGCAGCTATTGCCCAGAAAAGCGCTTATATTTGGTGTTTTTCGTGCTAATAGCGACTATGGGATCCGTTGGCATGGCAAATGTCGCATAATCCAGCATTTAAGTGCAACTGTGTCCGATAGTTGCCTCGTATGCGCCGCAGATGTGACCTAAAGCGAGAAAGCCCCAGCAGCCATCTGGCTGCTGGGGCTTTCTTTGAGAGTTCAACTAGATACTGTTTAAGAACGTAGGTCCTCGAACACGCGGCTCAGAATCGTTGCTGCCTGTGCCCGAGTCAGAGTACCTTGTGGATTGAAGTTGTCCGCGCCAACGCCCTTGAGATAACCTTTGTTTACCGCATAGGCTACGGCGTTACGTGCTTCTGCAGCGATGTTGTCGGCATCCTTAAAGCTCAAAGGAGTCTTAGCTACCGTAAGATCAGCACCTAGAGCTTCAGCAATGATAAGAGCTGCTTCTTCGCGAGTCAGCAAATCACGTGAACCACTTTGTTTGATACGAGTATTCCAAGTGTCACCTTTTCCAAGTAGACGGTCGAAGAGCGTTAGTAGCTCCGCTTGATTTAAGGTGTCAGTAGGCTTGAAGCTGCCATCGGTTCCTTTGCCGGCAATGATGCCATGAGCAGCAAGAACTTCGATATCGCCTTTAGCCCAGTGAGTGCCGATATCCTTGAAGCTTACATTACGGAATGCAACGCTATAAGAGCCGTCGCCAGTAACTGTAAACTGTAGAATACCTTCTTTAGAGAAAGATCCAGGTTGCAGATAGGACCATTTATGATCCTTTGTTTCTGCATAGGCGGCAGTTTTTCGAGCATCACGTAGACTGCTGTCTTTTAGATTAAGCTGAAGGGTAATCGGCTTTCCGGTTGTCCAACCATTTTTAATGGTCAGAATGGAAGAACCAATATTGATCGCAGCTGAGCTTCCTGATAACACTGCTGCATCACTAGCATCAGCCAGACTTATCGTAAGCAACAAACCACTGCTGCTAATGAAATCCGGAAGGGTTGCCGCTGGAATAAGAACATTGAACCCACTACCGTTAAGGCTGAGTGCATTCTCCGATTTCTTCAACTGTTCGGCTTGCGCCGGGGTAAGAGTAATAACGACTTGGCTATACTTATTGAAATTCACATCGCTAAGATCAAGTACAGAAGTCTTATCTTTTGCATTCTGGATCGAATTTGTTAATGCAGCATCTAAGATGTTAAACACCGTTGAAGGTTTACCACCAGCTGGATCGGCTGTCTCTACTAGCTTCCCGGATTTCAAAGAAGGTCCAGGAGTGGGAGTGCTGGTTGCTGTAGATACATAGGTCTCAGAAGATGGAGAAGACGTAGGTGATGGTGTCGGTGTTGGCGTTTCTGTTGGATCTGGCGTTGCTGATGGTGTCGGTGTTGCTGATGGCGTTGGTGTTGGCGTTGGCGTTGGTGTCGGCGTTGGCGTTGGTGTCGGTTTTTCAGGTGTGCTTACAGTTACACTTACTGTTCTCAAACCAGATGGGATAGTTGATGTTGTGGCATCATTCCAAATCTGGACATCATATAGCTCAAAGGAATAATCTCCTGCTGTTGCTGGTTCGAAGGTTATTTGGGCTAGTGAGCCGGAGCCGTGATAAGCACCTCCTGACAGATTGACACTATATTGTGTCAGTTTGTGGCCGTCTCCAAGGTCATACGTTTGTGAATATTCTGTAAGTGGAACACTAGAGAAATGCTCCTCTTGATACGTAACCAGCTGTACGCTTGGCTGGATTACCGGTGATTCAAGGGAATCATCGTATATGACACCGAATGAAGCCCCATAGACGCCATAAACCTCGTCTGTCACGGAATAATCTAAATCAACGGTCACAGATTGTCCTACTTCAATGGTGGATGCAGAAAGAGCCGGAGTTACTGTGAAAGTACCGTCCCCTGTGCTATAAAGCAGCCGCTGAACGTAATCATCGTCGTCTGCACCATTCCCCACTTTATCGACCACATGGACTTTGTACTCATTTAGCCCCTCGTTAACAGGAACATCAATGGTAAAGGCACCGTTATTTGCAATCACACCGCCAAATTTATAAGCATTCCCATCATAATGTTTGCCTTCGGCATATACGGTAAACCAGTTTCCAATAGGGTTTGTATTAGAAATATAATAGGCCATTAAGTCATCATCAATAAAACCACTAATTTGTGCCACGCCAGGATCGGTTGGCGCTTCGCGTTCATACTCCTCAATGGTGATGCCGGAAACTAGCGGCTTCTCGGTATCAATTGTGAATTCGGCCTTTTGTTTCTCGAGCAGTTGCCCATTGGGAAGCACAGGAATGATGTAGTAGTGACCATCTGCTAAAGTAGACTTGGCGGAGGTCTCCAGGTCTGTTAATGTTCCATCCCAATTTGGAACTTCGTATACGCCACGATAGATCTTCTCATCGATTGCATAAACTTCACCTAAAACTGTTGCAGGAGCATCTTTTGAAGAGGCAACGAAACTTATGCCTTCCAGCTCTTCATTGACAGAAAAGGTAAAGGTGGTGTCATCTGAGCGTCCATCCCCATTAGGTGAAATTTGTGGACTTTCAAAAGAGAGCTGATTAATAGGTGCTACATTAAATTGGTCGCCTACAACAATGTTAAATGGCAGACGAAGGGTTTCTGTATCAGAGGTAAGTAACAGGATACCTTCATATGCGCCCTCTTTTGCTGTTTTAGATACATTGAGTGTAAATTGTGCATATTGATCTACCCCTGAAGTAACGCTGTGTGGTGCAAAATCAATACTAATATCACTAGGCACTTCTGTCAGCCATTTGGTGGACAGGGTGTATGTTTCTCCATTCCCTTTAAAGTCCTCTACATAGACAGCTTTCGTTACGGTAACACCCTTTGGCTGTAAGCCGAAGGATAAGGAACCTGTGTAATAAGGGATTTCAACAGTACCCGGAAGACCGCTGTTAAGGATCTCACCGACTTTAGCAATGGATTTAGCGTTTATCGACTTCTCCAGATTAATTAAACCTGCACCTTGTTGGTACAAGGAGTAAGAATTCCCATCACGTTTAAAAATAGGATCAGCATTGTTCATCAGCAGGGCTTTAATTTCATTTGGCTTCAGATCAGAGTTTTTACTCAGTAACAAAGCCACAGCTCCTACAACATGTGGAGTTGCCATGCTAGTACCATTTTTTAAGCCGAAAGCTTGGTCATAGTTCCCATCCCAGCTAGGGATCGTCGAGTTGATATTGACTCCGGGCGCTACAACATCAGGTTTTATTAGATAATCGGGCATCCCCGGACCCATAGAACTGAAGTTTGCTAACTGATTTACTTCAAGCGCTATATAGTAACTGATTATATCTTTAGCCGCAGCCATCTGAGTTTTTATTTTTTTGCCATCGGCTTGACTGATTCCGTAGGTAGGAATGTAATCCCCAGGCGCACCAAGGGTGGGGCTGATTTCACCAGGCTCATTATTGGCAATCAGCAAAAGCTTCGCACCAGCAGCTTTGGCATTAAGAGATTTGTCTGAGAAGCTCAGCGAGCCCCGATCGACAAGCACTACCTTATCTTTGACATCCAGATTTTTGTAATCGGAAGGACTTCCAAGACCAGCGAAAACGATCTTACTGCCAGCAATATTATCGATTAAATCTGGGGAGTAACTGGCTAATGTCCCGGGAATCTTTTTAACATCGCCAATATCAAAGAAAGGGGTATTTATCGGAGTAGTAGAAGCTCCAACACTAAGCGCGAGTTGGGCACCAGCGGGTTCGCCCAGTGTTCCTGCATCCGGTCCAGCGTTACCGGCGGCAACAATAACATTCACGCCCGATTTTACGGTATTGTCTATCGCGATTGAACTCGCGGAATAGCTTTGGTTGACACTAGAGCCTAGAGAAAGGTTAATAACATCTGCTCCGTCATCGACCGCTTTCTCAATACCCGCAATTACATCCGCTGTGGAACCAGATCCATAGGGACCAAGTACGCGATACGCATACAATTCTACCTCAGGTGCCACATCTAAAATTGTCCCGGCAACGTGTGTACCATGCGAGGTTTCGTAAGGAGTGCCTGCTCTTGGAGGGAAGTTAGCATCAGGGGCTGTTTCAGCCGGATCATCATCCTGATCATATACATCATAGCCGCCCTTATAATTATCTTTTAACAAAGGGTGATTCTTATCAATACCAGTATCGACAACCGCTACCTGTACATCTTTGCCTGTGTAACCTAAATCATGTAGTTTGTCCGCGCCTATTAGCTTGCCGCTGTCTGAATAGGAACGTGTAACAGGTAATGTCGCTACTTCAACACTGTCTGCTAACGCATGTACTTCTTCATTCGGATAAATAGCGGCAACGCCTGGAAGCTCTAACAGCTTGTTTACTTGATTGGCTGGCAGCGTAATGGAATACCCATTAAAAATCTCACTGTATTCAAAACCGATATTTGCATCGATTTTCTGTGTTGAGGAAATAAAGCTTTTATGCTCTGAGATAATTTTACTGCGTTGTGAGGAGACTGAGGATCGTAAAGAATAAGTTTTTGCCTCATTTACATACACACTGACTGGTTTATTAGTCAATTCCACAATCACTGAAACTGGTGCTGAACCTTTGAGTACTCCAGCATAGTTATGAGGGGTCACACTTTGAGACTGTACATCCGTAACCAGGGTTGAAGATTCAAGGGATGAGTTCGCAAATGCAGCTGATGGAAAAAGAACAGACACAGCCAGACCGAAGCTTGCCGCTCCAATAGCAAATCTTTGAATAGAGTGTTTAAAGGTACGTTTCAAATAAGTTCATCCTCCCAAATGAATTTTTTGTATTACAATGTGTCTGTGGTTCTCCTCCTCCATATAAAATGTAAAAAATTATGAAAATTAAATTTATTCTACAGCTATAACTTCAAATCGAATATACAACTTTAGTACCATATTGCAGCGAAGCGTTGAGGAAAATGTCGAATACCCAGTAGATAAGTGGAATATAAGAAAATCAGAGCATAAAACAAGTGAAATTAAGACAATATAAATGAATGCAACAGATGTCTGAATTTCAAGCGAGAGCGGGGATAAGATGTCGGAAAGATATATTTTGGCATATTTTAAAAGTCCAGAGGAAGCCGAAGGCGTCGCGCGCAAGCTTCGTGCACTTCGGGCCATTGAAGTTTCCATTGATCGCTTCAGTAGATATGGAGGTACCAGCTTTAGCTCAGGGGTAAATCCGGTGACAGGCAATGTGGCCAGAATGGACTCCATGACTGCTGAGCACGCACACACAGGCATACTTGCAGCTGCGGACACCAGCTCTAGCGGAATGAGTCATGGTGGTAACGGAGGTCCAACGGGGAGAGATATTTTGCTTACGGTTATTGTGCATACGGAGTCCTACGATCAGGCTCTGCGCTTAATTGAAGAAGCAGGCGGGATGGTCTGATCGGCACTTCATTAATAAGAAGAAAGGAGACGAACAATGGATAGAGAAAACTCACAAATCTTCTCCAAGACGGAGAAATTGAAAATGTTATATGAAGCTAAAGCGGAGGATGTAGAATTCTCGGCGGCGGAAGCCGATCTTGATGATATTGAAGCTCAGGATCGCGCACAAGAAGCGGACAAACGTCAGCTGAATGAGATTATGAAGAAAGAATAGCAGCTAAAAAAGCTAAGGCGGATACCTCACTTTGTGGGGTATTTTTGTGTTTGGGCATGTATAATTAGGGCGAAGAGCTTAAGTGTGGGGGGAGAAGATGGATAACGTTATTTTGTGGACAGGATTAGCCTTATTGATCGCACTATTAACCTATTTGAACCAGAAGCAGTTGTACTCTCCAAAAGTAAAACGGGCCTATCGTGAGTTGCGGGAGCTGACAGAGAAGGTTCGTATGGAGCGCTCTGAGGCGAGCGATTTGTATCGATGGGAAGCAGAATTAACCGAACTAGAGAATCATCCGAACGAACTGAATAAATTGGATGCCGAAATTAGGTTTCATCACGCATTTTTGTTATATCTTGAACGTCACTACCCTTCAGACCCAAGGATTATTGGTTTGAAGCAAGCTGACGCATATCAGAAGGATATGGTTTTGGGGATTAAAATAAAAGATTATAAATCCAATTAATAAGATACTTTTGACTGTACGTACAATGGGAGAAGGAATATATTCGCACAGGTCGCAGACAACTGCTGCATGAAGCGAAGGTAGACGTAGCTTGAACACAAATCGCAAGCGCTTTATCACGAATTAGCAGAAACGCTTGAACTGAGCGATAGTCCTGTGGCGCAGCAGGTATGCCATGATATTAAGGAATTGCTGACACCTGAACGATTACGCGAACTATTACATACCGTTCATGGAGTACCACAGTAGAAGAACTGGGTGTGAAGGACGAGTTACTGCGCCGCAGCCTAGCTGGAGTGCATTTGATTTGGATGAACTGCGAAATTTTGCTGCGTGCTCGTAATGAGGGAACGACTGAAGTAGTGGTAAAATAAAGTTGCTTTGTGGTTGGAATCTGAAAATTGAAATTAGTAATGGGATTGAGAATGATAGAATTTGAAAATGAAATTGAGAGTTGAACCCTAGCTGATATTTGCAGCTGGGTTTTTTTGTTATGAGATCAGAAAAATGAACTAAATTAGGGCAAGCTTTTAGCTTATAAGTAAGGCTACCGCTAAGAAGAATTTGGGCGTCTCATAGTCGACGTAGCTGTAGATGCATTTCTGTTGGAATTGGATATAATTTTCGGCATGATTGAGGTTGGAAAATGAATAATTAGGGAAAACCTCCCACTATTTTTCTCTAAATGCTCGAAAAAATGAGTTTTTAGGGAAAACCTCCCTGAAAAACGCTCGAAAAGATAGAAAAAGCCTGATTTCATGAGTTTTTGGGGAGTATTTCCCTAAAAGATAGATCAACCTTCGAATCTTGCACATCATTAGGGAAATTTTCCCTAATTATCATTATTTTCAATTATATTAACGTCTGCAGATGTTATAAATATTTTAAGTAAAATAGCTAATATCACACTACAAATTAAGGATGTATAATTGTTCGAATATACTAACTACGACCAATCAAGTATTGAATTTTTTCAGGGGGAATTAGAATGGGGCTGGTACACTCTCAAGGAGTTACTGATGAGCTTGTTGTTAGATCTTTAGAAAGAAATTTAGCCATTATCCGGTTTGACCTTGATCGCCGAGTTGCTTATGTGAATGAGGTTTTTGCAAATTCCATGGGATATAAAAAAGATGAAATGTACGGAATGCATCATAAAGAGTTCTGTTTTCCACATTTCGCAGATAGCCCAGGTTACGAACGGTTTTGGCAGGATCTTTTTACAGGGAAGAGTTTTCAGGATAAGATCGAACGAATGGATTCGAAAGGAAATGCGGTTTGGCTTGAAGCCACCTACATGCCAGTGTTTGATGAAAGCAATGAACAAGTCATCGGAGTATCTAAAATAGCAACTAATATCACCCAAAGACAAAGCAACATGAGTAATGTTGTACTACGGATGCAAGAGATGGCAGACAGCTTGAATCAAAGAGCAGATTTAGGTATTGAGCGCAGTCAAGAATTATTACGAAGCATCAACAAAATCGCCGAAGTATCGATAGAAAATACACATACTCTAGCTAATCTTGAAAAGCAAGCTGTATCGATTCATAGCATCGTGCAAACGATTCGCGATATTGCTTCGCAAACGCAATTATTAGCCCTAAATGCTGCTATTGAGGCAGCGCATGCCGGGGAGTATGGCCGAGGTTTTGACGTGGTGGCAAAAGAAGTAAGAAAGTTATCTTCCATGGTACAAGATTCGATCATAAAGGTACGGGATAGTGTGGATGCGATCACGCTGGAAATTGGAAAGATCTCTATAGGTACAAATCAAGTGCAAGAAAATATAGAAGATAGTCAGCAGCAGGTTCTGGTGGCGTTGGAGGATTTTTCGAAGATTGCTTCATCTGCACAAAATCTCGACACACAAGCGCGTGAAGTTATGGATATTCTCTAGCAGCAGTATGTATGTTGATAGATTGAATATCAGCAAAAAAGGGTCGGTCTCCTACTTGCGAGAGATAGACCCTTTTAATTGTTGGTATTATCCGATTTTGTTAACAATCAAGGTAGGAATCATATATCTATGATTTATGATGACTCCGTTAACTCCGGTGTTACCAGAAGCACCAGTCGTGCCAGTGACTCCAGTAACTCCCGTGTCCCCAATCGCCCCATCAGAGCCAGTCCCACCTTTAGCCCCATCACCCCAGTAGCGCCTGTCGCGCCAGTTGCCCCATCATACCCAAGTAATTCTGCTGTAACTAATCGATGCGGGGCTACTAATCTTTCTGCACTGTCTTTACCCCAAAATGAGAGTTGAATTGGATGATCTGGCAAACTAGCAGTTGTGAAAAAAAATTCGAAAGTATCAAAATCCGCAAAATAATTTTTAGTTATTACCTGATTTGGCATCACATCTAGCAGATCGCATACATATTGAATTCTTTCTTCATTCATGTAGTAGCCTTCAATCAGAACTGTAGAAGCAATCTGCCCGCTACCATTAGCGAATTTGACCGTGACCTGTTGTGTAAGTCTTGTGTTGTTTTCTGAGTTAACATTGTTTTCTATCGGACCAGTAGTTAAAAGAGTCATTGTCCTTCCTCTATTTGCTTCATTTAGATTATTAAGCCTGTTTGATTTTCTCTATGTCTTTGAGAGTAGCGATAGTTTATGCTCAGAAAAACGAACCTTTTCCAAGGATTGGTTGTCATATAGATATCTCAGTCAAGAAAGGAGGGCGCAAGATTTGGAGAGTAACCGGGAGTTATTTGAAACCTACAATAAAGATGTATACCGAACTTGCTACTATATGGTGCATGACGCGGCGGATGCAGAGGATTTGACTCAGGATGTCTTTATTACAGTATTTCGCAGCAATCGTGAGCACGTGGAGCATATCAAGGCTTGGATTATGAAAATAACGGTCAACCATTGCCTCAATCATTTGAAACGAAAACGGACATTACAACAGAAGATTACGGACAACCTTCATTTCTTTAATAAAACGGCAGAAACAGCTGTGGAGCAGCAGATTGAGCAGCGTGAGACGGAGGTCGAGTGGGCGCAATATATGAGCCAGGTCCCTATCAAACTTAGGATGGTGCTCACACTTAGGTATATGCATGATTTCAGTCTGGCTGAAATTTCGGATCTGCTGTCCATTCCACTTGGAACGACCAAATCTAGGCTGCATAAAGGACTAACGGTAATGAGGAGAATCCTGCAGGAGGCGGGGGTTCAAATTGAACTAAAGGAGGGCGAAGCTTTTGAAAAAGTTAGAAAATATGCTGGAGCATCGTTTAAATGAAGATAAAGGCGTGCCTTATCCAGATTTTGAACGCATGTGGGGACGTTTAGAGCAAGAAAACAGTACAATGACTCCCCTACAACTTCGTATGGCCAATGGTAGCGGGAACAGAGGGAGAAACTGGAGTAAAATAGCTGTGGTTGCTTCATTTTCAGTACTTATTGCAGCGGCACCCGTATATGCGGCAGTGCATTATGATTGGGATAATTTGCTCCATGGGAGAGGAGGCGTTCAAGCAGCGCTGGCCCAAAATCTCGGACAACAACTGAACCAGTCGGTGACACAGGATGGAGTAACTCTGAAGCTACATACAGCGATTGTGGATGAGAATCGGACGGTTATCTTATTCACTTTGGATGTAGGAAAACGCTTGGAAAATGAAAATTGGAATGTTAAAGGAATGACTTTGAAGGGCGCAGATGGGGCGAATGGTCCCAGTGAGTTCAGTTATGTGTTATGGGATGAGAAAAATCAACATTACAACGGATATTTCGAGAGTGATTGGACACCGAAAAAGGATACTGTGAATGTGCAATTAGTTGCAGATAATCTGCAAGCCTTTAGCACACAGGAGTTAGATTTACCGCTGGATATCCAATCGCAGGAGACACAAAAGTTTCCTATTGGACAGGAAGGCATGCGCAGCATAGAGGTGAAACCTTTTACCCAAGGACAAGAAAAAATATTATTCTCTTCAGCGATCATTTTTGATCAGCCAGAAACAAAAGAATGGGCCTTTCCAAATATTGTTGCATACAAAAACGGAACGCTCATAAATTCGCTGGCTGGAGGTACTTTCGGTACACCGGGAGAAAACGGGGAATATACGTCCCAGCAATATTTTAAGGCGGCTGATATTTCCAGCGGAGAAGTGAATTACAAGCTGCAGTACATGAAACAAGAGAAAAAGGTTGAGGGGCCACTAGCTTTTGATCTTCAATTAAGCAAAAAGCAGATGGAGAGCGGAACCATAAATACTTCATTGAATCTGCCGCTAGAAGAGGGCGAACCTAATTACACGCTGGAGAAAATGGTAGTGACGCCTACTCAAATTCGAATCGCTATTAGAAGTAAAGAGAAAGGCACCAATTTCCCGTATCAAAAGTCTACTCTTGAAGTAGCAGGCAAGACGCTGGAGGGCAATTTCTGGAGATCTCCAGAAGGTGAGCCGGAATTAACAGTGCTTCGTTTTGAGCGGCCAGTTGACCTTGAAATCACAGAAGAGACGCCAATTACCTTTGTTGCTAAATACAAGGTAACTCAGCACGGCAGCTATAAAATTAACAAGGACGAAAAAACACCACTTCTGTTGACGAATATATCTGATAAGAAACAGACGCTTATCCAGCAGCTTAGCGGTTATCCGGTAAAATGGACGTACTATATGCAGGGTGCCGATCTTTATGTAGAGACTGAAAGTGAAGATGCTCGCTTCGGTGGAATTAACCAGACCCATATCGGACTGGGGAAAGAGCGTATTTTAGGTAAACCTCTGACCGTTAATTTCACTGGGGATGGAAACAATAAGGCCATTGATGTTTACAAGGGTTTCAAAGGTACAGAAGCTTCTATTTATATATTCTTCTATACGACTGACGATCCGGATAAAGAAACAAGAGTGCAGCTGCGGCCATAGAAAATTTTTTTTTAGGGAGGAACCTTGTGTTCTTCCCTTTTTTTCGTTTAAAGTGAGTAGATGCTGAGTGGACTCAGCGAGGATTAGCGTAAAGGAGAGAAAAGGATGGAAATCACTCGCTGTGCTTGGGTTAATGAGGATCCTTTATATATCGCATACCATGATGAAGAGTGGGGTAAACCTCTGTATGATGACCGGAAGCTGTTTGAATTACTTATGCTCGAAGGCATGCAGGCAGGATTAAGCTGGTACACCGTCTTAAAAAAGCGGGCACATTACAGAGAGGTATTTGATGGATTTGATCCGGAAAAGATTGTGCATTATGATGAGCCGAAAATTGCTGAGCTGATGAACGATCCCGGGATTATTAGAAATCGCTTAAAGATTGATTCTATCATTCGTAATGCAAGCGTATATTTGCAAATTAGTGCGGAAACAGGCAGCTTTGCAGATTATCTCTGGAGTTTTGTGGGGGGTGCACCTTCGATTAACCATTGGAAGACACGTGCGGATGTCCCTGCTTCGACGGCTCAGTCTGACGCAATGAGTAAAGCATTAAAAAAGCGAGGCATGAAGTTTGTCGGCTCTACCATATGTTATGCTTTTATGCAGGCATCGGGGATGGTAGATGATCATTCGCTCGATTGCTTTTGCAGGAGTAGCACGGGCATGGCAGAGCGTTGATCTGTAGTTTGGCGTTACCCCAAGAAGAAATGTTATACTATGAAGCGAATGCTCACAAAACTAAGTCTATGCTTACGAAGCCAGTTTTGCACGAAGTCAATCAATGAAGCTAACGCTCACAAAACTTTAGGAGGATCACATAAAGATGTTATGGCATGAAGTGACGATACATACAACAGAAGATGCACAAGAAATGATTTCGAATTTTTTATATGAAGCAGGAGCGGGTGGGGTTTCTATTGAAGAATCCGGAACACTCAGTAAAGAGCGGAATACGCGTTACGGTGAATTATACGACCAACCCTTGAATGATATCCCAGAAGGGGAAGCGGTAATCAAAGGTTATTATGCCGATTCCACGGATATGGATGCTGTTATAGAAGAACTGACTCCACGGGTAGCAGAATTGCGTGAGTACGGTATTGATCCGGGCAAATCGCTGATTTCTTGGAAAACCGTAGATGAAGACGAATGGGCGCATGCTTGGAAGCAATATTTTAAACCGCTCAGGGTATCGGAGCGTCTCACGATTAAACCAACTTGGGAGGAATATACGCCTGAGCGCCCAGATGAAGCAATCATTGAGCTGGACCCTGGTATGGCATTTGGTACAGGGACTCACCCTACAACAGCTTTGTGCCTGCGTGCGCTTGAAAAGAATATTAGCGGCGGCGAAGAAGTGATCGATGTCGGTACGGGTTCAGGAATATTGGCTGTAGGTGCGATGCTGCTTGGTGCGAAATCCGTGCTGGCGTTAGATTTGGACCCGGTAGCTGTTGAAAGTGCGCGCGAGAATGTAGCACTGAACAAACTTGAGAAGTTCATTACGGTAAAAGAAAGCGACCTGCTCTCCTTGCTAGGCGGTGAAGGCGTAGCTGACACAGCTGCTGGAGAAATGTGGCCATCCGCTAGACCGGGTCACACTCTTGAGGGAACACCTGGTGAGCAAGTAACAGAGGATAGTCTTGGCGTTACACTCCCAGTGAAGATTGTAGTTGCGAATATTTTGGCAGAAATCATCGTATTGTTTACGGATGACGTGTATCGTGCACTTCAGCCAGGAGGCTTGTATATTACCTCTGGTATTTACAAGGATAAAGAAGGACTTGTGGCTAACGCACTACAAGAGTCCGGCTTTGAGATTATGGAAGTATCCCGTGAAGAAGATTGGGTGGCATTTACAGCCGGAAAGAGGTAAAAATGGATATATTGCAAAGTATAATACGTGTAGATCTGGATCAGCTTCCTTTTCTGCTCATTACGATTTTAATTGCTTTTACAGTACATGAATTCAGTCATGCTTATTTCGCCAATAAGTTCGGTGACCCTACCGCTAGATTATTAGGACGCATGACGCTTAACCCTGCTGTACACTTCGATTTTTTTGGTATTTTACTGCTGCTGGTTGCTGGTTTCGGGTGGGCGCGTCCGGTTCCTGTAAACCGCGATAACTTTAGCCGCCCCCGTCTGATGGGAGTCATTGTGTCTGCTGCGGGCCCAATCAGTAACCTGTTACTAGGGATTATTGGTGCTTTAATATATGGGGTGCTTGCGGCAACTGGTGTATTAGAGTCGATCTCCAATGACCGCGTATTAGAGGCAGTGTATTTGTTCTTTGGCACCTTTATTCAATGGAACTTCTTTCTATTCTTATTCAATCTGATTCCATTGCCTCCGCTGGATGGCTACCGGATTGTGGAGGATATTGCCCCTCGCTCTATTCGGGGCAAATTACAGCAATTTGAGCAATGGGCTGTATTTATCTTTTTATTAATTCTGTTTATTCCAGGGTTACGAACCTATACCATTGATCCTCTTGGCCACTGGGCTAGTGAAATGTCGAGAACATTTGTGCAGCTATTCCTAAGAATGTTTGGCAGCTAAGGTAGGGACTGAAGTCTGGTCAACCCTGCTTAAACATTGTATTATGTAATTTGTTGAAAAATAGGATAGTTAAATTTCGCCTGATCCATAGTTATATTTCTCTAAGAAACGGGTGACGTCTTAATTAAGGCGTCTTTACCGTTTCTTCTTACTGAATTCATGAACAGGATGATGAAGAGATGCAGCGATATTTTGTTACACCGGAGCAGTTTGGTACGGATAACGTTAGAATTGACGGAGAAGATGCAAGGCATATTGCCAAAGTGATGCGCGGTAAGGCTGGGGACAAGCTTATTGTCAGCGATGGCGTCTCCCGTGAAGCGTTAGTGGAGATTGCTCAGATCGAAATTGGGGAAGTGACAGTGAATATCTTGGAAACCCTGGAGATGACGCATGAACCGCGGATAAAAATCACAGTGGCTCAGAGCTTACCCAAGGCTGATAAGATGGAAATTATCATTCAAAAGTGTACAGAAATTGGAGCCGTTGGTTTTATTCCTTTTCTGTCGGAGCGCACGATTGTACAGTACGATGAACGCAAGGAAAGTAAGCGGCTGGACCGCTGGCGTAAAATTTGTAAAGAAGCTGCCGAGCAGGCACACCGGAACATCGTTCCGGCTGTAGGCTCACCGTTATCCTGGAAGCAGCTGCTCCAGACTTTTAGTGAGTATGATGCAATTTATTTTTGTTATGAAAAAGAAGAAGGCTTGCAGCTTCGCAGCAGTGTTGCCCCTTGGTTATCCTCGCTTTCACCGCAGGCTGGTGGGAAGGTATTGATTGTGGTAGGTCCTGAAGGGGGCTTTACACCAGAGGAATGCCAAAAGGCAGAAGAAGCTGGTGCGGTTTCCGTAGGACTAGGACGGCGTATTCTGCGCTGTGAGACAGCGGGCATGGTTGCCGCTGCTTGTATTTTATATGAATCTGGAGAAATGGGAGGAGCTTAAGAGATGCCATCCGTAGCATTTTATACTTTAGGTTGTAAAGTGAATTTTTATGACACCGAAGCCATCTGGCAGCTATTCAAAAATGAAGGTTACGAGCAGGTCGATTTCGAGGGACCTGCCGATGTATATCTGATTAATACTTGTACTGTAACTAATACAGGTGACAAAAAAAGCCGTCAAATGATTCGTCGTGCCGTTCGCCGCAATCCGGAGGCTATCGTGGCGGTTACTGGCTGCTATGCACAGACCTCTCCTGGTGAGATTCTTGATATTCCTGGTGTCGATCTTGTTATTGGTAACCAGGACCGCGATCAGATCATGACGCATGTGAAGAACATTGAAGCCTCACGTCAGCCGGTCAACGCTGTTCGTAATATTATGAAGACACGTGAATTCGAAGAGATGGATGTACCTGGCTTTGCGGATCGGACGCGTGCTTTTATGAAGATTCAGGATGGCTGCAACAACTTCTGCACATTCTGCATCATTCCATGGTCACGTGGACTTTCCCGCAGCCGTGATCCCAAAAGCATCGTAACCCAGGCGCATCAATTAGTAGAAGCAGGGTATAAAGAATTTGTTCTCACGGGTATTCATACCGGTGGTTACGGTGATGATCTTGATAATTACCGTCTAGCCGATTTGCTGTGGGATCTAGATAAGGTGGATGGACTGGAGCGGGTACGTATCAGTTCTATCGAAGCCAGCCAGATCGATGAGAAGCTGCTGGAGGTGCTGAACCGTTCCTCTAAAATGTGCCGTCATCTGCATATCCCGCTGCAAGCCGGACATAATGATGTGCTGAAAGCAATGCGCCGTAAATATACGACAGAAGAATATTACGCCAAAATGCAGCTGATCCGTCAGGCGATGCCAGATGTCGGGATTACTACGGATGTTATCGTTGGATTCCCGGGGGAGACCGATGAAATGTTCCGTGCCGGCTACGACTTCATGAAAGCTATTAATTACTCCGAGATGCACGTATTCCCTTACTCCAAGCGGACGGGCACTCCAGCAGCGCGGATGGAGAATCAGATCGACGAAGAAATCAAAAATGTACGCGTGCAGGAACTGATTGATCTTTCAGAAGAAATGCAAATAGCCTATGCTCGCAAATTTGTAGGTCAGACATTAAGTGTTATTCCGGAAAGAGCCGCAAAAGGGGCTCCGGGGCGCAATATCCAGCATGGATTTAGCGACAACTATTTGCAGGTGTTCTTCGATGGTGAAGATTCACTCCAAGGAGAACTTTGTCAGGTGAAGATAACGGAAGCTGGCGTGAACGAATGCCGCGGTGAGTTGATCGGGGTTAGTCAGACTGGGCTTCAGCAGGCTGTTCGTTAAGCAATAAATATCCGTTAAATAGATATTAGTAAAAAGACAACAGAGCAGCCATTTTTCCGTTAATGGGGAAGGGCTGCTCTGTTTTTTAGTTGCTGCTGCCTAGACCACCAATTCATAACAATCTCCTGATGCTTTCGGACCCAGATGGCGTTATTTGCAATTTTTTTGCCTTTTATGCTTAGTTTCGGACTCCAGTGCAGCTATTCCTCAGAAAGTGGTTCATAATAGGTGTTTTTCATGGCAATAGCGACTATGGGGTCCGTTAGTGTTCCAAAAGTGGGATAAAGCTGTGAATAAGGTCAACTGGGTCCGATAGCGACTTCATACGCGTAGAAGTGGATCAAAAAAACATCCGTAGGATCATGATTGAAACAATCCCCGCCAGTACAGTGCCTAGCAAGCTCCGGGTTTTTATCGCAACCAAAAAAGTAGGCAATGCCGCAAAAAGCTCAATGTTATTAGCTAAAGACGAAAATTTTCCATCATTCAAAAATATCTCCTGACCTATTAATGCCGCCATAACAGAGATAGGAACATAATTTAACCAGCGCATTCCCCATTCTGGCAATTCAAACCGGCTAAGGATCATAAGCGGAACCACCCTGGGAATAAAGGTCACAAAAGCTGCTCCTAGAATGATCAGAAATACATCCCATCTCACTTCCATTTTTCAAACACCATCCCTATCGTTGACGCAATAACTGTAGCGATAATCACTCCAACACTACTGGAGAATAGGAAAGAGCTTCCTACTGCTATGATTACGGCAAGGATTGCGACAACCAAATCTAGTTTGATTTTATTACGGTCAATCATGGAAATTACAAGAATACCAATAAACATCGCAGGTAAGGCAAACTGCAAACCGAATTGATCAGGGTCTGAGATCCACTGGGCTAAAAAAGCTCCCGCTACATTCGCAAGAAACCAATTTAAATATGCTGTGAGATTTAGACCGTGCATCCATTTTTCACTGATTTGCTGCTTATTCAAAGCTTGATTGATGGCAACTCCAAAGGTCTCATCAGTCAATAAAGAACCAACCAGCATATTTCTCAGTGGGGAAAGATGGCGGAAATAAGGAGAAAGAGCTGCACTAAGCAAAATATGGCGAAGATTCACGATAAATATCGTAATGATAATGGCCGCAGGCGAGCTGCTAACGGCTATCATTCCAGCAGCTATAAACTGAGCTGAGCCCGCGTAAAGAATCAAGCTGATTAAGGCAATCTCAGCAATGCTGAGTCCGGCTGTCTTTTGAACAACGCCTGCTGCAAGTCCGATGCTTAAGTAGCCTAGTAGTGTGGGAATACAATCTTTTACCCCTTTAAGGAAGCTATCTTCCTGTTTAGGAGACGGGATTGCTTCTAGTTGGACGTTCTCTGCACTCATCGTAGCCCCCTTGTTTCAAGAAAGAATTTAGTAGTTAGCATATTACTTCCTAATATTTTGATCAACCTTTACCGTATTATCTAGTCTGAAAGTCCCGAATTTCGCTTTATAGAGCCAGGGGGTAAACACTTAGGGTACAATTGTCGATATAAGTAAAAGAGTGTGGGGATAAACCACCGAACGACATTATAGCCTAAGGGAGAGAACAAATGACTGTGTACAGGAAAATGACGAAAATGCTCCTCATCATGATATTGTTAGCTACTGCGGTTTTTCCGGTAAGTGTCTTTGCAGCGACCGGCGATATCAACTCGATTGAATTCGAAAGCTCAGCTAAAGTAGAGCTTACGGTTGGACAAACGCCAAAGCAACTTAAGGTATATGCGAATGTGGAAGGGTCCTCATCTAAAAGAGATGTGACAGGTGCAGTGGTATGGAATTCTTCTAACACAAACGCTGTAAAGGTAGTAAATGGCCTGCTGACTCCGATAGACAGTGGAAAAGCTATTATTACAGCGACTTATAATCATGCACTTGCTACCATTGAAGTTGAGGTAGCACATCCTGTTAAAGAACTGAAGCTCGAATATAGTTCTGAAGGGAACTACAAATTGGGTGATGATGAGGATAAACTGCTGGTCAAAGCCAATGCGATTGGTGGAGAAACAGCGACTTCTGCTAAGGATGTAACGGCTGATACTACTTGGAGCAGCTCCAACACAAGCGTATTGACCATTGCAGAAGGTAAGATCACTTTGGCTGGTGAAGGTACAGCAACGATCACTGCCAAATACAAGACCTTAACAGCAACCTTTAAGGCTGTAGTGAAATTGCCTTATTCTGAAATTGAGCTTAAACATGACGACAAAATCGTTAAAGAACTAGAGATGCTAGTTGGAGATGCACCTTTGAAATTGGTTGCAGAGACTAAAGAAACTACAAAATCCAGCGCAAATGATATTTCAGCGAAAGCGGAATGGTCCTCTTCTAGTGCTAGTGTAGCTACAGTAGACAAAGGCGAGATCAAAGTGTTGTCTGCTGGTAAAGCTGTAATTACAGTATCCTATCTGGGGATTACACAAACTGTAGACGTATATGTACGTGCTCCTTATGAAGCGCTACTACTTACTCCTACAGGAGATCAATTCCTGTTTATGGGTGAAACCCTGAACGTTAAGGCTGAGGTTCGCGATGCTGCGAATTCTACTCCGAATATTTCAGGCAGCGCAGTATGGACTTCAGATAACCAATTGGCGGCAACCGTTACGCCTGGTAGCGATACCGCGGCAGTGACTGCTAAAGCAGTGGGAACTTCGGTTATTAAAGCAGAGTACAGAGGAATTAATAAAAGCTTTAAGCTGACAGTTTATCCTACGATTACAGAACTGGAAGCCGACAAGACGGAACTGGAGCTTTACACAGATGACACCGTAAGCCTTCCAAAAGTAAACGGTACAAAGCTTGACGGAACAAAGCTAGATCTTAGCAGTGATATCGAGTGGACCTCTGCGGATGATGAGATTGCCACCATTAAAGACGGTAAAATTGTAGCTGAATCGGCAGGTATTGTGAAGGTTATCGGTAAAATAAAATCAGAAAACCCAACGACTTCAAAAACAGCTGTAAGAGAAAAAAGTGTTGAAGTAAAGGTTACAGTGAAAGATAAAGTCCTTGTCTTGCTTGGACCAGAAGAAAATCTGGTGATTGTTACTGGTGAAGAGAAGGCTGTTCCTGAAGTGAAAGCTGTGATGGAAAACGGCAGTGAACTTGATGCTACTGGAACTATGGAATGGGAGCTTACCGGTACGAATGCAATTATCAAGACAACAACTTCCGGTAAGGTAATCAAAGGACTGGTGAAGGGTTCTGCTACTTTAAAGGGAACTTACGCCAATAAAACCATCAGTATCCCAGTTACCATTGAACAAAAGGTTACTAAGCTTGTTGTAGAACCTACTGCTATCGAAATGAACATTAAAGGCTCTAAAGCGATAAAGGTAACGGCTTATTATTCTAATGGTAAGACAGGAAATGTCTCCAGCAGTATGAATTGGCAGTCCTCGAATGAGGCGGTTGCTACGGTTAAAGCTACATCCGTTAAAGCAGTAACAGAAGGTACTGCTACGCTGACAGGATCTTACCAAGGGATTGCTGCTAGTGTCAAAATTACTGTAGTTCCTAAACTGACAAAGCTAACCGTTAATGAAAGCAGACTGAAAATGGCTCCGGGAGCCGTTCAGAATGTAGTCGTGACTGCACAGTATGATACTGGTAAGACTGCTGTTGTTACTGGAAGTGCGGTATGGACCAGCTCCAAGCCTTCTGTAGCGAGAGTATCTGCTAGCGGTCAGATTGTAGCTGTGAGTAAAGGAACGACATCCATTAAAGGAAAGCTAGGCGGCAAGACAGTTACGGTATCAGTGACAGTGAAGTAATAGAAAATAGGATCTGAATAATCAACTATGAATCTGCAAAGCCAACATTATGTTGCTTTGCAGATTTTTTTATTTGGATTCTATAGTAATTCCGACTATTCCGATGTATAATCACATAAAACATAATAGATGCGTTGGGGGAGATGAGAACATGGCAAAACAAAAGGTGTTGTCGATCAAGACGATTGTAGCGATTGGTATTGGTTCTGCTTTATTCGTTATATTGGGGAGATTCGGCTCGATTCCTTCGGGTATTCCAAACACTAACATCGAGACTACATACGCATTACTGGCATTGTTCTCCCTATTGTACGGTCCGTTTGCCGGATTATTTATAGGCCTGATCGGGCATACCCTGAAGGATACGATATCTTATGGATCGCCATGGTTCAGTTGGGTCATATCATCTGGCATTGTAGGGCTGGTTATTGGCTTGTTAGTAGCTAGAATCGCTATTCATGACGGGGAATTCGGACGAAAGGAAATAATACGCTTTAATCTGGCTCAGATTGCAGCGAATGCTGTAGCATGGTTCCTTGTAGCCCCGGTGTTGGATATTCTGATCTATGCAGAACCCGTAAATAAAGTATTTACGCAAGGACTGACCGCAGGTGCATTAAATATAGCTTCGGTGGCAGTGATCGGATCTTTACTAGCCATTGCGTATGCTAAGACAAGAACGAAACAGGGCAGCTTAACTAGAGAAGCTTGAGTGGAATACAAATCCAAGCTAAAAAAGCCGGTGGAAATCACCGGCTTTTTTCTCTTCACATTAACCCAGAGGAAGGTCTCGGATGAAAAAAGTAATGATTGAATTTAAGGATTTCAGCTTTCAATATCGGGCACAGCAGGAACCCACACTGCAGGGGATCAACTTAACGATTGTTGAAGGGGAAAAGGTGCTTATCGTGGGGCCTTCAGGTTCTGGGAAAAGTACACTTGCTCATTGTATTAATGGTCTCATTCCTTTTGCTTACAGTGGGGAAATATCAGGTTCATTACGGATTATGGGCCAGGAGCAGAAGGATCTGAGTATTGCAGAGCTGTCCAATCAGGTGGGTACTGTATTGCAGGACCCGGATGGACAATTTGTAGGATTAACGGTTGGTGAGGATATCGCCTTCAGTCTAGAGAACCATGTGGTTCAGCAGACAGAAATGAAGAGTAAAGTGGCGGCTGCCGCAAGAGCGGTGGATATCCACGAATTTCTGGCTTCTTCTCCTCAAGAGTTATCGGGTGGACAAAAGCAAAAAACGACCTTGGCAGGTGTTCTGGTAGGTGATGTGGACATCCTGCTCTTTGATGAACCGCTGGCAAGCTTAGATCCTTATACCGGTATAAAAGCGATTGAGCTTATTGATCGAGTGCATAAAGAGACAGGTAAAACCGTTATTATGATCGAGCATCGTCTTGAAGAGGTGCTGCATCGGGCAGTGGATCGTATTATTGTGATCCATGAAGGATGTATTGTGGCGGATATGCCGGCTGCAGAACTGTTGAGCACAACCCTACTTTCAGAAGTTGGCATTCGGGAACCTCTCTATTTAACGGCTTTAAAGTATGCCGGATGTTCGATTACAGCAAATATGAATCCGCAGCATATGAACGATATACAGTTGGAGGCGTGTTCTAATAAACTTAAGATCTGGTATGAGTGCAATCAGGCACGGCAGGATAAGCTGGATAGCCCACCCATCCTCGAGCTTAGCGATATTTCTTTTGGATACGAAAAAAATCAGCAGGTGCTAGATAAGCTCAATCTCTGTGTTCATAAAGGAGAGATGGTCTGTATAGCGGGGCGAAATGGAGCTGGAAAATCTACAGTTTCCAAGCTTATTTGTGGCTTCTATAAACCTACTTCCGGATCGATACGGATGCATGGGCGCGATATTGCTCAGGACACGATTAAGGAGCGGGCAGAGCGGATTGGTTTTGTTATGCAAAATCCCAATCATATGATTTCTAAGACACTTTTATATGACGAGGTCGCTCTAGGACTTAGACTCCGAGGTTGCTCTGAGGAGCTCGTTCGTGAACGTGTCCATCAAGTCTTGAAGGTGTGCGGACTTTATGTTTTTCGCAGCTGGCCTATCTCGGCGCTTAGTTATGGCCAGAAGAAACGGGTTACGATTGCCGCTATTCTGGTACTGGAGCCGGAAGTGATCATTTTGGATGAGCCGACTGCTGCTCAGGATTACAGGCATTATAACGAAATGATGGAATTTCTCTTGACGCTGCGGGGGCAGGGGATGACGGTCATTATGATCACGCATGATATGCACTTGATGCTGGAATATGCCGATAGAGCTATAGTGTTAGCTGATGGCGTGAAGCTTGCGGATGATAGCCCTGAGCGAATATTAACGAATACTGATGTGGTAAAAAAAGCGAACTTGAAAGAAACCTCGCTTTTTGCCCTAGCTGTAAAAGCTGAACTGAAACAACCTGAGGAGTTCGTTAGAAGGTTCATTGCGTATGATAGGAGGAGCCGAGGCGGATGAAGGCCAAAATGTTAACTTTTACGAAGCAGGATTCACCTATTCACCGTCTTACCGGCGCTACTAAGTTGATTTTATTTGTAGTGTGGTCTGTGACGGGGATGATTACATATGATACAAGATGTCTAATTGTGATGCTGTTATTTAGTTTGCTTGCCTTTAGAATTTCCAAAGTCCAATTTCAGGATTATGCTTTCGTATTATATTTCATCTTGATTTTCTTTTTGCTTAATCATATAGCTATCTTTATCTTTTCTCCTTTGGAGGGCGTACGTGTTTACGGTACACGTCATGATATTATGCACATTGCAGGCCGGTATACGGTAACTTGGGAGCAGCTATTCTATCAATTCAATATTGCCCTCAAATATGCAGTGGTCATTCCAATGGCACTATTGTTTCTTCTAACGACCCATCCCAGTGAATTTGCAGCATCCTTAAACAGAGTTGGAGTGAACTATAAAATTGCATATTCTGTATCGCTGGCTTTGCGGTACATTCCGGATATTCAACGAGATTATGAGAATATATCGTTTTCTGCTCAAGCAAGGGGAATAGATATTTCTAGAAAAGAAAAGCTGCCTAAGCGGCTAAAAAATATCATTTCGATTCTGATGCCCCTAATTTTGACTAGTATCGAGCGAATTGAAAATATCAGTACCGCTATGGAGCTGCGCGGCTTTGGCACTGAGACAAAACGAACTTGGTATAGCAGTCGCCCGTTCACGAGAGACGATTATTTTGCATTGGCTTTGTTTGCGCTGATTGGAATTTTCTCGACGGTGATCACTTTTTACGACGGTTCGCGGTTTTATAATATTTTCGATTGAAGTATAATAGTACAGTTGTGGAAAGCTGGGGTATAAAAAAACGGTACCTTTAAGCTAAGACTGAAGACGTTTTTCCAGTTTTGTCCATATAGGCAGGTAACATAATGGCAGTGCTAGAAGTGAGCAGACTACGTTGAAAATGGTCTGGGCGTGGGCGATTTGTGAAGCAGGGCCTCCACCAATCCATGCTGCACTTGCTTGTAGCAGCCCGATCATGGGCAAGAATAGTAGTGCACCGCCTACATTAAGCGCAACATGGGACCAAGCGACGAAGACGCCGGATGGCGTGCCGCCGATGGAAGCGATGACCGCTGTGACACAGGTGCCTACGTTGGCGCCCAGCACAATGGCTATACCTAGCTCAGGCGGCATGGCACCCGAGGCGGCAATGCTCATAGCCATAGCTATGACAGCAGCGCTGCTATGGAGCAGGGCTGTTAGGCACGCTCCAGCGGCGAGCCCCCATAGGGCACTTGTAGCGGCATGGTTTAGGAACCAGAGGAATAAGCCACTTTCCTGAAGTGTTCCGCCGATAGACTGCATGACAGCGATCCCCCATAGGACGAGGGCGAAGCCTGATACAGCCAGACTGATAAATTGCAGTGGCGGGGATATTTTGTGGCAGAGCTCTGCCACTCGCGATGTAGGCGGCAGTTCGCCTGCAATAACTGCCGCTGCCCACAGACTGAGCGAGGCTGCCAGCAAGGGCGTGGCCATGGTATTGATCTGAAGTCCGATCAATTCTGTAGTTAATGTGGTGCCGATGTTGCTGCCCAAGATAATGCCAAGTGTGCGGGCATAGGTGAGCAGGCCGGCATTGACCATGCCGATAGTCAACACCGTTACAGCAGTACTGCTCTGGAGTAAGGCGGACAACAGGCTGCTGGCAATCATTCCTTTAATAGGTGTTGAGGTAGCTCTATTTAGACTTGTAGTTAATAGAGGGCCTGCTAGCTTGGACAACGCCGTTTCCATCAGCTTCATGCCGGCTAGAAAGATAACAAGACCATATATGATAGGGAACAGCAAATCACTGAACATAGGGCATACTCCTTTGGACGAGGGTTGTACACCAATATATGAATGTATTGCATGGGACATGTATAAAAACATTTTTAGAAAAACAGGGAGTTGAAGTCATTGCCATCGGTTATTTTAGAACGCAATCGCAAAAAAAGACTGGAACAGGGCCATCCATGGGTCTATGCAGGTGAAGTCGCATCGGTAGAAGGAAATCCGGAAGCGGGGGGATTAGTAGATGTCCTTAATCATCAGGGCCGATTTTTGGCCGTGGGATATTACAATCCAGCGTCACAGATTCGGGTAAGAATTGTATCACAGGGACCCCTTGCGATCATGGATACAGCCTTTTTTGCAGAACGTTTTGCGAATTGTCTGCAACACAGAAATCGGTTCCTTCCGGGTGCGGATGCTTATCGCTTGGTTTATGGTGAAGCGGACTTTTTGCCGGGGCTTATTGTAGATCGATTCGGAGATATTTTGGTTGTGCAGCTGCTTACGCTCGGAATGGACAAGCGGCGTGCAGAAATCGTCGAAGCATTGGTGCAGGTTATGGCACCGCGCGGAATCTATGAGCGCAGTGATGTTAGTGTGCGCGAGCTTGAAGGTATGGAGCAGACAACGGGTTTGCTGTATGGGGGGTGTCCACGGCATGTAACTGTGAGTGAGAATGGCCTGAAGCTGGTCGTTGATATTGAAGAAGGCCAGAAGACTGGCTACTTCTTTGACCAACGTGAGAATAGAGCTTCTATTGCTCCGCTCATGAAAGGCTGGGGGGGACGAAGCGGCATTACGCTGCAGGAAATCGAAACTGAGGAGGGTTCGCTACAGACCTTGCCAGTTAATAAGAGCGGTAAACATGTAACGTTCCCTTATTGGGACGGTGCGACAGTGCTGGAATGCTTCTCACATACGGGCAGCTTCACGCTGCATGCCTGCAAGTATGGCGCGAAAAAAGTAACCTGCCTCGATGTTTCAGCGCATGCCATTGAGAGTGCCAAAGTGAATGTGGAGCTGAACGGCTTTAGCGATCGTGTTGAATTCGTAGTGGATGATGCTTTTGCATATTTACGGAATCAGGTTAAAGGACTAGAGGAACGTTCTGAACGGGCGACAGTTGCAAGTGGAACAGAGACGGCAGCAACTGCTGCAAATCCTAAATCCGGAGGCAAAACAGCCAAAACCGACACATCCAAGCCGATGACGGCAGGTGGAGGAAGAACTTGGGATGTAGTCATCCTGGACCCTCCGGCGTTTGCCAAAACCAAAAGTGCAGTAGCTGGCGCTTGCCGTGGTTACAAGGATATCAATCTGCACGGGATGAAGCTGGTGAACGAAGGCGGCTATTTGGTTACCGCAAGCTGTTCTTACCATATGCAGCCAGATCTGTTCCTCGAAACGATTGCCGATGCAGCTAAAGATGCTGGCAAGGTGTTGAGACTTGTGGAATGGCGGGCCGCAGGCAAAGACCACCCACAAATACTTGGCGTTAATGAAGGACACTATCTGAAGTTTGCGATTTTTGAAGTGCGGAGTAAAAAATAAGCCTGAAGGTCAAAAAGGTTTACATTGCCAAGTAACAAATAGGATAAAAGGGCTGGACGTAGGGTGGCCGTGAGTCGACTGTAAGGCAAGTAGTTGCCAACGGACTCAGATGACTCTATTTAGCGTAAACAGCCTATTATTGAATTCTTACGGACCCCAAAGGCGCTATTGCTCTTAAAACACCCGTAATGCAACACATTTTCGAAGAATAGCGTCAATGGGGTCCGAAAAGTTGCCAAAACAGCACTGAATCCACGAATAACGGCTCCTGGGTCTGTAAGTAATTAATGAAACAAGCCTAGCCGAAAATGTGCAATTTGAACGCAGAATACCGAATGCCGAATGCCGAATGCCGAACGCTGGACGCTGGACGCTGGACGCTGGACGCTGGACGCTGAATGCCGAACGCTGGATGCTGAACGCTGAACACCGAACAGTCTAACATTGACCCTATGCTCCGACATTGGCAGCTCTAATCTAACGTTGCACATCTGGCATTAAAAACAAACTAAACACTCTAAAAAGCAAGCCGCCAAAATCCGGAGGTTTGCTTTTTTTTATTTGTACTCGTAGCTGTTATCCTTTGTAAAACATTAGAAAATACTAGCAAACACATGTTCCGATTAGTGTGGTTATGATATACTGAAGGGACGAGGAATCACTGAACTTTTTTAATTGGAGTGTAATCAATAGGTGGATATTTCACCTTGTAATTTATATATTTTCTCCGTTACGGAAGGAGTCTATCATTTATGTCGGTAACCTTTTTACTAGGCCGCTCGGGCAGTGGCAAGACAACAAAAATATGGGAATCTATCTCTTCTTCCTTAGAGAAGGAACCGCTTGGTGCGCCGATTATTATTCTTGTGCCAGAGCAAGGTTCTTTTGGAGCAGAACGGGGGCTTTTGACCGTAGGGAATGTGAAGGGAAGCCTTCGGGCGCAGACACTGAGTTTTTCGCGGCTTGCCTATCGTGTGAAGCAGGAAACTGGTGGCAGTGCAAGTCTGCCAATCAGTGATGAAGGTAAGAAAATGTTAATTTACAAAATCATCAGTCGTCGCAAAGAGGAACTGAAATTGTTCGGTGCCTCAGCAGACAGACCGGGTTTTGTGGAACGTCTGAACCAACTGCACACGGAGATGAAGCGTTGCTGTTTGGGTTCCACTGATTTAGAAGAGCAGTTGTCCGCTATGCGAGGAGCTATTGCAAGAAGTCCTATTCTTGAGGGTAAGCTGGATGATTTGCAGCTGGTATTCAGCGATTTAGAGAAGGAAATGTCACGTCTCTATATCGATGAAGAGGATCGTTTAGCAGAACTGGCTGAGCATATTCCTGATTCCTCCTACATTCGCGGGGCGGAGATTTGGGTAGATGGATTCCATGGATTTACTCCGCAGGAATTCGTAGTGCTTCGAGAATTGATGCAGCAAGCTTCGAAGCTGACCGTTTCGCTTACAATTGATCGTCCTTACCCATATGGAGATCAGTTGAATGAGCTTGAATTGTTTCACCCCACTGCGGTTACTTACATTAAACTGCGTGGAATAGCTGAAGAGCTGGGCATTGATGTGTGGGACGAGCTGCTGGAGCCAACGGTTCTTCCGCGTTTTGAAGAAAGTCCAGTACTTGCTCACCTTGAACGGGGATATGATCGCCGGAAGGCCTGGATAGGTGCGGATGAACTGGCAAGAGAGGCTATATCCATAGGCGCCGCAGTTTCGCACAGAGCAGAGGTTGAGGGAGCACTGCGCGAAATGACTAGACTGGCGCGTGATGAAGGTGCAAAATATGGCGAAATGGCTGTATTGATGCGCAATATTGGCGATTACGAGCAGCTGATCCAACCGTTGTTCCAAGATTACGGAGTGCCATTTTTTCTGGACCAGAAGGTAAATGAGCTGCATCATCCGCTAGTGGAATTTATACGTTCCGCGCTGGATGTAGTGCGTCGTCGCTGGCGTTACGAGGATGTATTCCGTTGCGTAAAGACGGAGCTTTTGCTTCCGCTAGACGGTAGTATTACACGTGAGGATATGGATGCTTTAGAAAACTATGTGCTGGCTTGTGGGATTCAAGGGTATCGCTGGACGGATGGCCGCTCATGGAAAGGTATTCCTAGCTTGTCGCTGGAAGGCGGCAGACAGATGGATGATGAACTGCTTGCTACTATGGAACGATGCCGTGCTAGTATAACAGGACCATTATTTGCTTTTGAGAAACGAATCCAGAAAAGCCGTAGCGGCCTTGAACTATGTACGGCAATGTACAAGCTGCTTGAAGAGACGGATGTTGCACGAAAGCTGGAGAAACTCAGTGTTAAGTCTATGGAGAAGGGCCAACCCGAGAAGGCTAGGGAACATAGCCAGTTGTGGGGTGCGGTACTTGATCTGCTAGATCAGATAGTAGAAATGATGGGCAATGAAAGACTTGAGTTTGAAGTGTTCACCGGAGTTCTAGAGACAGGACTTGCTGAGCTTAAAATGGGACTAGTTCCGCCCGCACTGGATCAAGTATTGGTCGGCAATATGGATCGGACTCGCCCAACGGGGGTTAAATACGCTTTTTTGCTTGGATTTAATGAAGGTGTTGTGCCTGCGCAGTTTAAGGAAGATGGAATTCTCTCGGAAGGTGAACGCTCCGTACTAGAGAATGCTGGAATGGAGCTTGCTCCCGGCGCTTCTCGTAAACTGCTGGACGAGCGGTTTCTGATCTATAATGCGCTAACGACAGGAAGCCGAAAGCTCTGGATTAGCTACGCTACAGCAGATGATGAGGGCAAAGCTCTCCTTCCCTCTGAGGTTATCCGGCATTTGCATAGAATGTTCCCAAGGGTTCAAGAGCATAGCTTGTCAGCACTTCCCCCTGCGGGACTACCGGCAGAAGTCGGAAATTCTATTCATCTCGGTTTCATTGGTCAACCAGAACAGAGTCTTCGCGCATTGATTATGCAGCTGCGGCAGTGGCGCCAGGGGACAGAAATTCCGGAGCTATGGTGGGATGTGTATAACTGGTTTACTAAGAACGAAGATCGTAAATTTCAACTGGAACGTTTGCTAAGCTCACTGTTCTATCGTAATGAGGGAACGAAGCTAAAGCGTGGCACAAGCCTCAGATTGTATGGTGGCTCAACACTGCGGGGCAGTGTGTCCCGGATGGAGAAATTTGTTGCGTGCTCATTTTCCCATTTTGCGTCCTACGGACTAAGACTGAAGGAGCGTCAGCTATATAAGCTGCAAGCACCTGATATTGGACAGCTGTTCCATGCTGCGTTAAGTGATATGGCGATAAGACTGAAACAAGAGGGACGGGGCTGGGGCAGCTTGTCTCCGGATGAATGTCGGCGTGAGGCCAGTGAGACAGTAGAGCGGCTATCTCCGATGTTGCAGGGTGAAATCCTAATGAGCTCCAAACGTTACGGGTACATCTCCCGTAAACTTAAGAATATTGTTGGACGTGCTTCTGTGATTCTGGGCGAGCATGCCCGCCGGGGCAGCTTTGAGCCAGTAGGGCTGGAGCTGGACTTTGGACCGGATAAGGAGTTGCCGCCTTTAAGGATTACGCTGCCAAATGGCTGCGTGATGGAGGTTGTTGGCCGGATTGACCGTGTAGATATGGCCCGTGGAGAGAACGGAATTCTTCTGCGGGTAATTGATTATAAATCGAGCCAAAAGGATCTCAAGCTGCATGAGGTGTATTATGGATTATCGCTGCAAATGCTGACTTATTTGGATGTGCTGCTAACATATTCGGAGCAATGGCTGGGGCAGCCGGCACTTCCAGCCGGCACACTTTATTTCCATGTGCATGATCCGTTGTTGACCTCATCCAATGGGATGAACAAGGAACAGGCTGAGCAAGAGCTGTTGAAACGCTTCAAGATGAAAGGACTGCTTACAGCAGATCGTGAGGTTGTCTCCCTGATGGATACCACTTTAGACAAAGGGTATTCTTCTATCGTGCCTGTAGCAGTAAAAGCTGACGGCAGCTTTTATAGCAGTGCTTCAGTAGCTACACCAGAGCAGTGGGGTCATCTATTATCCTCCGTTAGAGGGACAATCTCGGATATCGGGACACGGATTACAGAAGGTGATGTGGCGATTGAGCCGTACCGAATTGGGCAGGAGACCGCCTGCACATTCTGTTCCTTTAGACCTGTCTGCCAGTTCGATGAAGCTGTGGAAGGCAACAGCTATAACAATCTGGGTAAGCCAGGGAAGGACGTTATATGGGATCTGCTGTCCCGCAAAGGAGGAACTACACCTTGAGTATGAAGGTTGAAATAGAAGCGAAACCGGAAGGAAGTATATGGAGTGATGACCAGTGGCGCGCCATTGCGGAGAGCGGTGATGACATCCTCGTTGCTGCGGCAGCAGGTTCCGGTAAGACGGCGGTGCTGGTAGAACGGATTATTCGAAAAATCAGTAAGGAAGAGAACGGCCTCAGTGTAGACAGGCTATTAGTAGCTACGTTTACCAAAGCTGCGGCTGCCGAAATGCGGCAGCGGATCAGGGAAGCCCTTGATCGGGAGCTGGAGGAGAATGGGGAGAACGACCATTTGCGCCGTCAGCTATCCCTGCTGGGCAAAGCTTCGATTACAACGTTGCACTCCTTCTGTCTGGAAGTGATCCGGCGTTATTATCAAATGATTCCGATTGATCCGGGTTTTCGCATATTAAATGAGCATGAAGCGGAGATGATGCGGCAGGAGCTGCTCGAAGAGTTGCTGGAGGAAAAGTACGGTGAAGCAGGTGCGGATGGCGAGGATAGTATATTTGTGCAGCTCGCTGATTGGTTCAGTGGTGAACGCAGTGATGATGCAGTGCATGCGCTCATACAGCGATTGCATGATTATGCCCGCAGCCATCCTTGGCCTGCGCAATGGCTCCGTGATACTGCAGCTGATTTCTCATTGCCAGACACCGAAAGTCTGGGTGGAACGCCATGGGTGCTGAGCATTCTTGAAGAAGCGAAGCTGACACTTGCGGGCGCAGCCAGTCAGCTGATTCAAGGCCGGGAGATTGCACTGCAGCCGGGCGGTCCGGCACCCTATGCTGAGAATTTAACCGCTGATCTTGAGATGGTAAATGCACTGCAGGATGCCGTAAACGAACGACCTTGGGCAGAATTATATGATATTTTCATGGAAGTATATTTTGGGAAATTAAAGGCTTGTAAGAAGGATTCGACAGATCCTGGACTGCAGGAGATGGTGAAGGAACTGCGCGACAGTGTGAAGAAGAGTATTTTAGATCTTCAGAAAGCATTGTTTGGCCGTCCGCCTGAGGTTTTTTTGAAAGAGCTGAACGAAGCGGCTCCACTGATGGCAGAGCTTGCAGAGACAGTGATAGCATTCGGTGAACGTTATAGAATTGAAAAAGCAGGAAGAGGTCTAGTCGACTTCAGTGATTTGGAGCATTATTGTCTGCAAATTCTACGCCATCCGGACTCTACGCCCGGTCATTCCCTGCCTTCTGATGCAGCTATGGAATACCGTGCTCAATTCGATGAGGTTCTGCTGGATGAGTATCAGGATACGAATAGTGTGCAAGAGGAGATTGTGCGGCTAATATCCCGTGAAACACCCGGTAACCGGTTTATGGTCGGAGATATGAAGCAAAGTATCTATCGATTCCGTCTGGCGGAGCCGGGGCTATTCCTGGATAAATACCGCAGCTTTGGCTCACACCAAATCGATGATCTATCTGAAATTACTAATGAATCATCTAGCGGTTCGGTCATCGATCTGGCCCGTAATTTTCGCAGTCGCATGGAGGTTGTAAATGCCGTCAATATGATCTTCCGGCAGATTATGAATGAGACGGTAGCGGAGATTAATTATGATGAACGCGCTGAGCTTGTTTACGGAGCGAATTTCCCAGGTGCAGCAGAGAAGGGGCCTGATATCTTTTTTGCACCGGAGTTATTATTGATTGATCGTGGTTCGGCAGCAGGGAAGTCAGAAGAGACCTCTGAAGACGGTGAGGCGCCACTTCAGGAGAGTGAAGCCATTGAGAGCGAGACGGCGCAGCTGGAAGCGCGGGCAATTGCCCGGCGTATTTCACAAATGACGGGGATGACCGGTGGATCGCCACTGCTTATCTACGATAAAGGACTCAAGATTATGCGCCCGGTTATTTACGGTGATATCGTGATCCTGCTTCGCTCGGCAAGAATCTGGACCCCTCTAATCATCGAAGAGCTTCGGATGGAAGGAATCCCTGCTTATGGTGATCTGAATAAAGGTTATTTTGAAGCTACAGAAGTGGAAATTGCACTTTCCCTCTTAAAAATAGTTGATAATCCTCAGCAGGACATTCCGCTGGCTGGCGTACTTCGTTCACCTGTGGTCGGATTAACGGAAGAAGAATTGGCTACGGTGCGTATGTGTAGTCAGGGTCCTTTTTTTCAAGCAGTACAGATGGCGGTGGATATGCAAGATGCAAAAGAGGCTGAAGAAGAGTATGACCTCTTCTCGGCTCATGTGATTGAATCCGCAAGCACCGTTGAAAATAATGTTTTACCTGATAAAGATCTGCCGCAGATCAGTCCAGAACTGAAGCGCAAGCTTAAACATTTCCTAGAACAGCTGGAAAGCTGGAGAAATGCGGCTAGACAAGGTAGTCTCAGTGAGCTGATCTGGCGTATCTATGGGGAGAGCGGCTATCTGGAATGGGTTGGAGGACTGCCTGGAGGCTCGCAGCGCCAGAACAATCTTAAAGCTTTGTATGATCGGGCTGTGCAATTTGAGAATGACACCGCAGCACGCGGATTGTTCCGTTTTCTGGTGTTCATTTCACGGCTTCGTGAGAATGGCGGAGATCTGGGTGTAGCTGGCGGTGGCGGTGAAGAAGGCAATGGCGTCAGAATCATGACCATCCATAAATCCAAAGGTCTGGAGTTCCCTGTTGTTTTTGTAGCCGGGATGGCAAAACAGTTCAATCGACAAGATTTGCATTCGCCATTTCTTATGCACAAAGAGCTTGGCTTTGGGCCACGTTTTGTGGAACGGGAAACGCGAGTTAGTTACCCAACACTTCCTTATCTGGCTATTAACCGGCGTACACGGCTTGAGTTATTAGCTGAGGAAATGCGTGTATTATATGTGGCGTTAACTCGTCCGAGAGATAAAATGATTCTAGTGGGCACCGTAAGAGATTTGCCACGCAAAATCGCTAGCTGGAGCAGCGTACAGAACCGGGATGAGCTGCTGCTTGCAGACCATCTGCTGGCCCGAGGGCGCAGCTATTTGGATTGGGTTGGACCGGCATTGATCCGGCACCCTGCTGCGGCGATTCTTCGTAAGCTGGGCGGTTCAGAAGGTACCGTCTCCACGGTGCTGCACAATGATGTGTCCAACTGGAGCATCAGTGTGCAAAATGCTTCCGAACTTAATTCTGGGGCGTTCCTGCCAACGGATCAGACTGAAGATAAGGTAGAGGAACGGCAAGCTGTACTCGAAGCACTGCATAAGGGTGAATCTGTAAATATATATGAAACAGAGACTAGCGATGAAATTGCTAGAAGACTGGAATGGAATTATCCGTATGCGGCAGCCTCAGGTATTCCGGCTAAAACTTCTGTTACGGAGTTAAAAGCGTTGTTGTCATTACAGGAGCAGCCCTCTTTTGATCTGCTGGAAGAAGGCAATTCTACAACCTCAATAGAAAACGATAAACGTCCAAGTGTTGCAGGTGCGGACAGTCTTCATTTGCGGCGTCCGAAATTTATGGAAAAACGCAGTCTGACCCCAGCGGAACGCGGGACAGCATACCATACAGTCATGCAGCATATTCCGCTGGAGGGTTCAGTTGATCCTATGGTTGTGGAAGAAACCTTAGCCCGACTTCAGAGAGTGGCTATTCTAACTGCTGAGCAGGTGGAGGCTGTAGCTCCCGATCAGATAGAAGCTTTTTATACTAATGAACTTGGACGTAGATTAATAGCTTCTTCTTGGAAGCTTAGAGAAATGCCATTCAGTTATATGGTTCCCGCAGGTGAGGCTTATCGAGGGCTCGATTATATGAATGAAGCCGTCTCGGAGCTTACCCCTGAGAACAATAAGGAAGGCTTTAGTGAGGCTGTGCTAATTCAAGGGGTCATTGACTGCCTGTTCCGAGAAGAGGACCGGATTATTCTGCTAGACTATAAGACGGACTCTGTATTAGAACATCAGGGCGGCCTAGAAGCACTTAAGGAAAAATATCGTTTTCAGCTAGAGTTATACAGCAAGGCATTACATGATATTTTGGGAGAACCGATCAGCGAGATTTGGCTGTACTTTTTTGACGGCGATCATGCTGTGAAATTATAAATTATTCATTGCCGCATAGGAGCGGGGAAAGAGGACGAAGATGCGGATATTGCATACGGGGGATTGGCACTTGGGCCGTACGCTGGAGGGAAGAAGCCGCCAGAAGGAGCAAGAGCAGTTCATAGATGAATTGGTGGAGATCGCCGATTTTCATAAGGTGGATTTGATTATGATGGCGGGAGATGTGTACGATTCCGTTAATCCACCAGCGGCTTCGGAGCAATTATTCTATGAGGCTGCTGCCAGGCTATCTTCAGGGGGCAGGCCCCTTGTGGTGATTGCCGGCAATCATGACCAACCGGAGCGCGTATCTTCAGTCTCCCCGCTTGTATTAAGGCAGGGGATTACCTTGGTAGGACTTCCAACCTCAGAGCCAGTGACAGTTCATGCTGCGCGCACGGGTGAGATTGCCAAAATCGCAGCCCTTCCCTATCCCTCTGAGGCACGTCTCGGTGAGTTGCTTGCTGGGGACAGCGGGGAAGAGGAGCTTCGATTAGCTTACAGCGCACGGGTAGGCAAACTTATGCAATTGTTGGGAAGGGAATTTACCCGACAAACCGTAAATTTGGCGATGAGCCATATTTATGTGCTGGGTGGTGTAGAGAGTGATTCGGAACGCCCGATTCAGGTGGGCGGGGCTTACACTGTAGACCCTTCTGCTTTATCCTGTGGAGCGCAATATACTGCCCTAGGCCATCTTCATCGCGCTCAGCGTGTTAAAGGGGAAGGGATGATCCGTTATAGCGGATCCCCGTTGGCATATAGCTTTTCTGAAGCAGGACAAGCCAAGTCGGTGACGCTGATTGATATTGCGCCGGGCGGTGAGCCGACCTTCGAAGAAATCTATCTTCGCTGTGGACGCCCACTTGTAAGATGGAGCTCTACGGGTGGATTGCAAGAGGTATATAACTGGTTGGATGAAGGTAGAGATGCTTCTGCTTTTATAGATTTGGAGATTCGGCTCAGTGAAGCTATGTCGATGAATGATATTCAGCGCCTGCGTAAATCACGTGAGGGGATCATTCATATTCGTCCGATTTATCCGCAAATGGAGCTGGAGCTTGAACAGATTTCCCGTTCACGTATGCCTGTACAGGAATTGTTCCGTAAATTCTATCAGCGCCAGACGGGCGGGGCGGAGCCGGAGGATCGTTTGATTGAGCTGTTCTTACAGCTAACCGAAGAAGAACGGCAGCAGCCGGAGGAAGGAGAGGAGAACTAAGGTGAAGCCTATTTTATTAAAAGTAGCAGGATTGCAGAGTTATAGAGAAATGCAGGAAATAGATTTTGAAAGTCTGTGTGAGACCGGGCTGTTTGGGATTTTTGGACCTACGGGCAGCGGCAAGTCCAGTTTGCTGGATGCTATTACTTTGGCGATGTACGGGAAAGTAGAGCGCGCCGTTAACGGGACACAGGGGATTATGAATCACTCTGAGGATTCACTCAGCGTGGCGTTTACCTTTGAGCTCACTTCTTCCGCTGGGGTACATCGTTATCGTGTTGAACGTAAGTTCAAGCGGACTGGTGAGCAAACAGTCAGCAACACCATTAGCCGTTTCATTGAAGTCACACCTGACGGGGATAACGTTATGGCGGATAAACTCGCAGATGTTACACGTTGTGTGGAAGAGCATATTGGACTCAAAATGGATGACTTCACGCGAGCAGTTGTATTGCCGCAGGGGAAATTCGCCGAATTCTTATCGCTTCGGGGCGTAGACCGCCGACAAATGCTGCAGCGCCTGTTCCATTTGGAACAGTATGGCGATCAGCTTGCGTTGAAGCTTAGCCGGCGGGTGAAGGAGAATGAGGCTGCGCTCCGCGCGCTCGAAGCGGAGCAGCAGGGGCTTGGCAGCGCAGGCAAAGAGGATGTAGAGGCAGCGGCAGAGCGCCTCGAACAAGCAGCCCAACATGCTGCGGAATGCCGCCGCAAGCTGGAGGCGGCGCTGCAGGTCGCGGAGCGTTTCACGCGCATTCGCGAGCTGCAAGAGGAACGGACCCGCCGCGAATTGCAGCGGCAGGGACTGCTTTCCAAGGAGGAGGAGATTCTCCTCCTTGAACGGAAGCTCGGCCAAGCTGACGAGGCCGAGGCTAGGCTTCCCGCGCTGAAAGCATGGCGAAGCGCGGAAGAAGCCTTCAAGAGCCGATTGACCCGCGCGGAGGGTCAAGAGGTGCTGGCCGCCGCTGCCGAGCAGGAGGCGGCGCGTGCCGCTGCGGCCGCGGCTGCTGCGCAGGCCGCGCTTGCGGCGGAAGAGCCGGCCCTCCGGCAGGGGGCCGACACCTACCGCCGCGCGCTCGAGCTCGAGTCCGAGCGCGGCGCCCTGCGGCGCGAACTCGCGGCTCTGCGCGAGCGCCGCGAAGAGGCCTCCCGCAAGCTGGCGGAGCTGCGGGAGGGCATGGCCCGGGAGCGTGAGCTTTTGGCCAAGGGCCAAAAGCGCCAGCAAGAGCTGCAGCAGAGCTTGCAGCCGCTCGGTGTCCGCTCCCAGGAGCGGCAGTCTCTGCAAGAAGCGATGCAGAGACTGCAAGGGCTGCACTCCGCCGAATCCCAGTGGGATAAGGCGGAGAAGGAGCGCCGCGAGCGTGCCGCTGCACTCGCGGCTGCGCAGGCGCGACTCGCGGAGGCCGAGGGCCGCCGCGAGCAGCAGGAAGCTTCTCGCGGGCAGCTGATCCGCGAGGCGGCGCTGCATCAAGAGAAGCTGCTGGCGACAGAAGAAGCTGCGCGCACCGCAGCAGAAAGCCTGGAGCAACATATCAGTTCTTTGGAAGCAGCCCTCAAGGGGCATGAGTTGCACAGACTGTCGCTTGGATTGGCTAAAGAATTGGAAGCAGGACAACCTTGCCCTGTATGTGGCAGCGAACACCACCCGGCCCCTGCTGTATTGCAGGATAACCTAGAGCAACAGGAACTGGAGTCAAAGCTTCAACAGGCTCGGGTGTTGTCCAGACGTGCTTTGGAAGCACGCCATATGTTCCGTGGTTTAAGGGAGCAGGACCTGGTTTGGCTGGAGCAGGTGTTTGGTGATGGAGCTTTTGATACGGTAAATCATCCTGCAGCGGCAGGTTCAGAAGTCAGTACTACAGAGGTTTCCTCTACCGATATGTCCATCCCAGATGAAAAAGCTTTGGCAGAACTTGATGCTGCATTTTTAGCATTAAAAAGCCAGTCTGGAGAACTGCGCCGTACAGCGATACAGTGGCAGCAATCGATGCAGGAAGTTCAGCAGCTATGCCTCAAAGAAGCAGCAGGTGCCGAAGGTGAGCGAAGCTGGGTAGAAGGTCTTACCGCCAAAGCCAAGGAACTGAGTGGCCAACTAACCGCTTTGCGGCAGAACTGGGTACAGCAGTTCCCTGATTTGGCACCGGAAGAGGTAGAAAAAGCTTATCGTGAGCTGTTAGCCAAGGATGCTCAAGCTGAGGAAATTAGATCCCGACTGGAAATCAGTGTCAAGTTTCTGGATGAGAAAAGCGCTTCGGTACAGAATCTTCAGGAAACTATCACCGGACTCGATAAAGAGCTTACTCAGTGGAATACACAGATGGAAGGCAAAGAAGAATTGCAGCGTGAAAAAGAACGGCGTCTTCTAGAGTGGACTAATGGCCGCGCTGCTGCCCCACTTCTAGCAGAGTGTGAGCGTCGTCTGCAGGAATTGTTAGCAGCTGTGGAGACCAGCCAACGATTACATCTCACGGCAGCGGAAAAAGCGCAGCATGAGATCAAGGAGGCAGCGATTACCCGCCAGGCTGCAGAATCTGCTCGAGAGCATTATGTGACTTCAAGCCATCTGTGGGAGCAAAGCTTAACCTCTTCACCGTTTAGTTCGGCCGCTGAGGTTGAAGGAGCAGCTCTCGCACCTGAAGAGCGGGAAATTTCATCTTCTCGGGTACGTGCCCATCGTGCTGAAGAAGCTGAAGTCTCATTGCAGCTGCGCAATATTGAAGAGAAGCTTGATGGAGCCAGCTTAAGTGAAGAGGAATGGCAAGTTAGCCAGGAGAGCTTAAGCGCGTGTAAGTCAGAGGATGAAATGTCTCTGCAAGCAAGAGCGCGTGCAGAGCGAGATCTAGAGGATCTGCGGCATCGGCATATTCGCTGGATGGAGCTTGAAGCCCAGCGGCTAGAACATGCTTCCCTACAGGATCATTTGTCCAAATTGCAGACGGTTTTACGTGGAAATGCTTTTGTTGAGTATATTGCGGAGGAACAATTGATGCAGGTGTGCCAGTCTGCTTCTCAGCGGCTTCGTTTCCTGAGCAAACAGCGTTATGCGCTGGAGGTTGATTCGGGCGGTGGCTTTGTAATCCGTGATGATGGAAACGGTGGTGTAAGAAGACCGGTCTCCACGCTTTCCGGCGGAGAGACGTTCTTAACTTCCTTGTCACTTGCACTTGCTCTTTCGGCACAGATTCAGCTGCGGGGGCAGTATCCATTGCAATTTTTCTTTTTGGACGAAGGTTTTGGTACGCTGGATCCGGAATTGCTCGATACGGTAATTACCTCACTGGAAAGACTGCATAACGACCAACTGTCTGTCGGCATTATCAGCCATGTTCCAGAGCTTCGGGCACGACTGCCACGCAAGCTGGTAGTAGTACCTGCTGAACAGGGTGGAGGGGGATCTCGGATCCTTTTGGAAAAAATGTGAAGATCTACAATGTGTGTGATTCTTATCACAGATACAGTATCAACGCGCTGTTATAATACAGCTAAGCCGACATTACTTTAGAAACACCTCGGCGGACGTATGGCAGGGAATGAACTCCTTTTCATACGTCCGCCGCCGAATCAGCTTTATAAGCTGTGAAGGGTGTTTCTCTTTTTTTTGTCTTTTTTAGGCCTAACGGTGTTGATATATTTATTTAATGGTTCATTCTGTAACAGATACAGTTTGGTGCTGATTATACTGAGTTTGCTTGCTGCTTTCGTAATTGATGATTATCCTGTATGATTATCTTATGATGAAGTGGAATTTCACCAATTTTTAGGAGGCAAGCACTCTATGGAGACCGTGTTTAGCAAAATTATTGAGGGTACTATTCCTTCCAAAAAAGTATTTGAGAATGAACGTATTCTTGCATTTTACGACATCGAGCCGGCTGCACCGGTACATGTGTTGATCATTCCCAAGAAGTTCATTGCTTCAATGAATGATGTTACACCTGAGGATCTTCCGCTAATTGCTGAAATCCACAGTGTAGCCCAACAGATCGCCAAAGACCTTGGGATTGCTGAGTCTGGTTATCGTTTAATCAATAATTGCGGGCCTGATAGTGGACAAGCTGTGCCTCATCTTCATTATCACCTGCTGGGTGGAGCCAAGCTGGGTGCGCTCACTGGAAACTCAGCTTCCCACGCATAGCATAATCATTTAATGTTGAAGAACTTGCCAGAAAAAAGAATAGCACGAAGGTTGACACGTTATTTCCGTTTGACCTATAATGGAGTTTGATAAACCGTGTTATGCTCTTGGACGGTATGGTCGGAGGGAGGGGAAACCTGTGTCTGAAACGAAAGTTCGCAAAAACGAGACAATTGATGCTGCACTTCGTCGCTTTAAACGTTCCATCGCAAAAGATGGTGTCTTGGCTGAGGTGAAGAAACGCAAACATTACGAAAAGCCGAGCGTTAAGAAAAAGCTGAAGTCTGAGGCTGCTCGTAAGAGAAAGTTTTAGGAGGATTACCCACGCATGAATCTTAGCGAGAGATTGAACGAAGATATGAAGCAAGCGATGAAGAGTAAGGACAAGTTCACGCTCTCCACGATTCGAATGGTTCGTTCTACAATAAAGTATCTTGAAATAGATCTGAAGAGAACATTGGACGACAACGAAGTGCTTGATATCCTTAGTCGTGAAATCAAACAGCGCAAAGATGCCCTCCAAGAATTTGAATCAGCGGGTCGCGACGAGCTTGCCGCGAGTACAAAAGCAGAAATCGAGATTATTATTAAATATCTTCCCGAGCAACTTTCCGAAGAAGAAATTAAAGTAATTGTACAGCAGACCATCCAGGAAACCGGTGCTTCTTCGAAGAGCGAAATGGGGAAGGTCATGAGCGCACTGATGCCTAAGGTCAAAGGTCGCGCTGATGGTAAACTCGTGAACCAGGCGGTTCTGCAATTTCTGCAATAATATAGCACTAGCACCCCTTGCAAAAGGGGTGCTTTTCTATGTAATGAAACGTAAATCCAATTTCAGCGTATTAAGGGTTATGAGTTCTGGGTCAAGCTAAAGAAGGGAGGTAAAATCATTGAGAAGATTACGGAAAATACTGTTAGCTAGCATTCCTGTGGTCCTGCTGTTACTCCTCCTGACACCCTTTGCAACGAATGTAAGCGCTGACGGGGCAGCCCCGAAAACACCGGGGGTTACGAACAGTGAGCTGAAACAAGGTCCCGTGTTTATTATTCCGGTAGATCAAAAGATTGAACGGGGTTTGCAAAGCTTTTTGGAAAGAGGATTTGAAGAAGCCGCTAATTATGGAGCAGTCCTTATTCTACTAGAGGTCGATAAACCTGGAGGGCTGGTGAAATCGGCAGAAGAGATTGGGACGATGGTAAGAGAGAGTGAAATACCAACAGCTGCCTATATTAAAGGTGATGCCGCTTCTGCAGGCAGTTACATAGCACTTAATACAGGTGCAATAATCATGAAGCCGGGCAGTATGATCGGCTCCGCTTCCTTGGTAGACATGAATGGTCAAAAAGTCGATGATGCCAAAATGATATCCTACTGGAGATCTAAAATGATCGGTGCTGCTGCTCTGAATGAGCGTGATCCAGACATTGCCGCTGGTATGGTGGATAGTAATTTGGTCGTGGATAAGCCAGAGCTTGGTGTGACTAAGATACAGGGAGAAATCATTGCCTTGTCTAGTGAAGAAGCTTTAAAAGCTGGTTACGCTGATCAAATTACAGATACCTCTGAAGAAGCAATTCATTGGCTTGGATATACTACAGACGACATCTTTCGCGTAGAGCATACCGGTGCGGAAAAAATGTCGCAATTTCTGACCAATCCGATTATTATGACGATTCTGCTGTTCATTGGGATTACAGGCGTTGTAATTGAACTGATTGTTCCAGGCTTTGGTGCGCCAGGAATTATCGGGACATTGGCTTTTGTGTTATATTTCTTCGGCAACTATGTTGCAGGATTCGCCGGAGCGGAAACTTGGCTCTTGTTTATCATTGGGCTTGTCATGCTTGTGCTGGAGCTCTTTGTGCCTAGCTTCGGAATATTGGGGCTGCTCGGCTCTGTTAGCCTTGTAGCGGGTGTCGTACGAGCTGCTTACAGCTATAAGCATGCACTTCTCAGTCTAGGTATCTCTTTCGTAGCTGCGACTATAGTTGTAGTAATTGTTGCGGTCATTTTTAAAGAACGAGGGATCTGGAACAGATTTATTTTGAAGGAAAGCCTTACTAAAGATCAGGGATTTGTGCCCGTAGAAGAGAAGCTTAGCTTATTAGGCGCTACAGGAACCAGTATTACTCCGCTTCGTCCATCAGGAACGGCTATGATAGGCGGCGAACGTGTGGATGTTGTTACAGAAGGTAGTTTTATTAGTGCTAATGCACCGGTCTCTATTATTAAAGTAGAGGGCGGACGGATTGTTGTGAAAGAAATCAAGGAATAAGGTAAACACTGGAACCAATAACAGTTCTAGAATAAATTTACGGAGGTTATATAGTATGGGTGAAGCATCTTTGATTCCTATTCTGTTTATCGCGGTAGTGGTGATTATTGTATTAAGCGTGTTTTTAAGTTTCTTCCCGGTTATGCTCTGGATTTCTGCATTAGCGTCGGGCGTTAGAATCAGTATTATTACACTGGTGGCGATGAGACTGCGTCGTGTAACCCCAAGTCGTATCGTTAACCCAATGATTAAAGCGACCAAGGCAGGTCTTGGACTGAACATTAATCAACTGGAGAGTCACTATCTCGCAGGTGGTAACGTAGACCGGGTGGTTAATGCGCTTATTGCAGCACAACGTGCAGATATTCCTCTGGAATTTACTCGCGCAGCAGCCATTGATCTTGCAGGACGTGATGTGCTGCAGGCTGTGCAAATGAGCGTTAACCCTCGTGTAATTGAGACACCGGTTGTTGCGGCTGTTGCTAAGAACGGGATTGAAGTTAAGGTAAAAGCGCGCGTAACCGTTCGTGCCAATATCGACCGTCTCGTGGGTGGTGCGGGTGAAGAAACGATTATTGCCCGTGTTGGTGAAGGGATTGTAACGACAGTAGGTTCGAGTGATTCCCACAAAGATGTCCTTGAGAACCCGGATTTGATTTCGCGGACGGTATTGTCCAAAGGTCTGGATTCAGGTACTGCTTTTGAGATCCTCTCCATTGATATTGCGGATATCGATGTAGGCAAGAACATCGGTGCTTATCTACAAACTGAGCAAGCAGAAGCGGACAAACGTATTGCCCAAGCCAAGGCGGAAGAACGCAGAGCGATGGCTGTCGCTCACGAGCAAGAGATGAAGGCGCGCGTAGTAGAGATGAAGGCTCTTGTTGTAGAAGCTGAATCTCAGGTGCCTATGGCGATGGCTGAGGCGCTCAGAAATGGCCAAATCGGCGTGATGGATTATATGAATATCAAAAACATCGAGGCAGATACCCAAATGCGGGGATCTCTCGGCAAAATGAATGATCAGGACGACAATAACCGTCCTAACAATAATAAATAAAAGGGGATGTGAATCTCCATGAGCTGGATCTATATTATTGCGGTTATTATATTCGCGATCGTATCCAATGTGAATAAAGCAACTAAAAACAAGCCCAAAGGAGCTCCTCGCGGGGGGATGCCCACTTTTGGGGGCGGAGAGGATTCTCCGCTCCGCCGGGTAAAGCGCCCGGATATCGATGGAGGGCGCCAAGCGGAGTCTGGCAGTGGATTTCCTGCTCCTGTTAACACCTCTTCCCGGCAGTCGATGTCAGAGGATAACCGGGAGTATGATGCCTCTCCTGCCTTTCCAGAACCTGCGTATATACCAACTCCAGATTATTCTACTGGAGAAGGAATGTCTTTGGAGCATGCCGATGACGGAGTTGAATTACGCACACAAAGAATGCAAGAAGAGGTGCGGCGCCTTCAATCTGCTTTTGACGGGATAGCGGGTGCAGATTCCAAAAGATCAAATAAGACTAAGAACACAAACTCACCCTCTGCGGCAGACCAGACACATGGAACAGGGAGTCGTGACGACCTGCGCAATGGTGTAGTCTGGGCAGAGATTCTGGGACCACCGCGTTCTCGCCAGCCGCATTCCACCCGAAGATAATATTTACGGATCATAGTAACAATAAAGCCTCGGTTTCCTATCTTTACGATAGGTTGCCGGGGCTTTTTTTGCTTTTTTCACACTAGAAGGGTCCTCCTTTGTTACTTCTTCTCATAAAAAAAAGCGTTGCCGCATAAGGTGTACAGAAGGCAGGAAGGGGGAACGTCTACTTATGACCCGTATTGGCCGCAGGCTGCGGGGATGGACAAACGGGGTACTGGATCTACCACAGGACTTATTACAGGAAATGCCCCGGATCACCCTGATCGGCAATAAGGAACTGCATATTGAGAACCATCGCGGCGTGCTGCATTTTTCCTCTGGTCAGCTTAAGCTCGCGTTAGCTAAAGGATCGCTTGAAATCAAAGGCGAGGGACTTGTCATCCGAAATATTCTAGGCCAGGAATTGGCTGTAGAAGGCGTTATCGGGGAGATCAGATATAACGAAAGCGAGGAGAGATCATGAAGGAGCCACCTCTGTCATCACTGCGGGGGTTCGTTACACTGCATGTGACGGGACCTCAGGTGGAGCGATTTATTAATTTCATTTCTGAAGCAGGAATCATGATTTGGGATGTGAGGCCCGCTGAGGGCGGCGCTTCCCTTAAGCTGCTTCTGGATGATTTTTATGTCCTCCGGCCGATTTTAAAAAAGACAGGCTGTCGTATGCACGTTACCGGTAGAAGCGGACTTCCATTTCTTATGGCACGGCTGTGGAAAAGGAAATTTTTTGGCATAGGTATTTTAATGTTTGGAATTACACTTTTTATGTTATCTACGATGGTATGGAGTATTAGAGTCGAAGGAAATGAAAAGATTGCCTCTGAGGATATATTGGCTGCTGCTCGCCAGGAGGGGGTGTACCCTTTTCAGTGGATATGGCGTCTGGAGGAGCCGGACAAGCTCTCTAAGGGGCTGCTGGCCCATTTACCGGGTGTTTCTTGGATAGGGCTGCAACGGACGGGGACGAGCATCAAAATTCAGGTTGTAGAGGCTAAACAGCCCGACATCAAACCTTTGCTTAGCCAGCGCCATTTAATTAGCCGAACAGATGCGGTGGTAACAGAAATATATGCGGAACAGGGCAGACCGGTAGTTGCGCGTAATTCGCGTGTGAAAAAAGGAGATATCCTGATTTCCGGTGCTCTTGGAGACGAAGAAAATGTAGAGTATGTGGTAGCCAAGGGTGAGGTTAAGGGCTTGGTTTGGCATGAGTACAATATCGAGGTCCCTCTTAAAACAACAAATAGCACCTACACTGGGGAGCGTAAGGATCGCACTTATCTTGTGTTGGGGAAATGGGCTATTCAGCTGTGGGGTTATGGCAAATCCGCCTTTGAGAATTCAAAGACGCTCACAGAGCATGATCCGCTGTCTTGGCGCTCTATTGAGCTGCCGCTGGGCCTGATGACTGAGAAAGAAATGGAGATCAATGAAACAAAGGATACGATAACTCCAGAAGCCGGAGTTGCGAGGGGAATTGAGCGGGCTAAGAATGATATTTTAGCTCGATATGGTGTTGATAGCGTCATCAAAAGTCAAAAAGTTTTGCATGAGAAGAAAGAGAATGGTAAAGTTTATATGAAAGTGATCTTTGAAGTAGAAGAAAAAATTTCCGAAGAACTGCCAATAGTAAACAATTGAGGAGAATGAGGCTACTTGTCAGAACAGACTGCAAGCATTCGTATATCTTTGCAAAATGCGGGAGAAGCGCAATCGCTGTTTGGCCCGCAGGATGGATTCTTAAAAATCATCGAGAGTGAAATTCCCGCCATTATTGATTCGCGTGAAGCTGAGCTAACGATTCGTGGAGCTGAGCGGGAAGTAGACATGCTGGGGCAATTGTTTAATGTGCTACTGTCCCTCATTCGTAGCGGTTACATACTTACTGAACGTGATGTGCAGTACGCTGTGGAACTGGCGAAAGATTTTCGTGCTGATCAATTGCTCGATTTGTTCAAAGGAGAAATTACTACAACTTTTCGCGGAAAGCCTATCCGTGTCAAAACGGTCGGCCAGAAGCATTATGTGACAACGATCAAGAAGCGTGATATTGTATTCGGAATCGGTCCTGCAGGAACGGGGAAGACCTACTTGGCAGTGGTGCTTGCAGTTACGGCACTGAAAGAGGGTTCGGTTAAGCGTATTGTTCTTACGCGTCCCGCAGTAGAAGCAGGAGAGAGTCTAGGATTCCTTCCAGGGGATTTGCAAGAAAAGGTAGATCCATATCTGCGTCCGCTTTATGATGCGTTATACGACGTTATGGGACCCGATCAGGTGGCTAAGGCGCTTGAACGGGGATTGATTGAGATTGCTCCGCTGGCTTATATGCGCGGACGTACACTGGATGATTCATTTATCATCCTGGATGAAGCACAGAATACCACACCTGAGCAAATGAAAATGTTCCTGACTCGACTCGGCTTCGGGTCCAAAATGGTGATTACAGGTGACGTTACCCAGATTGACCTGCCCCGCGGCAAGAAATCCGGTTTGATTGAAGCCAAAGCGATTTTATCCGGCATAGAAGAACTTGGCTTTGTCTACTTCGCGGAACAGGATGTTGTACGGCATTCCCTGGTGCAGAAAATTATCGTTGCCTATGACCGCTCTGCCGAAAACCTCCAATAAAGGGGATTGTCTTCATGGCTTCAAAGCAACCATCTAAATTAAGCGGATTTGTATATACGAACAACGGATGGAAGTATAGCGCAGTGACACGCTATGCTCTTTTCCTGTTACTCGGACTAGTGTTCTACTTCAGCTTGTCGCCAGAATTGCTACCTAAGAAATATGATATTAAAGAGAATACTTACAGTGCAAAGGAAATAACGGCACCGAAACAAATTAAGGACACCAAAGCTACGTTAAAGGCGGCTGAGGAAGCGGCTGAAAGCGTATCTCCCAAGTACAAAATTATCCCGATGAGGGCGGACAACCTTGTGACCTCACTGCTGGACCGGATAGATCGCCTCAATCAGGATGATCTGATTTCGCAAAGCGATAAGACGGGGATTTATCGTGATGAGATTCCGCAGAGAGCCAGCGACTTCATCTTGAATTTCGTAGCTTCCAATCGAGGCAGCGCTACTTATTCAGATCACCTTCTGGATGAAATGCAATCTGTCATCAAAGAGCAGACCTATGTCATTCCGGAAGAGACTTACATTAAGATTCCGCGCCTGACCTCTCAGGACATTATCGAGATGAAGCCTGTCGCCCGAGATATTGTAACTAGGCTGATGAATGATCAGATTACGGATGCGCAGACTGCTCGCGCCAAGGTAGCGGAACAGGTCAGTATTAGTTCTCTAAGCCAGCGTACAGCGCGTGAGGTTGTTCAGGAGCTTGTACGTCTTGTGATCACAAGTAACAAGTTCTACGATGAGGATGCCACCAAGGAAGCGAAGGTACAAGCTCGGGAGAACACACCTGATGTATTCATCGAGCAAGGGGACACGCTTGTTGCTAAGGGGCAGTTAATTACTCCAGAGCTCTACACTCTTTTGGATGAGAATGGCCTACTAAGCAATGAGGTGAATTACTGGCCCCAATTAGGCCTATTGATTCTCTCTGCGATGCTCTCCGTCGGTTTGCTTGCGTTCATTCGTTATTCTGGCGGTACCTCAGGCTTTAAGTACAACAATTCTCAGCTATTGATGCTGGTGCTTGTATTTGTTATAACTATTATCTCTATGCGGCTGGCCGCTGTTTTGCAGACCGATGTTCGATCTTATATCGGATTCCTGGCACCAGTGGCGATAGGCGCAATGTTAATTGCAATGCTTCTGGACATGCCTTTGGCCTATTTCTGCTCCATTCTATTCAGTGTACTGGCGAGTGTTATTTTGAATGTGCAGCAGAACTCAATCTTTGATTTTAACTTTGGTTTCTTTGCCATCGTGGTTTCTTACGTGGCTATCTTTGCGACTCACCGTGCGGGTCAACGCTCCACGCTCCTTAAAGGCGGGATTATGGTATCGCTTTTTGGCTGTCTGACAGTTTTTATGCAGATACTGTTAGGCGGAGGGGCATGGAAAGAGGTAGGTACCTTGTATTCGGTTGGTTTTGCTTTTGCAGGGGGTCTATTGACGGCTGTGCTTGTGATTGGGCTAATGCCTTTCTTCGAAGCAACCTTTGGTATTCTATCAGCATTGAAGCTGGTAGAATTGTCTAATCCAAACCACCCGCTGCTGCGCAAGCTGCTTACCGAAACCCCGGGAACCTATCACCACAGTGTAATGGTAGGTAACCTGTCGGAGGCTGCCGCGGAAGCAATTGGAGCAGATGGCTTATTATGCCGGGTAGGATCGTATTATCATGATATCGGCAAAACAAAACGTCCGTTTTATTTTATCGAGAATCAGAATAATATGGAAAATCCACATGACTCTATTGAACCGAAGCTTAGTAAATCTATCATCGTTGCCCACGCCCGTGACGGGGTGGAAATGCAACGAGAATATAAGCTGCCAAAACCAATCCGTGACATTGCTGAGCAGCATCATGGAACAACGTTCCTGCATTATTTTTACCATAAGGCACTGAAGCTGGCTGAAGAAAAAGGTGTCGAGGCTGATTTTACCGAGGAAGATTTCCGTTATCCTGGACCGAAAGCCCAGTCGAAGGAAGCAGCCGTTGTGGGGATTGCCGACAGTGTCGAGGCTGCAGTGAGATCATTGCGTAAGCCAACTGTTCTGCAGGTGGAAACGATGATTGAGAAGATTATTAAAAGTCGACTGGATGATCATCAGTTTGACGAATGTGATTTGACGATTAAAGAATTGGATATTATTGCACGGACTCTGAAGGAGACGGTTATGGGAATTTTCCATTCACGGATCGAATACCCAGAAGATGTGCGTAAGCCGAAAAAAGAGGAAGGGGCACCTAACCCATGAGTTTGGAGATCGTTTGGGATAACGAGCAAGAAGAATACGAGATAAAGGACGATCTCATTACGCTGCTGGAGAGTATTTTGCAAAAAGCAGGTGAAGCGGAAGGGATCGATCGGGGCGAGGTAGCTCTTACTTTTGTCGATAACGCTCGTATACATGAGTTGAATTTAGAATATCGGGGAATTGACCGTCCGACGGACGTGCTTTCTTTTGCTATGAATGAAAGCGGAGAGGACGAGCTGGACATTATATACGAGGTAGAGGAAGGCGAGGCGCTGGAAGATGTTCCAGACGTACTTGGGGATATAATCATTTCCGTAACTCGTGCGCAGGAGCAGGCGCTGGAATACGGTCATTCACTGGAACGAGAGCTTGGTTTTCTTTTTGTTCACGGATTTCTGCATTTGTTAGGATATGATCATCAGGATGAAACCTCAGAAGCAGAAATGATGTCCAAGCAAGAAAAAGTACTATCTCAGGTTGGGTTGACGCGCTAATGGTGAAGAACACGGCGGTAGGGCACAAGAAGTTCTGGCACTCTTTTCGGTTTGCATCGCAAGGCTTAGTGTCGGCATTCAAATCCGAGCTTAACATGAAGGTGCATTGCTGTTTAGCGGTGGTTGTGCTAGTTGCCGCTGCCGTGTTCAGACTTCCGCTGGCCAGTTGGATGTTGCTGCTGTTCTCGATCACGCTTGTCCTAACTGCCGAACTGCTCAATACGGCAATTGAAGCGACGGTTGATCTGATCTCGCCAGAGATTCATCCACTGGCTAAGAGAGCAAAAGATACCGCCGCAGGAGCTGTGCTTCTCACGGCGGTGTTTGCTGTCTTAGTCGGGATCTATGTTTTTTACCAGCCTGTGATGGACTGGATTAGCGGACTTATGTCATAATCAGGATACAAAATCAATTCAGGGGAGAGGCGGACCCGCGTTTTGCGATTCCGCCTCTTTCGTTACTGAATAATTTTGAAGTGAGTTATGTACCCGAATATATCTCATGAAGTACGCTGATAAAATTTAGTGCATGCTGAGAAAATAACGATAAACGAAACTAATTAGATGTTTACGAAGTGAGTTTTGTTGAAGTGATAACAGGAAGTTACGATAAACAAAACAGAGCGTATGCTTACGAAGTGAGTTTTGTGCGAAGAAAAATCAACGAAGTCAATACTCACAAAACTTTAGGAGGACAAAATATGGATTCTACTCTTCTTATGCAAGAGGCGATTAAAGCACGAGCTAAAGCTTACATTCCATATTCCCGATTCGGAGTGGGAGCTGCCCTTCTTGATCAGGATGGTCATATTCACCACGGCTGTAATGTGGAAAATGCTGCTTTTGGCCCAACCAACTGTGCGGAACGGACAGCATTATTCCGTGCGATTGCGGATGGACATGCTGTTGGTTCTTTTAAAGCAATTGCCGTAGTAGCTGACTCTGACGGCCCCGTTTCACCTTGCGGTGTGTGCCGGCAAGTAATGATTGAGTTGTGTTCACCAGATATGAAGGTTATTCTTGGAAACATGAAGGGTGATATCGTTGAGACTACGGTGGGAGAATTGCTTCCAGGCGCTTTTGGTCCCGTAGATCTAAAGCAAGGACAAGCTTCAGAATAAAATGAGGTTTTGATTTAATGCCTGTGCCCGTATAAAGGCAAATTAGGCATAGTTAGACGAAGGTTGCTACTTTAATTGCACAATGTACAGTTAAATTGCTACTCTTTCCCACAAAAATGAATTTAGTTGCAGATAGTACAATTAAATTTATGATAAAGTCCATATTAGGCTCTTAAGACAGGATTTAATTGCACAGAATACAACTAAAGCACCAAAACATAAACTCAAACTAAAATTAGTTGTACAAAATACAATTAAAAGTGTTCTAGTTCTACCAAGTTAGGCTAAACTGGTGCAAACTATGTGTTATTAGAGTAATATTACGAGGTAAGCGCCGCGGCAAAAGCCGCCAGCGATTCTTTGCCCATCGTAACTTGAAACCCTGCTTGTAAGCTGCATCTCAGTAATTTTTCTCCATGGTGAGCTTAATGCGAACCGTGTTAATAAGCGACAGTGAAGCGTGTCCCCAACAGGGGACAAAAGCGCTCATGCACAACCGTCCCTCTAATCCCGTCGAACGTTGCGGGTACGCCTATTTTCGGGTGTCCAGAGGGTCGCGGCCCTTGGGGTCCCCCTTGGCTGAGGGAGATTCAGGGGGAGCGAAAAAGCTTTTAAAAAAAGATTGAATGATTGAAAAAGATTGAACTAGAAGGTAAGTATGGAAGGAAGATAATATGAAATTCAAATCAGGCTTTGTCGCAATTATCGGCAGACCAAACGTAGGTAAATCAACACTCATGAATCAGGTCATTGGCCAGAAGATTGCCATCATGTCGGATAAGCCACAGACAACCAGAAACAAAATTCATGGTGTTTACACAACAAACACTTCACAAATCGTATTCCTGGACACACCGGGGATTCATAAAAGACAGTCCAAGCTAGGCGACTACATGAACCAGACTGCAATGAGTACACTGGGTGAAGTAGAAGCTGTGTTATTCCTTGTGGATGCGTCAGAGGGCTTGGGCGGTGGAGACCGTTACATTGCCGAGCAATTAAATGGTCTGAAGACACCGGTGATTCTGGTGCTCAACAAGATCGATAAAATAGAGCCGGAAGCTTTGCTCCCGCTTATGGCCCAATATAACAAGCTGCATGATTTTGCCGAAATTATTCCGATTTCTGCGAAGATGGGCAGCAATGTTAACACGCTGTTAGAGCAGGTTGCCAAGTACTTGCCGGAAGGCCCTCAGTATTATCCGGAAGATCAAATCACGGATCACCCCGAGCAATTTGTCTGCGCGGAATTAATCCGGGAGAAAATTCTGCATTTGACTCGTGAAGAAGTGCCGCACTCTATTGCTGTAGCCATCGAAGATATGAAGGTTGAGCCTAATGGAGTAGTACATGTTTCAGCTGTTATTTTTGTTGAGCGTGATTCCCAAAAGGGAATTATTATCGGCAAGCAAGGGGCAATGCTGAAAGAGGTCGGCAGACGGGCTCGGACAGATATTGAGAACCTGCTGGGTTCGAAGATTTTTCTGGAGCTATGGGTAAAAGTGAAAAAAGATTGGCGCAATCAGGACCGCGTTCTGCGGGATTTGGGCTTCCATAAAGACCTTTAAGTTAATTCCGTTATTCCTCGTTTGGTAGGAATTGCAAGGATAGAACCTGCTCCATCGCACCATCCTAATTCTTGATAAGAGACATCGTCTTTCCCAAGAAAGGATGAATACGAATGCGAAACTTTTCGTGGAAGTATTTTGCAATGACAGGAGACGTCGATGCTTACCTGCTGTATAAGGAAGCTGGCCATCCGCTTGAAGATAGTGGATTACAGCTAGTGGAGGAAGAGAAGGCCTGTGATGAAGAAGCGCAATAAGGACTGGTTGCTTGCCGAATGGTTGGGGGAAGAGGCATGCTACACAGGGTGGAAGGGATCGTCATCCGCAGCATGGACTACGGCGAGGGGAACGCAATTATTACGCTTTGCACCGAGAACGCGGGAAAAGTAGGGGTTCTGGTGCGTGGCGCAAAGAAGGTCAAGAGCCGCCATGCTGCATTGATCCAACTGTTCACCGTTGGGGAATTTGTTTTTTTTAGAAATAACGGAGGACTTGGGACACTGAATTCTGGCGAAATTACGAAGTCTCACCATCCGCTCCGTGAGGATTTGATCAAAGCTGCTTATGCGTCTTATGCGTGTGAACTGCTTGATCGTGTTCTGCATGATGAGGAAACGGGAAGCTTCTGGTTTCGCCAGCTTACGGCCTGTCTTAATGCACTTGAAGAGGACAAGGAACCCGGCGTTATCATAAATGTCTTTGAAATGAAAATCTTACAGGCAGCCGGTTATGGTCCTGAATTCGATTCTTGTGTAATTTGTGGTGCCGAGAAGCCGGATGATCAACTGCTGGTCAGCCCTCGCCTTGGTGGAGCACTGTGCCGCAGTTGTAAACATAATGACCCTCCAGCCATGGAGGTCTCTGCTCGTGCGTTGAAGCTGCTGCGATTATTCGCCAGACTTGACCTAACTAGACTAGGCAATGTGGATGTAAAGGAAAGCAGCCGGGATGAGCTGAAAAAAATTATGCGGGCCTTTATGGATGTGCAACTCGGATTAAAGCTGAAGTCACAAAGTTTCCTAGACCAGCTCGACAAGTACAAGATTTGACGAAAACTGATTTTTCCGTTACTATAGGATCAGTTTATTATATGATCGTCGTTATGCTCCAATTGGGGAGAGGCGTGCATTGATCGGGAAAGTAGTGGACTGTATTGTCGTTATTCAGCGAGCTGGGGGCAGTGGAAGCCTGGCGGGACAACGTTCATGAACATGGCACCCGGGAGTACGGATGCGGCGAGTGAAAGTGGATTTCGTTCTTGTCTTGGCAGCAAACTTGCTCATACAAGGTATGAAATCAAGTAGGGTGGAACCGCGGGAGAATAAGTTAAGCTCTCGTCCCTATGTCTGTTAATCAGGCATGGGGGCGGGGGCTTTTTGTTGCTGTCAGGAGCTAAAAGTGCCGCCTCCATGGTAGAAAGTTTTAGGCAAGCTGTTGTAAAAAACTTGTAAAGCGAAGGAGACGGTATTATGAACTTCCAGCAGATGATTTTGACACTGCAGCAGTTCTGGGCTGAACAGAACTGTATCATCGTACAGCCTTATGACACAGAAAAAGGCGCCGGCACGATGAACCCTATGACTTTTTTACGCTCGCTAGGTCCTGAGCCTTGGAGAGTGGCTTACGTAGAGCCTTCACGTCGTCCCTCCGATGGTCGTTATGGAGAGAACCCGAACCGTCTGTATCAGCATCACCAGTTCCAAGTAATCATCAAACCCTCACCAGATAACATTCAAGAGATCTATTTGGATAGCTTGAAAGCACTCGGTATTGATCCGCTCTTGCATGACATCCGTTTTGTAGAGGATAACTGGGAGAATCCGTCGCTGGGCTGTGCAGGTCTGGGATGGGAAGTATGGCTGGACGGTATGGAGATCACTCAGTTTACTTACTTCCAGCAGGTAGGTGGCATCGAAGCGAATCCTGTTGCTGTAGAAATCACTTACGGTATGGAGCGCTTAGCCTCTTACATTCAGGATAAAGAAAATGTGTTCGATCTTGAATGGGTAAGCGGTATGACTTATGGTGATGTTTTTCATCAGCCGGAGTTTGAGCATTCTACCTACACTTTTGAAGTATCGGATGTAAAAATGTTATTCTCGCTGTTCAACATGTATGAAGAGGAAGCGCGTAGAGCGATGGAGAAACATCTTGTGTTTCCAGCCTACGATTATGTGTTGAAATGCTCACATAGCTTTAATCTACTCGATGCACGTGGAGCAATTAGTGTAACTGAACGGACTGGATTTATTACCCGAGTGCGTAATCTTGCCCGCTCCGTAGCGGCAACATATCTTGAGGAACGCGAGAAGCTTGGCTTCCCGCTGCTGAAGAAAGAAGGTGCTGACCGTGTCTAAAGATATCCTGTTTGAGATCGGTCTGGAGGAAATTCCTGCACGTTTTATCCGTGCTGCGATGGAACAGCTGCAAGATAGAATGTCCAAGTGGTTGGATTCTGCACGTATAAACCATGCTGGAGTTACTGCATATGCTACCCCGCGTCGTCTCGCTGTATTTGTTAAGGACGCGGCTGAGAAGCAAGAGGATATTAGTGAAGAGGTCAAAGGACCTTCACGCAAAATCGCGCTGGATGCTAACGGCGACTGGAGTAAAGCTGCACTAGGATTTGCCCGCAGTCAGGGTGTATCTCCAGAGCAATTTACATTTAAAGAGCTAGCTGGCGTGGAATATATTTATGCCACAAAAAATAGTGCGGGTGTAGAGACTGCTTCTTTGCTCACAGAAGGACTTCTGGGTATTGTAAATGCGATGACTTTCCCGAAGAATATGCGCTGGGGAGCTTACGATTTTAAATTCGTTCGTCCGATTCGCTGGATGGTTGCTCTTTTTGGTAAAGAGATCATTGATTTGGAAATTACGGACGTAAAAGCGGGTAATGTGAGCCGTGGACATCGTTTTCTCGGTACAGAGACTGTAATTTCGGAGCCTGCACAATATGTGGAGAGCATGCGTGCGCAGCATGTACTTGTGGATGTGAAGGAACGGGAAACGCTCATCCTGGATCAAATCAACAAATTGGCTGAAGAGAAAAGCTGGACAATTGCGATTAAAGAAGATCTTTTGGAAGAAGTACTGTTCTTGGTAGAAACACCAACCGTGCTCTTTGGAACCTTTGATCCATCTTTCTTAGAGATTCCTCAGGATGTGCTGATTACCTCGATGCGTGAGCATCAGCGTTATTTCCCTGTTTTTGATGCAGCTGGCAAACTGCTGCCATTCTTCGTAACGGTACGTAACGGGAATGCAGAATCATTGGATGTTATCGCTAAGGGAAATGAAAAAGTGCTTCGTGCTCGTCTATCAGATGCCAAATTCTTCTATCAAGAAGATCAAAAGATGAAGATTGACGATGCGTTAGCCAAGCTTGAGAACATTGTTTACCATGAAGATTTGGGAAGCGTAGGGGATAAGGTGCGCCGTATTCGCCAAATCTCTGATCGTCTGGCTGTGAAGCTTGGACTGTCAGCTACTGCTGTGTCCGAAGTAAGTCGCACTGCGGATATTTGTAAATTTGATCTTGTAACTCAAATGGTTTATGAATTTCCTGAGCTGCAAGGAACAATGGGTGAAGATTATGCACGTAAAGCAGGCGAGCCTGAAACTGTGGCAAAAGCGATCTTCGAGCATTATCAGCCACGATTTGCAGGAGATGCTGTACCTTCAACAGAAGCCGGTTCAGTTGTCAGCATAGCGGACAAAATCGATACGATTGTTGGCTGCTTCTCCATCGGCATCATCCCGACAGGATCTCAGGATCCATATGCGCTGCGCCGTCAGGCTGCAGGAATTGTCCAAATTGTGCTTGAGCATAAATTGCCAATTACGCTGCGCGAAATTTTTGAAGCGGCGATTGAAATTCATGAAAACTCAGGAAATACGAAACATTCTGGAGATGAACTACGTATAAACCTGTACGAGTTCTTCGGTCTGCGTGTAAAACGTCTTTTATCTGACAATGTACGCTATGATGTTGTGGACGCTGTAACAGCGGCTGGTTTTGACGACGTGGTAGATGTTGTGGGCAGAAGTCGTGCTCTTATGGCTGCTGTGTCCGACCAAGCAGATTTCAAGATTACCGTAGATTCGCTTACTCGTGTCAGTAATTTGGCAAGTAAAGCAACCGGTGAAGTGATTGATTCTGCTTTACTTAAAGAAGATGCTGAATTGCAGCTTTTCAATACATGGCAGGAGCTTCACACACCTTACCTGAAAGCTATGGCGGCAAAAAATGCCGAAGAAGCACTTCGGATTCTTTCGGGTCTAAAAGACGCCGTTACAACATTTTTTGATTCCGTTATGGTTATGGCTGAGGACGAGCAAGTGCGTGCTAACCGTTTGGCTCTGCTTGCTGGTATTGATGCTGACTCCAAGTCGTTCGCTGATTTCGCGAAGCTTGTCTGGTAATTTTAATCAAGAAAATTTGAATCTTATGGTATAGAATGTTGGTTTGGGGTATAAATATACGGAACGGTGCCAATGCGTCATTTGACATCCGTTCCGTATTTATGCTTAGAAAGAAGGATTTCTTGCGGAGAGGGCGTATATATATTACACGGGAAATTGGTGATGATCATGGAGAAGTCCCAGTCTAGAACGATAGTGGTGGATGGGGATGCTTGTCCGGTCAAAAAAGAGATCGCTGAGGTAGGTCGCACCTTTGGTGTTCCGGTACTTATGGTATCTTCTTATGACCATGCACTGAAAGCTGAAGAGGGTGTAACGGTTGTGCAGGTGGATCGAGGAGATCAGAGTGCCGATCTATATATTGCCAATCATATTACTGCAGGAGATGTGGTATTGACTCAAGATTATGGTCTTGCGGCACTTGCACTAGGTAAACGATGCAGTGTGCTTTCATTTCGTGGTCAGGAATACGACAATTTCAAGATGGATTTTATGTTGGAGGGAAGACATGCCAGGGCCGTGGAACGAAGACGGGGACATTATTCCAAGGGTCCAAAACCCATAACGGCAGAAGAAAAAACTTATTTTCAACATAAACTGACAAAACTTTTAATACTTTTGCAGGAGAATGTGGAGCAATAGCGAATTATATTTATTTGTTAAGAGATGAAGGTGGTTGAAGTGGCTAGCGGACACGGCAATATTCCGGAAGAGGTTATCGAAAGCGTGCTTGCGCGTCATGATATAGTCGATACAGTCGTTAAGGTTGTTCATTTGTCCAAGCAGGGGAAATATTTATGGGGCCTCTGCCCGTTCCATTCGGAGAAAACCCCTTCCTTTACTGTTACCCCCGACCGGGGAGTATTTCATTGCTTTGGCTGCGGTATGGGTGGAAATGCCATCAAATTTAGGATGGAAATCGAAGGATTAACCTTCCCCGAAGCTGTCAGAATAATGGCTGAAGAAAGTGATATTCCCGTTCCAGAAGGTAAGGGAGGTATGATGTCTCCCCCTGATCCGGAACGCGACCGGTTGATTCAAGCTTATGAATGGTCGGCAAAGTTCTATCATTACTTGCTGAAGAATACGGAACACGGCAAAGCCGCTATGGACTATTTAAGAGGCCGGAACTTCAGTGATAAAATGATTGACCAGTTTCAGATCGGATATGCTCCGGACCGCTGGGATACTTTGCTGCAGTTTTTGGAGAAGCGAAATTTTGACCTTGCGGAAATGGAGAAAGGCGGACTTCTGTCAGCCCGCGGTGAGGGCAAAGGCTATTTGGATCGTTTCCGTGGCCGGATTATTTTTCCGATTGCCAACCGTACAGGCAAGGTAATCGCATTCGCCGGAAGAATACTTGGAGAGGGTCAACCTAAGTATTTAAATTCTCCGGAGAGTAGATTGTTTAACAAAAGCCGGATATTGTACAATTTGCACCAGTCCAAAGCATCCATTCGCAAAACTCGACAAATCGTCCTGTTTGAAGGATACGGAGATGTCATCTCATCCTGGGAAGCGGGTGTGCATAACGGCGTAGCAACGATGGGAACGTCCTTGACGGAGGGTCATGTGGCACTTATGAAGAGCCTGGCTGATGAAATTATACTGTCTTACGACGGTGACCGGGCGGGACAAGCAGCAGCCATGAAGGCCATTCCGATGCTTGAAGGCAGCGGCCTGCGTGTAAAGATCGCCTTACTGCCAAGCGGGGTGGACCCGGATGAATTTATCTCCAAGCATGGAGGAGAAAGATTTAAAGATCAGGTTATTGATTCAGCAGTTTCATCCATAAAATTTAAGCTTATATATCTGAAAAAAAACCATATACTCCTAGAGGAAGATGGCAAAATCGCCTATGTCAAGGAAGCCTTAGAAGTTATTGCTTCACTGCATTCCTCAACAGAGCGAGAGGTTTATCTGAAGGAAATCGCTGCTGAACTCGAACTTTCATATGATAGTTTGAAGCAGGATTGTAATTTACTTAGGGCATCGATGCAAAAAAACATCCCTGAAGGGGATAATAACGACAAAAGGTGGAATAATGGTAGGCATAAAAAAGGGCAGGTGCAGACACCGACCTTACTACCCGCTTATCATGTCGCGGAACGGCGTCTATTGTCCTTTATGATCCAGGACCCGGAAGCCGCCACGTATGTGGGCGAACGCCTCGGAGAAGATTTCAACATCGTTGATCATGCGGCAATTGCTGCTTATCTATATGCCTATTACGCGCAAGGCAAACCACCCGGCATTAGTCGGTTTCTATCATCACTTCAGGATGATCGTCTGGAGAAAACTGCGACATCAATATCCATGATGGATACCCCTCCGGACTGGAATATGCAGGTTCTAGATGATTGTATTCGTGAAGTGCGGAAATACCCACTGCAACGCAAAATGGAACAGAAGCGTGAAGAGATGATTCAGGCTGAAAAGTCAGGTGACTTTTTGCGTGCGGCACAAATAGCAAGTGAGATTATAGCCCTAGAGAGACAATGACATGTTGACAGGATGTACCTAGGGAGGAGGGAGTCGAATTATGGCGAACGATCAGCATACTGAATTGGAAGCAGAATTTACTTTGGATCAGGTGAAGGATCAGCTCATTGAGCAAGGTAAGAAAAGATCATCATTAAATTACAAAGATATTATGGAGAAATTATCGCCGTTTGATCAAGACCCCGAGCAAATGGAGGAGTTCTACGAGCAACTCAGTGATTTGGGAATTGAGGTTGTAAACGAGAACGATGAAGAGGTTAACAGCCTCCGACCAAGTGAGGATAATGAGGATAAAGACAGCGATGATTTCAGCTTTGATGACGATCTGTCACTGCCACCAGGGATCAAGATTAATGACCCTGTCCGTATGTATCTAAAAGAAATCGGACGCGTTCCTTTGTTGTCGGCTGACGATGAAGTTGAGCTTGCTATGCGGATTAAGAATGGCGATGAAGAAGCTAAACGCCGTCTTGCAGAAGCGAACCTGCGTCTCGTAGTAAGTATTGCGAAACGTTATGTCGGACGCGGTATGCTGTTCCTGGATCTGATTCAGGAAGGTAATATGGGTCTGATCAAAGCAGTAGAGAAATTTGACCATAATAAGGGATTCAAATTTAGTACGTATGCTACTTGGTGGATTCGCCAGGCCATCACTCGTGCGATTGCGGATCAGGCGCGTACCATTCGTATTCCTGTACACATGGTGGAAACGATCAACAAGCTGATTCGGGTTTCTCGCCAATTGCTGCAAGAACTGGGACGTGAACCTTCCCCAGAGGAAATTGCGGCTGAGATGGAACTGACGGTTGAGAAAGTTAGAGAGATCATGAAGATTGCCCAAGAACCTGTATCCTTGGAAACACCAATTGGTGAAGAAGATGACTCTCATCTAGGAGATTTCATTGAGGATCAGGAAGCATTGGCTCCTGCGGATGCAGCGGCTTATGAACTCCTGAAGGAACAACTGGAGGATGTGCTGGACACGCTCACGGAGCGTGAAGAGAATGTACTTCGCCTGCGTTTTGGCCTTGATGATGGACGGACAAGAACGCTTGAAGAAGTCGGCAAGGTGTTTGGTGTTACCCGGGAACGGATTCGCCAGATCGAAGCCAAAGCATTGCGCAAACTTCGTCACCCTAGCCGCAGTAAACGGCTTAAGGATTTCCTTGAATAGTATTTCATGAACTGGACCTTCTGCTGCTCAGTGGCAGGAGGTTCTTTTATTTGAATTTACGCTGGTAAAAAATGTGTTGACCTTGTGTATCTGGAAAGAAGGATGAACCAGTGAATTTGGAAAAACGCGACATCATTATAAAAGAGATTCAGTATTGGAGAAAAAGCCGGTTGCTGCCAGAGCAGTATTGCGATTTCTTAACCAATCTGTATGACGATGAGGATGCGAATAAGGATAACAATCCAATTTCGCTGAGAAATTTACAGCAGGGAAGCATCAAAATTTGGCTGTTTTCTTTTGGAATTATTTCCTTGATTTTCTTGATTAGTCTTTATTTTAGCGTTTTTCCTTGGCCTTTGCAACTTGCAACCGCACTATCTGTATTAATTATTTGTTATGGATACTCCGCCGTTTATAAGGACCGGAACAATGTTATCAGTCTTATCCTAGCGGGGCTGGGCAGTGTTTTAACGCTTGGTTTTGGGCTATGGCTGATTGATTTGCATGATCTGGATCCTCAGCTCTGGAGGCCTATTCTAATTGGGTGCTGCGGCTTGTTATGGTGTATTTTGGGATTTTTACTCCGGATAGGTTTGTTGCAGTACTGTGGTTTTGCTTTTTGGGCATTACTGTATGCAGGGTTCTTCGGTGGAAGAAGCCCGGAAGCCTCTATATTTGAACTGGAGTTCCTATGGCTGCCATTGTGTGTGCTGATGGTATGGTTAAGCTGGCTTTTGCATCATAAGGTAAGGGGTGTTGCCAGTGTTTATTTTGCAGTGGGAGTATCGCTTTGGATCATGCCAGAGCTTGACGCTCTTTTATTAAGACAGGATTATCCGCAGTGGATTTCATTGATGCTGATCCTAAAGATTGCAGCAGGGTTAGCTTTGTTGTTTGGGTTTCGAAAAAAATGGATAACGTGGGTGGCAACATGAACAATGTGAAATTATCAGATCGGCTTCAGCAATTGCTGGAGCAAATTCCGCAAGGAAGCAGATTAGCAGATATCGGTTCCGATCATGCCTTGCTTCCTGTGGCCGCTGTCGAAAGCGGTAAGGCTGTGTTTGCAATTGCAGGTGAAGTAAACCCGGGTCCCTTTGATGCTGCTTGTAAGGGCGTTGCAGAGGCTGGACTAGGGAAGGTGATCTCGGTGCGCCGAGGAGACGGCCTTGAGGTTCTGGAACCTGGTGAAGTCAATTGTATCACGATTGCTGGCATGGGAGGCGCATTAATTGCCGCGATTCTGGACCGGGGTCAAAGCCAAGGTAAGCTAAAAGATGTTACAACCCTTTTGCTTCAGCCGAATGTAGGCGAGGATATTTTGCGCCGCTGGTTATTAAATAATAAATGGGTACTCGTAGCTGAGAGAATTTTGGAAGAAGACGGGAAGCTATATGAAGTATTGACGGCTGTACCAGAAAATACGGACGCTGGAATTACAAATGAAAGTGTATATCGTGAATTAACCTTGGGGGATTCCGCTAAGGTCCTTGGGCAAGAGGCCTTGCTGCAAATGGGACCATGGTTGCTTCAAGCACCAAATGCTGTGTTTTTTGCTAAGTGGCAGGGTGAGATTCAGAAATTGGAAGGCATTTTAACATCGTTGTCACGTTCAGAACTAGAATCTGCTGAGAATAAACGGAAACAGATTCAAGGTCAGATCAGGGAAATTACGGAGGTGCTACAATGTTTGCCAAGGGACAAACAGTAATTCAGTATATGGAGCAACTGGCTCCTAAGCATTTAGCTGAGGATTGGGACAAAATCGGCCTTCAACTGGGCACGCTGCGAAAAGAAATAACTAATGTATTAGTTGCTTTAGATGTGAATGATGAGGTAGTTGAAGAAGCGATTCGTCTAGGCTGCAATTTGATTATTGCGCATCATGCGATTATTTTCCGTCCATTGCAAGGAATCCAGACAGACACACCGGCGGGCAAAATGTATGAAAAATTAATCAAGAATGACATTGCGGTGTACATCAGCCACACGAATCTGGATGTTACCGAAGGTGGAATGAATGATTGGATGGCGGAAGCTCTTGGCATAGAAAACGGAGTACCCATCAAAGACATTCATTCAGAGCAATTATCAAAGCTGGTAGTATTTGTGCCGAAGGATCATCATCAGAAGGTTCTGGATGCTATCCTGAATGCTGGAGCAGGGGCAATTGGCAACTATAGTCATTGCAGCTTCAATATCGAGGGATACGGTACTTTTATTCCAGGAGAAGGCACGGATCCTTATATCGGGGAAAAAGGTAAGATGGAACGTGCCGAGGAAATTCGTATTGAGACGATCGTCCCGCACTCCATCCGCAATGAAGTGGTGCAGGCTATGCTTAAGGCCCATCCTTATGAAGAGGTTGCCTATGATTTGTATTCAATGGATCTTAAAGGCCGCAGCTTAGGACTTGGGCGGGTAGGAAAGCTCAAAGAGCCTACAACCCTTGGACAATTCGTGGAGACGGTAAAAAAAGGTCTGAAGGTAGACCATGTACGGGTTGTTGGTGATTTGGACCGTCCAATTCGTAAAGCCGCTGTTCTCGGTGGCTCGGGTGGAAAGTATTATAACAGTGCTATTTTCCGCGGTGCGGATGTTCTGGTTACTGGGGATCTGGATTATCATACAGTACAGGATGCTGCGCTCGCCGGAATCACTCTGATTGATCCGGGACATAATGCGGAGAAGATCATGAAAGAGAAAGTAGCGGAGTGGATGGCTGGAAAACTGGCCGAGCATAAGTATGATACAGCTGTACATGCTTCGCAGGTGAATACGGAGCCATTTAAGTTCCTATAAAATTGCCATTTAATAATGCTTGTGCCAGACATGTGATGTCTGTATAATATATAATGTTGTTCGGAAAGTTTGACAGACAATCGCCGGTGACGTGAAGACGTCACGGGAGGAAAGTCCGGGCTCCATAAGGCAGGATGCTGGATAACGTCCAGTCGGCGCGAGCTGAAGGATAGTGCCACAGAAATGGACCGCCGATGGCCGCCTTAGGGCGGCACAGGCAAGGATGGAACCGAGGTGTAAGAGACCCCGAGGAACGCTGGTGACTTCGTTCCTGGTAAACCCCATCTGGAGCAAGACCTAATGAGACGCAGCTGAATAAGCAGCCTTAGCCTGAGGCGCGTCTAGGTTGGTCGCTGGAGCTGTGCAGTAATGTATGGCCTAGATAGATGATTGTCGCTTATGGTGGGAGGGTAGTTCCCGATCGAACCACGACGAGCACAGAACCCGGCTTACGGCAAACTTTCCTAACTGCAACGTTATAATAACAACACCATACAAACGGCGACGTATCCCGGTAACCCGGCTACGCCGCCTTTTTTGTTGCAGACAAATGCGGATAAGGCAAATATATAAAGCAGTGAATGCGTGAAAATGCAGGTGTTTAGTAACGTGATATGCAGAAATTGGATTTTTTAAAAGAATTGCTAGCGGCAGATGGGCTGATGACTGGTGGTTGATGAGCTGATTGTTGATGGCTGGTGGCTGGTGGTTGATGAGCTGATGGGCTGATGACTGGTGGTTGATGAGCTGATGGCTGATGGCTGATGGCTGATGGCTGATGGGTTGATGGGCTGATGGGCTGATGAGCTGATATGCTAACGGACCGAGATGCAGCTATTTGTGTATTTTATGCCTTTTTGGAGGAGTTTCGGACTGGAGAGCCGTTATTCGGCATAAACAGGGTGGATATCGGGCGTTTTGAATCCAATAGTGACTATGGAGTCCGATAGCAAACCAAATGAGCGGAATTGATGCAAATAAGAGCGCTGGGGTCCGATACGAACCTCCCGAACTCCCGAACTCAGAACTCCAGAACTCAGAACTCCAGAACTCCAGAACTCCAGAACTCCAGAACTCCAGAACTCCAGAACTCCAGAACTCCATAGTTACTTTGAAGCCAGAATTAGATTAGTAGCTAGCAAACTGTAACAATGCGGAGCTTGGCTAATCTTCTGCGGGAAGATTGGAGTTAGTAGCAAAATATCAATTGTAACCTCTGGCTGTAACTTCGCTGTGAAATCGGGGTTAATTGAGTGGTAGATGTGTTGAGTAACTAGAGGATAATTGGTGATGCGGAAAGCGAAATGTGGGGAATTGGATATATGATGTGCAAAGGGTAGAAACGCGAATGTGAAAATGCGAAATGAGATGTGCAGAAACGCGAATGTGAAAATGCAAAACGAGCTGTGCAGAAACGCCGAATGTGAAAATACGAAATGAGCTGTACAGAGACGCTGAAATGTGGAAATCAGAAATGAGCTGTGTAGACACACAAATGTGGAATTGCGAAATGAGATTTGCAAAAACGCTAAAAGTAGAAATGCGAAAATTTGATTTGCAGAAATGCGTAAAGGTAACATTCTGCAAATGCGCAAAAGTGAAGACGCAGAAATCTGCTCACAAAAAATGGCTTCTCCGTCCAATAAAGGATGGAGAAGCCGTTTTAATTAGCTATCGTGGCTATTGATTATGAGCAGTTATTCACGACCGAACGATGTTTTGATTTTGCTGCCATTGAACCAATGCTTTCTCTAGACGTTGAACAGCAGCAGGAACTAGTTCGGGTGGCGTATGCGTGAAGTTAAGGCGCATTTTGTTTTTGTGAGGCTCCGCTGAATAGAATACCTCTCCGGGTACGAACGCTACTCCGTTTTCCACTGCCAGCGGGAGTAATTCTTTAGTGTTAATCTCTTCAGAAAGGGTAAGCCATAGGAACATGCCGCCTCTTGGCTCGAGGAAATGTGCTCCTTCCCAGTTATGTGATCTGAGCTCCGCGGACAGGAGCTTCATACGCGAATGATACTCTTTTGAGATGAGGCGGATATGCTGTTCAATATCAAAATGCAACAGCAGCTCATCTAAAGCACGCTGGTCGATGGTGCTGGAATGCAGATCGGCTGCTTGCTTTGCCTTGGCGATGGTCTTGATTAGTTCAGAATCGCCGATAATCCAGCCGGTGCGCAGGGCAGGGGCGACGATTTTGGAGAAGGTCCCTGTGTAGACTACACAATGATCCCCGCCGAAGCTTCTATCGATGGAGGCTAATGAGGGTGGATATAGAGTTTTATCTTCATCAAAGGTTATTTCTCCATAGGGATTGTCCTCTAGAATAAGAACACCGTAACGGCGGCAGATTTCAACCACCTTCTCGCGGCGTTCTTTACTCCAGGTTGCTCCAGACGGATTGTTGAAGGTCGGAACTGCGTATAGCAGTTTTGGCCGATGTATCCGAATCTGCTCTTCCAACTGATCCGGCAGAATGCCATGTTCATCATTTGGTATCGAATGAATAGCAGCCCGGTAAGAACCGAGTACCTGTAGTGCTGCCAAATAGGTGGGCGCTTCCACAAAAACTGCATCGCCGGGATCCAGCAATATTTTGCATAACAGATCTATAGCTTGCTGTGAGCCTGTAGTCAATACCATCTCAGAGGCTGTAACCGGGATACCTTGACGGGTAAGCCTTTCAGCGATTTTGTCACGTAGTGGAGTAAAACCCTCAGTAAGCCCATATTGAAGCGCTGAGGTGTCGCTGGAGAGCACGCGATTATAGGCATCACGTACGGCCTCCAAGGGAAACAAATCCTCCCCAGGCAGCCCGCCTGCAAGTGAAATGATGTCATTGCCCTGTGTAACTTTTAGAATCTCCCGAACTGCTGATGACCCTAGATGATTGGCTGCCGTTGAGTATTTGATATCCATAAATTAGTTCTCCACCTTTCGATTTGATGCTATCATAATAGGAGTGCTGTATAACAGTAAAGCGTTGAATATAACAGTGGAGGTGAAGGGTTCATGCATATCGATTTGAATCGCAGCGGCAGTAAAACTCTGCCCCATCAAATCAGTGAAACCCTCAGTCAGCGGATCTCATCAGGACTGCTTCAGCAAGGTGTCCTGCTGCCCTCCGTTAGAAGTCTAGCTATAACATTGAACGTGAGTCAGGTTACAGTAAGCAAGGCTTACGATATGCTTGAGAAACGAGGACTTATTTACTGCAGACAGGGTAAAGGCTGCTTTGTAGCCGATCCAACCCATAATAGACGTCAAGAAGAGGGTTGCTGGCAGGATTTATATGATGATTATTTGCCGCGGGCTCAGCTTTGGCGGAATTTTGATGTTTCGGAAGTGAAATATCCCTTTCATTTAGCCGCCATCCACAGTGAGCTGCTGCCACTTCAAGATATTGGTGATACCTACGCATCCTTGGTCAAAGAGCAACCGGAGCTTATGGCAACCTACGGGAATTTTCAGGGAGATCTTGAGCTGCGGAATGTCATGAGAGAACATTTGAAATCGCGTGGGATTTCGCTAACTTCTTCCGATTTGATGATAACCAGCGGGACCCAGCAAGGCATTGATCTGGTGGCTCGTACATTTGTTGGTCCTGGAGATACAGTCTATCTTGAGGCGCCTAGCTATACTGGTGCTATTGATGTATTTGCGGGACGAGGTGCAGAGATGATTTTTGTACCTACGGATAGTGAAGGGATGCGGGTGGATGTTCTTACAAAAATGTGTGATCAAAGACCCCCAAAGCTAATTTATACCATCCCTACTTTTCAAAATCCAAGCGGCGTAACTATGAGCATCACAAGAAGGCAACGACTGCTGGAATTAGCGCGCAGCTACCGTTGCCTCATTGTTGAGGATGACCCATTTAGTGATTTATATTTCCATGCACCTCCACCTAGGGCGATTAAATCAATGGATCCCGATGGACATGTAGTCTATATGAAAAGCTTTAGCAAAGTACTTGCTCCTGGTTGCCGAATCGCCTGTGTAGCAGCAGAAGGAAATATTCTGTCCCGGCTGATCGCCGCTAAATCTGCGAGTGACCTAGGAAGTCCCTTGCTGACACAGAAGGCTGTATTACCCTTCATCGCTGAAAAATACGACGCCTACGCAGCACAGCTACGAATTACACTGCGTGGTCGTATGGAAAAGGCGGCGAAGCTTCTGAAGCTGTACGCGCCGCCTGGAGTGAACTATATGCTACCAGAGGGAGGACTTAATCTCTGGCTGGAGCTGCCCCCTTCTCCTGATATCGCAAGCCTGCATGACTTGGCGGAACAGGAGAGCATTTCTTTTTTACCCGGTGATGTCTGTTACTCTGCGGAAACGCCTTCCCGCCACATCCGTCTTTGCTATTCTCAAATGAAGGAACCGGAGATGGAGGAAGGGTTGCAGCGGTTTCTTCACTTACTTGGCCGGTTTTTGCAATGACACGGTTAAGGGGTGTTATTTGTTCTTTGTTTTAATTGATTCATTTGCTGGCGTACATGTTGAGGGAAAAGCTGCAATGGGACTTGATTGCCGCTTGCCGCTTGTAGCGTTTTATAAATATCGACCTGACCCCAGCCAAAATATTTATCATGGCCGGAAGTTCCCAGATCCACAGCGTTTTTGGTCATAAGGTCCATAACTTCCTTATTCGTCAGATTAGGATTTAGTGAACGTACCAGACCCGCCAGCGCAGCGACATGGGGACTGGCCATTGACGTGCCGGATAAAGCGGCATATTGACTGTCCGGATAGGTGCTTGCGATGCTTTCTCCGGGTGCAGCGACATCAATATAATCGCCGTAGTTGGAGAAGGAGGCTTTTTCCCCTGAAGCATTTGTAGCAGCCACTGCAATCACTTCGGGATAAGCTGCAGGGTATCCAGGCCGCTCTGTATTATCATTGCCTGCTGCAGACACAAGCACGATGTCCCGGTCATAGGCGTATTTAATCGCATCATGAAGGAACTGAGAGTCGGCATAATTCCCTAAACTTAAGTTAATAACCTTTGCACCATTGTCAGCTGCCCATATGATACCTTCTGCTACGGAATAAGTCGTTCCGGCACCTGAGTTATCTAGCGCTTTTACAGGGAGGATCTTATTGTACCAGCTGATGCCAGCTACACCTTCCCCGTTGTTAACAAGTGCGCCAATGATTCCAGATACATGTGTACCGTGACCTACATCATCCTCGGGTGTGGAACCATTGGTAATGGCATTATAACCAGTTAAAAGCTTACCTTGTAAATCAGGATGATTAATCTGTACTCCCGTATCCACCACGGCCACAACCACTTCTTTGCTGCCTTTGGAAAGATTCCACCCTAGCTCGGTTTCAATCGCCGGGAGGTTCCATTGGTAAGTGGAGAATAACATGTCGTTAGGAGTGACAGTTCCTTCAGCGTTTTTAGTGATGGTATCATTGGTTAAATACATATAGTGAGGTTCCGTATATTCGGGATGCCATTTGTTGGTGAAATAGGATTTGAGCTGATAGTAGGTCATCTTCTCAGAGCGAAAGATATAGGCATATCCCAGCTTGCGTGGCTGCTTGCAGTGGATATCGGCGACTATCGTCTGGAGCTGTCCTTGAGTCGGAGCATTTCCCTGAAAACGGACTACAATTTCATTCTCATAAAAATGGCTGGCATTTTCGTTATCATGGCCTGTCTTGACCGTAATGTCCTTTAAGTTATCGGTATGGACTGATTCAACATGGTATTTGCCTTCCTTAGGATACGGAATGAGACGCAGGTTCTTCAGCTGATGGTCTGCCACACGCCCAAGCACCTTTTGGTTGATAAGTGCAATAATCCCTACATTTTTTTCTTTGTTCCGCTGAGCGATAAAGTAATATTTTTCTTTACCGATTGTAAACGTTGGAGATTCATAGGATTGATGACCGTGGATTGCTGATTTTGCCGTATTGAGATATTTTTGAAGCTGCTTGTTCTCCTGTTCGGTTCCTTTTGGAAAAGATGACTTAAAGGTCTCAGTCTTTTGTGTGCGAAAATCGATCCACATCAGCATGGAGATAAACCCGTGGTCTTGCTGCAATCGTTTCGCATACACTGATTTATCATGAATCGAAGACATCCCGTCTGTTTCAGACAGGAGTTTAGTTAAATGTCTACTGACATCGACTCTATTCAGATGATCTGTCGCCTCCACATCCTGGCCTAAGGAGGTTTTCTTTAATGTTTTTTCCTGAGAGGGATTTGGAGGTGAATGCAAAGCTGAAGTTGGAACCGGATTCTGAACAGCGACTTTAGCGGCATCTCTGGTCGTCCCATTAGTGGCAGGCCGCAGGGCAAAGGTAAGTAACCCAACTGTAAAAGCTGCTGTAACCAAACCTGCAACTGTTAGATTTTTTCGTGACATGATTTCCGCTCCTCTATGCAATGTAATGTCTATAGGTTTAGAAGAGAGCGTATCTTTTATGCATCTTAGAAAAGGATACCTTCCTAACGTTTTTTATGATAATATCAGAGAGAATAAGTATCTCGAATTGTCTTCTTGATTTTGTAAGAGATACCTCATTAGATGTTGTTCTTAATAATTGTTCAGAAGGTTAGACTTCTCTGTGTTCACATCCTGATATTGCAAGAATAAAGAGATACGTCCTTAGGGCGGTTTCTTTCAGAGGATTAACTTTATTGACTACAAGAGCAGGGAATAATAAGGAGGAGCAACCGCTATGTCAGCAGCCAATGTGCAGAAATTATGTGAATCGACGAGAGATAAACTTAAAGTGGTAATCGACAAAATGGAAGTATTTCTAAATGAGCATGCATTGCCTCAGCTTGTAGTTGAGGGAGATGAGGAAACTGTACAATTTTACCAAGGTTTTCTGTCCGATCTTCGTCATCTATTAGTGTTCTCAGAAATGTCATATGAGAAATTAGGCGTTGCGCTGCGTCGTGCGACATTCGATGAATCTTTTGCACAGAAAGCGCTTTATAATGTATATCACTATGGCGTGAACAACTTCTTTTATCCGAAAAATGAAAGCTATTCTGAAGATGGCCGTTACGCGTATACTGGTCAGGATGCAATCCGTTTCCGCAAAAAGCCAGTACGTCCCGCACGTGATATCATCCTAGAAATCACCAAAACGTATGAAGATCTTCGCGATGATCTCATTTATTATGAGAACGACTATTTGACCGAGAAACGTATGCAAAATCAGGTTTAACTTCTAAATAGTGATCTAAAGGGATCAGCACTTTGTCATTTTGTAATGACGATGAGCTGGTCCTTTTTTGCGTGGATTGAAAGCCTGTCTCGATACATCAACTGGAAACCACTCTGTCGAATAGCGGGTAAATGGAGCGGACATAATGAAGCCGAGGTGATAATTATGTCGAGTGAAAAACCATTAGTAAAATGTAGCGTGAGCAATTGTCATTATTGGGGCGAGCATAATTTATGCCGGGCTGAAGAAATTGTCATTGAGATCGATAAGCACGTAGGCAATGGTTATAAGGAAGAATATGCTGAAGAAATGACGAATGAAGGTCACCGCGATCATGCCAGTACATCATCTGCAACATGTTGTCTGACGTTTAAGCCGAACGCTTAGGAGGCCGCCAGAATGGACACAGAAAAGGATAATGAATCAAGCTCATCACGGGAACAATCCGGTCCGAGAAAAGTCATTCTTCGTCCGCGGAGAGTGGACTATCCTCGTCGGGACAGAGAGCATCGCGAAGAATACGCTGCTGAGGTAAATCCGGTTCCAATGCAGGTACGGGATGCCCCGCGTATAGTGGAAGAGCGCAAGGACAGTGAAGCGGAATATAGTGGAAGCCGGGTAATGGGGTATGTTGGACTGGGGATGGGAATCGCCTCATTGTTCATCTGGTCCTTTATTCTCGGACCCATCGCTGCCGTAGTTGGTTATTATTCCTATGTCAAAGAGCAAAAAACGCTTGGGGCATGGGCAATGGGTTTAGGGATTGTTGCGACACTAAGCTACTTCGTGATGATTCCCTTTGCGCGCTAAAAAGAACTGAATGGATTTGATCTAAACAGGCTTTTAGACCTAAATATCAGGGTCTGAAGTCTGTTTTTTCATTCCAACATATAGCAATAATCTCAGATAAAATGTAAGATTAAGCCGTAATTCATCGAAATTTCAACGCGAAACCTTATATATGATTCGAGTAGGACAAAAAAAGGAGTGCGCCAGCATGCAGATCAATCCCGCTGTAACCGACGGGTTAGGGCAGCTTAAATGGATCAACCTTAAGGCTACAAACGAAAAAACTAGCTCCGCGAATGGAAATGAACGGTCAACGGGAGTTTCAGCTTCTGGATTTGCGACAATGCTTCAGGCAATGTCAACGAGTAGTGAAAGTTCAAGCTATTTGACCTCTCTCCCGGATGCAACTTCTGTCAGCAGCTTGTTATGGCAGCAGATAGGTGGGACAACAGAAACCTTCAATAACATAATTTCCGGGGAAATAACGGGTTCCACACCTACAAGCTATGATGATCTCATCCAGAAGGCGAGTGCTAAATATGGCGTGCCGATTGATCTGATCAAAGCAGTGATTGATACTGAATCTTCGTTTAATCCTAATGTGGTCTCTTCGGCAGGGGCTAAAGGTTTAATGCAGCTTATGGATGGCACCGCGAGCGGCTTAGGGGTTACTGATTCGTTCGATCCGGCGCAAAACATTGATGGCGGCGTACGTTATTTATCTTATCAACTGAAACGCTTTGGCGGAGAGGAAAAGATGGCACTTGCAGCGTACAACGCAGGGCCGGGACGGGTAACAGATCTTGGAGTAACCAATGATCAGGAATTATTGGAGAAACTTAGTCTGCTTCCAAAAGAGACACAGTCTTATATCTTCAAAATAGAACGCGCTCGCGCTCAATACGCGGTATAATAAAAAGGATCAAACGGGAAACACCGTTTGATCCTTTTTCGATAATAAGTTCACTCAACGAAGTAAAGGAGACATTTGACATATGCTTTACTGGGATTATGCCGCCGCTACACCGCCCTATGAAGAAGTGGTGCAGACGATGGAACAAATTATGAAGCTGCATTATGCGAACCCTTCCTCTTTGCACCGTGCGGGCAGTGAAGCGGGTAAGCTGATCAGACGGTCGCGTGAAGTATGCGCTGCTGCTTTATCTGTACAACCGCAGGAGATTCTATTTACTTCTGGTGCAACGGAAAGCAATAATTTGGCGATAAAAGGCGCTGCTCTGCAATATCAGTCTAGAGGCCGCCATTTGGTAACTACAGAAATAGAGCATCCCTCTGTATATGAGAGTTTCCTGCAATTGCAGCGAATGGGCTGGGAGGTTACTTTTGTAGCACCCGATAGCACTGGCGTTGTTGATCCTGAGCGCGTAGCTGCTGCTGTCCGGCGCGACACAGTGCTTGTTAGTGTGATGCATGTCAATAACGAGATTGGAACGATACAACCGCTTAAAGAGATGGGTAAGCTGATTAAAGCTGTGAATCCGCGAACCTTATTTCATGTAGATGGTGTTCAGGGATATGGTAAGCTTGCAGTTGATCTAAAGGATTGGCAGGTGGATCTTTATAGCCTGTCTCCTCATAAGCTTCGAGGCCCACGTGGAGTGGGATTACTGTATATCAAAGATGGAATTAAGCTATTCCCATTGCTTACAGGGGGCTCTCATGAAGAAGGACAACGCGCTGGAACTGAAAATGTACCTGCGATTGTCGCATCCTCCAAAGCTATCCGCATGAGTGGTGAGCAGCGCGAAACCTTCGTTGCCCAGTTGGTTCCACTCCGAGATCGATTATTACGCTTCTTGCGCACCGTTCCTGAATTTGTTATAAACAGCAGAGAGGATGGAGCTCCCCATATTGTGCATTTCTCTTACCCTGGCATGAAGGGAGAGGTATTCGCCCGCAAGCTGGAGGAACTGGGGATGGTAGTCTCCACCCGCTCGGCCTGCTCCTCACGACTGGCTGAGCCTAGTCGTGTGTTATTGTCTATGGGTAAAGATGTCTCCAGTGCTTTAGGTGGGATTCGTATTAGCCTTGGCGACAGTCATACAAATGAGGATGTCTCTGCGCTTGAGCAAGCATTAACCACTGCGGTACAAGCTTTAAAGATTGCTGAAGGAGGAATGAAGTAACAAATGAGCATGATGAACAAGGAATCTGCAGAAGGCAGAGCCCATAGTATAGAATACGCTGATATGCTGCTCCTGCGTTTTGGGGAGTTTACTTTAAAGGGCAAAAATCGTACCCGATTTGAAAAAACCGTACTGCGTCATGTGAAGGAATTGATTAAGCCTTATCCAAACGTAGTTCTGAGCAAGGAATTCGGAAGAATTTACGTGGAACTGAACGGGGAATCTGCGATTGAATTGGTACAAGCACTGAAGAATGTCTTTGGCATTGCTTCTGTCAGTCCAGTGAAGGTTTCTAAGTCAGAGCTTGAGGATATTGTAGCGGTAAGCCGTCAATTTTTGGAGATAATCGCGCCTGCTCCGGGCACCAGATTTAAGGTTAATGCTCGGCGGGTATGGAAAGAGTTCCCTTACGGCTCCATTGAGATGAATAAACTGATCGCGACACCACTATTGCAAGGATATCCTGGCCTCACCGTAGACGTTAAATCGCCTGAATTAGAGCTGAGGGTCGAAATTCGTCAGGGACATACTTATATTTTCTGTGAAAATATTGCCGGTGTAGGTGGATTTCCATTAGGCACTAACGGAAAAGCGATGTTATTGCTGTCCGGTGGCATTGATAGTCCCGTAGCAGGCTGGTCATCCATGCGGCGCGGACTTGAAGTGGAGTGCGTGCATTTCTACAGTTATCCTTATACAAGCGAGCTTGCTAGACAAAAGGTTGTGGATCTTGCGCGGGTATTGTCACGTTATGCGGGTGTAATCAAGCTGCATCTGGTACCCTTTACAGAAGTGCAGACTTCCTTTACCGGCATCGGCCAGGATAATCTGATTATTACACTGATGCGGCGGGCAATGCTGAGAATTACTACCCGGCTTGCTGAGCGCGAAGGTGCATTGGCGATTGTAACCGGGGATAGTCTGGGACAAGTCGCTAGCCAGACCTTGCCAAGCATGAACGTGATTGGCCGGGCGACAACCCTCCCCCTTCTGCGTCCGCTGGTAATGATGGACAAAAGTGATATCGTGGACCTGTCGAAGAACATCGGTACCTATGATTTGTCTATCCTTCCTTATGAGGATTGTTGTACTTTATTTGTTCCAAAATCACCTACAACAAATCCGAATTTACGGATTGTGGATAAGATAGAGGCTACGCTTCCGGGATATTCTGAACTTCTGGAAGCAGCGATTGAAGCCACAGAGACCGTGTTAATCACTCCCTATGGAGATGAGAAGCCTAGTGATGTTGTAAGTGTTGAGGCTGGATTACAGGAAGAATGGTTCTAAAATAATAAACCAAAAAACTGCCTTGGAGCGTAGTGAAATCTACGTTCTGAGGCAGTTTTTTTGTGGTTTAGACGATTGTGCCCTCCTGAGGCTCTTCTGGTTTTGATTGGCGTTTCCAATGTCCCGCTGCCAAGATACCTATAATGATCACGATTATAAACAGATATTTGAGCAGCGGATGATGATCAAAAAATGGCGCAAGCTGATGTTCATCCGTCATCATACTTGAAGCAGTAAAACCTAAGACAGCAGAACCAATATAAATGATCCATGGATATTTGTTGATTAATTTAATAAAAAGGGTACTTCCCCACACAACGATGGGGACACTGATCAGCAGTCCTATGATAACCAGTGAGATATTATGCTTGGCAGCTCCGGCAATGGCGATCACATTATCAAGGCCCATGGCAGCATCAGCTAAAATGATTGTACCTACAGCGGACCACAAGCTTTGACCTGCCTTGATATCTGTTGAAGTGTTCTCACTGGTTAACAGCTTATAGGCAATCAGAATGAGTAAAATCCCTCCGGCAAGCAGTAACCAGGGGATTTTCAACAGCCATACGACCAGAATCGTTGCGAAGATCCGCAACACTACAGCGCCTGCTGTTCCAAATACGATAGCCTTTTTTTGCGTGTCGGACGGTAAATTACGCGCTGCAAGTCCGATCACAATGGCATTATCTCCCGCCAGAATAAGATCTAGAAAAATAATGTTGAGCAGCGATAATATAAACTCCCAGATGGATGTATTCAAAGCGAAGTCACTCCCAAGTTTTGTTAGATTGAGCTGCAAAATATGCTTAGTTTTGTATACGCAAAAAAAGGAGCCAACATGCGTTCACGCTCAAAAAAAGTTGGACAGGAAGCATAGCTTGTCATTTCCGAACATACAAGTAGTTACATGTGACTCGGGGAGGTAAGTGCGAATGGATTCATTATTGCTCCTTGGTGAAATATTGATGATCAATCTGGTGCTGAGCGGAGATAATGCAATGGTTATCGCAATGGCCAGCAAGGATCTTTCGGCGAAGCACCGAAAGACTGCGGTATGGTGGGGCTCAGCAGGCGCAGTTGTTCTGCGGTGTTTGCTTACTTTTGTTGCGGTATTGCTATTAAAAATCCCTTATATTCAGGCTGGAGGGGGGATGCTGCTGCTATGGATAGCGTTCAAGCTGCTGTTGGAGGAAGAGGAGGATCTCAGAGTAAGGGAATCATCCTCAGTCTGGAAAGCAATCCGAACGATTCTTGTAGCAGACTTCATTATGAGTCTGGATAATGTACTAGCCATTGCAGGAGTAGCTAAAGGAGATTTGGCTTTAATTGTCATCGGGATTGCCCTTAGCATTCCGATAGTAGTGTGGGGAAGCGGCATCATTGTAGGCTGGCTGCACCGGTTTCCAGTGCTCGTATTTATCGGTGCTTATATATTGGCGTTTACAGCAGGGGATATGTTGCTTCAGGATGCAAAATTAGGGACGATGCTCTCCTTTTTATTCCCCTCCTTACATTCCTTTTTGCCCATTGCCTTAGGCATATTAGTTGTGGTTACGGGAGCAATTAAACGTAGAAAAACATCTGCAGGTTAATAAACTGCAATAAAAGGCAATACTAAACGGACATCTCCATAAATTGGAATTGTCCGTTTTTTTTGCGCGATCAGAAGTGCTTATAGACACTGATTAATCACAGGGAGTGATGGCATTTTGTGTATGTTTCGGATAATATATGAGTAAGAATCCTGTCGCTTTCAGGCTATAAGGTGATGAGGAAATGAGGTAGACGTGAAATTGAAGGGATGGGTGAAGGATGTCTTCAAAGAAAGATATACAGCTAGGAATTTTTATTGTTGCTGCTGGCATCGTGATTTTATTAGGTAAGCTGGGCGTCTTCGGATTTTTGGGCCGCGCGCTTTGGCCTCTAGTGATTTTAATTCCAGGAATAGTGCTGCACATGTTATTTTTCAGCCGTCGTGCTTCGGCCTCGGTATTGGTTCCTGCTGGGATATTAACGGTGTACGGTTTGTTGTTTGGCCTTTGCAATATTTGGGGATGGGGGCTTATGAGTAACTTATGGCCTGTGCTGTTGCTTGGTCTTGCCGTGGGCTTGTATGAATATTCTATCTATGAACCAAGACGGACGGGTGGACTGTCAGCAATTGCTGTAACATTAGGCTTACTAAGCCTTGTACTTTGTATTTTCAGCCTTATGGGCACCGGCGCGATCTACCTGATCGGGATTGTATTAATAGCTGCAGGAATTTGGCTGATTACCGGTCGAGGCAGAGCACGTGGCCGGAATAGATGGTACCGAAGTTAATTGCTGTAGGATCTTGTGAAAAAAAACGGAAATTGGTAACTGTTTTTTCATAAAAAGACTTGCTTTTCATGGTACTTTCACTATAATATTAATGTTATGTTGAAGCGTCGGCTTTCTGCCTGGCGCTTCTTTTGTGAGACTGCCGTGACATGCTATGAATTTTAACAGTTTTAATTTGATAAATGAGAGGATTTGGATACAAATCATGCATTCAAGAAAAGATATTCGCAACATTGCGATCATTGCCCACGTTGACCATGGCAAAACAACACTCGTCGATCAGCTCCTTCAACAATCGGGGATCTTCAGCGCCCATGAGCACTTGCAAGAACGTGCTATGGACTCTAATGATATCGAGCGGGAACGTGGAATTACAATCCTAGCTAAAAATACAGCAATTACTTATAAAGAGTTTTTGATCAACATTGTGGATACACCTGGACATGCTGACTTCGGTGGCGAAGTAGAACGGATCATGAAAATGGTTGACGGTGTATTGCTGGTTGTTGATGCTTATGAAGGCTGCATGCCGCAAACGAAATTCGTTCTGCGTAAAGCATTGGAACAAAAACTTACACCGATCGTTGTCGTGAACAAGATTGACCGTCCAGCTGCTCGTCCTAAGGAAGTTATTGATGAAGTGCTCGATTTGTTCATCGAACTTGAAGCAAATGACGAACAATTGGAATTCCCGGTTGTTTATGCATCTGCTCTTAATGGTACATCAAGCATGGATCCTGAGAAACAAGATGAAACGATGCTTTCGCTCTACGAAACCATCGTTGAACATATTCCAGCTCCAACCGAAAGTGTTGAAGAACCGCTTCAATTCCTCGTAACGTTGATGGATTATAACGAATACTTGGGTCGTATTGCGATTGGACGTGTTAACCGCGGTGTGATCAAACAAGGTCAATCTGTAACAGTTATTATGCGTGATGGTAAGAGCAAAACTGCACGTATCGAGAAATTGTTCGGCTTCCAAGGTTTGAAACGTATTGAAACAGAGCAAGCGGGCGCAGGGGATATCGTTGCTATTGCAGGGATCAAGGACATCAACATTGGTGAGACCATTGCTGATCCTGCAAACCCTGAAGCACTTCCGGTTCTGAAGATTGACGAGCCAACCATGCAAATGACATTCCTAGTGAATAACAGTCCTTTTGCTGGTAAAGAAGGTAAATGGGTAACTTCCCGTAAACTACGTGAGCGTCTCTTTAAAGAACTTGAAACAGATGTGAGCTTGCGTGTGGAAGAAACTGATAGTCCTGATGCATTTATCGTTTCTGGACGCGGTGAGCTTCACCTTGGTATTCTGATCGAGAATATGCGTCGTGAAGGTTATGAAATGCAAGTTTCTAAACCACAAGTAATCATTAAAGAAATCGACGGTGTCAAAATGGAGCCGCTTGAGCGTCTAATGATTGATATTCCAGAAGAAAGCATGGGCTCTGTTATGGAGAGTCTGGGTACTCGTAAAGCCGAAATGGTCAATATGATTAACAACGGTACGGGTCAAGTACGTCTGGAGTTCCTGATTCCTGCACGTGGTTTGATTGGTTACAACACTTACTTCTTGACTTTGACACGCGGTTACGGCGTTATGAACCATGCTTTTGACAGCTACGCTCCACTGGTTGCTGGTCAAGTTGGCGGACGTCATCAAGGTGTGCTTGTAGCAAGTGAGACTGGATCAACAACACAATACGGAATCGTGGGTGTTGAGGATCGTGGTATTCTCTTCTTGGATGCAGGTACAGAAATTTATGAAGGTATGATCGTAGGCGAGCATACCCGTGATAACGATATTATCGTTAACATCTGTAAAGAAAAAGCACTTACCAACATGCGTACCTCAGGTAAAGATGATACTGTAAAAATGAAGACACCACGCACTTTCTCTTTGGAAGGCGCACTTGAATATTTGAACGATGATGAATATTGTGAAATTACACCTAAATCCATTCGTTTGCGTAAAAAGATTCTGAACAAAGGCGAACGCGAACGTGTAGAGAAACAACGTAAAACAGCACAAGCCAACGCGTAAACACATGCTTTTGAATAAGACCGCCGGATTATTGCATCCGGCGGCTTTTTTTAATATAAGAAACAAAAAATTCCCCTACTGATGATATAATGTAAACGTATCTTAAATTTGGGAGGAGTGCGGTTATCTATGCAGGTGTGGTTCGCTGAGCATCCAATCGTCGCTTATATTGTTATCTTTATATTGCTTACTTTTGTTTATAATCAAGTCTTTCGTGTGAATCAAAAGTTATCGATTGGCAAGGAAATCATGCTCTACATAATGATGGCGATTGGCTCTGGCATGCTCCTCATTTTCCAACATGATAAGCTTCCGATTATCCAATGTCTGTTGGTTGCTGTCGGATTAATGCTGATGGTACGGATACGTTATATAGTAGAAGCTCGACAGAAGAGAAAGGCCGCAGCAGCAGCGAAGAGATCGTAATCGCAACTTTTGTACCTTAAGGATCGTCTAATTAATGTAGCAATTCTAATTCTAAATGAAATGAAAAGGACTTTATTCTATTATGAGTACAAGAAACAGCGGTTTACCTCCAAGAGCAAACGGGCAACAACCTACTAATAGAAAACAGCCTGTGAAGGGTGTTTCTAAGAAAAAAACGAAAAAGAAAGTGAAAAAGAGAGGTTTTTTTGGCAGATTAGTTAGAGTATTGTTAACTTTGCTAATTATTGCGATCCTCGGCGTGCTGGGTTATGGCGGTTATCTGTATTGGAAGCTTGAGCATGGCGTATTTAATGCAGGGGTTGAGGGTACGGTTGCTCCAGGGCAATCCGCTTCAGAAAAGCCACTGACGATGCTTATACTGGGAACGGATAACAGACCTAAACACGAGTCTTATTTGACTGACGTAATCATGGTTGCAGCACTTAATCCTAAGACCAAATCAGCGACCATAGTTTCGCTTCCTCGTGATACCTATGTGGAGCTAAGCGGCTATAAGAAAACGAAGATTAATGAATTTTATGCTCGCTTCAAGGGTAAGGAGAAATCCTCCGGTCTACTGGCTGAAGACGAGATGAAGACGATGATGGGTAAGTATTTGGACATTGATGTAGATTATACAACGATTCTTGATTTTCAGGGCTTCCGGGATGTGGTGGACGAGCTTGGGGGAGTCGAAGTAAATATTAGTGAAAATATGTGTTATACAGACACTGTGGACGGCACGAATATCAATCTGAAAAAGGGTCCGGCAGAGCTGGATGGAAAAAATGCATTGGACTATGTGCGGTATCGTAAATCCAATTGCAAGCCTAAGACTAACGCTTCAGATGATTTTGATCGCAACAAACGCCAGAACGAAGTCCTGAACAGTCTGGTGGATCAGATGCAATCGCTTGGTGGCGTATTGAAAATCGGCAAGGTGCTTGATGCAGTGGACAGTAACATGAAGACAGATATCGAAAATTCGCAAATCAAAGATATGATTGCGACGTATTGGAAGATTTCCAAAGAGAATATCGAATTCAAGCCGGTTACTGGAACGTGGCGAAGTCCATATGTATATATTAATGATGAGGAGTTGGAGGCCGCTAAGAAAAGCTTGCAGGATCGAATTGCAGGAATTTCCACTGGAGCTGATTCGACAACTGCTGAGGCGCCTTGAGGACCTTAATATCTTCCATAGCTAAAATTGAATGCAAGTTTCAGCCTGTGCTATAATATAATAAATCGAATGAATTAACGTCGCATAGGGGGCCAGTACTTATGTCCGAAGCCGTTGCTCAGCTGAATGAAACTTTGCTATCGATGCTGCAATCGGAAACCTTTGTTCTTCTAAACACAGTTGATGCGGAGACAGGCGGTCCAACATCCACAGCTATTTCGTGGCTTTATGCTGTTAGTCCTAGTACTGTGCGTTTGGCTATTGATCATCGTTCAAGACTTGTGAATAATATGAAGGTTAATCCATTAATAACTATAACTGTGTTTGGTGAAGGAACTGTTTATGCCATAAACGGTAGTGCTGCTGTAAGGCAGGACCCGCTAGAGGATGTTCCCTTTAAGATGTGCTGTTTTGATGTTGAAATTAAAGCGGTCCGCAACGCGCTTTTTTACGGCGCGCAGCTTGACTCCGCCCCAAGATATGCGAAAGTTTATGATGGACGTGCCGCTGAGAAGTTGGACGGACAAGTATTTGCTGCCATGAAAAAAGCCTAGTGAAAATATCACTGGGCTTTTTTTGAATTCTAAGGACTTCTTTTGTCCTTTATCCACTACTGTGCATTTCTTTGCGGCTTGGTATCCTCTGGCAGCTGTGGCATGATTCGTCCGATAATATCAGCCAGCTCGGATGAGAATCCGGAAATCGGATGTCCCTTGGAGATATGGCGGCTCATTTCCGCTAATCTGCTGGAGAGATCCATATCCGCTGTGACAAGCGCCCGTACACTTCTTGGGTCTTTGCGGATAGCTTCTGCTACAGAATATTTGATGCTTCCTACACGTGAGCGGCCTAGAGAACCTTCTACATCAAGACCAACAATGGCAACTTTGTTCATGACTACACAGTGTGCGCCATTTACACCGGGAACTCTTTTGGCCAACTGTTCAAAATGATCCTTAAGTGCAATTTCATTTTCTCCATTAACATTGACGGCTTGACCAGCTTTTGAGGTGGCTTTAGGATTAGTCGCACCATCATTGGACAATTGCCGAACCTCATGGTTCCCCGTACCCTTTACAGCATTCGCAGATTGTTTATTCTGAGGAGAGGGTGATGTCTTTTTATTAGCGATACCGCAGCTTGTCAGTAGCAGCAGTACCAGCAACAGACATATTGATTTTCTCATATGTGATTACTCCTTTCAGCCAATGAATCGTTTCTGTACCTTATCTTTTCCCTTGGCGGAAAGAGTTATGTATGATCAATCAAACCAGGCGCTGTGGAGGGGATAATATGAACAAGATATTTGTGCTAGATACCAACGTGCTTTTGCACGACCCCAAATCAATTTTCTCTTTCAAGGAGCATGAGGTGGTTATTCCGGCTGTTGTGCTGGAAGAAATCGACTCCAAGAAGCGCAATGCTGACGAAATCGGTCGGAATGCCCGTACGGTATCCCGATTGCTCGATGGACTCCGGGAACTAGGTCATCTGCATAGCGGTGTGGAACTGGAGCATGGAGGCAAGCTGAAGGTAGAACTTAACCATCGCAGTTTTGTGAAGGTACAGGAAATGTTTGGTGAGGTGTCTAACGACAATCGGATTTTGGCTGTTGCGCTCAATTATTTGAATGAAGAGAATGAGAAGCCTGATCCGCGTCCCGTTGTGCTTGTGAGCAAGGATGTACTGGTTCGTATTAAAGCGGATGTACTTGGAATTACGCCAGAGGATTATTTGTCAGATCGTACTGGAGACTTAAATGAACTATACACTGGTTACCAATCTCTGCAGGTGCATCCCGCATTGATTGATGAATATTATAGTCACCGCTCTCTGACGGTAAAACAGCTCGCGTTGTCGTATCCGTTGTACCCTCATGAATTTGTGATTCTCAAGGATGAGATTGGCACTGGCAAATCAGCTCTTCTAAAAGTGAATAGTGATGCCACACGTCTGGAGCCACTCTATCTGGGCAATGATTCGGTTTGGGGGATCAGCGCCCGTAATGCTCAACAACGAATGGCACTGGAGCTGCTGCTAAATGATGAAATCCCGCTCGTAACGATCACGGGTAAGGCTGGGACAGGGAAGACGTTATTGGCGCTTGCAGCCGGACTATTCAAAGTGGAGGATGAACATAAATACAAAAAATTGCTTATCGCCCGTCCGGTTGTTCCTATGGGTAAGGACATTGGTTACTTGCCCGGTGAGAAGGATGAGAAGCTTAGACCCTGGATGCAGCCTATTTATGATAATCTGGAATTCCTGTTCGATACCAAAAAAGCTGGCGATATCGATAAAATCTTAATGGGGTTAGGCAGTATACAGGTAGAAGCCTTAACCTATATTCGCGGCCGTTCAATCCCATCACAGTTCATTATTATTGATGAGGCGCAGAACCTTTCCCGTCATGAGGTGAAGACCATTGTCTCCAGAGCGGGAGAAGGAAGTAAAGTCATTCTAATGGGCGATCCGGAGCAAATCGATCATCCATATCTGGATGCTGCGAGCAACGGACTGAGCTATATCGTCGAGAAGTTTAAGCAGCAAGGGATTAGCGGACATATTACTTTGGAAAAAGGTGAACGTTCCCGCTTGGCGCAATTGGCCGCGGATCTACTCTAGCCGTTCATGAATCCAATTTTCAGCCGGGAGAAGCAAACACTCCCGGCTTTTTCCTGCCCGCCCGGAAACGGCAGAGGAATTTAGGAGGTTTTAGAGCGTTTCACCCATATAATAGAAAGAGAACGGTTTCACAAACTAAAGACAAGCACCGGAGGGTTTGGTAAAATAGGGGAGACCAATCAAAAGGGAAGGTGGGAAATCGTGCTGAAACGCAAAAATTATTGGCTGCTTTTTGCAATTTTACTACTATCGCTGACAAGCCTGTCGCCCAGTATGGAATTGAGTACCAGTAACGATCCACGTCCTATGAAAAGACCGCAAAGTCAGTCGACCAATCCCTCTTCCGGAGATGAGGGAACTATAGATAGCTTACATATAAGAGTATCGTTAAATAGCGAAGAATTTAGTGAACTGGAGCTCCTTAGCAACCGTTATACCTTAGAAAGTGGAGTAAAGGTTATTTTAAGCAATGTGGATATTGAGGATGCCGATGAGGTATTGAAGCATGATTTAACGATCGGGGACAGCCCGGATATAGTCATGGCAGATGGACGAAGCATACTGGACTGGGCCACACGTGGATATTTATTGCCGATGGATGTGTATCAGAGCGTTCCGGGGAGTGCACCGTTAACACAGTTGATCCCCTTGATGCAGTGGAATGGATATAATTGGGGAGTCCCGTTAGATATAGATCCTTACGTGCTCGTTTATTCCCCACAACGGCTGGCGGAGCTGGGTTTTAATGCATTACCCAAAAGCCTCGAAGAGTGGAATATCCTGCTTCAGAATGTGCTTAAAGAGCAAGGAAAATATTTACTCGCGATGGATACCCGTAATCCTTATGGATTGTCAGCGGTAATGGAGAGCATGAATAGCAGCTTGTTAGCAGATAACCAAGAAGTGTTGAATTGGACTCAGAACGCCCGCAGTTATTTTTATCTCACCAGCCGCTACAATAAAGATGTCTGGGATATGCTACAAGGAGGTAGTGTCGCGGTTGCTTCTTTACCGTTATCCGAGTGGCAGAAGCATGGTAATTCATCCCTTGCTGCTGTTCCGGCGCTGACTGCCAATAACGGAGGTGGGTTTGAATCCTGTTACAGTCGATCTTTTGCCCTTCCAGCTCAATCTCAAAGTCCAAAGGAAGCTGTGAATTGGCTGACTTTTATCACCTCAGAGGATGCTCAGTTGGATTGGTTGGAGAATACGGGGAGCTTGCCGGCGCTTGATGTTCTTTATCGTTCGGAGCATGCTTTTAAATACAAACTTCCTTTCGATGTTGAGCTATTGCTGACAGAAGAAACCGCCCCGGAGGATGAGTCACAGGGCGGCTGGAGTAAGGTTGTTGAAGCTGTATCATTACTATTAACAGGGCAGATAGATGCGGAAGGCTACAAAGAATATCTAAAAGAAGGCCTAAAATGAAATGGAAAGCTTAACATGCAAGACGCCCTCTTGGCTATCTACTGCCGTGGCACGAAGGAAAGATACTATTTTTCCAGGATAAAAGCCTAAGTCAAATTCTTCTTCCAACGTTTTTCTTGTCGTGTCAGGCAATTCAAGACCATTAAATACAATATGATCGACTTGGAATATAAGGCCGTTGATCGGTTCTTCCTGAATGGTGTAGTGACCGGTCAGTGAAAGAGCTAGCGCTCCGCTTTTTCCAGTGGCAGTAATTGAACCGTCATTGAAATGAAAGGCGAAGTCTTTAAACAGCGAATTCTGTGATTGCAAAAATTCATTCAAATCCTCTTCCTTCAGGTTTAGCTCATAAGTCATTCCCTTTCGAGTCAGTACACCCTCTCGATTCTGAACAAACTGTGGTAGTTTATTCATTGCGGAGGATAACGCCTTGAAATATGTTTTTACCTCGTGCAGGCCGATATTCTCCCAATATAATGTGAATTCTTTAAGTAGAGTACTCATATTTTCAGGATCGCTGCTATTTTTAATCCCACCCTCAATTTCCTTGTTGAGCGCGTTTACCCGAACTTGCTGTTCCTCCAGAGCCGTGCGCAGCCGGGCGAGCTCTTCCGAGTTTCGCTTCGCAGTCTGAATGGTATCCTTCAAATCCTTATATTGTTCTTCATATTGTGAGAGAATATCGCGGTCATTCCCAATAATAATCTCATAATAATCGAACAGAGCCAGGAATCTGCTGATACTTTTTGCTGAAAAAAACGCGACCAGAAGATTATCTCTATCCCCCATATAATAAGAACGCACAACTGCACCTGCCCGTTCCTGTTGGTCCGCAATGGCTGTTTTTTTCTGGGTAGCTTGTCTGTTCAAGCTTTCTACCTTTTGTTCAAGCGCTTTTTGTTCGGCTGTAATCTTGATGATTTCACGTTCAATTTCTGCAGAAGACAAGGTCTGTTCAAGTAGTTTACGGGTTTCTTCATTATCTGGTATAGCAGAGTTGAAAAAATCACCGCTAGGATCGGCAGACAAGTACTTCACAGGTTGTAACGGAAACAAAGTACAGCAGAAGAGAATTAGTATGGTTGCAATCATGCGGCTTTGTAAATTGCGGGAGCGCACCACACCACCACCTTTTTTTGAAATGATATATGTATGTACTAATAATATGTTTAACCCTTCTAAAATAGCATACAAACAAAAAAACGGAAGTGATCCTTATAAGATAAGGACCTCATCCGCTCCAAAAGAGTACTGCAATTTATAGTGGAAGACCCATTTGAAAGATCGTCCAATAACTAAATCCGGTGAAAGTCAGAATCATGTATGCCCAGAAGAGAAGAACATAAGTTTTTTCAGTAAATTTCATATAGCCAAGTATTACGAAAAATGCTGTTTGCAAAAAGAAAAGCAAGGCCATTTCTGTTAGACCTCCGGCGAAAGCCATCAATCCAATAGCTAATGTGAAAAAACCTAATACCCGAAACATGCGGTCCAAGAGAGAGTCCCCCTTCCAGTATGTATCTCACGAATATTCCTTCGATTTATTATACCCTCAACATAATTATGTGTAAACGAATTCATTGAAAAAAATGCACTAATCTTCAAAAAATGTGATTTTTATAATTGACCTGAGTGATTAGCGCTTTAAAAAAGAGAATTTATAGTTTTATGCGTATGATGTACGCAGATAATGGAAATACAAATTAGTATCAAATAGATTCTATGAACTCTATGAGAAGCATAGAAATGGAGTAAGCAGCTTTTATCCCTATTCACTACCCGGCAGAACTGCCGGTTATGGAGATGGTTATTTCATGACGTTGTTAGGAGGTTTGGCTTTATGACAGCCGTTAGACAGGACGCTTGGAGTGCAGAAGATGATCTAATATTGGCAGAAGTAACTTTGCGACACATTCGGGAGGGCAGCACACAGCTTGCCGCTTTTGAAGAGGTGGGTGAAAAAATCGGCAGAACTTCGGCCGCTTGCGGATTCCGCTGGAACAGTTGTGTTCGGAAAAGTTATGAAGGTGCAATCGGTATTGCTAAAGGGCAGCGTCAAAAGCGTAGCTACCTGAAAAAGCAGCCGTCAGTAAGAGGAGCGCAAGTAGCTGGTCTGATTCTGGGTGATGTCGATGAGGAATTTGGGCGCGGTGAGGGATTAAGTGAAAACACATTATCCATTGATGCGGTCATTCGTTTCTTAAGACAATGGAAGGGTACGATCCAGGAAGCAGGACGTCAGCTGAAAATGCTGGAAAGAGATCTGCGCGAGAAGGAAGATGAATTAACAGAATTACGATCTGAGAATGAGCGGTTGTCTAAAGAGGTTAATCTTGCTCAAAGCGACTACCGGGTAGTCAACGATGATTACAAAGCTTTAATTCAGATTATGGATCGTGCTCGCAGGCTTGCTTTCTTAAATGAAGAAGAAGAAGAAATGAAGACTCGTTTCAAAATGGATGGTAACGGAAATTTAGAACGCATTGAATAAACGATAGGTTAACTAACAATCCCGCAAGTGGTCTGCTTTTTAAGCACCACTTGCGGGGTTTTTGGTATACTTAGAAAAATTGTGCTTAAGATCAGCAGGAGGGTTATATGAAAATTGATATAATTGGTGCAGGTTCACTCGGGCTGCTGCTGGCAGGGAGATTGATCCAAGCCGGGAATGATGTGAGACTGTGGTGCCGAGGGGTAGAACAATGCCAACGATTAGGGCGTGATGGCTTAACGGTTACCTACGAGGATGAACGCGAGCCGATAACAATTTCGGAAGATCAGTTTGTATCCGCGCCAATAGGGGAGTTCGCTGGTGCTTATCTAGAAGAGCCGAGTGATTGGATCGTGGTGACGGTTAAACAGAATACTCTACATAATGATTTGCCTGAATTTCTATCCCTACTTAAGGAAGAGCAAGTACATATGATATGTTTTCAGAATGGTACAGGACATATGGAGATGTTGGGGGGCTTGTTGCCGGACGCCAATTTATATGTAGCTGTGACTACGGAGGCTGCGAAGCGCAAATCATTAACTGAGGTCATTCATGCAGGAGCAGGGGAGGTGTGGATAGGAAAATGGAGCTCAGGGGATGGACAAGCTCATAGCATACATAATGATTTAAAAGCGAATAATTTAATAGAAGTTCTCATAATGGCAGGATTCGCAGCCTTTTTGTCGAATGAAGTGGATACCATGATTTACCGGAAGCTCTTGATCAATGCCGTTATTAATCCACTCACGGCGATTTGGCGTATTCCAAATGGGAAGCTGCTGTCTTCAGAGCAACGCCTCCAATTAATGAAGGAAGTTTTTGAAGAAGCAACAATGGTGTATGATTTCTGTGAAATTACTTATGATAAGGATGCTTGGGATAACATCCTTCAGGTGTGCCGGTTAACGTCTGGCAATATTTCATCTATGCTGGCAGATGTACTTGCTTCAAGAACCACAGAAATTCGTTGGATCAATGGAAGTCTTGTAGAAATGGCAGAACGATCTGGAGTGTCGGCACCATTAAATCGCTGGCTCTGCCAATTAGTAGAAGGTATTGGGGTATGATCTCTGGGGAGAGGTGAAGCTATGGGACTGCTGATGGATTCGGTTATTACTTTAAGCGTTATTCCGATTGTGCCGTTTTTGATTGTTTTTTTCATTGGAAAAGGCTTAAAAAAAGATAAAAAGAAAACTTTTATGCTCGCTATGGACGTGACCACATTTTTTTTATTATTGTCGGTCTCCGCATTGTTTAATAACATCTTTAATTCCGGTTTTGGGTTTTACCTTATACTAATTATTGTATTAATATCCGCTGGACTGATTGGCGGAGCTCAAAATCGGATGAAAGGAAAGGTAGATGGGAAGCGGTTATTTCGGGCAGTTTGGAGACTTTCGTTCTTTTTTATGAGCGTCGGATATTTATTATTTATGTTTGTTGGGCTAATTACCTACATATCACAAGCGATGTAACGTTCCACTGCTTCGGTGAAGCGTCAACGTCACAAAAGTTTAAAGTTTTAAAAAAAAAATATTTTCTGAAAACATTGCACTAGATTTTTTTGACCACTGGTTGTATAATCATAAACCATATACCACATTCTATTTAGGGGGAACTGCTAGATGAAGAAGAGTAAAAGTCTATTGCTAATGATTGCATTAGTACTTGTTATCGGCACAGTGCTTGCTGGCTGCGGCGGAAACAATGCAAACAGCGGCAATAAAGGTAACAATGCTAACACTGGTAACACGGCAACTGGTAATGCAGCTACAGAAGAAAAATTGGCTGCTGACCAAACATTGAGAATTAACCTTAGTTCTGAGCCTCCAACATTTGACCCAGGATTGGCGCAAGATAGCCAAGCTAACACTGTCCTGAAAACAATGTACGAAGGTTTGACTCGCATGAATGATGAAACAGGTCAAGCTGAACCAGGTGTTGCTGAAAGCTGGGAAGTTTCCGCTGACGGTCTGGTATATACTTTCAAACTCCGTGATTCACAATGGAGTAACGGCGATCCTGTAACAACAGAAGATTTCGTTCGCGCTTGGAAACGCGTGCTCGATCCTGCTGCTGCATCTGCTGCGCCTTACGCTTATCAATTGTACTACATCAAAAATGCTGAAAAGTACTACAACAAGGAAATTACTGATTTCAGTCAAGTAGGTGTCAAAGCGATTGATGAGAAAACTCTTGAAGTTACTCTTGAATCCTCCACTCCTTACTTCCTTGGATTGCTTTCCTTCTACACTTATTACCCTGTACACAAATCCATTGAGAGTAATCCTAAATGGGCAACAAGCAAAGATTCTATGATCGTTAACGGTGCTTTCACTCTTACTGAGTGGACTACTGGTCAAACTCTTGTTGTAACTAAAAACGATAAATACTGGGATAAAGATTCCATTAAACTTAGCGCTATCGATTTCTCCCTTGTAAACAGCGGTGCAACTGAACTGCTCAGCTACAAGAACGGTGAATATGATCGTGCGGGCGGACCAACTGGTGAAATTCCATCAGAACAAATTCCAATCGTACAAAAAGAACTTCCTAACGAATTCAGCCGTAAAGGTATTGCTTCCGTATACTACTACGAATTCAATATCACTGAAAAACCATTCACAAACGCTAAAATCCGTAAAGCTCTTGCAATGGCGCTTAACCGCCAAGCTTTGATTGACAATGTAGTTCAAGGTGGACAATTCCCAGCATTCGGTTTTGTACCTCCAGGTATCGCTGGTGCTGATGGTGAATACCGTACAGCAGTTAAAGATAGCTACTTCACTGAAGATCTAGAACAAGCTAAAACATTGCTTGCTGAAGGTCTGAAAGAAGAAGGTATGGATAAACTGCCTACATTCTCCCTGACTTACAACACAAGTGAAGGTCACAAGAAAATCGCTTTGGCGATTGCTGATATGTGGAAAAACAATCTTGGTATCGACGTACAAACCGTTAACCAAGAGTGGGCTGTATTTATTGAAAACCGTCAAAACCTGAACTACCAAGTTGCTCGTGCTGGTTGGACTGCGGATTACAATGATCCAATGACTTTCCTTGATATGTGGGTAACAGGTGGCGGTAACAATGATACTGGTTACGCTAACCCTGAGTATGACAAATTGATCAGCGAAGCTAAAACAAGTACTGACTTGGCAGTACGTCAAGAAAAGTTTGCTGCAGCTGAAAAATTGCTCATCGAGCAAGATATGGTTCTGATTCCTTTGTACTACTACACTAACAACTCCCTGACTAAAGAGTACCTTAAAGGTGTTACTCTTGACTTTAGTGGTGCAATTGACTTGACTCGCGGATACTTGCTTGAGCACTAAGATATTGCTTTAGTAATTACAACAGAATAGTTAGTTGACTGAAGTTGCAGAATACTTCGGGATATATATGTGGAATTCCATATATATCCCTTTTTTTTGTACTCCTGTCTATTTGTTAATTAATGTTATTAATAACATATATAGAAAATAGACAAAAATCCGTTTTTTTCATAAAATCATTATTATGTGTATCAAAAATTGTCGGAGGAGGTGTGATGGGGATGGTTCGTTATGTCGCAAATAAGTTTTTCTATATGTTGGTTTCTCTATTTGTATTGATTTCAGCTACCTTTTTCTTGATGAAAGCTATTCCGGGGGATCCGTTTACTTCTGAAAAGAAGGTACCGCCAGAAATTAAAGCACGTCTGATGGAACAATATGGTCTGGACAAGCCGCTCTCTCATCAGTATTTTAAGTATTTAGGTGATATTATCCAAGGTGACCTAGGTGTCTCAATGAAACGCCTAAATCAAGATGTATCACATTTGATCAGTCAAACCTTTTCAGCGTCGCTGAAGCTGGGACTCGTCGCAATCGTTGTGGCGGTTATTGTCGGAGTATTTCTCGGCATGTTGGCGGCACTCTATCACAGAAAGTTTATTGACAGCGCAGCTATGGTGCTGGCAGTTCTGGGGATTGCGGTTCCGAGCTTTGTAGTCGCGTCATTACTGCAGTACGTATTTGCTTTCAAACTGGGTTGGGTACCGGTTTCAGGTTTTAAAGGGCCAATCTATTATTTCTTACCCGTGGCCGCGCTCTCGGCACAGCCGATCGCCTTTATCGCCCGCTTGACCCGTTCAAGCATGCTTGAAGTTTTGAATGCGGATTATATCAAAACGGCTAAAGCAAAGGGATTGAGCTGGATGGCTATTCTGAGCCGTCATGTACTTCGTAACGGAATTCTACCTGTTGTTACTTATATGGGTCCAATGACAGCTAACATCGTAACTGGTTCGGTTGTTATCGAGCAGATCTTTGGTGTTGGGGGTATTGGTAAACAGTTCGTGGAAGCGATTGGTGTCCGTGACTATACCGTTATTATGGGGATAACCATTTTCTATGGTGTATTACTCATGGTTGCCCGCTTTATTACTGATATTGCTTATGTATTGATTGACCCACGTATGAAATTAAGTGGAGGAAAGGAGGGCTAAAGAGTGGCTACTGAAAATAACTTGCTAAATCTAAAACCGGAAGATTTTCAAAAAGTCGGTGTGGATGAAAAAGAAGCCGAAGTTATCCAGCGTGAGAGTCTCTCTGCTTGGAAAGACTCTTGGCAACGGTTGCGTCAAAATAAAATGGCGATGACTGCGCTCGGTATCCTGGGTTTGATTGTACTTGCAGCGATTTTTGCACCTTTTATCTCGAAATATAACTATTATTCTAATGATTTGATGAGCACCAACAAGCCCCCTTCCTCCGATCACTGGTTTGGAACGGATGATCTTGGTCGTGATATCTTTGTTCGTACTTGGTACGGTGCACGGATCTCCTTGATCGTTGGTCTTGCTGCGGCAGCCATCGACTTGTTCATCGGTGTTATCTACGGAGGCATTATGGGCTTCTTCGGCGGCCGTGTAGATAATATTATGAATAAATTCTCTGAAATTTTGTATTCTATTCCATATTTGCTGGTTGTAATCTTGCTCTTGGTCGTTCTTGAGCCAAGTCTTGGAACAATCATCCTAGCTCTAACCATTACAGGCTGGATTACGATGTCGTGGATTGTGCGTGGAGAAATTATGCAGCTCAAGAATCGCGAATTCGTATTGGCGTCCCGTTCCATGGGTGCTGGTTCTGCGAGACTGTTGTTCAAGCACCTTCTGCCGAACGCGGTTGGTCCGATTATCGTAACCATTACACTGTCTGTACCAAATGCTATCTTTGCTGAGGCCTTCCTAAGCTTCTTGGGTCTTGGTGTACAAGCTCCTGTTGCTTCACTTGGATCGATGATCAATGACTCACTCACCGGCTGGCTGTACTATCCATGGCGCTTCTTGTTCCCTGCGATCCTAATCAGCTTAACAATGCTTTCTTTCAACATTTTCGGTGATGGTCTTCGTGACGCGCTTGATCCTAAGCTGAAGAAATAGGAGGAATATGGATGGAACCTATTTTACAAGTCAAAGATTTGCATATTTCCTTTTTTGTTAAGGGCGGAGAAGTACAAGCTGTCCGTGGTATGAATTTTGAAATTGGCAAAGGCGAAACGGTTGCCATCGTCGGCGAGTCCGGCAGCGGTAAGAGTGTAACTGCTCAATCGATTATGCGTTTGATCCCTTCTCCACCTTCTAAAGTGAAAAAGGGAGAAATTATTTTTCAAGGACAGAATCTGCTAGACAAAAGCATGAAAGAAATGGAATCTATTCGCGGTAAAGATATTGGCATGATTTTTCAAGACCCGATGACTTCTCTGAACCCAACCATCAAAGTGGGCAAACAGATCACTGAAGTTTTGATTAAACATCAGAAAATGTCAGCGGCCGAAGCGAAAAAGCAAGGTATGGAGATGTTGAAATTAGTAGGCATCAAAAATGCGGAGGCTCGCTTTAACCAATATCCCCACGAATTCTCAGGCGGTATGCGCCAGCGTGTAATGATCGCAATCGCGTTAGCTTGCCGTCCGGCTTTGCTGATAGCGGATGAGCCTACAACGGCTCTAGATGTAACCATTCAGGCGCAGATCATGGAAGTTATGAGAGAGATGCAGCAAAAACTAGGTACCTCCATTATTCTGATTACACATGATCTCGGCGTAGTTGCTGGCATGTGTGATCGGGTGATTGTAATGTATGCAGGTGAGGTTGTGGAGACCGGAACAAGATGGGAAATCTTTAAAAATCCACAACATCCATACACCAAAGGTCTGCTGCGCTCAATGCCGCGTCTGGACCAAAAGAAAGGCGAGCCGCTTATTCCGATCATCGGCACACCGCCAGATCTGATCAAGCCGCCGATCGGCTGTCCGTTCACTGCTCGTTGCAATGAAGCGATGCATGTGTGCGAACAAATCGATCCCGGCGCCACAGAATTCAGCGAAACGCATATGGCGCGTTGCTGGAATCTGCATTCGATGGCCAAGGAGGTGCAGTACTCTTGAGTAAGAACCTAATAGAGGTAGAAGGTCTTAAGAAATATTTTAATGTAGGTAAAGGTAAGGTTCTTAAGGCTGTTGATAATATTAACTTCACGATCCGTGAGGGCGAGACACTTGGGATGGTAGGTGAGTCCGGTTGTGGTAAGACTACTGCTGGACGTACGATTCTTCGCTTGTATGAGCCAACTGCTGGAAGTGTGAAATATAATGGTACAGACATTTATAAATTACCTGGAAATCAAATGAAGGCTATGCGCCGTGACATGCAAATGATTTTCCAAGATCCGTACGCATCGCTTAACCCGCGGTTTACGGTTTCTGATATCATCGGCGAGGCACTGGACATTCACGGAATGGCTGGCAGCCGTGCAGAACGTAAGAAACGGATTGAAGAACTGCTGGATATGGTTGGTCTTAATCATGACCATGCAACCCGTTATCCGCATGAATTCTCCGGTGGACAACGTCAACGTATCGGGATTGCCCGTTCGTTAGCGGTTAATCCTAAGTTCATCGTTTGTGATGAGCCGATTTCCGCACTTGACGTATCCATTCAAGCTCAGGTCGTTAACTTGCTTAAAGAATTGCAAGATCGTCTGGGATTGACTTATCTTTTCATCGCGCATGATCTGTCCATGGTTAAACATATCAGTGATCGCGTAGCAGTTATGTACTTGGGTAAAATGGTTGAGTTGGCGGAAAGTGAAGAGCTATATGCAAATCCTATCCACCCTTATACTAAATCCCTATTGTCGGCTATTCCAGTTCCGGACCCGGAAATTGAAGTCAACAAAAAACGTATTCACTTGCATGATGAGCTTGGCAGCCCTATTTATTCTGCTAACGATAAGACCAATGACAGTGACTTTGAATTAGTAGAAGTATCTAAAGGCCACTTTGTCAGCAAAAAATTCGCATAATTTATACTTAGGTTTTCAAAGGCGGGAGCATTATGCTCTCGCCTCTTGTATGTATTTAGGATATTATTTAATGATTTTATAGTATAATTGAACAGTTGGCTGTACCTGTGTTGCTGATATCAAGACATGTTTTGCTTTGACGCGGCTCCTGACTTTGGATACAATCATAGAGAGTTTTTACGAACTTGGATTTACATATAACTGCTTAGTAGAACTGGAGGCACTAGCGAATGAATATTGTAACGGAACCGCTCAAGGGTGGATCTGCACTCTCGCGCGACTATATAGATCATTTTGAAAAGGTTAGTCATTTGTACGGTGGGGATTTCCGCAATAAAGAAAGTAGAAGTAGACGGGCCGATTGGCTAGATAGCAGAGAAAGCCTTCGTGCCGACCGGACTCAGATTGCTGGGTGTCTACGACAATATAATGAAAAGCATAATTCGCATGATGCGGTGATGGCTTCGCTGGCGCTCTTAGAGCAGCCGGGGACATTAGTGGTGACAGGTGGGCAGCAAAGCGGACTATTTACTGGACCCCTGTTAGTGGTATATAAAGCTGCAACTACCATTATGGCGGCAAAAGAAGCAGCTGAACAACTCGGCCGACCTGTAGTTCCTTTATTCTGGATTGCAGGTGAAGATCATGACTGGGATGAAGTGAATCATACGTATGTACTGAATCGTACGCAGGAGATTACTAAGATTAAGATAGAAAAGTCAGAAGAGAAACGCTCCTCAGTAAGTGATATTCGTGTAGAAGAGGAAAGCTGGCAGCAGGTAGTAGAACAGTTAGACGGTCTGCTTCAGGAAAGCGACTTTAAGCCGCAGATCATGGAATTCATTCGCACTTCTTCTTTTAGAGCTGATAGTATGACGGATGCATTTGCCAAGCTGATGGGTTCATTATTTGGTAAATTTGGTCTGATTCTGCTTGATTCTGCTGATCCCAACTTACGTAAGTTAGAACAGCCATTTTTCACTTCGCTAATTATGCAGAATGATGCACTGGAAACAGCGTATATGAATTCTGCTTCTGATATTGTGGGCGCTGGATATGAGCTTCAGGCTGATGTTACAGCTGGCAATGCCAACCTCTTTTATATTCATGAAGGTCGGCTTCTGCTTCACAAGAAGGACGGAATCTTTACGGATCGCAAGGGTCAGGTATCCTTTACCCGTGATGAATTACTTGAGGAGGTGCAGGCACATCCGGAACGCTTTAGCAACAATGTGCTGACACGTCCACTTATGCAGGATTATGTGCTGCCTGTTCTGGCAACGGTGCTGGGTCAAGGTGAGATTGCTTACTGGGCCATTCCGCGCCGTGCGTTTGAGACCATTGGGGGAGAAATGCCGTTAATTATCCCTAGAATGTCTTTTACTGTCGTAGAAGGTACGCTGCACAAGCATATGGACAAATATCAACTTAGCTTTGAGGATGTAAGACAAGGACTGGATCATAAAAGACATGAATGGCTGGCCGCACAGGATGAGCTCGGGATTGAACGCCGTTTTGAAGAAACCAAAACCTCATTTGCCGCCATGTACGAACCGCTGATTGAGCAGCTTGGAACGGTTCAGGCCGGTCTGCTTAAGCTGGGGAATAACAATAAAGAGAAGATTCTAGATCAGATTACTTTTTTACAGGCGAAAGCCCAAGATGCAATGGCAAAACAGAACGAAGCTGCAATCCGGCAATGGGAGCGAATCGAGCTGTCATTAATGCCACTGGGTAAACTGCAGGAAAGAGTGTACAATATCATGTATTACTTGAACCGGTACGGGCTTGTTTGGCTGGATGAGCTAATGACGGTTGAACCGGATTACAGTGGAACACATCGCATCATTTATATGTAATGGAAGTATCGCTTTCCACAAAACTAAGCTTATGCTTACGAAGTGAGTTTTGTACGAAGTAGATCAATGTAGTAACGCTCACAAAACTTTTAGGAGGTTTCATAATGAGTTCATCTAAACAAAATAGTATCGTGGCTGATATGTCACTCGCACCGGAAGGGCATTTGAAAATCGACTGGGTTCGCCAGCATATGCCGGTACTGAACCGTATTCGTGAGCAGTTTGAAGCAGAACAGCCATTTAAAGGTCTGAAAGTATCGATCACATTGCATTTGGAAGCTAAAACCGCTTATTTGGCGAAGGTTGTCAAAGCTGGTGGTGCAGATGTAACCATTACAGGTTCGAATCCACTTTCTACACAGGATGATGTATGTGCAGCGCTTGTGGAGGATGGAATCACTGTATTTGCTAAATACAATCCGTCTCCTGAAGAATTTAAAGCCCTTAATATCAAGGCACTGGAGAGCAAACCGGACTTGATTATTGATGACGGTGGGGATTTTGCTACATTGCTGCATTCGGAGCGTCCTGATCTGATGGAGAATATTCGCGGGGGTGCTGAAGAAACAACTACCGGGATTATTCGTCTAAAAGCTCTGCAAAAGCAAGGCGTATTGAAGTTCCCAATGGTCGCGGTTAATGATGCCTACTGCAAATATTTGTTTGATAACCGTTATGGCACTGGCCAATCGGCTTGGGATGGAATTATTCGCACAACCAACCTTATCGTAGCGGGTAAAACAGTAGTTGTTGTCGGTTACGGCTGGTGTGGTAAAGGTGTTGCCATGCGCGCCAAAGGGCTTGGAGCAAAAGTGGTTGTCACAGAAGTTGATGCGATTAAAGCCGTTGAAGCACATATGGACGGTTTTGAAGTAATGCCAATGCTGGAAGCAGCTAAGGTTGGTGATTTCTTCGTTACAGTAACTGGTAACCGTTATGTAATTCGCGGTGAACATTATGATGTGATGAAGGATGGCGCAATCATGTGCAACGCGGGCCATTTCGACGTTGAAGTGAATAAGCCTGAGCTGTCGGAAAGATCCGTATCCCAACGTACCGTTCGCAAAAATATCGAAGAGTACCAGCTTCGTGACGGACGTAAATTATATCTGCTTGCCGAAGGCAGACTTGTAAATCTGGGTGCTGCTGATGGTCACCCTGCTGAAATTATGGATACAACCTTTGCGCTCCAGGCGCTGTCGCTGAAATATGTAAATGATAATTATAAGAGCATTGGCGTAAAAGTTGAAAATGTTCCTTATGAGCTGGATGAGCAAGTAGCACGTTATAAGCTGGAAAGTCTGGGCATTAACATCGATAGCCTGACTCCGGCGCAAGTGGATTATTTGGACAGCTGGAATTTGAACGATTAATAACTGAACGCATAACAATAAAGTGTATTAACCAGTGTACCTTGAACTGAAGCAACTTTTTTAACAAAGCCATGCAACGGACAAGATTCCGATTGTATGGCTTTTTTCTGTGGAGAAATGTTTTTCGGGAAACGAGCTATCTGATTTAGGAAAAATTTCCTTGGCCAGAAAAAGGTTTTTGATTTTTAATGGCGAATCTATTATGCTTAAGTGGTGAAAAGTGGGGTAAAGTGGGGATTCGGGGATTAGGGGTGGGAAAAAGGATGTTCATGGGAGAGTATCAACACAGCATTGACGACAAAGGCCGAATCATTATTCCGGCTAAACTCCGTGAATTGCTCGGAACCTCCTTCGTGACGACCCGCGGCCTAGACTCCTGCCTGTTTGTTTATCCCATGGAAGAATGGGCAATCATGGAACAAAAGCTTAAAAGCCTTTCGCTGATGAAATCAGATGCCCGCGCATTTAGCCGCTTTTTTTTCTCAGGTGCAACTGAATGTGTTTGGGATAAGCAGGGAAGGGTAAATCTGCCGGCTAATTTACGGCAGTATGCCAAACTGGACAAAGACTGTGTCATTCTGGGCGTTTCGAACCGGGTGGAAATCTGGAACAAAGAGCTTTGGGAACAGTACTTCGAACAGTCCGAGGAATCGTTCAACGAAATCGCTGAGAAATTGGTGGATTTCAATTTTGATCTATAAAACACAATAACGAATACTGTCCTGGAGGGATGCAGCTTGTTTCACCACATCACGGTGCTTAAGGAAGAAGCGACAGAAGGGCTGCACATCAAAAAAGACGGAATCTATGTAGATTGCACTCTCGGTGGAGCGGGACACAGCTCACTTATCGCTTCCAAGCTTAGCGGCGAAGGCCGTTTAATCTGTTTGGATCAAGATGATTGGGCTTTGGAGAACGCAAAAGAAAGATTAGCGGAATACGGAGACAAGGTTGTGACTATTAAGACTAACTTCCGTGATCTGGAGAGTGTACTTAAGGATGTGCCCTTTGTGCCACAAACAGATGGTATTCCCCAAGTAGATGGAGTGCTCTTTGATCTTGGCGTATCCTCTCCCCAGTTTGACGAAGGGGAACGAGGCTTTAGTTACAATCATGATGCTCCGCTTGACATGCGCATGGATCAGTCAGCACTTTTGACGGCTGCTGAAATTGTGAATACATGGTCCGAGCAGGAGATTGCCCGTGTTCTTTTCCAATATGGAGAAGAGAAATTCTCGCGGAGAATCGCTAGAAAAATTGTAGACAGAAGAGAAGAAGCTCCTATTGAGACCACAGGAGAATTAGCAGAACTGATCAAGGAAGGTATCCCGGCAGCTGCTCGAAGAACAGGAGGGCATCCCGCTAAACGTAGCTTTCAAGGATTAAGGATTGCTGTGAATGACGAATTGGGTGCTTTTGAAGAAGGGCTACATAGTGCAGTACGTTGCCTTGCACCAGGAGGCAGAGTATCCGTCATCACCTTTCATTCGCTCGAAGACCGAATTTGCAAGCAAATTTTTAGCAGCTATTTAAGCAGATGTACATGCCCGCCTGACTTTCCGTTTTGCGTATGCGGCGCGAAAGGCACGCTTAAGTTAATCAATCGTAAACCGCTTGTGCCTTCTGAAGAAGAGCTTGAGCTTAATACCCGAGCCCGCTCAGCTAAGCTGCGCATTGCAGAAAAATTGTAATTGACGATAAAGGAGAGTCAGAGATGGCCTATACCCGCGGCAATTTAGCAGTTCAGCCCAAAAGAAAAGAAGAGGTAAACCCCCTTTACCGCGAGAAGACAAAAGTAGTTACCAGACGAAGAGTACTTCCGCTGCAAGAGAAACTTTTGTATATGCTGACGCTAGGAGTATGCGTTCTGGTGGCGATCACCCTGATTTCACGTTACGTCCAAATTTATGATTTGAACTTGCAGGCTCAGAAATTAGATCAGGATATTGCAACAGCCAAGAAGCAGATTTCTACGTATCAGATGGAAAAGCAGAATCTAGAGCAGAAAGTCGCCCAAAAAGCACGGGATCTTGGTTATGTGTCTCCGGATGAGAATGCAACAATCTATATTCCGGCAAGCTCGGCAACGACTCCAGGTGATAATTAGTGAGCGATTGGCAAGATCGCAATAAAAAAAGTTGTGAGGTTCGCTTATGCTGAAAAGAATAAAACTTCGCACGCTGTTTATAGGAGGGTGTATTACCCTCTTTTTTCTTGTTTTGATCGTTAGAGTGTTCTGGATTCAAGTTATGCAAGGTGAGGAATGGCAGGAAAAGGCCGCCACACTTTGGGCGCATACCTCAACTATCAAAGCGGAGCGAGGTACGATTTCTGACCGTAACGGAAGTGTGCTCGCTAGCGATGTCCCTGCTTATACCGTGGTGGTGAATCCTGAAGTGATTCAACAACAAGGCATCGGGGAAGAGGTCATTACAGGATTACACGAATTGCTCGGCAAACCAGAGGATGAGTTGCGTAAGTTGGTTGAAGCCAAGGACGAAAAGACGGGTGCTTACCTCAAGAACCGTGAAATACGTAATGAAGGCTGGAAGATTGATCAGGAGCTTGCCGATAAGGTGAAAGAATTTTATGTAGCCCTAGGTAAAGAACATAAAATTCAAGAGACCGGTATTGGGCTTGTTAGAGAGCAGAAACGATATTATCCAAAAGATGAATTAGCTGCACATATCTTAGGTTATACAGATAGGGACGGCAATGCTATCATGGGACTGGAAAAATACTTTGATACGGAGCTTAAGGGTGCCGATGGCAAGCTGCTTTATCAAAGTGACGGTCAAGGGGTAAAATTGCCGGATTCACAAGATACCTATAAGCCAGTAGTAAATGGAAGTAATTTCAAGCTTACAATCGATAGTACGATCCAGCATTATATAGAAGAGGCCATGCAAAAGGCGTATGCGCAATATAAGCCAAAAAGTATGAGTGTCATTGCTGCTGATCCGAACACGATGGAGATTTTGGGATTAGCCAATATGCCTACCTATAATCCAAATGAATTTTGGAAGACCGGGGCCGATGGGGCGGGATTCTATAATCATGCTATTAAATCTAAATACGAGCCTGGTTCCACTTTCAAAATTGTAACGCTTGCCGCCGCAGTAGAAGAGAAGCTTTTTGATCCTGTTGCGACATTTTTGTCCGGGTCCATCCGGATAAAGGGATATAGTAAGGCACTGCATGATATTAATCATGCTGGATGGGGGCAAATCAGTTTTCTTGAAGGTGTGAAACGTTCTAGTAACGTTCTATTCGTTAAGCTATATGAAATGCTCGGACAGGACAAGCTATTACAGTATATCAATGATTTTGGCTTCAATGAGAAAACGGGAATCGATCTGCCAGGAGAAGTAAGCGGGGTCGTTAACCCTAACCTTGGACGTCCTATAGAAATTGCGACACTCGCATATGGACACGGAAAAGTGCTAGTAACCCCACTTCAGCAGCTCGTTGCCGTATCTGCTATCGCTAATGGGGGGAAGTTGATGACTCCGTATGTAGTTAAGGAGGTCACAAACCCTAACACTGGTGAGACAAAGGTTACTCAGCCTAGTGTAGTGCGTCAGGTGATTGATGAGGAAAGCGCCAAGAAAACGGGTGAATATTTGGAGCAGGTTGTTGCTGACCAAGTAAAAGGAACAGGCCGCAACGCTTATATTGACGGCTATCGCGTGGCAGGAAAGACAGGAACGGCTATCAAGGTTGAAGGTAAGGATTATGTGAAATCCAAAGTACTTGTCTCCTTTATTGGTTATGCTCCTGTTGATGATCCAAAGATCGCTGTTATTGTCATTATTGACGAACCTAACGTTGAGGTTGGCGGCGGTAAGGCAGCTGCTCCAGTATTTAAAGAGATTGTATCCCAGTCTCTGCAATACATGGGAGTACCTAAGCTGGCGTCTGAGGCTAGTGATAGCAGCAGCAAAAAGCCGGCTAAGACTGAAACAGTCGCACTTCGGACTACACCAGATCTAACAGACAAGACGATGAAGGAAGCAAGAGAAGCACTTTTGGATCAAGGCTTCGATTATGTAGTGGTCGGAGAAGGATCTGCTGTAGAGAGTCAATATCCTGAGGCAGGTACGAAGCTTGCTACAGGGCAACGGATCTATTTATTAAGTCCGCAGGGGGCTCAGCCTACCATTCCAGATTTAAAAGGGGAATCCCTGCGTGATGCACTTGAAATTCTAACTCTACTAAAAGTAGAGATTGCGGTAGACGGAGAAGGTTACGTCTCAGAACAGATTGTAGGAACACAAAATGGCAAGACCTTGGTCACTTTGAAAATGAAGCCATTAAATGATTATGGCGAAGATATTCCCGTGGCCCCGCCTGCTGATGAGGGGACAGATTCCGAGAGCGGAACATAGCTTGTTCTAACCCCTGTTTGTCCCGAATAGTCATGAAGATAAGAGCTCATGTCTATTGTTGAAAGTGGGGGAGAACGGAATGAAGGTTTCCAAAGTCGTAACACGGCGGAGAATGCTGTGGACATTGCTGGGACTGGCAGTGTTATTCGGTTCGCTGGTCGTGCGTCTTGCGTATGTGCAATTATCTCAAGGCGAGGAATTGACTGCGAAGGTAGAAGATTCCTTGCGCCGCAATATTCCTTTTACCGCTAAACGTGGTGAAATTATGGATCGTGAAGGTGTGCCGCTCGTTTCTAATATCACCACACCTACAGTGTATGCAGTACCGGTGCAGGTAAAAGAGAAGCAAAAGACAGCACAGCAATTAGCTCCACTGCTTGGGATGACTGAGGAGAAGCTGATGACATTGCTGTCCAAAAAAGAAATGTCGGTGAAACTTCAGCCCGGCGGCCGCAAAATTACGATGGATCTTGCCGCGAGCATCCGTGATTTGCAGCTGCCGGGCATCGTTGTCGCTGAGGATAGCAAAAGATATTACCCTTACGGCGATTTAGCCGCGCATATTTTAGGCTTTACTGGTATAGATAACCAGGGTATTACAGGAGTAGAGAGTATATATGACAATCTGCTCAAAGGCATAGCCGGCAATATTTCTTATTTGTCTGATGCAGGCGGAAGACTTATGCCTGGCTCATCTGAGAAATATTCTGCCCCTCAAGACGGACTTAATCTGGAGCTGACGATTGATAAACAGATCCAGTCCATTATGGAACGTGAGCTGGATCAGGCTATGGTAAAATATCAGGCGCAGGGTGCTTGGGCTATAGCTATGAATCCGAAGAATGGTGAGATACTAGCCATGGCTAGCAGACCGGGGTATGAACCAGCATCATACAAGGAATATGATGCGCAGATTTACAACCGGAATCTGCCTATCTGGATGACCTATGAACCTGGTTCAACGTTCAAAATCATTACTCTGGCTGCTGCGCTGCAGGAAGGTAAAGTAGATCTTCAGAACGATCATTTCTATGATCCGGGTTTTATCGAGGTAGCGGGCGCAAAGCTGCGCTGCTGGAAAAAGGGCGGCCACGGTAGTCAAACCTTTTTACAGGTAGTTGAGAACTCCTGTAACCCTGGGTTTGTCGCCTTAGGGCAACGGCTGGGAAAAGAATCACTTTTCAAATATATTCGTGATTTTGGTTTTGGCAGTAAAACGGGAATTGATCTGAATGGGGAAGCTAATGGCATTCTGTTCAAGCTCAGTCAAGTAGGTCCGGTAGAGCTTTCGACTACAGCCTTCGGCCAAGGGGTTTCGGTTACGCCTATTCAGCAGATAGCTGCGGTATCCGCAGCTATCAATGGTGGCAATCTCTATAAACCACATGTAACAAAAGCATGGGTTAACCCGGTTACGGGAGAGACTGTATCAGAGGTGAAGCCAGAGCTTGTGCGGCAGGTCATTTCGGAGGAAACATCCAAGAAGGTGCGGGCAGCACTTGAGAGCGTGGTTGCCAAAGGCACAGGACGGCCGGCTTTTATTGACGGCTATCGTGTAGGTGGCAAGACGGGTACTGCACAGAAGGTTGTAAATGGACGTTATTCTCCAACAGAGCACATTGTTTCTTTTATTGGCTTTGCGCCAGCGGATGATCCTCAGATCGTTGTGTACACTGCCGTGGATAATCCGAAAGGGATTCAATTTGGGGGTGTGGTTGCAGCTCCAATCGTGCAAAATATTTTGGAAGACTCGCTGCACTATATGAAGGTTCCGGAGCGCAGTGATCAGCTTCCCAAAACTTATAAGTATGGCGAAACTCCGATAGTGACCGTACCTGATCTTACCGGAGCAACGGTGCAGGATATCTATGAGGATTTAAATATGAATTTTAATCTTGCACGTTCAGGCACAGGAAATACGGTCATCAATCAAGCTCCTAAGGCTGGGGCCAGAGTAGAACAGGGCTCAACCATCAGGATTTATATGGGAGCATCTAGTGAATAATGATTTAGGTATAAGGTTTCAGCTCGTATCCGAAAATGTAGAGTGAGGGATTACTATGAAAGTTAACGAATTATCTGCTTGTCTTGCTACTTCGCAACTATACGGGGATGGAGATGTGGAGATTACTGATCTTCAGACGGATTCCCGCCGTGTAGGCCCGGGAGATCTATTCATCTGTTTGCCTGGCCACACCGTGGACGGGCACAAATATGCGCCGCAAGCAGTAGCCTCCGGAGCGGCGGCTATTGTATGTGAGCACAAGCTGGAGCTTGATATCCCGCAGATTGTTGTGGATGACTGCCGGTTTGCGATGTCTGTCATGTCGAATGCTTTCTTTGGCTCACCTAGCAGCCGGATGAGAATGATCGGGGTGACGGGCACAAACGGCAAAACAACAACGACTTATCTCATTGAGCGGATTATGCAGGATCAGAATATGAAGACAGGTCTGATTGGAACGATTCAAATGCGCTATGACGGCAAAAGCTACCCTATGTCAGGCACAACTCCGGAGTCGCTAGATCTGCAGCGGTCCCTTCATGATATGGCTTCCAAAGGTGTGGAATGTTGCGTAATGGAAGTATCCTCTCACGCACTTCAGCAAGGACGTGTGAAGGGTGCGGACTTCCGTACGGCAATTTTTACGAACTTAACCCAAGATCATCTGGATTATCATCATACAATGGAGGAGTATCGGGCGGTTAAAGGGCTCTTTTTCTCCAGATTAGGAAATGTGATCTCTCCGTGGAAGGAAGAACGCAAATATGCGGTGTTGAACGCGGATGATGAAGCCAGTCAATATTTTGCAGCCCAAACTGCGGCGGAAGTGATTACATATGGCATTGATAACAACGCTAATGTCCGAGCTTCGCAAATATCGATCACTGCAAAAGGAACTTTTTTCCATGTGGATACGTTTAAGGGGAAGACGGACATTTCGCTCCGTATGGTTGGAAAGTTCAATGTCTACAATGCACTCGCGGCGATTACAGCTGCTTTATTGGAAGATGTCTCTCTGGCTGATATCAAGACTAGTCTTGAGGCAATCGATGGTGTAGCTGGACGGGTGGAGTCAGTGGATGAAGGTCAGGAATTTGCTGTTATCGTTGACTACGCACATACACCAGACGGGCTAGAGAATGTATTAAAGACGGTCTGCGAATTTGCTACCGGCAAAGTGCTTACAGTGTTTGGCTGTGGCGGAGACAGAGACCGGACGAAACGTCCATTAATGGGGAAGATCGCTGCACGATATAGCGACATGGTATTCGTAACTTCTGACAACCCTCGGACGGAGGACCCTCAACTAATCTTGAAGGATATAGAAGCAGGACTAGTAGAGGATGGAGTCACCTCTGACCGGTATCATATGATTGTTGATCGCCGAGAAGCTATCGGGAAGGCTATTGAAATGGCAAGCCCTGGCGATGTAGTATTGATTGCGGGGAAAGGTCATGAGACCTATCAACTGATTGGCGGAGTGGTTCATGATTTCGATGACCGCATCGTCGCTAAAGAAGTTATAAGGGGCCGAAACTATTGATTACAAGAACGCTTGAAAATATTGCTGCCATGTGCGCAGGGGAACCTGCTGCTGTCGAAGCTATGAATACAACCCTTACGGGAGTCGTTACCGACTCCCGTAAGATCACACCCGGCTGCCTGTTTGTGCCTCTATCTGGAGACAAATTCGATGGTCACCACTATGCTGCCGCAGCACTGGCTGCTGGTGCTGGCGCAACCTTGTGGCAACGCGATAAAGGACCGGTACCTGAAGGTGGCGGAGTTATTATTGTTGAAGATACGCTGGAGGCTCTCCAGAAGTTGTCCGCTGCTTATCTGAAGGAAGTGGCTCCGCAGGTTGTCGCTGTTACGGGCAGCAACGGGAAAACAACAACAAAAGATATCATTATGTCTCTGCTTGAAGTGCAGTTCAAAGTGCACAAGACAGCGGGGAATTTCAATAATCATATCGGTCTTCCGCTTACTATTTTATCCATGGCTGAGGATACAGAGATCGCTGTACTTGAAATGGGGATGAGCTCGCGGGGAGAAATTGCTCTGCTGGCTTCTTTGGCTGAACCTGACGTAGCGGTAATTACTAATGTAGGCGAGTCGCATTTACTGCAGCTGGGGTCACGTAAAGAAATAGCCCGCGCCAAGCTGGAGATTGCCGAGGGGCTGAAGCCGGGGGGATTGCTGATTTATAATGGTGACGAACCGCTGCTGACTGAGGTAATGCAAGAGTCCACTTTTAAGGCTCCAGAAGGGATGAGAACCTTCCGATTTGGTCTAAATGAGGATAATGATGATTATCCAACAGGGATGATGTCCCATACTGGTGGCATGACGTTTACGTCAAGCCGTCATAAGGAACATGCTTTTACATTACCGCTGCCAGGTCAGCATAACGTTGTTAACGCTCTGGCTGCACTAGCGGTTGCTCGTCATTATGGGGTTACGGAGCAGAATATGAAGGACGGTCTAAGCAAGCTCAAGTTGACGGGCATGCGGATTGAAGTGATTCGGACTTCCTCCGGACTTACGCTTTTAAACGATGCTTATAATGCCAGCCCTACTTCTATGAAGGCGGCTATAGATGTCCTGCAATCTATGAAATGCAGTGGCAATAAAATCGCTGTGCTCGGGGACATGCTGGAACTTGGGCCGGAGGAAGTAGAATTTCATCAAGAAATAGGCTACTACCTTGACCCTTCATTAACTGATTTTGTATGTACTTACGGACCATTATCCGTTCATATTGCCAAAGCAGCAGAAGAGAAATTCGGCAAAGAGCGCGTAAAAGCTTTTACAGATAAAGCGGAACTAACCGCTGTCCTTCTAGAGAAATGCAGTGCTAAGGATATTGTTCTATTTAAAGGATCAAGAGGAATGAAGCTCGAGGAAGTGCTTCAGAGCCTAAATAAAGATATTCAACAGACCTAAATCATTGGAGGGGGTGTACCCATGGATTATCAACTATTGTTATTGACTATTGCTGTTTCCTTTATCCTTGCGGTCATTGCCGCTCCGCTCTTCATTCCGCTTCTGCGCAGGATGAAATTCGGACAGCAGGTGCGAGATGACGGACCGCAAACCCATTTGAAGAAAGCGGGAACGCCGACTATGGGCGGTATCGTGATTATCGTAGCTTTTACCTTGTCTTATCTGAAATTTTCTGTGGTGAATACAGATTTTTACGTACTGCTCGTAGCTACGCTTGGTTTTGGATTGATCGGGTTTTTGGATGACTATATCAAAATTGTATTTAAGCGTTCCTTAGGGCTCACAGCACGTCAAAAGTTATTTGGACAGCTGCTGGTTGGTGCTCTGATGTGCGGTCTTCTGATTTATGCCGGACACAGTACAAATATCAGCGTACCAGGTACTGATTTCAGCTTTGATTGGGGTGGCTGGTTCTATTATCCATTCATCATTATTATGATGATGGCAGTGACGAATGCCGTTAACTTTACAGATGGAGTCGATGGACTGTTGTCTGGTGTCAGTGCCATTGCCTTGGCCGCATACGCGGTGGTGGCAATGCAGGCTACGTCTATTGCGGCAGGTGTATGTGCTGCGGCAATGATTGGTGCTGTATTAGGCTTTCTTGTGTTCAATGCCCACCCTGCTAAAGTGTTTATGGGGGATACGGGTTCGTTTGGTATTGGTGGTGCTATAGGTGCTATTGCTATTGTCACGAAGAGTGAGCTGCTGTTTCTCATCATAGGCGGTGTCTTTGTAATTGAAATGTTATCCGTTGTGATTCAAGTGGTTTCATTTAAAACCCGTGGCAAACGTGTATTCAGAATGAGCCCGATTCACCATCATTTTGAGCTTGGTGGCTGGTCGGAGTGGCGTGTGGTAATTTCGTTCTGGGCGGTTAGTTTGGTGTTGGCTGCTGTGGGACTATTTATTAGCAAGGGGTTGTAGAGAATGAAACATCCAGATATGTATCGTGGTGAAGAAGTTGTGGTTCTTGGGCTTGCTAAAAGCGGTGTCCAGGTGGCTAAAGTGCTGCATGAACGCGGCGCTATAGTTACGGTTAACGACAAAAAGGAAAGAGATCAAAGTCCCGAAGCTTCCGAATTGGAATCTTTGGGAATTTGTGTTATATGCGGCGGGCATCCGGAAGGACTTATTCATGAAGGTGTAAGTCTGGTAATCAAAAATCCAGGCATTCCTTATTCTGCGCCCCCTGTACAAAAGGCAATTGAGCTTGGAATTGAAGTGGTCACAGAGGTAGAGGTGGCTTATCGACTTTGTGCAGCGCCGATGATCGGCATCACAGGCTCCAATGGCAAGACGACAACGACGACCTGGGTAGGCCATATGCTGGAAGCTGCGGGAATGAACCCTATAGTTGCGGGCAACATTGGTACGCCTCTTTGTCAGGCTGCACAAGAGGCTACAGAGGATAACTGGATGGTGGTCGAGCTTAGCAGCTTTCAACTCAAAGGTACGGAGACCTTCCGGCCAAAGATAGGCTGTCTGCTGAATATTGCAGAGACTCATCTGGATTATCATGGAAGCATGAAAGATTATGTGGATTCCAAAACCAAGCTGTTCGCTAATCAATTAGCTACGGATACAGCAGTGCTGAACTGGGATGATCCTGTCTGCCGGGAACTTGTGCCCTATGTGAAGGCTTCGATTCTTCCATTCTCCTTGTTTGAGGAGCTGCCTCATGGAGTATTTGTTAGCCCGTCCTATATTACGGGGCAAGATGATGAGCTGAAGCGCCACATTATCTATCGCGAATCTGCGGACAAGGAAACGATAATCGCGGATGTGGATTCCATCGCTCTTCCGGGTCGCTTTAATGTGGGGAATGCGCTGGCTGCCTGTGGAATTGCTATTGCCGCTGGAGCTGACCCCTCTCTATTAAGCGAAGTGCTTTCTTCTTTTCGTGGTGTGGAGCACCGCCTGGAGTATGTAGCTGATAAGGCTGGAGCCGCTTATTACAACAATTCCAAAGCAACGAACTCCAAAGCGACAATTACGGCTTTGACATCTTTTCAGCGTCCGGTGGTATTGATCGCTGGCGGATTAGACCGTGGCTCCGATTATATGGAGCTGCTGCCTGTCCTGAGCGGACGCGTCAAAGCTTTGGTGGCGTTAGGACAAACCAAGGACAAGCTAATAAATGTAGCACAGCTGGCAGGATTAAAGCAGATTATCTCCGTCGATAATGGGGAGAGCGCCGCCGCCGTGCTGCAAGCAGCTGTGCGGGAAGCTTCCGTTCTGGCGGAAGAAGGAGATATCGTTCTCCTCTCTCCTGCATGTGCTAGTTGGGATATGTTTACATCCTATGAAGAGCGCGGGTGTATTTTTAAAGAGGCGGTGCATAACCTTTAAGTAGGGGGGTGGATAAGCCCCTACTACGGATGCAAGAGGTGTGCTCCTGATGAACAAAACTCGTCATGCTCCCGATATTTGGTTGCTGATTCCCATTCTTTCTTTGCTGGTAATCGGCATGGTGATGGTATACAGCGCCGGATCTGTCTTGGGCTTCCGCAATTATGGAGATTCGTTTTACTTTGTAAAGAGGCAGCTTTTGTTTGCAGGACTGGGACTTGTTGCAATGTTTGTTACAGCGAATACAGACTACAAAGTGTTAAAAAAGCTGGCTAAGCCGGCACTGATTGTCTGCTTTATCCTGCTCGTTATGGTGCTTATTCCCGGCATTGGTGTAGTTCGCGGGGGAGCGCGCAGCTGGCTCGGAATCAGCTCCTTCGGGATTCAGCCCTCCGAGTTCATGAAGATGGGGATGATTCTATTTCTGGCGAATTGGCTGGGAAAAGAAGAGTATGATATCACCTCCTTCACTCGTGGCTTACTTCCACCGTTAGCGCTTATCGGATCAGCCTTTGCACTGATTATGCTCCAGCCGGATCTGGGTACAGGTACCGTTATGTTTGGCGCAGCCTTGATGATGGTCTTTACAGCTGGGGCAAGAATGAAACATCTACTCTCACTAGGAGTAGCTGGCGTGGCTGGGTTTGTTGCTTTGGTTGCCGCAGCACCTTACCGGTTGCAGCGGATAACCGCTTTTCTTGATCCTTGGTCCGATCCCCTCGGTGCAGGCTACCAGATTATTCAGTCGCTATACGCGATTGGCCCTGGAGGGCTTGGGGGTCTCGGACTTGGAATGAGCCGGCAGAAGTACAGTTATGTACCTGAGCCGCAGACCGATTTTATTTTTTCTATATTGGCCGAGGAACTGGGGTTTATCGGTGGTTTGGCTGTGTTGATCCTGTTTCTTATTCTAATCTGGCGCGGAATGAAGGTGGCGATGAGTCTGCCTGACCGTTTTGGAAGCTATTTGGCCGTTGGCATCGTCTGTATGGTGGCTGTGCAAGTCATTATTAATATTGGTGTGGTCATCGGTCTAATGCCTGTAACAGGCATCACACTTCCTCTGATTAGCTATGGAGGTTCTTCGCTTACACTGATGTTAACCTCCCTGGGCATTCTATTGAACTTATCCCGTTATGCGAGGTGAAAGACATGCGTATCGTATTAAGCGGCGGAGGCACGGGTGGTCATATCTATCCCGCAGTCGCTGTTGCTAGACAACTGGAAGCAGAAGATAGTGAATCTACCTTCCTGTATATTGGTGGAACGCGTGGCTTAGAGAGCAAGCTTGTTCCCCAAGAGAATATCCCTTTCAAATCTATCGACATCACTGGCTTTCGGCGCAAGCTGTCCATGGACAACGTCAAGACGGTGATGCGTTTTTTAAAGGGCGTTAAGGCTTCCAAAGAAATGTTAAGAGAGTTTAAGCCTGATGTTGTAATTGGTACAGGCGGTTATGTATGTGGTCCGGTCGTTTACGCTGCATCCCGGCTGGGTATCCCAACCTTGATCCATGAGCAAAATGCTATCCCTGGTTTAACAAATCGTTTTTTAAGTCGTTACGCGAGTACAGTGGCCGTAAGCTTTGAAGGGACAGAATCTGCTTTTCCGGGGAGCAAGCACGTAATCTACACAGGTAATCCTCGGGCAACGACGGTTACTACGGCTAGTCCACAACGGGGGTTTGCCTCGCTGGGCATTCCGGATAACAGCACGGTTGTTTTGGTTGTTGGCGGCAGTCAAGGGGCTAAGGCTATTAATAAAGCCATGATTGAAATGGCCCCATTTGTGGGTAAGGGTAATGGTGTTCATTATGTTTACGTTACAGGTGAGCCTTATTTTGAGGATACCCGTGCTGAATTGCGTCAGAAGCTGGGTAGCACACCGAACTGGCTGCATGTCCTACCTTATGTTCACAATATGCCGGAGGTCTTGGCTTGTACCTCCTTAATCGTAAATCGGGCGGGGGCATCCTTTCTCGCTGAGATTACAGCGCTGGGTATTCCTTCTGTACTTATCCCTTCTCCTAATGTGACGAACAATCACCAAGAGGCGAATGCAAGACAGCTGGAACGCGAAGGGGCCGCTGTGGTGCTGCTTGAGAAGGATTTGAATGGTAAGGCGCTTTATGAAGCTGTGCAAGCAATCATTGGAACTGAAGCTGTACGCCAAAAAATGTCCGAGGCTTCCAAACGACTGGGCAAAAGGGATTCTGCTGCCATTGTCACTAACGAACTCCGAAGACTAGCCGGTAAACAGTCTTAAGCCATTTACCTTTGAGAGGTATTTTCCTTATTGGCAGCTCTCTGTCACACACTTGGAGGAACGAACATAGGATAATCCTATAATCGTGACAATCACCCAGAACACTTCCTAACCTGAAAGGTAGTGCAGGATAATCTTGTACATTTCATATGACCTTGTATCGGAAGTGTTTGTGGTGGGTGAGCGGTAATCTCGGAGGTGATACATTGGACAAATTGGTGATTGAGGGTGGAAGTCCCCTGTCAGGCACCATTCGTATCCATGGAGCAAAAAATGCGGCGCTGCCGATTCTAGCGGCAAGCCTGCTGGCCGAAGGAGTTCACTCACTGCATAATGTGCCGAAGCTGCTGGACATCGAGACTATGCTAGACATCTTGGATCGGCTGGGCTGCAGGTGCGTGCATCAAGAGGATACGGTGACGATAGATACGTCAGCCGTGGGGACATCTCATGTACCTGAGGATTTGATGCGGCAGATGAGATCTTCCATTTTTTTAATGGGACCGCTGTTATCCAGATTTGGTGAGGTAACGATCTATCAGCCTGGTGGCTGTGCGATCGGGGAGCGTAAAATCGATCTTCATTTGCAGGGTCTTAAAGCACTGGGGGCGGAGATCGAGGAAAGCAACGGACGAATATCCTGTCGGGGCTCAAAGCTTGTAGGGAGTGATATTCATCTCGACTATCCAAGTGTTGGAGCCACGGAGAATATTATGATGGCTGCCGCCAAGGCAGAGGGGACAACGACGATATCGGGAGCAGCAAGAGAGCCGGAAATACAGGATCTACAGCAATTTTTGAATAGTATGGGTGCTCAGATTATCGGTGCAGGCACCGATACCATTACGATCCAGGGTGTCAAAAACTTATATCCCTGTACGTACGAGGTAATCCCAGACCGGATAGTGGCTGGAACTGTAATGATTGCTGCGGCAGCTACACGTGGGAATGTGACCTTGACACATACGAACGCCGGGCATCTGACTTCGCTTATTCATGTGCTTAAGCGGGCTGGTGTTCAAATCACAGTATGCAATGATATAATTAATGTCAGCTGCATGGGGCGTCCGCGTGCGGTTGAGAGAATTGTAACCTCTCCTTATCCTTCTTTCCCGACGGATCTGCAATCTCAGGTCATGGTGCTGCTGTCGCTCGCCGATGGTTTTAGTGTGATCAAGGAGACGGTGTTTGAGGGACGGTTCAAACATGTGGAAGAAATGGCCCGGATGGGTGCTGACATCTCTATCGATTTGAATCGTGCGTTTATTCGCGGCGTTCAGAGATTGTATGGTGCTACTGTGGAAGCTACTGATTTGCGGGCGGGTGCAGCTCTGGTCATTGCCGGGCTTGCTGCACAAGGGACTACGGTCGTTGAGCAAGCGCATCACATTGACCGTGGTTATGATGGAATAGAGAAGCTGTTTCAGAAGCTTGGCGCGCGTATAAGCCGTAAGGTGCCTGTAACGGATCCACTTGATTTGGCCAATTAAAGCTCCCTGTCTCCTTCCAGATCTCTCAGAGAAGGAGACAGGGCCTTATTACGGAGATATGAGAATGACTACAACCCGATTACCTCTACTTAAAGAGGACAAGCCTAAGAAAAAAATGAGCCGTAAGATTACGGCGATCCTGCTGCTGCTGTTCACTGCGCTTCTTGCTGTGATTTTTTTCAGATCGTCTATTAGCCATATTACAGTGATAGATTTTCAAGGTAGCAAGTATTCTACTAGTGAAGAGTTACTCTCACAAAGTGGAATTAAAATAGGTGGGCAATTCTTTGCTGTATCAACTAAAGCTGTGGAAGAATCTCTGCTGAAGCTTAAGACGATTAAAGACGTCAGCGTGCAGAAGGATTTCCCCGGGGTGATCACAGTAAAGATTGAGGAATTCCCTGCGGTAGCTTATGAACTGGAACAGGGAGGCCTCTTAAAGGCGATTCTGTCCAGTGGAGCTGCAGTGCCTGTTAATGAGACTGGAATTGCTGTTGAGAAACCTATATTAACGAACTGGGACCCGGATGATCCGAATAAGGCTAAGCTATGTCAAGCATTAGCAAGCATTCCTAATGAATTGACAAGTGATATCTCTGAGATTGTTCCCTCGCCAACCTTGTCTTTTCCAGACCGGATCAAGCTCTATACTAGATCCCGTTTTGAGGTGATTACAGCCATCTCTTTGCTAAAGAGCAAGGTGTCCTATTTGAATCAGATTATAGAGACTGAACAGCCTGGACTCATTAAAATGCTAGAAGCCGATTCATATGTTCCTTTTCAGGTGGAAAGCGATGAAGAAGATGTTGCGCAAGAGTAGTGGGGAGGTAAATAGTCCCTACTAATAGAGTTAAAAAAATGCTACAATCGGAGTTACGGGCAAGAAGCTATATCCCTCTTTTTTCTTCGATTTTTTTGAGATATAGTACTATATTTGGTTGAAATGACCAATTAGGCCGATATTTCCTGTGATAATTGCTATTTTTACAATAACATATGAGTAACTATTCACATTTGGGGATGTTGGAATATTATTCCGTTCAAAAAATTTGTAGAAAAAAGAGGGAAAGGATTAGGTATGTTGAATATGTACAGAGAAGTTTCCCGGGACCGGGATAAGGTAATGCAATTAATTATGATTATAACAGGAGGTGCCATAGGACTTGAGCAACAATGACATCATTGTTAGTTTGGACATCGGTACATCCAAAGTTCGGGCAATAATTGGGGAAGTTACCAATGGAACCTTTAATATTATTGGCGTTGGATCTGCTGATTCGGAAGGAATACGTAAAGGCGCGATTGTAGATATCGACCAAACTGTGCAATCGATCAAAAGTGCTATAGATCATGCAGAGCAGATGGTGGGTATTCAAATATCAGAGGTTTATGTAGGCATTTCCGGTAATCATATTGGCCTGCAATCCAGCCACGGTGTTGTGGCCGTTCAGAATGAGGATCGTGAAATCGGCGATGATGATATCGATCGCGTAATTAAAGCTGCGGAAGTCATTGCTATGCCTCCGGAGCGTGAAGTGATTGATGTTGTTCCCAAACAATTTATCGTCGATGGTCTTGAAGGAATTCAAGACCCGCGCGGAATGATCGGTGTTCGTCTGGAAGTTGAGGCAACAATCATTACGGGTGCTAAGACGCCAATACATAATCTACTACGCTGTGTTGAGAAATCAGGGCTGAAGGTAAAGGATCTTGTGCTGATGTCTCTTGGAGCTGGTGGATTGGCGCTGTCCAAGGACGAGAAATCGATGGGATCTGTTCTGGTTGATATTGGTGCGGGCTCAACAACAATAGCCATATACGAAGAGGGTTCTCTTAGTGCAACCTCCACGATTCCGATCGGAGGAGAATTCGTAACCAATGATATTGCCTACGGACTTCGGACGCTTACTGATCAAGCGGAGAAGGTAAAACTTAAATATGGTTGCGCATGGATTGACGATGCAGCCTCAGACGTTGTCTTCAAGGTATTGCGCATTGGCAGTAATGTGGAGAAGGAATTTAACCAAGAGGATCTGGCGGCAATTATCGAGCCAAGGGTGCAAGAAATATTCCACCTGATTCGTCAAGAAGTTAAACGGCTTGGTTACAGTGAACTGCCTGGAGGTTATATACTTACAGGTGGGACTGTCTCGATGCCGGGTGTATTGAAGGCTGCTCAGACCGAGCTGGCTGCATCTGTACGCATCGCCGTGCCGGATTATATCGGTGTACGGGACCCTGGGTTTACCGGCGGTGTCGGTATTCTGCATAATGTTGTCCGTAGTTTCCGAGCAAGAAACAGTGGTGGAAGCAGCAACAAAAAGACGGTCAACCGGAGCAAGCAGAACGCCACTCCGAGTCAGGAAACTGTTCAGAAGCCCGGATTTGTGGAGCGTCTAAAAAATATGTTTAGCGAGTTTATATAAGTGTAAGTCCAGATATACTTGGACCGGCCATCCAAGCACATTGAGGGGGAGATGGAACAATATGTTAGAATTTGATTTTGAAATGGAGAGCTTGGCGCAAATAAAAGTCATCGGCGTGGGCGGCGGAGGTAGTAATGCTGTCAACCGGATGATTGAAAACGGCGTTCAGGGTGTAGAATTTATTACGGTTAATACAGACGCCCAAGCGTTGCATATGGCCAAATCGGAGCACAAGCTGCAGATTGGGGACAAGCTGACCCGCGGTTTGGGTGCAGGCGCCAACCCTGAAGTCGGTAAGAAAGCAGCGGAGGAATCCCGTGATCTGATTTCGAATACCCTTAAAGGTGCAGATATGGTATTTGTTACTGCAGGAATGGGTGGCGGTACAGGTACAGGGGCGGCGCCAGTTATAGCTGAAATTGCTAGAGAATGTGGAGCCCTGACTGTGGGTGTAGTTACTCGCCCGTTCACTTTTGAAGGAAGAAAACGTTATAACCAGGCAATGCTTGGAATCGAAGCTTTGAAAGAAAAAGTCGACACGCTAATTGTCATTCCAAATGACCGTTTGCTTGAGATCGTTGATAAGAAAACACCGATGTTGGAAGCTTTCCGTGAAGCAGATAATGTTCTCCGGCAGGCTGTTCAAGGTATCTCTGACCTAATTAAGGTTCCTGGTCTGATTAACCTTGACTTTGCGGATGTAAAGACGATCATGACAGAGCGCGGTTCAGCGCTTATGGGAATTGGTATAGCAAATGGTGAGAACCGTGCGTCTGAAGCAGCACGTAAAGCCATCATGAGCCCACTCTTGGAAACGTCTATTGAAGGCGCCCGCGGCGTAATCATGAATATTACGGGAGGATCTAACCTCTCCCTATACGAAGTCAATGAAGCGGCTGAGATCGTTACATCCGCCTCTGATCCTGAAGTGAATATGATCTTTGGTGCGATAATTGATGAAGGCCTGAAGGATGATATCAAAGTAACAGTAATTGCTACTGGCTTTGAACATAAACCATCGCCTGAAGCTCCAGGACGTCGTCCGGTCTCGACGAATAACGAGCCAGCGGCAGCACCGGATAAGAACGCTGCTAATCTGCGTCCGTTCGGGAATCAGAACACGTCAGATCAGTTGGATATTCCGACGTTCCTGCGTAACCGTAATCGTAGCAACAACGACTAGTTAAATATTTTTATCAAGAAGATATGAAAGCACCGTATTATCCAGCTAATAGAGCTAGGGTACTGCGGTGCTTTTTTTATGTGAAATGCTGTTCAGAAGGAATAAAACCCTCCCACGCTATAACTCGACAAAAAAACCTCAAGAATGCCCCCCAAGTTTAGACAGACTTTGAAAGCGAGACTTTTTATACTAATCATATCGTCCAAAAAACAGAGCCTGATCCATTTTGGCTACAGGATAGATTCCGCCATAGTAGGCAGGTGAATGCACTGGTTGTTTATATTGACTTGATATTCGCCGCCAATCTAGTGATCGACGGAATTCTATTGTGGCTGACAGGCTGGATGGTCAAGCTGAGGATATCATGGTGGCGGCTAGTCCTCTCAGCTCTGGTTGGTGCGCTCTATGTGGTGATGATGTTTGTGCCGGAGTTGTCTTTCATGTATACCTTCCTCATTAAGTTTGGATTGTCGGTGGTTATGCTATGGATTGCCTTTGGTTTTGGGAGTCTGCAAAGCTACCTTCGCACTATGGGAGCTTTTTATATTATCAACTTCGCAGCTGCTGGTGGGATTGTAGGTATTCACTATTTGCTGCAGAGCTCCGGTGATATTTGGAATGGTATTATGTTCACTGCTTCAGGAGGGCATGCTTACCGCCTAAAGATTGGTTTTTGGTTTGTAATTGCAGTATTTCCCCTGGTGTTAATCTGCTTCAAGGCAGTGCACTCCTCACGAATCAGAAGGGAGCAGCTTGAAACCTATATCGGTGAGGTGGTAGTAGAAATTGATGGAGTGACTGTTTCCTGTCCCGGCCTGCTAGACACAGGTAACCGGCTTTGTGATCCTTTGACCCGCATACCGGTGATGGTTATGGAATCTTCGCTCTGGGAGGGACATCTGCCTGAAACATGGAAAGGTAGACTCACTCAGGACGGAGCGGACAAACTTTTACTAGAAACGGACGGGCAGTCGTTTGCTTGGCAGGACAGGATGCGACTGGTGCCTTACAGGGGAGTTAACCGGGGGGCATCATTTATGCTTGCACTGAAGCCTGATCAGGTGACGATAAAGCTTGGTGAAGATATCTTTTATTGTAAAAGAGTCTTGATCGGGCTGGATGGTGGGACATTGTCGGGGGATGGAGCCTATCGGGCTGTAATACATCCTGATTTGACTCAAAAAGAGAGCGCTATTGATGCAGCACTGCCTTCCTAATCTTTAAAGCTAGCTGAACCAAACTTCTGATGGCTGAAAGCGGGATTTGAAAGCTTCACACGCGAACCGTGCACTTCTTGGAGGAGGAACAAATAATGGTCAAATGGAAAATTGCTCTGCAGCTGCAATATTACCGCATGCTGTTTCTACTAGGGCTGAAGAGTCAGGAAATCTATTATATTGGCGGGAGTGAGGCACTTCCTCCACCGCTGACACGGGAAGAAGAAGAATATCTGCTTCAGCGGCTGTCTAGCGGCGATGCAGCTGTTCGTGCGATGTTGATTGAGCGCAATCTTCGCTTGGTAGTATATATCGCTCGTAAATTTGAGAATACCGGCATCAATATCGAGGATCTGGTTTCGATTGGCGCTATTGGCTTAATTAAGGCTGTGAACACTTTTGATCCTGAGAAAAAAATAAAACTGGCTACTTATGCATCCCGCTGCATAGAGAATGAAATCTTGATGTATCTGCGGCGGAACAGCAAGACACGGAGTGAGGTTTCTTTTGATGAGCCGCTTAATATTGATTGGGATGGCAATGAATTATTGCTTTCTGACGTATTAGGAACGGAAAATGATACCATTTATCGGAACATAGAAGAACAGGTTGATCGCAAGCTGCTGCAAAAGGCACTGGAAAAGCTGAGTGACCGGGAAAGACTCATTATGGAGCTGAGATTTGGCCTGCGCGGAGGCGAAGAAAAGACACAAAAAGATGTGGCCGATCTGCTTGGCATCTCCCAATCTTATATTTCGCGGCTGGAGAAAAGAATTATCAAGCGGCTGCGCAAGGAGTTTAACAAGATGGTGTAAGGTGAAATTAGCAAGGAATAAAATGGCGAGCCCGGGAGATAATGTACAGTAATGTTTCTCCTTGGGAGGTAAATCATCATGACCCGTAATAAAGTCGAGATTTGCGGTGTGGATACTGCTAAGCTGCCTGTTCTAACGAATGTGGAAATGCGGCAACTGTTCACTTCGCTGCAGCAGCAGGGCGAGCGATCCGCCAGAGAGAAATTGGTAAACGGTAATCTTAGACTTGTTCTAAGCGTTATCCAGAGGTTCAATAATAGGGGAGAATTTGTTGACGATTTGTTCCAGGTGGGTTGCATCGGTCTGATGAAAGCCATTGATAATTTCGATTTATCACAAAACGTTAAATTCTCCACATATGCAGTTCCGATGATTATCGGTGAGATTCGGCGTTACCTGCGTGATAACAACCCGATTCGGGTATCACGTTCTCTCAGAGATATCGCCTACAAGGCGCTCCAGGTACGTGATAGTCTGACCAATCAGAACTCGCGGGAACCGACGATATTCGAAATATCAGAAGCGCTGGGTGTGCCGAAGGAAGATGTTGTATTTGCTCTTGATGCCATTCAGGATCCAGTGTCCTTATTCGAGCCGATCTATCATGACGGCGGCGATCCTATTTATGTAATGGACCAGATTAGCGACGATAAGAATAAGGATGTGTCGTGGATCGAAGAAATTGCATTACGTGAAGCGATGCGTAAGTTAGGACAAAGGGAGAAACGAATTTTATCCATGCGGTTTTTCGAAGGGAAAACACAGATGGAGGTCGCAGACGAGATTGGCATTTCACAGGCACAGGTCTCACGTTTGGAGAAATCTGCGATTCAGCAAATGCAAAAACACGTGAAATCTTAGAGCAGTAGCCATGAGGAGATATTCCAGAATCCGGGTTAAGGATTTTGGGCGATCTCCTCTTTTTAATGAATGTAGACAAGCTTCCGTATCATATATTGGACTATAGGTCGGATTGTACAGGGGTGGTGAGATGAACGAGGATTATCAAGGGTCTGCCAAAAAAATGAAAATCTCTGATTTTCAGACGAAGGATGTTATCAACATTGTAGATGGCAAGCGGCTGGGGCAGATTAGTGATCTGGAGCTTGATTTGCGCCGTGGTGTCATAGATGCCATCGTTATACCCGGATACACTCGGTTTATGGGATTGTTCGGAGGCGGGACAGATCTGATTATTCCATGGCGGAATATAGTCAAGATCGGGTCCGATGTAGTGCTCGTGAAGATTGAAGAGTCACGGATGTCTCCGGGACAGGAAGAGCGGGAAACGATGTATCTGGAGCGGGGAGATCGCAGCGAACGGCGCACTTATTAATTAGGTGCGTTTTTTGTTTTTTTATTTAAGAATTTAGGCGATCTGGCTTAAGCGTCACTTTGTACGGGTATTTACATGTGGTACACTAAGGCGGAGGTGAGGAAATGGAACCGTTTGTGCAGGGGAAAGAAATGCTTATGCTGCTCCATCTGGAGCCGTGGCGAGTGGAGCATAACGAAATTACAGCGGGGTTTACTGGTAGACAGGGAGGGGCTAGCAAGGCGCCCTATGACAGCCTGAATTGTGCGTTTCACGTTGGGGATGCTCCTGAAGCTGTCCTGAGCAATCGGAGAGCGCTTGTCGAAGCTCTTGATTTCAAACCGGAAGCATGGACCTGTGGAGAACAAACCCATGGGGCAGAGATAGCTGTGGTAAGGGAAGTAGACCGTGGGCGGGGACAACAGGACAGAGCATCGGCATTTCAAGCCACGGACGGTCTGCTGACGGATGTGCCCGGGGTTTTGTTGACTTCTTTTTATGCGGATTGTGTGCCCCTTTATTTTTATGATCCCGTGCGTAGAGTCGTCGGTCTTGCGCATGCAGGCTGGAAAGGGACGGTGGCTCAGATTGCCGCAGCCATGGTGAATAAGCTGCAAACGGTATACGGCAGCAATCCACATGATATTGTGGCAGCGATCGGTCCATCCATTGGCGACTGCTGTTATGAGGTGGATGATTATGTGATGGAGCATGTTCGCCAGTTGGAGGGCAGCTTGAATGAGGGTATAGAAACTTTCGATGCTGTGGAGCTTTACAGAGCCTCAGAGACTGATCAGAGTAAATACTTGCTAAACTTGAAAGAAATGAATCGACGCATTATGATAAAAGCAGGAATATTGCCGACTCATATCGAATGTACAACATGGTGTACAAGCTGTAATCGTGATTTGTTTTTTTCATATCGCAAAGAAAACGGTATTACAGGCAGAATGACGAGCTGGATCGGAATAAAGGAGAGTTGAAAGTTGTCTTTAACACTGCAGGAGAGAATTGCTGAGGTAGAGGAACGTGTAGCACGTGCCTGCGCGGCAAGCGGCCGGGATCGTAATGACGTCAAGGTAATTGCAGTGACGAAATATGTTTCTCTGGAAATGGTATCCTCCGTATTGGAGGCAGGACTAGAGCATATTGCCGAGAGTCGCTGGCAGGATGCTGAGCACAAATGGAAGGTTTTAGGGGACAAAGGGACATGGCATTTTATCGGGCATTTGCAAACCAATAAGGTTAAAGACGTTATTGGAAAATTTCAATATATACACTCTTTGGACCGGATGTCTCTGGCGCAAGAATTACACAAAAAGGCGCTTGCCGCCGATCAGGAAGTGAATGTGTTTCTTCAAGTGAATATCTCTGGCGAAGATACGAAGTTCGGTCTGTCACCTGAGGCAGTACCTGGATTTTTACGTGAAATCGCTAGTTTGGACCGCGTTAAGGTAATTGGACTTATGACGATGGCACCTTTAGAAGGTGATCCAGAGCTTACCCGTCCTGTATTTCGCGGACTTCGTGAGCTGCGCGATGAGCTTAATCAACTTGCTTTGACACCTGAGCCGATTACGGAGCTGTCCATGGGAATGTCGAATGATTTTGAAGTGGCGATACAGGAAGGAGCTACCTGGGTACGCCTGGGTACGGTGTTAGTAGGCCATTAGGAGGGATCGTGATGAGCGTTATGAACCGATTTATGAGTTTTTTGGGCTTGCAGGAGGAAGAGGAAGTTGTGGAGCGGGAGCAAATCCACGAAGAGGATGAGTATGAGCCGGCCCCTGTAGAAACCCGCAAAAATCAAAGGGGCAACGTTGTCAGTATCCATTCGCAAAAAAATGTCAAGGTTGTATTATATGAACCACGTTCATATGATGAGGCACAGGAGATTGCTGATCATCTCCGTTCGCATCGGACGGTAGTAATTAACCTGCAGCGTGTTCGCAATGATCAAGCAATGAGAATTATTGATTTTCTCAGTGGAACTGTTTATGCCCTTGGGGGAGGAATCTCTAAAATTGGGGGCAATATATTTATGTGCACTCCAGATACTGTTGAAATTCAAGGCTCCATTACAGAAATCCTAGGTGACGATCAAGACTATAACAGAATGAGGTGAATGGGCTTTGCTTCAAATTGATTACATTATCGATATTTTGTTTAATATTTATTTTTACATGATTATTTTCTATGTGCTAATGTCCTGGTTACCCAACGTTCGTGATAACTTCATTGGAGAACTGCTAAGCAAACTCGTAGAGCCGTATTTAACACCTTTCAGACGGTTTATTCCACCGCTCTTCGGTACACTTGATATCTCTCCAATCATTGCATTACTTGTCTTGGAATTCGCAGCAGGCGGACTTAAATCTATCCTGCATTTGATTTTTTAGGCATCTGTGATGAAGAACGAAGTTTACGGGCATTTTCATCCCGATGAACGTCAATTTGTGGACAAGGCCTTTGAATGGGTTACCAACGCTGGAGAATATCATGAGACTAAATTAACTGAATTTCTCGATCCCCGCCAAGGTTTTATTCTGCAAACTTTAGTTAACCGCCATCCTGACGTGATTGTTAAATGGGAGGGTGGACATGCTGAGGCAGAGCGGAAGCGAGCGCTTGTCGCCCCTGATTATCGTGATCTGGATCAGGAAGACATGGAGCTGAAGGTGCTTGCGATAACCTCAGGGGAGCAGAAGTTTCTGGCCTTGGAGCACGGGGACTACATGGGTTCTATTCTGGGGCTGGGCGTTAAACGAGGCAAAATCGGTGATATTCATGTTCTGGACGATGGTTGTCATGTTGTAGTCGCTGCTGATATTGCAGATTATTTAGCTATGAATTTAACTGGAGTGCACCGGATACAGGTAAGTACGGAAGTATTACCCCTTTCCGCCTTGCGTAATAGTGAGGTTAAGCTGGAAGTGATGGATTTGACTGTAGCGTCCCTGCGATTGGATGGCATTGCCGCAGATGTAACACGGCTTAGCCGAAGCAAAATTCTTGCTCCCATCAAGGCTGGACGCGTTCGGGTAAACTGGAAAGTGGAGGAAGACCCATCCTGCAGTCTTAAGGATGGTGACATGGTATCTATTCAAGGCTTCGGTCGCTTCAAGGTGCTAGAGGTCGGCAGTTTGACGAAAAAGGGCCGATACCGTGTTCAGATTGGTAAATTTGTGTGAATCCCTTGCAGGAATACGGTCTTACTTGTCGAAATTGATTATTTCGAGGGAATCAAACATTTTTAAAGCTGGACGCCGATACTTTAAAGAAGAGGCGGACCATAAATGGCAGGCGGAACACAGAAACACCTTCTGCCTTTACTTGAAGTACAGTCTTTCTTCTTTGTCTGCCGCTTAGTTGCGATTTAGAGATAAAGAAGGTCCGAAATTTCTAGGAGGTGCACAGCATGCCATTAACACCGCTCGATATACATAACAAGGAGTTTTCTCGGAGACTTCGCGGTTATGATGAGGACGAGGTCAACGAATTTCTAGATCAAGTGATCAAGGATTACGAAAGCGTCATCCGTGAGAACAAGGAACTGCAGAATCAGCTTTTGTCTATTCAAGAGCGTCTGGATCATTTTGTGAATATTGAAGAAAGTTTATCGAAGACGATCTTAGTCGCTCAGGAAGCGGCGGATGATGTGAAGAACAACTCCAAGAAGGAATCCCAGCTCATTATCAAGGAAGCGGAGAAAAACGCCGATCGGATTATTAACGAAGCGTTATCCAAATCCCGTAAGGTTGCTATTGAGACTGAAGAATTGCGTAAGCAAGCTTCGATCTATCGCACTCGTTTCCGGACATTAGTGGAAGCTCAGCTGGAGCTGTTATCACAGGATGACTGGAATGCCTTAGAGAGTCGTGAGGCGAGCGAGAACGTAGCCTTCAAGGATGATGTTCTTCATCGCATCTAAAGGTTTCAGACGATAATTGGCTAAATAGAGGGAGCTATTCCCTCTATTTTTATTTTCCGATAAAATAGACCATAATAAAGTGAACTCCATGCGCAAGAACGTCCTTAATAGCTAGATTGGGCGAATGGCTGTTGACATTTAGATTCAAAAAGTCTATAAATAGAACATATCTGTATAATGTTTATATGTATTCGATGACGGGACAAGTACGACAAGGTAACGTTCTCCAGAGAGTCGGCGATTGCTGAGAGCCGATTGTTCGAGCCCTGCCGGAAGATCTTCCCCTAGAAGTTAAGCTGAAGCGTTGATCGTGCGTAAGCTTAACCGTCTGCCGGACGTTACACCGGACCTGTGCACAAGATTTACGCGCAGGACTGAGATTGTGCTGAATACACTCCCCTTAAGGATGTGCTCATGCGCAGAATTAGGGTGGTATCGCGAGCGTCGTCTCGCCCCTTTGGGGGTGGGATGACGCTTATTTTGTTGTTCCGGGGCGGCCATCCCCCTAAATCCCCCTTTCTAAGGGGGACCCCAAGGGCTGCCGCCCTCTGGACACCCGCAAAGTAAAGCCTCGTGCAAATAGGTACGGTGGTGGAAACAAACGGACTCATGTGGCTGAACGAGCGGCCCTTCTTAGGCTCCCCTGGCGGGTTCGCCTGCGGGGCCTTAACGGCAAGAGCGGTGCGCGACCAGCTGCGCAAGGTCGCGAAATGGCGCCCCGAGCGATTGCTGCCCTAACGGGATCGCGGCTCGGGTGCCCGGAAAGAAGGGGCGGTTGCTGCGCAATGCCGCCGAAGCCCCCGAGCGATTGCTGCCCTGCGGGATCGCGGCTCGGGAGCCAGGGCAAGAGCGGTGTGCGACCAGCTGCGCAAGGTCGCTCATTGGCGCCCCGAGCAATTGCTGCCCTAACGGGATCGCGGCTCGGGTGCCAGGGCAAGAGCGGTGAGCGGCCAGCTGCGCAAGGTCACTCATTGGCGCCCCGAGCGATTGCTGCCCTACGGGATCGCGGCTCGAGAGCCAGGGCAAGAGCGGTGCGCGACCAGCTGCGCAAGGTCGCTCATTGGCGCCCCGAGCGATTGCTGCCCTAACGGGATCGCGGCTCGGGTGCCAGGGCAAGAGCGGTGCGCGACCAGCTGCGCAAGGTCGCTCATTGGCACCCCGAGCGATTGCTGCCCTAACGGGATCGCGGCTCGGGTGCCCGGAAAGAAGGGGCGGTTGCTGCGCAATGCCGCCGAAGCCCCCGAGCGATTGCTGCCCTACGGGAACGCGGCTCGGGTGCCAGGGCAAAGAAGTGGCAGCTGCTGCCAGGATCGCCCAAGGATCGAAAAGAGCTTTATAGACTAATCCATGAAAGGATTGACCATCACATGCAAAAAGTAGATGTCAGAGAAAAGGCGCGGGCAAGAGATGTCCGCATATTGAAGAAATGGAACGAAGAGAATACGTTCCGCAAGTCCATGGAGAACCGTGAGGGACGTCCAAACTATGTATTCTATGAAGGTCCGCCAACAGCAAACGGTGCGCCGCATATCGGACACGTGCTGGGACGGGTAATCAAGGATTTCATCGGTCGTTACCAGACAATGAAAGGTTACCGCGTAGTACGTAAAGCCGGCTGGGATACACACGGTCTGCCAGTAGAACTAGGCGTACAAAAGAAGCTTGGCATCTCCGGTAAACAAGAGATTGAGGAATATGGCGTAGAAAAATTCATCCAGGAATGTAAAGACAGCGTCTTCGGTTATGAGAAGCAATGGCGTGAATTTACAGAAGCAATCGGATACTGGACGGATTTAGATAATCCTTACGTAACCTTGGATAACACCTATATCGAAAGTGTATGGAACATCTTGGCTACAGTGCATGAGAACGGGTTGCTTTACCGCGGACACCGTGTTAGCCCGTATTGCCCGAGCTGCCAGACTACACTAAGCTCACATGAAGTTGCTCAAGGCTACAAAACCGTTAAGGATCTCAGTGCAACTGCGAAGTTCAAGCTGGATGACAGCGGAGACTACGTATTGGCTTGGACGACAACACCTTGGACCTTGCCAGCCCATATGGCGCTAGCTATGAATCCGGACATGGATTATGTACGTGTGCAACAAGAAGATGGTGTGTACATCGTTGCTAAAAACTTGGTCGAAGAAGTAATGAAAGGCGAGCACACAGTCCTTTCTACACATAAAGGTTCCGAGTTTATCGGTAAAACTTACGCACCTCCATTCGGATATATTAAGGCAGAGAAAAGCAATGTTATCGTAGGTGCTTCTTTCGTTACAGATTCCAGTGGTACAGGGATCGTACACATGGCACCAGCACATGGTGAAGATGACTACAAGACTTGCCGTGAGAATGGCATCAGCTTCGTAAATGTGGTTGATAATTCCGGTAAGTATACGGATGTAGTTTCTGATTTTGCGGGACGTTTTGTTAAGGATTGCGATCTGGATATCATTAAGGTTTTGTCTGAAAAAGGATTGCTTTACGGTAAAGAAAAATACGAGCACAGCTATCCGTTCTGCTGGCGTTGTGATACACCACTTTTGTATTACGCAACAGACAGCTGGTTCATCAACACTACAGCGATCAAAGATCAGCTGATTGCTAACAACAACAGTGTGGCTTGGTACCCTGAGCATGTACGTGAAGGTCGTTTCGGGAAGTTCTTGGATGAACTGGTTGACTGGAATATCAGCCGTAACCGTTATTGGGGTACACCCCTCAATGTCTGGGTATGTCAAGAAACGGGCAAAGAGTTTGCACCACACAGCATTGAAGAGCTAAGAGCGATGGCGATTGGTGATGTTCCGGAAGATATCGAGCTGCATAAACCTTTCGTGGATAAGATCAAGCTGCGCAGTCCGTTTAGCGAAGGTGCAGAGATGGTTCGCACATCGGAAGTGATCGACGTATGGTTCGACAGTGGCTCGATGCCTTTTGCACAAAGCCATTATCCATTTGAGAACGAGGATAAGCTGAATGATCAGTACCCGGCAGATATGATCTGTGAAGGGATCGACCAGACCCGCGGATGGTTCTACAGCTTGCTTGCAGTATCCACCTTGTTTAAGGGTAAAGCTCCATATAAAGCAGTTATCGCTCACGGTCATATCCTCGATGAGAATGGTCAAAAAATGTCCAAATCCAAAGGCAATGTTATTGATCCTTGGGAAATCATGAACGATTACGGCACGGATGCATTCCGTTGGGCTATTTTGTCCGACAGTGCACCGTGGAATAATAAACGTTTCTCGCGTGGTCTTGTAGGTGAGACAAAATCTAAAGTAGTGGATACGCTGGTGAATACACATGCCTTCTTAACGCTTTATGCGGGCATCGATGGATACGACCCAGCCGATCATCCTTTTAAGGTATCAAAACATAAGTTGGACCGCTGGATCCTGTCCCGTCTGAACAGCTTGATTCTTTTGGTGGATAAAGGACTTGCGGTAAATGACTTCGTAAATACGTCTAGAGCGATTGAGAACTTTGTGGATGAGCTGAGCAACTGGTATATCCGTCGTTCCCGTGACCGCTTCTGGGGTAGTGGTCTAGGTGAAGATAAATTGGATGCTTACCGTACGTTGACTCATGTGCTTTTGGCGACAGCGACTTTGATGGCTCCATTTACACCGATGTTGTCCGAAGATATCTTCACGAACCTTGGCGGCGGAGAAAGTGTGCATTTGGCAGACTACCCGGTTGCTGACGAGAACTTGATCGATAAAGAGCTGGAAGAGGATATGGAAAGTGCAAGACAGATCGTTGAGCTGGCGCGTAACGTACGTAACGAAACAGGCATTAAGAATCGTCAACCGCTGTCCGAGCTGATCGTTTCGATGAACCGTGACTTCCATTTGTCTGAGTATGAAGAGATCATCAAAGACGAGATCAACATCAAGAACATCGTGCTGGAGAACAGTGACAGCGGATTTGTTGATTTCACACTCAAGCTGAATCTTAAGGTTGCCGGTAAAAAATACGGTAAAAACGTAGGCTTCCTGCAAGGCTTTCTGAAAGCTATGGATAGTGACTCTACCCGTAAAGCGGTGCAAGACGGCTCAATCGCGATTGCGACACCTGAAGGTGAAGAGCTTGTAATCACTTCTGAAGAGCTGCTTGTTGAAAAACAAGCCAAAGCAGGTTTCGCCGCAGCTTCCGGATATGGAGTTACGGTTGCGCTCAATACCGAAATCACGCCTGAGCTTGAACAAGAAGGCTGGGTTCGTGAGATTATTCGTGCGGTTCAAGATTACCGTAAACGTCTGGATCTGCCGATCGAGAAACGGATCGCACTCACTTTGAAGTTAGACGATGAGCTAAAAGCAGCTGTTACAGCATTTGACAATGTACTGCGAGACAATGTACTTGTGACTACGGTTGATTTTGATGGAGAACATGCTTTTGAGACGGTAGAAGTCGGTGATAAATCAATCGGTATCCATATCGAAGCATAATTCTGCATTACCTGTCCCAAAACAGCATATACTAGCGGCATAAGTGTAAACGGAGATCTTCCGTTTATGCGGGAAATATAGTCTTTATATTTCGGCGCAAAACTAACGAGTCCCGAGCTTAAGGAGATGAATTCTCTTTGGCCGGGCTCGTTTACTTTGTAGCGAAGGAAAGACATATGAGAGGAGCCGTAGCTGTGGAGGGAAACAAGAGGAGAATCTCCATTAAGACATCCGGCAATAAGAATAACCCAGACAAGGAAAAGGAGAATAAGGCTTTTCCTGAAGTTAATCCTGAGTATCTAACAGCAGATCCGCGTAATCCCGAGGATATTCCGCTGGAAGAAAAAATGAATACGATGTACCGATTGACCTTTGAGTGGGCTCATATTTTGGAAAAATCCCGAATTTATCAATATACGGATCTACTATATTCACCTTGGCGGTTGATTTGGAGAAATATTTTATTTGGAGCAGCTCGGGGAGTTGGGATTGCACTGGGTTTTACTTTTTTTGCGGCAACGATTATTTATATCCTTCAGGGACTAGGCGCGCTCAATCTACCGATCATTGGGGATTATATTGCGGATATTGTGCGGATTGTACAGCGTCAGCTAGAGTTCAAATAGCCATCGAAACGTTAAGATTAAAAACAGCGAACCATTCCTTAAAACTGGAACAGTACGCCGTTTAAATGATTTTGTGTATGGGACATCTGTGTTTAGTCTTCCTCGAGAGGATCAAGACTATGGGTTGCCTCGTCACTGTCCAAATAACGCTGGTAGCTCCGTCCCGGCACTACAATCAGATTGTTGCCCGTGATATCTGTGGCGATAAAGTTCTCCCAAGGCTCTACGCAGCCTTCTAGCTCATCGGCTTCAATCTCCATATCATTATAAGAATCAATATTGTTGCCCTCCGCCATGGCGGGAGAATTCGAGGTACCCCAGCTTTCAACAATCTGCCAGGCATCCTCGCCGTCAAAACCGTTTTGATCGTCGCGCTCATCCAGACTGGTGCGTCCAAAAGGTGGAGATAACAGCTCCTCTTCCACTGGACGAGTGAAAGGTGCGTTTTGCCGCGGGTTGTGCTCTTTACAATAAAGTGTGGAAGGGATGGCAGATAAACGTTCAAAAGGGATCGGCTCACCACTAGCCTTGCATATCCCATAAGTGCCATTATCCATAGCGGATAAAGCAGCTTCAATATCGTCCAGCTCATGCTCGTCCCGTTCTAACAGTGAAATGTCCATGGAGCGATTATACAAATCGGTGGCTGCATCTCCTGGATGGTTGTCATTCTCGGAAAGTTCTCCGGAACCATCCCGCATGGATTCATCTAAGCCGTAATGCTCATTATTCTGAAGCCTGCGCTGAATCGTATCCCGATCTTTTTCCAATCGTGCACGTAGCTCTGAGAGCTGCTGTACTGTCAGGTGCGTCATAATGAGAAAGCTCCTTTCTGTACCTTTTATAAGAATCATTCCGACTTGCCGGATAACACCGGATGGTTCTTCTGTTAGGTTGACCGGAGAGCAGGGATTTTACCGCTGGAAAATAGTCCCCAAGATTGAACTTAGCGGATGTCCCGCAATAGACGATTCTTTAAGGGCTGTGCTACAATATACAAGTCTTTAAACAGTATTCGTACCGCATTTAGCGGGAAAAATAAGAACGGAGTGACAACTTCTGTGGTGTACTATTTGATTGCTCTTATTGTATTTTTGGTGGATCAAGGGACAAAGTATCTCATTGCTACACGTCTGGAGATCGGAGAACAGATTTCTGTTATCGGAGATTTTTTCCTGATTACCTCTCATCGCAATCGCGGGGCTGCTTTTGGGATTCTCGAAGGTCAGCAATGGTTCTTCTTTCTAGTTACGGTTGTAGTGGTTAGTGGTATCGTTTGGTATTTGAACAAGACTAGACACTCGCGGAAGCTGTTATCTGTTGCCCTAGGGCTTGTACTGGGTGGAGCTATCGGTAACTTCCTGGACCGGATAATCAATGGTGAGGTTGTTGATTTCCTTCTGTTCAATTTTGGGAGCTATAGCTTCCCGATTTTTAATGTGGCGGATTCTTGTATCGTCATTGGGGTTGGATTGATTCTTCTGGATTCTTTTCGTGACCTTAAAAACGGCGAAGAAATTACAGAAATAAAAGAAGTAAAAGAAGCAAAGGAAGTAAGAGAAGGGAATGAATGATTTGAATAAAGACGTCAATCACCAAGCGGCATCTACGAGCGAAGAAGAGAGGGACGTCACGGAATGGACCGTTTCGGCAGAGAACGCGCGGGAGCGAATCGATAAATATATTACGGAATCATGGGAAGAAGAAATTTCCCGTTCTCAGGTGCAGCTGTGGATCAGCGGCGGTAACGTTACGGTTAATGGCAAGCCAGTGAAAGCCAACTATAAGCTATCGGAAGGCGACGTGGTTAGCGTTGTTGTCCCTGAAGCAGAAGTAACGGATTTGATCGCGGAGAACATTCCTCTTGAAGTTGTATATGAAGACAGCGATGTCATTGTGATTAATAAACCCCGGGGCATGGTTGTGCACCCAGCTGCGGGACATCCGTCAGGCACCTTAGTAAATGCGCTGATGTATCACTGTAAGGATCTGTCCGGCATTAACGGTGAGATTCGTCCAGGTATTGTACATCGGATCGATAAGGATACCTCTGGTCTTATCATGGTGGCTAAGAATGATGCCAGTCATGCCTCACTTGCCGCACAGCTTAAAGAGCATAGTGTTACGCGCCGATATATTGCAGTCGTACACGGCAACTTGTCGCATGATAAGGGCACTGTTGACGCACCGATTGGCAGAGATCCACATGATCGCAAGCTATACACAGTAACCGAAAAGAACAGCAAAAAATCCGTGACCCATTTTACAGTAATGGAACGCTTCGGAGATTGTACACTGCTGGAGCTGCAGCTGGAGACTGGCCGCACGCATCAGATCAGGGTACATATGAAGTTCATTGGCCATCCACTTGTAGGTGATCCGATATATGGACGCAGCAAGGGCACTACGATGAATGGACAAGCGTTGCATGCGGCGGTGCTCGGATTTATTCATCCTACCACAGGTGAATATAAAGAATTCAGCAGACCTATTCCGGAGGACATGGAAGAAGTCCTGTTCACACTACGCAGCAGATAAGTACAAATGAAGTGATAATTAGTCTATGGTATTGAACACTACTTTACGGCATATTTAAAAACATAAGGATAAAGAAAGGGTAATGCCTTATTCTTTATCCTTATTTTTATAATGAAACGGATATCCGGAAACATACGCCATCCAAGGGACGGCGAAGCCGTTTCTTTTAAAAGTAGAATAGATATTCAGGAGATGAGATGACAGTATGAGTATTGAACAATACCAAGATAGCTTCATTCAGACTAATTTTGCAGACCGCATCGGCGGTGCCAATTATGGCAAAGACACTTCGATTTATAAATTCGAGAAAATCAAACGTGCTAAAGCATCCGCAAAACAGGATTTTCCTAACATTGAACTAATTGATATGGGCGTAGGCGAGCCGGATGAGATGGCGGATGCGGGTATCGTAGCTAAGCTTGCTGAAGAAGCAGCGAAGGAAGAAAACCGCGGATATGCGGACAACGGAATTGCCGAATTCAAGACTGCTGCTGCTGAATATTTGCGGGAAGTTTTCCGGGTGAAAGGTATTGATCCAGACACGGAAGTAGTTCACTCCATCGGATCGAAGCCTGCGCTGGCTATGTTGCCATCTTGTTTTATCAATCCAGGTGATATCACGATTATGACCGTGCCGGGTTATCCAGTCTTGGGTACACATACTAAATATTTGGGTGGACAAGTATTTACAGTGGAGCTGAAGAAGGAGAACAAATTCCTTCCAGATTTGAACGAAATTCCGGAAGACATTGCTCGTAAAGCTAAGCTTCTTTATCTAAACTATCCAAACAATCCAACGGGCGCTAGTGCCACTCCTGAGTTTTTTGCTGAGGTCGTTGCATGGGCGAAAAAATACGATGTAGTGGTTATCCATGACGCACCTTATGCTGCCTTGACCTATGACGGTTTGAAGCCACTTAGCTTCCTCTCCGTTCCAGGTGCAAAGGATGTGGGTGTAGAGCTGCATTCTCTTTCTAAGTCTTACAATATGACGGGTTGGAGAATTGGTTTTGTGGCTGGTAATCCGCTAGTGGTTAAAGCTTTCAGCGATGTGAAGGATAATAACGATTCCGGCCAATTTATCGCGATTCAAAAAGCAGCGGCTTATGGTCTTGCTCATCCGGAGATTACTGAAGCGATTGCGGATAAATACTCCCGTCGTCACAACCTGCTGGTTGATGCACTGAACAGCCTTGGCTTTAAGGCTGAGAAGCCAAAAGGTTCCTTCTTCCTGTATGTCGCTGCACCTAAGGGAATCAAAGGCGGCCGTCGCTTTGAATCCGGTGAGGATTTCTCCCAATTCCTGATTCGTGAGAAGCTGATCTCCACTGTGCCTTGGGATGATGCAGGTCCATTTGTTCGTTTCTCCGTTACCTTTATTGCTAAAGGTGAAGAGGAAGAGAGACGTGTCATCTCTGAAATTCAAAGACGTCTTAGCGATGTGGAATTTGAGTTTTAAGCATTGTTATTGAAATTAATGAGGCTGTCCGAAAAGTAGTGAATTCTACTTGGGGGCAGCTTCTTTTTTATTGAATAGGAAATGTGGATGTTGCTGTGCCTTATGACTATATGCCACGTGTCGTGTTCTGTACTATTGGGGTGGGTGGTGGATCAATGCTGTGTGTGATTTTCGTACAGCTTGCAGTAGATGATTTGTGGTAGCTGTGACGGTGGAATTTGTGCAGTGGACTTGTGTGGCGGACTTGTGTGGTGAGCTATATGCGTTCTGTGTTTGTGTGAAGTAAAGAGTGGGTTATAAACTAATTAGGGAAAAACTCCCTGAAATTAGCCGATATTCGCTCTGAATTTACGAAATCAGGGAAAAACTCCCTAATAATCAGGGGTTTTCTATATTAATCACTGAATCGGCCAACAATTAGGGAAGTTTTCCCTAATTACAAGTCTGATGAACAGAAATCACTGACTTTCAGGGAGAAATTCCCTAATTACTATATAAGAACCTCACCAATTGCATCATTTTCAGCATTACTAGGTGCGCCTCTTGAACCATTTGGACATCAAGTAGTGTTAAGAACATAAACGAGGTTGTCCCAAAAGCCATGAAACGGCTATTTGGGTTCAGCCTCGTTTTTTATGCAGATATACTGAGTACCGCTTTCCCCTTGTTGTTAATAGAAGTAAGGAAGAGAAGTGCAAAAGTTTAGGCAGAGAAAGTTGACATGAGGGGGTTGTTCTGTCATAATTCTTGTTAAATGAATAGCGCCTTTAATTCAGTCCTGTGAGGCTGGCAAGGTAACGTGAATCGAGGTTCGCGACTCTTAGAAAGGTATCCGTGTGTAAATACGGAACTGTCTTTTTATGCGCGCGGCCGTCATCTTCCTCATCTGCGGATTTCACTCCTTGCCTGTTATAGGCAAGGAGTTTTTTGATTTCCGGGAACTTGAATAGGCGAACAAGCTGGAGGGTGACAAGATTATGGTTACTGAGAAAAATGTCATTATGGATGAAACGGCGATCCGCCGGGCCTTATCGCGTATTGCTCATGAGATTTTGGAGAAGAACAAAGGTATCGAAAATTGTCTGCTGGTCGGCATTCGGACACGAGGTGTGTATCTGGCACAGCGTATCGCTGAGCGCATCAAGGAGATTGAAGGCGTCGAGATTCCATACGGTGAGCTGGATATCACACATTACCGGGATGATCGTGAAGTGGAAGGCAGTGAAGCAGTAGTGAAGAGTAACGTCGTTATTACTTCAGGAAGTGCTGGCATCCATGATCAGAAAGTCATTTTGTTCGATGATGTACTTTACACCGGACGAACCATCCGCGCGGCGATGGACGCTTTGATGGATTGCGGACGCCCACGAATGATTCAACTGGCAGTACTGGCTGACCGCGGACACCGCGAGCTGCCGATCCGGCCGGACTACATCGGTAAGAATGTACCTACCTCAAAGCACGAGCAGATTGAAGTGGCGCTGAAGGAATACGACGGCAAAGATGAGGTCTACATTATTTCAAACCGGGAGGAACGATAACAACATGACACTTACCAAGGTAAAGGAACGTAGTCTGCTGGGAATCAAAGAGCTTGACCGGTCGGAAATTATCCAACTGCTTGACAGAACAGCATTTTGGGACAATCAAAGTGAAAAGCTGACGCCCATCTTGAACTCCCATTTTATTTCTAACATGTTTTTTGAGAACAGCACACGCACACGCTTCTCTTTCGAGATGGCAGAGAAACGACTAGGTGCGCAAGTACTTAATTTTACGGCTGCAGCTTCTAGTGTAGAAAAAGGGGAGTCGATCTACGATACAGTGCGCACACTGGAATCGATGGGGATCGATGCCGGAGTTGTGCGTTTGAAGCCTGCAGGTGTGCTGCAGCAGTTAGCTGAGAAGGTGTCCATACCGCTTATCAATGCGGGCGACGGCAACAATGAACATCCTACGCAGGCGCTGCTTGATTTATACACCATGACCAAAACCTTTGTGGAACTAAAAGGCCTGACAGTCTCCATCATTGGGGACATTATGCATAGCCGCGTAGCGCGTTCTAATCTCTGGGGGCTTACGAAAATGGGAGCCAAGGTGCAGTTCTGCGCACCGGATAATATGAAGGCTCCTGAGCTTATGGAGTATGCGCCTTACGTAACTATGGAAGAAGCTCTTAAAGCGGATGTAGTAATGATGCTTCGAGTACAGCTTGAGCGCCATACTTCCGGCATTAAGCTGTCTGCTGAAGATTACCGTAGCCACTATGGTCTAACAGAAGAGCGGGCAGCTAAGCTGGCCAAAGACACAATCATTATGCATCCAGCTCCGGTTAACCGGAATCTAGAGATTGATGATGCAGTAGTAGAGTGCAGTCAATCGCGGATTTTCCCGCAAATGTCTAATGGCGTACCGGTTCGGATGGCGGTTCTCGAAAGAGCTTTACTATAAGCTTACAGAATGCTAACGTATAGAGACTAATAAATATACACAAAGATGAATTTTTATTATATAATAACGAGAGGGCCCGCAGCTGTGATCTGAGGGTAAAGGTAGAATCATGACAGTGATTATTAGAAACGCCAGCGTATTGAATAAGGAAGGCTTGCTTGAGCGCAAACACATCGAACTACAGGATGGTGTGATCTCGGCTATAATCGACGGAAATGAAGCTATCGGAGAAGCCACGGAGATCATTGATGCTGAAGGTAAGCTGCTCATTCCGGGACTCATTGATATGCATGTGCACTTGCGTGAACCGGGATTTGAACACAAGGAAACAGTGGAAACCGGAAGTCGCTCAGCTGCTAAAGGCGGATTTACAACCATTGCATGTATGCCAAATACTCGTCCGGTGACAGATAGCCCGGAGATCGTGCAATTTGTGAAAGACAAGGCGCGTGAAGCAGGACTAGTTAAAGTGCTTCCTTATGCAGCCATTACGAAAAATGAGCTCGGACGTGAGTTGACGGATTTTGCGGCGCTCAAAGAAGCTGGAGCTATTGGTTATACAGACGACGGTGTGGGCGTACAAAGTGCTCAAATGATGAAAGATGCAATGAACATCGCAGCATCGCTCGATATGCCAGTCATTGCTCACTGCGAAGATAACTCGCTGGTTGAGGGCTGCTGTGTAGCTGAAGGTGAGTTCGCTAAGAGGCATGGCCTCAAAGGAATTCCGAATGAGTCAGAAGCGATCCATGTTGGACGCGATATTTTGCTGGCAGAAGCGACAGGCGTTCATTACCATGTATGCCATGTCAGTACTGAACAGTCGGTGCGGCTGATTCGCCAAGCAAAAGAGATCGGCATTAAAGTAACTGCTGAGGTATGTCCGCATCACTTGCTTCTTGCTGAAGACGATATTCCAGGCCTTGACGCCAATTGGAAAATGAACCCGCCGCTGCGCTCCCGCCGCGATGTTGAGGCGTGTATCGAAGGGTTGCTTGATGGCACACTAGATATGATTGTTACAGATCATGCGCCACATAGTGAGGAAGAGAAAGCGAAAGGAATGCAGCTGGCACCTTTTGGTATCGTTGGATTCGAGACAGCTTTCCCCCTCTTATACACGGCGTTTGTAGAAACCGGAAAATGGGATTTATCCTTACTAGTACAAAGAATGACTGCCGATCCTGCACGGGTATTCAGATTGAACACCGGGGTTATGGAGATCGGAGCTCCTGCAGATTTGACACTGATCGATCTGGAGCAGGAAAAAGAAGTAGACCCAAGTTCCTTCGCAAGCAAAGGACGTAACACTCCTTTTGGCGGCTGGAAGCTTAAGGGTTGGCCGGTAAAAACTTGGGTGGACGGCAAAGCCGTATGGACTGAGAAAAACTAGCGGACTGGTGAGGCGAAATTGCTGATCTTTGCGGATCAGCAATTTGAGCGCGTACACTCCGGAAGGCATGCAAGGCATACGTATTAGACTACAGAACATGAAGGAGTGGAAGGGAATGCAGGCGAGATTGCTGCTTCAAGACGGAACTTTATTTACAGGTACCGCATTTGGCGCTGAAGGTGAAAAGACAGGCGAGGTTGTTTTTAACACAGGAATTACAGGATATCAAGAGGTGCTGTCTGACCCTTCATATTGCGGGCAAATCGTTACCATGACGTACCCATTGATCGGGAACTACGGGATTACGCGGGATGATTTCGAATCTGTTCGACCTTTCGTACACGGTTTTGTAGTGCGTCGTCATGAAGAAGTTCCAAGTAACTGGCGCGCAGAATACAGTGTGGACGACCTGCTGAAAGAATATGATATTCCTGGAATCAGCGAGATTGATACCCGGATGTTGACGCGGATTATTCGCCACTACGGAACAATGAAGGCGATTCTGACTACCTCTAATAAACGTGTAGAGGAATTGATGGAAATGATGGGCGACACTTCAATTGAAGAACTGCGCAATCAGGTAGCACGCACATCTACTCCAAGCATGTACAATAGCCCAGGAACTAAAGAACGCATCGTGCTGGTAGATTACGGAGCGAAGGCTGGTATCTTACGCGAGTTGAACAATCGCGGTTGTGATGTTGTAGTTGTACCTCATGACGTAACTGCTGATGAGATTCGTCGCCTCAATCCAGATGGTATCCAGCTGTCCAACGGCCCTGGGGACCCGAAAGACGTTCCACACGCAGTGAAGACGATCTCAGAATTGCTTGGTGAATACCCAATCTTCGGTATCTGCTTAGGTCACCAGCTGTTTGCACTGGCTTGTGGCGCGGATACAGAGAAGCTGAAATTCGGACACCGTGGCGGTAACCATCCGGTTAAAGAATTGGAGAGCGGACGTTGCTTCATTACTTCTCAGAACCATGGCTACACAGTGAATGAAGACTCTGTGAAGAGCACGGATCTAGAGGTTACTCACATTAATAATAATGATAAGACCGTTGAAGGACTTAAACATACCCGTTATCCTGCGTTTTCAGTACAGTACCATCCAGAAGCAGCACCGGGACCTCATGACAGCAGCTACTTATTCGATCGTTTCTTACAGATGATCGCTGATCATAAAGCTAACACACCTGTAAGCTCGCGCCAGGCGCAGCTTGCGGCAAACGCCAGAATCACGGCGCCAAAACCTACAGTAAAACAGCTTGAAGCCGTGAAAGGAGCTCTATAACATGCCTAAGAATGAAAAGCTTAAAAAAATATTAGTAATCGGTTCTGGACCGATTGTTATCGGGCAAGCCGCAGAATTTGACTATGCCGGAACGCAGGCCTGTCAGGCCCTGAAAGAAGAAGGCGTCGAAGTTGTGCTGATCAACAGTAACCCAGCGACTATCATGACTGACACCAATATGGCTGATAAAGTTTATATCGAGCCGATTACCCTTGAATTCGTAACTGGCATCATCCGTCAGGAGCGCCCAGATGGCTTGTTGCCAACTTTGGGAGGACAGACAGGTCTTAATATGGCTGTAGAATTGGCTCGTGCAGGAGTACTAGAGCAAGAGAATGTTAAGCTTCTAGGTACCCAGCTTGAGTCCATCGAAAAAGCAGAGGATCGCGATTTGTTCCGTGATCTGATGCGCGAACTGGAACAGCCTGTACCAGAGAGCACTATTATTACCACAGTAGATGAAGCGATGAAATTCGCTGAGGAAATTGGTTTCCCTCTAATTGTACGCCCGGCTTATACGCTTGGCGGCACCGGCGGCGGGATCTGCGACAACGAAGAAGAGCTGCTTGAGACTGTCAAAGCAGGTATTCGTTATAGCCCGATCGGACAATGTTTGGTGGAGAAAAGTATTGCCGGCATGAAGGAAGTTGAATACGAGGTTATGCGTGATGCGAACGACAACTGTATCGTTGTCTGCAACATGGAGAACTTCGACCCGGTAGGTGTGCATACAGGTGACAGTATCGTTGTGGCACCTAGCCAAACGTTATCCGATCGTGAATATCAAATGCTGCGCAGCGCTTCACTCAAAATCATTCGTGCGCTGAATATCGAGGGTGGCTGCAACGTGCAGTTCGCACTGGATCCGCAAAGCTATCAATATTATGTAATCGAAGTAAATCCACGTGTCAGCCGCTCTTCGGCTTTGGCTTCGAAAGCAACCGGTTATCCGATTGCCAAAATGGCTGCCAAAATCGCGCTTGGTTACACACTTGATGAAATCGTCAATCCAGTTACTGGACAGACCTATGCTTGCTTCGAGCCTACACTTGACTATATCGTAAGCAAAATCCCACGCTGGCCGTTCGACAAGTTCATTCATGCGAACCGTAAGCTGGGCACACAAATGAAAGCAACTGGAGAAGTTATGGCCATCGGTCGTACCTTCGAAGAATCCATTCATAAAGCAATTCGTTCCCTGGAAATCGGTGTACACCGTTTCCGCCTGCCGGGCGCTGAAGATTTGGAAGAAAGCGTCCTGCGTGAACGTCTGGCAAAACCTGATGATGAGCGGTTGTTCTTGATCGCGGAAGCCTTCCGCCGCGGATTTGGCTTGCAAGAGATCCAAGATATCACTAACGTGGACTGGTGGTTCCTGTCCAAGATCGAGGGATTGATCAACTTTGAAGAGGTTATCCGTGGGGATGAAAGCTTATCAGCAGAAACCCTGTATCAAGCTAAACGCAGAGGTTTTACAGACCGTGCGATTGCTGAGATTCGTGCAGAAGGACAAGCGAACGTTAAATTCATCAAAGAAGCTGATGTACGCGCGCTTCGTTTAGAGCGAGGATTAACGCCTGTATTCAAAATGGTAGATACCTGTGCGGCTGAGTTCGAAGCTTCTACACCTTACTACTACTCTACTTATGAGACTGAAAATGAAGTCATTCATTCCGATAAACAAAAGGTTATCGTGCTTGGATCGGGTCCAATCCGGATCGGTCAAGGGATTGAGTTCGATTACTCCACTGTGCATGCAGTATGGGCGATTCAGAAGGCAGGTTATGAAGCGGTTATTATCAATAATAACCCTGAGACTGTATCTACCGACTTTAATACTTCGGACCGGTTGTATTTTGAACCCTTGTTCTTTGAAGATGTAATGAACGTAATTGCGCAAGAGAATCCGATTGGGGTTATCGTACAATTCGGAGGCCAAACAGCCATTAACCTTGCTGCACCATTAAGTGCCGCTGGCGTTAAGATTCTCGGAACTAGCCTAGACAGTATTGACGAAGCTGAAGACCGGAAGAAATTCGAAGCTTTGCTGGCTCGTCTGGATATTGCCCAACCAAAAGGGAAGACGGTTATCAACGTAGATCAAGCAGTAGAAACTGCACAATCGCTTGGATATCCAGTCCTGGTACGTCCTTCCTATGTACTTGGTGGACGCGCAATGGAAATTGTATATAATGATGCGGAATTGCTTAGCTACATGGTAGAAGCGGTTAAGGTGAATCCGGAGCATCCGGTATTGATTGACCGTTACATGTTAGGTAAAGAGGTTGAGGTAGACGCAATTTGTGACGGTGAGACGGTAGTTATTCCAGGGATCATGGAGCATGTTGAGCGTGCAGGCGTTCACTCCGGTGACTCCATCGCTGTATATCCTCCGCAATATCTGGATGAAGGTCTGAAAGCAAAAATTGCTGAGATCACAATCAAGATTGCTAAGGAACTGAAAACGATTGGTCTGGTCAACATCCAGTTCGTTATCTATCAGAATGAAGTGTACGTAATTGAAGTAAATCCACGTTCATCGCGTACGGTTCCATTCTTGAGTAAAGTAACTGGAATTCCAATGGCGCATCTGGCAACCAAAATCATTCTCGGCGGCAAGCTGAAAGATGACGGTTATGCAGAAGGTCTATGGCCGGAAAGTGATTATGTATCGGTTAAAGTGCCGGTGTTCTCTTTTGCCAAGCTTCGTAGAGTAGAACCAACGCTCGGACCTGAAATGAAATCGACGGGTGAAGTTATGGGCCGCGATAAATTGTATGCAAAAGCTTTGTATAAAGGTCTAATCGGAGCAGGAATGAAAATTCCAGCAACCGGCGCTATCATCGTTACAGTGGCAGATAAAGATAAAGCAGAGGCTGTAGAGCTTATGAAAGGCTTCCACTCGCTGGGTTACAAGATCATTGCTACCGGAGGCACCGCTCAAGCGCTTGAAGAAGCAGGTCTCAACGTAATGAACGTGAACAAGCTGGATGAAGGTGCGCCGAACATTCTCGACTTGATTCGTGGTGGGCAAGCCAACTTCGTCTTTAATACACTGACTAAAGGGAAAACACCAGAGCGTGATGGATTCCGTATCCGTCGTGAAGCGGTTGAGAATGGCGTCGTATGTATGACATCACTCGATACAGTAACGGCACTGCTCAGAATGCTGCAGACGATCAACTTCTCGTCACAGTCCATGCCTGCTTTTGTCGGTCAATTAAACTAATCTCATAAAGATGTATAGGGCGGTTTGCGTTTACGCAGACCGTTCCGCTATGCCTAGGGGCTAATAAATGAAGAGTGTGGATTTAAGTCTGCACTGGATAGGAGAACGGTTATGGGACAGGGAGATGCAAAGTGGAATGAAATGGCGAATCGCTTGATGATCGCCTTAGATTACCCTGATGTTGCTGGGGCAAGAACCTTGATTGACAAGCTGGAAGGGATTCCTTGTTATATGAAAGTGGGAATGCAGCTTTTTTATGCAGCGGGACCGGAATTCATTAATGAACTGAAATCTCGGGGGTATTCTGTATTTGCAGATGTCAAAATGCATGATATTCCTAACACGGTAAAAGGCGGGGCAGAAAGCCTTACGCACCTCGGTGTGGATATGTTTAACGTACATGCCGCAGGAGGCTCAGCGATGATGGCTGCAGCACGGGAAGGCGCTGCTTCAGTAGTTAATGCGAATGCTGCGCTTAAAATGCCTTTGATTATCGCAGTTACACAGCTGACCAGCACGAGCCAAGAAGTGATGAATAACGAAATTGGAATCGCAGGAGACGTAGCAGATACTGTAGTCAGATACGCTAAGCTGGCAGCCGCTGCAGGTCTGGATGGGGTAGTGGCTTCACCGCAAGAGTCCTCAGCGATCGCAGAGGCTTGTGGACCCGCATTCTGCACAGTTACACCTGGTATCCGCCCAGCAGGTGCATCCTTAGGTGACCAGTCCCGGGTGATGACGCCGGGCAAAGCCATTCAGCAAGGCAGCCACTTCCTGGTGGTGGGACGTCCTGTTACAACTGCAGCTGATCCACGTCAAGCAGCACTAAATATTATTGAGGAGATGACCCTAGCATGAGTACATTAAATAGAAGTGAACAAGTAGCAAGTTATCTGCTTACGATAGGAGCGGTGGCACTGCGACCGCAGGAGCCTTTTACCTGGACCTCTGGTATTAAATCCCCGATCTATTGCGATAACCGTCTGACTATGGCTTACCCAGAGGTACGTAACTATATTGCTGATGCCTTCGCTGAGCTTATTAAAAGCCAGTATCCAGATGCAGAGGTGATCGCAGGTACAGCAACCGCAGGCATTCCTCACGCAGCTTGGGTAGCTGATAAACTCAATCTGCCAATGGCTTATATCCGCGATAAAGCTAAAGGTCACGGCAAGCAGAATCAGATCGAAGGCCTAATTAAGCCGGGGCAAAAGGTAGTCGTTATCGAAGACCTGATCTCTACTGGTGGAAGCTCCATCAAAGCAGCTCAAGCTGTGCAAGAAGCAGGCGCAGAAGCGTTGGCTGTATTGGCAATCTTCAGCTACGAGCTGGATCGTGCGGTCGATGCTTTTGCTGCCGCTGAAATGCCATTACAAAGCTTGTCCAACTACAGCACATTGATTGATGTGGCTCTTACACAAGGCGAGATCGCAGCTACGGATGTGGAACTGCTGAAATCTTGGAGAAAAGATCCGTCCGCATTTGGCGTTTAAAATAAATACCTGTGTATAGATTGGACGGGCCTCTCACATTTTGGTGGGAGGCTTTTCTTTTTAACTGCACCGAGTGCAATTAAAAGGAAAAGGTGCTCTGACACTCTGGAATACTATACTTTGCCCCGGTGATTCCATTGCGCTGTCGTCTCAAACGCAGAATAGTTGCAGTTCGTGCACTTAAACTAACCTTCCTTAGAAGATCTGGCGATATAGTTGCACTTTGTGCAATTATATCCGCCAGAAATCCGCCGAAAGCACCTAATAACGTTTTTTAACTGTACATAGTGCAATAAAAGGAGAAGCGCAACACACACAGCTGTAATAGTTGCACAAAGTGCAATTATCTTACCGTAGAAAGGCATATCAGGATCCTCAGAAAACTCCCGGAATGTTTTTTATAGAAATAATATGAAGAAATCGTAGCATAACTTTAAACAGCCTGTAACTTCCCCTCCTGAATAAAGCTATATACTGTTACTAGAATTATGGGTAATTATTCATAAGGTGGATGGATTGAGTATTTTATGGGAGGGTTCAAGAATGAATCATATAAATAATAGAAGGCTATGGCGGCGCTGGTTAAGCTTTGGAGTATGTGCTGCACTGCTATTGCCTTTAATTTCTGAAAGCAGGCATACAGCCTGGGCAGAGGCTTCTAAGCCATCTACAGAACAGCGCGTGTTACGTATTGGCAGCCTCTGGTCTGGAGAAGACGATTCTTCTTTTCGTCAGCAGTTTACAGATATGTATGAATTGCAGCATCCTGAAATCAAACTTGAGATTATTCCAGCCATCAATATGAATGAGCTTCGTTTTGACAGCACCTATCCAGAGGTTAACCCAGATAATCTGGAGAATATCCGAACAATTATGGGCGGTGCACAGCCAGTTGATGTAATCGTCGGTGATAGTACATTGGTGAAGAGTTTGGTGAAGCATAATCTGGTGCAATCGCTGGAGCCGCTTATCGCACGAGATCAATATGATTTAAGCAATATGGCACCTACAATGTTAAATGGAGTACGTGAGCTGGGTGGAGGAAGTCTTTACGCATTAGCACCGACCTTTATGTCGAGTGCGTTATATTTTAACAAAGGTATTTTTGATGCTGCTGGTGTAGGTTATCCGACGGACGGAATGACTTGGGATGAAGTGTTCGCGCTGGCCGAAAAGGTGACCAAGAAATCGACAAATAAAGATAAGCGTATATATGGATTTTCGATGAACCGTTATATGAGCGATCCTTTCTGGGATATGCAGACCTATGTCTCACCGCTTGAGCTTGCTATGTATGACAACAAGGGACATAAGATGGAGGTAAACCAAACACAGTGGAGTCAAGCTTGGACGACCTACAGCCAATTGGTGAAAAAGCAAATTACACCTGGGTTAAACGGTATGGATTTTATAGAAACAGAACGGAGCACGTATAGTCCTGTCCAAGGGGATCTATTCCTTACCGGAAAAGCTGCAATGGTAATTGGAGAATACGATTATCTTAATGAGCTTGCAGGTGTGAGCCGCAATGCAGCAAAAATTAAAAATTACAGTCCCGTCGATTGGGGTTTCGTTACCGTACCTACTTTTAAGGAGAAACCAGGAGTGGCTGTAGGTACTTGGGTAGGTAATATGATGGCTATCAACACTATGGCTGCTAATAAGGAAGATGCTTGGGATTTGATCAAGTTCGTCAACAGTAATGAGGTAGCCAAAATTAAAGCTCATACCCGCGGGGAACTAACTTCCCGTAAGGATTACATTACCACGAAGGTACCTTCAGTAAATCTGGAATCCTTCTATACGCTCAAACCATTACCAGCCAATGATCCTTTGATGAACGTCCTACAAACACAGAAGCCTGGAATTAGCCGTATTAACGATGTTGGGCGCCAACTATTCACAGAAGTTTATCAGGGCAAAAGAACGGTGGAGAGTGCCCTCAAAGCTTGGGAGAAGCAAGGGAATACCATGCTGGGTACGCTCGAAAAAGATCCCACATATTATTTCGACTCTATAGGGGATTAAGTTTTGGAATATGTAGCGGCCACCGGATTTCCGGTGGCTTATTTTGTGGAACTTGGGCATGATAAGTTCAGAGCAGCGTGAGATTAATTTGCAAAAAGGAGAAGAGGGCATCATGAATTGGATATACTTCGCGAAACTGTTCAGAACGAGATTTCAAGCAGGTTGTTTAGCAAAAAGGTTGGAGCAAGATGGCTGGATTTATGGCTACCATGACCCAAGTTTTGTGGAAATTTATCGATCCCGCAAAGGAAGATATGGGGTTAGATTTTTGCCTTGAGAACTTTTACAAATTCCTCCTTGACGTAGACCCATTTTGTACTGTATATTATTTATTGTCGCTGTTTGAATATTATTTCTGACGCGGGGTGGAGCAGCCCGGTAGCTCGTCGGGCTCATAACCCGAAGGTCGCAGGTTCAAATCCTGCCCCCGCAACCAATTTTATTACAACAGCAATTGTACATTCGGATATTTTTAGATCCGGGCCCTTAGCTCAGTTGGTTAGAGCGGTCGGCTCATAACCGATTGGTCGGGGGTTCGAGTCCCTCAGGGCCCACTTATCAAAAACCCTTACTTTGTAAGGGTTTTTTGCTGTCTATAAGCTTAGCAATATAAGAAAGTAGAATGGATAAAGAACAGAATTTTGAGTTTGCTAACGGATTTGCTAACTGGAATTATTTTTCTGCAGTTTCGAGCTGTTTTTCAGCGTATTTATTCAGTTCTGCTTCAATTTTATCAACGGCCTCTTCCTGCATGATTGGGAGTAGGTGTGAGTATTATTCGTTGAACATCGCTGGAGTCATACCCAGTCGTTCAGCAGCTACCTACCTTTAGCTTTATATAGCTCCGACCAGAGTAGCAACATACTAAGTCAATTTCCTTGTATGAGTCCTCGTATTCTTTTTTTTAGCCCCGATTTGCGTATAGCGTTCCTTAAGACCATCAATAATATTCTGAAAAACCTTGCAAAGTACCACTGGTTATCATTGTAGCCAATCTAGAATATTTCTAGTGTCGTTGTAGAGTACGGCAGTTTACTTCTCTTCCACTGCCGCTCTTGCTAAGGCGCATGCAGGTAACTGTTCTTTGTTAGTAGGGGGATTTAATAAATTTTAGTAGAAGGTCTGACATTCATTTTAAATAAATGTTATAATTATTAAATCAGTGTGTAGAGATATTGGTCTTTTTTGTTGGGCCAAAAATATATGTCTCATGATACGTCTGCCATCTGAAATATTATTCACGGAGATGACAAACATGCATGGAGACAAAAGACTGCCCAGAAACGGAAAAGAAGGTATACTATTTTTACTCATTATTTCAATCATTTCAGTAAACACTATTGCCCCTATTATTGTGGGGTTGGAACGTGGCTTCAGTAAGGAAGTGTATATAGATACACTAAAGGTTATTCCGTTTATGTGGATGATCGTAGTTTTATCTGTAAGATTAGTTGCAGGACCGATTGTCGGGAAAGTGATGCCGAAATTCATGGGACAAACAGATGGATTTAATGCAAGGATTCTGTTGAATACTTTATTGAATGTCACGGTGTTATCTATTTTACTATCAATTATCGGCACATGGGTTGGGACGAAACAAATAAGCCTGGATCCACTTAAAAATTTCCTTCACATCTGGCCAAGAAACTTTGGTATAGCATTTTGGATTGAACTGTTGGTTGCGCAGCCGATAGCAAGATTTGCAATGAAAACATTACACGCAAGACAGGATCGAAAATCGGAAAGTGTAAATGCGTAACTAGCTAGAATTTTGTAGACGAATAAGAAAAAAAGGAGCGTCCATGGTGGGCGTTCCTTTTTTATGTCGTAGTAGTCGGACTATAATGCTCAACAGGAGATGCTCGCGAATGACTGAACGCACAATGTAGAAGCATGCTCTAAATACTGCGTACTTTTGATTTGCCTTTGGGGCGAATTGCTTCCTAAAGAATTAATCCAGCAATAACTCTAGCCCCCGGTCACCGCGGTTGAGTTTACAAGTACCCACTAAGGAGAAGTAACCGATGAAAACGAAAATACTCTTTTACTATCTGTGATAATTGCATTTACATGCACCGCAGTCACACTGGAGCCAACCACAAGAATAATGAATAGGGTGTGTCTCAGTGCCTAAAGGAGCATGACATCTCCAGCATTTAGTGTGACGTATTCCATATTTCATAATTTGTTTTTCTTTGATATGCGTTTGGAAGTATTCTTTTTGTGATTTTTTTCGTTTTTCTTCCTCTTCTTTCCTAAGTTGTTCATTTTGTTGAATTATGAATTTTCTTTCAGCTTCATTCTTTTTAATAGCGAGCGCTTCTTGAACGTACCCTTGAATTAAGGAAATATCATTTTTCAAGCAACATACTATCTCTGTTACATTCTGTCGTTCATCGGAAATCATTCCATATAGGTTAACGCCATTGTTAAAGTCATCTTGCGATAAATTAAGCATATCAAGATTTCCTGACACTAATGAACGACTTATCATAACGTTTCCAATGGATAAAAATCCTGAACTCAATTTCATGCTCAATATGCTATCTTTATGCAGATAATTATTACCTTTAATTTCAATGATGGCGAATTGTCTGTTTACTGTTGGAGTATAAGTTAATTTATTATCGATTTTTATAGTATTTGATTCCGAAAGTTTCTGATATTCTCTATCTTCTATTATTGTAAGAAGACCCTGTAATACTCCTTTGAAAAATCCCATATTATGTACTCTCCTTTTATTTAAATCAGGTTTATTTTACCATGTGAAATAGTTTAATAGTGAGGAAATTTGAATTGTATTTGACTGAGGATTAGTAACATAAGGACTCTGGAGTATGAAAGATTTGTTATGGACAGAAAAAAAGAAAGAGTTATCCAGTATCCGATAAAATAGCTGTTGGGGCACTTTTTCTTGCTGCAAACTTACTTATACTAAACACCAAACTTCGTTTGATTAGGGAGCATTTTTGGTATGAGGCTCCTATCGGACCCAGCTGACCCTTAAAGAGGTTTTTCTCCACATTTGCAATTCTAACGGACTCCATAGTCGCTATTGGCATAAAAAGTACCGCATTTGAGTCTCTTTCTAGGCATTAGCGACCATGGGGTCCGAAACCATGCTCCAAAGGCTGAAAATCAGCAAATAGCGGCATCTGGGTCCGATAGCTCGAGGTGGAGGATGTTAGTTCGTTAGTTCGTTAGCTCGTTAGTGCCATGCTCCTCGCAGATGTAGTTGCAGAAATTACAATGAGAAGTAGCCTATAAAGGAACAGTCAGTAGTTTCACCTCTGCAACCAGCATATCTAGTATGCGAGCTCATAAACCATACAGTAAAGCACAAAACGGCACTGCTCCAAACCATGAAATGGTTTGGAAGCAGCGCCGTTTTTGTTAGCAGTCAGCTAAATTCCTCCAATGGAGAGCAAGGTGACCGAAACGATGTACCCAATTGCTTCCGACCGCTGGCCCAATCGCAATCTCAATCTCAATCGCGATCTCAACCGCAGTCCCAACCGCAGTTGCAGCCCCGATCGCAATCGCGATCCCAACCGCAGTCCCAACCGCAGGCCCTGGGTATCCACCAACATCCCTAAAGTTTCATGCTGTCCCACAGCTGCTGGAATGCCCCGGATTTGACCTCGAAGAATACCGGTGCCTGACCGTAGCGTACAAGTCCTTGACCGAACAGCGTCAGCTCTACTCGGGCGTTGTCTTCCAGCTGCAGATAGATGATCTTGCGGTCTTCGCTGTCGTAGATGCCTTGCTCGATCAGCGGCTCTGCTGCCAGCGGTTTAGCCGCTTGGAGTGCTGTCAGGAAGCCATCAAGCGCCTCGCCATTGGCGATTGGCGCCTGCTGCTGGAGGCCGTTGTTCCAGCTGTTGAAGCTTTCCCACTGAGCTGAAGTAACTCGGCCTTCAAGATTCAGCTTGCCGAATAGGTCGGCGCCGCTGTTTATGGTGATGCCGTTCGTGTGCTCATACAGTTCAGCGAATACCTCGCCGTTGATTTCCGAATAGGACATAATCAGGAAGCTGGAGTCATAGCCCTTCACGGAATAGAGATCCGTTTCGCCGATGTTCGAGGCTAACTCAATATATTCGTCGTTACCGCTCCATTCGTTGATGCCGCCTGTAGTGCGTCCTAACTTGTCACCGCGCAGAGCGGCAGCATCGGCAGCGTCGATGCGAGTCGCTGACTGTGTGTAAATATTATTTTTATACACGACCAAGGCGATCATATCTGCCTTCACGCCAGATTCCTTATCTGGCAGTTTCAGCTTGGGAATGACAATGCTGCCCGATGTAGCTGTGCCCGAATTGCCAGCATTGCTTGCACCCGGAGTTACCTGGGCAACCTGCCCCGGGGAGCCCTGACTGTTCAACTGCTGCCATATACTAGGCCCAGCCAGACCGATTCCTGCGGCGAGCACGACACTTGCCGCGATATAAACCGTCTTGCGCGGACGTTTCCGCTCCTGCCGCTGCTCCATTTTGTCGAACAATTCTTTTTTCATTTCTTCACCTGGTTTCATCGAATCCACCGCTTTCTTATATGTTGTTCGAAACTGATCTTCCTTCACTGTGGTTCCACTCCTTCCAGCTCCAGTTTTAACAGTTGCCGTCCCCGCTGAAGTCTCATCTTCACAGCAGACTGGCTAATCTGCAGAATCTTGCTGATCTCCTGGATGGGATAGTCCTCGTAATAATAAAGATGGATTACGGTTTTATACTTCATGGGCATCGCCATAACTAACTGCAGCAGAGCCCAATCCTCGGGGCTGTCTGCCGCAATTGGCTCAGCGCTCTCCAGCTTAACCTCGCGCTTGCGCCAGCCTCTGCCCAGTAGTGTTTTACAATGGTTGGTGATTACCCGGATCAGCCATGCCTTCTGATGTTCGGCATCTTTGAACTTTGGCGCTTTTTCTATTAGCTTGATGAAGGTATCCTGAGTGGCTTCTTCGGCATCTTGCCGGCTGCCTAGATGGACCAAAGCGATCCGGAACAGCATATCTGCGTAGATTTCGTAACTCTTCATCACATGATTTCCCGGCCGGGTCATGGATCGCTGCATGATACTGTGCCCCCCTTTACCTATAACACCATTTAGGACGGCATTAGGTCACATTTTGTTCCTGAGAAAATTTCTTTGTGTTTGAGAGTAGATGATGCCTATTCATAAATTATCGCCAGAGGGTTATGGACTCAGAAGTCGTTATTTGCATATAAATAGACTTTTGAGCAAGTTCGCGGACCCCAGTGACGCTATTCCTTAAAAAGTGGGCCTTGTAAGGTGTTTCTCATGCCAATAAAGGCGATGGGGTCCGTTACACTTCGAAATGGAGGGTTATGCTACGCATAAGATCAACTTGTCCGATAGCTGCTAAGCACCACGCCAATATTGTCTACGCAAACGATGGTTACTTATTTAGAACAGGGGAGATCAAAAAAAACGCATTTGCCCAAGCACCAAGTGCTGACTGCTGGACAAACGCGTCTTTTTAATAGAGTGACTCCTTCACGGGAGATCCTCTTCGATATGTTTATATGGATAGCTAGGATCATTACCTTTAACGGGAGCCCTGCTGTATTGATAAATCCTTCCATTTTCTTTTCGATAAAAGTATCTTGCGTAGGGTTCGTCTGCGAAAATCACCGTGGTACTTACGAGGGGAGCTTTGGCGATCTGGGTGTATACTTTATAAAAATCTTCCTTCTTATAATTTCTCGTCTCTATTAGATAATGAATGACTTCTCTGTTCATATGATTTCGGAAGGAGTGGAGGGCTAAGGATGTTATTCCACAGATTAAAAGGATTAGAACGATGAAGATTAGTTTTGTATTTTTCTTCATTAATTCCCTCCATATAGATAATTTGTATATAGTATAAGATAATATACAGAGACTATTATGTCATTCATAGATATCTTGTAAATGTACAAATAAGAAAGGAGGTAAGAATATGACGCAGGAAGAAGAGAAAATACTGGAGCTGGAGCAGCGAATTAAGGTGCTGGAAAACCAGGCAAGTCCGAGGCTGCCGGGGATGAAAATCTTATGGTTTTTAATTTGGGGTTGTGTAATACAAAAAGGCAGCAAATACCGATAGTAATCCAGGCGTAGGCGAACGAAGAATTGCCGGGACATACTATATTTGCTGCCTTTTAACTTATGAAGAATAATGATTCTCTTTTAGTCTTCTTTGGGTTCTTGCAATAAAATGGAGAAGGTCCCCGTTTCGTGATCCACCTCAATCGTCTCAATGCCCACAAAATCCGGGATTTCGGGGTGTACTGCATCTACATTATAATCCGGATGAGTCAGTAATAATTCAATTACTTTAATGGCTTCCATGTCGTTCCCCCTCACGAGAAATTCCACCATAAATGAATATGCAGAGAACTATTGCAACTAAGCTTATTATCTCCGTGATCCGTTGCGAATATGTGTCAGTCGTTCTTCGTTTCTTCCCATCACGGCCAATAATTGCCCTTGGAACACACGTCTTTGGATCTGATCAATCCGCTGTAAGGCCAGCTCGGCAGGTACTTGGAATTCTGCTGCAAGATAGGAGATGGCATCTTCCCGTTGCTCAGGCAATGTCATGCGGGAGATCATGGAGTAAGGCATCGCCGCATACAAGATAAAACGCTCTGATTCGTCCTCCTGTGCCCGCGTGAAATGCTCTGGCATCAAGGTCTGATTATCGCTGCCATGGCGAAGTAGATGACACAGTTCATGAAGAAACTCTAGCCGTTGAAGATTGGCTGGAAGGCGGTTGTCGATAAACAGGCTGTACATTCCTGCAGACGCTTCAATGCTCTTGCTTCTCACATCCAAATAATGAACCCAGATATTAAGCCGCTCTGCAATATACGATATTGAAATTTGGGAAGGCTGATGAAGATTTAATCGCTTGTATAGATCCTCCGTCCATTTCTCAAGCACAGTCATTTGATAATATGATTTCATGTTCTCCAACTTATTCACCTCGTTTAAAATCACTAATAAATCACTAATGGGATCGTATGTTCGCATAAATGCGCAAAAGAAAAGCCCGAAGGGCTATGTAGAGTAAAAAAAGTCTAAGGATACATAGGAACGTTCGTTCTCATGTACCCTTAGCATAAAGCAATTATACACTAATATCAAGTGTTTTTCCCAAATTCGGAGCAACGCTTTTGCCCAGCATTTCCACCATAGTTTGGCTCTGGGTTTCAGCCTGATTCTTGGCAATATTCATGACCTGTATCCCAACATTTTGAGCTAAGGATGCTTGGCTCATTGCCATTGATAATGCAGCTATATCCATATTGCACCTCCTTTGTGTATATCCTGTTTATCGACTGTCCGCCTTCAATTCATTAGGTGATTGGCATTTGTTTGCCAATTCGCCCAAACGGCTTATCTCCTTTTTACATATCTTGTGCTGTAGTCATTAATCATTAGGAGGAATTGAAAATGGGTATGGAACATGGTTGTGGTTGTAACGTAGGTCCGGTAGTAAGTCCAGCATCAGTAGGTCCGGTGTGTAGTCCTTGGACTTCTACAGGAGCAATCCTGGTACTTTTCATCTTGCTGGTTATCATCACTAAAGCTTGCTTATTCTAAGTTAGCTGATGTGAAGTGTAGCCCCGTCTGGCGAATGCCAGGTGGGGCTATTCTGTTGCCTGGGGATGGTCAGACAGATCGTTATTTAAACATAAATTCCACCCGGGTTCCGTCTGCATAATCCTCCAGCTGATTGCCAACCCAGCTTCCTGCCCCGCGGTTATCGCTTGGCGTTATGTATTCAATGTCGGCACCAATGCCGCCTTCCTCACACATAGCCATTGGCCATTCATCCCGGTCATATCCCTTTTTAGTAGGGATCCCTTTTAAGGACTCTTTGCGGTTCTCTTCAGCCTGCTCTCGGTTAATCGTACATGTGGCGGATTCACCTTTCGCAATGGCATCCTGAATATGCTTGGCGGTCTCAGGATAGCGGTCTGATGGGAAGGTTAGCTGAACAACACTCGAATTGGATGGAGACGAGGGGTCTGTAGGCTCTCCGTTTTGTTCAAACCAGTAACTAGCCAAAGCAAGTAATGCAACAATGATGAGACTGGAGATCCATTTTTTCACTTTCAATTCTGCTCCTCCTTTTTTGGCACTTAAAATAGTATATCTTATATCATAATTCAGTGCGATTTAATATAATTAGGGAAAATAAAGGAGGACGGAACTGGATATGGAGTACATAATTACCATTGAGGATCAGACGCTTATTGCGGCTGCCGAAGATATAATTACCAGACGTTATGAATGGGGGCGTCATCATGTGGGTGCAGCGCTTCGTACTAAAACAGGAGAGATTTTTACAGCGGTACATGTGGAAGCCAGTATGGGGAGAATTACAGTCTGTGCAGAAGCGATGGTGATTGGCAAAGCGATATCCGAAGGTTATAAGGAATTTGATACGATTGTTGCGGTAAGGCATTCTGATCCAGACAGCGAGGAAAAAGAGATTAAAGTAGTCTCTCCCTGCGGCATGTGCCGAGAGTTAATTGCGGATTACGGAATAGACTGCAAGATAATTGTATCGGAGGATGACCGATTAGCTAAATATGAAATCACTGAGCTATTGCCTTTAAGGTACACGAGATAAGAAAAAAAGTAATGAGGAGCCGCTGAGCTCCTTTTTTTGTTGAGCCGTGAAATTATTCAGCAGTTCCTTATATCGTCCCAACTTATTTTACAACTTCATGTCCATTCGCTGAGTTCATGTCACTATTGTCCCCATACTATAACTTAAAAAGATTTAAAAGGATGGTGAGAATAGATGGAGCAGCGGATTATTCGTCAGATGGTTGATTCAGCATCAAGGTTCGTGGGCGATGTGCAGTGGCAGATGGCTTTTCGCAGATTACAAATGGCTCCGGCGGATTCGGGACTGTCGTCCTCGGCTCAGCTATTGCTGAATACCCTCTATTACTTGCAGGGAAAGGGTGTGATAAGCGGCCAACATGATTATTTGGAAAGTGCAGACGAGCTTATGGAGAAGCTTAAAAATACCAGTGGGCAATATGCTGCGCTTCATGGCTACGAGCTGGGCGCAATCAATAATCAGTCCCAGGCTCTAATTGACAATCAGCGGAATTGGGTCGTCAACAGTGCGATACGCTGGTCTAGGGCCGGCGGGATCGTAACGATGTGTTATCATGCTGCATTACCGGGGACAGCGCCAACTTGGGGGAATGTAAATACGAGCCTAAGCAATGCTGATTTTGATAAATATATAACCTCAGGTACCACCCAGTATAATGCGCTGTTAGCTGATCTGGATAAGATAGCCCTGTCGCTGAAAAAGCTTAATGACGCAGGGATTCCTGTACTTTGGCGGCCGTATCATGAAATGAATGGTGGATGGTTTTGGTGGGGGCAAAAGAGCAATTACGCTGCATTGTGGAACCTTATGTTCGATCGTTTTACCAATTATCATAAGCTGCATAATTTATTGTGGGTTTGGAGTCCAAATGCAAAAAATCAGTGGTGTGATGAGCCGGCAGAATACTATCCGGGCAGTGATAAGGTAGATGTGCTGGCGCTCGACATTTATGACGCGGATTTCAAGATTAGCCATTATGATAATTTATGGGATCTGGGTCGTGGCAAGCTGATTGCGATTGGTGAGAATGGAGAGCTTCCGTCTGCTGAACTGTTGTCCAAAACGCAGCCCAAATGGTCTTATCAGCTGACCTGGGGGAAACTCCTCTATGAGAAGAATACCGATGCTGTGATAAAAGCTTTTATGAACGACAAAATGGTATTCACACGAGAGGAGTATGCTGCTGAGGCCGCCGCTTTCGCTGCTATCGGGGATAGTGTGCTGGAGAGTGGACTCTGTGGGCAATACTACAATAACATGACGCTTAGCGGCACACCTGCACTTTTGCGTACGGATGCCAATATTAACTTTTCATGGAGACAAGGTTCGCCTGATCCTGCCATTCGTGTAGATGCGTTTTCTGTGCGGTGGAGTGGGAAGCTGACGGCTGCTTTTAGCGAGATTTATACCATTTATTCCTACTCTGATGATGGGATACGGGTATGGATTGATGGCGGGCTAGTCATTGATAGTTGGGTAAATCAGAGCGGCCAGGAACGAAAAGGAAGCATAAGTCTGATAGCAGGTAAGCCGTATGAAATAAAGGTGGAGTATTATGAGAATGCGGGCGACGCCCGGGTTGTTTTGCAGTGGGAGAGTCCTAGCCAGATCAAGGGGGTTATCCCAGCGGGGGCATTTTATCTTCCTTAAAAAAGAGTACTTCAAGTGTACAAGCGCAAGCAAAAAGCCCCGGTTTTCCGGGGCCTTTTTACGTATGAGCGTCTTAAATTTGTTCGCGGTAGCTAATGTTGTTGGCGATCTTCTCGTCACGAACGGCTTTGCGCAGAACATCTTTGACGGTTTGGGCATCATGGATTTTTCGAAAAAGAAGCTGAGGCGCTGAGGCATCATCAGAAAATACAGTTAATGACCCGATGCCAAGCATCCGGTCCATTATTGACTGTTTCACGGATAAATCGCGTACGCGCAGCAATTCGATTTCTTCAACATTTTTACCGATAAGTCCGGTCTTTAACATAATGCGCTGACTTGTAATGGTATATGAAGTTGTGTTAAGAGCTATAATTCCTTTAAGTCGATCTGAGATGCCGGCAGGTTTGCCTTTCCAGAGCACAACTTCTTGATTGACATGATTATCTTCTGCTGGTCGATGGGCGGTCACTGGAGCGGTACCGTTAAGGCTGGTTCCACATTCTCCACAAAATTTAGCGCCCTGCTTGTATTCCGCTCCGCAGGTGGTGCAATAAGGCATAAATACCCTCCTTTTCTGATCACAATTAAAATAATTATAACATAACAGTCATTTTACATATATTTCATTTGCGCTTTACACAAACCGACATTATCCTGTTAAGTGGAGGGATAAATAATGAAAAAAGCTTTACTAATAGGAATGCTGATGATGACTGTCATCCTTAGCGCCTGCAGCAATAATTCAACTTCATCGGCACCTGCCACGGAGGAAGAAGTGCAGGAGACCGTGCAAAACTTCTACAATGAAATGTCTAAACTTGAAGAGTCGGGAAAATCTTCTTTAGCGGAGTTCAATGAAGCCATTGCGGGTTATTCAGCAGGAGAACTCACGGACAAGCAGTTGGAGAAGAAAATTAAGCAATTTCAGAGTACCGCAACTGATTTATCGAATCAAGCCGAGAAAGTAAAAATTTCCTCCAGCTTGCCTGAAGACATTCGTAAGTTGCTTGAAGAGTCTAAAATTTCCTTTGAAAGTGCTTATTCTTTAAAAAAAGAGGCTTCTCAGGGCGCAGATTCCGCAAATGTTACGGCTGAGCAATTTAATGAATTGAATCAAAAAGCTGATATAGCGATGTTGTTCGGTATCTCCAAGCTTAATGAGGCAAGAGAAGCAACTGGACTTATAGATTCCGAAGGTGAAGCTACCTCAGTATCTGGAGATGTTGTTCAAGAATAAATCAAATCAGGCGCTGCACAGTTTATCTGTCAGCGTCTTTTTGCTGCGCTTACATGGATATACATTGATATACATCTTTTGGATAAAAAGCGCTCCTTCAAAAAGGTATCTTTTTCCTGATTATTGATTAATATGCGAAGATGCGGATATAATACAAACATACGTTCGTGTTCAGAAGAATAGATATATTATAAGGGAGGGGTTACCATGGGCAAAAAGCTGGAAAAAAACGGGCTGTGGGAAAGCAGCCGCATGATGCTGCCGGAGCATAAGACAAGAATTATAAGAGATGAACGGGAGACGCTGCGCCGCATCAAGCCTATTCTGGATGAGCAAAAGCTGGAGGAGATCGAATGTACACTGGCTTTGTCGTTGCGGAGTCATGTACGAGTGACAGTTGTTCTGTTTGAACCTTTTGAAAATACGATGTTAAGTGGCTTTGTGACTTCCATTCACACCCACTCGCGTGAGTTTAAGCTGCAGTGGGCGGAGGAATGGAAGTGGATCGATGTGGATGATATTGTCGAGGTCTACATCGTTTAATGCTGAGAACCGTTGCCTTCGCTTTTCTCATAAGCGATTAAGGTAACGGTAGGGTTACCGGTCAGATGTGCAATGGAAGCTTCAGCATTCCGAATAATTTCCAGTGCTTCTTCCTGTTCACTAAGGGCTGCAACTTTATAGCTATCGCTATGAATATCCATATGTCTCCCACCTTTCGTTAAATATTTTGTCCTTTTTTGTGGAAATCATCCTAAGGGGGACAGGGGTACAGGCAAATAGGACAGCGGCATCATTGAATATACCAAAGGGGTGATTCTATGCTGACTTTGGAGCAATTGAGGGAAAAATCCGCGGCGCGTCTGGTCGGGCTTCACCCTGTCTTGGCGGCAGGTGCAAATGCTTTGATTCAGCAAAGCCATGCGAGAGGAGTCCCTATCGTTATTACTCAGGGTCTACGGACCATTGCTGAACAAAATGCTTTGTATGCGCAGGGTAGAAGTAAGCCGGGACCGATAGTTACCAATGCTAAAGGCGGTACCAGCTATCATAATTATGGCCTTGCGTTTGATTTTGCGATTTTGCTGCCGAATGGCACTAGCCTTTCTTGGGACATCAAACGTGATGGTGATAAAGATAAGACTGCGGATTGGCAAGAGGTTGTACAGGAGGCTAAGCGGCTTGGATTAGAATGGGGCGGGGACTGGACTTCTTTTAAAGACTATTCACATCTGCAGATGACTTTCGGTTTAACTATAGATCAACTTCGGGCAGGTAAACGTCCAACGACGGACCAAGCCAAAGAGGCTTTAAAAAAGATTACCGGAGGGGATGATCAGGTGAACAAAGACGTTACAGTGACCATTAACCTAAACGGCCGCAAGCTTACCGATGGCGTTCTCGATACCGGAATAACCTATGTGCCCATACGTGCGCTGGCTGAGGCGCTTGGAGCAAAGGTAACTTATGATGCTGTGACCAAGACAGTTAATGTAGTAAAAGAGTAAAATCATCATGCATAGACAGTGCCGTCCAAGGGGAAATTATCAGTGATAACTAACCTTAAAGGGAGGCATAACACTGTGAACAAGCTGATAACAAGCCTTGCATGCGGTACTGTACTGTCAATGAGTCTAATGGGAGCTAGCTATGCATCAAATGCCGTTGGATCAGCAGCATTGGGCGGTATCCCAGCCGCGAATACCGGAATGGATGGCACTGCGGAACACACTCGGATGATGAATACGGAAGGCAATCTAATGAATGGCACCACGGGAACAATGAATCAGCATGAGAGCATTATGAAAGATAAGATCCGCATCGATGATAATTACAGACCTAACAACTACAACACCAATAACTACAATGACACCCGCAATAACTACAGAACCAACAGCACTGTTAACCCGGCAACCAACACTACACAGACCGGCAAATACCGTGCAACTAGTACAACAACGAATGCTGCAACTAACAAAGGATCTAACTGGGGCTGGCTCGGTCTGCTTGGACTTTTGGGTCTTGCCGGAATGAGAAGCAGAAGTGACGAGCGTAGATAATCCACGTCTATAATAACCCGTGTCGGTTTAGGCTGAACGGGTTATTTTTATTGTAAATAATTTTTTTCGAAAAAGGATTGCGCGTTATCGATATTCATGATATTATATTTCTTGTCGCGTTATATGTGAACAACGTATGAAGCTTCAACACATAATATGCCGGGGTGGCGGAACAGGCAGACGCACAGGACTTAAAATCCTGCGGTACGTGAGTACCGTACGGGTTCGACCCCCGTCCTCGGCACTAGAACAACAAGGGTTTCAGCTCATTAGAGCTGGAACCCTTGTTTGTTTTTAAGATGATTTGCTAACATTTTGCTAACGGGGCATCTTTTTGGTGTAGATTCGAGGATTCCGATACACTCAGAGTTGTGATTGTAATGACTTCACGTTAAGCATTTCTTATTCAGGTTCTGTGATAGAGGATTCTGTCACGCTCCTTTCTCAGTCGCAGGATTTCTGCTCTAATGACTTCTTTACGACAAGAAAAAGTATTCTTGTCGCTTTGTTCCAAAGCAAGTTTACATGGATTTTGGCTATGACTAGCAGCGTGGAAGTGATTGCTGCATCATCTAGGATTGCCATGCGGTGTACTTCATTGAGCGGCTTCATTTGTTTTTTTGGAAAATAGATCATTGATCTTTTGTGCCGTATCTTTTTTAGTCTCCATGTCGATGTGCGTATAGGTATTGGCTGTAATACTGATGGTTGAATGCCCCAGCCAGACCTGAATTTCTTTCAGGCTTACGCCATGTTTAATTAAGTAACTGGCTGTCGAGTGTCTGAGATCATGAAATCTGATATGCGGTAATTCGTTCTTTGCGAGTATGTCCTTGAATTTATGATTCAGGTATTCTGTCTTCATGGGACTGCCGTCAGGCAAGCAGCATACAAGACCGATATCGAAGAAATCTTTGCCGTATTGCTGTTTGTTTTTCTTCCGCTGTTTCTTTAGATGTAATAAGTAATCCTCGAGTTTTTCCATCAAAGGCAGAATGCGCTGGCTGCTCTCGCTTTTAGGTTTCTTTACGACAACTTCTTTACCGTACTTCACGCGAACTTCTCTAATTGAGATTGTCTTTTCTTCGAAATTTATGCAATCCCACTTTAGACCAAGCACCTCGGAACGCCGAAGCCCATAATGAGCTGCGAGATATACTGCGGATTCTATCGGTGTATCCAAACATACCTCAAATAATTTTTCGAGCTGTTCGACTGTATAATAGCTGGCATTGAACTTTTCCTGCTTTGGAAGTACGATTCGATCAGCGGGATTAAAAGGAATCAGGTTCATTCGCACTCCGAATTTCAATGCACTCCTGATATTGGCGTGGTGTCTTCGTAATGTTTTAGCGGATAATCCTTTTTTGCCTGTCAGTTGGTCTTCTTGATATTTTGTTTCGTAATATTTTTGCAGATGCATTGGTTGTAATTCTTGTAGTAATATATCATTTTTACTCTTAAAGTAAGGGATGATATGCTTGGTTACGATCATCTCATAACCTTCCCAAGTTGTTTCCTCGACCTCGCTTTTTATAACGTTATGAAGCCAATCTAGCATAAACTCAGTGAATTTAAGTTTTCGCTGTGGTAAAACGAAGTTGTTGTTATCTATCTTTGTAAGTGTTTCTCGTAAAACTTTCTCGGCATCCGTTTTTTTCTCACACTTGGTATTAATCCACTTTTGCTTTCGCTTACCGGACTCGTCCTTCGTTTCAACAATGATGTACCAGTATTTATTGCGTTTAAGTAAGCTTCCCTTCATATGCTTCGACCTCCAATAGTTTTTTTGGAAATGAAAAAAGACAGGAGCGTAATTACCCCTGTCTGTGAACTACTATTTGATTACAAGTATTTAGAAGAGTCCATTTGAGCCTTGCTTAGAATATATTCTTTTACACTTAGTATTGGAATTCTATACGTATGTCCAATTTTAATAGATTTAATTTCACCAGATTTCAGTAACCTATAGGCAGAGTTTCTGCCAATTAACAATATGTCTAAAAGATCTTCGACTGTTATAATTTCTGGATAATCATGTAGCATCAAGCTAATCACCTCCTGTTCATGGTAATAATATATAATTGTCAATTTGGACAGTACGGTTCTGAAATTGTTATCCCGTACCTTATGATATTTGTTCATGCCTTTCGTTGTTGTTCTTCACCGTTCTCGGTTATTGTTTGTATGTCATGGACTTCAAAAACATATCAAGTTATAGTAAAAATGCGGATTCCCAAAAATCCCAAGTATCCCGGAATTCCCAAAAATATTTGTGCATCTGCTATTGCTGTAAAATGTATACGATAATATGCTTACAGACGTAAATTTGATTCGATTATCTTAATGTAAGAGGATATATTCTTTTTTACTCATGACGACAAAAGGGTGACATTATGGTTAATGATGTAGGTATCCATTGCTCTAAAAAGTATGTGCATTATATCAATCGGAAAAAGAACCGAGAAGGATTCGAAAGAATCGAAGAAACCTTGGCGGAGATGAATGCTATCTTTTCGGAAATGTGCGAGGATTTTCTTGTGAAAGACGACAAGATGATGAAAGTGGCGCGAAAAAGAATTAATCAAGCAAAGAATGAAATGGAGAGCGAGGAAACAAAATCGGATGAAAGGCGAGAAGGGAAGGAAACAACACGAGGTGCATTCATTTGCAACTTCTTTGTTGTTCCAACAAACCGTCTTCGCGTTTACGATTTGCAGAAGCAGAAGACTACAGAAGTTGGGCTTAATGTTAAAGTCTACACCCGGATCAACAAAAAAGAATATAAGTGTATTGAACTTGACTTGCTTAACGAAACGTTAGCTAATTCAAAATGGATTGACCCTAATTTTCTGGACTATGACTTCTATCTATATAAAGACAGTTTATATTCCTACCTATTACGAGCAATTAGACTCGCTACAAGATTAATAGATGACGATGATGAAAAAGTTATATTTAATGATGAAATTGGTTGGGTAGACAACTTTTATGGAAGAGACAATTCGGGCTATTTGCGATATATAAAAGATTCCAGAGGTTATAAATGGATGGAATCAGAAGATAGGCCAATTGAGATTGATCCTATGAAATTCAATGCGGTTATTTTTTTAAACTCTGTTCAAGGGCTTATTCATAAATCTGAATTCCTTAACATGGATAATAACTCAAAGCTTCAGGAAGGCTTTATTGGATGGAGAGATGAAAACATCTGGGCAATAAAATATAGTTTGATTAAGCCTCATGTTACGAACGAACTGAAAAGGACAGGACGGAATTTCAAGATCGACAACAAGCTTTACGCGTTCCTTTTTAAACAAGGCATACTATTTATTGATGGGGATATTGAAGGCGATTTTCGACCTGATAAAAAAATTGGGAATAGTAACAATAGGGCTTTTGTTCTGGATAAAATTCGGTTCCGTGAGTTTTTAGAGGAAAACCAACATATTATAGAATGAAAAATGAAGTACATGACAGCAACCACCTGCTGAAATGTACTTTTTTATTTTTCTAGTAACAGTACCTTGACTTAGATAATAATACCCCTCCGCCAACTAGTTGTTATTATGAAGGCTTTTGGGGGTGTTGGAGGTGCTGTTCATTCATGGTAGATATGTTGTATCTGGTACACTCAATGACTAAAGGAGAATATGATGAAACGTTTAAGTTAGTACAGGCATACTTAAAAAAATACTTCAGTAAGGGCCAACTTCGTAAAGACAAGTATGATAAAAATGCCTATATTACAAATGCATTTTCTGAGTTTGGTTTTCAAGAAATTCGACTGCGTTCTGCCTCTTGGGGTCACTATTCCATAGAGGTGCGTTTACGCCCCCAGCTCACTATTGATAAAGATGGATATTATTTCGTAACAAAAGTATCTGAGTTTATAGGAGTTCAAAATGTCTTTAATTACGTGCTAAAGGATATTCTTTCGTTAAAAGTCCCCGATTTTTTTGATTGGACAGCCAAGAGAATAGAAGCTGCTGTAGATATAAGGCTGCCTGAACAGCTAATCCCACAATATTTATCATTATATAAAAAGGGATTCATTCCAGAGTATTTTTGGAACAATGATAGAACCAAGGAATACATCTCTTCCGTCACTAACTGTTACTTGATGTCAGAGAATAAAACAGTCAATTGGTATAATCGTTATGAGACACTATTAATTAAAGAGAAGGAATCGGGTAAGGAATTTAGAGATTTTACACTGACAAAAGGAGTACTTAGATTTGAAACTCAAGTTCGGGATGGAAAGGAAAAAGTGAGGGAATTATTAAGCCAACAAAGATTAAAAAATGAAGTAATGAAGTTTTATAAACTGATTGTTGGGAAAGGCGACTATCATTCCTTAAAAAGGGCAGAGCAAATAATAAATCAAAGAGTACGTAATTCTCAAAAACGTCAAACACTAATTTATATGCTTAAATTCATTGAACAATGTGGAGGAGTTACTAACGCTAAAGAAGTCTATGTTAAAGGTATGAATGCGAAGGCATCTGCTGATAAATTTGGAAAGATTCTTAAGAAAATTAGGGATTTGAATATTAATCCTGTTCTAATTCCTGAAGACTGGGAAATTGATTACATTGAGAATCCTTATGCTAAAATTGAAGAGGGATTTGAATGAAATGAAGCCCGCTAAATTAATTCACGGGCTTCAAATGAGCTGATTCTCGTTATTATTCTTCTTCTCTATACTTATCGTACAAATCTTGTGCGGTTTCGACCACATCATATTTGTTTTCAATTGTTTGGCTTACTGCATCTACAGTAGATTCTACTACACGTTCCCAAAAGTCACTCATCGTTTAATTCCTCCGTAAATTTATTTTGATTAATGTTTCCAGGCTTTAAGGCTGCTGAGTGTTCCATATCTAACACCGAATAAATAACCAATGGCTGTTCCTGCACCGGGGAATATTGCAGTGCCAAGTGCTGCTCCTGCTCCTCCTCCGATTAGTACGCCCGCTGCGGTCAGCGCTGTCTTCCCGGCAGTGTCAATTACTTTATCCATGATTCTCACCTCCTCTCAGGGATTAACGCAAAATAAACAGGAAGAGCGCTGCTCTCCCTGTTGCATAGATGATTCTATTTTGTTTGCTACTTAGTACTTGAGGGTGGATTAAACATTCGAACTAACTTAAAGAGATATCCGATCAAGTAAAACGGTGTTACAGCCCAACCAACAAATACAGACAAGATGATTTTGTAAACGATGTAATTAGAGATCGTCGTAAATACGGTGATGTTACGTTGTAGCTTGCTTATGAATTTCCAACCAAATGGAATAGATAGAAGAACATAAAGTTCTATCATTTTTGACCACCTATAATAATTATGCACTAACCCTTATTCTTCTGTAGCATTAACTTGGATGTAACCGATCTTGTTGCCACTATCGACGCTCAAAACAACAGTTGTCGGTATTGCACCGCCATTATAGTTATAAGAATATTGAGTGGTATCTTGCACCCCAGCAGATGTACTTATAGGCTCACCAAACACTTGATTTGCTTTATCCAAGCTGTCAGAGGTTCGAATACCATGAATGTTGAAAACAGAATTTGAAGAAATTATGAGTTGTTTCATCAAATTATTTTCATCAACAAGTAATTCAAAGCCTTCTTCCATGGCATACATTGTTTCTCCTTGAGAACTGTTTTTATCCTTAATTGTATAGAGTGACTTTAATTCGTCTTCAGTGGCCGATAAACCAAGAAGACTTGAGAGGTCGAGTGAAAGAGACTCCATACTTGAATCATAAGCAGAATACTGAATGGTGCTGATCTTGTCGGTATCTGGTCTTGTGGAGAATACAAGCAGATAATCTTCTTCAGTCAGGTACATGACGATTTTCTTGCCGTCCTTTTCTTGAGTAAGATTTGGTTTACCCAAACGTGCAACATTATCAGCAAAAGATGAACCTAACGTTACATCGAAAATTTTGTATGTATCCTTCGAGCTTCCCTTAACAGCATCCTCTTGTAGTGTGATCTCGCTTGCGCCTTGCTTGTCACCGCTAACCATAAACCCAGAATTATAAGCAATGGCATAACCGTCTGAATCATCTCGAATAACCTCATTTGGTTCTCCAAACTTCGTTATGATTTCTTCCTTAGTCATCGTTTGCATTTTTGATAGCTCGTAAGCCGTTGACTCTCCTTCTGAAGAGAGTATGCTAACAACAGTGATTACAACAAGTAAAGCAAGAATCCAGAACCACCAACGCTTAAGAAGAGGCTTCTTCTTTGATTTCTTGATCTTGCCGGAATGTATAGCTTCAGTTGTAGACATGGTTAATTGCTCCCTTATTCTTCTTTTATATTCAGTGACTTTTGCTTATCGACAATCATGTTAGTGTTGTCAATCAAGACTTCCAGCAGGCATTGCTTAATCTGTTCAGGGGTAACCGCAGACGATTGACTGCAAAAAGTTTTTGAACCTCCTCCCCTGGAATCCACCAGAAATAACAAGTCAATCAGAGCAATTTCCAAAGCCTTGGATATTTTCTCCAAGGTTTTTATAGTAGGGTTCTTTTCTCCTCGTTCAATCTGACCGATGTAGGATGTGTTAACTCCTGCATTTAGTGCAAGCTGCTCCTGACTGAAACCATTTTTTAACCGTAAAACCCTGATATTTTCCCCAATAGATTCGATGCTGTTCATTTCCCTTCACCCCTAATCAAACGATAGAATTTTTTGGTAGGAGGCTCAACAGGATATAGTGCGGATTTCAATGCCTATAGTAGAGAATTGATACGGAGTGTGGTTAAACCGTGGATAAAAGTATTTAAGAGGAAGATATTTATATTTCATTGTTTGAGGGACATACAAATAAAAGCTGTTTAGTGAAATTTAGAAATGACCATGCTCTTTCAAACTGTAGAAGCGATTGCCGCCAATGATTACATGATCAAGGACTTCTATTCCTATGATTTCCCCAGCGGCTATGAGTCGTTTTGTCAGATTCACATCCTCAATTGACGGCTCCGGGTCACCACTCGGGTGGTTGTGAGCGCATATGAGTGAGGCGCTACAGCGTCTAATTGCAGCGTGGAATACTTCTCTGGGATGGACTATGGCGGCGTTTAGAGAGCCTACGGAGATGACTTCTTTGAATATGAGGCGGTTCTTGGTGTTGAGGAAGAGGCAGAAGAAGTGTTCTTTCTGTTCGTAGCGCAAGTCTGGTTCGAGCAAATGGAAAATATCTTTTGGACTACGAATGATATGTTGATTCTGGTTGGGTAAAGTCAGTACCTTTGCAAGTTTTAACATAGCAGTGATTTGCCGGGCTTTTCCTTTGCCGATTCCTTTTATAGATACCAACTGTTGCTCTGATACATCCATTAGTTCTGCTGGTGTTGGAAACTTATGAAGCAATTCTCTAACTATGTGGCTATCCTCTTTTTCATTTAGTATCGAAGAAACTAATCCTATTAATTCTTTATCGTTTTTCATTATTCAAACCTCTCTCTTTTATTTTGCTACATTCTTAGCGTATCTTGCTAGAATATTTCATTACCTATAAGATTCAATGATATAATATATATTTGAAATGAAGTCTAATGCGGTTTATTGTATACTTAACCACCAGAGTAGGTAATTTTAATATTAGTATTGAAGTAATAAACAATAATTTACCAATGAGGAAGTATTGAATTTGCGAAAAAATCAGGATCTAGATCTTTCAGGATTTTATAATTTACATGAGTTAATAAAAAGAGACATTATACAAAATATCAAAAAAAACACTACTCCCTTTGATTTATATCAAAATAAAATACTAGAGTTATCATCTTTAAGTATGAAATTAAAAGAAGATGATTTAAGAAATAACTTTGTTAATGAAACAAGCTATTTTGTTCTTTTGTGTTATTTGTATACGGAATATTTACATTTACATTTTCAAAAAAAAACATCTTGGAGTTTATTGGCTGGAAAGTTAGATATTCAAGGGGTTTATTCGTGGTATACGGTAACAGGAGAATTAACAAATGAGATAACTAAATTAATAAATGAGAGTCTAATAAATTCATTATCAATTGAATACTTCTCTGATATTTATGAGTCATTGCTAGATAGTACTGAAAAGAAACGATTAGGACAATTCTATACTCCTGAAGAAATTGTGGATTTAATAGTTTTAGAAGCTAGTATTAATTTTGATGATATTGATATGAGTAAAACAATTATTGATCCAGCTTGCGGAGCCGGGGTGTTTTTGACTCGAATAATAAATAAAATGAACAAAGAAAAATCTTTTATAGAGATTTTGGAATTTGTTTACTTTAATTTATATGGCAACGATATTAATCCGTTCGCAGTTGTACTAACTAAATTTAACTTGACCTTTAATCTCATTGGACTACTAAATAGCAGGGAAGACCTAGATATTTTCCTTGAAGTTTATAGTGATTTCCCAAATATATTATTGAAAAACACATTGCTAGAAATAGATGTAAGAAAGTACGATGTAATAATTGGTAATCCTCCTTACTTTAAAACTACTAATAATGACTCCCTCTTAATATATCAAGAGATTATTTATGGACAACCCAATGTATACGGGCTGTTCTTATACTGGGCTTTAAAGCATGTTTCAATAGAAGGTATTGTTTCTTTAATCATTCCTCAATCCTTTAAGTCTGGATTATATTTTTTAAAACTAAGAAGATTAATATCAGAATTAGAATTAGTATCATTAATTAATTTTAAATCCAGAACTAAAATATTCAAAAATGTAGAACAAGCAGTTGTCATTTTAACTATTAGAAATTCAATACGAGAAAATACCAATGTTAAAGTAATCAATCAAATTGATAGTAAAGATAAAGAAACTATCTCCTTTGAAACATCTATGGACAATATAATAATGGACAAAAGATATAATTACTTCATTTTTATACCTAACTCAAATTCAATTTTAAATTTGATTAAGAAAATTTATTCTGAGTCTACTAATTTAAAAGAAGAGGGGGATTATTTATTTGGTACTGGAGCATTCGTCTGGAACCAACATAAGTCACTACTTAAAAGCGAAAATAATCAAGATTCTTTGCCCATTATCTATGCTGGATTTATAGAAAAGTTTAATTTTATGTATAAAGATTTTCCTAATAATAATTCAGAAAAAAAACAATTTGTTAATTATAGTGAAAAAATCAAGTCTATGATTTCAACAGGTCAGAAACTTATAGTACAAAGAACATCTACTTTCGAAGATTTACAGAGAATTAAATCTTGTTTATTTAAGGAAGAATTCTTATATCATAACCCTGCCTATCTTTTAGAAAATCATGTTAATTTTTTGTATGACAAAAGACATAAGTCTCAAACTATTCCTGACGATATTTTAAAGTTATTTCTTGGTCTAATCAATTCTAGACTTTTGAACATAATATTCAGTGTGAAAAACGGAAATACTCAAGTTTCTTCTTCGGAACTTAATTTATTGCCAATGTCCTTTAAATATCAAAATTCTATTATTGAGATGGTGAACCTAATAGAGTTGAACCCTACTCAAAAGTCAATTGATAGTTTAGACGAAATAATATACGAAAACTACTCTCTAACTACTAATGAAATTGATATGATACGCAATTATATTAGGTGAGCGAATCTATAAGGAGGAATAAAATTGAATAACTCATTTAACTTGTCAGTAAGCGCAAGACACGTAGGGCAGATGGGAAGAGAATTAATGACTAACTCAGTAACATCATTAGTGGAGTTAGTCAAAAATTCTTACGATGCTGATGCAGAAGGAGTCAAGATTTCTTTTAATAATATTTTGAGTGAGCATCCGAGTATTGAAATAATAGATACTGGATCTGGAATGACTAGAAATGATGTTTTTAAAAAATGGGCTGTAATAGGGACTAATAACAAACTTAAGAGCTTATATAGCCCTAAGGGGAGGAAACAAGCTGGTAAAAAAGGAATTGGTAGATTTTCTGTTGAGAGTCTTGCTGAAATAGCTGAAATAGTGTCTTTTCCGGAAAACGAAGATCCCTTTAAATTCAAGATTAATTGGAATAAATATGAAGGTCTAGACTTGAATTCGATAAAGAAAAGTTTGAATATGCTCAAATCAGATGGTGGACATAAGGAAAGTGCTCATTTTCTGAAAAGACAATTCGAATACATTGAACTTAATCCGAAATTCCCCAAATACATACAATCATTTATCTCAGAGAGAATCAATAACAAAAATTATAACTATAAAATATTTTTGAATAATCCCGATTTGTATAAATTCATCGAAGAAACATTAATGGAAAATTTGGATGAGTATGACAAGCTTAACGAATATGATGATAAAATCGAAGAAATAGATCATCAAATAGAAGAATTATCCATTGAAGAAAAAAGTAAATATAAAATGGTTCTTGATGATCTTCATAAAAAAGTTAGTGTTAGTACAAATAGAGCTTTCACAGGATTAATAATTAGACTCCAGTTTTTAAGGCATGAATGGACTTTAAAAGATATTAACAAAGTAAAAAGAGAAATGCGTTTACTTGTTTCACCACAAATTCTTGAGAATAATATATTTCAACCAATCATAGATGCTAAAGAATTTAACTTGGATGAAGATCTGATTGTAAATAATATTCTCAATTTGCATACAGCGAAAATAACAGCTGAAGTAACAGATAATGGAAAACGAATTTTAATAAATTACTTAAAAAAAGATGGCTCAAAGAGCCTTCCACTTAGTCTAGAACAAAAGAGACCTCTACTCTGCGGAAATGTTAAATTAACAATTTACTTTTTCCTCATAGAAGCTCTATCACTAAAAGATGAAAGTATCAACTTTGCACAAGCCAGAGAAATTCTAAAAGAATATTGTGGCATCAAAATATATAGGGATGGATTTCGAGTTAAGCCTTATGGGGAAAATGGTAATGATTGGTTGTATCTTGATAGTGTCAAAATAAAAGAAACTCATAAATTTAAAGTCGGAAATAATCAGGTTATTGGTACTATTCAATTAACAGAACATGATAATCCCCTCTTAATAGATGCTACTAATAGAGAAGGAATTATTGAAAATACTGCTTTCGATGATTTGAGATATTTTGTATTAGAATGTACAAATCTAATCTCCACACAACGGTATAACGAAACTAAAGATGATAAAAATATTGACTCTTTGCCAAAACTTGAAAAGAAAAAAAATACATATGATGAAGTACTCACAAAAGAAGAACTGGAAAGAAACAAGCAAAGACAACGCATCATAAATCAGAATTTAGAAAAACTTGGACAGGTAATACCTGATAAAAAAACTAGAGAAGAAGTAATTAATATAGCCAATAATTTCATAGAAAAAAATCAGGACGACGTTAATTTTTATAAAGAGGTTATCAAAACACATAATGATACTTTTAACAAAGCAGTTAATTTAATAGAATCAAAACAAACCGAAATCGATATTTATAAGAATTTAGCAACTCTTGGTATTTTAACGGGTTCCTTTGGACATGAAACTGCTGATATTATAAATCGTATTTTCAATGGAATTAGTTTCATTAATCATAAACTAACTGATCACAAACTAAACAACATGTTGGATAGTATGATAAATGACGCTGATCGTTTAAAAGGTTATAGTGATTTAATTATAAATTTTGTGAGGAAAAGTAATAGAAATACTGCAGAATACCTTGAAACAGATGATATAATTAGCAACATTGTGAATGTATATAATGGTGTGATAAAGTCTCAAAAGATTGAAATATCACTAGACTTGTCACAATATAAGACTGGTTTTAAAATGTATAGGATTGATTTAGAATCGATCATTATTAATTTACTAACTAATTCATTTGAAGCATTGAAAGAAACAAGATCAAAAAAAATAGTTATTAAGACTAAATTGAGTGAATCATATTTCGAATTAATTTTTGAGGATAATGGAAAAGGCATTTCAAAGGGGTATGAATCTATTGTCTTTAATCCATTTCAAACTACAAAGGATACAGGAGTAGGCTTAGGTTTGACTATAGTTAATGATATCATAAAAAAATACAAAGGAACTATTTCCGTTTCAAACTCACTTATTCATCAAGGTGCGGTTTTCTATATTAAATTTCCTCTGGAGGATTAACCATGAAGCTTAAAGGTATTTATATTGATGATGATCCATCTAATATAGCTATGTACACTACTGTGCTTGAAGAAGATTCTGAAATAGAATTTGTTCCTGTGGATGTACTTGAGACACCCCAAGAATATTATGAATTTATATGTTTACAAGGAATAGATTTTGTCATAATTGATAGGCACCTTGATAAGACTGGTGCAAAGTATGATGGATTTGATATTTTAGACGCAATAAGAATGAAAGACTCTTACATTCATATCTTGTTACTAACTAACGATGAAATTGCGCACTCATCTGAATATTCTGAATTTGATCAGACTGTAAAAAAAGGAGATCTCTTTGATGAAAGTGAGAACATAATATCTAGAATTAAAAGATCTCACATACTAAAGAGATCCATAGAAGATTCAGACCAAGTAAAGAATGCACTAAAAATACAAAAGGAACATACTGAATTAGAAATCAGAAAGCTTGATGAAATTCATGAAACATTAAAGAGTTTACTTAATAAAGAATAGGTGGACATCTCATGTCGGAATTTATCAGAAAAACAAGAAAAATAAATTATTATCATAACAAATGCAAGAAATATTTGCGGTTCGATTTTGGATATCGTTGTGCTTACTGTGGTCTCCATGAATTTGAGAGTATATTAGCTTATAATTCTTTTCAAATAGATCATTTTCGACCCAAAAAAAAGTTTGCTACATTACCCGATATTGACGATTATCCTAATTTATTTTATTCATGTAGTATTTGTAATAGCAGATCTGGTAAAAGCGATAGATGGGATGAAAGCTTGCTTAATCCCTGTATGGATAAAATTATCGGTGATGAATATCACATCAAGCCAAGCCCTGATCCTATAACTTTTAAGTTAGTCCCGAATTCTGAACAAGGTGAATTATTTATAGATATTATTAAGCTCGATCAAAAAAAACAAAGAGAAATTCGAAGAGAAAGATATTCTAGAAATGCTTCGTTGGATAGGAAAAGAGTGAAATTGGAAGAAATGATACAAGATGCGATGCTAACCCCAGAAAGTTTAGAGAAAAGAATGCTGCTCTCTTATCTTAAGAACGAATATAAAGAATTAGATTTTGAGTATCTTGGCCCCTACTATAAAGCTCAGATTTTAGATGAAGATGAGCTAATATTCTTTAATCTTATCTATCAAATTGACTCCCAAATAACGATTAAACAAGTATATGATGAAAATGAACTTGATATTATGCTTCAATATGCTGATTTATCTGCAAAATGCTATGTGGAATACACTAATAAACTTAAATTTAGAAATGGTAAAAAAGTAATAACTTTCAAAGAGGATATAATAAACTATTGGAGGTCAGAATCTGATAAAATAATGTGTTTATTAGTAAATACTGAAGAAAAATTGATTTACTTTTCTGGTTTGCCTAACGAAGGAAACATAGTTATTTTTGAAGAGCAAAATGTATTAACAAGAGACTCTTTCCCTATTATATTTAGCGAAAATTTGGATCTCTCTAGTATACAGGCTGCACCAGCGATAGCTCTACAAGACACTGATGAATAATTTGTACATAACTTTACCTAGAACTTCATTTTATTAAAATCTAATAGTTACCTTGGTCAAGACCTATTACTTGAATTCCCAGGTAGAAAGCCCATTTTATTTCTAAACCCTTACCCTGATTGACTTTTTTCCGCAATCCTTTTGCGGATCAGAAGCATCCTTTCATCTTGACAGTCTAGGAGTTTAAGTGTGTTTCAAATAGACAAGCCTCAAAAGAAAAAAAGTGATTGATTAGGCGTGGAAAAAAGTAGGGGCGTAAGTCTGTTTCTCCAATCTTTGTGCTAACATTTTTGCTAACATTGCTGCATATCTAAATTCCTGAACGGAGAGAGTATAGAACACAAAAAAGCACCCTTAACCCTCGTGCTTAAAGGATTTATGTTCGAGCTTTCCGTGGTCTAGAAATGGAGCTAAGAAGACTACTTCAGGACTTAAAATCCTGCGGTACGTGAGTACCGTACGGGTTCGACCCCCGTCCTCGGCATCACAGTGAAAACCTTGAGAAATCAAGGTTTTTTTGTTTTTTTTGTTGGTTTCGGAAAAAATTCCAAAGCAAAGGATGATAATATTGGACAAATTAGAAGCACTTGATAAGAACTTTGTCCCTATAGTAGAACCCCAGGTAAAGCTTCCAATAGCGTTCTCTCTTTGTTTGTTAGAATGGACGCTGATTTACACATATCTAAGTTGCTCCATCTTTTATTTGGGCAAGCATACGAGTTACAAATGAATTTGTATCAAGTCAGCAGAAATTCTCAAAAATAATAAAGGCGCTGGTGAAACAGCAAAAGCAGTACTTGAACAGTATGAGGCAATTCTATTAAAGCATAAGTCCGATCTCACCGTTCTCCAGCAGCAGCTATCTGATGTCGATATGCGGATTGCGGAATTGGAGAAGTAAATGAGAAAGAAGACACGATATCTCAGTATACAAGATTTTTCATGACACAAAGTCGGGCATTTATGTAAAAATATTTGATTCAAAGCAAATTAAAGATGCTCAAATAAAGGCTGACTATTAGCTGCTTGTTTATTACACATGTTATTGTTCTCCTTACGTATCACTCTTGGTGGCATCCTGAGATGAAGTTCTGTTGATGTCGCCGGATGTTTTAGGGAAATTCCTTGCCGATACCTTATCGACAGATCCATTAATGAGTTCCATTGCTTTTCTTCCTCCTTCTTTGGCTTAATAATATCCTCTTCTTTCCATTACCAGAATTCTACATTATTTCACTGTATCCTCCTTAAATGCCCTGGAGTTAACGGTGGTCATCAAATCCGCAGTGATTACGAATATTTCTAGATAAGTTCAATTTATAAGAAATCCAATCCAATATTTTGGGGGCTTTTACTTTTGTCTGGAAGGAGGAACAGGGCTGATATTTATAAAAAACTTGAATTAGCACTTCTTCTGACGAGACAAGTTGAAGTGTTAGTTGAAGCGATTATAACAGTATAAGAATTTTACCCCGGGCCACAACTTGAGATATTGCAGCAAGTTGATCTTAGAGTCGGTGAAATATTAGCTGCGTTGCAACCAAAAGAAGATTCAAATTTAGAAGTAGTAGTTATCCGGAAAAACAATAGAAAGGGGCGAATTATAATGACTAAATCACAAATCGCTACGTCAACAGTAGGTGCAGTACTTATTCCGACATATGATTATTAATATGGGGAGGCGGACGATGTCGTAACCATCATGGTCGCGCTTTTATTATCATGGATTGGTTATCAGGTATTAGAGCAGGCAAGAAAGACAACACCCATGCTAGTAAATACGGAATTGATGGAGTCTCCCGAACATTTTTTATGTTACTGCTTCCGGCTGATGGACATCTTTTGAACATGGTGTTTGGACTGCCTGAGGTTTGGAGCACTGTCCATCAGTAACCTATTTCATGTTTTACAAAGCATGAGTCCTAACTCAATTCGGACAGTGTGGGGAGATTCACTTCCATTACCTCTCTTGGATGTAGTGCTCAAGTGGGGAGGTAGTGAGTTGGATAACGCGCTACCAGCAGAAAGGGAACGATGATTAATGTCTCTGACACTGGATCGAGTAAAGAGTAAATCATCTACGAGATTTATTGGTTTCCATCCCGTTATTTTAGCTATCACAGTTTTAATTGAACGCTGTTACACTCGGAATGCCTATCCGTTTCACTCAACTATTTCGAACTATTGCTGAGCAAGTCGCTCTAAATGCACTAGGAAGCATTAAACTCAGCTTTAGTGTTATCAATGCAAAGGGTGGAACTAGTTATTATGACTTTGGACTAGCTATCGACCTTGCAGTGTTACTACCCGATGGGAAACAAGTATCTTGGGATATAAAACGTGACGGCGACGGTGGTAAAGTGGCTGATTGGACGGAGGTAGTTCAAGAGGCAAAATCTTTTGGCTTCAACTGAGGCGGTGTTTTTTTCCTTAATAAGGATGCATAGCATTTTCAAATGACTTCTGGACTGACAACCTCACAACTACGTGCGGGTACTAAGCCGACTGAAACGGAAATGGCTAAAGATTTGACTAATATAGAGCGGTACAAGGAAGCGGCGAGTTTCTTATGGCAGTGTTGGTTTGATTTATGGTATCTTTATGGTACCAAGATGGATTACGACGGAATCGTAGAGGGATATACACCAGACTCAATAAAGATTGCTCGTGCCCATTTGGTGCGAGTGCGATTTGAATTTAGAGCAGTGATAAGAACACCCCGTCAACCTTAATAGGTCAGCGGGGTGCTTTTATTTATTCAATTGTGTATTCACTAACTTCAAAGGTAAGTATCTTATCGTGTACAACATATTCTGTACGTTTGCTGAAAGGGCCTTTGTTGTTCTCGTGCTTATCTATTCCATACTTAGCAGATCCCGAAACACTGTCGTACCAATTTAGGAATGTAGTAACTTCTGACATTGGTAGATCAAATTCTTTTTCTAACCCAGTGGTTAGAGTTACTGTCAAAATTGCTCTGTCACCTGTTGGAACTTCCGGAGTAGCAGATGGAGTTGGAACAGGCGTAACAGTTGGTTCTGGTGTTGGTGTGGCAGTTGGTTCTGGAGCAGGAGTGTAGTTCATTTTTATTTCACCAATAGTAACAAAATAAGAGTATCCATTATTTTCTGATATATTTAATTTGTATTTTTTATACTCTTTTTCATTATTAAACGCGAATACTTTGTTCACTGATGTAGTCCAACCAGTAATGTTGTTTTGAGTGTCAAGAATAACCCAGTTTTCCCCATCCCATCCTTCGAAAGTCCAATTTTTAGGTGATTCTTTAGCTACATTCTCGTTTTTGCCACGACCTGTTAGAGAGTAAGAGTTAACAATTTGTGGACTTTCAAATTCATAAGCTATCCATCCATATGGCACACCTTCTTTAGAAGCCCATCCATAGTCGTTGTTGTTATTGTTAAATGCGTTGAATGCTTGATGGTCAATACCCCATTCGCTACTTGCACTTACCACTCCAGATGGAGAAGTATTAGATGTCATTACCGGAATTAAACTTGATACTGTTGTGGTATTTGCTTTAGTAATAGAAACAAAACTAAATAGCAGAAGTAAGGATAAAATGATAGGTACGTAAATTTTCTTTTTCATATGTATCTCCTTTAGTATGTTTATAGGAATCAAAGATACATAAATGCAACAAGAACAGTCTAAACAAAATTTCTTAAATATGTAATTAAAAGAGTATTATATATATTAATTCATAATAATTACATTTGATAATGGGAGTTCTGTTGAATTAAGAACGCATGTTTGGTTATGATACAAACAAATGATCTTATTTTCTAGGGGATTATCAACATGCAAATGCGGATTGGTCAAACCTTTTGAAATTGTTTACTTAGATAAAGTCGGCAAGATTTCTCAGCGTAAAATTGAGATCAATGGTATTCGAAACGGCCCGGGCCACCTGCAAGAATACAGGAGCGCCCCGTGTATTCCTTACGTCCAATATCCTCGCTTGGCAGGCTATATCAGAAAAAAGCTATGCTTAGCGACACGGCCCGTAAGCTGCTGATGATCATGCGGCATTGCTCGGTGCATCACGGTTATATGCCTACACTTGAGGTACTGGAGACAAAGAGTGGGCGGACACCAGAAAAGATTCGAGCCGGGCTGCAGGAATTAGCAGAGGACAATTACATTCTATGGGAGTTTGGGAAATCACCTGAGAGTGCAGTGGTCGTTGAGGGATGGGAGCGAAGAGAGGATCGACCAGCATCTGTTTCATGGGGCATGGACGGTGGCCATATAGATTACTGGACAGATTACTAGGAGGGCAGACATCATGGTTAAGAAACTGGAGAGTATTTGGGATTGCAGTAGGATGATGCTACCGGAGCATAAGACTCGGATTCTCAGTGATGAGCGAGGGCAGCAGTGGAGAGATCGTAAAAAGCCGATGCTTGACGCGCAGGAGTGGGAATTGATTGATCAAGTGTTGGCATATTCAAAACGATATTGAGAGCAGATAACAATAACTCAGTTTGAACCAGTTCAAAATATTAAGCTTCGGGGAGTTGTGATGGCCATAGACAAGCAGCTATGGCGGATTAAACTGCAAACGGATGATGACTATGATTGGATTAAGATTGATGATGTGATTCAGGTGACTACATAAAAAATGCCCCGGAAGCTTTCACCGGGGCATAACTATTATTCCTCAAATAACTCATCCATTAAACTAATAATAACGCCTTTAGTCACTACTTTGATGGTACGTCCCTCACTCTTCACAGCGGTCAAAAAATCTTTGTAAGTTTCAGTTGTATACGAAAATTTCGGCGCGTACACTGCCTTCACATCCAGTGCCTTCAGAACATCCTCTAGCCCACCAATGTGATCTGCGTCAGGATGAGTAGCAACCATGGCATCAAGTGTCTTTACACCAAGGGCTTTCAGGTACTTTACTACATTTTCACTTATTCCTTATTAAGCTAACGGGCAGATTAGTGGAGTGAAGATATGGTAAAATATATAAAGTGCCCCCTTGATGGTTAAGGAGACTGACTTGGAATATTCTTAAGTCAATCGATAGCAAATTATACAAGGATAAGGTGTGATGCGGATGACTGATTTTACAATGATTAAAAAGCTGTTTCATATTACGAAACGAAACGGGTTTAGTCATGATGAGATACAAACCATTAAAAATAATTTCGGTGAATTGCCCCAGGTGTTTATAGATTATTATTTGGAACTCGGTAAAGACGAGCGGCTGAATCATACGCAAGATAGTTTGATCAAGCCCGAGCAATTCCAATACTTCAAGCATAGCGAATATTTAATTTTTTATTGCGAGAATCAGCGTGCCTGTGTCTGGGGAATCCATAGGAACGATTTATCCAGGTCCAATCCCCCTGTCTATATGAGTTACGATGAAAAGGTATGGAAAATGGAATTTGAAACATTGACCGATTTTTTTCATGCGATGGTCTATTTGCAAACCGTATTCGCTCTTGAATACGGCTGTGAATCGTTTTATTCCATTGAACAAACCGACTTGGATTTTATTCGTGAAAATTTTAAAAACAAAGATATTTCCTTTCGGCATTGGATTGGCATCGAATTTTATGGGAATTACGATGACAGCATAATAACGGTGATGAATAATGACGATAGTTTTAATTTGATTTTTGCTTCAAGCGACAAAGAACATTTTGATGAAATGGATCGGGTTCTCTCAAAACTAGGAGTAGTAATTTGAAATTTTCTGTTTCAAGAAGTCAACAAAATAGGGACTTCAGAATGTCATCAATAAGTTAAATAGCTTGGAATAGCCTTACAGAAGAAGTGTGAAAAATAGAGTTAAATCCAGTGGGGCAAGCATCTGTTGTACTGTTTGGAATTGAGGATGAACGAAAAGCTAATTAGATTCGGGTAGGATGGCTCAATAAATTCGCGAATACTCTACATATGGAATTATTTACGAAGTTCGTAAATATGACATTATCTGAAAGAGCGGCCCAAAAAACTTTTAAAGTAATTCATTCGCAACATCCTGTTGCCTTATGCAAAAGATTATTTAGTGGAATTTCTTTTATACAACTCGTGTTTGTGAAAAAATACGAACGAGAAATTTAAATGAATAGGGGTTAATAAATGATAAAGATTCGAAATATGACAGAAAATGAATTTGAAAAATTTAAAGAGTGGTCTGTTAATGACTATGCAAAAGATTTAATCAAATCTAAAATGAGTAGCGATAAAGATGCTTATAAGTGTGCTGAAAAAGAATTCAATGAACTACTTCCGATGGGTTTATCAACAAAAAATAATTATTTATATGTAATGATAAATCATAGTTTAGAAAAAATTGGTTTTATTTGGTATGAAAAAGAGAATACATCAGGATTCATTTGTGATTTTTTGGTTAAGCAAAATTACAGAAATAAGGGATATGGATTTGAAACTATGAAATTGATAGAGCAGGATGCCAAAGATAAAGGAATTAGAAAACTCAGACTTAGTGTATTTAATTTCAATGAACCAGCCTACAATCTATATAAAAAACTAAAATATAAAGAAGTTGAGAACAATGATGGAAATGCGATAATGGAAAAAATACTTGATAACTAATATATGGGGAATTTCAAATGCCCCTTGTGTACTGAATCAGTAAATGATCATTAAGCTAATGGGAAACGTTAATTTAATAAAAACATGTAAGCAGCCGCTCAAACAACCGGCTGCTTTTTCATTTAAGCTAACGGGCAGTTATGCGTAACTTTTAGGGAATGTAAACATCTAAATAACGTAAGGAACGAGGAGGCAGACAATTCATGGGAGGAACGAATGTATGGGATGCGGAGTGGGAGGTTAACGAAGAGCAGGCGCGGACGCTGATCGGCAGACAATTCCCTCAGCTGTCATCGAAGCAAGTGAAGCGACTGGGCTGGGGCTGGGACAATACGGTTTTTCTCATCGGTGACGAGTACGTGTTCCGGTTTCCAAGAAGAACGATTGCAGTTGGCTCGATTCGTATGGAAGGGAAGCTGCTGCCAAAGCTGGAGGCATATATAACCATCCCCTATCCGAAACCGTTGTTTTATGGCGAAGCAAGTGACGAATACCCGGCACCATTTCTTGGCTATGCCTACGTGCTAGGAGATTTCCCAATCGGTTTGACGGAAGAACGCCGGGCTTTATCGGCAGAGACGCTGGCGAAATTTTTGCGGAGATTGCATGAGTTTCCGGTGCAGGCGGCGCTGAAGTGCGGAGTTCAGCAAGATCATCGAAACTTGACGGACATAGCATCGCGCAAAGTGAAATTGGAGGGCTTTCTATCGAAGGTGGTTGAACACTTGTCGCCGGAGGAGTCCGGTGTGATCGAAGCGTATATTAGCAGGCTGCAAAAGGACCGTGTCGAGGCGGTGAATGCACTGCTACATGGCGATCTTCATTTCAAAAATATGCTTGTGAATGAGAACGGGATCGTTTCCGGCATCATTGATTGGGGCGATCTGAGCGTAGGCCATCCGGCTTGCGATTTGAGCGTTGCTTATAGCTTTTTACCACCTTACGCTCGCGGCGTGTTTTTCGAAACGTACGGAGGAGCGGACGAGGAAACGAAGCTGCTGGCGCGGCTAATCGCGGTATACATCCCCATACTGATCTTAATGCAAGCGGTCGATGACGGGAATGAAGCAATTGCGGCAGAGGCGAAATCCAACATCATGCGGGCACTGTCGGATTAGGCTCATTATTTCGTTGCGGCTATGGGGCTATGGCTATCGGCACCATTTTGTCGTTTAAAGGCCGCGATAAGGTACGATCCGCCTTCTCTGATACCGCTTTATGTTGAGGAACACGAAATCCAACAGAGTAAGTCGTTGCGCTAACGGGAAACGTTAGCTCAATATAGACATAAGACACCCAACCGATACGATTGTAAAAATGTGCCTCATCAGTGATTATACTGGTGGGGTTTTGCGTTTCTCTGTAACCAAAGATATTTTAGCATGTATCAAGTAATTGATAGATTACATTTAGGTTTTTACTAGATATGTAAATTAATGAGAGCAAAGTAAGTAAAGCAATTACACCAAATAGATATTAACCAGGTCAGGCACTAACCCCCAAAAAAAAAAAAAGCCCTTGCACAGATTTTAATTTCTGTTGCAAGGGATCAAAACTCTGGTTATAGTATAAGTGGTATTTTTATCTTTATAATACAAGGTTTTGTTAAATAATCGCAGGGGACGGGCTGGGGACGAACTGGGGACAGACTCTAGGTCAACCAGTAGAAACCAGTCCAAATGAGAACAATATAAGAACGGGTTGAGTCCTTGATATGACTAGGTTATTGAGTTTAGTTCCATATCATATCAATAAAAACCCATGTCTTAAAATCCTGCGGTACGTGAGTACCGTACGGGTTCGACTCCCGTCCTCGGCATCATAGTGAACCTTGAGAAATCAAGGTTTTTTTGTTTTTCTTGAGTAAAGCTTCCGTCAAAAGCTAAGGTTCTGTATATCTGGGAATCACATTCAAACACACAGTACTCAGGATGGTAATACTCCTTATCAGTGCTTGTCTAATCACAAGCTCTGGAGGGGAGTTTTTAGCATGGAAGATTTCATGAACCGCCGTATATCAAACGGTACGCGCAGTGGTATGAGAGATCCGTGCTCATTGATTACTGTCGAATAACATCTTAATTTGTTGTATTATTGATTAAGCTAGTTTTCAAGAACCAAGGAGGGTTAAAGTTTGCTTACACTGAGAAGAGCCGAGCCGCGTCAAAGTAAAAAGCTCAGTCTCACATCGCTGCTTACGGGCTTGGTTACGCTGGTGGTTCTACTAACCTCAAGCATTCTTCTGATTGGCTCTTACGAGTCCAAAAAACAATCATTGATGGAGACTACACTCCATCTGAATTACTACAACGCTGACCGAATGACCAAAACAATGGATTCCTTATTTCAGTCCATGCGCAGCAGTTTGGAATACAGTGCTGACACACTCTCCGATGACGAAACCTTAACGCCCAAGCAAGTGGATGATAATTTGGAACTGATGCGCAATAGTAGCAATTACTTCAATTCTATCGCCGTGCTCGATGCCGACGGGCTGATCCGCAATGTAGTACCGGCTAGTTTGGGGTCAGTAGGAAACCATATTACTTCTAAGGTCGGTTTGGAAGCTCTGGCGTTAAAAAAACCTTACATATCCTCCCCCTACATGACCCAAACCACCAAGAGACTAATCGTTTTTATGAGTCAGCCGATTTTTAGCAAGAATGGTACATATCGCGGTATTTTGAGCGGCACATTTTATCTGCAGGAGAACAATATTTTGTCTATGATTTTTGGCGATAATAACGTGGACGATTCTGGCTCCTATTATTATATTGTGGATTCAAGCGGGCATCTGTTGTACCACCCGGATAAGCAGCTCATTGGGGAGGATGTCAGCAATAACAAGGTTGTGCAGAAACTCATGAATGGGGAAAGCGGGGAACAGCAAGTGCGTAACACCCGTGACGTTGAAATGCTTGCCGGATACTCCAGCGTTCCAGCCAACGGATGGGGAATTGTGGTCGTTTCGCCGATTAGTGTCATCCATCATCAACTGATGGGGCACCTTCGGACCATTCTCTGGTATTCGTTGTTTCCGTTCATTATACTCCTGATGGGCGTCATTCTCGTAGCACGCAAGCTGGCCCGGCCTTTTGTGTACCTGGCAAATCTGGTGAGCAGGATGGGCAAGGAGAAGATTGAATTGCCAGAAGCGAAGCCGCAATGGAGCCGAGAGGCAGATCTGCTGACCAAGGCTGTGTTGCTTGCCGTGACGGATATTCAGAAGCAGACGGATCAACTGACCCAAGAGGCTACGACGGATGCTCTGACCGGTTTAATGAACCGAAGATCCTTAGAGTATACGATGAGTCAGTGGATTGACTCAGGACAACCGTTTTCGCTCATTGTGCTGGATGTAGACAAATTCAAACTCGTGAACGACACCTACGGCCATCTCATCGGCGACGAAGTGCTGAAACATGTAGCCAATGTTATAGTTACCTCGTTTCGTCCAGACGATGTTTGCCACCGCTACGGCGGTGAAGAGTTCATCATCTTGCTAGCCCACACTAGACCCGAGGAAGCCTTCACCATAGCTGAAAGAGTCCGGCGGGCAATGGAACAAAGCAGGGGGCCAATCCCGACACAGGTTACGATCTCTCTAGGAATCGCCCATTATCCTATTCATGCATTGGAGCGGGAGGGGCTGCTGGAGAAGGCGGATCAAGCGTTATACCTGGCCAAGAGCAGGGGAAGAAACCGGACGATGGTCGCTGATGTTTGAAACAATGGCTCGAAATATGCGGTACTTGCCCCCGTCTTCGGCATCATAGTGAAAACCTTAGGAATACAGAATTTGCGTAGAAGAATATAAGTCTCCTTTGCTGTATCTGATTAAATTAGATGAAGAGCGGGCTGACCGAATGCTGCATATCAGCACGGGTGGCACGAAGCCAGCGGGCAGCAAAGGACGAAAGTGTAACCTTCCAAGCTGAACAAGGAAAATGTTATTCGCTATTATGAATGTTCGGAGCGGAAACAGTATTTCATCTTTGATGAAATACTGTTTTTTTGTGCGGATGTTAATTATGTTCAACACGTTGCAATAATTCCTTTAAAGCCTTCATCTGCCGGCCTTGAAGTTCTCCCTCTACAATCGAATTCCGTAGAGATTCTACATCCTGAGCCTTCACTTTACCCCCATGATGGAAACGATTGAATGCTTGATAATCTAGCGGCAGCATATCTTGTTCCATTTTGAGATGTATTTTTGCTGTCATGCGTGGCCCCATCACAAAACTCATAATCTTACCGATTAGACCATGCTTGGGCAGGGATGCTATTTCACCCTGAGCACGGCAAGCGAGCTGCCAAAGATCTTTATTTGCAATAACGACTGAGAATTTCGGCCAACCTACGATATCACAAGCAGCGTACACAGGAAAACCGATACTTGAGTAAATATTGAACATCGCCGGACTTACTTGACCACAGCGTGAGACCCCAGAGTTATTGTACAGTGCGCTAAATTGTTTGGCAGCTGATTTATTATTGTTCTCGACCTGGAAACCGACCTTGTTCGCCGGATGTTTGTAACAGACAATGGCTTGGTTAATGAGTTTGGGGTCTGTTGGTGCATGCACAGGCAAATCAGCCTTGGATTGATGACTTAACGTACCCAGTATTCCTCTTAACAGCTGGTCTTCCGGAATTCTCATATACTGAATGTAATGTTCACGAATCCCGCTTCCAAACGCACTCATAATCACCGTAGTTTTAGAATTACGAACGACACCTCCCAATTTGGATAACGTAGCTACGCCTTCTGGTGAACGGCTCACATTTCCGTCCAATGTAATAATAATAAATTGATACTGCTGAGGTTTTATTTCTTCTATATCTTCTATGACATTAAAGTTGCTAAATTCTTTCAATGTATCATCGTCATAGCAATATAGTTTTTGAGGAGGAGCGAAGTCTGCTTTTCGTCCTTTTCGTACAAGAAAGGTAACATCGGTGCCTGATAAATGTAGATGGTAACCTACAGAGAAACCTACTGCTCCTGCACCTACTATAAGAATGTTTGTTTTATCTGAAGTGATTGTCATGGTTAGTTCATCTCCTTGACATGTGTTGATTTAATGTCGTGATGTCAGTATAATCTACACGTCTGAACAATCACAATAATCAATATATTTGTAAATGTTATGAAGTAAACAGATTACATCTATTATGTTGAAAGGATAGAACAGGAGGAGCGTATGGTTGGAACCAAGAATAACAGAAGAACTAAATATACGATTAATCTCATTAAAGAGAGCTTCCTGGTTTTATTAGAAACCAAAAAGTTACCTCAAATAACGGTCACTGAAATATGTAACTACGCTGATATCAACCGTGGCACCTTTTATTTGCACTACAAAGATCCTTTTGAATTATTTGAAGTGATGCAGAATGAATTTAATAAAGAATTGGTGGAAGCATTACAAGAAGGAGGCAGTCCTTGCACATCTGAAGAATCCATGGTCAAACTCTTAAACATCATTCAAGATAAGAAAACCATGTATCAGCTTCTAATTTCAGAGAGTGGAAAAAGTGAATTTTTAACACGAGTTTTACTTGAACAAAATTGGAACGAACCCTTTCTAAAGGACTATTCTTTCACTTACAAGGTTTATGGATCTATTGGAGTCATTAATCAGTGGCTCGAGTCCAATGGTGGAGAAAGTCCGCAATCCATTGCTAATATAATTTATTCTTTGGGTCATCAGAACAAATAGTTTGAAAAAAACACGCTAAGAGTGGCATTTTAGGAAGCTATATAATAATTACTGTAATAATGTACTATATATCAACAGTCTGTTAACATGCCATATCTCCAAATTTCTGAACCCAGAGGATTTATAATATAAAAAAGTGCCTTTAAACAATGTGGTTAAAGGATTTGTTGTCGAGCTTTGACTTGAAATTCTGAGGTACGTGAGTACCGTAGGAGTTCTACCCCCGTCCTATCCTTGACCAGAAGATCGCATGACTCTCATGAAATATTGAGGTCATGCGATTTTTTTATTTTAAAAATCAGAGCATTACAGATCGTCGCTGCCGAAGATATTTTGGAGTTGAATTCTGAATAAATTAGTAGTTGACAGCATTTTTGAAAGCGGTTATATTTATCTCGTAAACAATACGTTATATAACGTTATATCAAAGGAGAGAATCAAATGAATACAAATCAGGTTGTTCAAAGTATCCGTGAAAAAGTGGCAGAGGGGATTTCAGAGGTATATTTTGTAGCTTGTGGGGGTTCACTGGTTGATATGTATCCCGCGAAATATTTTTTGGATAGTGAAGCGAAGAAACTGGTAGCAGGGCTCTATACGGCGAATGAGTTTGTTCATGCATTGCCTAAACGTCTGGGCACACAATCGGTAGTAATCGTTTGTTCCCATGGCGGAAATACACCGGAATCGGTAGCTGCGGCGCAAGTAGCCAAACAGCATGGAGCGCACACCATTGGCCTAACCCATAACAAGGAAGCTGCGCTGCTGAATTACTCTGATTATTCTTTCTTGTATGAATGGGGAGATGATAGCAATGTGAAAAATAACCCGATGGCTATCATTCTGGATCTCGCTACTCAATTGTTAGATGCGGCTGAAGGGTATGCGCATGTTGAAGCTTTTCAAAAAGGATTGGAAGCCATCGATGGCATTATTAACCAGGGTAAAAAGCAGGTCGCTCCACGTGCCCGTGTGTTTGCCAACAAATACCGTAATGAGGAGCTTTATTATATCTTGACAAGTGGAGCTTCGTACGGACATGCTTATGGATTTGCAATCTGTTCTTTGATGGAAATGCAATGGCTGCATGCTGCGGCGATTCACTCCGGTGAATTCTTCCATGGTCCTTTTGAAGTGACGGATAAAGAAACCCCATTCATCCTAATGATTAATGAAGGGCGCACCCGTGAGCTGGATGAACGAGCACGGACTTTCCTGAATCAGTATGCAGAGAAAGTCGAAGTGATTGATGCTAAAGAGCTGGGAATTGGTACAATTGCTGATGAAGTTGTGGAATTCTTTAATCCGGTATTATTCTACAGTATCATTTGTGTCTATCGCGAGGCTCTTGCCGAGGTGAGAAATCATCCGCTAGAAACCCGCCGTTATATGGGGAAAGTAGCCTACTAATCGGGAGGATAAAACCATGAAAGCTCTAGGTATTGGCGATAATGTGGTAGACAAGTATGTTCATCAGCGTACGATGTATCCCGGCGGCAATGCACTCAACTTTAGTGTTTTCGCCAAAGGTGAAGGAGCTGTCGCGGCTTTCCTCGGTGTTTTCGGCGATGATGACGAGGCACGTCTTGTGGAAAATACGCTGCAGCAGCTGGAAATCGATATCTCACATTGCAGACATCATAGCGGAGAGAACGGATGTGCACGGGTAACCTTAGAGAATGGGGAACGGGTATTTCTGGGCAGCAACGAAGGCGGGGTTACGAGACTGAATCCAATAGCGTTGAGTGAAGCCGACAGAGAATATATCCGCGGGTTTGATATCATCCATACAGGGCTTTATAGTCACACCGGACATTTGCTTGCGGAGCTGAATGAACTGGGAATTCCCCTCTCTTTTGATTTCTCCGATGACTTCGAGGATGCGCAGGTAGAACGGTATATTGGCAATGCGGATTTTGCTTTCTTTTCCTGCAGCCATATGACGGATGAAGAGACGCAGAATTTTATTGAGACTAAACGCAGAAGAGAAGGCCAAGTATTGGTGGCAACACGCGGGGGAGACAGATCCATTGCCTATGATGGAGCAAGCTTTTATTATCAGACCCCTGAGCTTATTGAGGCTGTTGATACGATGGGAGCAGGCGACTCTTATATTACTGCCTTTTTAATGAGTATGATTAAGGATGGTGATATTCAAGCTGCTATGCGGGAAGGCTCCAGATTAGCTGCCAAGAGCTGTATGGTGGAAGGTTCCTTTGGATTCGGGGCTTCTTATTAACAACGGATGCGTACTTATCTTTGCTTGTGAAAAAGAGGATCGTTTGTTACTCTAACAATAGAGTAATATAACGTTATATAACAAGTGAGGGTAAATCATGTTAAATTCAGAGCAGGCAGAGCCATTATATATTCAATTGAAAAAAGCGGTCCAATCCGCCATTGCGAACGGTACCTTTAGTTCAGGAGATAAAATTCCTACTGAAATTGAGCTTAGTGAAACATATAATGTCAGCCGAATTACTGTTAGGAAAGCTATAGAGGAATTGGTGAATGAGGGATATCTGACGAAACGCCAGGGCAAGGGCACTTTTGTCAACGCACAAAAGATCGGCCGCAAGATTGAGCATGTCATCAGTTTTACGGCGGCCTGCAAAGCCAATGGTGTTTCATCACACAGCGTCGTTACGGAGAGAACTAAACTTAAAGCCGATCAAGAAACCGCGGAGCGGCTGCAAATACAGCAGGGTGAACCGGTGTTATATATTCAACGTAAAAGATATGCTGGCGAAAGACCCCTAATGCTGGAAAATAACTATTATCCGTATGACCGTTTTTCTTTCTTAATGGATGAAAAGCTTGAAGGATCGGTATATGAGCTGCTGCGGAAACGTTATCATATTGATCCCAATCAGCCGGGAGAAACGGTGTTGCAAATCACCTTGGCTGATGAACAGCAAGCAAAATTACTGGAGATTCCCATTGGTGATCCTTTGTTCTATATGAACACTATTATTTATGATCAGGACAGTCAGCCGGTTCATGTAGGCAAGCAGTACATTATCGGTGACCGTTATCAATTTACTTTATAATTCATTCTGCTTCTTGCGGTAAGCGGGAAGCAGAAGCTTCGATATAACGTTATAAGTCGTATTATTAATCGGCAGAAAGGCGTTGAAATCATGGAAGCAGTTAAACATGGTTTTGCAGATCGGGTACTGTTGTCTAATGCAGTATTTACAGGAATAGAAGATGGCGCTTCACCGGCATTTATTGCCCTGCAAGGGGAGCGAATCGTCGCGGTTGGAATCCCGGCAGAAGCAGAGGAATGGATAGGACCGGCAACATTTGTTCATCATCTGAAGGATGCGTTCATTATGCCTGGTATACATGATAACCATGTTTTTTTTACCGGTTACATGTCCATGCACCGTGGAGTGGATCTGACGAATGTCGCTACAATTCAAGAGGCTTTAGAGTTGCTTAAACAAGAAGCAGAAAAAATACCCTCAAAGCAAAATGTATACGCTTACGGGTGGAGTGAAGAGTGTTGGGGCGAGCTTCCAGGGCAAAGCTTATTAGACGAAGCTTTTACTGAATGGGCTGTAATCGCCATTAATCTGACGAAAAGCTATTGTTGGATGAACAAGTTTGCTCAGGATAAGTATCAGTTTCTCCCTGACCAATGCAGCGCGGAATCACGCGCCCTCCTCCTTCATGACATGATGCAGGATCAGGAATTAGTCAGACAAGAGTTTTTGGACTTTGCCCGAATGCTTGCTAAACGGGGTGTCACTTCGATAAAAGATATAGGCTTTGACAGGCATAGCGGTTTGTTGCCGGTCCTTGAAGAGCTGGAAGCAACGGGAGAGCTGCCGTTGCGGGTCCATTTTGCGCTTGAACCTGTATTGCAGCCGCTTGATATTTCCACGGGTTTGCAGTACAAAGAGCGTTATCAAGGAGAATTTCTTCGGTTTCAGGGATATAAGCTGATGTTGGATGGTGTGGTAGCTGATCATACGGGAGATATGCTGGAGCCTTATGCGGATATGCCAGGTGTTACAAACTTGCAGTCAGTTGACTACGAAGGGTTAGAAGAGGCATTTCGGGCAGCAGACAGCCATGGAATTAAATGTTGTCTAACGGCTGAGGGGGATGCAGCAATTCGTAAGGCAGTAGACATGATCGAAGATTGCAATCGTAACCGGGGAGCACAGCGGATTAGGCATTCAATCAGCGATTTGGAATATCCACATCCCGAAGACATTCAGAGGATGGGGGAGAACGGGATTTTTGCCGAGGTATATGCCCAGATCTTGCTCTTAAATCCTTCTTATGAGGATGCTTATATGGCTGCTGTGGCCGGAAAAGAGAATGAAAGCCGGTTTTATAATTACAAGTCCATGCTTGAGGCCAATGTACCGATTACGATAGGTACAGATTTGCCGCTTTTCCTCACCAGTGTTCCTGATTCGCTGTATGCGGCTTCTTTTCGGTTGTTCCCTGATGGATCCCCTCCGGGAGGCTGGAATTCCGAGCAGGGGATGCCGGCATCAGAAGTCCTAAAGGCCTGGACGATTAACGGGGCCAGACATTGCGGTATGGAAAGTACAGGAACCTTGGAAGTTGGAAAAGCTGCTGATATCGCTGTATTTGACCGTAATCTTCTGGATACAGCTGCAACCGAGATTAGAGATGCACGTGTGATTTTGACAATTACCGCCGGTCAAATCACCTATGATGCTGCCAGGAACGAGGGGTAGAAATGGAAACGGTTAAACGTAAAATAAAATGGTCCCTTCCTCATAGTTATACATTGATTTTTCTGATTATCGTGGCTATTGCCGGATTAACCTGGATTGTCCCGAGCGGCCAATTTGACCGTCAGGAAGTGCTGGTGGATGGTTCCTCCAGAACAGCCATTATCCCGGGAACCTATCATACCGTTCCCAAAATCAGTGAGCAAGGGGATTTGAGACAAGGACTTGCCCAAATTGCCAGTGCGCCGTTAGAAGGAATCATCAATGCTGCTGATGTCGTCGCCTTCGTCCTGATTGTAGGGGGAGCTTTTGGAATTATTCTGCAGACTGGGGCGATTGACCGGGCACTGATGGCTCTAGCCGGAAGACTCAAAAGTAAAGGGATATTACTGATTCCGATAGCCATGGTGATTTTCAGCCTGGGGGGTTCAACCTTTGGAATGAGTGAAGAAATCATTCCGCTTTATGCCATTTTTATACCGTTAATGTTTGCCTTGGGCTTTGACTCCATGACGGCGATTCTCATTCTATTTCTCGGAACACAGATCGGCTATGTCGGATCAACCGTTAATCCTTTCTCTGTATTGATTGCGCAAGGCGTAGCAGGGGTGCAGGGAAATCCACAGCTATGGCTCAGATTTATTGAATGGGTTGTTTTTACTGCGATATCGATTGGTTTTACGATGTGGTATGCGCAGCGGGTGAAGAAGAATCCGGAGAAATCAGCGGTATTCCAAAATGATATTCTAAACCGCCAACACTTCATCAAGGAGAACGATGGGATAGATGTAAGTTTCTCGAACCGGGATAAATTAATTATTGGAGGCTTCATCTTTACCTTGGGGCTAATTGTCTGGGGAATACTGAGCAAAGGCTGGTATATGACCGAGATCGGAGCGCTTTTCTTTGCACTTGGGATTTTTTCGGGGATTGTCACCCGGATGAGTCAGAAGGAAATTGCCGAGAATTTTGTTAAAGGTTGCGGAGAATTTATCTACGCTGCCGTGATTATCGGTTTGGCCCGGGGGATCCTCGTCGTTGCAGAGAACGGGATGATTATCGATACCATTTTGAATGGGCTGGCTACTATGCTTGAGGGCTTGCCGAATTACTTGTTCACCACCATCATGCTGGTCGTGCATAATATTATTACGTTCTTGGTCCCTTCTTCATCAGGAGAGGCGGCCTTGACGATGCCTGTGCTTGCACCATTAGGCGATCTTGTGGGTGTTAACCGCGAAGCAGTAGTAACCGCATACCAATTTGGAAATGGATTAACGAATCTCATTTCGCCAACAGGCGGTGTGCTGCTGGCAGGTTTGGCCATCGCCCGGATCAATTTTGGACAATGGTTAAAGGTAATTCTCAAGCTGTTTCCGATTCTTTGGCTGGTGGCGGCAATCTTTGCCGCAGTTTCCTCAGCTGTAGGCATGTAGTGGATAAAAAATATTGCAAAGCCATGCGGGATTCCCCGCAGAAGATAATCAAAATCCCAAGGTCATACTGACCTTGGGATTTTTGACTCTATATATTAATCCTATTCCCCTCACATCCCATCTGTAGAAGATGAATCGTCCTCCTAACTAATCTATTTTTGTTTATTTTAACAATTAATCGGCACTCTCCCCTTTGTTGTATATTTCCTCCTGATTTGTGGCCACAAATAATGTATGCTAAGAATTTAATCCGTTATTTACCTATCCGTCAGTTTCTGCCGTTCCAAACAGCAGAATACAAACTGTTCAGAAGATAACGCTTCCACGTATGATGTATTCATAACCAGCTGAGTGCTTCATCCGATACTAGTATCACAAATGAGGGAATTTAAGGTGAGAGAATATACGATTGTTAATATTTTATATACCCGCAAGAGTCCTGTGCGCATGAGTGAGCTGATTGCCGAAGTGGGGTTGTCCGAACGGACTCTCCGTGACGTAATCCGTGCACTCGACAAAACAGGAGAGGCGAATGGTTTTGGTATCCGCATGATCCGCGGCCAGGGTTATCTATTGGAGATTGGTGATGAAGCCAAATTCAGTAGCTACCAGGAAAAAGGAATGCTGCAGCTGGATCAGGTGGATCTAGATAATAAGCAGTCACGCCAGCAGTATTTGCTATTTTATCTCTTGCAGAACGATGGCTATCAGTCTATGGATAACATGGCGGAAGAAATCGGCGTCAGCCGTTCTACCATTATTTCTGATCTGAAGGAAGTAGAGCAGCGACTGGCCGCTTTCCGGCTTAACTTGAAACGTCGGGCTCATTATGGCATGAAAATCGAGGGGGAAGAGCAAGACTTCCGCAAAGCCTTTTCTTACTTTATCTTGCAATCGGGTCATACGCTGCAGCATACGGAGGATTTTCATGCCTTCAGTCAGGACTTTGATGCTGAGCAGCTTAAGGGATTTCTACTGCAAATCCTCAAGGAAAAAGAACTGAAGATCTCAGATGTGTTTCTGGATAATATCTTGACCCATCTGTTCATTCTTCTATACCGGGTTTCCAAGCACAATTTCATTGTGGCTGGTCAAGCCTTGCAGGGAACACCTGAGCCGCTGTATCAGGATATTGCTAGGAGCATCGCAGATTTTATCTCCTCTCACTACCGGATTAAGCTTCCGGCGGATGAGATTGATTATTTGGCGCTGCACATTTCTGGTAAGACCATTATGGAGCGGATGTCGGAAGAGACCAAATCGCATCTGCGGGAGGGAATTACGGCTATTCTGGAGCGCTTGGACCGCGAGTTCCTCACTGGATTCACTCAAGATCACGAGCTGCGCGAAGCGCTTCTATTGCATATGTTCCCGCTGCTGAACCGGTTGTATTACAATCTTCAGCTCGGCAACCCATTGGTGGAGGATGTTTACAGCCAGTATGCCAATGTGTTCGTCATTTCCTTCCGTTTCGCTGAGATTGTAGAGGAGCAGTACGGGTTTCGGATGTCGCGCGATGAGGCAGGGTATGTCGCGTTGCATTTTGCCACCCATCTGGAACGGATGCAGCAGCGCAATCTGGAGAAGTTCAAGCGGATTGCCGTGATCTGCTCGACGGGAGGGGGCAGTGCCCAGTTAATCCGGCTGAAGCTGGAAGCGGTATTCCCCAAAGCGTCGGTGATCACAGCCTCCATTACGGAGGTGGAGGAGATCAGCAGCAAGCCTGTGGATCTGATTCTCTCTACTGTACCGCTGGCAACAGAGATTAAGGAAAAACCGGTGATCCATATCAAACAGCTGCTGGATGATCAAGAGATTCAGCGGATCAAAGAAATATTGTCTTTGCAGATTAATCGTACAGAACCGTCCTACAAGCTGATGGATTTCAAGGATTTGTTCCGCAGGGAGCTGTTCCATCTGTCTGGTTCGGACGAAGATTACATGGAGCTGTTAAAGCAGCGCTGCCGGGAGATCGTGGGCAATCATTATGCAGCTGACGATTTCCCTGAACAAGTGCTGCTCAGAGAGCAGAAATTCACCACCATTTACAAAAATGGGGTGGCCGGCCCGCATCCGATGCGGATGAGCGCGATCCGCGACTGTATAAGTGTAACCGTGTTGAAGAAACCGCTGATCTATGAGGGGAAGCCGGTCCAGTTGATTTTTCTGATCAATCTGGGTCCGGGGCAGTTGTTCCTGCACAAAGAGATCAGCAAGCTGCTACTGGTTCTAATGGAGAAGGAAGACAGCCGTAACCGGCTGCTAAACACGAATAGTTATGAGCAATTTATGAATGAGATAGAGAACCTACTATAAATAAAATGACGATACGGAGTGGAGAACCCATGGATTATGAACAAACGATTATGCAGATTATTGCCAGCAGCGGAGAGGCTAGAAGCCTTAGCCTAAAAGCGGTAAGAACCGCGCGCGCCGGAAACCTGGAAGAAGCGGGCGAGATGATTAAGAACGCCAAGACCAGCCTGACCAAAGCACACAAAGTGCAAACGGGGCTGATCCAGGCTGAAGGCCGGGGCGAAAAGACAGAAATTACGCTGCTGATGATTCACGCGCAGGATCATTTGATGAATGCCCTGACGGTTAGAGAACTGGCTGTGGAATTGATCGAAGAAATCAAAGAACGCAAAGCACTCGAACTAGAATTGAAAGGATCGGTGAACTAAGATGAAAAAAATATTGCTCGCCTGTGCAGGCGGATTCTCGACAAGTATGCTGGTGGAACGGATGAAAGAATCGGCACGGACACAAGGGGTTGAAGTGGTTATTGATGCAGTGGCGGAGAGTGATATCGCCGATCAAAAGCCTTTTGACATCATTATGCTTGGACCACAAATGGGACACGCCGAAGGCGATCTGGCCGCAGAATATCCGAACATTCCAGTAACTACGATCGATATGATGGACTATGGCATGATGGATGGGGACAAGGTGCTGGCTACAGCACTTGAACTGATGGAGAAGGGGGCTTAAGTCATGGCAGGCGGCGCAGAATGGAGAGCCAAGATCCAGAAAGTCAGCACGAAAATCCAAAAAAACACCTATATCAGCGCTATTTCCAACGGTCTGATGGCCTTGATGCCAATATTGATTCTGGGCGCTATTTTTTCCCTGATTAATGCACTCAAGCTTGATCCTTATCAGAATTTCCTGGAAAGCACTGGACTCAAAACTTATACTTCGATTCCGGCAACCGTAACCACTGATTTGATCGCACTCTACGCGGTGTTCTCCATCGCTTATAATTTCGCTACCCAACATAAGCAGCAAGGCTTTTCGGCAGGGATTTTGGCGCTGATGAGTTTCTTGCTAGTTACACCAAAAGGACTGCTGGATGACGGTGTGACCAAAGCATTTGGTTACTCCTGGTTGGGCGCCAAGGGATTGTTTGTGGCAATCATCCTGGCACTGCTGGTAGGTAAGATCTATACCTTTGTATTGGAAAAGAAATTCTATATCAAAATGCCGAAGGGTGTTCCGCCCACGGTCGAGAAATCTTTTGCCGCGCTTACGCCTGGTTTTATCGTAGCGGTTCTGATGCTAGTGCTGACGGCGATTTTCGCCGCAACGAAATATGGCAATATGCACGAGTTTGTCTTCTCGATTATCCAGCTGCCACTGACTAGTCTGGGGGGTACCTGGTGGGCGATGCTGATCTGCATCTTCGTAATTCACCTGCTGTGGTTCTTTGGAGTTCACGGCACCTTGGTAGTCTATTCCGTTGTCGGCCCGATTTGGGTGGCTTTGGGACTTGAGAATCTGGACGCTTACCAAAGAGGTGTGGAAGGTACGCATATCATTGGTTCACCGTTCTTCCCGGTTTATGTACTGATCGGTGGTGCGGGGGCAACGTTAGGTCTCATTATTGCGATGTTGTTCGCCAAATCTACACGTTATAAGACACTTGGTAAACTGGCAATTATCCCAAGTCTGATCGGTGTCAATGAGCCGGTGATTTTCGGGATGCCATTGGTGCTGAATGTTCGGTTTATGATTCCGTTTATCCTGACTCCGCTGGTGAGTAGTGGTCTGGCGATTCTTCTGACGACGCTGGGTATCCTTCCTGTGCTGCACGGGATTCAGGTGCCGCTGGGCATTCCGGTGCTGGTTAATGGCTGGATGAACGGGGGCTGGCGCGTAAGTGCGTTCCAGCTGGTTATGATTGGTGCAAGCTTCATGATCTACTATCCATTCTTTAAAAAAGCCGATGCCGAAGCGCTGGAGCAAGAGCAGCAGGCTGAAGCTAAAGCGGCAGCAACCGCTGCCACCAATTAATAAAAGGAGGCTCAACCGATGACTTATCCATTTCCGGAAAACTTCCTGTGGGGCGGTGCGGTAGCCGCCAATCAGGTCGAAGGCGCATATAATGAGGGCGGCAAGGATTTGTCCACTGCTGATGTAGTCAAATATTGTCCTCCTAAGGAACGGCAGAGCCTGGAGCAGCTATTGTCCATGTCCGGTCCACAGCTAGAAGAGGCCATACAGGATGATAATCAGGGAAATTACCCCAAACGCAGAGGGATTGATTTCTACCACCGCTACAAAGAAGATATCGCCTTGTTCGCTGAGATGGGTTTTAAGGTATTCCGTATGTCCATCTCCTGGCCACGTATTTATCCGAATGGCGATGAGCAGGTACCCAACGAGGCGGGACTGCGTTTCTACGACGATGTTTTTGATGAGTTGCGTAAATATAATATCGAGCCGCTGGTCACCATTTCCCATTATGAAATGCCTGTGCACCTAGTCACCAAATATAACGGCTGGGAATCCAGAGAACTGGTTGAACTGTTCGTCCGTTATGCGGAAACTGTGTTCACCCGTTACCAGGATAAGGTGAAGTATTGGCTGACTTTCAACGAAATCAACTGTACGCTCAAAGCGCCGTTTCTGGGCGCAGGGATTATTCTGGATGGCAAGTCAAATGAGAAGCAGGTTGCTTTTCAGGCTTTGCATCACCAGTTTGTAGCCAGTGCGCTTGCGATTAAGCGGGGCCGGGAGATCAATCCGCAGTTCCAGATCGGCTGCATGTTGGCCCGTAAGCTGCTCTACCCATATTCCTGTCATCCCGGTGATGTACTGAAAGCGCAAGCGGAGAACCAAATGGCAATGTTCTGCTCCGATGTTCAGGTTAGAGGCTATTATCCTTCTTATATCCGCCGGCATTTGGAGCAGCATGGAGTGACAATAACCATGTTGCCGGGGGACGAAGCTTTGCTGCGGGACAATCTTGTAGATTTTCTTTCCTTTAGTTACTACATGTCCTCAGTAGTCAGTGTGGATGAGAGCATCACGGCCACCACGGAAGGTAACCTGTCCTCAGGGCTGAAGAATCCCTTCCTGAAAACTTCCGATTGGGGCTGGCAGATCGATCCAAAGGGGCTGCGGTTTGTGCTCAAGGAGATGCATGACCGCTACCAGCTTCCTTTGTTCGTAGTAGAGAATGGTCTGGGTGCTGCAGATGTACTCGAACTGGATGGCACTATCCGTGATCCATACCGGATAGAGTATCTGGCACAGCATATTGAGCAGATGGCGGAAGCCATTGCCGATGGCGTGGAGCTAATGGGCTACACCAGCTGGGGCTGTATTGATCTGATCTCGGCTTCCACCTCGGAGATGCGCAAGCGGTACGGCTTCATTTATGTTGATCAGGATGATGCAGGCAATGGAACGCTGCTGCGTCTGCGTAAGGACAGCTTTTACTGGTACAAAAAGGTCATAACCTCTAACGGTGCAGATTTAAGCTATTAGTGTGGTGTTATAGTCCTTGTTCATTTTTTATGAAAACCTTGAGAAATCAAGGTTTTTTTGTTTTTTTAATAAGGAATAGGAAGCTTGTGAGTTTCTTCTTATAACGAAGTTTTATCCGGGAAGGCACTTAACTTATGGGCAAGCCGCTTTTTGGCCGACTATTTTTTTAGGTATTCCGAGAAGTTCTCCTGAAAGTCCAGTGAATGAATATCTTCCCGAAGATGGTGGTGGATTAGCGGACCGATATTGGTGGTTTCCTTTTGCACCATAAGCTCAAGAATGGATTGGTGTTCGCTCCAGATTTCTTCCAGCTTGTCGGTCTTGAGCATGTGCAGTCTGCGGTACCTGAGATAATGTACATTCGACTGCTGGATCAGAGTCCACAGATACTCACGTCCAGCAAGCCTGTACAAGGCCCGGTGAAACTCGTCGTCTAAATTAAGGAAAGAATCTACAGCATTCTCCTGCCCGATGACCTCTTTTTGTTTCTTAAGAATCTCCTTCAGTTCGTGCACCCCGGGTAGTAAAAGCTGTGCAGAAAGATCCTTGAGGATCTCCTTTTCCAGTGTGCAACGCAAGTATGTGATTTGTTCAACAGATTCTAGATCAATAAAGGACACAATATTACCTTTTTTCGGGTAGATATCGGTATAAGATTCCAGTGCAAGCTGCTTGAGAACATCACGCAACGGCGTACGTGAAATCTGAAACCGCTCAGACAAGGCTGTTTCACTTAGAATGGTACCTGGCTTTAACGCCAGCGTGAGGATTTCTTGCTTCAGTGTGTTTAGAATTTCAGCTTTGATTGACATTTCTGTTCCTGCTTTCAATTGTTGATGACAGATACAGTACTAGTATACATGATAAGTTCGTTCATTAAAATTATCGAGATGAAAATAGGGTGGAAATTCCTTGTTTTTATGATAAAATTCCTGATGAATTTGTGATTGACAAAGAATTGTTCTTATTCTATGATCAAGTAAATCTTGTATACAAGATAGATGAAAACGAATTCACAGGAGGGTTTATCAATGAACATGACGTGGAGATGGTACGGCGAGGGCAATGACAATATCACGCTGGATCATATTCGGCAGATTCCGGGTGTAATGGGGATTGTCTGGTCTTTGCACGAGAAAGTAGCTGGAGAAGTGTGGGAAATGGAACGGATCCAAGAAGTGGCGGATCAAATCACCAGTAAGGGTTTCAGCACGGCTGTAGTAGAAAGCGTCAACGTTCATGATGATATCAAAATCGGCTTGCCGACCCGTGATAAATATATCGATATTTATATCGACACCATTCGTAAACTCGCCAAGGTTGGCGTTAAGGTGATTTGCTATAATTTTATGCCTGTTTTCGATTGGACCCGCACAGAGCTGTATAAAGAGTTGCCTGATGGCTCGAATGCCCTCTTTTATGAAAAGGCTGCCATTACCGATAATCCGCGTGAGATGGTGGACCGGATTCTTAAGGGAGCTGGACAGTTCACGATGCCGGGCTGGGAGCCGGAGCGGCTGGCGAAGCTAGATGAGCTGTTTGCGGCTTATGCGGATGTGACGGAAGATAAACTGTTCGACAACCTCCAGTATTTCCTGGAACGCATTATTCCAGTATGCGAGGAAGTGGACATCAAGATGGCTATTCATCCGGATGATCCGGCTTGGCCGATCTTTGGACTGCCGCGTATTATCCGCAATCGGGATATGATCCGCCGCTTTCTGGATTTGGTGGACAGCCCGTACAACGGTTTGACATTCTGCACAGGGTCACTCGGCACGAATCCGGATAACGATCTGCCAGCGATGATCCGCGAGTTCCATGACCGTATTCATTTTGCACATATCCGCAATGTGAAGGTATTTGAGAACGGTGATTTCATTGAGGTGTCGCACCGTGGGCGTGACGGAAGCGTTGATGTGGCCGAGGTGGTCAAAGCCTATCATGAGAACGGATACATTGGTTATGTACGTCCGGATCACGGGCGTCATCTGTGGGGGGAAGAGAAGAACTGCCGCCCGGGTTATGGCTTGTATGATAGAGCTATGGGCATCATGTATTTGCTTGGTGTCTGGGATAGCTTGGACAACGTCAAGGAGGCAAAATAAATGCTGCATCTGACCAGAAGCAGTATCCAAGGGGAAAAAGCAGCTTGGAAAGCTGCTGGAGTGGAGCTTCCACAGTTCGACTATGAGCAGGTAGCAAACAATACACAGCTTAAACCGGAATGGATTCATTTCGGTGCAGGTAATATTTTCAGGGGATTCGTGGCAAATGCTCATCAGAAGCTGTTGGATGGCAGGAAGTCGGATACAGGTATTATTGCGGTGGAAACCTTTGATTTCGAAATGATTGATAGAGTCTACAAGCCTTACGACAATCTGACCCTTTTAGTGCTGATGAATGCTCGTGGTGATTTTCAGAAAAGAGTAGTAAGCAGTATTGTGGAGGGAATTGCAGCGGACAAAAACCGTGAAGCGGAGTACCGCCGATTGATCGAGGTGTTCGAGAATCCGAGCCTGCAAATGGCCAGCTTCACCATCACGGAGAAGGGATACTCGTTGACGGATCCGCACGATAAATATCTTGGCATTGTGGAAAAGGATATCGAGAGCGGACCGGAGCATCCTGTTCATGTCATGAGTATTGTAGCTTCGCTTGCTTATCGAAGATATCTGAAAGGCCAATATCCGATGACCTTTGTCAGTATGGATAACTGCTCACACAATGGCGACAAGCTGAAAAACGGTGTCGTGTCCATCGCTAAGGAATGGGCCCAAAGAGGACTTGTTGTGGAAGACTTTGTGCGCTATCTGGAAGATGAACGATTAATAACCTTTCCATTGTCCATGATCGATAAAATCACACCACGTCCTTCGGAGAGTGTACAGGCCGCGCTTCTGGAACAGGGAATTGGTGATATGGATGTAATCATTACCTCCAAAAACACATATACCGCTCCTTTCGTAAATGCCGAGATTAGCGAATACCTTGTAGTGGAGGACAACTTTACGAACGGACGTCCACCACTAGAGGAAGCCGGAATTATTTTTACGGACCGGGAGACAGTCAACAAGGTGGAGACGATGAAAGTAACGACCTGCCTTAATCCGCTGCATACGGCGCTTGCTGTTTCCGGTTGTCTGCTTGGCTACACCTTGATCGCGGATGAGATGAAGGATGATACTTTGCGGAGGTTTGTGGAGATAATCGGTTACAAAGAAGGTCTGCCCGTCGTAGTGGACCCAGGAATTCTCAGTCCAAAGCAGTTCCTGGACGAAGTCCTTACGGAGCGTTTTGCCAATCCATTTATCCCCGATACTCCACAGCGGATTGCTACAGACACTTCGCAGAAGGTGGGTATACGGTTCGGTGAAACTATTAAATCCTATATTCGACGGGAGGAGCTCGATCCAGCGCAGCTAACAGCGATTCCACTAGCTATCGCGGTGTGGTGTCGTTACTTACTTGGAGTGAATGATGCTGGAGAGGTCTTCACATTGAGTTCAGATCCGTTACTAGAAACACTGCAAGGTTACCTGCAAGGAGTTTCGCTTGGAGACCAAACCGCAAGTGTGCGCCCCATTCTTGAAGATGAGCGACTTTTTGGGGTTCCGTTGTACGCAATTGGTCTAGGCGATAAGATTGAGGTTATGTTCCAGGAAATGATGGCAGGCCCAGGAGCGGTACGGAGAACATTAGAGAACTATTTGAAGTGAAAGCTAGGTAGTTAAGTAGATTTGATTTAATATAGGAGAAAATAAAGCAAAAAAAGTCCCTAGGCAATCAATCGGGGCTTTTTTTGTATGATTTTAAAAAATCCAAACAAAGTGTGAAAAGAATCTTATATAAAATGAGAAGAACGAAAGTTAAACTAAAAACATGGCGAATAACCGGTGTTCGTCAACTGAGCGACGAATTTTGAGGGGGTTCAACACCATATTGTGGGGCGGGCAGAAAGGCCGGCTGGAGTAGAAGCGGCGAAAAGGAAGCGGGATTTATACCGTAGAATGAGGCGGATGGAGTGGTTGCGGAGACAATAGAGGCATTAATGCCCTAAAATGTTGCGGATCGAGCGGATGTGGCGAAAGGAACGGGATAAATCCCACAGAATGCAGCTGATCGGGCGAATACGGAGAAATGAGCGGTATAAATCCCGCAGAATGTACCGGATCGAGCATATACGGAGAATTCTACGGTATAAATCCCGCAGAATGTACCGGATCGAGCGAATACGGTGAAATGAACGGGATAAATCCCGCAGAATGTACCGGATCGAGCATATACGGAGAATTCTACGGGATAAATCCCGCAGAATGTACCGGATCGGGCGAATACGGGGAAATGAACGGGATAAATCCCGCAGAATATATCGGATCGAGCGAATACGGTGAAATCTACGGTATAAATCCCGCAGAATGTACCGGATCGGGCGAATACGGTGAAATGAGCGGTATAAATCCCGTAGAATGCAACGGATCGAGCATATACGGAGAATTCTACGGGATAAATCCCGCAGAATGTACCGGATCGAGCGAATACGGAGAAATCTACGGTATAAATCCCGCAGAATGCAGCGGATCGGGCGGATGCGGAGAAATGAGCGGTATAAATCCCGCAGAATGCAGTCGATCGAGCGGATGTGGCGAAATGAACGGGATAAATCCCGCAGAATATATCGGATCGAGCGAATACGGTGAAATCTACGGTATAAATCCCGCAGAATGCAGCGGATCGAGCGAATGTGGCGAAATGAACGGGATAAATCCCGCAGAAAGCAGCGTATGGAGCGGATGCGGGGAAAGGAACGGTATAAATCCCGCAGAATGCAGCGGATCGGGCGAATACGGGGAAATGAACGGGATAAATCCCGCAGAATGCAGTCGATCGAGCGGATGTGGCGAAATGAGCGGTATAAATCCCGTAGAATGCAGTCGATCGAGCGGATGTGGCGAAAAGAACGGTATAAATCCCGCAGAATGCAGCGGATCGGGCGGATGCGGAGAAATGAGCGGTAAAAATCCCGCAGAATGCAGCGGATCGAGCGAATGTGGCGAAATAAACGGCATAAATCCCGCAGAAAGCAAAGGATCGAGCGGACCGGTCCGGATCAATACACCTTAAAGGAGTGATTCCGCCCATTAACCGGAGAACCACTCCTTTTTTATAGCCAACTTTATAATCCAATCAACGACGACCTCCGTGATCGTTAACTGTGTAAATTGCTGAACTCGATTCGCGAGCTGAAGGACCTAGTAAACTCTTTTTCGATTATTGTTTTCATGATATTGTGATGTACTTTGAGTTGTGATTGATCGGCGTGGTCTCTAAGGAGTTCAAAGAGCGCTGCTGATTTTTTGAAGCCTGTATCATCGTCTAGCTTGATGCTTAATAATAAGATTTCTAGAATAGTGTTGATTGTATCGTACATATTCTCTTGTTTATAGTAATACATCGCCAGCAGATAAATGTAATCCTCATGGTATCTGATATTCACAATAGTCTCATGTTCTCCTATGTCATCAACATTGATTTTGAATTCCTTCAGAATCCAATCAACGGAATAATCATGTATTATCGAAGATTCTAAGATTGTAATGAGTCCCGGCAATAACTCTTCATCATCACTTTTTCTAATAAACTCAACGTATTTATGTAGGACTCCCATTTTGCCTTCCAACAGATCGATAACGTATGAATTGGCTTTTGCTATATTGCGGTAATATTCGACTTCATTAATACCCTCTTCATCTAAACCTACTATCCAGCCCAGGTCAGCATACTTCTGAATACATATTTTTGCCTCGTCAAACTTACCGGATTTTTGTAGTGCTATACCTTTTGCGCATGAGCTATATCCAAAATAATAGGGGATACTCCGTTTCAGTTTAGGACCTCTTATGAGGTTACTATTGTTTTCATATATGACGGAAATTTGTTCATGTAGCTTGTCTGCAATTTCAATCATGGCATCCCAATTTTCAAATGAAAATGATGCCTTAAGCATCTGAATCAAGGAATCCACATTCAACCCTTCCAAATCCAACTTCAATCCTATCTCCCTTTCTAGAGCATATCATGCATCGATTAAGATAATTGTATTTCATTTCTAAATTATTCATTTATTTTACATTAAATCATGTGATTTCCATCACGTTACATAAGGTTAAAAGGGTCTTTATTAATAATTTTCAAAATAGATCCAGCCCATATTATCTTCCTTAAGTTTCTATTGTTGGAGGAATAATGTTTGTTCTGTTGTTCATTTGTCCCCTTGTTTTTGGGTTATTTGTACGTAAAATGCGGAAATGTACCTATCGTGGAACTCGTTCTTCCTTTATGATCATCCCGTAAAGAAAGCGCTATCAAATAAATTTTAACCACATTTTATGAGGGGGTAAGGATGATTTGAAGCGAATGGGAAAAAAGCTGGGAATGAGCCTGTTGGTATTTATAATTGCAGCAGCGCAGTTCGGTTTCACAGGAACGAAGGGCAATGTGGCACTAGCAGCTGAGAAGAGTATGGCGCAAAAGCCCTATATGGGCTGGAGCAGTTACAGCATGCAGGTGTACGACGGTGCAGGCAACTGGACCTCGGCCGAAAGCATCAAAAAACAATCGGATGTTATGCATGAGAATTTGCAAGCCCATGGGTATGAATACATCAATATTGATGCGGGCTGGAATGGCAGCATGGATGAATACGGCAGACCGATTCCAAGTGAGACCTTATATCCTAACGGATTTCAAGAGGTCATCGACTATGTTCATAATAATGGACAGAGAATTGGAATCTATATGATTCCGGGGGTATCCATCGATGCCTATAATCAGAATCTAGAGATTTACGGAACGGGTGGCCAATGCCGTATACAGGACATTACAGCCAAACCGCTTACCATTATGGATTATTGGAATTCCTACACTTATAAAATTGATTTCACGAATCCATGTGCCCAGAAGTATGTGGATTCTATTGCGGATATGATTGGCGAGTGGGGCATTGATTTCGTCAAATTTGACAGCGTGACTCCTGGCTCGGGGATTGACAACTTGAGCCGTGATGCGCGCGGCGATGTAGAGGCATGGTCTAAGGCTTTTGACAGAAATAACATCTGGTTTGAGCTGTCCTGGGCGCTCGATCACAATTACGTGGATTTCTGGAAAAAGTATGCCAACGGTTGGCGAATTGACTGGGATGTTGAAGCTTACGATGGCAGTGGGCTGACAGCCTGGCCGAGTATTTCCCGCTTGTTCCCCAAAGCAGCACTTTGGTGGAGGGATGCAGGTCCTGGGGGTTGGAATGATTTTGATTCTCTGAACGTTGGTAACGGATCTATGGATGGTCTGACCAAAGACGAGCGGAAATCCGCGATGACATTCTGGTCAATCTCTTCCGTGCCATTGTATACAGGTAATGACATGACTAGGCTGGACAGCTATGGTCTAGAACTGCTTACCAATGATGAGGTAATTGCCGTAAATCAGGCAGGACGTCCAGGCCATCCGGTATCTATGGATACCCAGCAGCAGGTTTGGTATGCCAATAATGGAGATGGCACTTACAGCGTAGCTCTGTTCAATTTGGGCAGTCGGAGTGCGGAGGTGAAAGTCAAATGGAGTGATCTCGGCCTTGAGGGCCCGGCTTCCGTTCGCGATTTATGGAGTCACACTGAGCTGGGAGACTTTGAGAAGGAATTTAGCGGAGGGATACTTGAACCTCATGCGTCACGGATGCTTAAAGTTACAGCATTAGGTGGTACCTCTACAGTCAATGATGATGATACAGGTATGCGCTACAGCGGGGATTGGAAGCGTAATGGCGGCAAAGAGCTGCTAGAAGGAAAGCAAGATTTGAGCATTACGATCAAGGATTCCTCGTCTGCGCCGTCGATGGCTTCACAATCGGATGTTACGAACTATGGGACTGACCCGTCTGAGAATTCGTCTGCTGCGAACAAGGCAACGGTCACTAATGTAGTATACATTAATGATAATGACAGCGGCATTAAATATAATGGCGCATGGCAGGTAAGCTCATCTAGAGGATTGGGTGATTATAAAGACGATGTGCATTATGCCGAGAAGAACGGTGATTCCTTTGAGTACACCTTTACGGGCACTGGCATTGACCTGCTGACCGAAAAGCATGAATCTCAGGGAGATATGATTATTACGCTGGACCATGAGGCTGCACAGACCGTTAGTGCTTATAAAACGGGATCAAGAGAGGTACAGCAAAATCTGTACAGTGTCTCGGGACTTGCTAACGGCTCTCACACACTTAAAGTGGTCAAAAGCTCAGGTGATTTTATGCTGCTTGACGCGTTTAAGGTGACTACAGAAACTCCAGCAGGAGGACAGAATAGTACCATTACTCCGACATCTGCTAGATTCGACCAAGCAACAGAACAACAAGAGGATGTTACTGTCACCCTGAATTTGAATGGTAATACACTGAGCTGTATTGAAAATAATGGCGAGGCACTTTCGGAAGACGATTTTACGGTGACGAATGACAAATTGACCATCCATAAGCAATACCTTGCGCAGCAGCCGGCAGGCACAACCGACTTGATTTTCATTTTTAACGCTGGTGATCCACAGACCCTGTCGATACAAATTAGCGATTCTACAGGCATTCGTTATGTGATGATTAATAACGATGATTCGACAGTTAAGTACAATGGCACTTGGAACCGCAGCAGTGGCAGAGGATTGGGCGACTATAAAGACGATGTGCAATATACGGAGCAGAATGGTGATTCTTTTGAATATACCTTCAGAGGAACGGGGATTCAGCTGTTCACAGAGGTAGATGAGTCACAGGGTGATATGGATATATATGTTGACGATCAATTTAAGGAAACCGTCAGTGCCTATCATCATGGACAAATGTCACTTCAGAACCTTTACAGCATTTCTGGCTTACCGGATGGTATGCACACGCTCAAGGTTGTGAAGAAATCAGGCAGATTTATGCTCCTTGATATGCTCAAGGTAGAAATTCCGAATATGATTAATCCGATCGCTGCCAGCTTTGATAAAGCTGCTTCCGCTCAGGAAGATATTGAGGTGACATTGCTGCAGCAAGCGGAAAGCTTTACCGGCATTACAAACGGATCATATAATCTGGTTCTCGGGACTGATTATTCAGTAGCAGGTAACCGTGTTACACTGAATAAATCTTATCTTGCTGCACAGCCAGTGGGGACGCTGAACCTTAAGTTTACTGTGGGGGGAGATTATCTTAACGATGTTCACTCCACATCAGTGGACGGTGATTCCTTTGAATATACCTTCAAGGGTACCGGAATCAGCCTGATCACACCTATTGGTCCAGAGCAAGGTGATATGGATATTTATGTCGATGGACAACGAGTCCAAACCGTGAATGCGTATAGTAAGAGCCGCCTGACCCGTCAGGAAATTTATAGTATTTCGGGATTGGAAGGCGGGATACACACGCTTAAAGCTGTGAAGAAATCTGGTGATTTCATGCTGACGGATCAATTGAAATTCACAGTTTCAACGAGTCCTGCTGTATCTCCAACACCAACGCCAAGTCCGACACCAACTTCTACTCCAACACCAACATCAACATCAACGGATTCGGGTGGCTCGTACATTCCAGCTAAGCCTTCTTCCACACCTGCCTTGACTCCGACGCCAACTCCGGCAACTGGAAACGAGGATGGATCTGCAGGGAATGGCGAGTCTGATACGATCCGTCATACAGCATATATCAAAGGTTATCCGGGTGGGTTCTTCCAGCCGGAGCACGAAATTACGCGTGCTGAGATGGCAACGATTCTTGCCAATGTTTCTGAGAAGGGGGCTACTGGAGCAGGTGTCGTGTTCAGTGATGTGCCTTCTGGTTACTGGGGTGCTGATGCCATAACTAAAGTAGCGAAGATGGGACTAATAAAGGGTTACAGCGATGGCACCTTTAAGCCTAATCAAACGTTGACGCGTGCAGAAATGGCCACTCTGGTGACCCTGCTTAGAACGGATTCGACGCAGAAGGGTTCCGGTTTCTCTGACATCAATGGACATTGGGCACAGGCGGCGATTTTGCAAGCCCAAGGTACTGGCATTTTCACTGGTTATAATGACGGGACTTTCCGTCCTAATGCCAAGCTTACTCGTGCCGAAGCTGTTGTGGCTATGAATAGAGCTTTAGGCAGAGGTCCCCTAATCAATGTAACGAATCCACAGTGGGCAGATGTTCCGGCAACACATTGGGCCTTCGGCGACATTGAAGAAGCTTCGACGGATCATGTCTTTACATCTGGATCAGAGGCCAGAGATCAGAAGAAGAACTGATTGTCTAGCCAAAGCAATGATGAAGGGGGCCGTTATTGGCCCCTTTTTTCTAAATGACAGGAGGGCCATGTAAGGGTCACACATCGAAACAGCTGACGCACTATAGATAAAATATCGGAATTGCCGATAAAAGGCAGTGATAACGGCGTAGATCGCTGTTTTTTTTCCATTTCTGAAGAGGTGCAGGAGGGTGAAGTGAGTTCGAACCCTTGACTATGAAGCAAAATGTTTTAATCTATGGTAATGATAGCGCTATCGAAATGTCATATTGAGGGAGGCTAACTACGCTGAAATATTCCAATATCTTTCGTAAATTTCTAATCTCTTATGTGGTCATTTTGGTCATACCCAGCATTGGCGGGTACATGTCCTATCTAACCTCAATCTCCGTGACACAGTCCATCTCGATTGAGAATGGAGTCACTCAGCTTCAGAAAAGTCAGGAGATATTGGAGCGCCGTATGGCGGAGGTTGAAGGCTTTACCAGGCAATTGGCGGTCAACCAGGAGCTAAATGTTCTTATGAATGAAAGTGAAAATGAGACGAATGTGTATGGGATTTGGAAAACGATGCGGAATGTTTTGACTTTCGGCCAGACTAATGATTTTTTGCAAAACTATTATATTTACCTCGCTAACTATAATCTTATCCTAACCCCAGGTTCGACCTATCGTCCGGAGCATTACTACTCTAATTTCAACTATAAGGGTCTTTCGTTACAGGATTGGAGAAAAGAAGTGCTTGAGACAACCCACCGCAGCGAGATCAAGCCACTTAGTGATTTTGTCAGCAGGGGGATGCAAACCTCGGTTATTACCTATATGCAGTCACTCCCCTTGGATAGCTTTAATGATTCCTCGCCGGCTGTCGCAGTAGTGATTATTGATGAAAAAAATATTTCCAGCTTGCTCTCAGGCCTGACCGAGCGATACGGGGGCTGGGTGCATATTAGTGACGCTAAAGGGAATACGATTGTTCTGCAAGGAAGCGATGAGCAGAAAATGGTCAAAATGCTCGACGATTCAGCTTTTGATAAGAATAAGGTCAGTCAGTTCTACAAGGATGATCTGGTGGTTACTACCCGTTCCGATTCCAATGGCTGGGTGTATCAGACCGGGATTCCTCAAGATATTTTGATGGAGAATGCTAACAAGATCAAAAGAATCTCCATACAAATTACAGGAGGCACTCTAATTATCGGTTTGATCGCCGGACTGATATTAGCTTACCGTAACAGCGCGCCAATCAATCGTATGCTCAGCGTCATGAAGGAGCAATTCGGTAAAGAAGAAGCCTCGGAGAGGAATGAATTTGACTTTTTGAGCGGAAATATTGCCGATATGATTACCAAAAATAAGCTGCTCGAGTCCGAGCTTAACCGCCAGCTTCCTCTGGTCCGAGATGCCTTCCTGAAACGGCTGATTGCCGGTGAATTCAAGACGCGGGATGAAATTATCTCTGCAGCCAAGCAGGCGGATATCAGCATGAATCAGGATACTGGCTACGTAGGAATTGTTCAAATTAACGGTTATGCGGGTATGGACAGTGTTGAAATTCTGAACGAGCTGAGCGCTTCCCGGCTGCTGCTGAAACAGACCTTGGCTGATCTTGGCGTGGATGTCTTGATGACGGATATGGGCTCTGATAAAGTTGTAACGCTGTTCTTTTCTAGGGAAAAAGGAGCTGACAAGGAACAGGAAGCAGCGAATATCACCCAGACGATGGAGGAGCTCGCTCAAAATGTCTTTAATGAGTACCGCATTACCATTCTGGCGGGCTTCGGGGATCTATTCACAGAGGTAACGGAGGTTAGCCTTTCGTATGATCAAGCGAAGCAGGCGCTGGAATATGCAGTTTACATGAATAAGAAAGGAATTATCTGGAGTAGTGAAGCTCAGATCGAGAATACAACTTATTATTATCCGCTGGATTCGGAGCAACGGTTAATCAGCACGATTCGAGCCGGAGAGCTAGAAGAAGCCGAACGGATTGTGCGTGCGATTATCGCCCAGAATATGGAGCAGCGAGAATTATCCATCGAAATGAAGCACCAGCTTGTCGGGGAAATGAAGGGGACTTTTCTCAAGCTATTGGATCAAAAGGCATTTACCGAATATTCAGAGATCGAGAGTGTCAAACGGCGGGTCATAGACATTGGCTCATCAGAGTCGCTTGAGACGATCCAGAACGAATTTTTTGACATTATGGAAGAGCTGTGCGGACTCATTGCGAATAAAAAGAAAGATATTCATATTCAGATCATCAAGCAGATTAAGGACTACACAGCAAAAAACTATTCGGATACGGAACTGACCCTCTACCGGGTGGCGGAACAGGTGGAGCGGCCGGAAAAATACATTTCCCAGCTGTTTAAAGAGGTAACGGGTGTCAACTTCTCCGACCATTTGATAAAAGTCAGAATGGATCAAGCCATTATCCTGCTCAAAGAGAATGGATTAACGGTGGATGAGATTGCCGTGCGGGTGGGCTACAACAGTTCACATTCCTTCAGACGCGCATTTAAAAGGTTGATGGGTGTCTCCCCGAGTACCTATAGACAATCTGTGGATGAATAAAAAAATATGCCATAACATACGGCTGCACTGTCCACTTTGGACGATGCAGTCTTTTTTCTGATTTCAACCCTGCAATTTGGAAAAATGGCCGTTCTACTGCTATTTTGTGCTCCTCAGATAAGGCGATTTGTACGCTGAAGTCCCCAAGTGTACCTTTCTTTTGGAGATAAAAGTCATCTATGATCAATCCGTAGAAAGCGCTATCAAAAATCACAGACATCTGCTTAGGGGGAATTGTTCTGGAGAAAGAAATAGTATTACATCGCAAGTCGTTGCCGAAAAGCAAAGGCCCCGCATTCTTACAAAATGCTCGCAAAAGCATAAAAAAGCACTGGCAGTTACATCTGCTTGTGATTCCGCCTTTGCTGTTTTTTATCATCTTCAAGTATTATCCGATGCTGAACACTGTCCTAGCCTTTAAGGACTATAACGTCATAAAAGGGATATGGGGAAGCCCATGGGTCGGATTTAAAAACTTCCAGCTCTTCTTTGAGAATCCGCAGTTTTGGACGCTGCTCAAGAATACTATTATGCTTAGTGGCTATCAGTTGCTGGCGGGTTTTCCAATCCCGATTATTCTTGCGCTCATGATTAATGAGGTACGGGGAGGAAGGTTTAAGAAATTCGTTCAGCTTGTATCGTTTGCTCCTTATTTCATCTCGACGGTTGTCATGGTGTCAATCGTTATGCTATTTCTGGCCCCACGGCTCGGTTTTGCCAACATTGCACTCAACTTCTTCGGACTGGATTCTATTAACTTCCTAGGTGAACCCGGCATGTTCCGTTCGATTTATGTGTGGTCTGATATTTGGCAGACAGCGGGCTACAGTGCAGTCGTATATTTGGCAGCGCTTGCAGGGATAGATCCAACACTTTATGAAGCTGCCAAAGTTGATGGAGCCTCACGGTTTCAAAAAATCCGTCACGTCGATTTGCCAGGGATTGTGCCAACTATTGTTATCATTTTGATTCTGAATGTAGGGAATGTAATGGCGATCGGCTTTGAAAAAGTCTACCTGCTACAGAACCCGCTTAACCTCGTTAATTCTGAGATCATTGCCACTTATGTCTACCGGGTCGGTCTGTTGAATGCCAATTACAGCTTTGCAACTGCGGTGGGCCTGTTCAACTCCATCATCAACCTGGTTCTCTTATTTATAGTAAACGGTCTGGCGAAAAGAATTACGAAGAACAGCATCTGGTAGGAAAGGAGCTCATCTATGGCAGCAGCAGTTCAAAAAAAGATTAAAGAATCCGTCGGCGACAAAGCGTTCCTGATCACAATCTATATTGTGCTCACTCTTGTGGTAATCGCTGTACTTTATCCGCTTATTTTTATCATCAGCAGCTCAATCAGTAGTCCGGCAGCCGTGACCTCTGGTCGTGTCTGGCTCTGGCCTGTGGATATATCTTTCAAAGGTTTTAAAGTATTGCTGAATACGCCTGAGATTATCACTGGTTATGGAAACTCAATTTTCTACACCGCAGCGGGAACGCTGATTAGTATAACTTTAACGGTTATGATTGCTTATCCACTGTCTCGAAAAGGTTTTTTCGGACGAAATACACTGATGATGATCATTACCTTCACCATGATCTTCAGTGGGGGGCTAATTCCCACCTATTTGGTTGTGAAGGAGATGCATCTGATCGACACTCGCTGGGCGCTGTTGATTCCGAACGCCATTTGGGTCTGGCAGGTCATTATTGCCCGCTCCTTCTTTCAATCCTCGATTCCGGAGGAGCTTTTGGAAGCTAGTGAAATCGACGGCTGTAGTGATATGAGATTCATCTGGAGCGTGGTACTCCCGTTATCCAAACCGATTCTCGCAGTGTTGGTGCTTATGTACGCGGTAGGTCAATGGAATGCCTATTTCGATGCGTTGATTTATCTGAAATCAGCAGATTTGTTCCCCTTACAGCTTGTCCTGCGAAGCATCATCATTCAGAACAACAGCGCTGGTGGGGCTATGGACGTGGGGAAACTGGTCGAGAAACAACAGCTTTCCGAGCTGCTGAAGTATTCCTTAATTGTGATTGCCACCTTGCCGGTACTTGTTATCTATCCTTTCGTACAGCGTTATTTTGTACAGGGGATGCTTGTTGGTTCCGTCAAGGGTTGATCTTAGGAATCTCTTTTTTTGGAAAGGAGGTATGCCCGGAGTACACACTTAAGGTATCATCGTATCACCTGCTAAATTACAAAAGGGAGTGATAATATTTGAAGAAGCAAAGCTTGATAACTTTACTAATTCTGGTCATGGCATTTACGGTTGTAATTAGCGGATGTGCAAATAAAAATACAGGTAACGCATCCAGCACGCAGCAGGGCTCTGGTTCGGGTTCGCCTGGCAAGCCGGTTGAGATCAGCGTGTTCTCAGTTCAGGAATCCGGCATCGACCTTTCGACCAATAAATTCACAAAACATGTAGAAGAGAAATTTAATTTCAAATTCAACTGGCAGATCAATCCATCGGATGGTGCTCAGGAAAAACGCCAGATCTCACTGGCGAGTGGCGACTATCCAGATGCCTACCTGCTTACTCACTATATTGATCAATTCTCACAGGCCGATCTACTGAAATACGGCAAGCAAGGTGTACTCATTCCGCTAAATGATCTGATTGATAAATATGCTCCTAATATTAAAGCAGCCATGGAAAAGAACTCTGACCTAAGAACGTTTAATACTGCACCTGATGGCAACATTTACGGACTTGTAGCTTATACAGAATGTTTCCACTGTTCCTATCCTAGCAAAATGTGGCTGAATACTGAGTGGATGAAAAAGCTTAACTTGGAGATGCCGAAGACCACTGAGGAATTTAAAAATGTACTGAAAGCCTTTAAAACGCAAGACCCGAACGGCAACGGCAAAGCGGATGAAGTGCCGCTAAGCGGTTCCATCGAGGAGTTCGGCGTACGGATCGTTCCTTTCTTGATGAACGCATTTGTTTATGATGATGATCGTAATTACCTGAACATGAAGGATGGAAAGGTGCAATCTGCTGCCATTACTCCGGAGTGGAAAGAAGGATTGACCTATATTAAATCCCTGTTTGACGAAGGGTTAATTGATCCGGGTGCCTTTACACAAAACGCGGAAGCTTTTAAGAAAATCGGTGAAAATGCTGATGCAGAAATTCTAGGCGCAGGTGCAGGTATGCACCCAGCGATCTTCGTAAACATCGACCCGGGGAATACCCGCTCAGCACATTACAACCCGCTTCCTCCGATTTCGGGACCTTCAGGAATTTCTTATGCGACTCATGATGGAGGCGGCGTAGTCCCGGGTGCAAAATTCGTGATCACTAACAAAGCAAGTGAAGAAGCGCAAATTACACTGATCAAGATGGTGGATTATATGTTCACACCAGAAGGCCAAACGAATGGCGCAGCTGGCCTGAAGGGAACCGATTGGACCGATCCGGTTGAAGGCGATGTGGCGTTGGGTAAAGATGTTAAACCGATGATCAAATTAATTCCAGGTGAAGAAGGCGCAGCACCACGTAATGCGGGCTGGAGTGGTATGGCTCACTTCTATGAGCCTAAAGAATACCGTGATACTTACGTTCAAGGTACCGACATCTTTGCTTCTGATGGTTACGAACGTAGATTGTATGATGCGACTCTGCTATACGAAGGTCATGAGCCTAAAGAGTTGTTCCCTATCTGGTCGATCTGGATTGATCCAAGTGAGATTGATGAAGCCAGCTTGCTGCAGACAAATTTGAAAAATTACATCGAACAAAATGAGCTGCAATTCATCACAGGCAACAAGGATCTGAACAAGGACTGGGACGCTTATGTAAAGGGATTGCAGAACTTGAAGCTTGATCGTTATCTCGAAATTTTACAAAAGGCTTATGATACTTCAAAAAAATAAATATTGAAATCAGAATCAGGTGCTGTATGATAGACCCCGCACCTGATTTCTTGATTTCTAGGAGAAAATATGGTTTTTTATGGATGGAGGTTGAGTTATGACAGACGAGAAACATTGCAATCATTCATTTGTAGTTCCGCGCCGTGGACTACCTCAAATTAACGGCAGGCTTACGGAAAAAGGGACTGTGACCGTTGCCTTTTTAGGCGGCTCAATTACGGAGGGGGCAGGTGCTTCCGAAGCAGACACATATAGCTGGAGAGCGCTCACCGGTAAGTATCTTCAGGAACGGTTTGCGGATCAGGAGTTCCGCTTCATCAACGCAGGAGTGGGAGGAACGAACTCAACTTTAGGTGCTCATCGATTACAGGAGCATGTCCTGCAGCAGGGCACAATTGATTTGTTATTCGTTGAATTTAGCGTCAATGACGGCAGTGACCGGGAAGAATCCATTAGAGGGATGGAGGGCATTGTCCGCCAATGCAGACGGTTGTCACCGGGCACTGATATTTGCTTTTTGTATACGGCAGCAGAGAAGAATCTCTCCGGGAGCAATCCCTTTAATATCGCTGTCCATGAAGAAGTAGCTGAGCATTATAAGCTTCCCTCTGTTAATTTTGCAGCTAGAGTCTATGCGCAGCTAGAGGCGGGACAAATGGAGTGGACTAAGCTGGCACCGGATGGATATCATCCCAATGATGACGGTCATGCGCTGTATGCTTCCTTTTTGCGAGAGTATCTGGAGACAGCGCTTGTTCCTGGCAAGACGAATTTGAGCAGCGAAAGCTCTTTAGATATTCCACCCTTAGCGGAGCAAAATTATGAATATGGCAGTCTGCTTGATTTCCGCGCGGCTGATCATGTGAACGGTTACGAACTTCGCGAACTGTCTGCAGGAGATCCGCTGATGAACTGGCGTTTTGGAACAGAGCATCTGTATACCCATAGCAAGGAGGCTATGTTTTCTTTTACCGTAACCGGGCAAAGCGCAGGCTTGATGCTGCTCTACGGACCGGACAGCGGGATTTTTGAATATTCGCTTAATGACAGTTCTTATAAAGCTGTGAACTTATTCGATGAATGGTGTCCGCTTGCCTTTCGGCCTATTATCGCCATGTTTCCGATCCGGGAACAACGTCAAGAACTGCGGGTTACAGTACTCATTACGGGGCTGAAGGACGAACAGAGTAAAGGTACCAGCCTGCGTATTCTGAAACTGCTGCACAATTGATTATTTTAAGCGGAGATATTATACTGCCAAATATTAAGCGTTTACAAAAAAAGAAAGGCGGTGCCGATGATCACTTCTGCCGAGAACAATGCCTTAACTACTCCTACTGTAATCCGCCTGACGGATTATGGAGTACTGCCGGATTCTGGTTTAGACGCGCAGCCAGCCATGGTTCGGGCTATTCAGGCTGTCGCTGAAATTCCCGGCCCGGGACTACTGGATTGCCGAAGGGCTGCTATCATTTCTATCCGGACGAGGCCATCCGGAAACCTTATTTTATCTCGAATACTGCCAGCGAGGAAGAGAACCGGGATGTCACTAATCCAAGTTTGAGAGTATTGATGCGTTGGCCCTTAGTACCAAGAGCACCTGCGGACTGGTCTTTAAGTGCAATGGAATTCCGGCAGGCAGTGGTGAGGCTTGATGATGCGATTGAATTAAATGCCTGCAGTGAGGTTGAAATTGCTGATAATTTATTAAATGACAGATGGTGAGGAGAGCGCGTATGAAACTTCAATATGACAAGCCAGCATATGTATGGACGGAAGGACTTCCAATTGGGAATGGACGTCTGGGCGGTATGATCTTCGGTGGTGTGGAACAGGAGAAAATTAGTCTGAACGAGGATACGCTTTGGTCAGGATACCCAAAAGAGGGTAACAATCCCGGTGCTAAAAACGTTCTGCCAAAGGTGCGACAGCTGATTCAAGAAGGCCGCTATGTTGAGGCGGACACGCTGACCAGAGAAATGATGGGGCCGTATACTCAATCTTATTTACCTTTTGGTGATCTATTGCTTCGTTTTGAGCATGGCAACGTCTATCATTCTTATCAGCGTACACTGGATGTGGAAAATGCGCTGCATCGCATTGAATATCAGATTGGCAATGTTACTTATACCCGTGAGATGTTCGCTTCTCATCCTGATCAGTTGCTTGTACTTCGTTTGACCGCAAGTGTGCCAGGCGCATTGAATGTGCATGCTACGCTGGAAAGTCCGCTCCGGCACAACCTTTATTCGCAAGGTGAGAGCTATGTTCTATCGGGAACGGCACCGGAGCATGTAGATCCAAGCTATTTCGGGAGCGACAATCCCATCCGATACGGTGAATCAGGCAGCAGCAAGGGAATGGCTTTCGAAGGACAACTCTCCGTGACGGCGGATGACGGCCAAGTAACGGTTGATGGCAGTGGGATTCATTTGCTGGGTGCGACAGCGGCAACCTTTTATTTCAGTGCGGTTACAGGTTTTAAAGGGTATGACCTAATCCCGGGAATTGAAGGAAAAGATGCCTCCACCATTGCAGCTTCTTTCTTGGCAAGTGCTCAAGGCAAGTCTTACACCAGCCTGCTTCAAGCCCATATCACTGATTACCGGGCACTTTTCGATCGGGTGAAACTTCGGCTGGGCAAGCCGCTGGCGCCGGAAGGAATGTCAACCGAGCAGCGGATTACGACTTACTCCGCGCAAGATCCGGGTCTAGTTGAGCTGCTGTTCCATTTCGGACGTTATTTGCTGATCGCAAGCTCGCGCCCCGGAACGCAGGCTGCCAATCTTCAGGGAATATGGAATGCCTCTACTCGTCCGCCTTGGAGCAGTAACTATACACTGAATATCAATACAGAAATGAACTATTGGCCCGCTGAGATTTGCAATCTGGCAGAATGTCATGAGCCACTTTTGGATTTCGTCGGCAATCTGGCGAAGAGAGGGGCGGATACCGCTCGGACCAACTATGGCACCCGGGGCTGGGTAGCTCATCATAACTCGGATCTTTGGGCACACACTGCACCGGTAGGTGATTATGGCGATGGAGATCCAAGCTGGGCTTATTGGCCAATGGGGGGTATCTGGCTGACTCAGCATCTTTGGGAACATTATGCTTTTGGCGGAGACACTGAATACTTGCGGGCTTCGGCTTATCCTGTCATGAAAGAGGCGGCTCTGTTCGCATTGGATTGGCTAATTGACGATGGCAAAGGCAATCTTGTGACCTCCCCGTCCACTTCACCAGAGCATAAATTCCGGACAGCGGAAGGTGTGGCTGCGGTCAGCCCGGGTGCCACAATGGATATATCGCTGATCTGGGAGTTGTTCACGAACTGTATCGAGGCATCTGTGATTCTTGGAACGGATGAAGCTTTGCGTGAAGAGCTGAAAAGTACCCGTGAGCGTCTATTGCCACTGCAGGTTGGCAAGTACGGGCAACTGCAGGAATGGTCCTCTGATTTTGAGGATGAGGACATGTATCACAGACATACCTCGCATCTGGTTGGTATTTATCCGGGCCGCCAGTTGTCAGAAGAAGAGACCCCTGAGCTATTTGCTGCGGCAAGAACCTCGCTGGAGCGGCGCGGGGATGAAAGCACAGGCTGGAGTCTGGGCTGGAGAGTCGCTTTATGGAGCCGCTTCCGGGATGGAAACCGTTCCCTGCGTCTGCTCTCCAACATGCTGCGGCTGGTGAAGGACGGGGAGTCGGAGCAGTATAATCACGGCGGAGTTTATGCCAATCTGCTCGGCGCGCATCCGCCGTTCCAGATTGATGGCAACTTCGCAGCCTCCGCCGGGATTGCCGAAATGCTGCTGCAATCTCACCGCGGCTATCTCGAACTACTGCCTGCATTGCCAAATGAATGGCAGGAGGGAAGCGTTGCAGGTTTACGTGCCCGCGGTGGCTTTGAAGTCAGCATTCAGTGGGACAACGGCAAGCTAGTGGAAGCGCAGATCACTTCCCTGCTGGGCACAGAATGTGTGATCCGCATGGATACTCCACTTAAGGTAACCTGTGGCAGCCACGATTTACAGTGTGAACATTCTGCCGAAGGAAGGGTAAGCTTCGCTACAACCGCGGGACAATCCTACAAGCTTATCATTGGTGATCAGCAATAATCCGTTTAATAAGCGTATGAACAGCAGTAGGACCTGAACGTCTGGTCCTGCTGCTGTTTTTTGTATTGCTGCATGAATCTTCAGGACCAGCAGTGTTTAGGTAAGATGTGTTAGATCGCGGTATGGATCGGAAGATCGTTGTATAGAAAACGCTTTATCCGCTCTTTATAATGAGGTCATACTTGGGGGATACAGCTACTGAGACTGCCACCTTCAAGGTCCAAAATGCAGCAACAAGGAGGCAAATTATGCTAACTGACAGTAATACAACCGTAAACGTGAATACAGACACAACGTCTCTTATCCGTGTAACCAATGGCCTAGTGAATCTGGAGATTGATCTCGGAACAGGTGAGTCATCCGTTGTCGGCGGGACTTCTGCACATGTAAAGGGGATTCGCAGCGCCTTTCGCTGGCAGGGCCGGGAATATAATACTGAACACTATCAGAGCCATGTGCTGAAGTTGCAGGAAGAGGTTGTTCGTGAAGGTTTTGGCAAAGGTGTTCATCTAGTGATTGTGCATGAAACATCCCTGCTGCCACAGCTGGAGCAGCATTTTTATATTTATGAGTCATCCTCATATGTGTTGATGCAAAGTGCGATCGCAAGCGATGAGGATATCAAAGCGAACCGCATGGCGGTCATTCAGAGCAAATCGGTATCACTCGGCGGCGAGTCAGGTCAACCGGATGAACCAAGCATCCTGCGTGTGCCTTACGACAACGATAAATGGGTCAGATATACAGTGGTGAAGCCACCTATGGATACAGAGAGCTACGAGGTAACAGCAGTGTTCGCGCCGGATAGCCGGCGAGGGATTATCATGGGTTCCATAACTCATAAGGTGTGGAAAACGGGTATCCGTATCAAAAGCGAGCGAAGCGGCCAGATCGAGGAGCTGGATCTTTACGGTGGGGCTGTGAGTGAATTAACCCGCGACTTTCAGCCGCACGGTTATGTAAAAGGCAAAAGAGTGGAGTCACCGCTCGTATTCGTAGGTTTTTATGACGATTACAGAGAAGGTCTTGAAGCTTACGGCCGGGCCAATACATGGATTGAAGCTCCGCTGGCTTGGGAGGGTGGCGTTCCTGTTGGCTGGAATAGCTGGTCTGCCGCAATGGCTGAACTCGATTATGATTTGTATACGTCGACCAGTGAGTTTTTGAAAAAAGAAGTGCAGCCGTTAGGATTCCAGAATGAGGATACGCTGTACATCAACTTTGACGCTTTTTGGGATAATTTCACAGCAGAAGAGATGAAAAATGCACTTGAGCTAGTGCGGAAGAATGGTCATAGACCGGGAACCTACTGGACCCCTTTCGCTTTCTGGGGAAGTCCTTCTCAGTTCGGAGATGTCGTGGAGGGTACGAACGGTAAATACACCTATGGCGATATCCTGCTTCGGGACAGCGAAGGAGAGATTCTGCCGGATGTTGATGGAGGGCTAGCCATTGACCCCACACATCCGGGGAACCTGCAAAGAATGGATTGGTATACAAATAAATTCATCTCGGAAGGATTCGAGTATATCAAGCTGGATTTCTTAGCACATGGCGCACTGGAAGGGCAGCATCACAATCCGGAGATTACGACGGGCATTGCGGCGTATCACTACGGTATGTCCTACTTGCAGAACAAGCTGTCTCTAGAGGTAATTGGTCGACCGTTCTTTATTAATCTGTCCATCGCACCGTTGTTCCCTTATGCATTTGCACATAGCCGGCGTGTCTCTTGTGATGTTTTTGGCACGCTGCAGGATACAGAATACATGCTCAACTCTTTAACCCATGGCTGGTGGATGAGCGATTCATTGTACCGTTACAATGATCCTGACCATTCCGTACTGTACAAGAGCCATAACCAGGAAGCCACGGGCTGGCATGAAGGTCGCAGCCGGCTAACCGCTTCGGTGATCGTGGGAACGGTGCTGCTGCTAGGAGATGACTTCCGAAAAGAGGAAGCCGCCGCCCGGGCCAAAGCTTGGCTGAGCAATAAGGACATTATGGATGTTGCTCGTCTTGGCAAAACCTTCAGACCGATAGAAGGGGACCTCGGCAAGCAATCCTGTGATACTTTTGTGCTCGAATCTGCAGAAGAAAATGCTTTTTATATAGCCGTCTTCAATTACGATGCCGTGAAATCCGCTCCTAGATCTATCTCATTAGAACGTGCAGGGCTGAATGCTCAAGGTGCTTACCAGCTGCTGGACCTATGGGAAGGTGTAGAAGGGGAAACCTCAGGAGAGCTGGAAGTTACGCTTGAACCCGCAGAATCTAAAATCTTCAAATTGACAGCAAAATAAAAAAGAATACGCGCCCTCTGCTTCTTGCGGATAGCGCGTATTTTTTTTATAACCTATATTTGTATTCGGCTTAGCGGATTAAGGCGGTATTGTGTGGGATTTATGCCGTAACAGGCACTGAAATGTCTGGAAAAGGGATGGATCGAAGGATAGCCTAATTTCTCAGCAATGGCAGTAACACTTAGCTCGCTCTCCAGAAGCAGACCTGCCGCCCGTCGCATAACGAGATTATGATGATAAGCGCGCGGCGTCATCCCGGTTTCTCGCAGAAACAGCTCATGAAAATAGGTTCGCTTGAGTCCGCAGAGATGTGCCCAGTCTTCGATAGATTTACCACGTTCGGGATGAGTGTTCAAATACTCCAACAGGCGGACAATCCGATAATCGCTTGGCTGATGCTGATGGAGGGCATTATACCAGCTTAATATCCAACCGTATAACAAGCTATGGACCGCTTCATTCCGGTAGAATATCGCTTCATTGTATATTTTGGCAATCATCACAAGACTATCGTATAGCTGTGGATATTTAGCTAGCGGGAAGACGCAAGGCAATTCGTTCAGCTCGGCGCAGGGGACTTCGGTGGCCTTTTTCTCAAGCCTTAAGGGTTCAGGCGCATGGATAAAAGAAAGATTAGTAGACATAGGCGACTGCTTGTCCCACAAATCAAAATAGACATTGTAGGACGAGAGTGGATGAGAAGGGGAAATATGAAAGGCATGTGGCTGGCCGGGACGGAGAAACACCAGTGTTCTACGCTCAATCGGATAACGAATTCCGTCGATTTCCATCTCACCGGGGCCATCGGTAAATAGATGAAAAGCGTAGGCATTGCCGACGCGCAGATGCTCATTGCTACTGCCGTCGTACAGATAAGGCATGATTGCTCCAACATACGGTGTGATTTCAGATAGTTTGTTCATACTATACCCCTTTTCTAGCAGCATTTCTTAATTCTGGCCTGTAGTTAAATGTTTGGGATAACGGATAAATTGTCAAATGAATGAACGAGTCAACAAAGACTATTAATACCGACAATGTTACGATAAATGCGATAAATAGACAATGCTAATAAAGAAATAAGCGAATTAATTAACAACACTTTGAGGTCTATTACAGACAGGAGACGATCTAATGAGCGGTTTTAAATTGTGGTATTCAACCCCTGCAACAAGCTGGTCGCAAGGTTTGCCATTGGGCAACGGAAGAATAGGTGCTGTTATAATGGCGGCGCCGCATCGTGAGGTTTGGAGCATGAGCGAGGTGACCTATTGGTCTGGGCAAAAGGATCCCGACCCTGCTCCTGCCGGAGGTAGAACTGCGCTTGAAGAGGCGCGAAGTCACTTTTTTGCCGGCGATTATGACAGCGGTGATCGTTTAGCCAAACAGTATTTACAGCCTAAAAAACAAAATTTCGGTACGAACCTGGGATTATGCGAGGTTGTTATTGATTTTGCCCAGGATGCGGATGTTAAATCAGGCGGTGTGTTTCGGCGGGAGCTGGAATTGACAAGTGCAGTGGCTGGGGCGGTCTATGAGAGCGGCGAAACAACCATCCATCGAGAGGTCTTCGCTTCACATGCCGATGATCTGTTAGTTTCAAGAATTTGGAGCGATAAGCCTGGAGGTGTATCCTTTACGCTTGCCATCGAAGGTGGGACAGAATCGTTTACGACTGAGGTTGTGGATGGCGACACCATTGAATTCAAGGGGCAAGCTACAGAAAAGGTGCATAGTAATGGTAAATGCGGGGTATGGGCAAAAGGGCAGCTCAAAGTAAGTCTATCCGGCGGTACGATCTACAGGGGGGATGGCCGATTAAGAGTTTCCGGAGCTAATGAGGCCCGGATTTATTTTGGGGTCAGTACCGTTTATCGCCGGAGCAACCAGGATTGGGAGACGGAGAGCTACAGCAACCTACGGCAGGCTTTAACCAAAGGTTATGCACAGTTAAAAGAAGATCATATTCAAGATTACCGTCAGGAATATGAAAAGGTGGATATTCAATTGGGAAGCTCCAGGAAAGAAAGTCTGCCTACCGATCAGCGGATTAGGTTGCTGGCACAGGATCAGGTGGAGGACCCTCATTTGTTCGCATTGTTCCTCCAGTATGGCCGCTACCTGACCATTGCCGGATCACGGGAAGATTCACCTCTTCCACTGCACTTGCAGGGAATCTGGAATGACGGTGAGGCTTGTCGTATGGGCTGGAGCTGCGACTATCATCTCGATATTAATACACAGATGAATTATTATCCGACAGAAGTCGTGAACCTTGGGGACAGCCACCTTCCATTGATGCGATATATTGAAGATTTATCTCAGGCGGGAAGATCAACTGCACGCGATTTATATGGCAGCAAAGGATGGGTGGCGCATGTATTCTCTAACGTCTGGGGTTTTACAGCTCCGGGCTGGGAAACCTCATGGGGGCTAAATGTCACAGGCGGATTATGGATTGCAACCCATTTGATGGAGCATTATGAATATAGTCAGGATCGTGTATTTCTAGAGCGCCAGGCATATCCTGTTCTAAAAGAAGCCGCAGAATTCTTCCTCGACTATATGACGATTCATCCGAAATATGGCTGGCTGGTGACGGGGCCTTCGAACTCGCCAGAGAACAGCTTCTATCCCGCAGATAGCAGCGAGGGTGCACAGCAGCTGTCTATGGGCTCGACCATGGATCAAGTGCTCGTGCAGGATCTTTTCGAGTTCTGCCTGAAGTCTGCGGTGTTACTTGATACAGATGTTGAGCTTCAGCTGAAGCTAGAGGAAGCTATCGCTAAGTTACCCCCGCTACAGATTGGCAAAAGAGGTCAGCTGCAGGAGTGGCTTGAAGATTATGAGGAAGCACAACCTGAGCATCGACACTTGGCTCATTTGTTCGCTTTGTATCCAAGCAACCAGATTACACCGGACAGAACACCGGAGTTAAGTGCGGCAGCAAGGGTAACGCTGGAGAACCGGATGGCTCAGGAAGAACTGGAGGATGTAGAATTCACCGCCGCCTTATTCGGCCTTAGTTTTGCCAGACTATATGACGGGGAGAAGGCGTATAAGCATATCTCTCATTTGATTAGCGGATTGTGCTTCGATAATCTGTTCAGTTTCTCCAAATCAGGGATTGGTGGGGCAGAGTGCAATATCTTTGTCGTGGATGGCAACTTTGGCGGGACGGCTACCATTGCAGAGATGCTGCTGCAAAGCCACGCGGATGAAATTCATCTGTTGCCAGCGCTCCCGCAAGCCTGGAATACAGGATCGGTGTCTGGATTACGAGCCAAAGGAAAGGTAGAGGTAGACATAGTTTGGGAGAAGGGGCAGTTGACGGAAGCTACGCTTCGCACCTACTCACCGGGAACGGTGACCCTTCGATGGGGAGATCAGAGAAATACCTTCCAAGCAGAAACAGGAGGAAGCTACTATTTCAACAGCCAATTGGAGCTGTTATAATAATTCGGCGGGGGCGATGAGCCTCCGTTTTCATTATGCGTCCGAATAATGATGAGTACGTATCAAAGGGCTATCTGGTCTGCTTAGGACCCGATAGCCTTTTTACAAGCACGTTGGGATTAGATCTTACAAAGTAACGATTCATGCCTGAAAATGACTTACATTAATTTGGTCGATGATCGCCTAAGGGGAAAAGAATATAATAGGAGCAAATACAGACAACAAGAAGGAGGAAACCTCAGGTGTATAGTATTTTTCTGGTAGATGATGAAGAAATGGGTCTTGAGATGATGAGAGATTATATCCGCTGGGAAGAGATGGGCATCTATGTCGTTGGAACAGCGAGCAATGGTAGAGAAGCTTTGGAGAAAATAGAGGCTTTTCAACCGGATATTATTCTTACAGATGTTCAGATGCCGATAATGAATGGAATTGAGTTGGCTAAAAAAATACATGAATGTTATGACCATATGCAAATTATGTTCCTCACCGGACATGATGAATTCCACTATGTTAAATCGGCCCTTAATGTAGGAGCTGTTGGATATTTACTGAAGCCGCTAGATTTGACTGAAATTGAAAGCGTTATCGAAAAGGTTAAAGCACGCTGCGAAGAGGTTCAGATGAAACAACGTTCTATGGAGGCTGCTAAAACTAAAATTCTTAAGGAGCTTTCTTTTGAAAAAAATGCGGAGCAAGCCGCAGAGCTGGCAAATAACTTCAACAGGCTGACACGTCTCCCAGAGAGTAATCGTTATACCATGGCACTGTTCAGCATCGATCCCAAAGAGGCGGAGGGTGAGCAGCAGAGTCTGGAAGAGTGTATGAGTAGGCTGATCTCTTATCTGGATCACTTTTTTAAGGCGAAAAATATAGAGGTTGTTTTTGTTCCTTACAAGGATGGCGAGACAGGTGTGTTTATGGAAGCGACTCAACAGCCTGGCTATTATACTTGGGAGGATTTAGCAGTGGCTATTCGTAGTGCACTGGATTTTACGGTGACGGCAGCAGTCGGGGCGCAGGCAGCAGAATTAGCGCTGGTCCATAATCTGTATAAGCAGACGCGTGTGATTTTAAATGAACGTTTTTATAAAGGCACGGGCTTAATTATTCATGCCGCGGCTATTTCGAATCAGTTCGACAGTGAACATATGCCACCTTTTGAGAGAAAAGAGTGGTTTGAAGCTATCAATCAGCTGGACTTCGAGCAGGCCGCACAAAAGCTGCATCAATATTTCGTGGGATTGGCCACGCTGAGAATCAAGAAAAAAATCATCTGTAATTGGGCGATTGATCTTGTTGATGAACTGCTAGAGCAGCTGCATCAGTCGGTTCCCGAGGGCTTTAAGCGGGCGGAGCTCTATCATTCCATCTATAATGCGCTGACTTTACATGAGATCGAGGATTTAATCCTGGGCACTGCGGGTGATGCCGTGAGCATGCTAGGTGAGCGACTTATGGATAAAAATACAAAGCTGGTCCACAAGGTTCGCACCGTGATTGAACAAAATTACGATCAGCCGATTACGATTAATAGTCTGTCTGATCAGGTTTATCTGTCACCGAACTACTTAAGATCTATTTTTAAGGATAAAACAGGCATCACGATCCACGATTATTTAACCCGTATTCGGCTTGATAAGGCTAAGGAGCTGCTCGCAGACGGGTCACTGAAGATTCAAGATATTGCCCAGAGAGTGGGTTACGAAAGCACGTCTTATTTTATTTCTCTATTTCTGAAGAACCTTGGGGTCACACCTAACGAGTATAGGAAAAATATTTAACCTTCCGCACTTCTGCTTACTGAATAGAAAGAAAAGTCGCTTTCCTTTATGAATTGTAAACTTACGATATGGAAAGATGCCCCTTTGCTTTTTACAATAAGCATGTATTACAACTCAGCACATGTGAGGGGCTTGATTCATTATTGCGATTAAAGGAAGCTTTTTTACAAATCTAATTGCGATAGCGCTTTCAAGAAATCCGGACGGCAATAGTTGGATACAGCATTCTTGAGAGAGTAATCGGTACGGGCCGTACATTCCTTACATGACGTTACTTACAACAAGGAGAGGAGTTCTGAAGACGTTATTTGGAAAGAGGAACAACTGATGAATTGCAACCGGAAGGCTTTTCTTATATCAGAAAGTTAAATGGAGGGATTAAATGTTTGGACGTGTAATGAAAAGAGGGTTCTTGTTCTTTCTTATGATCAGCTTAGTGTTAGGCAGCGGTGGTCAGTTTGCCGGCAAGGTTTACGCCGAGGATACAAATAGCTATGAAGCTGAAGCGGATGGGAATATTCTGACGGGTAATGCGTCAATTTCTGACCACCCAGCGGCTTCCGGAGGGAAAAAAGTTGGCGGCATGTATCAAGGCAGCTCCTTGTTGTTCAATAATGTGACCGTAAACGAGCCAGGGAATTATAAAATTACAGTGTATTATATTTCTGGCGATTCGCGCCCGTTTAATATCAGTGCCAATGGCGGTGACAAGCAATTTGAAGAACCGTCCAAGACTGTGGACTGGGATACGGTAGGCACTTATGATGTGACGCTTCCGCTGAACGCGGGTGCTAATAACATCTTGATCGATGACAACAACTGGTATTCTCCAGACATCGATAAGATCGTAATCCGTGGACTAGACGACAGCGATCCAGGTGAAGGACCCGGAGGTGACTGGAAGGAGAAGCTGCATGGTGTGATCATGGAAGCCGAGGCTACTGAGAATATGCTTACAGGCAACGCCAAAGTGGCGGACAGCAGTGTGGGCTCTGGCGGTAAAATCGTAACGGATCTGAACAAAAACAGTTCCTTACAGTTTACAAATGTTGCAGTACCAGCAGCGGGAACGTATTTAATCCGCATCTCCTATATTTCCGGCGATCAACGTCCTGTCTATATGCAGGTTAACGATGGAATGGATGAAATGATCGACCTGCCAAAGACGGCAAGCTGGAGCACCGTGGGAACCTATGATGTGGAGGCCTCTTTGGTAGAGGGTTTGAATACTATCACCTTCTCAGATCATGATTGGTATTCTCCAGATTTCGACCGGATAGAAATTATTCCTTATACCCTCAGCTATGAAGCAGAATCTCCGCTCAATGTTTTGACAGGTGAGGCCCAAGTTTCCGAAAGCCCGAATGCTTCGGGTGGCCAGAAGGTAGGGTACTTGAATAGCGGCAGTTCCATAACCTTCAACAAGATTACAGCCCCTATGACTGGTGATTACCGAATCACAGTCGCCTACATTTCAGGTGACCCACGCAGCTTCTACGTTAGTGCGAATGGTGGTGCAGAACAGTATTATGAGCTGCCCAAGACACCGGACTGGGATACGGTTGGAATGTATGAACTTACACTGCCACTGAACGAAGGCGAGAATACAATCAAATTTACAGATGGCAACTGGTATGCGCCAGATCTGGACCGAATTATAGTTGAGCCAGCCATGGGTGTGGATCCTAATCCCCCAGTGGAGGAAGACGGTGATTTAGGAACACCGGGCGCTTCGAAGAACTACGGAGCTATCACAGTTACCGAATATACTTACGGACTGCTTGTATCAAATGGCCAATATGAAGTGTCCTATAATACCAAGTCTGGATATGCAAGCTATAACTGGGCTGACGGACAGAAGCTGCATGGGATCTATAGCAGTATCAAAATCGGCGATACGCTCGTTGAGACTACAAGCTATGAGAGTCATACAATTGTTGGTGCTCCGGTAGAAATTCAGGATGGTTTCGGCAAAGGCGTGGAGCTAACTTTTGTCCACACTTCCACAGGAAAACCGACGCTAAAGCAGGTCTACAAGTTTTATGACGATCAAAAGTATTTTCTGACCCGTCTGGATGTCGCCAGCGATACAGCGGTCAAGACCAACTATATGTCACCTATTACCGTAAAACGTACAGGTGGTGTGGATATCGGAGCTAGTGCGGATAATCGTGTGCTTACAGTTCCTTTTGACAACGATGCTTGGATTCGTTATAAATCTCAATCTATGAACCGTGCAGATACCAGCTATGAGGTGACTACTGTGTTTAACAACTCGACACGCAGCGGCCTTGTGCTTGGCTCTGTAACTCATGATACCTGGAAGACAGGCATCGACTGGAAAGGTTCCGCCAATCGGCTAAATGAGCTGGTCGTATATGGCGGTGCAGCTAGTGATGTCACCCGCGATACCCAGCCTCATGGCAGCTTAAGTGGAACAAACTTATCCTCACCTATGATCATGGTAGGGGCATTCAGTGATTACCGTACAGGGCTTGAGGAGTATGGTAAAGCTAATGCGATCATTACACCTGCACTTGAGCTAAACCCCGAGCTGCCACAAGGCGTACCGGTTGGTTTTAATAGCTGGGGAGCTTACGAGGGTACGCTTTCGTATCAGGATGTAGTGGATGTCTCCAATTACTATAAAGAGAATCTGCAAAATTTCAATAATAACGGCAATGTATTTATTAACATGGATTCTTATTGGGATAATCTGAATGATAAGCAGCTGGCTGACGCCGTATCGGTTATTAAAGGGAATGGCCAGCATGCGGGTATTTATTGGGCACCGTTTGTATACTGGGGCAACAATATGGACCAGATTGTAGAGGGAACTGACAATAAATATACTTACGGCGATATTGTCCTTAAGGATGCCGCGGGTCAACCGCTGCCGACTCTGGACGGGGCTTTTCCTTTGGATGTAACACATCCTGGTGCCCAATTGCGCATGAACTATTTTTTGGACAAATTTAAAGGTCTGGGCTTCACCTTCATCAAATTAGATTTTTTAACGCATGGTTCGCTTGAGGGGCAACATTTCGATCCAACTATAACGACAGGAATCCAAGCTTATAATGAAGGAATGCGTTATGTGAAAGAACGTCTGGATGGAAAAATGTTCATTAGCGCATCAATTGCGCCTATTTTCCCGAGCCAATATGCGCATAGCCGACGAATTTCCTGCGACACATACGGCAAGATCAATGAAACCGAATATATGCTGAATTCATTAACCTATGGCTTTTGGCAAAATGGCACGATCTACACCTACACCGATCCTGATCATTTGGCATTGGCCCGTGCTACCAGCTTGACTGAAGCGCGTAGCCGTATGAACTCTGGCGTTATCGCTGGAACAGTACTGCTTGGCTCTGACAATGTTAACGATCCAGAAGCACAGGAGTACATGACCGCTTTGTTCAACAACAAGGATGTTCTCGATTTAGCTTTAAAAGGAAAAGTGTTCAAGCCACTTGAAGGAAATACAAACGCTAATGCCGCCGATACTTTTGTTATGAAGGATGGCAATGATTATTATCTGGCCGTATTCAATTACAGTGCATCTGCTTCGGCAGATAAGCAAGTTGAACTTGGCCGCGCTGGACTGGATGCTGCAGAGACTTATACTACGCAAGATCTCTGGACAGGAGAAGTTTCCTCTGTCACAGGAACTATGAAATTGTCCTTGCAGCCGACAGAGTCGAAATTGGTAAAATTGACGGCTGCACCTAAGCAAGTAACCGGTATAACACTGGATAAGACAGAGCTTTCGTTGACCGCAGGTGAAACCGGCAAATTGACGGCTACGGTATCGCCGGAAGATGCGACGGATAAAGCAGTCCTCTGGACTTCGAGCGATACCTCTGTAGCTACCGTAGTCTACGGAACAGTAACCGCTGTAGAAGCTGGAAAGACCACGATTACTGTGGAAACGGTAGACGGTGGATTCAAAGCATCGGCAAAAATCACGGTCAAAGAGGCCTCTACAGGAGAACCGAGCAATCCAGGAAATCCGGGAGAGCCAGGAAATCCAGGAGAGCCTAGTAATCCAGGAGAACCGAGCAGTCCGGGAGAACCGAGTAATCCAGGAGAGCCTAGTAATCCTGGGAATCCAGGAAATTCGGGAGAACCGAGCAATCCTGGGAATCCAGGAAACAATGGCGGTACCTCTGGTAGTACCTCTGGCAGTACTTCGGGTCAAGAGAATGTTGCGGGCACTTTGATTCTCATGCCAGATATGCTGGAATTGGACAGTTCTACTGGCCAGGTAGTGGTTGAGATTAAAGGGGACATCCAACAATTTCAGTTATCCTCTGCTGTAGTCCGACAGTTGGCGAACCACACCCTAGTTTTGAATGCGGGTAAGCTCTCCTTGCAGGTACCAGCGGAGCTAATTCACCAGCTACAAAACAAGCTGCCAGAGGGACAGCGGGAAGATAGCACGATTGCCCTGAAGATGGTGAACCTCAGCAGCAAGGCCGATGAGTTAGTTGCTACAGTGGCTAGTTCTACTAATGCGGCTGTTGTACTCAAGGGAGACATCTATGAATTTAGTCTTTCTATTACCACCAAGTCAGGCATTACAGACACACTCGCTACATTTGATAAGCCAATAACACTCATCATGCCAGTGGCAGAAGGCTTCAATGCTAAACGAGGCGGTGTTTATTATATCGCGGACAATGGCAGGCTGGAATATATCCAAGCTGATTATGCTAACGGTGTATTAAAAGCTGAGGTCAGCCACTTCAGCAAATATGCTGTGCTGGAGTTGAACCGCATCTTTGTCGATGTGCCGGCCAATCACTGGGCTAACCCAGTAATCCAAGAGCTGGCGTCCAAGCTATATGTGCAGGGCACAAGCAAAGAAAAGTTTGAACCAAGCCGGGCAGTTACACGTGCCGAGTTCACCTCGATGCTTGTTCATGCCCTTGGACTGACCGCGACAGGAAAAGAAAGCTTTGCTGATGTTGCTCCATCCGCCTGGTATGCGGAGCCTATCTCAATCGCTTACAAGGCGGGAATCGTGAGTGGCAGAAGTGCGTCCAAGTTTGAGCCGGGCGCACAGATCACCCGGGAAGAAATCACGTTGATGCTAATGAAGGCTTACGAGCTGAACAACGGCGTAACAACCAATGGCGTAATAACTAACGGCGTAACAACCAACGGTGCAACAACTAACGGCGCAACAACAAACGGCGCAACTGCCGCAGCGTTCACCGACATGAATCAGGTGTCTGCTTGGGCCACTGCTTCTGTTAATGAAGCGGCCAATCTAGGACTGATTCAAGGTCAAAGTCATGAACGGTTTGCACCAAAAGGAATCACTTCGCGCGCAGAAGCGGCTCAAGTGATCTATAATTTGATTTTGAAGTAAGCTGAAATCACTACAAAAAAGCGACTCTCCATTAACCGGAGAGTCGCTTTTTTTGATAGATCACTTGATGAAATTAGCTACTTTATCGAACTTTACTAATAGGTACTACATTATTACTAGGTACATTACTGTTCGGCAGTTATTAGTACCGCACTTTACTATCTATCGGACCTTACTCCAGCGAAGTAGAATCCCGTGCAAAAGTCGAGCACACCCCAGCAAAGTAGAATCCCGCGCAAAGTAGAACACACCCCAGCAAAGTAGAATCCCGTGCAAAAGTCGAACACACCTCAGAAAAGTAGAATCCTGCGCAAAAGTCGAACACACCCCAGCAATGTAGAATCCCGCGCAAAAGTAGAACACATCGGACCGTATCGCAGCTATTTCGGAAATTTGAGTCATTTTACAAAGATTTCGGACTGTATAGCTCTTATTGTTATTAAATTGTCCAGAATTACTACGTAAATGAGTCAATAGCTGCATCTGAGTCCGATAGTCGAGCAAAATGCCCTGAATCATCGAAATAAGGTCTCCTCGGTCCGATGCGTATGAGGAAGGAATATAAGTCGAACACACCTCAGCAAAGTAGAATCCCGCGAAAGTCGAACACACATCGGCAAAGTAGATCATAGTTAGAACACATCGGACCGTATTGCAGCTAATTCGGATATTTGAGCTATTCTACAAAGGAATCGGACTGTATGGACCTCTGTCAAGAAAGTGGACAGTCACGCAACAGACATTCTAGTCAATTGCTCAGCAAAACGAACTGGAGAAAGATACCCCAGCGCGCCATGCATTCGCTTGCGGTTATAGTAAAACTCAATATATTGAAAAAGTGTCTGGTAGGCTTGCTCCTTAGTTTTGAATCGTGGATTACAATAAATGAGCTCCTTTTTCAAAATGCTGTGCCACGACTCGATACAGGCGTTATCATAACAGTTACCTCTGCGGCTCATGCTGGACTCCATGCCATACGCTTTCAACTGCTTCGTGTATTCATGAGAAGTATATTGAGAACCTCTATCGGAGTGATGTAATAGACCCTTTTCCGGTTGTTTAGCTTCGTAAGCATCTTGTAAGGCGCCCGAAATTAAGCTAGTTTCCATATGGTTCTCCAAGCGCCACCCCACGATTTCGCGCGTGCAAAGGTCCATTACACTAGCCAGGTACAAGCGCCCTCCCCGGCAAGGAATGTACGTAATGTCGGTAACCCATACTGAATTGGGTTTGAGTATTTTAAATTGCTGGTTCAGCGTATTCGGGGCAATCGGATGGTCATGATTGGAGTCAGTGGTCTGTACGCGATACGTTTTGGAGACAATGGAGCGAAGCTTCATATGTCGCATGTACACACTCACCGTGCGTTCGGTAACGGTATAACCTTCTTGATGTAACAGGCGGGTGATCTTCGGACTCCCATACCGCTTTTGATGGTCTGCAAAATGATACTGAATTCGCTTCATTATCGCAGCCTTACGAAGCATATGCGTACTGTTTTTTTCTGTCCGCCACTTGTAGTACCCGCTCCGTGACACATGTAGGGTCATGCACATCTTCTCCAAGAGAAACTCGGAGCGATGTTTTTCAATAAACTGGAATCTCAGTTCCTTGGTTTGCTGAAGATGTGCACTGCTTTTTTTACGATCGCTAATTCCTCTTCCACATCAGCAATCTTGTTATCTTTTTCTTGAAGTTGACGGCTCATTTCTTTCAACTGTGCCTCGAGTTCCCGTACTCGATCCACGCTAGCTGCCGGTTCATTCTTTAGTTCTCGATACTGGCTCATCCATTGATGCAGGGTACTTTTTGGGATGTTGAGCTCTTCCGCCAAGTCGCCCACTGTCTTTGTTTGCTCTTGAATGAACTGCACTGTCTGTTTTTTAAATTCTTCGTTATACCGTTGTCGATGTTCTCCCATGTGAACACACCTCCGTGGACTCATTATCGCCAGTCTGTTAACTACTGTCCACTTTTTATTCTAGCTTCAGTATAGCTCTTATTGCTATAAAATTGTCCGGAATTACTGTGTAAATGAGTCAATAGCTGCATCTGAGTCCGATAGTCGAGCAAAATGCCCCGAATCATCGAAATAAGGTCTCCTCGGTCCGATGCGTATGAGGAAGGAATATAAGTTGAACACACCTCAGAAAAGTAGAATCCCGCGGAAAAGTAGAACATACCCAGCAAAGTAGAATCCCGCGCAAAAGTAGAACATACCTCAGTAAAGTAGAATCTCTCGCGCAAAGTAGAACACATCGGACCGTATTGCAGCTATTTCGGATATTTGAGTCTTTTTACAAAGATTTCGGACTGTATAGCTCTTATTGCTATAAAATTGTCCAGAATTAGTGTACAAACGAGTCAATAGCTGCATCTGAGTCCGATAGTCGAGCAAAATGCCCCGAATCATCGAAATAAGGTCTCCTCGGTCCGATACGAATGAGGAGGGAGCAAATAGTGTCGAACGATCCAAACGATCCCTTCGATCTAAACGATCCCTTCGATCCAAACGATCCCATCGATCCCATCAAATCCAAGGAGAAGCAAGCCAAAGGATTCTCACAATGGAGAATCCCCTCGTCACCGCTCCTACACCTCTTTTTGTGGTAAACGAATCTGCACGGTGGTGCCTATTCCTAGTCTGCTAAACACTTTAACGCCGTAGTGCTCACCATATTTTAGTTTGATGCGGCGATCAACGTTAGTGATTCCGTACCCTCGTCCAGGCTTATCCTCAAGCAAAGAGCTGAGGGTCTCGCGGCTCATCCCCATGCCATCATCGATTACCGACAAGATAATATCGTTTGCTTCCATGACACCTTTGATATGAATGTTCAGCGGACTTTCTTGGCTCCACACGGCATGCAGCACTGCATTCTCCACAAAAGGCTGTAAGGCAAGCTTGACAGTAGAGTAGGGCAGGATCGCTTCATCTACTGTGTAGGTAATGTTCAGTTGGCCTTTAAAGCGGATTAGCTGAATGGCGTTGTAGCTCTGGGTCAGCTTTAATTCCTCGTGGATGGTCAATATACTTTTCCCTTTATTTAAGGAGATTCGATAAAACTTGGCTAGATGAAGCACCAAATCTTGTATACGCGTATCTTGATGTTTTAGGGCAAGCGACGAGATGGAGCCCAGTGTGTTGTACAGAAAATGAGGGTTGATTTGCGCTTGCAGCAGGTCAAGCTCGGCCTCCTTACTCTGCAGCTCCTTCTGATACACCTCGGTAATGAGACTTTTGAGCCGGGTGGTCATTTGCTTGAAGGCAAAATGCAGCTGGCCAATCTCATCATTTCCCAAGTGTTCTTCTGTACTATGATTGAAATCGCCCCGTTCCAGGCGGCGGATCATCCGGATTAAAGTACGGATACGCTTGCTGAACAGCGACGCCGTAATGTAAATCAGCAGGAGGGCCACGCCAATAAAGCCCAGTGAGATTTTGATAATCAGATCTGAGAGTGATTTAGCGTCCTGAATGATGCTGTCATAAGGGAAGATAGATACGGTTTTCCATCCATTTTTAAGCGTGTTATAGACGGCGAAAGCCTTTACCCCTTTGTAAGTTGTGTCAAATCGGCCCGAAGGCGATTCATCAAATTTCTGATCAAGCAATTCCGGCAGGCTCGTATTTAATAAGTGCTTGTCTGCTGCTGAGAGAATAAGCCCTTTATCATTAATAATAAAAATATCTTTCCCGCCCGCTTCTTCCTCCATTAAAGAATAGATGACCGATTCGGAGATTCTGAAGACCAGAATACCGTAGGGATATTGATTGCGGTTATTGTTCAAAAATCTTGCTAAGGTAAACATGGCCGGACTATCTTCGGTCTGCGGTGAGGATAGATGAATGATATTCCCATGTGACTGCTGAAGCTGCTTGAACAGCTCGGTCTCTTTAACCTCAGCTGTTACCGGCTTGATATAGTAATCATCTTTGGGAAGTGATTCATTGTCCGAATAAATGAAAACGCTATCAAAATCAGGATAGGCAGTCATTATCGTGTCCATGCGGTTGCCTATGTATTGATAGACATCCAGATAAGAAGGATCATCCTGGTATTCACTCGTGAGGTAGCTGGCAAGTCTGTTATCCAGGTAGATGGAAGCTGAAATATGTTCATAGCTGTCCAGCTTGTTTTCCAAATTTTTATTAATCTGAGCTGTTGAATTCATCATATTGCTGTAAATCTGATCCGTTAATTTTGATTTTGTTAATTCGTAGGAAAGGTAGGCGAAAAGCATCATCGGAACAATGGTCACTAGCACAAATACGCTGAACAGCTTGGAGCGAAAGCTCAAATCGATAAAAGGCATATAAATATATTTCCTATATATATGGCGCATAGAAGAAGTCCCTTCTTTACTGTAAATTCGCTGTTTGCCATGTTCATCATAGCAGACTGAATATCGAAATCCAATGCTCGAATCTGCCGAAACTCCTTTAAAAAGCGCTATCATTCGGAGGATTGAAGTATAGAAAGCCACCTGTTGCGGACTTAAGATGAATAGGAGAGAAGTTGAATCGAGATGTGGCTCGACATGCTGCACTAAATAAAAAGGGAGGGTATTTGATGCATAAAGCAAGCGCTATCAAAACAGTCAGAGGCAATAATCTGTGGTACAGATTAAAAGAGCAGAAATGGTTATTTTTGCTGATGCTGCCTGCCTTAATTGCGACATTGCTATTTTCTTATGGTCCTATGTTTGGGATGTATATGGCGTTTACGAATTATCAGCCGGGCGGAGGAACATTTTTTCAACAATTTTTCCATGCAGAGTTTGTAGGATTCAAGTGGTTTGAGTATTTCTTTACTACCGGAGACTTCTACCGTGTAATGCGCAATACGCTCGCTACAAGCTTGCTGACCTTGTTATTCGGGTTTCCAGCACCGATCATCCTCGCACTTGTACTGAATGAAGCTAGACAGGGATTTTTCAAAAGATTTGTACAGACGGTTTCTTATCTGCCGCATTTTATCTCATGGGTTATCGCTGCAAACATCGTGATTACACTGCTGGCTTCCGATGGGATGTTTAACAATTTACTGGTGACGTTGGGCATTGTTCAGGAACCGGTTGCTTTTCTACAAAATGGACCGCTATTCTGGTGGATTATCGCTTTGTCCAATATGTGGAAGGAAATGGGCTTCAGCGCCATTATGTATCTTGCTGCAATTTCCGCTATTAATCCAGAGCTCTACGAAGCAGCTAGAGTGGATGGAGCCAGTCGCTTCCGGCAAATGTGGCATATTACGTTGCCAGCCTTGCGTCCAACCATTGTTATTTTAGGGATTCTTGCCGTCGGAGGCATTTTGAATGCGGGCTTTGAACAACAATACCTGCTGCAAAATAATACCGTGCTTGAGTATTCAGAGGTTATCGATATTTATGCATATAAATACGGGCTACAAAACAGCATGTTCTCCTACGGGGCGGCCGTTGGGGTATTTAAATCCGTGATTGCCTTCATACTTGTTGTAATTGTGAATCGAATTTCTAGAAAAGTGAACGACCAAGCGTTGTTCTAAACCCGAAAAAGAGAGGAGCGCTTGTGATGATTTCGAATAGATACGGGGATCATATTTTTAAATTTATAGTTTATCTCATTCTTATACTTGTGTTGCTAGTTACCTTTCTCCCTTTTTGGAATATTCTCGTTCTTTCATTAAATGCTGCTGAGGATACCGTACGTGGTGGCGTCTATTTGTGGCCCAGAGTCCTCACCTTTGATAGCTACGGTCAAATCTTAAAAGATAGCGAGATTTTGAATGGCTTATGGGTTACTGTCAAACGTACCGTAATTGGCGCGCCGCTATCTGTCCTTGTCATTACGATGCTTGCTTATCCGCTAAGCCGCCGGAATTTGATGGGACGTAAAGGATGGAATCTATATTTTGTCTTCACAATGTATTTTGGAGGCGGACTGATTCCTTATTACATGGTGCTTAAAGCGCTGAATATGATTGACACGTTTTCCGTATTTATTTTGCCAGGGCTGATGAATGTCTTCTATATGATTATTGTCCGTACCTTTATGGAGGGGCTGCCTGGTGAGATCGAGGAGTCGGCGAAGGTAGACGGGGCGAATGACCTGACGATTTTCTTCCGGATTGTTCTACCGTTGACCACACCCGTGCTTGCGACTGTAGGACTTTTTCAGGCAATTTCACATTGGAATTCGTGGTTTGACTCCTATGCGTTTACCTATAGCTCTGACTTAAAGACCTTGCAAGCCGTACTCGTGAAAATATTAAGCCAATTCCAGACCGGAGGCATGGTATCGCAATCGCAAATGCTAGCTAACTCGGCTAAGCGGAATGCGGTTTCAAGTGATACTATCCGGATGGCAGCGACGATGGTGGCAACATTGCCTATCGTACTGGTATACCCATTCCTGCAAAAGTACTTTGTTAAGGGTATGACTTTGGGAGCGGTTAAGAGTTAATATGATTAAATAAATAGCGGCCCTGAAGGGGGGTGAACGGGCAGACTTGCTTGGTTGCTTGATAGACTTATGAAGTAACTTACTTAATGGGAGGAATTAGGGTGTCTATGATAAAGAAAAATAAATGGTTGAACGTGAGTATTACTGCCGCATTAGCCGTTGGTGTATTAGCGGGTTGTGCTTCAAATGATGGAAAAAACAATACAAACCAAACGGCCGGAGACGATAAAAAACAAGAGCCGATTACATTGACCTGGTTTGATTCAAATACCAAGGGAGAACCTTTCACTGATGCTATTGCGCAGGAAATCACCAAAAAAACAGGCATTTCGATCTCAATCCAGCAGCCAACGGGTAATCCTACGGAAAAGCTGAGCTTGATGCTTGCCAGTGGTGACTATCCAGATGTGGTTGTAATGAGCCGGGGCGATGCTTCCCTCGATAAATACATTACAAGTGGCGCATTTATAGCGCTCGATGAGTTAATTGAGAAAAGTGGACCAGACATTAAAGAAATGTACGGCGACACATTGATCAAAACACGTTATAAGGATGGGAAAAACTATTATCTAGCTAACTGGTATGGCCTGGATAGTGATCCTGTTTTCGGTATGCTGATGAGAAAAAATCTGGTTGCGGACCTAGCTCCAGATAAGGCAGATGGCTCCACCCCACTCACAACGGATGAGTTTGAAGCACTTTTAAAGAATTTTAAAGAGAAAAACAAGACAATTGATGGAAAAGAAACTGTTCCAATGACGATGAACGGTGAGAATATGGGCGCCAACCTCGGTACATTTAAAGGGATGTGGGGTCTGAGAACCTACTATGATAATAATGGAACATTACAATATGATGTTAAGGATCCAAAGTATCGCGAGATGCTGCTTTATGTGAACAGTCTGTATAGAGAAGGTCTAATCGAAAAAGAGTTTGCCATCAGCAAAACACAAACCTGGATTCAAAAGCTGGCTACCGGCGCAGTGTTCTCCACACCAGGCGCATACTGGGACCCAGGTAATGCAAATGGTACTCTGAAGAAGGATGGCGGAGATGATAATCAGTTCTTCCCCTACAAGGTTGTAGCTCCAGGCACTGAGACCTCCCAAACAACATTCGGACCAAGAAGCTCACTTGGATGGGATGCTATTGCCATTACGAAAAATAACAAACACCCTGAAGAAACTATCAAGCTGTTCAACTACCTAGCGAGTGACGAAGGACAACATTTGCTGCTATGGGGTAAGGAAGGCGAGCAGTACACCATGGTGGATGGAAAGAGACAACCAGACCCTGCATTCCTGCAAAGCTTCAAGGATAACTGGGACGATGCTGTGAAGAAGAGCGGTGTTCGTAAATGGTTGTGGTTTGTTAAAAATGGTCTGGATGCCAATGAACAGCCATACGATATGGCCGTTAAATACCAACGTAGTGAAATTGACGAAATGGCCATTAAGAGCCTTGGAGATTCCGTATGGGATACAGCAGAATTTGATAACTTAGGCCCTGACGGCGGAACGCCTGAAGCGCTGACAGCGCAAAAAGTAAAAGATATTATGGACCAAAGCATTACGAGAGTAATCATCGCTCCTTCTGAAGCCGAAGCCAATTCTACATTCGACAAGATGCTTGCGGATATGAAAAAAGCTGGGGATGAAAAAGTAGAAGAAATCTTCAATCAGAAGTATAGCGAACGTATGGAATTGTGGAACTCAAAATAATATATTTATCTATGTAAAAGCTTCCTCTCTGCATTTCAGCAGAGGGAAGCTTTTTGTTGTATAAAAAAGCTAAACCAGCCGATTAACATGTGCATTCCTGCGGAAATCAAGCGGGGCTTGATGATAGAATTTTTTGAATTGATGATAGAAATGACTGACATTCTCGAAGCCGGATTCCAAAGCGATATCGACCACACGCAGCTCGGTAGTGAGCAGTAGGTTGCGGGCTACATTGAGCTTTAGCTGGTTGATATATTCCGTAGGCGTCTGGTTCAAGTATTGCCGGAAGGCGCGGTTCACATGGCCGGCGCTTCTCCCTGACAGCTCGTATAAGGCATGAAGTCCACGGTGCAAATTATCCTTTAAATGCATTTTGGTTATGGCATGCTCTAGCCAGAGTGGGAATTCTGGTTGAGCGACTGTCTCTGCGGAGAAAAAATGCTGGGTGAGTGTATCGACGAGCAGGCCTTTTAGAAAAATCCGGGACTTAACCTTGTCTAGGGTTGATAGGATGCGAATGCGTTCCATAGAACGGACGAAACTAGCCATTTCCAGCTGAGATAACATGGCGATTCGGGGGAGAGGCGTGTTCAGCAATCCGTGCAAAAACTCCTCTTCATTCAGATAAGTTAAAGCATCTTCAATGAGGCTTTTGCGGCAGGGAATGTTCAGGAAACGGCAATCGCTATCACCATCTGCTTCATATCTGTGGGTATCACTGGGCCGAATAAAGACAAGGCAGCCAGTCTGAAGCAGCTGCGCTGTCCCGTTAACAATATGCTGACATCTGCCTTCTGTGAGAATGAAAAATTCATAGAAATCATGCGTATGTTCTGGAGATACCTGACTTAAGGACTCCACCCAGAAAGGGTCTGCTAGTAGTTCAGGATTCATATGGCTTGCCTCGGTGTATTTGAACATGTTCGTCCTCCAGTGTATTAATGATGTTAAAATAGCACATGATTCTCGAGAACACAACACAAGAAATATAAAGATAATATTGATAGACTTGATCTATAAGAAGGCAAAATAGCACATTTTGGAGGCGGGAGAAAATGCATCTTGTAGATCTAAATGGCAAATGGAAAATGAGACGTCTGCATGAGCCGAACTGGCTGGAGGCTAGTGTGCCAGGTTCTGTCTATCACGATTTATTGAATGCCGGAGAAATGCCGGATCCGTTCTATCGTGAGCAGGAATATGAGGTTCTGGAATTATCCAATTACGATTACGAATATCAGCGTTGCTTTCAAGTGGAAGCTGAAGTGTTACAGCATGACCGCGTATTTCTGCTGTGTGAGGGGCTGGATACGTTATGCGAGCTTTTTGTGAATGGAACTAACATTCTGAACAGTGATAATATGCACCGGACGTATGAAGTGGACATTAAGTCAGTGTTGAAGCAAGGCGATAACACCATTCACGCGATTTTTCGTTCCCCAGTGGAATTTGCTCTGCGGAAGCAAGCGGAGCTGCCGCTTAGCAGTTGTGCTGATGCAGTGGAGGGAATATCCCATCTGCGCAAAGCACATTCCATGTTCGGCTGGGACTGGGGTCCGAAGCTGCCCGATCTTGGAATCTGGAGAAGTCTCTCCATTCAGGGGTATGACAGTGCCCGTGTTGACGATGTTTATATTACACAATTTCACGAGCCGGATAAGGTTACTCTGGATGTTCGGGTAAGAACAGAGAGTTGGCAGGAGGTTGAACGGGAAATCGTAGTCAGCGTTCACACTCCAGCAGGTGTGGCCGTTGAACGTCGTGTGTCCGAAACTGCGGGAGAAGATCATCATATTACACTGGAAATTATGGAGCCAGAGCTGTGGTGGCCGAATAATCTGGGTGCACAACCCCTGTATAACGTCGAGGTTGTACTGTTGCAGAAGGGACAGGAGCTGGATCGTCGAGAACTGCGGATTGGATTAAGAACGATTTCTGTGAAGCAGGAAGAAGACCAGTGGGGACAATCATTCGCTTTTGAAATCAACGGCGTACTTATCTTTTCTACAGGTGCCGATTATATTCTGGAAGATAATCTTCTGCCTCGCGTGACTAAGGAGCGCACGGATCGCTTGCTCCAAAGCTGCGTGGCTGCTAACTTTAATACCATTCGTGTATGGGGTGGCGGTTATTATCCTGACGATTATTTTTATGATCTATGCGATGAATATGGGCTTATCGTCTGGCAGGATCATCTGTATGCCTGCGGGATCTATGCACTGACAGAATCTTTTGAGGACAATATCACACATGAGACGATGGACAACATGAAGCGCTTACGCCATCACGCATCGTTAGGCTTGTGGTGCGGTAACAACGAACAGGAGATGGCTTGGGTCGATTGGGATTGGGAGAATCATTATTCGCTCCAGCTAAAGGCCGACTATATCAAGCAATATGAAGTGCTTCTGCCGGCTATCGCTAAGGAAGTTGATCCCAATACCTTCTACTGGCGTGCCTCTCCTTCCTCTAAAGGAAGCTTTGATAAACCGAATGACGAGAACTATGGAGACATGCATTACTGGGGCGTTTGGCATGGCAAGGAGCCTTTTACCGATTACCGGAAGCTCTATCCGCGTTATATGTCTGAGTTTGGCCTGCAATCCTTCCCAAGCTTGAAGACGATTGAATCCTTTACGTTGCCGGAGGATCGCAATATTTTCTCCTATGTCATGGAGTCCCACCAGAAGAACAATACCGGAAATGAGAGAATTCTCTATTATATCGGCGAGACCTACAAATATCCGAAGGATTTTGAATCTATTCTCTATGCGTCCCAGCTTATCCAAGCCGAAGGCATGCGCTGTGGCGTAGAGCATTGGCGTAGACATAGAGGGCGCTGCATGGGCGCATTGTATTGGCAGTTGAACGATTGTTGGCCGGTTGCTTCCTGGTCTAGCATCGATTATTATGGCCGGTGGAAAGCAATGCATTATACAGCTAGACGTTTTTTTGCTCCAGTTCTTGCTTCTGCACATGACGAAGGAACCGTAGTTTCCCTGCATGTCTCTAATGAGAGCAGAGAGAAGGTGAGTGGTGAATTAAGATGGAGACTGCTTACTCCGACATCAGAGGTTCTAATGGAAGGTGCGAAGTCGGTGAAGATTGAGGCTTTAAGCAGTGCCGAGTTCGATCGGCTTGATTTTGGTCATGTCTTGGATACAAAAGAGAAACGTAAAGCTTATCTGGAATATGTATTTGAGGTAGAGGGGGAGACGATAAGCGGGGGAACCGTCTTGTTCGTTAAGCCGAAACATTTCAGCTTTGTTGATCCTGAGCTTGAAGCCGTACTCACTGAGGAAGCAGAACAATTCGTTATTACTGTGAAGTCAAAAGCATATGCCTGTTTCGTCGGACTTGATTTCAAGGAAAGAGATGCGATCTTCAGTGATAACTATTTCGACCTATCAGCTGGCGTTTCAAGAACCGTTACGGTTGCTAAAAAAGATCTCGATAAACCAGCTACGGCTGAGGAACTGCGTACCCAGCTTACTGTACGTTCCGTCTTTGATATTTAAGAAAAAGGTTATTTTCCTACTATATCCTAGGCTGTCAATCTCCAAATGACAGTTTGATGATATATATTCTAGTGGTTTAGACTCTGTGTATAGATAGATCAATATTTTACTATAATAGGTATAGATATTAAGATTGTATACCCTTCCATTTCACTCTAAAATAGACTTCGAAGAAGCATTAATTACAAACTATAAACGTTCTATTGAGCTACCTTAAGGAGAGTGCAAACATATTATGGGTATTTATTATGATGACAACCGCAAGGTGTTTCATTTACAGTCTGAGAAATCCAGCTATATTATTGAAATGATCAAAGGTGTTATTCCAGCGCATGTCTACTGGGGCCCAAAATTGGCAGGGAGAGAATTTCAACATCCGTTGAATTTGGTGGAACGTTGCTCTTTTAGTCCAACTTATTTGCAGGAGGATAAAAATATCTCCCTCGACACCTTGCCAAGCGAATTCCCTTCTTATGGAAACGGTGATTTCCGCGAGCCGGCACTTGAGGTTCACCTAGTAGATGGCACGACCGTAACGGATTTCCGTTATAAGAGCCACACCATTAATAAAGGAAAACCTGCACTCAAGGGTCTGCCTGCTACTTATGTTGAAAGTGAAGAAGAAGCAGAGACCCTGGAAATTATACTGCAAGATGATAAAACAGGATTGATCGCTGCCTTGAGCTATACCGTATTTAACAATCAGGATGTTATAACACGTTCCGTGCGGATTGAGAATCTGGGTAAGGACAATCTGGTTCTGAAAAGAGTATTAAGCGCGAATGTTGACTTCCATGATTCTGACTATGACATGCTGCAATTATCCGGTACTTGGACTAGAGAACGCCATATTCACAAAAGACCACTCGTTCCTGGCATCCAGCGGATTGACAGCAAACGCGGCTCCAGCAGCCATCAGCAGAATCCTTTTATGGCCTTGCTTGCAAAAGATGCAACAGAGGATCATGGCGAAGTTTACGGGTTCAGCCTTGTGTATAGCGGAAGTTTCCTTGCCCAAGCAGAAGTGGATCAATACGGAATTTCCAGAGTAGGGATCGGTATTCAACCTTTTAACTTTCAGTGGTTGCTTGAACCGGGCGAATCCTTTCAGGCTCCAGAAGCCGTATTGGTAAGATCCAGTGAAGGGCTTGGTGGATTATCGAGAACCTATCACCGTCTGTATCGGACCCGATTATGCAGAGGTGAATTCCGCGATAGCAAGCGTCCTATTCTGATCAACAACTGGGAAGCGACTTATTTTAATTTTAATGCGGATAAAATCAAAGAAATTGCTAAAGCAGGCAAAGAGCTAGGCCTGGAGCTGTTCGTGCTGGATGACGGCTGGTTCGGCAAACGTGATAACGACGACAGCTCCCTGGGAGACTGGGTAGAGGATCGTCGCAAGCTTCCTGAAGGTCTTGGAAAGCTAGGCGAAGATATCACGGCAATGGGCATGGAATTCGGATTATGGTTCGAGCCAGAAATGGTATCGCCAGAAAGTGATCTTTACCGTGAACATCCAGACTGGTGTCTCCATGTACCTGGGCATAAAAGTTCGTTAGCCCGCCAGCAGCTAGTGCTGGATTTATCCCGCAAGGATGTATGCGATTATATCGTCGAGTCAGTTAGCTCGGTATTGTCATCTGCTCCGATTACTTATGTGAAATGGGATATGAACCGGAATATGACAGAGATTGGATCAGCGCTTCTTCCAGCCGAACGTCAACGCGAAACGGCACACCGTTATATCCTTGGACTTTATGATGTGCTGGAACGTATCGTTTCCCGTTTCCCTCATATTTTGTTCGAAAGCTGCTCTGGTGGTGGCGGACGATTTGATCCGGGGATGCTGTATTATATGCCACAGACCTGGACTAGCGATGATACGGATGCAGTGGAAAGATTAAAGATCCAATACGGAACAAGTATTGTGTATCCAGCGAGTTCAATGGGTGCCCATGTGTCGGCTGTTCCTAACCATCAGGTGCATCGTATTACTCCTTTGGAGACACGTGGTCATGTCGCGATGTCGGGTAATTTCGGCTACGAGCTGGATTTGACCAAGCTTACTGAAGCTGAACGCGAGGATATCCGCAAGCAGGTTTCGGAGTACAAGGAACTGAGAATGCTGATTCAGTACGGTGATTTCTATCGACTGCTTAGTCCTTTTGAAGGAAACGAGACGGCATGGATGTTTGTTTCCGCTGATAAAAAAGAAGCCTTCGCCACCTACTTCCAAGTTCTGGCCGGGCCTAATCCACCGTTGCGCAGATTACGTCTGAAAGGACTCGACCCTGCAAAATCGTATAAGCTTGAGCTTAACGGCGGAGTATACAGAGGGGATGAGCTGATGCACTTCGGACTCACGCTTCCACAGCTAGAGGGCGATTTCAGAAGCCTACTTTTCGTGCTTAGAGAAGTTTAATCAAAAAAGGAGGGTGCCCCGAAAGCCATTGGCTGCTGGGAACCTTCCTTTTTTTTCTCCTTTTTTGAGTTCTTTTGTGACTAGCTGCGCGCCCGAAGCTGTTATTGGATGGGGCGCTTTGCGAGATATGCTTACTTGGCCGGGGACTACCAGACGCGAATTAGTGCGACTTGCAAGTAGCTTGGCGCCACTGGAGCTGATTGTTTATACTGAAGCCGGCGGGCTCAAATTGGTGCACCATGTAAGTTGCTTACCCAGCCAACACAGTGCTATCGGACTCAAATGCCGCTAACCGCTCTCTTTCCACACATTTGGAGTTTTATCGGACCGCATAGTCGCTATTGACTCGAAAAGTACCTAATATGTACCTCTTTCGAAGGAATAGCTGCACTGGAGTCCGAAACTGTGCTTAAAAGGCGAAAAATTGGCAAATAGCGTCATCTGAGTCCGAAAGCGGCGGTGGAGGGGGCGACTCGGTGCTGCCGTAAGCGAATTAGGGTGTTTAACAAGATGCTTACCTAGCCGGGGACTGCTGGACGCGAATTGGTACGCCTTGCAAGTTACTTACTCAGCCAACACAGTGCTATCGGACTCAAATGCCGCTAACCGCTCTCTTTCCACACATTTGGAGTTTTATCGGACCGCATAGTCGCTATTAGCTCGAAAAGTACTCAATAAGCACCTCTTTCGAAGGAATAGCTGCACTGGAGTCCGAAACTGTGCTCAAAAGACGAAAAATTGGCAAATAGCGTCATTGGGGTCCGAAAGCGTCGGGGGATGGTTGTGACTCGGTGCTGCCGTACGCGAATTAGGGTGTTTAACAAGATGCTTCCCTAGCCGTGGGCCAGCGTACGCGAATTGGTGCGACATGCAAGTTGCTTACCCAACCAACACAGTACTATCGGACTCAAATGCCGCTAACCGCAGCCTTTTCACACATTTGGAGTTTTATCGGACCGCATAGTCGCTATTGACTCGAAAAGTACCTAATATGCACCTCTTTCGAAGGAATAGCTGCACTGGAGTCCGAAACTGTGCTCAAAAGGCGAAAAATTAGCAAATAGCGTCATCTGGGTCCGAAAGCGGCGGGGGATGGTTTTGAGTTGGCGCCACCAAATCTGAATGGTTACTACTTGCATCCACCGGCCCCGAATTAGCACGCCACGCATGCCACTCAGCTCTATCGAAGCCGAACGGTTATGCCGAGCAACATCAATTTTCAAAAAACACATGTTTGGACAGGAACTCCAGATCCTGCTCGCGGTAAGTGGAGGGGCTGACTCCAAAATAGGAACGAAAGACTTTGCCGAAATAGCTGGCATTGTCAAACCCGGTGTCCACAGCGATCTGGTAGATCGTCTGATCTGTTGTTTTCAGCATAGATGCTGCCAGCTCGATCCGTCTCCTTCTTAAATACTCAAAAGGCGAGAGATTGATGTTTTTTTGAAATAGCCTGCAAAGATGATGTTTGGAAATTCCAACATGTGCGGCGACATCGTCTAAGCTAAGGTTATTATTGTGCAGATCATTTTTCATAAATTGTATAGCAGCATGAAGTTTGTCATTTTTTATATAGGTGGTTAACAAATTCGGTTTCTTGAGGTATTTCTCCATGGACAATATCCACTGAAAGGTTTTCCCCGTTAGAAAATGCAAATCTCTTTCCTCATCAACCTGTATGTCCTTGAACATACTCCACAATAAATCCATCGGAACCGATTCCTGAGGGAGTTCTATAATGGGACCGCCATGTGCGATCAGTTGGTTCCAGAGTGAAATAGCTAGAGGTCCTCGTACATTCAGCCAAATGAATTCCCAGGGCTCTGTACCTTCCTCCGGATAATAATATCTGTGTATACTGGGGACAGTCACTAGGAAAGCTTTGCCCTTCGTTAATGGGTGAACAACCCCGTCTATTTCAATTCTACCCTCTCCAGATAAGGTGTACTGAAAAATAACACAACTTCTCTCCGTCCGGTTCTGGCCGTTAAATGAATATGCCGGAGTCTCGGCTTGTTCCCAGCCAATTGAATCAAACAGAAGCATAGAAGCTTGTTCTTCCGAGCGAATGGTGTAGGAGGAGCGCAACATTAGCAGGTTTCCTTTCCATGGTTCGTTACTTCATTCAAAGTGTAAACTTTTTTGCTGATCTGTTCAATTTTTGTTTCATTTAATCTGCTGTCTTCGATATTGATAAGGCGTAATGCCATACTGATCTTTGAACAGCTTAATGAAATATTGTGGCTTTTTGTAGCCGACTAGATGTGAAATATCGAGCACATGTAATTTGGAATCGATCAATAACTTGGAGGCCTTTTCCAAGCGTTTAGAAGAAATGTAGCTCGATAAATTTTCGCCCGTCTCCTGCTTATAAAATTTGGACAGGTAAACAGGATGGAGGTGAACAATTTTCCCTAAGTCCTCCAGGCTCAAGCATTCACTAATATGATTGGAGATATAGGCTTGAATGGTATGAACAATATTTTGATTGGAAAATTTAGCGCTTCTATCTAATTGGGTGAGGCTTTGCAAGATGGATTGAAGAGCCGTATTTGGCTCTGATAATTGATTGAAAATCCAGTCTGCGGCCTCAGCTGATTGAATTTTATCGGTTGTGGAATACAGCAAATTAATGAATTCGAGCAGGTAGAGGAGCTTTTGTTTTTTAACAGTGAGCTTGGCAAAGTTTTTTAAAATGTTTTTTCTGGTTTGTTCCCATTCTCCAAGCTCTAATTTAGGGAGAGCACTAGAGATACTCAGCATAGTAAAGTCATTGGTCCCAACATTTTCATTAAAAAAGAAATGATAAAAAATATGCCGAACAGCATGCTTTTGAGAAAATTCAAACGGCTCGGAAAAAGAAATGGAATCGACGCTGCTTGCCACAGTTTCGATATTTGATTCTGGAATAATTCCAGTAATGGCTGATGGAGTGGTCCAAATAAAGTCTCGTCCACCATTATGATCTTTTAAAATCATTTCATCTTTCCCACTAGCCCCTGAGACATGAAAAAAGCAAAAATGCTCATTCCGGAAGGTAGAATCGAATGTACTGTAATCATTACGTATTGGGGAAGATTCGCTAATAACAGAAAGCAGGTAACCTAGCCCATCTATCTTTTTCTCTGCCACTGGGGTTTTTGAGGGTTTCTCAGCGATACTCTTAATAACTTGACTCATGGCTTTTTCCATATCCTCTTTATCTACCGGCTTGAGTAAATAATCCAAAGCGCCCAGACGGATGGCTTGCTGTGCATAATCAAATTGAGAATAACCGGAAAGAAAAATCACCTTGGTTTTGAGCTTTTTTTCATGAACATGATGCAGTAAATCAATGCCGGATACCTCGGGCATACGAATATCTGTAATAAGAATATCTATATGATTCTGATTCAATAGCTCCTTGGCTTCAATCGAATTTGTTGTCGTCTCAATATGCTCAATCCCAAATTTGTTCCAATCCAGCAGGTGTTTTAAATATTCAACGATGTAATGCCCGTCATCAACTATCAGTAATCGCATATTGACCTCCTTCATCCAGCGAGAAATCTATGAATGCCAGCACGGATAAACCGCCCCAGTCATTAATGAAGAAACGCAGTCCGCTTAATTCACCATACGCATTTTTGAGGCGATGATGAATGTTCCAAAGACCAATTCCTCTTGATCCTTCAGGGGGGGATTCATTCTCAAGTCTGGCCATTAGCTGGTGTATTTCCTCAGCAGTAAGCCCCTTACCATCATCGGCTACAATAATTAACGCTCCAGTATCAAGTGCTTTTACATCTATAGTAACGCGATAAGCCCCTTGCTGTTCTTCAATCCCATGCTGAATCGCGTTCTCGACCATAGGCTGGATAATCAGTGGCATAATCAGATGCTCTCCCAGTTCAGGGGGCAGGTTGATTTCATAATTTATTTTTTTGGAAAGTGACATGATGGATAAAAAATGATCGGCAAGCTGCAATTCAGAAGCCAACGTAACATTATCTGAATTCATTTTTGTTAAATAACGATAGTACTCTGCTAAATGTTTGCTCATCTGCATTACGGCTTCCGGTGAAGTTTTTGCCACAGCCATAATGAAAAACAGATTATTGTAAAGAAAATGTGGATTGATCTGAGCCTGCAGCTGTTTCACTTCCGCGTTTCTGCGAAGCTCGGTTTCTATTTTTAATGAAGCGAATAAAGCCTGTATTTTGGCGACCATGTGGTTAAAGCTTTTAAATAGACTATAAAATTGATTGTCCGGGTTCTCACTAATTCTGGTGCTGTAATTCCCTTGTTCCACTTGGTAGAATTTCTTGTCGAGCAGATATACATTGCGATAATAGTTTCGATAGAACATAAAAATCACGATAAGGCCAATGATCAAGATCATTAAGATGCTGACAAAAAACACCTGTTTATTCCGGTTAAGCGGATTCAAAAAATCACTCATTCGCGTATAGGTAACTAGATACGTATCAATCGGCTCAATATACTTCGATAAAACATAATAATCGTCATCGTTGATATGATAGTCAAACTTTAGAATTTCATGTGCATTGGGTGTTATCGTCTCCTTGGCTTTTTCCTCGATTCGAATATCCACCGCTTTATTGCTAATCATCAAACTCTTGTTCACAAGCAAAAAGGCATTGGAGCTCTCACCGCCACTCACTGCTTTTTCTAAAAGACTTGTTAAATACTCCTTTTTCAGCTTAACGCCCACAATGTATTGAATATTGGCAGGGTTCTTAGGCTCATGAATATAAGGGTAGATTGAAAAATAATACAAATTATTATTAACAATCTGCCAGCCTCGCTGCGTGACCTTCTGAAAGGGCTGTTTGGCAAGCGAATCATGACCCGTAAAAATAAAAGTGCCGTCCGATTTCCAGTAGATACCGATAGATTCAATCGCCTGACTGGAGAGAAGTGGTGCTGATATGCGGTCATAGATATCGTTTTTTTTCATCTGGGCATCGTAATTGTTCATCTCTTGTATTTTGCTTTGATAGAAACGTACGGAGGTGTCGGCTGTATATTGGATGCCATACAAACTTGCCTCAGAGATGATGCCATCCAGAATGCTTTCCGTATAGGCTAGCTGATTTTTGGAGGAGTTAACCAAGCTCTCTTGAATGGTTTTGGAACCTAGGGAGTTCATTACGAAAAACAAACTTAAGGTCAGTAAAAGGAAAAAAACGAAAAAATATATGAATCGTTTCATATTTACTTTTTTAATCATAAGCATTACTCCTGTCGCTAGGACTCTTGTGAATTCATCATAAGCCATATATTCCAAAAGAAAAAGAGAAGAGCTCCCGCAAAATGAAAGCGTTTATAAAGATGTTTAGCGAGTGGTTATGATATTTAATTTGAGACATTTTCGAATGAAAGCGCTTTTGTTAACATTAAACCAGAAAGAAATTAGCAGCCAAGAATGTAAAAGGGGGTAAGCACAATAGCACAGATAATGAATACCCAGCTTAAATGGAGTGAGAAAGCCAACGTTAAAAAAAGCAGAAAAAATCCTTGGAAAAAGGAAATCAAAAAAAATTGGCCATTGTATGTTTTATGTATCCCAGCTTTGGTATTCGTTCTAATTTTTGCCTACGGTCCTATGGTCGGATTAGTGATGGCCTTTCAGGATTACAAGCCCTGGCTTGGAATTACAGGTTCAACTTGGATTGGTTGGGATAACTTCGCAAGAATCTTTCAATATAAAGAGGCCACACAATCCATTATCAACACCCTCATTATTGCTGTAATCAAAATTATAGTCGGAATTATCGTTCCTATCTTTATGGCGATTCTGCTAAGCGAGATTAGAAACATGGGGATTAAAAAGAGTATTCAAACCTTGGTCTATTTACCGCATTTCCTCTCTTGGGTAACCGTTGCCGGAATCATGATTGATATCTTAGGTCTGGATGGGGGCATAAATCATTTTCTTACGAATTTCCTCGGACTGAAACCGATTTTCTTTTTGGGTGATCCTACGCTGTTCAGACCGACGATCATCATCAGTGATTTATGGAAAAACTTCGGATTTGGCATGATTGTTTACTTAGCGGTGATCACAGGGATCGACCCTTCTTATTATGAGGCCGCCGAGATAGACGGCGCGTCACGCCGCCAACAAATACGCCATGTTACCTTACCGAGTATGATGCCGATGATCATCGTAATTGCGACGTTAAGCCTTGGAAATATTTTGGATGCAGGATTTGACCAAATCTTTAACTTATACAATCCACTCGTATATAGTACGGGAGATATCATCGATACTTATGTTTACCGGTCATCCTTATTGAATGGCCAATACGGTTTTGGTACCGCTGTTGGGTTGTTTAAATCTGGCATCAGCTTCATTTTAATCGTAATTTCCTATCGAATTGCTTACAAGGTAGCTAACTACAAAATATTTTAAGTCGAAGTTGTTAAGCTTTCAAAACAGTTAGGAGGAATGGGAGTGTATTATAAATCCAAGGGATATAGGATATTTTCGATTTTCAATCATATCCTCCTGATTCTAGTAGCCTTATCGTGTTTATTGCCTATGCTTCATTTGCTAGCACAATCATTTAGCAGTAAGACAGCGGTAAATGGGAATTTGGTATCCTTTTGGCCGGTGGACTTTAATATCGAAGCCTATGTGAAAACTTTTAAAAACACGAATTTTACAGGCTCCATGAGAATCTCAGTGGTCCGGACGGTGCTGGGGACGTTAATTAGCATGTTTATTATTACAACGGCAGGGTATGCCTTGTCCAAAGATTTCCGTGGGCGTAATGCTTTAATGTGGATTTTTATTTTCACGATGTTGTTTTCCGGTGGATTGATTCCTTCTTATATATTGGTTACGAAACTTGGGCTCAAGGATACGATCTGGTCGCTCGTTCTTCCCGGTGCCTTCGGAGCTTACAATTTGATTCTGATTATGAATTTCTTTAAAACAATCCCTAAGGCGCTTGAAGAGGCGGCATTTATCGATGGGGCTTCGTTCTTCGTCATTTTCCGGAAAATCTATCTTCCGCTTTCCCTTCCCGGTCTGGCAACCGTCGGATTGTTTATCATGGTAGGGAGCTGGAACGCATGGTTTGATGGGATTTTGTATATGTCGAATACAACGGACTATCCGTTAGCTTCATTCTTACAGACTGTAGTTGTACAAGGTTCAGCGCAGAGTATGGCACTTAGTCAATCAGAAGCAGCCGCGTTGTCAGAACAGAGTATCAAAGCTGCGCAAATTTTTATTAGCACACTGCCCATTATCCTTGTGTACCCGTTTCTACAGAAGTACTTTGTCAAAGGCATCGTTCTGGGTGCTGTAAAAGAATAACGTGACCAACATATAAAAACTTTAATTCAAAGGAGCTTATTGATGAAAAAAACAGGGGCCTTAATAACGACTACTGTATTGATGGCAGGATTGCTAGCGGGCTGCGGCTCAAACGGTAAAGAATCTAATGCGGCAGAAGCGGTTCTCAAAGACGGCAAATACGATCCTCCTATTACTATCAACATCGCCAAGCAACAAGATGAGAATGCCGGTAAATATATCAACGGGGAGAGCTTAAATGATAATGTGTTGACCCGCTGGGGTGTCGAGAATCTAGGGATTAACATCCAAACTACTCTTTTGGGCGGTGATGCCTCCCAATATAATACGAAACTTCGTTTAGCGCTCACTGGTTCCGAGAAGCTCCCGGATGTTTTGCCAGTGTATGACACCTCACTAGAAAATGATTTGATTCAATCAGGACTTGTAAAAGATATTGCGGAAGACATAAACAAATACATGCCTGAGCGTCTGAAAGAAATATATAAACAATATCCAACAACGTTCAACCCGGTTATCCAGAATGGCAAGGTTTATGGGATGGCGATTTCGCCCAACCTCACCGAAGGTGAAGTCATGCTTATCCGTCAAGATTGGTTAGATAAATTAAATTTAAAAGCGCCAACAAATATAGATGAATTTGAACAGGTTATCGCTGCCTTTACGAATGATGATCCGGACGGTAACGGAAAAAATGATACTTATGGATTTGATTTCTCGGGAAAAGATTCTTACAACACGGGCTGGGTAAGCGACTCTGTAATGATTTTTAGTGCTTATACAGGGAAGAGTCTCCCCGGCCAATGGTATAACGACAATGGTAAACTCACTTACGGTTCCGTTGCTGATGGGACAAAAGATGCGTTAGCTAAACTACGCGATTGGTACTCGAAAGGGTATTTAAATAAAGAGCTGGCTACACAGGGTGCATGGGATGCACTGGCGGATTTCACTGAAGGTAAAGCAGGGATTATTATTGGCCGTCCTTGGCTGTACGGCAGTGTTAAAGATGTGGAAACTAACGTAAAAGGGGCTAAAATCAAAGCTTACCCAACAATCAACGGTGTAAGTGGGGATCGAACCTACCAATCCGGTCAGCAGAACGATGGTGTCTTTATGTTTAATAAAGACTTCAACAATATGGAAGCTTTCTTCTTGTATTATGACAAGCTTTACGATGCAGCATTTGGTACCGGAGATTTCAAATATGGTTATGCTCAGGGATATGATTATGACATCGTAGGCGATGAAGTGGTATTCGATTCCAAAAAATTCAATACTCCTTTGGATGCCGCTCAAGGTGTAGGGAAAATGGCTTTTACCAAAAATACACCTAGTGTTGATGGTCCAGGTAAATCTTTTTATGATCTTTCCAAAGGTGCAAAAGCCGAGAATGGGGTCTTGATCAGATCGGCTTCAAATGATGAAACAGCCAAAGAGGGATATGTGATTTCCTATGAGAATAGAGAGTCGCTGCTTCCAAATGCATTTAACGGTCCTCCTACCAAGACTATGCAGACAACCTGGGAGCAACTGAATACGATGGAAAAGGAAACCTTCACCAAAATTATTTACAGTAAAGAGCCGCTAACTGCGTACGATGACTTCGTGAAGCAATGGCATGACAAAGGCGGTACGAAAATTTCCGAAGAAATCAACGAATGGTATAACAATGCTAGCAAGGTGGATGTGATGTCTCAGATGGGATTGAAATAAGTTCGCAAGAACAGCAGGTTCAGTTAAGGTCATCCTTGGCCGGACCTGCTTTTTTTGTATAAAAATCTGATCCTCTGGAGGATAATCATGGACGAAAACGCGAATACAGTCACCCTACTAAATAGCGCTCCACTTCTGGATATGAGCGGAAATCCTGTACATGCACATGGTGGACATATGCTCTATACGGATGGATATTATTACTGGTTTGGTGAGAACCGGATGGATCGGCGGAGAGTGAGCTGCTACCGATCCGTGGATCTAGTGAATTGGGAATGGCGCAATGATGTGCTCACACTCGATTCACCGGTACAGCCGATTTATCATCGCACCACATTAGAGCTTGAACCCTTGGACAGGGAGGGGCGCCCAACGGGTGCGGTAATTGAGCGCCCAAAAGTACTCTACAACGAACCTACAGGGAGATTTGTTATGTGGATGCATTGGGAAAATGGACGCGACTACTCTGATGCGCGCTGCGCGATCGCTGATTGCGGGACGGTAGATGGGGATTATGTTTACCGGGGCAGCTTTAATCCGATAGGTAACATGTCTCGTGACTGCACCTTGTTCCAGGATGACGATGGGACGGCTTATTTTATCTCCGCGGCAAGGGAAAATGCTGATCTTATTATGTATCGTCTGTCACCTGATTACCTCAGCATAGAAGAACAGGTCAAGACCTTGTGGCCCGGACAAGCGCGTGAAGCACCTGCATTAATGAAACGTCAGGGTGTATATTTCCTCATCTCGTCCGCCTGTACGGGCTGGTTGCCTAACCAAGGAACCTATGCCTGGTCCGAGGAATTATTTGGTCGTTGGTCACCCTTGCTGCCTTTGGGCGACATCACTACATACGACAGCCAGCCTGCTTTTATAGTTCCTATTGTAGGAACAGACAATGACCAGTGCTCTTACCTGTATGTTGGGGATCGCTGGGACCCTGCGGATTATTATGCCTCTTCCTATGTATTTCTGCCGCTCAGCTTTCCTTCTGACCGGGAAATGAAGCTTGACTGGGCAGAGCGAACCGTGATTGACCTTAGGAAGGGAATCGTAGCTGTGGAATGCGGCTCTGGTAGTGGTCTGTTCAGATTGAAAAGCTTAGGAATGGGGATTTATCTGGCGGCGGGAAATCAATCTATTGAACATGAGGAGACCCTGAACGTCGAAGTCCGTACGCTTTCGTATGAAGATCAGCAGCAGAGATGGACGGTTGAATACGGGGAGAAGGGCAGGGCAAGAATTCGAAACAATGTAAAGGTCTTATCTATTGGCTCGTTGAATTCCTTGCTGCTGGAGCCTATTCGGGACAACGAAGATCAGTTTATATGGTTGCTTACAGAGACAGAAGCAGGTTCACTGACTATTGGGAGCAATGACGGAAGAGTTCTTACCGTAGCAGGAGAACAGCGTGGGGGCTGGGGTTGTGTGTTTCTTGAATCCAAACGCTGCCATGATCCCCGTCTAGGTGCAGACCCGCAGCTTTTTCAACTGATTTCAGTAAGGTAAACAGTTTAGAGAAAAGAGGTATACCGATGAGTTTATCTGTCTCCTTCCCTATGGAATGGTTTAAAAGTGACCCCCATACACAACTTACTGCGACTTCCTCTGAGGCTTTTCAGTTAATCACTACACCAGAAGGTGGTGGAATTGAGCTTCAGCCAGGGCAGCTGGAATCCGCCGCTTGGTGCGATTATGGTTTCGTTAATGCTGAGGTTTACCATGAAAGCCATGACGTTCTGGTGCTATTATTCAGTTTTTATGATCGGGATCATCGCGTCATTACTTATCATGTAGGAATTTTACCTGGTGTGCGCACGAAAATTTGTTTACCTTTGATTCATTTAAATGGAGAAAAGTTGTTCCTCCCCCGTTATCCGGGTGTGATGCAGACAGTACTGAGGGGAGATGCAGGCATCGATCGCAAGCATATCACCCGATTCTCTATCGCTACTCTCCCTTCAACAACAAGTAGAGCCGTGCAAATTAGTGGCTTGGCTCTAAGTCTAACTGAGCCCGTCTTTGAGTATGAACAGCAACCATATATAGATGATCTGGGCCAATTAAAGGGAAGGGGTTGGCCAGGGAAAACGGTTGATGCAGAAGCATTGACGGATCGGCTGCGCGAAGAGCGGCAACTTGCGGCACAAGTTGATCACAGTGGAGGTGACCTCAGCAGGTACGGGGGTTGGAAGGCGCTGAGATTCGCGCCAACTGGATATTTCCGCACGGAATTTGACGGCAGCCGCTGGTGGTTCGTTGATCCAGAGGGTTATGCTCTGTTCAGTACGGGGATGGACTGTGTGGGTCCGGCTTGTTCTATGCATGTAACTGGTATGGAACACTTGATACCCTCGTTGCCGGAGCGGGAAGGAATCTATCAAGAAGCTTGGTCACAGGATGGCGAGGAATTCAGCTTCGAGATTGCTAATCTGATCACTGCTTTTGGGGCGGAGTGGCGCTCTAACTGGGTGGCTATGACGGATTTCCGCTTACAACAATGGGGATTCAACACCATCGGTAACTGGTCCAATGATCTTTTTATTAAGGAATCTCAGCTTCCGTATGTTTATCCTCTAGTGGACTTTCCTATGACGGAGCAATCTATTTTCCGGGATTTCCCGGATGTGTTTAGCCCGGAGTATGAGCGGAATGCCGGGAGCTTTGCGGAGCAGCTTCTTCCATTAAGGGAAGATCAGAGAATGGTTGGCTATTTCATGCGTAATGAGTCGCATTGGGCATTCGTGGATGGGTTGAATTTGACCGGGCAGATGCTGAAATCTCCGGTCCGTTATGCCAGCAAGAAGGAATTCATTCGCTGGCTTGCAGAAAAGTACAAAACAGTGGAGCAATTAAACATGGCGTGGGATAGTGTTTTTGAAGAATTCGAGGATTTATACGATGTATCGAATGTGAATGTAACCGGGGATAATCTCACTTCTGCCCGAGAAGTGGATTATAACCAGTTCAACCGGATCATGATCCGGCGGTATGTAGAAGTGCCAGCCTGTCTTTGCAAGCAGACGGATCCGAATCATCTGAATTTGGGAATGCGTTATGCCTGGGTTGGCAGTGATGAGGTGCTGGAGGGCTGCGAATGGTTTGATGTATTCTCTATGAACTGCTATCAGTTCAGTCCTGACAAGGAACAGATCGCCCAGATCAGCGGACGACTGAACAAACCAGTCATGATTGGGGAATATCATTTTGGTGCGGCTGAAGGCGGCATGTTGGCTTATGGGATCCGTGCGGTGGCAACTCAGAAGGAGCGCGGTGAAGCTTACCGTTATTATGTAGAGCAGGGGGCAGCCATCCCGCAGCTGATCGGAGTTCATTATTTTCAATGGAATGATCAGCCTGTGCTTGGACGTTATGACGGAGAAAACTATCAAATCGGCGTAGTGGATGTCTGCAACCGTCCATATGAACCTTTCGTGCAAGCAGCGAAAAAGGCCCATGACCAGATGTATCAGGTGCGGACGGGGAGGACAGCACCCTATAATATTGTGCCAATAGAGATTCCGAAAACGGGATTCTGATTGCAAATCTTTACAACAAAAAGGCCCCCAGCCGATGGGGGCCTTTTTTGTCCTCTCCTCTGCAATGTAGCCCCTTTATAAGCCAAGGCCGGAGGAGGGGAGTGAATCATCACGGGAATAGCGCTTGCGGTATTCCCCCGGAGTTATTCCGGCACAACGTTTGAACATACGGATGAAGGAATTTACGTTCTGATAACCAACCTGAAGCGCGATATCCTGAATCCGCAGTTCCAGATTCATTAGCAGCTCTTTGGCCCGCTCAATCCGCAGATTGTTCAGATATTCACTGAAGTTGATGTTTGTTTTCTCTTTAAAAATGCTGGACAGGTAACCTGGAGTTAAATTCAACTTGTCTGCTACTAGGTTGAGGTTGATGTCCTCGCCGTAATGTTTGTCTAAGTAATCCAGCACAAAGCTGATAATAGGGTCGCGCGACTCCGAGCGGTTACTGATGACCACGAGCACAGGACGAACCAGATCACGCAGCCATTCCTTGTATTGATCCATTGAGTGGAAAGCGTTAAATGGCTCTAGTCGGGGTGGTAAGAGACGCTCCGCTTCCGCTTGGGGCAGATTCAGCTTCGTCACCGTTTTGCTCGTCTGTTCCGCTGCTCCCAAGGCAAATGCCCGAAAATCCGCCGCCGCCGCGTCCTTGTGCTGCAGCTGCTCCAGCTGACGATCCAGCCAAGCGAATACAGCCTCCTCATTGCCAGACTGCAGCAGATTGTGCAGCTCCTCTCCGTGGGTCACCTTTAAATGAAAGGATTTGGCGGACGAGGCTCTAGGTTCTACGATAATTTGTGTTTCCCCGTTCAATCTACGCTCATTTAACAACATCGATAGATTATTGTAGGCATCGGTAAATGAGGTTTCGCCTGAATATACCGGACTTACAGCAATAGTCAGGTATAAGGATGTCTCCGAATCCAGCAGTTCTTTCAGTGTATCAAGAGCCTGCAGAAAACTGCTCTGCGGTCCGGGGTTGAACAGGAGCAGCAAGAGCTGATCCTGCTCCGGCTGGAGTGCGACGCTGTCGCTTTCACCTCCGGTGATCAAGGTTTGGATTAGTTTCCATAACATCAGTGTGTGTTTCTCAAATTCGTCCGGCAAGGTTTTGAAGCTGACCTTGAACAGAATGGAGGCATAGGGTAGTTCGGATTGCCGGACATCTTCAAGCTCCGCAAGACTTTTACTCAGCGGGATATTTTTCACTTTATGAGTGTAGGCATATTGGCGTACCAGTGAGTTCTTATGATCAAGATCGGTCTGGATGAATCGGTTATTCTCCAAAATGGAGCTGAGGCGGTCGCCGATAATGGCGAATTCCTTCACACTGCTCAATTTTTCTGGCCGGCTGCCCGCTTTACGGTCCAAGGCACCAATCAGGCGCTGGAGCGGCTGGTTAAGCCGATGGCTGAAGATCAGGGATGAGAGAACACTGATCAGTACTGCCGCAGAGAGTAACACAGCCAGCAATAGCTGCATACCACGCATTTCCGCGGCAATAGCCGCCACCTCGGTCACTCGGATATAGGTGAATCCGGTTTGTTTACCTTTTTCATAGAAGTAATATTGATCTCCGACCCGCTCATGGGCATTGCTACTTTCCGGAAGCTGGCTTGTTTGCAGATTAACATCTGATGTAGAGAACAATAAATTTTCTTGTGCATCCAGAATATAGAATGGGGTATTGCCGGCATCACCGTAGGTATCCTGCATCAGCTGCGGATTCAGCATGACAATCCCATACACTTCCTCATAAGGAATCGCTTTGACCAGCACTGGCATTAACCTTCCGAGCGTACGGGTGGAATGTATAGTTTTCTCGGTAAAGGTTACGGCGGGCATGACTTTTAAAAATTGATTGTCCATCGTTTGCCGGCTCCAGTACTCCGGAGGATATTCTGCACTGAAGTAGTATTTACCGAACATATCTGCGGCGCTGCTTAGGCCCTCCCTCTCCAGTACATAATCTTCCTTTTTAAAATAAAGAATGAAATTTTCGATATGCAGAAAAGGATTAGCATACAAAGTTGAGAGATCCGATGTCACTTCTGCCGGGATATCATATCGACGGTTCTCTTTGAGGTGGCTTAAAATGCCCAGATTGGCAGTCCATGAATCGGATTGGGTGAGGGCAAGAATCATGTTCTGGGTCAACCGGAAATGATTTTCGTAGCCTTCGACCGTTTGTGCGAGTCCAAGCTCATTTTGACGGATCATCTCCTTATAGATTTTGCCGCTTAAATACAGATGGGAGAACAGATTAAATGATGCCAAAATCAAGATGACACTGAGGAAGCTTAGCATCAGCTTAACGAACAGGGCATTCAGCGCAAATTTGCCTGTAACGGATCCCTTCATATGTATCCCCCTTTGGATGCACCCGTAAATGAATTGGATTAATTCTATCATAGCGGCAAAAAGCTAACACCAACAATATGCAATTTTGCTGATTTGTACGCTATTCTATGGAAATCCGCAGTTAAGGCGAAATGTTATATAACATGTAGATAGCGCTTTCCAAAGAAATGCAGCTATAATTCGGAGACAAATCCCAGAAAAAAGGGGGAAGTAATCTGACATCTATATGATTTATGATCATTTTAACAAGAGGAGACATGCATATGGCTCAAGCTAGCGTAGTGCAGGACAAAATGCGAAAGAAAGTGCACCGGCGACCCCAACGACCTCAACGCCACAAAGCGGGAATCCTTCGAACGTGGAATAAAAACAAGGCGCTCTGGCTGCTGTTCCTGCCGTGCCTGTTGTATTATTTGATCTTCCGCTATGCACCGATGTTTGGATTAGTTATCACTTTCAAGGATTACAATCTCTTTAAAGGAATTTGGGCCAGCGATTGGGTGGGACTCAAATATTACAGGATGTTTATTGAGAATCCCGATTTTTGGCCGCTGATGAAAAATACTTTTCTGCTTGGTTTATATAAGCTGTTTTTCGGCTTCCCGGCACCAATTCTACTGGCGATTTTGCTTAATGAGGTGCGCAAGGCTGCTTTCAAACGTGTTGTGCAGACCGTCAGCTATCTTCCACATTTTATCTCAAATGTCATTGTTGCCAGTATGGTGATCATGTTTTTATCCCCAACCGGAGGGCTGATTAATAATCTGCTTGGTGCCATAGGGATTGGACCGATCAATTTCATGAACGAACCTGGATTGTTCCGCGGTATTTATGTCCTGTCGGAGATCTGGCAGCATATCGGCTGGGAGACCATTATCTACTTGGCCGCGTTGACCGCTATCGACCCGCAGTTGTATGAAGCTGCTGATATGGACGGAGCCAGCCGCATGCGTAAAATATGGCATGTCACCTTGCCCGGCATTTCACCCGCCATCGTGATCACCTTGATTCTTAATATCGGTAAAGTGCTCGAGATTGGCTTCGAGAAGGTGTTCCTGATGCAGAACCCGGCGATCTACGACACAGCGGATATTATCAGTACTTATGTCTATAGGGTGGGTATGGTGCAGGGGAACTTCAGCTATGGCGCTTCTATTGATCTCTTCATGGGCGTGATTAGCTTGATCTTCATCTATACAGCAAATTACATCAGCCGTCGTGTAAGCGAGACAAGTTTATGGTAGAAAAGAGGTGTGGTGATGAGATCACCCCGTTTATCCTGGTTTAATGTCGTGAGCACTTTTATCCTTCTCGTGGTTGTGGTGGTCACGCTTTATCCGTTCCTGCATATGCTCGCTGTCTCTCTCAGTAGTGATGTGCATGTCATGAAGAATACAGTTTCTTTCTGGCCTAAGGGTTTTAACCTGAATATGTATAAGCTTGTACTCGGAGATTCGCAAATCTGGGTGGCTTACAAAAATACACTCATTTACACCGTGCTTGGCACCTTTATCTCGTTGGTGGTCACCTCCACGGGTGCCTATGCACTCTCACGCAGTGATATGGCGCTGCGCAAGAGCTTCACCCTGTTGATTGTGGTGACGATGTTTTTCAGCGGAGGGATGATTCCTACGTTCCTCGTGGTTCGCTCCCTGGATCTGGTCGATACCGTATGGGGCATGGTGCTGCCGGGGGCGGTTAGCACTTGGAATCTGATTCTGATGCGGACCTTTTTCTCCGGCATTCCTAAAGAGCTGGAGGAGTCAGGCCGCATCGACGGACTGAATGATATCGGCATATTTATCCGTATTATTGTTCCGCTTTCCAAGGCTTCCTTCGCCACCATAGCACTCTTTTACGCGGTTGGCATGTGGAATAACTTTATTTACCCGCTGCTCTACCTGCGCTCACCGGATTTGTTCCCGCTGCAAGTGCTGCTGCGCAATTTGGTGCTGGCTGGCAGTGCTAGCTCGGGAGATGTTACTAGCATTGGAGGTGACAACATGGTGATAGAAGAATCGCTGAAGTACGCGACGATTATGGTCTCGACGCTTCCGATTCTGATTGTGTATCCATTTGTGCAGAAGTATTTCGTTAAGGGGGCCATGATTGGCGCGGTTAAAGGCTGAGGTGGGTGGAACCGTCACAAATTCAGAATAAGGGAGAGATCGTAATGAACAAATGGAAATCTGTACTGCTGCCACTGGTAATTGCAGCAACCGTAGTAACTGGCTGCAGCGGAGGGGGCAATGACACCTCGCCGCAGAGTAATACTCAGGGCAGTAGTACCGCTTCACCTACTGATTCGTCCAAAACCGAAAAAACCTTCACTGCGCTCTTAGACAACAATGCTACGTTCCCTTATTCGAAAAGCTGGCCCATTTGGAGCTGGCTGAAGGAGAAAACCGGTGTCACACTCGAGGTGCAGACCCCTTCAGGGAAGCTTGAAGAGAGCTTGAACCTGGCGATTGCCTCGAAGGCAATGCCGGATCTGATGTATATGCCTAACCGCAAAGAATCGAATAAATTCGGGCAACAGGGTGCGTTGGTGGATTTGATGGAGTATATGGACAAAATGCCGAATCTGACCGCCTGGGTAAAGCAGTATCCAGAGGAAGCGAAGGCTGCACTGTCTGCTGATGGCAAAATGTATATGTTCCCGAATCAGGGCTTTGGCGAGACGAATCGCATGATCTGGTTATACCGTAAAGACATTTTTGACAAAGAAGGAATCCAGGCACCAGCCACATATGAGGAGCTGCATACAGCTCTAAAAACCTTGAAGGCGAAATATCCGGACAGCTATCCGCTCTCGATCCGTTACGGTCAAATTCCTGATGAAATGAATGCCAATATGACTGTGAATTACGGGACAGGTGAAGGGGCTTATTATGATTTTGATAAAAAAGAGTGGCTTTTTGGGCCTACGGAAGATAGTTACAAGGAAATGGTTGGCATGTGGAAAATATTTTATGACGAAGGGCTGATTCCGCCTGACTTTCTATCTCTGCAAACTAAGCAATGGCAGGACATGGTGTCCACGGGCAAATCGTTTGTGACCATTGATTACATCAGCCGGATCGATTTTTTTAACAATGCGATGCAGCAGGAAAATCCGGAGTTCAACATGCAGTTCATGGCTCCTCCAGCGGGCATTGCCGGCGGCAAGCAACTGAACCCGTATTTTCATTATATGGAAGGTGGCCTAACCGTGGCATCAACCTCAAAGAACATCGATGATGTGATGAGCTATATGGACTTTTTCTATTCCGAAGAGGGACGTACGCTCAGCAGCTGGGGCGTGGAGGGCGAGACGTATGTGAAGGAAGGCGACACGATTAAGTTCAAACCAGAGTACAACGATGTGATCGAAATGCGGAAGCAGACAGGACTTCAGACTAGCGGAACGTACACGTGGATCGACTTTGGCTCACATCTGTCGTTGTTCTCAGACAATTTAAAGTATGCCTTTGAAGAAGCGACGAAATATGATCCGTCCATGATGCAGCCGCGTCCTGCATTTACGGAGAAAGAGAATGAAATTATCGCGATTACCGGCCAGGCGATCCAAAAACACCGCGATGAAAGCTTTGCCAAGTTTGTTACCGGCTCCCGAAAGCTGGCCGACTGGGACAAATATGTGGAGGAGATGAACAATCTCGGCGTGGATAAGTTGTTGAGCACTTATAAGGAAGCTTACGAGCGTGTTCAGAACATTCAGTTAAACGGGAATTAATCTGTCTGGTGCCAAGGACAATAGTTGCCGGAAAGGATGAGCGGGATGAATGACATCATTAAGCCTTTAGAGACACACAGAGTAGAGCAGATGTCCGTTCAGGTTTATGAAGATCGTAACCTGATGGGCACTGCGGCGGCATCGCAGGTTGCGCAGAAAATTAGAGCTTTGCTTCAAGATTCCGCGCGTCAGGTCCGAATCGTGTTTGCAGCCGCACCTTCGCAAAATGAACTGTACGAGGGGCTGGTGCGGGAGCAGGGGATTGATTGGTCCCGGGTCAATGCTTTTCATATGGATGAATACATTGGCCTTGCGGCTTCGGCTCCCCAGCGTTTCGGCCGTTTTTTGACAGATCGGCTATATAGTCGGGTTAACCCTGGCCGGGTAGAACTGCTGGATGGTCTCGCTGATGTGGTGCAGGAATGCCAGAGATATTCGGCCCTGTTGAGCGAGGCTCCTATTGATATCGTTTGCCTCGGGATCGGGGAAAACGGGCATATCGCGTTTAATGATCCGCCAGTTGCTAATTTTACCGACCCGCAGCTGGTCAAAGCGGTCGAACTGGAGGAAGCCTGCCGTCGCCAGCAGGTGAATGACGGTTGTTTTACCGGGCTGGACGAGGTGCCAACCCATGCGCTGACGCTTACGGTACCAGCCTTGCTGGCTGGCCGTCACCTGTACGGAATTGTACCTGGGGTGTCCAAACGCAATGCTTTACAGGCGGCGCTCCATGATTCGATCAGCACGGCATGTCCAGCTACTATTCTGCGCACCCATCCGGAGATCACGATGTTCACGGATCGGGCTGCCTTCGGCCTATGAACGTGTCAATTAAGGGAAAACACTACAAGACTGGGCTGCCGGTTGAGATAAGTGTCGAGCAGGGGCGAATCACTTCGGTCACCGAACTTGCGGAGAGTCCAGCCATGGCCGATTGGCCCTGGCTGGCACCCGGGTTGGTGGATCTGCAAGTGAACGGGGGCTGGGGGCTGGATCTCAACACGCTGCCTTTGCAGCCTGCCACGGTATTGGAACTGTCCCGACTTCTGCTAGGAAACGGGGTTACCAGCTATTGTCCAACTCTGATTACCAATGGCAAAGAAGCGCTGGCTCAAGCGGTCTCCGCTATTGCGGAAGCCGCTTCGCTGTATCCGGAAGATGCTGGGGGGATTGTAGGAATTCATCTGGAAGGTCCTTTTCTATCAGCAGAAGAGGGTCCACGCGGCGCCCATCCAAGGGAACATATTGGCCCGCCGGATTGGGATATGTTGTGCCGCTGGCAGGAAGCGGCTGAAGGGCTTATCCGTATCCTCACCGTCTCCCCGGAATGGCCAAACGCCGCTGCATTTATCGCCCGGTGCAGCGAATCAGGCATCCTTGTTTCCATCGGGCATACAGCAGCTTCTCCCGAACAGATAAGGGAGGCGGTTGCCGCAGGAGCGGTGATGTCTACGCATCTCGGCAATGGCACACATCTGACGCTGCCCCGTCATCCCAACTATTTGTGGGAGCAGCTGGCGGCGGATGAACTATACGGCTGTATGATTGCAGATGGCCAACATTTGCCGCCTGCTCTGTTGAAAGTAATTCTGCGGATGAAGCGCAGCCGCACCATCTTGGTCAGCGATGCTGTATCACTGAGCGGAATGCTGCCGGGAACTTACCACCTGCACATCGGTGGAGAGGTTGTATTAACAGCAGAAGGACGGCTGCATCTGGCCGGTAATCCGCAGCTGCTGGCAGGCTCCGCCATGATGCTTCCAGATCAGGTAGCCTATCTTGCGGAGGCTGGATTAGCCCGGCTGGATGAAGCCTGGGATTGTGCTTCTGTTCATCCGGCTACTTTGCTGGGGCTGGAGCAGGCGGCAGGGCTTAGGGCTGGAGCGCCTGCCGATCTCGTGAGCTTCTGCTATGAAGACAGGACACTTACCGTGCTGGAATGCTGGAAAAAGGGTCATAGCAGGGCTTGCAGTAATGAATTACAGCAAAGATTAGGAGGAGAACGATGCAGAGCTTGATACCGCAACCGAAGCAGATCCAAGTGAAAGAGGGAGAAGCTTTTCAGTTCAGCGAGGATGTAAGCCTGAGCCTCTACATGGAGCAGCATGATCCGAGACTGGTGGTTCATTGCCGCCGCTCGTTTCCGGAGCTGGAATGTACACATGTTATCTCGGGAAAAGGATATTCACTTATTCTTCAGAGTCTCTCGCAGCCAGAAACGAAAGGAGCACAGCCAGATGAAGTGGATCTAAAATTGCTTAACGGCCGGGCGGAAGGGTACAGGCTGGAGGTGTCGGAGCGCCGGGTGGTAATCCAAGCACTGGATGCGCCGGGTCTGTTTTACGGGCTGCAAACGGTACTACAACTGCGTAAGTCAGTAGGGGAAGTTCCTGCCGTGTCTATCACGGACTGGCCTGACACTACCTTGCGGGCGATGAACTTTGATCTTCGCCAGACATTTTCCAAGCCAGAGCTACTGCTATCGTATTTGGCGGATTTTGCCAGGTATAAAACGAATGCGGTTCTGATTGAATACGAAGATAAATTCCCGTTCCAGAAGTACCCGGAATTCGTGCATCCTCAGCAATCGTTAAGCCTCACACAGCTAGAGGAGCTGAAACGCACAGCCCATGAATATTTTATTGAGATCATTCCGCTGCAGCAGAGTTTCGGGCATCTGGAGTATGTACTCCGCCACGACGCTTGGCGGCACTTGCGCGAAACGGAGTTATCCCTCGGGGAGATCTGTCCATCGCATCCGGAATCCTTCGAGCTGATTACCGATCTGTTACAGGAGATGATGGATGCTCATCCGGATTCCCGTTATATTCACCTCGGCTGCGACGAGGTGTACAGCTTATGTGAATGCGAACGCTGTAAAACGTTGTTCGGAGGGGTACGGGAGCGGGCGTTTATCGCTTTTTTGAACACTTTGATTGAATTTACAGCCAGCCGTGGTAAAAAAGTGATTTTCTGGCATGACATGCTGGACAAATGCCCGCCGGAGGAACTGGCAAAGCTGGATAAGCGGAGTGCGGCGATGATCTGGATATACAACGGACGTAATATTGAAGCTGAGGTTTCTTCTCTTGCGGATAAATTCAGGTCACTAGGTATCGAGGTTATGGGAGCGCCGGCGGTTCGCAGCTTTGACTGGGCTGAACATCAGAATTATCCGGTACTATTGAACCGGACGGATAATCTGCTCCAATGGGCGGAGACAGCGGATAAGCTGGACCTCGGTTGCATCGTCGCCACGAACTGGACGGGGCCGTTCAGCCTTGGCGTTCCTTATGGTATCTTCGAGACGACGTGGTATCCGATGCTGCTGCACGCCGATTTGGCCTGGAACCGCAAAGCGGACGCCTCAACATTTATCGATCGATTCATGGAGCGGTTTCATGGCATTGATCCTAGAACAGGTCATGCTCAGCTCGGGAATTATCAGCTGGAAGATTATTATGATGTTATCTGGAAGCTGCTGGACAAGGTGAAGGATCACAAGGATGAAGCAGAGCTGATTGCCATTATGCATGATTTTGAAGCGGCGACGGACCGTTCGCGGGCGATCCACAAATATGTCTACCGCTGGGAGCTCTATCCGGGAGACGATGCGGAATGGCATTCGCTGCTGAACAATTACATGAGAAATCGCCGTGGACGTGAGAACGTTTTGCCTCGCATGAAAGCGGTTTTGGAGCGTTACCAGCCATCCGATATGGCGGAGCATTTTGTGAAATCCCGGTTCTATCTTCACGATTATCTGGAGCAGACATTATACCGTGAGCTGGGGTTTGGCCAGGCTGAATAAAGGTTTTGAAAAGATCGTACGGCTACCGTGTAAGCGGGTAGCTGTGCGGTCTTTTGTTATTCCTATCTGGATAAAAATGTATATTGAAACATAGTCAGGAACAAAATCCCATTTTGCTGCGTCTAACCTTATAAAGTCCTAGCAAACTACATTGGAGGAGAATGAATATGAGAGCAACACCCATAAACAGGATGATAAGGAAGGTTACACTTACCGCATTATGTATTTTGCTTGTATTGCTGAGTGGCAGGGTAATGGCGGAGCCGTCTCCGGCACAAAAGACAACCGCGGTATTCACAGCGGAGATGCAGAGTACCTTGGAAGAGGCGCAGAATGTGCTGCTGACGATACAGCCATTCCCGGACGAAGCAGCCGTAGGTTTCTTCAAGAATGGGCGCAGTCTGCCCAAGGGATATCTGGAGCAGACTGCCGATAAGATTCTGGAACAGCGGGGCAAGTTCACCAAGGTGGCAGAGCTAACTCGAACAGCGCTGGCTTACAGTGCTGCGGGGGGCAACATTAACAACATCGCGGGTATTGATCTTTATCCATTCCTGATGAATCATGACGGAATTGATTCGGAAGGGGCAGCCGCGGTAGCAGCCGCCTATATTACCTCGAAGAACTCCATTTCAAATTCATTGGAGCGGACAAACCGTTACCCCGATTTGCTGTTTTATCAGCTGCTTGATATGCAGCTAGCGGATGGCAGCTGGCCGCTGGCCGGGCAGAAGCAAGGAGATCTGGTAGCTACTGCCTGGGTACTGACGGCACTTGCTTCGGAAGTGAGTTCAGAACAAACTGCGCAGCCGATTGAGAAGGCTTTGCAGTGGCTTAAGAGCAAGCAGCAGCTAGACGGAGGATTCGATGGTAAAACTACGACGACAGCGCAGGTGATTGTTGCTTTATCCTCGCAGGGAGTTGATGCAGCAGATTTCACCAAGGAAGGCGGAGCCTCGTTGCTGGACCATTTGCTGGCGCAGAAGCTTCCGGGTGGCGGCTTTGCGCAGACAGCAGGCGGCGGAAACGATAGTCCCGCTACTGTGCAAGCCTACCTTGCCCTGACTTCCTATAAGCTGCTGTCCAAGCAGGCTGGCATGCTGTATAGCGGACTACATCATGCTGGACTTGACCGGGCAACGATTCAGGTCGAAGGACCCGGTGGCACCCTTGCCGGGGGGCATATTGTTGGCGGAGATGCTGTGAAGGCAGCGGCAGCTTTTTTACAGGCGAAGGGTCTGGCGTATAAGCTGAATGCGGATGCAGCTAAACCAGCCTTCACAGCTATAGAAGGGATTCAGAACGGGCGATACAATGGACGCGGAGAATGGAAGATTGCTGTATTCAGCGGGGGCAGTGCATGGATGTATCCTGAGAATAGCCCGTACAGACTGACAATAGGCAATGGGGATCAGCTGCTTGTTTACTACGCGGATGATACAGAACTGCTTGACCGGATGGAAGTAAAATGGAAAGATAAAAACGGCCAGGAAATGGGTGGATACGCAAGCGCCAATATGCCGTTTTCCCTCCATATCACCAAGTCAAACGGTCAGCTGGGCGGTCTTCCGGCTTTCGGCGCTACTGTGACACTTCAAGGAAAAAGCGTAGTGGCTGACAGCACGGGAAAGGTGTCTTTTGCCGGCATGAAGCCCGGTGTCTATCCTGTGCAAGTCACCAAATACCGTAAAGATGCCGCTCCAGCACTTTCCAAACGGACGTTTGCGCTGCATGTCTCTTCACCGGAATTGGCGAGCTTTACGGATGCCAATAAAGTCGCATCTTGGGCACGTTTGGATATCGCAACAGCGCTCAGCAGCGGATATATTCAGGGCGTGAGTGCCAGCGGAAATGTGCTGGCTCCTAAGCAGAAGCTGACCCGGGCTGAATTTCTGACCCTGCTGTTGCGGCTATTGCATGAGTTCCCCGATGCCAAGGCCACTTCTAGCTTTAAGGATGTTCCGGCGGACAAATGGTACAGCGGTACCATCGCCAAGGCTGAGGAGCTGGGCATTATCAGCTCTTCAGCCGGCAAGTTCGAACCGGACCGCGGTATTACGCGGGAAGAAGCGGCGGATATGGTAACCAAAGCTGCCCGGTTGTCTACGTACGGCAGCCCGGACCGTGTGAAGTTTGCCGATACTTCCAGTTTGTCAGAGGCGAGCCGCCAGGCGATTCAGGCCGTGAATGAACATGAAGTAATGACCGGCAGCGGGAGCCGTTTCGATCCTAAGCAGATTCTGGTGCGTGAGCAGGCAGCGGCAATTTTAGTCAGACTGCAGAAATTAATCCCGGAAGCCTTCTATTAATGGAATAAACGTCCAGGGATATGATAAGCTTCAGATAGAGTTATCACATCCAGTGCAGAGGAGGCAAATCTATGAGCCGCTTGATCACAGGCAACATATATTATGGATTTCAGGTCGTTAATGAGGAATTTATCCGGGAGATCGATTCCGCCGTATTCACGATGGAACATCTGAAGAGCGGCGCCAGGCTGCTTTTCGTGCAGAATCAGGATGACAACAAGGTATTCAGCGTGAGCTTCAGGACCCCTCCTGAAGATAGTACAGGGGTCTTTCATATTTTGGAGCATTCTGTATTATGTGGTTCGGAGAAATATCCGGTGAAGGAACCTTTTGTAGAATTGCTAAAGGGCTCGATGCAGACATTCCTGAACGCATTTACGTTTGGGGATAAGACGATGTATCCGGTGGCGAGCCGGAATGAGCAGGATTTCTCCAATCTGATGGAGGTCTACCTGGATAGTGTCTTTCAGCCGAATATTTATAAGCAAAAGGAGATTTTTGAGCAAGAGGGCTGGCATTACGAGCTTCAGCAAACAGAAGACGAGTTGATCTATAAAGGCGTGGTTTACAACGAGATGAAGGGTTCCTATTCCTCGCCGTTTACGGTACTGATGGACAGGATCAAAAAGTCGTTGTATCCAGACACGATTTACCGCCATTCTTCAGGTGGAGATCCGCAGGAGATTCCTGCGCTTACGTATGAGCAATTCCTTAAGGCGCACAGCAACTATTATCATCCGTCCAACAGTTATTTTTATCTGTACGGAGACGTCTCTATTGAAGAGAAGCTGCAATTTATAGACCAGGAATACCTTAGCCGTTATGAAAAGAACAGCTTTGATACCACCATTCCCCTACAACAGCCTACCGGAATGACGGAGCTGGTAGCGGATTATCCGATTCTGGAAGCAGAAACGGCCGACGACAAAACTTATTTGAGTCTGAACTATGTAATTGGAACCTCTACGGATCGGGAACTGAATCTGGCTTTTGATATTTTGAAAAGCATGCTGATGGACAGCAACGCAGCTCCGCTTAAGCAAGCCCTGCTGGAAAGCGGTCTGGGTAAAGATGCCTTTGCTTTTTATTCCGACAGTATGGTTCAGCCGCTGCTTGGCATTACCCTGACACATTCGAACGCCTCCGCCAAAGATGCCTTCGTGGAGCTGGTGAAGACCACATTAAGCAGCTTGGTTAAGAACGGGCTGGATGAGAAGCTGGTGCTGGCGGCGGTCAACAGCAAGGGATTTGAACTGCGGGAAGCGGACTTTAGCCGATATCCAAAGGGACTTACTTACAATATCGAAGTGATGAAGTCCTGGCTCTATGACGGTCAGCCGTCTACTCATATGCTTTATGAAGAGGTATTCACTACCATTCGGGAAAAAATAACGGATCGTTATTTTGAGAAGCTGATTGAGGTCTACTTACTGAATAGTGATCATTGCAGTCTGGTGGTGCTGAACCCGTCCAAGATGATTGCAGCCGACAAGGAAGCGAGCACCCAGCGTCAATTAAGTGAATACAAATCATCACAGCAACCAGACCAGCTGGAGCAGCTTGTGCAGAGTACACAACATCTTCTGGCACGGCAAGGCCGTGCAGATGCTGCCGAGGATTTGCAGAAGCTGCCGAGTTTATCTCTACAGGACATTAACCGCAGTGCTGAACCTCAGGTGCCATCCCATGAATATAACCTTGAGGGTCTAAAGCTGATCCATCATGACGTATCTACTCAAAAGATTGCGTATTGCAAGTTTTATTGGGATACGAGTGTTGTGGCTCCTGAGCAAATTCCTTATCTTGTGCTGCTGGCAGAGGTATTGGGCCAAATGGAGACAGCTTCTTACAGCATTGAAGAGCTCACTAGTGAAATTGGGATCAAAACCGGAGGCATTCATTTCAAAAATGAGATCTTTGGCGCTGCAAAAGATACTGGAGCCAGTTATCAGCCTAAATTCACTGCGCAGGTTAAGGTGATGGCGGGGCATATTGGCGAATCGCTGGATCTGCTGCGCGAGCTGCTCTATACCAGCGCGCTCGATAACCTGACGAAGCTACAGGAAATCGTGCGCCGGGAAGCTTCGCAGATGGAATCGGTTCTGAACCAAAAAGGCAATGAAATCGCGGCCAGCCGCCTGATGTCTTATTTTTCGGACATGGGAGCGTATCAGGAACAACAGGGTGGCGTGGCCTATTACCGCTTTATCCGTGAGCTTGCCGAGAAGATCGATCAGCAGGGAGCTGAGGTGGCAGACACGCTGAAGGATATCTGTACGGTTTTATTCAATAAACAGAATTTGGTCATCAGCGTGACGGGTACCCCTGATTTGTATGAAGAATTCGCCGCTAATGTAGCGAAGCTGGAAATTCAGGATCGGCCAGTGGTGAATAAACCTAAGATTACAGCGCAGGGCCATGCGGATAATGAAGGTTTTATGTCTTCCAGCCAGGTGCAATATGTGGTTAAAGGCTACGACTTCAACAAGCTAGGATTTACGTATTCCGGCAAAATGCAGGTGCTCAAAAAAATCATGAGCCTCACCTATCTGTGGAATGCCGTGCGCGTGAAGGGCGGAGCTTATGGCGGAAGCCTGATGCTGCGCAGAGATGGGATATTGATGTTCACTTCCTACCGTGATCCCAATTTGCAGGAGACGCTGGAGGTTTATGATCAGGCGTACCGATTCACCGAAGGATATGAAGCGGATGCCGACGAGATGACCAAAGCAATTATCGGCACCCTGTCCATGCTGGACCAGCCGCTGAGCCCAAGCGCTCAGGGACGGCGGGCGGACCGGCATTATTTTGAGCAGGTAACCGGGGCCGAGCTGCAGCAGGAACGGGATGAAATCTTGTCGACCACACCGGAAGACATCAGACAGTACACCGATTTGCTTAAGGCTGTGACGGAACAAAATTATTTCACTGTTGTCGGCAATGAATCCAAGCTGAAATCAACAAAAGGCTTATTCGGAAACCTAGAAGAACTTGTGATGTAATTCTCTCTATAAACTCCTCTTCAGTACCTGTTTGCCGACAAGTGCTGGAGAGGAGTTTTTTGTATTTAGTTAGAACCTTGACAGTTAGAGTTCTAACTATTATGATAATGATGTTACTTAGAGTTCTAACTAATTCAAAAGAGGAGGGAATAACAATGAACAAACCCGTTGTAGACACACCATTTTCTAATTTAATACGAGAGATTGGGATGAAAATAAAAGGTACAGCTGACACCAGGTTAAATGAGTTAGGTCTGAATTCACAACAAGGCCGCATGATCGGCTATATTTTTGAGAATCAAGCAGAAGGGGTTATTCAGAAGGATTTAGCGGAGGTCTTTAACAGGAAGGGGGCGAGCATCACCAGTATGCTTCAGGGGTTGGAGAAGAAAGGGTATATCCAGCGTGTCACTCCTGAAAATGATGAACGTCAAAAGAGTATTTTTGTATTGGAAAAAGGTGCTCTTTTAGTGGAAGAGTTCAATGAGATTTTCTCTGAGGTAGAAGCAAGCATTACTAAGGCGCTTAGTCCGGAAGAAACTGCAACCCTAAAGTCTTTACTTCAAAAAGTTAGTTCGAGTTTATAAACGTTCGGAGGTTCACTTATGACAAATGAGTTCTCAAATCAATATTATTTAGAGTCGGCGCCCATGAAAAAAGCGATCGCTCATTTATCGATTCCCATGATGATTGGGATGTCTGTGGGTACTATTTATAATGTAATCAATGCTTACTTCATCGGCTTATTGCACAATACAAGTATGCTGACCGCAATCACGCTGGGCCTGCCTATTTTTACCGTTTTAATGGCTTTTGGAAATGTATTGGGGGTAGGCGGAGGAACGTTTGTAACCCGCTTGGCGGGGCAAAAAGAGACGGAAAAAGGGAAAAAGGTTGCCGGATATACTTTTTACGGGAGTATTGTAGTGGGGCTTCTTATCGCGCTCATCGCTTGGTTAGCTATTAATCCGATCACGCGAATGCTTGGTGCAGATGCTGCTACCTTAGACTTTACGAAGTCTTACGCGCTCACTCTTTTTGCAGGCGGATTTGCTGTTGTGCTTAATTTTGCATTGGAACAACTGGTCCGTTCGGAAGGGGCCTCGAAGGAATCAATGTATGGTATTTTTATCAGTACGGCTTTAAGTTTGATTTTTGATCCTATATTTATTCTCGTGCTGAATTGGCATGTTGCCGGGGCTGCTTTGGCTATGGTTTTAGCAAATTTGGGCTCTGCTATTTATTATATTTACTTTTTGGAAACGAAAAGTGAGCATTTAAGAGGATTTTTGAAGCATTTTAAGATATCTGTACGAGATCAGCTTGAGGTTTATAAAATAGGTACAGCCGAGCTATTGCAAGCCAGTTTTTTAATTGTCAGCACGCTTTTGTTAAATAACTATTCCATTCAATATGGGGAGAGTGTGGTCGCCGGATTTGGTGTGGCTTTAAGAATTGTGCAGATTCCAGAATTTTTATCGATGGGTTTATTTTTGGGATTGATTCCGCTATTTGCTTTTAACTTTGCTAGTAAAAATACGGAGAGACTTAAATCCAGCATCAAATACGCTTTTGCATATATAGGCGGCATTGCAGTTGTTTTTGTGAGTCTAGTATATGTGTTTAGAGGAACGATTCTTCATTGGTTCTCAGGCGATCCTTCTGTGTTAAGCATGGGAACTTATATTTTGGCAGCTATGCTGATTTCGGCTTTATTTAATGGATTTACAGGATTATTTATGAGCATTTTTCAAGCAACGGGGCAAGGCACACCCACTACTATTATGGCAATAAGCCAAGGTGTATTATTTATACCGATGATTATCGTATTGCATTCTATTTTTGGCCTGCACGGTGTGATTTGGTCGATGACTGTGACTGAGGTAATAACGAGTGTGATGGGTGTGGTTTTGTTTATGATTTTTCGGAAAAAACTGAATAGTGCGGGCGGGGATGGAAAAGGCGCTGTAGAGGTTACGCCGGGATAACGCGATTGCTTTATGTAAAACTCAATATGGATTTTGTTTGCTGCGGGAGCTTAGCTCGCGCTTTTTTTTTGCGTTGTGCAAAAGGAATATAAAACTGCTGGATCGGTAAAATTCGTTCCAAAATGAACAATTCTAGTTCTTATGATGACTGCTTACTTTTTCTACAATTATGGATAAGTAAAGGAGGAGAACTATGATACGCAAAAAAAGGTTTCATCTTAACATGGACACACGCGAAGCGATGGCGGGGTATCTATTCGTTGCACCGCTTATGCTTGGGCTGATCATCTTGACGTTGATCCCGGTGCTGGGCTCACTGCTGTTAAGCTTCACGGACTGGAACTTTGTGGCTGGGTTAGGGGGGATTAAGTTCGCGGGCGTGGATAATTTCATCAGGCTGTTTCATGATGATGCTTTTATGAAAAGCTTGCTGAACAATTTGCTCTTTATTATCACAGTACCGGTTACGATCATCGTTGCCCTGCTGCTGGCTATCCTGATTGATAAACAGGTTTTTCTGAAGGATTTGTTTAAAGTGATTTATTTCCTTCCTTATATCTCCAGTGTAGTAGCCATCGCTATGGTTTGGCAGGTTATGTTTCACCCTTCGCTGGGACCCGTCAATCAATTCCTGATGTCACTGGGGTGGAACAACCCACCCAAATGGTTAGCTGATATCCATTATGCTCTGCCGTCGCTGATGTTGATTCAAGTCTGGATTCAGCTCGGTTACAACATTATTATTTTTATTGCAGGTTTACAGAGTATTCCAAAGGATCTTTATGAAGCAGCTGATATTGATGGTGCCAACGTCTGGCGCAAATTCCGCAACATCACGGTTCCCTGCATTTCGCCAACTACCTTTTTCCTGCTGGTAACAGGGGTTATCGGCTCATTTAAAATCTTTGATCTGATACAAGTATTGACCCAGGGTGGACCGGCTAACTCCACGACCGTTATCGTCTACGAGTTATATGATACAGCCTTCAATCAGCTGAAGACAGGTTACGCCTCTAGCATGGCACTCGTTCTGTTCCTTATTTGCCTGATCATTACAGCCTTGCAGATGTTGGCGCAAAAAAAATGGGTCAACTATTAAAGGCGGAAAGGAGAAATTACAGTGAAAAAAGAGCTTCTATCCAGAACCTTCTGGACCATCGCCATGGGACTGCTAGGTATCGCATTTCTTTTACCGTTCCTATGGATGTTATCCACTTCCTTTAAGCTGGAGAAAGATGTGTTTAACTTTCCGATTCAATGGTTGCCACAGCAGTGGAACCTCATTGAAAATTATAAACAGGTATGGTCGGGTGACTTCGCTCGCTATTATGGAAATTCCATTTATATTACGCTGGCTACGACTATAATTAATGTGCTGATATGCGCACTTGCTGCTTATGGGTTCTCCAAGCTGCGTTTTCCGGGCAGGGATGCGATGTTTATAGTTGTATTGGCACTTTATATGGTTCCTCCGCAGGCTTCGTTGGTTCCACAGTTTCTACTGTTTAACTGGCTGAATTTAATTGACACACATTTGGGATTGATCCTGATTAACAGCTTTAGTATTATTGGAGCGTTTATGCTCAAGCAATTTTTTATGGGGGTAAACAACGAGTATCTTGAATCGGCGCGGATGGATGGAGCAGGGCATTTTCGCTCTTTTCTACAGATTGCCTTTCCGCTGATCCGTCCCGCTGTAGCTACTTATGCTATTTTGCGCTTTATTTGGACCTGGAACGACTATCAATATCCACTCATTTTTTTGAAATCTAAAGAGTTGTTTACGATTCAGCTGGGGATCCGGTTGTTCGGGGATCAATACGGGGATGTCTATTCACTCATGATGGCTGGTGCGGTATCTGCAATTCTGCCGTTGCTCATCATTTTTGCACTCGGACAGAAGCAGGTTATTGAGGGAATTGCCCTCGGAGGTGTGAAAGGATAATAAAAGTCAAAATAGTTTCTCTTCGGTAGAATATGAGAACTTTCCTCGTCAATCCTGCATGTTAGGATGTTCTTGTAAGCAGTTACATAGTCACTGGTTATTAAGCGAGTGATGCCCAACACATTTATAGGAGGGTCTAAATGAAAAAGAAATTATTATCTGCATTCATCATCACATCGATGGCGTTATCATTGGCCGCTTGCGGCGGAAATGCGAAAACCAATAATGCAGGAGCGACTAATGCACCCGATGCTGGTGGAAATTCAAAGCCTGCAGCAGAGAAGGTTACCCTGAAGCTGAGCACCTGGCAGACAGAAGCCAAAGCGAAATGGAGCACGATTATCGCGGAGTTTGAGAAGACGCATCCCGATATTCATGTGGAAGTAGATTTGCTGAATGAAAAAGGTGATTCGGTAGCCTCTATGCAGAAGCTGGATTTGATGGCGGCTGCAAGCGATCCGCTGGATATTGTCGAACTGCCTTATACCAACTATTCACAGCGTGCAGATATCGGGTTATTGGAACCGATGGATGACTATATTCAGAAGGAAGGTTATAAGCTTGCAGATGAATATCTGGTGGACACTACGGTCAATGGCAAAATCTATGCGTTACCGTCTTCCATGCAGCGCTGGTTCGTGCTCCTTAACAAAGAAATGTTAGATGAAGCAGGCCTTCCGGTTCCGACAGATTGGACATGGGCGGATTTCGAAGAGTATGCCAAGAAATTGACCAAGGGCGAGGGCGCAACGAAACGTTTTGGCGCGTATCTGCATAATTGGCCGGATTATTTCCAGCTCCAACTGATGAGCAAGTCTACGGATAATACTTTTCTAAAAGCTGATGGAACCTCCAATGCACTTGACCCGCAATTTAAGGCTAATCTGCAGATGATGAAGAAAATGATGTACGAAGATAAGAGTGCCACTCCTTATGAGGATATTATTTCGCAAAAACTAGCTTACCGGAATCAGTATTTTAACGGTTTAGCAGCGATGCTTCCGATGGGCGACTGGATGGTTGCGGAATCGGGTGGAACGGATGCCATTCCGGCAACCTTTGTTACCGCGTTTGCGCCGATTCCCCGACTTGAGAGTGAGAGCAAACACTACTCACCCGTACAGCCGACCTACATGGGAATAGCCGCTAAATCCAAGCATAAGGAAGCTGCCTATACCTTTGTGCGCTGGTATACCTCAGAAGGACTGGAAATCGGTGGACGCGTTTTCTCTGGCTGGGCCAAATCGGATACGAACAAATTAGTGGATACAATTGTGAGTGGTTCTAAGGATGCCTCTAAGATTGACGTCGATTCTCTGAAATATACGATGGAGAACTCGACACCTGGTGCAACGCAGGTTCCGGCTAAATATGCGGATGAAGCTAAGAACAACGTTATTCCAGAAGCGGAGATGTATCTCCTAGGCCAACAGGATCTGGATGTCACAGTTGCCAATATCGATAAAAAAATAACGGAAGTTGTTCAGAACAATAGCGGAAAGTAAGCGGAGGCTGATTGTACGCTTTTCAAAGGGGGCTTATAATGTGGGGGCAGGAAAGCATTTCTGCCTCCTGCTCCAAATTCAAACAGATGTGGGGCCTGTAATCCGTGTTTAGAAAGCATCTATCCCTCCGTAAGAAACTTGTCTGGTCATCGCTGATCTGCGTCCTGATCCCGCTGATCTGCATTTACATGGTTACTGATTATTTGACCCGGGATCTCATTCTGGAGAAAGCGGTTGGTAGCGCAAGAGAATCTTTAAATGCAGCCAGCGCCAATATGAATGCCATATTTGAACAGACACTGGAACAGTCCAACTTTGTGCTCCAGAACAGCGAGATCAGGCAGATGATGTCTGCCGATTCAGAGTCGCTCCGTGCACCAAAGCAGATCATTCAGTATAACCGTATGTCGCGGATGCTGGATGATATGTTTGTTTTAACAGAATATTTGAAGGTGACGTTAATCGGAAAAAATGGTCTTATTTATACCAGCTATCCTTACAGTGACTTTAATCCGAGTAATTTCTACAACAAGAATTGGACATCGTTGCTGAAACAAATTCAACCCATCTCGACTTATTGGAGAGCGGAGCACGATACTTACTACAATTATTCTGATAAAGGCTCAGCTGATTGGGTAACCATTGCAAGGCCGATTCAATCGACCTCTAGCAGTACCATCGGATATTTAATTATTAATATCAATGAGCGCAAGCTCCGTCCTTATCTAAATAACGATAATGATAAAGAGATGATGCTTTTGGATGACAAGGGAACTGTAGTTTCCCATGCTGATAAGGCCCGAATCGGAGAGACGATGACGTGGTTGAAAAAGGATGGCGAGCTTGACACTGTGGAAATCGACGGAGAGAAGTTTTTATATGTTGATCAGGAGCTGAGCAGCAACAAATGGCGGATGGTCAGCATTATCCCGCTGAAGGCAGCCTTGTCAAAAAATAAGCAGATTTTATTTATCAGCCTGGCGGTGCAGATTCTTTTCTTTACTTTGTTTTCCGTTCTCTTAACCGTTCTAATCTCAAAGCTGACTCAGCCTATCGTAAAATTAAGCGCTTTTGTAAAGCGAATAGGTCGTGGTCAGTTAGATGAACGTTCGTTCATTCGAGGGAATAATGAGGCAGCACAGCTCGCCCGCACCATTGACCAGATGCTAGATCGGATCGAGTCTATGATTGAACAAATCACTTATGAACAGACGGGAAAAAGAAAAGCCGAACTAGAGATGCTACAAGCGCAGATCAATCCACATTTTATGTTTAATCTGCTGAATTCGATTCGCTTAAATATTCTGATGCAAGGCGATCGGGAGAATGCTGAGTTGATTGGTTCGCTGTCGTCTTTGCTCCGTATGACCTTTAACAGGGACAATGAGTTTATCCCGCTTCGTGAGGAGACAGATACGATATCGCATTATGTCACTTTAATGAATTTCCGCCATGCCAATCAGGTCAGGCTGGAAATGAATTTAGCGGACGGGAGCGCTGAAGCACTGGTGCCTCGATTTATGATTCAACCCATGATCGAGAATGCCATCATCCATGGCTTCGAGCAGTTTGGTGGCGAGATTTTTATTGAAGCTCGTATTGTTGCAACTACGGGAAGCTTGGTTATCACCATTAAGGATAATGGGATCGGGATGTCACCGGAAACTTTAACAAGACTTCGTGAAACCGCATACAGCAGCGAACAAATTACAGAGGAGGACAGAAAAGGGTTCTCCGGCATAGGTTTACGCAATGTGGCCCAACGCCTCAGTATGATTTATGGCGCTTCTTTTAAGCTGAATATTCAAAGTGAACCTGATGTGGGCACGGAGATTTGTCTGGAGTTTCCTCTGAATTACGGAAAGGTGGGTGTGGAGAATGCTGACGGCAATATTGGTGGATGATGACTATCCGGTTATCCGTTATTTGTCGCAGGCCGTACCTTGGAGCGAGCTCGGTATTGAACTCATCGGTTGTTATTATAGCGGTCTCGAGGCTTGGGAAAAAGCACAGCAGAGTCCACCAGATCTCATTATTACCGATATTGGCATGCCCAAGATGAACGGGCTGGAGATGCTGGAGCTATTCAGAGCTGTGCAGCCCGGAATCCGTGCGATTATTCTCTCCTGCCACAACGAATTCAAATACGCCCAGCAAGCGCTGAAATTAAACGTAGGAGAATATATTTTAAAGGAATCACTGGATATTGAGCAGTTACAGCAAGCGATTAGAACCCTTGTGGCGGAAGTGGGACTGAATAGGCAGCAGCATACGGAGATGCTGGTTTATAAGCAAAAGCAGTCTCAAAATCGCGCCGCGCTGAAGGAAAAGTTTCTAAAAGATACCTTGTATCAATCCTGGGACAAGGGGGCTTGGATCGAGCAGGCCCGATCAAACGGAATTATGATCCATGCCAAAAACTATATTCCGCTGGTTATTGTAATTGACCGTCCAGAGGAAGCTTCAAGGGTTCGCCGGATGAGTGAATATACGATTTCTTTTGCAGTTGAGAATATCATGCAGGAAGTGCTTGAGGCTGATCACAGTCTGTTTATTTCGAGATACAGCCATAAGGAGATAGTCATTCTCTTTTGTAGCGACCAGCCTTCCAAAGATCATCAGGCAATCTATCACTCCATTCAAAATGCAGCCTCTGCGGTTCAGAAATATCTTAAACTTTCTGTCTCTTGCTTATTTGGCGCTGAGGCGCGCAGTCCTGAGGAAATTCGCGGAACATTGCAGCGGATGCTGAAGGAGAAAATACAGCGCTTTTATCTCCCTGCGGCGGGAATTCACCGTTTTGAAGAAGTCTGCTTTTCCGGAGAAGATATTTATGCTGAATATGGAACCTTATACGCTGTTATCAATGATGATATTGCCTTGAACAGGAACACGGAGCTTCGCGTTCATGTAAAGGAATGGAGGGAATGGGTGGCCTCGCAAAAATTCCATCCGAATGAAGTCAAGGAATGTGTGCTTCGCTTGCTGATGGACTTGCAGATGAAGACGAAACAGCTTCTGCAATCTCCATTGCCTATAACCGAAGAAAAGCTATTTAGCGTGGTTGGTGACATTGAAACTCTGGAGCATTTGGAACAATGGCTGGTGCAGTACTTGGAGGAATTAGCGCGGAAAATAAGTATGTTCTCCATCAAGTCTAAACGGAGTGAAGTCATCAAAGCCCAGCAGTTCGTGATTAGTCATGTGACGGAGAAAATAACGCTGGAGGACATGGCAGGCCGCCTTAACTTAAATGCCAGTTATTTCAGCCGCTTATTCAAACGGGAAACAAACCAGAACTTCATTGAATATGTAAATATGCTAAAGCTTCAGAAGGCAAAGGAGCTGCTTAACCAATCTGAAAAGACAGTGGAAGAGATCTCCGAGTATTTGGGATATGCCAACAAAAGTTATTTCATCAAGCTGTTTAAACGGGAAATGGGCATGAGACCTAGCGAATATGCGGCTTGGCATTAAGTGTGGACAGGAGGAAACATTGCTGTGGAAATAAAGGCCACTAAAAATGAATTACAGATGTTCCTAAATGAACTATATACTCCACTGGAGAGCAGATTTACTTCTGGTTGTGCAGGAATTAATATGGGCGCTACAGGATCCATTTACAATGAAGCTACAGCGCTTATGGAAGCTTTCGCCCGTCCTTTATGGGGCCTTGTTCCTCATGCCAGCGGTGGAGGGGAAAGTGCACTCTGGCCGATGTTTCTGGAAGGGATCATCAACGGAACAGACCCGGAGCATGAAGAATATTGGGGGCAATTTACTACCAAAGATCAGCGTATGGTAGAGCAGGCCGTGTTGGGACTGGGGCTTGCTCTTGCACCACATAAAATGTGGGAGCCGCTGAGCGACACGCAGAAAATGAATGTATATAACTGGCTGAATCAGATTAATCATGTGGATCGTTCCAATCCGAATAACTGGCTGATGTTCACGGTTCTTGTGAATGTGGGCTTCAAGAAAGTCGGATTACCTTATGATCAGAGCATAATGGATGATTATCTAGCGCAGATCGATAATTACTATCTTGGTGACGGTTGGTATTCCGATGGATTGACCGATCAGAGGGATTATTATATTGCTTTTGCTATGCATTATTATACGCTGATATACGCTAAGTTGATGGCGGATGATGATCCTCAGAGAGCTGCTGTTTATCGGGAAAGATCCGCACGATTTGCCGAGGATTTCATTTATTGGTTCGCTGAGGACGGAAGTGCACTTCCTTTTGGTCGTAGCCTGACCTATCGTTTTGCACAGGTTTCTTTCTGGAGTGCGCTGGTGTATGCAGAAGTGGTTCCTTTTTCATATGGCGTTCTTAAAGGAATCATTATGCGCCATTTTCGTTGGTGGTTTGAACAACCTATTATGGGATTAGACGGACTGCTTAGCATCGGATATGCTTATCCGAATCTAGTCATGACAGAGAGCTACAACGCCCCCGGATCTCCGTATTGGGCTTTTAAAGCTATGCTTATTCTTGCCTTGCCAGATGATCATCCTTTTTGGCAGGCGGAGGAAGAGCCACTGCCTATTTTGAAAGAGGTACGGGCTCTCCAAGAGGCGCGAATGCTTGTGAGTCATCCGGAAGGAAATCGGCATGTTATTGCCTATACCTCTGGCCAGATGGCTAATTTTGATATGGCCCATAGTGCAGCCAAATATTCTAAATTTGCATATTCCACTCTGTTTGGCTTTAGTGTCCCGAAAGCGGGTTACGGGTTGGTTCAAGGCGCTTACGATTCTACACTCGCACTATGCGAATGTGATGAACACTATCGGGTACGCAGATTCTGCGAGACCTGGGAAATCGGAGACAGCTATGTATATTCCCGCTGGCATCCCTGGAGTGATGTACATGTGGAGACATGGATTATTCCGGCAGGTCTATGGCATGTTCGTGTTCACAGCATTCATACTGCCCGGCGGCTGGATGTAGCGGAGGGTGGATTTGCCATTGGCCAGTCAGCTGGCTTCTCGCACAGTGAACGGGAAACCATTAAGGTATCAAACACTGCTGTTTCGGTGCAGCTGCCCTGGGGAATCAGTGCCATACATAGGCTAAGCGGCTTTGATCGGGGAGAGTGCGTACATCCCGAGCCGAATACCAATCTGCTGAAGCCGCGGACACTTCTTCCGAGCTTGTGCTCCAGACTGGAACCGGGAGATCAAGTATTGATATCTGCTGTCTTCGGAGCGACGAATACTCCGGAGAACCAGGCAAGTCTTGCTTCACCACCGCTTATTCAATGGCACTCGGACGGAAGGGTTGCTGTATACGAACCTAGTAACGATACACTTTTGCATACTGTTTATTTAAGGGAAGGGAGAAACAAAGATGTGGAATAAGGCTATTGAGGATGCGATTCACAAAGTTGGGAGCAATATTGCTAACCATCCGGGCAAACTGCCTCATATCGCTGAGGGGCAACAGTACGAATGGGGAGACAACGACGACTGGATAGAGGGTTTCTATGTTGGGATGATGTGGCTTGCTTATGAATATAGTAAGGATTCATGCTATAAGGAGGCGGCAGCCTCTTGGTTAGGGGACTTCAAGCATCGTCTGGATCAGCACATTGCCCTGGACCATCATGATATTGGTTTCTTGTATACACTGACTGCAGTAGCGGAGTGGAAAATAACGGGCAGCGAAGCGGCGCGAGCTGTCGGCCTGCAAGCTGCGGACACGCTGTGCAAGCGCTGGCGTGAACCAGCAGGGATTCTTCAGGCCTGGGGACTGGAGAGTGACCCGGAGAATGCGGGACGTATCATTATTGACTGCTTGATGAATTTACCTCTATTGTTCTGGGCAGCGGAGGAAACAGGAGATAAGCGCTATTATGAAATAGCGCTCGAACATGCGTTTAAGAGCCGGAAATTTCTTGTGCGTGGGGATGCCTCCTCTTACCATACTTTTTATTTTGATCCGGCTACCGGAAATGCAATTCGTGGGGGAACACATCAAGGTTATGAGGACGGATCGACCTGGACACGGGGTCAAGCTTGGGGAATATACGGTTTTGCTCTGGCGTATCGCTATACGCAGAATGAGGATTTTCTTAATACCTCTAAGAGCCTAGCGGATTATTTTATCAGTCATCTACCGGAGGACGGTGTGGCTTATTGGGATTTCGATGTGCCAGTGGGAGCGGACACCCCTCGCGACAGCTCGGCTTCGGCGATTGCTGCAGCCGGTCTTTTGGAACTGCTCGATCACCTAGGTGTAGATGATCCGGACCGGGCCATTTATGAAGTTGCTTTACACCGTAGCATGAAATCCCTAGTGGAACATTATGCGACATCTGGAAATCCGGAAGCAGAGGGACTTCTAAAGCATGGTTCTTATCATGTGAGAGGTGGACGTGTGCCTGATGGTCATATGATTTGGGGAGATTATTATTATTTGGAAGCGTTGATCCGCTTGCAGACTGGCATCCGAGGCTATTGGTAGTGGGATGTTAGAATGTGGAAAGGTTTAGCCTATAGAAAAAGGAAACTGCTAAGACTAATCTCTTAGCGGTTTTCTTTTTTTTGTGGACTACTATACAAGAATTTTAAAACGTAGTTATTTACTTGGAATAGTATGAATAAAATCATATCACCACACGTAAGGTTTAATGTAAGATTTTGATAATTATTAGAAATTAAGAAAAGGGGATCGGGTTACTCAGATATGAATTTAGACTGGGAGTTTATCTATGAGAGTTTGCCGCTTTATAGTGAGGCGATGTGGCTGACAGTGAAGCTAGCGTTGTTAGCTATTGTCTTCTCACTCCTTATTGGCTTACTGTTCAGTATCGTCTTGTACTATAAAGTCAAAATCGTTAGTGATGTTATTAAGATCTACATTGAGCTTTCACGGAACACCCCTTTACTTGTGCAGCTCTTTTTTCTTTACTATGGCTTACCTAAGATCGGAATTCACTTTAGTGAGATGACCTGTGCGATTGTAGGCATGACATTTTTGGGCGGGAGCTATATGACGGAGGCTTTTCGTGGTGGGTTCGAGGCAGTTAGCCAATCGCAGATTGAATCAGGTCAGAGCATTGGACTGTCTAAGCTGCAGCTGATCAGATATGTTATTTTTCCCCAAGCCTTTGCGATAAGTATTCCTTCTTTAGGGGCAAATGCGATCTTTCTTCTGAAGGAGACCTCTATTGTAGGTGCCATTGCTTTAATGGATTTGATGAATGTGGCAAAAGACTTGATCGGCATACATTACAAAACAGCGGAGTCTCTGCTCCTTCTGGTACTCGCCTATTTTGTGTTAGTCCTGCCCTTATCGCTTTTATTGACTTGGGTGGAAAGGAAGGTGAGATATGCAGAATTCGGGGATTGAGGTGCTTTTTGAAGGTTCTAATTTCGAACGATTATTAGGGGGCTTACTTGTAACGATTGAAATTTCATTCCTCTCTATTGGAATCGGTACGTTATTAGGTATCCTTATGGGATTGCTCCGGACGCTGGGATCGAGGCCTTTAAGGTTTATATTACGTCTTTATTTGGAGACCTTTAGAATTATTCCGATTCTAGTGTGGCTGTATGTAGTACATTTCAGTTTCTCTCCATTACTTCATATCGATATCAGCGGGGAGGCTACCTCTATATTGGTGTTCAGCTTATGGGGAGCTGCGGAGATTGGGGATCTTGTTCGTGGAGCTTTGCAATCTATGCCAAAACATCAGGTGGAATCTGCCAGGGCGCTAGGTCTGAGCAGCAGTCAACTTTATCGGCATATTTTGATTCCGCAGGCTGTACGCAGAATGCTGCCGGGAATGATTAATCTTGCCACACGAATGATCAAGACAACATCACTGGTGGTGCTGATTGGAGTGATTGAGGTGGTAAAGATCGGGCAGCAGATTATTGAACTCGGCGTGATAAAAGCGCCCACCGCTTCCTTCTGGGTATACGGCTTTATCTTTATATTATATTTTTCTGTATGTTTTCCGTTATCCAGACTTTCGAAAAAAGTTGAAAGCAGATGGCAAAATTAAGGCTTAGGAAGGAACGGTTGTAATGGCAGATTCCGGAGAACTCCTGCTGGAGGTTACACAATTACACAAATATTTTGGAGAGCGAAAGGTTCTGGACGGCATTGAATTGCAGGTGGCAAAAGGAGAAGTAATCGTTATTCTCGGTCCCTCTGGCTGTGGAAAAAGTACGTTCCTGCGTTGTCTTAACGGTTTGGAGCCGGTTCAGGAAGGGGCGATACAATATCGTGGGCAGAACCTTGCGGGGGCTGCTGTAGATTGGCGTGAAGTTAGGCAGCATATCGGAATGGTCTTTCAAAATTATGAGTTATTCCCGCATATGACGGTTATGGATAACATTCTTTTAGGTCCTCTGAAAGTACAAAAGAGAGAGCTCAAAGAAGCAACGCAGCAAGCGGAACAGCTCTTAGAGCGGGTTGGGCTGCTTGAGCGTAAACTTGACTATCCACGGCAGCTATCCGGTGGACAAAAGCAGAGAATAGCTATAGTAAGAGCTTTATGTATGAATCCGGAGATTATGTTATTTGATGAAGTGACGGCATCCTTGGATCCGGAAATGGTTCGGGAAGTGCTTGATGTGATCTTAGGGCTTGCTCAGCAAGGAATGACGATGATCATCGTGACTCATGAAATGGGGTTTGCCAGATCGGTTGGGGATCGGATCGTGTTTATGGATCAAGGCAAGATATGTGAGATCGCTGCCCCGCAACAATTTTTTACCCACCCTGCGACAGAACGTGCCCAGCATTTTCTGGATATATTTCAGTACGAAAAATTATAGAAATAGGAGAGGAAGAGAAATGAAGAAAAGTTTGAAATGGCTAACGATGCTGGTAAGTATAAGTATATTATTGATGGGATTGGCTGCTTGCGGCAATAGTTCGGATAACAACGGAAACTCAGCATCTTCTAAATTCACTTCTATTGAACAGCTAAAGAAGAAAGGGAAGATTAAGATCGGCGTATTTGCAGACAAACCACCTTTTGGTTATGTGGACGCTGAGGGTAAAAACCAAGGGTTTGATGTGTATATTGCCAAACGCTTTGCCAAGGATCTGCTGGGGGATGAATCGAAGGTTGAATTTGTGTTAGTTGATGCTGCCAGCCGCGTGGCTTATCTTGAATCGGGTAAGGTTGATATCATTATGGCTAACTTTACGGTCACCGAGGAAAGAAAAGAAAAAGTGGATTTTGCTAATCCGTACATGAAATTGTCCTTTGGGGTCGTATCCCCAGACAGTGCTCCAATCACTTCCATTGATCAATTAAAAGGGAACAAGCAAAAGCTCATTGTAGCTAAAGGTACGACAGCGGAAACCTATTTTACCAAAGAATATCCGGATATTGAATTGCTCAAATTCGATCAGTACACCGAGATTTTTGCAGCGCTTAAAGATGGTCGGGGGGCGGCAATCGCTAACGATAATACAGAACTCATTGCCTGGGCTAAATCAAATCCTGGATTTACTGTCAGCATTCCTGCTTTCGGGGGTCAGGATACAATTGCTCCAGCAGTGGCAAAGGGGAATAAGGAATTATTGGACTGGATTAATACAGAACTTGATACCCTTGGTAAAGAACAATTTATCCATCAAGCCTATAAAGAAACCTTAAATGAAATTTACGGTGAAGGATATACCGATGAGCTTGTTGTTGAAGGCGGGAAAATCCAGTAACAGATTAGGAATAACATTGCGGGGGCATCTGAGAAGATGCCTTTTCTGCTGATAGACTATTGCAATTTCTATAATGCCGAGTATAATACTAGGTATACACAGAATAAGGAGTCGGTGAAAATGTCTGTCGATGATTATCTGGATCTTCTAAACTACGCCAAAGCAATTAACGATGGACAGTGGCAAGCTGACATCATAGACCGTTTGAATAAGCTGAGTAAGGCTTCTCATGCTGAGACAACAGAACAAAGTGTGAACGAGCTGTGGATTCAATTCGACGATATAAATGCAATATTAATGGATTTATTTAATAAGCTGAGAGAAAGTGTGGATCCAGTAGAGCAGTATCGGTGGAAAGAGAAAATCTGGGAGTTAAAGCAGGAACGGATTAATCTATCGAAGAAGATTCAGAGTAGATATATCAGGATATAATTTAAGCCCACATTGTGATAAAAAAGAAAATAAAAAAAGGCATGCAGTTAGTCTGCTCTGCCAAACTTACGATGGTCTATAGGCTACTTAGACATTTGCATTCCTTCGCGCATCATTGTCATACACATAGTCATCATTTCATCGCAGTCCTGCATTTTTTTCATCATCATATCCATGTTCATGTCCATCATGCCCATTTCAGACATTTTTTCCATGCCCATCTTCATGCAGTTCATCTTAGACATCATATCATCCATACACATGTTCATCATCATTTCCATACACATCTTGTCCATTTTTAATTCCTCCCTTCTTTTAAATTACCTTTCTTCCATAAAATACTATACAATTTCGGAACAATCAACGCTAGATTTGATATTTTACCAACTTATTTTTCTTATTTGTCGTAATTATGTATATCCTTACCATGCGGATGTTATTAATCAGAATACTTATTTGCGGATGGTGACTATTGGCTAGATTGCCTCAGGTCAGCGTTTTTTTGCGTTCTACAGAGTGAGGAATTAACGAGCTGGATCATCACTCTGGGATAAACGAGAAGACACTGCCATAGGTCCCTGTAAATACGGGCTGACCGAATTTTTGTGTCCATTCCTTGAGTAGCTTATATGAGACCTTTTTGCTCGTAATTACATAATCGGGATGATCGTAATTAACGATCTCGGGAAGGTATTCAGAGAATCCGTGCATCGAGCGTTCAAAAGCAGTCCAACCCAATACGCCAAGAGAATCTTTTGTCACGAAGGGATCTTGTCTACCATCACATAACACATCTCCCCCTCGGAACATGACATAGCCGGATGAACCGTAGTGGGCGAGAACTTTGGGACGTGTACCTTCAGGTGTATGCTGCAGAATATAGTCCATTTCATCTACAGGATATTTTTTAGCGTCAATAACTGGTGGTACAAGGAACAGATAAGCAATGTTTAGCAGCAGACCAACTGCCAGTAACCCGCGTAATGTACTTTGTCGGACTAGAATACCTGTTTTGGTGAACTCAGGAAGCGCATCAAAAAATACAGCCGCAAAATAGGGAATGAACAGCCACATAAACAGGTTTTGCTTGAAGTTTGATACACCGAGGTATAGAATCCCAAGCATAAGAAAAAAACGGAACGGTTTACGCTGGAGTGCAAAAGGAAGTGTGCAGGCAAAGAACATAAGCAACAGTAGAATGGGCAAATTATCCAAGCTATTGAACCGAATCGGCTGCCATTCATTAATCAGCAGGTTAAAGTTCTTTTTCGTTACTGTCAAAATAAACAAGAGGCTTTTTACGCCGCCTGGATTTAGAATGCCAACTAACCAGATGAGACCGAAGACTATAATTTTACGCTCATTCAGCGTTTTTTGGATCAATGATTCAAGCAAGGCCATCCCTGTAAATACAGCAATTACAAGCCATACTCCTGCATGGAAATTGGCAATGCCAATAGAAAGGGCAATCATCGCAGCGGCATATTTCTTTTGAGCACACATTTGATATTCACGCAAATATACGAAAAACCAGACAATCATAAACGAAGAGATCATCTGTGGACGGCCTTTGAAATAATTATAATAAATCCAGCAAGAAATTAGCAGCACAAAAGGGAGCAGGAGAACATGGTCTTCTTGAAGTCCCAGTTCTTTGCGTGAAACTTTACCCAGCCGAAGCAATCCGAGCACTAAAAAGAACAAGCATACAGCGGTCAAAATATACACACCCGGCCATCCAAACGCTGCATAAAGCGGGGCAACGAGCAGCTGGAATCCGAATTCATGAGGGACGTAGGGCAGCTTATTTCCGTAAAAAGTATGTATGGCATGATGTAGAACTTGTCCGTGCTCGATCATATATTGTCCTAGCTCTATATGCCAGAAGGTATCGGGATCATTGTAAGAAAATTTAGGGAACATCAGCAAGATAGCGGCTATAACGAATATGCCGTACAAAAGTTTGTGTATATTGAATTTCACCATTATTTTGTTTCCTTTCTTATATAATAGAAAATTTATGAAGCGGAGTGAACACTCATGCATCAACTATTTACGTGGATATCTGAATCCGCGCTTCACCTTGTTAATTCTATGGGCATTTGGGGCATATGGTTAGGGATGATTCTAGAGAGTGCCTGTATTCCCATTCCCAGCGAAGTGATTATGCTCAGCGGTGGCTGGCTGATTGCGCAAGGTTCGCTTACTTTTATGGAAGTTGCTGTTGCTGGGATATTCGGAAACCTACTGGGTTCCATCATTGCCTATTATATTGGTAAGGCTGGTGGACGCCGGTTATTAGAGAAATACGGAAAATATATTCTCCTGAATGAGCATCATTTGGAGCAATCGGAGCGTTGGTTCGGGCGTTATGGCGAGAGTACCGTATTTTTTACTCGTATGTTGCCCTTTATTCGTACTTTTATCTCACTGCCCGCAGGGATTGCTGGAATGAAAGCTTGGAGATTCATAACATTTACAGCACTCGGCTGTATCCCGTGGAACTTAGCTTTGATCTATCTGGGATACCGCTTAGGTGACAACTGGGGTATCGTGGAGCAATTTATTCGCCCAATCAGTTATACCATTTGCGGAATCGTGGTGCTTCTTGTGTTGAGATGGTTAGTACGGAGATTTCGTAACCAGACTTAATGCCAACTCTTCGGGTGTTTTCTGCTCGGTGAGCCTCACAGCTTATTATGGATAAATTAAGGTTAGGAACGTCGGTGCTAGAATTAACTGTTATATGTTGAATGTATTCTATATTCAAGATTAATCTACTTATGTCTGGGAGGTTTGAAATGAAGGTCAAACGAATCGTCGCCAATATAAACACGAAGGATATCACGGCAGCTAAATGCTTCTATGAGGATGTGCTCGGTCTTGATTTAATGATGGATCATGGTTGGATTAGAACTTATGGTTTAGACGAGGAGATGAGCATTCAGATTAGTTTTGCCTCAGAGGGTGGCTCAGAAACGCCTACGCCTGATCTATCAATTGAAGTCGATGATGTCGATGCTACATTTGAAAGCATGAAGAAAGCTGGATTTCCGATAGAATATGGGCCTGTTGATGAGCCTTGGGGCGTTCGGCGATTCTATGTCCGCGACCCGTTTGGCAAACTTATTAATATTCTTGCACATAGACATTAGAAGAGTGGTCACGGCGTGCAGAAATCTTGATTGTTAAACTGTCGAATAGCGATAGCTAAATGATGACATAGGGGCAGCCGGTCAGGGGATCGGCTGCCTTTGTTCAACTAACGGGCAGTAGAGCGTAATGTCGCTGATACAAAAAACTAACATTACATAGAGTGTTGCTACGAATTGTATGTCTTGGGTAGAGATAGGGCAACCTAATTAATGGAAAATAAGATAACGGAGGAAAAGAGCGCGTGGATTTTTTTAAGAGCCAAGAGTCATTGTCGGCAATAGGGTGGATTTTACGCTCGATTGTCGGATTTGTATTCCTTATAATTGCTGCCAAAATGATGGGTCAGCGTTCAATATCGCAGCTTAGGTTTCTTGATTTCATCATCGCGCTGACGCTGGGAAATATTATTGCGCATCCACTGTCGGACGAGCAACTTGGTCTGAAGGGTTCCATGATTACGACTCTTTCGCTCGTGATCCTATACATAGTCGCGATCTGGCTCAGTTTAAAGATCCCACTGTTAAAACAATTTTTCGATCCTCCAGCGATTACTCTTATTCAGGAAGGGAAGCTTAATTACCGGAACCTGTCGAAGGCAAAGTTACCTATTGATTTTTTGTATGCAGAGCTGAGAAAGTCGAGCGTAGAGGATATCTCGAAGGTTGCCTTTGCTTCATGGGAGCCAGGCGGTACTCTTTCTGTCTTCGTAAATACGGCTTATCAGCCTGTAACTCCGGCTGATCTGAAGTTGGCCACACAACCATTTAACCTGACCAAACCGATTATTGTGGATGGCCACATTGAACATGCACTGTTACGCGAAATCGGCAAAAACCGCGAATGGCTGGAAACGGTAATACAGCCCCACTTATTGAACAATGTCATCTTGGCAACCGTAGATAGTAAGCTTACAGTGCAGGTACATGTGGCTGAGGGTCCATAAACGTATGTTTCCTCCGAAAGTGTAATCGCGTAGCCATGAAATTTGAATATATAATACGGTTCACCGTAATGCTTCCAAATACAAAGTACAGTTTGACCACAAAATGTATATCAGTATATAAAGCAAAAAACACTCCTGACAATGGAGTGTTTTTTGTTATTCAAATTTATTTGAGGTCCATGTAGCAATTCCATTCATTGGACATGCAACAACCAGCCAATTATCAAATTCTACTCCCACCTGCCAACATTCATACTTCTCATGAAAACCATTAACAAATAATATGCTTCCTGATTCCAAGTTTATAATTAAATGTGGAGTAACGTCTCCCAATTTTATATCTGTAATTTTTTCACGTCTCAGCTTTATTATTTGACTGTACTTTTCTTCCTCTGAGACATCTGCAATTTGACTTTCATTACTAGGGTATTGAGAGGGAACTGAATCAAATATAGTCCACTTTGATTCAATGTTCAGGTACAGTTGACCAGCTAAATCATCGAACTCGTTCAGCGAAGTCCCTATTTTCTTTATTCATTCCGTTCCCAGCTCTTTTCATCAACGTATAAGCAAAATTTTTACACCATATCTTGGATTTGTCGGTGTTGGCTTTTCGCTTCAAATTTCACTCCTAAAAAACTCAATTACGACACAAAGGCAGCCAGTCAATGGAGCGGCTGCCTTTGTTAAGCTAACGGAAGGTTAGTTCAAATATGCAGGTGACCTGCGTTTTTATATTAGCGTTTTGGCATTTTGCTCTCATCCATGTACAGCAGATTCCAGCGGTGACCGTCCAGGTCGGCAAATCCTGCGCCGTACATCCAGCCGTCAGTTTCACTTGGCTTGCCAAAGATGTTTCCTCCGGCAGACTCTGCTTTTTGGATAAAGGCATCTACTTCTTCTCTGCTTTCAGCACCAATGGAGAATATTACTTCAGCGCTATGGGAAGTATCTGCGGTCTTCGAACCTGTGAATTTCTCAAACGCCGCATCCGGAAACAGCAGAATTGTTGTTTGGCCTATAACAAGCTTGGCTCTCTCGTTACCAACACTCACCGCTTGGAATCCAATCTCATTGAAAAAGGCAGTTGACCTCTCAACATCTTTGACTGGCAGGTTAATCCAAATCTCCTGTGACATGGCTGTAGCCTCCTAATATATTTTCAACTATTCCTACTATACTCTACTTCTGGCAGCAGAAGCGATCTCTTTCGCAACTCACCTTTAATTGAAATACTCGATAGTTTTCTCAATAAATGCCTTGGCCGATTTTGTCAGAAAACGGTCGGAACGATGAATGATCTCAAAGTGACGATATGGCGGATCGTCTGTAATTCGGATGCAGTGTAGTGTTGGTTCATTCATCGCTTGGATCAGAGGATAAGGCAGCAATGTTCCTCCGACGTTGGCTTTAACCAAGCTAATAATGGAAGTTGCCGAACTGGTCTCCATGATCGTATTTAAGCTGAAGCCATATTTACGGCAATAGCCATCAACCAATTCTCTGCCTGTAAATCCTTCGGGGAACATTACAGTTTGGATATTACGCAGTTCCTGGATTCCAATTGTGCTTCGTTCAGCCCAATCATGTTTCTCGGAAACGACAAGTACATATTCTTCACTGCACAAAGGAATGCGTACAAGCCGGTCATCAGGAGCGGAAATGATCTCGATCCCGATGTCTACTTCATTATCCAGTACTTGATTCAAGACGTAGATCGAAGAGATAACCTTCAGCTGCACCTTAGGGAATCGCGTATGAAAATTCACGAGTAATGGGGTGAGCCGATAGTCCAGATCGGAAGGGAGAACACCAATTACCAACCGCCCTCGTTGATCATTGCGTAATTCAGCTAACGCATCCTGGGTATTCTGTAAATGCCGAATCATCTGTACACAGTGCTCCAGAAAGAGATTTCCGGCCTGAGTCATCACAATCTTTTTGCCGACTCGGTCAAATAAGGGAACTCCGAGTTCATCCTCGAGCGCGCGTATTTGTTGACTCAACGTAGGCTGAGATATGCCAAGCTTCTCAGCTGCTCGTGTAAAATGAAGCTCCTCACACACAGCAATGAAGTTTTCCATCTGACGAATCTCCATATGAATGACCTCTAATCATTGGTTTTTGTAATCATTTTAATAGAAACTATAGTATTGTTCAATCATTCTAATGATTCTATACTTAATCGTGCACCATCCAAAGATCTGTTATTAACAAATAGGATCATGGGTGATTGCATCGATACTACTACCATGAGGTGATTCATAATGAAACTTTTTTATATCGTCTTGGCGCTTATTCTGGCTTCACTGAATTTACGGCCACCCATTACATCCATTTCTCCTCTAATGAGCACCATTCAGAATGATCTGGGTATAAGCGGGATTACAGCCAGTCTGTTAACCACACTTCCGGTATTATGTATGGGTATATTTGCTCCGTTCTCCGTACGATTAAGCAGAAGGTGGGGAAATGAGGGTGCAATTGTTCTGGCTTTAATCCTCATTGGGTTAGGTACGGGATTACGATGGTTTGTTGGTACAACTCCTTTGATGATGTTCACTTCTTTTCTGTCCGGTGTAGGGATTGCATTGGCAGGGCCGTTGTTGTCCAGCTTCATCAAGCAGTACTTCCCTGACCGAGTGGCATCCATGGTGGGTATTTACTCTACAGCGATGGTGATGGGAGCCAGCATTAGTGTGGGACTATCGGTTCCGCTACAGCATACGCTGGGTGGTTCGTGGAGAGGCTCGTTGGCTGTATGGGCATTACTCGCAGCCATTGCATTGCCGATATGGTTGAGATTAGCCTGGTCTGCGCACGCAGATCGACAATCCGGTAAAATCTCCAGTGTACTTAATGCACCACTTCCGGTGAACAACAAACGTGCCTGGGTGCTGACATTATTCTTCGGGCTGATGGCAGCGATCTTCTATTCATTGACCGCTTGGCTTGCACCAGCAATCCAAAGCCAGGGGTATAGTCAAGAGACGGCCGGCAAAATCCAAACTTTATTTACATTGATATCGCTGCCCTCTACGTTGTTCATTCCCATGCTTGTACATCGTTACCAAAGACGTGTATTCTGGCTTGTCGGGTGTGCATTATTGGAGTTGATGGGTGTCCTGATGCTGAACCTAACCGTTAGCCCCTGGCTCGCGGCGATTCCGCTCGGTATTGGAGCGGGTGGGCTGTTCCCGATTGCACTGATGTTGCCCATTGATGAAACAAGCAGTGCTCAAGAAGCCAGTAGCTGGTCCGCAATGACCCAATCTGGTGGCTACATTCTCGGAGCGCTTGGGCCGCTAGCCATTGGCTGGCTGCACGATGCAACAGGCAGCTTCGTTCAAGCATTTTATGGATTGGCTGTAATCATCGTGCTTCAGATTATCGTTCAAATGGCTATAGGAAATAAAAAAAAGTTCTCCAGCGAGTTATGATAAACCGCAACCTGGTGTATAAAGAAATCTATCAATATGATGAAATCTCCTATTTCTGTTCCGTCTCTTTTTCTAGAGCGTGAGCAATGCTAAGCTCCACAAAGTTCAGCGCTTCGTCGGAAACGGGATATAGTCCTGACTCTGATGTAGGGAGCTTCCTCACTTCCCAAAACTTCTCCATCAATTCCTCGTCTCCATTAAAGGTTTCGTGTGATAGCTTTATTAACTCACAGGCAATGGAATAACCTTCATCAGATTCAGGTGGAACAGATTGTTGTATGCACCACTCAATCCGGCGCAGCAAAGAGGCATATTGCTGAGTGGTCTGGTCATTACTGCTGAGATTGGGTAGTGCATTTTGTAGAAAGGTACTTTCGTCATCGTTGAAGTAATCGATCCATTGTTTAGAAATGGGTTGTACGTTCTGGACCAGATGAGAAACCCGATCCCAGGAGAGTGTACCTTCTAGATCAATCATGTTGATCAAAGAAGTAGTATTTGCAATACTGCCCTGAAGAGAAGCAAGCTGCTCCTGAAGATGATTATGATGTGCGATTAGAATATGACGAAAGGATAGCTTGTCCATTACATTTTGAATGTCTTCAAGCGGTAGTGATAGTGATTTAAGCAACGTTATCTTTTCGAGAGTGAATAAATCTTCTTCTGAATAATAACGGCGGCCGTTATCTTCCTTATAACTCGGTGTAAGTAGACCGATCTGATCGTAATAACGTAGGGTTCGAACCGAAATGTTCCGCTGTTTGGATATTTGTCCTGTTGTCCATCTATTCATGGTTCTTTTTCCTCCCAAAAATAATGCTTGCAGGTGACGTAACGTCACCTATTATCATTAAATTATATCACAGAGGATTGAGGGATTAAGGATGACCAGCACGGAAATGTGGAAGAAGATGGATCAGTGGACATGGCGTGAGTTTATTGCTTTACTTGCGCTTGAATTTGTATTCGTTATATTCGTTATCAAATATGCGGTACAGTCAATGTATGAGCAATGGTTGGGGAATACTCTTTATTCAGGGACTCTTACAGGGCTTACCATAGCAATTGTACTTTTGTTAGGTTTATATTTTATTGCTTTACGACCGAAGAAAATGCCTTGGACTGAGGTAGGAGTAAAGAGATTTTCTGCGAAAGATTGGTGGAGGATTGCGCTGTGGACACTAATTCTTATCGTATTCAGTGTGGTGACTCTCTATCTCACTAGTTTTCTTGGGAATACGGTGGACAATAGCAAAACAGAGAGTCTGAAGCAAAATGTCACTCTATTTACTATAATTATTGGTATTGTGTCGGCAGGGATCGTGTCACCATTTTATGAGGAGATATTTTACCGTGGATTTGTATATCGTTGGTTACGGACTCGTGTTAGTATGAGCTGGGCGATTGTGATTAGTTCGCTAATCTTTACGCTTGCACATTTTCCCACTATGAATGCCATGCCCGTGAATTTTATTAGTGGAGTTGTCCTTGCATGGACCTATGAACGTACGGGATCGGTCGTGCCTGGTATGATCGTTCACGGTGTGTTTAATACGATTGCGGTGTTGTTAACAGCGATGAGTTAGAGTGATGATTATATTATGTATAAACGATGAGCGCTGATGAGCCTCAGGGTTTCTGCATTAATTGGACGAGAGAGCAACGTATTTAAGACTTCGGTACTGACCAAAGGCCTGGGTGTAATTCAACTAGCGGGTAGGATAATGGAAATGATTTGTAGAAAAAAACCTATAAATGAAAGTGACAAAAGTGGACAATTCTACCGGCAGTTGAATAAAGCGCCTGGGATAATTCAACCACCGCTTGATAGGATTGCGTTTGAGGAAATGCTATGCTGTTTTCGACAGTGCGCACTGTACATTTTGTTTTATTGGAGGTATACAATGCTCGACTTGCGTAAAATTGGAGCTTATATTTCGAAGCTTCGCAAAGACCAGGATTTGACCCAATTAGAACTTGCCGACCAACTGAATGTAAGTCATCAAGCGGTATCGAAATGGGAACGGGGCGACTCGCTACCGGATATCGGAACGCTTCCGCAGTTTGCGAGGTTATTCGGCAAAACGGTAGACGACATTTTAAATGCAGGAGACAACGCAGAAAATCGGGAGCACCCGCACCTAGGAACGATCGTTGAGGAGATCGCAGAGAACAGGCCGGACCAAGTTGCAGAGATGGTCAATACCGGTGAGGTGGAGGTGGAAGAGCTTGTAGAAGTAGCGCCGTTTGTAAAAGCGAGTGCTCTGCATAAGGTTACAGAACGATTAGACAGCAGCGTCCTTAAGTTAGACGTGATCATGCGGCTGGCTCCGTTCCTTGGAACAGATACATTGGATGAACTGGTTCGTCAGGCAGAAGAGGGCGAAATTGTGTGGAATACCATTACTGGACTCGCTCCGTTCGTCAGCAGCGACACATTAAGCCGACTGGTAGATAAATCAATTGACGGTTCCTTAGAAGTGCACAATCTTGTTGGAATTGCCCCATTTCTTGAAAAAGAACATGTAGATCGGTTGGTACAACAAGCAGAAGAGGGTAGCTTGAGCTGGAATTCCGTTCAAGGGTTGGCACCCTTTATTAGCAGAGAAACGTTAAGCCGCTTGGTAGACCGGGTTGCAGATGGCACTATTGATGCGAACCAGATCATTAGCCTCGTACCTTTTCTGGACAGGGAAAATCTCGAGAAGTTAATTAGTGGAGTCGAAGCTGAACATCTTAGCCCAGATCTGCTGGCAAGCCTTGCTCCTTTCGTCGATCAAGGGACATTGAGCAGAATGGTGACAAACTTATTAAATAAAGTAAAGTAGACACGTATATCGGAGATTGGTGATGCATAGGCAATGGCGTTAAGCTAACATCATACGCTAGTTCAATAAACACGATAAAGGCAGCCCGTCAGTAAATGTGATCGGCTGCCTTTATTCAACTAACGGGCAAGTTACCTTAATAAACTAGGTGGTGGATAAAATATAAATATAAGAGTTCTCTCCCGAACTATTAGAAAAAGTCATGGTACGATGTCCTTATTCGGTTGTTTCAGGGGGAGTGAGGAGAACATGTTAAATACTCATGATGTTGCAATAGAAGCATTAACTTGTTATTCAATTACTTATCAATCAATAGATCATATTGGTCAAAATGCAAACACTATCTATAAAGTGACAGATGAAGAAAGTAACTGCTATAGTTTGCGGATACATCTATCAAAAAATGATTCGATGGAAAGGATTTGGTCTGAGGAAAAAGTCATTCATTCAGAAATGATTTGGCTGGAATCATTAATAAATGATACTGATTTGGTGTTACCGTCACCTATAAAAAATAACATTGGTGAATATGTTACTAAGATAGCTGACATGAACTGTACATTGGTAAAATGGGTAGAGGGTGAGCAAAAACAATTTGTTCCAACAGTCAATGATGCCGAGTACGTAGGCAAATTGATCGGAAAGCTTCATAAACAATCATCTATTTGGAAGGTTCCGCAATCATTTACTAGACCATCCTTTGATAATACAAGAATTTCACAATCATTAGAAAAGCTCAAACAGCTTGCTGACGGTGGTGAGCTCAATAAAAATGATGTGGCAATTCTGCAATTGGCAGGAGAGCGTGCAATTTTAATGATGAACGATATAGAAAGAACACCTAGCAACTGGGGGGTAATTCACGCAGACTTGATTCCAAGTAATTATGTGTTTCATAAACAAGAAGCTAGAGCCATTGATTTTGGAGCTTGCGGGTTCGGATATTATTTATTCGATTTAGGTTGGACACTTTCTTATATCCATCCAGTTTTCAGAAGCCAGTTGCTAGAATCATACGCAAAACAATTCGACCTGCCTCATAACTATGTTCAACAGTTAGAAGGATTCTTTGTGGCGGCCCAACTCGAAACAATGAATTTTTGGCTTGGGTTGCCTGATTCTAATGAGTGGTTGCCCAGTCATATTAGTAAATTAGCAAGTCGGGAATTTAAGTTATATGTAAATAAAGAAGAATTTCTCTTCAGTGGGACTCCTTACTGGGAGTAGTTTGTTTAATTAACGGGAAACGATGGCTCAAGAATCACGATCAGGCAGCTGCGTGGTCGGCTGCTTTTTGCGCGATCTTGATCGTATCGGACCGTATTGCAGCTATTCCAGCATATGAGTTCATATTGCGAAGGTTTCGGACTGTATAGCTCTTATTGCCCTTGATTTGCGCAGAAAAGAAGTACATTTGAGCGAATAGCTGCAACTGAGTCCGATAGTGTGGCAAAACGAGCTGAATTATGGAAATAAGAGCAACTGAGTCCGAACAGTTGGTGAAAAGAACGCCGCCTGCCAAATTTGCTCCTAAACGTGCTACCCAGTGCTTAAACTAGCCGTCTATAGCTCAAGCTATCTACACCGTGCGCGGAATTAGCTACCTATAGCCTAACCTAGCTACTCCGTGCGCAGAATTTGTTACCGGTTGCTCAAACTAACCGCCTATGTCTCGAAACTAGCTGCCTTTTGCTCGATCTTGATCGTATCGGACCGTATTGCAGCTATTTCAGCATATGGGTTCATATTGCGAAGGTTTCGGACTGTATAGCTCTTATTGCCCTTGATTTGCGTAGAAAAGAAGTACATTTGAGCGAATAGCTGCAACTGAGTCCGATAGTTTGGCAAAACGAGCTGAATTATGGAAATAAGAGCAACTGAGTCCGAACAGTTGGTGAAAAGAACGCCGCCTGCCAAATTTGCTCCTAAACGTGCTACCCAGTGCTTAAACTAGCCGTCTATAGCTCAAGCTATCTACACCGTGCGCGGAATTAGCTACCTATAGCCCAACCTAGCTACTCCGTGCGATAATTTAAGGATGGGCAAAGGTGAAAACGTTTATTGGCTTATTACGCACCAATTAAACATTGGAAAGAAGCATAATATAAACAAGAAGGCAGCCGATCAACACGATCAGCTGCTTTTGTTCATCTAAGAGTAATTTCTTAAATAAATAAAGGCATCCTTGACTTTCCCCTGCACGGGAAGCTGTATACTCACATTATGTTATAGATTGGAGATGATATTTTGTTCAAAATCAGTGCATTTTCTAGGCTAAGCAAGGTGTCCTTAAAAACACTGCGTTATTACGACCAGATTGGCATACTTAGGCCGAAAAAAGTGGATCAGGATACCTGCTACCGTTACTATTCCGCAGATCAGCTTCTTGAGCTCAACCGAATTTTAATCTATAAGGAATTGGGTTTTACATTGCCCCAAATTAAACAGCTGCTTCAGGAAAATATTTCATTAGAAAATATTCAAGGCATGTTTAAGCTGAAAAGAAGCGAAATCCAGCATATCATCGATACGGAACAAGCTAAACTCGTCAGGATTGAGGAGCGTATGCAGCTTATAGAAAAAGAGGGGCAATTCGAAACGGGTCAAGAAATCAGAGTCAAGGCAGAGGGTGCTCAATTGTTTCTTTATCAGAAAGCATGCGGGAAAGAAGAGGACATTCCGGATTTGCTTCGTCAATTTGATCAGTTTATAACGACGGAAAATCGTCAATTAATTCAAGGTACTCAGGTTGTTTTGTGGAAAGAAGTCGAAGGAAAAGAGGATGAGTTTGAGTTTGAAGTCGGGTATTTTTTAACCTGTGAGCTGCGATCATTCCCAGAACCGTTTCAGCTACGGACTCTTCCTCCTGAACCGATGATGGCCACAATGGCTTTTCATTCAAATACTAATTTTGATTGTGCGGCCTGTGTTCATTTAGCTAAATGGATTGAGAAAAACAACTATCAGATCAAGGAGAACGAACCGGGCAGGGAGTTATATTTACCGTTATCTCCAGAACGAGATGCACAATTCATAGAAATACAAATTCCCATTATAAATAGATAACTGAAGAAGGTGGAGTGGGGGAAATTGAAAAATAAACGGATCATTTATGTTCTGGCACTGGCTGTTTTTCTGATTGGAACCATTGAATATATTATTACGGGAGTTATTGAGATGATCGCTGTGGACTTGGGAGTATCTACTTCAGAAGTTGGATTATTGGTGACTGTGTTTGCCCTCTCCGCAGCCATTGTCGCTCCGGTTTTGATTGCATTAACGATCAATGCAGATCGCAAAAAACTACTAATGACCACCTTAGGTGTGTTTATTGCCAGCAACGGACTTATGTTTGTAGATCTTGCTTATGAAACAGTACTATGGTTACGTATTATCCAAGGGGCTAGCGGAGGAATTGCTACCGTTGTGGCCATGGCAATAGCGACACGTCTTGTTGAAAAAGAAAAAAGGGGCAATGCCATCGGCATCATTTTGATGGGGCTTAGCAGTTCGCTAGTGCTTGGTGTTCCTGTGGGCACATTTTTTAGTGAGATGTTTGGATGGAGAGTGCTATTTGTTTTAATAGGATTATTAAGTATTCTTCCATTACTTATCATCTATAAAAAGGTTCCGGCAATCAAAGAAGAGGAAAAGGTTACTCTCAGAATGCAGCTCTCTATTTTAAAAAATCCAACTATTCTGATGGCCTTGGTTATTACGTTATTTTATGTCAGCGGCTATTCTACACTGTTTACTTATATTACGCCTTTCTTGCAAGCAACATCCTCTCTTTCCATGACCGAAATCAGCGGTGTTCTGTTCTTGGCGGGCATTTGCAGCTTTGTCGGATCCAGATTAGGCGGACAATTGGCAGATGCAAAAGGATCGGAATTTACCATTTGTCTCGGGCTCCTGTTACAAGGGGCGACTTTGCTTTTATTCGCTCTAGCCGGAGTGAATCTCTTGGTATTAATCTTGGTATTAATGATTTTTATGTTAGCAACGTGGAGTATTTCCCCGGCCCAGCAACTATATCTGGTTACTCTGGCGCCTAGAAATCCGGACATTGCTCTTAGTGTAAATACTTCGTTCATCCAATTTGGCTTTGCACTGGGATCTGGATTAGGCGGGTTAGTTATCAGTCGTACATCTGTCCTATATTTGAATTGGCTGGGTTTTGCCGCTGTATGCATAGCTTTACTTCTTGCCATCTTACTATTTAAAAAAATGAGCAGTAGGACTAAAACTACTATGGCTATTAAATAAGAAATGGATCGAACTGCTGATGATTTCGAGAGCCGGGTGGATAGAATTAATTGCCTATCCTGGTTTTCAAGGGCTATATGAAATTAATGAAAAAAGTGGTTGGTTTGACTGCGATAACCTCGAAGAATTTATTTTTGAAGTCGAATCACATGTCGATTCATTACCTTAACTTTACGCTAACGTGAAACGATAACTCAATAACGACACACAGGCAGTCGGTCAATGGATCGGCTGCCTATGTTCAACTAACGGGCAGGTTAGTGTAATCAGGAATTAACCCTGTTGCGTATGTTCTTTCCCCCAGTCACACATAGTTTTTGTTATAGGAAGCAAAGATACCCCTTTATCGCTTAAAGAATATTCAACTTTTGGTGGGATTTGAGAATATTCCTGACGTATTATTAATTGTTCTTTTTCTAATTCTTTCAGTTGCTTGCTTAACATTTTATGTGTAATCCCATTAATGGATCTTTTTAGTTCATTGTATCGCATCACTTTATCTCGTCCTAAAAAGAAAATAATTAACATCTTCCATTTTCCACTCATAATGGAGAGGGTATATTCAAAGGATTCCAATCCATTGAAATTTTCATTGCTCTCGTTCATTCTAATACTCTCCTTTTGGATAGTAACTCACTAATAAGTGCATACTGTTTTTTAATCACATTATATACTATCCTATGCTTATTACTACATCAATAAATTTTCGCAACAAAGGAGTTTTTCAAATGAATAATAAGCAAAAAGTAATATTAGTCACAGGTGCAACTGGTTTACAAGGGGGATCTGTGGCACGGGAAGCATTAAAGCAGGGATTTAAAGTCCGTATTTTAGTTAGAGATAAAAATTCTACTAAAGCCCAGGCACTTATTCAAAAAGGGGCAGAGGCTGTAGTAGGTAACTTCGATGACCCAACCTCTTTGGAAAATGCTATGAAAAATGTCGATGCTGTTTTTTCTGTGCCTATCTCTGGCGTGGATACCAATGAAACAGATAGAGAGAGAAAACAGGCTTTTGCATTAATTCAAAGTGCAATAAAAAGTGGCGTAGAACAATTTGTGCATACTTCCGTTGCAGCCACAAGCAGATATACGGAATTCCCGGAATGGGGAACAGGTTATTGGTTTGAAAAATATTGGACAGATAAGTGGGATATAGAGGAAGCTGTTCGTTCAGCAGGCTTTCCTTTATGGACTATCGTGAAACCAGCACATATTATGGAAAATTTCACTGAAAAACCTGAGTTAATGTATCCACTTTTAAAACAAGGGGAAATAAAAACGGTTACGTTTGCGGATACACGTATAGATCACATTGCAGTTGAAGATATTGCTTCTTTTGTTTGTGCAGCCTTTGCAAATCCTGAAAAATTCAATAAACATAATATTGAATTAGCTGCCGAATCGCTGTCATATAAAGAAATTGCCGAGATCATCTCGGAGGTAACAGGAAAAGAGCTTAAAATCACAACACTTAGTATTGAGGAAGCATTAGAGCAAGGGATTCATCCATTATCTGTACGAAGTGAGCAATGGAATAACGTAGCTGGTTATAATGTAGATATTGATTCGTTAAAAACTTATAATCTTAAATTAACCCCGTTTAAAGAATGGGCAGAGAAATATAAAGACAAGATTAATATCGGCTAATCCCCGGAGGTTTATTTGAGAAACAGTACTAAGCTAACGGGCAGATTAACGTAGGAAAATAGATATGGACGTGACTGAAACGGAGCTTTTAAATATAGCTATATATATTGAACTTGAAAATATTTTATAAGGGAAGAGAGACGCAAATATAAAATATTGGGAATACGGATGTTAGTGGTTATGGATCTATCAATAATAAAGTAAAACATGAAAGCGAAGAAGGAGCCATTGTCGAAAAACAACGGCTCCTTCTTTATGACTTGCTATTTTGATGAACTTGTTGGAATATCAGCATCAGTCGGGTTTTCATTTGTTTCATTTATGAGTAACGAATTGGGATAAAATTTCGAAAATGTTGATTCATCTACTTTTAAAAAAAACTTGCCTTCAAAAATTAGTTGATTCGTATTAGGTCCGATTTGATCTAAATTTCTTGCTATCTCCGATTCCTTAAAGATACTTTGTTTATCTGCTCGCAAGAACATGCCCTGAGGTGTATATAGTTGACTATAATACCCTTTTGCGATTTTTGATTCTACGGATTCTTTTACAGATTCTACGGATTCCACGTTATTTGTTGAAAAATTAGTGTTAACAGGATGTTCATCTGTCTTATTTACGGTTACCATTTCTGGATAGGTGTCTGCTTTTGAATTGGATATTAACACCACTCCTGAAATAATAGTCACTGCAAAGGCTATTAAGCCTATTTTTTTAAACATACTATCCCCAACCTTTCTTTACCAGTAAATATGTCCTACTTTAAAACATTATATTCACAAAAATGTTGAACGAATCGATAAGGTTCGTAAAGGAAAAGATCCCACTATAAAATGTTCTATTTTCCTAATTTTATAATAATACCTTTTAAAGTACATGTGAACATCATTTTACGATAATATTAATTTCCTTATGCATTAAATCTCCAATTCTTCTCTATGTATTTCCGGTGGCATTTGGAAAGACATGCGTTAACCGAAATTGTAGACATTTTGGACAAATTATTTCCTGCCCTCAGCGGGTATTTGGAACGCTTAACGCAAGCTGGGACTTCAGGCCTTGAATTTGGTGTGTATCCTGGAGGAATCCGAAAACTTTCTGACGAACAAGAAGAACGGCTGAAGGAGACCATTGCCAAGCAAAGAACGGTGGATGCTAGATTCGAAGCGAAATGCACTTGGACGTTCGTGCATGGGTCCTTCGCGAGTTCGGCGAGAAATATACCCTAAAAGGAATCCCTAGAATGCTGAACGGCTTGGTTTTAGCTATACAAAAGCCACCTATACGCTGGTATGAGACAACAAGAGGAACAAAAACAATTCCGCGATGTCACTTTACCTGAGCTAAAGGAGAAACTGAACCAGCGAGAAATTGACCGTCTTTTATTTGAAAAAGAACCCTTTTTTTGAGCATTCAACTATCGGGAAACGATAGTTGAATAATACATTACATTGATAAGCAGGTGCTTCGGTATTCTGCTCTTTTTATTAAGCTAACGGGCAGGATAGCGTAACGGTAACGTAGAAATAATGGGGAAATAATCAAAAGGTGGCTCAAAAAAATGGTGAGAATGCAGTGTCCTTGTTGCGACTATTTTACTTTCAATAGTATAGAAGATGCTCTCTTTGAAATCTGTGAAGTATGCTTTTGGCAGTACGATGAAGTTGCTCATGACAAGCCTAAAGTTAATATAGGTGCAAACCATATTTCCTTAGACCATGCTAGAGAAAACTTTAAAAAATATGGTGTATGTGAGGAAAGATTTAAAGCAATGGTAAGAATGCCGATAAATGAAGAGCTTCCAATGAATAACTTATAGTAGTCCATCACGCTAACGGAAAACATAGTTTAACAAAACAGTAAAATCGAATGAAGGAGGTTGGTTTTGTGTGTGAATTTGTAATACGAGGGAAAAAGGGCTGTTTTATATTAATCACCATAGAAGAGGTATTCGATTTCCCGAATATTACAAGCCATTTTGGTGGATATGATGTTAGAGGAACCGCCGAAATCAAAAGTGGGAACTATTATCTCAAGGGGTAGTTGTGGTTCTCAACAGGTGAAGCCTATCAGTTTTATAATCAGTTGATATTGTGTTGGGCTGATTTAGACGGTGTTGCAACCTTTATAAATTCTGAAGTGAACCTAAAGTTAGATGTTACGTTTAATAAGCGAGGGCAAGTAATCGTCGAAGGTTACTTTAAGGAATTTGCACATGAGGACAATAAGTTAAAGTTTGAAATTGAAAGCAATCAAAACTTTTTTGTGGAGACATTGGATGGATTGAAGAAAATCGTTAAACATTATGGGGACTTGAAAGGAATACCTTCTGAGTAGCACTAAGCTAACGGGACACGATAGTTGAATAATACAAATTGATGAGCAGGAGCTAAGGTATCCTGCTTTTTTCATTGAACTAACGGGTAGTTTAGTTCTGATATGTGCTAATATAGTTTATGTAAGACCAATAAATTAACACGGGTCATCCCAGGTGATTTGTATGAGTTTAACCCACGAATTTTTTCTTCTTAACGTTGATTTTGATTTGAATAACAGATATGAATGGTACAGAAATAATCGGTATACATGGGCTGAGAAGTCTGTAGTATTAGATGAGACTATTCAATACATGACGGATTTTTTGAACTGGTTACCTTCATATAACCCTGAAACAAAAGTAAGTCACAAAGGGTTAAATTACTATGGCGTAACCGTTATTAATAAGCTTGGAGCAGAGAAGCTAATAAAGATATTAGATAAATGGCTTGAACTAATCAGAGAAGCCCCAGACACTTTTAGTTTAAGGGGAGATACTATTTGGAAAGAAGAAGAGAATGAAGAGGGCTACTGGGAACAGACGAGAAATTGGTTGAAACGAGAAACAATGCAAAGTGAATTAGAAGTATTAATTGACTTGGCTGCCAAAGCTTCAGCCAATAACCAATTGATTATTCACTTCGGAATCTAAGTACAGCCGATGAAAGTAAAAAACTATGAGCTTATAGGCTGGTTAGAAACCAGCAGTGATTGATGTGATAATCGAAATTGATGGTTACTTTGAGAATGTACTGCTTAAAGGCAAAACATGTTCAATTATAGAATTAAGAAATATGTACATTATTGCCAAAAGTCATTGCACAAACATAAATGATATTTCAGCCATCTTTTGCAGACTATTTGAATTTGAATTAATTCATGAAGCATACAAAGAAGGGATTGGGATTGATTTCGTAATTGATACAGATACAGACCATGTTTATACACCAAGGTATTAAACTAACTGGAAACGTTAATTTAATAAAAACGTGTAAGCAGCCGCTCAAACAACCGGCTGCTTTTTCATTAAAGCTAACGGGCAGGATAGTTGAATGATTTCGCGAATAACTTAAGTCATGACGAATTTACGAAGTTCGCAAAAAGGCGTTAGCCGAAAGAAGTTCTTAGTTTAGGAGGAGTCTATATGATATTAGAAAAAGTTATAAATAGAATTGAAATACAAAGTGAATATAAGGATTTTGTTGATAAGTATATAGATAATATACTTACCGAATTCAAAGGTAAGATTCATAGCATTTATATGTGTGGCTCGATTCCAAAAGGAACTGCTAAACCTTTTAAGTCAGATGCAGACTTTACTATTGTATGTGTAAATCCCAAAGATATTGATTACGAAAGATTGTCAAATATTAAAGACAGGCTTTTGGAAGAATATCCAATAGTAACTAAGATTGATACGATAATTTGCTCGATTGACGATGTATTAAGTAAACCAAATGAGTGGGGTTTTTGGGTAAAGATAATTTGTGTTTGCATATATGGTCATGACGTTGGTGAAAAAGTACCACCGATAATTATTTCTCCAGAGTTCATTTTAGACTTAAATACAGAGACCAAGGAGGAAATAGATCGTATACATAGTTTACTTTCTAATGCTAGTGATAACACAATGAAAACTAGATATATTAAAGGTTACTCTAAGAGATTAATTCGTGCATTATACTCTTTGGTTTTAGAAGATACAGGTGTATGGCAAGATGACATTATTAAGATGAAGAATGCCCTATTAAACTATTGTGAGATTGACTCCGCTTTAGTTGATTATCTGTATGCTTGTTACTTGGATAGTAATGTACTTGTTGAAGAGTTTCTGGGAATTGCAGATGAAGTATGTAGCTATTTTGAGAACGTCTTAAATGCAATGGCTGCTTCCAGAACTTCCTTCGGCTAACACCATATTGACGCTCCGGGTCACTCTGGGAAGCGAGTGACCACATCCAGCCCCCTAAGCCCGTCGGGACGTCACTGCGTTAGGTGTTTGGCAAGCCTCACAACTATAAGCAGCGACTCTAATTAAAACATATGACTATCGAGCTAACGGGAACTTTAGTTGAATAATACACATTAATGAGCAGGCGCTACGGTAGCCTGCTGTTTTTATTGAAGTAACGGGCAGATTTGCACAATAGTCACCGCAGTTTAATGCGACTTCAAAATAAAAAGGAGAGAAAAGACCCATGAATAATACACTTGGCAGATTAACAGGTCGAATCGCAATAGTAACAGGTGCAAGTCGCAGCACAGGAATCGGTGCTGCAGTGTGCAAAGAGTTGGCCTATCTAGGCGCTGATGTATTTTTTACACACTGGGTTAGTTACGATCAACAGATGCCCTGGGGTAGCAATAATGAGGAGCAAAAGCAACTTTGTGAGGAAATACGTTCCATGGGCGTTCGTTGCGAACACCTAATGATGGATCTTTCTGTACCTGAAAGCTTTGTGGATTTATTAAATAACGTTGAGCAGAAGCTGGGAGAACCTTCCATTCTTGTTAACAATGCTTGTTATTCGGTTAACGATGACTTAACCACGATTACCCCAGAGTCTTTGGATGCACACTACGCAATTAATGTTAGGGCGGTAACTATGCTTAGTGTGGAATTCGTTAGACGGTTTACGCAATCGGCAGGTGGTCGAGTTATTAATATGACATCGGGCCAATCACTAGGTCCCATGGCTGGTGAAATCTCTTATGCCACAACGAAAGGGGCAATAGATGCTTTCACACGAACTTTTGCAGCAGAGGTGGGACCGAAAGGCATCACCGTAAATGCGATAAATCCTGGACCCACAGACACCGGCTGGATGACTCCTGACCTACGACAGCAGTTATCTAAGCAATTTGTAACAGGTAGAGTAGGATTGCCTAAGGATGCAGCTCGTCTGGTTGCATTCTTAGCCAGCGATGATGGGGAGTGGATTACCGGCCAAGTTTTACATTCCACGGGTGGATTCAACTAACGGAGAACGATAGTTGAATAATACATTACTTTGATAAGCAGGTGCTTCGGTATCCTGCTCTTTTTATTAAGCTAACAGGCAGGATTGTTTAGAAAGTCCCTGATTGTATTTACCTATGCTTACTGTTAATCTAAACAATAGAGATGCAAACAAAGGAGCATAAACTTATCATGTGGAATACTCTGTAAAGATTAACAATTTGAAAGGATGCCTGAAATAGTGACTACACTATTTATTAGGTATGCTTTTCTTTAATCTTATAGGGTATGCAGGAAAAGGTGTATCATATACCCATCCTGCGGATACCTGATGGTATCCGCTTTTATTCGTGGGAAACAGCATAACAGCATCTCTATTGATTCCTACCTGTTTATCCTTCTACTAGCGAGTGGAGGAACTTTGTTATGCGATCGAAGTTAGTCTTGATTGAGGGAATGCCAGGATCTGGTAAAACAACAACTGCTCAGCAAGTTCATGAAATTCTTACGGAAGTGAACATTACATCCCAGCTTTTTTTAGAAGGAAATCTGGAACATCCTGCTGATTATGATGGAGTCGCTTTCTTTAAGAAAACCGAATGCGATGAATTATTGAATACCCGTAAAAAGTTTAAAGATTTGTTGAGTAATCTAATGATTAAACAAGGTAACGATTACTTCCTGGAATATCGGAAAATAAAAAATGAAGTCTGGTCAAGTTTTCCAGATGAATTGCATCACGCAGTTTTTAAACATGATATTTATGAATTGCCGCTAGATCAAAATAGGAAACTGATAACAGAAAGATGGAAGAAGTTTGCGGATCGTGTTTTGTATGGCACAGACACCTTTGTTTTTGATTGTTGTTTTATACAAAACCCTGTAACTATAGGCATGATTAAACATGGTGCGAAGAAGGAAGACGTTATAAGTTATGTTATTGAACTGGCAACAATTGTAGAGCGATTGAATCCATTGTTGATATATGTACAGCAGAATGATCTTGATCATTCTTTCAGAAAGGCTGTAAAGGAAAGACCTCAGGAATGGTCAGAGGGATTTATTGAATATTACACGAACCAAGGGTATGGAAAAGAACAAAATTATAAAGGGTTAGATGGAACACTGCAGGTTCTTAAAGCAAGAAGGGAACTGGAAGAAGAAATTTTTAACAGATTAAACATTACCAAGATAAAAGTTGATAACTCTTCTTATAATAAAAATGATTATAAGCAAGTTTTAGAGGGCATTTTATCAGAATATTATAAAACAACAAACTAATGAGAGATTGGATTCTAATGATTGCAGGCTGAAAAAGAGGCAATCTATAAAGCTTACGGGAAACGATAGCTGAGGAGCATTGCCATGACAATGCTCCTCTTTTATTTGTTAAAGTTACGGGCAGGATTGCTTCATCAATTGTCGAATCCTTTGCTTGAATATTTCTATAAAGGGGGGGATGGAAATTAAAATACGAGAAGTTGTAGCAAATGATTATACTGAAGTTGTTTTTTTATGGAATGATGTACTTGGCGTTCGCAATGTTAATATTGAAAACTTTCGAGTTACAATGGAAAACATGAATAAGGCTGGAAATTACAAAACATTCGTTGCATTATTTGAAAATGATGTGGTTGGTTTTGTCACTATAGTTCAGGCGTTATCCGTAGGGTCTTCGAATGGTTATCTACATATTCAAGGGCTTGCTGTTAAAAAGGAATTACAGCATAGTGGGATAGGTACAGAACTACTAAGATACACTGAAAATTACGCTAAAGAAATGGAAATATCAAGTATTATTTTATGTAGCGGATTTAAGCGAACCGACGCCCATGCTTTCTATGTGCATAATGGCTATGACAAAGATTCATACTGCTTTGATAAGATTATTAAACTTGACTAATTTTGAATATGTAATAGCCGAGCAGCCATTTTGTATTAAGTTAACGGATAACGATAACTCAATAACGACACACGGGCAGGTCAGCGTGGGATTTATGTTGTTATTCAGGAGGATTTTTAATTGTGGGTTTTGAACAGGATTTTAAAAAAAGGGTACATGAAGTTATTACACAGAAACAATTATGTTCAGTTATGAATGACACTAAGTGGGGAAACTTACAAAGTGATGTACTAAATAAACTACCTTTTACCCCTCCATATCAAGCTAAGTATGTATTAGACGATATACTTTATCCAGAGAACTTCGAAAACGACGTCTGGTATTTAGGGGATTGGATAGAAGGACTTTCACCTTTTTTTTCTGTAGAATGGATACGGGTTAGACCAAGGTATCAGAAGCACAAGGGGAATCTGCTTCCTCCTGAATTAATTGACATAAGTAAAGAATTTCTTTCGATTTTACATGAATTAAGAATTCCGTATAGAGAAGAAAATAATACATTTTTCATTTATGGATATATATCAAATACAGACTCACTTTTCAAAGGTAATCAATTGAGCTAACGGGACACGTTAGTTCAATAAACCAGCGGCAGTCTAAAACTTTATTTACTCAGACACCAACTTTCATTTAATTTGATCATATTACACGTTCGAAGATGCTTTCGGACACAGTTTGCCTTTAACTAAACACAGAACATTAATCCTATCGTTACTGGAGGTTGATGCACTGTGTTTTTTTCTGCGGATTTCTTCGTTTGCTTCGCTCTATAGAAAATCATGAAGTTAATATTCAGTTGAGGATCTCATCACTATCTGTTTACGATTCAGAGTTAGAGTTAGAGAAGGCCAAGCGAAAAAGGAGCTTTCTCATGAACACAGATCCTAAAGTACTTATTGTAACTTCGGCATTTGGAGACGGGCATATCAAAGTAGCAGAAGCAATTGATCATTCTTTTAGACGTAGAGGGATCAGCCGGATTGTTACCTTGGATCTTTTCGCTGCAGTCTACCCTAGTCTGAATGAGCTGTCCCGCAGATTCTATCTGAACAGCACAGGTTATACTCAAGAATTTTATGGATTAGTGTACAAGTTGACGAGCAAGATTAAACCAGACCAGTTCATGGGTAAATGGATTCATTCTATGGGCAAGCGGAAAGTGCAAAGGATCATCGACGAGATTGGACCGGATATTATCATTCATACCTTTCCCTATTTGGCCGCTGCTGAGCTTGCATCAACAAAGGGAAGACGAATCCCCCTTTTCACTGTCATGACGGATTATGTGGTTCATGGCAGGTGGCTTCATCCACAAACCTCGAAGTATTTTATTGCTACGGAAAGTATGAAAGCAGAATTGATGTCATTAGGTGTTGCTGAAGAAAAGCTTGTGGTTAGCGGGATTCCGATTCGTGAAACTTTTGAACAGACTCAGGAACGTGAAGCCCTTTTGCGTAAGCATGGGCTAGATGGAAATCGGCTTTATCTATTACTTGCGGCAGGGGCTTACGGCGTGTTGAGTGATATTAACCATTTAATAATAAGGGTGCTACAGCAATCAAACTTCGATGTAATGGTATTGTGCGGGAATAATCATAAGCTCCAGATGGCTACGGAAGAGCTTTTTCTAGAGAATCCTCGGGTTCACATACGGGGTTATACAGAAGAAATGCAGGAGCTAATGTGCATATCCTCCTGTCTGTTGACCAAAGCAGGGGGGATTACCTTGACTGAGGCGATGGCTCTAGCACTTCCTGTAATTGTCTATCGTCCGCTCCCCGGTCAGGAGGCAGGCAATGCAGAATGGTTGTCTGAGCACAATTTAATAGAGATTGCCCGAAACGAGGAGCAGTTAGTAGAGCAGCTTCAGAGATTGGAGCATCTGGGGTACAGGGATGAAAAGGTGCAGGATATGAAGAACTTTTCCCGGAAATCAGCTGCGGATACTATCGTTACTGAGGCTTTAGAGGTTATCAAGCTGCGGCAGCCGTCTGTTTCAGCCGTAAAATCTATGGTTGTTGAAGGGCAGGTGAAGACGATTCATGGATATTATTAGCAAGGTAGAAAGACCACGCGTTGTGGGTCCTCTAATTGGAGGCTGGCTCGGAAGCTCGGGAAATGAATTGCTGCCTTTTCAAGTAAGCGACTGTTTATTTGATTATAATTATTTATTACCAGATAAAGGGTCGATAAGATGTTATTATTTGTATGGGTGAATTTATTGAAAATGGTGCTTTATTGTCATTGGGGAGGACAAAATGTACAAGAATCAGAAGATAGAGGATATTTTGCATGAAATGCTAATCAAGTTTGTGGAAAATGAAAAGTTTCCGGGATTAGCGACCGGAATCGTAAAGGACAACCAAGTTCTGTTTACTGGTGAATATGGGACGGCAAATTTATCGACGGGTGATCCTGTAGTTCGTGGCACTTTGTTTCACCAAGCCTCTGTCTCCAAAACCTTCGTAGCAACCGCCATTATGCAATTAGTTGAGCGTGGTAAGGTAGAATTGGATGCCCCCATCACTAAATACCTGTCATATTTTAAGTTAGAGGATGAGCGGTATCAAAATATAACAATAAGACAGCTTATGAATCATACCTCCGGTATGCCTGATGAGGAAGATTATGCGTGGGATCGCCCTGAATACGACGAGCAAAGTCTTGAACGATATGTAAAAGGGATAGGTCACCACAAGCTGTTAAGCCAACCGGGAGAGAAATTTGCCTATAGTAATATAGGATATGAGATCTTGGGAGATATGATAGCAAAAGTCAGCGATATGAGCTTCGAGCAGTATATGGAAAAAAATATCCTTGAACCAACAGGAATGCAGTCCAGTTCTTTTCTTAAACAGGAGGTTGAAGCTTATATTGCTGCACCTCATGTGCTTGGAGCTACCCATGAATGTGGTGGCTGCGTTAGTAGTGTTTTTCCATATAACAGGGCCCATGCACCTAGCTCCACTTTATATACCCATGCCGAAGATATGTGCCAATATCTGTTGATGCATCTAAACGGTGGAACAGCCGGGAACGGCAATGAAATCCTCCAGCCAGGTAGCTATGATGAAATGTGGAAACCTCATGCACAAACGGGCTATGATCCGGAAAATGCACAGATAGGATTGGGCTGGTTTCTAGGAGAATATAAAGGTTCTCGTATTCTCTCACATTCCGGCTGGGATACTGGATTCTTAAGCAATCTGTTCCTGCTTCCCGATGAAAAAATCGCTATTTCTGTTATGAGTAATTGTGACTATGTCAACATGGGCAGTGTATGCTTCCCAATCCTTGATCTGTTGCTTGGCTCCAATATTTAGAACGAGTCTGTAACTGATTTTACAACTTCATAACAAGGGGCTTCGTACTTTATAACATTCGTAACTTAAAGTACATGTAAGTCAAGCCCACTTACACTATGGAGGTTATGAGAAATGAAGAGTAAAGATCTGAAATCAGCCCTTGGGGTGATCGCGATATCCGGTGGTCTGCTGGCCCTGACTGCTTTGGCAGTGCCCAAAATCGTCGCTTACACTACAGTGAACCAGAATGTGTCTCAAGCGAACGTTTCCTACACGCAAGAACTCAACCAGAAGCCTGCTGTTCAACTGGCGAGCAGCCAGATCCCGGTACTTAAGGTTGCAACCAAAACACCAGTCTCGACGATCAAGTCGTATTTTGAGCGCACAGTCACCGCTGAAGAAATTAAGCAGATTAATGAGTATGCAGAGAAGGCCAGGCTCACTGGCAAGGATGAACAGCTTACGCGGCAATTTACGGACCAGGAGAATAAGCGGCGGATGTTATTGGATGATCAATACAAGTACGATGGTTTACGGCCCAAGCAGAAGCTACCTTTGAAATCAGGGAGCTCCGAATTTTATCTGGATCAAAGCAAATTTACCTATGTATTTCCTAAGCGCGAACTGACCGATGAAGAAATGCTGCAATTGATCGACTGGAATTACCGTTTTAATTATGTGGTAAGCCTCAATCTTGTCGTGGCACAGCCAGATAAGAAGGACATCAGTCAGGATGAAGCCTTACGCAGAGCAAAAGAGAGCGTAAGCCGTCTATTCGGTGTCGATCTCTCAAAGTTGCAGGCTCAGACCTCATATCATAAGCCTTTTCCTGATTCGAAAGGGCAATGGTTCGTTAATTTTCTACCTTACCGGGCAGAGACACTGCGGGCTCAGGATAAGTCTTATTTCATGTATAATACTTTCGTGGATGCAAAGAGCGGGACCGTACTTGATACCACGATAGTGGATCTGTCCTACAAGAGAACTCCGATTACAGCAGCTATAAATAAAAAGATTAGCCAGGATTCCAGCTGGCTTCAAGCCGCTAAATCCATTGTGGTGGACAAGCAGGGCGAGACCCGTGCGATAACCAGCTCCTCTATCATTAAAGACAGTGCATATGACAAAAGCGGAGTGGTAGCGGTCTTGGTCAAACTGAAAGACGGTAGCACCTACACGGCAGAGCTGCGCTATCCCGAGAAGACGCTGCGCTGCCTGATCTATACACCGGTTTCCAAGTAATGAAGTGAACCAGCGTTATAACCTACTTTAGTATTTACAACCTACAGCAAGCCCCACTCGGGGCTTGCTGCTATGCATTTTGAGAGCTGGTGGATGACTATTGTGAGAGCAGACATGGGTATAGGAATTTCTTTTTACAAGAAGGGATGGTTAGATGCTAGATATTAAATCCTTACAAGAATGTCCTCTTCGTCAAAATGAGCTTATTAAGTATGTCAAAAAACGGTGGCCAAAAGTACAACAAGTTGTGCTCCCCAATATACAAGAAAGTTTAATCTCAAAAGATGAGGAGTTTCCTTTTACATTTTTGCTGTTGAAACATGATGTAATCATCGGGTTTTATCAATTAATTGAGCAGGAATTTATAACTCGAAAAGATTTATCACCTTGGATTGCGCCATTGTTTATTGACGAAAGTGAGAGAGGCAAAGCACTAGGAGCCGTTCTGTTGGAGCATGCCAGAAAAATAGCTGGACAACTAGGTTATGCAAAAGTCTACTTGGCGACGGATCATATTCTTTATTATGAGAAATATGGATTTAAGGAGATAGGTCTGGATAACTTCGAGTGGGGACGGCCCACCAAAATATATGAACATGACACTATTACATAAATGACCCAAATGGAAAGCAGGAGTTATCATGGAGCATATCTTCGAATTAGCAAAAATAAAGAGTGAAGAAATAACGATACTCGAACTGCAGGATGCAATGGTAAGAGGGGATGTTAGTTCTAGGGAACTTGTTATGTATTACATGTATCGGATAGCAACGTTTGACCAGAGTGGTCCCATGATAAACTCTATTATGGAAATGAATCCAGATGCGATTTTTATTGCCGAGGCATTAGATCAGGAGAGAAAATTAAGCGGAGCACGAAGTCTTTTACATGGTGTGCCTGTATTATTGAAAGGAAATATTGAAACGAATGATAAAATGCATACAACCGCTGGCGCATTAGCTTTGGAAAACCATGTTAGCTCAAACGATGCTTTTCTTGTCCAAAAACTAAGGGATGCTGGGGCAATTATACTTGCAAAAACAAATATGACGGAATGGGCAAATGGGGTGTCATCATCCATGTGGGCTGGGTATAGCTCAATAGGAGGACAAACCAAAAATCCATACGGGGATCATTTTCCGGGGGGTTCCAGTACGGGTTCTGCCGCTTCTGTTGCAGCCAATTTTTCAACAGTAGCCGTGGGGACAGAGACGTCTGGCTCTATTTTAAGTCCAGCTGTGCAAAACGCGATTGTTGGTTTAAAGCCAACTGTAGGTCTAATAAGTAGATCAGGCATAATTCCATGGTCATATTCTCAGGATACAGCTGGACCTATGGCAAGGAATGTGACAGATGTTGCGATCTTATTAAATGCACTTACGGGAAAAGATGAAAGTGATCCTGCTACTTGGAAAAATGAATATTCTACTATGGACTACACAGCATTTTTGGATAAAGACGGATTAAATAAAGCGACCATAGGCGTTTTTAGAAATGCTCTACCTAAGAATTATTGTGACATGGGTGAATATGATGAACATTTATTTAATGATGCTGTGGCTAAATTAAAAGATTCTGGAGCCAACATAATAGAAGATATAGATATTCCATCGTTCCATAGAGAGTGGAAATATAACAAAATGAATCTTGAATTTAAGCATTCCGTTGAAAATTACTTATATAACCTTCCGGCTCAACTTCCTGTCCATAACCTAAATGAATTGATTGAATGGAACGAGCGGAATTCGGAAAAGGCTTTGAAATATGGACAAGATATGCTGAACTATCGATCACAGCTAGATAAACCGTTGAATCATTCGGAATATATTGTAGAGTCTATCTCTGACTTATATTATTCGCAAAATATAGGGATCGATCATGCTTTAGAAAAGTATGGATTGGATGCAATCCTGTTTCCTGCTTATGTCGGAGCTGATTTAAGTGCTAAAGCAGGTTATCCAACTATAGCAGTGCCCGCAGGCTTTCAAGAGAATGGAAGAGCCTTTGGGATCACATTTGCAGGAACGGCATTTAGTGAACCGACACTCATTCGGATTGCATTTGCATTCGAACAACAAACGAAACACAGAAAAATGCCGGCTCTAAAGAAATGAAAGATGATTTGAAAATTAGAAAAAGGTGCATTTACAAACGAACGTATGTTTGCTAAAATGTTTATGTGGATAAAAATACCAAAGTGAAGAAAAGAGCGTTTGAGATTAGCAATCCATAAAAAACAACCCAAGTTGAATTCTGCTAAAATGTAGTTAATGTCTAATGTAGATATCCTTCATGAACAAAGGAGAACTGAAAATGAGAAAACTCGTTCTATTTCTTCACGCATCGCTTGACGGTTTTGTAGAAGGGCCGAATGGTGAAATGGACATTGGCTGGGTTTCCTACGATGCTGATTTGGAGAACCATGCGAAAGAAATTCTGAGTACTGCCGACACTGTCATTTGGGGACGTGGGACTTATCAGATGATGCACAGTTACTGGCCATCTGTCCCTTCGAACCCATCAGCTTCGCAGCATGAACGGAATCATGCCGAGTGGATCGAAAAGACAGCTAAGATCGTTTTTTCCACGACGCTGGAGAAAGTCGAATGGAATAATTCCAGACTCGTGAAAGAAGCTGTCGAGGAAGAGATCAATAACCTCAAACAGCAGCCCGGCAAGGATATGGTCATCCTCGGCAGTCCTAGATTCGCACACCACCTTATGCAGCTTGATTTAATTGATGAGTATAAAATTACGGTTTCTCCCGTCCTGATCGGTAAGGGATTGCCATTATTCCAAGGTCTCAAGGAGAAGAGAAATCTTAAGCTAATCGAAAACAAGACCTTTGATTCTGGAGCCATAGGTCTCGTTTACCAGACGGTAAGATGACCTTGTCACTTAAGGTGATTACGCTCACGAGGAACGTTATTGGAACGACAACAGCGGCAGTCTAAGACTTTATTTATCAAGTCTTGGTCCGCCGCTGCTTGTTTTAATGGATCCAGTCTAATACTTTATTTTTACCAAACACTAATCAGATGTTGGTTCTTTCATAAACCATGAAATATGGGTGCATCGCTTACAAATAAGGATGGCAGCGTTTTTGTTCGCCCAGTCAAAGCCTAAAAATGATGCGCCGCTTGTGTTAAGCAGTTTATAATCCAGATCAAAGGTATCGTTTTGACAGCAAGGACAGGTTATTGGTGCGCCTGCAGCACTGTATCTCATTATAAAAACCTCCTGTAGATTTGTATATTACTTTAACGTATTTAAGGTTATTTAGGTTTCGTGCACTTGAAAGGATTACTCACGAGTTCATTTTGCCAAGGGCAAGAGTGTTAGGTTTATTTCAGTTATAATATTTGATATAAGGGATACAGGATTCGTTTTAATGAAGAAGGTGAGGGACTGGTTTTGACCCATAATATTATCGAATACTGTTTACAAAAGAATGGAGCAACAAAGGATTTTCCTTTCGGCTTCGATCCAATGGTGATCAAAATTGCCGGTAAAATGTTCGCGCTTATATTTGAGAATAAGGGGAATTATGCTTACATAAATCTAAAATGTGATCCGGTGATTGCAGGGAACTTGCGAGAGCAGCATGAGAGCGTTCGGCCAGGATACCACATGAACAAAAAACACTGGAATACGATTGTTTTGGATGGCTCCTTACCAGAGTCGGATATCTATTTAATGATTGATCACTCTTACGATATGGTTGTCAAAAATCTCCCTAAAGCCCTCCGACAAACGATATATTGAAGGTGGCATTAAGTTGTCGTTAAAATGGCAATGAACTGGTATAATATGGTTTATAATCATGGGAAGGAGTTGTATTTATGTCTGACTTTTTTAATTCAGGACCTAATCCCAATTTGTCGGACCCTGCAGGCCATAAAGCAAACCATGATGTAAATGCGCAAAAATATCATACTGAAGGCGTTCCTGGATTTTGGAGCGAGGTAACCAATCTGTTGATCGTTGTGGCTATAATTGCCGTCATTTTTTTAGTTATAAGGTTTGTTTTATGATTACCCTGGTTTAGAGTGAAGATATTGACTTTTAGGAGGCGGTTCCATTGGTAACTAACATTAGGTGGACAGAATTTAGAAGGATAACGCCTACTCGTCCATAAACTGCGTATTTTCTTCTTAATGAGGGTACTAGATGCAAGAATATAAAATTTGTACAATGAAAGACTTTTCAAAGCATTACATTGATCAAATCCGGACATTAGAATATCTTTGCAAGACGTCCGACAGGTCAAGTTTGAGGGTGGGTGTAGAAAGCCTTAAGGAGATAGACGGAGATGAGGCATTCTTGTGCCAGATCGATAACCAATTAGTCGGATTTCTCAGTTGGTATACTTCGGATGGCATCGAAGCTAATATTAACGGAATGGTTCACCCGGACTTTCGTCGCCAAGGTGTATTCCACAGCTTACTGAAAAGTGCCGCATCAGATATGCTAATGCAAGGCATACAAACTTGTCGTTTTAGGATACCTTCTAATTCTCAATCAGGTATGGATTATATCCGGCATTTAGGGGCAAGTGCTGCACCGTCTGAATTCCTCATGGTTTATAATCGGGCACAAATCGCTGGATCAAGCCACTCCGGTTTAGTTGTACGATTGGAAGAAGACCAGGATTTAGAGTTTATGGTTAAATGTTCATCACAAGCCTTTGGTGATTCAGAGTCCTGGACTAGGAATTATTTAACTCGTACAAGAGAACCTGCACGGATTACTTACATTGCTGTGGACAACATGATTCCGGTTGGGATGATCAGAGTCAATGATTTAGATACAAATACTGCGGTTATACATGATTTTTGTGTGCTTCCTTCGTGTCAAGGCAGAGGATACGGCCGTGAAATTCTTTCAGAGGTAGTTAAAGTCTTGCGAGATCAGAAAAATACTCAGATTCGTCTTGGCGTGGTCACTCAAAATAGAAATGCATTATCCCTCTATCAGTCGGTTGGGTTCGAGGTGACTGCGGAGTTTAATTACTATGGAATATCCGTCGATATGATTTGTTAAGGAAGAGGCGCTACTCATGCGCCTCTTCTTTTTTTATCATGCGCTTCTCATTATCACGCTGAATCTAGCTATAGTTAATACTTATAACCTGCCATAGTGCATTGGTAGATCGGTTAGTCAGTCGGTTATGATATATTAATTCTAATAATTTGTTTACGAGGAGATTAATATATGAGCATTCAGACCAAACCCCAAAAACGAACCGTTACTCCATTTAGATATGATATCGTGGGCAGCTTCCTGCGCCCCCAAGCGTTGAAAGAGGCTAGATTGAAATTCAAGAACGGCGAAATTACTGCCGAGCAGTTGAAGGAAGTAGAGAACGACGAAATCGTTAAGCTCGTGCAGAAACAAAAAGAGGTGGGTCTTCAAGCGGTAACCGATGGTGAATTCCGCCGCTCTTGGTGGCACCTCGACTTCTTCTGGGGACTTGACGGTGTGGAACGGACAATCATTGATCAAGGTTACCAATTTAACGGTGCAGAATCCAGACCAGAAACAGCCCGACTGACCGGGAAAATAAGCTACAGCAGCCATCCTTTTGTTTCACATTATGAATTTTTAAAAGATGCTGCTGGTGAGGACGTTGTTGCGCGTCAATCGATTCCTGCAGCTGCACAATTCCTGTTTGAGCTAGATCGGGCGGAAAACAAGGAAAGCACAAATGAATTATACCCGAATCGCGAAGAGCTTATCTCGGATATTGCCAAAGCATACAAAGCATCGATTCTTGCCTTTTATGCAGCGGGCTGCCGCAGTATTCAAATTGACGATTGTACGTGGGGAGCGCTTTGCGACGAACAGTTTATAGCGTTTATGAATCAGATTGGCGTGAACGTAGCTGAATATGCAAGCGAACTTGCAAAATTGAACGAGGAAGTTGTAACTGGTCTGCCGGAAGATCTTGTTGTAACGACCCATGTATGCCGGGGCAATTATGTTTCGACTTATGCTGGAGTAGGTGGAGGCTACGAGCCTATCGCGCAAACGCTTCTTAATATCAATAACTACTCGGGTTATTATCTGGAGTTTGATACCGAACGTGCAGGTGACTTCAAGCCATTGCGTTTCTTGAAAGACAATCAGCAGGTTGTGTTAGGTCTGTTCTCATCCAAATTTGGTGAGCTTGAAAGCAAGGAAGATATTCTGAAGCGTATTGAGGAAGCGAAGCAATACGTTGATCTAAACCGGATTTGCCTTAGCCCGCAATGTGGCTTTGCTTCCACGGAAGAAGGCAACCACCTGACAGAAGAGCAGCAATGGCGTAAGCTTGCTTATATTAAAGAAATTGCTGAAGAGATCTGGAACTAACTTTAATTAAAAAGTAGACAGAGATAAAGATAAAGCACCTTTAGCCATTCGGATGTTTATCCGTACGGTTAAAGGTGTATTTTGTTCTACAGTGAGCATACCGATATACTTGGCGAGTTCTATCTATACCGTGACGGAGGATTAGGGAAAACCTCCCTAATAAAAGCCGATAATTGCTCTAAATGAATGAAATTAGGGAATAACTCCCTAAAAACAGAGCAATATCAAGAATTACCGCCAAATCAGTTAAATTTCAGGGAAGAATTCCCTGATTATTAGTCTGATGACCAGAATCCTCTGGTAATAAGGGAGGAATTCCCTAATTATCTCCAGGGCGAGCATATGATTGAGCTTTACGGAGTTTTTTTGCCACGCTCAGTATAAAAGAAATCACCCCCGTTTAATAAACGGGGGTGATTTAGCCTAAGAAGTAAGAGTGTCAGCTTTTAATTGTCTTTAGAGTGTCTTTCGCCAACCTGGAATTCATCGGCATGTTCAAACATATATTTCACGGTCAGAGGGTCATGACCAGTAAGTTGTTTGAAGTCGTCTGTATAAACATCCATTTTTCCTTCACGAATAGCTTGTCCGAAAGTAACCATACCTTCTGAAGAAAAGGGTGCTTCGGAGCCTTCTTTAAATGCACCGTCGGTGGTTCTAGGCACGCCCATTGCTTCGAATACGGCATAATTTTCTTCATCCGTGTTTTCTTTGTAGGTGATATGATTGCCCGTTACTTCATTACCAATCTTAATGAAATCGGTAATTGTCATCAATTCAAGTCCGTTGATATTTAGAATCGCTTCCTGATAATTATTGGAGGCTAGGGCGTACGCAACGGCTTTTGCGCAATCCTTCCGCGAGATATAAGCCATTTTACCGTCACCTTGATTGTTTGTTAATACCCCGTCACCCTTCACATACGTGAAGTAATTGGTAATCATGGCTTCCGCGTATTGGGAATTCCGAAGGAAGATATAATCTAGCCCAACGCTTTGAATATAACGTTCGGTATACACATGGTCGATTTTTTCTACGCTTGGATTGCTTTCATCGGCTGCGTTTACTAGAGAAGTATAAATGATCTGTTTGACTCCAGCTTCTTTGGCAGCATCGACCACATGTTTTTGTGCATTTTGGCGTTTTTCTCCAACAAAAGGCATGGAGATTAGAGCGAGTTTATCGGCATGAGCAAAAGCTTCGGCAAGGCCGTCCTTGTTATTAAAGTTGGTCACATGTGTTTCAATCCCTTGTTCCGCATATTCTTTCAAACATGCTGGATCGTAAGCGCAAAAAATGATTTGGTCTTTATCTACCAGCTCCAACAAATATTCCGCAGCTTGCTTCCCTAGATTTCCATCGACACCAGTCAACAATAATTTACCCATGATCGTTGTCACTCCTTGTTGAAATGAATTATACCCTTATAGTATGTGAAAAAAGTAACATAGTCTAACACATAAAACTTATGGTCGATTGCTAAATCCAATTTGGATTTGTTGCAGGAAGGAAGGCAAGGCCGGGTTTGTATTATTTTTGAGATAACCTGCTTCGATTGCAAAGGTATGGTGTGAATCATCTAAGGGAATTAGCCGGACTTCATCTTGAAGATAAGCGAGCTGATAGTTATCCGGGAAAAAGCCAATCAAATTCTCCGTGATGATATAAAACAATTCTGTCTCCACATCGTCTGCGGTTCGAAGAATGTTCGGCTGATAGCCGTCTTCAATTGCATGCTGGATCATTAGATGATAAGAGTTTCCAATAGCTGTTGGATTCAGCATGACTAGTGGATGTTCATATAACTCCTCTTTGGCGATCGATTCATGATGAAACAGGGGATGGTGGTGACTCACAGCCGCACAATAACGTCCCTTATACAAGGGATAGGTTACAATGTCCTCTTTTCCCTGAAACTCGGAATCAAAGGCAATAGCCACGTCGTAAATCCCTTTTTGCAAGTATTCTGCAATATCTTTTAGCAATACTTTATTCAGTTCCAGCTTAATATTCGGATGATGATCCTGAAACGAGGGAATCAATTTCAACAAACTTTGGATATCCGTCATCGCCGCATATTCGATACTCAAGGATTGCGTATTATACTTTTGAAAGTTTTCCATGCTCATCTTCATATGGTTATATTGCTTCCAGAGGATGAGGGCTTCGCCATAGAAAAGCCATCCGGCTTTGGTTGGCTCAATAGGGATCTGCTTTCTGTCAATCAATTGAATGTTGAATTCCTCTTCAAGCGCGGCGATTTGTTGGCTAATGGTGGTCTGCGATACATAGTTCTTTTTAGCTGTTTCCGTAAAATTTCTGCATTCCACGAGATCTATAAAATATTTAATCCTTCTTATGTTCATAGTATCCTCCGCATGCCGCTGTTTGCTTTTATTATAACCCAGAAAGTAAAAAAGAGAGCCTCGTTTAGAGACTCCCTTTGTTGTACTACTCTTATTTTGTATAGTTATCGAAATAACCTTGGATATAAATCATTGGTGTTCCTTTATCGCCACTACCAGAAGTCAAATCAGATAATGATCCAATCAGGTCAGTTAATCTACGAGGTGTAGTCCCTTGGGCTTCCATCGCACCAACTAGATCATCATTTTTATTCTGGATGTATTTAGAAATAGCTTGTTTTAACTCTTCACCACGAAGATGAGAGAAGTTGTTATCGGCCAAGTATTTCAATTTTACTTCATTTGGTGTTCCATCAAGTCCGGCGGTGTAAGCAGGGGAGACAACTGGATCTGCCAGCTCCCAGATTTTTCCGACTGGATCTTTGAATGCTCCATCGCCATAAACCATAACTTCTACAGTTTTACCTGTCATTTCTTTGATTTTTGCTTGGATACCATCCACGATAGGCTGGCAGTTATTTGGAAATAGCTTTACACTTTCTTCTGTTGCTTTATTTGATCCTAGCAGACCATAGGCTTCGTTAAAGCCGCTGCCATCGATTGATTGTGTAAGAATATCATCCAAGCCAAATACTTTTTCAGCACCGTTGTTTGTGAGAATACGTTTGGTTCTGAAGCGAGTGTGAATATCGCAAGTTAATACATTTTTTGTATAGTTTAAAATGGTTTTTGGGTTGTTGGAGAAGATGACTTCACAAGCCACACCTTCAGCTTCAATTAAACCTTTATAATATTCAATATAGTCAACCCCTGTGAATGGGTGCTTAATATAGCCGAAAAACTCACGGAACTGAGCTTCTGTTAATACATCCGTCCATGGATTGATACCTTTAGCATCTAGTTCGTCGATGTCTACAAGGTGGTTGCCTACTTCATCAGCTGGATAGCTTAACATTAGGACTACTTTTTGTGCCCCTTTGGCAATACCGCGTAAGCAGTTAGCAAACCGGTTACGGCTAAGGATTGGAAAAATAACACCTACGGTTTCTTCGCCGAATTTCCCCTTTATATCAGCAGCAATATTGTCAATCGTCGCATAGTTTCCTTGTGCCCGAGCAACAATGGATTCAGTTACGGTCACAATGTCACGATCTTCGATCGAAAAACCCTCGACTGTTGCTGCATTCAATACCGTCTGAACTACGATTTCTTCAATGTTATCCCCATTGTTAATGATAGGTCCGCGAAGTCCACGTACAACTGTTCCAACTACTCTTTCCAATATGATCTCTCCTCTAATAAGGGTATACTCTATATTATTAAAATGGTTTTAAAGCCTATATTACTATACCCTTTTAGAGCGATATAAGTAAAATTAATGTTTATAATATCTAATATAAAAATGATTTATAGTTAAGGAGGATTACAATTGGCGCGTGTGTTATTTATTAATGGTGGATCAGAGGGACATATCAATCCCACGATTGGCGTTGTGGAAGAGCTTATTTCGCGTGGCGAAGAGGTAGTGTACTTTTGTATAGAAGCTTACAGAGAGCGTATGGAAATGACGGGGGCTACAGTACGAACATTTGACGATCAGAAATTTATACAAGCTTTTATCTCAGGTGGAAGAAATTATGTACTGGAAAGAATCAACGGCCTTTTACTTACGGCAGATATAGTTATTCCAAGCGTTCTTGAACAGATCAAAGGGGAGCATTTTGATTACATCGTCCATGATTCTATGTTTGGTTGTGGACGTTTGCTAGCTCAAATTCTTAAGCTTCCGGCCATTAGCTCCTGTACTTCTTTTGCGCAGACAAAAGCAGCATTCGATGACATGTTAGAACGATTTTATACTACAGTCCCTGCAGAAGTAACTAATCCTATAAAGGATAAATTCCAAAGCTTGACGCAAATGGTGAAGGGCAAATATGATGTGGACATCCAATCCCCTTATGAAGTGTTTTGTAATCCTGCCCCACTTACTATCGTTTATACAACTAGGGAGTTTCAACCTGAGGGAGAAGCTTTTGACCCGTCTTATATCTTTGTAGGACCCTTCATCTCTTCACGATTAGCTCCAGAAAAATTCGATCTCATGGCAATTAAGGGGAAAAGTCTAATTTACATTTCACTCGGCACAGTTTTTAACCAAGCCATTGAATACTATAAACTTTGTTTTGAAGCATTGGGGAACACGGAGCACACTATTGTGATGTCAATTGGAGATAAAGTCCAAATCACTGATTTAGGGGAAATTCCGCAAAACTTTTTCGTGAAAAATTATGTTCCACAAACGGATATACTGCAATACACAAAGTTATTTATTACACATGGTGGAATGAACAGTATCAATGAAGGGCTTTATTACGGGGTTCCGCTAATTGTAATTCCACAAAGTGCGGATCAGCCAATAATTGCGAAGCAAGTCGTCCATGTCGGAGCAGGCATTAAGTTACAAATGCAAAGTTTAACTGCAAATCACCTACGAGAAGCCGTAGATCATGTATTAAGCGATTTATCTTATAAAAAAGCTGTCTCCAATATCAGTGAATCGTTTCGGAACTCGGGTGGGTATCGACGAGCTGTTGATGAGATTGTTCGGGGAGGGGGAGTCGTATGAACAAAATGGATCGGTTGTTAGCTATAGTGCTTGAACTGCAGCGTAACAAAATGTTGCGGGCGGAGGATTTGGCTGCTAGGTTTGAAACGAGCGTAAGAACGATCTATCGGGATATTCAGGCACTGAGTGAAGCGGGCGTATCCATTATAGGAGCGCCAGGGCAGGGTTACTCCTTAATCGAGGGGTATTTCCTGCCACCCGTTAGTTTCACGCTGGATGAAGCAGTGACATTGCTTATCGGAACTGATTTTATCGAGCAGCGGTTTGATGCACACTATGGTAATAAGGCTAGAAGTTCTAAAGCAAAGATAGAAGCTATCCTGCCGGAAGCCATCCGCAGTGAAGCATCACAGATTCGCAAAAGTTTTCGTTTATTTGCATCCGTAGAAGATATAGCACCCATACAAGAGAAGGCATGTTTGGAAGCCATTCGTGGAGCGATATTGGAGGGAAGGAAAATAAGATTTCGTTATTCCAAAAGAATCGCCGAAGCCGATGGGAACCGTCAAAGTATTCGTACGGTTGCTCCTTATGGACTTGTACTTCATCACGGGTCATGGGTACTCATCGCCTGGTGTGAATTACGTCAAGACATCCGTCATTTCCGGTTATCCCGAATGAGGGAGCTTATTAATCTGGAAGATGAATTTATACTGCCAGCAGATTTTCATCTGGAGGTATACCAACCTCCTGATGATCGCAACGTTCATGTGCTTATCTTAGTCCAAGCTGACATAGCCGATAAGGTAAGGGAATCAAATAATTTCTATATGGAAACTATTGAGGAGCATGCGGAGGGGTTACTTGTTACTTTTCGCGTTCGCGAGCCAGGGGAATTGCTGCAATGGGTGCTTGGCTGGGGAGGCGGTATGGTTGTGCTGGAGCCCGAATCTTTCCGTGATCAGGTTAGAAATGAAATAGAAATAATGTTAAAACGCTACTGACATAACGCTGTCAGTAGCGTTTTTGTATACTTGGATAATCAATGACTACAGGAGCTGATATATGATGATTACAACAAAAGAAGCCTTACAACGATTTGAAGAAACTGCGACATACTATATTCAAGAATTGGAGCGATTCAATCTGGAGCAGTTGAAGCAAAAGCCGAGTGAAAACGAGTGGTCCATCGGACAGATGTTTCAGCATCTCATTAACTCGGCGCTGTATATGCAGCTTCGTAATATTGATCAATGCCTTGTGCTCGACCAAGATCCCTTAGTAGCTCATGTGGGGAAAACTGAGGATGGTGCGGCTATATTTGCGCGAGGAAGCTTTCCGCCCATTCGTATTCAGGTTCCGCCTTCCGCCCAATATACGCCGGAGCAGCCGGAGAGCAAAGAACAATTAATTCAAGGGTTACGTACAGTCATCCAAAGAATGAGAGAGATCGAACCCTCTCTTGAAAAAGCGTCCAAACAAAATACCGTATCTCACCCGCGATTCGGTGGACTATGCGCGGAGGAATGGTTCCTACTTATTGAAATGCACTATCGTCATCATCTTCTGCAGCTGGAGCGGTTAAACAAAAGAATTGTTGTTTAATTCCATATTTGCACCTAAAGAAGGGTTCATTAATAACATCCAGGTTGTAAAAGGATCATAAAATCAGGAACCGCGTTCCAATAAAAAGTGTGAATGGTCTTAATTTCTTGAACCAAGCGTGGCCTGAATGTGATTCTTATATTCACTAGGATTAACACCAAAGTGTTTTTTGAATAACCGGGTGAAATAAAATTGATCGTGTATACCGATTTGCGTGGAAATTTCTTTAATGTATGGATTCCCTTTAAGTATTAAATCTGCGGCTTTTTCCATTTTCACAGTATTAATGTAGTGAATGATGCTTTGCCCCACTTCTTCTTTGAAGATTCTGGACAGATAGTTCTCACTTAAGTTGACATGCTTGGCAATCAGAGATAAGGTCAGCTTCTTCTGATAATGTGTGTTGATATAGTCAATCGCTTGTTTAACATCTCTATTGTGTGTAGTTACGATCTGTTGCTTTTGATGGGAGAATAATTGGAACACAAGCTCCATTATAGATAGAACGTCAGTGGTACGTTTACTGCTGGCGATATTTTCTATATAGTTCTTCAAAAGCTTTGGATCCTCGACAATGAGATGGGCATCGCATAAGGGAAGATAATGCAGACAATTTACAATGAACTTTTTGGTTTCAGCAGGATTAATTTGCTTGGATTTACAGATGTCAAGAAATTGCTGAGTTGCTTGAGTAACGGCTTCAACCCCTGAAAGCTTCCAGTTCTGAATTAATTGCGTTGAGAAATCATGTACATCCTCGAAGTCCAGCGTATCCTTTAAATGGACATCCTTTGGATCTATAATCGTTATTTCGTTGTAAAATTGAATTAGCAAGGATTCTTTACATCGTTCTAGGGTTCGTTTTGCTTCAGCATATCCCCGTACAGGATCAGAAAAAACAATGGTAGGGGTGATAGAAATATACATTTTGATTAACCGAATGACCCTCTGGATAAAGTCTGTGCGGATAATTTGATGATCGTCTAAGGTATCACAGGAGATTAGAAGCAGCAGCCCATTAGATTCAAGCTGAATAATTTCCAACTGATCTACGGTCTCCAAGATATCTAAGATGATGTTTTCAATAAAGGATACGGAGATGTGATTTTGTCTTTCGTTATGGGTGGCGTTATTCTGCTCAAAAGTAATGTAGAATAAATAACAGCTGCTTTCGCTGAAAGCGAACGTTATAGCATCATGCTGCTCAAGCTGCCGCACATCGTAATAAGGATCGGTGAAATAATCTTTTAGAAGCGCATTTTTCACACTTTTTAAATTGTGCTGCAATAACTGAGTTTGGGTCTCCTGCTGCTGCCTAGATTGAAGCTGCTCTTGAATTAGCTTCGTAGATTTCTCCAGCAAATAGATCAGATCCCCTGTTTTCATACTAATCTTCAGCATATAATCTACAGCACCAAGCACTAGGGCTTCACGAACTAACTCATACTCCCCGTGGTTGCTCGCCACCAGAATTTTTCCTGCAAACCCTCTGTTATTCAGTTCTTTTATCAGCTGTAAACCATCCATATTAGGCATTTTGAGATCTGTAATGATGATATGGGGATTAAACTTGTCTACAAGTGTTAAGGCTTCAACTCCGTCAGAGGCAGTAGCACAGATCATGTATCCAAGCTCTTCCCATGGAATCATGGTTCTGAGCGCAACTTTAACAATCGGTTCGTCATCCACTAGCATTACATTATACATAGGATACATAGTATCACCCCTTAAGTTCGTATGTTTGTTTAGGGATAATTAGGCGGCAGCAGGTTCCATGACCCATTGAGCTTGTGATGAACAGCCCGTAACTCTCACCGTATTGAAGTTTAATGCGATCGGCCACATTTGAAATTCCGATACCCGACAGATTGTCAGCCTTTTCTGATTTGGTGGTGTCAAACCCTTTTCCGTTATCGATGATTTCAATAATAAGGGTATATTCATTTTTTGCGTATACCTTAATTTGGATTAGAACTTTTCCTCCTATATCTGTAACCCCATGAAGAATCGCGTTCTCTGCGATCGGCTGCAGGATGAGCTTGGGGATCATGCTCTGTAATAAAGACTCATCCAAGTCATATTCAATGTCAAACCTGTCGGCATAACGTATTTTTTGAATGGCAAAATAATGATCCAGATTGTTCAGCTCCTGCTTGATGGTGATTTGCTCATCTTGATCGATAATGGTACTACGCAGCAATTCAGCTAGTGAGGAGATGCCGTCGCTAAGGACGGGAACCTGGTTAATCATCGCCAGCCATCGTAAGGAGTTAAGTGTATTAAAAAGAAAGTGAGGATTAATTTGCGATTGCAGCATTTGCAATTCGAGCGAACGTCTTCTTTTCAGATCTTTCTTTTGATCCTTCATCAGCTGTTCCATTCTACTGACCATGCTGTTAATTCTATTGGCCAACACGCCCATTTCATCGTTGCTGTGATCTTCGATCCGACTCGATAGATCACCATAAAAAATTTGGTTGCAGAAGACGATGATTTGTTTGATTGGTTTCAGGATGCTTTTATACAATACGATAATAATTAGAATACACACGACTACAATGATGCTGACAACAATAAGTAGTCCAGTGGTGATTTTACTTGTCTCTGAATTGATATAAGAGAAGGGGACGGTAGAAATCATGTACCAGCCTAATTGATTATTGTTAATATAAGAGATTTGCTGCATTTTTCCATTGACCATGCCTTGGAAGGAATGGTTTTTCTTTGCCTCTTGTGTCTTGATTTGCTTAAAAAGCTCATCTTTATAATAGGGTTCTCCTAGCGGAGTATCCTTTTGATTCGAGGACATTACTTTTCCCTCCCTATTCATAATAAGGAGACTGGAACCTGTACCTAAATCTACACTGGAAAGAATGACTTTTGAAAATAACTCCCCACCAATAAAAACAAACACATGACCTAAGGGAACGCCAATGTCATCTTGATCAAAAATTTTCCGGCCCAGGACAATGGTATTGTAAGCGCGATAGCTTTTTACGTAGTTAAGACTGTCATAAGGGGCATTCAGCTCTACTTGTTTCATAATTTCTTCATACTTAGGATTGGGGATGCCGTCGTAGCCTAATTCATAGATAGGTTGGTTCTTGGCGTCGATGACCCGAACGTTCTGGACATATCCGGGGTAGATGGTTCTATATAAATTGTCCATGGCATGATTAATGGCAGCATTGCTAGGAGCGGGTTCATTTGGTGCTGCCGATAAACGCTCCTGAATAATACTATTGGTAGAAACAGAGCCTGCAAGATATTGATAGTTGTTAAGTTCACTTAACATCGTTCGATTAAGCAGCGTTAAAGCCTGAAATGTGGATTTACTTAATTTATTGTTAATGGATTTGGAGTAAATGGTGTAGGAGTAGAAACCTATAAAGATGATTGGGATCACAGAAACGATTAAGAAAATGACGGTTAAGCGATTTTGAATTTTAACCTTGCGCATGATTTGCGGAGGATTAGGAAAATGCAGCTTCCCTTTACGTCGACTCAGGTGGATGACCTCCCATTCACTATCTTTTACTTACAAGTTAACATAAAAAGAACAATGGAATATATATGCAGCGGCGAAAAGTGAGAATAATCTATGGAATGGATAATATTATCCATTCCGTTAACGGCTAAGTTTACAGGTTATGTGACCCTGATGAATAAGCTTATACGAGCTCGCATTGGAAGATGGATAAGATAATACATAGGTAGGTTTGTATTGTAAATGTAAATATAGCGTAAATCCTTCTATACTTAGATTATTAAAAAAGCGTTTACAAGAATATCTTAAGGAGGGCGTTTATGAAAAAGACTATGAGTACATTATTAGCAGTAATGCTGCTAGGTGTGGGGTTGCTCGGCTGCGGGAACAGCAATAATAAACCTGCTGCCTCTAATGAATCGGATCCAACGAAAGCTGCGAGCACAGCGCAAGCTACAAGTACAACGAACGCCGAGAATACTAAAGAAGAACCTGCTAAAGATTTTGATAACAAGGAACTTAGTATTGCTGTATTCCAAGGGGGATATGGTGCGGATTATTGGAATGAAATTGTCAGCAAATTCGAAAGTACTTATCCAGGTGTGAAAGTGAACATGACGATTAATCCAAAAGTTGGTGAAGTAATCCGGCCGCAGATTGTTGCGGGTAATCCTCCCGACTTCCTTTCTGTTACAGATACAGAGCAAAGTGGCATCGTGCTTTCATTAATTAAAGAAAAAGGACTGCTAGATATCAGCGATGTATTTGAAAGCAAAGCGCTTGATAAAGAGGAGACGCTTAAGGATATGATTCTACCGGGGATGCTGGACAGTACAAGATTTCAGCCCTATCAAGATGGAAAGACGTATCTCGCACCTTTTAATGCTGGACCGATGGGCTTGATTTACAATAAAACACTGTTCGCAGAAAAAGGCTGGAGTGTTCCTGAGACTTGGGAGGAGTTCTTTGCTTTAGGTGATGAGCTGAACAAAGAGGAGAACTACCTGGTTAATGCAGATGGAACTAAAACGAAGCGGGCTTTATTCACTTATCAAGGCATCTATCCGGATTATTTGGAGGAAATTCTCTACCCGGCCATTGCCAGTGCGGGGGGAAAAGAAACGCTGGATAAAGTCTTTGCATATGAAGAAGGTTCATTTAAGAACGACACGATCAAAAAAGTACTGGATATCTTCTATAAAATCTCTAAAGACGGTTATCTGATGGATGGCACGGTTGCCTTGAACCATACACAGTCGCAGACCGATATGATGATGGGTAAAGCTTTGTTTATCGTAAACGGCAACTGGATGGAAAATGAAATGAAGGATTCACCTAGAGAAAATGGGTTTGAATTTGGGATGACAACAGTACCTGTGTTCAATAAAGGCGATCAGAAGTATGTGCTTTCCAGCTACGAGCAATTCTCCATCCCTGCTAAGGCTAAAAATCCTGAGCTCGCTAAGGAATTCTTGAAGTTCCTATATACCGATGAGTCTGTGAAACTATTCGCGGAAAAAGCGAATGGGGCGTATGCGCTTAACGATGCGAAGGAGCTGTCTAAGCCATTTTTGACTAAAGGTGTCTATGACATGTTTGAGGCTTATAATGGTTCCATTTCTATTCTACAGGGCTGGCAATCGTTACCGAAGGGTTCCAAGGTTAGTGTAGTCACTGAAATGTTCAAGAATACGGTCACACCAGTGATGACAGGCCAGATGACCACGGATCAATGGATGGATAATGTGGAAAAAGCTTTTGCACAGATTCGTAAAGAGAAAGCAGCTAGTAAATAATCTATAGTATCTCATGCAAATGCATCCTGTTAGGAATGGATAAGGTTATCTATGAACGGGATGCATTTTGTATGAAGAGGAGTGAGAAAGATGTCTGAAATGCAGCTGGCAGAAGTAGCTCCTAGACAGAGAAAATCAAAGATTAGGACAGCGAAAACCAGAAATCCTAAGCTATTCATAGCGGTATGCACGATTCCTACGCTCCTGTTAACCCTCGTATTTATGATTATTCCAACCTTTCGGGCATTTTTTATGTCTTTTACGGATGCCACCGGGATGAGTGATGAGAACAAGTTTATCTTTTTGGATAACTATAAATATATGTTTCAAGATGAGATGTTCCTCAAAGCGCTGAGCAATACATTTAAACTGATGCTGGTTGTGCCAGTAATTACATTGATTTTTGGGCTGGTGCTTGCTTTTCTATTAACGCAGACGAAGCTGAAGGAAAGAGGATTTTACCGAACCGTATTCTTTTTCCCTAGTATCATCTCTTTGACGGTAGTCGGAATTATCTGGTCCTTTGTGTTTCATCCCAACATGGGCATTTTGAATAATATTCTGGGGAGCATCGGATTAGATCAACTGAGCAGACCCTGGCTTGGAGATAGCCGAACAGCATTGTGGTGTGTAGCCGTTACACTGATCTGGCAAGCGGTTGGTTATTATATGGTCATGTATATCGCTGCGATTGACGGGATTTCTGCGGATGTGTTTGAATCGGCGACTATTGATGGTGCGGGATATTTCCGGAAGCTTACCAGCATTACGATCCCTCTGCTAAAAGATATTATTGGCATTACGTTTGTGTTGTCCCTGGCAGGTACGATCAATTTAAGTTTTATAGTTGTAACTGTAATGACTGGCGGGGGTCCGGCAGGTGGAACTACTGTTTTACTCCACTACATGTACACGCAAGCTTTCCAAAATGCGAACTTTGGTTATGCCATGGCTATTGCTATTTTTACGCTGGTGTTCGCCTTTGTGCTTTCTTTTCTGTCCAGACTACTTACAAATCGAGCAGAAGGGTAGGGGAGAAGGATGACGAGCAATCAACAGAGTCTTATAAAAATGAATATTGCCAACTGGATCACGCGGCTGTTTCTGATTGTAGCCACCATTGTTTTGTTATATCCGTTTGTATGGAATCTCTTAGCTTCATTTAAAAGCAATACGGAATTTCTAACCGACCCCTTCTCCTTACCACAAGCCTTACACTTTGATAACTATGTACGCGCTTTTCAGAAATCCAAGATGGGGAGTTATTTCCTGAACTCTATCTTTCTTGTAATGTTATCCACGGCGATTCTAGTTATTTTTGTAGTTCCTATGGCTTATGTCTTAACGAGATTTAAGTTTTGGGGCTCCAAACTAATCCTTAACCTTTATATGGCCTGTATCTTTCTGCAAGCCTCCTACATTATGGTTCCTTTATTTCTGCAGGTGAATTCATTCGGGATGTTGGACAATCGCGGGATGCTCAGTTTAATCTATGCTGTTCTGCAGTTTCCCTTTGCCATCTTTGTATTAAGTGGATTTCTGCGGTCCGTCCCTAGAGATTATGAAGAAGCCGCTAAGATTGACGGTTGTGGCAACACAGGAGTGCTCGTCAGAATTGTTGCGCCGCTTGCTAAACCGGGCATTGTGACGGTCTGTATGCTGGCAGCGATGGGCTTTTGGAATGAGTATCCGCTGGCATTGGTCTTAATTCAAAGTGATAGCAAAAAAACATTGCCAGTAGGTTTAGCCAATCTTTTTGAGGTTCAACGTTATGCTACAGATTGGAGTGCACTATTTGCCGCGCTGATCCTAGTGCTGATTCCAACAATTCTTTTATATGTGATAGGACAAAAGCAATTGCTCCAAGGAATAAGCGCAGGCGGAATTAAGGGCTGAACAACAAAGACATGGAGGGAAGTTACGTGGACAAAGGAAGATTTACACTGCCTGGTGAAACAGGGATGGAAGAGGTCATAGGTGATCTCGTCGAAAGATGGGGTGTAGATGCCGTACGTGACAGTGATGGCACGAATCTATCGCAGGACATTCTCGACATGGGTCTGCAAATTTATTCAACGCTTTGTCTCGTCCGTGAGGACAACGAGTGGGCGAAGCAGCATCCGCAATATAGACAGCAGATTTATCTGATGTCTGCTCCAGTAATAGTAACTTCAAAGGTGAAGACCATCGATATTATGGCTGATTATTTTGCCGATCAATTTAGTCCTAACACAGATGTGGATATAAAAAAATATTGGCAGGTTGTAAACCGGACTACAGGAGAAGTATTACCTTCTGAATGTTGGAGTTATGCAGAGGGGATTGTCACACTTGAGCAGGCGGTACAATTTCACAAATATACGGTCAGTTTCTTGGCCTACCAGAAATGGGAGCCAGTCTCCATGTACAATCACATCACGAATGATTGGGATGGGGAGCATCGTTTACCGTTGGATGTTCGTTATCCCGAGGCTCAAGAGCATGTTTTGAAGGTGCTGGAGGATTGGCTGAAGAAACATCCCAAGACAGATATCGTACGTTTTACGACCTTCTTTTATAATTTTGATTTGATTTTTAACAAGGAAGGTAAGGAGAAACAAGTGAATTGGTTTGGCTATCTCAGTTGTGTAAGTCCACTTGCGTTAGAGCAATTCGAACAAGCTTATGGGTACCGATTGACTGCAGAAGATTTTGTGGATCAGGGGCGATATAACACACCATTTAAGAACCCGACCCAAAGATATCTGGACTGGATGGACTTCAATCAGAAATTCATCGCAGGTTATGCGAAACAATGTGTAGATATGGTGCATGATTTCGGGAAGAAAGCGATTATGTTTTTTGGGGATCACTGGGCGGGCACAGAGCCTTATGGCAAATATTTTCCGGAGATCGGGCTCGACGCAGTGGTTGGGGCAGCAGGAGATGGCGTTACAACCCGTATGATTGCGGATATACCTATTAAGGATACCGAGGCACGTTTCTATCCTTATTTCTTTCCAGATGTCTTTTTTGAAGGGGGAGACCCTGTCGGAGAGTCCATGCCGATCTGGATCAAATGCCGGCGTGCGCTCATGCGCAAACCAGTTGGCAGGATGGGGTATGGCGGATATTTGAGTCTAGCGCATCAATTCCCGGATTTTATTGATCATGTGACAGAGATTGCGACGCAGTTCAAAGGGATTCATGCTAATGCAGAAGGGACACAGCCTTTTAAAGCTCCTTTTAAAGTAGCGGTTCTGAATACCTGGGGTTCCCTTCGAAGCTGGCAGACACATCAAGTGGCTCATTCTTTATGGAATCAAAGATGTTATTCCTACATAGGGGCATTAGAGTCATTGGCGGGCTTGCCGTTCGACATTGAGTTTATAAGCTTTGATGACATCAGGTTAAGTGGGATTGATCCTAGTATCGGTGTGATTATTAACGCGGGTGATGTCCACACCTCTTGGAGCGGTGGAGATCAATGGAGCGATCCGCAAGTTGTGGCAACACTTCGTGAGTGGGTGGATCAAGGGGGCGGTTTTATTGGGATTGGTGATCCATCAGCTTATGAACATCAAGGGGTTCTTTTTCAACTAGCGGATATTCTAGGGGTTCAGAAGGAGATTGGATTTACAGCAAGCATCAATAAGGCCAAGGTAACGCCTGTGCAGGATCATTTCATAACGGAAGATCTGGAAGGTGAGATCGATTATGGTGAAGGGATGACCATGGTTTATCAAGCGGAGGCCGGAGCAGAAATATTGGATGTGCACCAAGGCAGCTGCAATCTTGCCGTGAACTCATTTGGTCAGGGGCGGGGCGTTTATATCGCTGGACTTCCGTACAGTATTCAGAATACCAGACTACTCAGCCGAGCGATCTTTTGGGCTGCACATCAAGAGGAGCAGTTGTATTCATGGTTCTCAGTGAATCCGAATGTTGAATGTCATGCGTATCCTGAGACGGGGCGATATTGTGCCGTAAATAACACTTCCGAGATCCAAAAGACGACGATCCTGATGGACAATGCCGTGATCCAAGAAATAGAGTTGGGTGGGATGGAAAGTGTGTGGCTGGATTTGATTATGTAAGAGACTTGTTTGCCTTCTCTTATTTTGAGATCACACATTAAGAGTCGACCGTAACTACGGCGAATAATTAGACTTCCGGCCGCTGTTATCTCCAACTTTCCTGAATTGTACCGCTTCGATGGAGTGATTGGGGAATTTCTCCCTGAAATTCCGGGATTTTTGGTCATCAGACTAATAATCAGGGAAAATCTCCCTAAAATTTAGCTGATTCGTTAGCAATTATAGAAATTCCTCTTATTATTAGGGAGGAATTCCCTGATTTCGTTCATTTAGAGCGAATATTGATTATTTTCAGGGAGTTTTTCCCTAATTAGTTTTAGAGCCGTCCCCGCATACTGCATTAACGCAGAAAACACGAACGTTCGCCGCCCCGCATATTGCACATCTCACCGTACAATGTATATTGTTTATCGGCCCCCACAGGTATCATACAATGCAGATGATCCATCCCCCTCAATGTTTTTGGCAGGTTTTTCTCACTTGGATTGAGATATTTTGAGTTTTCCGTATCTAGAGTATCCGGGACAACTTGCGATAAGCCCGCGGAGAAATCCCCTCATTCGCAGTAAATACCCTGCTGAAATAATGGATATCAGGATAACCAACGTTATCACCGACCTGTTCAATCGGCCAATCCGTTTCGCGCAGCAGCTTGCGTGCTTCCCGATGCCGGATGGAACGGAGATATTCACCAGGAGGCATGCCAGCTACCTCACGAAATAGCTTGGAGAAATGGTCTTCATGCATATTCATGGCACCAGCCATGGATTTATTGCTCCAGCGGTCTGCTAGCTTTGAATCCATCTCATCGATTAAAGCTCTGATCCGCCCGGTATGGACGGAAGATTTGGCAGCATTCCGGGAGCTTTGTGTTCGGAGCAGCGAGGTTAGAACGCCGAGCAGTAACCCCCGACAGACCCATTCATAACCGGCAGGCCGCATCGTAAATTCATGCACGAGCTGTTCCATCGCATGGATACATTCGGGTGGCGGGGTATAAATGGGCTCCTGTGACAATGGCATAAAAGGAGCGGTCACAGCTTCCAAGGCAAACTTCTCGTCCATAACCTCCTCCTCATTGACCAGCATGTCTTCATCGCTTGTAATAATCGATTCCCCAAAAAAATCAAAATGGATCCCAATGAGTTTGGTCTCCGAATCTGAGACAATCGCATTCTGATGATATACCCCGGAAGAAAGAAATATCAGTTGTCCTGAATTCAGGATATATTCCTCCGTATCCATCTTTGTTGATAATTTCCCCTGGCGAACGTATAGCAGTTCGAAATCATACAATCTTCTTCTTGGGAAGAGGCAAGGTGAGAGGGTTTGGAATTGTGCATAGTGAATGCCAGGTGACCACTCCCGGGAGGGGACCTGTTTTCTCAGGGGATAACGGGGTTCTTTTTCAGCCACGAATAAACCTCCCATACAGTATAAAATAATTTTTTTAAATAGACCGGAATCGTGCAACAAATCTCTTGTTCACCTAAATAAATCTAACTTACAATCTATTATAATATAAATAAATAAAGGATATAAGGGTATTTAGGGCAGGATCTTAAAAAAACGGAAAATAACAAATTTGAGGAGGATTCAGATGAAAAAGGGAATAAACATTTGGTCGTTTCGCGAAGGTACTGAGATCGAAGAATGTGCACGTCTGGCTAAAGCGGCGGGGTTCGATGGAATTGAATTGTCTTTGAATGAATCGGGTGAACTTGGCCTGCAAACCACTGAGAAAGAAGCTATTAAGATCAGAAATTCCATTCAGGAGATGGGGTTAGAAATTGCAGGACTGGCGACAGGACTATATTGGTCATATGCCATGACAAGTGAATCCGCGGCGAACCGGACGAAGGCTATCGATGTATGTAAAAAACAATTGGAGCTGGCAGCAACACTTGGCGTAGATACGATTCTTGTCATTCCTGGTGCGGTTGGTGTCGATTTTATTGAGGGCTGTGAAGTAGTCGATTATGAAAAAGCTTATGATCGAGCCTTGAAGGCGATCAGTGATCTAGCTCAGGATGCAAAAATGGCGGGTGTTTCTATTGGGATTGAAAATGTGTGGAATAAATTCCTGCTGTCTCCGCTCGAATTACGTTCTTTTATAGATGCTGTAGGCTCCAATTATGTAGGTTCCTATCTGGATGTAGGGAATATCGTTCATTCTGGTTATCCAGAGCAGTGGATACGGATTCTAGGCCATAGAATCAAGAAGGTGCATTTCAAAGATTACCGCCGGGCAGCCGGAGGACTTCATGGATTTGTTGATCTACTTGCTGGGGATGTGGATTATCCTGCTGTTATGGAAGCACTGCAAGAGATCGGCTACAGCAATTATGTTACAGGTGAAATGATACCGCCATATACGCATTATTCGGAGCAAATTATTTTTAATACATCTGCAGCGATGGATGCTATTTTAGGACGCACTAGTTACTAACTTTAAGAGAGGTGAAGGCTGTGCTCAGAGTGGGGCTGGTGGGCTTTGGATTTATGGGCCGAATGAACTTTGATCAGTATGTTCAATTACAGGAAGACGGCCATCCGATTTCTCTGGTTGCCATTTGTGACCCCCAGATTGAAGTCCTTAAACATACTAAATCCGCGGGAAATATGGACACGGCCCACGAGGTATATGATTTATCCCCTTACAACCTTTATGAGAATTTGGAGCATATGCTCGAAAAAGAAGAACTAGATGCTATTAGCCTTGCAGTACCTACGTACTTGCATGCTGAAATGGCTTGTTCGCTGCTGGAACGAGGGTATCATGTGTTCTGTGAAAAGCCGATGGCGAGACATTCCGCAGAAGCTTGGAAGATGGTAGCGGCGGCGCAAAGCAGCGGAAAAAAATTGCTGATTGGCCATTGTCTTCGCTTCTGGCCGGGATATGAATATTTGAAGGGGATCATAGCTAGCGGTGAGTTCGGTGAAGTGACAGAGGCTTATTTTTACCGGGGTTCCGGTGCTCCTAAAGGGTGGCTGGTCAATGATGAGCTAAGTGGTGGCTGTATGCTGGATATGCATGTACACGATACGGACATCATCCATCACTTATTCGGAAAACCGGATAAAGTATCAACGCTTGGGCGGAAGGTTTTACCGGGAAGTGGCTATGATATCGTCTCCACTCATTATTTTTATCAGGATGGAAAAGTAGTCAATGCCCAAGCGGACTGGACACTGGAAGGCGACTTTGGTTTTTACATGGGCTATCGGATTAATTTTGAACGGGGGAATGTAGTCTTCGATGGCGCGGAAGTTAAGGTGAATCCTAATTGTCAACCGGGGTTCATTGCGAAGCTTTCTTCGCATACCGGATATTACAGAGAGTTGGTATATTTCTTAAAAGTCATTCAGAACGATGAGCCAGTGACCCTATGTATGCCTGAAAGTGCGGCTCAGTCCATAGAAATCATTGAGGCTGAAATCCAATCGGCTGATCAGGAAGGTACCTGGATACGGATACTTTAAGTGCCATATTTTTAGTAAAGGAGACTTCACGATGTTGAAAATAGGTTTGATCGGTTTTGGATTTATGGGCCGGATGCATTTTGATAATTATGTGCGCTTAACGGAAGAGGGGCAGCCCATTGCCCTTAAAGCCATCTGTGATTTGCGAATTGAGGAATTAAAGGATGGAAAAGCAGCCGGGAATATGAGCACTGCCCAGGAAGTCTATGATTTGTCAGCTTACAATCTATACGATGATCTGGAGAAAATGATAGCCAGTGAGGAACTGGATATGATCGACATTGCGGTTCCTACTTATCTGCATGCGGAAATGACTTGTTCGCTGCTGGAACGTGGATATCATGTATTTTGTGAGAAACCGATGGCCAGAACTTCCGCACAAGCGCTGAAAATGGTGGAGACGGCAGTCCGCTGTGGGAAAAAACTGATGATCGGACATTGTCTCCGTTTTTGGCCGGGGTATGAGTATTTAAAAGAAGTGATAGAGAGCGGGCAGTTCGGTCAGGTCACGGAAGGGTATTTTTACAGGGGATCTGGTGCTCCTAAGGATTGGTTTCTTGATGAGACACTAAGCGGTGGAGGCATTATGGATATGCATATTCACGATACGGATATGATTAACTATCTGTTCGGCAGACCGGATAAAGTATCATCCTTAGGACGTAATGTCCTTCCGGGAAGCGGATATGATATCGCATCGACTCACTATTTTTATAAGGATGCAAAAGTAATTAATGCTCAGGTGGATTGGACGCTGGAAGGTGATTTTGGGTTTTACATGGGGTATCGGGTTAATTTTGAACGAGGAAATATAGTGTTTGACGGCAGCGAGGTCAAGGTCAATCCGAACGACGGGGCAGGCTATTTAGCGGAACTTTCGCCGGATGTTGGCTACTATAGGGAGCTTGTATATTTTCTGGATGTCATTATTCAGGATAAGCCTATCATTATTTGTACACCAGAGAGTACAGCGGAGTCTCTAAGAATCGTGGAAGCAGAAATGAAGTCAGCGGATGCTGAAGGCGAATGGATCGTGCTAGATTAGTTGTGTGCAGAGTGAGTAAGGACGTGAGCTGGAAGAGGATCATTCACAATGACCTTTTTCCAGTTCACGTCCTTTTGTCATCGCTGAAATTTGGTGTTGTCTCTTGCATAATGGGATACTGATCCGTCATATCTTCTCAGCCGTACTTGTTCATCAGAGAACAGTTCAACAATTCCTGAAGCAACCTCTGAATACATTCCATCAGGATCAAGCTGTAGCGCAGAAATATAGGTTTGGGATAAGGCAGCTATAAAAAAATCAATATTTTTCACTAGTGTTTGTGGCATGTTATTCCCTCCGGTGACATCTTGTACATGATGATATATTAAACCATAGGAGTTATTTTACCATGATTTATCGTTGAGTTTTAGGAAGAATTCTTTGGTAAAAGTCGAAAATATGAGAAATTTGGTTGAAATTGTATTTAAGATCATCTTTAATGAAACAAAGAGGGGAATTTTACCACTCTAAATAAATTAAGGGGATTACATAATGAAAGACTATGAAGTGCTGGAAATTAACAAAAAGAGTTTTTTTAAAACGACTATCTATTTTATGATCATTCCTACACTGCTATTGTTTATAGTAGGTTTAGGGATGGTGGTGATCGGGCTTATCATTAAAGAGACGTTTATGGTTGTTATGGGTATCCCTTATTTGATTATGCCGGTTATTTTGATACTCATTTATGGATTGGTGGGTATGCTTGTAGCGCTGGTATATAACAAGCTGGCGAAGAGATTCGGAGGTCTAGAATTGAAAATAGTGGAGAAAAACCCTCCGGTTGAAGCAAACTATTTACCATAACCCGAAGTTATTAAAGGGCAGGTATTGCGATGATTTCGCTACCTGTCCTTTTTTATCTTTTTAATTTGAAAAGAAACCGGGGAATGGATATGATTTGGATAATGAAAGGATGATTGCCAGATGACGGAACAGACACAAAGAGCCAAGGAGCTGTACATTCAGTTTTTGGGTCATTTTTTAAATATGCATAAAGCAGGAGTGCTTAAGGAGTACAAGAGTTTTGAAATTCCAAGAGAAGTGGAGCTGGAATGGCTGCAGGAATGGGCCACGGAGCACGTCAAGCAGTTGTCGATACGGGACTGGGATGCGATTACGATACTGGAATCCATCTCGCGGAATTATCAGGATAGCTGGATTGTGGAAAAAGTGGCTTCTTTTGCTTCGCGGAATATTATGAGCGCCGATAGTTTGGTTAGACTGATTTATGCGGAAAAAATGCTTGAAATCATTCGTTCTCATAATCAAGTGATCACAAAAGAACTGTTATTTCAAGGATGTAAGGTTGCTGTTCAAATCCTCGAGGATGTAATCTCACAGCCGCTGGTCATTGATCCTGGACACGAACTTAAAGAACATAACCTTAAAGATAAACGTGCGTTAAACAGTCGAGCCCAACAAGGGATTGAAGAGGTAAAGGTACTAATTAATTCTTAGCTGCCAAAGTTGACATACTGTTGTCAAATTGGGTGTGCTACGATTTCCTGACAGAATCACGTTTGCTGATCTAAAGATGAAAATGAGGGATTATCGAATGGCTGAACCTTTAAAAGCAATGTACAATGAACAATTTCTGCGTGAGTTCGGCGAAAAGATTCGTGGCGTACATAGTGTCTTCGATACTGAGGCATTTGTAAGCTCAGCCATGACTGAACCGTGGGATACGCTTGAGCTGAAGGCAAGAATGCGGCGGATCACCGAGACGTTGGGCAGCCACTTACAGCTTCCTTATGAGGAAGCGCTGGCTATCCTATTCGCCATTGCTGAGGAATGTGTAGGATTTCCGTATTTAATTTTTCCGGATTTCGTTGAGGTATATGGCCAAGGAGACGAACATTGGGCGTTGTCTATGCAGGCGCTGGAAAGATTCACAGCGAAATCATCGGCTGAATTTGCAGTTAGGCCGTTTCTTTTGCGGGAACCAGAGCGGATGATGGCTCAAATGCAGATATGGGCGAAGCACCCTGATGAGCATGTACGTAGGCTGGCTAGTGAAGGCTGTCGGCCTCGTTTGCCTTGGGGACAGGCGCTCCCCATGTTCAAGCTTGACCCGGCTCCGGTATTACCTGTACTTGAGCAGCTTAAGGCGGATACATCCCTGTATGTGCGTAAAAGTGTCGCTAATAATTTGAATGATATTGCGAAGGATCATCCGGAAGTGGTGCTCGATACCGCTCGGCGCTGGAAGGGAACACATCCCGATACAGACTGGATTGTGCGGCACGGCTGCCGTTCTTTGATTCGTAAAGCTGAGCCAGAGATTATGGCTTTATTCGGATACGCAGAGCAGACAGACGAAGCTACTCCACTTATAACGAGTGCTTCAATTCTATTGGAACCTTCTATCCTGACCATTGGCGAAAGCTCTGAATTACAGTATAAGCTTCAAGTTCGTGAGGGAGCTCCGGCACGGATTCGGATTGAGTACGGAATCTATTTCGTGAAAGCGGCAGGTCGAACCTCTCGTAAATCTTTTTTGTTATCGGATAAGACCGTACCTGGAGGTACAATTCTGTCAGGTAAACGGACACATCGTTGGGCTGATTTAACAACTCGGCGTCATTATCCAGGAGAGCACCGGATTGTGCTGCTGGTAAATGGGCGAGAAGTGGCGGAAGTGGCGTTAGAACTTAAAGGGAGTGCTAATATATGAAAAAAGAAGTTTTGATGTTTCTATCCAATGGCTACGCTGATTGGGAAAGCGGATATATTAGTGCCGAACTAAATAAGCCGGAGAGTGAATTTAAAGTAAGCACAGTTGCTTTAACTAGCGACAATGTCAAATCTATGGGTGGATTTACTGTTGTACCTGACTATACTTTAGACAGTTTACCTGTTCAGTATGAAATGTTAATTTTAATCGGGGGCACAGGCTGGAAAGATAATTCAGCTATTACTCCAGTGATTGAAAAATGTTTGCAGGAGAGTGTACCTATTGCCGCTATATGTGACGCTACAACTTTTTTGGCTGAACATGGCTATTTAGACAACATACCGCATACCGGAAATTCATTGGATTATTTAAAACAAAACGCTCCTAATTATAAAGGAGATGCAAATTATATAGAAAAACAGGCAGTTTCGAGTGAACATATCATTACTGCTAATGGTACGGCTGCTTTAGAATTTGCAAGGGAAGTTATGAAGAAGTTAGAGGGTTTCCCAATCGAAACCGTCGAGGGATGGTACAATTTTTTCAAAGATGGTTTTTATCAAGAATAAAAATGTATATAAAAAAGGTGGTCTCAAGTCTTAACGACTTCAGATCACCTTTCTGGGGTTGAAGCTTATTTTTTCACTTCTGTAACACCAGTTACTTTTCCTTGATCGGATGAATTAAAGGTGGATTTATATTGATCGTTTGCGAAGTAGACATTGCCTTCAACGGTTGCGTTCACCAGGGTAAAACCATCCGCTTCTACGTATACATCTCCAATAAAAGTGCCGCCTTGAATACGGGCGTTTTTACTCTTGATGGTCAATTTTGGAGCAGTCAGTTTGAAGGAGTTGGTGATGTTGTGATCCGCATCTTGTGTGTATAGAGCAATTTTTCTGGCGGGTTCCTCTTTATTCATGAATTCTCCATCCACGACGAGATCTTCGGTGAAGGTTAAGTCTTTAAGTGTGGCAGCAATCCAGGTTCCCTCTGGACTGATGGCGCGTTTGAAGGCTTCTTCATTATCTACTACGGAAGCTGAGGTTACAGCATCTGTGGTGTTATTTTGATTATTAGCGGTGCCTGCATTATTAGTGGTACCCGCGTTATTTGTGTTCTCAGGAGTGCTTGTTGCAGTAGCATTATTAGCATTATCTGTTGCATTTCCACATCCGACCATTAACACAAAAGCAAATACCGCAGCAACACTTGCTATCTTTCTCATCTGTATAACCTCCCTAAGTAATTGTACCGATATCCTTCGAGCTTACTATAGAGTGATTAGTTAGTAATTTACCAATCAATCTACAAATGGTAATATAGGCCTGGACATCTCTGGCGTATAGTATGACCTGAAAAATGTGATTTATCCGATGAATTCACGAGCAATATGGATTACAATAAGTACAGGCAGTAGAAAAGGAGCATTATCCATGGCCAAGCAGAAATATTATGTAGTCTGGGAAGGTAAACAACCGGGAGTCTATAGCACTTGGGCAGAATGCCAGGCACAGACAGATCATTATACCGGTGCAAAATATAAATCCTATGAATCCAAAGCAGCAGCTGATGCGGCATATAAAGCGGGCTGGAAGGGGAATTGGGGAACAGGGGCAGCTGGTGCAGCAAAGTCTAAGGGGACAAGTTCTTTTAAACGCAGTGCTACAGTAGAGACCTCTGAGGAGATTGATTACAACAGTATTTCAGTAGATGTGGGGACTCGGGGTAATCCGGGGCCTGTTGAATATAAGGGTGTAGATACACAAACGGGAGATATCATTTTCTCCTGTGGTCCGATCAAAAAGGGCACTAATAATTTAGGTGAATTTTTAGCGATTGTCCATGCCTTGGCGTTGTTGAAGAAAGAGGGAAGCGATAAAACGGTTTACAGTGATTCTGTAAATGCAATGAAGTGGGTGAAGCAGAAGAAGGTGGCAACAACCTTGCCGCGCGATTCTTCAACAGAGGAAATTTGGGTGCTTATTGATCGGGCAGAGCGTTGGTTGCAAACCAATACATATGACAATAAGGTGCTCAAGTGGCACACAAAAGAGTGGGGCGAGATCAAAGCGGATTATGGTCGGAAATAAAAAACTATATCGCTATGGTTTCGGTTGAAGGAGGAGTTTGGGGATGTTTGGCAACGATTGGGATGAGGTATTGCAGGATGAAATGCAAAAGCCTTATTTTTTAAAATTAATGGATGTACTAACAGAAGAATATAAGGAACATACCGTTTATCCGCCAAAAGAATTATTGTTCACAGCATTAAAACTAACGCCTTATAAGGAGACTCGTGTAGTTATTTTAGGTCAAGATCCTTATCATGGTCCCGGACAAGCTCACGGACTAAGCTTCTCTGTCAATCCGGGGGTACGTATCCCTCCGTCACTGCGCAATATTTATGCAGAGCTGAAGGAGGACGTCGGTGTGCCTGTTCCGAACCACGGCTCTTTATTGCACTTAGCAGAGCAGGGAGTGTTGTTGCTGAACACCGTACTGACGGTACGTGAGGGTGAGGCGGGTTCACATAAAGGTCTGGGCTGGGAGACATTCACAGACACCATAATGCAAAAGCTGAATGAAAGAACTACGCCCATGGTATTTATATTATGGGGGAGTCATGCGCAGAAAAAAGGTGCTTTCATCGACCAAAGCCGGCATAAGGTGCTGCAATCACCTCATCCAAGCCCTCTCTCGTCGCATCGTGGATTCTTTGGCAGTCGTCCGTTCTCGAAGGCCAATCAATTTCTAGAGTCGCAGGGTATGGAAGGAATAGATTGGTTCATTCCGGACTTATAATTTATGGAGTGATGCGAAGGGGAGGTAGCTATGAAGCATTGGGTAGGTAAACCCGTTATAATGTACTGCGGAGAGAAACCTTATACCATTATGAAGGGAATCCTGCGCAAATGGGACCTTTCCGCATCGGTGGCGGTCATTGGCCATCAGGAAATTGCTGTGCCGTTTCGGGATATTGTTGTTATTAAGGCTCTGGCTCCAAAAGAAAGAGCGCTGCCTCCAGTTCTCCATTCCGTGGGTTATGTGATGAGGGATCGGCAGCAATTTGACAATGCAGTGTATTTTAAATCGGCGGTCAGCGTCTGGAAAGAGGATCAGCTTATTGCCTTTAATACGATTATTACCTCACATACGAAAGGTTCAGTTACACTTCAGAACGGCCAAAACCTGATGAAGGGCAATCACATCTTTGTAGTTCGTTCTTTACGAGGGTGATTTCAGGAACCTGTAAAGAATAAAAAAGGGTACGACTCCGAGTGATTGGAGACGTACCCTTTTTTATTTTATAGTTAAGCTCCGCCCGTTCACGAAGTAGATCACAACCGTTATAGCTCCTCTTTTTTGATAGGCTCAGCTTCATCTTTACGGTCTGCAATAATAATCTCATACACGCGCAGGAAAACAATTTTTATAATCATATAAACAGGGAGCGCAATAAGAACTCCGATAATACCGTAGAAGTCTCCACCTATAAGGACAAGGATGACCGTAGTCAGTGGATGAACATCCAATGATTTTCCGTAAATAATCGGTGAGAGTACATTATCCTGGATCTGCTGGGCAATGAAAATTATGACTAGAGACCATATGGCCATCGTCGGTGATTCAATGAAACCTACTATTATTACCGGAATCGCTGCTAAGAATGAACCCACATATGGAATGAAGTTAAGAGGCACTGAAATTACGGCGAGTAACAGGGAGTAAGGCAGTCCGATGATAAGGAATCCTATATATAACATAATACCGAGTACGACATTTAGCACCACACGTGTGACGATGAAGCTGCTTAATGCGCTGTCGATATCTCCAAGCATCTCTTGGCCTTCCTTCCGATATTTTCTCGGAATTAAGCCTTGAAGTTTAGGCGATAGCTTATAGTCATCTTTTAGCATGTAGTACAGAATGATGGGCAAAGTGGCGATTAACACTACAATGCTGGAAACAACGCCAATCAAATTGGACATGGAATTGGTAACCCAGGTAATAGTATCGCTAAGAAATTCTGATAAACGGGCCGCGACGTCAGAATCCCCTTTGAAAAAACGTGACAGTGTCGGATTCTCCCTCAATGCATTGAACTGATCCTGCAAACCTTGCACGAGGTAGGGAGTGTTATCAATAAAGTTCTGAATTTGTTCTTGCAGTGTCGGCCAGACTAGAATCCAGAAGAGAACGAACAAGCCCGCAATCAGAAAATAAATGAGCAGGATGGAGAACGCCCGGTTTAATTTTCTTTTCTCTAGGATTCTTACTAACGGACGCAGCAGGTAGTACATAAACCCTGATAACATCATGGGAACAAGTAATAATTTGAAAATGGCACCTAGTGGCGCGAAGAGAAACATTACTTTGGAGCCTAAGTACAAAATCAGTAAAAAGGCGATAATAGCAAGGTTTGTCCGAAAATACTTCTGTTGTGGCAATAAAAACATCCCCCAAAATTCAAATTTATATCTATGTAGTTTAATAACCCTAATTTACAAGTATTGATTCAAAAGCGGGTAATTCCTTATAGGTAGTTCTTGGCATACCCATATAGAGGTTCTAGTTACAAAGGTTACGCCAAGTAAAAAGATCGCAATATAACAAGGGTATATCACTACTTCGCTGCTTTTTTCGTGGATTATCTTGATTTTCGTTTATGAGATTTTCTAGTGGATAAAGTGAAGATTTCAGGAACTACCTCCTCGCCTCCAGTTTCTTTGGTAACTTGTCTTGCTTTAACAAGAGATAAAAAGGAAAAAATCTCACCTAATGCTACAAGTCCAGCTGCGATGATCTCATAATCCTCAGCGCTAAGTTCTGCGGATTCCACTGGATTAGTGTTATTGGTGGTCCCATTCTTATTAGCATTGCTGTTACCGTTATTTCTCCCACGGTTTCTTCCATTGGCCATTTCTGATCACCCGCTTTTCCCGGTATGTATTATTAATATGTTATAAATGCCGTATATGAGATAGGCAATTGGGATGTAATTTTGCACTGTCTCTTTTTAGCACTTTACATAGGATGAAAACGCTGTTAAAATCATAAACGAGCACAAACGATCAATAACGGTCACATATAATCAATTAACGGTCAAGAAAATTCATAGATGAGCGCAAGGAATTGTACAGGTCGCGCTCTCACATAAAGGAGCGAGCCACGATGATGTTTGAGGAAGAGAGAAAACAAAAAATCGTGCTTTTTGTGGAAAAAAACTCAAGAGCTTCTGTACAGGAGCTAAGTCAGGAAATGGGCGTATCCGAGTCTACTGTGCGCCGTGATCTGAAGGAGCTGGAAGAAGCCAAGCTATTAAAGCGTACTCATGGCGGAGCAGTTTCCTTGCAGAGTGTCAATTTTGAGGCGGCTTATCCTGATAAGGAAGATCATTTATTGGATGAGAAGCAACGGATTGCCCGCAAAGCAGTGGAGATGATTCAGGAGGGTGACGCTATACTGCTTGATGCAGGAACAACAACACTGCAGATTGCCAGAGAGCTGAAGAACTTTTCGAATATCAAAGTCATTACGAACTCGATTATGGCGCTGAATGAGCTGCGGGATTGCCGCAATATCGAAGTCTCAATTACAGGTGGTATGCTTCGCCCGGATACGATGGCTTTTGTTGGACCGATGACAGAACGTTCCTTAGATATGGTGAGAGTGGATAAAACTTTTCTTGCTACTAATGGACTGGATTTGCGGGAAGGCATCACAACCCCGAACATGTTAGAGGCAGCTACAAAACGCAAAATGATCGCAGTCGCCAAGCAAGTTATTCTACTGGCAGATCACAGTAAGCTGGGGCAGGTATCCTTTAGCAAGGTTGCTGATGTGACGGAAATGGATCATTGCATTATAGATTCAGGAGCGTCTGACAAATTCATCCGTGAGATCACGCAATTGGGTGTGGATTTCACGCTGGTATAAATTCTATATAGGATAAGCAATTATGAATTACCGTGTGATCGTTTGGAGAAATTACAGATGCCGTATTTTTGATCGGTAATCTATGGCTTAGAAAACCAACATAATTGAGGGATAATCATGATCTATACTGTAACGCTTAATCCTTCCATTGATTATATCGTGGAAGTGGAAGATTTGAGACTGGGTGACTTGAACCGGATGAAACGTGATTTGAAGCTTCCCGGAGGGAAGGGGATTAACGTATCCCGAGTGCTTAAACAGCTTGGGGTTCAGAATAAGGCTATGGGATTCCTTGGCGGCTTCACCGGCCGATATATTGAGGATTGGTTACACGAAGAATCAATTTCAAGCGATTTCGTGTTTGTTTCTGATGATACGCGGATTAACATCAAGCTCAAGCATGGAGAAGAAACGGAGATTAACGGTGTTGGACCCGCCATTCTTGATCCGGAAGCCGATGCACTATTACAAAAGCTGGCTGCTCTGAACGCGGAGGATGTAGTGATTTTGTCGGGAAGCGTTCCCCCATCACTGGGTGCAGATTTCTATGACAAGCTTATATCTGTGTGCAAACAGAGTGGAGCGGAATTCGTCATTGACACTACTGGTGCTGCACTTCAAAAAGCGCTGGCGTATCAGCCATTGCTGGTTAAACCGAACCATCATGAGCTTGCAGAGCTATTCGGCGTAACAATAGACACGAGGGAAGAGATTGTTACTTATGGACGCAAGCTGCTGGATGCAGGAGCGAAACATGTACTGGTTTCCATGGCGGGTGAAGGGGCTTTGTTCATTACGGAGCAAGGGGTATACCACGCCAACGCACCAAAAGGTAAAGTAAAAAATTCTGTAGGTGCAGGGGATTCCATGATCGCTGGTTTTGTAGGGACACTGTCTTTGACAGGAGACTTGTTGGAGGCGTTCCGTGCAGGCGTTGCCTCGGGCAGTGCAACCGCATTCTCTGATGATTTAGCGGATAGAGAATTCATTGAACAGCTGAGACCGCTGATCCAAATCTCAGAAGTGTAAGCCGACAGCATTCAAAGTACTTAAGGGAGTTGAACATGATGAAAATAACGGATTTAATGATAAAAGAAACTATGATCATGGATCTAAAAGCTACAACTAAGGAAGCTGCAATTGATGAATTGATTGCAAGTCTTGCTGCTAGTGGCCGAATTAATGATCCGATCCTTTTTAAAGAGATGATTTTGAAGCGCGAAGAGCAATCCAGTACTGGGATTGGTGGCGGTATCGCGATGCCGCACGCTAAGACTAAAGCGGTAAATGAAGCGACGGTTGTATTTGCTAAGAGCGCAAAGGGAGTGGAGTTTGAATCCCTTGATGATGAGCCAGCACGTATCTTCTTTATGATTGCCGCTCCAGAAGGAGCAGGCAATATGCATCTTCGTACACTGGCCTCATTGTCCAGACTACTGATCGATAGCGAGTTCATTGAACAGCTTATGAATACTCAGACTCCGGATGAGGTATCAGCTTTGTTTGATGCCAAGCAGGCGGAAGGCGAAGCTAAGGAGAAAGAGAACGAAGCCGCTGAAACTGCCGCAAAGTCAGAGCCTGAACGTGTAATCGTGGGCAACCCGGATTCCCAAGCTTTTGTCGTAGCTGTAACTGCTTGTCCTACAGGCATTGCGCACACTTTTATGGCTGAAGATGCCCTTAAGAAAAAAGCTCTAGAAATGGGAGTTAATATCCGTGTAGAGACGAATGGTTCAGAAGGGGCCAAAAACGTACTCACCCCTGATGAGATTCGGCGTGCAAGCGGTGTAATTGTTGCAGCTGATAAAAAGGTGGAAATGGCCCGTTTTGACGGTAAACCTGTACTGCAAAGACCGGTAAGTGATGGCATCCGTAAGTCGGAAGAGCTTATTCGTAAAGCTATGAATGGGGAAGCGCCGATCTATCACAATGAAGGTCGCGGTGGCAATGACGAAGGGTCTAAAGAGAAATCTGGCAGTATCGGCAGTAAAATATATAAGGACTTAATGAATGGGATCTCCCACATGCTTCCGTTTGTAGTCGGTGGCGGTATTCTGCTAGCAATCTCCTTCCTGATTGAACAAGTAGGTGGAGCAGATCATCCGCTGTTCCAGTTACTGCAGACAATCGGTGGCGGAGATGGTGCCTTCCATTTCCTAATTCCAGTCCTTGCTGGATTTATAGCGCTTAGCATTGGTGATCGTCCGGCTCTGATGCCAGGTATGGTTGGGGGCTACATGGCCTTGAATTCCAATGCTGGGTTCCTCGGCGGGCTGGCTGCTGGTTTCTTGGCGGGTTATGTAATTATCGGACTACGTAAAGTATTTGCAGGTCTGCCTAAAACACTTGACGGACTGAAGCCGATCCTGTTATACCCGGTATTCGGGCTTCTAATTACCGGTGGATTGATGTATTACCTGTTCGATCCGGTCTTTAGCTGGATCAATGTCGGACTGATCGATTGGCTTAATGATCTTGGAACTGTTAATGCTGTTATTCTGGGCCTGGTTCTCGGTGGCATGATGGCCATAGATATGGGTGGACCTTTCAATAAAGCTGCTTATACTTTTGCCATCGGTGTATTCACTACCAGTGGCAATACCAACGGCTTCATGATGGCTGCTGTAATGGCGGGGGGGATGGTACCTCCACTTGCAATAGCACTGGCTTCTACTTTCTTTAAGAATAAATTCACGGAAGAAGAACGTAAATCAGGCTTAACGAACTATGTGCTGGGCTTATCGTTCATTACAGAAGGGGCCATTCCATTCGCCGCAGCCGATCCGCTTCGTGTCCTAACCTCTTGTATTCTTGGTTCGGCCGTTGCTGGAGGTCTTACACAACTTTGGAATATCAACGTGCCGGCTCCGCATGGCGGGATCTTTGTAGCTGCCCTTTCAAGCCACGCGCTGTTGTTCCTGTTGGCTGTTCTGATCGGTTCGGTCATCTCCGGATTGATGCTCGGATTATGGAAGAAACCGCTTGAAGCAAAGTAACTTTATAAGTAAATTGAACTGCTGGGTGCCAGAATTTTCATTCTGGTGTCCAGCAGTTTTTGCATGGACTTTAATCTACCCCTTTCCTCGCCCATAGGTAGATTTATCTCCATAAATGAGGTTTAATTTTATATAATTGAAAATATATATAATCAGAAGGAAAAGGAGCGAGCGAGATGATATTACATAAGGGGGAAGTCTTGTTCCGCCAAGGAGACAGCTGTGATTTTTTATTTAAGGTAAAAAGCGGGCTGTTCAAGGTCACAAGACTTCATGAGAATGGGAACATGGTGTTATTTAACATCCTGTATCCTGGTGAGATGGTTCCCCATCATTCACTCATTTCGCCAAAGGAGGCGCATGGAACGGCAGTTGCGATGATGAAGAGCGAGGTGGAGGCAGTTCCATCAGCAGAATGGTATCAACAGCTGCGGGATGATCCTGGTCAAGCGATGGAAATCGCCAGACTGCTTCAGGAGAAGGTACGGTTTATGCAAACACGGCTGGATCATCTTACTGTAGGTACACCTGCAGAACGTATGGAATTGCTAACCCGCTGGTTTAATGACTATTCTCATGGCGCAGCGCTAACAGAGTTATTGACCCAGGAAGAAATAGGGCAATTGATCGGTGTAAGACGTGAAACAATCAACCGTTTGCTGCGGAGTACAGAGTGATTCCTGCTTTTTTCTGGCAAACTGTTTAGAGTAGGGTGGCTCCGTGGTATAATGTAAACAGAACTTATCAAATTAGAGAAAGGATCAGGATACCATGTGTCCCCGAAGGACGATTCCCCAAAGGACGATTTGGAAACGTTATGATCTGTCTTATACTTAGCTTCCCTGTAGAAGGTGCGTAAACCGTTGTTACTTGACGAACCGCCTCTGCGAGGGGAAGGAGTATATATATGCGAAGGAGCAATACCTCCGGTTTTACCCGTCGTAGAGGTTGGTGGGACGTCTAGCCGCCATATACGATAAGGGGAGACCTGTATGAGGAACCACAATTACGGAGTGAATGTACTGCTCCGATTGACAGTCATTTTGTTTGGAACATTTTTGCTTGCATTTACTTATTATCACATCAATTTTCAGAATCATTTGTCAGAGGGCGGATTCGTAGGATTATCGCTGCTTGGCAAATATGTATTAGGAATTTCACCTTCGATTTCAACTCTGCTTCTAGACGTTCCAGTACTCTTGATAGCATGGATGTTCAAAGGGAAAGCGTTCGTGTGCAACACTTTTGTTTCTGTAGGAGCTTTTACAATCTTCTATGGTCTCATGGAACGTTATTCCGGTTTGGTCATCAACTTGCAGGACAATTTGGCATTAGCAGCTCTTTTGTCCGGCGTACTGACAGGTTTAGGAGCGGGAATTATCCTGCGGAGTGGCGGGGCTAGCGGTGGAGACGATATTTTGTCGCTGCTGGTTAGTGAATGGAAGGGAATCAAAGTAGGTACGGTATTCATCATGATGGATGTAATCGTTCTGGCACTATCACTCTTTTATATGCCTGTTAAAGAAACGATGTATACAGTGATGGCTGTAGTCGTAGCTGGCTATGTAATCACTTTTACAACCTCTTTAGGCAAACCAAAGCTAGTGAAGTCGCCAAAGATTCAATCTACTTTGCGTAAACCTCATGATGGTACGGTAATGTGAATAAGGCTGTATAAACAGCTTATTTGGGGATATACTACATTTAAGGTCAGCCAGAATTTCTGGTTGACTTTTTTTTGTTGGATATGACGTATTTTAAAGGGTGCAGTCCTAGGGGCGTTGTTCGGACGTTTCGCTCATAACAAAAGATGGCGTACAGTGAAAATCCTGCACGCCACCTTTTAGTTAACTTAAGACTCACTTGTGCTCGTCTTTGAATCGTGTAGAGACATTTGCGACCAGCTTGTCTTTTATTTAGCCCACGGTATTCGTGATAGCTTCGCATTCGTCCGAACAATGACCACTGTGCTGTGTTTCACAGTCCTCACAGCAAATATGCTGAAGATGACAAGCATCATTGGCGCAATTGATAAATTGGTCAGCTGGCTGACCGCAGTGATGGCAACGTCCGACAACGATATCCTCGTCGGTATGATTAATCTGTACGGAGATCCGCTCATCGAAGACATAACATTTTCCATCAAACAGTTGGCCCTGTACCTCAGGGTCTTTACCATAAGTCACAATGCCGCCATCCAACTGGTACACCTGCTCAAAGCCTTCCTTCATCATAAACCCGCTTAATTTCTCGCAGCGGATCCCGCCTGTACAGTAGGTCAGGATTGGTTTATCCTTAAGGTCGCTCATATTCTCGCGAATCCAGTCCGGGAATTCTTTGAAGCTGTCTACTTCGGGGCGGATGGAGCCGCGGAAATGACCAAGATCGAATTCGTAGCCGGTACGACCATCCAGAATCACCACATCGTCGCGCTGCATCATTTCGTAGAAATCTTTAGGCGCCAGATGCTCTCCGGTAATCACGTTAGGGTCCAGTTCATCCTCGACCCGGAACGTCACGAGTTCCTTTTTATAACGAACGAAGATCTTTTTGAAGGCATGAGCATCAGCCTCATCGATCTTGAAGACGATATCGCTAAACAGAGGGTTTGCGCGCAAATCCTTCATGTATTGCTCGGTTTGGGCAACCGTACCTGATAGTGTTCCGTTAATGCCTTCATCAGAAATGAGAATTCGTCCCTTTACATCAAGCTCTTTGCAGTAAGCCAAATGCTCCTGGGCGAATAGTTCTGCATCCGGCACTTTTACAAATTTATAGTATAGCAGAATTGCATATTCCGATTGTGGATTCATTCATTTCACCTTTATCATTAGAATTAGACTACTAAATAAACATTTAAGTATAAAAAGTATTGTAACATATTATCAAGTATTGACAAGAGATGTGGTACAGTAACCTGAAGAAAGCTGGTATAAATATCATTTTTCAGGGATACCAGGATTAAGGTCAGCCAGAACCTCTGGTTGATTTTTTCTGCAGGATATAGGCGGTTTTCATGGATAGTTATGATTAGCGAAACCGTGAATCGCAACGCACGTATATATTTTCATTCATAAGTCACATGATGACTTTAATTATAAGGAGGAACTGCGGGATGAGTGCTCATGAGATTGATTATGCCATTATGGGTGAGGAAATACAGTGTGTAGAGGTGCAGCTTGACCCAGGAGAGAGTGTAATTGCCGAAGCCGGGAGCTTCATGATGATGGATCAGGAAATAACAATGGAGACGATATTTGGTGACGGCAGCGGAGGCTCGCGTGGAAGTGGCTTGATGGGGAAGCTGATGGGCGCGGGCAAACGTCTGTTGACAGGTGAAAGCTTGTTTATGACTGTCTTCACACACAGTGGTTCTTATGGGCGTAAAAGTGTTACCTTTGCTGCTCCGTACCCAGGCAAAATCATCCCGCTCGACTTGCAGCAATACGGTGGAAAAATCATCTGTCAAAAGGATTCGTTCCTTTGCGCGGCAAAGGGCGTTTCAATCGGTATTGAATTTCAGCGTAAGCTGGGTACTGGCTTTTTTGGTGGGGAAGGTTTTATTATGCAAAAGCTGGAGGGTGATGGACTTTCATTTGTACACTCTGGCGGTTATGTTATGGAACGCACACTTCAACCGGGAGAGACGCTTAAGCTGGACACTGGCTGTCTAGTCGCTATGACGTCTTCGGTGGATTATAATATTGAGTTTGTAAAAGGGGTCAAAACCGCGCTGTTCGGCGGTGAAGGCCTGTTCTTCGCAACGTTGCGCGGACCCGGCAAGGTGTGGGTACAATCGCTGCCATTCAGCCGAGTGGCCGATCGCATCCTGTCCGCTGCCGGCAACAGCGGTCGGAAAGAAGAAGGAAGCGTGCTTGGTGGGCTTGGTAATTTGCTGGATGGCAGATAAGTCTGCGTGAGCGAAGCGCATAGCGTGGGAGTAGAGGATATATGGAATGTGGAGTGAGCGTGGAATTGCTGAGGATATGAGGCAAAGAGCGAACGAAATGTGGAGTGAGCGTGGAATTGCTGAGCATATGAGGCAAAGAGCGCGCGAAATGTGGAGTGAGCGTGGAAATGCTGAGCATATGAAGCAAAGAGCGCGCGGAATATGGTGAGCGTGGAAATGCTGAACATATGAAGCAAAGAGCTTACGAAATGTGGAGTGAGCTTGGAATTGCTGAGCATATGAGGCAAAGAGCGCGCGGAATATGGTGAGCGTGAAAATGCTGAACATATGTAGCAAAGAGCGTACGAAATATGGAGTGAGCGTGGAATTGCTGAACATATGTAGCAAAGAGCGTACGAAATGTGGAGCATACGAGGTATACAACATTACAAGAGGACGCATCGTTTCAGCGGTGGTGCTTTTAGGGGGGGAACAAGGGCAGAAATGCCCTTGTTTTGCTGTAAAGGTTTAGTATCGCGCGAAAGAAGGGCAAAATTGCCCTTGATTTACTTCGAATTAGCTAGTGTGGCACGAAAGAAGGGCGAAAGTACCTTTGATTTGCTCGAATGAGCTAGTGTGACGCGAAAGAAGGACAAAAGTACCTTTGATTTACTCGAATTAGCTAGTGTGACGCGAAAGAAGGACAAAAGTACCTTTGATTTGCTTGATACTGCAAATGAACGGTATAAATCCCGTAGAATAGAGCCGATCGAGCGTATACGGTCAGATGAGCGGTATAAATCCCGTAGAATGGAGCCGATGGAGCACATATAGCCAAATGAACGGTATAAATCCCGTAGAATGGAGCCGACGGAGCACCTATAGCCAAATGAACGGTATAAATCCCGTAGAATGGAGCCGACGGAGCACATTAAGCCAAATGAACGGTATAAATCCCGTAGAATGGAGCCGATGGAGCACATATAGCCAAATGTACGGTATAAATCCCGTAGAATGGAGCCGACAGAGCACATATAGCCAAATGTACGGTGTATGTCCCGCAGAATGGTGCCACTCGAGTCACTGTGGTCAAATGAGCGGTATAAATCCCGTAGAATAGAGCCGACGGAGCACCTATAGCCAAATGAACGGTATAAATCCCGTAGAATGGAGCCGACGGAGCACATATAGCCAAATGTACGGTATAAGTCCCGTAGAATGGAGCCGACGGAGCACCTATAGCCAAATGAACGGTATAAATCCCGTAGAATGGAGCCGATGGAGCCATATAGCCAGATGTACGGTATAAATCCCGTAGAATGGAGTCGATGGAGCGTATATGGCCAAATGAACGGTATAAATCCCGTAGAATAGAGGCGATCGAGCGTATACGGTCAAATGTACGGTATAAATCCCGTAGAATGGAGCGGATGGAGTAGTTGCGGCCAAAGGAGCGGTATAATCCCATAGAATGGAGCCGATCGAGCGTATACATCTCTATAAGCGCTATATATCCACAGATAAGTTACTTCAACAAGCAATAAGTTACTTATGTTCGATGGGATATCACCGTTCGGCGTCTGCAATATCAACTCTAAATTGTCCTCCACTACCGTTATCGCTACCACCGCTGCCACCGCTGCCACCTCCACTACCGTTATCGCTGCCACCGCTACCTCGCTGCCACCGCTGCCACCACCACTACTGTATTCTTAAACCAATTTATAGTTTGTTAAAGCCGTAATGGGCTATGCTCATTTACGGTTTTTTATGTTTTTGTAAGTAATGGTTGGCTGAAGTAGATGACCACTCAGGTAGGATTGGGATAGTTTAATTAATAACTATATAATACCAGTTCATGAGTAGCTGGTTCAGGTATGATGTGTTCAACACTAAATCGTACTTTGGAGGAATGTATATTGGTAATGGACGTGGAATTTGGCAAGGAAATTGAGAATGCTATTAGTTGGGCTAAAGAGCGGCTGGGGTCGCAGGAGTATCCGCTGCGTTGTCTTGCTTTTGTTGAAGATGCATATGAAAGAAGCAATGGGATCGAAATGTGGGGAGGCAGCGATGCACGTGAATCCGCTGAGCTGTACGATGCGCACAAGAACACCGGGGCTCCGCCAGCTGGCGCGTTTGTTTTTTATACTTGCTCAGGTTTGGTGGACGGTGAGCTTAAGGATTGGGGGCATGTAGCTTTGGCCCTTGGGAATGGCGAGGCCATTCATGCCTGGGATAAAGTAAGGATAGATCACTACATGGAAATTTGCCATCTGCAAGCTGCTCCAGGCTGGAGCCAACCAGAACTTATCGGCTGGGCACCTGTAGAGCGAGTTCTTGCCGGGATTCAGAAGAAACAATGGGACTAGTTGATATCCGCAAACCTAACTTATCCAAGAACCTAGAAGGTGCCGTAAATAGGTGCTTCATGGGTTCTTTTTTCTTCCTTCTGATTTGACTAACCCTATGCACGGTGTATATATTATTTGGCAGACCCCCTTATATTGTTAAGGCTGGACCGGAGGTATGATATGTTTAAAATATTTATTATAGAAGATGACCGTGGACTTGTGGCTTTGCTGCAGGATTATTTACATAAGTTTGGATATGATACGCAGGCGGTGAGTGATTTTGAGCGGGTCCGCACTCAGTTTGAGGCGTTCGCGCCACATCTGGTGCTCCTTGATGTTAATTTGCCAAAATACGATGGTTATTACTGGTGCCGCCAAATTCGCGGAATTTCAACCTGCCCTATTCTTTTTATATCTGCCCGCGATGGCAAAATGGACCAAGTAATGGCGCTGGAAAATGGAGCCGACGATTATATCACTAAGCCTTTTGATTACGAAATCGCGATGGCCAAAATCAAAAGTCAGCTGCGGCGCGCCTACGGCACCTATGCCGGAGGGAATAATGAACGCACACTGAACGTTGCGGGAATGACGCTGGATGTAGAGCGGCTAATCCTTACCCGAGGCGAAGCTAAAGTGGACTTAAGCCACACGGAAGCCAAAATACTAGATGAGCTGATGCAAAAGTCCGGAGTCATCGTTACCCGGGACAGGCTGCTCGAAAAAATCTGGGATGATCAAGCCTTCGTGGATGAAAATACATTAAATGTATATGTTACACGTGTACGCAAAAAACTTGCTGCTCTCGCTATCACAGATGGACTACAAACCGTGCGCGGTCAAGGCTACCGTTTGATTCCGAATTGGGGGGATGAGGAATGAAGTTGTTTTTAAGGGAACAGTTCCCCCTGATCGTGGTTTATCTAGCCCAGCTAGTCCTGATCACATTAGTGTATCGGCTGGATGGAGGCAGCGGTCTGAATGTAAGTTTATATGCCGCGCTGCTCAGCACTTGTCTACTGATTGGCTACCTCGCTTACCGTTATGTCACCAATCGCACGTTCTATGAACGTTTGGAGACTACGCCCTCCTCTCTCGATGAGGCAGGTGGCCCTGCACAGGATTCTCCGCTAGCCGTAAGCTTGCGAGGTTTACTGGGGTCGCAATTCCGCCTCTACAAAAATGATTTGCACAGCTACCGCCACAAATTAGAAGAACATATTCACTTTATTAATCAATGGGTACATGGCATGAAGACGCCATTGTCTGTCATTCATCTGATCATTCAGGATAAGGATGGCCCTCCTTTTACGGCAATTGGTGATGAACTGGATCGTCTGAAAAAAGGACTGGATACCGTGCTTTATACGGCCCGTCTGGATACTTTTGAACACGATTTCTATGTGGAACGGCTGAATTTGGAGACAATCGTGCGTGGTGTGACCTCTGAGCAGAAGCGGCTTTTTATTCGAAAAAGAGTTTTTCCAGCTATACAAATAGATGAGCAAATTACCGTAACTACGGATGAAAAATGGCTCACTTTTGTCCTTACGCAGCTGATTACGAACGCTGTACGTTATACGACTGAAGAGGGCAAACATGTTTTTTTTCAAGGGATGGTCACGGAAGATAAGCAGACTGTGCTTGAGATCCGGGATGAAGGAGTGGGCATACCCGCAGGAGATCTGCCGCGCGTGTTCGATGCATATTTTACCGGGGTGAATGGACGAACCTTCCAGGAATCTACGGGGATGGGTTTATATCTCGTGAAGCAGATCTGCGGCAAGCTTGGACATGAGGTGAGTATCCGTTCCGAAGAAGGAAGCGGGACCACCGTGCGGATTGTATTTAGGGAGCAGCATATAACAAACCTTACAAATGTGTAAGGGCATTGTAAGTTTCAGAAATAGCAGCCCATGTGTACACTTTGTATAATGAAGGCAATCCAGTCGAAAGAAGGAGAGGTAACACTTGCCCATTCTAGATGTTCATAATTTATCAAAAATATATGAGGGTAAAGTGTCCACTCAGGCGCTGAATCATATCCGCTTTTCTGTAGAAAAGGGGGAGTTCGTTGGCATAATGGGCCCATCAGGGAGTGGGAAAACAACGCTGCTCAACACGATTGCCACCATCGACCAACCGACCTCCGGTCAGATTCTGATCAACGGGCGAGATCCTAATCTGCTTAGCAGAAAAGAAAAGGCACTTTTTCGCCGTCATGAGCTAGGCTTCGTCTTTCAGCATTTTAATCTACTGGATACGCTCACTGTAGAGGAGAACATCGTATTACCTTTAACGCTTGCAGGTGCCCGTGTCCCAGAGATGGAGAGCAGGCTAAAAGAGGTCACTACCTTGCTTGGCATAGAACATTTGCTGAAGAAGCGCACGTATGAGGTCTCAGGCGGACAAATGCAGCGGGCGGCTATCGCCCGGGCGATGATTCATCGTCCAGCGTTAATTTTGGCGGATGAGCCCACAGGCAATCTGGATTCCAAAGCCTCAGGGGAAGTCATGAATATGTTGACAGAGGTGAATAAGGAAGAAGGAGCTACGGTGCTGATGGTCACGCATGATGCAGTGGCTGCGAGCTTTTGCAACCGGGTCATCTTTATTAAAGACGGACGTTTCTATAGTGAAATGTACAAGGGCAGTAATAGAGGCGCTTTCTTCCAAAGTATTATTGATATGTTGTCTCTGCTTGGGGGAACCAGCCATGACCTTTCGGCAATTCGCTTATAGGAATGTAACACGTAATAAACGCAAATATGCCGCTTATTTTGTCGTCAGTGCTTTTTCGGTGATGATCTTTTTCGTGTGCGCTTTGTTTATTTACCATCCGGATATTTCAAAGAGCTTAATTTATAGTACGGCGGCTCATACGATGATGGTGGCAGAGGCAATTATTTATGTCTTTTGTTCTTTGTTCGTGCTCGTATCCGTTGGATCCTTCCTGCAGTCGCGGAAGATGGAGTTCGGAATTTTATTGATGCATGGAATGACGAAGAGACAGCTAAACACCATGGTTTTTCTGGAAAATATGATGATCGGCACCTCTGCCATCCTGACGGGTACCCTTCTCGGGTTACTTCTGGGCAAATTATTCCTGATGATCGGATCCACTTTTTTGGGAATTCCCCTGTTAACCTTTCATCTCCCATGGCAGGCACTTGTGCTTACGATCTGCAGCTTCGTGTTATTGTTTTTTCTGATATCGCTTTGCACCTTTGTTTTTATCGGCAATGAGTCACTGATGCGTCTGTTTCAGGGAGAACGTAAGGCAGAAGAAGAACCCAAAGTATCGTTTATATTGTCATTTATCTCTGCTGTACTGCTGATCAGTGGTTATTATATGGCGGCTACTGCAAAAGCTGCTTCCGTAGAGAAAGTCATGTTTCCGGTCGTTGCGATTACGGTTATCGGGACGTATCTCTTTTATACCCAGCTAAGTATTTGTGTGGTTAAGCTGCTTAAGGACATTCGGCGCTTGTATTGGCATCGTACGAATATCATCACTTTATCGGGCTTGTCCTACCGCTGGAAAGAGAATGGCCGAATGTTTTTTATGGTGACGATTGTATCCGCAGTCTCCTTCACTTCAGTAGGGGTATTTGCATCGATACATACACTTTCCAGAGAGCTGAAATTGGATTATCCTGCAGCAGTGGGTTATGTAGCTAAAGGAAATCAGGCGGATGAACCCTTTGATCAGCATCTGAACGAAATTAAGGAAGAGCTCAAGACGCACGGACTCCCTTATGAAGCGCTTAGTATCCCGATTAAATATGCTGAGGTCGAAGCTCAGACTGGACCCGATCGCACTTTACGCCTTCCCTTGATTGCTTTTAGTGATTATAATCTCGCCCTGCAGCGTGCAGGTTTCACAACGGCTGAGCGTGCTCTGGTGGGCAACGAAGGTCTGGTGATGATTGGTTCACAGCGGGATCGCAGTTTAACAGAAGGCAGAGTAAAAGCGGTCTATTCCTTGCAGCAAGGACTTGCCATTAAAGAAATAGGTTATACCGCGCAAGTCCCCATTGCTGAATATTTATTGCCGGAGCTGGATGGTAGAGATGGCGGGGATTTTAGTGGTGTCGTGATCAGTGATGAGCTCTACAGCGCTATTGATCCCGTGCAGACGGATCTTTATACAGGTTTTTATGTAGAGGATTTTCCACAGACGGTAGGTATCGCAGATGATCTTGCCCATAAAGGCAAACAGTCCTATGAAAGTGATTCTCCGTATGCGATTGTGATCAGCGGCACGCTGTTTGAATTTCAGAAAACATTGTATAACACAATGCTTTTTGCTTCATTGCTGGTGGGTACTGTCTTTTTTATCGCGGCAGGCAGCTTTCTTTACTTCCGGTTATATACCGATCTTGATCATGATCGCAATCAATATTCCACTTTGTCCAAGATGGGGCTTACGGATAAAGAACTCAATCGAATAGTCACAATTCAGCTCGCTCTATTGTTTTTTGTGCCGGTCGGAATAGCTATTTTACACAGTGTGTTTGCCTTTATTGCGCTTCAACGGTTGTTCTACTTATCTATCGCAACGGAGACAGGCGCGGTGTTACTCGGATATTTGGCTGTTCAAGGACTATACTTCTTTTTTATTCGCAGCCGCTATTTACGCAACCTGAAGAAGAACTTGATATGAGAAATGGGGGTAACAAGAATGCAAGCATGGATTACAGACTTTATGGAGCAGTTTGGTTACTTCGGTATTTTTCTGATGCTGGCCTTTGAAAATATATTTCCACCAATTCCTTCAGAAGTGATCCTGCCCTTTGGAGGGTTTATGACCACTACGACGAGCTTAACTATACCTGGTGTAATCATTGCTGCCACGGCTGGATCACTACTGGGTGCAGTAATTCTCTATTATATTGGCCGATTATTGGATGTGAGCCGGTTAGAGAAACTGGTTGAACGCTGGGGGGGCCTAATTCGCGTCACTAAAAAAGATATCCACAAGGCTGACGCCTGGTTTGATAAATATGGCTATTGGACTGTATTGTTTTGTCGGATGGTTCCGCTGGTCCGCAGTCTGATTTCGATTCCGGCGGGAATGTCAGGTATGAAATTTGGAGTATTTATGATCTTCACAACGATTGGCACATTGGGATGGAATTTGCTGCTTGTGCTTATTGGCGCAGCTTTGGGCGAATCCTGGGAGGACATTGCCATGTACATGGATGTCTACTCCAATGTGGTCTATGTACTAATTGCTGGCGGATTAGTTATTCTTGGGTTTCTGTACTTCCGCAAACGCAGCCGGAGAATGAACATTGAGGGCTAAGCGGGTGGAGGACTGATAATAGAAATGACTATTAAAAAGGAGGGAAACACATGGAGCTATTAACGATTATTAAAGCCATTATTTTGGGGCTTGTTGAAGGTTTAACCGAATTTGCTCCAGTATCCTCCACGGGTCATATGATTATTGTTGATGATATGTGGCTGAAATCACAGGAGTTATTTGGACAATATACGGCAAATACCTTCAAAATAGTTATTCAACTGGGTTCTATATTAGCGGTTGTTGTGATTTTTAGAAATCGATTCATTGATCTGTTGGGCTTAAGGCGTTTCAGCCGTAAGCAGTTGGACCCTGTAACAGAGAAGCTACCGCAGTTAGAGCAGGGCGGGCACCTCAAGCTGACACAGGTTCTGGTAGGGTTAGTGCCTGCAGGTGTGTTAGGTGTTCTGTTTAATGATTATATTGATGAGCATTTATTCTCTACCTCAACGGTGTTAATTGGTCTAGTGATCGGGGCTATATTAATGATTATTGCGGATCTGTTTGGGCCGAAGAAGATCAGAACTGAGAGTGTAGATCAGATTACATACAAACAGGCACTTGGTGTAGGTCTTGTACAGTGTTTTTCGTTATGGCCTGGATTTTCACGCTCGGGCTCGACGATTTCTGGTGGCGTAATCCTCGGGATGAGCCATCGTGCCGCTGCTGATTTTACGTTTATTATGGCAGTACCCATCATGGCAGGTGCCAGTCTGTTGTCACTGATGAAGAACTGGCAATATTTCACCATGGACGCGCTGCCGTTTTTTATTGCAGGCTTTATTAGTGCCTTCCTATTTGCGCTGTTATCGATGCGTTTCTTCTTAAAACTGATCAATCGTATCAAGCTCTTACCGTTTGCTATATACCGTATAATTCTTGCTGCTGTAGTATATTTCGTATTTTTCTAAGTCCGTTATAAGGAATCGATATAACAGAAGCCCCAGTAATCTATTGCAGATTGCTGGGGCTTTCACGTATGATGACATCAGATTAAGACACTCAAATGATGAATGATATCGGAGACAGGTGCTGACCGGAAAATAGTAATTCGGTAGGCTTAATAGGGAAATTCGGTTCGAAGCCGATGCGGTCCCGCCACTGTAACGGAAGAATCTCGAGCAACAGAGGTCACTGGCAATTTACTACTGCTGGGAAGACTGCTCAAGATGTTGACGCCGCTAGCCAGGAGACCTGCCTGTTTCAACAGCACTGCTTCACCTACGGAAGATAGGGAGGTGTTAGACGTTAACCATGGGTATATCATGGGCGTCTTTCCCTTTGACTTTTTTAGGGAAGGGCGCTCTTTTTTATAGGAAAGCAAGTAGTTTTGGAGTTTGAAATAAGAGATTGAAGAGGGAGTGTATCGAAATGACGAATAAGGTAAAAGTAAGCAATCTTGGATATCCGAGAATCGGAAAGAACCGCGAATGGAAAAAGGCACTGGAGGCATTCTGGCAGGGGAAAATAAATGAGGAGCAATTCCGCTCCGAAATGGCAGCAATCCAGCTGCAGCATTTGAAGACCCAGCAAGAAGCAGGAATTGAGCTTATTCCGGTAAATGATTTTACATTTTATGATCATGTGTTGGATGCGGCTGTTATGTTTGGAATCGTACCTCCACGGTATGCGTATGATGGCGGCGACATCGGGCTTGATCTTTATTTTGCAATGGCCCGTGGTAATGCTGAGGCTACTGCCTGCGAGATGACCAAATGGTTCAATACGAACTATCACTATATCGTTCCAGAGATCGGCACACAAACACCACGCCTGACTGAAAACAAACCTCTAGCGGCTTATCGTTTTGCTAAATCGCAGGCAGGGATTGAAGGTAAACCGGTACTTTTAGGTCTGTATACCTTCCTTAAGCTGTCCAAAGGTTACGCAGCGGCAGATATCGCCAAGATTGCTGCACGTTTTGTTCCAGTCTATGTTCAACTGCTACAGGAACTGAAGCAAGAAGGGGTAAGCTGGGTACAAATCGATGAGCCAGCGATTGTTACAGGCATAAGTAAAGAAGAATTAACACTGCTTAACTCGATATACACAGACATTGCCGGCTCCGTGCCGGGCTTGAATATTATTTTACAGACGTATTTTGAAGCTGCTGAGCCGCTGGAGGCACTGCTAGAGCTGCCTGTTCAAGGCTTGGGTCTTGACTTTGTGCACGATGGTGGAACGAATCTGGCTTCCATCGAACGTCTTGGCTGGCCGAAGGACAAATGGCTGGGTGCCGGAATTATTGATGGACGGAACATTTGGCGTTCCGATTTAGACGCTAAGCTGCAACTGGTAGAAAAGCTCAGCGTTCATGTACCGCTTGATCGTCTTATTCTTCAGCCTTCTTGCAGCCTGCTGCATGTCCCAGTCACCGTTCAAGGTGAAGTGAAGCTGAAGGCGACAGTTAAGAATGCGTTAGCCTTTGCCGATGAGAAGCTTAAAGAGCTTAGTCTGCTCGGAGCAGCCGTCGCAGATAAAGGAGAAGCTTCTCAAGCAGCGCTGGCCGCTAGTCGTGAAGCTATTGCAGCGTTCCGCGCACTACCTGAGCGTGGCCGTAAGGATGTGGCGGAGCAAGTGCTTGCACTTGCAGCTCTACCAGACCAACGCAGTCTGCCTTTTGCTGAGCGCTTAAAGGTGCAGCAAGAGAAATGGCAGCTTCCACTTCTGCCAACCACTACAATTGGTAGCTTTCCGCAGACAGTCGAAGTGCGCCAGGCGAGATTGAAATGGCGTAAAGGGGTCTGGAATCAGGAGCGTTATGATGGATTTGTTCGTGAGCAGATCGCGGATGCAATTACCTTCCAAGAAAAGCTAGGTCTGGATGTTCTGGTCCACGGCGAGTTCGAGCGTACAGATATGGTGGAGTTTTTCGGAGAAAAGCTGGATGGATACTTGTTTACTAGTAATGGCTGGGTTCAATCCTACGGTTCCCGTTGCGTTAAGCCGCCGGTGATCTACGCGGATATTGCATTTATACAGCCTATGACTGTTAAAGAAAGCGTCTATGCACAATCGTTGACGAAGCTTCCGGTTAAAGGAATGTTGACGGGCCCTGTTACTATCCTCAATTGGTCATTTGTACGTGATGATCTCAGCCGGGAAGAGGTAGCCAATCAAATTGCTCTTGCCCTTCGCCATGAGGTAAAAGCGTTGGAAGATGCAGGCATCGAAATGATTCAAGTGGATGAGCCGGCTATTCGTGAAGGACTTCCGCTAAAGGCAGAAGACCGTGAGCATTACCTGAACTGGGCAGTGAAGTCGTTCCGTGTTGCCACGAACCATGTGAAGGCTACGACACAAATTCATACGCATATGTGCTATAGCGAATTTAATGACATGATCGATTCAATATCGGCTATGGATGCTGATGTAATCTCCATTGAGACTTCACGTAGCCATGGTGAGCTGATTATCAGCTTTGAGGAGCAGGCCTATGATAAAGGAATCGGTCTTGGAGTGTACGACATCCATAGCCCGCGGGTTCCAGCTGTCGAAGAAATGACTGCGAATATCGATCGTGCGCTGCGGGTGCTTGACCCTGAACAGTTCTGGATTAATCCGGATTGCGGTCTGAAAACGCGGGGCTGGCAGGAGACAGAGGATGCACTACGTAACATGGTAAGAGCTGCTGCTATTGCGAGGGAAAAGACAGGGGTTATTGCTTCTAAATAGACTTAAATAAATTAGAGCCAGGGTAATTTACCCTGGCTTTTTAGTTCAATTATTTTTTTGTAATCAGCTACTTGATAATAATTCTCAATCTTGTTAGAATGAAAAAGAAAAAGAAGGAACCGTGGAGGGTCCCTTTAGGCATTTACTTATTTACTTTCGAAAGTTTTGCAATCTGTTTCTTCTGCGCGTTTTGGTTCTTGGGAGCTGTGGAAAGCTACGAAGATCGATTCAGCGCTGCATTTGTTCTCTTCTGCCCAGTGGGTGCAGGAGTTAACTTCACAAACTACGTCTTTTGCCATGAGGGTTCACCTCCCCTTTTAGTAATTGACAGTATCATTCAAAGAACGGCTCTGTTCAGCAAGGTGGAGCTTGTCTCAGCAAAGCCGTGTCACGCCCTCATTCATTATGAATAGAGGGTATTTGGATTTTTTTACTAGGTTAGACGTGGTAATTGTACCAAATAATGAGTTTGTAAGCAAATGAGTTCTTTAACTTTCGGGACCCCTCCCATATAAAAAATATGTCCAATAAGAGTCGAAGAAATGCGGCTTTTTGTGTATTTCAACAAGAAAAACCAAAAGAAATTTACCGAAATTCCATATTCCAGTGCAACCTTCCAAGTTTTGGGGCGTCAAAGAAATGAGAGACGGAAGAGATCTGTATAGAACATGACATTCCGTAACGTTACAATGCTAGGGATTACCACTACATTTTTGGAGGAATGAGAATGCGCAAATGGGGTCTGCATTACTTATGTTTATTAATTCTTGCGGTGGTATTGGCAGGTTGTGGCTCGGGTGATAACAATTCGGCAGCTGACAAATTAGCTAGTGACGGCGGAAATACGAGTAATTCTGCTGCAGCAACAACTGAGCAATCTTCAAAAGCTACATTAGCGGATAAGAACACCTCAGCAGAGGCTGAGACAGCAGCGGGAGGCAACGAAGCCCCAGTTGAAAAAGGTTTGACATCAGAGAACACGGATCAAGCAAACGCGGGATTCACGGGCAGTGATGTCGTGGAAGGATTGAACAAGAAGCTTATCTATCATGCCAATCTGACTATGGAAGTAGAAGACTACGGTAAAGCTCAGACTGAAATTCGAAACATGGTAACGATGGCTAAAGGATATATTATAGAGTTTAACGAGAACATGTCGCAATATGAGCAAGGGGGGACGTTTATCCTTAAGGTGCCAGCCTCCGGATTCTCTCCTTTTCTGAATAATTTGGAAAAAGTAAAACACGAATCGCTACAGCGCAGCATTCAAGGTCAGGATGTCTCGGAGGAGTATATTGATCTAGAGTCGCGTCTGAAGGCAAAGCAGTTAATGGAAGCTCAATATACTGAGTTTATGAAAAAAGCAACGAAATCAAGTGATCTGGTCGCCTTTGCAAACGAGCTTGGTTCGATTCAAGAAACGATTGAGCAGATCAAAGGCAGAATGCGATATATAGATCAGAACGTATCCTTTTCAACGGTAGAGCTTAGAGTGTACCAGACGGATGAGAGTTTAGCTGTGAAGGAAAAGGCAGAGCAAGGTCCATTGCTGGAACGCGCATCAGATGCTTTAAAAGGAAGCCTGAACGCACTATCTGTTATGTTTCAGTGGCTTTTTGTAATTCTTGCAGGCGCATTGCCGATTCTAATCGGTGCGGGCATTATTTTAGCCATCGTTTGGTTTGCCCGCAAAAATATCCGCGTACGACGGGAGCAGCAGACCCAGCGGATACGGCAGGAAAATCGGGAGCTGAACAAGGAGGTACTCCCTGCACCAGCAGAGCCAAAGGTGACAACCTCAATAAAGGATAAGAAAGCGAACGAGGACGAGAATAAAGAATAAGCTCCTATGAATTAAAAAGCCTCCAATTCAGGGTATACCGTGAATTGGAGGCTTTTCTATAAGACAGTACAGTTTCGCACGTTATCGAAGATTAGGCAGGCTGGAAGAGTACACGATACTCGCCATAGCCCTCTTTCTCCAGATCCTCTTTCGGTATAAATCGCAGTGCCGCTGAATTAATGCAGTAGCGCAGGCCGTTTTCCCCTGGACCATCGTCGAAGACATGACCTAGATGGGAATCTGCTACTTTGCTGCGCACTTCTGTGCGAACCATCAAATGGCTGAGGTCCGTCTTTTCCTTCACGGCGTAATCGCGGATTGGACGTGTAAAGCTGGGCCAGCCACAACCGGAATCGTATTTATCCTGCGAACTGAATAATGCTTCACCAGATACGATATCTACATAAATGCCTTCTCCGTGGTGATCCCAAAAATCATTTCGGAAAGGTGACTCTGTAGCGCTATTCTGAGTGACTTCATATTGAAGTGGCGTCAGACGTTCTTTCAAGCTTAGTTTATCTTCTTTATGTGTCCAGTGGGTTTCGATAAAATCCTCTCGGCCGGAACCCTTACGGTAACGTTTGTAGTGGCCCGGGTTCTTACGATGGTAGCCCTGATGATATTCTTCGGCAGGATAGAAGGTTGCTGCCGGGAGGATCGGGGTAACAATCGGGCTAGCGAATCGTCCGCTTTCTTGCAAAGCTGCCTTGGAAGCCTCTGCTTGTTGCTTTTGCTCTTCAGAATGGGTGAAGATAGCCGTTCCGTAAGAGGTGCCGCGATCATGGAATTGTCCACCCGCATCGGTTGGGTCAATTTGCTGCCAGAATAACTCAAGCAGCTTGCTATAAGGGAAAATTTCTGGGTTGAACGTAATTTGTACCGCTTCAACATGTCCTGTGGTTTCGGAGCATACCTCTTCATAGGTAGGATTCACTGTATGCCCGCCAGTATAGCCGGAGACGACACTAATAATGCCTGGCAATTCCTCGAACGGCGAGACCATGCACCAGAAGCATCCACCTGCAAAGGTTGCTTTTTCCGCCTTGGAATTTATATGGTTAGTCTGATGTTCACTCATTAATATCCCTCCATTCATGTAATGCAATTAAATAGATCACAATCTAATTATAAAGCAAATAACCACAGCCTGCCAGCTTCCGCCAAATAAGCTCTCTGTTACCTAGTGTTTCTTACTTCCTGTGAACTGTAACGAAAGCTTAGTCCGGCTATAATAAGCACAATGGCATAAACAACGATGGCTATAATCGCATTTCCAGGGTTCTGGAACAGTTGATCCCCAAGGAAGGCATACAAGGCGATGCCTGGGATTTTTCCAATAGCTGAGGCAGCTAGATAACTCCAGAAGGGCAGCCCGGCTGCTCCGGCATAGATGTTAACTGCTGTCTGCGGGATAATCGGCAAGAGACGTGCTAAGACAATAGAAGCAAAGGGCCGCCGTTCTATGCCTTTTGTGAATTTTTCAAGTAGGGGAATAGAAGTCAGATAAGCTCTCGCTTGATCTTGAAATAAGAACTTCACTACGCCGAAAAGGAATGCGGCAGCAAGGGTTGTAGCTACCCAGCAAATTAAAGCACCAGCCAAACTTCCGTATGCATAACCAAAAAATCCGATGACCGCTTTGTACGGTACAACTGGAAAGAGAGCCAGTAAAGTTGCGATCCCTATAGAGCCGAAAAGATTATGATCCTCTTTCATCCAGCTAAGGATGTCATATCTGTAGATAAACGCAAGGATTGTGCCCGAAACATAAAGAATAATCGAGAACCATTTTCTCATAGCTAATATACCCTTTCTTCCACTCATTCATCTCATCATACGGGATAAAAAGTAAATATTGAAGTGAAGATCATTGTCGGCGAACGCCAAGCAGGTATAATAGCATTTATAGAGAACAAAGAGAGAGATAAATTCTTGAATTATAAAGAGGGGAGTTAGATCAGTGATCGTTTCTGTACGCAAAAGAGTCGCCATCATCGGGATTGGCAATATCGCCCGCAAAGTATATTTGCCACTGCTCTCTCAGCATGGACAAGTTGAGGTAGTGGGGGTTCTCAGTCACTCGTCCACAACAGTAGAGCAAGCTGTTAATGCCTATCGCTTTCCTAAAGGTACGACAAATTTGGACGAGCTGTTGTCTTGGGATCTGGATGCAGTATTTGTGCATAGCCCAACGACGACCCATTATGATATAGTAACAAAATGTCTCGAACAGGGGATTTCGGTGTATGTAGATAAGCCGCTGTCCTATGATCTGGAAGAATCCAGAAGGATGGCAGAGCTGGCAGAAAATAAAGGGCTGCTGCTAGGAGTGGGCTTTAATCGGCGTTTTGCCCCAATGTATGTCACCGCCAAGAGTTGGCTCGAGGAAGCTGGAGGCATTAGCCATTGTCACGCGATTAAACATCGCACGAAGCTGCAGTTAGGCAGCAGCCGTGAGACTGTACATGACGACTTGATTCATATGCTTGATCTGCTGTTATGGTTATGTGGAGATCAGTATGAGCTGCTTCGCAGTAATCTTCAATCCAATGGAGAGGGGCGACTTGTCCAGGCATCTGGAATGCTGGGTTGGGAGCAAGGCTCAGTGGGGATGTATAGTATGGTTCGTGAGGCTGGTGTTGATTTGGAGAAGCTGGAGCTGCACGGTAATGGCCGTTCGGTGGAAGTGGCAGATCTGGACCAAGCCATCCTATATGAAAAAAATGCTTTGCCACGGACCCAGAGCTTTGGAAGCTGGGATACGGTGCTGGATAGAAGAGGTTTCGGTGGAGTGGTAGATCATTTCCTGAACAATATAAATACACCAGAGTTATGCAGTATTGCTGCTTCAGCAGTTCTGCCTAGTCATAGATTGGCAGCTCAGCTTGCTGAATGAGGTCTCTAAGAAAGGAGTAAAATATGGAAGACAACCGTAAATTAGTGGAGGAACAAATCATCGAAAGCTATAAGCGGGAGGAAGAGATGATGATCCTTGTATTCGCCCAGTGGTGCGTGAATCAAGGACTCGACCCGCACAGTTTATATTTGCAGGCTTATCCACAGCAAGAAGGGAATGAAGCCTTGCGAAAAGCACTTGCCCTAACGGTTTCTGCGGAGGAAGCAGGGGATATTTCCGATGACACAGTTCTCGGCGTACTCTCCTTATTCGGAAATGATGACTTGGCGCAAATCGTGACAGAAGCGATTGCTCAAAGGGAATCTAAAGCACATACAGGGGATTGACAACGAGGATATAATGATAATGTCAGATGAACTTTTTTTAGTAAACGATGTTCATCAGGGATGAAATGTGTTAATATTATATATACTAACTAATAGTAAGTTTCGCTAGTGAGAGGTGAGAACAATGGAAGAACATCAAATTTCGATGTGTCCCAGATTTGAGACAGCCTTCTCTTTCTTAGGCAAACGTTGGAATGGACTTATTATTCAGACATTGATGAGTGGACCGAAGCGGTTTAAAGATATTTCCGGCCTCATTCCTTCAATGAGCGATAAGATGCTGTCCGAGCGGATGAAGGATTTGGAAGGTGAGGGTATTCTGGTTAGACATGTATACCCGGAAACACCTGTACGTATTGAATATGAACTAACAGACAAAGGCCGTGCGCTGGAGCCTGTTATGCAGCAGATTCAGTCTTGGGCTGAGAGCTGGGTAGAGTAGAAATCAAAGTCGTGTTGTGGCCCTTTTTCCTGAAGAACGGAGGAGGGCTTTTCAATTTTTAAATAAAAACCTTGCACAGATCGAAAAAATCTGTAATATAATAGAAAAAACGTTGTATGTTCCTTGAATGGAAACGCTTGCAATATTGGTTTTTGCTCAAATCTACTCAGCTGGAGTACAGGCATAGCAAAACTATTAGGAGGCGAGGGAGATGAAGACCACCCTGTTTTCCCGGGAAATAACGTATGGAAAAAAGGATGTTGCTGAGCTGGAGAACGCTTCGATCAAAGTACAGCTCATCTATGACAAGACGTTGTTCATGCTGCATAGCCATCTTCCAGATTCCTTATGGGATGCGTGGATTGGTGTGCCTTACAGCATTATCTCTTCACTCTACAAAGGCAACAATGATAGCGGAACTATTTTTCAAAAATGGATTCAAAGTCCTTCTGGCTGGAAATGTATCGGTTGTGAACGGCATTGCCTGGAGTCGACGGAACCTCTTCAAGAAGTGAATATGGCAGGTAATCAACGACAATATAAGTTTCATAATGGCATTCGCCAGAGCATGGTGCTACAAGCCTTAATTTGGTCCATGTACGAGAATACCGTATTATTCAAACCCTTTTTAGGGGATGAGCCCTTTTTTGATGAAGATGATTTGCATACGATATCCTCTTATTTCGTGCCAACCTACCTTAATGATCTACGTCTTCTGGAGCAGTCTAAGCCTTGTAAAGAGTACAAAGATCAGAATATACAGATCTATCAGGAATGGATAGCCGCCCCTGACCTTGTTCTCAAATGGAATGGTGGCCTGACAGAGGGAAGATGGATGACTGGTGTTTATATGGATCACTCCCGCTTTGCTGGCTTAGGACCTTATTTGAAGGACGCAAAGGGGAAGCGAACGTATATGCAGGCTTATGTTCAATAAAAGATACAGATTTGGTGTGACCGAATAGATAAATGTAAGACAAATAACATTACTGATGCCCGTGTGGTAAACAAAAGACAGGTCGATTGTGGGGATTTATCTCCATGATTGACCTTTTTCGTTCAACAAAGAGATACAATTTTCGTGAGTACAATCACAAGTCAAAACTCCTTTCAGGGTTAAGGTGAACAGGTAGAAAAGATTTTTTCAGAACCTGATCACATATCCCGAGGAGGAACTATTATGGAAACTAAACAACCTAATGATAGAATTTCAGATTTACAGCATAAGCAATCGGTGCAACCTGGATTTACTCCAGATGCCCTTGTAAAAGATATTGTGCTGCAATTCCCAAAAGCTGCGGATTATTTCAAGTCTAAACGGATTGATTTCTGCTGTGGAGGCGCCAAACCTCTTGCTGAAGCAGCTGTAGAGCGTGGACTAGATCAAGAGATGATCATTAGTGATCTCAACAAGCTGTTCGAGGAATATCCGGTACCACAAGAAGAACTCGCATGGAACACAGCACCTTCTGCAGAGTTAATCGACCATATTGTGAGTAAACATCACCATTACCTGCGGGAAGAACTGCCCCTGATTAGCCAAAATGTAACTAAGGTATACCGGGTTCATGGCGGAGATTCACCTCATTTAGAAGAGTTATATAGTTTGTTTAATGCACTCAAGGAAGATCTGCTACAGCATACAGCTAAAGAAGAGGAAGATGAGTTTCCGAAATTATTAGCGTATGATGCCAATCCAAGTGAAGAAGGGCTGACCACACTTCGCGAGGCATTATTTGAACTTGAGAGTGAACATGACACAGCAGGCGATATATTGAGACAAATACGCAAAATAACAGATGATTTCACCCCACCGGCTCATGCTTGTACAACCTATCGTTTGACTTATGCCCGGCTAGAGGAGCTGGAGAGCATGACTTTTGAACATGTTCATCTGGAGAATAATATATTGTTCCCTAGATTCCAGTAGAAAAAATGAGTTTTCAAAGAGTCCCTTAGGGGACTTTTTTTATATTTGAGAACAAAGCTTATTTACGTTATTCTTAAATAGACAGTATGCATAACTTACTACAAGCCTGAGACGCTGTGTGGTCATTAGGCGGGACAAGGCGGTGTCACTATGCCCACGAAATATATGTGGAGGTTGTTACTAGGATTAGTCATCGTATTCATAATAGGTGGATGTTCGACTCTTGCTGACGTTAATAATGAAGGGAATAATGGCTTAGCAGGATCAGACGGGCCTACGCTTTCGCTTATCGTTGCGGGAAATGACTTGCTGACCAACCCTTTGGACAAGCAGCTTAGCGAGAGCTACAGAAAAGGGATAACGATCTTTGACCTACTGAAAGGTAGTGGGAAGGCCACCTTTTCTGAGGATAACACAAGCATTCTAACGGTAAATAATATTTCACTCAGTCCAGGAATGAATTGGGAGCTGCAAATGGATGGGGAGACCATTGGATCTGAGGATTGGGGTCGAACCGTCGGGCATGAATCAAAATTAGTAATTACGGCGATGTCTAAGGAACAAGAGGAACCCCTTCAAATTGTGTTGTTGACCGTGAATGGCGGAAGTGAGCAAGTGAATTTGAATCATTCATATGTTATGGGATTTACTGAAGATTTAACAGTGAGAGGTTTGTTGAAGAACAGCAGTGTGGTGCAGTTGACCGAAGACAACAAAAAGGTGTTATCCATTGGTGATTATACTCCTCTTAGCAATGAAGTTTGGAAGATGAAGGTGAATGGGAAGCAGCTGCTTGAGAATGGAATGGACATGAAGCTTAGAGTGCAGGATGAATTGGAGATTTTATTGGCTATACGTTAAAAAAAGTACATAAATGCCAGATCTACGGTTATTCAGAACCTGTGATCTGGCTTTTTTTATTAGAATTTAGAACCTAACAAAGTTGTCTTATTTTTTATGTGAAAACATTCACATTTAATGTGACTGTAATCACAATCTCTCTTAAATTTTGAAATGTATAATTTCATTATGTAGAAGATAAGTTGAAGCAAAGTTCAACAAGAACGGATAAGACTGAGGAGGCACCTAACTATGGCAGCGAAGAGAGAAAAATTAGTATTAGTCGGCAACGGTATGGCAGGCATAGGTACGCTAGAGCAAATATTGAAGCTAGGTGGAGCTTATGACATTACGGTCTTTGGAAGCGAACCTCACCCCAATTATAATCGGATCATGTTGTCCTATGTTCTCGAAGGCAGCAAAACCATCAATGATATCATCCTAAACGACTGGAACTGGTATGAAGATAACAACATTACCTTGCATACAGGAACAACAGTTACGCGAATTGACGAGCATTCCAAGCAAGTAATTGCGGATAACGGTATGGCTGTTTCTTACGATAAAGTGATTATTGCAACGGGTTCGAATTCATTTATTTTACCTGTACCTGGTTGTGATAAGGAAGGCGTGGTGGGTTTCCGGGATATTGCAGATTGTGATGCGATGCTAGCTGCGGCTAAACAATACAACAAAGCGGCGGTAATCGGCGGGGGCTTACTTGGATTGGAAGCGGCAAAGGGTCTTGTGAACCTTGGCATGGACGTTACTGTAGTGCATCTGATGGAAGATCTAATGGAGCGCCAGCTTGATCGTAATGCCTCCTCTATGTTGCAAGCTGAGCTAGAGCGTCAAGGCGTGAAATTTGCTATGGGCAAACAAACAGTAGAATTGACAGGGGAACAGAGAGTAAGTGGTTTACAATTTAGTGATGGCACTACACTTGCAGCTGATTTTGTAGTTATGGCTGTAGGCATCAAACCGAATATAACTGTGGCAAAAGAAAGCGGAATTGCTGTTAATCGTGGGATTGTAGTGGACGATTATTTGCAGACCTCTATGCAGAATGTATATTCCATTGGCGAATGTGCCGAACATCGCGGAGTTTGTTACGGATTAGTAGCGCCGCTCTTCGAGCAGGGTATGGTTCTAGCTAAACATCTCTGCGGAAGCGATACAAATCCATATGAAGGTTCTGTTGTCTCCACCAAATTAAAAATTTCCGGTGTGGATGTATTTTCTGCAGGTGAGTTTATGGATTCCCCTTATCACATTGTAATCTCAAGCAAAGATGAATGGAAGCGAACCTATAAGAAAATTCTGCTCAAAGACAATGTCATTGTTGGTGCAGTCCTGTTCGGGGATGTGACGGAATCGGCTAACCTGCAAAAGTTAGTAAAACAAGGTGCTGTAATGACTGATGAGATTTATACAGAGGTCATGGGTACGGGCTGCTGCGGAAGCGGAGCCAAAAAGAGCACATCTGTAGAAGCTATGGCGGACGAAGAAATCGTTTGTGGCTGTAATGGGGTTACGAAAAAAGCGATTGTGGATGCGGTCATAGAAAATGGTTTTACTACTGTGGACGAGATCAAAGCATGTACAGGAGCGACGCGTTCTTGCGGAGGTTGTAAACCGGTTGTAGAACAAATTTTACAATTTGTCCTGGGTGATAGTTTTGAGCAGTCTGCCAAGCAAGGTATCTGTAGCTGTACAACGCTTAGCCGGGATGAGATTGTTGCTGAGATTACAGCTAAAGGTCTTAGTACTACTAAAGAGGTTATGCATGTACTGGGTTGGAAACAAGAAGAAGGCTGCTCTAAATGCCGTCCGGCGATTAACTATTATCTGGGGATGCTAAATCCGGATACACATCAAGATGAGAAGGAATCACGTTTTGTTAATGAACGTATGGGAGCCAATATTCAGAAAGACGGAACCTATACCGTTATTCCACGCATGTACGGCGGGGTAACGACACCAGAGGATTTGAAGAAAATCGCTGATGTCTCCCTTAAATATGATGTAAAAGTTGTGAAGGTGACTGGTGGGCAACGCCTGGATCTAATCGGGGTGAAAAAAGAGGATCTGCCGAAGGTATGGGAAGAGCTCGATATGCCATCAGGTTATGGTTATGCCAAATCGCTACGTACGGTTAAGACTTGTGTGGGCTCACAGTTCTGCCGTTTTGGCACACAGGATTCGCTGGGAATGGGCGCGCTCATAGAACGTAAGTATGAACGTCTTGATTTTCCTGCCAAGTTTAAAATAGCTGTCAACGGCTGCCCACGTAACTGTGCGGAATCCTGCACGAAGGATATTGGCATCGTCGGTAATGACGGCGGTTGGGAAGTATTTATCGGTGGTAACGGTGGGATCAAACCACGGATTGCTGATTCCTTCTGCAAAATTAAGACCGATGAAGAGTTGATCGAAGTGTGCTCCGCTGTGATGCAATATTATCGTGAGACCGGTAATTATTTGGAGAGAACCTCCGAGTGGGTTGAGCGTATGGGACTTGAGCAGATTCAAATGGTCATTTTGAATAATGAAGATAACCGCAAAGAGCTGGCCGCACGGATTGACTTTGCTCTGACTCAGGTGACGGATCCTTGGAAAAAAATGCTCAATGACAGCAGCACTCGTACTGCGCTTTTTGAAGAAACAAGAGTCTAGCGGATATAACGCACACAGAAGGGGAGAGACCAATGAATAAGACCACACAAACGTATGCAATAGGCTCAGTACAGGATTTCCTGCTGCAGATTGGCCGTGTAGTGATAGCTGGAGATGTTGAACTGGCTGTATTTCGTGCCTCTGACGGAGCCATCTATGCAGTAGAGAATCGTAGTCCTCATCCTAAGGGTGGCCCGCTTGCGGAAGGGATCGTGTCAGGTCACTATCTGTACGATCCGCTGTACGATTGGAAAATCGATCTGCGCACGGGCGAGGTGCAGGCACCTGACCAAGGTAGTGTTGTGACTTATCCAGTCACTCTGGACGGAGAGAAAGTTACAGTAAGCGTGTAGACACCGAAGCTGGTAGTAATAGATTTAATAGAAAACGGTGGGGTGGAGTGTTATGTTTACGCAAAGTGTGGAGAGCATCGTAGAAACGGCAGTCAGTAAGCGGGACAAAATGAATGAAAGCTTACCAAGATATTTTCTAGCAGCCCTGTTGGCAGGTGCTTATGTAGGCATTGGGATTATCCTTATTTTCTCTCTAGGAGCACCGCTAGCAGCTGCTAAATCACCTTTCCAACCGCTTATTATGGGCACATCCTTCGGCATCGCCTTGACGCTTGTAGTATTTGCAGGCTCAGAACTGTTTACTGGGAATAATATGTTTTTTACTGTAAGTACACTGGCAGGCAGAACCAGTATCTGGGATACCGTTAAGAACTGGATCCTTGTATTCATCGGGAATGTGGTGGGTGCAGTGATTTTAGCGCTTTTAATTCGTGGGACTGGGTTATTCAGTGCTGCGCCGCCAGAGCATTTGATCTTTACAGCCGCTGCTAAAAAAATGAGTCTCCCGTTCTCTGAGCTGTTTTTTCGTGGAATCCTATGTAACTGGCTGGTCTGTTTAGCGCTATGGATGTCCTCACGTGCTAAAAGTGAATCTGCTAAGCTAATTTTAATCTGGTGGTGTCTGTTCGCCTTTATCGCAAGCGGATATGAGCATAGTGTGGCTAATATGACTCTGCTTAGTGTTGCTGTGTTGCTTCCGAATCATCCGGAAACCATTACGATAGCTGGATGGCTGCATAATATGATCCCTGTAACTTTGGGGAATATCATTGGTGGGGGCGTATTTGTCGGCATGGCCTATTGGCTGATCTCACCAGTGCGTGGTACTCGCAATAACCGTTAAATCCATTTTAAATTAACTATATTAGAGCTGAACCGATCTTGGGTTCAGCTCTTTTTTTGTTGAATATAAAAAAAAGACACCTGCATTAGGCGCCTTGGACCACTCTATTTTATATTATGCAGAATAATTGGGTCATGTATGTTTCATTGAGGTGAATAGAGGGTATATTATAACGGAATTAGATCCGGCAGATTTCGTTCGGACACAGTTCGCAGTGGCAAATTTCTTGCAGCATGCCAAGGTCCTTGATGACAATCATACCGTTCTCATACTCAACAGCATCTTTTTTACGCAGGTCGCTCAGCATCCGGTTAACACTTTCACGAGTGGCACCGATCATGTTGGACAAATCTGTATGCGTAATTTTTTTGTTGATAAGGATATTCTCACCATCGCTGCTCTTCTCACCATAGGTATTGCCAAGACGAATGAGCGTGGAGCATAGTGCACCAGGTTTGCCGTACATCATTAGATCACGGAATTTAGTTTGGGTGAGACGGTGATGAATACCCATCCATTTCATAAAGTCGATAGCAAAGTCACAATGTTGGCAGATGAGAATTTCTAGATCCTTTTGTTCGATGACGCCAACTTCACTTTCTTCAATCACTTCGGCTGTAAAGCTATGCTTAGTGCTGAAGAATGGATCTGCTTGACCTACCATATCGCCAGCTTGATACATATAAAGAATGAGTTCTTTACCTTCATCAGTAGATTTAGTTAATTTCACACGTCCACGTTTGATATAAAACAATTTATCCGAGTAGTCGCCTTCCCAGAATAGATGTGAACCCTCTGGAACTATGCGCTCTTTCATTGTAACTAGAAGTCTGTTGAAATTCTGTTCGGAGAAACAGTTTGTATTTCCGTGGGCTTCGATAACATTGTAATGTTCTTTTAGCATAATCGACATCCCCTTTATTCCCTCAGTTTTTCAGTAAATTTTAAATTAATTATACCTTGAAAATCCCTCGAATTGGTTATAAAAAATCGTTTAAAAGTGTCGAATTTTCAACATTGTGATAAATTTCACTTCTAAAGTGTTCGATGTAATATTCTTTTTAACTAAAAAAGAGTAAGTGATCTCACGTTTATGATATATGAACAGCGGCTATCCATTATTCTCAAATACTGGGTTAATCGCTGTTTTTTTGCGTCCCCGTTAGATTGTAACATATAACACAGTTGAAATTCATGTTAAAGAAATTAGTTTTATCTCAACTCCGTATAAATGCACACATCTTCATTACGGTCGGACATTGGCTCTATTGCTATGCAGCGATATCCTGAAATTGGAGCAAAAATCAGGAGAAGGAGAAATCATATATGGCTAAAGTAGCAGACAAATATCTTAAGGTTGATCCGTGGGCAATTATTGAAGAGGGCTTTGATCCAGAAAGAAATCGGACTTCGGAATCTATTTTTTCATTGGGTAATGAATACATGGGTGTACGCGGATATGCAGAGGAAGGGTATTCAGGTGACACCCTGCAAGGAAGTTATTTTAATGGATTAAATGAACAATTGGATATTGGCAATCACTATAAAGGGATTATTCGCTCGCTGAGATATATGGTGAATGCGGTGGACTGGCTGTATACACGTCTATCTATAGATGGTGAACAGCTTGATTTAGCAAAAAGCAACGTAACAGATTATGTGCGCAAGCTGGATCTTCGTAAGGGTACGTATCGGAGAGAGCTAATCTGGCATCTAAACGATGGCAAGTCGCTAAAAGTAGTCTTTACACGTCTGGTCAGCATGACTATGTCTCATTTGGGGTTGCAGCGGGTGGAGTTTGAACCCCTTAATTTCTCAGGGAGCGTGGACATTTGTGCAGGTCTTGATTTCGGTATTATTCATGAAGAACGCGGCGAATGTATGTGGAACAGTCTCCGCAGCGGAGTAAGTGGAGCGTCCTCTGCTATTATGGCCAGTACAGTGAACACTGGGAATAAGCTGTTCTCAAGCTTTACCTTACAATCCTCGCAGCCGTTGCAGCTCACTGCTACTGAGAGTGATAAGTTTATTGGACAAAATTTCACTCTGGACCTTACGGAAGGAGAAGTTTCCTATTTTACCAAACTGGTTATGAACTATTCGGATAGTGATTCTGCCCATACAGCTGAAGAGCTGTGGAACAAAGGTCTGTCTCTTGCTGAAACAGCAAGCCAATTGACAGATACCCAAATAATCGCTGATCAGACAGCTTATTGGAAGGGCATCTGGGAGACAAGTGATATCCGAATTGAGGGCGATCCTGAGAATCAGCAGGGTATTCGTTTCTGTATCTTCCAGCTTTATCAGACCTATCATGGCGATCATCCCGGATTTAATATTGGTGCCAAAGGGCTGACGGGTGAAGTATATCGTGGGTTGGCTTTTTGGGATACAGAATCCTATTGCTTACCGTTCTATATGTTCAATAATCCAAAGGCTGCCCGGAGCTTATTGGAATTCAGATATAAAACATTGCCACAGGCTATGCAGCGCGCTAAAGAGGTGGATTGTGAGGGAGCCTGCTATCCAATTGCTACTATAGATGGAACAGAAAGCTGTGATCTCTGGCAGCACTCTAATCTTCAGCTTCATGTAGGGACTGCTGTTTCTTATGGCATTTGGCATTATGTCAAAAATACCGGTGATAAAAGCTTCCTGCACAGTAAAGGGGCTGAGATGCTGATTCAGATCAGCAGATTCTATGCTACACGTGGCCAATGGGGGCAACGCAGCGGGGAATATGGTTATTTTGGCGTTATGGGCCCTGATGAGTTCCAATTGATGGTCAATAACAACTGCTACATTAATCTGATGGCTCAACAATCTTTTGAATACACCCTAGAGACTCTTCGGGAGATGAAAGAACAGGCTCCTGCTGCTTTTGCAGCTGTGGTAGAGAAAACAGAACTTCATGACGAGGAACTCACCGATTGGGAAAACAAGGCGCAGCATATGCGGATTCCGGTTGACGAAGTGACAGGAGTTTATGAAGAGCATGATGGGTTCTTCGATATGCCACATATTGATATTCATTCGATTCCTGTTACAGAATTCCCGTTATATTCGAACTGGTCATATGATCGTTTGTATCGCTATGACATGATTAAGCAGCCGGATGTACTTATGTTTATGTTCTTGTACAGCGGACAATTCTCTAAAGAAGCGAAGCTGGCGAACTATGAATATTACGAGCCTAGATGTATTCATGAGTCTTCGCTGTCACCTTCGATCCACTCCATTTTGGCGAGTGAAATCGGCAAACCCGAGGAAGCATATTCGTTTTTTGAATTTGCTACTCGACTGGATTTAGACAACTATAACCGTAATACCCGTGAAGGGCTGCATACTACCTCAATTGCAGCTGCTTGGATGAATATTGTTTACGGCTTTGGTGGAATGCGTTCGGATGGAGCACGTCTGTCCTTTCAGCCAACCCTGCCAGAACGCTGGGATGAATATAGCTTCCAAGTATTGTATGAAGGAGTGCTTCTGAGAATTGCGGTCGACAAAAATTCAGTAACAATCACTGCGGTTAATGGTGGAAGTACCGAAATTATAGTGTACGGACAGTCGATTACAGTGGATGCTTCCGGGAAGACGCTTCCGCTAGGCGAAGGGATGCTGGCAGGATGAACTGGATCGTAAAGGAGAGTTGTTTTGATAAACAGCTTGTGACGACGAACGGTAACAAATATATGTTAGGCAACGGCTACATGGGGTATCGCGGCACACTGGAGGAATTCAGTAAAACTGAGCTAGTAGCTGTCACCCTCGCAGGACTATATGACAAAGAGGGGGACAAATGGAGAGAACCAGTTAATGCCCCTAATGGATTGTTGACCAAAGTTTTCTGTAATGATCAGCTCTTAAGTGTGCTTGACTGTGAACCGGTCGTTCATACTCAGGAGCTGAATATCCGAAATGCCATTCATCATCGGAGCACTGAATATGCTGTATCTGACGGTGGGGCGTTGACGTTTACCGCAGATCGTTTCGTAAGCCAGGATAATCTTCACTTGCTCGTTAGTAAATACTCTATTCGCAGTACTCAAGACTGCCGAGTAGCGATTGAGACGGGAATTGACGTAGATGTGTGGGATATCAATGGGCCTCATCTTTACGGACAAAAGGTACAGCTCAAGGACGAGGTGCTGATCTCTTCTTCTGTTAGCGGAGAATTGAAGATTCCGGTTGTTGTGGCGGAGAGGGCGTATTTCAGTTTTGGTGAGGAGCTACTGGAAGATGGGGCTGCTGTTCGCCGGATTTCTTTTGATGCCCGTGCGGGTGAGACGTATGAATGGTTTAAGTATGTAGCAGTCTATACTGGACTTGATGCGGATCAGCCGGAGACGGAAGCTGTTAAATCTGTCCATGCTGCTGAGGCGTTGGGTTATGAGGCGTTATTTAAGGCTCATCGTCTGTTATGGGACGAGAGATGGTCACACAGCGATGTAATCATCGAAGGTGATGAAGCTGCCCAATTTGCCTTGAGATATAGTATCTATCAGCTGTTAATCATTGCCCCTACAGTTTCGGAGAAGGTGTCTATTCCAGCCCGGGGATTATCGGGTCAGGTATATAAGGGAGCTGTATTCTGGGATACGGAAATGTTTATGTTGCCGTTTTTCCTGCACAGTGATCCTAAGGTAGCGCGGAACTTGATGATGTACCGGATTCATACATTGGATGGTGCTCGCCGTAAGGCAGCGGAATATGGATTTTTGGGCGCATTTTATGCTTGGGAAAGTCAGGATACGGGAGACGATGCCTGTACTTTGTTTAATGTGAATGATGTATTTACAGGCCGGCCGATGCGGACCTATTTCCGCGATAAGCAGGTTCATATCAGTGGTGACGTTGTGCATGGGATCTGGAAGTATGTTCAATTCACAGGCGATGAAAGTCTGCTTACTAGTGGAGGAGCAGAGGTGATCTGGGAATGCGCTCGCTTTTTCTACTCTTACGCTTACTATAATTCGGTTAAACAGCGGTTTGAGATTCTGGATGTAACAGGTCCGGATGAATATCATGAGCGTGTGAACAATAATGCGTTTACGAATGCACTGGTTAAAGAAACGCTGGAGATTGCCTTGCGTACGGCAGCTTTGCTGGAAGCGAAGTATCCTGAGGAGTACAGTCAATTATCCGCTCCGTTTAGCTCAGGGCCATTCCTGAAGGAGTTCAAAACGATGCTGGATAGCTTTTATGTTCCACAGCCTGATCCTGCCAGTCTTGTTATTGAACAATTCGACCGGTACCTCACCTTGGAGGATGTAGAGCTAACAGAGCTGAAATCACGTGTGCTTAATAAAAATGAGTATTTTGGCGGCGGCAATGGCTTAGCTACCACCACAACCATACTTAAACAAGCAGACGTTGTGTTGATGCTGAATCTGTTTAAACACTCCTTTAGCAAGGAAGTGAAACAAGCAAACTGGGAATTTTACGAACCGCGTACGGAACATGGATCAAGCTTAAGCCCTTGTATCTACGCTTTGGTAGCTGCTGATATTGGTTCACCGGATTGGGGCTATCCGTATTTTATGCGTACGGCTACCGTCGATCTCACCGGCGAATCTAAGCAATATGTAGGGGATCTCTACATCGGAGGGACTCATCCAGCTGCGAATGGTGGTGCTTGGATGGCTGCGGTTCTTGGCTTTGCTGGGCTGGACTACGACGGAGGGGTTGTGCACATCAATCCATCTCTGCCGAAACATTGGCAGTCTGTTCAGCTTCCGGTTACGCTGCGCGGCGATACCATCCAACTGCGGATCAGTAAGGATGAAGTCACTGTGATCACAGCTGCTGATTACAGTGGAGACTTAGTATTCTCGGTGCAAGGCGGAGAAGGCAAGTCGTGCTCTGCTGGTGAGAACCTTCGACTGGCTTTGTCGAAACGGGAGTATAAATATTAATACACAACGGAGAGGAAGCAAATCAATGTTGGAAAATATGAAAGGCGCCATCTTTGATCTGGACGGCGTGATCGTAGATACAGCCAAATATCATTATTTGGCGTGGGCGAGTCTTGCAGATGAGCTTGGCTTTAAATTCACGGAGGAGGATAATGAACGGCTTAAAGGTGTGAGCCGGATGAGATCGCTTGATATCCTGCTGGAAGTGGGTGGCCTGGAATTTGAGGAAGCAGAGAAGCAGGCAATGGCGGAGAAGAAAAACCGCCTGTACGTAGAATACATTTCTCGACTCGAGGAATCGGAGCTGCTGCCTGGAGTGAAAGAATACCTAACAGGATTGAGATCACGTGGGATTGGGATTGCGTTAGGTTCAGCCAGTAAGAACGCTGAGTTTATTTTGAATAAGCTGAACATTACAGACTTATTCGATGCAGTTGTTGACGGCAACAAAGTGTCACTAGCCAAACCTGACCCAGAGGTATTCCTGATCGCGGCTCAAGAGATAGGCTTGCAGCCGGATGGATGTGTTGTGTTTGAAGATGCTGAGGCAGGCGTTCAAGCAGGTAAAGCTGCTGGAATGAAGGTTGTAGGTATCGGCAAACCTGAGGTGCTGAAAGAAGCTGATCTGGTCGTAAAAGGATTGTATGAGCTGCTGACAGACTAAATTTCTAAATGAACAAGGGACCGACTCCAAAGTAGCGGATGACTTTGGGGGCGGTCTTTTTTTGTGCAAAGTCTCTGTATTTAGCTAGCTCAGACTGTCTATCGGACCTCATAGTCGCTATTAGCCAAAATTCGGCTCATTTGCGAACCTATCGGACTCCATAGTCTCTATTGGCTCGAAAAGCCCACATATCGCGTATGTTTGGAACGAATAACGCCTCTGGAGTCCGAAACTCCCCGTAAAAGCTGAAATTTGACCAAATAGCTGCATCTGAGTCCGATCGCTCATCGTGAAGGGGTGTGTGGGAATGTAAAACGCCGAATAAGTAGTAAGTCGCACATTAAGTAATCCAACGCTCAAGAAGCAGCTAAATAGCACATCAAGTAATCCAGACGCCCAACAGCAAAGCACATTCAAGTATTGAAGTACTTGAGTGTTCAAGTGTTCAAGAACATACATCGCACTTCTTCCATATAGAGTTCATTCCTCCTAGCCCCACGCAGTGGTCTTTACGCCGTCCGCCCCTTTTTCTGTTTGCGGTTTTTAAGAGTTCGTTGATGGAGTTGCGAAGTGGAGGTTTGGAGCTGGAGAAACGCCAGTGGTCGCCTTTATCCTCGGATTTCTACCGCTCAGCGGTAGAAAATCAGGAAATCTGAGGATAACAGCGATCGTAAGCCCAAACGCTCCACGTAGTGGCGAACATATCATCGTGCTCTTTTTATCCGTCCAACAGAAAAAACTACATACAAATGAACATAAAAAACTTTAAAATAAACATATGTAAGCGTTTATCACTTTGATATAGTTATTGAACCCGGAGGTGTATCTCGATGTTGTCTAGGCTGATTCGGCCGATTCTGAAGCTGAACGTCAAACAGCAGCTTATCCTGCTGTTTCTGATTATGATCTCGCCCATTCTGTTTTTGAACATTTACGGGAATATGAAGGCTGAGCAAATTCTGAAGCGCCATGTGACGAATGCTTATGTAGAGCTGAACAAGCAAAACTTCACCATCATTAACCGAGATATCGATACCGTAAATAAAATTACTACCACTGTAATTCAAAACCCTCTGATTCAGCAGATTAATATGACGGGTTCGGATACCATCCTGGAGCGGGTTAAACGCTATGAGACGATAGAGAAGCTGTTGGTCAGTTACTCGCAGGGAGCTGAGCGTGGGGACGGCATCTATTATTCCCTTTATATATACGATCCCGAGGATTATTATTTTTTTGCACCCAATTTCCCACAGGTTAAGAAGGCGGGGGTATATTTCTTTTCCAAAGCGGAAGAGCCATATTGGTTCGAGGAGGTTGTCCAGAAAAAGGGCCGCGGATCTCTAAAATTCACAGGGAAGCTAAGTGCGCAAGCGGAAAACTTGAAGACTCTTACCTATATGAGAGCTGTCAATAACATCTCCAGGAAAGCTGAGACTATTGGGGTCTTAGTCATTACCAAGATGGACGCGAAAATCGGAGAATCCCTCAAATCCATATCGTTGCCTGATGGTGATATTTACTTAACGGATCTGGATAATCGTGTACTCGCTTCTACTACGAATAATACTGGTGAGATCATTACGTTGCCGGAAACGGTCATTGCTGAGGATTTGGAAGGTACCGTGGATGTTATTACCTCGGATTTTATTTATGTGGTCAATAATAACCACGCCTTAGGACAGAAGCTAGTCTACAAAATCGCCGTAAAAGCACTGCTGCAGCAACAAAACGAAATGAAAAGTGTGATTCAATACATAACTGTGGCCTATGCTGTTTTTGGATTAATCATGATTACTTATTTCTGGCGTTCATTAATGACGCCTTTGCAAAAGTTAGCCTTTTTCGTCCGAAAGTTTGAGCCAGGCAATCGTGTCCCTGAGACGCCAAAAAGAGGGAGTAACGATGAGGTCAGTGTGCTGATTGGATCTACCTATGACATGGCCCGCAGGCTTAATGGACTAATTACTTATAAATATCAGATGGAGCTAAAACAGAAGGAATCACAGCTTCAACTGCTCTATCAACAGATCAATCCGCATTTGCTCTACAACACTTTGGAGAGTATTTACTGGAAAAGCTCGCTGGAAGGTAACGTTGAATCCGCCGAGATGATCAAGGAATTATCCAAGCTTATGAAGATTAGCCTCAGTCGGGGAAGGGAGCTGATTAGCCTTGAAGAAGAGCTGGAGCATGCAACGGCCTATATCAAGCTGCAGCAGCACCGGTATGATTATATATTTCGTGTTGTAATGGAGATTCATCCAGATACGAAAAGAAATCTAATTCCTAAAATTACCCTGCAGCCGTTAATTGAGAATGCTATTATTCATGGTGTCAAAAATATGGGCGAGGATGGGGAAATCATCATTAGCGCAGTTTGTGTGGACGATACCGTCGAGATCACTATTGAAGATAACGGATATAAGTCTGTTGATTATCAGGCCATTGAAGCTGTGCTGAATGACGACAGTCCAAATCCGGCCAGCGGTTACGGGATTCGCAACATTAACCAGCGCATACATTTACACTTTGGCTCTGATTATGGCATCAGCTATACGCCTCGTAAAGAGGGCGGTACATTGGTGACGGTTAAGCTTCCGAAATCAGAGAATCAGGACTAAGGAAGGGGAGCATACAGATATGTTCAATATATTAGTTGTGGATGACGAACCCTTGATTTGTAAAGGGCTGAGCAATTTATTAGCTTCTTCGGGGTTAAACATAGACCATATTTATACAGCAAACAGTGGTTTTGAAGCGCTGGACTGCATTCGGATGGAGGAAATAGACCTGCTCGTTACTGATATTCAGATGGGCGCAATGAGCGGGATTGATCTGATGCAGCATGCAAAATTGGCCAAACCCTGGGTACAGACCATCGTGATTTCTGCACACGAGACATTTCAATATGCGCAAATGGCGGTTAGGCTTGGCGCGAAGGATTATTTGATCAAACCTTTGAACAGTGAGCAATTTCTGGATTCGGTGCGAAATGTGCTGCTTAAGATGGGCAAACCATCACCAGAATTGGACATTTTCATGTCAGGGATTAACGAAAGCTTTCGGCTGGAAGAGCCGCTTCCGGAATACAGCAAGTTATTAAATGAGCTGCTCAATGAGCCTGAAGGTGTACTGTGTGATGCAGAACGCTTACAAAAGCTGGATAACCTGAAGCTGCAAGGGCCGTATTTTTCCGTCTTAAAAATTAAGGTGCCTCTGGCTGGAATGAATCAGGAGAAGCACTACACCCTGCGGGACAGACGGCTTCTTTGTTATGCCGCGCTGAATATCGCCAAAGAGCTGATGGATCAGGAGTGGAACTCGACAGCCTTTTACGCAGAGGATGAAGAAATAACGATCATTATTCAATGGGATGAAAAAAGCTATGAAGATTCGTCTGCCAGTCAAATCAATAGGCTAGATATTCTTGGCCGCAGTCTTCATTTTAATATTCAAAAATATCTGCACTTAAATGCAGTCATCGGCATCAGCCAGATTCTCAAGGGTCTATCATTTATGGCTGTATTGAACCGTCAAGCCTCCAAAGCCATTCTTTGGAATAATGAACATAATGACCATTATGTGTTTTACTACGGGGATTTTAATTGGAACAGCTACACAACCGATCCTTCAGTAGAAGAGCTTCATACACGCAGCAATCTGATTGTAGAGAAAGCAAGAGAGTATATTGACGAGAACTATGCGCAAAAAGGATTAACCATCCATGAAGTGGCTAAGAAAAACCATGTCAGTCCTAATTATTTGAGCTATTTGTTTAAGAAAAATACAGGTTACAACCTGTGGGAATATGTAATTAAGCTGCGGATGGAAGAAAGCCGGGACATGATTTTGAACACTGATCTTCGCAGATACGAAATTGCCGAGCGTGTAGGTTATGAATCACCGGAGCATTTTAGTAAAATTTTCAAAAAATATTATGGGATTAGCCCCAGTGAATTGAAGAAGTAAAAACACATACTACTTCGGTAGATTTAGACATGTTCAGTACAACCCTCATTTTCTACAATTTAAGGTAGGAAGCATTTTGCGAAAAATGCTGAAAGAAAAATGGAATGAGGGAGCCTGATGAATCAAACCGCAGTTGTATCCGAAAATCCGCCGGCGCTGAAGGGTACACCTTACAAGCAAAACCGCTGGAAGAAAAACTTTTGGGGATATATGTTCCTCGTACCTGCTGTGATTATTTTTGTAATGTTCCTGTGGGTGCCAATTTTTAAAGGCTTGTTGTACAGCTTTTACCATGTTGATTTTGTAAAAGGAAATAGCTTTGTTGGTTTTGAGAACTACGCTAGAGCCCTTAGTGATCCAGATGTTTTGACCGCGTTAAAAAATACAGGGTATTACATGCTTCTATGTCTTATTATCGGGTTCTGGGTTCCGATCGCTTTTGCCATTATGATCTCGGAGCTGAGAAGGTTTGGGGGCTTTGTACGGGTAGCGGCTTACCTTCCTTTCGTTATGCCTGGTGTGGTTCTATATGGACTCTGGAGATGGCTTTATGATCCGGTGGGCCCAATCAATGCGGTATTAAGCACGCTTGGTGTGGACCAGGTTGCCTTCCTGACAGATACAAGGTGGTCGATGATTTCTCTTGTTTTTATGGAGACGTGGCAGCAGTTTGGATCAGGGATGTTAATATACTTGGCTGCTGTACTCAGCATTCCGCGGGATTGGTATGAAGCAGCTGAGATTGATGGGGCTGGTGTGTGGGCACGTATAAAGTACATCACATTGCCTTCGCTACGTAATTTGATCATTTTGATGTTGATATTACAGATTATCGGGACTTCACAAGGGTATCAGTCACAAATGGCGCTGCTTGATGGTGGACCGAATAATACTACGCTTACCTATGCGCTGCTGATCGTAAAATATGCTTTTACGCGACTCGATTATGGAACGGCGACTGCGCTTGGCATGCTAATGTTCATTGTCCTAGGTGGTTTGGGCATTTTACAGTTCAAGCTTAACAAGGAGGACAACTAAGATGAAGAGCGCAGACAGAGGGATTCTCTCAGAACATGATTTGAAAAAAACAAGCAATAAGATCGTTTATGGCTTGATGTGCGTGGTCATTTTGATTATGGTGTTTAGCATGCTGTATCCGATCTGTATGACGTTATTTAACGGACTGAAATCGAATCAAGAGGTGAACTCATTCCCACCGCATTTTTTCCCGCAGGAATGGCACTTCAGCAACCTTAAGGAAGCGATGAATTACATTGATCTGCTGATGTTCCTTAAAAACACCATTTATATTTTTGTGGGGAATATGGTCGTGACACTAGTAGTATTGGGAATGTCTGCTTTCAGCATTTCTCGTATGAATGTCCCTTACAGAAAGGCAATTTATTTCTTTTTCCTGATGACATTGTTTATTCCGGCGACCAGCTATATGATTCCCAACTTTGTCAATCTAAAAGAGCTTGGATTACTGAATCAGTACGCTGCTTTTTGGCTGCCTGCTGGTGCGAATACATTCTATTTTCTACTCTTAAAGAACTTTTTTGATGGGATACACCCTGAAATTTTTGAAGCAGCGCGGATTGACGGTTCCTCTGAGCCGAGAAGCTTTTTCTCCATTGCAGTGCCATTGTCGGTTCCGATTTTTGCTACGCTGGCGATCTTTATCTTTTCTACCGCATGGAATGACTGGTTCTGGCCATCTCTGGTTATGCACAGTGAAGAGAAATATACGCTCGCGACAGCAATCTATAAATACGTTATTAATGTAAAGGCACTTAATACGAATATTAAATTCGCCATCCTATTTATCGTATCGTTGCCGCCGATCCTTGTCTTCCTGATCTTCCAAAAGTTCATTATGCGTGGCGTCGCATTATCAGCAGTTAAGGGATAAGCGCGGATCGACGGATTTAGTCACGGATCGTAAACATGCACATGAAAGGAATATAAATGCACCTCGTTTGTAAACGATTTCTCTTTTATGATCGATATGTAAGATAACTATGAATTGAAAAGGGGAGTTTCAATGCGTAAGTACTCTAGCGTGCTACTAAGCCTCCTTGTGGCCGGATCGTTGTTAACCGCTTGCGGCGGTAATAACAATAACGGAAACACGACAGGAAACAAGGAAGGGGAAGCGACTACTGCGCCAACGAATGCTGCAACAGATAATGCTGGCAGTGCTACAGCAGCGCCAACTGATGATATCACACAAAGAAAAGTGACCATCAAAATTCACTATCCAACCCCTGACCTAACCGAAGTTAGAGCACAGGAAGATGACAAGATCAAACGTTTCCAAGAGGAATATCCGAATGTTGAAATCGTCAAAGACGATTGGCAGTACAATGTAAGTGAAATCGGCATCAAAATGGCAGCGAATGAAGCTCCAACCTTCTTTAACACCTACGCTACAGAAGCAAAATTCCTAGTTGAAAAAGGCTGGGTAGCTGACATTACGGATCTGTGGAATAAATACGAATTTAAGGATCAAATTAACCCGGTTCTCCAAAATCAATTTATCATTGACGGTAAAGTCTTCGGCGTAACTCAAAAGGGTTATGTAACAACCACAATGATCAACAAAAAAATGCTGGACGAAAAAGGCGTTGCTGTTCCACCTATGGATTGGACTTGGGATGATATGCTGAATACCGCCAAAGGCGTAGCTGATACCAAAAAAGGTATTTCCGGTATTGCTCCAATGGGTAAAGGGAATGAAGCAGGCTGGAACTGGACCAACTTCCTGTTCGAAGCTGGCGGTGAAATTCAGAAGATTGAAGGCGGTAAGGTTGTAGCTACTTTTAATTCTGAGGCTGGGATTAAAGCGCTGGATTTCTACAAGAAACTTAGATGGGAAGCAAACGCGATTCCTCAGGACTGGGCACTGGGCTGGGGTGATGCTGTAGGCGCATTCCAACAAAGTCGTACAGCAATGGTAATGGCTGGATCTGACGGTGTTATTGAGCAAGCGTTGAATCAGGGCGGTCTGAAACCAGAAGATGTACTTACGTATCCAATGCCTGCAATGGAAAAAGGCGGAAAACACACCGGGGTACTTGGTGGTGACTACCTTGTAATCAATCCAAATGCAACACCAGACGAGCAAGAAATGGCATTCCGTTATATTACATTTGATTACTTCTCCGATAAAGGTCTAGAAGCACTGGATGCGGTTCTGCAACAACGTACAACGGATGGTAAATACTTTATTCCGCCGCTCTTAGATTACTATTCTGCAGATTCTGACTTCGGCAAGAAAACGAAAGCTGTGTATGATAAATATACAAATGTATATCAATACAGCCCTGATATTTTAGGTTTGCTGGACGGTAAACCGGAAGCGCAATACAATACACAGGACTACTACGCAACCATGTCCAATGTAATTCAAGAGCTGTTCTCCAAAAAAGGAACAGATTCCAAGACACAGCTTGAAGCTGCTGCCAAAACAGTGCAAGAGAAATTCTTCGACACAATTAAAGTAGAATAGCTAGGAAGAACAGAACCGGCTCCATAGGAGTCGGTTTTTTTATGTTTATATTATTGATATTTTTATAAATCAACACGACGGGGGGCATCCGACTATTTTTTAGAGGCCAATGGAAAAATAGAGTGTCAACAAAATTAGATTTGCTTTTTTAAAATATTTTTGCGAGCAGAAAGGCAGAAAATGGGTATCAGTTCTTGTCTTTTTAAACGCAAACTTTAAATTTAAGGAATAATAAAGCATAAATAATGGAAAAAAAGCTATAATATGATCGAATGAAAGCGCTTTGAAAACAAATCAAAAAAACTTTATACTTTGTGAAAGATTTCACTATACAAGGTGGAAATGATGTGATAAGATAAATGTGTAGAGAAAAACAACCTAAAAATTGACAGGAGGACGAGGGAGATGGCAGTTAAGAACGAAGTCGCCGCCCAAGTTAAACAAACTACCGCTGAAGAGTATATTCAGACTTTAGTGGATAAAGCGAAAAAAGCACATGAGGCATTCATGGCGCTGGATCAAGAGCAAGTTGACACAATCGTTCATGCAATGGCGTTGGCTGGACTCGACAAACATATGTACCTCGCTAAATTGGCTGTAGAAGAAACTGGCCGCGGGGTTTACGAAGACAAAATTACTAAAAACATCTTCTCGACAGAATATATCTGGCACGGAATTAAATACGATAAAACAGTAGGCGTTATTGAAGACAATGCTTATGAAAGCTTCCAAAAAATTGCTGAGCCCGTCGGAATTGTAATGGGTATCACACCGGTAACCAACCCTACATCCACCACGATGTTTAAAGCGTTGATTTCGATTAAGACACGGAACCCTATTATATTCGGTTTCCACCCATCTGCGCAAGAGTGTAGTGCAGCAGCTGCTAGAATTCTTCATGATGCGGCTGTAAAAGCTGGCGCACCTGAGAATTGTATCCAATGGATTGAAATGCCAACGATGGACAAAACAAACGCTTTGATGAACAACCCTGACGTTGCACTTATTCTCGCAACAGGCGGTTCTGCAATGGTAAAAGCAGCTTATAGCTGTGGTAAACCAGCTCTTGGCGTAGGTCCTGGTAACGTACCTGCATTCATCGAAAAGAGCGCGGATATCGATCAAGCCGTAACGGACATCATTCTTTCCAAAACATTTGATAATGGTATGATCTGTGCTTCCGAGCAAGCTGTTATTATCGAAGAACCAATCTTTGATCAAGTGAAAAAGAAAATGATCGCTAATGGCTGCTACTTTGTTAACAAAGAAGAAGCTGCCAAACTTACTAGCGGCGCTATGAACGTTGATAAATGTGCGGTTAACCCAGCAATCGTTGGACAATCCGCAGTGAAAATTGCTGAAATGTGCGGCATTCAAGTTCCTGCCGGCACTAAGATTCTGGTAGCAGAACTTGAAGGTGTAGGCACTAAATATCCATTGTCCGCTGAAAAATTGAGCCCTGTGCTTGCTTGCTACAAAGTTAAAAACGCAGATCAAGGTATCGAACGCGCAGCACAAGTTGTTGAATTTGGTGGTATGGGCCATAGTTCGGCTATCCACTCCAACAACGAAGAAGTAATCATGAAGTTCTCCAACCGTCTGCAAACAGGACGTATTCTCGTTAACTCGCCTTCCACTCATGGTGCGATCGGCGATATCTATAACACTAACATCCCTTCGTTGACGCTGGGCTGCGGATCTTATGGTCGTAACTCCGTGTCGCAAAACGTTACAGCAATTAATTTGATCAACGTGAAAAGGGTGAATCGTCGTACCGTGAATATGCAATGGTTTAAAGTACCTGACAAGATCTATTTCGAAAAAGGCGCTACTCAGTACCTGACCAAAATGCCTGATATCACACGTGTCGCAATTATCACTGACCCAATGATGGTTAAGCTCGGATATGTTGAGAGAGTTGAACATTACCTGCGTCAACGCCAAACTCCTGTAGCGATCGAAGTGTTCTCGGAAGTTGAACCAGATCCATCGACAACTACAGTTGAAAAAGGTACAGCAATGATGAACAGATTCCAACCGGACTGCATCATCGCACTTGGTGGTGGTTCCCCAATGGATGCTGCAAAAGGAATGTGGTTATTCTATGAACATCCAGACGCAGACTTTAACGGTCTGAAACAAAAATTCATGGATATCCGTAAACGGGTTTACAAATTCCCTAAACTTGGAAACAAAGCTAAGTTTGTAGCGATTCCAACTACTTCGGGTACGGGTTCGGAAGTAACATCTTTCGCAGTTATTACCGATAAAACAACTGAACAACACACTAAATATCCTTTGGCTGACTACGAGCTAACTCCAGACGTAGCTATCATTGATCCAGAGTTCGTATATAGCTTGCCAAAAACTGCTGTAGCTGATACAGGTATGGACGTATTGACACATGCCATCGAAGCTTATGTATCTGTTATGGCGAGTGACTACACTGATGGTCTGGCAATTAAAGCAATCCAATTGGTATTCCAATACCTTGAAAAATCGGCGCTTGAAGGCGACAGAGTTGCCCGTGAAAAAATGCATAACGCATCAACACTTGCTGGTATGGCCTTTGCTAATGCTTTCCTGGGTATTAACCACAGTTTGGCGCATAAATGGGGCGGTCAATATCACACTGCTCACGGTCGTACTAATGCGATCCTTATGCCACACGTTATTCGTTACAATGCTAAGAAACCTACGAAGTTCGCTTCGTTCCCTAAATATTCACACTTCGTAGCTGACGAGCGTTATGCAGAAATCGCCCGTATTCTGGGATTGCCAGCTCGCACAACTGAAGAAGGTGTAACTAGCCTGATCAATGCTATTCGCGATATGAACAAAAAACTGGGTATCGAAGAATCCTTCCAACAACTGGGCTTTGATCCTAAGGATTTTGAATCCCGTGTAGATTACTTGGCTGACCGTGCATTTGAAGATCAATGTACAACTGCCAATCCTAAGCTGCCACTGGTATCTGAACTTGCAGATGTGTACCGTAATGCTTTCTACGGAAGATTTGATAATTAATATTTGGTTAAGTAGATAATAGGATGGTTGTGGACTAGATATAAGTGACAAATATCACCGGAAAGGTGATATTTGTCACAGTCTATTTATAGAAAATAAACTAAAATGTTTATATAAACAACGGTCCCATACATGGAACAATGATTGTGAATTTTCGAACAACCATATCTTTCTTGGGATCACGAGACACGGGATCAACCTTCAAGCCCGCGATCTCTACAAATATTATAAATATAGATGGAGGGATTTAGCATGTCGGTGATTGAAAAAGATGTACAAGAAGTGAAATCCGGTTGGAGAAGTTTTACAAAAGGTAAATGGTCCAGAAAAGTTGACGTTAACAACTTTATCGCAAGTAACATTAAGCCTTATGAAGGAAACGAAGAATTCCTCGTAGGACCTACTAGTAACACAACTGAACTATGGAAGATTATTTCCCAATTGAGCAAGGAAGAAAGAGAAAGAGGCGGCGTATGGGATGTTTCCCTAGATACTGTCTCCACAATCACTTCACATGCTCCAGGCTACATTGACAAAGACAAGGAACAAATTGTAGGCGTACAGACTGACGCTCCTTTCAAACGTTCCATCCAGCCATTTGGCGGGATCAAGATGATGGTTGATGCTACGAAGGCTTACGGCTTCGAGCTTCCACAAAACATCGTTGACATGTTTACGAACATTCGCAAAACGCATAACCAAGGCGTATTTGATGCATATACACCAGACATGAGAGCTGTGCGTAAATCCGGCGTAATTACAGGTCTTCCTGATGCTTACGGCCGCGGACGCATCATCGGCGACTACCGCCGCATTGCTCTGTACGGTATTGATTTCCTCATTAAAGACAAAAAACAACAACAAACTGAGCTTGAAGTTGATTCCATGACTGAAGATATTATTCGTTTGCGTGAAGAGCTGTCCGAGCAAATTCGTGCACTTGGCGAATTGAAAGAAATGGCAGCCGCTCATGGTATGGATATTTCCAGACCAGCGACCAACTTCAAAGAAGCTACTCAATGGGTATACTTCGGGTATCTGGCAGCAGTTAAAGAGCAAAATGGTGCAGCGATGTCCCTAGGCCGTGTGTCCTCTTTCTTGGACATCTATGCAGAACGCGATATTGCTGAAGGTACTTTGACTGAAGAACAAGTACAAGAAATCGTCGATCATTTCGTAATGAAACTGCGTATCGTGAAATTCTTGCGTACACCTGACTATAATGATCTGTTCTCCGGTGACCCAACATGGGTAACTGAATCCATCGGTGGTATGGCTGAAGACGGAACAACTCGTGTTACCAAGAACAGCTTCCGTTTCTTGAACACCCTGTACAACTTGGGTCCAGCTCCGGAACCAAACTTAACTGTACTGTGGTCCGAAAAATTGCCTGAAGCCTTCAAAAAATATTGTGCTAAGGTTTCCATTGAAACTAGTGCAATTCAGTATGAAAATGACGATGTAATGCGTCCATACTGGGGTGAAGATTATGCGATTGCTTGCTGCGTATCTCCAATGCGTATCGGTAAACAAATGCAGTTCTTCGGCGCTCGTGCCAACCTGGCAAAAGCATTGCTGTATGCTATCAATGGTGGTATAGACGAAAAATCCGGAGCACAAGTTGGACCGGAATTCCCAGCGATCACTTCTGAATATCTGGATTATGACGAAGTAATGAAACGTTTCAAACCGATGATGGAGTGGTTGGCTAAAACTTATGTTAACACTTTGAACATCATTCACTATATGCATGACAAATATTCTTACGAACGTATCGAAATGGCGCTGCATGACCGTGACATTCTGCGTACGATGGCTTGTGGTATTGCTGGGCTGTCCGTTGCAGCTGACTCACTAAGCGCAATTAAATACGCCAAAGTAAAACCTATTCGTAACGAACAAGGTATTGCGATCGACTTCGAAACCGAAGGCGAATTCCCTTGCTACGGTAACAATGACGATGCTGTAGACAGCATCGCAGTAGAATTGGTTGAAACCTTCATGACTATGATCCGTAAAAACAAAACATATCGTGATTCTGTGCCAACTCAATCGGTACTGACCATTACTTCGAATGTAGTGTACGGTAAGAAGACAGGTACTACACCTGACGGACGTAAGAAAGGTGAACCTTTCGCACCGGGTGCTAACCCAATGCACGGACGTGACAAGAAAGGCGCCTTGGCTTCCCTGAACTCTGTAGCTAAACTGCCTTACTCTGATGCACAAGATGGTATCTCTAACACGTTCTCCATCGTACCTAAGGCACTTGGTAAAGACGAGGATTCCCGTAAGTCTAACCTGGTACACATGATGGATGGATACTTCCATAACAACGCTCAGCATTTGAATGTTAACGTATTTAACCGTGAACAGCTGATGGACGCTATGGAGCACCCAGAGAACTATCCACAATTGACTATTCGTGTATCCGGCTATGCAGTTAACTTCATCAAGCTGACTCGCGAACAACAAATGGATGTAATCAACCGTACATTCCACGGTTCGATGTAATTTGTTTCTGTCATGAAGATCTTTGAATTAGTACTACATTGAAATAATTGCAAGGAAGATACCGCCCTTGTCTCAAGGGCGGTAATATCTTGTTTGAGAATTGTTAAAATTTTAAATTTTATAGCCGCGATTTAGGGATATGACAGTCTCAAAGACAGGAAGCTTCATCGTTGAAAGAGGGACTGTTAGTCTGTCGTGGCGAAAGGATGACATCCTATGATTAAAGGTCGCATACACTCTTTGGAAACCTTTGGAACCGTTGATGGACCTGGTATTCGATTTGTCTTGTTTATGCAAGGCTGCTTGCTGAAATGTCAGTATTGCCATAACCCTGATACTTGGGCTTTAGATGAAGGTAAAGAAATGACTCTAGAAGAAGTGCTTTCGGAGATCGAGCCATATATAAACTACTATCGTTCATCCGGTGGCGGGTTAACTGTATCCGGTGGAGAACCAACCTTGCAGGCGCAATTTGTAAAGCAGTTATTCACGGAAGTGAAAAAACGTTGGAATCTGCATACCACATTAGATAGTAATGGCTACAACGAAGGTGACAAGATTAATGACTTATTGGACGTTACAGATTTGGTTATGCTTGATCTGAAGCATATTGATGAAGAAGCGCATATCAAGTTAACTGGTAAATCCAATGATAGAACTTTGAAGCTTGCACGCTGGCTCTCAGACCATAATCGTAAGATGTGGATCCGACATGTGTATGTACCTGGTATTCATGATCGTGAAGAGGATCTCATTAACTTAGGTCGTTATATTGGAACCTTAAATGGCGTCGAGAAATTCGAAATCTTACCTTATCATCAGATGGGTATCTATAAATGGGAAATGCTCGGCAAAGCTTATGAACTGGATGGAGTACCTTCTCCAACAGAAGAAGAAGTGCAACGGGCATATCGCTTGGTAGAAGAAGGTCGTAAGCAAACGGCATTGGTATAATAGATATATATTTTTAAGAGAGACCGTACCCTCAGTGGTTGATCACTGAAGGTGCGGTTTTTTGTTATGAGGAAGTAAAAAGGGAGGGGATAAAGCTCCTCTGAGGGGGTAGTTTTATACTATTCCTAATAAAGACATGCTATAGTTACACGTGGTTAATGGGATGGATAATAAATGAATATGTCAGGTAATGTGACTATTTGGATGTTTTATTAATTGTTTCTAGAGTGAAAACAAAGTTTTGTGATGAGAAAAACAAATAAATTAAGCGATTTAACATTTTTGTGTTATGTAATATAACTTATAATGTAGTTGATTCCGCTTACATTAGAGATTTTTATCCCTATAGTGGATGAATCTTAACCTTACGATAATGAAGTCTGTTTTCTATAATAAGAAGTGTAAAGCACATCAATATATAGGGAGGGTCACAAGAAATGAAAAAAAGTATGACTTTGCTATTGTCCCTGATTTTCGTATCATCAGCTTTACTGACTGGTTGCGGAGGCAACAACAATGAGTCTTCTAACAAAGGAGATGGAAACGCTACCGCGACTAATTCAGCCGCTACAAATGCTCCTGCAACAGAAGAACCGGTAAATAACGAGCCATTTGAAATGACGATTCGTCACACTCAAATCGGTGCAGACAAGCAGAAACGTCTGGCTATTCTCGAAGAAGTAGTTAACAAGGTACAAGAGGATGTACCGGGTCTGACCTTTAAACTCGATGGGGTAGATTCAGATGTAAACCGTAAAGAAAAATTGCGTGGTGAAATGGCTGCGGGTAATCCGCCGGAAATCTTCGATCTGTTCGGTAGTCCTGACTCCAAGATCTATGCTAAAGAAGGTAAATTACTTGACCTGACTCCAATTCTTGAGGAACTTGGAATTAAGGATAAATTCTCAAATCTTGATCCTTTCACTTATGAAGGAAAAATCTATGGATTGCCTATCGGTGGTTCTGGAGAAGGCTTCTTCTATAACAAAGAATACTATACAAGCAAGGGCTGGAAGGCTCCAACAACGTTTGCCGAATTGGAACAACAATTGGCTGATATCAAGGCTGATGGAAAAGTACCTTTGGCTGGTGCATCCAAAGCTGGTTGGGTACCACTTATGTTAGCTAACCACTTGTGGTCACGTTATGCAGGTCCAGATGTAACTGCTAAATTTGCAACAGGCGAAGCTAAATGGTCTGATCCAAATGTAGTAAAAGGATTTGCGAAATATAAAGAATGGGTTGATAAAGGCTACTTCAAAAAAGGCGAACTTGGCTTTGAATATGCTGAATACACAACACAATTTACTAGTGGTGAAGCGATCCTGCTGTATGATGGTACTTGGAAATCCTCCGTATTTAAAACTGGCCAATCTGGCGAAGGTTTGATCGGTAAAGTTGGCTTCTTCAATATCCCAGCAGTTGAAGGCGGAGCGGGCGACCAAACTGCATTGATGCGCGATGTGAACAATGGTTATGGTTTCTCTGCATCTGCTGAGAAAGATCCACGTCAATTGGCTGCTGTGAAATCTTTTATTAAAAACTTATTTAATGAAGAAATGCAATTGCGTGGACTTGTTGAAGATGGTGTATTGCCAGCAATGAAGATTGACCAAAACGTATTGAATGAGAATATTACTGATGATCTGATGAGCGAAATCGTAGGTGTACTTAACAACTCACAATCTTCGTTCCCAGCATTTGACTCTCTTGTTCAAGCTGATGTAACTACAGAAATCAGTAACATTCAAATTCAAAAACTGATTGGCGATCAGACGACTCCTGAGAAAATGGGCGAAGCTTTGCAAAAGGTACAAGAAGAAGCAAACGCAGCAGTTGAATAAATAGCTGCAAACTGAATGTACCCTGGTGCTAAATCCAGGGTACATTTTTAAAATCAAAGAAAATATGTGTTTGCACTTGATCTGAAGCATTCACTATTCGCCAGATGTCAAAGCAACCGGAGGTAGTCATGAATAAAGCATTAAGAAATCCAGTGGTATTTTTCCTTTTCGTTCTTCCAGCATTGATATTGTTCACGATGTTTTTCATTTACCCCATTTTCAGTTCTATTTATTACAGTTTTACCAGTTGGAACGGTGTATCGGAGACGGTTAAATCAGCCGGATTAAGTAATTATGAGAAAGCATTAGGAGATGAACGATTCTGGATATCCGTTAAAAACAACGGTTGGTTTATTCTTTTCTCCGTATGTATCCAGGTACCGTTGATCGTATTCTTCTCGTTATTGATTTCTAATGTGAAGAAGTTAAAAGGCTTATATAAGACAGCAGTCTTTATGCCTTCCATTATGTCTACAGCAGTTATCGGTATTCTCTGGGGGTTTATCTATGAGCCCAACATTGGACTTTTTAATAAGCTCCTTAGTCTAGTAGGAATTAATCCTATTTACTGGCTGTCAGATGAGAGATTTGCAATGCTTTCTATTTTGTTGACGAATGCTTGGCAGTGGACTGGATTTTATATCGTTATGGTCCTAGCGGCGATTCTAGCTATTCCTGGTGAATTGGATGAAGCTGCAGCCATTGACGGCGCAACCGGATTTCAACGCGCTACCCGTATCACGCTCCCACTAATCGTACCGATCATCTCGGTTGTAATTATGCTATCCATTGCTGGAGCAATGAAAGCGGCGGATATTGTCATCGTTATGACTAAGGGGGGACCTGCAGGTTCAACCGATGTAATGGCAACATACATGATTAAATATGCGATCACGAACTTTAAGTATGGATACGGAAATGCCATCGCTGTCCTGATCTTTGCGTTTACACTGGTGGTTACAGTCCTTTATCAGCTGCTGATTGCACGTCGTACAGAAAGGATTGAATACTGATGCCACGCGCCCTGAAAAAGAGTCTGCCACATATTGCCCTTTTATTCTATTTGTTAGTGATCCTGTTTCCTTTCCTGTTCGTATTATTCTCTTCTGTGAAAAAGGATAATAATGAGATTGCGCTTAATCCTTTTGGCATTCCAAAGGAATTCGTCTTCAATAACTACGTCGAAGCTTGGGTAAATGCCAAGATCAGTACTTACTTTTTCAACAGTTTGTACATTTCGATACTTGCTTCTGTAGTGTCCATTCTGCTTGCGTCTATGTTTGCTTTTGCGGTTACGCGGATGCGTCAGGGGAAATGGAATACTATTTTGTTCTCACTGGTTTTAGTAGGAATGCTCATTCCGAATAATGCTTTAATGCTGCCGATTTATACGATTGTACGTAAGTTAGGAATACTGAACACCCACTGGGCGTTGATCATTCCTTATATCGCCAATGCGATTCCATTTACCATAATTATTTTAGCAGCATTTATGCGAAATTTACCTAGAGAAATAGAAGAAGCTGCGGTCATGGATGGCTTGAAGGCACCGGGTATCTTTGCTAGAATTATTGTACCTCTAACGGTTCCGGCTATGGTTACTGTATTCATTGTTAATTTCCTGGGAAATTGGAACGAGTTCTTGCTAGCTAACTACTTCCTGTCGAATGACGAGCTGCGAACGCTTCCAGTAGGTATGGTCCAATTCCGTGATCAATACCAAATGAACTATGCACAAATGTCAGCCGGTATCGTCTTCAGCGTCCTGCCGGTAATTATCATTTATGCTATTCTGCAGGAGAAGATTATTGAAGGTGTAACAGCGGGCGGCGTAAAAGGATAACTTTATTCTCAGTCAGGGGCACTAGCCGATGAATTTGCGCTATAAATTATTTACGGCATTTTTGGGCCTGATTATCATTCCTTTATTTATTCTAGGCATGCTTATGTTTTTTGTGACTTATAATTCTATTGAGAAAAAGTACAGCCAGCAGTCGGAATACTCACTTAAAGCGATTAGCTACAGTATTTCTAATGTACTAAAAGATATGGATAACGTTACAGACAACGGAATTGCTACCTCGGTATTTCATATGGCCCTTAGTGCAGATGATCCTACCAATCAGGATTTGACTGATGCTGAGCAACTGAATCTGAATGCGAGCCAGCGCAATTTCCGTAGTCTGTTGTTTAATCATCCATCGATCAGTTATGCGTTTTTGTACAATTTTAACGGTAGAGGTAACTCTGAAATCGTGTCGCTTTTTAACAAGGAAAATTTCCGAACGCTACCCTATGATACATTCAAAAAAAGTGATCTGTACCAGGAAGTTATGGACTTGAATGGTGTGCCGAAATGGCTGGCTCCTCACGAGTATCCCGAGCTTACGGGTACTGAACCTGTGTTTACACAAATTCGCTTAGTGAAGGAATTGAGCTTCTTTCAGAACATAGGTATCCTAGTTGTGCAGATCAAGAATTGGGAGTTCGAATCCATATTTCGCAATCTAAAAATTGGGGATAGCAATCAGGATGTATCCTTTATGCTTGTAAATGATGATGGAATGATTCTTTTTGACCCAGATCAAAAGCTGGATGGACAGGACTTCCAGTCTTTCGCGGATAAAGAGATTACCTTTAAAAAAGGGTTTCAGAGTTTCAAAACAGAGTACAACGGGGAGAAAAGCATTCTTTCCATGTATCACTTGAAGGACTATCCATGGAGTCTGGTATCTGTGACTTCTTGGGATACGCTGTCTCACGAAGTTACAGTATTTGCTCGCTGGTTCGTCGCTGTGATTTTCCTTTGCTTATTGGCAGCTGTGATCTTCAATTTATTTTTTATGAACCGGATTACCGGCGGCATCGCTGTCATTGTTCGTTTTATGCGCCGGGTTGAAGACGGAGATCTGACCACTAGGGTAGAAGTTAAAGGAAATGATGAGCTAACGCTGCTTGCTAAGGGTTTTAATGATCTTATGGATAAAATCAATGGGTTGTTTAACAGAATTCATGTGGAGCAGCGTCGCAAGAATCAAGCTGAGATGCGTGTTCTGCAGGCACAGATTAAACCACATTTTTTATTCAATACATTAGAATCAATCAATGTTCTCGCTATACAGAATGAAGGCAAAAAAGTTAGTGAGATGGTCTATAGGCTGGCCAGTATTTTGCGAATCAGCATTCAGGATCGGGAAGAGATTACACTGGATGAAGAAGTTAAACATTTGCGCAATTATTTGGATATACAAAAATTCCGCTTTGAAGATTTGTTCGAATACGAGATCGATATTCCGAATGAATTGATGAGTTGCGGTATCCTTAAACTCACTTTACAACCGCTTGTAGAGAATAGCATTCAACATGGATTTGAGGGCATTGATTACAAAGGTCATGTTTCTGTGAAAGTTTGGGAGAAGCAGGGGGATTTGATTTTACGTATTGAAGATAATGGTATTGGTATTACACCGTCTCAGTTAGCTATTTTTCAATATATTGTGAATGATCCTGTGGAGCAAGAAGTTAAGGTTGAACGGGATAACCGGATGAATCTTGAACGCAGAGGTCTTGGTATTCGCAGTGTAGCAGATCGCATCCGCATTGAATACGGTGACAGGTACGGAATATTTATCTGTTCTAGTCCAGGTCATGGTACTATTATCCAATGTGTCATACCTAAATACGAGCAGGGGGAAGATCATTATGCTAAAAGTATTATTGGTTGATGACGAAGCCCCAATTCTGAATAATCTGAACAGGGTGTTGCCTTGGCAGGAGATGGGGATGGAGGTTGTCGGTATGGCGCGAAGCGGGATGGATGCTTTGCGTATTGCCGAGGAGAAACAGCCTGATCTTGTGTTATGTGACATCCGTATGCCAGTGATGGACGGGTTAACTTTTATCGGTAAGTTGCGGGAGATGGGATTGGATAGCGAGGTGCTGCTTCTTACCGGATATCAGGAGTTTGATTATGCACGGGAAGCGATTCGGCTAGGTGTTAAAGAGTATATTTGTAAGCCGATACATTATGAAGAGCTTGGCAATAAGGTACGGGAAATTGGGGCTAAGATCCGTAGTAAGCAGTTTAAGAATAAACTGTATAATAGCATTCCAATTTTTCAGGAAATCCCTGAAGGTGAAGATGATTCTGGCAAAAAAACACCGGATCAGCTGATGAACCAAGCAGCTAAGTACATCACAGAACATCTCCATTCTGATATTGGGATTGAGGAAGTGGCGAATAAGATCGGGATTAGTGGCAGTTATTTCTGTCTCTTATTTAAGAATCGTTTTGCTATGACTTTCGTGGAATACGTGACCCTACAACGAATTGAAGCTGCTAAGTTTATGCTAACTAACAGTGATAAGAGTATTACGATGATTGGCTCCGGAGTTGGCTATCAGGAGCGGCGTTATTTTACCAAGGTATTTCAGAAGCAGACGGGGATGTCGCCTAAGGAGTATCGCGACCGATGCCGGACCGAAGTGCAGTGAGGTCGGCGTCGCTCTGAGGAATGTTTGTTGCTGAGTGGTGAGGTTAGCGTCGCTCTGAGGAATGTTTGTTGCTGAGTGGCGAGGTTAGTGTCGCTACAAGGAATGTTTGGACTTCCGGTCGCTGTTATCCTCAGATTTCTTGATTAGAAACCGCTATTAGCGGTTGAAATCCGAGGATAAAGGCGAACGCTACGCTCCTACAGTTCCAAACTTCCTCTCCGTTCCTTCTCCCTCACCCCTCTTCGTAGTAGTATAGGGGCCGTCCCACACCTACGGATGTGGGCCTTTCTGGGAACACAAGGGCTGATTGCCTAGTTAATCTAAGGCAGGCAGGTATTATCAACCAGCCCTTGGCTGTGATGAAGAGAAAAGATTATCAACCAGCCTTGGCTGTGATAAAGAGCAAAGATTATCGACCAGCCTTAGCTGTGATGAAGAGAAAAGATTATCGACCAGCCCTTGGCTGTGATGAAGTACAAAGATTATCGACCAGCCCTTGGCTGTGATAAAGTACGAAGATTATCAACCAGCCTTTGGCTGTGATAAAGAGAAAAGATTATCGATCAGTCCTTGGCTGTGATAAATGCGATTAAGGTACATAAGCTATGATTAATTAAATTTTTTGCCTCTATTTAGAGGCTGAAGAGATGGTTTTCCTTGATTTTCGAGGATAATCGTCTCTTTTTTTATAGAAATATAATATGTTCCCTATACTCCCATAAATTATCATATGTTTTAATTAGAGTGTAAGGAGGATACGCAAAACGTTAGGCAAGCAAGAGTATTTGGGACTTAAGAATGGGATGATGGAGAATGGGGGAACCAAAAATGAGTGTGACGAATCCTTCCGTCAGCTTGTCAGAAGTAAAGAAACCAGGCAGGGGAAGAACGCCGAATTTTCTTAGAGTAATGAAGAAATATTGGGTGTTCTATTTGATGATGTTACCTGCGATAGTGATTCTAATCATCAATAACTACATACCGATGTTAGGAACGGTAATTGCATTTAAGGATATCAATTACCAAAAAGGGATTCTGGGTAGTGATTGGGTCGGGTTAGCAAACTTCAAATATTTAATCTCGACGGAGACGGCCTGGATCATTACGAGGAATACGTTATTGTATAATACGGCGTTTATTATACTGACGCTATTTTTTTCGCTAGCTTTCGCAATTATGTTTAATGAAATGCGTAGCAGATGGCTATCGAAATTCCATCAAAGCGCTATGTTTCTCCCTTATTTTCTCTCTTGGGTCGTCGTAAGTTACTTAGTATACGGCTTTCTGAGTGCAGAGCACGGGTTCATGAACAAGACATTACTCCCGTTCTTTGGGGTAGATCCTATCGAATGGTATTCACAGTCTAAATATTGGCCTGGGATTCTTGTAATTGTGAAGATATGGAAAGAGATTGGGTATACAACGGTTATTTATATGGCCGCTATCATTGGAATAGATAATGAATATTATGAGGCGGCACTTATTGATGGAGCTTCTAAATGGAAGCAGATTCGAAAAATCACGCTGCCCCTGATCAGTCCAGTTATTATAGTAATGACGCTGCTGCAGATAGGTAGGATTTTTAACGCAGACTTCGGATTATTCTTTCAGGTTACGAGAAATGCAGGAGCGTTATACTCGACGACGCAGGTTATCGACACTTATGTATATCAGACCTTCCTTGCAATCGGTGATATAGGAATGTCTTCAGCCGCGGGTCTCGTTCAATCTGTTGTAGGATTTCTATTGATTTTCTTGGCGAATCTAGCAGTGCGACGAATCAGTAAAGATGATGCTTTATTTTAAAGGGAGGTGGGAGTGTTGAGCCAGACAGAAACAGCAATAGGGTCGTCACGGCGTACAGGAAAGCGCACAAAACGGCAAAGACAACCCAATGAAATATCTAATATATCTAATTTGCTAATTAATATATTCTTTTGGATATACACAGCGATTTGTGTGGTGCCGCTGATCCTCGTAGTTATTGTATCGTTTTCGGACGAGAATTCCGTTATTCAGAACGGGTACAGCTTTTTTCCTAACAAGTGGGATATTTCTTCTTATGAATTTCTGTTAAAAGATTATTGGCAAATTATCGATGCAGCTTCCGTTTCGTTATTTGTGACTGTGGTGGGCACGATTCTGAGTCTTATCATTATGGCTATGTACGCTTACCCTATCTCACGTGGAGATTTTCCACATCGTAATTTCTTCTCATTTTTTATGTTTTTTACAATGTTGTTTAATGGTGGCCTTGTGCCTTGGTATCTGGTCTACACGCGAATGATGCATATGAAGGATACGTTATGGATTCTAATTATGCCGCTGCTGGTTTCTGCTTTCTTTGTTATCATCTTACGAACCTTTTTTGCCAATACCATACCGCCAGCTTTAATCGAATCTGCTAAGATCGATGGGGCGCCAGAATTCCGGATCTTCGTTCAAATTATTTTGCCTTTATCTATGCCAGTATTAGCTACAGTAGGTTTGTTTCAGACCCTGGCCTATTGGAATGATTGGTACCTTAGTTTGATCTTTATCTCACCCGAAGGTCATGTCAATTTACAATACCTAATGTATAAGACGATGCTGAATGTTCAGTTCCTGACTGCAAGTCCTCAGGCGATGGCTGCCTTAGCTGCACAAGGTGTAGAGATCAATATTCCGACAGAAACGGTAAGAATGGCGATGGCTGTTATTGGTATTGGACCTATCGTGTTTGTATATTCCTTCTTCCAGAAGTATTTTATTAAAGGGCTTACCGTGGGTGCTGTCAAAGGTTAAGGACGATTGTCATGGCTTAATTCGGCCGCTTTATGCTAAGGTGTGAACGGCCGATTCAGCATATATAAATATTTTGAGGGAGGTTATGGTGTATATGAAAGCTGTTAGAAAAAGCGCACTAATGACACTATTGCTAACGATGGTACTGAGTCTTAGTTTAGCAGGCTGCGGTGGGAATAACGGGAATAATGAAGCAGCTTCACCTGCTCCAAGCGAAAATGCAACCGCTACCAATGCTGCTGCTACGGATGAGCCAGCCGCAGATCCTACTGCCGAACCGGCAAAAGAATTGGAGCCTTATACCGTCAAGTTAATCTATGTCGGTGCAGTGCAAAAGGATGAAAAAGCAGTAGAAGATGAAATCAATAAGTTATTGGAACCTAAAATCAACGCCAAATTGGATATCGCACCGATCGATTGGGGTCCATGGGACAATGATGTCAATCTGAAAATTGCGAGTCAGGAAAAATTCGATATCATCTTTACAGCTCAATGGAAGAACTACGTAACGAATGCAGCTAAAGGCGCTTATCTCCCGATTAATGAAGATAGCGGCAAATATGGTAATCTCCTAAATGAATACGGCCAAGGGATTCTAAAAAATCTGGATCCACAATTCTTAAAAGGTTCAGCGATCAATGGTGTGAATTATGCTGTTCCTACAAACAAGGAGCTGGCTGCACAAGGTGGGGTTGTCTATCGCTCCGATATTGCGGATGAACTGGGCATCGATATGTCAAATGTGAAATCTATCCAAGATCTGGATGCAGTTCTCAAAGTAGTGAAGGAGAAAAGACCTGACCTGACTCCATTGTATTTCAAACAAGGTGAGACCTTTAACTCACAATACATGGCACAATACGATACCCTTGGTGATGCTGCCATTCCTGGTGTTCTGCTTAAAGATTCCTCAGATACTAAGATTCAATCGATGATTGAGATGGATCGTTATAAAGAAATCATTAAACTTACTCGTGAGTATATGAAAAAGGGTTACATTAACAAAGACGCCGCAGTTGCTACGAATTCGACTCAGGATGCAATGAAGGCTGGCAATGTCTTTATGACAGTGCAATCGCTTAAACCAGGTAAAGATAGTGAGCTGGCGAATGCTACCGGCTTGGTTGGCAAGCTGAAACAAATTGCATTCAATGATCCAACGATTTCTACTAGTGATGCTGCTGGATCTATGCTTGCGATCTCCGCTTCCTCTGGTGATCCGGCCCGGGCTATGATGGTGCTAGATATTCTGCACACAGATAAAGATATCAACAATCTGCTTGTTTTCGGTATAAAAGGTGTGCACTATGAAGTCGTAAGTGGTGATACGATCAAAGCTACAGATAAAACAGCTGATTATAATACGGCTGCAGCTTGGATGCTTGGAAGTCAATTCCTGAACCCCGTGTGGGAAAGTGAAGCTCCAGACAAATGGGAACAATTCAAAGCCTTTAACTCTAAAGGTAAAGCCTCTGTAGCGCTTGGTTTCAACTTCGACGCCTCCGCGATGAAGACTGAAATGGCTGCTTGTAAAGCTGTAATGGATGAATACGACATCAGTTTGGATACGGGTTCTGTTGATCCTGATACCGTACTGACTAAGTATGCTGATAAGCTGAAAAAGGCAGGGCTCGATAAGATTATTGCAGAGAAGCAAAAACAGCTGGATGCTTTCTTGGCTGCGCAAAAATAAAGCGAAAATGAATTAAAAAAAGGCTCTCCCCAGCAGGCTAATTTAGCCGGGGAGAGCCTTTTTTATGATATTACTTAGCGGAAGGAGCTGTCTATTTGCTTTGCGGCTTGAACAGCTAGGGTCCAAGCCAGTTCAGGAGTTAGCTCGCCTTTTTCAGCTTTGGTCAAGTATTCGAGCATGCTTGTCTCCACGTCAGCGTGATGAGGGCCGTAATAGGTCGGAATTACTGTTTTTGCTGCTGAAGAAAGGGTCAGACCAAGCTCTGAATTAGGAAAATAAGGATCATGCAGATCGTGGATCTCTGGGTCATCATAGATTTCGGGGGTGGAAGGGAAAGCCCCTTGTACCTTGAAAGAAACCAATTGCTGCGTTGGTTCGGTTAGCCATTTAATAAGAGCAAAGGATTCATCAGGATGATTACCTGTCTTTGGTAAGGTCAGAACGGAGCCTCCGCGATTAGCGCTGTTTTCTGGGATTTGTGTTACATTCCATAAACCGCTGGCAGTTGGAGCACTGCTCTTGATATGACCAATCATCCAAGCCGGACAGAGCATGACTGCAAAATCTCCGTTGAGCAGGCCTGCACCCCAGCGTTGCGTATCCACTGCAATACTGGCGGACAGATTTAGCTTAAGGGCTTGAATTGAGAAGTCCCAGGCTCGTTTGACCGCTGGATTATTGTCGAGGATCAATTCTTGCGTTGTGGGACTGTAATATTGAAGCTTGGACTGACGTAGAAGGGTGAGATAGAGGTTCTCCAAGTCATTTACAAAAGCTTTTCCTGTTCTCTCCTGTACTTTGGTGCCCGCTTCAAGGAATTGCTCCCAAGTTTGGATTTCTTTAGCCACTTCCTCTGGTTTAGTAGGGAGACCTGATAATGCGAATATATCCGTTCGATATAACATGGCATAGGGTCCAATTTCCGTTGGTAATCCGAAAATAAAATCATTACCCAGCACCTCCTGCCACTTCCAATTCAGAAATTGGTCCTTCAGATTGTCAGCTTCAAAAGTTTTTAGGTTATAAAAATAATCAGGGAACTGTTTGAAGCGATCCAAATAGCTAATATCAATGGCAGCCACGTCCGGGGAACTATAACCTGCTGCGAATGAAGTCTGTAGCTTGGCTGGAAGCTGCGTGGAGGTGGAGGTCTGAATATGAATCTCTAGCTCGGGATGTTGAGATTGATATTGGTCAATGAGCGACTCAAGACCTGATCCGGCAGTGAGCCAGATGTTCAGCTGTATCGGGTCTTGTAAAGCGGTATCTTCCTTGGAAGGGGAGAGCTGACAACCACTTGTATTAAGCAACAAGCCAAATGTTAATAGGACAGTAATCAACTTACCATTTACATTCAAGAGAAACACACCTCTACTTTATTTGTTGTGCTTCTGAAATTCCTGAGGAGTCATCCCCATGTATTTCTTAAAAATAAGGCTGAAATATGCAGGATCCTTAAAGCCTACTAATTCGCTAACCTCATATACCTTGAGAGTAACATTCTCTAATAATTCAGTAGCTTTTTGAATACGAAGTTTGGTAAGGAAGCTAGAGAAAGGTTCCCCTACATCATCTTTAAACAATCGGCCGAGATAGGTAGGATTCATATACAGTTCATCTGCGATCATTTTGAGGGAGAGATTCTCTTGGAGCCGGGAATTCATAACCTCAATCATCATAGAGATTACCCTACGCGTTGCCTTTACTTGTAATTGTTCAGCGAGCTGTGGAGAAGCCGAATGTATGGTGAGGTCTCTGAAAAAGATAACGGATGGCGTACTCTCTTTTTTGACCTGCTGACAAGCTTCCAGACTCTCATGATAGGCGGTTGCGAGCGCCCCCAATTGATAGTGAGGGTTGGAGACCCCTGCACAGAATGGCGATTTCAGAATACCCGACAGCTTATGCAGCAGTTCTTGTGTCAATACCTCATCCACGCCGTTAGGCTGCTCAAGAGGATAGAATAATAGCATGATGGCTTCCTGCTCCTCTTGAATACCAACAACATTGGCGTACAGCGCAAAACATTCTTCTAATATATTAACGACCGCTGCATACATGGCTTGTTCCGACCAGTTCTGCGGCATGCCTACTCCAAGATGGTTTACGGTTATGACTACAAAGGAATGAAAAGGAGGAATAAGTTGTTCTTCAAAATAGGGTAACGGGATGCCGTAAAGAAGATCAGATAAGCGTTTCTCCCGAAGGTTTTTTTCTCTCAGCTGCGTTAATTGCCTCTGCTGTTTCTTCAATTGAAGACGTTCATATACGCCTGTTGCGACTTCAAGAATATGTTCTACTGAATTTGGTTTAACCAAATATTCCTTTACACCATAACGGATGGCTTGACTAGCATAGGTGAAATCCTGATAACCTGTGAGCAGCACGGTTTCAGTGTCTGGATAACATTCATGGATATGCTTTGCAAGTTCCAGTCCATCCATGCCGGGCATTCGTATATCGGATATCACCAGATCAACCATATGCTCTTTTAACAGTTGCACAGCTTCTAAACCGTTCTCTGCCGAGCCAATAATGCTAAAGTTATGATTCGCACTTCCCAGCATTTCTGACAGAGAACGGCGAACAAAACTTTCGTCGTCCACGATTAACACATTCATCGTTGTGCCTCCTTAACTTTGATCATACTGTAATGGAACAGTGACTTTCACAAATAAGCCACCAAGCTCGCTTGTTGATAGCTGTAGACCAAATTCCTGTCCGTAGATCAGCTCTATGCGATGATTTAGATTGGATAGTCCAATTCCGGTATGAAGCAGCTTCTCCGGATTAACCTCACCGCCGACTAATGCGTCTGCCATACTTTCCTCGCTCATGCCGTCCCCGTTGTCTTCTACAGTTAACACCAGAGATGTTCCTTCACTATAGGCACGTATGCGAATTAGCCATACTTCCCGAAGTGTGGGTTCAAGTCCATGAGTAATGGCATTTTCGACAAGTGGCTGAAGGGTTAATTTCATAAGCTGGCCATTCATAACCTCAGGATTTACAAAAAGATCAATCTGCAATTTGTCCTCGTAGCGCAGCTTCTGGAGAAAAATGAACCGTTCTAATTGCTTTAAATCCTCCTCAACTGTAACGAATTCGGATCCGCGGTCAATGCTATAGCGGAGCAGGTCACTTAGAGCGAGTACCATTTGGGACTCTTCCTGCATGCGTTTGTTGGCGAGCGACCAATAGATTGTATTCAAAGTGTTATAAAGGAAATGCGGGCGGAATTGCGCTTTGAGTGCTACGATCTGAGCTTGCTTTTCACTGATCTGCTTGCTGGATAGGTCAGCGATAGTATGATCCAGGTTTTGGAGCATCGAATTATAGCTTGAATAAAGGATAGCCATTTCTTTGTTCATGGTTGTTTTTACAAAAGGTAAAGTAGTTCCCCGTTCGACATTGCTCAGCTTGGTTGCCAGATTACGAAGGGGCTTGGATAGGGTCCAAGAGAAAAAGAAAGTGAATAGTAGGGCAGCGCCCATCCCCAGCAGGCCAATTAAAATAATATTCCGGCGAATCGTATTTAAATCTTTGACAGCGTCTTTAGAATCAATGTAAGCAAAAACGCTCCACTCGCTATAGTCGGAATAGGCATAGGATACGAATAGATTGCGTGAGTTTATTTTTTGTGGAATGATTCTGGCTTTATGATTGCTGAATTGTTTTAGAAGCCCGTCGTTCATATAGAGTCCAATTTCTTTTGGATCTGTGGAATAGACAATGGTATTAAATGAATCAACAACTTGGATTTTCTCATTTTTGCCGAGGTGAAATTGGCTGACAGCGTTATGGATAACCTCGACAGGGAGGACAAGAAACAGGGTTCCTAACCGGTTTAGATCATTCCAATCATTAATTTGTCTGGCACCCATCACCACAGGGATATTACCGTTCTGCCATACATCTACACCGAACCAGACCATTCGGCCTTTATTCTGTGCTATAGCCGGAAACCAATAAGCATCACGGATTTCCTTTTCGCTGTCCCAGATGACCTTTAAGGAACTGCTGTTGGTATACACCTGATCATCGGACAGCCCGAGCAGCTTGAACTGGATGTCAGAGTTTATGGAACGTGTCTGTTGATCTATGTAACGAGTAATTTCCATGGCGTCTGTACGAGGTGAACGTGACAACGCTAAGTCTCCCAAGGTTTCTTGAATCAAGGGACTGAACATGATCGTAGAAGAAAGCTTATCGTTATCCTGAAGAATTGCGTCCATTTTACCTTGAAGTTGCTTGACGGATTCCAGGATATATTGGTTGGAGCGGTTTAAAACAGCTTGAGAGGAAGAGCGGTAGGACAAAAAAATGGTGAATCCTACGATGGTGAAGATGATTAGAGAGAAGCCCATGATTAATTGAACGAGGATGGAGATTTTTTTGGACATGTTATCCCTCGCATGTAAAAGATATTCTTCCATACATTGTAACAAAAGCAAATGAAAGCGAATATAGTCAGACGAAAAATAAACATATTTATAGAAAAAATCTCATTTTTTTCAGGGGAAACAGCGTGGTTGTAGAATGTTATTTAATACAGCGTTAATCTTTCTTTACTTAATAATGAAACTTTTTATGGTGGCATGCGTCTAATACTATGTTTGTTATGACGATCGTGGCAAAAGCTTTTTGCCGCCCTATCGTGGGTGGTAGCATTTTGCGGGGAATATAAGAGGAGTATGAAAAAGATAGAGTCCTACTTATATTTACAAATAGGAGCAGAGGAGTTATATCATGGATTTGAAAAAGTTAACGTTAGTTGCTGTTTTGGCTGTATCTCAGGCCGCCTCGGCAGTGCCGGCTTTTGCTGAAGCTGTCAATAATACCCCAAGTAATACTACTGTAATAGGGACAGTTGTTTCAGCTGCGCCGGAGGTAATGCCAGAATCTACCGATCCATTGCCGCCATTGCCGACGGAGACGCCAGGAGGAGTAGTGTCACCAACACCAACTCCTATTCCTGCAGAGACAGTTGATCCTACCACTACTGTTGAACCTACAGCAACAATTGAACCTACTGCAACACCGCTTCCAACTGCAACACCTGGAGTTACTACAGAACCTACTACAACTACAGATGGTGCTCGTGCTGCGGCTAGCAATCAGCTTATCCTTATGATGAACAGCAACAAAATGTATCAGAACGGCCAGGAATATTTAGCTAATCAGCCTATGGCAGTGAAAAACGGCGTGTCCTACGTTTCGATCCGGGCTATGGTAGAACGTGTAGGTGTGAAATACGTTTATGATTATAAAACGAAAGAAACCATTGTTACCAAGGGAAGCGACGTTATGCGCTTTAAGACCGACAGCAAGGTCTATACAGTTAATGGTGAAAAGAAGACAATGAAAGGTCCAGCTTACCAATACAAGGGTACTTTCATGGTTCCATTGACATCCATAACTGGGGCACTGGGCATTCCTTACACCGTTGATAATGTACAAAAGCGGGTAATCCTTACATTAAACAACAAACCTAAAGCTTCTTTCACAGTGCCAACTGAAATTTACGCCGGCGAACCAGTGACCTTCGTTACCTCCAGCTCGTCACCAAATGGTGTAGCTATTGTGGATGAAAGCTGGGGAGGTAACAAGCAGGATATCTATGATCAACCAGGATATTATGTAGTAACCTATTCCGTAATGGATGCGAATCAACAGTGGAGTGATCCTTACTCCATGACCATCACAGTGCTTAAACCTAATACACCTCCAGTTGCTAATTTCACTACAGACAAGGATTCATATAAGATGGGTGAAATGATTACTTATACCGATCTAAGTAACGATCCTGATGGTGATGAAATTACCGTAACTTGGACGAACAAAGCAGAAGCTTTCTTTACTCCGGGTCCAGCGACAATTGCTGTCCAAGTAAAAGATTCACATGCCGCGATCAGTACCTTTGAGAAAACCGTTAATATTTCGGATGAAATCTTGTACAGTAAAGAAGATTTCAACAGATTATTTGCATCTCCGGGCAGTGTGTTTAGCATCGATGGATCGATGGTTCCTACTTGGCAGCAAGTAGCTTATAATCTTTCTTCCGAGCCTTATAAACTAATTCGCAGCAACAGCCCAGAAACGGTGTATACAGAAGGTGTTACTTACCGTGAGACTTCATTAGGTAAAACCCGCTTCTTGATTCACCACAAGAATAACCTGAATATTAAAGCTAAAGTGTATGTGATTGCTACGAATAACAATCTTTACCCAACTACGCTTACAACAGAATATGTTGGCTTTGCAGGCCCAAGCACATATCCTGAAGGTACAGGTAAAATGTCTGTAGAACGTTATTGGAAATCTATGCTTACAAATGAGCATTATAAAACGATTGTTCTGCAACCCGGGGAAAGCGTCTCAATTCTGACGGATCTAAACCAAATTGCGATGAAACCAAGTGAAATTGTTTCACTGCAAGCGGACTTATTTAGTGATTATCCAATCGATTATAATGTCATGTTAATTGATGCGAATAAAGATCCACTGACTACACTTCCAACACTTCCAGTTCTGGATCAAGACGGAGTGCATAATCGGGGAACTTACGAAGATTCTACTCGTATTATCACGGTTACCGATGAGGTAGGAAAAACCCCTGCAAAACTTCTGCTAGGCGATAATTCCAGTGATAAGAACCTGGCTGGCGTAGACCCAATGGCAGGTACGGAAGCATCCAATGCCGGTAATTTCGGGGTATTATACAAGATCAGATTCGAAAATGTTGCACCAAACTCCTTGATTACGTTTAATCCACGTGGCGGTAACTATATGGGGCCGGTTATGGTTAATAATCAAATCGTGCATATGCCAAGCGTGGGAAGTCTTGCTAATGCTGATATGAACAGTGTGGTTTATCGTAGTGGTGAGTATGGCGGCAGTGTGGAGATTTTGTTCACAGCAGCTTCAGGCAGTAACTTGCCGGTCAATTTCCTCATCACTCCACTTCCAGCAAAGAAATAACAGAATAGGAATATCCCTATAAGCTCTATTGGGGAATTATCTACAATATAGGCCCGGCTGAATATTCCGTAAAGGAATACGCAGCCGGGCTTTTGTTTAAATATAATAATTCATTGGTTATGTAGGGGTGCTTCATTGTGCTTCATTGACGGGGCATTTATTTTGGGGCATTATTAAGAGAGTGAAATATAAATGAACTGATCTTATGGGAGATGAGCGTATGCTGTCGACAGAACAAATATTAGAAGTCATGTCGGGGCAAGGACTGCGAATCACCGACCAACGCAAAACGCTTGCCCAGTTATTCGGCGAGAATAAGGGATATTTGTCAGCGAAGGATGTATATGAGCATATGGGCCGCAAGTATAGCGGGCTTAGCTTTGATACGGTGTACCGCAATCTTCGTGTAATGGAAGAGCTTGGTGTGCTTGAACAGATTGTCTTTGAAGACGGAGTGAAGTTCAAGGGAAGCTGCAATCATCAGGATCATCACCATCATATGATCTGCCTTCAATGCCAAAAGACCTACCCGATTAATTTCTGCCCGATGAATTTAACGGATACACCCGATCAATTCCGGGTAGTCAAGCATAAATTTGAGGTGTTCGGTTATTGCAAAGAATGTGAAGAGAACCGGGAAGAAGAACTAGTTGCAGCATCAGATAAACAAAAGGGACTTTAGAAATGGTGACCCTACGCAGAACGATTCAGGCGCCTATTCGGGTGTACCGCAGGTACATTTCCCCTATTAAACCAGCAACCTGTCGCTTCTATCCAACCTGCTCTGCCTATGCCTTGGAAGCCATTGAAGTCCATGGTCCACTGAAAGGCTCATGGCTTGCAGCTAAGCGGATTGCCAGATGTCATCCCTTTCATCCTGGAGGACTTGATCCTGTGCCGCCGCTTCAAGATGAATCTGCTGAGAAGGATTCTGCCCCTGCGACTTGACATGGTGCCTTACCTTTGGGTATATTCACAAGTAATAGTATGAATTCCGAAGAACGGATAAGTAAATCGTTACGTCCATTACAGAGAGCCGGAATGTGCTGAAAGCCGGTATGGAGCGTTAGATTGAATATGGTCCGGGAGGAACTGTGTTCGAGCGGGGACTGCAATTGAGGTTCACGTAAGATAACAGCGTGATCCAGCGTTAATGGACAGTTCCCGCGAGGGAACTGGCGAAGCCTGTGCTCTGTGAAGAGACAGGAAATTTGGGTGGTATCGCGTGAGTTATACTCTCGCCCCATTATGGGGACGGGAGTTTTTTGTTTTTTAATAAGAAAGGATGATTACCGAATGAGTGAGAAAAAAACGTTTTACCTAACGACACCAATTTATTATCCGAGTGACAAGCTACATATCGGACATGCTTATTCAACCGTGGCAGGAGACGCAATGGCCCGTTACAAACGTCTGCGCGGCTACGAAGTGCGTTATCTAACCGGTACAGACGAACATGGACAAAAGATTGAGCGGAAGGCAGAGGAAGCAGGAAAGACCCCTCAGCAGTTCGTAGACGACATTGTTGTTGGTATTAAGGAGCTATGGCGCAAGCTGGACATTTCGAACGATGACTTCATCCGTACTACGGAAGAGCGTCATAAAAAAGTGGTACAGGATATTTTTGATCGGTTGCTGCAGCAAGGAGATATCTATAAAGGTGAATATGAGGGCTGGTATAGTATCCCAGATGAAACCTTTTACACAGAAACGCAATTAGTTGATATTGTGCGTGATGATAACGGTGTGATTACTGGTGCAAAAAGCCCAGATAGCGGCCACCCGGTTGAGTTGGTGAAGGAAGCAAGTTATTTCTTCCGGATGAGTAAATATGCGGATCGGTTACTGCAATTTTACGAGGAGAATCCAGAGTTTATTTTGCCGGAATCCCGTAAGAACGAAATGATTAACAATTTCATCAAGCCCGGACTGGAAGACCTGGCAGTTTCCCGCACAACCTTTGATTGGGGTGTAAAAGTTAAGGGCGACGAGAAGCATGTCGTGTACGTGTGGATTGATGCTTTGACTAACTATATTACTGCTCTGGGTTATGGTTCCGAGGATCGCACCTTGTATGACAAGTTCTGGCCTGCGGATGTACACATCGTTGGTAAAGAAATCGTTCGTTTCCATACGATTTACTGGCCGATCATTCTGATGGCGCTTGGTGAACCCCTTCCGAAAAAAGTATTTGCCCATGGCTGGTTGCTCATGAAAGATGGAAAAATGTCGAAATCCAAAGGTAACGTAGTTGATCCTGTGACACTGATTGATCGTTATGGCTTGGATGCATTACGTTATTACCTGCTGCGCGAGGTACCATTTGGTTCTGATGGCACGTTCACACCGGAAAGTTTTGTAGACCGGGTTAACTATGATCTTGCCAACGACCTGGGTAACTTGTTGAACCGTACAGGGGCTATGGTTGAAAAGTATTTTGCAGGCGAGATTCCGGCATATGAAGGAAATGTAACAGCATTTGATGGTGAGCTTCAAGCTGCAGCTGAGAATACTTATGCCAAAGTAGAAGAAGCTATGGAAAAAATGGAGTTCTCCGTGGCGCTGACAGCTATCGGAACATTCATTAGCCGCACCAACAAATATATCGATGAGACCCAACCTTGGGTACTTGCCAAAGATGAAAATAGAACTGCCGAGTTGGCTTCTGTGATGAGACATCTTGTGGAAGGTCTGCGTACTGCTTCAATCCTGCTGCAGCCGTTCTTGACACAAACACCAGCGAAGATCTGGGAACAGCTGGGTATTGAGCCTGGTGAGTTAACGACTTGGGATAGCGGTAAGACTTTTGGCCTGATTCCGGCGGGAACAAAGCTGGTGAAAGGCAATCCAATCTTCCCGCGTCTGGATGTGGAGCAAGAGGTAGCTTATATTGCCGAGGCTATGGGCGCTGGCAAAGCTGCGGCTGAAGTGGCGGAAGCGGCTGCTCCTGCTGCTGCGGACTCCGAGCCAGTGGAAGAGCATAAAGAGGAAATCGGCATTGACGATTTCGCTAAAGCAGAGCTGCGTGTTGCTCAAGTTATTGCTGCAGAGCCAGTGAAAAAAGCTGACAAGCTGCTGAAGCTGCAACTGGATCTGGGTTATGAACAACGTCAAGTGGTTTCTGGTATCGCGAAATTCTATACACCGGAAGAGCTGGTGGGACGTAAAGTGATTTGTATCGTAAACCTTAAACCGGTGAAGCTGCGTGGGGAGTTGTCCCAAGGGATGATTTTGGCGGCTTCTAAAGGTGACCAGCTAACGATCGCTACCGTGCCGGACAGCATGCCAAACGGAGCAGTAGTGAAATAAGACAATACTGTTGTAGAAATTTTTTAATGAGGTTGCTTGAACAAGAGAATGCTCCTTCAGCCGGGTTGGTTGTGGGAGCATTCCTTTTTTATTAAAGGCGATATTGCCGTTTCTTTTTGGATACTTTGTTGACTTATCGTAACGATTACTATTATACTACTAATAGTAAAATTTACGATTTGAGGGGTAGATCAATATAATGGCAGCAATGAAATCGCGTATAATTTTGCTCGTCCTTGCACTGGTACTGGTATTTACACTAAGTGCATGCGGACCTAAGAGCAGTGGAAGTATAGTTGAAGGGAAAGTAAATGTAGTTACAACCTTTTATCCTATTTACGAGTTTGCTAAGGAGATTGGCGGGGAAGATATCAATGCTATTAACCTGCTTCCAGTGGGTGTGGAGCCACATGATTGGACACCGCGCAGTCAAGACATTATCAACACTTCTAAGGCACAGCTATTTCTATATAACGGTGCAGGCTTAGAAGGCTGGGTCCCTAACTTTTTAAAAGGCCTTGATAGCAGCAGTAAAGTTAAGGCGGTTGAAGTAAGCCAAGGTATTGATTATATCATGACCGATGAAGATGACGGGCATGATCATGGGGCAAGTGAGGAAGATTCTCATCAAAATGAGGATACGGATCATAACAGTAATGCCTCAGGAGACAGCCTGCATACGGACCCGCATACTTGGGTAAGTCCAAAATCAGCCATTACTATGGCTCAGAATATTAAAGAAAGCCTTCAGTCCGTGGATCCTGAGCATAAAGAAGGTTATGAAGAGCGTTACAATAAGCTTGCTGAACGTCTGCAGGCATTAGATAGTAAATTCAAAGAGGAGCTTGCTAAGCTGCCCAACCATAAGATCGTAGTATCGCATCAGGCTTTCTCTTACCTTGCCCGTGATTATGGATTGGATCAGCATGCGATTATGGGACTTTCGCCGGACGCCGAGCCGCGCGGACAGGATTTAGTGAAGCTTGCGAAAATGGTAAAAGATGAAGGTATTAAGTATATCTTTTTTGAAGAGCTTGTCTCCGATAAACTGGCTAAGACTCTGGCAGCCGAAGCGGGCGTTTCCACTATGGTGCTTAATCCGGTAGAGGGACTTACTGCGGAGCAAGAGAAGAACGGCGATAATTACTTCACTCTGATGGAGAAAAATTTGCAAAATCTGATTATGGCCTTACAATAATAAGGAAAGTATAAGGGAAAGGCGGTACTTAAGCATGCAATCGGTATCCTTGGACTGCCATCAGCATATCATCGATATACAGGATCTTTCTTTTTCATATGGGGAACAGAAGGTGATATCGAATCTTAACTATAGTGTAAGAGAACGAGATTTCCTTGGTATCATTGGTTCTAATGGTGCTGGTAAAACAACATTGATGAAAATGATCGTCGGCTTGCTTCCGGCGAGCAGTGGTGAAATTAAATTATTCGGAACGCCTGTCCGCAAGTTTAAAGACTGGGAACGGATCGGATATGTTCCGCAAAAAAATGCTTTCAACCCATTGTTTCCAGCAACGGTGCGTGAAGTAGTTCTGTCAGGTCTATATAATAACAAGAATCTGATCCGCAGAGTATCTAAGGCTCAGCATCGTCAATGTGAGGATGCACTTGAAGTCATGCGGATACAAGATATTGCGGAGAAAAGAGTAGGCCAGCTGTCAGGCGGTCAGCAGCAGCGTGTTTTTCTGGCTCGGGCGCTGATTAACCATCCTGACCTGCTGATTTTGGACGAACCTACCGTGGGTATTGATGCCGAATCACAAGCGGGATTCTTTGAATTAATTACGCATATGCATGCTCATCATCATATGACCTTCCTGATGGTGTCGCATGATATCGACATGATTAAAAATTATTTAGGTCATGAGCCCGTGCAGACAAATGGTAAAATCAACTTTTACTCCCGCCACTCACATGATCTCCAGAATTGCACAGAAGAGAACCTGCAGCACACGCTCTCTTAAGTCATAATTGAACTCTGAACAGGGGTGCCTCTGTTCTCAGGGCATACATAACTTGCGTGTGGAAGTTAGTCAGTAGACATGGTTTTATTAAGAGGTATTTTAACCTTGTTCCTATTTCTTATTTTCTCTTACCTAAGCACCACCAAAGTACAAGCGTGTCCCTTTAGGGACGAAAGCGATCTTTCCCCGACCTATCTATGTTCAGTAACACTAACTCCTACGCTAGTTGCACTTAACGGGTGTCCAGAGGGCAGAGCCCTTGGGGCCCTCCCTTGGAAGGGAGGGTTTGGGAGGGATCGAAAAAGGTTTGAAAAAGGTTTGAAAAAGGTTTTAAAATGGTTTTAAAATGGTTTGAGTTTGTATGAAGGAGAGTTTAAGTTGGAAATACTATTTAGCGATTTTTTTCAGCGGGCGCTTGCGGGCGGACTGCTGATTGGTATAACAGCGCCGCTTATAGGCGTTTTTCTTGTGCTTAGACGATTATCCATGATTGGTGATACGCTGGCTCATGTTACTATAGCGGGGGTGGCACTCGGTTTTCTAACAGGATTTTATCCGCTGGGCGCAGGCCTTATCTTTGCAGTGGTAGCGTCCTTCGCGATTGAAAAGCTTCGCAAGGCTTATAAGAGTTATGCGGAGCTGTCGATTGCCATTATAATGTCGGGCGGAGTGGCGTTGGCTTCACTCTTTTTCACCTTAGGAAAAGGTTATAATGCGGACGTAATGAGTTATTTGTTCGGCAGCATTTATACGCTCGATAATACTGATTTGATCGTGGTAGGCATAGTGACTATAGCTGTTGTAGTAGTAGTATCGATGTTCTTTAAAGAGTTCTTTTTGCTTAGCTTTGAAGAGGATGCAGCAAGTGTAAGTGGGCTGCCGGTGAAGCTGCTTAACATGCTGATCACCATCCTGACAGCACTTGTGATTAGCACAGCGATCAAGATTGTGGGCTCGCTATTAGTATCTGCTTTGTTGACTATTCCGGTCGCAATCAGCTTATTGCTATCTCGTAGCTTTAAATCCTCGGTCATCCTGGCGGTTATCATTTCGGAGATTGCCGTTGTAGGAGGACTAGTAGTAGCTGGAGTGTGGAATTTGGCTCCCGGTGCAACTATTGTGCTTTTGCTCATATCATTATTGGTATTAACCTTGATCGGTAAAAAGGGATTGCCAGCATAAACAGCGAATTAAGTAATCGGTATCGCATTAGGCAAGCGTAAACGCCTTCGGTGTCCTTGTAAGGACGATAAGCGTTTAGGTGTGAAATATAAGAAAAGTAATAATGAGAAATTAATCCTTTCTTATATTAAAAAAAGGAGCCATAAGCAGCTCCATGAAGTGACTCGAATGCCGGAAGGAGAGCCGCTATTTTGTCTAATATCAATGCAGGAATTGCTTTAGCTGCAGGGGTGGCATCGTTTATATCGCCATGCTGCTTACCGCTGTACCCCTCTTATTTATCGTATATTACCGGGTTATCCGTTCAACAATTAAAATCAGGCAGCAACTCTAAAGAGGTTCGTATACGCACCCTGACTCATACATTGGCATTTATATTAGGTTTTTCTGCTGTTTTTTACACACTTGGTTTTGGGGCTGGGTTATTCGGGCAATTCTTTAATGGCCAGCGTGATCTGATCCGGCAATTGTCGGCGATTCTAATTATTGTAATGGGTTTATTTTTGCTTGGGATTTTTCAGCCCCAGTTTCTACTTCGCGAACGGAAGCTTGATTTAAAATGGAAACCGGCGGGTTATGTGGGCTCCTTTATTTTCGGGATTGGTTTTTCTGCTGGTTGGTCACCTTGTATCGGACCGATTTTGACGGCAATTATTGCACTGTCGGCAAGCGATCCAGGCACTTGGTTTACATTGATTACCGCGTATAGCATCGGATTTGCTTTGCCATTTTTTCTTTTAGCCTTTTTCCTTGGCGGAGTGAAGCGTATCCTCAAGTATTCGAATCTGCTGATGAAGATTGGCGGCGTCCTAATGGTATTTATGGGTGTTTTGCTGTTCACGGATCAAATGTTCCGGATAACAGTGTGGCTACAAGGAATAACGCCGGATTGGCTAATTTTTTAAAATACAAGAATTTTTAGAGCTTAGGTGAAGTAATCAATACCTGCTTCAGGAAAATGCTCGAAAATCCGCTCTGTGATAAATTCTCGCAGGGCGGTTTGCTGTTCATCCGGATAGACATATTTGTTCTGTCCCCAGCGGCCCCATTTCTTTTTACGTTTCTCCATGTCCATTTCTAGTTTAGATTTCGGGTAACGTTTCTCAATTACAGTCTTGGCTGTTTTGGTGAATCGGTGCTGAATCATTTCAAAGGTTAGACCTTTTCCTATTTCCGGCGGGAGGGTCTTGGCTAATTTGGCCAGCAGCTCCGCGTAGCCTTCCTGCCAGCCGTCATACCAAATAATTGGGGCAATGATGAAACCCAGTGGATAGCCGGCACGTGCGACCTTTCCAGCCGCTTCAATTCGCTCTTCAAACCGCGAGGTAGCAGGCTCGAAATTTTTGATCACATAGTCAGCATTTACGCTAAAACGAATTCTGGTATGTCCGTTATGCTGCAAATCGAGTAGAGGTTCAACATGTTGGTATTTGGTCACAAAGCGCAGGCGGCCAAGGGGCTCCGCTGCCATGAATGTGATGAGTTCTGACAGAGATCCGGTAATATGCTCCAGTCCTAATGGATCTGAGGTACAGGCTGCTTCAAAAGTCGTGATTTCAGGGCTACGCTCCTCGATATATTTTTTGGCGGCGTCAATGATGTCTTCGGTGTTTACATATACACGAATGTAAGGCTTTGCACCTAAAGTAGTCTGCAAATAACAATAATGGCAGTGGCCCATGCAGCCAGTTGCGATCGGAATTGCATAATCTGCGGAGGGTTTGGATTGCTCAAACTTTAAGGTTTTGCGCAGGCCGACTACAAGTGTTCTTTTGGCAATTTTATATTGCTCGACCTCTGTGTCACCCGGGAAATTCATTATGCGGTTATGCGATGTAGTCATGCGATAGGGAATATTGTTAGCCTTCACCCATTCCATGATCCGTTCACCTTTCGGGTAATTTAAAGCATCCGGCTCGAAGAAAACAAGCTCGGGGACAAAAAGGGCTGTAGCTTTTCTGGTTCTCTTTACGGGAGGGGTCTCAGGTGTCACTATAGTCATGAATTCACGCTCCTTCTGAAAGATGAGTAAGTTTATTATGCCTAACTGAGTCTCATTAGAAGCATGGCAATCATGGGTAACTCCTCAGCATGTTCTCTTGAAGGACTTGCCAAGGGGCGTTAGAAACATGTATCATTGTTAGAGCAAGGTTTGGCTCGGCGCCAGGTTCATTATAGAAAAGAGGTAAATTTTAATGCCAACACCCAGCATGGAGGATTATTTGGAGCGCATATATAAGCTCATTGATGAGAAAGGTTATGCGCGGGTCTCGGATATTGCCGAGGGACTGGAAGTACACCCCTCCTCTGTGACCAAGATGATCCAAAAACTGGATAAGGACGAATATCTCATCTATGAGAAATATCGTGGGCTTGTCCTAACCAACAAAGGGAAAAAAGTAGGGAAACGTCTTGTTGATCGTCATCAACTATTGGAAGAATTCCTCGGTTTGATCGGAGTACAGCAGGAATTTATCTATAATGATGTTGAAGGGATCGAGCACCACCTAAGTTGGGATTCGATTACACGTATCGAAACGTTGGTGGAATATTTCCGCCGCGATGAAGAACGTCTGCAGACTTTATATGCTATTCACAATGAACTGGCAAGCGATTCTTGAAATGTTTTTTCCCGAAACGGATACCGTCCTTAAAGTTATGCCCAGCAAGGCTTTGGTGAGCATAAACTACTTGATGGTATAGCCGTTTCTATTTTGTTTAGTGCAACCTTTCCCAGTTTTTAGCGTCAAAACGGATAAGTCCTTTTTCTGGCTGAGATTGATACCGCTCTTTTGAAGGGTGGAATCGGTACATCAACTTGGAGGATTGATCCGTTTTTTCTTTTTTTATTGGATACATATTATTTTAGATTTGGGGAGGAATTATGAATTATCGTAAATGGATGTTGGGATTGCTAGTATTAGTATTGTTTCTGCCTTTATGGTCTCCTGGGGCACGTGCGGCAGCTGTGCAGATTACCATTGAACTGGATGGCGAGGCGCTGGCAAGCGATGTGCCGCCGTATATCACAGCTTCGAATGTAACGATGGTGCCAATTAGCGTCATTAGTAAAGGGTTGAGTGCTGGAGTAGTTTGGAATCAAAGCAGTAAGACAGTTACAATCACGCAAGGAGATACAGAGATCAAGCTGACCAGTGGCCAGAAAAGTGCATTAGTTAATAATGCTTCTGTAGCCCTCGACACCTCAGTACAGATTAAGCAGGGACGGGTTATGGTGCCGCTTCGTTTTGTAAGTGAGCAATTGGGGTTACAGGTTATCTGGGATCAGACTACCAAACATATTTCTTTGTACTCTAATACAGAGCCGCCGCAGGCTGCTGATCCGGAAACGCCAGCAGTACCTACAGCGACTCCAGTCGTTACGCCAACGCCGACCCCAGCCCCTACAGCGACTCCAAAACCGACCTCGCCAACAGTTCCAAGTATCCCTGGTGCGTCGGCTAACAAGGAGATGAAGGGAGCCTGGATCTCTACAGTATTTAATCTGGACTGGCCTTCAGTAGCTTCTGCAGGTAACGAAGCGAAACAAAAACAAGAATTTGATAATCTGCTGGACAAGCTAAAAGCTGTTGGTTTTAATGCTGTTTTTGTACAGGTTAGAACCTCAGCAGACAGCCTATACCCTTCTGTTCTAGTTCCTTGGTCTAAGGTGCTGACCGGCACACAAGGAAAAAATCCGGGTTATGACCCGTTGAGCTATATGGTCAGCGCTGCACATTCACGCGGTATGCAGTTCCATGCATGGTTCAACCCATTCCGCGCGACAACAGATGCTTCTACATCCGCATTAGCAAGTAATCATGTGGCTAAGTCAAATCCGGAATGGATTGTAGACGCAGGAGGTAAAAAATACATCAATCCAGGGATCCCAGCAGCCCGCCAGCATATTATCGATACAGTGTTGGAGGTCGTCAAAGGCTATGATGTAGATGGTGTCCATTTGGATGATTATTTCTATCCTTCAGGTGTATCTTTTGCCGATGATACTGCTTATAAGACTTATAACACGAAGAACCTGTCCTCTAAGGCGGATTGGCGCCGCGATAATATCAATGAATTCGTCCGTCAATTGGGAGAACAGATTCATAAGGTGAAACCGAAGGTTTCTTATGGAATTAGTCCGTTTGGTGTATGGCGTAATATCAAAAAAGACAGCACAGGTTCGGATACCACAGCTGGAGTTACCGCTTATGACGATATGTACGCCGATGTTCGGACATGGATCAAGCAAGGCTGGATTGACTATGTCGCACCGCAAATTTATTGGAGTCTGTCCTTTAGCACTGCCCGCTACGATAAGCTAGTAGATTGGTGGGTTAAAGAGGTAGAGAATACGAATGTTAAGCTCTATATTGGGCAAGCTGCTTATAAGGTTGGAGCAAGTGACCAGAAAGCAGAATGGCAAAGTGGCGACCAAATCATCAACCAGCTTAAATATAATGAGAAATATAAAGAGGTTGCAGGCAGTATTATGTTCAGAGCAAATGACATTGTAGTGCGCAATCCGTTTGGATTATCAAATTTGCTGACCTTTTATTTTCAGTCCAAATAAGATAACTGTTCTAGATAAGGAGTCATGAATACTCCCCCGTGCTCATAGATAAGCAATAGAATCTATGGGAAACGGGGGATTTTTGTGTATGGAGATTAACGCTGTGTTTGAAGGAGGGGGAGTAAAAGGGATTTCTCTCGCTGGAGCAGTTGAAGCCACGGAAAGGGCGGGACGAACCTTTAAAAAGGTCGCTGGAACCTCCTCAGGCGCGATTGTAGCGACTTTACTGGCTGCGGGTTATGAAGGTGAGGAAATGAGTCGGATTATCCAAGGAACTTCTTTTTCATCGTTTATGAAGCGAGCTCCCATTTATAATACGGCTTGGGTAGGTCCTGCACTGCGAGTGTTATTGAAGAAGGGATTGTATTCGGGTGAAGCCTTGGAATCGTGGATGAGATCGCTTTTGCTTAAAAAGGGAATTATCACTTTTCGTGATCTGCCTCCAGGCAAACTATCTATAATTGCTTCTGACATTACCAATGGCCGGATATTGGTCTTACCAGATGGGTTGGAACAGTATGGAATCTCTCCTGAACATTTTGAGGTGGCTAAGGCTGTCCGTATGAGCTGCAGTATTCCTTATTTTTTTGATCCAGTGATGCTCAGGTTAAATGGACAGTCCGCTAGAGGGAAGTCTTTTATTGAGCAATTTGTATACGTTGTGGACGGAGGATTATTAAGCAATTTTCCTTTATGGCTATTTGACGGGATGAATGAGAATAGTAAAGTGCCGGGGAAAAGAATCCCCACCGTAGGGTATCAAACAGTAGGTAAAACCGACCCGCAGCCCCACAGGATTAGGGGACCATTCAGTATGCTGCAAGCTATGGTCAGTACCATGCTGTCTGCTCATGATGAGAAATATATTGAAAATGATAAATATGTCCGCACAGTAACCATCCCAACGCTTGGTATCGGCACGACCCAATTTAATATTACGAAGATGCAAAGCGACGAATTGTATGCCGCCGGACTGAAAGCAGGGGAAGACTTCTTTAAGGAATGGCGCCCCCGATAACAAGCAAGCTTCATAATATCAGAAAAAAAGCATCCCGCACGTTATTTTGAAACGTGGAGATGCTTTTTTGTGTTTGTCATAATTTAGTTAATGGTACTTCGGAAGCTGATCATCGTTTTTCCCTTTATTTCCTTCGATGACTTGGAAGGGATAACTTTTGCGTTTGCCTGGTGCTGCTTGTGTCTTGCGAATCCCAGCTACCTTGGTCATGGTTTTCTGCGAAGGTTTGACTTTGATTCTAGATCCATTACTGCTGCGAGCGTATTTCCCTGGTCCCATTTTGTAAGCATAATAGATAATCGCTAACAGTACTAAGGGGAGAATCAGCTTCGACAGCGTGTAGAAAGGCTCAGTCAAGACTCCAATCACAAAACCGAATATTGCAAAAATTACTGAAATCCAAAAAATTAAAGCATGCCTGATCATAGGACACTCATCCTTTCGCAGGATCCAATATGCCGCCTGACACACTTGCCTCCGTATATCCTCTGGCTTCAATCTCTGCATCAAGCTCACGCATACGATTGAAAGAGGCGATGGATACTTCTACCTGATCATCCTTTGGTTCTTTGGTAGTGAGCAACTGCAGCCATAGTCCAGGATATCCCAAGTATTTGAGACCTGGAATTTCTCTTACTGCGTTGGTACCCTTCAGAACCTCAAACGAAACACCGATTACGACAGGCAGCAGAATAATCCGTTGGATCACACGTTCCCAAAGATTATCCCATGGTACTACGGAGTAAATAATAACGCCGAGGATAATCGTCAGCATCATAAAACTGCTTCCGCAGCGGTAATGCAGACGGCTGTATTTCTGAACGTTCTGGACAGTCAGATCTTCGCCTGCTTCAAAGGCGCTGATGACTTTGTGTTCCGCACCGTGATACTGGAATAGCCGCTTGATCACAGGTGTTTGCGAAATCGCCCATAAATAGACCAGCAAGAGGACCATTTTAATGCCGCCTTCTATGAGGTTGTGCAGTACATAGTTATCAAATGCATTCTTGAATAAAAAATCTTCGACAAATACTGGGACAAGCGTAAAAATGAGCTTTCCGAATAAGAAGGAGAGAATACCCATTACAGCAACGCCAAAAATCATTCCGAGGCTCCAGCCTTCGTCCTTTTTCTTCGGCTTAGCTTTCTCTTTCGCCAGTTCTTCGGGTTCCAATTCATCTTCGGCATAGGATTCAGCTGAATAGTTCAAGTGCTTAGAGCCTTTGGCGCTGGCATCTATAATACTGACAAGGCCGCGAAGCAGCGGAATCTTGCGCAGTTTAGTGACCCAGCTCTTATCGCTTCTTGGCACCTCCAAAAATGTAATCTCCTGATTCTTTCGTCGCACGGCTGTTACATTAATATGCTTGCCGCCGAACATGACGCCTTCAATGACGGCTTGGCCGCCATAGCTGGGAGTTTCCTGGGACAACCAATTCACCTTCCCGTAATTAATATGATTTATATAATACATTGTAACTAATTTTTGAAGACATTACTAGTTGGATCGCCTTTTGCTGCACATACTACCTTATAGGGACAAGGAGAGACAAATCGGTATTAAAATACGGAAAGCGAGGCAATTCTATGAGCAAATCACATCAACAACAATCAGATCATACTAATATTTGGTTTTTTGCGCTCGAATTAGGTTTTTTCGCAGGTTTGATTTGGGGAGGGCTGCACTGGTTAATCTACTGGTTCAGCTTTACCAAGGTTAGTCCTGGTTATTTAGCAGAGCCGTTTTTTAAACATACTTTTCTGACAACAATGTATGGACATCTCGTGGGTTATTTGTTTTTCATTTTATTTTCAGTGATAGCCTCACTGCTATATGTGCTTATTCTGCGCAAGCTGAAGGGACCTTGGCCAGGATTGGTTTATGGTGTTTTGTGGTGGGTAGTTATATTTATTCCCGGCTCGCAAATGTTTCTTATGCAGCCGCCTTTTAAGCTGCCGTGGAACACTGTGATTAGTGAGTTCTGCCTTTTTTTACTTTGGGGGATGTTCATTGGATACACAGCGGCGATTGAGTATACCGACGAACGAAAGCGTGAGCAAGCGACTGCACTTGCCTAACGGCTCGAAAAAACTTCTCAAGGGGATATCCCTATGTTAAAATACAATGTGGCTATTTCGAGAGGAGAATGAAAATGGGTAACGAGCGCGTCTCCAAGCTGCGTAAGGTTTTGCAGGATAAAGGATTGGAAGCAATGTTGATAACCAGCGGTTATAACCGCCGCTATTTAAGTGGATTTACCGGATCGTCCGGTTATGTATTGGTGACAAGCGATGATTGTTATCTGCTAACTGACTTCAGGTACATGACACAGGCTGCGGATCAAGCGGTAGGAGTTAAGGTTGTAGAGCATGGTCCTAAATTTATTGATACAGTACGCGAGTTGCTGCCAACAGGCAGTGAGGTACGTGTTGGTTTCGAACAGGATGATGTCTCATTCAGCGCTTATACCTCATATGCGGAAGCCCTTAAGCCGGCAGTGTTAGTTCCAGTTTCCAAAGCCGTGGAAGACCTCCGTATGTTCAAGGATGCTGAAGAGCTTGCTGTTATGCAACGTGCAGCTGATCTGGCTGATGCTACATTCAATCATATTCTGAATGTGATCAAACCAGGCATGACTGAAAGAGACGTCGATTTGGAAATGGAATTCTATATGCGTACCCACGGGGCAACTGCGTCATCGTTTGATACGATTGTTGCTTCAGGTGAACGTTCGTCCATGCCGCATGGCGTAGCAAGCAGCCGTGTAATTCAAGGTAATGAATTTATTACGCTTGATTTCGGCGCATTACTCGATGGATACTGCTCAGATGTGACTCGTACCATTGCACTCGGAGCTCCAGATCCGAAGCTGAAAGAAATCTATGATATTGTGCTGGAAGCTCAGCTACATACGTTGGCACATATCAAACCGGGTATGACTGGACGGGAATGTGATGCACTGGCACGTGATATCATCGCTAGCTACGGATATGGTGATCAATTTGGACATAGCACGGGTCATGGACTTGGAATGGAAGTTCATGAATGGCCGCGTTTGTCCAAGCTGAGTGACGATATCATGCAGCCGGGAATGGTGGTTACTGTGGAACCAGGTATCTATTTGCCGGGGATTGGCGGAGTACGTATTGAAGACGATATTGTGATCACCGAGAGCGGAATATCGCTGCTGACCCATTCGTCCAAAGAATATACAGTACTGTAAGTAAGAAAAAGTAGTGGTTTAATTATCGAATTCAGGAGGGATTTTTAGTGATTTCAGTAAACGATTTTAAGACAGGCTTGACCGTAGAGGTGGACGGTGATATTTTTACCGTTCTTGATTTCCAGCACGTTAAACCAGGTAAAGGTGCAGCGTTCGTTCGCTCTAAGCTGAAAAATCTGCGCAATGGTAACACTGTCGAGCGTACTTTCCGTGCAGGTGAAACTATTGGCCGTGCTATTATTGAGAACCGTGGCGTGCAATATTTGTATGCAAGCGGATCTGAGCATGCTTTCATGGACAACGAAACCTATGACCAATTCGAATTGTCCAGCAAGCAGCTTGAATGGGAATTGAACTTCCTTAAAGAGAACATGACTGTAAACATCATCAGTTACCAAGGTGAAATCCTTGGGATCAACCTGCCTACCAGCGTAGAGCTGAAGGTTGTTGAAACTGAGCCAGGTGTGAAGGGAAATACAGCTCAAGGCGCTACTAAATCGGCCAAGCTTGAAACAGGTCATTCTGTACAAGTTCCTTTGTTCATCAATGAAGGAGATGTGCTGCTTATTGATACTCGCGAAGGTAAATATATCTCCCGCGCGTAGGAAGCATCATACTTGCTGAACTTATAACCAATCAGCCTCCCCCGTTATTACGGTGGGGGGTTTTTGGTATATAAACGAGGATGCATGAGGAACAGTATGGGTGTGGGATATTATACTTACGAATTGAAGGATTAGAAGGAGGCGCATATGAGAAAATTAATTATATCTCAGTTCATATCCCTTGATGGTGTTATGGAAAATCCACAATGGACCTTCTCATTCGGAAGTGAAGAACAGGAGCATTTCAAATTTGCTGAACTGAAAGCTGCTGACGCTCTAATGTTAGGACGGACAACCTACGAAGGTTTTGCAGAGGCTTGGCCAAATATGGTTGAGCAGACGGGTGAGTACGGTGAAATGATGAATGGATACGCTAAGTACGTAGTCTCCACAACTCTCGAAGAAACAACATGGAGCAATTCAAGCTTGATTAAGGGCGATCTTGTTCAGGAGGTGTCCAAGCTGAAGGAGCAGCCGGGGAGAGATATTCTCGTTTTTGGCAGTCGTACGCTTGCGCAGAGCCTGATGCAGCTTGGCCTTGTCGATGAATATCAGCTTCTGGTCTTCCCGATTCTGCTGGGTAGCGGTCAGCGCCTGTTCGATAACGTTGGTGAAGAGAAGACGTTGGAGCTAGTGGACTCCAAAAGATTCAGCTCTGGAGTGATGGCCCTGACTTATCGACCAGCTTCTCAATAAAAAACTGGAAGACGGGTGAAATGAGGTCAGCTAGTGTCTTGAAGCTGACCTTATCTTTTTGTTAGCTTCTGGAAAATCAATAATTTTTTAATGAAATCATTAACGCATTACGCTATTTTCGTATTATACTGGTTTAAAGCGGGAAACCGATTAGAAGCAACTACATAGACCGATATGGGGAGTGAGTGGGACTTTGTCACTTTATGTTATGAAATTCGGAGGCAGCTCCGTCGGCGACACAGAACGCATGCAACGTGTTGCCAAGCGCATCGCAGACAAGCAGGATGAGGGACATCGCTGCGTTGTAGTTGTATCTGCTATGGGGGATACAACAGATGATTTGATCGATACGGCGAAGCAATTAAACGGGCAGCCGCCTGCACGTGAAATGGATATGCTGATGACAACAGGAGAGCAGATTTCCGTTGCTCTTTTGTCCATAGCTCTTCATGGGATCGGGCGGAATGCAGTATCTTATACAGGATGGCAGGCCGGGTTCCGTACAGACGAAACCCACGGTAGAGCTCGTATCAATGATATTGATCCACACCGTGTAGTAGCGTCTTTGGAACGCGAACAGATCGTTATCGTTGCCGGTTTCCAAGGGATGACTTTGGATGGTGAGATCACTACCCTGGGCCGCGGAGGATCGGACACGACAGCTGTAGCCCTTGCGGCTGCTATTCAAGCAGATGTATGTGAGATTTATACCGACGTTGATGGTATCTATTCTACAGATCCACGCATTGTGAAAACAGCCCGCAAGCTGAACGAAATCTCATACGATGAGATGCTAGAGCTTGCCAATCTGGGAGCGGCGGTACTACATCCGCGTGCAGTGGAGTATGCTAAGCGTCATCAAGTTAAGCTGGTCGTTAGATCGAGCTTTAATCATAATGAAGGTACTGTTGTGAAGGAGGAAGCAAGCATGGAGCAAGGAGTCGTAGTTAGTGGGATTGCTTATGATAAGAATGTAGCACGTGTCAGTATTCTAGGAGTACCTGATGTACCGGGTGTACTCGCTCAAGTCTTCGGCAAGCTGGCTGAAGAAGGCGTAAACGTAGATATCATAGTACAAAGTGGTGTGCAGAATGAGCAGGCTGACTTCTCATTTACAGTTTCACTTGATGAACTGGACCGTGCGAAGGAAGTAATTAAAGAAATCCATAAAACTTTACCTTACCGTGAAGTAACGTCCGAGGATAACCTCGTGAAGGTTTCTATTGTTGGCGCGGGTATGGTTAGCCATCCTGGTGTTGCAGCTCAAATGTTTGATGTACTCTCCCAAGAGGGCGTAAGCATTAAGATGGTCAGCACGTCAGAGATTAAGGTTTCTTGTGTAATCGAATCCGGCAATTTGCCATCGATCATTCAGGCGCTTCACACCGCTTATAATCTGGATACAACTGAGCAGGCCTTTGTTGGTGGTCCTAAGGATCGTCGTTAAGAGCCGTTTAATCAATAAAAAGGGAGATCCTACAGCTACTTAGCTACGGGGTCTCCTTTTTGGGCATCAGCTATAAATGAAAAGGAACGCTGCAGGTTTGAATGCAGCGTTCCTTTTTACATCTATATGGGTATTTATCCTAAACGTCTAAATCGGCCTAGAATTTCAACAGTCTCAAGTACATTGACGAAAGAGCTTGGATCCGTCTCAAGGATAGTCTTACGCAGCTCTGACAGCTCATAGCGGGTCGTTACGGTCATCAGCATTGTATTGCCCTCGTGACTGTAACCGCCCTCTGCGTTGACTACTGTGATGCCATGAGGCAGCTCTCTAAGACGATTCAGCATTTTATCCCGTTCCTTGGTAACAATGAAGCAGGTTAGCTTGACATGACGAATATGAATCATATCAACCACTCTGCTTTTCACAAAAATACAGAGCATAGCGTATAAGGCTGAGTCCCAGCTTTTAAAGAAGCCTAAACTCAGAATAACGATCCCATCCATTACGAAGAGTACATTCCCAATAGGAATATCCCGCTTACGTGTAATAATCGAGCCTAATATATCAAATCCTCCAGATGAGCCCCCGGCACGGAGAGAAAATCCAACCCCGCCAGCAATAATTACGCCGCCAAAAATACTAGCCAAAATCGGGTCTTTGGTCACTTTCACCGCAGGAATAATTGTCATGAACCAGGTGGTAGCTAAAACGGAAAGCATGCTTAGTAAGATGTACTTTTTCCCCACTGCAATAAATCCCCAGATCAGAACAGGAAGGTTTATCGCAAAATAAATGATTGAGATGTACTTCGGATTAGTTACATACCCGATGACTGAAGCCACCCCCGCTACCCCGCCGCTTAGCAGTTGATGAGGAATTAGAAATAATCTCATCCCTGCGGCGACTAAAAAAGCTGAAAAAATAATGATTGCCGCTTCTCTTACTGGTCTGACTACGGACCGCATGCTGAGCGGTAGCCCGTAATTTCGAACGTGCATGACACAAATCCCCTCTTTTTCTTATGTCTTTTTAGTTTGCCTTTTTTTGAAAATATAAACTCACTATATTTCCAATTAAAAAGGATACCACAGATGAAGGCGTTCGTAAAAATTATTTTATCGTACTGATTATATTTATTTATGAACCCACTCACTATGAATTCTTTCACAGTCTGATCTGTAAATCTGTCATTTCTCATTGTCTAAAGTGAAAAAGCCACGCATATCCATGAATAATAGAAAGCTAAACAAGCCTCAGATGTCTTTTGGTATGAATGAATTAGTAAAAGGAGTTGAGTTGATTGGACAAGTATGTGAGTTGGATGGCGACTCTGCGGTTGTTCTCGGGCAGTGCAGAGATTATAGCTGCCCTGATAATGCTCAGATTAAATCAGGTCGATAAGGCACTCGCTGTCAATTCTGGACTGGCTTTGGTAGGCCCGACCATATTGATATTGACGACAGCAATTGGCCTGACTGGGATGGCGCAGCAGCTGTCATGGAGCAAATTAGGCTGGGTGGGCTGCGGTGTAGCCTTTCTCTTAATCGGGATTTTGAAAAAATGATAGATGATAGGCATATTGGGCGCGTACAAGCATAAATATGGAATAAAGCAATTAAGTAGAGGACAGCTTGGGGGTACTTTGTATGGCAGATGACTGGCTGCAATTGTTTCCTGAAAAAGTAAGAGCACTGTTAAAGTGCCTTCCCCTTCCGCTGCTAGGAATGGTGGAGGAGATTCGTGTCCGTGAAGGTCGTCCGCTGGAAATTAACTACTCTGGTAAATATCACTTTCTAAGAGTGAATGGCAGTTTGACGCAGAGGCCTGAAGAAGCTTACAAGCCGGATCGGGAAGACACTCATCGACTGCTAGATCTGATCAGCAACCATTCGCTATATACGATGGAAGAAGAGCTGAGAAAAGGATTTATTACGATTCCCGGCGGTCATCGGATAGGACTTGCTGGTCGGACAGTACTGAGTGGCGGAGGTGTAGAGCATCTTCGTGATATCACTGGCTTTAATGTCCGTATTGCTCGTGAAGTACCTGGAATCGCAGATGGAGTGCTGCCTTATTTACTGGACAAGGGGCGGCAGCGAATGATGCACACCTTGATTCTCTCCCCTCCACAACATGGCAAGACTACCCTACTCCGCGATCTCGCAAGACAAATCTCCTTAGGGGAATTGGGCAAGCGCGAAGGGAGTAGACCGGGGCTGAAGGTGGGAATTGTTGACGAACGGTCTGAAATTGCTGGCAGCCGGCGTGGTGTTCCCGCCTTTGACGTGGGTCCGCGGACAGACGTTCTTGATGGGTGTCCCAAGGCAGAAGGCATGATGATGATGATCCGGTCGCTATCGCCAGATGTATTAATCGCGGATGAGATTGGGCGTCCGGAAGATGCCGAAGCAGTTACCGAGGCACTGCATGCCGGAATATCTGTCATTGCTTCCGCTCACGGAAAAGATGTAACAGAGTTGGCTCGTAGGCCGGGTCTTGGAGGACTGCTGGAACAAAAGATGTTCGAGAGATATGTCATACTCCATCGTTCAGAAGCAGGTCTCACGTTTCGCATTCTGGATGGTCAGAAAAGAGGAATGCTGCTTATCTCTCCCGGGGATCGACTAGGTGGTGATTTGCATGCTTAAGCTGTTCGGTGCTGTGCTCATTGTGGTGGCTGGTACGCTTGCAGGTCTCCAGTTTGCTCGTCAATATGCAGACAGGCCCAGACATATCAGAGGTTTAATAGCAGCACTACAGCGGTTGGAAACAGAGATCATGTACGGCTTCACCCCACTGCCGGAAGCCATGCGGCGGATTGGGAATCAGTCGAAGGACCCGCTGAAATCGTTGTTTGTCAAAACAGCGGAGGAGATGAGCCCTCCCTATGACAGAAGCGCCCAGGATGCCATCCAGCGGGCGATGGAAGCATATTGGAAGTCTACCGCTATGAAGGGGACAGAAAGAGAGATTCTTCGCCAGCTCAGCTGTACTCTCGGCACAAGCGATAGGTCGAATCAGAGCACTCATATCGCGTTAGCATTGCAGCAATTGAAGCAGGAGGAGTCGGTGGCCAGAGAGGATCAAGGCAAATATGAAAAGTTAAGTAAAAGCCTGGGTCTGCTGCTTGGAGTACTGATCGTCATTTTGATCTTTTAGCGAGGTGCCAGGAATGAATATTGAAGTCAATGCGATTTTTCAAATTGCCGGCATTGGCATAATTATCGCCATGATACACACGGTGCTCAAACAGATGGGAAAAGAGGATTTCGCACATTGGGTCACCGTGATCGGGTTCGTAGTCGTGCTGTTCATGGTGATTCGTATGCTGGACGGGTTGCTGCAGGAAATAAAAACGATCTTTCTTTTTCAATAGGCGTGCTATGGAGATTATTCAAGTTGTTGGGATTGGGCTGATATCGACCATATTGATTCTCGTACTGAAGGAACAAAAACCGATGTTCGCCTTCCTTCTTGCTACTACAACAGGAATTCTAATTTTTATGTTTCTGATCGGCAAGATCGGAATGATCCTCTCTACACTGGAGCGGGTGGCTGAGTCATCGGGGATGGAAATGATTTATTTGAAGACTGTTTTCAAAATCATCGGCATTTCCTATATCGCGGAGTTCGGTGCACAAATTGTACGAGATGCCGGTCAGGAATCCATTGCTTCCAAAATAGAACTCGCCGGCAAAGTGCTAATTATGGTACTAGCCGTACCCATCATCAGCATCATTATCGAAACCGTCATGAAACTACTGCCTGCTTAAAGCAATCGTAAAGAGAGCTGAGCAACGAATCGGGAGGAGAAATTATGCAAGAGCGCAGTGTTTTCCGTCCTCCAAAACTAAAAATAATACTGCTGCTGCTTCCATTCTTTTTCATTCTATGGTTTGCAGGTACAGCTCAGAGTGTGCAAGCTTCCTCAACACCAGAATCCGGCAGTTCTTCCCCGGTAGACCAGTGGGTCAAGAGCCAGGTGAATAATTTGCCAAAAGATAAAGTGGAGTCGTATTGGGATCAGCTGATGAAGGATTATGGTGGTTTTTTCCCGGACGGGGCCACACCTACGCTAATGGACATGCTGCTTCCAGGAGATAAGGGGCTCAGCTTGAAGGGTGTGTTATCTGGGCTTCTAGGCTTTATGTGGCATGAGGTGCTGTACAACGGTAAGCTGCTTGTGACGATTGTGATGATCAGTGTACTCAGCATGATTCTGGAGACGCTGCAAACCGCTTTTGAGCGAAAAACGGTCAGTAAGGTCGCTTATACGCTCTGTTATATGGTGGTGCTGGTAATTGCCGTGAACAGCTTCAATATCGCTATTGGTTATGCAAAGGATGCTATCGACCGGATGATCGATTTCATGATGGCGATGATTCCACTGCTGTTCGCGCTGCTGGCTTCGATGGGGAATATCGTTACGGTCTCTGTCACCCATCCGTTAATTGTTTTTATGATTCATACGGTTGGCACCATGATCCACAGCCTTGTTTTTCCGCTTCTGTTCTTCTCGGCTGTGCTGCATCTGGTCAGCGCATTGTCGGAGAAATATAAACTAACCCAGCTGGCTAACCTGCTGCGAAACATCGGTGCTGGACTGTTAGGTGTACTGCTAACTGTGTTTCTAGGTGTAATTTCCGTTCGAGGGATAACAAGCTCAGTAACGGATGGGGTCACCATTCGGGCCGCTAAATATATTACAGGGAATTTTGTTCCGGTCATCGGCAAAATGTTCGCGGATGCCACAGACACAGTAATCTCAGCTTCACTGCTGGTGAAGAATGCGATCGGGTTATCGGGTGTCATTATCATATTGTTCCTGTGTGCTTTTCCGGCAATCAAAATCCTGGTGCTTGCCCTTATCTACAACATAGCCGCCGCTGTGATGCAGCCGCTGGGAGAGACACCGATTGTAGTCTGTCTCCAGACGATTGGAAAAAGCATGGTGTACGTATTCGCTGCTTTGGCTGCTGTTTCCTTAATGTTTTTTATGGCGGTTACGATCATGCTGACTGCGGGCAACTTGACCGTAATGATGAGGTGAAGCAACAAAACCTTTAGGAGGGAAACCATGAGCTGGTTGGGCGATTGGCTGCGGGAGATCATCCTGGTTGTGCTGTTGGCGTCATTTGTTGAATTGCTGCTCCCAAGCAAATCCATGGAGCGTTATGCAAGATTGGTGCTAAGTCTCCTAATCCTGCTCACGATGCTCAGCCCTATCGTCTCTCTCCTGAAAGGTGATGCAATCTCCGAACTGAGTGTCGCTATGGGACAGCAAGAGAAAGAAGGCGGTTTGTTCACTGGCGGAGGGAAGGGAGACCCATCCTTGGAACAGATTCTGGCAGATGGGCAAAAGCTTGCACAAGGCCGTCAGGAACAGAGTCTGCAGCTCGCTGCCGAAGAGGTGGCGGGTCAGATGAAAGAGCAGATTATCAGTGAGACCGGCAAACGCGGGGTTAATGTCACCGTAACGCTGGGCATGGGGAAGTCTGGCGGCACCGGTAACGAAGATGTTCCTGTCATTTCTAATGTAAAGGTCTCTATGCCTCAGACATCGGCTAACTCCCCGGGTACTTCCGGAGCTTCCAGCACAGCGACTACAGCACCCATTACAATCACTCCTGTAGCACCTGTAGAAGTTAAAATTGTCGCTAATCCGGGAGATAACGTAGAGAGTGAAGCGACATCATCAGATGAACCTAATAAAGCAGTGAACGGAATTGTAGCTGAAGACAGCGCGTCCTCGAGTGAAATGGAGTCCATTGTAAAGCTGCTGGAGCTGAAGTGGGATTTGGATCCCAAAGTCATTCAGGTGGATGGCAGCGTGGCTAGTAACGTCAAATCATGAGCTTGATGTTTCTAAGAAACTATAATTTTTAGGAGGGATGGGAGTGGGCAATTGGCTGAAAAAGCTTGAGCAGTGGGCTGGGGGTGGGGCCGGCAGTCCAAAGAGAAGCCATACCTTTCGCTGGCTGATCATTCTGGGTCTGCTGGGCGCAGCGATCATGCTATTCAATTCCTTCGTCAATGTGAAGAGGATTGATAACGAGAATACAGGGCGTGAGCCGCCGCTGAATCAGTCCTCTCAAACGGCGCTGGTGCAGAGTGATCCAACCACAACAACCAATTCGTTCGACAGCATCGAACTAGCGATGGAGAACCGGATGAAGGAGATTTTGGAGAAAATCGTTGGCGTCGGTACGGTCGATATCATGGTTACAGTGGAGTCTACAGAAGAAATTGTCGTGGTGCGTAATATGAATGACTCCCAGCAGCTTAGTGAAGAGACGGATGCCAGTGGGGGGAAACGTCATACGACACAATATACGAGGGATGGCGAAATCGTAACCTACTCGCAATCAGGGGACGAAACACCCATTGTGACGAAGCGGATTAAACCTCAGGTACGCGGCGTACTGGTAGTTGCCAAAGGGGCAGAGAACAAGGTTGTTCGTGGACTCGTCGAGCAGGCTATAGAAAAAGGCTTGAACGTCCCGATCCAGCGCATTTCAGTAGTACCACGCAAACAAGAGTAGCAGGAGAAAGTCAATAAGTGAGTGCTTCCGAAGCAGCCACTAGATTAAATTTTAGGAGGAATATGGAATGAACGGCAAAAGACAAACGATATGGTTGGTTTCTATGCTCAGCTTGATGGTGGTCCTCTCTGCATACTATTTATTCACTGAAGACTCAGGTGCTTCGATTCCAAAAGACACGGCTGGCACAATGCAGGTTGATTCCCTGAAAGACACAGCAGGTGCAGCGTTGCCCACGGTTGGTGACAAAGGTGTTGTTGTGAACGAAGTTGTTAGTCAAGGCGATGTTGTTGCTGATGAAGGCGTTGTAGATAGCACTACTGGCGCCGCTACTACGGACGACAGCGCTACTGCCGCCAAAACGGATGACAGTGCTGCTACCGCTAAAACGGATGATAGCACTACTACTGCTAAAACGGACGACAGTACAACTACAGCTGCTAAGGACGATAGCAGTAAAGCTGCCGCAAATAGCAGTGACTCAGAGAAGGCAACAACCGACACTGCTGCTAAAGATGCCACGAAAACAGATAAATCTGCTAAAGATACAGCCGCAAATACAACCACCAAGACTCCAGCCAAAAATGACAAAGAAATTCTCGATGAAGTAGCTTCTCAAAGTGTATCGGCGAGCAGCATGTTCACTAACTACCTTTATGAACGTGAGCAAAAGAATCTTAAGAACCAACAAGACTTGCTTGCTTTGATTAATGACATGGATAAAACACCTGCTGATAACGCAGTCGCTCAAGAACAACTTCTCAATCTTGAAGAAAAAGAATCCAAAATTACCGGTATCGAAGAACAGCTTCAACAAAAATATGGAGAAGCGATTGTAAAGGAAGAAGCTGGAGACAGCTACAAAGTAGTTGTTCTCAGCGACAAACTGGATGTAAAACAAGCGGTTAGTATCGTGGATCTCGTAATGAAGGAACTCAGTGTATCTCAAGATAAAATTAGTGTACAATACGTTTCTGAGCAATAATAAGCTGTAAAATTAAAAGAAAAATGACGAAAGAGCTCGGGTTGCCCCGGGCTCTTTCCATTTTTACCGATTGTGATATAATACATAAAGTTATCTTGTCCGCTTAAGAAGTGGCTTCGAGAGAAAGCTGAAGGAGTGAACTGATATATGTTCAAGTTGAGCGAAATTAAGGAATTGATTAAATTGCTGGACCAGACCTCCTCTGTACATGAGTTGGAGATCGAAAGCGAAGGAATGAAGCTTGCAATTCGCAAACCGGATCGCCCTGAAGCTGATGGAACAGCAGTACAGGCGACTCCTTATGCTGCCTATCCCTTTACGCCTGCCCCGCAGCCGCAGAGCGTACCGCAAGTATCCTATCCGGTAGTTGGTGAAGTTCCTCCAGCGCAGCAGCCACAAGCAGCTGATGAAGGCAAACTACATAAAATTGTGTCTCCAATGGTGGGGACCTTTTATAGTGCCGCTTCTCCGGAAACGCCTTCGTTTGTTAATGTTGGAGACCGTGTAAGTGAAAAATCAACGGTTTGCATTATCGAGGCGATGAAACTGATGAATGAGCTGGAAGCGGAGATCAAAGGTGAAATCGTGTCTGTACTTGCTGAGAACGGTCAGCTTGTAGAATATGGTCAACCACTATTCTTGGTTAAACCGGAATAAATACCGCAGACTACTTAAGGAGCGGAAGCTTCGCAAAACTTTGGGAGGAAACGCATGAACATTCAAAAAGTGTTGATTGCCAACCGCGGCGAAATCGCGGTCCGCATTATTAGGGCCTGCCGTGAACTGGGCATTTCCACCGTCGCGGTCTATTCGGAACCCGACCGGGATTCACTGCATGTCCGGTTGGCTGATGAAGCTTACTGCATCGGTCCGATGCCGGCCAAGGACAGCTATCTGAACTTTACAAATATTATGAGTGTAGCCACCTTAACGGAATGTGATGCCATCCATCCTGGCTATGGATTTTTAGCTGAAAATGCGGATTTTGCAGAGATTTGTGAATCTTGCAATATTATCTTCATAGGACCTTCTCCAGATGCCATAAACCGTATGGGTGACAAGGCTGTGGCGAAGGAAACCATGAAACTGGCTGGAGTTCCGATTATCCCGGGCTCAGATGGTCTTGTAGGCGATGTAGAGGAAGCTGTCATGCTGGGCCGCGATATTGGTTACCCAATCATCGTTAAGGCTACTGCGGGTGGCGGGGGTAAGGGAATACGGATTGCTGAGGACGAGGAATCTTTGGTGAAGCAGATCACTGCTGCACAACAGGAAGCACAAAAGGCGTTTGGTAACGCTGGTGTATATCTGGAGAAATTCCTAACAGGCATGAAGCATGTGGAGATTCAGATTATTGCAGATAAACATGGCAATGTAGTGCACTTAGGCGAACGGGACTGCTCCGTGCAGCGTCGTCGCCAAAAGCTGATTGAAGAGGCACCTTGTTCAGTGCTCACACCTGAAATTCGTGAAGCAATGGGTAATGCAGCAGTTCGAGCAGCACTTGCCGTGAATTATTCGGGAGCCGGAACACTTGAATTCCTGCTTGGACCGGATGGACAGTTTTACTTCATGGAGATGAATACTCGTATTCAGGTCGAACATCCAGTAACGGAAATGGTTACAGGCGTGGATTTGATTAAGGAAATGATTTCTGTAGCAGAAGGCAATCCGCTGTCATTCACTCAGGAAGATATCGTGATTAATGGCTGGTCGATTGAATGCCGTATAAATGCTGAAGATCCAGAGCGTAATTTCATGCCTTCACCAGGAAAAATCGGCTTTTATTTGCCACCCGGAGGCCTTGGCGTTCGTGTAGATAGTGCGGCGTACCCAGGATATACGATTTCCCCTTTCTATGATTCTATGATTGCAAAACTGATTGTATGGGCTCCTACACGTCAGGAAGCGATTGCGAAGATGAAGCGCGCCTTGGCTGAATTCGCCGTGGAAGGCATTCATACTACCATCCCTTTCCATCAGAAACTGTTGGAGCATCCTGTATTTTTGGATGGTAACTTTGACATTAAGTTTCTTGAAGAGTATGAAATTTAGGACGACTTCGGTTTGTTTGTCATAAAGTTCGTCAAATGATATAGTATGTTTAATAAGAGACGTGCTTTACGCTTGAAATCATGAACAATCTTTCTTGAAAGGTGTGAAGTCTAAAATGAGTACATTGCCGACAGAATACGAACGGACGGAAATCGGTGAAATCCAGATTGCTCCTGAAGTAATCGAGGTTATTGCAGGTCTGGCGACCGTTGAGGTTAAAGGTGTAGCAGGTATGAGCGGCGGATTCGCCGGTGGTATTGTTGAACTTCTTGGACGTAAGAATCTATCCAAAGGAGTTAAAGTAGAGGTTGGACAACGTGAAGCTGCGGTGGATGTTTCTGTAATTATTGAATATGGCAATCGCCTTCCTGAAGTGGCTGCTGAAATTCAACGCAATGTTAAGCGCTCCATCGAGACTATGACTGGTCTGACTGTTGTGGAAGTGAATGTGCATATTCATGATGTGCAATTCAAGAACAACAACACTGTAGACAAGAACGAAGAAGCTGAAACGATTCTTCGTGTGAAATAGCAGTCATCGTTCTTCCATAAACCCCCGACAGCAAAGTCGAGGGTTTACTCTAATTTAAGGAGGTTATGAGACTCGTGGCAAAAATTTTGGACAGACTTTTGCTGTTTGTCTACAGCTTAAGTATCGGAATACTATCTGTTATTGCCATCCTCCTCTTAAGCGGTGCGATTCCTAGAACTTTGGAGATTGAGAATGGACCAGCAGCTTATATTACAGCAATAATAGTAGCAGTTGTCTTGTTCCTTCTGAGCATCCGATTTTTCTACATCTCTCTGCGCCGTGATCGCGCTTCATTGCCTTCGGTCGATCAGCGTACAGAGTATGGGGATATCCAGATTTCAATGGAAACTATTGAGAATCTGAGTCTTAAGGCTGCTGGTAAAGTGAAGGGAATCAGAGATCTCAAGTCACGTATTCGTGTCTCTCAGGCTGGCCTTGAAATTACAATTCGTGCAGTAGTGGACGGTGAGCATTCATTACCGCTGCTTACGACAGAAGTACAACGTCAGGTGCATGATTTCGTGCAGGAGACAACCGGCATTCCGGTTGCTGATGTGTCTGTATATATTGCTAACCTCACGCAGTCTCCAAGCTTCAAAAGTCGAGTGGAATAGAGGTGAGTTTCCCTTATGTCTTGGAAAGAAGTATGGGAAAGTCACGGGGGTAGAATCGCCGGAGTGACTTTCGGCATTGGTCTGGGTTTGATTTATTTAATTTGCGGTTTTTGGGATATGCTGTTCTTTGCACTGGTAGTGTTCATCGGATATACGCTCGGCAAAAGAAAGGATACCGCGCAAGCGCCCCTGTTTCAATGGCAGGAGTTGGTTTCGCGATTATCCGGACGCTGGCGTCCCTTTAAGTGAACCGCGATAGTCTTTTTCCCGGAGCAGGAAACCGTAAGTTTGTGTTGTCCGTTGCCCCCGGAAGAAAGGCATTGCGGTTTTTTTGCGACAAGGGATAGGTATATTTGCGAGCTTCCTCTGAAGGTATCTTCGCTTTGTGCAATAATCCTCACAGGATTAGGGAAAGAATGAATAAGTGTGAAGCGATATTTAGGTCGTAGACGTTGTTGCAGTACAAGTGAATATTTTAATGCGATATAAGATTTTAGGAGGAACACATGAAAAGACGTATAGCTAGAGAGATTATTGTCCAAAGCCTGTATCAGATGGAAATGAACGATGTGGAAAGCGCGGAAGCCGTAGAAATGCTGCTCGAGGAAGCTTCAGAAGAGAATGAAACCGAACGTGTAATCACGGACGAGATTCAGCTTAAACACTATGTGGTAGAGCATGTGAATGGGGTATGGGAGCACAAGGTAGCGATCGACGATATACTTGAACATTACCTGAAGGGCTGGCAAATGAGCCGTCTGTCACGTGTGGATCGTCAGATTCTACGTTTAGCAGCGTATGAAATGGTGTTCGCTAATGATGTGCCTGCGAAGGTTGCGGTGAATGAAGCGATCGATTTGGCCAAGCATTTTGGAACGGATGATTCCGGGAAGTTTGTTAACGGAGTACTCGGCAAAATGATCCAAGAGATAGATACTATTAAAGCTGACCATTCTTAATTTATAAACCATAGTAAAGTATATAAAAGGGGAGAGACTAACATGACAGCAGCAATCATCAGTGGTAAACAAGTATCCGAGGAAATTCGTATTAGCATTGCCCAAGAGGTTGCTGAACTGGCGAAACGCGGCGTAAAGCCCGGTTTGGCTGTTATTCTAGTAGGTGAAGACCCGGGATCTCAGGTTTATGTTCGCAATAAGGAGAAATCTTGTATCAGCTTAGGATTCCATTCGGAAGTGCATAAATTGGATGAATCCACTTCTCAAGAAGAACTTCTGGCACTGGTAGCAGAGCTAAACGGACGCGATGATATCGACGGAATTCTGGTTCAACTCCCATTGCCTAAGCATATCGAGGAGAAGGCTGTTATTGATGCAATCTCCGTGGAAAAGGATGTAGACGGCTTTCACCCTGTCAATGTAGGCAACCTGGTCATCGGTGCCGACAGTCTTCTTCCATGTACTCCTGCAGGAGTAATCGAACTGATTAAACGTACAGGAACAGGTATGGCAGGTAAACATGCCGTTGTAATTGGTCGTAGCAATATTGTAGGAAAGCCAGTTTCCCTCTTGTTGCAACGCGAAAATGCTACCGTAACTATGTGCCATTCCCGTACAGCTAATATGCAAGAGATTAGCCGTCAAGCGGATATTTTGGTTGTAGCGATCGGACGAGCTAATTTCATTGATGCTTCCTATGTGAAGCCGGGTGCTGTTGTCATCGATGTGGGCATGAACCGTCTGGATAACGGTAAACTCGCAGGTGACGTTGATTATGAAAGTGCAAAAGAAGTTGCCGGATACATCACGCCTGTTCCAGGCGGGGTTGGACCGATGACTATTACAATGCTGATGAGCAACACGCTGATTGCGGCTAAACGCCGTCACGGCCTGGAATAGGGGTAAGATTCATGGCGGCAGAGCGGCAGGTTTATTCGATAAAAGAACTCAACCGTTATATCCGCATGAAGCTAGACTCGGATAATTTACTTTCGGATGTGTGGATTCGCGGAGAGATTTCCAACTTTACACATCATGGCAGCGGGCATATGTACTTCACACTTAAGGACGAGAGCAGCCGTATTAAAGCGATTATGTTCGCTTCTCATAACCAGCGGCTGCCCTTTATTCCGAAAGAAGGCGCTCGGGTAATTGCCAGAGGCAATGTGACCGTTTATGAACGGGATGGGCAATACCAGTTCTATGCCACACATATGCAGCCTGATGGGATTGGCAGTTTATATCTGGCCTATGAGCAGCTGAAGAGCAAGCTTGAAAAAGAAGGCCTTTTTGCAGAAGTTCGCAAGCGTTCATTGCCGCGGTTCCCGAAGTGTATTGGTGTGATTACATCCCCAACAGGAGCAGCTGTACGAGATATTGTGATTACGCTTCAGCGGCGGTTTCCGCAGGTAGCTATTGTAATCTATCCCGTACTGGTGCAAGGCAAAGGCGCTGCGCCTTCGATAGTGAAGGCGATTGGCGCGCTGAACGCCATGGGTGAAGCCGACGTGCTTATCGTCGGCCGCGGCGGCGGTTCGCTGGAGGAGCTGTGGGCGTTCAACGAGGAGGAAGTCGCACGAGCGATATCGGCATCAAGGATTCCGGTCATCTCGGCCGTCGGCCACGAGACCGATTTCACGATTGCCGATTTCGCCGCCGACCTCCGCGCGGCTACGCCCACAGCGGCCGCTGAGCTGGCCGTGCCTCACGCCGGCGAGCTAGCTGCGCAGCTTCGCCAGCTGCAGCAGCGGCTGCGCCAAGCGCTGCAACAACGCGCCCAGCGTGGACGCGAGCGCCACTCGGTGCTGCAGCGCTCGCTGGCGCTGGCAGGCCCGCGCCGGACGCTGATTCAGCACACGCAGCGGCTGGACATGCTGCGTGAGCGGCTCCAGCGCTCAGCGGATGCACGGCTCAGCCGTTCCCGCGAGCGTAAGGCGGTGCTGCATCACAGTCTGCAGCGGTTCCATCCGCGCGACAGTGTTGCCGCAGCACGTCAGCGCACGGACAGCATGCGCCGTGAGTTAATGGGCGCTATGCAGGCTCGTTTGCAGGAGAAGCGATCTCGCTATGTGGCAGAGATTCGTCACCTGGATGCGCTGAGCCCGCTAAAAGTAATGTCGCGCGGCTACAGCTTAGTGTATGACGAGGCGGAAGAACATTTAATCAAATCGCTGACCGAAGTGCAGCTTGGCGATCTTGTGGTGATAAAGATGAATGACGGACAGCTGAACTGCCAAGTATGGGGGATGAAGGAGGATGGCAAAGACGATGACGAAGGAAGCGGAACTTGATTTTGAAGGCGCTATGGACCGACTGGAGGAAATCGTTCGTGAGCTTGAACACGGCGACGTTCCTCTGGAGAAGGCCATCGATTTATTTCAGCAGGGCATGAAGCTGTCGCAGCTTTGCGGCAGCAAGCTGGAACAAGTAGAGCGTAAGATCGAAATGATTACCCAAGAGGACGGAGAACTGCGCAAAAAGCCGTTTGGTGCACGTCTGGAAGGGGACGCCGATGAATCGCTTTGAGAATGATCTGGAGGGAAACTCCGCAAGTGAAAGCATGCGGCAGCCGCTGGAGGATTACATCGCATCGATAAGTGATTTGCTCTCACAGGAGCTTGAGACTATTCTTCCCGCAGCATGGACGGTTCCGGAAAATTTACAGCAAGCGATGAAGTATTCGCTAATGGCAGGGGGCAAACGCCTCCGGCCGCTGCTTGTGATCGCTGCTTGTGAATCACTGGGAGGCAGCCGTGAAGCAGCCTTGCCTGTTGCTGCTGCTATTGAGATGGTACATACCTACTCGTTGATTCATGATGATCTGCCTGCCATGGATAATGATGATTATCGGCGCGGTAAGCTGACGAATCATAAAGTCTTTGGTGAAGCGTCAGCTATTCTTGCGGGTGATGCGCTTTTGACCCATGCTTTTTACAGTGTGGTACAAGCCTCCCGTAAATTTGGCATCCCTGCTGATAATGTTTTATCCATAGTGGAGGATCTGGCGGAAATGGCGGGTCCACGCGGCATGGTCGGCGGTCAGATAGCAGATATGGAAGGCGAGCAAGGACTAACAGATCTTGCACAGCTGAAGTATATTCATCTGCATAAAACCGGAGATTTAATTATCTTTTCGTTGTTAGCCGGCGGACGTATCGCAGGGGCAACAGAGAAGCAGCTTGAAGCTCTGCGTGATTTTGGCACAAGCATCGGACTCGCTTTTCAAATTCAGGATGATATTCTTGATTTGGTTGGAGATGAAGGCAAGCTTGGTAAAAAAACAGGCAGCGATATCAAACAGCAGAAGGTAACCTACCCTTATTTTATTGGGTTAGAGGAATCTCGTGCTGAGGTGAAGCAGCTTACAGAAGCAGCTCAAAATGCTGTGCTGAATGGCGGTTTTTACGACAACCAGCGCCTGCTGGAAATTGCAGATTATTTAATGGCACGTGATCACTAAGTTTGAACTTTCGAAGCGGCTGTATTTCGACAGCCGTTTCGTTTGTGTTATAATGGTTTTTATATATTTTACAACATCTAGGAAAGCGGGGAACTATTCGTGCTGCTTCCACAAATAAATGATCCACAACAACTGAAATCACTGTCAGTCGAAGAATTAAGTACTCTTGCAGAGGAAATTCGACGATTTCTGATTGAGAAGCTTACAGCAACCGGCGGGCACCTCGGTTCTAATCTGGGGGTGGTGGAGCTCACGCTGGCCTTACATTATTGCTACAACAGTCCTCGTGACAAAATGATCTACGACGTTGGCCACCAAGCCTATGTCCACAAAATACTGACCGGCCGTCAAGATCGCTTTGATACCCTGCGCAAATATCAGGGATTGTGCGGCTTTGTTAAGCGCTCTGAAAGCGAACATGATGTGTGGGAAGCTGGACATAGCAGCACCTCTTTGTCGGCAGCGATGGGGATGGCTATGGCTCGTGATCTTAAAGGCGAAGACAACAAGGTAATTGCCGTGATTGGTGACGGTGCGCTTACCGGCGGGATGGCCTTTGAAGCGCTTAACCACATTGGCCATGAGAAGCGTAAGCTGATGGTTATTTTGAACGATAATGAAATGTCGATTGCTCCGAATGTAGGGGCGATGCACAATTATTTAAGCAAAATTCGTTCGGACCGTCATTATTTGCGTGCTAAAGACGAGGTTGAAGGGCTGCTTAAGAAGATTCCGGCCATCGGTGGACGATTAGCGAAAACCGCTGAACAGTTAAAAAACAGTCTTAAATATATGATGGTACCCGGAGTATTGTTTGAAGAGCTTGGCTTTACGTATCTTGGGCCAGTGGATGGACATGATCTGGAGAAAATGATCGACACCTTCCATCAAGCAGATAACGTGGCGGGTCCTGTGCTTGTGCATGTGCTGACGACCAAAGGCAAGGGCTACAAACCGGCTGAGACTGATTTCTATAAATCGCATGCCATTTCCCCTTACAAAATTGAGTCGGGTCAGGCACTTAAAGCTGTAGGTCCTCCAATGTATACCGAAGTATTTGGCAGTACGCTGATTGAGCTGGGACGTGAAGATTCGCGCCTGATTGCAGTTACCCCTGCGATGCCAGGCGGTTCAGGGTTGTTTCCTTTTGCGAAGGAATTTCCGGATCGCATGATTGACGTCGGGATTGCCGAGCAGCATGCAGCAACCCTGTGTGCAGCTTTGGCTATGGAAGGGATGAAGCCGGTATACGCCGTGTATTCTACCTTCATGCAGCGTGCCTATGATCAGATCGTCCATGATATTTGCCGCCATAACGCCAATGTTATGTTCGCCATTGACCGTGCTGGATTTGTGGGTGCGGATGGTGAGACTCATCAGGGTGTGTACGATGTTGCTTTTATGCGCCATATCCCTAATATGGTTATGATGATGCCAAAAGACGAAAATGAGCTGCGTCATATGATGAAGACGGCACTTGAATATAATGACGGTCCAATTGCTTACCGCTATCCGCGTATTAACGGAACAGGCGTGGCAATGGATGCTGAACTGCATACCCTTCCTATAGGATCATGGGAACGACTGCGTACAGGAGAAGGATATGCTGTAGTGGCATGTGGTCCTATGGTTCAAGTGGCTGAAGAAGTCGCTGATTTGCTGAAGCGGGAAGGGATTCAGGTGGGTGTTGTGAATGCGCGTTTCCTGAAGCCGCTTGATAACTCCATGCTTCTTGATTTGGCTCATGCTGGAACCAATATGGTTGTTATTGAAGAGGCTTGCCAAGCGGGAAGTCTCGGCAGTGCGGTATTGGAATTCTACGCGGAGCATGAAATTTATGACGCGCGTGTACATCTGATGGGTGTGCCCGACATCTTCGTGGAGCATGGCTCCATTAAAGAACAACGTCAGCAAACAGGCCTTACCGTAGAAGCGTTATGTGGACGTATCAAGTCCATGATGGCTTTAAGTGCTTATAATTACAAAACAACTTCGTCTTCCTAAGTGGAAGCCGGAAATTAGTAACCCTTGAACGATCGGGAGATGACCATGGAACACCGCAAAGAACGGATTGATGTACTGCTTGTGGAGCAAGGTTTTTATGAAAGCCGGGAGAAAGCTAAAGCTGCTATTATGGCAGGGTTGGTGCTCGCGGATGAGGAACGTATTGAAAAAGCTGGCATGAAGGTTTCGCGGGAGTCTACCCTTAAGGTTAAAGGCTCTGTGCATCCGTATGTCAGTCGTGGGGGCCTAAAGCTGGAGAAGGCTCTTCGCCAATTTAATATTGATCTTACGGGACGGAACATGCTGGACATTGGTGCTTCCACTGGCGGCTTCACAGATTGTGCGCTTCAGAATGGCGTAAGCCATGTGTACGCTATTGATGTTGGCTATAACCAGCTGGATTGGTCACTGCGTAATGATGAGCGAGTGAGCGTCATGGAGCGTACGAACTTCCGGTATATGACACCTTCAGATTTGCAGGGTCCTGTTCCGGACTTTGCCAGTATTGATGTATCTTTTATATCCTTAAAAATAATTCTCCCACCCCTCAAAGCCTTGCTGCAACGTCCAGCAGATATCGCTGCACTCATCAAGCCGCAATTTGAGGCTGGGCGTGAGAAGGTTGGAAAATCAGGTGTGATTCGTGATTCCGCGGTCCATAAAGAGGTATTGATTAATGTACTGACTATGGCTGCAGAGTTAGGATTCGGTCTACATGGATTAACCTTTTCACCAATTACAGGCGGAGAAGGCAATATTGAGTTTCTTGCTCACTGGAGACTGACGCCAGAAGTGGTGGAAGGCGAAGAAGTATCCGTACAGCCGGGAGCTGCTGTTGCAGCAGTCATTCCAGTGGAGGACTTCGCTTCCCTTGCTGATGAAGTGATTAAGCAGGCTACGGGTACTTTTAATGTGAGTTCTACTCATGGAAACTCCCCGCGCCGCTAGAGCTTTATGAACACCCCGTCAACCTCAAATGGTCAGCGGGGTGTTTTGCAGATTTGCTCAAATGGATTGAATTTATTAAAATAAAGACCCGGTATAAAATCCGGGTCTTTATATTTTGAATCTTTTTTGGATTTACTGTGCTCGTTGTAATTGTAAAATGCTGAATTAGCGAATAATATCAATTATGCGGAAAGCTCGTAAAAAGACAGCTTAGAAGCAGGATTTACCAGGGCTTCACGCGAATAAATCACCGAGGTGATTGATAGTGGCGGGTAGCTCTGACAAGGTCGTTATGGCGTTTATTGGGGTAGCATTATCGATTTTTATAATATATCGGATATATGTATGGCTGCAGAGTTCTCCGCGTTCTTTTATGAAGGATCAAATTCCGTTCAATAAAGTGATTATTCCACATCCCTCTATTGATATACTTGAGGATGAAGGATATGAGGTCGTTGGAGGGAAATTAAAAATCCCCTTGTCTTTCAACGTAAATGGGGCGCAGATGTATAGCCGGTTATTTATAGATTATGTGGCGACAAAAGAGGAAGGCTCGTTATATTTAGTTATCCTTTCCAGACCACGCAAGCCTTTGGATTTCACTGGCAGCGGCTTACGTGATACCTTGCTTCCCTACCTGCTGATCTATCCGGAATGCAGCGGCGTTCTATATGTTAATGTAGCAACAGCATCGATCCATGTAATTAAGCTTGGCAAAGACGACGGAGAATCAAACTGAGTCCATATTTTTTATATACCAGGAGGCAACAATGAAGGGACAACGACATATTAAGATTCGGGAAATTATTACACAAAAGGATATCGAGACACAGGACGAGCTTGTGGAAGCCTTGCGTGAATCAGGTTTTCAAGTTACGCAAGCCACAGTATCTCGAGATATAAAAGAGCTGTTGCTCATCAAAGTACCCATGGATGATGGAAGATATAAATATTCACTTCCAACGGATCAACGGTACAATCCCATTCAGAAGCTTAAGCGCGTTCTTGTGGATAATTTTGTACAGATCGATTCCTCGGCTAATCTTGTGGTGATGAAATGTTTACCAGGTACGGCTAACTCTGTCGCTGCTTTGATTGATAATATTGACTGGCCGCAAATTATGGGAACCCTTTCTGGTGATGATACAATCCTTATTATTTGCCGTTTACCTGAGGACAGTAAGACTGTAATTTCACAAATCATGGGTTATATTTCTTAATTATAATTAATCAGATGCCTGTCATCTTCTCGGAGGTGCTCTATTAGTGTTAGAAACCTTGTCTATACGCAATCTTGCCGTCGTTGAGGCGGTTGATGTGCATTTTTATCCTGGCTTCCACGTGCTTACGGGGGAGACCGGGGCAGGTAAATCCATTATTATTGATGCGCTTGGATTGATTGTTGGAGGCCGCGGTTCAGCGGATTCCATTCGTTATGGTTGTGAAAAAGCGGAGATGGAGGCGCTCTTCAGTCTTCCCAGCGGTCATCCCGTTTGGGAGACTTTGGAGCGTCTTGGCATTGAGGCCCAGCGCGAGGAGCATCTTATTATACGACGCGAGCTTACCTCTCAAGGTAAAAGTACATCACGTGTAAATGGACAGATGGTCAATCTTACCATGCTTCGCGAGATCGGCGAGCAGCTGGTTAATATACACGGTCAGCATGAGCACCAGAACTTGCTGAAGGCGGAACGGCATCTGGGACTGCTTGATACATACGGAGAACCGATTATTGGTCCGCTAAAGGCAATTTTTCAGGAAAGGTATTCTGCCTTCGCGAAGGTGGAGAAAGAGCTGCGAGAGCTGCAGGAATCCAGCCAGAAGGCATACCAAATGCTTGACTTATATCGTTTTCAGCTTGAAGAAATTTCATCCGCCGGATTAAAACCGGGAGAAGATGAATTACTTACCGAAGAACGGGTCAAACTATCCCACAGTGAGAAAATGATGGATTCCGTATCGGGTGCATATGAGCTGCTTTACGACAGACAAGGCTTGGAATCGATCGGTAATGTCATTTCCAGACTTGAGGATGCAGTTCGTTACGATGAGAAGGGTCTGCGAACAGTGCTCGAACAGCTGCAGTCCTCATATTACCAGCTAGAGGATGCTGCTTTTCAGCTTCGTGATTACCGGGAAAATATCGAGTTCAATCCGATGCGACTTGAAGAAATCGAGAATCGTCTGGATTTGATCACTGGACTCCGACGTAAATATGGAGAGAGTGTAGAACAGATTTTGGCTTATTATGAACAAATTCACCGGGAAACTGATTTGCTTGAGAATAAAGATGAATATCTGGAGAAACTGACGGCGAAGCGCGATTCGTTGCTGTCTGTATTGATGGAAGCAGCTACGGAATTAAGTGAAGCACGAAAGCTTTGTGCTGCTGATCTGGCCACCCAAGTGGAGGGTGAGCTTAAAGACCTTCAAATGGAAAGAACCTCGTTGCAGGTCAAATTAGACACGCTGGAGGACCCCCGTGGAGTGGAATACAATGGTCGGCGTATTCGCCTCACAAGACAAGGGATAGACAGCGCAGAATTTATGATATCCCCTAACCCGGGCGAACCCCTGAGACCGCTTGGCAAAATCGCCTCTGGTGGTGAGCTGTCGCGTATTATGCTGGCAATGAAAAGTATTTTTGCGCGCCATGATGCAATTCCAGTTCTGATTTTTGACGAAGTGGATACCGGTGTCAGCGGCAGAGCCGCTCAGTCCATCGCAGATAAGCTGTTTAAGCTGTCTTCCACCTGTCAGGTGTTCTCCATTACTCACTTGCCGCAGGTGGCTTGTATGGCTGACCATCAGTACTTAATCCGCAAAAAGGTTGAGGATGGAAGAACCATGACTGAAGTGGAATCCCTAACAAACGATGGACGTGTAATGGAGCTGGCCCGGATGCTGGGTGGCGTAGAAATTACCGAAAAAACATTGCACCACTCGCAGGAAATGCTTAATCTGGCCGAGGCAAGTAAGGCTGCAACAAGCTAAGCGGAGCAATGATTGACAGTAATAAAAGCCTGGGGGCAAGGTTATCTTATAGGTACGCAATTGGCGACCACCTTTTTCGTCAAGCGAAAGAAGCAAAAGGGAGCGTGACAGCCATTGAAGCCTAACCTCAGGAAGTTAATGCCAGGCCTTTTATTTGCCTTCTTTCTTAGTTTATCGGGCATAACGGGAACAAATCTAAGTTCTGCTGCACCACTGCATGGTGAACCAGCCAAGGTGACTGCACAAGGAATTCATTCCGAGCTTAAGGTGATCCCGGGAGGTCAAACGATCGGTGTGAAAGTGAAATCAGCAGGTGTTTTGGTTGTTGGTCATCATCTGATTGAAGTATCCGAGAAATCTAAGCTTTCCCCAGGAGAGGTCAGTGGTTTAGTGCCGGGTGATCTGATGATCTCCATGAATGGTGAGAAATTGGATGAGTTGTCCAAGGTGGCCAAGCTGGTGGATCGTGCTGGTAAAGCGAATAACCCCTTGACCATTGTCTTCAAACGCGGAGGTAAAGAGCTTACAGCTAAGCTAAAGCCCGCGTATGACATTCATGACAAAGTGTGGCGGTTAGGCCTGTACATTCGTGATTCAGCAGCGGGTGTCGGCACATTAACTTTTTATGCTCCCGAGCAAGGTGTATATGGAGCTTTGGGACATGTGATTACAGACATGAATACCGGTACCCCAATTGTTGTAGGCAGTGGTCATATTGTTCAGTCCAGTGTAACCTCCATATCCAAAAGCCAGGATGGCGATCCGGGCGAGAAACGAGCGCATTTTTTGAAAGAAAGCCAAGTGCTTGGAAATGTGGAGAGTAATACTGACTTCGGCATCTTCGGTAAAATGAGCTCCAATCCCGAGCACAGTCTTTACAAAGAACCGATTCCCGTGGCGATGAGTGATCAAGTCAAGGAAGGTCCTGCTGAGATCCTAACTGTAGTTGACGGACAGCAGGTGGAGCGGTTTAAGGTTGAGATCATTCATGTAGCACATCAGCAAACGCCAGCCACTAAAGGAATGGTGCTGCGAATCACCGATCCACGTCTTATCGATAAGACAGGCGGTATCGTTCAAGGCATGAGCGGAAGTCCTATCGTACAGGATGGCCGTCTCATAGGGGCGGTAACTCATGTATTTGTAAATGATCCTAAGTCCGGTTATGGGTGCTTCATCGAATGGATGCTTCAAGATTCAGGTGTGACCAAACAGGAGAATAGGTATTCATTAAATCTTAAGGCGGTTTAGCCTTAAGATTTTTTGTCGAACGATTACGAAGAACCTCGAACATTGAGATAAAATATTTAATTATAATCCAACGCAGAAAAAAAATAAAGAAAAATAATTTTCGACAGAAGGGAATTCGATCTCCATGTCGAAAACGTAAGAGACAAGAAAAAAATGTTATTTTCGAATAGCAGATATAATTAAGGAGGAAGCAGCCAGTGCAGAATATTGAAGTGTTGTTGGCCGATGATAACAGGGAATTTACGAATTTGCTTTCCGAGTACATTTCTGAGCAAGAAGATATGACCGTAACGGGTATCGCCTACAATGGTGAAGAAGTGCTTCAAATGCTTAGCGAAGCGCGTAAAATTCCCGATGTTCTTATTCTTGATATCATCATGCCGCATTTAGACGGCCTAGGTGTATTGGAACGTCTACGTGATATGGATCTGAATCCTCAACCGAAGATCATCATGCTGACTGCTTTTGGTCAGGAGAACATCACTCAAAGAGCTGTACAGCTTGGTGCATCCTATTATATTTTGAAACCGTTCGATATGGAGGTCCTGGCAAATCGTGTACGTCAGCTTGTCGGCTCTCAAGGCAGCATGAGCTCTTCCTCCAACATGTACAATTATTCGTCGACGTCCAGATCGAATGTAGTGCCGCTCTCTAAGGGCAAGAACCTCGACGCTAACATTACCTCGATCATCCATGAAATCGGTGTCCCAGCGCATATCAAGGGCTATCAGTACCTGCGTGAAGCGATCACCATGGTATATAACAATATCGAGATCCTTGGTGCGATTACGAAGACGCTCTACCCAGCAATCGCTGAGAAGTTCAAAACCACGCCTTCACGCGTAGAACGGGCGATTCGCCATGCGATTGAAGTGGCTTGGACACGTGGGAACATCGACTCCATCAGCCATTTATTCGGTTACACCATTAATATCTCCAAATCTAAGCCTACTAACTCGGAATTTATTGCCATGGTAGCAGACAAGCTGCGGATTGAACATAAGGTTAGTTGAAAGGGTTAGGGGTAGTGCGGGGTAAGGGATTGTAGGTTGATGGTAGGTGTTTACAGTCAGTATATAAAAACCGATAAACTTGTTTTGAAGCCGATAAACTTTTTCCATCTCACCCGATAAACCTTTTTGGTTTATTGGGTTTTGTTTTTATTTAAAGATTAGCCATCTTATAAATGGTGAAACTCAAGCAGGGACATAGAACAATCGGGCGAACTGGTTAGATAAACTAATTTTCTATCCAGATACAGAACTACATTTATGAGTTAAGTCGGAGGAATCTTCATGAATTATTACGAATCAGGTGTTGAAAGAATTAGGAATATTGATGCGAATTTATACATTGAAATTTCAAAAAAAAGATACGAAGAAGTAAGATCTAAGGGTGAATATGAAGCAGATGCTAATTTGATTGCAGAGTATTACCGTAGAGTCGGCGTGTTTTTGCAGTTTATCTCAAATGAAGCAGCAAGTATATACATAGGAATGGATATGTTATTAGGTTTTAAGATGGAGGAAAATGAGTGGGACAGTTTCTTAGAAACGTGTCCGAATTTTAATAAAATTGATATTATGCTTATGAAATTAATAAGTATACATTATTTACGCTGGTGCTCTTTGCTTGATGCGCGCGACAATATCGCATTACAGTTTCCAGATATATATGAACCGATGATCAAATTATTTGAGAGAGGTGGGGGACGGATTAATACGCATCACCACGAACTGGTTGGTGGATTTGGAGCTTTTTCACGCTCTATCCATGCAAATAGAGGAGATATGACCCCTTTTGATATAAGCGATGTTGCTCTAGAAAATATCATTAAGGAAGTAGAACTAGCAGAAGGTTACTTAGCTGACTATAAGAACGGCAATTTATCAGAAAATAATTGTATCCGCTGTGGTAACAAATTATTGATCCTACCAAACTTATCGGATTATGGTTATCAATGGTATAAAATTAAATGCGAGACTAAAGACTGTTTTGATAAAAATTTCTCATGATACTTCATTATAGTTATATCAATCAGAGTGTCCGCGGCATGAGCTATCAATAAAATCAATGCAGTAAAAAGACACTGAGATCTATTCATCAGTGTCTTTTTTTTGGATACTTTTCCACCAACATTTTATTTCATCGTTCTTGTAATCATTTCATTCAGAGGGTTGGAATTTAAAGCAACTTAATCAGCTCTTCCAGCTCATCAACCATACTTTTTGCAAGTTCAAAATTATTGTCTTTTAAAGCTAATTCTATTTTCATTTCAACTGCTTTTTTATTTTGTTCATTTTCTAAATAATCTTTATCAAAATGACTGGCATAAATCATCTTTCTGAATTTTCGCATACTCATTTTTCTAATCGTCTTATCGTCAATGATTAGTACATAATCCATCCCATTTACTACAGAATAGAAATCATGAGAAATCATGAGTATCGCACCTTTATAGTCTTCAATGGCTTTCTCCAGTGCGATTTGTGTATAGGTGTCTAAATGGCTTGTCGGTTCATCAAGAAGCAATAAGTTTGCTTTGCTAGCAGAAACTTTTGCCAATTGCAGTATATTTTTTTCGCCACCAGATAAAGATTCTATCTTTTGATTAAGAATTTCTCCTTCAAAGCCATAGTTTGAAAGATGTGCTCTAATCTCGTCATAAGTTGCAAACCCGGCATCGATGAAGTCTTCTAGTATGGTATTAGAATCCTTTAGCACTTCGTCTTGAAGCTGAGAAAGATAAGCCACTTTAATATCAGAATTCATTTTAATTGAATCATGATTATTTTTAAAGATATCTCGGAGTAAAGTCGTTTTCCCGGTACCGTTTGGACCGATAAGGGCTATTTTATCTGTAGGTTTCATCTCAAAGTTAACATTTTCTAAAATCAACTCATCAAAGGAAACACTATAATTATTCACATTTAAAACAGTGATGTCTTCTTCAATTTCATTGTCCACACCAAAACTGATTTTTGGTTGCTTAATATCAACGAATGGCGCTTTAATTTTTCGCGCTTCCAATCTTTCTTGAAACTTAACCCTAGCTTTTAACGCTCTTCCTCTAGATGCTTCTGAATTATAGGTTGCGATCGCTCTAAGATTATCAATAATGTTATCGTATCTCTCTATCTCTTCTTGTTCAGCGACTGCGATTTCTTGTAACTCAATTTTCGTCTGAAGTAATGAGAAGTTATACTCAATATATCGCCCATCGAACTCTTGGATCTCCATGTTTTCAAGGTGTATAATTTTGTTAAAACAATGATTCAATAGATAACGGTTATGCGTAACCACTAGCAATATTCCTTTGTGAGCATTAATAAGATTTTTAAGTGCATTTAGGTTTTCAAAATCTAAAAATACATCGGGCTCATCCATAATCATTAAGTCTGGATTAGTCAGCATTTCCTTCATCACTTGAATAAGCTTGAATTCCCCACCACTTAGGTCGGATACCCTAGCATCTTTTAGTTTCAAGAGGTTGGCTAAATTTAGTTTCTTATTAATATTGCTTTCAAAATCATTTCCATCCATTAAATCAAAGGCATCTAGAGCTAATTGATACTTTTCGAGTAATGAATCAATATCTGATGATGTTTCCATTTCAGTGAGAATAGCTGTTATTTCATTTTGTATCTTAATAAATTCTTCTCCTATATATTCAAAAACGGTTGTTTCTTTAGATTTGTCTAGTTGCGAAAACTGACTTACATACCCAATTTTGCAGGTTGGGTCCATCTCTAGCTTGCCTTCGAACAAATATTTTTCTGGATCCATTAGTATATCGATCAGTGTACTTTTACCACTGCCGCTTGTTCCTATAAAAGCGCAATGTTGTGCCTCTTCAAGCGTAAATGAAATGTTTTTATATAGGTCTTTTTGCGGGAATGCGAAGGATAAGTTATCAACTTTTATCATAGTGTTACCTTTCTTAACTAAAAATAGTGACTATTATAAGATGTATTGAAGAGCACAGATTTTGAGTTTACCGTTGATAGAGTAACACTGTTTACAAGCAACTTCAATCATTTCGCATTAAAGTTGCTTGTGAAATTTTAAAATACAACTTAGAACAATATGATCACGCCTGCCCAGATAGCGTATTATAGCTCGATTACATCTGGCCAGTAGTTGGGTTGGCTGTGGCACGGAAAGAAGATTGCAGATGCGATTGTAGTAAATAACTCGGCCTACGTACCTGTACGCGCGATGTCCGAAGCGACCGGAGCAGGGGTGACGGTTGAAGGAAAAACGATAATAGTGGAGAGTAAGGAGACTGAGAAGGCAGCGCTAAAGGCAAGTATTGCTGCGGCTAAACTCCGGGAAAGATTAGCAGGGGCAGAATCAAGCGTTCAAGTTCTCAAAGAAGCGATCCAACTGGTGGAAACTACTGCGGCCGACCTAACAAGCGCAGCAGACTTAGAGGCTAGAAGAAACTATATCGCGGAGTTGAATAAACGTGTAGAGTTCATGGAAATAGAAATTTCGCAGATCAAGACGCAGCTCGGCGAATAATAAATGAATAATGACGAAAAGTCTCGCCATTACTGGTGCGGCTTTTTTTACTTGCAATTAGATAAATCCCTGCCATTCACACAAAACTCCACTTCACATAATAGACACTCATTTGGAAAATAATGTTTGACATGTGAGGAATGTCACTGATAAGATGATGTAAATTAAACCTAGTTGAATAATCGGATAAGGTTCTTTAGAGGATCTCATCATTTTTTTGCTCTAAATACCTATTAAATACATAAGTATAGTTTAATTTATATTTATCGGAAAGGGTGAATGGAGTGTCGGAGGAAACACTGGTTATCGAACATTTGAATAAAGTATTCGCCGCGCCTGCAGGTGATGTTATCGCATTAAGTAATATTCAGCTGAAGGTGAAAAAAGGCGAGTTGATTACGATTATAGGTCCCAGCGGCTGCGGAAAAAGTACCTTGCTAAAAATTGTGGCAGGACTGGATACGAGCTATAGCGGCACGGTTCTACTGAATGGCAAACAGATCGACGGTCCGAGTATTGAGAAGGGATTTATATTTCAAGAACCAAGACTTTTTCCGTGGTTGACGGTGGAGCATAATATTGCAGCAAATTTATCGCTTAAAAATCCAGAGGTTCGCAAAAAAGTAAATGAATTGATTGAACTTGTACGATTAAAGGGTTTTGAGAAATCCTATCCACGTGAGCTGTCAGGCGGGATGGCCCAGCGAGTATCTATTGCTAGGGCGTTGCTCCGTAATCCGGATGTATTATTGCTCGATGAACCTTTTGGCGCACTAGACGCTTTTACTAGATCACATCTGCAAGAGGTACTTCTTGATATTTGGCAGAGTAATAAGACGACTATGTTATTTGTGACTCATGATCTGGATGAAGCTGTATTTTTGGGTGAGCGGGTAGTCATTATGAATCCTCGACCTGGACATATTCGCAATATTCTTCCCATCGATTTACCGTTTCCGCGAAAAAGATCCAGTACTTCATTCCAAGAGTTACGTCGACTGGTTCTGAGTGAGTTTGAGAAGGTTGAAGAACCGGCAATCGATGTTGGAGCTGGTATCTAGATAAAGAGAGTCCATTTTTTTATAAAAAGGGGAGAAATGATCCATGAAATTATTTCGTAATTCACTACTTCTTATGCTTGTTTTGACTGTATTTGCAACAGGCTGCGCTTCGAATGAAAAGAGTGCGGGAAAGAACGACGCCAACAAATATGAAGGTGTGACCATTAAGATTGGCGTACAGGGCAGCGGGGGGATGTTTGGTAAAGCCCGTGAGGAAAAATGGTATGAGCAAGAATTTGATAAGCTGGGCGTAAAAGTAGAATGGACGGAATTTCAAAGTGGACCCCCAATGACAGAGGCGATCGCTTCTAATAAGTTGGACATAGCGACGCTTGGTAACATGCCGGTGATCGCAGCCCAAGCTGCGGGCATTCCTATTAAGATTATCTCACAAGTATTAGAAGGTACGAATAACGTTGCTCTTCTTGTACCTAGTAGTAGTACTGCTCAGAAACTGGAGGATTTGAAAGGTAAGAAGATAGCTGTTACAAAAGGCAGCAATGCTTACAACTTCCTTTATCGCGGTATTGAGGAATCAGGTCTTAAAGAAGCAGATTTTGAGATTATCCAGTTACAGCCTGATGAAGCACAACCTGCATTTGAAACCGGTGGCGTTGATGCATGGGCTACATGGGATCCATATATTACTCTAAATGCATTGACCGGTAAAGGGAAGGTTTTGACGGATGGTGAGCAATTGGGTGTCTTATCTCCTTCTTTTGTGATCTCCCGTTCAGCGTTCGCAGAGAAATATCCAGAACTAGTTACGCTTTATTTAAAAGTCACCAACAAAGCTATAGCTTGGGAGACAGATAATCGCGCTGAAGCGACTGAAAGATATGCGGCTGAGCGGAACATTCCGGCAGCGGTAATAGAAGGTACGTTTGAACGTTCCCAGATGATCAACATTCCAATTAGTGATGCTGTTGTTGAAGAATTGCAGAAGACAGCCAATTTTCAATTTAATATTAAGAACATTCGTAAAGAGATTGAAGTTTCTAAAATAACAGATAATCAATATATTGAAGCAGCACTGAAGGAACCTTTGAAGTAACGGATGAAACCACAGATGTAGAAAAGAGGTTGTTTACATGCAATTCAGTGCTGAAAAAGCTGTGATCTCGCCACTAATCCATAAAAAGAATCCAGTAAAGAAGCGTGGACTTTCCATCCAAACGACGAATATATTGCTTGGACTTATCTTACCAATTGCTTTGCTCCTGATTTGGGAGATAGCCGGAGCGATGGGAAAGTTAAATCCTATATTGCTGCCAAGGCCAAGTGAAATATGGCGGGAATTGGTTAGCTTGACCGCGTCCGGTGAGCTGGCGAAACATTTAGGCATATCTGCTTGGCGGGCACTGCTTGGTTTCTTAATTGGGGGAGGGCTTGGCTTAGCGGCTGGTTTGTGGGTAGGCTTTTCATACAAAACAGAACGTTTGCTGGATCCGTCGCTGCAAATGCTGCGCACGCTGCCCCATTTAGCAATTGCTCCACTATTTATTTTGTGGTTCGGATTCGGTGAAACCTCAAAAATATTGTTGATTGCCAAAGGTTCATTTTTCCCATTATACGTGAACACATTTCTAGGAATCCGTTCGGTGGACAACAAGTTGTTTGATGTTGGGAGAGTACTGCAATTCAGTAAATGGCAGATGGTGAGTAAGTTAATTATTCCAGCCTCACTGCCCAACATCTTTTTAGGTATCCGCTTGTCTGTAGGCATAGCTTGGCTTGGACTTGTCGTAGCGGAAATGATGGGCTCTAGCTCAGGTGTTGGCTATCTAATCAATGACGCGCGATCGTTTTCTTTGACCACAGTGGTATTTGTTGGGATCATCGTGTTTGCGGTAGTAGGTAAACTGTCAGATTCATTAGTAAAGCTGTTGGAATCGAGATTGCTAAGATGGCAGGACAGTTATAGAGGAGATAAAGGATCATGAGCAATCACCTATCCAGTAATAAAATAGAGCGTCATGACGATGGTTTAAGCTGGATTCCAAAAAAACTGCATGGTTGGATTGTACCTCTAGCTCTAGTGGTGATTTGGGAAGTGGCAGCTGCGCTCCATCTAGTCTCTGCGACGACATTGCCTGCTCCATCCTCCATTATTACGCAGTTCTTTTCTTTAATAGCTAGCGGTGAGTTGTTTCGACATCTGGGGATTAGCGCCTATCGGGCAGGACTTGGCTTTTTATTGGGATCTGCTACTGGACTGCTGCTTGGCTTATCTACAGGACTTGGGAAATTAGTAGAGCGTACACTGGATCCATCTTTACAGATGCTTCGAACGATTCCATTACTTGCCCTTATTCCGTTATTCATTTTGTGGTTTGGTGTGGGTGAATTTTCTAAAATACTAATGATTTCATTAGGTGCTTTTTTTCCAGTTTATCTGAACACTTTTCTAGGAATTCGTAATGTTGATATCAAGCTTGTTGAAGTATCCCATATTTTCCAATACACAAGATGGCAGCTGCTTAGCAAAATGATTATTCCGGCTGCAATGCCTAATATTCTACTTGGTATTCGCTTATCACTTGGTGCATCGTGGCTTGTACTCGTCGTAGCGGAGATGATGGGAACAAGTGCGGGGATAGGCTATATGATTCAGGATGCCAGAGCTTATTCGCAAACAGATATAGTATTCGTTGGAATTTCAATCTTTGCAGTGATAGGAAAACTTTCGGATTCCGCAATTCGATTGCTGGAGAAAAGATGGCTGCATTGGCGTGATACATTCAAAGGTTAACGAACTCTAGAATTCGAAAGGCAGGGTCATTATGGGAACCAGAAAAGATCAGCTACATTTAGGTGCATTTATTTATTATTCAGGACATCATCATTATGGCTGGCGTCATCCGGAATCAGGAGCGGATAAGATCTTCAATTATAAATTTTATCGCGAATTGGCAAAAACCGCAGAGCGTGGAAAGTTCGATATGATGTTTTTGGCGGATTTGTTGTATGTGATGGGTGCGGATCAAGCTGCTTCGGGTATGCTGGACCCATTGACGCTGTTGTCAGCCCTTTCGACAGAAACAGAAAAACTCGGATTAACGGCTACCGTATCGACCACGTATAACGAACCTTATAATGTGGCTCGCAAATTTGCTTCTTTAGATCATATTAGTGAAGGTCGAGCAGGTTGGAATATTGTCACCTCCCAGCTCGATGTGGAAGCTTATAACTATGGGAAGCCGGAGCATCCAGAGCACGGACTTCGGTATAAAATGGCTCGTGAATTTGTTGAGGTGGCGACGCTTCTCTGGGACAGCTGGGAGGATGACTCTTTAATCGTTAACCGCGAAGAGGGACAATTTGCTGACGCGAAGAAGATCAAAGAAGTGGAATACAAAGGGGAGTGGTATTCTACAAAAGGAACCCTCAATGTTCCTCGCTCACCTCAAGGGTATCCTGTACTTATTCAAGCCGGATCTTCTGGTCCAGGACAAGAGTTTGCAGCTAGTTTTGGAGAGGTGATCTTTACGGCACAGCAGTCGCTTGAAGCGGCTAAGGCCTTCTATGAAAGCGTCAATTCCAAATTAGCAGATTACGGCCGTGAACGTGGCAGCTTAAAAATTATGCCGGGCTTGTCTCCGATCATTGGAGCGACCGAAGAGGAAGCCCAAAGTAAATATAAAGAACTGCAGGAGTTGATTCCTCCTGCCGCTGTTGTTGGTATGTTGTCTGGTATGTTGAGGTTTGACCTGTCTGAATACCCAGTAGATGGACAGCTGCCTGAGATTCCTGATCCAGTAGAAGCATCAAATGGAATGAAAAGCCGGGTTCAGCTGATTATGGATATGGCTCGTAAGGACAAATTATCGATATTAGAATTAGGCCGCCGTCTGCTAGGCGCACGAGGACATATGCAGTTTGTTGGAACCTATGAACAATTGGCAGATTTAATGCAATTGTGGTTCGAAGAGTACGGCTGCGATGGATTTAATATTATGCCACCAGTACTGCCGGGCAACTTGGATGAATTTGTGGATCATGTTGTGCCCATCTTGCAGGCACGCGGCTTGTTCCGTACTGAGTACACGGGGAGTACTCTTCGTGAACATTTAGGATTGGAGCGTCCGGATATCCGTCATTTCCAGAATCGTAGAGTGGCTGAAATAGGGGCTGGTAAATAAGCGGATTCACTCCTTTATTGGGTTTGGAAAACCAATGAAGGAGTATTTTTTATGTAAAAATAATGTGAATAGTAAAAGATCATCCCACCTGAAGCAATAACATTATATTTGTATTGGTTGCAGAAGTTTCGTGAATCGTTCCAGAAGCAATGTAACAAGTTTCTATTCCATCTGAGTATATTTTCAATATTTTAACGATCGATTCACCGTTTCCACGGATTATCTCACAAGTATTAGAAGGTACAAACAATGTTGCTCTTCTTGTGCCTGGCACTAGTGCCGCTCAGAAATTAGAGGATTTAATCGGCAATCAACCTGCTTACGGTACCACATTCCCTCCAAGTTACTGTCCTTGGCAGGAAAATTTGTTCCATGGTATATTCAGTGTACTAAGAAATCGCTCTTTTGGAATAGCTGACCGCACGTTCGATACAGCAATTGGACAACGGTCCGTTCCAGTATGGATGCCAGGAGGGAGACTACATGTTGGAGAATACCTGCCGCAATTTAGATGAACATCAGTACTCTATATGTCTGAAGCGGATTTATGAGCCGGCGGCTCCGGAGGACGGATACCGGATACTGGTGGACAGGCTGTGGGCACGCGGAATTACGAAACCGCAGGCGGCATTAGACGAATGGATGAAGGAGATTGCTCCAAGCCCGGAGCTGCGCAAATGGTTTGACCACATGCCGGAGCGTTTTGCGGCATTCAGTGACCGTTATATACAGGAACTGGAGGAAGATCCGACGCGCGTGAGACTTGCAGCGACAATCCGTGAACGGGTGCTGAAACAGGATGTTACGTTGGTATATGCCGCGAAAGACCCAATACATAATCATGCGAATGTATTATATAAATGGCTGCTTTCCAGATAAAAAGCACACGGATCTCCCCCGAATCGTTAAGGATTTCGAGGGAGGCCCGTGTGCTTTTTTTAATAAATAAAATTAGATGCTGGGTGAATAGATTCATAATCAAATTGTTGTTCAATTGGAGTGCCGGTCCGAAAAACTCATAATGAATTTGCTCTTCTTTCATCCCGAGCCTGGGCAGTTCGCCAATCATCGCTTCCATTGTTGGGCGAATACACGCTGCAAGAATTACTGATTAACAAAGCTGATTTGCGTGCCATCCTGCAAGCTAGAAATGAGGTCACGCCTCCTCAAACAGAAGACGTTCTTCATCCCGGCTATGAATCGCGTTCACAACCAGCAGCGCGTGGAACTGGTGAAGCACCTCCGGAGTGAGGCCTTCTTCCGCAAGCAATGCTTTGACATCTTTTACTATAATCCGCAATAATTCATGATCACGTGTAAGCCCGAGAACTGCGTCTTGCAGGTTAGGATTCTTCCCGGATATTTCCTGGTAGAACCCGTCTTCCTCCGCGTCAGCATGGCTGATAATCCGCGTCTCCCAGTACTCAATTAGATGTTCGGCGGCCTGATGCGCCACTTCAAATTCCTTCGCTTCCAGCAGTTCTTCCACTTCTTCGGTCTTGGCTACAGCGCCGGAGAGCCCGCCCTGATGAATGGCATGGTGGGCATGCAACTGGCGTAGTGAGGGTCCTGGCATGTTGCTTCATCCTCCCGTTTTTCGAAAATATAAAATCTATATGTTTCATATGATAATGATCATTCTACTTCTCGCTGAAACGGTACCGTCTTCAAAAAAGGACGGTAAAGCCGTTTCCACTTGCCAGTATAGCACACGAATTTGCAGAGGAATTCCCGCTAAGGAATTCCCCGGACCAAAAAGAGGGAAGTCCCTAATGGGATCCTCTGCCCGGGAAGTAAACGGCAGGAACACAGCTTTTCTCCTCAGTGGGAAAGGCTTTTTGCTTTTTATTCAGATCGAGGGAATTCCCGAGGTTCAATAGGTGTTTCCCTAATGGGAAGCACGGCCGGGTAGATCCATAATGGTATTAATTGAATAAATTTTGAAGGGAGTGTTCTGGATCGATGAGGAAGAAATTCGGACTTAACTTTTTTAAACCGGTTGAAAGCTATTCCGGAAACTGGTCCATTCTTGAAGAGAAAAATAGAGATTGGGAGAATATGTACCGCCAGCGCTGGTCTCACGATAAAGTAGTGCGTACCACTCACGGAGTCAACTGTACAGGCTCCTGCAGCTGGAAGGTGTTTGTGAAGAACGGAATCATTACTTGGGAAAATCAGCAGATCGATTATCCTTCCTGCGGACCGGATATGCCGGAGTTTGAACCGCGCGGTTGTCCCCGCGGAGCTACCTTCTCGTGGTACGAATATAGTCCATTGCGCGTGAAATACCCGTATATCAGAGGGAAACTGTGGCGGCTGTGGCAAACGGCGTTGAAGGAGCATGATAATTACATCGATGCCTGGGCCAGTATTGTTGAAGACCCCGAGAAGGCTAGCCAGTACAAGAAGGCGCGCGGTAAAGGTGGACATATACGTGTAGCCTGGGACGACGCGCTGCGGCTGATCTCGGCCCAGCTGATCTACACGATCCGGAAATACGGTCCCGACCGCATCGCCGGCTTCACACCGATTCCGGCCATGTCCATGGTCAGCTACGCATCGGGGGCGCGATTCATATCACTACTAGGCGGTCAAATGCTCAGTTTCTATGACTGGTATGCTGATCTTCCTCCGGCTTCCCCGCAAATTTGGGGCGAGCAGACGGATGTTCCAGAATCTTCGGATTGGTACAACGCCGGTTACCTGATGATGTGGGGCTCTAACGTACCGCTAACTCGGACGCCGGATGCCCACTTTATGACTGAAGTACGCTATAAGGGAACCAAAGTCGTGTCGGTGGCACCGGATCTCGCAGAGAACGTCAAATTCTCCGACAACTGGCTGGCCCCGAATCCAGGGTCGGACGCTGCGCTTGCCCAGGCCATGACGCATGTCATCCTGCAAGAGTTCTACCAGGAACGCCAGGAGCCGATGTTCCTGAATTATGCGAAGCAATATACAGATATGCCTTTCCTGATTCTGCTTGACCCTCATGAGGATGCCCTTAAAGGCGGACGTTTCTTGCGGGCGAGTGATCTTGGAGATAACTCCCAGCACTCAGACTGGAAACCGGTAATCTTTGACGAGGTGGCTGGTGAGATGATGGTTCCGAACGGTACCATGGGGCAGCGCTGGGAGGAAGGAAAGAAATGGAATCTGATCCTCGAGCGGGAAGACGGCAGTAAAGTAGAACCCGCCTTGACCATCGAAGGCCACGGAGAAGAGTGGACGGAAATCGTGTTCCCGTACTTCGATAATGCCGGCAACGGCACCTTCAGACGGGTGATTCCGGCCCGCAAAATACGGCTTGCCGACGGTGCAGAACGTTATGCCGCCACAGTCTATGATCTGATGATGAGCCAGTATGGCGTCGCACGTACAGAAAGTCCGCTTAACGCAAAGGGATATGAGGATCAATCCTCTTATTACACCCCGGCATGGCAAGAGAAGATTACGACGGTAAAGGCGAGTGTCGTAGTTCAGATTGCCCGCGAATTTGCCCAGAATGCGATTGATACGGGTGGACGCTCTATGATCATCATGGGCGCAGGGATTAATCACTGGTTCAACAGCGATACCATCTATCGTTCCATTCTGAATCTAGTGGTGCTGACCGCTTCCCAAGGTGTTAACGGCGGCGGCTGGGCGCATTATGTTGGTCAGGAGAAATGCCGTCCGATTGAAGGCTGGTCAACGGTTGCTTTTGCCAAGGACTGGCAGGGTCCGGCACGTCAGCAGAACGCGACTTCGTTCTTCTATTTCGCAACAGAGCAATGGCGTTATGAGGAGAGCGGCACTGATTCACTGAAATCGCCGACTGGAGGGGATGTAGCTTACCAACATCCGGCTGACTATAACGTATTGGCTGCCCGTCTCGGATGGCTGCCATCCTTCCCGCAATTCAACAAGAACAGTCTTCTGTTCGCCGAGGAAGCTGCACAGCAAGGCAAGAAGACTAACAGCGAGATTATCAGTCACACCGTGGAAGAGATTAAATCACGGAAAACACGGTTTGCCGTGGAAGATCCCGGCGCACCGGAGAACTTTCCCCGTTCATTATTTATCTGGCGCTCGAACCTGATTTCAAGCTCTGCCAAAGGGCAGGAATACTTCATGAAGCATTTGCTCGGAGCTTCCGACGGTCTGCTGGCCGAGCCGAATGAAGAACAGAAACCGGAAGAGATTATCTGGCGTGAGGATGTCGAAGGTAAGCTCGATCTGATGGTTGCCCTGGATTTCCGGATGACGACAACACCCCTCTATGCAGATATCGTGCTGCCGGCCGCAACCTGGTATGAGAAAACAGATCTGTCGTCGACTGACATGCATCCGTTTGTTCATCCGTTCAATCCGGCAGTTAACCCGCTGTGGGAATCCCGGTCGGATTGGGATATTTACCGCCAGCTGGCTGAGGTATTCTCCGAAATGGCAAAATCGCATCTGCCTGGCGTTTATAAGGATGTTGTGATGTCACCGCTCGGCCATGATTCGGTAAGCGAGATCTCACAGCCGATGGGTCTTGTCAAAGACTGGACCAAAGGCGAAGTTCCGGCTATTCCGGGCAAAACAATGCCGAACTTTACTATTGTAGAGCGTGATTATACTAAAATTCATGACAAATACACTTCACTCGGACCTAACCTCGCAATCGGCAAAACAGGCGCGCACGGCATCAGCTTCTCTGTCGCCGAAGAATATGAGGAATTGAAGAAGCTCAGCGGTGTTTATTTCGATGAAACGATTAAAAACGGACTGCCGAAGCTGCAGACTGCCCGCCAGGCCGCAGATACGATTCTTCACCTGTCTTCGGCTACCAACGGGCGCGTGTCCCAGAAGGCTTACGCTGCAGCGGAGAAGGATTCAGGAGTAGAGCTGCGGGATATCTCGGCGGACCGGGCCGCAGAAAAGATTACGTTCCAGAGCATCACCGCACAGCCGCGGGAAGTCATTCCGACACCGGTATTCAGCGGGTCGAACAAGCAGGGACGGCGCTATTCACCGTTCACCACGAACATTGAACGTCTCGTTCCGTTCCGGACGCTGACCGGAAGACAGCATTTCTACATTGACCATGAAATCTTCCAGCAGTTCGGCGAAGCGCTGCCGGTTTACAAGCCAACGTTGCCTCCGATGGTCTTCGGGCCGCGTGACAAGGAAGTGAAGGGTGGACAGGATTCTCTGGTTCTGAGATATCTGACACCGCACGGGAAATGGAATATCCATTCGACCTATCAGGATAACCAGCACATGCTGACGTTGTTCCGGGGCGGTCCAACCGTGTGGATCAATAATGAGGATGCTGCGGCACATCACATTGAGGATAATGACTGGCTCGAAGTCTACAACCGTAACGGTGTCGTAACTGCACGCGCGGTTGTCAGTCACCGGATGCCGAGAGGCACCATGTTTATGTACCATGCCCAGGACAAGCACATTCAAGTACCGGGCTCTGAAATTACGGATACGCGCGGCGGAAGCCACAATGCGCCTACCCGGATTCATCTGAAGCCTACCCAGATGGTCGGCGGATACGCACAGCTCAGCTACGGTTTTAACTACTATGGTCCGATCGGCAACCAGCGTGATGTCTACGTAGCCGTCCGCAAAATGAAGGAGGTCAACTGGCTTGAAAATTAAAGCGCAAGTTGCAATGGTAATGAATCTGGATAAATGCATCGGCTGCCACACCTGCAGCGTGACCTGCAAGACGACCTGGACGAACCGTAAAGGTGCGGAATATATGTGGTTCAATAACGTGGAAACGAAACCGGGGATTGGTTATCCGAAACGCTGGGAAGACCAGGAGCTCTACAAGGGCGGCTGGCAGCTGCGCAAGGGGAAGCTGGAGCTGAAATCCGGCAATAAGCTGTCCAAGATTGCGCTCGGCAAAATCTTCTACAACCCCGACATGCCGGAGATGAAGGATTATTATGAACCGTGGACTTACAATTATGAGCATCTGACGAATGCAGGAGAGCAAAAGCATTCCCCGGTGGCGCGGGCTCATTCTGCTGTAACAGGCGAGAAGATGGATCTGGAATGGGGACCTAACTGGGAGGATGATCTGGCGGGAGCGCATGTAACCGGCCCGCTTGACCCGAATATCCAGAAGATCGAGGAAGAAATTAAATTCAACTTCGAGAAATCGTTTATGATCTATCTGCCGCGCCTCTGTGAACACTGCCTCAACCCAAGCTGTGTCGCCTCCTGCCCTTCAGGTGCGATGTACAAACGGGATGAAGACGGGATTGTTCTGGTCGACCAGGAAGCCTGCCGAGGCTGGAGATATTGCATGACTGGCTGTCCGTATAAAAAAGTGTATTTCAACTGGCAGACCAACAAAGCGGAGAAGTGCACCTTCTGTTTCCCGCGTGTGGAAGCAGGACTGCCTACGGTATGCTCCGAGACCTGTACAGGCCGAATCCGCTATCTCGGGGTTCTGCTGTATGATGCCGACAAGGTTCTTGATGCCGCATCCACCCCGGACGAGAAAGATTTGTACAAAGCACAATGTGATCTGTTCATGAATCCGCATGATCCGGAAGTCATTGCCCAGGCGAGAAAAGATGGTATCTCTGAGGATTGGCTGGAGGCAGCCCAGAACTCACCGGTCTATAAACTGGCGATTGAGCACAAGCTTGCCTTCCCGCTTCACCCGGAATACCGCACACTGCCTATGGTGTGGTATGTGCCGCCGCTTAGCCCGATCATGAATTATTTTGAAGGTAAAGATTCGCTGAAGAATCCCGATATGATTTTCCCGGCTATCGAAGAGATGCGCACACCGATCCAGTATCTGGCGAACATGCTGACCGCAGGCGATACGGAGACCGTCAAAGAAGCCCTGCAGCGGATGGCCATGATGCGCTCCTACATGCGCGCTAAATCCTCAGGCCAAGGGTTTGACGCTAGCCGTCTTGAACGTGTCGGTATGACAGCACAGCAGACAGAGGAAATGTACCGGCTGCTCGCGATTGCCAAATATGAAGACCGTTTCGTGATCCCAACCTCCCACAAGGAGCAGCACATGAACCCTTACCGTGCCCAGGGCTCGACCGGTTTTGGAAACGGGATGGGCGATATGGGCTCCGGCTCCGGTTGTGACGGCTGCGGACCTGCCAGCTCTGCCGGCGACACGATGAAGACCGGCAAGGAAATGTATGAAGAGAATTTCTACGGGGGGATTTGGCGTGATTGATCTGATCAAACTGCATGATTACAAGGAATCCTTCGGTTATTTCGCCCTGCAGCTCATGTACCCGGAGAAGCTGGACTTTCATCCGGCTTTTCTGGAAGAGGCGTTTGACAGCACTCATCCGGGTTATGCCCATGTGCATACCTATTGGAAGCAAATGCAGAGCTTCAGTCTGGATGAGATTCAGGAGAGTTATGCCGCTACATTTGATTTTCAGAAGGACTGCGCCTTGTATATGACCTATTTCAAATTTGAGGAGGCCAAGGAACGGGGGCAAATGCTCGCCAAGTTGAAGCTTCTGTACGAAATGTTCGGTCTGGAAATGCCGGTGGAAGAACTACCTGATTATTTGCCGCTTATGTGTGAATTTCTATATGCCGCGCAGTGGTTGGAAGTCCCGGGAGCGCCGGAGAATTTCCGGATGCTGATAGCGATTCTTGAGGATGGTACGTATCATCTGCTCAAGGCTCTGGAACGAAATGAAAGTCCCTATTTCCATCTGGTCAAGGGATTGCGCGAAACATTAAAAGCTTGTGCTGAACAGGAGGCCCTGAGTCAATGAATATGCTGGGTCAGTTTTTATGGGTCATTTTTCCCTACATGTGTATGGTGATCTTTATCGGCGGACATATTTTTCGTTATCGTAAGGATCAGTTTAACTGGACGGCCAAATCAAGTGAGTTTATTGAAAAGAAACAACTGAAATTCGGCAGCATTCTGTTCCACCTCGGAATTATGCCGGTTATCCTGGGCCATATTGGCGGGCTCGCTGTTCCGAAATCATGGCTGGAATCCATCGGCGTAAGTGATCATCTTTACCATATCGGCGCGGTATACATCGGGGGCATCTTCGGTGCAGCCACACTGCTCGGGATGCTGATTCTGACTTCGCGGCGCTTTACGCTTAAGAATGTCCGCCGTCTCAGCAGTGCATCGGACCTGATAGTCAACTCACTCCTCCTGTTTATCGTGTTTATGGGGATGTACTCTACCATTGTAACGAATGCCGTACAACCTGAGTTTGACTACCGCGATACGATTTCTGTCTGGTTCCGCGGCCTGTTCATGTTCCGTCCGGACCCGTCACTGATGAGTGATGTGCCGTTTTCCTTCAAGCTTCACATCTTGTCAGGGTTTGCCATCTTTGCCTTTTGGCCGTTCACCCGGTTGGTCCATGTATGGAGTGTTCCGTTGAATTATATAGGCAGAAGTTATATCCTATACAGAAGAAATAAATCGAATTAATGGAAAGAGTTGCGTGGACTTCTTTTCCTGTTCTAATCGAGGAGAGAAAACGATGAACAATAAGGTGGATTATCAAATCGAGCTTGACCGGATCCGCGCAGCTCTAGGATATGACTTCATGTCGCTGGCTCTTGCTGAACCTGCGGAATATGACTATGTAATCCGGTGGAAATACGCCTCAGGGAACACTAATGACCGTTACAAACGGATTGTACTTCAATCCGGCAGAGGGATTGCAGGGATCGTGTTCAAGACCGGAAAACCGTTCTTAATCCCTTCTGTGCAGACAGATGTGAAGCCTGATACCTTGTTTAATTATCCCATTACTAAGATGGAGAATTTGAACAGTATTGGTGCTGTACCGGTGTGGAATGATGCCCGCGTCGCAGGCGTGCTTCTAGGCGGTTTCAGGGGTGAACGGCAGGTAACCGCTGAAATGCTGAGAGACCTGGACAGGGTAGCACGTAAGGGGATTGGAGACTTGAACGGGAAGGAATTGTTGCTCAGTTGATGACACCCGGAATGGATCTGCGGAGCCTGCTCATGACGAAGCTGTTCGAGAACAGCTCGGAGGCGATGTTCTTTTTTGACCGGCAAGGGAAAGCCCTGGCGATGAATCCGGCTGCCGAGAACATCGTTGACCAGGATATCCTGAAGCAGTTGTATCAGGGAAATCCGGAGGCACTATGCGGGACCTGCCGGGGATACACTAGTGAGACGGAGCTCCGCACATGCCTTAATTGTTACTTTCATACACCGGACTCAGAGGAATTTACCTCTTATCAAGTCTATCTGGAGACGAAAGATAAGGGGATTGTCCCTTATGCCGCCACCTTTCACACGATAGATGACGAGAATGGTATCAGAGTGTTTATGCTCAGGGATCTGAGCAGACAGTTCACGACACAAGAGAAGTTCTACCAGAACAAGATGATGAAGCATATCATTGAGGCGCAGGAGAATGAACGCAAGCGGATATCCCGTGAACTGCATGACAGCGTTGCCCAAGAGCTGATGAGTGCCGTGATTGATCTGCGTGTGCTCAAATATATGACAGCTGATGAACAGCTGCTGAAGAAGGTGAAGCAGACCGAAGTATCCATGACAAGACTTCTGAATGATATCCGCAACCTTTCCGTGGAGCTCAGGCCGGCTGCACTTGATGATTTCGGGCTGGAGGCTGCATTCCGGTCACACTTCAAGCGGATGGAACAAAGCTACGGACTTATAATTGAATATGAGTCCCGGCTTTTGGAGAAACGGTATGAGAGTGAGATTGAAACCGTCATGTACCGTGTATGCCAGGAAGCTGTGTTGAACGCCCTGAAGTATGCCCAGGTAGACAGCGTCAAAGTATCTCTTACAGAAAATGACGGCGTGCTGCGGCTTCTGATTAAGGATGAGGGAACAGGCTTCATTCAGGGAGACGAACCCAATGGAACCGGACTTGGTCTTTTTGGCATGCAGGAACGGGCGGAGCTGGTGGGTGGCACCTTCACCGTAGATTCAGGGATAGGTAGGGGCACAACCATTATTTTACAGGTGCCAGTAGGATTATCCCGAGGAAAGGAATGAGCTTCTGATGAAGATCGTCATTGCAGACGACCATGCGATCGTACGGAGCGGATTCTCCATGATTCTCAATTTTCAGGATGACATAGAAGTGATCGGAGCGGCGGCAGACGGGAGGGAAGCTTATATAATGGTTGCCAAATTCCGGCCGGATATTCTGATTATGGATTTAAGCATGCCTCCGGGCGAAAGTGGGCTGGTTGCAACCGGGAAGATTAAAGAGGATTATCCTGATACCAAAATCCTAATTCTGACGATGCATGACGATGATGAATATCTTTTTCATGTATTGAAGAACGGGGCCTCCGGTTATGTTCTCAAAAGCGCTCCGGACGAGGAGCTTTTGCTGGCCATCCGGACCATTTATGAAGGCGGCACTTATATCCATCCTAAGATGGCGACCTCACTGGTCCGTGAATTTATTAAGCAGGACAAATCCGGCGGTACAGAGGATCTGTTTGAGCTGTTGTCCAAACGTGAACTGGAGATCCTGCCGCTTATCGCCAAGGGATACGGGAACAAGGAAATCGCAGAGAAGCTGTTTATTTCGGTAAAAACGGTGGAAGCCCACAAAGCGAAAATTATGGAGAAGTTAAACCTTAAAAGCAGACCGGAGCTGGTCGAGTATGCTTTAAGGAAAAAAATGCTGGATTTCTGATTTGCAAATGGAGGGTTAGCAGGATGCCGGAAAATACAGGGCTCAAGTTTACGATGCCCGCCATGCGTATTCTTGAGAATGAACACCGCTATTTATCATTTCTGATGGAAGAATGGCATGCCCTTGTACTCTGGTTTGAACACGATCAGCCCGTTCTGGAAGAATCTAGGACACAGCTGCATAAGCTGCGTAAGGCGATTCTGGAGTTTACTGGTCCGTTGAAGAAGCATACTGTGAAGGAAGAAACGTTTTTTTTTCCGCTGCTTGGCAGTTATATCGGCTTTGAACAAGGACCACTGGTCGGCATCCAGGAGGAGCACCGCGAGATTGACGGATATATAGGGCATTTCCTGCATTACACAGAGGGCAATATAGATATGCTGCCGCTTGAGGATATCCGCGCAGCTGTTAAGGATGCAGGGGAGGCTTTTGAGGTTCTGACGGTACACTTTGTCAAAGAAGAGACTGTCATTTACCCGATGGCCGAGCATCAGCTGAGTGCGAAAGACAAAGAACGGTTAAGCCAGCAATTGAATACGCTCATTACGTGAGAATGAACAGGCTGCTCCTACTTGGGGCGGCTTTTTTGGGTCTTATTAAGAGAGTAGATAAGGTATTATGTTTCATTTGTGATAGGAGTGAATAAGTTCTGGAGCAAGGCCCCACTATGTGGGGTTATTTTATTTTTAGGGTTTCCCCTGTCAGGGAAAGGGGACTCCCCTATATCTGAGCCGGGGGATCGGCGGATACAATGAGTACAGGAAGTATTGGTATGAATAATCAAGAGAATAAACGGCGAAAAGGTGAGTCGAATGATTAAAAAAATGCAATTGCCGCTACAAACATTAAACTTGATTACTGGATTCATGGTGTGGGTGATCATCTCTTCCCTGATGCCCTTTATTTCCGAGGATATCAGCATTCCTCCGGGGCGGCTAGCGATGGTCACGGCTATTCCGGTGGTGCTCGGCTCTATTCTAAGGATTCCTTTAGGCTATTATGCAAACATTCTGGGAGCACGCATTATTTTTATGTTCAGCTTTATCCTGCTTTTGTTTCCGGTATATTTCATCAGTGAAGCATCCTCGGTCACTCATTTAATTATCGGAGGTTTGTTCCTGGGAATCGGCGGAGCCGTTTTTTCGGTAGGTGTAACCTCTTTGCCGAAGTATTTCCCCAAAGATAAGCATGGTCTGGTCAACGGAATCTACGGGATCGGGAATATCGGAACAGCTGTCACTACCTTCTCGGCTCCGATTGTGGCAGCACAGATTGGCTGGGCACCCGCGGTTAAAATGTATCTGATCCTGTTACTGGTATTTATCGCATTAAATTTCTTCTTTGGGGATCGTCATGAGCCTAAACTCAAAACGCCGATTATTGAACAGATCAAGGGCGTGTCCAAAAATGAAAAGCTCTGGCTTTTCTCCTTGTTCTATTTCATTACCTTTGGCTCCTTCGTTGCCTTCACTATTTATCTGCCGAACTTTCTAGTTTCGAACTTCGGTCTGGAAAAAGTGGATGCCGGGATGCGCACAGCCGGCTTCATTGCCGTTGCGACCTTCTTCCGGCCGATAGGCGGCTGGCTTGCCGACAAGTTCCAGCCTTTGTTTCTGCTTACCGGCACATTCAGTATTTATACGGTTGCAGCAATCATCCTGGCATTTATGCCTGACATGGGCTTATATACAGTAGGTTGCCTTGCTATTGCGTTCAGTGCGGGAATCGGTAACGGAGTCATATTCAAATTAGTCCCACTGTACTTCAATAAGCAGGCGGGTGTCGCCAACGGGATCGTATCGATGATGGGCGGTCTGGGCGGTTTTTTCCCTCCCATTATGCTGTCGGTGATTTATTCGGCTACAGGGCAATATTCCATCGGGTTCATGCTGCTCTCTCAGGTAGCGCTGGCCAGTCTGGTGCTGGTAGTGTGGATCTATTTTCAGGACCGGCTTGCGCTTACCTCTGAAGTGTTCAATTCTACCGGACAGGGGATTCTGGTTACGGATGTCTCCGGTCTGATCAAGACCGTCAATCCGGCGTTCACGAAGCTCACCGGCTATACGGAAGACGAAGTTCTTGGCAGACAGCCCAGCATTCTGAAGTCAGGCCGCCAATCCAAGGAGTTCTACCGCTTAATGTGGAGCGAAGTCAGGGAGAAGGGGATGTGGCAGGGTGAAATCTGGAACAAGCGCAAGGGCGGGGAAGAGTATTTGCAGTGGCTGAATATCAGCGCTGTAAAGGATGAGACCGGCGAAGATGTCCGGTATGTAGGCACATTCAGCGATATTACGGAGAAATAACCGGATGAACCGTTTTTTAGTACGGCACTAAGTTAGGAGCAGATGAAGGTGGAAAAGACCAGAACTCCGGTTACCGTTGCCGAAGCTGTATTCCGGGTAACTGAAAGAGCATGTCGCATAGGTACAGAAAGGATTCCACTTGCTGAAAGCTATGGACGGATCCTGGCGGAGCCGCTGACGGCAACCCATGATGTTCCGCATTTTACCCGATCACCCTATGACGGATATGCAATTTCTTCGGCAGATTCTGCCGGTGCTTCCGGTAATAACAGGATCAGCTTTACTGTAGTAGATCATATCGGCGCAGGGGCAGTATCTCAGATTGCAATTGGGCCATGCGAAGCTGTCCGTCTGATGACGGGAGCGGCGCTGCCGGCAGGAGCGGATGCTGTAGTTATGTTTGAACAGGCCACAGCAGCAGGTCATACGTTTACAATCCGTAAAGCTTTTGCGCCACAGGAGAATCTGTCCCTGAAGGGTGAAGATATGCGGTCAGGAGAAATGATCGTTCCGGCCGGCAGCTTCATTCATCCCGGGATTGTAGCGCTGCTGGCTACATTCGGTTATGGGTATGTTCAGGTCGGTAAGCGGCCGGTAGTAGGGATATTGTCTACGGGAACCGAACTGCTGGAGGTGACAGCACAGCTTGCACCCGGCAAAATCCGCAACAGTAACGGACCGATGATCGCAGCCCAGCTCGCCCGGATGGGTATTCCTTACCGGATGTATGATACAGCCGCAGACCAACTGGAAGCATGCCTGCTGACGGTGCGGAAGGCAATGACAGAAACAGACTGCCTGATCACAACGGGAGGTGTGTCCGTCGGTGATTATGACTACCTGCCGGAAATATATAACCGTCTCGGGGCTGATGTGCTGTTCAACAAGGTGGCGATGCGTCCGGGCAGCGTGACCACAGTTGCGGTTGCCGGGGATACGTACTTGTTCGGACTGTCCGGCAATCCTTCTGCCTGCTTCACAGGCTTCGAGCTGTTTGTTAGACCCGCCCTGCTCAAAATGATGGGAGCGGATAAAATTTATCTGCCGCGCACGACGGCGGTACTGGCAGAGGATTACCCAAAGGCCAATCCGTTCACCCGGTTTATCCGGGCTGTTCATGACCGCACCTCGGTGCGTCCTGCCGGTTTCAATAAATCTAATGCCGTATCTTCCATCGCACGCGGGAATTCGCTGATTGTGCTGCCGGGCGGGACAAGAGGTTACGCCGCAGGTGATCTTGTTGATGTACTGCTTCTGGGTGTTGAAGAAGGTACGGATAAATGGGTACTGTAAGCCTACCGGAAGGGAGATAAGAGTCATGAATGCACATCCACTAAAGGATCAATTGCGACGGCCTATCCATGATTTGCGGATTTCGGTAACAGACCGGTGCAATTTCCGCTGTTCCTACTGCATGCCGAAGGAAGTGTTCGGTGATGATTATGCATTCCTCCCCGCAAGCGAGCTGTTAACCTTTGAGGAAATCTGCCGGCTGACGAAGCTGTTCGTATCCCTTGGAGTAAGCAAAATCCGGTTGACCGGTGGCGAGCCGCTTATGCGGCGTAATCTGCCTGAGCTTGTTGCGGGAATCCGCGCTATCGGCGGTGTAAAAGATATGGGACTGACGACGAATGGGGTACTGCTCGGTGCGCAGGCAGCGCCACTGTATGCTGCGGGACTCCGCAGACTGAACGTCAGCTTGGATGCTTTGGAGCATAAGCGGTTTGGAAAAATGAACGGACGGGGCTTTACGTCTGGATTAATTCTGCATCATATTGATCATGCCGTAGAAGCCGGGTTTGAGGTCAAAGTAAACATGGTGGTACAAAGAGGTGTGAACGAATCGGAGATTGTACCGATGGCTGCCTATTTCAAGGATAAGAATATAACTTTGCGGTTCATCGAGTTTATGGATGCCGGCAACGATAACGGCTGGAGCTATGAGAAGGTTGTAACCAAACGGGAAATACTGGAGCGCCTCCAAGGCTCATTTGAAATGGAAGCACAGGACCATAATTATTTTGGCGAGGTAGCCAAAAGGTACCGGTACAAGGGTAGCTGTACCGAGGTCGGTTTTATTACTTCCGTATCTGAATCGTTCTGCTCTTCCTGTACACGTGCCCGGCTGTCTTCCGACGGCAAATTATACACTTGTCTGTTCGCATCAGACGGTTTTGATCTCAGGGAAATGCTCCGCAGCGGGGCGAGTGACCAAAGCCTGCTGCTAGCCATTAGGGATGTATGGGAGCAGCGGACAGACCGTTACTCCGATGAGCGGACAGAACAAACCGTGAAGAACAGAACAAAGATCGGCATGTCCTATATTGGAGGTTAAAGAGCAGAATGCAATTTCAGCTGTTGATCGAGCCGGATGGCAGATCATTTTTGGCTGAGCAATGTATCCTTATTGTACCTCCAGGATCGAGCAATCCGGAAATGATCGCAGAATAGACTAACGCAACAACAAGGAAGCTCCTCTACCCGGATTACCGGCAGATGAGCTTTCTGGTTTTTACAACTGTATACTAGAAGTACAACACGAGCACAGACACATATAACATAAAGGAGAAGCCAATTTCGATGATTCCGGTACGTTTTACTGTGATGCCCGTCTTTGGCAGGACAGCTGCCCGCACAAGCAGGATGAGCAGCGGAACAAGCAGAGATGGAAACAGGAACAGCCCGGCTGCTGCAACCAGCAGGTGATATAGAACAGATCCGTAATAGAAGCTAATATTATTTCGTTCACGGATGATGGTTTTGACATACAAAGCGGTTCCGACAAAGTACAGGACAGCCAGCAGGAACAACTCGGTCGCTGTCCGCCAGCTTTCTCCCTGACCGACGTAGAAGACCGGATAAATGATCAGGCAAAATGCCAAAATGGCCGAGATGTCATTGAGCAGGGCACGTTCATTTTTAGTTTTTGCATAATAGAGATTTACAGCGAACAAAGGCACGAGCGGTAGAACAAACCATAACAACTTAGGTTCGGCTACTACCAGATAGACGATCAAAGGGAGTAGCAGAATTCCATATACCTTCAAGGGCTGGGCATAGCGTTTAAATCTTCCTGTCTTCACCCCCTGCAGTAAAGGAAAACTGAACAAATAGATCAGAAGCCAGCAAGCAAACAGCGGAATATGTATCGGTTGCCCCTGGGATGCGGCTACCCCGAACAGAAAGGGAAGGACGAGCATCGCCCAGGCGCCGTGCTGGTTAGGGATATACTTCTTCATAGTAAACATCCTCCTACCCTGAAATATCATGGCATGCGAGGATGCCATACTCTTTAACTATACGTTTTTCCTTGAGGGGACCCGGGTGATTTGAAGCACTAATCATTTTAAGAAAAGGAGTAAACATCGTGAGTATGGAATCTCATCATGCAACAGTACAGGGTCCGGTTCCTGTATTACAAATTGTCGGGTACAAGAATAGCGGAAAAACAACACTTGCCTGCCGTTTAATTCGCGCTCTATCTACTCAAGGTATACGCGTCGGGTCTGCTAAACACGATGCTCACCATTTTCAATTAGATGATCCGGGTACAGACAGCAGCAGGCATCTGCTGCACGGTGCGATTGAAACCGTACTGACATCGTCTGAGGCTACAAGAATAATGCGGAAGTCCGAGACTTCATTAGAAGAAATCGTACAGTCTATGTATGGTAAGGTTGATCTGCTGATTGCTGAAGGGTTCAAATCTGCAGATTATCCCAAAATCGCCTTGATCCGCAATGTAAATGAAATGATAAATCTGCGAAGTCAAGCAACGAATATTTATATGTGGTTAAGCTGGGAGGAGGACGCTAATATGAAAAGTGTAACGTCTGTGGTAAGCAAGAATACTACCCCTGTACTACTTTTAAGGGATCAAGCTCTTATAGATCAGGAGGTCCTCAACCTGGCTTTGTCGCTGCTTCAATCTAATATGGGAATCCCTGACATAAGAGAAGGAGATTCCCTTACAGGAGGTGCACATTGTGCTGACTGGAATAATACTGGCAGGGGGACAGAATTCCCGGATGAAGGGTCGGAATAAAGCGCTCCTGACCTATCACGGGGAGCATTTTATTGTTAGACAGGTGAAGGAGATGCGTACCCTTTGCTCCAAGATCATTATTGTTACGAAAGATGCATCCCTGTATGAGGATTGTCTTCCATCCGGTCTCATTTTTCTACCGGACATCTATGAAGGGCATGGACCCTTAAGCGGGTTTCATGCCGCTTTTGTCAGGGTGGAAACGGATTATGCTTGGGTTGTCGGATGCGATAGTCCTAATATTTCAGCCCCTGCAGCTTCGTGGATGCTCACCCGGTTCAAGGAAGGCGACTATGATGCTGTTCTTCCCATCATTAACGGTAAGCATCAGATGCTCCATGGGGTATATCGGCCGCACCTGATTTTGCCAAGTATCATTGATAGACTGGAAACACGACAGTACCGGCTATCAGGATTATTAGATTCGATGCATTGGTTAGGGGTAGATAAGGGCGACCTTGCTGGTGCTGGTATATATGAGGATTTCACTGCAGATGTAGATACACCTGAGCAATATAAGGATTTGCTGCATCTATCGAAAGGGAGTGATCACATGGGCAGTTCATTATTTGAAATTACAGACGGACCGATCACACCAGCGGAGGTATCTGATAAAGTCCTGCGTAGAGAAGCGGGAGCGATTACCTTATTCCTAGGCACTGTACGGGAGTTCACGCAGGGTAAGCGGACATTATATCTTGAATATGAAGCTTATCCGCTCATGGCTGTAGCGCAATTGGAACGAATCGGGCAGGAAGTGAATGAGCGTTGGCCAAATACTATGGTTGCTGTAACCCATAGGATAGGAAAACTTGAAATCACTGATATCGCCGTTGTGATCGCTGTATCCTCGCCGCACCGTAAGGCCGCTTACGAAGCGAATGAATATGTGATTGACCGGATTAAAGAAATCGTGCCTATTTGGAAAAAAGAAATGGGCGAAGACGGCGAAGCATGGGTTGGCGATCAGCTGAATCAATTAACCTATCCGGAAGGGCGGCCATTATTTCCGGATGTTCCTGCAGAAGATAAGAAGTAGAGGCGGCTATTAATGAAACAGGGGAGGAAGTAAAGAACATAAATGAGTACTGCTCGAATTGCCTTGTAGTATAATATAAATCAATTCAGGCCATCTAAACCTAAGGCAGCAATAGAACATAGTGATTTTTACCCAAAAAGTGAGGCGTAAGGAAATGAATGCAGCAGAGTTTCAACAGTATGTTAAGGAGTTCAGTGAAATCAAAGGGTTTGATACCAGCACCATTGAGCAGAGAATGCTGTACTTAATGACTGAGGTTGGGGAGTTGTCCAAAGAAGTTTTGTCCGTATCTTTTCATCCAGATGCAGAGCGGAAAGAAAACTTGGGATACGAGATGTACGATGTGGTGTGGAATATTTTTGATCTGGCCAATAAACTTGGCATTGATCTGGAGCAGGCTTTTAAACGTAAGCTGGAGATTAATGAACAGAGGACTTGGGAGTAAGGTGTATCTATTGAATACTATAAAAAAAATCCAAGGATCTCCCCTGTGGGAAGCCTTGGATTTTTTTCACCCGAAATTTTATTTAAATGAAGCATAACCTTCATCAGCCATTACAACACTACCGTTAATTGCACTAGCTTCTGGTAAGGAGAGCAAGTATACAGTGTCTGCAACTTGTTCAGGCAATGTTAATTTGTTACCCATTACTTTACTCTTCATTTGGTCGACCATTCCTTGATCTTTATATCCTTGGATAATTGGCGTATCCACAGCGCCTGGAGCAACGGCAAGCACGCGGATACCATGGACGGAAAGTTCTAGTGCTGCGGATTTAGTCATCATAATGACCGCACCTTTGGAAGCGTGATATGCGAATGTACCTGGGGAAGCTAGGAATCCAAATACAGAAGCTGTATTGATGATCACACCTTTAATGCCGAGCTCACGCATTTTTTTACCAGCAGCGATAATCCCATGGGCTACGCCATGCTGATTGACATTAATGACACTATGATAATCCTTAAGGTCTTGGTCTAGTACAGGAGTGACGCGGCCGATGCCGGCATTGTTGAACATTACGTCAATTCTTCCATAAGTATCTACAGTTTTCTGAACGAGTGCTTCAACTTCTTCGTATTTTGAGACGTCAGTTTTGACGAAAATAGCTTCGCCACCATCTTTAATAATTTGTGCTACCGTTTCTTCACCTAATTGTTGATTGAAATCGGCAACGACAACTTGATCACCTTTACTTGCAAATTTAATGGCGGTTTGTTTCCCGATTCCACTGGCTCCACCTGTTATTACGGCTACTCTTTTGTCTGTCATTTGAGTTTCCTCCTCGAGAAATATAGTTATACTAGAAATGAAAGTTGATATAGTAAAAATGGTTACTTACTAACTTATTTACATTGTAGCACTTGTCTAAATTAATTAAAATTTAAGTAAATTTAATAGTTATTAAGTAAAGATTAACTTAAGGGGTGATTCAAATGAATTTGGAGCAGTGCGAGAATATCGTAGAAGTCGCAAAGATTGGTTCTTTAACCAAAGCAGCTCAGAATCGTCATATCACTCTATCCGCAATGAGCCAGTCCATTACCATGCTGGAGGCTGAGCTGGGAGTTACTTTGTTCATCCGTTCGCGCGGGCAAAAGGCGGTTCCCACAGCAGAAGGAAATGCCATTATTAGCAAAGCAAATGAAGTCCTGATGAAAGTAAATGAATTAAAAGAAGAAGCACAGATTTACAGCGATACGTTAAGTGGTCATTTGAAAATTGCTACGATACCTGGACCCATGCATTTGATGGTGAAGGTAATCTCTAGCTTTAAGGCAGATTTTCCAAATGTGAAAATAGAGATTTTTGAAAAGGGACCCAAAGAAATTCTGGATAATGTACTGCAGGATGAAATGGACATTGGACTTATGGTCTCGCCGGAGGGAATGCCTGACAAATATAAAGGGGTTAAGTTTGAACGGTTAGTGGAAGGAAAGATTGTAGTCGGTGTACATCCTCACTCACCGCTTGCCCTGAATTCCATCCTTACACCTGCTCAGTTAGTGGGGCAGACGTTGGTTTTATACGATGATTCTTACATTAAGGACTATGTAGAGCGATATTTATCTGGCTATGGGCCGATCAATTTGCTTTTTGTAAGTAACAACACACGGGCGATTGAGAATGCAGTTGCAGAAGGACTGGCCATCACAATTGGTCTGGATTATTCGTTTCTGAAAATATCAGAGGGTTCTCCAGCCTTCATGAAAACCATCGAGTTACGATCACCAGATACCCGTGCGAAATATTCAGGAGCTATTGTCTCTGCTTCAAAACAGACCTCCCAGACCGCCCGGAGATTTATCAACAGGCTAAAGCATGAATTTGATGAAATGATTAGACGAAGTTAACAGTATGCCTTGGTAAATTTTATCTAACCTTTACGCTTCCTAGTTAATATTAACCCTATGATGTTGTCCAAGCTCAGATCGATATTAGGACAGCCAAGTGGGGAGGATGTCAACACAGTGAGATGGTATCTTAGGCAAATTAATGTTGTTATTATCTTTGTTTTGTTGATTTCGTTGTTACAACCGGGAGCAATTGTTCGCGCTTCCATTTCTGATTTATATTTACCAGCAACAGATTACGGAACGGTTATTGATGTTCGCCAAACAGAGCTTGCACCCGGGGCGATGTATACCTGGATAGATCTCCAGAATGAACGTGGTTTACAAAAGATACATGCAGTGGAGTTCAACCCGCAACAAGGAAATTTGGAGCTGCGGGCAGGTACGAAGGATGGAAAGGTATACGGTATGAAGGGCGTTACCGAAATGGCCATGTATGCGGATTCGCCTGGAAACCGAGTGATCGCAGGGATCAACGGTGATTTCTATGAAATCCCCGGTTTTGCTACGGGTGTTCCCAATGGACTTTAAGCTTACACCAAGAGTAGTGTATCTGTAGCTAGCCGTAACATTTCGGCATTCAATGATATTGGTCTTGCTCCACAGTGGGCTCAAGAGGCAATCAGTGAAGTGTACAGACTTGGTTTGATGCAAGGACGTGCTGAAGGGCAATTTGCACCGGACCAAAACGGAACACGTGCTGAAAGTGCGCAGATGATCCTCAACCTGCTGAGTGTTATGGAGTAATGATTATGGCCAGTCTCAGGTTTATAGGGACTGGCTGTTTTTTTGATAATTGGATTAGTGGGATATACGCAGGATACGCACGCATGAATACACTGAGGGGGAAGCGGAGTAAAAGTAAAAATAAGGGTGTGACACAAAAGGTAAGTGTATATGGAGAACAGAGAACTAAGGCACGCTCGCTAAGGTACAATAAAGCTGAGGCACGCTCGCTAAGGTACAATAAAGCTGAGGCACGCTCGCTAAGGTACAATAAAGCTGAGGCACGCTCGCTGAGGTGTGCTAAAGCTAAAGTACGCTCACTGAGGTACGCTAAAGCTAAAGTGCGCCAACAGCGACGCACACTTGGTAAGTTTGGCTCGGACGAGCTACTTTTATCAAGAAAGTTTGTTTTAACAGATAGCCTCGATGGTTTGGGATCGTAACGGACTGTATTGCCGCTATTTGAACTTTTTGGTCTATTTTTCCAATTTTTCGGACTCCATAGCTCTTATTGTCATACTTTTGCACGGAATCGTAATATATTTTAATGAATAGCTGCATTTGAGTCCGATAGCTGAGCAGAATGGCAGAAATCAGCTTAATAAGGTCTCCTCGGTCCGATGAAGTAGAATTGAGTTAATAAGGTGAGTAAGGTGAGCTATGTGAGCCAAGTGAGCTAGGTAAGTCAAGTGAGTAAAGTGAGCAAGTTGAGAAGGTGAGCTAGATGAGTAAAGTAAGTAAACTGAGTCAGTAAACGGAAGATAAGATGCAGAATACAGATGGGGTTTAAGCGTATAGTAAAACTGAGGCGAGTATCGAGCATATTCCAAATCCTTACAGACGAGCGCTGAGTCTTTTTCCGGTATTTTGTAAAGATAGGGTTATATTGGGCGTGGAATACTGGGAATTGCTCTTCAGAGGCAAGTAAAAACAAGGAATAATTGTTATTAGCCAACACAAATTGTTATGTTGTGTTATGATAGTAGGGAGGTGACTCCCATGAATGATTTTGAGAACTATCCCGATGAGCTGGGTAATTTCATTCGGCACATCAGAAAGACGAGAGGGTTAACCTTAAGAGGACTGGAAGAAAAGAGCGGTATAAGTTACTCACAGCTCAGCAAAATCGAACGTGGAGAGAGCATTCCGCTTAAAGACAATCTGGACAAGATCATTGAAGCGCTTGGAACGGATCTGAAGAATCGGATGTACCATTTGGCAGATTATATGCCAGATATTGAATATATCAAGACCTTGAAGCAAGGATATGAGCTGCCACAGCTCAAACAGTCTCAAGATTATATCTACGAGACAGCCTTTAACAAGCTTAAGGAATTCAGAGCGAAGGAAGGGAAAGAAACATCGTACGTTTCCTTTGATTCGAATGAAGTTATAGTTTACGAAACGGAATATGGGGCAGGAATGGTAATAGAGAAGATTGAGAAATACAATCTGACCGATGTCCTGAACGATAAGTTTGAGGGTAACCTCGACTCCTTAAGAAAGAGCCCCCGTAAAGGGCGTCAAGCCTTTCTATTTGGCGAGTGGCTACGGGAGTGCGTTTATGAACTGAAGGAAGAGGAACAGGATCAGGTCATACAAGCACTTAAAGAATTTACTCAGTTTAAAGTACAACAAATAAAGGGTGCTTATAAATAATGTATGCCTTTTGCTAATGATCTCAAAAATGAATGAATGTTGCCCTTTCTTGCAGCCATCTATTCATCTTGATCCATAAACTAACAACTAAAAATGGTTTGACAGAAAAGGGGATATTAATAATGAAAATTAACATGAAGTTTACCAGCAAGGGCAAAGTCGCTATAGAGAATTTTAATAACGAGGAATTGCTGGAGATCTTCGCACGTTACATCAAGACATTATCCAAAAAGTATGACATCGAAGTTGATGTTCCTCTTGAAGCGAATCAAAACATTGTTGGTGATGGTGCGGTAATCGCAACTGCAAAAAATGTGAAATGTGATGTTGAAACTTTCTTTAAAGAATTGGGCAGAGATATTAAAGTTCCTTTGAAGAAAAGACTCGGCGGCAAATTGGAGAATGTTTTCAAAACAGAAATTACAGAATAGAGCATTATTTTTATCTGAGATTAACCATCATATGTGCATATAAAAAAGGTAGGGCCGCGGAGGCTCTACCTTTTTTATGTTTATGTACTTAACTTAAGGCGACCTAAGGAGCTTATTGTTGGTTGAAGCTGGAGAAAAATGTGTACCATGCGTCAGTGTGAATTTAATGGGGAAGGGGATGTTATATATTTTCAGAATCTATGAGATTTCTACTTCTCATGATATCTTTAATAATTTCAATGAAATCCGGTAATGCATGGGCATCAACCGCTAGCTCATAGATTCTTAGTAAATCCTCGTCAGATATCGATTCCAGGGATGAGGGGCGTGGAGAGGGATGAAAATAGTAATTCATTATGATCCTCCATCATTAATTGTTTTTATTATAGGTTTATCTATATGGTATCATTTGGAATAGGATCCGTCTCCTGTCATTCATCCTACGAATTTATCTTTACATTTGAGGATTATTATGCCATAATGTGCGGTTTTGAGGAAAATGCTAAAAAGTTTCAATTTTTAATAAAATAATCCCGGCATGTGTGAACATGCCGGGATTAAAATAGCAGGATTTTATTCTGACGGTTTTTTCTTTTGTGAAGCAAGATACTTCTTAAGGCGAGGTTCATTGGATTCCGAAACAGTAGTGAACTGCGTACCTTGATTAAAGCATACAATCTTCCGCCCGGGATCATAGCCTTCTATGTTGTTGATATTGACGACATTGCTGCGGTCAAGGCGTTCGAATCCCTTACCCTCATACGCTACGGAAAGATCGGAGAGCGTGGTGGGGAGAATAAATTCGCCTTCTTTCGTATGGACGAATATTGTATTCTTATAATTCGAGAAATACAATATATCTTCCTCTAGAATATCACTAGAGGAACCGTCTTTCTGTAAGACACGCATCTTTTCCCCATCCTTGTTTAATTACTTGCGCAGTTCTTTTGGAATCTCAGGGCTGTGCATATAAGGTTTTAAAATTGTTGCAAAAACATGAGCAGAAGTAGCGAGCGCGTTAGAAGCATAACGAGCTATAGTTTTTTTCATCTTAATGGCCTCCTTTGTAATGGAATTATGACTGTAAAGGATTGCAATAGAAATGATAATCCTATGACAGATGAATGGAACCAGAAATTTAAAGCCACTAGAGATATGGAGATCACTTTCAAACCCAGATACCATTCTTTGGGAATCTGAGCATTACCATCAGGATTTGGAGCAAATAAGATCATTACAAGTAAAGAAAAAAGATTAATCCAAATGAAATGGTTATGTATTAGATTAGCTATATGAGGGATCAGTGAACATATAAAGATAGATATAATATTGCAAGCCCAAACGGATTTTAAATGAGCACCGCCAGAGGATGCTCTTAACAATCCGAAACTGCATAAGGCTAAGAATGTTTCCTTTAGCTGTCCAGTGAGCCCGCCAATGCATAAAGAAGTCATAATAATGAATAAAGTATTCAGAATAATGCTAAGGGCATAATGCATGATTTCAATGGAATGTGTTTGCTCTGGGTTGTTTTTTTTAATGACTTCTACAATTTTAAGAGCTAAAAGATTCATAATTATTTCTATCCTTTTTGTAAGAAAGATAAAGATATCCCCATAATATTACCCCATAAAAAATCGGGATCAAGAAAAAGTAAAAGGACTTAATAAAGTACGAAAAAGAAGTAATGATGAATAATGCAGGAAGATTTAAAGTGAATAATATTTTTTCGCTTGGCGTTGTTTTAATTTTAACATCAGGTTTATCAGGTACAAAGTCAAATCCAAGACGTTTATGACCTACATACATACCAATGCAAATTACTGTTAAGGCTGTTAAAAATTGAAGTACAAAAACATTGCCTGAAAAATAGTCCAGTAAGGTTAAGGGTAACTTGAAAATAAATTTCAATAAATAAAAAAGAGTGGTTTGAATCACCGAGTAAGATTGATAGGCCATTCCGGTTAATATGGAAGCGTAGAAGGGATGAATCCGGAATAACATCCACATAAAGCAAAACATTAGTGCATATTGTGAGAAAGTATCTAATGAAGCTATCCCATAGTTGATTCTAAGGGTATAAGAAAAAAAGCCCATAATAAAACTAGCAAACACCATCTCTTTATGATATAAGTCAATTTTGAAAATTTTGAAAGCCAGAAAGAACATCGCATAAGTCTCAAGTATTGAAAATATCATAAAAAGAATAAAATCTAGCATGCCGACACTCCCGATGACTTCTAGTTTAACCAACCCTATTATTGCAAGTATCGTATAAAATGAGCTAAAATACAACAACTACAGTATAATTTTCCTCCTATTTTTTCAAAAAAATTCAAAATGAGAGGGGTTTAGACATGGGTCGACGTCCAGAAAGCAGTGAGTATCTCGAAGAATTATCAAAATATGTCGATTTAGTGCCAGCTAAAGGAAACATCATTACTATTTTTAGAGAGCAGACGGATGAGATTTGCACTTTTATTTCGAATCTTACGGAAGAACAAGGGGACTATCGTTACGCTCCGGAGAAATGGAGTATCAAGGAAATGGTCGGACATCTGGCTGATACCGGAAGAATCATGTCCTACCGTTTATTGTGCATCGCCAGAGGGGATACGACTCCACTGCCGGGTTTTGAAGAGAAAGACTATGTGCTTACCGCCAATTTCGAAGCGCACACTTTAAAAGCATTGCTGGCCCACTACCATCTTGTTCGAGAATCGACATTACTCCTAATGGAAACTCTGCCGGAGGAAGCATGGATCCGGAAGGGAACTGTTAACGAGGCTACTCTTTCTGCGAGAGCTCAGGCCTGCATTATGATTGGACATGACCATCATCATTTGAATATTCTTAAAGAAAGATATTTAGGGTAATATCTTCTTAATCAAAAAAGCATTCCAATAGCCTTTATGGCTTTGGGATGCTTTTTATACACGGCTATAGCGGTGGATTCTTGTGACATTTGCGGCATACCGGATAGTAAGCTTCATTGCCACCAATCTGGATTTGCTTGCCGCTATATACGGGCTTGCCGTTTTCTACTCGTAGAGCCATAGTAGCTTTGCGCTCGCAGAACCAGCAGATCGTCTTCATTTCCTCAATTTTATCAGCGTAGATCAGCATATATTTGCTGCCTTCAAATAACTGATTCTGAAAATCATTTTTAAGTCCGAAGGCCATTACCGGAATGCCCAGCTCATCAACGATACGCACTAGCTGGAGAATACATTCCTTGCTTAGAAATTGACATTCATCAATAAGTACACAGTGTGGTTTAGGTTGGTTACTGCTGACGATATTATAAATATCAGTGTTCTCATCGATGGGGATTGCTTGTTTCCGAAGCCCAATACGAGAAGAAATAAAACCAACCTCGTCCCGGTCGTCTATGGATGGAGTGAAAATAAGCACCGATTTCCCCTGCTCTTCATAATTATGTGCAACCTTGAGTATCTCAATAGATTTACCACTATTCATTGCTCCGTATTTGAAAAACAATTGTGCCACTTCCATCTATCCTTTCGTAAAAAACATTGATTATATCTTAAAAATGCGACCATATTAGAGTATCATATTCGGATCGGATGTATCCAGTGAAAACATTGCGATTGATTGGATGTGGTATGATAAGAGGTAATAAGAGATGGGAAAGGAAGTAATAAGTGTGACTGAAAGATTAGACGAATATAAGGAACGGTTAGCTCTTTTGCAGCAGAATGGAGATTTATCCAGTGACACTGAAAGCTTGCTGGAAGAAATGATGGCGGATTTGGTGGAATTGAATCGGAGTAATAAAGCACTGCGTCGAGCAATACTGAAAACTGGACAGGCTTCCACGATGTCAACTCGGTTAAGGGATGCACTGTACGAATAGAAAAAGAGGGTATGCGAATGGCTTTGATTTTCTCTTTTCTCAAAAAATATAAGGTAGCTGCAATAGCTGCCCTTGTAATGATGCTCATTGAATTGACGGTAGAATTATCACAGCCTTTGATCATTTCCAAAATCATTGACTTGGGGATCCGAGAAAAAGATACCTCTGTAGTATGGCTGTGGGGTAGTGTATTGATCGGCAGCGCGGTAGTTGCGTTTACAGCCGGGGTACTCAGTTCTTTTTTTGCTGCCCATGCAAGTCAGAGCTTTGCGTTCGATCTTAGGGACAAATTGTACGAAAAGGTACAGTCTTTTACGTATGAAGTATTCAATCGTTTTGCTACTTCGTCACTGATTACCCGTCTGACTGGCGATGTATCACAGCTGCAGGATACTATTTTTATGAGCTTGCGCTTTATGACACGGGTGCCACTTGTAGTGGTGGGCAGTGTGATTATGGCGTTAGTTGTTCATGTGAAGCTGGGATTACTGCTGACGGTGGCGTTACCTTTGTTGATTTTTTTCCTCTACTGGATTATGAGAAAAGCTTCCTTATTATTTCGTACGGTCCAGCAGCGTTTAGACGGAGTTAATGGCGTGATTCAGGAGAATCTTACGGGTATTCGCTTGATCCGCGTATTTGTGCGTATGGGGTATGAGATTGAACGTTTCACGGTATTTAGCGGGAATTTGATGAGATCAACGGTGTCTGCCTTGCGTTTGACTGAGACGACGATGCCTTTTGTTATGCTTATTGTGAATGCGGCGATTTTGGCGATTTTATGGTTTGGACGGATAGCCATTTCCAATGGGGATGCTACTTTGGGTCAGACTGTTGCTGTTATTAATTACTCCTTGCGAACGATTGGAGCACTATCAGCGATATCTGGTCTTGTTGTAACGTTTTCCCGCGCTCGTGCCTCCTCTCAGCGTGTTTCAGAAGTTATGGAAGCGGGAGCTGGAGTTCGTGAAGGCGGGACTTTGCAAGGCGAGCCGATACAGGGCCACGTTAAATTTGAAGGCGTTTGCTTTAAGTATCCTAATAGTGATATCTCTGTCCTGGAGGACATTCATTTTGAAGTAGCTGCTGGTGAGCGAGTAGCGATTATGGGGGCGACCGGATCAGGAAAATCCTCACTCGTGAGTCTGATTCCGCGCTTGTATGAAGAGACAGACGGCACCATTTGGATTGACGGTGAAAAAAGTGCTGATATCGATATTTCCAGACTGCGGAGATCGATAGGTTATGTGCCTCAGGAATTGCAGCTTTTCAGCGGATCAATCCGCAATAATATTGCATGGGGCAATGAACACGCCACACTTGAACAAATCCAACAAGCAGCGGCGGCTGCACAAATTCACGAGACGGTAAAAGGGTTGCCGGATGGCTATGACACGATGCTTGGTCAACGAGGGGTTAATCTCTCCGGCGGACAAAAGCAGCGGTTAACGATTGCCCGCGCACTTGTTAGGAAACCGGCTATGTTGATCCTTGATGACAGCACCAGTGCACTTGATGCGGTTACGGAAGGGCTTTTGCTGGAGGCGCTAAAGGATATCTCCTGTACAACCTTTTTGATTACTCAGAAAATCAGTTCAACGGCATCAGCCGATTTGATCCTGTTGCTGGATGAGGGACGATTAATTGGCAAAGGCTCGCATAAGGAGCTTATGGCAAGCTCCGAGCTGTACCGCAAGATTTATGAATCACAGGTAGAGGAGGCGAAGCAGCATGTTCAAAGCATTAATTGAACCTTTTCGTCATCCTAAACCGAACTTTGAACTTGGCGCGGGACGAAGTCTAGGGACAGCATCTGGCGGCAAACCTAAAGCAAAGGCGAAGGATTGGTCAGGGACGCTGATTCGGATCTGGAGTTATCTAGCTGAGCGTAAAGCCAAGCTTATTCTTGTACTGATCATGGTTGTCTTCAGCTCAGCGCTAGCGCTGCTGGGGCCATACATGATTGGCAGAGCGGTGGATAATTATCTGGAAGGTACCGGCGGGCGCTCATGGGTTGTTTTTCTGACAAGCCTTGCATGTGTGTACATTTTTTATTCTCTGACTTCTTGGCTGCAAAACATATGGATGATCGAAATTGCTCAAGAAACTGTCTTACGGATGCGTACGGAGCTATTCTCCCATTTACACCGTCTGCCCATTTCCTTTTTTAATCGGAGACAGCAGGGAGAAATTATGAGCCGTCTTACCAATGATATCGAGAACGTCAGCTCTACGTTAAATAGCTCGGCTATTCAGATATTTTCAAGTGTTTTAACCTTGTTAGGAACCGTAGGGGTTATGCTGTGGCTTAGTCCCTTGCTGACGCTGCTCACATTCCTTGTAGTGCCTTTGATGTTGTTAGGCATGCGCTGGATTACACGCCGTACAGGCCCATTATTTAAAGAACGTCAGCGCAATGTAGGGGAGCTTAACGGTTATATTGAGGAGACCTTATCCGGACAACGGATTATCAAGGCTTTTTCACAAGAGGAACGGGTCATCTCTGGTTTTCATGAACGCAACAAGCGAATTATGCTGTCCGGTTACTGGGCGCAATCCATTTCGGGTTTCATCCCCAAGCTTATGAATGGTCTTAATAATCTTAGCTTCGCCATTGTTGCAGGAATTGGTGGTCTGCTTGCGATCCGTGGGTCGATTACAGTGGGTGTGATCATTGTATTCGTTGAATATACCCGCCAGTTTACTCGTCCGCTTAATGATTTAGCGAATCAGTGGAATACCTTGCTCTCAGCGGTGGCAGGGGCTGAGCGGGTGTTTGAAGTGCTGGATGAAGAGACCGAGGCTAAAGATGAAGGTGCAGCCATATCACTTGATACTGTACAGGGTGCGGTGAAGTTTGAAAATGTAGCTTTTTCTTATGATGGAGGTTCTAACACGCTGCAGGATATCAGCTTTGAAGCGAAGCCTGGTGAGATGATCGCTTTAGTTGGACCAACCGGTGCAGGTAAAACAACGCTAATAGGGCTGTTATCCCGTTTCTATGATCCTAATCAGGGGAAAATCACGCTGGATGGCTTAGATATCACTTCGATTCGGCGGGAAAGCTTGAGAAGTCATATGGCCTTTGTATTGCAGGATTCCTTTTTGTTCAAAGGGAGTATCCGCGATAACATCCGATACGGGAGGCTGGATGCGTCCGATGGAGAGGTTGAAGAGGCGGCTAAGCTGGCCAATGCCCATTCTTTTATTATGCGAATGCCTGAAGGTTATGAACGGATGCTCTCGGCGGATGGCAGCGGTATAAGCCAAGGGCAGAAGCAGCTGCTCTCCATTGCGAGAGCGATTCTTGCTAACCCCTCTATGCTTGTGCTTGATGAAGCAACCAGCAGTATTGATACAGTGACCGAGATCAAGATTCAGGAAGGGCTGCAGGCGCTGATGAAAGGGCGAACGAGCTTCGTCATCGCTCATAGACTTGGCACGATTCGTGCGGCTGATCGAATTCTTGCGCTTCAGGGCGGCAGATTATTGCAGCAAGGCTCTCATGAAGAGCTGCTGAAGCAAGGCGGACTGTACAGTGAGTTGGTACAGGGGCGGCGGAAAGAGGCGCTTGATAAGGCGGGTATTTAAGAAAAAGGCGAGAATTTTCAGGGAGCGCAGATTGCGTCCATGAAGTTCTCGCCTTTATGTTATTTGCGATAGATAACGAGCACCAGTTCGGGTGAGCTGGGAGGTTTTGAATGTGGGGAAATCTATTGTACAAATTACAATCAGCAGGTAATAAGGCTTGATTGTGTGCGATTCGAGATTCATATGATCAGATGAACAAATGATGAGATGAAAATGCTGATTCTAAGTTTAGTATAGCATCTTAAGAGATCGTTTCCTGCGTTCCGGCTTGTTTCGCCTTTTGCTTCTCCTTGAACCTTGGACCTACGTAATTCTTCTTACGGTCCCTAGCCAGAATCCAGCCACCAAGGAAAGTCATGCCAGCTGCGAAGAGCAGCAATCCACCACCGAAATGCAGCCAAGCAAAGTGGGGCACAACGGTATCATCACCATGCATGGATATGTAATCAAAAATATCATCCTTCATCATGAGGAAGCCCTTCATTGCTATTAAGCCCGGAAACACAAGAATAAGGATGGCAATGAAGCGTGAAATTAACAGTTTCATAAGTGTCTCCTACCCCTCTTAGCCCTTTAGATTCACCCATATGATAACGCTTTAGCAAGAAAAAGTCCATTTGCATATGACGTTTATAAGTTTTGTAATAGAGCAAAAAGAGAGTACAATATACTAAGTAAAATGAACTTACGTGTAATGACTGGAGGATACATATCATGACAATTTCATGTGACGTGGCCATACTTGGCGGAGGTACTGGAGGGTATGTGGCGGCTATTCGCGCTGCACAGCTTGGAAAGTCCGTTGTCGTCATCGAAATGGACAAACTGGGAGGAACCTGTCTGCATCGGGGCTGCATTCCTAGTAAATCACTGCTCCGTAGTGCAGAGGTATATGCTGAAATCAATGAGAGTGAGAGCTATGGCATTGAGACAAGCGGTGTACAGCTGGTATTCCCAAAGGTACAGAAACGCAAAGAAGCTGTAGTTGAGCAACTTCATCAAGGCGTACAATATTTGATGCGCAAAAATAAAATACAAGTTGTCAAAGGTAAAGGGCGCGTAACGGGTCCTTCTATTTTTTCTCCGCGCAGCGGTGCTGTAGCTGTGGAACTGGAAGATGGGGAGATGGAAACAGTAGTTTCCAGCCATCTTATTATCGCTACGGGCTCACGCCCACGAGTATTGCCCGGTCTCGAACCGGACGGGAAAGTGATTCTTAGCAGTGATGAAGCGCTCACGCTCGAAGAGCTGCCATCTTCTATCATTATTGTGGGCGGCGGTGTAATTGGTGTCGAATGGGCTTCAATGCTGGCTGATTTTGGAGTGCAGGTGACTGTGGTTGAAGCGGCAGGTCAGTTACTGCCTCAAGAGGATGAAGAGATAGCTAGGGAACTACAACGGTTGTTGAAAAAGCGTGGTGTTAAGGTACTGACTGAAACTACAGTGGATGCTGCAACCTGCCAGGTAACGGAGGATGGAATTTCGATCGAAGCCCGTAAGGGAGAGCAAAGTCAAAGCCTATCCGCAGAAAAATTGCTTGTATCCGTAGGCAGAGTGGCCAACATCGAGAATATTGGTCTGGAAAACACAGACATTCGCTTTGACAAAGGGATTATTGCTGTAAACGCTAGTATGCAGACGGCAGAACCGCATATTTATGCGATTGGCGACTGTATTGGCGGGCTTCAATTGGCTCATGCAGCCAGTCATGAAGGGATTATGGCAGTTAACCATCTATCTGGTGAGAAGCTACATCCTTATCATACACATTTAGTGCCACGTTGTGTCTATACTCGGCCTGAGGTAGCAAGTGTGGGTTACACCGAGAAGGAAGCTAAAGAGCTTGGACATGATGTAGTGATTGGCAAGTTCCCATTTTCCGCCATTGGTAAGGCAATTGTATATGGCCAGAAGGACGGATTTGTCAAAGTTGTAGCGGATCGTAGCAGTGGAGATATTCTTGGTGTGCAGATGATTGGTCCTCATGTGACCGATTTAATTGGAGAAGCGGCCTTGGCACAGCTTCTGGATGCAACACCTTGGGAGATTGGTGAAGCTATACATGCTCACCCTACCCTTTCGGAGATTATCGGAGAAGCAATGTTAGCTGTGGATGGAAGATCTATTGGATTTTAGTTTTTCTTAGCTTTTCTTTTTGGGTAGAAAGGGATTATAATATACTCAAGCCAAGTCTTAGTACCAGGTTTTAAGATCAGGGCACAATTGGTCTTAATTCCTGTAAGACTTCAGGCTTTATGAATAAGGAGGTATCTCTTTATGGAATCCCAAGGTACTGTAGAAACGATTAACAGACATAAGCAGCTTGGACTTAGTGACGGCCAGGTCATCGATATGTACAGATATATGTCGCTCGCTCGTAAATACGATGAGCGCAGTCTGCTGCTTCAGCGCGCTGGCAAGATCAACTTTCATGTCTCCGGCATAGGCCAGGAGGCGGGTCAGGTGGCGGCGGCGTTCGCGCTGGACCGGCAAAATGATTATTTTTTACCGTATTACCGCGATTATGCTTTCGTGCTCTCAGTGGGTATGACTACACGCGAACTTATGTTGTCCGTATTCGCAAAGGCAGAAGATCCAAACAGTGGTGGGCGGCAAATGCCAGGTCACTTTGGCAGCAAACGTCTGCGTATTGTGACAGGGTCAAGCCCTGTAACCACGCAGGTCCCTCATGCGGTTGGCTTTGCTCTGGCGGCCAAAATGCAGAAGAAGAAATTCGTCTCATTTGTAACCTTCGGTGAAGGTTCCAGCAATCAGGGGGATTTTCATGAAGCTTGTAACTTTGCCGGAGTGAATAAGCTGCCGGTTATTATCATGTGCCAGAACAATCAGTACGCAATCTCTGTTCCTGTTCATAAACAGTTAGGCGGCAAGGTTAGCGACCGTGCGCTGGGTTATGGATTTCCTGGTGTGCGTGTAGACGGAAACGATCCGCTTGAGGTTTATCGTGTCGTTAAGGAAGCGCGGGAAAGAGCCCTCGCGGGTGAAGGTCCTACGCTGATTGAAGCGATGATGTACCGTTTGTCTCCACACTCCACCTCAGATAATGATCTGGCTTACCGGACCAAAGAAGAGGTTGATGAGAACTGGAAGAAGGACGGCGTAGCAGGATTCCGTAATTACTTGATCGGTCTGGGATTGTGGAGTGACGAGCAAGAACAAGATCTTGCTGCTGAATGCAATCTTGAGCTTAAAGCGGCTATCGAATATGCCGATAATGCTCCGTTCCCGAAACCGGAAGACACACTGCTGCATGTATACAGTGATTCCGACCTCAAAGGAGGGGCATAAACCATGGCTATAATGGAATATATCGATGCCATCAGGCTCGCGATGAAGGAAGAAATGGAGCGCGATGATTCCGTGTTCGTGCTTGGTGAGGACGTTGGTCTCAAAGGCGGCGTATTTACCACAACTAAAGGTCTACAGGAACAGTTTGGCGAAGAGCGGGTTATGGATACACCCCTCGCTGAATCAGCGATTGCTGGTGTAGCCATCGGAGCAGCTATGTACGGAATGAAACCAATTGCTGAAATGCAATACTCCGACTTTATGCTTCCAGCGACGAATCAAATCATTAGTGAAGCGGCTAAAATCCGTTATCGTTCAAATAACGATTGGAGTTGCCCGGTTGTCATTCGTGCCCCTATTGGCGGCGGGGTGTTCGGCGGTTTGTATCATTCACAGTGTCCAGAATCGATTTTCTTTGGTACACCTGGATTGAAGATTGTAGCGCCTTACTCCGCTTATGATGCTAAAGGTTTGTTGAAGGCAGCCGTACGTGATCCTGATCCGGTTCTTTTCTTTGAGAACAAAAAGTGTTACAAGCTGATCAAGGAAGAAGTGCCGGAAGGGGATTACACCGTTCCAATTGGCGAAGCTAATCTGCTGCGTGAGGGAACGGATATTACGGTGATTGGCTACAGTCTTCCGCTGCATTTTGCTATGCAGGCTGCGGAAGAATTGGAAAGCGAGGAAGGAATTACAGCACATATTCTTGATCTGCGTACCTTGCAACCGCTGGATCGTGATGCGATTATTGCTGCTGCCCGTCAGACCGGTAAGGTATTAATTGTGCATGAAGATAATAAAACAGGCGGAATTGGCGGCGAAGTGGCGGCCATTATCGCTGAGCATTGCCTGTTCGAGCTGGATGCACCGATCTTCCGTCTCTGTGGTCCCGATGTTCCGGCGATGCCAATCAGCCCGCCAATGGAGAAGTTTTTCATGCTAAGTAAAGAAAAAGTGAAGGCGGAAATGCTCCGGCTAGCACAATATTAATTTGTTAAGTAGATGCGAAGCTTCCTAAAACTCAAGTGATGCTTACGAAGCTTCGTAAACTTTAAGAATATGCCTACGAAGCAAGTTTTACTGCGTAGTCTTTCTAAGAGTCATTGCTTCGTAAAACTTTTAAGGAGTGAAAAGATGTCTGACAACCAAAAGTTGACTGACGTGATCATGCCGCAGCTGGCAGAATCGCTGGTATCGGCGACGATCGGCAAATGGCTGAAGAAACCGGGTGAACCGGTAGAGCAATATGAACCACTATGTGAGCTTATTACTGATAAAGTAAATGCGGAATTGCCTTCGACTGTAGATGGAGTTATGGGTGAGCTTTTGGCGGAAGAAGGTCAGGTTGTTAATGTCGGCGAAGTGATTTGCCGTATTGCAGTTCCTGTGGCTGCCTCTGCTGCTGCTCCAAGTACGAATCAGACGACAATTGCATCGAATGCTTCTAATGATGTTGCAGGGCAGAAGTCCACTGCAAATGCTGGCGATTCGATGCGTGCTCGTTATTCTCCTGCCGTACAGACGCTGGCGGCTGAGCATAACATTGATCTATCGTTGGTTACTGGTACAGGTATGGGTGGCAGAATTACCCGTAAAGATGTGCTAACCTTCTTAGAAAAAGGTGGAGCTACATCCGCAGCTTCAACTCCTGCTAGTCAGCCTGCCCCATCTGTATCACAACCACCAGCTCCACAGTTTGTTCAAACCGAAGTGAAGAAAGCGGAAGAGCCTCTTCGCCATTCCGGGCTACATTTGAGCGAATCTCCGCGTATTCCAACGATAGAGGTTGAGGGTGGACGAGGAAGCAGTTCGGAATATCTGATTGATGTAACACCAATCCGAAACACAATTGCTACAAGAATGCGCCAGAGTGTCTCGGAGATTCCACATGCTTGGACGATGATTGAGGTGGACGTGACTAATCTGGTAGCGCTGCGCAATAAACATAAGGAAGAATTCAAGCGCAAGGAAGGCATCAATCTAACCTATCTGGCTTTCATGATGAAGGCTGTTGTGAGTGCGATTAAGGATTACCCGATTATGAACTCTGTCTGGGCTGTAGACAAAATTATTGTCAAACGTGATATCAATATCTCGTTAGCGGTAGGTACAGAAGATTCGGTTATCACTCCTGTGATTAAGAAGGCTGATCAGAAAAATGTCGCTGGGTTGGCTCGTGAGATTGATGAATTGGCACAAAAAACACGCGAAGGCAAACTGAGCCTGGAAGATTTGCAGGGAGGGACTTTCACTGTAAATAATACAGGCTCGTTTGGCTCCATTCTTTCTTATCCAATCATTAACTATCCACAAGCAGCGATTCTGACCTTTGAATCGATTGTGAAAAAGCCTGTGGTCATCAATGATATGATTGCTGTTCGCTCAATGGCTAATATTTGTCTGTCCCTGGATCACCGGATTCTGGACGGAGTCATTTGTGGCCGTTTCTTGCAACGCGTCAAGGATAATATAGAAGGATATACACCGGACACTAAGCTCTATTAATGAATAACTAGCCAAACTGTGCAGGCAGGAGACTGGAAAAGGGGACCTGACGGTATGAAAAATACGGATTTTCGTAAGCTGCAGATTTCATATGACCCCATTATGGAGTATGGGACGGCCTGGGAGCTGCAAAAAGAAAGTGTGCATGCCATTGATTCTGGCGAGCAGCCGGAGCGACTTATTCTTTTGCAGCATCCGCCTACCTATACTATCGGTTCACAAAATCATCCTGAACATCTTCTCTTGGATCAAGAGCAGCTCGAAGAAAAAGGAATCGCGCTGTTTGAAATCGATCGCGGAGGAGATATTACATATCACGGACCAGGTCAGCTTGTAGGTTATCCGATCCTTAAGCTCGGAGAGGATGGCAAAGTGGATTTGCATGGGTACTTGCGCAGTCTGGAGGCTGTTATTATTGATTATTTGGCATCCTACGGAATTGTCGGAGATCGTAAACCGGAGTATACCGGAGTATGGGTTGGCGATGAGAAGATCTGTGCTATTGGTGTGAAGTTTAATAAGAGTAAATTCCGAAGAGGTTTTATTACCAGTCATGGTTTTGCTTTTAACATTTCTGAGGGGATTGCGGCGCGCGGGTTTCAAGGGATTATTCCATGCGGGATCACCGATTTTGGAATAACTTCTCTAGAGGAATGTGCAGGTCGTCGATTTGAGCTTCAAGAGGTGGCTAGAGAGCTGGTCCCATATTTCTTGAAACATTTTCCATATGAAGAGCTGATGGATACTTTCTGTGATATGGCAAAGGCTGATTAAGAACAAACGTGCAGGCCAAATAGCGGCAAGGTGTTCCTAGCCGCTATTATTAATGCTTCCTGAGCAATGTTTAACCTGCAAGGAACGGCTCGATAACCATAAATAGCGTAGAGGCAATCATGGCAAACAACATGACGTAGATGAAGATCTTGAACCATTTATTACGTTGCATGGGTAACTCCTTTAGATTTAGTTTAAGTTATTAACATGAAGATGGTAATGCCGTACAACCATTGTACCGTATTCACGAAAGAGAGGGAAGTCCAGTGATTTCACAAGACCGATTGATTCAGGAGTTTATGGAACTTGTCCAAGTTGATAGTGAAACAAGAAATGAACGGCAGATCGCCGATGTCCTTAAGAGTAAGTTTAACGCACTGGGTTTAGAAGTGCTCGAAGACGATTCCCAGGAAAGAACCGGACATGGAGCAGGCAATCTATTCATTACCTGGCCAGCTGAGAATGGAGGAGCTGCTCCAAAGCTTCTGTTCACTTGCCATATGGATACGGTTGTTCCCGGACAAAATATCAAGCCTACACTTGGTTCAGATGGATGGATTACAAGTGATGGCACTACAATTCTTGGAGCTGATGACAAAGCAGGGCTTGCTGCGTTGTTCGAAGCCATTCGTGTTATCCAAGAGCAAAAGCTTCCGCATGGTCAGATTCAATTCGTGATTACAGCGGGTGAAGAATCTGGATTGCTGGGCGCACGTTCGATGGATCCAAGTAACTTGGATGCTGACTTCGGCTTTGCACTTGATTCCAATGGTGAAGTTGGAGCGATTGCGGTGGCAGCACCGACACAGGCTAAAATCACGATGCAAATCTTTGGGAAATCGGCTCATGCTGGCGTGAACCCTGAGGACGGCATCAGCGCAATTCAAGTCGCTAGCAAAGCGATTGCAGCCATGAAGCTGGGTCGTATTGATAATGAAACCACAGCGAATATTGGAAAGTTCGCTGGCGGCGGCCCAACGAATGTAGTGTGTGATCACGTTCAGTTGGATGCAGAAGCACGCAGTATTGTGCAGGAGAAGGTAGGCGATCAAATCGCTTCGATGCGCGAAGCACTCGAGACAACTGTGCGGGAATACGGCGCAGAATGCGAATTCCGCAGTGAAATCATCTATCCTGCTTTTAGCTTTAATGAGCATGATCCGGTAGTGCAGCTTGCACAGCGGGCCATTACTTCTATGGGGCTTACTCCACGTCTGTTCCACTCTGGTGGAGGTAGTGACGCTAATGTATTCAACGGTCTAGATGTTCCGACTGTTAACCTTGCAGTGGGTTATGAACATATCCATACTACCAAGGAACGGATTAAAGCCGAAGATATCGTTAAAGTGGCTGAACTCGTTGTGAATATTGTAAAAGAGAGCGCAAAGGGCTAATCGCCTTATAAAACAGCAGAGCAGCGATCCTACCGTAACGGAGGATTGCTGCTCTGCATTTTTTTATGGGGAGTTTAGTGTAGCACTATCAAGGTAAATCCAAAAAAAGTCATGCGACCTCTAACGCCGCTTTTGGCGAGTCTCGAAGTAGAAATTTTCGGAATGCTCCGATGAAGTCTTCATGCCAGTAACTACACTGGGGTCCATAGGCATATCGATGTACAGAGAGCGATAGCGTCAAGTCCGTCCCCTCTCTTGAGGCTAAAGGACCCAGATGACGCTATAAGTAATATTATCGCCATTTGAGCAGAGTTTCGGACACCAGCGCAGCTCATCCTTATAAAGAGGAGTATATAGTGTGTTTTTTGTGCTGATAGCTGCACTGGGGTCCGATAGCATCGCAAAAGTGCGAAAAAGGTGTGTTAAAGGTCAACTGAGTCCGACAGCGCGAGTCACATCACATAGTGCCGAGACACATCACACAGCAACGAGTCACATTCGATAGCACCGAGACACATCACACAGCACAGAGACACAACAGATAGCGTCAAGTCCGCCCCCTCTCTTGAGGCTAAAGGACCCAGATGACGCTATAAGCAATATTATCGCCATTTGAGCAGAGTTTCGGACACCAGCGCAGCTAATCCTTATAAAGAGGAGCATATAGTGTGTTTTTCATGCTGATAGCGTCACTGGGGTCCGATAGCATAGCAAAAGTGGGGAAAACGTGTGTTTAAGGTCAACTGAGTCCGATAGCGTACAAAGATAGGCGCAATAGCGATCTAATCAAACAAGTTGTGCTAGATATCAACATCGTAAGCGCGATTGTCGCTTAATCAAACAACTTGTGCCCAATACCAGCATCGTAAGCACAAAAGTCCCTCTAATCGGGGAGGACGCAAAAAGACTGGGGTGCCCCAGCAGCCATTTCATGGCTTTTGAGACACCCCTATAGTTGTGTGAACATGTATGGCTAAGTCCCAAAGGAGAGGATGAATTCATCCTGCCTTGGACGGAAGGATTGTAGATTGATCGTGCAGGGAAAGAATGTATGCCAGGGGCATATCGCGCCCATACTGCTGGATCCATCCAGCCAAGATGGCCTTTATTTCCTCCGGCTTACCTACCATCATAACTGCGGATGAGCTTGTACGGCTGAAGATTTCGTTCATCTGAAATTCCTTCTTTCCCTTTAAGTTTGCTATAATACACCGTATGCACAATAGAGAAAAAGGAGACCAGAAACTTTATGGGAGAACAACATTTGCACAGCAAACCCGAGCTTGATGAAGTGACATTGTCTACACAGCCTGTTTTTGATGGGAAGATTATATCTTTGCAGGTGGACACAGTGAGACTGCCTGATGGAAATACTGCGACACGTGAAGTTGTGAAGCATCCTGGCGCCGTAGCGGTGCTTGCTTTAAACAACAACAAAATGCTTGTTGTAGAGCAATACCGTCAGCCCATGCAACGCACTGAGGTAGAAATTCCGGCTGGGAAGCTGGATAAAGGTGAAGATCCATTAGTTGCGGCTGGTCGTGAACTTCAGGAAGAGACTGGATTTCACAGTGGAGATCTGAAATTGCTTAAATCCTTCTATACTTCTCCCGGCTTCGCCGATGAGATTATTCATTTGTATGTGACTACTAACGCTCAACCAGGGGATATGTCACTGGACGAGGATGAATTTCTAGAGGTTTCGGAGCTTACCCTGGAGGAAGCGTATCAATATATGGCTGACGGGCGCATCGCGGATGCAAAAACGATGATGGCAGTGTACGCTTGGCATCTATACACGCTGACAGGCCAATGGAATTAACAACTGAACTGAAGAGTTTCTATTGCGATTTGCATGTTCATATTGGACGAACGTCGGAAGGTCAGGCTGTCAAAATTAGCGGCAGCCGCGAGCTTACCTTTGCGGGCATTGCCAAAGAAGCTGCAGAGCGCAAGGGACTAGAAATGATCGGTATTATAGACAGTCATTCACCTGGCGTACTGCGGGATATTCAGCGCTCTTTGGAATCTGGAGAGATGACGTTAGCTGAAGGTGGAGGGATTGCTTACCGAGGGACTACGATCATTCTGGGGACAGAGATTGAAATCCGCGAGCCTGGGCGAAAAGAGTGCCATGTGCTCGCTTACATGCCGGACGTGGAACGCATGACCGACTTTAGTGCGTGGATGAGCCGCTATATGCGGAATGTGAATCTAAGTTCCCAGCGCCTGTATGCTCCGGCTAGGGAGCTTCAGGATGAGATTTACGGGCGGGGAGGCATTCTTATTCCTGCACATATTTTCACGCCTCACAAGGGCTTGTACGGCTGTGCTGCAGAGCGTATGGCGGAGATCTTTGATCTGGACCGCATAGCTGCGGTTGAACTTGGGCTGAGTGCAGATTCCGAAATGGCTGGATATCTCTCTGAACTGGATGATTTCACGTTTCTAACCAACTCAGATGCGCATTCACTGGGTAAGTTAGGGCGTGAGTATAATGTGATGGAGCTGGCACGGCCTTCGTTCGCTGAACTGCGGCTTGCACTGGAACGTAAAAATGGGCGGAAGGTAAGTGCTAATTTCGGACTTAATCCGCGGCTTGGCAAATACCACCGGAGCTATTGCGGGGGCTGCGGCAGTATTATTGATGAGGCTTATGTCAACGCGGATCGTTGCCAATATTGCGGCAGTCTTAAGCTGGTTAGAGGTGTCTTCGACCGGATCCTAGATATTGCTGACCGCAAGACGCCGATAGTGCCTGCTGACCGTCCACCCTATCATTATCAGGTTCCGCTTGAATTTATCCCGGGGTTAGGGAAGGCGAAGATGAACGCGTTACTGCAAGCATTTGGAACTGAGATGAACATTTTACATGGTTGTGGTGAAGCGGAAATTGCCAGCGTTGTAGGTGCGGATCTGGCGTCGATGATCGTCCAGGCCCGCTCTGGCATTTTGGAGCTATCAGCAGGCGGTGGCGGGACGTACGGTAAAGTGGTACAGCCCAGAAAGTAGAGTCATTACCTAAAGGACAAGTCATATCGCGGGACGTTTTCTCATATGGTGTAACATGTAACCGGAAAGGGGAACGTCCCAAATGCGTAATTTACGGCTGATGATGAAGGAACAGACGCCTCTGTATATTTTTGTCGGCGTATTATTTCTGGTAGGTGTTGTATTTGGAGCTCTTATCGTTAGTGCGCTTACGATGGATCAGCAGCAGGAGCTGGGGGATTATCTGGGGAATTTCTTTGTTACGGTTGATCAGCAAGGTCTGCCAGCCGCACCTGATTCGTACTGGAGTATAGCAGCCTTGAATCTGAAATGGATCGGACTGATCTGGATTCTTGGGTTGTCGGTCATTGGGCTGCCGGGAATTTTGATTCTTGATTTTTTAAAAGGGGTACTGATCGGTTTTACGGTTGGCTGTCTGGTCAGTCAATATTCTTGGCATGGGATGTTGTTCGCGTTAGTTTCTGTGGCTCCACATAATCTGGTGCTGATCCCTGTGCTGCTGGTTAGCAGTGCAGCTGCGATAGCTTTTTCCTTGCAGATGATCCGCAGCCGGGTGATGGGACAACGCCGGACGCCAGTGACTCGTCCTTTTACCATGTACACTATATTGTCATTTGTGATGGCGCTTTTGATCCTGGGTATTTCATGTTTTGAGACCTGGGTTACACCAACCATGATGCGTTGGGTCACGCCTTCACTTGTACAAGCGGTGACGACCTTGACTGTGCAGTAAAAGCGTTTGACTTCTGAAAGCGACACCCCCTATAATGGAAGAAGTGGTTTGAAGACCGGTGCGGTAATTATCCAAGGGGGAGGGAGACAGGTGGAAGCACGGATAGACAAGATTAAGCAACAGTTACAATCCCAAGGATACAAGCTTACACCCCAACGGGAAGCGACCTTAAGAGTGCTGCTGGAGAATGAGGAAGATCATCTTAGCGCGGAAGACGTATTTATGCTCGTGAAGGAGAAAGCTCCCGAGATCGGTCTTGCGACTGTGTATCGTACCCTCGAACTTCTCAGTGAGCTACATGTCGTAGAAAAGATCAATTTCGGCGACGGTGTAGCCCGGTATGATTTGCGAACAGATACTGCGAAGCATCATCATCATCACTTAATTTGTGTGCAATGCGGCAGTATGGATGAGATTCGCGAGGATTGGCTCGGTCCGCTGGAAGAGCGACTGGAGAAAGAGTTTAATTTCACAGTGCTTGATCATAGACTTGATTTCCATGGGATTTGCTACCGCTGTACTGATAAGAACAATACAGACGGAAATCCATCCTAAGTTATCTTATATTAAGAATTAACTTCACAAGTCCTCCCCGGTTCCTATACCGGAGGGGGCTTTTTAAATGATTAGTCTATTAGAGCCATACATATCAGCCTTTTTTGGAGCATAAAATGAAGGACGAGCAGAATTCATTTATATGTAATAGGAGGCGTCCTTATGATTGTTTCTGTGCCCAAAACAGTGCGCAAGCTGTATTTTATGATCATGTTTGTGGCTCTAAGCTATTTACTCTACTATGCTATGAGCTGGCTAGGGGAATGGCTTAGTCCGATAGAGAACTATGGAATTCCTGAAGGCACTGCTGTTCGGGCATTTGATCACGCCGAGGTTGGTGATGATGGTCTGGATGCAAGGCAGCGCTTACGTTTCTATTACTGGTTCGGAGAATGAAAGCTCCGCAGGAAGCAGGAACAAGCGAGAAGAATGTCGAAGAAAGCTAGGGTGGATTTATGCAGAGTAAGAGTTGTGTACACATCTGCTGAAGCCTCATGCTGAATGTGCTGCAGGAAGACACTAAGAGTAGCTGCGCCAGGACAGGAGCGTGAAATAATGAAGTCACACTTGCAGCCTTTTTTACATTATTTGTCCGGAGATAAAGGCTTGTCCCCGAATACACTGGAATCTTACGGTAGGGATGTATCGCAGTTTCTAGAGTTTGCTGAAGAGCGGGGGGCTGAACAGCCTGAAGAAATCCGAAGATCTCATGTGATGTTATATCTTGGCTCCTTACGCGGAGCGGGAAGAGCCACTGCAACGCTCAACAGAAACGCGGTGTCCCTGCGGGCCTTTTTTCATTATTTGTTGAAGGAACGTTTAATTGAGCAGGATCCAACACTGGACATGGAAACCATGAAGTCTGATAAGAAGCCGCCTATGGTGCTTGCGGTTTCGGAGGTTGAGCGGCTGCTGGCTGCTCCAGATGTGAGTACAGTACAAGGGATGCGCGATAAGGCAATGCTGGAATTGCTCTACGCAACGGGGATAAAGGTTTCTGAATTGATTTCTCTTAACGTAGACGATGTGCATACGGACATGAAGTTTGCGCGCTGTACAGGGACTTCGGGCAAGGAACGAGTGGTTCCCATTGGAACCATTGCTGCTGAGAGTGTAGCAGCTTACACTTCTCTTATGCGGGACAAGCTGCTTCGTGATCATCAGGAGGAGCCGGCCATGTTCCTGAATAGCCTGGGTGGGCGATTAACCCGCCAGGGGTTCTGGAAAATCATAAAAAAATACGCACGGGAAGCAAACATTGAGCAGGATATTACACCGCATACGCTTAGGCATTCCTTCGCCGCCCATTTACTGGAAGGTGGAGCAGATTTGCGTTCCGTACAACAAATGCTGGGTCATGCTGATATTTCGACGACTCAGATTTATAACGGTATCGCCCGTAAGAATATGAAGGAAGTATATGAGAGCCATCATCCCAGAGCTCGCTGATCATGCTTCAAAGATGCTTTTTGTGAGTAAGATAGTTATGATGGAATCATACTTATAGGATAGACTGGGGAATGGGTAATTTTCCACAGGTTATCCTTTGGCAGAAACGGATACCTGACAGGCGATACATTGTATCGCTAGCTACGGAAGCATCTGACTTCCGGGAGAAGGTACAGCCGTTTCTTCTTGTTGGTGCAAACGAATGAACTAACGATCTATATTAAAAAAGGAGTGAAGACAATATGTCCTCATTTAAACGAATTGGTTTTATTGTTCTAGATAGTGTAGGTATCGGAGAAGCTCCAGATGCTGCGAATTTTGGTGATGCGGGTTCACATACGCTTGGTCATATTTTGAACCGTGTTCCCGGATTGAAACTCCCTAACCTACAGCAGTTAGGATTAGCTAATATTGCTCCGCTGCCGCCGCTTGAACCTGTAGCTTCACCAACAGGATATTATGGCAAGATGCAGGAAGTATCTGTCGGTAAGGATACGATGACCGGGCACTGGGAGCTGATGGGGCTGAAGATCGAGGTTCCATTCAATACGTATCCGGATGGATTTCCGGCAGAATTGATTGAGAAATTCGAAGCAGCAACTGGCCGGAAAGTGATCGGTAATAAACCAGCTTCCGGTACGGAAATTCTAGTTGAATATGGCGAAGAGCAGATGAAGACCGGAGCTTGGATTGTCTACACCTCTGCGGACAGTGTATTCCAGCTTGCGGCACATGAAGATATCATTCCACTGGAAGAGCTATACAGCGCATGTAAAATCGCCCGTGAGCTAACTATGGCTCCAGAATTCTCCGTAGGGCGTGTTATTGCTCGTCCATATGTTGGCGAACCAGGAAAGTTCGTACGGACCTCAAATCGCCATGATTATGCCGTGAAACCACCGGAACCAACGGTAATGAACGCGCTGGCTGATATCGGAAAAGATGTTATCGCGGTAGGAAAGATCAACGATATTTTCACAGGTGAAGGGGTTACAGCTTCTTACCCTACGAAGAGCAATGAACATGGTATCGAAGTCACCATTGAGCAACTTCGCCAACCGTTCAATGGCTTGCTGTTCACGAATCTGGTGGATTTTGACTCTTTATATGGACACCGTCGCGATCCGGAAGGATATGGTCATGCACTGGAAGTATTCGATCAGGCGCTGCCTGAAATTCTATCCACGCTTGGTGAAGATGACCTGTTGATTATTTCAGCAGATCATGGGAATGATCCAATCCATAGCGGAACAGATCATACTCGTGAATATGTGCCGCTGCTTATTTACAGCCCACGCCTTAAGCATCCAGATAGCTTAGGTATTCGTGAGACCTTCTCGGATGTTGCCGCAACCATTGCTGATAATTTCGGTGCGAAGGCGCCGCAGTATGGGACAAGCTTTTTAGCGAAACTGCAATAAAAGGATGTGGGTTGCGCCACAACATTCATTAAGGAGGATCATCCATAGCATGTTAACTCAAAAAGAAATTCAAGAAGCAGCCATTTATATAAAAGACAAATGTCCGGTGGCTCCGGAAATTGGATTGATCCTTGGTTCAGGACTCGGTGTGCTGGCAGACCTGATCACCGATGGAATCAGCATTCCATATGATGAGATTCCTCACTTCCCTGTGTCCACTGTAGAAGGGCATGAGGGAGAACTGCTGATCGGTATGATTGAAGGACGCCGTGTCGTGATGATGAAGGGCCGCTTTCATATGTATGAGGGATATGGACCGGAGGTAACGGCATTCCCTGTTCGGGTTATGAAAGAACTTGGTATAGCCAGCCTATTAGTAACTAATGCTGCTGGTGGAGTGAACACAGATTTCACGCCAGGCGATCTTATGCTCCTTACGGATCATCTTAATATGACGGGGCGGAACCCGTTAATAGGACCTAATGATCCTGCACTGGGCGTGCGCTTCCCGGATATGTCAACCGCTTATAGTCGCCGCCTAATCAAGGTAGCGAAGGAAACGGCAGCGCAGCAGAATTTCGAATTCAAAGAAGGCGTATATGCAGGTCTGCTGGGACCTTGCTACGAAACACCTGCTGAAATCGTAATGCTTCGTCATCTAGGGGCTGACGCTGTGGGCATGTCTACTGTGTCGGAAACCATTGTTGCCCGTCATGCAGGTATCGAGGTATTGGGTATCTCCTGTATTACTAACATGGCTGCGGGAATTCTGGATCAACCTCTCAACCATGAAGAGGTTATGGAAACTGCAGACCGTGTGCGTGAGCGTTTCCTGAAGCTAGTGTTGGGCTTTATTCCGAAAATGTAATTTCGGGTACTGCATTTTGAATTTTTGGGAGGTCCAATCTATGACACAAGTGAATGAACTTGAGCCATTGACGTTTGAACAGATAATGAAGGTAACTAATTTGACTAGACCAAAATTTATCGGACTTGCTCGCGCAATTGTCCGTGAAGTGCAGGTGTAATATGAGAGCTGTCGATATTATTCAGAAAAAAAGAGATGGCGGAGAGCTGAGTCGTGAGGAAATTTCCTTTCTAATTCAGGGCTACAGTAAAGGTGAAGTGCCTGATTATCAGCTCTCTGCTTGGGCAATGGCTGTTTATTTTCAAGGCATGAACGCGCGGGAAACCGGCGATCTAACGATGGAAATGGCGATGTCCGGCGATCAAGTAGATCTTAGCCCAATCGCAGGTATTAAAGTCGATAAACACTCCACAGGTGGAGTGGGCGATAAAACAACTGTAGTATTGGCACCCTTGGTAGCTTCTGCTGGAGTACCGGTAGCGAAGATGTCCGGTCGTGGACTTGGGCACACTGGAGGCACGCTCGATAAGCTGGAGTCAATCAGTGGTTTCTCTATCGAGATGGCTCGTGAGCGTTTCTTTGACCAAGTAGGGGAGATCGGGGCTGCCGTGATCGGTCAGTCGGGCAACATTACACCCGCAGACAAAAAGCTGTATGCCCTTCGGGATGTAACTGCAACAGTTGAATCCATCCCCCTTATTGCAAGCTCTGTGATGAGCAAGAAGATTGCAGCAGGTGCGGATGCGATCGTGTTGGATGTCAAAACAGGCAGCGGTGCTTTTATGAAGACGCTGGATGATTCTATAGCACTCGCTCAGGCGATGGTTGACATTGGAACGCATCTGGGTCGCAATACCGTTGCAATCATCAGTGATATGGACCAGCCGCTTGGTTACGGGATCGGAAATGCGTTGGAAATTAAGGAAGGAATCGAGACCTTGAAGGGTCATGGTCCAAAGGATCTACAGGAGGTCTGTCTTATTCTGGGCAGCCAGATGCTTGTTCTTGGCGGCAAAGCCAAGGATGAAGCGGAGGCACGTTCGATTCTTATGACGCATATTGAAGATGGCAGTGCGCTAGAGAAGTTCAAACAAATCGTGAAGGCACAAGGTGGAGATGTATCGCAAATTGATTCTCCGGAGAAGCTCCCTACTGCTAAGCGATTCATTGAAGTGAAAGCAAAAACCAAAGGGTTCATAGAAGGTATTCAGGCCGAGGAAATTGGCGTTGCGGCTATGCTGCTTGGAGCTGGACGTGAAACTAAGGAATCCGTAATCGATCTGGCTGTGGGGATTCAACTTTCCAAAAAGGTTGGAGATGCTGTAGAGATCGGCGAGACGCTTGCAGTCTTGCATATCAACGATGCCAGTGAGAAGAAAGTTGAGGAAGCTGAAGGTAAGGTGTTAGAAGCCTACCGTATCACTTCTGAACCTGTTCCTGCCCAACCTTTGGTATTTGCACTTGTTACTAAAGATGGGGTAACACGGTACTAGTCAAGGTAATATAAATATTGTCATGGCTATGGCCGTAAACAGACAACAAAGCAGCGATCCTCCCATAACGGGAAGGTCGCTGCTTTGCGTTTTGCTCAATGGTGCAATATTTATAACTGATTATTGATCTTATTGAAAATCTGCGAAGCCCCGCTGCTTGTATTACATAATACGACCACAGTCTCGCCACTAGCTGGATAGATAGCCGACCGGAAGGAAACACCGGGATCATAGCCCATAATGTGAAATTTGAACACTTTTTCTTCGCGGAGGGTAATCCATACACCATAACCATAATAGCCTTCGCCATCCACATGTACATGGGGAGTAAGCAATAATGAAGTGAGTACTGGACTCAATAATGTATGGTTCATTAACCCGCTCCAGAATAGCTGCAGGTCGGGGGCAGTGACGAAAGCTCCACCGTCAGCGCCTCCTTTTACCGGGATTGAGTAGATGTTGGTTCTCCAGTTCCCGTTCTCTTCCTCTATGTATCCTAGTGCACAGTTGGCAGGTAAGGCATCTAACGTGAAGTAACCGGATTGCTCCATTCCGCAAGGCTTAAAGATGTGATGCTCTACATAATCGGAAAAAGACATTTCACTCAGTTCCTCCACCAGAAGGCCTAGCACGATATAGCCGGCATTGTTGTAGTGGAAACGTTCGCCCGGGGTCCACATCATGGGAAGGGTTCGGAACATCGCCACAAAATCCTCAAGCTGTCGCAAGGTGTACATAGGCCGTGCCTTCCACAGGTCCTCGAAATCATCCATAATTGTTTCATCAAAATAATCCGGAATACCAGAGCTATGCGTAAGTAGCTGATGAATGGTGATGTCAGGACTAAAGAGAGGGAACTCTACCTTTTTAAGATAATCTATTAGTCTACTTTCAAAAGAAATCAATCCCTGATCGACCAGCTGGCAGACAGCAATCGCGGTAAATATTTTACATCCGGAAGCAATGCCGAACCGGGTATGAATATTGTTTTCGCGCTTATCCGACTTATTGGCATAACCGTAACAGCTGCTGCTGACTTCTTTATCATGTTGTTGTACCAGCACTACACCAGAGAAATTGTTCTGTGTAGCTTCTGCTTCAATACAATCTGCAAGGTGGTTCATCTGTATATTCACTCCTCTATAAGCAGTTAAGTTCTTAAATAGCATTCGTTAAAATCTTCCATTTTCCTTTAAAGTGGATCAAATGAATACGAAAAAATTGGAAATACTTAAAATTTGAAATAATTTTTGATCTCCCCTATAATAAAAATGCTCTGCAACTACTGCTGGGCTTTTTTTAATTGACAACAACATTACTTCTTGGGATAAATTATTATAGTTATTTACTTAGAAATGGAATAATTTCCACCCTTTCTGACGAAACTGGAACACAGTACCTGTGATATGAAGGTTAACGTTCAGGAGGGGAACCATTGTGAGAAAAATGCGTTTTGCTGTGCTTGTGCTCTGTATCGTTGTGTCGGTTCTAGGACCGATGTCAGGTGCTTATGCTGAGGAAAAAAGCAAGGATTCTGGCAGTAATGCTGCCGCTGTAGATCTTGCGCCTGGTGCGCGTTCTGCGATTTTGATGGATGCAGGCACCGGCACTATTATTTATGAAAAGAACAGCCATGATAAGCTGCCTCCCGCAAGTATTACGAAGATTATGACGATGCTGCTTACGGTGGAAGCACTGGATGAAGGAAGACTGCAACTGACGGATAAGGTGCGCACGAGTGAATATGCCGCATCGATGGGCGGATCGCAGATTTTCCTGGAGCCTGGTGAAGAAATGTCGGTGGATGAGATGCTCAAAGGCATCGCTATGGCCTCCGGTAATGATGCATCTGTGGCGATGGCAGAGAAAATAGCGGGTTCGGAGAGCGCTTTTGTCGATCTGATGAATAAAAGAGCGGAAGAGCTGGGTCTGAAAGATACCCACTTTGCCAATTGCAACGGTCTTCCAGCTGCTAATCACTATTCCTCAGCCTACGATATTGCGGTAATTAGCCGGGAGCTTTTAAAGCATGATAGAATTATCAAATATACCGGTTCCTATCAGGATTATCTGCGTAAGGATTCCACCAAACCATTCTGGTTGGTAAACACGAACAAGCTTGTACGTTTCTATACAGGCGCTGATGGACTGAAAACAGGATATACCGCTGAAGCAAAATTCTGCTTATCCGCTACGGCTGCAAGAGACGGTCTGCGTGCTGTTGCTGTTGTGCTGGGTGAGCCGAACACGAAGACACGTAACAGTGAAGTGTCGGGCATGTTTGACTATCTCTTTTCGCAATATAAGATCCACACTATTCACAAAGAAGGGGACGCTATTGGTACCCTTAAGATTGAGAAGGGTGTGAAGTCCGAGCTGCCGATTACGGCGAAAGAGACGTATAGTGTTCTTTTGAAAAAAGGTGTGACGCAAGAAGGCATTCGTCACGAACTAGTACTTCCAGAAAGCGTGAAGGCACCAGTGGCTGAAGGCCAGTCCATAGGCAAGCTGGTTGTCTACCAAGGAACCCAAGTGATTAAAGAGTATGAACTTAAAGCAGGGGAAGCTGTGGCAAAAGCAGGCTGGTGGAAGCTCTTTAAACGTACAACAGGCTCGATGTTCGGCATGGATTAAAAAGAGCTTTTTTGTAGATTGCGCCCATGTGCTTTGTAGATTCATAGGGGTTTTCTTCTAGTTTTGTCGTGAGGCAGGATTCCTGATTTGCCACGTAGAAACCTTGTCCTTGAAGAGAATGGGTACTGTCTCTTAAGGCCAAGTTTTCAAAGCAACGAAGAGGAGAGTGGCAAGCATGAATTCTAATGTGGAAATGGAGCATCACAGGGGTGTGCTGATTGTCCGTTTATCTGGGGAACTCGATCATCATGCCGCCGATTTTGTAAGAATGGATATGGATGAAGCGATTATGCGGGGTCAGGTATCGCATTTGATCCTTAGTCTTAAGCATCTGCAGTTTATGGACAGTTCGGGTCTCGGCGTAATTCTGGGAAGGTATAAACTGATCCATAGTAAAGGCGGCAAAATGGTGGTGTGTGATGCAACGGCACCTGTGAAGCGACTTCTGGAAATGTCAGGCCTGTTCAAGATCATGCCCCTATATGACGACGAGAGTACTGCACTCTCGGATTTGGAGGTTGCGTTATGACAAATGGTAAGGCTGGTAACTTCATGAACGTGCAGTTCGCTGCACTCTCGGAGAACGAATCATTCGCGCGTGTAGTTGTAGCGGCGTTCGTTTCTAGGCTTGATCCTACAATGGACGAGCTGAATGATCTGAAGACAGTCGTGTCGGAGGCGGTCACCAATTGTATTATTCATGGGTATGATAGTGATCCGGAAGGTATTGTGACTATTTCAGCTTCGCTGGACAACGAAACGGTACATTTAACCATTGAGGATCAGGGACGGGGCATTGAGGATTTGGAGCTGGCACAACAGCCGCTATATACCTCAAAGCCAGAGCTGGAGCGGTCGGGCATGGGCTTTACCATTATGGAGAATTTCATGGATGAATTTGAAGTCACTAGTGAACCGGGACACGGCACTTCGATCTCAATGAAGAAAACCATCGTTTCGAAAAAAGCTTTATACAATTAGGGGTTGGAGCCATGGATGCAGAGTCAAAAAAAGCTCCGCCGACCTATTTGGACGATGCGGAGGTCAAACGTCTTATCGCGCTCAGTCAGGCCGGAGATAATCTTGCCCGGGACACACTAGTTAGCTGCAATATCCGGTTGGTCTGGTCGGTAGTGCAGCGGTTTATGAACCGCGGGTATGAACCTGACGATTTGTTCCAGATCGGTTGCATCGGGCTCTTGAAGTCCGTTGATAAGTTCGACCTCAGCTATGAGGTCAAATTCTCCACTTATGCCGTGCCGATGATCATTGGCGAGATTCAGCGTTTCCTTCGCGACGATGGAACCTTGAAAGTTAGCCGTTCTCTTAAGGAGATGGCTAATAAGGTCCGCAAGATGAAGGATGAAATGTCTAAGACGCTGGACCGTCTGCCTACCATCGGTGAAGTTGCTGAGGCACTGGGAGTTACCCCTGAAGAAGTGGTATTTGCTCAGGAAGCTAACAAGCCACCGACCTCGATTCATGAGACTGTGTTCGAGAATGATGGCGACCCGATCACACTGATTGATCAAATCGCTGACGAATCACAGGAACGCTGGTTTGATAAGCTGGCACTGAATGAGGCTATCGGAGGTCTCAGCGAGCGTGAACGGTTGATTGTTTATCTTCGATATTACCGTGACCAAACGCAGTCAGAGGTTGCTAGTCGCCTTGGGATTTCTCAAGTGCAGGTATCCCGGCTGGAGAAGAAAATATTGCAGAATATCCGCGAGCAGATTGCTCAGTAGATAATGGCTAAAATGTAAAGACGCTTGCGAAATAGCGAATAGGAAGAAAAAGCCGCCCCGAAAAGGGGGGGCTTTTTATGTGGAGGGAATCTCAATATGCATTCACTTGGCGACAAGGATATGACCTCATGGTCTATTGACATGGAAGCAAATTTGCTGACAATGTCGAATGTTTTGGAGAATTGGGTGGACTGTTCAGATCATGCTTTACCGCATAACCCCAATTTTTTACGTGAATATGTGTACAGTGAGGATCTTGAACGGTTTGATGCGTATATAGATAAATTATACTCTGGTCACCTATGTAATCTTGAGTATCGTATGCAGTTACCTGCAAAAGCGCTGAAGTGGGTTCAAAGTATAGGCACGCCCGTTTTTAATCAAGAGCATAAGGTTTGTAGAATAGATGGCGTAATCATAGATATCACGGAACAAAAAAATGCTCAAGCCCAGTTAGAGAGTAGCTTTTCTCTGTATCAGCAGATGTTTGCTACGATCGATGTGGCGATTTGGTCTTACGATTACGTATCACGGAAAATGTTATTCATATCGGATGCCATTTTCAATATCACGGGATATTCACCAGAACAGGCGAAGGAAGATGACTTTTGGCTAAGAATTGCTCCTAAAGAAGAGCGGCCTTTAATTCAGAAGATTATAACTACAGTGGGGCAAGGAATAAGCAATCTTAGTGAATATCGGATCATCCATGCCAGCGGTGAACTCCGATGGGTCCAAGTCAGGATCATTCCCAGTATGGATGAGACAGGGGCAGTGGTACGGCTCAATGGGATCTTAATCGACCATACGGAAAAAAAGCAGATGCAAGAGGTTCTATTAAAAAGCGAGCAGCGCTACAAATCCCTGTTTGACCATAACCCAGATATCGTGTGTGAATTGGATCTGCAGGGCAGCATTGTAGCTATCAATCCAGCGGCAGATCAAATTACTGGAGAAGCTTTTAATAGATTCGGAGAAAACTTATCCATTGTGAATTTATTTGGTGCAGAGAATTCGCATATGATGTCTGATTATTTTGAGAAAACGGTTGGCGGAGTTCTGCAGCATTACACGGTTACTTCTGTCCGCGAGAATGGATTAGTTAACCATTGGTCGATGAAAAACATCCCTGTACATGAAAACAATCAAATTGTGGGTACCTTTGTTATCGCAAGAGATATCACTGCATCTGTGGAGGTGGAAAAGCGGCTGGCTCAGCGAGAGGCGGAGTACAGGCTTATTACAGAGAATATGGAGGATATGATTGGGGTTCTGGATCAGCAAGGGAACTTCATTATTGCTTCGTCCTCTTGTGAGAAAATTATTGGTCTTCCTGTTGGTTCAATAAAGAACACAACCATTTTGGAGTATATTCATCCTGATGAACAAGAAGTGTTGCGGGAACAGATCTTGGATATTTTTCGGACAAAAGGATGTAAGATGTTTTACAATCGGTTTATTCACATCAAAGGTCACATTATAGATCTGGAATGCTTGGGTACACCTGTTCTTGGTGAGGATGGAGAAGTAGTTAGTATTGTGATTGTAGCGAGAGACATTACAAAAAGGGTCCAGATGGAGAGTGAACTTAGAGAAAGCGAGGAACTCAATCGGCTGCTTATTGATATGTCACCTGAAGCGGTAGTACTCCATAGTGAATATAAATTCCTTTATGTGAATTTTTCCTGTTTAGGATTGTTTGGAGTTTGCAGTGAGGATCAATTGATTGGCACCTCTATTTTTAATTGGGCCCACCCAGACTATATAACGCTGGCTAGAGATCGGATGCGTGAAATCTATTATGGACCCAATCGGATATTAGCTCCTATTGAACAAAAGGTCGTGCGGTCAGATGGATCTATTATCGATGTAGAAGTAACAGCTAGCTCAATTCTATATAAGGGTAAGGTTGCATGTATCTCTATCTTTAGGGATATCAGTGATCGGAAAAAAATTGAGGTGGAAAGACAGCTTACAGAGCAGATCATTCGGAACAGCGAGGAAAGGTATTTCAACTTACAGATGAGTCTTGATCAATTCTCGCAAGATTTGTTTGGTGCGATGAAGATCAGTCACATGGAACAACGATTACTAAAAGAAGTTAGAGAGGTCTTGCGGGTTACCAATATTTGTATGGTTGAAGTTGAAGATAACCATGATAAAATATGCGAGATTATTGAGACCGAGCAGGGCTATTCACTTAAGATCGGAGAGTTCCGAAGAAAAAGCTATATTCTATCCATTAATGAGAAGTCTATTTTATTAGAAATAAGTTCTGTTCGAGTGTGGCTGAAGACGATTACCCGTTATGTTAGTGTGTTATTTGATAATTTTTTGCTCATAGAAGATCTAACTAAGGACCTTGAGTTAGCGGCTTCCGAGCAAGCTCCGACATGGTTACTACGCTTTATGTTTAATTTATCCGAGAATGAACGCAAACGGCTTGCTCAAGATTTACATGATTCAGCACTTCAAGAACAGATCATCTGGTATCGTAAGCTTGATAATTTTTTAAGTGATAAATCCGTTACGGGGGAACTAAAGGAGCAGTTAGAACAGATCACAGAAGGTTTACTCGATGTTATCTATGAACTGCGGATTATCTGCAATGAGCTTAGACCACCAGCATTAATCAATGAGGGGCTTGCTTCCTCACTTGAGACATTGTTTGAATTTGCTCAGTTGCGGAACGACTATCAGATTTATTTTGAGTCAAACGCTTTCAGGCATAAGTTAAAAGACGAGATTCTAATAGGTCTGTACCGTATTGTGCAGGAACTTTTGGCTAATGCAGCTAAACATTCCTGTGCCACAGAAGTACGTATCTCCTTAGCTAGTGAAGGGCAACAGGTGCTTTTGGATTATGAAGATAACGGAATTGGAATGAGCCTTTTAGGAGAGGATTCTATTAAGAGTATGGGGATTTATGGGATGAAAGAAAGGGTTCGCAGTATGGATGGGACCATACGATTTCTTTCGCCAGAGAATAAGGGATTAGCTGTCTTTATATCCATACCTGCAGATTAATCATGGGGCATAATAAGGGGATAGGGGTGTATTAGGCATGATTCAAATTTTGTTAGTGGACGACCATCCCTCTGTCATGGAAGGGACTAAGATGATACTGGAACAAGAGGGAGATATGGAGGTTACCCTAGCCAATTCAGCCCATGAGGCGCTTAACATGGTGGGTAGCCATACGTTTGACGTAATGTTATTTGATCTTCATATCGCTGATGGAAATGGGATTGATTTGGCGAAGGAAGTCTTAAATATAAGCGCAGATGCGATTATCTTAATCTACACCGGATACGAAATTACTAACAAATTTAACTTGATGATCGAATCGGGTTTGTTTGGATTTATTTCAAAAACGACCAATAGAGAGCAGTTGGTTGCAGCAGTGCGTTGTGCTTTAAGGGGAGATGTCATTTTGCCTCATGCCCTAGTTAAACAGTTAAGAAAAGTATCACCTAAAGGAATGGAGATTAATGTTGACCAAGCAAATCCGAAGATCAGTAAAAAAGAGCATGAAATGCTGACAGAGATTGCAAAAGGAAAAAGCAACAAAGAAATAGCAGAGATTGTACTTATGAGTCAACGATCGCTGGAATACAGTTTAACGAGTCTGTTCCAAAAGCTAAATGTGAAATCGAGAATTGAAGCGGCAATAAAAGCTAAACGTCTGGGCATATTGAAGGAGTCCGATTTCAACAATTCACTATGAAAATTCGTAACAAACAAATAGATCAAAATCCCGTTCACGGTTCTGTGAGGCGGGATTTTTTGGTCTGCGCTTTTTTTGCGGGATGACGCAATATTTTTGCGTGGTCGCGCTATTTTTTTTCGGTTACCTTAATCTGCTTACCGTATATGATGAAATAGTTCCTAAGAATTACTAAAAAATGACTAACGCCAATGAGGGGCTGAGGAAAATGAAGTGGTTTTATAATTTAAGAACAGCAGTGAAGTTAATCTCCGCATTTCTGTTAGTATCCGCAATATTGTGCTTTGTAGGATTCTATGGAATTACGAATTTGAGTAAGTTGGACCGGTCTATCGTGGACATGTACGAAAACCGCTTAACACCTATAGCTTATTTAGGAGAAGCGAATGAACTATTTTTAACAAATAGAATCAATATCCGTGACATAAACACGATGGCTAAAACAGTGGCAGAAAAGAAAGAATACGAAGATAAAATACATAAGAACGTTCAAAGTATTGAAGAGATCATGGGTAAATATAGCAAGACTGCGTTGAGAGCTGAAGAATTAGCCATAATGAAGGATTATCCTGAGATCTGGAAACGGTATATCACAAGCCTGGATGAGGCTATTGAATTAAATAATACAAATATTAGTAATGAGAAATATACAAATTTTTTGCTTGTAAGTGATTTGCAAACAGCTACAACAGAGCTGACTGACTTTCTGCAAAATTTAATAGACATCAATATGAAGCAGGCTCAAGGTTCGATTGTTAGCGCCAATGAACTCTATCAGTCCTCTCGTTTGATTACGTTTAGCGTTACTATTGTTGCGCTGCTCATCAGTATTGGTCTGGGTCTTCTAATATCGCAGATCATAGCACGGCCTCTAAATCAAGTAATGCGCTTGCTAGGTAAAGTGGCAAACGGTGATTTAAGCGAAACGTCGAATCTGGAATCCAAGGACGAGATTGGAATGCTAGCTCTTTCCGTTAATGAGATGGTTCTGAACCTAAGACGTACTGTGAGCGGCATTTCGTCTTCTGCGGAAAGTGTCTCAGCTGCTGCGCAGCAAATCTCAGCAAGTACAGAGGAAGTAGCTAGTGGAAGTATGAGTCAAGCTAGTGCAGCGCAAACGATGAATGAGTTGTTCCGAGAATTATCTGCGGCGATTAATTCAGTAGCCCAGAGTGCTGAACAGGCCTCTGAGCTGTCAGATCAAACGATGCGTATCGCTCAAGATGGAGGGATCGTGGTTAAGAACTCCGTACAAGGAATGGCAGTACTGGATACTCAAATGTCTAGACTTGCGGAAGATTCCGATAAGATTGGTGAGATTATTGCGGTGATTGAAGATATTGCCCAACAGACAAATCTGCTAGCCCTGAACGCAGCGATAGAAGCGGCCCGCGCAGGTGAACAAGGTCGAGGTTTTGCCGTTGTTGCGAATGAAGTAAGAAAGTTAGCTGAGCGGAGCAGTGGGGCTACGAAACAAATCACGGGCATTATCAAAGAAATGCAGAAGAATACGCAGCACAGTGTAAATGCCGTAGTAGAAGGAGTAGCTTTTTCACAAAAAAATGGAGAAGCCTTTGAACATATCCTTACGATGGTGAACGATACCGCTCATAAAGTAACAGAAATTGCGGCTGCCAGTGAAGAACAGGCTGCACAATCGTCTGAGGTGATGTTCTCAATTGAGAGCATATCCGCCGCAACTGAAGAAATGGCGGCAAGCAGCAGTGAAACGGCAACGACGGCCAATGCTTTGGCTCAGCTAGCAGAAGAGTTAAATAGTCTGGTATCAATTTTTAAAGTTAAATAAACAGTGTCAGGGGTATTATCATTGATAGGAGAGGAGAAGTAGTGCAAAAAATAAAGGTGCTCGTTGTAGCTGCTTCAGTAACCATGCGTAAACAGATCTCGAACCTAATTTCGGAGGATTCAACCCTCGAGGTCATTGGAGTAGCACGAAATGCATCCGAAGCGATCAGCATGGTTCAAAAACTCAGGCCCGATGTCGTGGCTATAGATATAGAAATGCCGGAATTGAACGGTTTGGTAGCACTCACAAGCATAATGTCACAGCGGCCAACACCTATACTTATCCTGAGCTCAGCTACAAAGGAAGGTATAACTGCAACCATTACTGCTCTACAAAATGGTGCAGTGGATTTCATCTCCAAGCCAGCTCAATCTTATGGACCTGGTCTATACAGCATAAAAGATGAGTTATTATTCAAAATTAAGAAAGCCGCTGAAATTCCTTTAAGAACTCTTATTCTTAACAATATAAACATCTCCAAAGTGAAGGCTCGACAAGAGAAACAAAAAAACGATAAGAGTGGATGTACAGAAGTCATTGAGCAGATCGTGGGAATTGGATGTGGAGTAGGAGGGCCGAAGGCATTAGAAATCTTAATTACCTCACTTCCAGCGAGCTTCCCGTATCCCCTGCTAATTGTGCAACATATGCCGCCTAAGTACACAAAAGCATTGGCGGAACGACTGAATCGGTTCTCAAGTGTACGGGTGGTGGAAGCCAAGGACAAGCAATCGGTGCTCGGGGGAACCGTCTATATCGCTCCAGGTAATTCTCATATGACCATCATTCAGGAGGGGCAAGATCTCAGAATAAAACTTATGAAAAAGCCTGCAGTGAATGGGCACTGTCCTTCGGTCGATGTCTTGTTTGAGTCTATATCTGCATTAACTGGTCTACAGCAGCATTTAATCCTAATGACCGGAATGGGAAATGATGGCGCTAAAGGGATGCTAGCTGCCAAACATGCTGGTGCCCAATCAACGCTTGTAGAATCGCAAGAAACTTCTATTGAAAGTGAAATGCCTGAAGCAGCGGCGAAGCTGGGTTGTGTGGATTACGAGCTGCCCTCGCATTTGTTAGCCTCGAAGATTATGGAGGTTACGGGGGAGCTGAGATACCGAAGGGACACATTTCCATCAGTTTGAACGGTCTTATTTTACTATAAAAAAAGCGTTGGCAGGATAAAATCCACCAATGCTTTTTTTGTATTTCAGGTTGACACTTTCAAGTGATAACAATTATCATTTACGGAGCTAGAGTAGAGATTATGTAACTCATCGTATACAAGGAGCGAAGAAGGAGAGGTTTGCGATGACTTTAAATATATTGAATATGGAAATTCATGATCTTTTTGATCAATTTACAGAACGGATAGAGGGGCATGTTGAGCATAACCAATGGGAACAACGGCTTACTATCCCTTCACATATTGGTAAGGGAACTGTCACCCGTACACGGATTCGTCCAGGTATGGAGATTATGTATACGGACATAACTTACGAACAAGATATGAAGCTCTACATTCAAGAAGCTTGTCCGTTGTTTGAACTAAGCTATAATCTAAGCGGAGAAATCTATTGCGAATGGAACGGCAAGGAAAGTTACACGGATAAACAAATGGGCAATGTCCTTTTTCTAGAGGATGTTCAGGTGTATGAAGAGAAAAAAGCAGGTGTCCCCAATCAATTGCTGGAAATACGGTTAGCTCCTAGTGAACTGCTGAATTACGCCGGAGATTTATCGGAGACACAGCAAATGGAAACCTGGCTTAGACATCATCGTGGCAATATTGATCGTTATCCAGATACTGCGGCAATCCGAAAATGTGTCTCCGAAATAATCCACTGTACCTATCATGGAACATTGAGACGTTTATATATGGAGAGCAAAGCCCTTGAATTTATTGCTTTGTTTGGTGAGTCTGATGGTTACGGTTCTATTAGCGATAGTATGACACTGCGGCATGATGATATTACTAATCTGAAGCGGGTACATGAATTGGTGCAAATCCATTTCGAACAACCGTTATCTATACGTGAGTTGGCTAAGCGGGTAGGTATCAACGAATTCAAGCTAAAAAAAGGCTTCCGCGAATTATTTGGCATGACGATCTTCGAGCTAGTACGTATAAAAAGGATGGAGAAAGCGCTCTGGTATATGGAGGTTGAAGGTTTGAATATAGGGAAAACAGCTGTTTCGGTCGGATATAGCAATGTCAGCAATTTCACGACGACCTTTCGTAAGCATTATGGCTGCAATCCAAGCGAATACTTAAAACGTATCGAACAACAGAGTTTGGAACGAAACAGGCTGTAGGAAGATTTGTAAATGCAGAAAGCTTAAAGCTTCAAGTGTTAGAACATAGGGTTCGGAATCGAACGTTATTTTCTGTCTGCTTGAGGTTTTTTTGTGTTTGCTCCCTTATCAAGGAGTGCACCTCCCTTAACAGGTAGAGAAAAAGACCACTCTAAATGATAATAATTACATAGATTGCAGATAAAAAGGTGGTTATACAATGGAACAACAACAAGTAGATTCGCGCCGGTGGTATGCGCTGGGGGTTATTTTACTGCCAACATTACTTATTTCATTAAATACTTATATGATTCAAGTTGCGCTTCCATCTATGCAATATAGCTTGAACGCAAGCTTTTCGGAAGCACAGCTTATCGTTACCGGATTTTCGCTAGGATTAGCTGTGGCGTTGATTATTAGTGGAAAGCTTGGAGATATATACGGCAGGAAACGGATGTTGCTGATCGGGGTGAGCGGGTTTACGGTCATGGCAGTATTGGGCGGATTGACCTCAGATCCGGCTCTTCTGATTGTTATTCGGATTGTGCAGGGATTGGCTGCGGCGCTTATTCAACCTCAGGTTCTATCTACGCTGCAGGTCAGCTTTCTGCCAAAGGAAAAAGGGCTTGTTTTCGGCATTTACGGCGCCATGATTGGTTTTGGATTTGCATTCGGATTCATCCTCGGAGGCACTATTGTGAATTGGAATCCGTTCGATCTCGGTTGGCGGACGGTGTTTTTTTTCAATGTGCCATTTGGACTTCTCGTCCTGCTGTTAATGCCGATTGTACCTGAAACACGGGCTGAGCAGGCGCACAGTATTGATTGGACTGGAAGCTTCCTTCTGCTGATCGGTTTGTTCCTGCTGATCTATCCGTTGTCAGAGGGACAAAAACAAGGGTGGCCGTTGTGGATTTTTGGCTGTCTAATTTTAGCTCTTTTCGTGTTGTTTACTTTTATCTGGGTTGAAAATCGAAAGGGAAAGCAGGGGGCGTTACCGTTAGTCGATCTGTCTATTTTCAGAGATCGAACATTTAGCGCTGGTCTGGCAACCGTTCTTGTCCTTTATCTAAGTATGTTCTCTTTCTTTTTTATTTTGAGCTATTATATGCAATTTGGTTTGCACTATAGTGTTCAAGATACGAGTATGGTTTTCTTGCCTATAGGGATAGGCTTTTTTCTGACTTCCTTAATCTCGTCTCGAATGGTCAAAAGATGGGGGATGAGTGTTCTTAAGATAGGAGCGCTGATGATGGGTAGCTGTAGCCTGCTGCTTATGTTAGAGCTAAATGTGGACGTTACGCATCTGCTGGACCCTCGTAATATCCTAATATTATTGATATATGGTTTCGGTCTCGGAATGGCTACTACGCCCCTAGTTAACGTCACGCTTAGTTCAGTACCCACAAAGATCACGGGCACGGGTTCAGGCTTGATCACTACCTTTATGTATTTTGCGAATTCGTTAGGAGTGGCGTTAATCGGTATTTTATTCTCCGCTTCGCTAAAGCATTCTCTTTTGGAAGCAGATCTGGCGGATTATGTAAGGGCGTTTTCCTTCTCATTAGCAGCAATCGGAGGACTTGCTTTTACTGGTTTTCTTTGCCTTTGTTTTTTGCGGGAGCGGAAATTATAGAGGAGGTATCCTGCTTTTTTTGCGCTGTGAGCAATCTAACAAACGAACGCCCTTCTTAGCTTTATAGTAATACCGAGTGATTGAATTCCATTTAATGTAACTCAATCCAAACCTATCAATGAGAAGGTGCTAGGATGTCCATACTGCAAGTAGAGAATCTCTCAAAAGAATACAAAGGAAAAGGCAAAACGAATCGGTATCGAGCGCTGAACGGGATTAGTCTTAGTGTGGATAGCGGCGAGTTTGTGGCGATTATGGGACCCTCGGGGAGCGGAAAAACGACACTTTTAAATATACTAAGCGGAATCGACACGGAGTATAGTGGGGTTGTAAGAATTGCAGAGACTAGTATAAATGAGATGTCCAAGAACGAGCTTGCGCTTTTTCGCCGGCAGCGTATGGGATTCGTTTTTCAGGATTACAATCTGCTGGATAGTCTGACCCTACGGGAAAATATCATGGTGCCCATGGTGCTGGATGATCAAGAGGTAGAAGATATCAATGCCAAGACAGATGAGACGTTATCGCTATTTGATCTGGATGAGGTGAAGGACAAATATCCTTATATGGTTTCAGGGGGGCAACAGCAGCGGACGGCGATCAGCAGGGCGATTATTAATCATCCAGATGTGATTTTTGCGGACGAGCCGACAGGGAATTTGGATTCTAAATCCTCGAGTACGGTGATGAAGACCTTCGACAAGCTCAACACTCTAAAAGGAGCAACGATAGTGATGGTCACACATGATCCTTTTGCGGCCAGCTATTGTAATCGCGTGCTTTTTATCAAAGATGGGAAGGCTCTACTAGAGATTGCTAGAGAGAATAAAGAGCGCAGAGCATTTTTTGATCTGATTCTGGAGAACCTGGCCTTTATTGGAGGGGGAGAAGATGACCTTTAGGAGAATGGCATTTCAGATATTTAAGGCGAATCTTAGAAGATATTTGTTGTTTTTCTTATGCAGCAGCTTTACAGTCATGATCTTTTTTACATTTTATTCGCTGTACAGTAATCCTGATTTTAATGACCCTTATCAAGTGAATGGGATGGTGTCAGGTAATTTATATGCTCCTTTTTTGGTGATAAGAGTGTTTGCTGTTCTGTTTATTGTATATGCGCAGATGGCCTTTTTGAAATTCAGAAAAAGCGACTTTGGGCTATTAATGGTACTTGGAATGACAAGCCACAATATCCGCAAAATCATTTTGTTCGAGAATAGCATGATCGCTTTAGCCTCGATTCTCACTGGTTTAGGTGCAGGGACGGTTTTCTCCGGTATTTTTTTCTTCATTGTTTCGCTGTTAGTTAATATTGGGGACAGTGCTTTTATACTGACGCTGGATAGTTATCTGTATACCATTAAATTCTTCGCGGTGATTTACATAGTTGTGATTGCAATCAATTTGCTATTCACTTTGAGATACAGCATTTTACGTCTTTTAAAAGAATCCAGAACCGCAGAACGCAACCTGATTCATGGGAAAATCACCGGAGTCATCGGAGTTTTACTGTTGGGAATCTCCGTTTATAATATGCTCACTCATTACAACCCTTCCGATGCTCGCATGATGTTAATAAATCTGGGAATTAGTATGTTGGGCGTTTATTTGCTGCTGTCAGGACTTGGGGACTGGATGAAACTTTTTATATCGCGATCAAGCAGAGCATATCACAAGCACCTGCTGTTTAGTTCCAATTTGATCTATACCCTTGGTCGCTCCAAAGTAGTGCTTTCTCTCATCACCTTTCTCGTCTTCATCACGATTTCTCTAAGCGGGATTATTTTTTATTTGACCTGGAATGCTGAGGAAATTCCGGTTGCAAACAATCCATATGATATTGCCTATTCAGAAGTATTCGGAAAAAATAGCATCTCACCAAAAATACTAAGTGAGATCACGGATCATGGCGCTACGCCGCTGCTTTCACACCAAAAGCTGGAGTATATCGACTTGTTTAATTTTAAAATATTTCTGGACCAGAATATAAACGCATTAATCGGCTCTGATTATCATGTGGAGAAAGATCACTTTCTAAATCTGGCCACAGTTGCACAAGGAGAAGAGTGGAAGAATCAAAGACCGGAAATGCCCACCTTTGACCTGACGCTTGCTTCCGGGAAGCATACGCTGTATTCACAAGGTATCCTATTTAACATGGTATTTAACCCTGTGCCGAATTTAATGAATGGTCTTCATATCATTGTAAACGAAGAGGATTATATGGCGCTGAAAGCGGAAAATAAAAAAGCGATCGGTATCCTTCAGCTCCTGAATTTTAAGGATTGGAAAAAAACTGCGGATATAGATGCTAAGTTAAATGCCGCTTTAGCCAAATATAACAAAGACAATACAGAGTCCTGGTATGGCAATGAGCGGCAAGAGGCCCTCGTATTTTCTACGAAGTCTAGAATAAGTGACTATCTACAGTTACAGGAGTCTGGCCGATTTGGAATCTTCGTAATTTCATTTGTTGGTTTAATATTTTTCGGCGCCTCCGGGATAGTGCTGCATTTCAGTATTCAGACCGATTTAGAGCGTGAGCGGATCAAATTCAGGAAGCTGAACAAGATTGGAATTACTACTAAGGACGTGGCTCGTATTATAGGCGGCCCTTTAAAAGTGCTGTTTTTTCTCCCTTATGCATTAGGTATTGCATTGTCTTCTTTTTATGTTGTCAGTTCTTCCAGGGTTGAAATGTCTACAGCTCTGGAGCCGATGTGGTTTTGTTTGTTGGTGGGCGGAGCATATCTTTTATTTCAAGTCCTTTTTTATCGTATATACACCAAAATATACACTCACAATATGCTGGCACATATTAAGCTACTCGATATTCCCTTAATAGAAAAAAATGAGATTTCAATTTAATCCCAAATATGATAATATTGGTGCACAAAACGTGGGGGGATTCCATTTGAAAAAGATTTTTTCCAGAATTGCAGTCGCATTAATGATCTTGACCCTTGTTGCGATAGTCACTTGCTTTTATATTGGTGAATTCACCTATGCGTATGGATTAATTTTGGTGCTGTTTTTCGTATTTGCGGGGATGGGGCAGCTCTATAAGCTTAAAAATGATGAGTATATGTACAAAAAAATAAATAACACCGATGAGTATAATGAATATACTAGATGATATAAATTTAACAGAAGCTTATTATGTATAGCCAAACACCCCACTTTAGACAGTGCCTTAAGTAGGGTGTTTTTGTATGTGCCTATGTTTATTTCTTACCGTTGCGTTCAAGAATCATATCTACGAACAGATCAATCTGTGCGGTAATCGCAATCGGATCATAGCGGTAGTAGGTATCAAAATCATTGTAGAATAGATGATCGTTCTTCGCAGCATCAAGTCCGTTCCAAACTGGAGATTCCTTCAGTTCTTTCAGCTTATCTCCTTTTTTGTCAGGATCATAAGTGGTGAGGAACATGTAGTCAGCTGCATATTCTGGCAATAGCTCCATGGACAGCTGCAACGTTTGGTTGTCATTGCTGTTCTTAGTAGGCATTTTTAGCTTAAGTGCGTTATAAAGGGCTTGTCCACCCCGGCCAGCATTATTTCCGAAGGTCCATAGCTCACCTTTATCAGTCAGCTCATAGATTCCAAAAGTATCATTTTCATTTACGACACCTTTAAGCTTCTCGCGGCCTTCAGCAGCCTTTTTCTCAAAGTCAGCAATAAATTGTTCAGCTTTGTCAGGCACACCTACAATGTCACCGAACAGTTTAACAGTTTCATAGATATTTGTAGCAGTTCCGTATGGAATATGAATGGTTGGAGCAATTTTGGATAAAGCATCGTAGTTATCATCGTACATAACGACGATTAGATCAGGTGTAAGTTCCAGAGCTTTCTCGGCGTTGACTGGAGCACCGACATCTTGTGTGTTTGTGAGCAGGTCTTTCAAGAAGGGATTATCAAAGGTACTAGGTTCGACACCTACAACATTTGCTCCTACGGAGAGCAACTCCCCACCATAATAATCTGTAATAATCCGCTGTGGTTTTACAGGTATTTGCACAGTACCTTTAGTGGTTTCATAGCTACGCATTTCAGCAGCTGAAGCCTCAGGAGCAGTCGTTGGCTCTGTGCTCGGTGCTGTAGTTGCTTCTGTTGTTTCTGTTGGTTTATTAGATGAAGCATTGTTTGTTCCCCCGCAAGCTGTCACAAATACAGACAATAACATTATGAGTGCCAGGATGGGGAAGAGGGTCTTTCTTTTTAGCATGATAAACCTCCCTATATATGTGTACCAACAAATAATAATGAGAATCATTATCATTATTATTTTCAATTTGAACTTTATCAAATCCTAGAATTCCTGTCAATGCAATAAAATAAATGCCTCCTATTAAATCTATCTATTGCCAAACCTAGGAAGGCTCATTTACAATAGCATAGTGATAATGAGAATCAATTTCATAGAAATAGGGTGGCATTCATGAATCAACAGATATCTTCCAAGATTAGACCTAATAAAGGGTCAGCCATACAAGAGTTCCGTTCACGTCCTTGGGCTGCCACGTTAATCTTGGTTGGCGGTCTGGTACTATTAGCACTAGGTATCGCTGTTTCAGTCTCCTTTGGAGCGGCTGATATTAAACTTTCTGTGGTGTGGGCAGCTGTGTTTCACTTTGATCCGGAGATCATGGATCATCAGATTATTAGAGAATTACGATTACCCCGTGTACTTGGCGGGGCAATGATAGGGGCCAGCTTTGCAGTTGCGGGTGCCATTATGCAGGGAATGACCCGAAATCCACTCGCAGATTCAGGTTTGATGGGCATCAACTCAGGCGCAGGATTTGCGCTGGCGCTTTGTTTTGCATTTTTCCCGAATCTATCGTTTATGTATTTAATCCTATATTCCTTCATTGGTGCCGGAGTAGGGGCTGGGGTTGTGTATGGGGTCGGATCATTGGCCAAGGGAGGGCTGACTCCTGCTCGTCTGGTGCTGGCAGGTGCTGCTTTTAGTGCACTGCTGTCAGCGCTGAGTGAAGGGGTAGCTTTATATTTTCACATTGGGCAAGATTTGGCTTTCTGGTATGCGGGAGGCGTGGCTGGGACGAAATGGATTCAGCTTAAAGTCATGTTCCCTTGGATAGGAGCAGCGTTAATTGGGGCTATGGTAATATCCCGATCGATTACAATGCTCAGCCTAGGTGACGATGTTGCTAAAGGGCTAGGCCAGCGCACAGGGCTTGTTAAGCTGGCAGGGACTTTAATCGTATTGATTCTGGCTGGATCATCAGTTGCAGTAGTAGGAGCCGTTGGGTTCATTGGACTAATTATTCCCCATTTGACCCGTTTTTTTGTAGGTGTGGATTACAGATGGATCATTCCATGTTCAGCTATTCTTGGCAGTCTGCTTGCAGTATTTGCAGATTTAACAGCACGGATGATTAATCCCCCTAATGAAACGCCGCTTGGAGCAATTATTGCACTGATCGGTGTACCTTTCTTCCTTTATCTTGCACGTAAAGAAAGGAGGGAACTGTAATGATAGAGAAAACTTCATTCGATTCCTTCCAAGCCGCCAAAAATAAACGTGGCTTAGTTATAATGATTATTTTAGCTGTACTGATTGTTATTGCTTTTATTATTAGTATGAATACAGGATACATACGTTTGACACCTATGGAGCTGCTTAATACGTTATTCGGTAAAGGGACGGATAAGCAAGAGTTAATCTTGTTTCAATTTCGGCTACCGCGTATTGTGATCTCCGTTCTGATAGGCGCAGGTTTGGCTGTATCCGGAGCTGTGATGCAGGGCGTCTTTCGTAATGCTTTGGCCGACCCCGGCATCTTAGGGATTAACGCTGGTGCAGGAATTATGGTTATGCTGTTAATATCTTTTTATCCGACGGCAACCGCGGCTCCGGTGTATCTGCTGCCTATGGTGGCGTTTGTTGGTGCGGGAATTACTGCTGCCTTGATCTATGTCTTAGCTTATAAACGGCATGAAGGAATAAAACCCATGCGACTGTTGCTGACCGGTGTAGCGGTTGCAGCTGGAATGAGTGCAGCGATGATCGTGCTGACTCTTCGGCTGGATCCGGAGAAGTATCAGTTTGTGGCTACTTGGCTTGCGGGAAGTATTTGGGGCACAAGCTGGAAGTTTGTACTTTCTTTACTACCGTGGATCGTAATTCTCGTGCCGTATGTCATCTATAAAGCAAGGGTAATGAACGTCCTTAATTTGGGTGAACAGACAGCTGTAGGACTTGGGGCTGCTGTAACGAAAGAACAATTCCGGCTTCTTGCGGCTGCGGTTGGTCTAGCTGCGGCAAGTGTTGCTGTGAGTGGTGGGATTGGCTTTGTCGGCCTTGTCGGCCCCCATTTGGCGAGACGACTAGTTGGACCCAAACATCAGCTCATGCTGCCAACCTCAGCGCTGCTCGGCTCACTGCTAGTCATTATAGCGGATACCATTGGGCGCTGGATCTTACAGCCATCTGAGATCCCCACTGGAATTGTTGTTGCTGTAATTGGAGCGCCATACTTCTTGTATTTGCTAGCCCGTACTAAATCTTGATGAAAGAGGATGGTCAATCACCGGAAGGAGCGAATTTTTACAATGTTGCGTCGTTTTTTTGCTTACTATAGACCCTATAAGGGATTGTTTATTCTTGATTTCTCCTGTGCTATTGCTGCTGCACTGCTGGAACTAGTCTTCCCACTGGCGGTTAACCGGGTAGTGGATGATATGCTGCCAAGTGGGAATTGGAAATGGATTCTCTATTCTTGCCTCGGTTTGCTGGGGATATATATCGTCAGCGCCTTTATGCATTTTGTCGTTACTTATTGGGGGCATAAGCTGGGGATCAATATCGAGTCGGATATGAGAAAAAAGCTATTTGATCGTGTGCAGAAGCTCTCTTTCAACTTCTTCGATAATAACAAAACAGGCCATTTGGTCTCGCGGATGACAAATGATCTGATGGACATCGGTGAGATTGCCCACCATGGTCCTGAAGATTTATTCATAGCAGTGATGACGCTGCTTGGTGTATTCGGTATCATGCTTAGCATCAATTGGCAATTAGCTATTCTAACCTTTGTAATTGTCCCGCTGATGATTTATTTATCCATGTACTTCAGTCGCAAAATGTCCAAAGCGTTCCACATCATGTTCGCGGACATTGCTGACTATAACGCACGCGTAGAAAACAATGTAAGTGGGATCCGTGTTGTGCAAGCTTTTGCTAATGAGAATCATGAAATTTCCCGTTTTGCAGTTAATAACGAACGCTTCCGTATTACGAAGCTTATGACCTATCGAATTATGGCTTGGAATTCATCCTTTAGCTTTGTGCTTATGAAACTGGTCTCATTATTCGTACTCGTGTGCGGAACCTATTTTGTAATCCAGAAGCAAATGACTTACGGTGAATTTATTGCTTTTGTGATGTTGTCTAATGTCTTCTTAGGACCTTTGCAACAGATTAACTCGGTCATTGAGACCTATCCTAAAGGGATCGCTGGTTTCAAACGTTATCTTGAACTGCTGGAGACGGAGCCAGATGTTGATGACGCAAAAGACGCTAAGCCAGTGTCTCATCTGTCAGGGAATATAACCTTCCAGGATGTAGCTTTTGCTTATAGTGATAAAGAAAAGGTACTAACCAATGTGAACTTATCGATTTCGGCAGGAGAGACGGTTGCACTTGTGGGTCCATCCGGTGCTGGTAAGACGACACTTTGCAGCTTGCTGCCACGCTTTTACGATGTAAGCGAAGGCAACATCTCTATTGATGGAATAGATATTCGCTCCATGACGTTAGAATCACTTCGTTCCCATATCGGGATTGTACAACAAGATGTATTCCTGTTTGACGGAACCATCCGTGAGAACATTGCTTACGGCAGATTGGGAGCTTCCGATGAAGAAATCTGGGAGGCTGCGGGACGCGCTCAGCTGGAAGAACTGATCAAATCTCAGCCTGCCGGGCTGGATACAATGATCGGTGAGAGAGGCGTCAAGCTTTCTGGCGGCCAGAAGCAGAGGTTGTCCATCGCCCGGATGTTCTTGAAGAATCCGACGATTCTCATTTTGGACGAAGCAACCTCTGCATTGGATACTGAAACGGAGTCCGCTATACAAGAGGCCCTCGCCGAGTTGTCTGAAGGACGCACAACACTTGTTATTGCTCATCGCCTTGCAACGATCAGAAATGCGGACCGTATTGTTGTCGTTGCGGAAGGCGGCATCGCAGAACAAGGTAAGCATGAGGAACTGCTGCAGACTGCCGGAATATACAGCCGATTGCATGAAGCGCAGTTTGGAGCTTAAGTAGCTGAAGGGATCACTAGAATATAATTTTGGAGGGACACGATGAATAAACAACTGGAATTATACGATGTAACCATTATTGGTGGCGGACCTGCTGGGATGTATACAGCTTTTTATAGTGGAATGAGAGACTTGAAGACAAAGTTAATTGAAGCGAAGGATGAGCTCGGAGGAAGAATGCTTATTTATCCCGAAAAAATGATCTGGGATGTAGGAGGCGTAACCCCAACTCTTTGCCATCAACTGATCGGTCAGCTCAAGGAGCAGGCTCAAACCTTCGATCCGACTATTGTGCTGGGTCAGCAAATTATGAATCAAGAGAGACAAGAAGATGGGACGTACATCTTGACCTCTTCTACTGGGGAACAACATTGGACCCGCACAGTCATTTTGGCAATTGGTTACGGAATTCTACAGATGGCAAAGCTTGAAATTGAAGGTGCAGATCGTTATGAGGTGACGAATCTTCATTATACCGTTCAAGAGCTGGAGCCGTTCCGCGGTAAAAGAGTGCTAATCTCCGGTGGAGGCAACTCCGCAGTAGATTGGGCGAATGAATTGGAGCCCATCGCTGCAAGTGTGACGATTGCGCATCGCCGCGAACAGTTTGGCGGACATGAGAAAAACATTGTGCGGATGAAGGAATCCTCAGTCAATGTCCGTGCGCCATATGCAGTAAGCCAATTACACAGCAGTAATGGTGAAACGATAGATCAGGTTACGATCAGCCATATAGAGACAGGTGAAACAGAGCAGTTTGAAGTGGATGCTGTCATTGTGAATCATGGTCTGAAGAGCGATTTTGGTCCGTTAAAAGAATGGGGCCTTGATATGGGCGAGTGGTGTGCGAATGTAACTGATAAGCTGGAGACCAATCTTCCGGGTATATTCGCAGCAGGTGACTTTGTGGATTATGCGAGCAAGGTTCGTTTGATCGCAGGCGCTTTCACTGATGCGGCTCTGGCGCTTAATAGCGCAAAGCTGTACATTGACCCGACCGCGGCCAAAGTCGCTTACGTATCTTCTCACAATGAACGGTTCAAAGAGAAGAATAAAGCGCTTGGAGTCGTTGACGACCACTAAGGATAGAGGCTTCTCAAACCATAAAATCTGAAGTTTTATATAAAGCGTATAGGGGATCTTATCCATTTCGAGCGGAGAGAACCCTTATACGCTTGCTTTCTATTTTATGGGTTATTAAGTCTAGCAGTCTGGAAGGGAGCAGGAATGAAGCTATCAAATAATAACCCGGTTCATAGAATTTATCTGTTAAAAGAGGCAGGGAAACGCCAATGCGGCGGCGGTCACATCAATAAACCCCAGATTGCCCAGTCCCCACTCTTCCTGACACCAATAGAAGCTATCGTTCAAATAACCATAGAAGGAGAGACAGTAGCTCTGAAAAATGGTGAAATTCTTTTTCTAAGCGCAGGTGCGACTTATCAAATTAATGCTCCATTAGAGACTGTTATCTCTGTTCTAGCAATTTCCTATGAGGTATATGGGCTAAGCAATAGCACGGAGCAAGAATTGGTCTATGGACTTTGCCGTGAAATTTTTCCGGTCAATGGGATTTCACCTATACGTACGACGAATAAAATAACCCGCTTATTCAGCGAATTGGAAGATGTTGCTGCCAATAATTTAGAAGCACAGGCAGATAGAATTCAATCCTTGCTGTATCAGCTACATCAACTGGTCGTAGTGGCTGACGCTGAAGCAGACATTACGGATAGTTCATATTTCAGAATGCTCTCTTATATCCACCAGAATTTTCAAAGGGAGATTACGCGGGAGATGATGTCTCGAATGATGGGCTTCAATCCTCGTTATTTCTCAGTATGGTTCCGCAAGCAGACGGGTTGGAGCTTCACCGAATATGTAGCTCATTTAAGAGTAAATAAAGCGAAAAAAGACTTGATGTCCAGCAAAGCAACAATACAGGAAATTTCGCAAAAAGTAGGCTATACAGATGGACTATATCTGAGCCGCAAATTCAAGCAAGTCACCGGGATGACCCCAACAGAGTTCCGTTTGCGTCCCAAACCGAAGCGGATAGTAGCGTTACAATTTTTAGGGGATTTACTTGCGCTGGGAGTGAAGCCTGTCGCGGTTGAAGAAGATGTGATGAACTACTCATTGCTTTTGCTGCCGGAACTGGCGGGTGTGCGATCATTTGAGTTGCAGGGATGTCCGGCGGAAGCGGACTGGTCTGGGCTAGAAGCCGATCTAGTTATTGCACCGACCTATCTGAGCCCTCGTCAGCTTAAATGCATGGAAAAGTTGGGTCCACTAGTTACTGTGGAGTGTGATAAAATGGACCGCCTGGAACAGATTCGTTTATTCGGCAGACTGCTGGGAGAAGAGGAGCGGGCAGAGGCATGGATAAGGCACTATCATTTGAAAATAGATTTGGCCAAGCAGCGCTTGTCCTCATTAATTGAATCTGGTGAAACGGTAGCGGTGTATGAGATTAGGCAAGATAACAGTATTTATATCTGGAATTATACAGCCCGAGGGGTGTACAATCTGTATCCAATGCTGGGGTTAATTCCACCGGACAAGGTAAGGTCAGATGTTCTGGAGCGGAATGATCATTTATGCATCTCACTGTCGGAATTGCCAATATACGCGGCTGACCATATGTTTGTGGTTGTATCAGGACAAGAGGACTGGATGTCGAGAACACGTAAACGGATTAGTAAAAGCGCGGTTTGGCGCAATCTTCCAGCATTCAGGAATGAATGCATATATTACCTGAAGCTTGAGGAATTTTGGGGCAGCGAAGGGCTTGCGCTCGAACGCCAGCTGGAAATACAGACAGATTTGTTAACCGGCCATAAATTAAGCTGACAATCGTCCATAGCTAAATTGATGTATTAGCGTGTATATATGTTTTCCCGCGGAGACGGTATATTAAACAAAGATCTTAATGATATTGATTATCAATATCATAATAATATAAAGTCTCAAGGGGGATTTACATTGTACAGAATTATATCGTTAGGAAAAACAAGCATGATAGCTGTTATGCTTACGCTGGTGCTGCTGTTGAGCGCATGCGGACAAGCCGCTAATCAGGGGAATGCTCCAGCTAGCACGTCGGCTGAAGTGGCTAAAAGCACTAATGATTCTGTAGTTGCCAGCACGGAGCAGGCTGCTGATACAGAGTATTGGACATACGAAAGCGACAAAGGCCCGGTGCAGATCCCACGCAATCCACAAAGAGTTGTGATTCCGGTACAAGACTTTATTGGTGATCTTCTGACGCTTGGCGTGACGCCCATTGCCGTTGCCGGGAATGACATCTTGAACCATCCATATTTCAAAGAGGCGCTGACAGGTGTAGAAGTAGTAGGCGATGACATGACGGTGTCCCTGGAGAAAATAACGAGCCTCGAACCGGACTTGATTATCACTTATCAGGAAGATACCTATGAGCAAATCTCTAAGATTGCTCCGACTGTCTTTATTCCTTGGGGCAAATACGACTATAAGGAACGATTGATCGAGATCGGGAAAATCTTGAACAAGGAGCAGCAGGCTGTAAAGTGGGTGGCGGATTTCAATCAGAAGCTGGAAGCGAAAAAAGCGGAATTGGCTGATCTGATCGCAGCTGACAAAAAGGTGGCGATCTTTGAAATTGCCGGTAAAGAGCTGTATTTATACGGTTCATCATATGGGCGCGGTGGAGAGATTATATATAACGGATTGGGGCTGCATGCACCTGATCTTGTCCAAGAGGCAGCCTTTAAAGAAGGCTGGGCTTCCCTCTCACTTGAAGCGTTGCCCGAGTACTTAGGTGAAGCTGATTATATCTTCCAAGGCTTCAGCCGTGGTGTGGAGCAGGATAAGCTGGACATTCTGGACAGTGTCTTCTGGCAGAACCTGCCTGCTGTCAAGTCGGGTCATGTATTCACCTACGATCTAAAAACTTATTATCTATCCGATGCTTATGCGCTGGACAAGCAGCTGGATGAGATAGTTACGTTGCTGAAGTCTCTTCAATAAGTTAATTTCAAAAGAGTAAAAGGGGATGTTCGCTGAGCTATAGTAGCTCAAGGACATCCCTTTTGCGTATTTATATTCCAAGTTAAGGGAGGTTATAGATTCCATTTGTTGCATAAAAAAGCGGTGTAGAACAAATAGTATGAGCAGGAGGTGTTAATGATGGACCCCTTTAACTCTACTATTTTGGACGATAATCTTAAAGAGCTTCAAGAAAGGCTTGGCCATAGCCCTGATATTGTTATTCGTAGAATTAAATCCACTACCACACAGGTTGAGGTAGCTGCCGTATATATTGAGGGATTAATAGAAAAATTGAGGGTCAACGAGTTTGTGGAGCATGCGATGTCGTTCGATAAGCTAGGTGAAGAAAACCCGGTGGTAACATCCGCTGAAGATATCTTTTTGTATATGAAAGAAGTGGCGAGAGGGATCGGAGAAGAACAGACACTTGAAGATTGGGATGTGCTTTTTGAGGCTTTATTCTCTGGGGATACCATTCTTTGGGTCAACGGGATAAGGGCAGCTATCAGAGGGAATACAAGCGGCGGTGAGGTTAGAGCGGTATCGGACGCTACAACTCAAGTAGCCATTCGTGGCTCCAAGGAAGGCTTCACGGAATCTATTGGGACGAATATCTCTCTGGTGCGCAGGAAAATAAAAAGCCCTAATCTCTGGGTGGAGTCGATGAAGATAGGAGACGTCACGCAAACGAATGTATCTATTATGTATATTCATGGGATCGTCAATGATAATACCTTACAGGAGCTTAGAACTAAGCTGCAAAGCATTGATATAGACGGGATTCTGGAATCTGGATACATTGAGCAATTTTTAGAAGAAACTCCCTTTTCGCCGTTCCCAACAATATATAATACGGAACGTCCTGACAGTGTTGCAGGAAATCTTTTAGAAGGACGAGTTGCTATTTTTGTGGACGGGACCCCGTTTGTGCTGATTGCACCTACAACCTTTTTTATGTTTTTACATGCCGTAGAAGATTATTACCAGCGTTATGATATTACGACTTTGATCCGATTATTGAGATTTATTTGCCTTGTTATTTCGTTATTTGGCCCAGCGTTATTTATTGCAATTCTAAACTTTCATCAAGAAATGATCCCAACGGCCTTACTTATTAATTTTGCTTCACAAAGGGAGGGGGTTCCATTTCCGGCTTTTATTGAGGCTATGCTGATGGAATTTACCTTTGAGATTATACGTGAAGCAGGAATTCGTATGCCATCCCCTATAGGCCAAACTGTGTCGATCATTGGGGGCTTAGTGTTAGGACAGGCAGCCGTACAAGCCGGTATTGTCTCTCCTGCAATGGTTATTGTAGTTTCACTTACAGGAATATCCAGCTTTGCTACTCCCGCTTTTAATATGGCTCTTTCCATACGTATCTTGCGTTTCATCATTATGTTTATCGCAGCCTTTATGGGGCTTTATGGAATAACGATCTTTACTTTTATTTTGGTTGCTCATATGTGTAGCTTGAAATCGTTGGGTTTTCCGTATATGTCTCCATTTGGTCCTTTTATCGCTGAGAATCAGAAGGACTCGATCTTGCGTGTGCCCTTGAAATATATGAAAACTCGGCCGCGTCTTGTTAGCCAAAAAAATAATACTCGACTTAAGGTGAATGATGGGAAGCCGGGGAGTGGCAAATGAAGGTCGGATGGATGATGCGTTCATTTATTTGTATATGCTGCTTAATGTTGCTGACAAGCTGCTGGAACAGTCGGGAATTAAACAATTTAGGCATTGTGACTGGTATAGGTGTGGATAAGGTGCCGAATAAAGAGGAATATCATGTTACTTTTCAGATTGTGAATCCATCCTCAACAGCCACAAGTGCAGGAGCTAGCACCGGACAACCCACGGTCACTATTTATTCTTCTACGGACCGTACGATCTTTGGCGCTTTTCGCAAGACTTCAAAAAAGGCGGCAAGACAGATGTTTTTTGCACACACGCAGCTATTAGTTTTAGGCGAATCTACAGTGAAGAGCGGTATTGATGGGATTTTTGACATCTTTGAAAGGTCCCATGAGCTGCGGCTCAACACGAATGTTATTGTAGCCAGAGATACGGAAGCATCCTCTATTCTGAAACTATTGCTTCCCGTAGAAAGCCTGCCTGCAATTGGGATTATTAAAAAGAGTAAAAATACCGCTAGAATATATGGAGAAAGCCGGGATATCAATGTTTTTGAGCTAATTAATGGTCTCAGTGGAGAAGGGTCAGTGGTGATATCCGGAGCCAGAATTCTTGGAGACGCTGAAGAAGGAACTAAAAAATCCGGGATGGAGCAAACTAAAGTAAAAGCACTTGTCACAATGAGCGGGCTTAGCGTATTGAAAAAAGGGGTTTTTCAGGGGTGGCTGGATGGCCCTCTTGCTCGGGGGGCACTATGGGTACAGAACGAGATTAATGAAACCAGTATTAATGTAGATTCAAATGAGGTTAAAGATTCGATAGCCGTTAACATTAATTATTCAAAAACAAAAATTAAGATTGAACTCCGCAATAAAGTACCCGTCATTCATGTAAATGTTGTGGAAGAGGGGACGCTTAGTGAGGCACAGAGTTATATTGAGCTAAGTGATAGAGAGGTAATCGTTCAGTTGGAACAACAAGTGGCTCTTAAAACTAAACAGGAAATAACCCAAGCCTTACAGGCTGCTCAAACTATGAAATGCGATATTTTCAATTTCGGGAATGAACTGAAGCGCACAAATCCAAAAGCATGGGAGACTGTTAAGGACGATTGGGAGTCAGTGTTCGCGGAAGCGGAAGTGGATGTTTCTGTAGAGGCCTATATTCGCAGTGTTGGAATGAGATTAGAGCCGAAATTGTTAAAGGAAAAATGAAAGTGTTCAGTGAGAAAGGTGGGAGAAGGCCACTTTATGAAAAAAGAAACCATCAGCGCGAGTCAATTATTTGCTTTGATTTTTTTGTTTGAATTGGGAACGGCCCTTGTGGTACCGATTGGACTTGAAAGTGGCCATGCTGTCTGGATTGCTATTCTGTTAGCTTTGCCCGGTGGACTTCTTTTGTATTTGATTTATGTTTATTTATACCGGCAATATCCGGGCATGATTATTAGCGGGTATACAAGAAAGATACTGGGCAATGTATTAGGCTGGCCGTTAAGCTTAACATACATTCCAATCCTTCTCTTCAATGGCTCTCGAAATCTGCATGAATCAGGTGAGTTGTTAATAGCTGCTTCTTACGACAGAACACCCGTGTTCATCATTTATGCAATGATGGTTGTTGCGGTAATTTACATCTTAAATAAGGGGATTGAGGTGTTTGCGCGGGCGGCTGAGATTTATATGCTGATTATAATATTATTGGGCTTGACCAGTTGCTTTTTGGTTATTGCCGCCGGACTTGTAAAACTAGATAACTTGTTTCCGTTACAGGCCTCGGATTGGAAGAATGCATTGAAATCAGCCTATCTAAATATATGGCTATTTCCGTTCGGGGAGATGGTATGTTTCACTACGATTTTACCTCATATCAAAAAAACCAAGGTAGCAAAAAGAACCGGAATCATCGCAATTACTTTATGCGGATTATTACTCAGTTTTACCCATGCCATCGAAATATCCGTTCTAGGAACAGAAATCTACAGTAGAGCCAATTTTCCGATGTTCACTACGATAACGTTAGTAAACCTGGCCAATTTCATTCAACGTTTGGACGCGCTTGTGCTCTTAACCTTAATCATTGGAGTCTTTTTTAAAATGTCAGTATATTGCTACGCTGCAATGGTAGTCACCGCGGATCTATTCAAGGTGCAAGACAGCAGAAAGCTCGCCGTTCCCGTTGGTATTGTTGTTTTGTTCGGGGCTTTTATTAGTTCAGCGAATTATCCGATACATATGGACGAAGGAAGGATATTTCTGAAATATATTTTGCCGTATTTCTGTGCCGCTGTACCTATTCTCTTGTGCATCGTTCATTACATCCGCAGAAAATTAGGGAGCATAGGTTAGTTTATTTTATTTGATGGATTTATTGCTTCTATTTCGGATAGAGGATGTAATTGTAATAACAAAAGGTAAGGAGATAAAAACGAGCATAGTTATTGATTCCTGTATGCTTGTAGCTGCAAAGGAGTCATAGATCGTCCGCATTGAAGCGGTGAGGTTTTCTCCTGATAAAAGGTCGATGATTACTGCCATCAGCAACCCCATAAAAGCAAGCATGAAATATAGTAATAGTAATTTCATATTGATCAACTCCATTTGCTAGATTAACCTTAGGCTAAATGTATTATTACCTCTTGAGTGTTTTTGTAGTCAAAAGAAATAACAAATCCCCTACTGCTCCAACGTTGTTGGAAGCAGTAGGGGATTCTAATTTAAGCGCATTTTATTGTGTAAGCCAAGCAGCCAGTTCTTCGGTCTGGGATAACACGGCAATTGGATCATAGTACCAGGACCGTTCTTCTTTCCATACATAGAGATGGCCTTTTTTTACAGCGGGTAGGCTACTCCAGATTGGATCAGCTTTGTAATCAGCTTCTGTACGGTTATTGGAAGTTAAGATAATATAATCTCCTGCGTATTTAGCGAGTGCCTCTGTAGAGATTTCCGCCCATTGCTTCTCCATAATTTCTGCGGCCACAGCTGTAGGGGGCTTACGACCCAGCGCCTGATAGACAGGCTGTCCGCCTCGGCCAAAGTTATCGCCATAGGCCCAAATGGATTTTCCGCCGTCTTCCATGATGGAAAATGTTGCATCTGCAGGGATTACTTTGTCTACTTTGGCTTTAGCTTCAGCTATCCGTTTGTCGTAATCTGCAAGCCAGCTTTTGGCTGCCTCTTCCTTACCAAGGAGTTCTCCGAAATAGGTTAATTCGGCATGAGCATCTTTCAGATCACCATATGGCACAACGATGGTTGGAGCAATTTTGCTTAGTGCTTCATAGCTTTCAGCTTGTCCAGAAATAATCAAATCAGGATTAAGTGCGATGATTTTTTCAGGTGACATTTTGCCGTAAGTTCCAGTGTCTGCAACTCCAGTAAGTGCCTCCTTAAAATACATATTCTCCAGTGTTAATCCGGGAGCACCAACAGGAATGGTATCTAGCGCAATCAGACTGCCCAGATATTCCTCAGCGACAATCCTTTTAGGTTGAACAGGGATTTCAATATCACCATTTATAGTAGTGACCTTTTTAAGAGCAGCTGCTTCAGTAGTTTCTGTTGGTTGACTAGTTTCGGTAGGTACTGCAGTTGCCGATGATGTGTTGCTGGTGTTACTGCCTGTATTCCCCACAGAATTATTGGAATTCCCGCAAGCTGATATGACTAGAATTAATGCCAGCATGAAGGGAAAAAGAAACCAATGGGTTTGTTTGGAGCTATTTTTTCCTGGATTATGCAATTTGTTGTTCCCCCTATGTATATTGATTATCATTCTCAATAAGAACTTTACAAGCTTCACCGGGTATTTACTATGGACGGATATGATCTCAGCTTATGCAAATTTATGATGTCATTACCCGTAGCAATTCTTGAAGCTGTGCCTGTGAGGACAGTGGGTCAAATCCGTAGAACATATCAGCCTGGTTCAGAATATATACCCGTCCGTTTCGGACTGCATCTAATTGCTTCCAAGCTTTAGAATGTAGTAGGCGAGTAAAACGTTGTCTTCCCTCAGATGATGAAGGGATGCTAGTGATAATAATATGGTCAGCAGGAAACGATACGATATCCTCAATAGATGCCTCTAAGTACCCGGAATCTGTGATCCCTTTTTCAATAATTACGGAGGGGGGCTTGAAGCCAAGATCACCGTATAGAATTTGGCAACCTCTGCCGAAGCTGCTACTGAAACAGTAGGCGGATCGGGAGCTAACCTCCCACACGATAGCCGTACCTCTCTCCATTCCTATAGCATGGTTTAATAACCCGTTGGCGGTAAGACAAAGTCTGTCATAATGACTTAGCCACTGTTCAGCACGCTGTCGTCGATTCACAACCTCGGCAATCAGAGCAAATTGCTCTCGCCAACTCATTTGCATAAAGGGCAGCTCGATAACCGGAGCAACAGGAGTCAGAATCTTATTGTCGGGTAGACTGTAGCCGATAATGACATCTGGTTTTACCGCAGCTACTGAGTCATAGAGTAATGAAAATTTACCTTCGCTCATTTGAAGCTGTTTGGAAGCGGGAACTTGTTCCAAGCTATGTTGCCATTCGGAATAAACCCCGAGTTGAGGCATGATTTCCAGTACTCGCAGGCTAGCGGTGTGATTATAGTTCAGGGCAACGACCCGTTTATTCTTATTCTGGTAGGCTGTAGGTGAAACGCCAACAAACTGCTTGAATTTTCGGCTCAAATAAGTTCCCTCTTCGTAACCAACCTCATGTGCCAATGTTGTCAGATTGGGAGAACTGGTGAGGATTCGTTGCTGGGCTTTACGGATTCTTAGTAGTGTAATATAAGCACTGAAGGATAGACCTATTGATTTGCGAAAGGTTCGCGAAAAGTGCTCGGGGCTCACTTCAGCTAAAGCAGCCATTTGATCCCGTGTGATATCTTCATTGTAATGAGCTTCTATATACTCAGTCACCCGTTCCATCCAACTGCTTGATCTTTCTTTATGGGATGTCAGTTCACCATGAAGCTCCACGATGAACTGGGTGAATAGCTGCTGGACCCTAAACGGCTTTTGTTTATCAGCGTCTATCCAGGCACTGTAAAGCTCACCTGCCAAGGCTATCAAACGAGTGGAGGCATGGTGGACAGGGGAGTTGTCATTTATAAAAATGTCCTCATTTTTACTCTGGGGTATACAGGAATACTCAATCCATATCCCCCTTAACTGTAATTCAGGTTCCATCTTCAATAAAGAAGAACTACTAAGGGCTATTAAGCTTCCGGCCATGACCTTGTGTATCTTACCGTCTATTTCAAGAAAACCTTTCCCATCCCAGATCATCATAAGGCTGGAATTAGTAGAAGAAATGTTTGAGGCTGTGTAGTTGGTTATTCCCGATAAGCTGATGACCCGAAGGGGCATATAAAAAGGATGGGATGGATAAGGCATCCCGTCGGATTGGATCTGCATGTAGTAATCCCCTTCTTTTCATTGATAATCATTCTCATTTATAGTATAACAGTCTTTCTTACTATTGACTATAATGATGCTTATGATAGTGTTTAAAATAATCCACGAACGGAATAGGGTTAGCTGATAAGAAGGGGTTGAAGTCATCCATGACGACCTGGAATTTACAAGGAACTGTAAGTCACTTATTAATATGTAACGGTAGCAGCTGCAAGAAACACAAAGGTGAAGAGGTAGCTGAAGCGATAGAAGACGAGATTGAGAAGCAGGGCGCACAAAGTCTTATACATACGACTGTGACCCGTTGTAATGGAAGATGTTCAGATGCTTGTGTGGTGATCGCTTATCCCGAAGGTGTGTGGTACAAAGAGATTACACCTAAGCTGGCGAAATCATTAGTGCGGAAACATTTGCAGGGGGAGAAGCTTGAAGATCACTTGTTATACACCTATGATGGACAATTGATTGCTTCAAATGAAAAGGGCGCTAAAGGGAAAAAGAAAAAATAGCAAGGCTTGTAAGTACCTTTTAGCTGCGGTTCTAACCCTGTACAGAGGAATATCTCGTGCAGGGTTATTTATTTATAAACAGGGGAGGATTATGATTGAATCGGATCATGACCAGACTCGTAATAGGACTGTGTGCTTAATTAAGGACATCAAATTTGACTTGCAGGGCTAACGTTGACTATGCTATTAAAAAGTGAATGAAATAACACAGTATATATGATGGTTTATAGGGGAGAGGGTACGATGGAGAGGCTGCAGGTGTGGCCAGAGAAGTTCAAAAAATTTTTTCTGAATAATAAATTTGTAGTAGTGCTGCTCATTATGCTGCTGGTTGGAATTAATATTCTGGTATTCTCCAAAATACCGTTTATTTTTAAGCCGATATCAGTATTGCTGCACACCGTGGCCGCACCATTATTACTGGCAGGTATAGCTTATTATTTGCTGAATCCGTTGGTAGATAGGATGGAGAAAAGATCCCGAATAAAACGTGTATATGCAATAATCATCCTATATTTGTTGATTGCTGGTCTCATCACGCTGGTTTTGTTTATGGTCATTCCAATTATACGGACTCAGCTATCAGGTTTGATCGACAATTTTCCAAGGTATAGTGAATTAATTCAAGAACGGTTTATGGATCTGACCGGAACGGAGTTCTTTGGGCAAGTTCAAGATAGTATCGGAACGAACCTTAGTGAGATAACATCTAAGATTACGGCGTGGGGCAGTTCTTTTCTGAATAATGCCTTGACGGGTGTTGGCAGCTTTGTAGGAGCCCTTACAGAGATTGTCTTGGCGGTTGTAACGACGCCATTTATTTTGTTCTACTTGCTTCGCGATGGAAAAAAATTGCCGGATTATATTCTGAAGTTTGTACCTACTTCTCTGCAGCCGCAGACTCGTATGGTCATGTCGGAGATGAACAGTCAGGTATCCTCTTACATACGCGGGCAAATTATTGTCAGCTGCTGTATTGGTCTGCTGCTCTATATTGGCTATTTAATCATTGGTTTGGAATACTCTCTCGTTCTGGCTATTGCTGCTGCTTGTACAGCAGTTGTTCCTTATCTGGGCCCGGCAATCGCGATTACACCTGCCCTAATTGTGGCGATGGTCACTTCTCCATTTATGTTGTTGAAGATGATTATCGTGTGGACAGCTGTTCAGCTGATTGAAGGGAAATTTATCTCACCACAGATCATGGGCAAGACGTTGAAGATTCATCCGATAACCATTATTTTTGTAATTATATTCGCAGGTAAAATGTTTGGAATTCTGGGGATTATCCTTGCAGTTCCGGGTTATGCGGTACTTAAGGTGGTATTTACACATCTTTTTGAATGGTTCCGGTTTCGATCCGGCTTATATAAACAGATTGAAGAGAATAAGGAATAATGTGGAAGGGTGAAATGTAATGGGAGCACCAATAGCAGTAACCTCTTATGGTAAGCTTCAAGGAATACAGGAGGGGGACGTGAACATTTGGCGCGGGATCCCTTTTGCAGCTCCACCTGTTGGAGAACTTCGGTTTCGTGCACCACAGCCACCAGAAGCCTGGGATGGGGTTAGAGATGCTTCTGAATTTGGTCCAGTTAGTCGTCAGCCAGCGGATACGAGAGGTACTCGGTTCGGTGGCAAGACGCCGCTTCATTCCGAGGATTGTCTGTATTTAAATATTTGGGCGCCAGCAGTTCATGATGAGCCCCTGCCTGTTATGTTCTGGATTCACGGGGGGACGTTTGTGACCGGGGCTGGAAGTCAGCCGCAGTTTGACGGCACAAGCTTCGCTGAACGCGGTAAAGTAATCTTAGTGACCATTAACTATCGGCTGGGTCCATTTGGATTCATGAATTTGTCTCCATTTGGCCATGGGCTTGCTTCTAATCAAGGTTTATTGGATCAAATCGCCGCACTGGAATGGGTAAAGCTGAATATTGCTGCTTTTGGTGGGGACCCGCAGCGGGTAACTGTATTCGGGGAGTCAGCAGGGAGTATGAGTATCGCAGCCCTTTTGGCCATGCCAGCAGCGAAGGGGTTGTTCGCTGGTGCGATTATGCAAAGCGGGGCTGCTCAGACGCTGCCTTCCGAGCAGGGGAAGTACATTGCAGCTGCACTACTAGCTGAATTAGGGATTGCTCCAGATGGAGATGCCAGTCTTCTGCAAACATTTTCTTCTGAACAAATTATCGATGCAGCCGCAAGAATGACTAAAAAGTTAACGGGTGGCTCAATTGGCATGTTATTTCAGCCTGTCATTGATGGGGATACACTTCCTGTAGAACCTGCACAGGCTGTGGCAGAAGGATCGGCACAGGGTATTCCGCTATTGATCGGAACCAATCGTGATGAGGGCAACTTGTTCTTCAGAGAAGAATCGCCTGAGGCAGACTTTGACGATTCACTCAAGGCGCTGGAGCAGATGATGGGTACTGGGAGTCTGAAGGAGATTGCGAACCATTATTCATCCTCATGGGAGGGACAAGCCGAAATTCTAACGGATCTTTACTTCTGGGGAACCTCGGTGTCCCTGGCAGAGAACCAACTGAAATATGCACCTGTCTGGATGTACCGTTTTGACGGCACGATCCCAGGTCATCCATTGTTAAATAAAGCTGTGCATAGTGCAGAAATCGTCTATGCCTTTAATAATCTATCTCATCTAACCCATCTTAGGGCAGAAATTAATCCAACGATGCAGAAGTTGGCTGAAGTTATGCATGATGCTTGGATTGCTTTCGCTCATCAAGGAAATCCGGCTACAGCAGAGAGGTTATGGCCGAAATACAATCTGGAGGAACGGGCTACCTTGATCTTTGATGAAGATACGCATGTAGCTTATGATCCTGAGGCAGAGAAACGCAAAAGAATTGTCACTATGCTGGCTTAAGAAGATTGAGAGGCTGAATAAAGATGCAGGTAGAAGGTTTTAACCATGTGACCGTAAATGTCAGTAATTTAGCGAATTCCCTGAATTTCTACACAGGAGTTCTGGGCCTTCAGCTAGTTCATAGAGGTAAAACTGATGCTTATCTGGAATGGGGAAGTGCCTGGATATGTCTTCTTGAAAAGCCTGATTATACGGCGATTGCAGATAAAGTAGTTGGGGTAGACCATATCGCTTTTAGTATTGCAGAGGAACATTTTGAGGAAGCCGTCCAAGGATTGCAAACCCAGAATGTGCCCATAATTAGAGGGCCAATCAAACGGGGAATAGGCTGGACGGTCAATTTTCTAGATCCGGATGGTATACAGCTAGAGCTGCATACCTCGAATCTGCGGGAACGAATGAGTGTTTGGAACACAACTACCGAATAAAAGATGGGTGTCCTATCAGCCTGCATGGCTAATGGGACACCCATTTTTTTAACGACCTAAATATTCTTTGATTCCTAAAACTACTGCTTCGGCTATTTTATTCTGGATGTCCGGGGTAAAGAGTAATGCTTCATCCTTGGTATTGCTTAAGTAACCACATTCTAATAATATTGCAGGCATTTTGGTTTCTCTTGTTACATGATAGTTAGCTTGACGAACCCCTCGGTCCTGCAGTCCTGTAGCAACTGCGAGGTATTTGTGAACGGTTTGAGCGAATAATAAGCTATCATTACGTGTGTAATAGGTCTCTGTGCCACTAGGATTACTTTTACTGCCCGCCGGAATACTATTGGCATGAACAGAGATAAATAGATCGGCTTTTACATTGTTGGCGAGGTTAGATCTGTCCTGTAGAGTTGGGTATGTATCGCCACTGCGCGTGAGTATAACCTCGATATTTGGTTCTTTCTTTAGTAATTCTGCAATTTTCAGTGCTGTCGGCAAGGTGAAATCTTTCTCTTTAAGCTTGTTAACACTTGAACTCCCTGGATCTTTCCCTCCATGTCCTGCATCAATGACGATTATCTTCTTGTCTGTGTTGCCGGTAGAAGGTGGAGGAGTTGTAACCGGTACTTCTGGTAAGGTGGTTTCAGGAAGCGTAACGCTAGTCCCATTAAGATCCACAATAATAAGTCCATCATTAGCATTTATCAGACTGTAGCTATTAGCGCTGTTTAGATCAATGACGATCCGAATGGTCGATGGGGAACTGCTGAACAATGAATAGCGAACGGCAGAGACATTAGGATAGTCGGTAACCGTTAACTGTCCGCTTTGGTTCTTTCCTACGGAAAGATTCTGATGGAAGTCGGTTCCAAAGCCAGTATTCGGTAAATCCACGACAATTCGGTCTTTGTCTGTCATAGTGAACACGGTAGGTTTTATACTGCCGTTCACTGCAATAACCAGCTGGTTATTGATGAAGCTAAGATTGGTGACTGCAGCCACTGAGCTATTCCCTTCAGTTGCTGTATTCCCGGTTGATCCGTTCTCCGAAGGTGCTGTTGGAGTGGGTTCTGGAACCGTAACTTCCGGATCGCTTCCCCCAACCTCAGGCACTGGAGAGGTTAAATATACGGTTTTGGTTACATTGTCCCAACCGACAGTAGTTCCTGTCTGTTCCCCAACAAATCTTAAAGGAACAAGGGTTGTGCTGCCACTGAGAAACGGAGGGTTGTCCAGTTTGACTTGTTTCCCTGAAGCTTCTGCCATCGTATTATCCACGATCAGTTTTAAAGTAGTTCCCTTTTGCTCAATGATCGCTGTCTTGGCCACATTATCCCATTTCACGGTATAACCAAGCTGTTCCGCAACAACGCGAAGAGGAACCATTACACTGCCATTTACAATTTGTACCTGTGCTTCTTTGGAAATCTTAAGATCGTTGCCGTCTAGGTTGATGTGTGTTTCCGTAGAGCCGGCATAACCAGTTCCTGGATGAACCAGCACCAACAAAAGCAGCAGTAACGCCAAAAAACCAAACTTTTTCATCTGCAATCCCTACCATCCCCGTTTATTGGTCTCTAGCAATTCTTACTTTTTCTTCCTTTGATGCCGTTTAAGGCTCGTATAAAGTATAAACGACAATAGTTTCCAAAAGTTGCGCTCTACAAGCGATAAAAAGGAAAATTTTCGGTATAAAAATAGAAAAAGAGCCTTCCCAAACCTTTGGGATAGCTCTCATTCGCTAGAGATATGTTATTTTAACGATGTATAACCTGTTTTCTCTACCAATTTCTGACCCTGAGAAGATTGAATCCAATCCAGAAAGGGTTGAATATTAGGGTTGTCGCTTCCCGCGGTCACTGCATAAAATTCTGTTGCCAATGGGTACTGTCCACTACGAATACTTTCCTTGTCTGGTTGGATACCATCGATGGCCAGCAGGGCTATTTCCCCGTTCCGATTCATTTCTGAGGCGTAAAATAAGAAGCTGTAGCCCAGTGCATTTTTATAGTTTCGATAGCTGGAGGTTTGTTGAATGATACCGCTCATAATATCCGCTACGTCTTCTTGAGGCGGCTTCATGAGTGGAGTGTCCTTCATAAACTTTTGCAACATCGTCTGGCTTCCACTATCTTCAGGCCGTTGAAAAGCACGGATTCGGTTATTAGCTCCGCCTACATCTTTCCAATTTGTGATCTTGCCTGCGTAAATATCTTTAAGTTGAGCGGTGGAAAGTCCGGTTACGTCGTTTCGTTTGTTTACAAAAAATACGAAGGCCTCGCGGCCGATCGGCGTAAGCTTCAGTTCGACACCTTTGCGCTTAGCTTCTTTTTGTTGTGCGATTGACGGAGCCGCTACAAATATAATATCGGTTTCTCCTTCAATCAATCTCTTGTAAGCTTCAGGTGTGCTGCTGCAAATTACTTGACTTGTTTGAAAATCATACGGATTATAATAACCCTCAGGATAAGTAGTTTGAACGAAAGCTGAATACAGTGGATAAAGTGCGGTTGCGCCGTCCAATCTTGGAAGATTGCTAGCGATATGATAGGAAGAAGGTTCATCCAGATTCACTGCTTTGGTCTTCTCAGCAAAGGGTTCATATTGTAGCAGATTAACCTCCCGATCATCGACCATGGCAATTCTGTTGACGTACGCTTGCTTGATCTCATATCCTGCGGTCGCGAGCAGACTAAGTCCGAGGATAGATAACAATACAATATTGCTTGTTTTTCGTGACAACACATTAAATATGATAAGTACAACATAGATGGCTAATACGATCGCTAAGATTGCCACAAGTGGGGTATAAAACAGCAGTCCTCCGTAAAGCGCAGTAATTATAGCACCTATGAATCCTAAAAAAGCTATTCCTCCAACGGCAAAGATGGAGAACAATAACTTCGTCCAGAATGCTTCTTTCATAACAACCTCCTCGACATGATTACTAAACTATGGAAAAATCAACATATTTTCATTATACAGAAGTTTTTTGGATGAAGCAGTAGAACAATTACGAACAAACATGTAATAAAATGCTGCGAAACATGAAAGTAATGTGTACATTTTCATAAAGTACTGGACGAATGGCAAGAAGAGGTTTATTCTGAGATTGTGAAAAAAACAACGGAATACAAGATTCTCGGGGTAGGGTGAAATTCCCGACCGGCGGTAATGTTCAAAGTGAACTGAGCCCGCGACTCACTTGTTCTGCTTGCAGAGAAGTGACTGATCTGGTGTAAATCCAGAGCCGACGGTAAAGTCCGGATGGGAGAGGATCATAAGATAAAGACGCTAGGAGTCTATCCTTGTACGTCTTTATTGATAATGCCCCCGAGTTTACCTTTTTGGTAATTCGGGGGTTTTTGGTCTCTTATCGAGGGTTTGTATCGACAAGGAGAATGAAATTATGAGTAATGTTACAGCTTCATCATCAACTAAGGTTGGCAGTACATCAGCGCTACGCAGTGGATTTTGGCTCGTTGTGATTGGTGCAGCATTATGGGGCGTTGATCCGCTCTTTCGTATCATCCTGTTAAAATCTTTGACCTCATCGCAAATTGTTCTTCTGGAGCATGTGGTGCTTTTCTTGGCTGCTTCACCTGTTCTTTGGCGTCACCGGGCGGAGCTTAAAGGAATTGGATTTCGCCAGATTGGTGCTTTATTGATTGTTTCATGGGGAGGTTCTGCCGGGGCGACGATCCTATTTACGATGGCACTTTCCAGTGGGGATTTGAATGCGGTGCTGTTACTGCAAAAGCTTCAGCCAATATTCGCGATCGGTCTCGCTGCTTTAATTCTTAAAGAACGTTTGCCTAAAAATTTCGGACCACTCATTGTGTTGGCACTGGTAGGAACCTATCTGCTGACCTTTGGCTGGAGTATCCCTTTCGGACATGTGAATAACTTTATTGGGGTTAGCAGTCTGATGGCCTTGGGAGCAGCTGCACTGTGGGGGGGATCGACAGTCATGGGACGTTATCTGCTCGGTTCTATGAAATATGAGACAGTGACTTCGCTGCGGTTTATCCTTGCGCTTCCTTTACTGTTCGTTATCACTACGCTAGAAGGTGCACCGTGGCAGATTCATGGCGGGTTTGGTGCATCGGCAGCCATTGCGGTTAATCTATTGCTGCAAGCTTTGCTGCCAGGACTTCTTAGTATGTTGTTGTATTACAAAGGACTTAGCACGACCAAAGCTTCCTTCGCCACATTAGCTGAACTCAGCTTTCCTATGACGGGAGTAATCATCAACTGGATCGTGTTCCAACAGCTGGTCACTATCCCGCAGATTCTCGGATTTGCCTTGATCTGGGTCGCTTTATTCTTTTTATCTAATCAACAGTCCAAACCACAAACGCTCTGAGCAGATTGAAGTGGAATGGTTCTACCTATATAAAGATGATTCGAAGCCGTATGGCTTTCGGATCATCTTTTTTTGTATGTGATTTTACTCCTTGCTTTGATCATATCGACTGCAAAAACTGCTGAAATGTTTCTAACGTAACATATAGCGGAATTAATAAAGCGTTTACAATAAGGAAGGGCACAAAATGACTGTGCCACTGAGTACATAATCCATTATTAAATTATTTAGGAGGAAACAGACATTGAAGAAATCATTTGTATTATTTATGATTCTGACCTTTCTTATTTCCCCTTTTACGTTTGGGCCGTCTGCTCAAGCGGCAGGAGATGAGAATATTGCCCTAGGTAAGCCTGCAATATCAGATAGTGAGCTTGCAGGGTATGAAGCGGGTAACGCAGTAGATTCCGATGAATGGAACACACATTGGACGGCGAATGACGGGAGCTTTCCTCATTGGCTGGAAGTAGATTTGCAAGGTGCATATGATTTGTCAGGTGCAACCGTCATCTGGAATGCATGGAGTTACATTAATCAATATACGATTGAAGTATCACGTGATCATAAGGTATGGACAACAGTTGTGGACAAAAGTCAGAGCAGCAGTGTAGAGCAAACTCAGTACAATGCTTTCAAGCTGCAAAATGTTTCTTATGTAAGGGTCAACCTGACCGGCATCAACGGCGGAAAATGGGCAGCCATTAATGATCTGAAGGTCTGGGGTGTTCCCGCAGCCGGCACGCCGCATGAGCCGGCACAGGGTGAAATACAAACTGTACTGCCAGTACGGTTGGACACGGAAATTGGGCAAGCCCCTGAGCTTCCAAGTGTTGTAACTGTGGTATATAGCAATTCTGACACGGAGGATGCTCAGGTTGCTTGGGATGTGATCCTGCCAGCAGAGTATTCCCGTCCCGGAACCTTTACAGTAAGCGGTTCTATCTCAGGTACTGTGCAGAAGGCAGTGGCGAAGGTAACAGTAGTAGGTGACAGCAGTACGCCTATTGTCGGATTTGAGAGCATAAATGTCAGCACAATTACGGATGTGCCTGCTTTATTGCCATCAGCGGTAACGGCTATATACGAAGATGGGTCAAGCAAACAGCTGCCTGTAACCTGGGATGACCTTACTGAGGCGGAGTACGCGGTTGAAGGAACTTACAGCGTAATGGGGAAAGTTGCAGGGACAGACCTACAACCCACAGCTGATATTCAGGTTACTCCGCTTGTGCTGCAATCCGGGTTCATAAAAGGTGCGGACATTTCCACACTGGAAGCGATTGAGGATGCCGGTGGAAAGTATTACGACAATGGAGTAGAAAAGGATTTGCTGGATATTCTTAAAAGCCGGGGTGTAAATTACATTCGGCTACGTTTATGGAATGATCCTCAGGAAGCTGGCGGCTATAATGACCGTGAGCATGTTGTGGAAATGGCGCAGCGCGTCAAAGCCAAAGGGTTTAAGCTGTTGCTTGATTTCCATTATTCTGATTTCTGGGCTGACCCCGGAAAGCAAAACAAGCCGGGAGCATGGGCGGATTACTCCTATGATGAATTGAAGCAAGCGGTATATGACTATACCAAAGATGTTATGGATGAGCTAAAGGAAAAGGGAGCTTCACCCGATATGGTCCAAATCGGAAATGAGATTAATGGTGGCTTGTTATGGCCTGACGGCAAATCCTATGATCAAGAGAATGCTTTTGAGAAGGTTGTTCCGCTTCTAGAGAGTGGAGTGAAGGGAGTTAGAGACAGCCAGAGTGCAGATCAGGATATCAAAATTATGATCCATCTTGCTGAAGGTGGCAAAAATGATATGTTTCGTTGGTTCTTTGACGAATTAACGAAGCGGAATCTTGATTATGACGTGATCGGCGCGTCCTTTTATCCGTATTGGAGCGGAACGATGGATAGCCTGCAGTTTAACTTGGACGATATCTCTAAACGATATGGTAAAGAAGTGATTGTGACGGAAACCGCATATCCTTACACGTTGCAGGACGGCGACAACTTTGAGAATAACATCGCTCGTCAGGATCAGCTAGACGGCAGTGGCTTCCCAGCTACGGTTGCAGGTCAAATGGCTGAGGTCAAAACAGTAATGAATGTATTGTCCAAAGTACCCGATGGTAAAGGAACAGGCTTGTTCTATTGGGAACCAGCTTGGATTCCAGTGCAAGGTGTAGGCTGGAAGGTAGGCGAAGGAAATGCTTGGGAGAATCAGGCAATGTTCGATTTTGCAGGGAATGCACTCTCTTCATTAAATGTCTTCAAAACCCCGGTGGCCGGTGAGGGGGGCGAAGAGGAACCGGGAACGGGAGGAAATCCCGACACTGGCGAGGAACCCGGAACGGGAGGAAATAATCCCGGCACTGGTGAAGAACCCGGAACGGGAGTTAATCCTGATCCTGTCATCACGGTCAGAGATTCAAGCGTTGTAAATTCAGCAAATAAAGCAGTGGTCGAACATACAGCGGCAGGACAACTTCAGGTGAAGGCACAAGCAGGAATTTCCGGCATAGCTGATATCACGCTAAGTATAGAGGATATCAATAAGGCGCTGTCGACGCTTCCGGCGGATGAAAAACTGATTATTTCTGTTCTGCCATCGACGGGAGAGCTTAAGGGAGCAGTCGTTCATCTTCCGTTGAGTTCTATACTAGAGCAGGGCAAACATCCTCAAATAGTAATTGTATATGGTGCGGCCTCTGTTACGGTTTCTACGGAAGCTAGTGCAGGAATTATAAAGACGGGAGCTAAGGAACTAACGCTCTCACTGGTTCAGGTAGCTACGCCAACCTTGCCTTCACCATTGGCAACTGGAGCAAAAGACTACCCGGCCTATAACATCCATGTGTCAGTAGACGGGAGTTCTATCGATGTTTTCAAAAAAGGAGCAATATCGGTAGCCTTCCACTACAAGCTGAAGCTCGGGGAGCAGAGCCAGCGGATTGCTGTTTATTCGATACTTGCTGATGGAAAACTCGAAGTTATCAAAGCTGTGCGGTACAACCCAACCGCGGAACAGATTGTGTTTAATCCAAGTCATTTCAGCATTTATGCTGCGGGGTACGCAGAGGTGGGGTACACAGATTTAAAAGCAGCAGATTGGGCCACGTTAGCGATTGAATCCTTGACGGCTAAAGGAATCGTGCAAGGAATAGGAAACGGGATCTTTAATCCGCAAGGGGAGGTTACACGCGCTGAATTTGTCAGCATGCTGCTGTCCGCACTGGAGCTAAATACAGAAAGAGGAACAGGCAGTTTTAAAGATGTGAACCTTGATGCGTGGTATAGCTCTGCTGTGATTACTGCTGGGAAATTGGGTGTTGTACAAGGACATGCGGATGGCACTTTTGGCCCGAATGATAAATTGTCCCGTGAAGAAATGGCAGCTATTTCGTATCGTGTGCTTAAGTTGGCGGAGAAAGTGAACGGTCAGACGGATGTGAAGGTTATTTCTTTTAAAGATAAAGACCTGATCTCGTTGTATGCCAGTGAAGGGATAACAGCGCTTGCGCAGGCTGGGATTATCAATGGATTCGAAGATGGCAATTTCCGTCCGCAAGCCTATACAACACGCGCTGAAGCGGCTTATATCATACTCAATCTTTTGCAGCAATAATAGGCAGACAGGCAATAACTGTGCTCGAAAAGGCAGTTAGGGCCTGTCTTTACCACATTTTTTAGATATTTATCTTTTCGCAAGTAGGGATTGTTTGTACAATAGGGGCTATGACATTTGAGCCGGAGAGTGAAGGAACGTGTATAGATATAATTTATTTACCAAAATCGTGTGTATCATGGTCATTATGCTGATCCCGATAACCATCCTTTACTTCTATTCCAATAAAACGACCACGGATGTGCTGCGTACGGAGTTAAATACTTCGAATAATAATCAGCTTAGTTTTTTTCAGAATCAGGTAGAAAGTAATATGGAGTTATTGTCCTCGTGGCCGATTCTGCTGATCCATGATCCTGATATCCTCAGCCTTAAGGACACTTATCTGGAAAAAGGGCGTTTGAATCTGGATACGATAAACCTGATCAAACGGATTCAGACCAAAATCAGCATTCAAGAAAGCTCCTCCAATTGGAAAAGTAAGCTGTATTTATACTCCCCATCCATTCACCGTATGGTATCTGAAAATGATGCGAAATTATACGAAGATGAGGATCTGAAGCGGGAAGTGAAGTCGGGCTGGCATGTGGAGAAGATTGAAGGGCAGGAGGGTGACCGCTTCGTATTCTCGTGGTTCTCTTTTACACCTTTTATGTCAGAATTCGCTCCGGAAAAAGTCAAAACGATTATGAAGGTAGAGTTCGACAGCCGGAACATAGAAGATATGCTGGATAAATTCAAGAGTGATGGCAGAAGAGATCCTTTTTATTATAAGCAGGGAACAGGACTTATTTTTAACCGCAGTGCCGACAAGGTGTTAGCCAAAGAATTGGTAGACAGGCTGGAAGAGACCCAACTGAAGCCTAGTGAGAATCGCACGGTCAAAATAGAAGGTGAATCCTACAGTGTAAATATCGTCTATTCGGACAAAATGGGCTGGTATTTGATCGACTATATGCCGCTAACTGAAATCTTACATCCGATCCTGACCTCTAATCGTTTATTTTATTTTGCGATCAGTGCTTTGTTGTTAATGAGCTGTCTCGTAGCTTATCTGTTATATGTTCAAGTGCAGGTACCTATAAGGTTATTGGTTGGAGGCTTTCAACGGTTGAAGCAAGGGGACTATTCTACGCGAGTGGAGATTAAAGGGAAGAATGAATTCAGCTTCCTGTCCGGCCGGTTTAACAGTATGGTAGAACAGATTCAGATGCTGATCGAGAATGTGCTGATGGAGAAAATCCACGTTCGCGAAGCCCGCTTAAAGCAGCTTCAATCACAGATTAATCCACATTTTTTCTATAATTGCTTCTCCTTTATTACAAGTATGGCGAAGCTCGATAATATGGGTGCGGTCGTTGGAATGTCGCATAATTTGTCCCGATATTACAGATACACCACTCGTCAGGAACGTGATTTGGTTGCGCTGTCTGAAGAGGTGGAATTTGTGAATCATTATCTGGAGATCCAGAAGATGAGGATGAGCAGACTTCGTTATGAGATCAATATCCCACCGCAAATGCGCAAAAGAGAGCTTCCGCCGCTCGTACTGCAGCCTCTGGTGGAGAATGCGGTTATACATGGAATTGAGCCCATCGCCAAAGAGGGACTGGTGCGGATTACGGGTTCATGTGTAGGCAGAGAAATGACGCTTACGGTTGAGGACGATGGTCAGGGAATGACGCCAGAGGGAATTATAGAACTGGAAAATAAACTAAGCAGGGCGATGGATGAAGAAATGGGCTGCGGTTTATGGAATGTGCATCAGAGAATGCGGCTGCGTTTTGGGGAGACGTCTGGTTTGCGCATCTCGCCTTCTCCACTCGGAGGGTTACAGGTGACACTGCAGTGGTTGCTGCCCTACACAGACAATGAAATGGAATGACATCTAGGAGGGGAAAGAATGATAGAGCTGTTGTTAGTTGATGATGAGCCCTATGTTACGGAAAGTTTAGCTCGTACTATTCCATGGGCTGAAATCGGGGTGAAGCAGGTGCATCAAGCGGCATCGGGTGCTGAAGCTATGCAAATTATGGAACAGCAGGCTATAGATATTATGGTTACTGATATTTCAATGCCAGGAATGACTGGCCTGCAATTAATTGAAGCCGTAGGCGAGAAATGGCCAAATATTCGGTCCATTTTATTGACGGGTTATTCCGATTTTCAATATGCGAAAAAAGCTATTCAACTGCAGGCATTTGATTATATTTTGAAGCCGGTAAGTGATGATGAGTTTATCAAAAGCGTATCCGGTGCGATTGAATCTTTGAAAGATGAATGGGAAGCCCATGATAGATATCATTTGCTGCTGTATAATCGCAAAGCCGATTACAGTGTTTTGCGGGCTAATCTGATGCACGAATTGCTTCTCGGCAGGGTGCTGTCCGAGCGGACGCTGGCCATTAAGCTGAAGGAATATGAAATCTCCTTCCAGCCGGACGCTGAAGCAGCGATGCTGCTGATTCAGCTTGGTAAACATTATGCCGCCATGGATCACCATTCGGTTTCTCTAATGGAATATGCGATCGGTAACATTGCCGAGGAGCTTTTTAAGGAGCAGTTCCATGTCTGGTTCTGCAAAGCGCCGCATGATTGCTTGATTCTGCTTGTTGAATTAAAGCCGGCAGTTCAGCAGGGATTGGAGCAAATGGCTAACTATGAAGCTGCAAGGCAGCAAATCCTAAAAGCGGTGATCGCGAATTTCCAAATTAGTGTAAGCAATTACCTCAAAGGGGAGATTTCACTGATTGTAACGGAGTGGTTCACCTTTCCAGAGGGGATGACGGCTGCCTATCGAAGCGGCCTTAGCTCAATGTATTTGGCAGCACATGATGAATCCAGCTCCGTGCTGTTTTTGGATGATCGCCAGCATCAGGAGACGATGAGCATCAAATCGCTCGAATGTCTTTATCGTCCACCTACACTCATTCATCTGTTGGAATCCAAACAATGGGATACAGCAAGGCAAAAAATTGCTGACGTGTTCCGGGATATGGAGAATGCACGGTTTTCTAGTGAACATCTGTACGAGGTCTTTCTATCTATAACGAATGCATTTATGTATATAGCGCATAAGAGTGGCCAGTTCATCTCCAAGATTGACCAATACGCTTTAGATCCGTTGTTGACGCAGAGTATTATTGTTTCTTTTGATAAGCTTAAAGAATGGGCGTTTGATATGCTCGATAAGCTTCAGAAGGAGCTATCCGAAAGCGATCAGAATACGAAAAGTTATATTATCAAGCAGGTCCATGAGCTGGTAGGAAACCATTCGGGTCATGAGCTGTCCGTCAAAACCATTGCCGATCATGTATATTTGCATCCTGTCTACTTGTCCAAGATTTATAAGGCTGAGACTGGGGAAGGGCTTGGGGACTATATTATTCGGATGCGGATGGAACGGGCACTTTATCTGCTTAAAAATACGAATAAAAAAATCTATGAAATCACCTCTGAGCTTGGATATCAAAATCCGCAATATTTCAGTAAGATGTTCAAAAAACACTACCATATGACACCAAATGAATTCCGGGACGGATAGAGGTTGAGAAAGGTGCAGAAACCTTGTTTAAATGACGTATTCGGGCTTAGAATCGTTCCCTATAATTAAATTGTAACCAACACTTATGGAATCCAAGGGGGAACAAAATGAGCGCGATGAAGAGAAAAAGATGGCTGCCGCTCCTGTGTATGAGCATGCTTTTGGCGGGTAGCCTTGCGGGCTGTTCAGGCAATAACGCTGCTAATAGTAAAGACACTGCTGGAGATAAAACAGCTGGTGAAGCGACTGCAAATACAGCTTCCAATTCTGAAAACGCCTACAAGGATAAATACGATCCTGAGGTGACATTTACAACCGCATGGGGCGTGGACCCTGAGCTTAAATTCAAAAACGGTGAAAGCATTGAGAATAACGTGGCTACAAAATGGGCTAAAGAAAAATTCGGCATCAACATTAAGTCCCTTTGGTCCATCACAGATACGAACGGCGCATTTGGTACGAAGCTGCGTTTATCCATGTCTTCAGGTCAGGACATGCCTGATGTCGTAACCATCGGTACAGCCGACAACACAATTGCACAGGATTTGATCGATTCCGGCATGTATGCTGATGTAGGAACTTTGTTTGATAAATATGCTTCAGATACATGGAAAGAAGCGATGGCACAGGATCCTAACGTTTGGAACCAATACAGCCGTGATGGAAAAAGAATGGGTCTGCCTGTTCTCGATTATGCATATAACCATGATTACATTCTGTGGATCCGCCAAGATTGGCTGGATAAGCTGAATATGGAAGCACCGAAGACGATCGATGAGCTGGAAAAAGTGATGGATGCGTTCAAGAATCAGAACCCTGATGGCTTGGCACCAGACAAGGTAACTCCACTTAGTATCGGCTTTAAAACAACGATGAACACTTGGATGGGCGACCCTTCTTGGATCTTTGGTGCTTACGGAACCTTGCCACAGCAATGGAATCTAGATGCTGATGGTAAATTAGAATACGGCTCTGTAAATGCTGGCATGAAGCAAGGGCTCGAAAAACTGAAGGAATGGTTGGCTAAAGGTTATATTCCTCAGGAAGCGGCTCTTTGGGATGAGAACAAAACTGCCGAACCAGCAGTTGCGGGTACAGCAGGTATTCTCCCGGGTCCTTACTGGATGAGCGGCTGGCCGCTTCAGGATACCGTGAAGAACTCTCCAGATGCAGTATGGGCTCCAATTGAAATTCCAGCGGGTCCAGATGGAAAAGTTATGCGTCATGGTACACAATTCACTAACGGTGTAACTTTGATCAGCACGAAAATGAAAAATCCTGAAGCCTTCTTTACTTATCAAAACTACCTGTTCGATAACTTTGCTAATCCAACGCCAGGCAGTGAACTGGATAACGGCCTTTTTGCAGGATACGACTATGAGCTAGATGCGAACGGTAAGATGATCGAAAATGATAAAATTGCTGGCGGTTATGTGAATAGCGTTCGTTATATGCTGGTTCGTGACGGTGCCCGGATTCCGGATGCCCAAATGAAAGCACTCCTTAACCTGGCAGATGGCGCAGAGCCAACAACCCGCCTGGAGAAAGACGTAGCTGTGAATTATGGTAAAGATACCCCAGCTGCTGCAAAAGTTCTGCTGGCGCAAGAGGATAAATCCTTTAAGAATATGTTCACAGGTCCTACGACCGAAACTATGAAATCGAAGATGGACTATTTGAACAAAATTGAGAACCAAACGTTTAATGAAATCATCTATGGCAACAAACCGCTGGATGCATTTGATTCCTTTGTAGCGACCTGGAAATCAGGTGGTGGCGATCAAATCACTAAAGAAGTTAACGAATGGTATGACAGCGTAAAATAAGGTTTGGATTTAGTTTGGCTAGGTAAAAAGCAGCAAACGGGACCGTCTCTTCAGCCGTAGTATTAGGCTTTAGGGAGGGTCCCTGTTTGCGTTTGGAGTCCTCTTTTTTCTATGTGATAAAGAGATTGCTTTTGTACCATATATATTGGTTTTGCTCGCTATTTGAGGAATTCTGGCGTTGTTATAATTTGAGTATGGTTACAGAAGAACTTGACACGATATGGGGGACCAAGGATGAGAACACTAAAAAAAACATGGCCTTTTCACTTGATGTTATTGCCGGCGATGATATTCCTGATCATCTTCAGCTTTATTCCAATGGGCGGAATTGTGATGGCATTTCAGGATTATAAGCCATGGCTGAAAATTTCAGGCTCGGCATGGGTTGGATTAGACAATTTCCGTTATCTATTTGAACGTAATGACAGTATGCAGGTCATTTGGAATACATTGATTATTGCTGTTCTAAAAATGATTTTCAATCTGGCTGTACCGTTTGTATTCGCCATTTTGTTAAATGAGATTCGCAAGGTATACATACAGCGTACTATTCAGACACTGGTATACTTGCCTCACTTTTTATCTTGGGTTATTCTCGGCGGGATCTTGCTGGATTTGCTTGCTACAGATGGTTTTGTCAATCAGATCTTAGGCAGCATGGGCTTCAAACCAATCTTTTTCTTAGGCGACAACAACTGGTTCCGGTTCACAGTTATTCTCACAGATGTGTGGAAGGAATTTGGTTATAATACGATCGTTTTCTTAGCTGCTCTAGCAGGAATCAATCCTTCATTATATGAAGCTGCTGAAATAGACGGCGCTAACCGCTGGAAGCAGACACGTTTTATCACAATGCCATCTCTATTGCCAATGGTTGTGGTGGTAGGTACCTTGGCTCTCGGAAATGTATTGAACGCAGGGTTTGACCAGATTTTTAACCTCTACAATCCACTGGTCTATCAGAAAGGCGATATTATTGATACCTTCGTGTACCGCACGGCTATTCTGAATGGTGAGATGGGCTTTGGTACGGCAATCGGACTGTTTAAGTCGGCCATTAGTATGATCCTAATTCTCGTCTCGTACAGTTTGGCTAAGAAGTGGGCAGGATATCGCATTTTCTAATCTACCAAAGGAAGAGGGAGACAACTTATGTATTACAAAACAAGAGGTTATCGTATATTCAACGTGTTTAATACTTGCTTTCTAATCCTGCTCGCACTGATGTGTATTGTACCTTTGATTCACGTGCTGGCTGTATCCTTTAGCGCGAAGTCGGCAGCGGATGCCAATTTGGTAGGATTATGGCCAAAGCAATTCTCTCTGGAAGCTTATAAAAAGACAGTAAACAATCCAATCTTCCTACACTCCATCTGGGTATCTGTACAAAGAACCATACTCGGGACTGGACTTACACTATTAATTACTTTTCTGGCAGCCTACCCGTTGTCCAAAGAAAACTCAGCCTTCAAGGGCCGTAATGTCTACTCTTGGTTGTTCGTTTTCAGTATGGTGTTCAACGGCGGATTGATTCCATTTTACATTGTGATTCAAAAGATTGGTTTGATGGATTCCTTCTGGGTACTTGTTCTGCCAGGTGCGGTAAATACGTTCTTGGTGATTCTGATGCTGAACTTCTTCCGTGGTATTCCAAAAGATCTGGAGGAGGCCTCGCTTATAGACGGAGCCGGACATTTCCGTACGTTGTTCAGCATTTACTTGCCGATTTCTTTACCATCGATCGCTACGATTGCCTTGTTTAGTATGGTGTTCCATTGGAACTCCTGGTTTGATGGACTATTGTATTTGAATAATTCCAAACAATTTCCACTGGCGACATTCCTGCAGACGGTTATCATTCAACGGGATATGAGCTCCATGAGCATCAATCCAAAGGAAATGGAGCTGATCTCGCAGACGACGGTGAGAGCCGCCCAAATATTTATCGGAGCCGCTCCAATTTTGATCGTATATCCTTTCCTGCAAAAATATTTTGTTAAAGGGATGACACTTGGTTCTGTAAAGGAGTAGCAATGATGACAACCACATTTATCAATGGAATGGATATCTCGTTTCTGGATGAAATTGAACAGGCACGGTATGTTGGATTACTTGCGATCTAACTGATGAATTGGCAGAAACAAGAAGATAGCTTAAGGTTAATTACCTTGAGCTGTCTTTTTTAAATTTCCAGAAGAAGGATTGGCCTTTCCTGATACCTATAAACAAGCAACATTTCAGTATTTCAGGAAATTGATTCAGAGCAGCAAGAGTAAAAATAAGGCTTTACTCCCATACTACCGATATCTTGGACCTGAGCTTCACCATAACCTTTAGGAGGAATGCGGATGAAACAACATTCTGCTCCCACCATCTATATACAGCTTAAAAATCGGGTGATGGTTCCCAAGGGTAAAGGTGTCACATTGGGTGATATTGCTTTTTTGATAGCGGAGCCTGAGCTGAAAGAGTCGTTGGAGACAATTCTCTTAATGAAGCCGGAGCAAAGTGACGGCAATCTGATTTTGATTGATCTGTTGATGGTTATCCCCCGGATATATGAACTTATACCGAATGCAGACATTGAACCGATCGGTGAAGGGAGGACGATTGTACAGATTGAGAGTCAGGTGGAGAGACGGAAACCTTCTGTGGCGATGTTTGTTTTAGTGTGGCTGCTGCTTTTCTTTGGGTCTGCTCTGACGATTATGAACTTTCATGCTGATGTAAATATGCTGGAGGTACAAATTCGAATTGTGGAGATGCTAACGGGTCATCGGGATGAGCATCCCTATATATTTCAGATTGCTTATTCTCTGGGCATCGGGTTTGGGATGGTCATTTTTTTCAACCATTTATTTAAAAAGAAGTGGAACGAGGAGCCTACTCCGCTGGAAGTGGAAATGTATCTGTATCAGAAGAACATCGACCAATATGTCATCAATGAGGAATACAGCAAGATGAGGCGCCGAAGTGAAAACCAATCTGAGAATACGGAGGACTGAAGATGACGGCACCCATAGCACTGGGACTAAATTTGCTGCTGGGCATTGCGGGTGGTATTGCTGTAGGCGGCGGAGTGATCGCTCTATTTGTTGTGCTCGATATGGTGCCGCGTCTGGCGCAATTAACCTCTTCTTACGATAAAGTTCATTGGTACGAAGGCGCGATGGTAGGTGGATCTTTAGTAGGTACTGTTAGTGATTTTTGGAATTGGAAAATTACCTCAGGTCCTCTAGTTGAACTTGGTGTAGGACTATTTGATGGGATTTTTGTCGGGATGCTCGCTGCAGCATTGACCGAGGTATTAAATGTGCTGCCGATACTCGCTAAACGCTTGAATATGACACATTATCTATTCGGTCTGTTAATGGCGATGGTGAGTGGGAAGGTCGCGGGTTCTTTGTTCGACTGGTTTGTATACCGACAGTAAACAGGGGGTTAGGAAATGAGCAAGTTTATTCACAGCGGTGATTCTGCACCGGAAGATGATCATCTGGAAGATAATGCTGCAGCTGCTGCAGCAATGAAGACAACTGCAGCGGATCTAGTTGCAGATCACACAGAACCTGTAGGAGCTTCAGCTATCGGGGAAAGTGAAGATTCAGCGGAAAATTCTACAACAACTGAAACTAGCCAAGACCAGGAGGATGCAGAGGCGTCAGCTGAATTAGGCACTGAGCTGCAAGACGCAGATGCAACTGCGGAGCAGGGAACAGAGCAGCAGGATGCAGCAGATGCCACTGCGGAGCAGGGAACAGGGCAGCAGGATGCGGAAGCCACTGCGGAGCAGGGAACAGGGCAGCAGGATGCGGAAGCGACTGCCGAGCAGGGAACAGGGCAGCAGGATGCGGAAGCCACTGCGAAGCAGGGAACAGAGCAACAAGATGCAGAAGCGACCGCGGAGCAGGGAACAGAGCAACAAGATGCAGAAGCATCGGATGAGCTCGGCAATCAGGAGCCCAATGAGCCGAGTAAAGGTTTTTTTGCCAGGTTATTTGGTATGGATTCAGAGGATTCGGAATCAGATGATGAGGCACAGGATCAGAATGCTCAGGCAGCAGGAGGCACAGATAACGGTACCGGAACCGGGGAGGGTTCTCAAGCTCAACCGAAGCCTTCGAAGAAGCAGGCGAAGCAGCAGACTCAGAACAAAGGGAAAAATAAGCTGCAAGACAAACGCGATAGTGAGCATTCTAACTCATTAAAGGAATCCGTTATTTATTGGCAAGGCAATGATCATATCCCAGGTTCTCTACAAGAAACAAAAAACACGCTGACCGAAGTGATGGGACTGGGATCAAGTTTTGATGTGACGTTTAGAGAAATGTCCTTTGGGGGACATAAGACAGCTTTACTCTGTTTAAGCGGATTCACCAACGAAGATGTAACGGATGAAATTCTGAAACGACTAACCTACCTTTCTTCAGAAAATTTGTCCGCAGGTGTGTTAGGTAGCTTTATGAACGAATACATCCCTCATATTCAAGTTGAAGAGGGTAGTGTATTAAGTGAATGTTTCGATAAAGTATTAAAAGGAATGAGCGCACTATTTATTGAGGGTGAGAACAAAGTTATCCTAATGGATACTCGATCTTACCCCATGCGAAGTCCTGATGAACCCTCGATTGATCGGGTGGTACGTGGTGCGCGTGATGGTTTTACAGAAACCCTGCTTAGTAATATTTCACTTGTAAGAAGACGGATACGTGATCCGGGGCTGAAGCTTGAAATGTTTCAAGTGGGACGGCGGACACGGACAGATGTCTGCGTGGCTTACATCGATGATATCGTTGATAAAACACAGGTTACGTCTGTCATCGATAAAATCAACAGCATCGATATCGATGGTATTCCACTGGCGGATAAGCAATTGGAGGAAGCGATTATCGGCGGAGGGTGGAACCCTTATCCTATGGTGCGTTATTCTGAACGCCCTGACGTTGTTGCCTCCAATTTATTGGAGGGACGGGTCATATTATTCGTGGATACCTCACCCATTGTAATTGTTCTTCCGACCACCTTTTTTGATCTTTGCCAGCATGCGGAGGAGAATCGTCAGACTCCTTTTATGGGGACATATCTGCGGTGGGTCCGTTTCATCGGCATCTTCGCCTCCATGTTCCTGCTCCCGTTATGGATGCTGCTTGTTATCCATCCTGAGTTAAAGCCTGCTATGCTGGATTTTATCGGGCCGCAAAAGACAGCGAGAATTCCTATTCTCGCTCAGTTTCTGATTGTAGAGCTTGGGGTTGATTTACTGCGGATGGCCGCCGTGCATACCCCAACACCTTTAGGCTCAGCGATGGGTTTGATTGCAGCCATATTGATTGGTGATATAGCGGTGCAGAGCGGTCTGTTTGTAAACGAAGTAGTACTATATATGGCGGTAGCCTCAATCGGTATGTTCGCGACTCCGAGTTATGAGCTGGGTCTGGCGAATCGTATAGTCAGGCTTGTGTTATTAATTGCCGTAGCGGCGTTCCAGGTACCAGGCTTTATGATTGGCACGACGTTGCTGACTATCTTCTTAACCACTCATCGGTCCTATAACTCCTCATATATGTGGCCGTTTATACCCTTTAATGCAAAGGCAATGAGTGAAATTCTATTGCGTAAACCGGTCCTAAGTTCGAAGGAAAGACCGTCTTTTAACAAAACCAGAGACAATACCAGAATGCCGCCATCTCAAGAGAATGAGTAACAATCGTAGGAAAATACAAAACTACTGCAAATTAGTCCATTCAATGGAGTTCCCACTGTCTGTTATACTGAATACACTAAGACAGGGTGGAACCTTGATATTCCACAGAAATTGGAGGACTAAAGAATGTTTCTACACGGTACTAGCCGCATTAACGATGCTGGGCATTTGGAGATCGGCGGATGTGATGTAACTGAATTGAAAGCGGAATATGGAACCCCGCTATATATATTGGACGAGCAATTGGTTAGACAACGTTGCCGGGAATATATGGATGCTTTTAAAGCCTCCGGCCTTGGTTTCCAAGTAGCTTACGCAAGCAAGGCGTTTTCAGTAATGGCAATGGTTCGTTTGGCTGATGAAGAAGGTTTGTCACTGGATGTTGTATCTGACGGCGAACTATATACAGCTTTGCAAGCTGGCTTCCCGGCAGAACGTATTCATTTTCATGGCAACAATAAGACATCTGAAGAGATTGAAATGGCGATTGATGCCAAAATCGGCTGCTTTGTAGTCGATAATCTGGTAGAGCTTAACCTTTTGCAGTCCATTGCCGCACGTAAAGAAGTTAATGTGAACATCTTATTGCGGGTGACACCAGGTGTAGAAGCGCATACTCATGAATATACCGCAACTGGCCAGACGGATTCCAAATTCGGTTTTGATATCGGTAATGGATCGGCCTATGAAGCAGTGAAAGCAGCAGTCAGCAAAAAGAATATCACGCTGCTTGGTGTGCATTCCCATATTGGTTCGCAGATCTTTGAAACCGATGGTTTCCAGCTGGCTGTTGAGCGTGTGGCAACTTTTGCCCGCAGTGTTAAAGAAGGCTTGGAAGTGGACTTCCGTGTAGTCAATCTTGGCGGAGGTTTCGGCATTCGTTATGTTGAGGGAGATACCCCACTACATGTTTCTGAATATGTTGCAGCGATTACGGATGCAGTGAAGACTCATTTTGCGGGAATTTATAGTGCTTTGCCGGAAATTTGGGTGGAGCCGGGCCGTAGTATTGTTGGAGATGCAGGTACTACATTGTACACTGTAGGATCTAACAAGGACATTCCTGGCGTGCGTAAGTACGTTGCTGTTGATGGTGGAATGACCGACAATCCACGCCCTGCTTTGTATCAGTCTAAATACGAGGCATTGCTTGCTAACCGTGCTAACGAAGACGCAACTGAGACTGTCTCCATCGCTGGTAAATGCTGCGAGAGCGGAGATATGTTGATCTGGGATGTAGAGCTGCCGATGGCTGAAAGCGGCGATTTGTTGGCTGTAGCCTGCACAGGTGCGTATAATTACTCCATGGCCAGCAACTATAACCGTCTTCGCCGTCCGGCTTTAGTATTCGTACAGAACGGACAAAGCGATCTTGTAGTGCGTCGTGAAAGCTATACGGATCTTATTGCCAACGATATTGTACCAGAGCGTATCGCCAAACAGACAGTTGTTGCTAAGTAATAGCCTGCTGCTGTAAGGTGGGTAAAGTTGAGCAGCATATAGAGCAAGCAGGAAAGTCTCCTGCTTGCTTTGCTTTGTGCGTGGTTTCATAGTAATATAATTGAGGTATTCTAAATTTGTTAATTTTGAAAGGGGTCATTTACATATGGCAAAGCAAGCGAAAATCACTCTAGAAAATGGCGGCGTAGTGCTGCTGGACTTGTTCGATCAAGATGCACCTAACACTGTAGCCAACTTTGAAAAGCTGGCAAAAGAAGGTTTCTACAACGGATTAACATTCCACCGTGTTATCCCTGGTTTCGTTGCTCAAGGCGGATGCCCTAACGGAACTGGATCTGGCGGTCCAGGATACACAATCAACTGCGAAATTAACCCAAACAAACACGAACGCGGAACACTTGCTATGGCACATGCGGGTAAGAACACAGGCGGAAGCCAGTTCTACATCTGCTACGCTCCACAACCACACTTGGATGGAGTACACACTGTGTTTGGTAAAGTAGTAGAAGGCATGGATCTTGTTGATGCTTTCAAAGGACGCGACAAAATGACTTCGGTAGAAATCATCGAAGCTTAAGATTTAATAGTTAAAAAGCCAGTCTCCGAATATCGGGGCTGGCTTTTTTGTGTTGTTAAAGAATCCGCCTAACCTGTGTACGCCGCGAATTGCGCCGTTCTGGCAGCCAGAAGAATATCAAATACATGGCAAGAAACACAGTGAAGGCAAACAGCTCTTCAACAAGCAGGTAATAAGGATAAGGTCCAAAATAATCCAATACGGAATAGGTGCTAGGCTTCTGGGATAGGAACATGTAGTTTGAGCCTAGGAAGTAATTAGCAGTCCAGATGCAGGCAGCCACAATATTGAGGCCAAGCATGGTGATGAGTAACGATCTCCAAGTCGGCTTGTAGCCCTCAATCCAGGTCATATAAAGAGACGCCAGAATAATAGAACCATGAGCTATAAAAAACAGGAGAAAGCGGAAATGAGGGAACGGATAAACTAGGTTAGGGGTAAGCAAAGCAATAAATGCTCCGCCGATCCCGGCAAAGTAGAGAAAGGAATAAAGGGTTCGACTGCGTGAAATTAACATGATAATAGACAGCAGTAGAGTGATTCCACAGAGCTCGAACGGTAATGAGGAGCTGGAGCGCCAGATGTTCTGAGAGATGTACCACATTTGCAGCCCGGCTTCTGAGACTACAAGTAGAATGATTAGCAGCAAACGCACACTTTGCCGAAGTCTTGAATCTGCACGAATTTCAAACCGTAAGCCATAGAGCAGTAGACAACTTAACGTAATGATAGACAGCGCAACCCAATGCGAAGATGAGAACATGATGAAATCCTCCGCGTGCTGGCGATCAAAAAAAGATGAAAGCTGCATAGACATACCTCCTTTGAACGTGAAAACATCCATCAAAAATAAAGTTTGAGAATTTTAATAATATTAATTCTAGATATCCATAAATTAGGTATATATGTATATGTTCTGTCAACTCCACCACATAAGGAAGACTTTTCATTATATTAACATAAGATGGGGCGCTGGGTGCGGAATTACATATGAAGCTTTTGAACAAACAGGGGTGGAAAACAATTAGAACAAGAAAATGGAGGCAAAAAGAACATGTTTAAGAAAAAAATAAGTGTAATGGTCATTATTTTGATGCTTGTGGCACAATATGCCTATGGCATCGGATTTGCTCCGCAAGTAAAAGCGGCTGCGATTGATGACGAAAGAAATATCATCACCAGTGTTTCGATGGCTGTTTACGGGCCAGATGGAATCACAGTCACGAATAGCGTATACGAACAAGATGCTAATGTTACCTTGGATTATAATTGGTCTCTTCCTAAAAATCATAATTACAAGCAAGGTGACACTTTTACTTTTCAGCTTCCAGAACAGTTCCAGCTATTTAATGATTTTAACGGACCCTTAGTCTCTGAGGATGGAGATGTAGGGAGCTTTGAAGTCAGGCAAATTTCACATGAAGTGATAATGACTTTTAATGACTACATAGAAACGCATGATGACGTGCAGGGAACGCTGCGGTTAAATACTAAATTCGATAAACAGAAAATCTCGGGCAGTACTATTCAGAATATTTTATTTCCCGTGAGCGGCGGTATTCAGACAGTGACAGTGAATTTTAAACCAAGTGTTGGATCGACTATAGAGAAGAGAGGTATTCCCGAAGGCTTCAATGCGAACCAAATATTATGGACTGTTGATGTCAATAAGTCTTTGGAAGCCGTGGGGAATGCCATTGTGACGGACCCCATCCCTTCAGGCTTATCATTAAATACTCCAGTCACTGTGAGCGTGTATCAACTGAGCATTCAATTGGATGGTTCAGTAACGGAAGGAGCATTGCTCGACACAAGCAAATACTCTGCAGAGCTCTCCGGAGGGTCACTGATTGTCCGTTTTACGGAGCCTGTGATTAAAGAGGCTTACCGTATTGTATATTCCACAGGGATTGCTAATGACCATCAGCTAAGCTTCACCAATACTGCAACTTTTTCAGGAGATGGGCAAGAGCCTGCCAGCTCCTCTGCCACAGTGAATGTAGAACGTGGAGGAAGCTTGAAAAAGTATTCCACAAGCTATGATGGGGGCAAGCAGATCATTTCCTGGGCAATTGAATATAACTACAGTGAAAAGAACATCCCGCAAGGAAACGCTGTGTTAACAGATTTGTTCGATGATTCTCAAGAGCTGGTAGCCGATTCATTAAAAGTATATGCTGTGCAGCTGGATTCTTCCGGTGGTGCAACGTTAGGCAAGGTTTTGACAAAGGATGTTGACTACACGGTTGTTTCCACCTCAGACGTTCATAAGGCTGGATTTGTATTGCAATTTGTACACGATGTTACTTCACCATATCGAATCGAATATAAGACAAAAGCGATAAAGCGCGTGTTTGAGGATGTCACCATAACTAATACAGTCTCCGATAGTACGTATAGTAATCAGGCTACCCGATTAATCCGGTCTTCCATTCTTTATAAGACTTTATCAACCGTAGATTATCAGAATAAAACATTGGGCTGGAAGGTCACATTGAATAGTGACAATTACCCGATGAGCCATGTTGCAGTTACCGAATCCTTCCCATTTGGCGGCCTAAAGTTTATTCCGGAATCACTGGTGATTAGAAATCTGAATGGAAATGTTTTAAATCCGAATAACTATAATCTAGTATACAACTTACCTGTCGAGCCTAATAAAGGCTTCAAGGTAGTGTTTAATTCACCAATATCTGGACTTTACACGATTAGCTATTCTACAGAATTTAACAAGGATTGGATTTGGGCTAAAACTGAAAATTTCAACAACAAAGTTCGCTTAGACTGGATGGACTCTACTGAAGCCTTACGCACGATAGAAGCAGAAGGGTTATTCATTCCTAGACCTGAAGCGAAAAACAATGGATTTAAAGGGGGAGCCTACGATGCTTCAACTAAAGAAATTACTTGGACGATAGGCGCCAATTATAACGGCAAAACCCTCGAAGCTCCGGCGCTTGCAGATATTTTAAAATCAGGCCAGACCTTGGTTCCTGGTTCACTTAAAGTTTACACTATGAATATTGCAAAGAATGGTGACCCTACCATGGGTACAGAAGTGAATCCTAATAAATATACCCACAGCGTAAATAGCGATAATGAATTAAAGGTTATTTTTACAGATAAGATTAACTCCGCTTTCTACATTGAATTTAACACAAGTCTTGAAGGGCAAATAATAGGCACTACTATTGATAATAAAGCTAATCTCTATGATGGAACAAAAGTGGTTTCCAAAGATTTGACCGCCTCCGTAAAAATTCCTTTTGGAGAGGATTATGTGCTGAAGGACGGCACACAAAACGGGGATAAAATCGACTGGAGCCTGCAAATTAACCGGGGGCAGTCTACTGTAAAGGATGCTTTAATCAAAGATACTCCCAGTGCTAATCAAATTTTGCTGCAGAATTCATTCCATCTATATCCTACGGCTGTAGCTGTGAACGGAGATATCACGAAAAGCGGCCCTGAATTGATTCAGGGTATTGATTATAGCGTAGTTATTACAACGGATGCCGATGGAAAACAATCCTTTGAGTTAAGCTTTGCCAAGGAAATCAGCAGGGCTTACATTCTCGAATATCAATCCCTGATTGTGGCTAACACTGGAGACAAAGTAATAAATACTGTACATTTCAGTGGTTTTAACGGCAGCGAAATAAGTAAAGAGACCTCCAAAGAAATTATTGTCGGGGTCTCCAGCGGTTCTGGCACAGGCAGCGGGGTTAGAGGCACCCTCAATATTAAGAAGCTAGATGCTGCAGATAACTTAAAAGCGCTTGGTGATGCGACTTTTGCATTGTATCGACTAAATGGAGCGGAACGTGTATTGATTAACAGTCTAACTACAGATGCAGAGGGTACAGCTACATTCAATAAAATATGGCTGGGTAGCTATGTATTGGTGGAGACAGCACCTCCAAATGGTTACGTGCTCGATACATCCGAGCATCCAGTGGAGATTCGTTCCTCGTCAGCGATTCAACTGGTGATTACGAATCAAAAAGCAGTGGAGCCAACGCCTACGGCAACACCAGAACCAACCGATGCTCCAACAACAACACCAGAGCCAACCGTAACACCTGCACCATCAACAACGCCAGAACCGACGGTTTCTCCATCACCAGAAGCGACTGCTGCACCTACACCAATCCCTACAAGCAGCACATCTGGAGGTTCGGTGGTACCCACGTCTACAAGTTCGTCCGTACCCGGAGTAATTATTAATGATCCAGCTGTTCCTGCTGGTCCTGGAATTGCCGCCGATCTAGGATCCGCGACATCAACCGATGAGGGAATTCCTGAGCAAGAGATAACCGAAGATGAAATTCCTTTAGGAGAAGTTGATATCGCCGATGAAGAAGTACCAAAGGGTACGGTGAACAATAGCACTTCGGTTGCTCCTCAGCTGCCGAAGACAGGTGAGAATAGTCCAATGCCACTGTATCTGTCGGGAATTGGGTTGATAACGATAGGCTTTGTTTTGAACCGAGTATTTAGACGTAGGGGTAAGACGGAGTGATTGAGATTAGTGTGATTTAAGATTTTATGCAAAAGCACCCAGCATGATAAATGCCGGGTGCTTTTGTGCTTTTTTTGAAAAATTTATGGCTGATTCTTAAGTGTACCGGGACTAAAACTTTTCCTCCTGGCAGTAGCGGCGCAGCATCAATGGTGAGAGCTTTCCCGTTCACGAGTGCTTTGACACTGCCCACAGTCATAGTAACGGTGTTCTCGGCGTGCTTAAGCTAAAGATCAGTAGCGGTCGGCGATGCTTAGCTTCGCGGTATGAATGAAATGGCCCCTAGCATAGTTAAATAAGATGGATAATAATATTAGAGGTATTCCTCACTTATAGCAGAGTTGGTATGAAATCACTATAAGTCAGAGATCTTAAGGCTTTATGTTATGAAATCTTATCATTTTCTTAATGGATGAGATTGTACGAAAAATCCCTGCAAGCATCATTCGCTCACAGGGAAAGAGGTTTCAAATTCAGTTTGTTTGCGTGTGCTTTTGGCTGTAATGGTTCCGCCGTGAAGTTCTGCAATACTCTTGGCTATGGCGAGCCCTAAGCCACTTCCGCCTGTCTCTCGGGAGCGGGATTTATCGACACGATAAAAGCGTTTAAATAAGTGGGGGAGGTCGGATGCAGGGATAGGAGTACCATAATTCGTACATACAGCAACTATTCTATCGTCTTTTCTAACAACAGAAATGTCTAGAATTTTTCCTTCCTTTCCGTATCTTACGGCATTGGTAAATAGGTTCTCATACAATCGCACCAGCTCGTCCGCATCTCCGTTGATGATCAGAGGAGCTGTATCCGTATGAATGCGGTAGGTCATATCTGCTTGTTCCAGTACGGGTGCAAATTCCTCAATCAGCTGTTCGAGCAGCTTTCCGAGATCTACAGGCTCAATATTTAGCGGTAATCCGCTGCTGCTGACGCGTGTGTATTCAAATAAATCGTCGATTAGCTTTTTAAGAGTCAGAGATTTCTCATAGGCAATATTCACATAATAACGCAGCTCAACCTCGTTTTTATAACGATCCTTCTCCACATATTCAAGGAATCCGAGAACAGAGGTTAGTGGGGTTCGGAGGTCATGGGACACACCTGTGATTAGGTCATTTTTGGCTTTTGCAGCGGCTCGTTCTTCCTCTATAGCAGATTTTAGCTTGCCAGCCATTGTGTTCATATTTTCAGCGAGCTTTCCGAGTTCATCCGTACCTGATACCGGCACTTTGAAAGACAAATTGCCATCCGCAATGGCCTGAACTCCGCTCGTAATGTTATGAAGATTCTTAGTTGTATTTCTGGACAGTTTTAGGATGAAAAAAATAAATAAAGGAATCCCTATAAGAATTACAACTGGCGTCGATCCAATTGTATTGATCACCCAGAGAATGAGTCTGACTCCCCAAAAGGAGCGCGAAGGATTTAACCACAGCAATAGTGAAGTGCCATAATAGCTGCTCATTAAGATTAAAGCGGTGAGTGCTAGGCTTGTTAAGCTGAAGCCAACTATTTTCCAGGATAGGGTATCGAATCGTTTAAAGTTCAACTAGAAGGACCTCCTTTTTCCAGTTTGTAGCCAACGCCCCATACTGTTTTTAAGTATTGTGGTTTACGCGGATCTTCTTCTATTTTTTCTCTGATTTTACGAATATGCACCATGAGTGTATTGGTGCTTTCCAGGAATTGTTCTTTCCATACTTTGGCGTAGATCTGCTCCATGCTTAGGACTTGTCCTCTATTACGGGCGAGCAGCTCTAGAATCGCAAATTCTCGCGGGGTAAGTTTAACTGGCTGATCATCCACACTAACTTCATGCGTAACCGAATTAATAACCAAGCCATCAATGATGATTTCATCCTGTCTGGCGTTTAGATCTGCCATGTAATTTCGAGTTCTGCGCAGCTGGGATTTAACACGGGCAACTAACTCCAGCGGACTAAAAGGTTTCGTAACATAATCATCTGCACCTACGCTAAGTCCGGTGATTTTATCAAGTTCCTGCCCTTTAGCAGATAACATGATGATCGGAAATTTTTGCGTCTCACGAATTTTAATACAAGCCTCAATGCCGTCCATATTAGGCATCATGATATCAAGAACCATTAGGTCTATAGTCTCTCTATTGATAATTTCGAGTGCTTCCAGCCCGTCTCTGGCAGTTAACAGCCGATAGCCCTCGTTCTCCAGATAGATCTGCATTAGTTTAATAATCTCGGCTTCGTCGTCCACCAATAGCAGCGTTGCGTTGTGCATTTCTCAGCGTCCTTTCTTGCTTGTAAAGCAATCTTGCTATAAGAAGTATACAACATTTTCTTGTTTGGAAGCCTCATTTGAAGACCGGTGAAGGCAAAGGAACTGTATAGCAGCTCATAAATTAGTGGAATAAAAGACCAAATCGCCCACAGCATTATGCCAGTTTGTTTTTTCTTTTAGCTTGCTCTGATCGCTGTGCCTCAATCCATGTTTTGATCTGTGGATAATACATTCCCAGCCATGCCCCTAACATGCAGTTCTGGAATCTTTTTTAAGAGTTGTCATGATAGAAATCTTCCTTTCTTGTAGTGCTTAAATCCTATTTAACAGGAGACTTCTTAACAACGCTGGCAGATAAAAGTAAAGGGAAACTTAATAGTTTCTTAACAAGTCTTAAGAATTAGGAAGCTACTATGCTATAATAATTTCAAATTAAATATGTTGGGGGTAATTTGGAATATGTGGAAGGAATTTAAAGCTTTTGCCTTGAAAGGAAATGTTCTTGATTTAGCGGTTGCGGTCATTATTGGAGCTGCATTCGGAAAGATTGTAACTTCATTAGTAAATGACATTATTATGCCAATTGCAGGTTTGCTTACTGGTGGGATAGATTTGAAGGATCGGGTGCTTGAAGTCAGTACGGACCTGAAAATACCTTATGGACTATTTTTACAATCGGTTGTGGATTTCTTTATTATTTCATTTTCCATTTTTCTGGTTATCAAGCTGGCCAATAAATTTCAGCGCAAAGAAGCCGTTAAAGTTGAAGTGGTGGAGACTCCAGCACCTGCAGAGGATATCGTGCTGCTTACGGAAATTCGTGATCTTTTGAAACAACAAGAACGTGGTTTGTAATCATGAAATATAACCAAGAAGCGCCAGGAGTCCTTGTCCTGGCGCTTCTTGGTTTCCTTTTATAAACTCAGTACAATCTATAATCTAGTTACAAATTTTAAGTAAATATAATAAACGCACTTGCATTTCGCTGGTGTAAGTGATAATTTTGTTAGTAAGGAAAACTTGAACCTCAATTAAATAAAGGATCAATCCTTCAGGGCAGGGTGTAATTCCCTACCGGCGGTGATGCTGTTGTAGAAGTAACTTATTAAGTTCATCTACAGTGCTCAGTCCGCTACCCGGCTCGCGTTGTTGACGCGAACGGTGGACCTGGTGAAATTCCGGGACCGACAGTATAGTCTGGATGGAAGAAGGAGAGGTTGACCGCTTGTCTGCAATGGACTGGCGGATCGCAGTGTTTTCATATAATTATGTGCGATATTTCACAATACCCGTCGATTGACGGCTATTTAAGCACACTTTTATTTGGACTGCCGATTAACTCTCGCATAACCCATCTTGAACTCCTCCTGGAGAATGAGATGGGTTTTTCTGTTTTTTTTAGCTTAAGAATAGACAGCAGTGGATAGGAGGAAGAGATGGAGAACATGAATGATGAGTTTTATATGTCGCTAGCATTGGACATGGCCGAACGTGCCCAAGGGCAAACGGGAATTAACCCTGTTGTTGGCTGCGTTGTGGTGAAGAATGGAGCAATGATTGGACTCGGAACTCATTTGCAGCGCGGTACGGGGCATGCCGAGGTGCACGCTTTGAATATGGCAGCTGGGCAGGCACAGGGCAGTACGGCATATGTCACACTAGAACCGTGCAGCCATTATGGAAAAACTCCACCTTGCAGCCAAAGGCTGATCGATGAAGGGGTAGCTAGGGTTGTAGTTGCTTGTGAAGACCCGAACCCTCAGGTGGCAGGAAGAGGAATCCAAATGCTGCGTGACCAAGGGATTGAGGTCGAAGTTGGTTTGCTGCGTGATCGCGCGTTTCGATTGAATGAGCGTTTTATCAAATATATTTTGACAAAACAACCTTTTGTTACGCTGAAGAGTGCTAGCACGCTTGATGGCAATCTGGCTACCAAATCTGGTGACAGTAAATGGATTTCGAATGGGGAAGCGCGGGAGATCGTACATACGCTGCGGCATCGGCATCAGGGCATCATGGTCGGTGTGAATACAGTGATTGCTGATAATCCCTCTCTGACAACAAGAACAGAAGTGCCTGGCATTAACCCGACGCGGATCATCATTGATTCCGGGCTACGTATTCCTCTGGATTCGGCAGTTGTATGTGATGGCCTAGCGCCTACTCTTATTGTAACAACCGATGCTGCAGATCCTGCTAAGAAGGCTGCACTGCTGAAAGCAGGTGTTCAAATCGTTGTGTGCGGAGCAGGTCCAAGAGTGGATCTGAAGGCGGCCATGATATCCCTTGGCGAAATGGAAATTGGCTCTATTTTGCTTGAAGGCGGGGGAACGCTGAACGGTGCGATGCTGGAAAGCGGGCTAGTGGATCGTGTGATTCTCTTCTTCGCTCCAAAAATTGTCGGTGGTGGTGCAGAAGCGAAAGGGACTTTCGTATTCCCGGGTGTAGAGCTGATGAAGGATGCGATCTCACTTGAAGGATTGGAAGTAAAAGTGCTAGGAGATAATGTATGTATCAGCGGTACTCCGGTACGCTAAAAAAGTTTTAAACGAAGTGAATTTGAGGAAGTAATGCTTTTTAGGAGGGATATCATGTTCACCGGATTAATTGAAGAGGTTGGTGTTTTGCGCAGTGTCTCCGCCGGTGGGGAAATGATGGTGCTGAATATTGCCGCTTCGGTCATCATGGATGATCTAAAAATCGGTGACAGTGTGTCCGTCAATGGGGTTTGCCTCACGGCGACAACTTTGGGCGATCATTCCTTTACAGTGGATGTAATGCCGCAGACCTACCGGAATAGCAACCTGAAGGAACTGAAGCCCGGCAGCCGGATGAATCTGGAACGAGCGATGGCAGCTGGCGGGCGTTTTGGAGGACATATTGTTCAAGGACATGTTGATGGCACTGGCATTATTAAGAGTGTAAAACGTGATCAAAATGCTGTCGTATTCGAGATTGCACCGGATCGTAAATCACTATTTAAATATATTATCCCTAAGGGATCGATCACGATCGACGGCATTAGTTTAACTGTAGTGAAGACTACGGCCTCATCGCTGGCAGTGTCCATTATTCCGCATACGTTAGGGGAAACAGTACTGACGCACAAACGGGCCGGGGATAGTGTGAATATCGAGTGTGATGTACTTGGCAAATATGTAGATCATCTGTTGCATTATGGCTCAGCCGCCCAGGATGAGGAAGGCGAGAGCAGCTCCGGGATTAGTCATGATTTCTTGGCGGCGAACGGGTTTGTTTAAATAAAGAGTTTGCTTACGAAGAAGGGAATAATCTTTCGTAAAGCTTTTAGGAGGATAGGATCATGAGCGAGCAATCGAAAAAGGAAAGTGTCTTGGATCCGATTGAAGATGCAATATATGACTTAATGCGCGGTAAAGTCATCATTGTAGTGGATGATGAAGATCGTGAGAATGAAGGGGATTTTATAGCCCTTGCTGAACGGGCGACACCAGAGGTCATCAATTTTATGATTACTGAGGGACGTGGATTGGTTTGTATGCCTATTACCCAGGAGCGTGCGGCAGAACTTGAACTGCAAGCCATGGTAACCCACAATACCGATAATCACGGTACGGCTTTTACCGTATCTGTTGACCATATTGATACAACCACTGGGATCTCTGCGGGGGAAAGATCTTTGACCGTTAAGGCCATGATCGATCCAAAAGCGAAACCTGCTGATTTCCGCAGACCGGGGCATATGTTCCCGCTGATTGCGAAAAAAGGTGGCGTTCTGCGCCGCTCCGGACATACGGAGGCTGCTGTTGATCTAGCGCGGATGTGTGGCGCTTATCCAGCCAGTGTCATTTGCGAGATTATCAAGGAAGATGGCTCAATGGCCCGCTTACCTGATCTAATCGAAATTGCCCGCAAGCATGATCTTAAGCTGATCAGTATCAAGGATCTTATTCATTATCGCAATGAAAAAGAACAACTCGTTACTCGCGAGGTTTCAGTACGTCTTCCTACCGATTTTGGGGATTTCCAGACCATTGCTTATACAAATGAAGTCGATGATAAAGAGCATGTAGCTTTGGTAAAAGGCGATATTTCCGGCGATGAGCCAGTGCTTGTACGTGTACATTCCGAATGCCTGACTGGTGATGTATTCCACTCCCATCGCTGTGATTGCGGCCCGCAATTTGAAGCTGCACTGCGGCAGATCGAAACTGCCGGAAGGGGCGTGTTACTCTATATGCGCCAAGAAGGCAGAGGCATTGGCCTTATCAATAAGCTTCGGGCTTACAAGCTGCAAGAGGAAGGACTTGACACTGTAGATGCGAATCTAAAGCTTGGTTTTCCAGCAGATCTGCGTGACTATGGAATTGGAGCACAGATTCTGAAGGATCTGGGTGTGCGCCAAATCCGTCTGCTCACGAACAACCCACGTAAGATCAAAGGGCTGGAGGGTTATGGATTGGAAGTCGTTGAGCGCGTGCCGATACAAATGCCGGAGAACAAGGACAACACCAACTATCTCCACACGAAGCAAGCGAAGCTTGGACATATGCTGTCTTTTGACGATATTGAACAAAATGAGGATTCGAAAGCTTAACCATACATTATAAAAAACGAAGGGTAGATGATGGATATGCCGAAATATTTAGAAGGACACTTAGTTTCTGAGGGGTTAAAATACGGAGTTGTTGTAGGACGTTTTAATGAATTTATTACCAGCAAGCTTTTGTCAGGTGCACTCGATGCCTTTAAACGCCATGGTGCCGGTGATGATGAAGTGGATGTTGCTTGGGTTCCAGGGGTATTTGAAATTCCATTGATCGCGCAAAAAATGGCTGAAAGCGGCAAATACGACGCTGTAATTACCTTAGGAACGGTTATCCGTGGTTCCACTACACACTATGATTATGTATGTAATGAAGTTGCCAAAGGAGTAGCCGCTATCAATCTTAAGACCGGCGTGCCGACCATCTTTGGCGTAGTTACTACTGAAAATATTGAACAGGCCATCGAGCGATCAGGAACTAAAGCAGGCAATAAAGGCTGGGATGCTGCGACTGCTGCGATTGAAATGGCGAATCTTAACAAACTGTTTAAGTAAGTCAGCTATTGACGAATCAGTCGAATTCGTGCTTATTTATAGTATAAGAAGAAAGCATGGATTATAAGAGCCCTTTCTACTTGTGTAGCGTCCAGACGGGCGCTGCACTTTACTTTTTTTGGCGGGAGGATGCTTCGTGACTGTATTGTACAAGCTGGAGACGTTTGAAGGTCCGCTGGATCTGCTCTTGCATTTAATTGATAAGGCGGAAATCGACATCCAGGACATTCCGGTCGCCGAGATCACCGAACAGTATATGGAATACCTGCGTAGCATGCAGGAGCTTGAATTGGATATTACGAGTGAATTTCTCGTGATGGCCGCTACCCTTTTATCTATAAAGAGCAAGCTATTGCTGCCCAAACCACCGGTCATTGAGATCGATGATTTTGAATATTACGAAGAGGATGAATTTGATCCACGAGCTGAACTTGTTCAGCGACTGATTGAGTATCGTAAGTTCAAGAGTATTGCTGTACATCTAATGGATATGGAGAGCGAGCGGAGCTTGATTTTTACGAAGGAGCCTGAGGATTTGGGTCCATTCGTGCCAGAAGAGATTGATCAAACGCTAAAAGGACTACATACCTCAGACTTAATAGCCGCTTTTCGTAAAGCGCTAAGTAAGGCTGCCAGAAGGTCTTCTTACCAGCGGATCACCCGGGATGAAATATCGGTAAAAGATCGTATACGTGATGTATCAGATGCGCTGCAGCGCAGAGGAACAGGCGGTAAGTTGCATTTCTCGGCACTGCTTCACGATGAAATGGCACGGCACGAAATCGTAGTTACTTTTCTTGCGATTCTGGAACTGATGAAAATGAAGGCGATTTTTTGCTACCAAGAGAAATTGTTTGATGACATCGTAATGGAGTGGAGAGGAGGAGAACACTTCAATGGATTACAAAACGCTGAAATCGATTATTGAGGGTCTGCTGTTTCTATCAGGGGATGAAGGAATCTCTGTGCGCCAAGTGGCTGAAATTACGGAACAGCGCCCAGAGCTTGCGGCCGGAGCATTAGAGGAACTGAAAGAAGATTATGTAGCACAGGAGCGGGGCTTACAGGTAGTGCAAATTGCCGGGAACTATCGGCTGGCTACATTGCCTGATCATGCCCACTATTTTGAGCGTCTGGCCTATTCACCATCCAGATCAACCTTGTCTCAGGCTGCCTTAGAGACTCTCGCAATCGTGGCTTATCGCCAACCGATTACGCGGGTGGAGATTGAAGAGATCCGGGGTGTGAAGTCGGAACGTGCAATTCATACGCTGAATAACAAGGATTTGATTCATGAGGTTGGTCGTGCGGAAGCGGTAGGCCGGCCAATTCTGTACGGGACGACTAAATCCTTCTTGGAGAGCTTTGGTCTTGCCAGTCTAAAGGATCTGCCGGAACCAACAAACTTTGAGTCCACGGATAATTTGGAAGAAGAGACGCAGCTATTGTTCAATAAGCTGGATACTCAAATGACGTTTGAGGATGTCGAGCTGCCTTAGTTCGTACGAGAACGCTAATAATTGTATTGAAGGGACTGCCCTTAAACCATTTATGTGGTTTGGGACAGTCCCTATTTTTATTTAAGCTCATATTTTTTATGCAAACCCCGAATTTTTTCCAGCTTAAATTGCCATACTAAACCAAAGGTTCCCATTATTAAGGTTTCTTGGAGGTAAATACGTGACGTTATGGCTTGCAATTCCCCTCGTTTTGCTTGTGCTGGCACTGATCCTGGTCCTGTCTTCATCTATCGATTTCCGCATACGGTGTTATAAACATGGAAAAAATGACCTGCTCGAATTAGATATTACCTCTCTTTTTGGTCTGATAAAGCTTCACTATGAACTTCCCCAATTGGTTTTTAAGGGATTGGAGCAGGGTGTGTGGGGAAAGTTTAAAGAGACAGGGACTGCGACGACAGGTGTAGATACCGTAAAAGAAGAGATATTCGATAAAGAAAGAGTAATGCACTGGCGCGACAATGTTAACCAAGCTGTAAAATCTACACGCGGGTTGAAGGAATGGTTAAAAGAGACTGTAGCTCATGTGAAAATATCAAAGCTCGATTGGTCTACGGATTTCTCTCTTGGTGATGCAGCAGATACTGCGACCGCATCGGGAGCGGTTTGGGGCCTGAAGTGGAGTATTGTTGGTTTTATTTCACAGTGGGTGAAATTGCAGCAGCACCCTCGAATTTTTGTTAAGCCTGTTTTTGAAGATGAGCTTTGTTTTGCAATGGAGTTTGTCTGTAAGGGGAAAATCTCAGTCGGCTATACTTTGTATGCCTTAATGCGGCTATCTCGGCGTGTCTTGCGTGAAAAAGGCGGGATCGGCCATTGGAGAAATCTGCTGAAACAGATGCGTCAGGAGCCACATGGGAAAGTTTAAAATGAAAGTTACATACAAATGGGCGGAAGTGGGGATGATATACGCTGTAGAAGAAAGAGAAATCGTACTCAATTAAAGGAGGAAACAATATGAGCGACCATCCTATTCAAGGCCTAATGCAAACAGCGATGGAAAATATCAAGGGCATGGTAGATGTGAATACCATTGTCGGAGATCCAGTACAAACTCCTGACGGCAGCATCATCCTGCCTATCAGTAAAGTTGCCTTTGGATTTGCTGCTGGTGGTAGTGATTATCGAGTAGAAGATTCTATAAGTGGTTCAAGCTCCCAAGGTGGAGTCAAAATGCTTCCATTTGGTGGAGGTAGCGGGGGAGGCGTCTCCATTCGACCGATCGCTTTTTTAGTGGTAGGTAAGGATGGAGTGAATATTGTCCCTCTGGACAATCAAACTCACCTATTCGAAAAAATCATCGACGCAACACCAGGGCTCATCGACAAAATTCAAACCATGTTCCAAACCAGCAATGCTGCAGCTCAAACGCCGCCAACACCTGCCACACCAGCAGCAGCACCTGTTAAAACCGATCCAAGTACATCTCAATCTTCAACTCATTAGGTACACATAATTCTACAAATAGCCTCGGGGATATCGCCATACATCAGGCGGTGTCCCTTTTTTGACGTATCAGAAAGTATATTTTGGTCCCCGCAAATTACCTGAAAAAATATCGAAGCAAGGCCTCACATTGTGGGGATATTTTGTGTGGAACATCCCAAGGAGTGGACATACCCTAAGGCTGGTCCGCATACACTTGTACAACATAAACACTTTTACTTAAGATCCGATAAGAAGCCGGAGGATGAACATGAAGACAATAACCCGTAAATGGCCATTCGCCTTAATATTGTGCCTTTCGCTGCTGCTTCTGGCGCCGCTATCTTCAATTCAGGCCGAGAACAGCTCTATCTCTACACATGCAAGAGCAGCGGCACTGATTGATGTGGAATCCGGGCGTATTTTGTACAGCAGCCGTGGGGATGAGCCTATGCTTATTGCCAGCTTGACCAAAATTATGACCGCCCTCGTCGCCATTGAGAATGGTGATTTAGCCTCTAAAGTCAAAGTAGGAAAAAATGCCTATGCGAAAGAAGGCTCTTCTATTTACTTGCAGCAGGGAGAAGAGATGACGCTGGAAAATATGCTGTATGGCCTGATGCTGCGCTCAGGGAATGATGCAGCAACGGCGATCGCAGAGCATATCGGTGGTTCTGAAGAAGGTTTTGTATACCTGATGAACGCTAAGGCTGAGGAGCTAGGGCTAACCCATACTCATTTTGCTAATCCCCATGGTCTTGACGCTGAAGGGCATTATTCAAGTGCCAACGACTTGGCTGTTCTGACCGCTTATGCTCTTCATAATCCTGTATTTAAAGAAATTGTGAAGACGCAGGAGAAAACTGCAGACAATCCAAATGAGAAATGGGATTACAAATGGAGAAACAAAAATAAGATGCTGTATTTATACGAGGGAGCGGACGGTGTAAAGACAGGTTATACCAAAAAAGCACTGCGCTGCCTTGTCAGCTCTGCCACCAGAAACGGCCAGCAGCTTGTTGCAGTTACTATAAATGACGGCGATGACTGGAATGATCATGCTTCCCTGCTAAACTTCGGGTTTAATCACTATCCGCTCAAAACACTGATCGAACGTGGTGATGCCGTGACGGGCTATAACTTTGTAACCTCCAAAACCTTTGCTTATCCACTTGGACAAGGTGAACAAAATAGAGTGATCACGAAACTTGTTTTGAATCAGAAGGAAACGGTCTCAGCTGAAGCTACGCGAGCAAATTTTGGATTGCAAGGGGCGCTTGTGCTGGAGCTGGGCGGAAAAGAAATAGGCCGCGTGCCGGTGTATACTCCTGAGAATCTGCCTCCTGAGCAATCTGCTTATATGAAAAAGTATAGTCCCACACTAGCCCAGTCTTATCCGGCAAACAATTGGTTCCAGGCGCTGGGCAGTGCGCTGAAAGCTCTATTTGAAATGGGAGCGAGTTCGAAATAAGAAAATGGGCTGATGAATGAAGAAGGAGGCGTATCCATGATTAACGGGATTTGGCTAGGAATGATCATCATCGGTTTTCTGTTCGCCGCCGTTAACGGCAGAATGGATGAGTTTACAGCCGCCGTATTCGACGGAGCCAAGAGTGGGGTAACGGTAAGTTTTGGCTTAATCAGTGTGCTTGTGTTCTGGCTTGGAATCATGAAGATAGCAGAAGATGCAGGTTTGCTTAAAAAGATTGCCAAGGTGCTTGGCCCTGTCGTAGCTTTTTTATTTCCTGATGTGCCGAAAGGGCATCCTGCCATTGGATATATTCTCTCCAATATGAGTGCTAATCTGCTGGGACTAGGCAATGCCGCAACGCCAATGGGCATCAAGGCGATGCAGGAGCTGCAAAAGCTCAACCCTGATAAAGAGACCGCCACACCAGCCATGTGTACTCTTCTAGCACTTAACACAGCAAGCATTACGCTTATCCCAGCCACACTGATTGCCATCCGGTTAAACTATGGTTCAGCCGATCCCGCAGGCATAGTAGGTACAACACTTGCAGCAACGGCCGTGGCGACACTTGCAGCGATTGCGGCAGACCGGTTTTTCCGAAGGCTGACTTTACTGCGCAAACCGCCGAAGCCCCCTTCAGCAAAGTCTGGGGTTCCTCCTTTGACGAAGACAACACTCCCTAATTCCTCATTGAAAGGGTGAACGTGATTTGTACCAGTTCATCAGTCTCATATCGGCATGGGCGATTCCGGTCATGATCACGTTCATCCCGCTCTATGCTTTTACGCGCAAAGTGCCAGTCTACGAATCCTTTGTTGAAGGCGCGAAAGATGGGTTTGGCACGGCAATTGCGATTATTCCCCATCTTGTGGGGATGCTGGTTGCGATCAGTGTTTTTCGCGCTTCTGGTGCGCTGGACTTTTTCATGGGTTTCATTTCCCCTGCCCTGCGTGGGCTTGGTGTTCCTGCCGAAGTATTGCCGCTTGGTCTTCTGCGGCCGCTTACGGGGACTGGGTCGCTTGCCTACACTACGGATCTGATCCGTGTGCATGGCCCGGATTCTTTAATTGGTATGATTGCTTCCACCATACAGGGGAGCACAGATACAACGCTTTATGTTTTGACCGTTTACTTTGGAGCTGTAGGCGTACGGAATGGCCGTTATGCGCTTAAGGTTGGCCTGTTCTCCGATGTTGTCGGCTTTGTCGCTGCGATCGCTGTGTGTCTGCTATTATTTGGATAGTCACCCCATTGCCCCCCTGAACATATGCTATTGCAGCAATGTGGAGGGGGGCATTCCGCAATGAACTATAAAGGTTTTATTCTGCATCATTCTAGCTGTACATCCATTAACGGTAAAGGTTTTGACTTCTGGGTAGGAGTGGATGGCGCAATTTATGCAGCACCGCTACTGACAGATCCGGAGTATATTCATATTTGTTTGGAAGGTGATTTTGGTAAGGAAGTGGGCGATCCTCCAATATCCGGAAGGAAGGAGCAGCTTTTTGCAACGGCTAAACTCGTTTTAGAATTAGTAGAACGCTACCAAATCTCCCCTTTAATCATCGAACCCCACAATAATTCCTGCCCAGGAGCATTTTTTCCTTGGAATGAACTTGTGATTTATCCCTCTGATGGTTATCATTGATCTGAGGTGACTAGTCGAATATGGAAAGATTACAGAAAATTTTGGCGCAGGCCGGTGTGGCGTCCAGACGTAAGTGTGAAGAAATGATTTTGGCCGGTAAAGTGGAAGTCAACGGGGAACTCGTAACTACGCTTGGCACGAAGGTGGACCCCGCAACAGATATTATTAAAGTTTCCGGTAGACTGATCCGGGGCGAGAACAAAATCTATATTATGTTCAACAAACCTAAGGGAGTTATCACAAGCGCTTCCGATCCAAAGGGTCGTAAGGTTGTAACTGACTACCTAAAAGGAATTACTGAACGGGTTTACCCTGTAGGCCGGCTCGATTACGATACGGAAGGTTTGCTGCTGCTGACAAATGATGGGGACTTTGCTAACTTGCTAACCCATCCGAAGCACCATGTACCTAAGACGTATCATGCTACGGTCAAGGGTATACCGCATGGTACTGCATTGGACAAGTTGAAAGCTGGCATTAAGCTGGAAGATGGCATGACAGCGCCTGCGGAAGTAGAGTACAAGGATATTGATGAAGCAAATAAAGAAGCGGTAATCAGCATCACGATTCACGAAGGACGTAATCGTCAGGTACGACGCATGTTTGATGCGATTTCACACCCCGTACTCCGTCTGAAACGGATTTCATTCGGGGATATTATGCTGCAAAATCTCAAACGTGGCTCATACCGTCATTTGACCAAGGATGAAATTAACCATCTGCAGCAAATTGCCAAAGCAGGATTGCTTAAAGAAAGAACTCCACGTAAAGAGTCATAAAGACACAGAATATTCACAATTAAACCCCCTAAAGCTGTGACGAAATTCGCTATAATGTTCATAGGATGTTCACACCTTACAACATAAGTATGAGTTGCGTCACAGAAGGGGGCTTTACGTGTGGGTAAAGCAAGAAAACCAATTCAAATCGTGATTCTGTTTCTAATTGTTATAGTGGGCGGTTATGCCATCGGTTCCTCTGTATTTGGGGGAAGCGGCAAACCAGAGGAAGGGAGCAAAGCACCTTCCTTTGATTTGCTTGGGCTTGACGGGCTGGCTCATACCCTAGACGAATATAAGGGCAAGACTATTGTGCTTAATTTCTGGGGCTCTTGGTGTGCACCTTGTGTCAAAGAAATGCCGGCTCTCCAAGCGCAATGGGAGAAATGGAAGGACAAGGACGTAGTGGTCTTAGGCATTAATGTGGGCGAAGACCGGATGACTGTCGAGAATTTTGTGAAGCAAGTAAACATCGATTTTCCGATTTTGATGGACACTGGACGTGATGCTGTACGAAGTTATGGTATTTCTCCGCTGCCAACTACCTTATTCATTAATTCCAAGGGTAAAATTGACAACATTCATATCGGCCAGCTTGATTTGAATTCACTTGATGATCAAATTGGGAAGCTGGTGGATTGATGAGTGAACGCGAGGCATTTATAACCAATACCAAATGTGAATGTGGCCACCAGAACCCTGTAGGCACTGTTTTATGCGAAGCATGCGGGAAGCCGTTGGGTAAAGAATCAGACTGGGGCGAGAATTTGGAAATGCGTTACGATGGCGTAGCTCGCCGTTCTCAGCGCGTTAACCCGGGGATTATTGATCGGGTGTGGAACTTTTTCTCTTCCGTCAAAATAGCGATCTATCTGATCGTGTTGACACTTATAGGCTCTATGTTAGGGACGATTTTCCCGCAGGAGAGTACTTTTCTTAATATCGATGCCTCAATTTATTACAAGCAAGAGTACGGAACAGCCGGATATATTTATCACAAACTTGGACTTTCACATACATACGAATCCTGGTGGTTTGTAACTCTACTCGTAATGATCGGCGCTTCACTTGTGATCTGTAGCTTGGACCGAGTACTTCCGCTCTATAAGGCCTTAACCAGGCAGAAGATTCGGAAACATCGTCAGTTCTTAACTCGGCAAAAAGCTGTGTTAGTAACTGAAGTACAAGAGGAACCAGAAGCTTGGGTAGCCCGGGTAATTCAGCCAATGCGTAAAAAGGGCTATCGCGTGAAGACGGATGGAGGAGCTCTGCTGGCAGAGAAACATCGCTTCAGCCGCTGGGGACCTTATGTAATACATATTGGCTTAATTATTTTTTTACTTGCTGTATTAGCAAGAGGATTGCCGGGACTGAACATGGATCAGCATCTTGCTTTCCCGCAAGGGGAGATCACACAGATTCCGGACACCACCTATTATTTGAAAAATGAGAAATTCACCGTGGAGTTTTATACGGAGGAAGAGATGCCTGAGGAATTTCGAGGCAAAAAAATACTTCCAAAGCTATTCCAGACCCAAGCTGTGCTTTATGAATGCACCGCGGATTGTGGAGACCCTTCGAAGGAACCACAGCTATCCGAGGTGACGAAACATGATATCCAAGTAAATTCACCTTTGGATTATAAAGGATTGAAAGCGTATCAGTTTGATTATGATCTGACCCCGGTGCTGCGTTCGGTACAGCCTGAGCTTAAGAATTCCACCACTGGCGAGGCGTTCGGCAAATTTAAGCTGGACATGAAGAATCCTCCGCGGGCAATTCAGGCGGGTCCTTATACTTTAACTTTGAAAGAAAAGTATATGGATTTTGGTCTAAATGAGGATGGACAGCCGATTTCCAAATCACCTTATCCGAATGCACCTGCTTTTTTGTTCCTGATACAAGGTCCGGATCTCCCGGCGGAAGGGCAGCAGTATTTCTATTTTCCTAAACAGGTGGATAAGACGCAGTTTCAACAGGCTGCCATTAACGATAAGCTTGGCGGGAGCAATAGATTTCTTGAGCTTGAAGTGGACAACATGAGCGACGTTGATTTTTCGGAATCGACTACTTACTTGAATATACGCATTGATCGTGCAATGCCGTTTGTATGGCTAGGTGCAGCAATCGTGATGCTGGGTTTAGTGCTTGGCTTCTACTGGCAGCATAGACGTATCTGGCTTACCGTTGCTAACGGGGAGCTTATCCTCGGAGGACATACGAACAAGAACTGGTTCGGGTTCCGCCGTGAGATCGTTTCTATTTTAGAAAGAGTAGATCTGGTAGTCGATGAAAAATCATTAGATAATGGAGGAGGCCTTTCATGAGCTTGCTCGACATCAGCAGCGCTGTCTTTATTGCCGCATTTTTATTATACAGCGGTTCGTTTATGTTATTCACTATCGCCATCATGGGTCGCAAGTGGTCAGGCCGCAAGCCGGAGGAACATACCGCACGTTGGGGCAAAATTGCTTTTATTTTCTCTTCAATAGGTCTTATCTTTCATCTTATTTATTTCTTTACACGTTGGGCGGGCTCAGGGCATATTCCGGTCAGCAACATGTACGAGTTCATGACTTTTTTATCGATGATGGTCATGGTTGCCTTTACTGTGATGTACGCTATTTATCGTAAGGTAATCTTGGGTCTCTTTGCAGTTCCAATCAGTATTATTGTGATGGCTTATGCCGCAGTATTTCCACAGGAAGTACAGCCGCTGATTCCATCTCTTCAATCGAACTATTTAAAGATTCACGTAACACTGGCTGCACTAGGTGAATCCTTCTTCGCAGTAGGGTTTGCGGCGGGACTGATGTATCTGCTGCGAACAGTCAATTTTTCCAGTAAAGAGAAGGCGGATCGCAAGCAACAGAGGCTGGTCGAATTTACTCTCTTTTCAATCATTGTTATAATTGGGTTTCTGGGTTCTGTTTTTGCATTCCGCGGAGCAGGCTACGAAACTGTTTTTGTCCGTCCGAACGTTACGATTGACAGCCCCGGGCAGGAAAATAGTACAATAGAGAAAGTGAGTTATCGAATGCCGCCGATTGTGGCACCTCACAATAGCGAAATTGAGAGCTTCCAGTCGTTTCTTGGCATAAAAGAACCACTCTTTGAGGCACCATCTTGGATGAATGGTGTAAATGCTGGACGGAAGTTTAATACTGTAATTTGGTCACTCCTTTCCGGATTAATCCTCTACGGAGTTCTTCGCTTGATCGTACGTAAACCGCTGGGCACTGCTTTACACCCAGTGATGGACGGAATTGATGAGGGCGATCTAGATGAGATTACGTATAGGGCGATAGCCATTGGCTTTCCTATTTTCACATTAGGCGCTTTGATCTTTGCAATGATATGGGCGCAAATCGCTTGGGGAAGATTCTGGGGATGGGATCCTAAGGAAGTCTGGGCGCTTGTCACTTGGCTCTTCTATAGCGCTTATCTTCATTTACGTTTGGCTCGTGGATGGCAAGGAAGAAAATCTGCCTGGCTGGCTGTGCTTGGCTTCCTGGTCGTAATGTTTACTCTGGTTGGCGTTAATTTAGTCATCGCCGGACTTCATTCTTACGCGGGGACGGACTGAGCATAGTTTACCTGTTAACGTTGCACAATGGTTTAAAGATTACGTTCTACTGTATTGATGAAGGGGTTGTAGTGAAATGGCAGATCATTTAAACAGAATTCTGGTAGTGGATGATGAGGAACGTATTCGCCGCCTGCTAAAGATGTATCTTGAAAAAGAAGGTTATGAAATCGATGAAGCGGAAGACGGAGAAATCGCTCTTCGTAAAGCAACAGCAAATGACTACGGTCTAATATTGCTGGATGTTATGCTGCCTGGCATCGATGGGATGGAAGTGCTGACAAGACTCAGAGGAGTGAAGTCAACACCGGTGTTAATGCTTACAGCTAAAGGCGAAGAGATCAACCGTGTTCAGGGCTTTGAGATGGGCGCAGACGATTACGTTGTGAAGCCCTTCAGTCCACGTGAAGTCATTTACCGGGTGAAGGCTATTATGCGCCGTTCTTCGGCAACTGCTTTCTTGTCCAAGGAGAGCAATTCCAGCAATAACATTGTATTTACTCATCTTATTATTGAGCATGATGCTCACCGTGTGACTGCTGGTGGTGAAGAAGTGAGTTTGACACCTAAAGAATATGAACTTCTGCATTATTTGGCTATTTCGCCGGATAAAGTATTTTCTCGTGAAGAACTGCTTAAGGATGTCTGGAATTATGAATTTTTCGGAGATTTGCGTACTGTAGATACTCACGTAAAACGCCTTCGTGAAAAACTGAATAAAGTATCACCGGAATCCGCAGCGATGATTACGACCGTATGGGGCGTAGGCTACAAACTAGAGGTACCTAAATAAGTGAACTTCTGGAGAAGTCTTGTCGGCAAACTGTGGGTTACGATCATCTGCCTGGTCGCTGTCGTACTTATTACCTTGGGGTTATTTTTGCTTCCCTACATAGACAGTAACTTTGCCAATTCCGGAGATATCAAACGTTTATTTATGTATACTTGTATGATCGGATTTTCTTTGACTACATTTTTTGCGTTATTTTTGTTTACCAAAATCACTCAGCCGATGCAGCGTGTCATTGAAGCTGCGAATAACATTCGCCGGGGAGAATACGGAACAAGGCTTACGCTTGTCACAAGTGATGAAATTGGCCAGTTGGCGACTTCCTTTAACCATATGGCTGAGGAGCTTGAAGAGAATATTCGCAGTCTGCATCATGAGAAGGGGCATTTATCTAGCGTACTGCGCAGTATGAGCGATGCTGTGATCACCTTTGATATTGAAGGGCAGATTATTTTGACCAATCCGCACGGCCAAGCTCTGCTAGAGAGCTGGAGCGATTTGCAGTGGGAACATGCGAGTGATGCTGAGCTCCATCCCGAAACGTCTGAGAGCAGTGTTCCGCCTCCCCTGCGTCCTTTATTTTTAAGCACCCTTAAACAAGGTGGCGATGACCGCTCCAATGTACATGTGCGGCAGGGCGTCTGGTCTGTTCATATGGCACCATTATATTCTGAAGGCAGCATCCGGGGAGTAGTTGCTGTACTGCGGGATGTGACGGAAGAGGTGCGTCTGGAAAAGATGCGCAGAGACTTCGTTGCTAACGTCTCCCATGAAATACGCACTCCGTTGTCGATGATGCAAGGGTACAGTGAGGCTTTATTGGACGGGATGGCTTCATCCCCCGAAGAAAGCAGTGAGCTGATCCAGGTCATTCATGACGAATCACTGCGTATGGGGCGTCTGGTTAAGGATTTGCTTGATCTTGCCCGAATGGAAGCCGGACATACGGATATGATGAAAGCTCAGGTGGACATGAATGAACTGCTGGAACGAGTCTACCGTAAATTTTCTGTACGTGCCAAAGAGCGCGATATCCATCTTCACTTGCAGCAACAGAGCGATATTGCTGTTCTGAAGGCAGCGGATGAGGATAAACTGGAACAAGTCCTAACCAATTTACTCGATAATGCTTTCCGCCACACACAGGGTGGCAAAAAAATCACAGTTCATACAGGAACTTGTGTATTAGAAGGTCGTCGTTATCTTGAGATTAAAATTCAGGATGAAGGGGTGGGAATTCCACCAGAGGATCTGCCGTATATATTCGACCGCTTCTACAAAGCTGATAAGGCGCGTGTACGGGGAGAATCAGGTGGAACAGGACTTGGGCTTGCGATTGTTAAAAATATTGTAGAGTCGCATCACGGGACCATCTCCGCTTCAAGCAAACTAGGCGAAAGTACAACCTTTACGCTAAGACTTCCTGTCGAAAAACAGTAATTCCAAACACAATGTGTGATAGCGCCTCTGACAGCAGAGGTGCTTTTTGTTGAAACAAACACATTAATCTTGTTCATCGTGGAACATATCTTGTAGGTTTTGCTTGGGAGGGCATAGAATGATTTTATCTTTAGACCAAGGTACTACCAGCTCACGAGCCATATTGTTCGATACGGAGGCTAAATGGGTCTCACAAGGTCAATATGATGTTAAGCAATCCTTCCCCCATCCAGGCTGGGTAGAGCATGACCCTGAGCAAATCTGGGAGTCACAGCTCGCAGCGGCAAGAGACGCGATTGCGCGGGGTGGCATAGCGGTTGAGGAGATCTCTGCCATCGGAATAACCAATCAGAGAGAAACGGCTTTAATCTGGGATAAAACAACGGGCAAACCGATATACCCTGCGATCGTGTGGCAGGACAGGCGTACTGCAGAGCAATGTGAAGAACTTAAAAGTAAAGGGCTGGAGCAAGTTATTGCGAGCAAGACGGGCCTTGTTGTAGATGCTTATTTCTCAGTTACCAAAATCTCCTGGATACTGGATCACGTGGATGGTGCCCGAGAGCGGGCGAATCGAGGGGAGCTTCTGGCAGGTACGATCGACAGCTGGCTAATTTGGAGACTTACTTGCGGAGCCGTACATGTCACTGATGTTACCAATGCCTCACGTACGATGCTGTTCAATCTTCATGAACGGTGCTGGGATGAAGAGCTAATGCAAGAGCTTCGTATTCCGCGTACCATTCTGCCAGAAGTAAGAATGTCTGGCGGCGAATTTGGAATAGCAGACAAACAGTGGTTTGGGGCGGATATTCCAATTCGCTCTGTACTTGGAGATCAACAGGCTGCATTGTTTGGACATACTTGTCTAGAACCCGGCAGTGCCAAAAACACCTATGGTACAGGCTGCTTTATTCTAATGAACACAGGCACAGAAGCTGTAGCCTCCAGCCATGGCTTGTTGACCACTGTAGCTTGGGGTATGGGAGATGAACTCTATTATGCTCTCGAGGGCAGTGTGTTCGTGGCCGGAGCGGCCGTTCAGTGGCTGCAGGAGGGGCTTGGTCTTATAGAGGAGCCATCAGGCTCAGAAGATAAAGCACGGGAAGTAGAGGACAGTGAAGGGGTTATCGTTGTGCCTGCGTTTACCGGACTGGGGGCACCCTATTGGGATATGTATGCCCGTGGAGCCATATTTGGTCTTACTAGAGGCACTACCTCAGGACATCTGGTACGAGCTACATTGGAGTCCTTAGCCTTTCAATCTAGAGATGTAATAGGAGCTATGGAAAAAGACGCAGGCATGCCATTGACCGGCCTTCGTGTGGATGGCGGAGCTGTGCGTAACGATTTGCTGATGCAGTTCCAGTCTGATATCCTGGGCAGTGAGGTTACTAGAACCACATATGCGGAGACAACAGCGCTAGGTGCAGCGCTTCTGGCCGGGTTAACGTCCGGAGTCTGGACGCGTGCCCAGCTAGAGAGCTTCAACAAGGCTGAGAGGGTCTTCTCGCCTGAGATGGGTATTACTGAGCGGGAAGGTCGTTACAACGCCTGGAAGGACGCTGTAGCGCGTACCATGGGTTGGGAGAAGCATGAAGGATATCAGTGATAAAGGGGCTGTATATGTCTATGGTTAACGGAAACGAATCTGATCTGCCGGGCGGACTATCTAAGCCGGCGCTTCGAGCCCTGCATGGGGCTGGATATGTTCAGCTTCAACAATTCAGCAAGCTTACGGAGGCAGAGCTTCTGCAGCTACATGGATTGGGGCCAAAGGCGATCGTTCTACTGCGGAGTGCTCTCGCGGAAAAGGGGCTCACCTTTGCAAGTAAGTCCTGATGTTGCGTTCATATTTATAACAAAAAGCGGCAAGCTTAGGTGAATCCCTAGCTTGCCGCTTTTTGTTATATAGCTCCTAATATTCAATAACAAATGCTACATTTTGCCAACCGGCGCCCACTGTCCAGAACAGGACTTTATCACCACGTTCGATCTTTCCAGTAGTTACAGCTTTATGTAGAGCAATAAATGGGCTGCTGGTAGAGGTATATCCGAATTCATCCCCTATGTATACCGCTACATTGCGATCAATACCGACTTTCTCACACATCTCTAAGATATTAGGCAATGAAAACTGTGAGAAGCAGGCTGCTTTAATGGCTTCAGGCGCGATATTGTTGTTAGACAGTAGAGTACGAATAGACTCAGAAGCAGCATCTATGCAAATGGAATCATCAAAAGGAATAAACTTCACATTAAACTCTCCAGCCGCTACACCTTGTTTACCCAGTTTAGCCAGGCCTGCGCACGGGAACTTGGATTTATCGCAAACACAAGGATCCGTTTGGTAGATAGAGTCAATGAAACCGACTACATCCTCAGCTTGTTCAAGAATGACTGCCGCCGCTGCATCACCGAAGTTAGCGTAGTAGACTGGATCATTCTTATCGGCATGAGGGGTTACATAATCGGAGCCGATTATCAACGCTCGTTTAATCCTAGGATTCGCTTGCATCTGACGGCTAACCTGTTCCACTGAAGCCGTCATACCCGCACAATTAGCATTGCTGTCAATGCAGATTGTAGGGGATGCGCCTTTGATCAAACGGTGAATCATTAATGAGTTGGTAGGAAAGATATACTCAGGAGTTTGACTTGCATAGGCAATAAGGTCGATATCGGCACCTATGAGACCACTTTTCTCCAGAACATTCCGGGCAGCCTCAAAAGCCATCGTAAGGGAATTCTCATCCGCATCCTTAATACTATACCGTGTAATACGACCTAATGCGGATAATAGACCTCGAATATCAATGCCTTTTTCGTCAAAATGCTTAATGAAAAAGTCGTTACCAACTATATTGCTGGGATGATAGATATCAATGCCTTTAATACGAATTCCGGTCATAATACGCCTCCAGGAAAGCAGTAAAATGTGGCCTACATATTAAGATTAAAAGATCTAGACTGTAACCGCAGAAATGATCTCGATGTTATCGAGTCCAGCTTTACGGCCAAGACGGGAAAGCTGCATTTTGAGGATCGGGTTATTTTCAAGCGTTAGATTTACTTTTACAAACCCATCATTCTTAAACATTACAAAGCAGCTTTCTAAAAGAGGTACCACATCTGGTGCAGTTACATTTAGCTTTCTGCAGTCGATTTTTAGTTCATAGTCAGCTGGAGTAATTGGATTGATAGTTTGTTGATAAGCTTGAATAGATTTTAGACCATCTTCTTCAGAAAATGTTCCATCCAACTCAATGTTAATAACCTTGTTTGCAGTGTCTGTCTTCAAAACGAAACTTCCCATGCCTAAATCTCTCCCATAGATTGAATTTGTCCAAAACAGTTCGACTGCAATATCCAGCCCTTTATATATCCACTTAGCTGTTTTATAAAAGTCAAAATTCGACACTATACAGCAAGTATTGGGATATTCCGACTCTATTATAGGCATATTTTTCAAGTGCATGCAATAATAAAGTCGAATTTTGTATATTGTTGTCGAACTGTTGGGTTATTGGATTTCTTCTATGGTTGCAAGCAGGATATTAAAAGCTGTGATGATTCTAGGTGCCCCTATAACGGGTACTAAGTGTAATAGAATGCCTTTAAGCTGTTCTACGGTAACTCCAACACGAAGGGCCATAACATAATGAACACCCAGCTGTTCGAATTGACCCATTGAAATTAAAGATGAAATGACTGCAATTTCCTTCCAGTCAGGGGCTATAGTATTACGTTGAAAAATATCGCCATAGGCATTCCCCATAATAAATTCAGCCAAGTCAGGGAAGTGGTCTTTAATTGGAGCTAGTGCTTTTGCGCCATAGTCTCCTGATAGATTCGTGAAGTGGTTGAGACCACTGTTGATATTTTCCTTCATGGTTAGCCTCCTAGTTTAGGTTCAAAGTACGGTGTGCAGTCGGAGGGACTTCATCACGGTCTGTTAGTAGTTCAATAACGGCAACATGGTTTAGAGCTACCGCATCTTTAATTGCAGCTGTGAATTCATCCGCAGTCTCACATTTGTAGCCTTTAGCACCCAGAGATTCAGCGAATTTCACGGCGTCCATTGGTACTTCATATAGAGTTCCATCGATACGACCTGTGGTTTTCTCCATACCCTTAAGAGCCATATCTAGTTGCTTATTATTGACCACGATAAAGATGACAGGGATATCTTTGCAGACAGCGGTGTTAATCTCAGCGCCGAGCATCATGAAACAACCATCACCTGTAATGCAGAGGACAGTTTCTTCAGGAGCTGCAACTTTTGCACCAATAGCCATACCGATCGAATTACCCATGCAAGCAAAATAAGCATCAAAAACAAAGCTGCCCGGTTTCTTAACCTTGTACCATTTTGCAGCGTGGAATCCATGGCTTCCATCATCAACGAAAATTGAATTATTATAAGGGATCAAATCACTTAAAGTGCTCATTACTGAAGCCAGTGAAAGATTCTTGAGGGTTGGAAGCTCTTCTGAATAATCAGCATCGGCCAAAGCCTCACGTTTGGTGATTGTGCTTGGGTCAATATGATTTAGGCAGTGCACCAAATTATCGCGCAGGTCCCCAGTGACCGGTATCGTTTTGGACAATAGGATTTTTCCGACAAAGGTTGGATCAATATCAAATTGAATTAAAGTTGCTGGATGATTCTCCCGTTTAAGATTACAGATGGTCATATCACTTAAACGTGATCCAAGCACTATAAACAGATCGCTTTTATTCAATAAATCATCCCCGTGGGTCGAACCGCCAACGCCAATAGGACCATGATAGAGTGGGTGATCCCAGACTATAGCCCCTTTTCCACCAGGAGATGTTACTACAGGAATATTAAAAGTTTCTGCGAGTTGAACAAGCTCTTTATGTGCTCCGGAGCGGTTAATTCCTTTACCCGCAATAATCAAAGGATTCTTAGCAGCTTGAATAGCATCGATGACTCTATCGATATTAGCTTGACTAATTAGAGACTCTCTTTCAGGGATTACAATATTGCATTCTTCCAATACTTCAGTTTGTACATCAAAAGGAATACAAAGATGAACAGGACCCCGTTTGGTGAGGGCCACAGAAATCGCATGATTAAAAATAGTACCAAAGTGATCCCCACGTTCAACCAATTTACTGAACAAGGTGGCAGGTCTGAACATATCAGCTAAATCAGCCAGAAAAGAGGTGGAGTCCTGACATTGAGGAATTCCAAGCTCTGTAATGGATTGGTGGCCAGTAATAAACAGGACAGGTAGGTTGTTAGCTTTCGCATGTGCTGCTGCTGTAAGCAGGTTAGTTCCCCCAGGACCCGAAGTACCAAATGCTACGCCTAGGTTACCTGTTTTCAGCGCATACCCTGCTGCTTCGAATCCGGAGCTTGCTTCATGTCTGCCGGGAATAAATTCAATACCGTAATCCACCATCTTTAGAACTATTGGACAAATGGATTTGCCAATGATCCCAAAAGAATGGGTGACTCCTAGGTTACGTAGTGCTTCCGCCATGTAATCTGCGACTGTCTTCAAAAGAAACACCTCACAAGTTTTTTGATATATATTAGTTATTAATCTACCGAATAGATACGATAGATCAATATACTCAAAAAGTAAAAACCTGTGCTCTATAGTAAGCACAGGTTGGTGGCATAAGGCGCCGCTAAGACTGAACAATAGTTCAGCCGTCCTGGTTCCTCTGCAACCTGGCAATCATGGCCTCAAACGAAAAAATGAGGCTGTAGATCCATGGTTTTGCGTCATCCTCTTTCGAGGATTTTGCCAATATTAATTTATAGTTGATAAGAATAATTTTCCTTTACAATATATTCCTCATTAATTTTTGTCAACATAATCCGCTAAAAAAACTCGAAATTTGACGAAAGTCTTGTCCAAGAGATGAAGTTTTGCCTCGCGAAAAAAACTGCCACCTAAGACTCAGCTTAGGTGGCAGTTGATAGTTTTGAACTAGAATTTAAAGATATGAATGGTTTTTTGCAGATTAAATACGGCCTGGGTCATTTTTTCCGTTTCTTCTGCAACAGACTGCAGGGCATTAATCTGTTCATTCATAGCCGCCGATACCTCTTCAGTGCCTGCAGCGGTTTCTTCGGTGATTGCTGAGATATTCTCAATTGCACTGGAAATTTTCAAGGCACTTTCTAGCATAAGATCACTCTCCGCAGAGAATGAAGAGATTTGCTCGGTAATGTACTGCACGCTTTGTACAATTTGTGCGAAAATATGGGCAGATTGAGTGATCATTTCATTCTGAACCTGCACAACCTCTTCATTGATGGCGATATTATCGATGGCTTGTTTAATATCTGACTCAATGCTGCGGACCAAACCGAATACTTCTTTTGTGGAAGCCGTAGATTCCTCAGCAAGCTTGCGAACCTCTTGAGCGACAACGGCAAAACCCCGACCATGCTCTCCGGCACGAGCAGCTTCGATGGAGGCATTGAGTGACAGCAGGTTGGTCTGCTCAGCGATCTCTGTGATGGTCTTGGTGATCATCGTAATCCCGCGGGCATTTTGTGAGAGAGCTTCAATAGTATCAGCCACTTTTTGTGTAGCCTCTATGTTTTTACGCATGCCTTCAGCCTGTGTATCTACGGATTGGCGCCCTTGCTCAACAAGTTCTAAGGTATGTATTGAACGTCTGTTCATTTCTTTGGTGGAGTTCGTATAATTGGATACTTTGGTCTCAATGTCTTTAATGGATTCTGTCATATCAGCGATATCCGTAGATATTTCATTTGCACCAAGAGCGAGCTCGGTAGAAGAAGAGGCTACTTGTGCCATAACAATTTTCAGGTTCTGGTTCTTATCTTCGATTCCGCGGCTTGCATCCATTACTTGACGGGTGATCTGCGATGCATCGGTCAGAATCTTCTTGAGCTTATCAATCATTGTGTTAAAGGAGCGGCTTACGTCACCCATTGAACCATTTTCGTCCGCTCTGCTAGTGAAATCCCCCTTCGAAATACTGTGAGATACATTAGCAATATCATCAAAAGATGATGTAAGCGTTCTCTCCACGAAGCGAGCAACAGGTAAAGTCAGACCTGCAAGAACAACTACTAGTATAATTCCTACGAGAAATTGACCTAGAATCATTAACGTAACTAAGACAGGAATAGCAAACAGTGCGGCAACGAGGTAACATCCGGCAACAATTCTTTGTTTTAACGGAAGTTTGTGCATCCAGCTCATTGGTAAAATGTCCCCCTTATTAAATTTTATGTAATGGTGTTATTATAGGGGATTTATAGGTCATTGGTCTATAGAGAAGTGTCATAAATCTTCTTTAAGTAGTAGATATTTAGAATTCATGTCAAAATTCCTCATATATTGTGGAAATTGTTTTAATAGCAGACTTTACCATCCCTACTAGTTCGGTAGGAGCTAAAACAATAACTGAAGGAGAAAAAGAGAGTACGATACGACAGGCAGATTCTATAGTATTAAACTCGGCCTCTACGTTCATCCACCCAGTATTAGCAGAGGGTTCTACTAAAGTTATAGTTACATATCTTTCACGTTGTAATTCTTTAAGAATAGACTCATTCACCTTTAATTTCACTACATATTTTGGCAGAGCTGCTTTAAAAGCTAAAGTCGACTGTTCCCAGTAGCTTTTTAAATCAAAAGTCTCAGGTCTGACAAATGATTCATTAGTTGCTTCAGCTTGTATTAATCTTGACACGCGAAAAGTCCGCATTTCACCCTCGGTTCGTGCCACTACATACCAAACTCCACGTTTTGCGACTAACCCAAGAGGTTCAATAAAACGTTCCTTCGTCTCGTCATTCCGTGGGTAAGTGATCTTTACTTTAAGATCTTCCCAAACAGCTTCCTGCAGGATAGATAGGAACGGATAGGTCTCGTCGGAAGGGTGCCAGCTGGCACCATCAATATGGATGCGCTGGCTTAGGTAACTGGCTGGATTATTCGTCCTAGATGGCGAAGCAGCCTCCAGCTTGAGTACGGCAGAAGAAAAGTCGTTTTGTATACCCAGATCTTTTAAAATCGAGGAGTCTGCGGACAGCAGCAGAGTAGCAATCTCTGAGGGCTTCATACCCGTTAACGAGGTTCGGTATCCTTCCGTGAGCATCCAGCCCCCTTCGCGTCCCCGTTCGGCAAGAATCGGTATTCCTGCTGTACATAAGGCTTCCATATCTCTAAACACAGTTCGTTCAGACACTTCTAAGGTCTGGGCTAGCTCACGGGACGTCATCTTTCCACGATTTTGCAGCAAAAGTAAGATGGATAACAAACGATCGGCTCTCATTAAGGGAACATTCCTCCTCCTAATAAATGTTAGTCAGTTCTTAATTAATTATTATATTATATATGTCAGTTGATGTCATATTAAAGAATTATACTTATATAAGGTAAGGATTAAATATAGAACATTTAGAGAAAAACAAATGTAGAAAGGATTGAGAACATGACTTTAAAAGGAAAAGTAGCATTGGTCACCGGAGGCAGCAGAGGTGCTGGTAGAGGAATTGCATTGGAGCTGGCAAGGAAAGGTGCATTCGTTTATATTACGGGCAGAACGACAGAGGCCTCTGGCACAGGGCAAAGCAAGCGGAGCATTGATAACGTGCTTAGGGAAATAAAAGCGGAGGGAGGGTCCGGCAGCGCCATACGATGTGATCATACAAAAGATCAGGAGACAGAGACGGTCATTCGCCAGATTGCTTCAGAGCAAGGGCGGCTTGATATTTTAGTCAACAATGTATGGGGCGGCAACGATTTACTTATTGAGCAGAAGTCTTTCTGGGAGCTTCCAACAGCGCATTGGGACAATATGTTTAATGCGGGTGTGAGGGCACAGTTGGTAACAAATTATTACGCAATACCTTTAATGCGCGAGGCAAAAGCTGGCGGTCTAATCATCCACACAACCTTTTGGGATCATTACAAATATCTCGGAAACTTCTATTATGATCTTTCTAAAAATACACTTGTGCGCATGGCCTACGGGTTATCGATTGAGCTTAAAGAGGACAACATTGCAGTTATTCCTCTTACTCCGGGCTGGATGAGGACAGAGGCGGTGTTGGAGAGCATGAACACGGATGAGGAGCATTGGCATGAGGTTGAAGAATTGCAGATGACTGAATCCACAACCTATATCGGTAGGGCAGCCGCTGCTCTCGCAACCGATCCTGAGGTTATGTCTATGACCGGTCAACCGCAGCAGGTTGCTAAGCTCGCTGAAAAGTATGGATTTACCGACATCGATGGGCGGACTGTTCCCGCATTCTTAGTCTAAACAGCAAACTTGATCTGTTTGATCCCATTTCTGTGTACGAAGCAGTAAAGGACAGAGCTGATCTTAAATGCAGCATTTTCGTATATTTAGGACGCTATCGGTCCCCATAGACGCTATTGATAGGCAAAACACCTGATTTAGCTCTCTTTTTGAGGAATAGCGGCACTGGAGTCCGAAACACTGCTTCAAAGGTGAAGTTATTGCTTATAAGGCCATCTGGGTCCGTAAGTCTCCAGGGGAACTCGATTCGGTGTTGTAAATGAAGCCGAAATAGGTCGACGATCAACAACAAAAGCAGCGAAACTCCTATAAGGGGAGAGTCGCTGCTCTGTTGTTTGATTTCTATCTTATTGCTTACAGAAGAATGATTTCTTCGGCAGTGTTGATTTCTGGCAGGCCAGCAAGCTTCACAAGCACATGAGTAGGTACAGCTTTATCAACGGTCAGCAGCATGATTGCTTCGCCACCAACGATTTTACGTCCCACTTGCATGGAGGCGATATTGACATCATTTTCACCCAGCAAAGTGCCCACAAGTCCGATAATCCCTGGTTTGTCGTTATGGGATACGACGATTTGATGTCCTTCAGGAGCGATATCAACTGGGAACTTGTTCACTTGAACAATTCTTTCTCCATAACCTTGCAGCAATGTTCCGGCTACGAGACGTTCTTGGTCGTGATCTGTTTTAAGGGTCACGGTAATCAGATTAGTGAACCCTTTAGTTTTGGAAGCTTTAGTTATTACTACATTAACGTCGCGTGTTTTTGCCAAGTGCATGGAGTTAACGATGTTAACATCCTCAGCGAAGTGGCGGGAGAGCACGCCTTTCACAATATAGCGAGTAAGTGGTTGGGTATCGACATCTGACAGATCACCCGCATACTCAACATGGATTTCACGAATAGCACTATCTGTAATTTGGGTAACAAAGCTGCCCAGCTTCTCACCAAGTGTGAAGTAAGGCTGGAGTTTGTTCATTACGCTTGGAGCAACTGGAGGAATATTTACAGCATTGATGAACGGTTCATTACGCAGAATATGCAGTACTTGTTCCGATACATCGATCGCTACATTCTCCTGAGCTTCAATTGTAGAAGCGCCCAAGTGAGGAGTCACGATAATTTTTGGATGCGACAAGAATGGGTGATCTGCTTGTGGCGGCTCTTTTTCGAATACGTCAAATGCAGCGCCAGCAACAATACCGCTATCAATAGCTTCTACTAACGCCATTTCATCAATTACACCACCACGGGCACAGTTGATGATGCGCATTCCCTTTTTCATCACTTCAAATTGCGGGCGGGAAATCATATGGCGTGTTTCCGGTGTAAGTGGAGTGTGTACAGTAATGAAGTCTGCTCCGCGGACTACATCGTCAACGGAAGCTAATTTTACTTCCAGTTTCTCAGCACGCTCAGCAGTTAAGAAAGGATCAAAAGCAAGGATTTCCATGCCGAAAGCTTTGGCACGTTTAGCCACTTCGCTACCGATTCTGCCCATTCCCAGTACACCTAAAGTTTTGCCGCGAAGCTCTACACCCACGAAGGTTTTTCTATCCCAGGTTCCACCAATTGTTTTTGCATAAGCTTGTGGAATGTGACGGGCCAGTGCCATCATCATTGCAAAAGCATGCTCACAAGTTGTAATGGTATTTCCATCAGGAGCGTTGATAACAACAACCCCACGTTGAGTAGCAGCTTCCAGCTTGATATTATCTACACCCACACCTGCACGACCAATGACCTTTAAGTTTTTTCCAGCTTCGATAATTTTTTCAGTTACTGTAGTTTGACTGCGGACGAGTAGACCATCATATTCACCGATGATTGCAACGAGCTCATCTTCACTGAGACCTGTTTTTTTGTCTACAACTACATCTGTTGCGTCCATCAATTGCTGAATGCCCAAATCACTGATTGGATCCGATACTAATACTTTAAACATGGTTTCTTATCCCCCTTAAAGTTGAAAAGCTTTATATGTCGAGGACGCCCTGATGGGCAGTCCACAATACCAGAAGATTCACGAACTAGTAGAGAAAAACATGTAATAATAGTAGATCAACGCGGTGTCGCACAAAAGAAACAGCGTGCAAGAGTACCGCGAAATCGGTAACTTTGGGCATAAGGTAGTATTTATGGGGGATTAGGGAATTAAAAAAACTCCCAACCCCATACTACTGCCGTAGTAAGGGACGAGAGTTATCTTCGTGGTACCACCCTAATTCACTGCAACTTGGAAGAAGCAGCCTCATTGGCCTGCATAGGCCACACTGTTAACGGAGTTGATCCGATTGTACCTACTTTAAGGTTCGATACAATATCTCAGGAGCGCTAAAGATAGCTGTTCGTCACCGGTTTGCACCAACCACCGGCTCTCTGAAGACTTCCAGGATCTTTGTTCCATCATCGGTTTTGAATGATTAATTTTTTCATAATGTAACACGGTATGCAAGTTGTGTCAATAGGCTTTACAAGTAGCGTTTCTTGAAGTGAACTTCATTTTTCGTTATGATTCAATAACTGGTTCTATTCAAAAAAGAACGGAAGCTGAGGTAGTGTCTCCCTGTTATAATACTGTTCCCGCCATTTTATAAAATCCTGTTCCTGCACAGCACCTGTAGAAATCAACAAGGTTACTGAGGACTGGATATCCGAAAGATTTAATGAGTTTGCAGTGCCTGAGTAAATCATATCGTCTATTTTAGCAGTGATGTCCTGAGGATCATAACCTGCAAAAATTCCGCGATTCAACATCATGTCAGCGATAGAAGCATTCTTCAAAAGAAGGGGCATTTTTTTCCACTGAATGAAAGACATCGTTTTTAGTTCGCCAGGTGCAGAAGGTATTTTCTGGTTTGTCTTAGAGCCCCATTTTAGCATAGAATCATAGAAGTTCTTTTGTGCTAACAGACCGTACTTCACGGCGCCAGTTGTAAATTCATCATTTTTCAATAACTTTGCGGTCTCTGCACCAGATGCACTAGTAGAGACTTTGCCGGAGGCTTTAGAAAATAAAGTTAAGCTTTTGAGTACATTGACCTGTGACTGATGTAATAGAGGAGAGTTAGTGAAAATAGAATCTTGATTAACTCTCTCATATTGCTGGTCTGCTAGAATACTTAGATTCTTCATTACTGCCGCATTCATACGAGCATCTGTGCTGCGCGCTAACTTATCTACTTGAATGTTCCAATTCCGCTTGAATTCCCGATAGGGCAAAAATACGTTATGATAGAAAGTAACCAGATCCTGCTGTTGATAAGAGCCCGTGAATTCTACTAAACCATTCATACTTGATTGATTGTCATATTTGGCTTCAGTTTTGTCTGCGCCAACCTTGACGCCAGTAAAAAATGCGGCGAAGGCGCAAACTAGGAAAAACAAAAAAACTAGCGTGTATAACATTTGATTGCGGGACTTACGTTTGCTCATAATAAATGCTCCTTTTTCTGGGGGGATTATCCTATGTATTATGTATTGATAGCAACACTATGGACGGTTTCTCTCTCGGAGCTGCCCGAAAAAAATAAAGAACAGGCAGGTCACGATGAAAAAATTCAAATTTGGCGAGATTAAGGTTAAAAAGGTAGAACCAGGCCAGTTGACAGACCGTCTTCTGCTGCTCAATCTCTATATCACTCAGGGGCTCACATTAATTATCGGTTTGATATGGATATTATTTCAGAAAAGAAATCCTTTTCAGCTATTAATTATTCCAGAAAAAGTACATTTTGTGGCATGGGGCCTCGGACTTGCTGCTGCAATGCTAATTGTTGACTATTTATTGACACATATTGTCCCTGAGGAAAGCATGGATGATGGTGGAATAAACGACCTTTTATTTCGAAATCGCCCTGTGTGGCATATTATCGTCATAGCAGCAATTGTATCGGTATGTGAGGAGCTCTTATTCCGCGGTGCCATCCAATATTCCATTGGCCCTTATTGGACGAGTATAGTATTTGCTCTTATTCATGTCCGTTATTTACGTCACTTTGTACCTACCGGCTGGGTGTTCTTAAGCAGTTATGGTCTTGGATATATTTACATTCAATCGGGCAGCCTCTGGGCCCCTATACTATGTCACTTCTTCATCGACCTGATCTCAGGTCTGGTGATCCGCTATAGGAGGGAATCATGAGTGAGGAATTAAGCCGGGTAAAGTCTCGACAAAAACAACACAAAAGTGAAAGCAAACATCCTGGCAAAAGTAAAAAAGAGAAGCGGACTTCGGAGGCTGTAAAAAAGGCTACTCCTGAAAAGAAGTCTACTCCTATAAAGAAAAATGCTACCGCTCGGGTCTCTACGGCAACTTTATCAAGAAAAGCTCGCCGCCCAGCAGGTTCTGCAAAGCGCTCTTCCACAGGAAGTAAAGAGAAGGACGAAGAATCTGTTCCTTCTCGTTCAGATACTTATTCTTCAGAAAAAGTTCGTCTAAGCAAGATGTTTGTGAACTCTTTGATTTTTATCTTTGTTATTTTGCTAATAGGGCTGCTTTGGTGGGGAATTGAAGGAGCGCCTCCGCTGAGTACATTATGGTGAGTACATGGGCATGGGGAGTGGTCTTGGCCATTCTATTGATAGCTGCGGCTGTTGTTATAATCATGGTGATCAACGCGTTTAGAAACAGAATTATTACCGAGGAAATAATGCTAGATTCGCTACCTGAAGAGTTCGATGGATTTCGTATCTTGTTTATAACAGATATCCATCGCCGCCGCCTTCCGTCCGCGCTTCTGATGCCATTAAAGGGTGGAGTAGATGTTGTCTTTCTGGGAGGAGATCTAACGGAAAAAGATAGCCCTTTAAATCGTCTTGTCGATAATATGACTCTAGTTACTTCTATTGCATCTACCTATGTAGTGCATGGAAATCATGATTATCGGGCTAATATTACAAGGGTGGATGAGATTATTCAGGACAGTGGTGCAAAACTGTTAATGGATGAAAATGTGGCTTTTGAACGTGAGGGAGCTAAACTTTGGTTAACCGGAATTGATTTTCCGAAAAATGGGGGCAAAACTCCATACCGTCCTTTTCCGCAATTAGCCACAAACACTTCTGCTGAAGATACCTGTCGTATAATTCTTGTACATGATCCGCTTTGGTTGTCCAAGCGCCAAAGTGTGCCAGCGGACCTGATTCTGGCAGGTCATACGCATGGGGGCCAGGTGATCCTTCCGTTTGTGGGTCAAAGACATGTTGAGCATTTCTATCATAAATATGACGCTGGAAAGTTTAGTTGGCCAAGAGGTGACGGTTCCGCAAAAAATGCGCTGCTGCTGATCAGCAGAGGGTTTGGAACAGCACATCTGCCAATTCGCTGGGGCAGTCCTGCTGAAATGCATGTGCTGACACTGCGTAAATCAACCCAATAGTGCTTGCTCTTTCCAGTAAGAAAAATAGGTAGCGTAAAAAAAGGGGGGTCCAAAGCCATGCAAATGGCTTTTGGAACCCCCTTCTATTTTTCGTTTGATTTGAAACATTTGCACTGACGAAGCAATTATCGGACATGTACGGATAATGAGATCAACGCATTTTTAGCTCAATGCTGCGCGGATCAACAAAGCTGTAGCCTTTGCCCTCAAGTGTAGTGAGCAGGGTATCCAGACCTTCAACGGTCCATGGTAGCTCATGCATCAGGATATTACTGCCAGAATGCAGCTGATCGGTAACATTGCTGATCAATTTTTCTGTCTTACCCGTTTCTTTTTCTTTCATTTCCCAGTCAAGAGAGCCTACAGACCAGGTCATGTATAACATTCCATTCTCGGCAGCGACCTTCTTGCCAACATCCCCGCCAGCACCATGTGGCGGACGGAAAAAGTGAGGAGCTTCTCCCAGCGTTTCTTTGACAATATTTTGAACATCTTCGATTTGCTTTTTAACCTCAGTATAGGACTTGTCTTTCAATACAATATGATCCCAGCTGTGGTTGCCGATAATTCCACCGCGGTTATGTATTAACTCCAGAAGCTCAGGATGCTCCTTAACACGATAACCATTCACGAAAAAGATGGCTTTAGCTTGATGTTTGTCCAGAACATCCATCAAAGGGTTAATCATTGCCGCATCTTTAGGACCGTCGTCAAAGGTGAGCAAAACCACTTTTTTATTTGTAGCTTCCTCATTAGGGACGATATCGTAATTTTTGTTCATATGGTACAGCAGTGGAATTTCAGCGGATGCTTCGCCCTTACTGGCTGTACTATTTCCTGTAGTACCTCCATCTGCTGTTGCTTCAGGGGTAGGACTGGCTGTTGCTTCAGGTGATGGCGCCGTAGTTTCTGCGCTTTGTGTAGCTGCCGCCGTGGGCGGATTGTTTGAGGCATTTGTTTCCTTAGCTGTATTTCCATTTGCACCGCTGTTGCCACAGGCAGTAAGCAACAAGGTAGCCAATAGGAGCACTGATGTCATTTTACCCACTTTTTTCAACTCGCTTTCTTGTTATTAGGTTGTATGAGCCGGAATCTTTCCGCGAACACTAAACATGATTTTACCATACAAGGAGGCTGGAAATATGAATACTTCGTCATTTTTATGCGGGGTGCTGATGGGCGCCGCAGCCAGTATGATTATGTCCAAAAAGCGGAATTCTTTAATGTCTTCGCTAGGGCAATCGGGTGGTTCCATGAGTGGAGCTGCAGATAAAGCAAAAGAAAAAATAATCGGTATGGCCACGACTGGTTTTGGTAACACTGCTGTTTCAAGCAGTAATGCTCAAAGTAACGGTTCAAGTAGCGGAACCACTGAGCATAAGACTGAATCACCAGTGAAGTCGAAGGAATCCAATCTTAAATTGTTAAAGGAATTCATTCGCAGCAATCCTGAAGTGAAGAGCGAAGTAGAGCAGATTCTTAAAGAAACGCATACAACCATACCGGGATTGTAACCGTAAAGGACTCCATCAGAATCATTTTGGGGATGAAATATTCCGCAGAATGATTCTTTTTTATTATTCAGGGCTCTGAAAATGGTTTATTCAATAGAGAGGATTTTATATATTTATTTACGTGCATTTATCTCGGCAAAATGATAACATACTTACATAGTAACCATTTTTGGCTCATTACTCGGGACTCATCATACATTATAATAAATGAGCTTGCAAAAGGAGGATCCTGTCATGAGAATAGAGCGATTAAGTCAAGATAAGATACGGATTTTCCTCACTTTTGACGACCTGAGCGAGCGGGGCATCCAGAAGGAAGACATGTGGCAGGAAGTTCCTAAGGTTCATGACCTGTTTACGGAGATGATGGATCAAGCATATAGTGAACTAGGTTTTGATGCCACGGGTCCGCTTGCCGTAGAAGTTTTCGCATTGCCCGCGCAAGGTATGGTCGTTATAGTGACCCGAGGAAAATATGATCACCATCAGTACGGTGCGTCCGGGGAAGAAGAATTGCCAGAAGAGATTTATGAAATGGAAGTTACTCTTGAACAAAGCGACTCCATTGTATATGCATTCCGCGATTTCGAGGTTCTGGTTGAAGCGGCCCATGTGCTCATCGGTAATATTACTTCCCAGGGGAAACTGTATTCTTATAACAATAAATGGTATCTGTATTTCGATCCAAAGGAATTTGAAGAAACGGCGTTGTCAGGTCTTGTTGGCGTACTAGCTGAGTTTGGAGATTCCTCACCGGTCACAGAAGCTGTTCTCGATGAATATGGGAAAACAGTGATGCCGGAGAATGCGGTCCAGTTATTGTGCACTCATTTTAAGCGTCAGGAGTAATTAGGCAAGATCTAGGGGCTGATGACCATTGTTTAGGCCGATCAGCCCTAGTCTTGTTGTTGGTGATATGTCGGTCATTCTTGTATCAAAGTTATCATCTACCTTGCTGTGTAACGGCAGTAATAGGGTTTAGGGGTGTAGGGAGGTTATTCGGTGCTCGTGTTATCGGTTATTTCGTCGGCAGTGGCGCCGGGACTTGCTCTGTTGACCTTTTTTTATCTGAAAGACAAGTATGATCAAGAACCGCTTCATGTAGTCATTAAAGTATTCTTGCTCGGCCTTCTGATTGTGTTTCCTGTCATGATCATTCAGAGAGGGCTGATGCTGGGACTAAATGGCGGTCCGTATGTGGAGTCGTTTCTCATATCCGCTGGCGTGGAAGAATGTCTAAAGTGGTTTGTGCTTTACCATATGATTTACAATCATACCGAATTTGACGAGCCATATGATGGGATACTATACGCTGTGGCGATTTCGCTCGGCTTCGCAACAATAGAAAATGTAATGTACGCTTGGTATAGCAACGCTTCAATCGGATCAATGTTTCTGAGAGCACTTCTTCCGGTTTCTGGACACGCTATGTTTGGTGTGATCATGGGCTACCATATGGGGAGGGCGAAGTTCTCAAAAGGTGTTAAGACCCGGAGAATTCTGTTTTTTTCGCTACTGTTGCCATGGATGTGGCATGGGATATATGACTTTATTTTGAGTACGACAGCTAACTATTGGATATGGTTTATTGTGCCTCTGATGGCTATCCTATGGTATGGAGGTATGGGAAAGGTAGCTAGGGCCAACAGCCGTTCTCCTTTCCGCTTTCTGAAACGTGAAGAAGAGGTTAACCTATAATCGAGATGGACACACTTATATTCGAAGGGCAGTTCCTAGTAAGGAATTCCAGAGAGGAGAGAGGTGTCTTTTTTTGCGTATAAAAGTACGTATCGTTTGCAAACAGTGCGGTGAGACCTACATATTAAGAGGGATTAAAGAGCATGGTATCATTCAAACCGGCTTTAAACAATGCCTTTGCAGTAATAGCAGTGGCTTTGAGATTGAAGAAAGAGCATGAGCGGACGTTATAGTCACATGGTGTAGCAACTTCAGTGCATAAGACTCCTAGTTTATTGTCAAACTAACGCCAATAAGCTATCGAAAGGAGTCTTGTAGCCCTATGTACAAAAGATTAAGTGCTGTAATGTTCCCGCTGACCGCGCTGCTGCTGATTGGTGCGCTTGTGTGGGGTTATCAGGAGAACCAGGAGAAGAATTCAATACTAATTAAGGCGGAAAACCAATATCAACGCGCCTTTCATGATTTGTCCTATCATGTGGACCGTCTTCATGGTGAGCTTGGAAATACGCTTGCGGTTAATTCTGCTTCTAACGGGATGCACCGCAAAGGACTCGTCAATGTGTGGCGGATGACCAGTGAGGCCCAAAATGAGATTAATCAGCTGCCGCTGACCTTGCTGCCATTTAGCAAAACAGAGGAGTTTCTGTCCAAAATCTCCAACTTTTCTTATAAAGCCGGGATTCGTGACTTCACTAAAAAACCTCTGACAGATGGAGAATTGAGTAATCTAAAAGCATTATATAAGAACTCGGGAGAAATCTCTAAGGATTTGCAAGAGGTACAGAATAAAGTCATTGGCAACCGGCTGCGCTGGATGGATGTTGAAACGGCATTGGCAACAGAAAATAAAGCGGAGGACAACACGATTATTGACGGTTTCAAAACGGTGGATAAACGTGTTGGCGCATACCCTGAGCTAGACTGGGGCCCTTCAGTAGCAAGCATCTACGATAAACGTTCCGTCAAAATGCTCGGAGGTAACCCCGTGACTGCCGAAGACATCAAACGTAAGGCATTGAAGTTCGCGGATGCGGGCTCCAACGCTAAAGTCGATGTTAAAGAAAATGGGAAGAACACCGAATGGCCATCCTATACGGCAACAGTTAATGGTTCGAATGAGAAGCACACCATCAGTATGGATTTCACAAAAAATGGCGGATTGCTGATCTCTTATTATGATAACCGTGAGATTGGACCTGCCAAGGTATCTATTAAAGAAGCAGTTACCAAAGCCGAGAAGTTTCTTGAGAAAAAAGGATATCCCCATATGACTGCAGTCAGTGCTGATCGTTATGATAATATCGGGAATTTGACCTTTGTGACCAAACAGAATGATGTATTGATTTATCCTGAAAAAATGACTATTCGTATGGGGCTGGATACAGGTGATACCATCGGTTTTGAGGCCAGCGAATATGTTAAAGAGCATAAGGACAACCGTCAGCTTCCAAAACCAAAGCTTACTCTTGCTGAGGCGAGAAAATTTCTGAATTCTGATTTCAGGGAGCAATACAATCGCTTGTCCTGGATTAAAAATGATGATTCCGTCGAGGTCTTGACTTACGAGTTCGGTGGAGGGGTCAATGGCTCAAAGTATCGTATTTATATTAACGCTGAGGATGGAATTGAAGAGTCTGTGGAAGAAATCAGACCTTCTTCGGGGTCTGAGGCAAAATAAAAGGGAGGGCGCATCCAGCAGTTGGGTGCGTCCCTTTTTTTTGCAATATCTATAAAATATATCTGACTGGCTGATATTCCCATGCTATAATCAGGCTTAGTGATAATTACTAAACTGATGTGGCGGTGACATCTTTGTATCCTAAAATTAACGAATATCTATACATACAGGTTGCTTCCAGTGACGCTGCTGAAGCAGAAGTTGAATATAGATCAAGAATTGCAGAGACGGAAGAAGACGCATTTCTGATTGAAATTCCTATGCAGGAGAGCAATGGTCGTCTAAAAAGGCTCTTTATGGGGGACGAGCTTTCGGTCTATTTTTTAACTGAGGGTGGCATTAAAAATTACTTTAATACTTATGTGCTGGGCTTTAAAGAAGATGTAATTCGTATGGTCAGGATTCAAAAGCCGGAGACAGATTCGATTTTCAAGATCCAGAGAAGAAGCTTTTTCCGAGTGAATGCTGATCTAGAGCTAGCTGTGAAGGATAGCCTTGGCAAACGCTTCCTGGTTCGCACAGATGATATTGGTGGCGGAGGAATCTCCTTCTTGGTGGATAACCAAGTAAAGCTGGAGGTTGGTAATAAATTGTCCTGCTGGGTACTGGTTCCTTATCGAAACGGAAGCACGGAGCATGTCAATTTTGAAGGTGAAGTAGTGCGCATTAAAAAGCTTGAGAATGGACGTCTTTTAGCCATGTTGAAATTTGTCGCTATTTCAGATTTGGAACGCCAGAAAATTATCCGTTATTGCTTCGAACGTCAGTTTGATTTCCGCAACAGATAAGCATTTTTAACAGCTCTATTAAGCTGTCTGATTTTGCACTGAAGTATAAACTGTGGTATAATTTTATAAGTCGCAGGCAATGCCTGCTTTTTTCTTGATAATATCATCAAGCATAACAATTTATGTGTGCTCCTTGATATTGCAGGAATAGTTTTCGTAACGCTAGATGCTTTTTTATGAAAGAGTGTTTGAGGAGGAATGCCCCGTTGGATAGGCAGGGTACACATACTTATGACAGAATAAACGTCGCCATCGACGGACCTGCCGGGGCAGGCAAGAGCACTGTAGCCCGATTGGTAGCCCAGAAGTTGTCTTATATCTATGTCGATACTGGTGCAATGTACCGGGCAATCACCTGGTATATGATCCAAGAAGGCATTGAACCGGAAGATCAGCAGCGAGTGAACGAGAAGGTTCACGACATGGTGATTGAACTTATTCCGGAACGAGACATTCAGAAGGTGCTGATTAATGGGGAAGACGTGACCCCACATATTCGGAGCCTTCAGGTTAGCGGCCTTGTGTCGCAGTATGCGAAGATCGAGGATGTAAGATCCAGACTGAGTCAATTGCAGCGTCAGATGGCGCTTCGCAAAGGCGTGGTAATGGATGGCCGCGATATCGGTACAACCGTGCTGCCGGATGCCGAGGTAAAGATTTTTATGACGGCAAGTGTGGAAGAACGAGCTCTCCGTCGTTATAAGGAACTGAGAGACGCGGAATCGGTGACGCTTCAGCAGCTTGAACACGATATTGCAAAGCGGGACCGTCTGGATGAAGGACGGGAGATTTCACCGCTGCGCCGTGCAGAGGATGCTATTCTTCTGGATACGACCTTAATGAATATCGATCAAGTTGTGGAGGCCATTGTATCCCACTGTAGATCTCATGTTGACGGGGAGAGAAATCATTTATGATTTATGCAATTTGTGTTGGATTGCTTCGCTTGATTTACGCAATCCTTTTCCCGCTTAAGATTGTGGGGAAAGAAAATGTGCCAAAGGAGGGCGGGGTACTGCTCTGCGCTAACCACATTAGTCTGCTTGATCCAATGACTATTGGAATTAAGCTGGACCGTCAGGTAAAGTATATGGCTAAGGCTGAACTGTTTGAGGTTCCGGTGCTTGGCTGGCTCATTAATAAATTGGGTGCTTTTCCGGTGAAACGTGGCGGCGTAAGCAAAGAATCCATAAAAACGGCCCTTAACACACTTCGTAATGGTAATGTCATGGGTATCTTCCCGGAGGGTACGCGTAACTCTGATGCCGGAGTGGCCAAGAAGGGTGCTGCTAGCTTTGCACTTCGAAGTGGCGCAGCAGTTATTCCAGCGGCTATTATCGGCCAGTATAAACCCTTTCGACGCATGGTCGTTGTCTACGGTGCTCCTGTAGACCTTAGTCAATTTGCCGGTGCGGGGAGCGAATCTCTCGAGGCTGTTACCGATGTCATTATGGATCGCATCCGTGAGATGAAAGAGACAGGTAAACCAAGTGCTAGTTAAGGGATGAGCAGAACAATAAATTTTGCTCAATGTTTTGATTAAATAACGGCATAGCCGCTATTTTTTGGAACATACTATCATCAAGTGTAAGTGGCAATATCAAGCATTGCTTGTTTTGAACTCTGCTATACGCAGGTTTAAATAAATGGGGTTTTGAATCGAGGAGGCTAATCACATGTCTGAAGAAATTAAAAATCAGGAAGCTGCGGAAAAGAATGAATCCGTAGAAGCGGTGGATTCCGCTGTGACAGAAAATAACGGAGCTGTAGAAGAAGTTGCTGCCGTTAACGAAGAAGAAGTGACTAACCAAGCTGACTTGGAAATCATTTCTCTGAAAAAAGGCGATACCGTGAAAGGAACAATCGTCAAAATCGAAGATAACCAAGCTTATGTAAGCATTGGATATAAATACGACGGTGTGATTCCAATTCGCGAATTGTCCGCAGTACAACTGGACAACGCTGCTGCAGCAGTAGAAGTTGGACAGGAAGTAGAATGTAAAGTTGTCAGCATCAACGACAACAAGGAAAGCCTTGTTCTTTCCAAACGTGCAGTTGATAGTGAAAAATCATGGGAAGATCTTGAGAAATACTTCGCTTCCCAAGAAGCTTTCGAAGTTACTGTGGCTGACGTTGTTAAAGGCGGCCTAGTAGCTGATGTTGGAGCTCGTGGATTTATTCCAGCTTCCATGGTAGAGCGTCATTTCGTTGAAGATTTCAGCGATTACAAAGGCCGTACCTTGCGTGTTAAAGTGAAAGAACTTGACCGTGAGAACAGCAAAGTAATCTTGTCTGCTAAAGAAGTTCTTGAAGAAGAATTCGAAGCTAACAAGCTGAAAATTATGGCTGAGCTATCTGAAGGCCAAATCATCGAAGGTACAGTACAACGTCTGACTCAATTCGGCGCATTTGTTGATGTGGGCGGAGTTGACGGTCTTGTACACGTATCTGAAATCGCTTGGAGTCACGTAGAGAAACCTTCTGATGTAGTATCCGAAGGTGATAAAGTACGTGTTAAAGTATTGAAGGTTGATCCTGAAAAAGGAAAAATCAGCCTGAGCATCAAAGCTGCTGCTCCAGGTCCTTGGGACTCTGCTGCTGGCGAAATCAACATCGGTGATGTTGTAACAGGCGTTGTAAAACGTCTTGTGAACTTCGGAGCGTTCGTAGAATTGCTTCCGGGTGTGGAAGGTCTTGTGCACATCTCACAAATCTCCCACAAACACATCGCTACTCCACACGAAGTATTGAAAGAAGGACAAGAAGTTCAAGTGAAAGTTCTGGACTTCAATCCATCCGAGAAACGTGTTAGCCTGAGCATCAAAGAAACTGAAGAAGCTCCAGCTCCATCTGCTAGACCTGAACGCAGCAATAGCAGAGACAGAGCTCCTAAAGAAGTTCTGAACAACCCTAACGTTTCCCTTAGCAACGAAGGCCTTAGCTTTACGCTTGCTGAACGTTTTGGTGATAAGCTGGACAAATTTAAGGGTAATAACTAATCCCTAAACGAGCTTTTGAATATACGGGTAAAGTAATCGGCGAGCCCTCGATACGGGGGTTCGCCGATTGTCTTTTTTTCGGAACCGGCAGGATTGATGAGAGTTAACATGATTGTTAGCCAATTTAAATGTTTTTTGCTATGATGAGTAACGTAAGGATGACAGGAGGAATGAATATGGCAAGACCCGTTGTGGCAATCGTTGGGAGGCCTAACGTCGGGAAATCGACGATATTTAATCGGCTGATTGGCGATAGATTAGCCATTGTAGAAGATAAACCGGGGATTACACGTGACCGGATTTATGGTATTTCAGATTGGAACGGTAAGTCGTTCAGTGTGATTGATACCGGAGGTATTGAAATTGATGGAGAAGACACAATTCTGAAATCAATCCGCGTTCAAGCGGAGCTGGCGATTGAAGAAGCGGATGTTATTGTATTTATGTGTGAGGCAAAGAGTGGTGTGACGAATTCAGATGAAGAGGTAGCTCAGATTCTGTTCCGTTCAGGTAAACCGGTCGTTCTTGCCATCAACAAAGTGGATAATATGAAGCGTGCGGATGATATTTATGAGTTCTATAGCCTTGGTTTTGGGGATCCAATCGGAATTTCTGGTAGTCACGGAACCGGACTCGGCGATTTGCTAGATGCTGTAGTTGAGCGCCTACCTGAGAAAATAGATGATGAATACGATGAGGATGTCATTCGTGTAGCTTTGATTGGCCGTCCGAATGTAGGGAAATCCTCTTTGGTCAACGCGATTTTGGGCGAAGAACGTGTTATCGTCAGTGATATTGCAGGGACAACAAGAGATGCTATCGATACTCCTTTTGAACGTGATGGGCAACGTTATGTGCTTATCGATACGGCAGGTATGCGTAAAAAAGGCAAGGTATACGAGAACATTGAGAAATACAGTGTTATGCGTGCTATGCGTGCGATTGAACGGGCTGATGTGGTCCTCGTTGTAATTAACGGCGAAGAGGGCATCATCGATCAGGACAAGCATATTGCTGGTTATGCACATGAAGCTGGTAAAGCATCTATTTTTGTTGTGAACAAATGGGATGCCATTGTGAAAGACGATAAGACTATGCAAAACTTTGAGACTAAGATTCGTGACCATTTCTTGTTTATGAGTTACGCACCGGTTGTCTTTTTGTCGGCCTTAACCAAACAGCGTTTGCAAAAACTGCTGCCTGTTGTACAGCATGTATCTCAACAGCACGCACTGCGCATTACTACACATTTGGTGAACGACGTTGTATCTGATGCAATCGCGATTAACCCTCCACCAACTGACAAAGGCCGTCGCTTGCGTATTAACTACGTAACGCAGGTTGCGGTGAAGCCGCCTACGATTGTGGTGTTCGTGAATGATCCATCGCTGATGCACTTCTCCTATGAACGTTATCTGGAGAATAAAATTCGCGCAGCGTTTAATTTCGAAGGAACACCAATCCGTCTCTTTACACGGCGCAAATCCGAAAACGAAGGTTAGGGGAGAAGAAGTGTGGCGCTTGAACTTCTGGTTATCGTTGTAAGCTATTTGCTTGGTTCTGTCAGCTTTAGTGTACTGCTTGCAAAGTTGCTAAAGGGAATTGATATCCGTCAATACGGAAGCGGAAATGCGGGGGCTACCAATACACTGCGTGTATTGGGTAAAGGTCCTGCAATATTAGTGCTGTTGCTGGATGTGCTGAAAGGGGTTGCCGCTGTATGGTTAGGAACCTGGGTCGGCGGATGGGGAACCTGGGTTCCGGCTCTTTGCGGAATCGCTGCCATCATCGGACATAATTGGCCGCTCTATTTTCGTTTTCGTGGGGGGAAAGGCATTGCTACTACGATCGGTGTTATGGCTACGCTTTGTTTATGGCCAGCGCTGCTCGCCGGTATCATCGCCATCCTGTCTATCTTTATCACACGTTACGTGTCCCTTGGCTCATTAATTTTTGTAGCACTGACACCAGTGGCTTTATTGTTGACAGGATTTACACAACCTGTGCTCTGGACCAGTATTATTATTGCGGTCTTCGCCTTCTGGCGGCACCGGACGAATATTGTAAAGATCGTAGAAGGCCGTGAGAACAAGATAGGCTCAAAAGTTAAAGGAGGGAATCGTGTTGTCTGATAAAGTTACCGTACTTGTAGCGGGGAGCTGGGGAACTGCGCTGGCTAGTGTGCTGGCTGCAAACCACTCGGAAGTTTATCTGTGGACACGCAACTCTGATCAAGCTGCCGAGATCAATGGCTCTCATACGAATAATAAGTATCTGCCTGGCATCGCTCTGCCAGCTAACATTATTGCAACTACGGATATGGAAACGGCAGTGTCCGGTTCTAAGGCGGTTGTAATTGTGGCTCCGTCTTCAGGAATGCGGCAGGTTGCTCGCAGTCTGAAGCCATTCTGGAAGGATGACATGTTATGTGTCCATGCTACGAAGGGCTTTGAGTCGGAAAGCAATAAGCGGATGTCTATCGTAATTGCAGAGGAACTGGGCTGTGACGAAGGGCAGATCGTTGTGCTCTCCGGTCCAAGTCATGCAGAGGAAGTTGTACGTCTGTGCCCTACAACAGTTGTAGTTGCTTCACCTGATGACAAGCGTAGCGCCGAAGCGCAGGAATTGTTCATCAACAACGATTTCCGTGTATATACGAATCGTGATCAGGTTGGGGTAGAGCTTGCCGGTGCTCTTAAGAATATTATTGCCCTTGGTGCAGGCCTATCCGATGGCCTTGGATATGGGGACAATGCTAAAGCAGCGCTTTTAACCCGTGGACTCGCTGAGATCTCTCGGGTGGGAGTTGAGCTTGGAGCCAATCCTTTGACCTTTGCCGGACTTGCCGGAATTGGCGATCTTGTTGTGACAGCTACTAGTCAGCACAGCCGTAACTGGCGCGCTGGGTCCATGCTTGGTCAAGGTAAGCCGCTGGCCGAGGTGCTGGAATCCATGGGGATGGTAGTCGAAGGTATTCGTACTACCGAAGCAGCTTATGCAATTTCGCTCAAACTGGGTGTGCAGATGCCGATTACGGATCAGATTTATCATGTGCTCTTTCAAGGAAGAAGCCCACGCAGTGCGGTTGAAGCCTTGATGGGGCGTGATCGTAAACCTGAGCTTGAGTCGATCTCCCAGGAAACTTGGGAGCAGTGGCATTCCTGATCCTGTTCACCTTTTTCCGCAAATTCTCATATGTTGTAATGGGGATTGACGGAGGAGGGATGAAAAGTGAGCAGAGATTTTTCCAAGGATGCATTGAACGCCATTAACAAAAAGGCGGGCAAGAACATTACGGAAAGTGCCGTCAAAAAGCTAGCCAGTACGGTAAAGCCAGGAACTACGCAGAATGAAGCCCAGCTCCGCCAGTTAATTAAGCAGGTGTCATCAATGGCGAAAGTGCCGGTCAGTGAAGCTACTGTGCAGGAGATTATCAATGCCGTTAAAAAAGGCGGCGCAGGTTCCAGCACAATGGAGTCTTTAATGAAAATGATGCTTAAAAAATAGCTTTATGTTGGGTGAGCAAAAGAAAACGGATCAATGAATGATTCCGTCGTCTTTTGCTTTTTTTTTTATATTCCTGATAATTTTCACGAAGCATAGTTTATTTAAAATAATACATAAAAAATGATGTTTTTTTACAGAAAAGGATAAGGTCATGATATAATAGTCCCTAATAAATTACAGGCGAATGGGGGCTTTGACCATGGATCCGATGACAAAAATGTGGTTATCCCTGATTGCGATGCTGATTATGGGATTATCAGTATTTCTTATAACTTTTGCTCGGAGCAAAACCAAGGGATTGCTTAAGGCTGTACTGTCTATACTTGCTTTTGTCATCATGTTAGTGGGCCTATTGGGCGGAGTTGTTTCAATTATGTAAGCAGTTACATAGTGTTGAGGAAGGAAGTAACATCATGAAATCACAAAAAGGAGTTACCGTTGTATTTCAACCAGAAGGCCGTAAAGCTGTTGTGAACCGTGGCATTTCGTTATTAGAGGCTGCTCGTAAAGCAGGAGTGCCAATAACAACTAGATGCGGAGGCAAAGCAGGCTGTCTGATGTGCAAGGTTACAGTCGCGAAGGAAGAGGCTGCTGCAGTAAGGCCTCCCGGTGATATTGAGCGGCGTAAGCTTGGATCGGCCTTAGAAGAAGGAACGCGTCTGGCCTGTCAGGCTGCCGTATGGAGCGACGTAACCGTTCAGGTGCCGGAAGATCCACTGAAGGCTGCGGTGCGCCGTAAGCTTGAAGCAGCGCGGCGTGGGGAAGAAGATGAGCTGTGGTAGCGTAAGAATGTCACCGTGGGAGGGACTCGGTTGGAGTTTATAGGATATAAAATGAAACTGAAGGCAGGGGCCAAGATTTTGCTAGGGATGGTATCGCTCGCGCTTACGCTTTCGGGCTGTCTATACCCAGGTGAAGAGAAGCGGGCTAGTGTTAATTATCGGGAAAGTGTTAAACGGATACAAGCAGCCGTTGATGATTATCAACAGGAGGAAGGGGTACTGCCCATTCTTAATGCGGATGAAACTACTCCAAGGTATGAGAAGTTTCGTATCGACTTGGGGAAGCTGAATAATAAGGGATATTTGGATGATATACCGGCTACCGCTTTTGAGCAGGGTGGAAGTGCTTATTTTCTTATTTTGAATGAGGAAATTGATCCTGTGGTGAAGGTGATGGACCTTGTTACGGTTCAAAAGGTGAATGACGTGCAACGACAGGTTAACCGCTATAAATCAGCTCATGGCGGCAACCTGCCTGTGCTTGATGAGCTATACCCCGGATTGTATACCATTGATCATAAGCAGGCGGGTACAAGCTCTATAACGTTAACTAGTGTCTATTCCGGTCAAGTTCTTGACTTTATCATGGATAAGGATGGAACTGTCTACGTAGATTATGTTTTTGATATCATGGCTGCCGTCGATAAGAAGGGTGGAGAGCGCGACAAGAATCAGGACTTGCGACTGGATCTGGAGGAAGCTTCATATTACGTTCCCGTGAAGTCTTTGCCGTATCTATGGATTAACAATCAGCCAATCCCGCAGCCTCCAAGTTAGAGTGAAAGTTTAAGAGCGTCTAAGCTTCGGTTTTATCCGGGGTATTAGGCGTTTTTTTGTTTATATCCTTTTACACCAAGTCCTGTAATCTCAGCATCCACTAAAAATAGTTCTATCAAAGAATCCTAGCTCATAAGATGGATGAGTAAGCTTCCGGGCGTCAGACGCCTTGCGGCGCGCAGACTTAACTTTTTTGAAATTACATTGGGAAATGCGCGAATACGGGTCATAAATTCGTTCCGGATACATATGATGATACTAGTCCAAATGCATGTCCGAGCATTCGGAGTTTAGCGCGGGGCAAGTACGTCCCGGTCGAAAGCAGCTAGGCTTCGGGCGGGCATACGATAAGTCCGGTTGATGTCCTGCAAGGGTCAGATTACCGGCGGAACGCGAAGTCGATGCTCTTCAGGCATTTTTTCTTCGGAGTAATATGAGGAGGGGATCTCTTTTGGAAAAAGTGGATATTTTCAAGGACATTGCCGAGCGTACCGGCGGAGACATTTATCTTGGCGTCGTCGGCGCGGTTCGCACGGGGAAATCGACATTTATCAAGCGCTTCATGGAAACAATTGTCCTGCCAAACATCACGAATGAGGCTGATCGAGTAAGAGCTGTGGATGAGCTTCCGCAAAGCGCAGCAGGCAAAACGATTATGACGACAGAACCGAAGTTTGTGCCTAACAACGCAGTCCAAATCAAGGTTGCGGAAGGGCTTGAGGTTAATGTTCGTCTGGTAGACTGTGTGGGTTACGCTGTAGAAGGTGCAAAAGGCTACGAGGATGAAAATGGACCACGAATGATCTCTACACCTTGGTTTGAAGAGCCTATTCCTTTTCAGGAAGCGGCAGAAATCGGGACACGTAAGGTTATTCAGGAGCATTCAACGCTAGGTGTAGTGGTAACAACAGATGGTACGATTGCAGAAATTCCGCGGAACTCGTACGTGGACTCTGAAGAGCGCGTCATTGCAGAGCTGAAGGAAGTGGGTAAGCCATTTGTGCTTGTCATTAACTCCACCCGGCCACGCAGTGAGGAAGCGCAGCAGCTCCGTAACGAGCTAGCCATCAAATACGATATCCCAGTTATGACGCTAAGCGCCGCAAACATGAGCGAAGATGACGTAACTGGTGTGCTGCGGGAAGTGCTTTATGAATTCCCAGTGCATGAAGTAAATGTAAACCTGCCAAGCTGGGTTATGGTGCTTGGAGAAAACCACTGGCTGCGTAGTAGTTATGAGAACTCCGTTCGCGATACGGTAAAAGACATTCGCCGCTTGCGGGATGTTGACCGCCTCGTATCTCAGTTCACCGAATATGACTTTATTGATAAAGCTGGCCTAAGTGGTATGAACATGGGTCAGGGCGTAGCAGAGATCGACCTGTATGCTCCAGAAGAGCTGTACGATCAAGTTCTGATGGAAGTGGTCGGGGTTGAGATCCGCGGTAAAGATCATTTGCTCCAGCTTATGCAGGAGTTCTCGCATGCGAAACGAGAATACGACCGATTCTCAGAAGCATTGGAAATGGTCAAGACTACAGGTTATGGTATCGCGGCTCCATCCTTAGCCGAAATGGCGCTCGACGAGCCAGAACTGATACGTCAGGGCTCTCGCTTCGGGGTTCGCTTAAAGGCTACTGCACCGTCCATTCATATGATTCGGGTGGATGTGGAGTCTGAATTCTCGCCAATCATCGGAACGGAAAAGCAAAGCGAAGAGCTGGTTCGTTATCTGATGCAGGACTTTGAGAATGATCCTATTAAGATTTGGGAATCCGATATTTTTGGCCGCTCCCTGCACTCCATTGTTAGAGAAGGCATTCAAGGCAAGATAGCTATGATGCCGGATAATGCACGCTACAAGCTGCAAGAAACGCTTGGCCGCATTATTAACGAGGGTTCCGGCGGACTTATTGCAATTATTCTCTAAGCTGAATATAAATAAATTCAAAGAGTGGGAGAAATCCTGCTCTTTTTATTTGTATATATCCTAAAACTTGATTCCTAGTTCCTATAATAACGGTGAATCTGACTCAATTATTCTGATGAAATAAAGACCTAAACTGCTCCTATAGGTCTAACAAATTAGATCGAATTTAGATAAATATGCACGGATAGATGATAATTTCTGCTCCTTTTTTGAGTAACAGCTTGAATTTATGGATGGGCTGTATTACTATAAGTTTGTTGCGCTTCAAGGTCTAAGGGCGCCAAAGTTAAGTTTTAAACGGGATTATCACGTATATTTTACGTTGAAACGGAAACAGTGTATGATACCGGAGAATTTACTCAGGGAGGTGAGAAAACATGAATAAATCAGATTTGATCAATGTAGTTACAGAAGCAACTGAACTTCCCAAGAAGGATGCTACTAAAGCTGTAGATGCGGTTTTCGAAGCAATTACAGAAGCACTGCAAAGCGGTGATAAAGTACAACTGGTTGGATTCGGAAACTTTGAAGTGCGTGAGCGTTCTGCACGTAAAGGCCGTAACCCGCAAACTGGTGAAGAAATCGAAATTCCTGCAAGCAAGGTACCGGCATTCAAACCCGGTAAGGCGCTGAAAGACGGAATCAAATAAAGATTTCTACATACCTATCCCATAGTCTTTTAAGAACAACTATGCCGCCCTCCAAGGCGGCATTTGTTTTTTGAAATACTATGAACTGTATAATAGGTTTAGAGGAGGATGAGTGATGATGGATAAAAATACGGGTACTACTCCGCTTCCAACGGGCAGCGACTATATTGTGGTTAAAGCTAAAGATAATGGCGTTCAGGTCATTGGGCTAACCAGAGGTACAGATACACGTTTTCATCATACAGAGAAGCTGGATAAGGGCGAGGTATTGATTGCCCAGTTTACTGATCATACCTCAGCGATGAAGATTCGCGGTAAGGCTGAAATATGGACAAAGCACGGACAATTGGAAAGTGAAAGCTGAAAAGCAGGCATAGCCTGCTTTTTTTCAAAATATAGTAAAGATAAATGATCGTATTAGCTAAGAGGGGAATTATGGATAAGGAGGCGTGTTCATGAACAAGGCCTGGTGGGTCGGAGCCGTATTACTCTTGACTGCAACCTCTGCTGTAATATTGCCCAAAGTGGCAGATATGGATTCTACCTTACAGCAACGCAATGGTGCAGTAGAGACTTTTACTGGCGGCCATAACACAGTGCTAGACAATGATAATCTTGTTGATGTTCTTGGCGCACTTCCATTGACCTTATCCATTGATAGCGTAGGCTGGGAGGATCACGTTCTGTCACTGGATTTAAAAGTGAGCGGAAATGATCATGAACCCCAGGAGCTTTATCGAAATATGGCGCAGGCTATTTCTTTTGCTTTTCAAGAAACCTCGAATGTGGATCAGCTTTTGCTGCGTATCGTGGTCATGGATAAATGGCTGGATAGCCGCCGGCTGCTGCTAGCAGGGGATATCAGACGCACGGAGTGGTCGGCTGAACTCCAGAATGAACTTCAGTCTGCGGGTAATCTCCCCATATCCGAGCGACTCAAGACGGGCTTCCGTATTAGTGAGACTGAGCTCTGGAAGAAGCAGTTCATTTATCCTTGAGAAGAATAAAAGAAACTCAGTCGTACCACAGTGCGTGACAAAAAAACATGTGATATAATAGACAAGATTGTGAACAAAGGAATTATTATTAATGTCAATGGCTTCGGAGGCTGAAATGAAACCGTACTGCATACCGCAACTGGCAAAACCCTACACCGACTACGACATGATTCAGAAGCATACGGATTTGCCGCCGTTTTCTGATGGCCGGGGTCATTTGTTATATATTTTTCTAAACCATGGATCTTCTGTTAAAGGAAATGCTGGTGAGTTGTATACGCTCGTAACAGCACTTATTCAACTTGGACTAGATACACATGAGGTAATTGACCGCTCGAATGATAGACGCGGTGGAGATCCTATGCGTTCCCGTCAATTAAAGGTATTGGCTGGCGATTATTTCAGTAGCTGGTTTTACCATCTGCTTGCAAAGAGTGATCAAATTGAGATGGTTGGAATCTTGAGTAAGGCGATTGCTGATTTTAATGTCTTGAAAGCGAACCTCTATGTGAAGATGAGAGGAATCCGTCTTTCGGCTGAACAATACTTGAGGCACATGGTACAGCTCAATATGCGGCTGTTCCTTTCTTTTACGCCCATGATCGAGAATTCCTTAGTGGAGTTGTGGGAGAAGTTATTGACAGAATTCAGTCAGTGCGAAACTGTTGCCATAGAGCTTCAGCGTTGTGATAACCTTGAGAATGCTAGCAATGGTTATTGCTACTGGAAGATGCTGGAGTCAGCGACAGAGGAAGAACGCAAACAGCTTCAAGACCAGAACCTTGATCAGAAGGACTGGAAGATGCTGAAGATGAAATATAAATGTGATTCTCTGCTGACGGACAAGCTCCATCAGTCGATTCAGTCGATTCAGGGACTATTACAAAGCGTTAAAGACGAAAGCCTGCTTAGAGAGCTTGAGATAGCGCTGGATCGTATTCTCCTGCAGATGAAAGTCTCAGGACAAGCAGCCGTGGAGGGTTAGTGGATGACTATGGACAAAACTACAACTGCTGTGGGTGATAACAGCAAGCCGAAGGAACAGTTTGTGCACTCGGTGTTTGAGAGTATTGCAGGTAAATATGATTTGATGAATGATATCTTAAGCTTTCGCCGCCATAAGGCTTGGCGCAAGTTCACGATGAAGAAGATGGGCATGAAGCGCGGGGATTCAGCTGTAGACTTATGCTGCGGCACTTGCGATTGGAGCATTGCCTTGGCAGAAGCCACACAGACAGGGAATGTGATAGGACTTGACTTTAGTGCTGGCATGCTTGAAGTGGGGCGCCGTAAGGTGGAGGAGCGCAAGCTTCAGGACCGGATCTCTCTCGTACAGGGCAATGCTATGGAGTTGCCTTTTGAAGACAACGCATTCGATTATGCAACGATTGGTTTTGGACTCCGCAACGTACCGGATCTTGTTCAAGTGCTGAACGAGATGAAACGCGTGGTAAAACCCGGAGGAATGGTGGTCTGCCTGGAGCTTTCCAAGCCGATGAAACAACCGTTTAAAGGTATCTATTTCTTTTATTTTCAGCGTGTACTTCCATTGCTGGGCAAGTTATTCGCTAAAAGGTATGAGCAATACAAATGGCTGCCAGAATCGCTGGCGCTGTTCCCTGACCGGGAGCAATTAGCTGCTATTTTCCGTGAAACCGGACTGCAAAAAGTGGAATCCTTCCCCTTGACCGGAGGCATCGCGGCATTACATATTGGGCTCAAGGAGAACGGGAATGTTTAAGAAAATCGGTATCTTTTTACAAATGATCAAGTTTGAACATACGGTATTTGCTTTACCTTTTGCTTTTATGGGCGCTTTACTTGGTTCCGTTGTCATGTCTGGCACGCTACCTTCCTGGAGCCAGATTGGTTGGATCGTAGTGGCTATGTTTGGGGCACGGAGCGCTGCTATGGGGCTGAATCGACTGATTGACCGGATAAGTGATGCTAAGAATCCTCGCACAGCGGGAAGGGCTATTCCTGCAGGATTATTGAAGATCGGTGAAGTCGTCATTTTTATCGGCATTTCGTTTTTCTTACTCTTTTGGGCAGCCTTTAAGCTGAATCCTTTGTCGGCCAAGCTCTTGCCAATCGCAGTTTTCCTTCTTGTTATTTATTCATTTACGAAGCGCTTTACATGGGCTTGCCATCTTATCCTCGGTCTGACCATTGCGCTTGCACCTTTAGGCGGTTGGGTAGCTGTGACCGGTAGCGTGAATTGGACTTCAATGGTATTTTACTTCACTATTGTGTTTTGGACTGCAGGTTTTGATGTAATTTATTCTTGTCAGGATGTTGAGTTTGATCTAAAAGAGGGCTTGAAGTCCATTCCGGTTCGGTTCGGGGTTCAAGGTGCACTCATTATTGCCCGCGTATTTCACATTCTCACGGCGATTGGATTCGTATCGTTGCTGTTTATGACGGATTTAAGCTGGTGGTATGTAGCAGGCATGATCATCGCATATATTATTCTCTTTTATGAGCATTACATTGTATCTCCGAGTGACCTGAGCCGTCTGCAGACTGCTTTTTTCACTATGAACGGCGTATTGAGCATCGTAGTGTTCTCTTTCACTTTGATTGACTTGGTGGTGCAGTTCTACTAATGACGCTTACTAAACCGAAAAACATCGTGGTTGGAATTACAGGAGCAAGCGGTGCGATATATGGTGTTCGTCTAACTGAAACCTTGCTGTCACTAGGCTACTCCGTGCATTTGGTGGTTAGCAATGCGGGCTGGCGCGTATTTAAAGAAGAACTTGGCTATATCGCATCAGACCGGGAGGGCTTTTTGAACGAAAGGTTCAAAGGCTATCCCGGTTCTCTGCTTTATCATCCTGTTGCGGATATCGGCGCATCCATTGCAAGTGGTTCGTTTCGTGTGGAAGGGATGATTATTATGCCTTGCTCTATGGGAACATTGTCCGCGGTAGCGAATGGGACCTCTGATAATCTGATGACACGTGCTGCTGACGTTATGCTCAAGGAAGGACGCCCACTGGTGCTTGTTCCTCGTGAGACTCCACTGCATGCCATTCATCTAGAGAATATGTTGAAGCTGTCCCGTCTGGGAGTTCGGATGATTCCCGCAATGCCGGCTTTTTATTTCGGGCCGCAAAGTATGGATGATCTGATTAATTTCATGGTGGGCAAAGTGCTTGACAGCTTTAATATTGAACACAATTTATTTCGAAGATGGGGGGATTGAAAGGATGGACAATAACAGCCACACCATCATCGGCAAAATCAGCTATACCAACTCATGGCCGGTATTTCACAATTTTCATCCCTCTGCATTAAAATATCCTGCAGAGATGGTGAGTGAGGTACCTGCCATTCTTAATCAGGGGATGAGCCGTGGAACTATTCATGTAGGTGCTTTATCCTCTTTTGCTTATGCTGAGGCCAGTGACAAATTATTACTACTACCTGATTTATCGGTTAGCGCGGACGGTCCTGTGAGATCAATATTCCTTTTTTCCAGGGTGCCATTTGCTCAGATTGGTAGCGGTAAGATTGCTGTTACGAATACTTCTGCAACCTCGGTAAATTTGCTGAAAATTTTAATGGAAAAAGCTTTTGGCAATAAACCGGAATATATTAGCGCTAATCCTGATTTGGATGCCATGATGCATGAAGCGGATGCCTGCTTATTAATTGGTGATAATGCTATTAAAGCCTCATGGCAGGATCAAGGTTATATCGTTACTGATCTAGCTGAGGTTTGGAAGGAATGGACGGGCTTAGGGATGACCTTTGCGGTCTGGGCAGTGAACCGAAAGGCTGCTGAGGACAAACCGGAGGCTATTTCTGAGATTGCAGAGGCTTTTGCCGAGAGTAAAATGCGGGGATTGAGAGATTTAGATCCTATTGTACAAGCAGCTTGTTCTAACATTGGAGGAACAAAGTCTTATTGGGAAGGGTACTTCCGCAATTTATGTTATGATTTTGGAGAAAGGCAGCAGCAAGGTTTGAACCTCTATTTCCGCTATGCCTATGAGATGGGCCTGCTGCCGCAGGAAGTGAAGATGGAGATTTGGAGCCATAAACTGTTGACACGGGTGAAAGAATGAAACGACTGCAAATATTCGGATTACTGAACAGAGATATGGATCAGATTGAAAAAGAGCTGTACCGCAGTGTACAGGGGGATGACGATCTGCTTACAGAAACCTCCCTGCATTTATTAAAGGCAGGCGGCAAAAGATTACGTCCCGTATTTGTCCTGATGGGCGGGAAATTCGGTAAGTATGATCTGGAAAAGCTGAAACGGGTAGCGATACCGTTAGAGTTGATCCATAGCGCTTCACTAGTCCATGATGATGTGATCGACGATGCAGAATTGCGCCGTGGTGAACTCACCGTGAAAGCAAAATGGGGCGATAAAATTGCCATGTACACTGGTGACTACATATATGCAAAAGCGCTGGTTATGACTACGGAGCTGAAGAATCCACGAATTCATCAAATTCTGTCTAAGGCGATGATCGAAATGTCGATCGGAGAGATGGAGCAGATTCGTGACTTTTTCAACAGTGAGCAAAGTGTACGTCATTATCTACGGCGTATCCGCCGCAAAACAGCCCTGCTGATTGCAGTTAGCTGCCAACTCGGCGCACTTGCTGCTGAGGCAGATCCAGAAGTAGCTCGCCTGCTTTATAATTATGGATATAACGTGGGTATGGCGTTCCAGATTCGTGATGATTTACTGGATCTCTCAGGCACAGAGAAACAGATCGGTAAACCTCCGGGCAGTGATATGCGTCAAGGAAACATTACACTTCCAGTGATTTATAGTCTTGAGGATGAGCGGCTGCGCGAGTCATTGCTTGAGGAACTGAAGTCTATACGTGAGGGCCATAGCACGGTAGGACGTGCGATTGATCTTATACTTTCCGGAGACGGAATCGCCCGCTCTGAGGAGCTCGCTTCACGTTATATTGACAAGGCGCTGGCGGCGCTGGAACAATTGCCTAATAATAAGACTAAGCGCAATCTGCGTGATATTGCTTATTTTATAACAGGAAGAAGTTATTGATCTTCTGGTGAGATTGAAATTAAACGTTTCCAGAAAGCAATGTTTCTGTTAAGATAGCGTCAAAACAACCCTTCAAATGGGAAAATGGAGAGTGCTTCTATGGAAAAGACGTATCTGATGGTCAAGCCTGATGGAGTTCAACGTGGATTAATAGGGCGTATTGTTACCCGCTTTGAGGATAAGGGGTTTAAATTGGTCGCTGCTAAGCTGATTACAGTTAGTGAGGATCAAGCGAAAAGACATTATGCTGAGCATGCAGGCAAAGACTTTTTTTCGGAGCTGGTCTCTTTCATCACTTCAGGTCCAGTGTTTGCAATGGTATGGGAAGGCGATGATGTTGTAACGTTATCCCGGACACTCATAGGCAAGACAAAAGTTGGAGAAGCTCTGCCAGGCACGATTCGTGGCGACTTTGCCAGCCATACACCACTTAATCTAATTCATGGATCAGACTCGCCTGAAAGTGCAGAACGGGAAATTGCTAATTTCTTTGCTCCAGATGAACTGAATCAGTATAACAAAGACATCGCAGTCTGGATGTAAGGTCCAGGTGGGAGGCAGGGGATTAACATGTCTGATCGTAATGTTGCAGCATTAACAACAGATCCGGATTATAGCGGATTTATTCACAACGTTAAACAAAGCACCGGAATTGATCTGGCTCAATATAAAGAAGCGCAGATGAAGCGGCGTTTGACGACTCTTCGGATGAAGAATGGGTATCATACCTTCAGTGATTTTTTTGCAGCGATGATGAAAAATAAGGACTTATTTTATGAATTTTTAGATCGAATGACGATCAATGTCTCTGAGTTCTGGCGGAATCCGAATCGCTGGGAAGTTTTGCGGGATATTATCCTTCCTGACCTCCAGCAGTCAGGCCGCAAATTAAAGCTATGGAGCGCGGCGTGTTCCACTGGCGAAGAGCCTTACACGCTGGCTATGATTTTGTCGGACAAGAATATATTGGCGCAGACAGGCATTCTTGCCACTGACATTGATGATGGCGCTTTGTCTAAAGCAAAGCAAGGTCTTTATTTGGAACGTTCTTTAAAGGATGTGCCGAAAGACGTGGCAGCACGTTACTTTACACCGGAAGGCCCTGTTTTCAAGGTCAGCGATTCACTTAAGAAAAACATAGATTTCCGCAAACAGAATCTGCTCTTGGACAAGTTCGACGAAGGTTTTGATCTTATTATTTGTCGCAATGTAATGATCTATTTTACTGAAGAGGCGAAGAACAAGCTCTATCATAAGTTTTCGGCTAGCTTACGTCCGGGTGGTTATTTGTTTGTGGGCAGCACAGAGCAAATCTTTACACCGGCTCAATACGGTTTTGAATCGACGGAAACTTTTTTCTATCGTAAAAAATAAATATTTTTTGCTCCTTCGCCATTAACTTCAAAGGTATACTTTCGCAAAAGTTCAGTGATACTGGATAGTAGAATCTGTACGCTAAGTGAAAGGAAAGTTAAACCGATGGACAAAAGCAAGGTCATTGCCGCGTACAAACGAGGCTTTATCACCGTTCGTGAGTGCGGGCAAATTCTCGGTGTGGAAGAAATGCAATTGGAGCGCCTTCTGCAGCTGGAAGAGCGTAAGTCTACATTCCCTCCACCAAGTCAGCGGCTCGGCAGCTAACAAGCTGAGGACCCAGCCGAGGAGCGCCATTCATACTCTTAAGGGTATGGATGGCGCTTTTTATTTCGATATACATAGAGTGTTTCTAGGGAGAGCCCTTTCTTGTCAAAGCGGATTCCCTATACTATAATGAGCAAAGATCATAGGATTTTAGCGGTTTACAGTTTAAAAGTATAAAAGGGGGAAGACATCATGAGTTTACGCTATTTAACAGCGGGGGAAACGCACGGCCCCCAGCTAACGGCTATTATTGAGGGATTGCCAAGTAATTTAACTTTGGATTTTGAAGAGCTTAACTTTCAATTGCATCGTCGACAAAAGGGATACGGACGTGGACGCCGCATGCAGATTGAGAAAGATACGGCACAAATAGTCGGTGGAGTACGTCACGGCTATACTACAGGTGCTCCGGTAGCCTTGGTAGTAGAGAACAAGGATTGGACTCACTGGAAGAACATAATGAATATTGAACCTATTCCAGGCAGTGATGAAGAAAAACGCCGGGTAAATCGGCCGCGTCCTGGACATGCAGATTTGAATGGTGGATTGAAGTACAATCATACGGATCTTCGCAATGTTCTGGAGCGCTCCAGTGCCCGCGAAACAGCAGCCAGAGTTGCATGTGGCGCTGTAGCCAGACAGCTGCTGGCAGCTTTTGGTGTGAAAGTAGCAGGTCAAGTCATTCGTATTGGTGAAATCGAGGCACCTGCTAATGATCTGCCTATCGATGAGCTGATTGAACGCACAGAACAGTCCTCTGTCAGAGTTGTCGACAAAGAAACGGAACAGAAAATGGAGGCTTACATAGATCAGATCAAGGAAGAGGGCGACTCCATCGGTGGAATCGTTGAATGTCTCGTCGAAGGACTGCCCATCGGACTTGGCAGCTATGTACAGTCAGACCGGAAGCTGGACGGGGCGATCGCTGGGGCAGTGATGTCGATTAATGCCTTCAAAGGCGTTGAAATCGGCATTGGGTTTGAAGCAGGTAAATTGCGTGGATCGCAAGTCCATGATGAAATTATGTATGAAGCTTCTAAAGGATACTATCGCGCAAGCAATCGTTTAGGCGGTTTTGAAGGCGGGATGACGAATGGTATGCCGATAGTGGTTCGTGGTGTTATGAAGCCTATTCCTACCTTGTATAAGCCACTTCAAAGTGTAGATATCGATACGAAAGAACCTTTTACAGCTCAAGTAGAACGTTCGGATGCATGTGCAGTTCCAGCGGCATGTGTGGTTCTGGAAAGCGTAGTGGCATGGGAAGTTGCCAAAGCTTTTCTTGATAAATTCGGCGGGGATTCTCTCGAAGAAATTAAAGCGAACTATGAAAACTATCTTGCACAATTGGAGAGTTATTAATCATGCGTACGATCAATGTAGATTTAGGAGATCGTTCTTATCCAATTCACATCGGTAGTGGTCTGCTGCAGAACATTGGCCAGTACTGTGCTGAGGCTGGACTGTCCACTCGCAGCCCACTACTGGTTGTGAGTGATAGTGAAGTAGCTCCACTGTATTTACCGTCGCTTGAAGAAGCTCTACGTCAGCAAGGCTATACCGTAGTCAGCCATATTATGCCGGCAGGGGAAGCATCCAAATCATTAACCGTGTATGAAGAGGTTATGACGACCGCGATTCAAGCGGGACTGGATCGCAACTCAGCTGTGTTGGCTTTAGGTGGCGGGGTTGTTGGTGATTTAGCTGGTTTTGTAGCAGCTACCTACATGCGCGGAATAGGATTTCTACAAATTCCAACGACGATTCTAGCCCATGACAGCAGCGTAGGCGGCAAAGTGGCTGTCAATCATCCACTAGCCAAAAATATGGTTGGTGCGTTCTATCAACCTTCGCTGGTGCTTTACGATTTGGATACCCTTCGCACGCTTCCGCCACGCCAAGTCTCTTCTGGCCTGGCTGAAGTAGTGAAGCATGGTCTGATTATGGACAAAGAATTCGCATATTGGTGCCGTGAACATGCTGATGAGCTGCTTGCTCTGAATGCTGAAGCACTCGGCTATGCCCTTGAGCGCGGTTGTGCAATCAAGGCTCATGTCGTAGCGAACGATGAACGTGAGCATGGACTTCGGGCGATTTTGAATTTAGGACATACGATCGGACATGCTATTGAAGCGGTTGGCGGATATGGCGTATTTTTGCACGGTGAAGCGATTGCGATTGGTATGGCGGGTTCGGCGCTGCTGGCTGTAAAGCTTGGACATGATCGATCCATTTATGAGGATACAGTATCTATGTTATCTGCACTTTCATTGCCTATACAGCTTCCTTCTGAATATGATGAAGCTGAGCTAATGGAAGCAATGATGCATGATAAGAAATTCAAAGAAGGCAGAATGACTTTTATTGTGCCTGATGCCATAGGAGCCGTAAGCATTGTAAACGATATACAGGAATCGCTTGTGCGAGAGGTTCTCGCAGAGCTTAAAAAGGAGGGGAAACCGTGGTAAATCGAGGGATTCGCGGAGCAACTACCGTGATTAATAACGAAGAAACAGAGATTTTGCGTGAAACCGTTGTGCTGCTGCGGGAGATCGTAGAACGTAATGATGTTATAGCTGAGGATATTAGCAATGTATGGATTACGATGACCAATGATCTGGATGCTACTTTTCCGGCAAGAGCCATTCGTGAGATTGAGGGCTGGGAAATGGTGCCACTTATGTGTTCAACGGAGATCCCTGTTAAAGGCAGCCTGCCGATGTGTATCCGGTTAATGGTGCAGTTTAATACGGATAAATCACAGCGTGAGATCCGCCATGTGTATCTGAATGAAGCTCAGAAGCTTCGTCCAGATTTGTCGCAGAGTAAGTCTTAAATTTGAGTTGTGGGTTGTCAATGACCCTTGTCATCATGTATAGTGTAATTAGCCGAGTATAGAAGAGTTTAGTTGAGTTGAGATGAGTATAGTTGAGCAGAGTGCAAGAAATTTTTGCGAATATAAGAAAGTATAAGCTTTGTTCTATACATTCTTATATTTCACGCATATACGCTTACCGTCCTTATAAGGACGCTGAAGACGTTTATGCCTGATTAGCAGTTTTTGTGTACGCAGAGTCTTTATTTTGATATGTACTGGAGTGTTATTTCACATCCGTGATGTATCTTATTTAGAGATAAGTCTGTAGGCACAACATAACGATGCTGATCATTGCTCAAAAACATATACTTACTTACACAAACCCTCTACTTTGGTAGAGGGTTTTTCTGTGTTTCGGAAAGATTTATATAACTAAGGGGGCATCTAAAAATGACGAATCCGAGTGTTCAAGAGGTGGTAAAGCTGTCGCAGGATTATAATCTGATTCCTGTTGTGAAGCGGCTGCTGGCTGATATGGAAACACCTATCCGGTTATTCCAACGTTTTGCTGAACGTGACCGCGCGTTCTTACTAGAAAGTGTAGAGGGCGGCAAACAATGGGCCCGGTATTCGTTCATCGGCAGCGATCCCTTTTTAATGATATCGGGAAAAAAGGGTGCAATTAACGTAGAGATCGACGGTAAGAAAAAACAGCTGCATGGAAAGCCGATTGAGGAGCTTAAGGCGCTGCTTCGTTCATACCGTAGCCCTAAGCTGGATGAGATGCCGCCATTTACTGGAGGAGCTATCGGATTTTTTGGATATGATCTGCTGCAATATTATGAGAAGCTGCCTGAGCATCCAGTAGATGATCTCCAAATGGATGATATCCGGTTTATGTTCTGTGATCGCATCATTGTTTTTGATCATGTGAAACAACAAATTCTCCTAGTTGGCAACCTGCATGTTAAAGACGGTGATACGGACTCAGATATCAAATCTAATTACGAAAGCTTAAGTCGTAAGCTTGAGGATATGGCCGAAGAGCTGCAAAAGGAAGGGCCAAAGGAAAATGTGAACCGCCGCAGCATTCCGCAGGATATTGAGCTGGGTGAGATTCATTCCAACCTGACTAAAGAACAATATATCAACAACGTAGAACAAGCGAAGGAATACATTCGGGCTGGCGATATTTTTCAAGTGGTGTTGTCGCAGCGCCTGCATATTGAAACGGAGGTTTCTCCACTTCATGTATACCGGATGCTCAGGACGCTTAACCCATCTCCATATATGTATTATTTGAAAATGGATGAAGAGATTATTGTTGGAACCTCACCGGAAGCGCTCGTAAAGGTAGATGGAAACCGTGTGGAGACACGGCCGATTGCCGGAACAAGACCAAGAGGTGAAAGTGAAGCTTCGGATCGTGCTTACGCCGCGGAGCTGCTGGAGGATGAAAAAGAACGTGCAGAGCATTTGATGCTAGTTGATCTAGGTCGTAATGATTTAGGAAGAGTGTCCAAATTCGGTTCTGTAAAATGTGATTCCTTTATGGAAATTGAAAGATACTCTCATGTCATGCATATGGTATCGAATGTGTCAGGCACGCTTAGCGAGGATAAAGATTTCTTTGATGCCTTTCTCTCCTGTCTGCCAGCCGGTACTGTCTCAGGAGCACCTAAGCTACGGGCAATGGAGATTATTGCTGAATTGGAGCGAGAAGCCCGTGGTGCTTATGCGGGGGCGATTGGATATTTGGGATTCTCGGGAAATATGGATTCATGTATCACCATCCGTACAATCATCTTCCGTAAGGGCAGAGCATATGTGCAGGCTGGGGCGGGTATCGTTTGGGACTCGGTTCCGGAGAAAGAGTATGAAGAGACGGTGAATAAAGCGAAGGGCATGCTAAAAGCTATTCGTATGGCAGAGGCTATGTTCCCACCCGAGATAAAAGAGAAACAAGTCATCAATCAAGATTACATGTACACATATACCCCTGAACAGGTGGTTTGATTAATATAAAAGATTACATTAAGGCTGGGAGGATGAACATTATGGATGCAACAAAATTGATACAATCAGGAATCGCTGGACTAATCGAAGGCAAAAGTCTGACACGTGGAGAAGCACGGGATATAATGGGTGCAATCATGCTGGGAGAGGCTTCTCAGGCGCAAATCGGATCACTGCTGACCGCTTTACGGATTAAGGGAGAGACCGTGGAGGAAATTACGGGGTTTGCGGAAGCCATGAGAGGTTTCGGCACACCTGTCCTTACTGAAAAAGCGCGTCTGCTAGATACATGTGGTACGGGCGGTTCCGGCATCCATAAGTTTAATATTTCTACCGCCTCAGCGATTATTTCATCAGCGGCTTCTGTACGAGTTGCCAAACATGGCAACCGCTCAGCTTCCGGTAGAGCAGGAAGTGCAGATGTACTTGAAGCTTTGGGCGTCAACATTCATCTGAATGCGGATCAGGCTCGGGAATGCTTGGATCGAATCGGCATTTGTTTTTTATTCGCGCAAATCTATCATCCTTCGATGCGGCATGCGGCGGCACCGCGTAAAGAGCTTGGAGTGCGGACGATTTTTAATATGCTTGGTCCGCTTACGAATCCCGCGGGTGCTGACCGTCAGCTGCTGGGGATTTATGATCGGAATAAGACAGAGACGGTGGCTAATGTACTGAAGGAGCTGGGGTCCAAGCGTGCGATGGTTGTCAGCAGCTTGGATGGTCTGGATGAAATCAGCATCTCGGCCCCTACATTAGTGTCTGAGCTAAAAGAGGGCATCGTAACCACGTATGAGGTAACGCCAGAGGCATTAGGTCTTAACAGACATCCACTGGAAGCTGTGCTGGGTGGAGATGCAGCTGAAAATGCGGCGATTATTACCTCGGTACTTCAAGGGCAGATGAATCCTTATCGTGATATCGTTCTTGCTAACGCCGGAGCCTGTATATATGTTGCTGGTCTGGCAGATACCATGGCCGGAGGCGTAGAGAGAGCAAAAGATGTAGTGGATTCAGGCAAGGCACTATCCAAGCTTAATCAGCTTGTAGCTATGACGGAGGAACTTAATTATGTATCTTGATAAAATTGTCGCGACTAAGATTAAAGAGGTTGAACTGCTCAGTAAAAACTTTTCGTTGGCACAAGCAGAGCGTGATATTGCGCTTCTTCCGGCAACAAGAGGCTTTCGTAAGGCTCTGACCCAAGGGAAGAACAGAGATATGGGCTTGATCGCTGAGGTGAAGAAGGCTTCTCCTTCCAAAGGGTTGATCCGTGAAGATTTTGATCCTGTTTCCATTGCAAAAGGATATGAAGCTGGAGGCGCTGATTGTTTATCTGTTCTGACGGACACAGAATATTTCCAGGGCAGCGCAGCTTATCTGCAGCAAGTGAAGGAAGCTGTAAATCTGCCGCTGCTTCGCAAAGATTTTATTATCGATGAGAAGCAAATCTACGAAGCACGTCTTCTCGGAGCGGATGCCGTGTTGTTGATCGTCGCTATTTTGACACCGGCACAACTGTCTCATTTTATAGATATAGCTTCAGGGCTTGGATTGGATATCTTGATTGAGGTGCATGACCGAAATGAACTGGCGGTTGTACTGAGCACAGAAAAGATAACCCAACCTAACGTCCTGCTAGGAATTAATAACCGTAATCTACGTACCTTCGAGACCTCTTTGGAGACAACAGCCGAGCTGGCAGCTCTTGTGCCGCAAGGTGTTCCAGTGATCAGCGAAAGTGGAATTTCCGGGTCAAAAGACATCGGCTACCTAAGAACTACTGGTGCTCACGGAGTGCTCGTTGGGGAGTATCTAATGCGTCAAGCTAACGTAGAGGATGCGGTTAACGGTTTGCTCGGTGAGCTTCCTAACGGAAAGGACCGTGTCCGGCATGGCTGAGACATTAGTAAAAATCTGTGGACTTCAGGACGTTGAAGTGCTAAAATCTATGTTACACTTACCACTAGATTATATCGGATTTGTTTTTGCACCTAGCCGCCGGAAGGTATCCATAGAGCGTGCTGCCGAACTGATTGCAGAACTTCCAAATTGGAAGACTGGTGAAATTCCTAAGGCTGCAGGAGTTTTTGTTAATCCGGAGCTGGATGAGTTGAACGAATTGTTGTCTGTGGTGCATTTAGATGTAATTCAGCTCCATGGACAGGAGAGCCCGGCTTTTTGCCAGCAGGTTCGCCAAGCTTATCCACAGGTTCAGGTATGGAAGGCACTGTCCGTTGCTGATCAAGAGCGGGATAAAGCTGAAAATGAATATACCTTGGAAGATTACGAAGCTGCAGTAGATGCGGTTTTATTAGATACTTATGATCCATTGCAGAGCGGCGGCTCTGGCCGAACCTTCGCATGGAACAAATTACCTGAGTACCAAGAAATTGCAGTACGACATGGCTTGCCCTTGTTTGTGGCTGGAGGGCTTCATTCAGATAATGTTGGTGAATTGCTTGATACCTATGTCCCGTATGGGGTAGACGTATCGAGTGGAGTAGAGACTGACGGCATTAAGGATATTCAAAAAATGACAGCTTTTGTGGAAAGGGTGAAGCAATCATGATACAAGTACCGGACCAGCATGGACGTTTCGGTTCATTCGGAGGCCGCTTCGTGCCCGAGACTTTGATGAATGCATTGATTGAGTTGGAGGAGGCCTACCGTAAGTTTTCGGCAGATCCAGCTTTTCAGGAAGAAATAGATTATCTATTAAAGCAGTATTCCGGACGGGAGACCCCGCTGTATTATGCGGAACGTCTGAGCAAACATCTGGGAGAAGCTAAAATATATTTGAAGCGTGAAGATTTGAATCATACAGGTGCCCATAAGATTAACAACGCGATTGGTCAAGGGATTTTGGCCAAAATGATGGGAAAAACGAAGGTAATCGCTGAGACTGGCGCGGGTCAACATGGTGTAGCCACAGCTACAGTTGCAGCTCTGCTAGGTATGGAATGTAAGGTGTTTATGGGGGAAGAGGATACGCGCCGCCAGGCCCTTAATGTATTCCGGATGAAGCTGCTTGGTGCAGAAGTGATTCCCGTTACTTCCGGATCGCGCACTTTAAAAGATGCCGGCAACGAAGCGCTTCGCTACTGGGTTAGCAATGTAGACGATACCTTCTATATATTGGGTTCAGCTGTAGGACCGCATCCTTATCCGATGATGGTTCGTAACTTTCAGCGGGTTATTGGGGATGAAACACGGCGCCAGATTCTGGAGGCTGAAGGAAGGCTGCCGGATCTGCTCGTAGCTGCTGTAGGCGGTGGCAGTAATGCCATCGGTATGTTCTATCCATTCGTTGAGGATGAAAGTGTCGGTATGATTGGTGTAGAGGCGGCTGGTAAAGGCATTGATACCCCTTTTCATGCGGCAACAATGAGTAAAGGAACTCATGGCGTATTCCAGGGTTCGATGAGTTATCTCCTGCAGGATGAGCATGGACAAGTAACAGAAGCACATTCCATCTCCGCAGGCCTGGATTATCCTGGTGTGGGTCCTGAACACTCCTATCTAAAAGATATCGAACGCGCAAAATATGTACCGATTACAGATGCAGAGGCGCTAGATGCACTGAAGCTGCTTTGCGTAACGGAAGGTATTATTCCAGCGTTAGAATCAGCACATGCGATAGCTCATGTAGTGAAATTGGGTCCAACCCTTACCAAGGATGATATTGTTGTCATCTGCCTGTCAGGCCGGGGAGACAAAGATGTAGAATCCATTATGGCGTATACAGAAGGGAAGGGAACTGAATGACAACCCAAACTACAAACCGGATGGATTTGGTATTCCGGAAGCTTAAAGCTGAGAACCGGACCGCATTGATTCCTTTTCTGACTGTTGGAGATCCAGATTTGGAGACTACTCTTGCCATCATTACTGAACTGGAGACAGCAGGTGCAGATATTCTGGAGCTGGGAGTACCTTACTCTGATCCGCTTGCAGACGGCCCTGTAATTCAGCGAGCATCTGCCCGGGCACTGCGGGGTGAAGTTCACCTGCGCACTTGCATGGAGACCGCGTTAAAGGCTCGTGAAGCCGGCAGCAGTTTGCCATTTATCTTGTTTTCTTATTACAATCCTATCCTGCAAATGGGTCTTGATACGTTTTTTGCTGATCTGAACAAGCATGAAATTAGCGGACTTATTATCCCGGATCTTCCCGTTGAGGAATCAGCGGAGATGCGGCGCCGTAGTGATGAAGTTGGAGTCAACCTCATTCCTTTAGTTGCACCAACCTCAAGCGAACGTATTGCAAAGATTGTATCCGGTGCGAGCGGGTTTATCTATTGTGTATCTTCATTAGGGGTGACTGGAGAAAGATCCTCTTTCCATGCGGATGTAGAAGCCTTTATTGCTTCCGTTCGTCAAGCTACGGATCTGCCAGTGGCTGTAGGATTTGGGATCTCTACTGGCGAACAGGTTGCCCGTTTTGCTCAGATTTGCGATGGTGTTGTAGTAGGGAGTGCCATTGTCCGCAAAATAGAAGAAGTAATTCCGCTGCTCGATCATCCTGCTACGCGGAATGAGGGGCTGTTGCAAATTCGAGAATTTGTGGCACAATTAAAAAGACCATAACAGTGTCATTCTGACCTGTGTATAGTGGAGTAATCAACTATGGAGAGCGAGGACTATTGTATGAATCCAAAACCGAATATAGTTAATCTCCCTGTCTACAAACCAGGGAAACCTATAGACGAAGTCAAGAAGGAGCTTGGCCTAAGTGAGGTTATTAAGCTTGCATCCAATGAGAACCCGTATGGAGCTTCACCGAGTGCAAAAGAAGCAATTCTAGCAGAACTTGAGAATCTTTATCTTTATCCTGACGGCTCGGCCGTTGAATTGACTTCAGCACTTTCCAGCCGTCTTGGCGTGAATAACGACAATATTATTTTTGGCTGTGGCTCAGATGAGATTATTGCACTTATTGCTCGTGCCTTTTTCTTACCGGGTGATGAGACAATCATGGCGGACCAAACCTTCTCCGTGTATAAGAGTAACGCAGACATCGAAAGTGCGGTATCTATTGAGGTGCCACTTGTAAAAGGGACACATGATCTGGATGGAATGCTGGCCCGTATAACAGACCGTACTAAGGTTATCTGGATCTGTAATCCGAATAACCCAACAGGTACGATTGTACCAGAGGAAGCTTTGGTTTCTTTCCTGGATGCTGTGCCTTCCAATGTAATGGTTGTCCTTGATGAGGCATACTGTGAGTATGTAACAGATCTTTCATACTCCAATGGCATCCAGTTACTGACTCGTTACAAGAATTTGGTTGTGCTTCGCACATTCTCCAAAATTTATGGCTTAGCTGCATTGCGTATTGGATACGGTGTTGCGAGTCCTGAGATCATTTCGTTGATCAACAAGGTACGCGAGCCATTTAATACCTCTCGTCTTGCTCAAGCTGCAGCTCTTGCTGCTTTGAATGATCAAGATTACGTACAGGAATGCCGTCGTCTTAATAGCGCGGGTATTGTTCAATTGCAAGGTGAATTCAAACGCCTGGGCCTACAATCCTTCCCGGCACACGGTAACTTCATTATGGTAGATGTTCGTAAGCCTGCTACAGAGGTCTTTGATGCTTTGATGCGTAAAGGAATCATCGTAAGAGCGGGTCATCAGGTTTATCCGACTTATATTCGGGTTACTGTGGGCTCGGCTGAGCAGAATACAGCTTTTATCACCGCGCTGGAACAAACTCTTATAGAGAGTGGAGTACGCGCCTAGTAATAACAGCAAGTCAAGACTAAAGAAGGCAGGTAGTTCAAAGAACATGACGACAAAAATAGCAATATTCGGTGTCGGTCTGATCGGAGGCTCACTGGCCCTTTGCTTTAAAGGCAAGGAGGGCCTGACCGTCGTTGGCCATGCCCACCGTCCTGAATCCGCGAGTAAGTATATTAGCAGAGGTGTGGTCGATAGTGCCACATTGTCTGTGGAGGAAGCGGCAATCGATGCCGATTTCATTTTTTTATGTGTGCCTGTGGGTATGCTAGAGGATTATTTGCAGCAGTTAAGCAAATTGCCGCTCAAGCCCGGCTGCATCATTACAGATGTTGGAAGTACGAAAGCTAGTATTGCCGCATGCGCGGTCTCTTTGGATATTCCTGGAGTACATTTTATCGGCGGTCACCCTATGGCAGGATCAGAGCGTTCAGGTGTTGAGGCAGCTTCATCGCTGTTGTTTGAGAATGCCTATTACGTATTAACACCTCCACCGGGAGTGCCAGACGAGGCTTATCATGCGTTGGAGTCCTTACTCCACCTTACTAGAGCGCAGATTGTACGCCTTAATCCAGAACGTCATGATGAGATTGTAGGCGCCATTAGTCATTTGCCACATATTATTGCGGTTGCGCTGGTAAATCAGATTAAAGCTTATGATGATACTGACTCCTTGTATAGTACGTTAGCTGCAGGGGGCTTTCGGGATATTACACGGATTGCGTCCAGTGATCCAATTATTTGGCGTGATATCTTGTTAAACAATCGTTCAGTGATGCTTCGTTTGTTGAAGGATTGGAACGAGGAAGTTTCTTCTTTTGTTCGTTTGCTGGAAAGTGAAGATGGTGTAGGGATTGAAGAGGCATTTCATGAAGCCAATGGCTTCCGTAGTCAATTGCCTGAACGGCGTAAAGGTATGATAGCACCTTTATTTGACCTACATATTGATGTACCGGATCATCCGGGGATTATCGGTCGTATTGCTACAGAGCTGGGGGATCAAGGAATTAACCTTAGCAACGTACAAATTATCGAAAGCCGTGAAGATGTTCCGGGGATTATGCGTCTCTCTTTCCGTCAGGAGAACGATATGGAGCGGGCGAAGATCCTGTTGCAGCATCATGATTATACGGTATACGTGTAGTATTAAGGTTCGCTCGGGTTCATTTTCAAATCGTAATAAACAGCAAAACAGCGATTCTCATGTGAATAGAGAATCGCTATTTTTTTTGTTTGTTGGTTTGTTGGTTGCTTACTTCAACATGCCGCCGTCAGTATCGTCATCGGTATCGCCATCGCCATCGGTATCACTATAAGTACCAGTATAAGTACCAGTATAAGTACCAGTATAAGTACCACCTAGTACTTACGGACCCTAATGACGTTATTGGCTCGTTTTTTGCCTTTAAAGCAGTCTTTCGGACTCCACTGACACTATTTCATATGAAGAGGCTTATATTGGGTGTTTTTCGTGCCAATAGCTGCTATGCGGTCCGTTAGCATCCCAAATGTGGATTAATGCTGCATTTAAGGTCAACTGTGTCCGATAGCGTCTTCGCACAAGCTAAATGTTTATTGGATCAACGAAGAAAAGAAAGGAGTGCCGCAAAATGCTTCCGGATTTATACCCGCAGACTCTAATTTAGGTTTGGTTTGTTGCAACTGTTCCCAAACTCGCTTTCTTCATTTCGATCAGTATTTCTTCCAAGAAATTCTCTGGTACTTGAGTTTGTTTCCTCGTAACTAGCTTGGCTACCTACAAAACGATTTCTTGCTGCTCCTAGACCGACAATAAAGAGTAAGACCGAAGCGCCAAGCAGTATGAAAAGTGGCAGGTTCCAACTATTTGTCGTGTCATGCAAATATCCTATAAGGGCAGGACCAATTGCGGCAAGCAGATATCCGATCGATTGCGCCATACCAGATAGTTCCGCTGCTTGATGCGCACTTTTAGTACGTAAACCGAAAAACATCATGGACAAGCTAAAGGCGCAGCCTCCACCAATTCCGAGTATGATAATCCACAACAGAATGATATTGGAGCTTCCGTAAAGCAGTCCGAGCGTTCCCGTCAAAAGCAAAATGGTTGTGATGAACACTAACGAACGTTGATTTGACATTCGCCCTGCAATAACGGGGACAATAAAGGTAAATGGAAGCAGCGCTAACTGCATTATTGAGAGGTACCATCCTGATTGGCTTGAGTCAATGCCTTGCTGTTTTAAAATTTCAGGCAACCATGCGATTAGCACATAGAAAATCATGGACTGCATCCCCATAAACAAGGTTACTTGCCAGGCAAGAGGGGAACGCCAAACATTCACATCATTGCCGGCCATCTGTTGACTCGTCGAGGCTGTTTCCTTCGTATGCTTTCTTAATTGAGGCAACCAGCAGAGGATCGATATAAAGCTTAGGATCGCCCAAATTCCCAATGCACCCTGCCATTTTAAACCTGCGTTTGCAGCTAGCGGTACACTGATTCCCGATGCGATCGCTCCAGATAAACTCATTGAAATTGCAAATACACCAGTCATGGCACCGATTTTATTAGGGAAATCACGTTTGATTAAACTTGGCATTAATACATTACAAATGGCAATTGCAAATCCAAGAATTGCAGTTCCAATATACAGATTTGCAGCCCCAGATAAAGAACGTATTACAATACCAACAGTCAAAAAGATCAGAGCGAACAAAATTAAAAGTTCAACTCCATACCTACGTCCTAGTTTTGGTACTAGAGGCGATAATAAGGCAAAGGTAAGTAAAGGTACCGTTGTGATCAAGCCTGCTAAAGTATTGGAAATATGAACGTCATCCCTTATGAGACCCACTAAAGGACCGACCGAGGTTAAGGGAGCACGTAAATTTGCGGCAATAATAATAATGCCGAGTAGTAGCAGCCCTAAAGATGATGGTACGAATTTTTTATTCGGCATTCTTCATTTTCCCTCCCAGAATTAATGCGTACTAATATCCGCGCGGACAATGAAAGTATAGTATAATATATTAAATTTAACAATAAGTATTTTAAAGTTTACTTTATTGAGATTGTCCTATATCTTGAAATGCTTAAATTAGTTAAAAAAATACAACTCAGAGTTTCCATATAGAATGGAATACTGAGTTGCATTTTATAGGTGAAATTTTCGACTTTTAGAAACCATATTTTAAGGAGATATGAAGCACTGTTTCGCTATTTGTATGATTGGTATAAGAGTGAGGGCGGTCTGCACGAAAACTGATCGTATCATATTGATTCAATGTGTACATTTCTCCATCGACTCGAATTTCAATGGAACCAGTCATTACTGTCGCAATTTCAGTTGTATTCACATGATGACCTTCAGGGTGATACGAACTATTTGGCTGTAAGTAAGCCCGACACATTTCAATATCGTTGCTTAAGTTTTTAAAGACGGGTTCAATGATCCAATTCTTTTGATCATTAGAAAACCGGAGACCTTCACCTGCTCGATACAGACTAACAGGGTCTTCAGATTTGAACAAAGCTAATAGGGGCAAAGATATGCCTTTTGAAATTTTCCATATTATCGCCAAAGTTGGATTTGTCTCGCCACGTTCGATATTCCCCAGAGTAAGTTTGCTTACGCCTGTTAATTCCGCTAAGTCATCTAAGCTCATGTTTTTTTCTTTTCTGTACTTTTTCAAGGCACCGCCGATTTGTAGTACCAGTTGTTTTGATTCATCGATTTCATCCATTTCAAATTCACCTCAATAAATAACTTTATAGCTAGTATATTGTTTATTTTGACTCTTTTCCATACGATTAGGATTAGAGGGTGGATAACACACGCAGCTAAACAAAATCTGACGTCTATGTAACGAACCTGCCCGTAGGTTTATCACCGTCCCCGGTTTAATCCTTTATTTTTGAAAAAGGAAGGATACCAATGGGGTGAGCGCAGAGGAGGCTATATTTGTAGGTGATCATCCAATGAATGACGTACAAGCGAGCCGTAACGCAGGGCTGCAAGGCATTTGGAAACGTAATGAGCATATACCTCTTCAAGTGGACGCAGACTGGGTAATAGATGATTGTGGGGATTTGTGGAAGCTAATTCGCTCGCTATAGTAAAATAATCTGATATTGACCATCTAAAAAAGGTAGAGCGCTTTCAGGACAAAAAAAGACCGCTTACAAAGTAAGCGGCTACAGTTCACAATAAATTGGAACCGTTAAGTATTGGATAGGAGTGGAGAGAAACCATACTGTACTTTTATTATATGTATACGTTTACATTTTGTCAACAGTTTTTAAAAATTGATAAATGTGTTATTTTTAAAGCCGGATTCTAAGTCAGAAATCCAATGTCGGGTCTTGTTGGCGAGAGGACCTATCTTAAGTCTATTAATGTCATCCTATGAGAATATGTGGTACAATAGAGCAGGTATGTTTCTAGATTCGTTTCTATATTTATGTAAAATTAGAAGTATGCCTTATTTCTTTTTGTCTTCTTCATATACATCATGCCTTAATTATCGGGTAGTTGAATATACATAGGTGTATTTCATAAAAAAACTAAAAATTTGCAGTAACACCGCAACTTTTAAAGCCCAAACCGGTATAATAAGTACGGACCGGATGGGAAAAGACGTGCAAGGGCGAGGAGGGCCAATCTCACCATGACGGATTCCCAGTTGATCCAGCAAATCAAACAAGGAAACACAGAATTATATTCAGAATTAATGCGTCGTTATCAACGTAAAATACTAGCATTTGTATATCATATGCTTAGAAATTCACATATGGAGCTTATCGCAGAGGACCTTTGTTCGGAGACCTTCTACAAGGCATTTCGTAGCTTGCATTCCTTTCGAGAGGTAGATGCTTCATTCTCAACATGGCTGTACACTATCGCCCGCAACACTGTGCTAAGTGAGCTTCGCAAGAACCGTGCCGGTAATGTATCTCTGGAAGAGAGTGGATATACACCAGTAGCACCGTTTGAAGTTGCACCCGAGCAGGCTGCATTGCGCAATGAACGGATGAATTTGGTCCGTGAGGCGATAAATAATCTTCCCGAAAAACAACGCTCTGCACTTATCCTACGTGAATATGATCAAATGGACTATCAAGAAATCGCAGAAATTTTAGATCAGAGTGTAAGCTCAGTGAAATCATTATTGTTTCGTGCCAGGAGTAGTGTGAAGCTTCAACTCGAATCCTATTTCAATGAGCCTGAAGTTGAAGAGCAGGTTGAGAGGGTGTAAGGCGAATGAATTGCAGGGAAGCGCAAGAATGTATTCCGCTCTTGTGGGACGCTCCCCCCACACATCCTAGGCGGATTTTACTTGAAAGACATATTGAAACTTGTCCTTACTGCGCTGCAGAATGGGCTCTATGGCAAGAGAGCAGCCTGCTTATGCAAGATTTGAGGGAAGAGATCAGTGAAGAGCGTGCTGAAGCCATAAATGTTAAAGTCATGGAGCGGATTTATTTAGAGAGTCCATGGTTGATGCCCGGTGACGGGAAATCTGCTGGGACCTCTGCTATTGTTCGCCATCGGCTTAGCTTATGGATCGCATGCTTTCTGGCAATATTTCTGTCCAGCGTTCTTTATTTTACGATGTTCAGAACTCCAGGTGATGCAGTTGTTGCTCAGAGTGGAATTGTGGAGACAGGTGTCGCTGGATCCTCGATGGAATGGCAATCAACGTATCCAATTTTGGGCTCTGAAGGTGGGATCATTGAACCCCTTGTAGTAAGTATGGGACCCACTCATCCTCAATACTGGATGATGTTATCGATGTTAGGTGTAGGCTTTGCAGTATTTTCATTAACTAGGCTGAATCGTTATCGCCGATCATAGAGGGTTATTAGACGTATGTCTTTGCTTCCGTTGTTTATAATATTCAGAACATTGAAGGAGTCCCTTTACTTAATGTAATGAGGGGCTTTTTGCATTGTAAAACTCATAAAAAGAAGACTTTTTATTTCATCCATGTTACATTAAGAGACAAATACTTTGCTGAAAAGGGGGAGGCAACATGCTAATCGGCTTGATACGCCATGGATTGACGGACTGGAACGCGATAGGGAAAATACAGGGACAAAGTGATATTCCACTTAATGATGAAGGACGGATGCAAGCTGCAATGCTTGCTGACCGCTTATTACAGGAACCGTACAGCTGGGACTACTGCGTTACTAGTAATCTTTCCCGCGCTGCTGAGACCGGTAAGATTATTGCTGACAAGTTAGGAATTCCGCTATTAGAACCTGATCAGCGTATCCGGGAACGTGCTTATGGGCAGGTAGAAGGGCTTACTGCCGCAGAACGTGAAGAGAAGTGGGGTAAGGAATGGAGCCAGCTCTCCCTCGGTCAAGAAACCGACGAACAGCTTCAGGCTCGGGCTCTTGCTTTTATGGAAGATATTTCTGCACTGCATCCCAATCGGAATATACTCGTCATATCCCATGGAGGATTTCTTGCTCAGCTGTATACTGCTCTTTACAAGGATAAGTATTCTGAACGAATTGGCAATCTATCCTTGACGATTCTGGAGAAGAAAGAGCGGGAATGGAATCCTATTTTATATAATTGTACTCGCCATATCCTGCAAAATCAGCATTAACCCGGGCTTCGGGTTATTTTTTTTGCAATAAAGGGAATAAAATAGGCAGTATTCCCCATAATGGTAGTAAAACGGTGAGGCGATAAAACATGAATCTGGCGGATATGCTTACTTATGCAGATATTGGACAGCTGACCGCCATAGCGGGCCGCTACCGGTGTGAATGCAAACAGAATTCCAAACACGACTTGATCCAAAGTATTTTGATTATGCTTGGAAGCAGAAGTTTTATGGAGTCTCATATCCGGGAATGCGCTCCGGAGGATTTACGGTTTTTGAATACATTGCTTTTTGATGAACGCACATACTTTAGTCTTGAGGATTTGTTGGCTGTGGCAAGGCAAGCGTCCTTTGATGCACCTGAAGGGAAAACTGGAGGTTTCCGGGAGATGGTCTCTCGTTTCAAAAGTGGAGGCTGGCTTTTTAGTGGTTCCTCACAGCAGACCAGATATTTGTACCAGGTACCCAAGGATTTAAAAGAACGTTTTCGGGAGACGATGAGTGCACATATCAAAGAGAGCATCGCAACTAGCCCTGAACCTGTTATGTATCGCAGTGAAGGAGAATTAATGATCAGTGATCTGGTAATGCTGCTGAGATATATTAAGGACAATGAGCCAGAACTGAATCAGGAAGGGGCAATGTATAGGCGGTACCAGCAAGGTGTGATGAACGCGCTTCATATTCCGGAGGAGCTTCTTAGCAAAGGCGGTTGGAGATTTGGTTATGGGAGAGCTTGTGAGCATTATCCTCCAAGATTTGCGCTTTTGTATGACTATATTCGTCACCGCCGCTGGATCTCTGAGGAAGGCTTCCGGCTAAGGCTTACTGCGACCGGTGAGGCTGTGTTAAACGATGGAAAATGTGATTCGTTGATGCAGATATTCTCTTTTTGGTTAAGACTATATAAAGGGGCTGTGCCAAATCTACCTTCACTTGTGTATTGGATAAGCATCAGCGCCAGTAATTGGGTGACAGTACCTTCTTTAGTGGATGGTGTGGGGTGGCTAATTAAACCGTTTTATTATGACAGTGCTGCTTCTATTCTAGAGCAACGAATAATACGGATGATGGTGCACCTAGGGATGCTTAAATTGGGCGAGACTTCTGGTGGACTCGCTGTGATGATGACGCCATGGGGGATAGAGACAGCCGTACCTAAGTATCTTCGGTAGAGGTGCGCATGCGAAAAGGCTTATGGGGATTACATACGCAGATGTAGGAATCCGTTAATGCTGCTGATGGGTACAATAGAGGAAGTATTGAGCGTAATGGGCAAATATGTAGAACGAAGACAGGATTGATGAATATGCTTTAGTAGGTGCCGCTTCTCTTGAAACCGAAAACATAATCATCTTGATGGATATCAAAATATCAAATAACAAGAAAAAAGGATCTCTTAAACAGCGGAGGTGTATCGAATGGACAAAATGAAGGCTACGTATGAAGTGATGCTAGGACTTGCGGCAGAAATGGTGTGGGATGAAGCGCTGCGAAAGCGTCGCTCCGACATCTTGCACCGTGAGATTGACACGGCGCTGGCTACCGGAGATGAGATGGCTTTCCGAAATCTTACTGAGGAACTTAAAAGTTTGGCATAAAGAAATGCGCTTAGCGCATTTCTTTTTTTGCTTATAATCTACTCACTTTGCTTAATCGGACGAAAATAAAAAATCTAAATCTGGACGTTCCTCCTCCTCCTTCAATATAATGGGTTCTATAACTTCAGGAAGATCTGCGAAAGATCAAAAAGATTAACAATTATACATAGGGAGATGAATGGGAATGAAATTCAGCGATTTTGAAGTGGACACTTGGGAAGAAAATCGAAAATTCTATGATACATGTCTCATACCTTTTACAGGATTAACTGGACTTGAGAGTCCTCCTGAGACCGTTCAGGCACTCGAAAGATTACGTAATTTCATGGATATGGTGGAAATACCGTTCAAGGGGCGGATCGTGACTTACCCAGCCATTCAGTATGCTGGAGAGGGTTATGTGAATTTAATTAATGAGATTTGTCAAAAAGTCAAATCCAGTGGTTTCCAGCATGTTGTGGTGTTGACAGCGGATGTACCTCTCCAAGAAAGCCAAATCTATGAAAGCGATTTAGTTCTCTCTCTGCCTATCATTGAGGCTTCTCCAGAAGGGAAGAATAACAGTGGAATTAGTATCAAAATTCAAGAGATGTGGCGGAGATGAACTCCTTATAAATGTGACAGAAAATCAACAATTACAGGTTGAAACCGCTTTTTAGCCTGTCACAAATTAGACAATATTCTTGACGGGTTTTGGAGCCTAAGCTATTATTAGGTTGAATCCAAATGGTATGTGATGTATTTCATTGAAAAGATTTGAAAACGGATTATTTATATTGAGACATCTCTGATCGGACACCACAGATACTTTCTTATATCTTGAGAAGGGGGTTATATAACAGTATGAGCAGCCATAATGAACAACAGGAGACATGGCCTGAACAACCACCCAGCCGTAAAGAGATGTCGCGCAGGCAATTTTTGACCTACACGCTTGGTGGCGCCACTGCTTTTATGGGGGCGGGTACAATTCTTCCAATGGTCCGTTTTGTCGTAGATCCGATATTACATAAGAAGGGTGCTGGAGATTTTATCAAGGTTGCTGAGATAAGCAAAATCACCGAAGAGCCCCAGGAATTTACTTTTGAATTGAAACAGAAGGACGGATGGTACGACAGTACAGCGACACTCACTGCGTGGATCCGGAAAGACGCGAAGGGTGATATTTATGCGCTTTCACCGATTTGTAAACATTTGGGATGTACGGTCGGGTGGAACAACAATAAAGCTCATCCGGACGAATATCACTGCCCTTGCCATGGTGCACGTTATACAAAGCTTGGCAAAAATCTCGAGGTTGCTCCTAAGCCGCTTGATCAGTATAAAACGAAATTCGATAACGGGTGGGTGCTTTTGGGAGACATTGTGCCAAATACAGTAGCTCGTGAGGAGGCGTAGTTCTGATGTTTAAAAATGTCTATAACTGGATTGACGAACGTTTGGATGTTACGCCAATTTGGAGAGACGTGGCCGATCACGAGGTTCCTGAGCATGTTAATCCGGCCCATCATTTCTCTGCGTTCGTGTATTGCTTTGGCGGACTGACCTTTTTTATTACAGTCATTCAGATTTTATCAGGTATGTTCTTAACGATGTATTATGTTCCGGACATTATTAATGCTTATGCTAGTGTTGAGTATTTACAGACAAGTGTTGCATTTGGACAGATTGTCCGCGGGATGCATCACTGGGGTGCAAGTCTAGTAATTGTTATGATGTTCCTTCATACGATGCGCGTCTTCTTTACAGGCTCTTACAAAGCGCCGCGTGAGATGAACTGGGTAGTTGGAATGCTGATTTTCTTCGTAATGTTGGGGCTTGGTTTAACAGGTTACTTGTTGCCTTGGGATAATAAAGCTTATTTCGCAACAAAGGTAACTCTTGAAATAGCCAATTCTGTTCCAGTAATGGGGCCGGTGCTGAAGGAACTGATGCAAGGCGGAACGATTGTTGGCGCCGAAACCTTAACTCGGTTTTTCGCACTACATGTATTCTTCCTCCCAGCGGTGCTTCTTAGTCTGCTCGTAGGACACTTTATTATGATCCGCAGACAAGGGATTTCCGGACCGTTGTAAGTTAATCTGAGAGAGGAGGAATACGGATGGCGCATGGAAACAATTCTAAGGAAAAGGTTGTATATGTCGGTGATTCCAGAGTTCGCAAAGGGAACGGATTTATCACACCTCCGGACTACACGGCTTACCCCGGCAAATCGGAAGCCTTTATCCCTAACTTTCTATTGAAGGAATGGATGGTCGGAGTCGTTGTACTTGTAGGAATATTAGTACTTACTATTTCAGAGCCAGCTCCGCTAGGGTTTCCAGCAAATGCTAGTGCTACGGTTATCCCGATTCCTGACTGGTATTTCTTGTTTCTCTATCAGTATTTGAAGCTCCCTTATGCTTCGGGCGATTATATCGTTCTGGGTACACTAGGAGTTACTGGTGTGGCTTTTGGTTCACTTCTGTTGGCTCCTTTTCTGGATACGGGTAGAGAGCGTCGCTTTTACCGTAGGCCGATTGCTTCATCTTTAATGTTCTTGTCACTTGCAGCAATTGTTTATTTGACCAATACAGCCTGGACTGAATATAAACATGAAATGGCTGAAACGGGTCAGATTCCTGAAGATGTTCAACGGGAAGAAAAGGCGGCGGAGAACAGGGCAAAAGGTCTTCCAACCTCCAGCGCCGTTAAGGCAAAAGAAGTAGCGATTGTGGACAAGGATGATCCAGCTATGGGGCTCTACAAACAAGCCACTTGTATCACCTGTCACGCAGCGGATTTGAAAGGGGCAGGCGGACCTTCACTTCGTGGAGTTGGAGACACCCATGACAAAGAAGCAATCCTTACTATTATAAAAGAGGGTCAAGGGCAGATGCCGAAAATGTATGATACCGCCTTGGGCGCAGGTCTATCAGAAGCGGATATTGATACATTGGCCGGCTGGCTTGCCAAACAAAAAAGCGAACAGTAAAATAATGATAACGCAACCTGATCGTGCATGCGGTCAGGTTTTTGTATGTCTAAATGCAAAGTGCCATTACTTGGGGAGGTTAATAATCTGTATGCCAGTTCATTGGTTTAACAAACTGTTTAAGAACCGGGGAATTATTTGGTTGTTATTTATCGTAAATTTCCTGGGTACAATTTATGGTTACATATGGTATGGCAATCAACTGGAGTTCACTGCGGCTAATTATCCACACTGGCTGCTTCCATTTGTTCCGGATAGCCCAACCGCAAGTTTGTTTTTTACCTTGGCTCTGTTGCTGATGCTCTTCCCTCCAAAAAGCTACACAGGAAACAATGTAAGGGAACTTATTGAGGCTTTGGCGGTCGTTACGTCAGTGAAGTACGGGATATGGGCAGTGAGTATTATTTTTGCCGGGGGTTATCACGGTGATGTTTTGGTTTGGAAAGATTGGATGCTGGTAATCTCCCATACGGGGATGGCAGTTGAAGCGTTGATTTATGCAAGGTTTTTTTCTTTCCGCAAAATGATTCCATTAGCCTTACTATGGACACTCGCCAACGATATGCTGGATTATTCTTACGGAATCTATCCGTGGTTACCTTCTGTTTTGAACGATTATGTAATTCAGGTACAGTACTTTACTATGGCGCTTACGCTGCTTAGTGTTGCAGCTGCTTGGTTGTTTAGTAGAAGACAAAGACCGGTAGAGTCAATCTATCAGTTCAAGAATAGACGTTAGTAAGCAGTTCTATCCCTTGTCCCCCTGCCATACATTTAGAATTATAAGAAGTATAAGTTTTATACTATACTTTATCCTTATAATTTTACGAGAAACGAATATCGTCTTTAAAAGACGACAACGTCGTTTCTTCTTAGGTAGGAGGGGGAGTCTCATGCTCCGCGGGAGATATTATGTAGTGGTTGTGCTAGTATTCTGCTGGCTACTGACCAGTATGGATGTTGTAAAGGCTTCAGCGGCGCTAGGGGATGCTGGCGAAGGGTCTGGCAATGCTTCGAAGCAAAGCGCCGACGTTAGTTCGGGCAACGGTTTGGCAGTAATGAGCGGAAAGACTGGAGCACAGCAGCTGGAACAAGCCGCTGAGGCGTTGTATGGGTATGTTTTGGAAGGGGATGTAATGAAGGTCCGACAGGAGACCGAAGCGATCTCCAAGATCTTTGTGTCCACATCCTTTGAGGGAATGACCTCTGTGGAGGGGATTAACGCGTTGTCAGGGGTCATTATGGACCTGAAAACTACCGTGGCAGGCGCGAAAATAAATCCACAGCAATGGGAAGCGGCAGCCGCCAAGCTACGTCTAGCTGCCAACAGTCTTAATCATCCGCGTCAGCCTATCTGGCTTCAGTACTACAAGCTGATTCGTGAGGATCTAAATGCGATGGAGCAAAGTGCGGTTGCAAATGATTTGGCGGGCTGGAAAACAGCTCTGGAAAGACTGCAGGGCAGGTATGATAACATCCGGCCGGCAGTGATTGTCTCCCGCCAGCCTGAAGTTGTGAATGTTTTTGATTCCTGGCTCTCATATGCGGCCGGCATTCCTTCGTCTTCACAAAAGGTTGAACGTGCCCGCCTGCTTGAAATTGTATCATACGGTCAGGATGCGGTAAGAGTAATGTTCGGAAAAGAGAAGGATGAACCTGCTTTGTCCTTGCCACTGGCATCGCAAGAATTTGGGATTTGGGGAGGGTTAGCCGCAAGCTTCATTATAGCTGCGTTAGCCTATGTAGCCTATCGCAAGTACCGTGGTCAGAATCAGAATTGGAAGCCGATTCCGTAGGGTGAAATTATAAACAGTAAAAAGGAGTGTGGGCTTGAAATGGCCTACACTCCTTTTTATTTAGGTTTCTCGAAAGCCTTCTCCATGTACGTCGTGTACATCGCTAATAATTACGAAGGCGCGTGGATCAACGGATTTGACCAGCAGACTTAGCCGGCGGATTTCTTGCCTTGAGACTACACAGTACACCATATATTTGGCTTGCTTGGAATAAGCACCAATGGCAGGGATGAGGGTTACACCACGATCCATTTCCGCTGTAATCAGATCGGCAATTTGCGGTGCATCATCACTGATAATTGTAAATGCCTTGGCAGCATAGGCACCTTCTTGGATAAAATCTATAACTCGTGATGAGATGAAAACTGCGACAAGTGTGTAAAGTATTTTTTCTTTAGGAATGTAGAGGATGGAAGAGCCAATAATAATAATGTCGATGGCCAAAATAATCTGCCCCATGCTCCAGCCAAAATTCCGTCCCAGAATTCTTGCGACAATATCAACACCACCTGTTGTACCCCCAAAACGGAATACTAGCCCAAGCCCCGTTCCAAGCGTTACTCCTGCGTACAGTGCCGCAAGAATAAAGTCGTGTTCGGTACTGAAGGGGATAATCCATCCCGCAGTAATCATTCGTTCGAAAACCCACAGGAAAAAGGTCAACGCCCCGATCCCTACACCTGTATACACAATTTGCCGCCCGCCTAGGACTTTCCAGCCCAGCAGAAACAAAGGAAGGTTGATCAGCAGTGTGGATAAAAAGATGGGAATACTAAAGGCATAATTAAGGAGAAGTGTGATCCCGGTTACGCCGCCTTCCATCAACTGATTTGGAATGATGAAATACAGTAGCCCGAAGGCATATACTGCGGCTCCGAGCAAGATGGGAGCGACTGTCTTGCTGATTGTAATTACCTTTTTTGAATTCATGAAATCCCTCGTTAGGCCTTTTGTAGGCAGTTTTTCTTTTCCTATAATAAGTATACCTTTTCTTGCGTGTGTTAAAATATTCAAAAAAGATTGTCTTCAAAACGTCTTTACGATAACATAGGGGCAAACAGAAGGCAAGATATACAGAGGGGGAGAAGTTACATTTTATGGACAAAAGTCTTGGTGACATACAGCGTGAAGTAGACGCTTATATATCGCAGTTTAAGGAAGGGTACTTCAGTCCACTCTCTATGCTGGCCCGCATGTCCGAGGAAGTCGGAGAACTGGCTAGAGAGGTCAATCATGAGTTCGGTGAGAAGCCTAAGAAGTCTGATGAAGCTGAGAATTCCATTGAACTTGAACTGGGAGATATTCTGTTTATTACCGTTTGTTTTGCAAATTCTCTCGGGATAGACCTGACGGAAGCGCATAATAAGGTAATGCATAAATTTAATACCCGTGATGCGGGACGTTGGACACCGAAAGACACCGATTAGGCCTCTATAACATATGCTGTACCAAACGAACGGGATTTAGCCGTGAGGATGGTGTGTATATGGATCATAAGGATTATGTAAGAGAGGCCTACCGCTCGATATTGCGCAGTGACTTTGCCGAAGCTATTGTTTGCTTCGAGTCTGCAATTGCGGCAAGCCCTGCTGATGCCGAGGTTAGATATCGTTGTTCCATAACGTATGCCCGCAGTGGTATGCTAGATAAAGCTTTAGTTCATGCTCAGGCTGCTGTAAAGCTGGACACCAGCAAACCTGAGTATAGTCTGCATCTGCAGCATTTGCAGGCTATGATGCATGTACAGGAAGCCAAACGGTTGATAGAAGATGAAGACAACAAAACTCGCAACCCTTATCATCCGATTACACTGCTCAAAGAGGCGATTACCCTTGATCCATTATATGGGGATGCTTATGTATGGCTTGCTATCGCGCATAGTCGAGTGAATGAACATTTACAGGCTATGACTGCCTTAAAAGAAGTGATTTCGTTACATCCGGATGATTCTGGCTTGCGGGAATTGATGAGAGACCTTCAGAAATCCATACAATCGTATATGCAATAACTATATAACTAGTGAGAGCGAGGATGGAAAAAATATGAATAACAAGATCAGGGTCGTTGTATCCGGCGCAGGCGGAAGAATGGGTAAAGAGGTTGTTAAACTTGTATTGCAGGACGAAGAGCTGGAGTTAGCAGCAGCAGTAGATCGTTCTTCGGGCGATATTGATGCAGGGCGTCTGGTAGGTCTGGAAGACTCAGGCGTTATTGTAACTTCTGATCTTGAGGCCGCCCTCGCGGGAAGCAACGGAGATGTCCTTGTGGATTTCACTACACCACAGTCAGCGTATACGAATACAGCGCTAGCTATTAAGTACGGAGTGCGTCCGGTTATCGGTACAACCGGATTCACACCGGAGCAGATGGTGGAACTGGACAAGCAGTGTCAAGAACAGGGGATAGGCGGACTTATTGCTCCGAATTTCTCCATTGGGGCTATTCTATTGATGAAATTTGCGGCGCAAGCTTCAAAGTACTTCCCGCATCTGGAAATTATAGAGTATCATGGTGACCAGAAACTGGATGCTCCATCTGGAACTGCGGTCAAAACCGCAGAGATGATTTCGGAAGTTCGTGAGGAACTTCGTCAAGGTAATCCTAAAGAGGAAGAAACCATTGAAGGTGCCCGTGGTGGTTACTATAACGGATTCCGGATACATAGTGTCCGTCTTCCTGGTGTGTTTGCTCAAGAAGAAGTGATTTTTGGCGGATTCGGACAATCCTTGAAGATTCGCCATGATTCTTATGAGCGTGCGGGATATATGCCAGGCGTTAAGATGGGTATTGAAAAGGTAATGGGATATACAGGCTTGATCTATGGATTCGAGCACTTTATAGAATAGACAGGAGAGAACACCATGTTAAAGATCGCATTTATTGCCCACGATCGTAAAAAAGATGAAATCGTAAATTTTGTATTAGCTTATGAACATGTATTTGAAGGTCATGAACTTTTTTCTACAGGGACTACTGGCCAACGGATTATGGATGTAACTAACTTAAAAATTCATCGTTACATGTCTGGTCCATTAGGTGGAGATCAGCAAATCGGTGCAATGGTAGCACAGGATGAACTGGATCTTATTATTTTCATGCGTGATCCATTAATGGCGCAGCCACATGAACCTGATATTTCAGCTCTACTTCGTCTATGTGACGTATACGGGATACCGGTAGCTACGAATATTGCCACAGCGGAGGTTCTTGTGAAGGCGATTGATCGTGGTGATTTTGCTTGGCGTGCACTGGTTCATAAATACAAACCAGGTGTTGATGAATGAAGCTGGACATTCTTGTATTTGGTGCGCATGCAGATGATGCGGAGATCGGTATGGCAGGAACAATTGCAAAACATACCGCTGCGGGACTTAAGGTGGGACTTTGTGATTTAACAGCCGCGGAAATGTCATCGAACGGTACAGTAGAACTTCGCAAGCAAGAAGCGCAGCAAGCTGCAGACCTTCTCGGAGCATCCGTGCGGACAAACCTGGGTCTGCCAGATAGAGGGCTTTTTATTACAGCAGAGCATGTTGCGGCTGTGACTGCTGAAATTCGCCGCTTTTCTCCTACGATAGTTTTTGCTCCTTATTGGGAGGATCGTCATCCCGATCATATCGCCTGTAGCAAGCTGGTGGAAGAGGCTGTTTTTAATGCCAAGCTACGTAAATATATGCCGGACAAGCCGGCAATTCCTGCTCCACAGCTGTACTTCTATTTTATCAATGATTTAGGACGTACCGATCTTATTGTTGATGTTACTGAGCAATATGGCTTGAAGGAGCAGGCGTTGTCCTGCTATCGCTCCCAGTTCACCAAACCTCCGGGTGAGGATGCTGTATCCACACCGTTAACGGAAGGCTACATTGAACGAGTCCGTTCGAGAGATATGCTGCTTGGCCAGCGCAGGCTGATTCCTTATGCAGAAGGGTTTGCAACCAAGGTACCTCATACGGTGGAATTGTTTACTTAAGGAACGGATATAACGAAGTTTGTATGATAATATAATAAGCTGATTATGATTGATCCAGGAGTGCTTGGAATTAATACGCCATTGCGCTCCTGAGAGCTTTTTTTGAACAGCTTAGAGAAATGAAGTCCTGTGATTTTGAAAGAAACGGTGTTCGCTTCGCTTTTTTGAAAGCGGCCGACAAACAATAGATGATTCATTACACGAATCAATACTGGAGAAGAAGGAGACAGGAAGATGGATCGTATGCTGAAAATAGGAATTACCTGTTATCCGTCTCTTGGCGGTTCAGGCGTAGTTGCGACTGAATTAGGTAAACTCTTGGCCGAGAAGGGTCATGAAGTTCATTTTATTACACATAGTATCCCGTTCCGGTTGGGAACGTTTCAGAAAAATATTTTTTACCATGAGGTAGAAGTAAACGATTATTATGTATTCCGCTATCCCCCGTACGATCTAGCGCTTGCTACGAAGATGGCTCAGGTTGCCAAAATGCAAAATCTGGATCTTCTCCATGTTCACTATGCAGTGCCACACGCAGTGTGTGCTTTCCTTGCAAAGCAAATGCTTGGGAACGATATGAAGGTTGTAACGACTTTGCATGGCACGGATATAACGGTGCTTGGTCAGGATGAATCGCTTAAAGATTTGATTCGCCTGGGGATTAATGAAAGTGATGCCGTTACGGCGGTCTCTCAGGATCTTATTAGAGAAACAAGGGATGTCCTCGATATTACCCGCGACATTGATCTCACTTATAACTTCGTGGATCATCGGGTCTATTATCCGCGTGATGTAACGGATCTGCGGGGAGATTTCGCAGCGCCTGATGAGAAGATTCTGATGCATATCAGTAATTTCCGTCCTGTAAAAAGAGTCAGCGATGTTGTTGACGTTTTTGCCAAAGTGAATCGTGAACTGCCTTCCCGCCTGCTGCTTGTAGGGGAAGGTCCGGATCTTCCCAAAATTCAAGCCAAAATTAGCGAAATGGGTCTGGAAGATAAAGTTCGTTTTCTGGGAAGGCAGGATGAAATCGCTCAGGTGATCTCTTTAGCTGATCTGCTTCTGCTTCCTTCCGAGAAGGAAAGCTTTGGTCTGGTTGCTCTGGAAGCAATGGCTTGCGGCGTACCGACGATTGGCTCGCAAACCGGAGGCATTCCTGAGCTTATAGAGCATGGAAAGACTGGATTCCTTGCACCGATTGGCGATACAACGACTATGGCTAAATATGCAGTTAAGCTCCTGTCGGATGAACGTATGGTGCAACAGTTCAGAGAAGCTTGTTTACAAACAGCCTGCAAAGATTTCTGTAAGGATTCGATAACGAAACAATATGAAGATATTTATTACCGGGTGCTGGGGCGCAAGGTACTTGGACTGGACCCAGTTCGGGGGTAAGGAGTCACATATGGAATGGACAATGGCACCTTCTGCGATGGCAATTGCAGCGGAGATTGTAATTTCCGAGTTAACCCAAAATGGCCACGAGGCTTATTGGGTTGGAGGATGTATTCGCGATGAGCTATTAGGTAGGCCAGTGCACGATATGGATATTACAACCTCAGCACTGCCGGAGGAAGTGATAGCTATCTTTGCGCGCAGTGTGCCAACAGGATTAGCTCATGGTACGGTCACCGTGATACAGGATGGTTGCGGGTTTGAAGTGACGACATACCGGACAGAAAGTGGTTATGTAGACCATCGTCGTCCTGAACATGTTTTTTTCGTGAACGATGTGAAGGAGGATCTTCGTCGTCGTGATTTCACGATCAACGCGATTTGCTGTGGATTCAATGGGGAACTTATTGATCCTTTTGAAGGTGAGAAGGATCTACAGCTGCAGGTGATTCGCTGTGTAGGCGATGCGGAGGAGCGGTTTGACGAAGATGCGCTTCGTATGCTTCGCTGCATTCGTTTTGCATCGGTGCTGGATTTCTCCATCGCGAAGAACACGTGGAGGGGCCTGATGCGCCAGCGGGATAAGCTGGCGCATATTGCTGTGGAGCGAGTCCGCGCGGAGCTGGACCGCATCGTCGAGGGGCCGCATCCTCTGCGCGGCCTAGGCATGCTAGCACGCTGCGAGCTGCTGGCGCGCGGCAAAGCCCCGTTCCCCTGGACCGGAACCGATATGGCGGCTGCTGCCGCCTTAACGGCCGGGATCGGGGAACTGGAGAGCGCCCGCCTGCGGTGGGCGCTTCTCCTCCATGCCCTGAAGCAGTCGGCCCAAGAGGCCGATGTGCTGCTGCGGGCATGGACGTTCTCGGGGACGACGCGGAGCGGCGTCGTCCAGGTGCTGCGGGTCCGCGAAGCTTGGACCGCTGCGCTAGAGGTCATGCCGCCGGATATGGGCGGCATGGAAGGTCTGCGGCGGCAATGGATCGCCGCCGTGCTGGCCTTCGGCGTGGAAGCCGCCGAAGGGTGGCTCTCGCTGCTGGCGATACTGCCAGCAGCCGCACCTACTCTTCCCACTGCGGCCTCTTCTGCCTTTTCCATCGTGGAATCGTCAGAGGTTGCAACCGCACCTGCCGCTGTAAATGTACAAGCGGCAAGAGAATGGATCGCGCAAATGCCGCTAACCAGCCTTTCGGAGCTTGAGATTACAGGCAATGAGCTGCTGGAGTCTTTGGACAAACATCCGGGGCCATGGCTCGGCAAAATGTTAAATGGACTCCTGCAAGCGGTCGCTTCAGGTGATTTACCTAATGATAAACAATTATTGCTGCTTGAAGCAAAAAGGATGGATGGACATGAGCGATGATAAAGCGCTGTCGCTAACTGAGCTGAAGCGAGAGACCTCCGCTTCGAATTGGATAGGCAACGTTCAGTTGCTGGAATCTGTGGTGTCCACACAAGAAGAAGCTAAGTTTTTAGCGGAAAACGGCGCGCCGGAAGGAACAACCGTCATCGCAGAAGAACAGACGGGTGCCCGAGGCCGAATGGGAAGAAAGTGGTTCTCTCCCCGTGGCAAGGGCATTTGGATGAGTATTGTGTTACGGCCCCAATTACCCTTGTCGGAGACTCCGCAGCTGACATTGCTGGCTGGAGTTGCCGTCTGCAAGGCAATTCGACGGGTGACCGGTGTAGATGCTGGCATCAAATGGCCGAATGATCTGCTCGCAGGCGGTCGTAAGATTTGTGGGATTTTACTCGAATCTTCTCTAAGAGAAGGGGAGCTTCATTATTGCATTGCTGGAATTGGCATTTCCGCGAACATGACAGAGGAAGATTATCCCGATCATCTGCAGGAGGTCGCCACTTCACTTCGGATTGAGCGGGGGGGGGCTCCAGTTGACCGTTCTGAGCTGGTAAGGGCGGTTTTGGACGAACTGGATATGCACTACAATCTGTACATGAAGCAAGGTTTTAAACCTATAAAGGAGCTTTGGGAGTCCATGTCTGTGACTTTGGGGCGCCAGATCGCACTGAACAGCCCTCAGGGGCGTTCTGAAGGTGTGGTAGTGGGTTTGGATGAAATAGGTGGTCTACTGCTTAAAAACAGCTCAGGAGAGATCTCTAACGTATGCTCAGGTGAAATTGAACTCTTATAAGATTTATTTATATGACAGGGGTATCATCCCTTGTCATATTTTTTTTCGTGTAATTCCGCGCTCTTTTTGATATACTATGGGTCGGAGGCGGTATCGTTTATCGAACTGTACTCTTGAATTGTAGAACTTTTTTATATTTTTTATTACTGAAAGTACCTTCATAACTGCGTTTGACGGTTACGTTGGATTCTGCTCTGAGCCGTAAGGACCGAGACAGAAGGGACGATCGCAAGTGACTCTTTTTTGCCCTTCGGACCTTTTTAGCAAATGATTGCTAAAAGGTTTTTTTGTTGCGATTTTTACGGGCAGGTTACTTAAAAAAGGAGGACGAAAAGAGAAATGGCAAACAAACAAGCACTAAATATTGTAAAAATGAAAAAAATGAAAGCAGAAGGTGTGCCACTGAGCATGCTGACCGCTTATGATTATCCATCTGCAGTTCTTGCAGAAGAAGCAGGTATCGACCTTATTTTGGTTGGTGACTCTCTTGGGAATGTAGTCCTTGGATACAATACAACTTTACCGGTAACGATTGAAGATATGGTGTACCATACCCGCTCGGTAACTCGAGGAGCACAAAGTACATTTATCGTGGCTGATATGCCATTTATGACGTATCACGGGAGTATAGATGAAACCCTGCGGGGTGTGCGCAGATTGATGCAGGAAGGGCGGGCTCATGCCGTCAAAATGGAAGGTGGACTTGAGATTTGTGAGACTGTAGCTACGGTTGTGGCTGCGGGAGTCCCTGTGCTGGGACACATCGGGCTTACTCCTCAATCCGTGAATATGATTGGTGGCTACCGGATTCAAGGCAAAGACGCCAAGGATGCCCAACGCCTGATGGATGAAGCTAAGGCGCTTGAGGCAGCAGGTGCTTTTGCAATCGTTTTGGAGCTGGTAACGGAAGAAGTAGCCCAGGCAATCTCTGAAGCGCTTAGCATCCCAACCATTGGGATTGGTGCAGGCCGTTACTGTGATGGACAGGTATTGGTTTTCCATGATTTGCTGCGTTATGCCTCACCTTATCGTGAGAAACGTTTTGTCAAAACCTATGCGGATGTGGGTAATGTGATCCGTGAGGGCATCAGCCAATATGTGAAGGAAGTGAAGGAACGTTCCTTCCCAGATGAAGGTCACGTTTTTAATGCAGATGAAACAGTCTTGGAATCTTTATATGGCGCTGCCAGAAAGGAAGGGAAATAAATGAGAGTGGTCAGAAGCATTGAGCAGCTGCGCGAAGCTTTGGAGTATATGAGACAAGGCGGGCACGCCCCGATTGGGTTCGTTCCTACGATGGGATACTTGCATGACGGACATGCCAGTCTGCTTCGCCGGGCTGGAGAAATGAGCAACACAGTGGTAATGAGCATTTTTGTGAATCCTTTGCAATTCGGGCCAAACGAGGATTATGATTCCTATCCGCGTGACGAGCGTCGTGATTTGGAACTCGCTGAACGTGAGGGAGTAGATATTGTATTTATCCCCAGTGTGGAAGAAATGTATCCGCAGCCTACTCGGACTACTGTCTCGGTATCGGAGCTTACTACCCGGCTTTGTGGGGCTTCCCGCCCTGGGCATTTTGATGGTGTAACCACAGTGGTTAATAAATTCTTCAATATTGTACAGCCGGATTATGCTTTCTTTGGGCTGAAGGATGCTCAACAAGTTGCTGTCCTTCGCCGAATGGTGTCCGATCTTAATATGAATGTCGAAATTATTCCTTGTCCGATCGTTCGTGAAGGGGATGGACTTGCACTCAGCTCACGTAACGTATTCTTGTCTCCTGAGGAGCGTAGTCAGGCATTGGTGTTATCTCGTTCCTTACGTGAAGCACGTCAGTCTATTGAAGAAGGAAAAGTAACAACCGTTGCTGAAGTGCGGGAATTGTTGACATCGGTTATTTCCAGCTCTCCTCTAGCGGTGATTGATTATGCGGAGATCCTAACATTCCCTGATCTTGAAGGATTAGAGGATGAAGCTCTTTTATCAGAAGTGGTTGGGGAAATTATTATAGCGCTCGCCGTGAAGTTTGGCAGAACACGCTTGATTGATAATAATGTATTTATTCCAAAGGAGGTTGCTGCACTTGTTTAGACATATGATGAAATCCAAAATTCACCGCGCAACAGTAACGGAAGCGAATTTAAACTATGTGGGCAGTATTACCATTGATGAGAGCTTGATGGAAGCCGCGGACATTCTTGAGAATGAAAAAGTTCAAATTGTGGATAACAATAATGGTTCGCGACTGGAAACCTATGTAATCCCTGGACCGCGTGGAAGCGGAGTGATCTGTCTCAATGGTGCCGCAGCTCGTCTTGTTCAGCCGGGCGATACAGTAATTATCATTTCGTATGCGATGTTGTCCTCGGAAGAACTGGAGTCACATAAGCCAACGGTGGTATTCGTGGATGAGAATAACAAACCAGTGAAGCTGGCTGATCATGAATTGCATGCTACAATCGCTTAATGTATGGACTTACGCCATGTAATGAATGGCAGGGATGAAAGACCCCGATCTCGCAGAAAATGAAGTCAGGCAAGCTGAACTGATTTCATCTTCAGTAAGGGGGGATAGCCCATGTTTCAACATTTGTTTGCTGAAATGAACAAGGTGCTTCAGGAGATCGTAACAGATTACCCTACAGCGGAGGGTGCCCGCCGGAACGAGCTTTTATGCAATTATAATATGCTGCATAGACTGAGCGATAAAGTGATGGATGAATGGCTCGCTTTTGCTGAGAAGCTAAGTCACTTTCGCGAAAGTGCGGATTTTACAGCAGTGGTCGAAGAGGAAGTGCCGGAACAGGAAGCACCAGAGCTGTGTATGGATTCCTTTGTAAGAGGTCAGGGATATTATAAGCTGCTGATGTATGGAAAGTGTATTGATCAGTTTAAAGAAGTTATTGCGCAATACCCGGATAGCTTGGCTGCTCGATTATATTTAGCCATCTCTTATCTGCAGGAAGGTGACGGTGAAGCCGCTTGGAGTCATCTGAACCATATGCTGGGCTTGATACGGGAGACCAAGCTGAAAGCCATGGTATATAATGCTTTAGGCTGCATACGAGCCTCACAGGAACGTTTTAATGAAGCGCAGGAATTGTTTGACCTTGCCTTGCAGCATGACCCGGCGCTTCCGGAGCCAAACGTTAACTTAGAGGTATGCCGCCGTCGTGGAGGGAAGCTGCATTTTGGAAATCAGCTGGTTTCCCTTTTGTAAAAGAATAACGGTTTTGGAAATTTCTATTCAAGCGATGCATCCCCTGAACCAGTGGTGTGCATCGCCTTTTTTCGCAACTTCTGTTATGCTGATTAAGAGTCTCAATTGAAAGGGAATAGAATTATAATGAAATTTGCCGTGCTTGATTTTGAAACAACAGGAACCCAATCCGTGGGTGAAATTATCCAGGTTGGCCTTGCAATTATAGAAGAAGACCGGTCCATCTCCCGGGTATATGGTTCCTATGTCAAGCCCGGAACGCCGATTCCTCCTTTTATAACAGGTCTGACGGGGATTACCGATGATGATGTGAAGGATGCGCCTGAGCTGGATGAGATGATGATGGAGCTTGTTCCGCTCTTGGATGATGTTGTGCTTGTAGGGCATAATGTCGCTTTCGACTTCCATTTTTTACAAAATGCTTTAGATCGTTGTGGTTATTTGCCATTTCAAGGGCGGATTTTGGATACGATTGATTTTCTGAAAATTTGCTTTCCTTCGCTCACATCTTATCAGCTAGGCTCTGTCAGTGCTCATTTTGGAGTGACACATGATCGTCCGCATCAGGCAGATAGTGATGCACTTGCGACTGCTTTAGTGCTGTTGAAATGTCTGGAGGAGCTCTACGAGCTGCCGCTGCTTACGATCCAGAGACTCTGTGAGCTGTTTACCGAAGAGGATAGTGATCTGGGCTGGTACTTTGATGGTCTGCTGCGAGAGCGGGAAGCGGAGACGCTACAGCCCGAAGGTGATCTGACTTTCTATCGTCAATTAGCGCTTGCAGTAGGAGACTGGACGGAGTTAGCGCCACCTAGAGATGAGCATGTAGAGAATCCGCTAGCGAATTTATCTTTTACTGATTATATGGACGAAGTAACCAAACGACTTAAAGACACATTACCGCAGTATGAAAGCCGGGAAGCTCAGGATATTATGATCAATGAGGTGATGACGGCACTTGCCGAAGACAAACACCTACTGATCGAAGCGGGCACAGGAACCGGTAAATCGCTCGGTTATTTGTTGCCTGCCATTTATCAAAGCGTTCGCACCAATGAAAAAGTCATGGTCAGCACTCATACCATTAATCTGCAGGACCAATTGCGCGAGCGGGATATCCCTTTGTTAACGCAGGTAGTTCCTTTTCCGTTTAAAGCTGCTATTTTTAAGGGAAGAGGACATTATTTGTGTCTGCGTAAGTTTGAGCATAAAATTAATAAAAAGGACTTTATAAGCCCAAGGGAAGATGCGCTTACTGCAGCTCAGATGATCGTATGGCTCACTCAAAGTGAATCAGGGGATGATGAAGAGCTGAATTTAAGCGGCCGGGGCGGTGATTTCTGGGAGACGGTGGCAAGCGATACCGATTCCTGTCTGGGACGTTCCTGTCCTTGGTTCCGCAAATGCTATTATCATAGGGCCAAGCATGAAGCTGGGATTGCTGACGTGGTCATTACGAACCACTCCAAGCTATTCGCAGATGTTAAAGCTGGGCACCAGCTGCTTCCAGCTTACGAGCATCTTGTAATTGATGAAGCACATCATTTAGAAGATGTGGCTGGTAAACATCTTGGCATGCATATGAAGCATTTCACTGTGGCACACACGTTATCGCGACTGTATAAAGATAGCCGAAACGGACAGCTTCCTGCTCTGCGCCAGATCTTACAGTCGTCAGGCAGTGAAGAGGCTTCAGAATGGAGCGGAGTCATCGATCGGATCTACCCGGATCTGCTTACTGTCAAAGAAACCTGGGATGCACTCAGCGACAAGCTGTTCAGCCTTTTGCCGGAACGCAGTGATGCAGCAGCAGGGGAAGCGGGACAACTGGTTATGCGTTTGCTTCCCGCCCGTAAGCCGAAGGATTGGGATGAATTAGTTGCGCTTGAGAACACTATGAATCTGACGTTAAGCGACATCATCCGTAAGGGTGATAAAATGCTTAATGAGATGCGTGACCAGGAAAGCCAATCCTCAGCAGACAGTCTTGTTACTGATATTAGCGGTTTATTTAAGGATTTGGCTTCCATACGTGAGCAAGTAAGATTCTTTATGGGGCTGAATGACGATAATGTAGTATATTGGCTGGAGGCAAATGGAAATTACCGCAGCAAATCACTGCAGATGTATGCCGTCCCTGTGGATGTTAGCAGCCAGCTTAAAGAGTTGTTCTTCGATAAGAAAAAAAGCATCGTGCTTACCTCGGCGACGCTGTCTGTAGATAAATCTTTTCAGTTTATGATTGATAATCTCGGACTTAACGAAGCTGCGGAAGAGGGACGTCTAATGACTTCACTCCTTCCTTCTCCCTTTAAGTATCGCGAGCAGGCGCTGCTAGTTATACCGCGTGATTTTCCTAGTGTGAAGGGCAGTGTGGGCGATGCTCGATTTGTCGATACACTCGTACAGTCGTTAGCAGAAGCTGCCAAAACAACACGTGGGCGGATGCTGGTTCTGTTTACTTCTTATAAAATGCTGCGTCAGGTATATGATCCGCTTAAAGAGGCTTTGGCCTCACAAGAGATTACGGTGCTTGGTCAAGGCGTGGAAGGTGGCAGCCGGAGCAAGCTGATCCGCCGCTTTCAGGACAGTGCAGCATCCGTTCTGCTGGGGACGAGCAGCTTCTGGGAAGGTGTAGATATTCCAGGTGAAGCACTGACTTGCCTGGCCATCGTGAGACTTCCGTTTCAACCGCCGAATCACCCGTTGGCGGAAGCGAAGTCGGAGTTATTGCAGGCTCAGAAGAAGAATCCGTTCATGAAATTGTCTGTTCCTCAAGCGGTTATTCGTTTTAAGCAGGGATTCGGAAGACTGGTTCGCACGGCGCAGGATCGCGGAATAGTTATTGTTTATGATACAAGGGTTATTGAATCTCATTACGGGAAGTATTTCCTTTATTCATTGCCTGGTCCCAAAATGGAGCATATGCTGACTGATCAAATGGTCCCCCGCATAGCGGAATGGCTAGAGGATGGCGGCGCTTCTTAAAATGCTCGTCTTCAGTTTAGCTCCTCCTTATCCTTAAGGGCGGTAAGTTACAGTACCGCCCTTAATAAGGAGAGGTATACGTTTGAATATGGATTTTCACAAGAACATTACTATTTTTAGGAGGAAAAATATGAAATCGGATAAAATATCAGAAGCCGTTGTTCGCAGACTACCTGTGTATTTGCGTTTTTTGAATGATCTCCAGAATCGCGAAATATTAACAGTTTCCTCTCAGGAACTTGGACAAAAGCTGGATCTTAATCCCGCACAGATTCGTAAGGATTTAGCGTATTTTGGTGACTTCGGCAGAAAAGGTATCGGCTATGATGTAACGTATCTTATTGAGAAAATCCGTCATATTCTGAAGCTGGATCAACAGCTTAATGTAGCTTTAGTAGGGGCAGGTAATCTCGGACATGCCTTGTCTAATTACAATGCATATCTTAAAGATACAATGAAAATCACCGCTATATTTGATTCGTACGCTCCTAAGGTTGGACGTAAGATCAACTCCCTTACTGTGCAACCAATGGATGAACTAGGCAGCACGATTCGTGAGCAAGGTATTCGCATTGCCATTATTACCGTACCTGATTCAGAAGCTCAAAATGTAGCAGATATTCTCATTTCTTCTGGGATTGAAGCGATTTTGAACTTTGCCCCTGTGATTCTGAAGACACCACCGAATATCCGGGTGCATGCAGCTGATTTTACAACTGATCTGCAAAGTCTTGCTTATTACTTGCGGGATGGAAAGGAAGAAAGCGAACATGAACAGCAATAAAACGATAATTAAGGGCGGGTATTTTCTGACTCCGGGAACGGATGAGCCGGTTCTGAGTGGATATATGACTATTGAAGATGATTTAATCACTTACATAGGAAAAGAAGAGCCTCAGATGGAAGCTGGAGTGCAAGTGGTTGATGGCAGTCGTCTGCTGTTCATGCCTGGACTTGTAAACACACATGGTCATGCGGCGATGTCTTTGCTGCGTGGATATGGAGATGATTTAGCGCTACAAGTGTGGCTTCAGGAGAAAATGTGGCCGATGGAGGAAAAGTTCACCGGTGATGATGTATACTGGGGAACCTCCTTATCTGTATTGGAAATGCTGAAGGGTGGAACTACGACCTTCCTCGATATGTATGATCATATGGACCGAGTAGCTGAGGTAGCTGAGTTATCAGGTATCCGTTCCGTATTGATGCGTGGTGTGATCGGGTTATGTCCAGAGGATGTACAGAATCACAAGCTTGCGGAAGCGATTTCTTTTGCCCGTAACTGGCATGGAAAGGCGGACGGTAGAATTACTACTATGATCTCGCCGCACGCCCCTTATACTTGCCCTCCGGACTTCCTGGTTAAGTTCGTGCAGGCAGCGCATGATCTGGATTTACCGATGCATACGCATATGTCCGAAACGAAACGTGAAGTGGAACAAAATGTGGCGGATTACGGGTTGCGTCCTGTAGCTCACTTAGAGAAGCTTGGAATGTTCACACGTCCCTCGATAGTTGCACATGGTGTTCATTTAAATGATGAAGAGATTGAGATCTTGGCTCGCCATAATGTGGGTGTCTCTCATAATCCGGGCAGTAATTTGAAGCTGGCTAGCGGAGTGGCTCGGGTTACTGATCTTCTAAAAGCTGGTGTGAAGGTGTCTCTTGGCACGGATGGCGCGGCAAGCAACAATAACTTGGATATGTTTGAAGAGATGCGGCTTGCAGCTCTCATTCATAAGGGTGTCAGCGGTGATCCAACGGCTGTTCCAGCTCCAGAAGCTCTACGTATGGCTACAGAATATGGCGCCCAGTCCATCTTTTTAAATAATGTAGGTAGACTTGCTGTTGGGATGAAAGCTGATTTCATTGCAATTGATATAGATCAGCCGCATTTGCTGCCACACACAGATCTGTTGTCTCATGCAGTTTACTCTGCTAGCGCTAAGGATGTTGAGCATGTGTGGGTGAATGGTAAACAGGTCATCAAGCATGGACAATGCTTAACCCTGGATGAGGAAGCTATCCGGCGTAAAGCGCAAGAAGCCTTCGAAGGTTTATTGAAGCGTTAAGTCTGGATAATAACGAATAAATAATAGGCTGCGACTTTTTGCTTTTAGCAAAAGTTGCGGCCTTTTGTACATTTTAAAGGCTGGGAAAGCTAGAAAATTATGAAATTTTGGATAAACACGCGGGTGTGTTATATAATCAAAAAAGATATATTACTAGAAAGGGAGCTGTACCTTGAAGAAAAGGAAAAAATGGATCCTCCTGGGGTCAGTTCTGATTCTGCTCCTGGGGTTTGGACTTATCCAGTTCTATGCCTATATTATGAAAGATCAATGGAACGAGCGGGATATCGCCAAGGATGTTGCCAAAACCAGAGCGGGTCTAACAGAGGTAACCAAAGCACAAAAATCGGTTTGGGATGAAAATGCAGTGTACTGGGTTTTAACAGGAAAAAATGAAGCCGGGACTGCTCTTATGGTCTGGGTCCGCTTTACGGTAGATGGAAAATATGCTGAAGGCGACGACGCAGTGTTTGCTGAGGAACTAAGTAAAGGAACCTCAGAAGCCCAAATACGCGGCATTATCAAAGCTGATCTTCCGGACATAACGATTGAACGCTTGCTGCCGGGAGTATATAACGGAGAGTATGCTTGGCAGCTTTTTTATAAACAGAGCGGTCGGTATTATTATCAATTTTATCGGTTTTCGGATGGGTCCCGAATGGGTGAAGGTTACAGTTTACCTAAAAGTTAAGCCGAACATAAGGAAATTAAGGGTGGCAATGTAAACAAGCGAACTTATTATAAGTTCGCTTGTTTACATTTATTTGATGTACAAAAGTGATATACTAAGTGATATACTGAATGGGTGGTTATCACCGAATATTCTCTTAAATTCACATACAAAAATAGGCCGATTGATTAAAAATCAAGGCCGATTTTGTCGAAAACGAGGAATATATTTGGTATTGATGGAAATATTTAAAAAATTAAATTTTAAATATATTCACATTTATTTTGAAATTAGTATATACACCTGTGATATACTACTACTTGTAATTAGAACAGCAATAAGAGACTTCAGTCTCTCTGATGAGCTCTCAAGTAGCTATAAATTATTATACTGAGCTTTATATTTTGTCATCTTTGAGAGGAGGACGTTTCTTGAAATTACGTCTTGTACCTGTGCTGATAACGTCTCTACTGTCGGCTACTCTATTGTTTGGTGGCTTCTTTTTGTATCGTCAGTTTGCAATGCAGGAACCACTTCAGAAGATTGTATCTCAATATGAGGGCGTCAATGATTCTCATATCAGTATTAACCGCAATGAGGTCACTTTGAAACTTGATCTCCAGCCAGGCACGAAATTACGTGAACTGGTTCAGTACGTCTCTAAAGAAGGAAAATCGATGATTGATGGACGTACACTGAAACTTGATGTAGAACAGAACTCCAGTGAACTGCTGGATGAATACTGGGATAAAGCGATGTTCTCTGTAGCTGAAGCCATGGAGAGCCGTAAATATACACTTATACCCACAGAACTTGATGGACTCAAAGCGCAATATCCGCAATATAAAAATGTGATAGCCTCAACAGAAATTGACGACAATAATGTCTATGTAAGCTTGAGTAATGGAAAAGAAAGCAAATTTATTATTTTGCCGCGCAAACCTGCGACATTGGGGGTATGGAATAATGCCTAAATACCTTAAAGAAATTCTAATCGGATTTGTTCCTGTCTTGTTTATTTTTATGGCTTTTCTAGGCATTAATATATTCCCGATCGTTATTGCTGCTGGGATGCTCACGGCTTTACTTATCATTGCTCATTTAAGAGGCGGACTTGCGGTGAATGCAGGTGCCGGGAAGAAACGCAAGAAGGATGGACCTTCAAAGCTTACTTTTGAAGAAATTGGCGGGCAAGACAATGCAAAGCAGGAGCTTCGTGAAGCGTTGGATTTTCTGATCCGGCATGAGGAAATCAGCAAATTCGGGATTCGGCCTTTGAAAGGGATTCTGCTTACAGGCCCTCCAGGAACAGGTAAGACCCTTATGGCTAGAGCAGCAGCACATTATACGAACTCTGTATTTGTGGCAGCATCAGGCAGTGAGTTTGTAGAAATGTACGTAGGTGTCGGTGCCGGCCGTATCCGCGATTTGTTTAAGGATGCCCGTACCCGCGCCCTTAAGGAAAACAAGCAAAGCGCTATTATTTTCATAGATGAAATTGACGTAATTGGCGGTAAGCGTGAAGGCGGACAGCAGCGAGAATATGATCAGACCTTGAATCAGCTGTTGACCGAGATGGACGGGATCTATAACAACGAAACGCCGCGCATTCTGCTGGTAGCAGCCACTAACCGTAAAGAAATGCTTGATTCAGCATTGCTGCGTCCTGGCCGGTTTGACCGTCATATTCAAGTGGACATGCCTGATAAAAAAGGCCGCAAATCGATTCTCGAATTGCATGCCAAAAATAAGCCGCTTCATGCAAATGTGAACCTCGACAAAATTTCCGAAGAAGCCTATGGTTTTTCCGGTGCTCAGCTCGAAAGTGTTATGAATGAGGCAGCAATTTATATGATGCGTGAGGAATTGACAGAGGTTGAGCAGCGGCATCTGTCGATGGCGATTGACAAGGTTATGATGGGGGAAAAAACGGACAGAGAAACTAACCACGAAGAGAAAAAACGGGTGGCAATCCACGAATTGGGACATGCCATTATGGCAGAGCTGCTTCGTCCGGGAAGTGTTAGTCAGGTTACGCTGACTCCGCGGGGGCAAGCCCTTGGTTATGTACGTCACAATCCTCAGCAAGAGCAGTATTTGTACACCAAAGATTATCTCGAAGATCAGATTATGATCGCACTTGGTGGAGCGGCTGCAGAAGAAATGTATTATGGCGGACGAAGCACTGGTTCGCGTGGCGATTTTGATCAAGCCCTGAATATTGTCGAAACCATGATGAAATCCGGATTAACTTCGTTGGGTATCGCCAAGCTGGAAATGGTTACCACTGAAGAGCTTATGAAGGAAAACAGTAAAATATTGGATGAATTGATGGTGCGTACTCACGACCACCTTGAAAAGCAACGAAATGTATTTGATTACTCCCTTGACATTTTAATGAAGGAAGAATTGCTCTCTGGAGAGCAATTTCGATGTCAATTTCGTGACAGCGTGCGTTTACCAGCATAAATATTTATGCTGGTTATTTTTTTTTACTTTTCAGGCATGCTAAGATATCATTATATGTCGGGCTTTATAAATTTTTGCGACAGACAAGGTACAATACAAAAGTATAGATACCTGAAAGGATGGAGACTTTTTTATGAATTTCAAGAAAATTGGTGTCATCGGCGGTGGCACAATGGGACAAGGGATTGCCGAAATGCTGGCAGCCAAGGGCCTGGATGTATTGCTGGTGGAGAAAACCCCTGAGAAACTGGACTACTCCTACGAAATGATCGAGACAAGTCTAGATAAGCAACTGGAGAAATGGGCGATCACTCAAGCTGAGAAGAAGCTGATTCTTAGCCGCATTCAAAAAGTGACACATTTCGCAGAGCTGAGCTCTTGTGACATGGTTATCGAAACAATCGTTGAGGATTTAGAAGAAAAGAAAAAAATATTAAATCAACTGGATCAAGTATGTCCAAACCACATTATTCTTGCCAGCAATACGTCAACACTTAGCTTGACTGAACTTGCAAGTTCTACAATGTATCCGGAACGCGTGATCGGAATGCATTTCATATACCCTGTAGCTAAAGTGGATCTTGTTGAAATTGTACGCGGTCTGAAAACTTCAGATGCTACTTTTGAAGATACAAAATCCTTTGTTGATGAAATTGTTGAGAAAAAAGGTGTAATGATTTATGAATCCCCAGGATTTGTAACATCACGCCTCATTTGCTTGTTTATCAATGAAGCTATGCACGTGCTGCAAGAAGGCGTTGCCTCCGCACAGGATATTGACGATGCTATGCGTATTGGTTATCAATTCCAATATGGACCGCTTGAAATGGCTGACAGATTCGGTCTGGATTCGGTTCTTGCTGCACTTGAAAATATGTTCCGTGAATATGGTGAGCTGAAATATCGTCCTTCCACGATCCTTAAGAAGATGGTGCGTGCAGGACAATTGGGTATGAAATCAGGCGAAGGCTTCTTCCAGTACGACAAGGATGGTGACCGTATATGAATATTCTAGTAATTAACTCCGGTAGTTCTTCTTTAAAATATCAATTGTACAATATGGCTGATGAATCCGTTTTGGCTAAAGGTTTGGTGGAACGTATCGGGATGGATTCCTCCATTCTGAACCATAAACCTACTGGTAAAGCTGAAGTAACAGAAGTAAGTGAAATTTTGGAGCATAACACAGCGATTCGTAAAGTTCTAGCTTGCCTAACGGATAAAGAGCATGGCGTTATTGAATCCATTAAAGAAATCAATGCTGTGGGTCACCGTGTAGTACATGGTGGTGAATTCTTCAAAGCTTCCGCACTCGTGGACGCTGATGCCAAGACTAAAATTCGTCAATTGTTTGACCTTGCACCACTGCATAACCCAGCAGCAATGATGGGGATTACGGCTTCTGAAGTAAATATGCCGGGTGTACCGCAGGTTGTTGTATTCGATACTGCATTCCACCAAACAATGCCTGAAAAAGCTTATATGTACGCGATTCCTAGAGTACTGTACAATAAATATAAAGTTCGTCGGTATGGCGCACACGGTACATCACACGACTTCGTAAGCAAAGCTGCTGCGGAGTACTTGGAGCGTCCGTTGGAAGATCTGAAGATCATTACTTGTCATATCGGTAACGGAGGTAGTGTAACTGCTGTTCAAGATGGAGTGTCTGTGGATACTTCCATGGGTATGACTCCTCTGGAAGGTTTGATGATGGGTACTCGCAGTGGTGATCTTGATCCAGCAATTGTTCCTTACGTGATGAACAAGGAAGAATTGTCCGTAGGCGAAGTTAACTCCATGTTGAACAAACATAGTGGACTCCTAGCAATTTCGGGCGTAAGCAGTGATATGCGTGATATTATTGAGGGTATGGAAAAAGGTGAGCCTAATTCCACGCTAGCTTTTGAAATGTATGAGTACCGCTTGCGCAAGTATATCGGTTCTTATGCGGCTGCTATGAACGGTGTAGATGCTATCGTATTCACTGCTGGTGTTGGTGAAAATGCTTCATTGCTACGTGAGAAACTGCTAAATAACCTTACGTTCCTGGGTATTGAGTTGGATGTTGAAGCTAACAAAGTTCGCTCCGGCGACCCGCGTCGTATCTCTACGGTAGATTCCAAAGTGCAGGTGCTTGTAGTTCCGACTAACGAAGAACTTGTCATCGCACGTGATACAAACCGTATTGTGCAAGGAATTAACGGCTAAATTAGAGGAGAGATTGAAGGCATGGCTAACAAGAGTGTAATCAAGAACGTGAATGAACATGTTGGAGAAAGTGTTGTTATCGGTTGTTGGGTAAACAACAAGCGCTCCAGTGGTAAAATTCAGTTCCTGCAGCTTCGCGATGGTACAGGTTATATTCAGGGAGTTGTAGTGAAATCAGAAGTGCCTGAAGAGGTATGGGATGCAGCTAAGAGCCTCACACAGGAAAGCTCATTGTATGTGACCGGTATTATTCGTGAGGAGCCTCGCAGTCAATCCGGTTTTGAAATGACTGTTACCGGAATTGAAGTTCTGCACCTTACAGAGAATTATCCAATTACTCCGAAAGAGCATGGCGTTGATTTCTTGATGGATCACCGTCACCTCTGGCTCCGTGCCTCGAAGCAGCGGGCTGTTCTGGTTATTCGTGCGGAGATTATCCGGGCAATCCAACAGTTCTTCAACGAGAGCGGATTTACAAAGGTGGATCCTCCGATTCTGACGCCAACGTCAGCAGAGGGAACTACTAACTTGTTCCACACGAAATACTTCGATGAGGATGCTTACCTGACCCAAAGCGGACAGTTATACATGGAAGCTGCAGCTATGGCACTGGGCCGTGTATATTCCTTTGGACCAACCTTCCGTGCGGAGAAATCTAAGACTCGTCGCCACTTGATCGAGTTCTGGATGATCGAGCCTGAAATGGCCTTCACAGATCATGAAGAAAGCTTGAAGGTTCAGGAAGAGTTTATTAGCTTCGTAGTGCAATCCGTATTGAAGAATTGCCGTGCGGAGTTGGAAGCGGTAGGCCGCGATATTTCCAAGCTGGAGAATATTAAAGCACCATTCCCACGCATTACTTATGACGATGCGATCAAGTTCTTGAATGATAAAGGCTTTGAAGATATTGCTTGGGGTGATGATTTTGGTGCACCTCATGAAACAGCAATCGCTGAAGCCTACGATAAACCTGTATTTATTACTCATTATCCTGCTTCATTCAAAGCGTTCTACATGAAGCCGGATCCAAATCGTCCTGAAGTCGTACTGTGTGCTGATATGATCGCTCCTGAAGGTTATGGAGAGATTATTGGGGGTTCACAGCGGATCGATGATCCTGCGCTGCTTGAAGAGCGTTATAAAGAGCACAATCTTTCGATGGATTCTTATAAATGGTACATGGATCTGCGTACTTACGGATCTGTACCTCACTCCGGTTTTGGACTTGGGCTTGAGCGTACTGTAGCTTGGATCTGTGGTCTTGACCATGTACGTGAGACTATTCCATTCCCACGTACACTGTACCGCCTCTACCCATAAGTTCTTAGGATTTGAACAAAGGGGGAAGCACATGGACGGCAAGACATGGAGTACCTGGAGCGAAGGCGTCTCCTTCGGTCTGGAGAACGGAATGGCCGTCATACCTTACGCTTTACTGAAGTATTACCGGAAGCTGAATTTAAGCGGCAGCGAAGCGATGCTGCTGATTCATCTGCTCTCCTTCAGGCAAGTGGAAGGGATTGAGTTCCCTTCTCTGGAGGAGCTTCAGGTTGTAACTGGTCGTAGCATTTCCGTTCTCGCCGGAGAATTGCAGAAGCTCATGAAGGAAGGTTTCATTAGCATCGATGGAGACAACGATGAGCTAAGAGATATCCATTATGAACGCTACAATTTCTCAGGGCTATATGGAAAGCTAGGTGCTTATCTTGCGACAGCTGTACAAGAAAATGAGCAAGATAAGGACAAGGGAGCATATGGAACATCAGCTCCCCGGGCTGCTGCGTCAGGTGGAGGATTCGGAACTCCCCCCACATCTCCTTCTTCACTTGGAGATAAAGAGGAGAGCCGGAATCTATTCAGTATTTTCGAGAAGGAATTCGGGCGCCCGCTGTCTCCAATGGAATGTGAGACGATTTCCAGCTGGGTGGATCAAGACCGATATCCTGAGGAGCTGATTCTGTTAGCGCTCAAGGAATCCGTATTTGCGGGGAAGGTTCATTTTCGTTATATCGACCGGATATTGCTGGAATGGGCCCGTAACCGGGTCAAGAACGCTCAGGATGTAAAGACGTATACACAAAAATTCCGCAATGGTGGAAGATAGATCGTTTAGGAGAGAACCGTATTGCTTTAGCTATTGCTAGAGTCTGTACGGTTCTTTTTTTATTTTTTTAGATAAGTGCAGGGGTGGGCGAAGAACTCAGCGTCTATTGCTGTGGGAAGGAGGGGAGAGTCATTGAGGAAGAGCTATTAATCAAGCGGATTTGCCAAGGAGACGAAGATGCGTTTCGCCAGTTTGTAAATACATACAGTCAGCATATATACAAAATCACCTATTCTGTATTACGTGAAGTCAAAGGGGCTGAAGACGCTGCTCAGGAAGCTTTTCTCCAGATGTATAAATCTCTCCCTGACTACCGTTATCAAGGCTTAAAATCATGGATTACGCGGATCGCCTTAAATAAGGCTATTGATGCCAAACGTAAACGTGATCGGCTACGAGAGTTACCTGTTGACTATGAGCTTGTGCTGAGCCAGACACCTTCTAATGAGGAGGATGTACTAGCCACTGTTGTCCGTCGTGACCGGATGAATCGTCTGTCGGGTGAGATCAACAATTTACCGGAGGGTCATCGGGAAATTATGGTGGCTTATTATCTGGAAAATAAAAAATATGAGCAAATTGCTGCTGAAAATGAAATTACTCTGAAGACGGTGGAGTCCAGACTATATAGGGCGAGACAATGGATGCGAAAACATTGGAAGGAGGACGAATGGCTATGATGAAGAGTGGAGAAAACCTAAATCGCCGCGAGCAGGCAAAAGCTTATCTTGAAGGGCAAGAAGATAGTATAGAGCGAGATGAATGGGAACAATTGCTGCTCAAGGATGAAGACACATTTGTTTCGTACATGGAGATGCTGGATGAGCTAAAGGAGGATCTGCCTTCATTGGAGAATTCGTCTGCTTTTACAGAGAGAGTTATGGGAGATTGGGTTGCTACGGTGAGATCTTCAGTAGTCATAGAAGAAGTAGCGGGGAAAGAAGAAGGATCACGGCGTTATCGCTGGTATGAAAAAACAATCTTTCATTATGCCGTTGCTGCTTCGTTAACGCTGTTGATTATGTCTTCCGGGATGTTTGATAAGTTACTCACGGGTGAAATGGAGCTTATTGTCCCTAAGAAAGATAATTCGCCATCTTATAGCGAACAATTCATGCAAGCCACCAGCGGATGGTTGAGCCGGATTATGGACGGAAGACAGAAATGAGAGGAGAAATGAACAATGCAACAGCAGCGTAATAAAATTAAGGGTCTTTTTCTTAATATGATTCCTGGAGCAGGTCATTATTATATGGGAAGACGCCCACAAGGGATTGTTTATTTTTTGCTAAGCTTTGGTGTGTTATTTATGTCATTCTTAATCGCTATGGCTGAAGGGGATGAGGGAATTCTGGCATTGGGAGTGATCGGATTCTTACTTCTATGGATCCTTTCGATGATTCATCTGGTAATTAAATTACTGCAAATGCCCACTCCAATTGTAGCGCCTGATGGATCAATGCTGGATTTTAGTTCTACTATGCCCGTAAAGACGGAGGATAATGAACGTGTGCATGTCATCTTATTGTCTTTCATTCCTGGATTGGGTCATTTTCATATGGGGCTGATGCAGCGTGGACTATCCTTTCTGATTTCTTTTTTCGGATTCATGACCGTTATGTTGTTCTTGGCCGGAATTACTTCGAGTGATGCATTTTTGCTGCTGTTTGGAGTATTGCCAGTAATTTGGCTGTATTGCATGTTTGATGCAGTTCAGTTGATCCATCGTAAACAAGCAGGAGAAATGCTTGTTGACCGCACATTATTCGAAGAGATGGAGGCTGGACGTGAGGAAGGACGACGCAGCAAAGTATTAGCGACATTACTATCCGCATTTCCTGGTGCTGGACAGATGTATCTGGGACTGCAAAAAAGAGGGCTCCAGCTCATGCTTCTTTTCTTAGGAAGTATTTATGTCATGGATCTATTGCGGTTAACATTGCTCTTTTTCCTTATCCCGGTCATTTGGTTCTATAGCTTATTCGATGGCTTACAGTTAGTTAGCCGATATGGACGTGAACCTTTGCAGGATAAGCCGGTTATCGAAGGTTTCTTAAATCATCAAGGCTGGCTCGGAGCAGTCCTGATGTGTCTCGGATTATACTTTATTGTTGTGAATGTCGCAGTTCCTGCCATCGATATCAGATTTCCAGAATGGCGGCTGGAATATCGCGTAAATGAATATTTTAAGACCATTGTCGTCTCCGTGTTATTGATCGGTGGTGGGGTGAAGCTGATGACTGGAAGTAAGAATAATAAGAGTAGAAAAGGGGCGGGGGGTCAATCTTGAATAATCCAGTAGAAGTAGAGCCGGGAGTCATGGTAACTAGCGAGTTTCCAGTGAACGAAGGGAAATCTAGAAGTTGGCGTGTAGGTACGTTGTCGATGGGACTGAGCCTTTTATTTCTCGGGGCATTAATAATGGTCTCGCAGTGGAAAGGAGCGGATGTGTTCGAGACAACACTTGCTTGGTGGCCGCTCATTTTTATCTTACTTGGTTTAGAAATTGTAATTTACACCTTATGGTTCCGTGGTAAAGGGAAAATGTACTATGATGTGCTAAGTGTTCTGTTCGTCGGATTTCTGGCAGTGTGCTGTTTAGTATTCGCAGGAGTCAGCTCTTTAGGATTAACACAAGAACTTAGACATGTGATCTCATCTACGGAGGAGAATTATTCCTTGCCGGAATGGAAGGGGAATGTTCCACAGGGTGTAGGCACACTTATAATCCAGGCTGCTGAACCTTATGGAATTATGGTTGATCGAACGGCTGGGAACGAGTTGAATGTATTTGGGAGTTATTCCACGGCAGAAGGGCAACTCAAGCAAGAGCAAGAGAAGCGGCTGTTGCAAACTAAACAAGTCGGAGACACATTTTACGTCATCTTAGGAGACATACCTAGACATCTAGTATTCGATAACTCCAGGAATGCATTGAACGTGACCATTGCGGCTCCTGTAAATCTAAAGGTAATCGTAAGAGATAATTATGGAAATGTTGTAACAAGATAAAAAAAAGATCGCTTCCCACCCGATGAGGGGATGGGCTGCGATCTTTTTTTGGTTAAGAACGAAGCTCTTTCTCTAGGGCAGCACCCATTTCACGTGAGCGCTCGGCACATCGGTTAACTGCAGCAATCACAGTTTCAAAGAATTCCCCTCGTTCAAGCACTTCTATAGCTGCTTGTGTTGAACCGTTAGGGGAAGTAACCTTCTTACGGAGTGCTGCGGGTTCTTCTCCCGTCTGTTGTACCATTCGGGCAGCACCCAGCACTGTTTGAACAGTTAATTCGGTGCTTTGATCAAGTGGCAGCCCACCACGGATACCAGCGGCGATCATGGCTTCCATCATGTAATAGATATACGCAGGCCCGCTGCCTGAAATTCCGGTCAAGGTTTCCATACGTTCCTCATCAATGATTGTTGTAAGCCCGACAGCCTCAAAGATATTAAGAGCAAGGCGACGGCCTCTTTCGTCTACTTCTTTGGAGAAGGCTAGACCAGTGGCACCCAGACCGATGGAACTGGAAGTGTTAGGCATTGTGCGAACAATAGGCTGTGCTTTGCCAAGTAGACCTTGCATGGTGCGAATAGATAGACCTGCAATGACAGAAACTACGATCTGATCCGGAGAAAGAATTGGACCTAGTCTGCGTAAGGATTCTGCAGCATCTTTAGGTTTCATTGCCAGTACTATTACGGGTGCGTTCCGTAAGTATTCTATTTTTTGTTCGGGATCATTTGTGCCTATTACACCATAACGGCTTTTTAGTTCTGCCAGACGTTCACTGCTGCTGCGATTGAGCATGATGACATTATCGGACTTCACGATATTGCGGCTAATCATCCCGCGAACGATGGCTTCTGCCATGGAGCCTGCGCCATAAAAAACAATATTATGATTCATGAGTGGAACTGAAGGTTGCTGACACATGGCTAAAATCCTCCTAAAAGTTGTGTGATAGAATACTTAAACGTGTATACTAACCCCGAATTTGTCCCGTTCCGTAGATCTTATATTTGGTTGAAGTTAGTGCAGGCAGACCCATCGGGCCACGAGCGTGGAGTTTCTGGGTACTAATACCAATCTCTGCACCGAATCCAAATTCAAAGCCATCCGTGAAGCGGGTTGAGGCATTGTGATAAACAGCGGCAGCATCCACTTCTTGTAAAAAGCGTGTGGCGTTCTCCTGATCTTCTGTTACGATACATTCCGAATGTTTCGTACCATACTGGGCGATATGCTGCATAGCTTCTTCCAAATCACTGACGATTCTAATATTAAGGATATAATCGTTGTATTCTGTAGCATAGTCTTCTACGGTTGCAGGTAATACCCATGGGACAAGAGAGATGGTTTGTTGACAGCCGCGAAGTTCTACATGAACCTCACGGAATGCTTCGGCTAAGGATAACAGATATTTGCTCGCGTAATCCTGATGAACGAGTAGTGTTTCCATAGAGTTACATACCGAAGGGCGCTGAGCTTTGGCATTTAAACTAATGTCCCGTGCCATTTCTGGCAAGGCAGTTGTGTCGAGATAAGTATGGCAGATGCCTGCTCCAGTTTCAATTACGGGAACGGTTGCGTTAAGGACTACATTTTGAATAAGAGAGCTGCCTCCGCGCGGGATGATCACATCTAAAAGTCCGTTCAGCTTTAGCATTTCATCTACTGAAGAACGATTTGGGTCTTCAATCAGCTGAAGCGCGTTAGGCGGCATTGAGGTTTCAGCAAGAGCATTGTGCAGAACCTCGACAATTTTACGGTTGGAGGACAGGGCAGAAGAGCCACCGCGCAGCACAACAGCGTTGCCGGTTTTGAGACATAGACCTGCAGCATCAACAGTTACATTGGGACGTGCCTCGTAGATGATGCCGATCACACCAAGCGGAACACGCAGCTTCTGGATGTTGAGGCCGTTAGGACGTTCAATGCTTTCTAGCGTGTCACCGATAGGATCCGGTAATATAGCGATTTGTTGCAGGCCTTCGGCAATGCTGTTAATCCGACCCACATCTAACGCCAACCGGTCGAGCATGGATTCCGGAGTTCCATTAAGTCTTCCTCGTTCCAAATCCTCCGCGTTGGCGGCGATAATGGCGGGAGCTTCGCGGCGAAGCGCATCGGCCATGACCAGCAGTGCTTTATTCTTCTGGCCAGTTGTTAAGCTTGCTAGAACTCCTGTAGTCTCCTTGGCTAATTTACTCTTATTAATTACTTCACTCATGACGATTCCTCCCTATATTTGAATTGAAAAAAAATGTTTATCTCAGTGTAATCCATTCGTCACGGTGAATGACCTCAAGCCGGTGTACTTCTCCCAGCTTTGGTACAATCTCACGGCTTGGCAGACCTTGAATGCTGCGCAGCTGAGCATCATCGTAATTTACAATCCCACGTCCAAGCAATTTGGAGTCGGGTCCAAGTACTTCTACAACATCTCCTGCGTGAAAGCTACCCTCTGTCTGTTTGACGCCTACAGGCAACAGGCTGTGACCGCCATGAAGCAAAGCTTCTACAGCCCCTTCGTCCACGTACAGGGAGCCGAGAGGGGTAGACATAAAGCCAAGCCATTGCTTTTTGACGGGGAGAGAGGATAGCTTCGTTGCAAAATAAGTGCCCCTACCTTCTCCTGTTGCAGCAAGCTGTAAATCTCCAGGTTCGGTGGCTCTTCCGACAAAGACAGGAACACCACCCCGAGTAGCGATCTTGGCCGCATCGATTTTGGATCGCATACCGCCTGTTCCAACACTAGAGCCAGCTCCACCAGCAATAGCATATATCTCCGGTGTAATGTCATCTACGAACTGATAGCGGACAGCATCCGGATGCTTGCGGGGATCTCCACTGTATAAACCATCCATGTCGGTTAAGACAAGTAGTCTAGAGGCTTTTAACAGGTTGGCTACTAGCGCAGAGAGGGTATCGTTATCGCCAAATTTCAGTTCATCTACGGAGACAGTGTCATTTTCGTTAAATACGGGCACCGCTCCTTGGCGAAGTAGCTCTTCTACAGTCATCATAGCGTTATTCATGGCTCTGCGGCTGCAGAAATCGGTGCGAGTCAGCAATATTTGCGCGGTAGTAATTCCATGCTGGGCAAAAGCTTCCTGATAAGCCTGCATCAGCAGTACCTGACCCACAGCCGCAGCGGCCTGCTTCTCATGCAGCAGCTTCGGACGTGCTGGATAACCGATACTGCGGAAGCCGGCGGCTACCGCACCAGAGGTTACTAACAACACCTCACAGCCGTTTTTCTTCAACTCGGCAATCTCTGAGGCAAAAAAGGAGACTGCTTCACGATTCAAACCGCCCTCGGGTCCGGTCAGCGAGCTGCTGCCTATTTTGACCACGATTCGCGTCGTCATTTCTGTCCACATCCTCTTCGTTTATTAAGTCCTGAAAACAACAAAAAGCCCCCATCCTTAGACTTAGCAAAGGACGAAAGCTTATAAACTTCCGCGGTACCACCTTCATTGATGAGGGATCATCCGACTTCATTCTCATAACGGGAGGATCCGTCCTGTTTGACACAGGCCGCTCGGGGGTAGGATTCGGAACGAAAACCGCGGTAAATTCTTTCAGCCTGTCGGAATCTACTCTCTAGGCGCGGTTAGACTCATTCTTACTGGTCCCGTCTGCACGTTTCACTTATTTTCAATAGAATACCATGGAGCTGGTTGCATTGCAAAGGGAAAACGTAGGATATATTTCTTCATGCAGAAAGCTCTATATATTATGTTTAACCTCAAAGTAGAGGGGTAAAGAACTTATAATCTGTTACCAGGAGGTGGATTAAATTGACTAAAGACAATAAAGCCGAGCAGGGACAGAATCAAGATTCAAACGAAGTTGCAGAGCTTCAGAATAGTGTGACTCGTGAATTTGTGGAAGAGCACACCGGGGCTCCAGTTGATAAGGGATTGGCTGATTCAAGTAAAGCACGTGTGTCGGATGATCAGAACCGCCTGATTACACAGCGTAATTTGCGTAAATAATCTAGTACTGTTACAAGAGGTTCACCTGAAAAGTGCCCCGACAACCACACGAATGGTTACTGGGGCACTTTATTTGTATATATTCTATTCTTCCGTTAATTCAGACACGGTTGATTTGAATGTTTCTACAAAAGCCTTTGCGGCTTTGGACAAATATCGTCCGCGTCGATATGCTACAACTAGCGTACGACTAGGCACTGGATCAGCAAGCGGTAAGTAGACTGGAACAAATTCACTCCGCGGTGCACGAGCGATAAAACGAGGAACAAGAGTCACGCCCATACCTGTTGCCACTAGGGATTGAACGGTTTCCATATTATTGCTCTCGAAAACGATTCGTGGCTCGAATCCGGCTTTCCGGCATAGTTCCACAGTCATTTTGCGGAAGCCCTGACCTTCCTTAAGTACGATAAAAGGTTCGTCCTTAAGCTCTTCAAGTGAGGTCCGTGTTCCATCTAGGATTCGTTTAGCGAGTGGATGTTCAGGAGGAACAGCGAGATCGATTCTTTCCTCTCCAAGCTCTTCATAAGCTAGTGCAGGAATTTCGAGGGGTAAGGAGAGCAGGCTTAAATCGGTTTGGCCACTTGCCGTGAGCTTCTCTAGGTTCATTGACGAGTCTTCGAGCAGCGTTATTTCTACCTCAGGATAATTTTGTTTAAAAACTGGAAGTACATGCGGCAGAAGATGTGCACCTGTAATCGGCATACTACCCACAACTACACGTCCAGTACGCAGTTCTGATATGTCGGACATTTCTTGCCGCAGCAGCTCCACTGCGTCAATGATAATCTGGGCTTGTTCAACGAATTTAGAACCTGCGTAGGTCAGCTCAACTGAGCTGGTATTACGCTGAAACAGCATTACGCCGAGCTCTTTTTCCAGTTTGGAAAGCTGCTGGCTGAGCGAGGGCTGGGCAATATGCAGCTTGTCCGCTGCACGTGAGAAGTTTTTTTCGGCTGCGATTTGCAGCACATACTGCAGTTGTCTCAGTTCCATATATGGACTCCTTAGAGAAATGATTTACTTATAAGTATATCCTATTGGATTATAGTTTTGTATAGGCAAACCGAAGGAGCATTCACTTCATCACTCCCCAGAATTTGCTGGGCCTGATTTTAAGAGAGTAACCCTTGTACACTGACCGAAGTATCCGATATCCTCTAACAGTATATTTTTAGCGCCGGATCTTGAGAGTATCTATGAAATAACTGTATTTTGTACAGCTATTTCGTATGCAAAAGGGATCATTTTGGTTTTAAGTGTATTCTATACAACTAAAAACTAGAGTTCCCAGCTATAAGGCGATAAATCATGAAAATAGCTGTACAAAATGCAGCTATATTCATTAACGAATGATTCACAGGAATATAGC